>NZ_BMKC01000001.1 GCF_014643775.1 Arenimonas soli
GGAACCACCCGATCCCATCCCGAACTCGGAAGTGAAACGCAGCTGCGCCAATGGTAGTGTGGCCTAAGCCATGCAAGAGTAGGTCATCGCCAGGGGCTTTACCCCGAAAGCCCGGTCCAACAGGACCGGGCTTTCTCTTTTTACAAAACCCCCGCCCGGAAGGCGGGGGTTTTTCTTTACCCGGTCCAAGATCGTGCACGAAGCCCCGGGCAACAAAAAGGCCGCCCGGAGGCGGCCTTTCGGAGAAACCCGGGGAGGTATCAGCGCAGCGCGTAGCCAAACTGCTGGCGGAACTGCTCGGCGAACTCTTCGTAATCAAAACGCTGGTTCTGCGGGCCCAAGTGTTCGATCTTCAGGGCGCCCATCAGCGATGCGATGCGGCCGGTGGTGGCCATGTCCATGCCGTTCATCAGGCCGAAGATGAGGCCGGCGCGGTAGGCGTCGCCGCAGCCGGTGGGGTCGACCACGCGCATGGCGGTGGCCGCCGGGATGTGCAGCTCGCCGTCCTGGGTGTGTACTTCGGAGCCCTTGGGGCCCCGGGTGATGATGTAGGCCTTTACCCTTCCGGCGATGTCCTTTTCCGACAGCCCGGTCTTTTCCTGCAGCAGGTTCGACTCATAGTCGTTGACCGTGACGTAGGTGGACTGTTCGATCATCTGGGTCAGTTCCTTGCCGTTGAACAGCGGCATGGCCTGGCCCGGGTCGAAGATGAAGGGGATGTCCAACTCCGCGAATTCCCTGGAGTTTTGCAGCATCGCTTCGTAACCGTCCGGCCCGACGATGCCAAAACCCACGTCCTTCACGTCCCGGACGTGGTTTTCGTAGGAGCGCATCATCGCGCCCGGGTGGAAGGCGGTGATCTGGTTGTCGTCCAGGTCGGTGGTGATGAAGGCCTGGGCGGTATAGAGGTCGGCCAGCGTCTTGACGTGGTCCAGGCGGATCTCGCAGGCCTCGAAGTGTTCCCGGTAGGGCTCGAAGTCCTGGCCGACGGTGGCCATCGGGATCGGGTCGCCGCCCAGCAGCTTGAGGTTGTAGGCGATGTTGCCGGCGCAGCCGCCGAACTCGCGGCGCATCCGCGGCACCAGGAAGGACACATTCAGGATGTGGACCTTGTCGGGCAGGATGTGGTTCTTGAACTGGTCCTGGAACACCATGATGGTGTCGTAGGCCAGGGAACCGCAGATAAGGGCGGACGCCATTGTTCGGGACCTCTCGGGGCAGGAGCGGGACGACCGCCCGCAAAGTCGCACATGTTAGCGCGGCACCCGCCGTAAGGCACGGGATAACGGGTTTTTACCTTGCCGCGTGCGAGGGTGGTTGCTACGCTAGCCCACCCCCCGAAACCCCACATTTAACGGGCTCTCCCGCATGTTCAAGAAGCTCCGCGGGCTGTTCTCGAACGATCTGTCGATCGACCTCGGAACCGCCAACACCCTTATTTTCGTCCGTGGCCAGGGCATCGTCCTGAACGAGCCCTCGGTGGTTGCCGTGCGCCATGGCCCCGGGGGCCGCGAGGTCGCCGCCGTCGGCGCGGAGGCCAAGAAGATGCTCGGCCGCACCCCCGGCAACATCACCACGCATCGGCCCATGAAGGACGGCGTCATCGCCGACTTCACCCATACCGAAGAAATGCTCAAGCAGTTCATCAAGAAGGTGCACAAGTCGCGCTTCCTGCGGCCCAGCCCCCGCGTGCTGATCTGCGTGCCCTGCGGCTCGACCCAGGTCGAACGCCGCGCCATCAAGGAGTCGGCCGAAGAGGCCGGCGCCCGCGAGGTCTACCTGATCGAAGAGCCGATGGCCGCCGCGATCGGCGCCGGCATCCCGGTGGACGAGGCCCGCGGCTCGATGGTCATCGACATCGGCGGCGGCACGTCCGAGGTCGCGGTGATTTCGCTCAACGGCATCGTCTATTCGCAGTCGGTGCGCATCGGCGGCGACCGCTTCGACGAGGCGATCATCAACTACGTGCGCCGCAACCACGGCACCCTGATCGGCGAAACCACGGCCGAACGCATCAAGCTCGAGATCGGCTGCGCGTTCCCGCAGGCCCAGGTCAAGGAGTTCGAAGTGTCGGGGCGCAACCTGGCCGAGGGCGTGCCGCGCATGATCGTCATCAACTCCAACGAAGTGCTCGAGGCCCTGCACGAACCGCTCAGCGGCATCGTCAGCGCGGTCAAGCAGGCGCTGGAACAGACCCCGCCCGAACTGTGCGCCGACGTCGCCGAACGCGGCATCGTGCTCAGCGGTGGTGGCGCCCTGCTGCGCGACCTCGACAAGCTGATCTCCGAGGAAACCGGTCTGCACGTGCACGTGGCCGACGACCCGCTCACCTGCGTCGCCCGCGGTGGCGGCCGGGCGCTGGAGCTGATCGACATGCACGGCAACGAGTTCTTCTCCGCCGAGTGAGCCTGCTTGCAGGCGCAGTTCCCATCCGGATGACGCCGTGGCCTATCCTGGAAACCCGGCGCCGCGCCTGACCGACGGCGCCGGCAGCACCCTACCGCTGCTGGCCTACCTCGCCATCGCCACCGTGCTGATGGTGGCGGACCTGCGCGGCGGGTTCGCCGCCAAGGCGCGCGTGCACCTCTCGACGCTGGCCGAGCCGGTGTGGTGGCTGGCATCGGCCCCGGGCCGCCTGAGCGACAGCGCCGGCGAGTTCTTCAGCAGCCGGTCGGACCTGCAGCAGGAAAACGACCGCCTGCACCGGGAACTGCAGGTCAACGCCAGCCGGCTGCACCGGCTGCTGGCCGTGGCCGAGGAAAACCAGCGCCTGCGCGAACTGCTGGGCGGCACCCGTGGCTACCGCCTCAGCGCCCAGCTGGCCGGCATCATCGACGTTGACCTCGATCCTTCGCGCCAGCGCATCGTGCTCGACGCCGGCGCCAACGACGGCGTGCAGGTCGGCCAGGCCATGATCGACGCGGGCGGCGTGCTGGGCCAGGTCATCGAAGTCACGCCCCGGCATTCGACCGCGCTGCTGCTGACCGACCCCGAGCACGCGGTGCCGGTGCAGGTCGCCCGCACCGGCCTGCGCGCCATCGCCTACGGCACCGGCCGCACCGACATGCTGCGCCTGCCCAGCATCCCGCAAAGCGGCGACATCCGCGTCGGCGACCGCTTGGTGACCTCCGGCATCGGCGGCCGGTTCCCCGCGGGCTTCCCCGTGGGCGTGGTCGAGATCGTGGAGCCCGACGAAACCCAGCTGTTCGTCGTCGCCGAGGCCCGCCCTTCGGCGCGTCTGGACCGCGGCGTCGAAGTCCTGCTGGTCAGCAACACCACCACCGGCCTGGATGCCGGCCCGCCGCTGCCGCCACCACCGGCCCCGGTCGAAGAGCAGGCCTCCACGCAGACCGATGCCGGCGCAGCCACGGAAGCCGGGCCAGCCACCGTCCCGCCCCGGGAGCCCGGCGAATGAATCGCGGACCTTCCGGCTGGCTTCTCTATGGCGGCCTGTTCCTGGCCCTGCTGCTGATGGTCGTGCCCCTGCCCGACGGCATGGACCTGGCCCGGCCCTACGTGCTGGCCATGCTGCTTTGTTACTGGCTGCTCGAGACCCCCGACCAGGTGGGGCTGGGGACGGCCTTCATCGCCGGCCTGGCCGCCGACCTGGTGGCCGGCACCCTGCTGGGCGAACAGGCGCTGCGCCTGGTGGTGCTGGCCTTCCTGGTGCAGCGCTTCCGCGCCCGCCTGCGTTTCTTCCCGCTGTGGCAGCAGGCGTTGGCCATCTTCGCGCTGCTGGTGAACGACCGCCTGGTCGACCAGGCCATCCACGCCATGGCCGGCAACGGCTGGCTGCACTGGACCAGCTGGCTGTCGCCGGTGCTGGGTTTCGCGCTGTGGCCGTGGCTGTTCCTGCTGCTCGACGGGCTGCGCCTGCGCACGCGCGACCGCGGCAACTGACCCCATGCGCAGCATCCCGCGCCGCAAGCTCAAGAACCTGCATGCCGAAGCGGCGCAGTTTGACCGCCGCGCCATCGTCGGCTTCATCGGCATCGCGCTGGCCTTGCTGGGCCTGGCGGGCGGCTATTTCCGCCTGCAGGTCCTGCAGCACGAGGAGTACCAGCTGCGTTCGGAAGCCAACCGCATCAAACCCCGGCCGATCGTGCCGGCGCGTGGCCTCATCTACGACCGCAATGGTCGCTTGCTGGCCGACAACGTGCCCGCCTACCGCCTCGAGATCGTCGCCGAACAGGTGGACGACCTCGACGCCACGCTCGCGGGCCTGGCCGAGCTGGTCGAACTCGACCCCGAGGACATCGGGCGGTTCCGCGAGGCACGCCGCGCGACCCGCAGCTTCCGCCCGGTGCCGCTGAAGCTGCGGCTGAGCGAAGGCGAGCTGGCGCGGCTGGCCGTCAACCGCCACCGATTCCCCGGCGTCGAGGTCGTTCCCTACCTGACCCGGCGCTATCCCTACGGCGACCTCTTCGCCCACGTCATCGGCTACGTCGGCCGCGTCGATGCCGACGACCTGGCGGCCATGGGCGACAGCCGCAACGCCGCGCTGACCCACATCGGCAAGGCCGGCATCGAGCGATATTACGAAGACCGCCTGCGCGGCGAGATCGGCTACGAAGAAGTCGAAACCAATGTCGAGGGCCGGGCCCTGGGCGTGGTGCGCCGGCAGCCGGCCACGCCCGGCACCGACCTGCGCCTGACCGTGGACGCCCGCCTGCAGCAGGCGATGGTGGACGCCTTCGAAGGCCAGCACGGCGCGGCGATCGCCGTCGACCCGCGCAACGGCGAAATCCTCGCCATGGTCAGCCTGCCCAGCTACGACCCGAACCTGTTCATCAACGGCATCAGCCATCCGGACTGGCAGGCGCTGCAGGCACCGTCGCGGCCGCTGTTCAACCGCAACGTGCTCGGCGGTGCGCCGCCGGGTTCGACCATCAAGCCGTTCATGGCGCTGGCGGCGCTGGAAGCGGGCATCCGCACGCCCGAATACCAAACCCTGTCCACCGGCGAATTCTTCCTGCCGGGCCAGCCGCGTGGCTACCGCGACTGGCGACCGGGTGGCCACGGGCGCGTGAACCTGACCGAATCGCTGGCGCAGTCGGTGAACACCTACTACTTCGAGCTGGCGGTCGAGCTGGGCGTGGACCGCATCGACCCCTTCTTCGAACGCCTCGGCTTTGGCCGCCCCACCGGCATCGACCTGGCCGGCGAGATGTCCGGCGTGCGGCCCTCGCGGCGCTGGAAGCGGCGGCAGTACAACCAGAACTGGTTCCCCGGCGACACCGTCAACGCCGCCATCGGCCAGGGCTTCTGGGTCACCACGCCGCTGCAGATGGCCCAGGCCACGGCCGTGCTGGCCAACGGCGGCATGCTCTACCGGCCGCACCTGCTTCAGGCCAGCCAGGCCGGCTTCAACCAGCCGCTGCAGCCGGAACTGCAGCTGCCCGGGCGTCGGGTGATTGAAAGCGCCGAAGACCTGGCGGCGGTCAACGAGGGGCTGGTGGCGGTGATGCACGGCCCCACCGGCTCGGCCCGCGCCGCCGCCGTGGGCGCCACCTACCGCATGGCCGGCAAAACCGGCACCGCCCAGCGCGTCAGCCGCCGTGGCACCGAACGCACCAACCCCAAGGACCTGCCCTACCACCTGCGCCACCAGGCCTGGTTCATCGGCTTCGCGCCGGTGGAAGACCCGGGCATCGCCGTGGTCGTGCTGGTCGAACACGGCGGCTCGGGCAGCGGCGCCGCGGCGCCGGTGGCCCGGCGCATCATGGACGCCTGGCTGCTGCCGGTCGTCGACGAGGCCGCGCCATGAGCGCCGTGCTGCGCTGGGCCCGTGAACTGTTCGACCGCCTGTTCGAAAAGGTGGACCTGCCGCTGCTGCTGGCCCTGCTGGCGCTGATGGTGGTCAGCCTGGTCGTGCTGGCCAGCGCCTCGGGTGAAAACACCCGGCTGGTGGTGTCGCAGGGGGCGCGCTTCGGCGTCGGCCTGGTGGCGCTGCTGCTGCTGTCGCGGGTGACGCCGGCGAAATTCCGCCTCTGGACCCCGCTGGCCTATGCCGGCAGCCTGCTGCTGCTGGCGGCGGTGTTCGTGTTCGGCACGGGGCGCAGCGCCAACCTGTGGCTCGACCTCGGCGTGTTCTACCTGCAGCCGGGCGAACTGCTCAAGCTCACCGTGCCGATGATGCTGGCCTGGTACCTGCACTCGGTGCCGCTGCCGCCGGGCTGGCGGGTGCTGGCGGTCTGCGCCGCCATCATCGGCGTGCCGGTGGGAATGATCGTGCTCCAGCCCGACCTGGGCACGGGCATGCTGGTGGCGGCCTCGGGCGTGTTCGCGATCTTCCTGGCGGGCATCGCCTGGTGGCGCATCGGCCTTTTCGCCGGCCTGGGTCTGGCGGCGCTGCCGGCGGCCTGGCCCTTCCTGCTGCCGCACCAGCGCGAGCGCATCCTCACTTTCATAAATCCCGAAAACGATCCGCTGGGCGCGGGCTGGAACATCATCCAGTCCAAGATCGCCATCGGTTCGGGCGGGCTCACCGGCAAGGGCTGGGGGCAGGGCAGCCAGTCGCACCTGGACTTCCTGCCCGAACACACCACCGACTTCGTCTTTTCGGTGCTCAGCGAAGAGTTCGGCTGGGCGGGCGTGGTCACCGTGCTGGCGCTGTACCTGTTCGTGGTCGGGCGTTGCCTGTGGATCGCCACCCAGGCCCGCGACGGCTTCTCCCGACTGCTGGCCGGCACCCTGGCCATGACCTTCTCGGTGTATGTCGTCGTCAACGGCGGCATGGTCGCCGGCCTGCTGCCGGTGGTGGGCGTGCCCATGCCCCTGGTCAGCTTCGGCGGCACCTCGGCGGTGTCGCTGCTGGTGGGTTTTGGCATGGTGATGTCGGTGCACGCACACCGCAAGTTCATGGCTAGCTGAACCGGGCGGGCGACGCCGTCGTGTCAAATCGCCGGCATTCCCATATGCTTGTTTCCATGCGCACCCACCTGATCCGCCTGTCCGCCCTGCTGCTGGCCGTTTTCACCGCCGCGGCCGCCGCCAACCCGTCGCCGGACCCGGCGCTGCGCCAGGCCTTCCTCGACCATGCCCGCAGCGAATACGGCCTGCCCGCCGCCGAGGTCGAAGCATGGCTGGCGAAGTCGGCCTACCGGCCGAGTATCGTCAGCGCCATGTCGCGGCCGGCCGAAAAGGTGAAGCCCTGGCGCGACTACCGGCCGATCTTCATTTCCGACAAGCGCATCCGCGACGGCCAGGCCTTCCTGGCCCGCCACCGCGACGCCCTGGCCAAGGTCGAGGCCGACACCGGCGTGCCCGCGGAAATGATCGTCGCCATCATCGGCGTCGAAACCAGCTACGGCGGCAATACCGGCAGCTACCCGGTGCTCGATGCGCTGTACACGCTAGGCTTCTTCTACCCGGTCAGCGGCGACCCCGGCCAGGTCGAACGTGAAACCGCCCGCGGCCGCTTCTTCCGCGACGAACTGGCCCAGGTGATGCTGCTGGCCAAGGAAGAAAACCTCGACCTGGCCGCGCTCAAGGGCAGCTATGCCGGCGCGATGGGCTACGGCCAGTTCATGCCGTCGAGCTACCGCGCCTACGCCCGCGACGGCGACGGCGACGGCCGCCGCGACCTGTTCGGGTCGCTCGACGACGTCTTCGCCTCGATCGCCAATTATTTCGTCGCCCATGGCTGGCAGGCCGGCGAACCGGTGGTGGCCCTGGCCCGCGCCGACGAGGGCACCGAGCCCTTCAAGCCCGAAGGCCTGGAAGCACGCTACAGCCTGGCCGAGCTGGGCGAGAAGGGCTATCGCCCGGCCGAGGCCCTGGGCCATGACCACAAGGCCACGCTGGTGACGCTGGAAGGCACGGGCGGCACCGAACACTGGTTCGGCTTCCGGAACTTCTACACGATCACCCGCTACAACCGCTCGCCGATGTACGCCATGGCCGTGCACCAGCTGTCGCGCGAAATCGCCGCCGGCACCGGGGCCGCCGCCGCGCCATGAGGGCCGGCCTGGCCTGCGTGGTGCTGCTGCTGGCGGCCTGCGCCGGCAAGCCCACCCGCCCCGTGGCGCCCGTGGTCGAACCCGCCGGCGACACGCCGCGCAACGCCGTCGCCGCGACGCCCGCCGCCGCGTCGGCGAAGGCGCTGCAGGCCGCCTGCCTGCAGGTGCGCGAACACCGCGACGAGGACTACACCGCCGGCGGCCTGTACGCGCCCGGCGTGGCGGACTCGGCGCCCAGCCAAAGCCTGGACATCAGCGGCCTGGTCGAACCCGAGCCCCGCCACGAACCGCTGGCGCGTTATGGCAACCGTTCGCCCTACACGGTGCTGGGCAAGAGTTATCGCGTGCTGGAGCGGGCCGAAGGCTATCGCGAACGTGGCGTGGCGTCCTGGTACGGCCAGAAATTCCACGGCCGGCATACGTCCAGCCGCGAGATCTACGACATGTGCAGCTTCAGCGCCGCGCACAAGACCCTGCCGCTGCCGAGTTTCGCGCGGGTGACCCGGCTGGACACCGGCGAAAGCGTGGTGGTGCGGGTGAACGACCGCGGTCCCTTCCACGCCGGCCGCATCATCGACCTCAGCTATGCCGCCGCGGTGAAGCTGGGCCTGGACCGCAGCGGCACCGCCAAGGTGGAAGTGCAGGCCCTTGTGCCCGGTGCCGATGCGCCCCGCGTGGCCGGCACCCCGGCCGCGCCGCTGCCGGCGTCGGCGCCGCTGCCCGGGCCCGTCGTGCACGTGGCCGAAGACGGCCGCCGCCGCATCCTGCAGGTGGGCGCCTACCGCGAACGCGACAACGCCCGCCGCGTTGCCCGCCTCATCGAAGACGCCGGCATCAAGGACGTCGAAGTCGCGTCGGTGAAGGTCAACGGCAACAAACTCTGGCGCGTGCGCATCGGCCCGCTGGCGGCCCCTGCGGCGACCAGCGTCATCGAAAGCCTGCGCGCCCTGGGCCTGCCCAGCCCGCGCGTGTTCATTGAATAGGGGCTAGCATCATTGCCTCGTCCCCGGTCGGCGCCCCGCGCAGGCCCTGAATAACTGGAGTTCTTGCCGGATGTCCGTTTCCCGTTTCCTGCCCTTCCTGCTGGTGGCCGTGCTGGCCGGCGGTGCTTTCGCCCAGGCCCCCGCCCCGACGCCGCTGCCCGACAAACCCGAGGTCGCGCCGCCGCCCACGCCCGAGGCCCCGGTGCCCGTAGGCGCGAAGGCCTGGATCCTGATGGACCACGTCAGCGGCCAGGTGCTGGCCGGCGAAAAGATCGACGAGCCGCTCAACCCCGCGTCCATCACCAAGGTGATGACGTCCTATGTCGTCGCCGCCGAGGTGGCCGCCGGCCGGGCGTCGCTCGATGACATGGTCAAGATCAGCGAAAACGCCTGGCGCCAGGGCGGCGCCGGCACCGACGGCAGCTACAGCGCGCTGGAGGTCAATACCGAAGTCAAACTCGACGACGTGCTGCACGGCCTGGTCATCCAGTCCGGCAACGACGCCGCGATCGCGCTGGCCGAACATCTGGCCGGCACCGAGGCGGCCTTCGTGGACATGATGAACGCCTACGCCAGCAAGCTGGGCATGACCGGTTCGAACTTCGAGAACGCGCACGGCCTGACCGCCGAAGGCCACCTGATGACCGCGCGCGACATCGCCACGCTGTCGCGCGCACTGATCAACCACTTCCCCGAGCACTACGCGCTCTACAAGATCAAGGAATTCACCTACAACGGCATCCAGCAGTACAACCGCAACGGCCTGCTGTGGAAGGACGACAGCGTGGACGGTCTCAAGACCGGCCATACCTCGGCCGCCGGCTATTGCCTGGCCGCGTCGGCCAAGCGTGGCGACCAGCGCCTGGTGTCGGTGGTGCTGGGCATCGACACCAACAGCCGCAACGAAGGGTTCCGCCTGCGCGAGCAGGGCAACCTGGCCCTGCTCAACTGGGGCTTCCGCCACTTCGAAACGCACAGCGTTTATGGCGCCGGCGACCAGGTGGCCGAACACCCCATCTGGCGCGGTGCCGCCGACGTCGTGTCGCTGGGCGTCACCGAGGCGCTGCTCGTCACCGTGCCGCGCGGTCGCTACGGCGACCTCAAGCCGAGCATGGACGTGCCCAGGCAGCTGACGGCGCCGGTCGCCAAGGGCCAGGCCATCGGCACCCTGCGCCTGAGCCTGGACGGCAAGGTGGTCGCGGAACGGCCGCTGGTGGCGCTGGCCGAGGTCGCCGAGGGCGGCTTCTTCAAGCGCATGAGCGACGATTTCTGGCTGTGGTGGGAAAGCGAATAAGCCCGGCCTGGCGGGTCCCCGGCCCTTGGGCGGGCGGCCCGGCGCCCCCATAATGGGGCCATGTCCATCCACTCCGACAATCCCGAGCACGGGTTCCAGTTCCCGGGCATCTTCGAGATCAGCGCCATGGGGTCGGCCGAAGCCGACCTGCACCTGGTGATGCCGATGGTGCTCGAGGCCCTGGGCCTGACCGTCTACCGCGACCGCATGGCCATCAAGCCCTCGGCCAAGGGCAACTATGTTTCCGTTTCCCTGGTCTTCGAGGCGCACAGCCGCGAGGACTACGACGCCGCGCACGGCGCGCTGCGCGAGCACCCGGCGGTGAAGTGGACGCTGTAGCGGCCGCCTGCGACACGGCGCCCGCCGCGGCGCCGGCCGACCGGCCCTGGCTGGTGCGCGAACTGGGCCGCCAGGCCTACGAACCGGTCTGGCGCGCCATGCAGAAGTTCACCGACGCCCGCGGCCCGGACACGCCCGACGAACTGTGGCTGGTCGAACACGAGCCGGTGTTCACCCTGGGCCAGGCCGGCAAACCCGAACACGTGCTGGCGGCCGGGGACATCCCGGTGCTGCAGGTCGACCGCGGCGGCCAGGTCACCTACCACGGCCCCGGCCAGCTGGTGGCCTACCCGATGGTGGACCTGCGCCGGCTGGGCGTGGGCGTGCGCGAACTGGTCTGCCGCATCGAAGCGGCGGTCATCGACGTGCTGGCCGGTTTCGATGTGCACGGCGAACGCCGCGACGGCGCGCCCGGCATCTACGTGGACGGCCGCAAGGTCATGGCCCTGGGCCTGCGCGTGCGCCGGGGCTGCAGTTTCCATGGCCTGGCCTTCAACATCGCCATGGACCTCGAGCCGTTCAGGCGCATCAATCCCTGTGGTTACCAGGGCCTGGAAGTGACCTCGATGCTAGAATTGGGCGGTCCCGGCGAGCTCGCCGCGATCCAGCCGCTGCTGGTCGAGGCCCTGTCCCGCCGCCTTGGCCTGCAGGCCCGGCCCGTGGCCGGCCTCCCCGATCTCACTTCCGCCTGAGGCGTCATGTCCGAGTCCACCAGCAAGTCCATCCCGCTGCAGGTCCTGGGTTCGCCGCTGGTGGAGGGCCAGAAACAGCTTGGCGGGGACAAGATCGGCAAAAGCCCGGTTAAGTTCGACGAAGCCGCGCCCATCCTGCGCAAACCCAGCTGGATCCGGGTGCGCATTCCGTCCGGCAATGCGGTGCAGAAGCTCAAGAGCAAGCTGCGCGAGAACCGCCTGGTCACGGTCTGCGAAGAAGCCAGCTGCCCGAACATCCACGAATGTTTCAGCCACGGCACCGCCACCTTCATGATCCTGGGCGAGGTCTGCACGCGCCGCTGCAGCTTCTGCGACGTCGCCCACGGCCGGCCCAAGCCGCCCGACGCCAGCGAGCCGGCCAGCCTGGCGCGCACGATTGCCGACATGGGCTTGCGCTATGTTGTCATCACGTCCGTGGACCGCGACGACCTGCGCGACGGGGGTGCCCAGCATTTCGTCGACTGCATCCGCGAATCACGCGCGCTGTCGCCGTCGCTGAAGATCGAGATCCTCACGCCCGACTTCCGCGGCAAGGGCCGCATGGACCGCGCGCTGGAGATCCTGGCGCAGTCGCCGCCCGACGTGTTCAACCACAACCTCGAAACGGTGCCCGACCTGTACCCGAACGTGCGCCCGGGCGCCGACTACGCCTGGTCGCTGCAGCTGCTCAAGCGCTTCAAGGCGCAGCATCCGGACGTGCCCACCAAGTCCGGCATCATGCTGGGCCTGGGCGAAACCTTCGAACAGGTGATGGCCACGCTGCGCGACCTGCGGGCACACGACGTGGACATGATCACCATCGGCCAGTACCTGCAGCCCACGCCGCACCACCACCCGGTGATGCGCTACTGGACCCCCGAGGAGTTCAAGGCCCTTGAAGCCGCCGGCCAGGCCCTGGGCTTCACCCACGTGGCCTCCGGGCCCATGGTCCGTTCGTCCTACCACGCGGACCGAATGGCCGCTGAAGCCGGGTTCGTCGCCGACACCGCCTGAACGCCGGGCGGGGTATGCTCGGAATCGTGCCCCAAGCCAGCACTACTGGCACACGCCGCGGCCTTCGCCGGGGCGCAGAGTGGGCCCCTGACGCACCGGATCCCAAACATGCTCAAGTACAAGCTGATCGCCCTTTCCGCCGCGCTGCCCCTGGCCCTGGCCATGGCGGCCACCGGCAGCCCGGCCACGGAAACCGCCGCGTCCCGCGCCGGCCCGCCGGCGCTGGCGCCGACGGCTGAACAGGCGGCGGCGGCGCGCATGGTCTACGGCATCCTGTCCGACAGCCGCTACGTCTACCGGTCCAAGCCGCTCAACGACGAACTGTCGGCCGAAATCCACCGCCGTTACCTCGATTCCCTGGACGGCCAGAAGCTGTTCTTCACCCGCGCCGACATCGCACGTTTCGATGCCCAGCGCCTGCAGCATGACGACGCGATCAAGTCGCAGCAGCTGGCGCCGGCTTTCGAGATCTTCGCGACCTACCAGCGCCGGGTCGCCGACCGCGTGGCCTACGCGCGCTCGCTGCTCAAGCAGCCCTTCGACTTCTCGAAGGAGGAAACCTGGCTCTATGACCGCGAGGAAGCCCAGTGGGCGGCCAACGGCAGCGAACTCGACGACGCCTGGCGCAAGTACGTCAAGAACGACGCCCTGCGCCTGAAGCTGGCCGGCCGCAGCCAGGCCGAGATCCGCAAGACGCTCGACAAGCGTTACGCCGGCATGGCCGAACGCGTCGGCGAACTGCGCGCGGACGACGCCTTCGAAACCTTCATGAACGCCTATGCCGGGTCCATCGACCCGCACACCAGCTACATGTCGCCGCGCAGCGCGGAAAACTTCAACATGCAGATGCGCCTTTCGCTCGAGGGCATCGGTGCGGTGCTGCAGCGCCAGGACGAATTCGTCGTGGTGCGCACCATCGTGCCGGGTGGCCCGGCCGCCAATTCGGGCAAGGTCAACGTCGGCGACCGCGTCATCGCGGTGGGGCAGGGTGACACCGGCCCGATGGTCGACGTGGTGGGCTGGCGCATCGACGACACCGTGGCCCTGATCCGCGGCAAGAAGGGCAGCAAGGTCCGCCTGGACATCCTGCCGGCCGAGGCCGGCGTGGACGCCAAGCCCCGGCTGGTGGTGATCGAGCGCGACAAGGTCAAGCTTGAACAGCAGGCGGCGCAGAAGCGCATCATCGAGGTCGACGACCGCCGCATCGGCGTGGTCGAGCTGCCCACCTTCTATCTTGATTTCGACGCCCGCCGCCGCGGCGACGAGGACGCGCGCTCGGCCACCGCCGACGTCGCGCGCCTGCTGCGCGAACTGCGCGCCGAGCAGGTGGACGGCGTGGTCATCGACCTGCGCGACAACGGCGGTGGTTCCCTGCTCGAGGCGGTGGAACTGACCGGCCTGTTCATCGATACCGGCCCGGTGGTGCAGGTGCGCGAAACCGGCGGCCGCGTCAGCGTCGAAGCCGACGATGAAACCGGCGTGGCCTGGGACGGCCCGCTGGCCGTGCTGGTCAACCGCGCCTCGGCTTCGGCCTCGGAAATCTTCGCCGCCGCCATCCAGGACTACGGCCGCGGCCTGATCATCGGCGAGCCGACCTTCGGCAAGGGCACCGTGCAGAGCCTGATCGACCTCGACCGCTTCCCGCGCAAGGGCGACGTCAAGTTTGGCCAGGTGAAGCTGACCGTGGCGCAGTTCTTCCGCGTCGACGGCGGCACCACCCAGCACGCCGGCGTGGTGCCCGACCTGCAGTTCCCGGTCAGCCTCGACGCCACCGAATACGGTGAAAGCACCTACGACAACGCCCTGCCCGCGACGCGCATCGCCATGGCGCCGCACGGCAACGTCGGCAACCTGGCCGTGCTTACCCCGCAGCTGGTGGCCAACCACGAGGCCCGCGTGGCGAAGGACCGCGAGTTCCAGTGGTGGTCGGAGGACGTGGCCCGCTTCCGCAGCGAACGCGGGAAGAAGCAGGTGTCGCTGAACGAAGACGTGCGCCGCGCCGAACGCGACCGCCTCGAGGCCGAGCGCAAGCAGCGCCGCGCCGAGCGCGTCGCGGCCGGCCTGGAAGTGGACGAAGCCGCCGCCCTGGTGGACGACGGCCTGGCCTACAACGAGCGCAGCGTGGTCGAGCAGGCGGCCGAGGAAGAGGCCGCCAAGAATGGCCCCGACCCGCTGCTGCGCGAATCAGCCGCGATCCTGGCCGATGCCCTCGACCTGCTGTCGGCCGACGGCCAGCTCACCGCCCAGGTGCTGCCGGTCACCCGCCGGCCCACCATCTGGGCGGAATGAGCGGGGGCGCAAGAACCGGATAGCCGGCCCCCCGGGTGCCGGCTAACCTCGCCCGCATGGAAAGACCGCCACTCGCCGCCGACCCCCGCCTCGACCAGGCCCGCCGCCTGCTCGACGACGCCGACCTGGGCCTGGCCGAACTGGCCGCGGCCGTCGGCCTCAGCGCCACCTACCTGCAGCGCCGCTTCCGCCAGCAGTTCGGCATCAGCCCTGCGCAGTACCGGGCCCAGCGCCGCCTGGCCGGCCTCAAGCAGGGCCTGCGCGCCGGCCACGACGTCACCCGCGCGCTTTACGACGCCGGTTATGGTTCACCCAGCCGCGTTTATGAAAACGGCGCCGCCCGCCTGGGCATGGCGCCGCAGGCCTACCGGCGCGGCGGCGATGGCCTGGACATCCGCTGGTCGCTGGTGGACACCGCGCTGGGCCAGGCCCTGGTGGCGGTGACCGAACGCGGCGTCTGCGCCGTGCTGCTGGGCGACGACCCGGACGCCCTGGCCAAGGACCTGCAGTCGGAATTCCCGCGTGCCGCGCTGCACCGCGTGGACGCGGGCCGCGATGAGTTCCTGGCCCCGCGCGTTCGCGCCGTGGCCGACGCCCTGGCCCAGGGCCGGGGCAGCGTGCCGGTGGAACTGGTGGGCACCGCCTTCCAGCAGCGCGTGTGGGAAGCGCTGATGCGCATCCCTGCCGGCGAAACCCGCAGCTATGCCGAGCTGGCCGTTTCGCTGGGCATGCCGCGCGCCGCGCGCGCCGTGGCGCGCGCCTGCGCCAGCAACCGGGTGGCGGTCCTGGTGCCCTGCCACCGCGTCATCCGCGGCGATGGCAGCCTCGGCGGCTATCGCTGGGGCCTGCCGCGCAAGCAGGCCCTGCTGGACACCGAAACCCGCCAACACCCTTCCGCGAGACGCAAACAGGCATGAACAACGCGCCCGCCGCGCCTCCGTCCGCCGTCGCGGTCGCGCTGGCGCTCGCCTCGGTTTACCTGGTCTGGGGTTCGACCTACCTGGCCATCCGCGTCGGCCTGGAAGGTTATCCGCCCTTCCTGATGGGCAGCATCCGCTTCATCGCCGCCAGCCTGGTGTTCTACGCCTTCCTTCGCTGGCGCGGCCACGCCGCGCCGACCCGTGCGCAGTGGCACAACGCCGCGGTCATGGGCCTGTTCATGATGCTGCTGGGCAACGGCATGGTGAACTTCGCCGAACAGTCGGTGTCCTCGGGCCTGGCCGCGATCGCCGTGGCGTCGATGCCGCTGTGGGCGGCGCTGTTCGGCGTGCTGCGCCGGCAGCATCCCAGCCGCGGCGAATGGCTGGGGCTGGCGATCGGCTTTCTCGGCGTCATCTGGCTCAACGCCGGCAGCCAGCTGCGCGGCAGCCTGCCGGGCATGGCGGCGTTGATCCTGGCGCCCATCGCCTGGGCCTGGGGTTCGGTCTGGAGCCGGGGCCGCGACCTGCCCGCACCGTTCATGAGCACGGCCGCGCAGATGCTGTGCGGCGGCGTCACGATGGGCCTGCTGGGCCTGGGCCTGGGCGAGCGCCTGACCGAAGTGCCGCCGCTGCGCGCGACCCTGGCGGTGGGCTACCTGGCGGCGTTCGGGTCGATCATCGGCTTCAGCGCCTACGTCTGGCTGCTGCACAACGTGCGGCCGGCGCTGGCGACCAGCTATGCCTACGTCAACCCGCCGATCGCGGTGATGCTGGGCGCACTGCTGCTGGGCGAACGTTTCAGCGTGCACGCCATCGGCGCCATGGCCGTCATCCTCACCGGCGTCATCCTGATCACCTTCTCGAAGGCCCGCGTCGCCTGAGGCCCGGCCTCAGGCGTCCAGGCGCAGGGGGAGTTCGCGCAGGCGCTTGCCCGTCAGTGCGAAGACCGCGTTGGCGACGGCCGGGGCGATCGGCGGCAGGCCGGGTTCGCCGACGCCGCCGGCGCGCTCGGTGCTGGTGACGATGTGGGTTTCCACGACCGGCATTTCCGGCAGGCGCAGCGACGGGTAGTCGTGGTAGTTCGACTGCTGCACTCGCCCGTCGGCGAAGGTGATCCGGCCGTGCAGCGCCGCGCCCAGGCCGAAGGCGATGCCCGAATCCATCTGGGCGCGGATCGCCAGCGGATTGACCGCGATGCCGCAGTCGATGGCGCAGACCACGCGATGCACGCGCACCTTCCCGGATTCCACCGACACTTCCGCGACCTGGGCCACGTAGCTTCCGAAGGACTCGTGCACGGCGATGCCGCGCGCGCGGCCTTTCGCCAGCGGCCCGCCCCAGCCGGCCTTTTGCGCGGCGAGGTTGAGCACGCCGAGATGGCGCGGGTGCCTGGCCAGCAGCGTGCGCCGGTATTCAAGCGGGTCGCGGCCGGCGGCGTGCGCCAGTTCGTCGACCAGGCTTTCCATCACGAAGGCGTTCTGGCTGTGGCCGACCGAGCGCCACCACAGCACCGGGATGCCGGTGCGGGGTGAATGCAGCTCGACCCGGTGGTCGGCCAGGTCCTTGATGTAGGGCGAATCGCTGACGCCCTCGACCGAGGCATTGTCGACGCCGTTCTTGATGCTGCCCTCGAAGGGCGTGCCGGCCATGATCGATTGCCCGACCAGGGTGTGGTCCCAGGCCACCGGCAGGCCGTCGTCGCCCAGGGCGATGGCGGCGCGCTCAAGGAACATCGGCCGGTAATAGCCGCCGCGGGTGTCGTCTTCGCGGGTCCAGACGGTCTTGACCGGCGCGCCCGCGGCCTTGGCCACGTGCACGGCTTCGGACACCACGTCGGCGGTGGCCGTTGCGCGGCGCCCGAACGCGCCGCCGAGGAAGGGCGTATGCACCGTCACCTGTTCGGGCTTGAGGCCGGTGATCGCGGCGGCGGCGTTCTGTTCCACGGTCTGGAACTGGGTGCCGACCCAAAGATCGCAGCTGTCCGGGCCGATGCGCACCGTGCAGTTGAGCGGCTCCATGGCGGCATGCGCCAGGTAGGGCACGAAATATTCGGCCTCGACCTTGCGCGAAGCCGCGGCCACGCGGGCGCGGGCGTCACCGGCACTGGCGGCGCTGGCGCCGTCCGTCTGTGCCAGGCCACGGAACTGGTCGCGCAGCGCCTTGCTGTCGAGCGCCGCGTTCGGGCCCAGGTCCCATTCCACCTCCAGCGCATCGCGGCCCTGTTTGGCCGCCCAGAAATGATCGGCCACCACGGCCACGCCCGAGGGCACCTGCACCACCTTGCGCACGCCCTTCACCGCCAGCGCGGGCGCCGGGTCGAAGGACTTCACCTGGCCACCGAACACCGGCGCGCGGGCGACGACCGCGGTAAGCAGGCCCTCGAACTGCACGTCCATGCCGAACACGGCGCGGCCGGTCGTTTTCTCGGGCGTGTCGAGCCGGGGCGTGTCCTTGCCGATGACCTTCCAGTCGGCCGGCGCCTTGAGCGTGACGGCTTCGGGCACGGGCAACTGGCCCGCGGCATCGGCCAGCTCGCCGTAGCGGGCACGCTGATCGCCGCAGATCACCACGCCGTTTTGTGTGCGGCAGTCCCCGGCGGCAACGCCGAAACGCGCCGCGGCGGCCTGCACCAGCATCGCGCGCGCCGCCGCGCCGACCTGGCGGTAGCGGTCGAACTCGGACCAGGTGGTGGTGGAACCACCGGTGCCCTGCATGCCGAACACCGGGCTGGCGTACACCGCTGCCGCCGGCGCGTGTTCAACCCGGATGCGCGACCAGTCGGCGTCGAGCTCCTCGGCGATCAGCATCGGCAGCGTGGTCCAGATGCCCTGGCCCATTTCCGAATGCGCCAGCAGCACGGTGACGCTGTCGTCGCTGCCCACGCGCAGGAAGGCGTTGGGCGGCGGCAGCGTGGCCTTGGCCGCGGGTTCCTGGGCGAAAGCCAGGCGCTTGCCGCCCGGCACCACGAAGGCGACCACCAGGCCACCGCCCAGCAGGGCGCCGGCCTTCAGGAAGCGGCGGCGGGAAGGATCGTTGGCGGCGTTCATGCCTGGCCTCCGTCGCTGTTTTGCCCGGCGGCCTTGTGGATGGCGGCGCGGATGCGTGGGTAGGTGCCGCAGCGGCAGAGGTTGCCGCCCATGGCCTCGTCGATCTGCTGGTCGGTGGGCTGCCCCACCTGCTGCAGCAGCGCGGCCGCGGCCATGATCTGCCCGGACTGGCAGTAGCCGCACTGCACGACGTCGAGCTCGGCCCAGGCTTTCTGCACCGGGTGGCTGCCGTCGCTGGAGAGGCCTTCGATGGTGGTCACTGCGCGTCCGGCCACGGCCGACACCGGCAGCACGCAGGATTTCACCGGGCTGCCGTCCAGGTGCACGGTGCAGGCGCCGCACTGCGAGAGGCCGCAGCCGTACTTGGTGCCGGTCAGTCCGACCAGGTCGCGCAGAACCCAGAGCAGCGGCATTTCCGGCGTGGCGTCGACGTCGTGTTCGACGCCGTTGACGGTGAGCTTCATGGCGACCCCTGGCGGCGGCTGGCTTGATGCGTGAGCCTACTCCGCCGGGTCCTTCGGTCCAAGTGAAGACCGGGCCCGCCATTCTTCACGCTGCGCCGGCGTGTCCAGGTCGTGTGCCAGGCCCGGCGCAGGCACGGCGGACACCTGCCGCGCATGCCGGCGCAGCAGTCCGCGGGCGCCGCGGTCGTCGCGGCCGGACGCGAGTTCTTCGAACCAGGCGCACGGCAGCAGCGCCGGCACGCCCAGCACGCCGGCGTAGGCGCTGGCGGCCGCCTGCGCGGGATCCCTGCGCCAGGCCGCGACCAGGGCCTGCAGGTGTGCGCCGTCCAGGGCGGGCTGGTCACACAGCACCACCAGCGCGCCCGCGATGTCCCCGCCCAGCGCCTGCACGCCGGTGGCCAGCGACGCACCCAGGCCGGCCTGCCAGTTTTCGCAAACCAGCGGCGTGACCGGCAGCCCGGCGACCTCGTTGCGCACTTCGTCGGCGCCGGCGCCAAGCACCAGCAGGGCCTGCGCCGGGTTGGTGGCCAGGCCGAAACGCAGGGCACGGCGCACCAGGCTTTCCCCGTCCACCCGCAGCAGCTGCTTGGGTTCGCCCAGGCGCCGCGACGCCCCCGCGGCAAGCACCAACAGGGCGTGTTGGGGAAGGGTCATCGCGCGCCGTGGAAATAACGCTGCAGGTCGGCCGCGATCGCCAGCGCGATGGCCTCCGGACCATGCCCGCCCAGCGGCATGCCCGCGGGTGCGTGCAGGCGCGACTGCAGCCGCGCCTGTTCACCGGCGGGGAGCTGCGCCACCAGTTCGTCACGTCGCGCCGGCGGGCCGAGCAGGCCGACATAGGGCACGTCGAGGGTTGCCAGGGCGCGCAAGGCTTCGAGGTCGGCGCTGGCGAGGTGGGTCATCACCAGCGCCGCGTCCGGCAGCGCCGCCAGGTCCGCCAGCGCCTGCGCGGGGCGAAGCGCATGCAGGGCAGAGGCGCCGGCCAGGCGCTCGGCGCGCAGCAGGGCCGGGCGATGGTCGACCACTTCCGCCAGCCAGCCCATCACCCGCG
This sequence comes from Arenimonas soli, assembly GCF_014643775.1. Taxonomy (GTDB): domain Bacteria; phylum Pseudomonadota; class Gammaproteobacteria; order Xanthomonadales; family Xanthomonadaceae; genus Arenimonas; species Arenimonas soli. The sequence goes on from NZ_BMKC01000001.1 coordinate 20,055, forward strand.
CCAGGTGCAGCAGCGGTGGCGCCTCGGGCCCGGCGCCGAGCAGCAGCAGCCGGGGAGCCGGCGCGATCTGCACGGCCAGTGCCCCCGGACCGGCAAGCGTTGCATCGAACGCGATCTCGCCCAGGGTCGCCGTGTCCACGCCGACCCAAACCGCCAGCGCCCGCCGCGCCGCGTGCGCGTCACCAAGCCGGTCAAGCAGGGTTTGCCCGGCGCCGGGAACCGGCCAGGCCAGCACCCGCATGCGGCCGCGGCAGCCCGAGCCCGAACCGAACAACAGGTCGTCGTCGTCGCGGGTGTCGAGCACCGCGGCTTCCGGCTCGCCGCTGGCGATGACGCGTGCGGCCAGGGCGTCGAGCGCGGGCTCCAGGCAGCCTCCCGAAAGCGTGCCACTGCGTTCCCCGTTGCCGGCCACCAGGGCCAGGGCGCCGGCCTTGCGATACGTCGATCCTTCGGTGTCGGTCACCAGCGCCAGCGCGAAGGCCTGGCCCTGGTCGCGAAACGCGCGGGCGGCTTCCAACACGGCCAGCAGGCCGCCATGGGCCATCACGGGGACGGTTCCGATTCGGGCGCTTCAAGCGCATCGCGCAGCGCTTCCCAGGGAAGCAGCACGCAGCGGTGGCGCGCAGGGTAGGGCGCGACGCCGGCCAGTGCGGCCAGGTCGCCGTCGGCGCCGGATGCGTCCTGAATGCAGGCGCGCAGCGCTTCGTGGCGCCGCGCGACGCCGGCGGCATCAAGCCCGGCCACGTGCTGGGCCATCAGCGAGGCCGAGGCCAGGCAAAGCAGGCAGGCCTGCGATTCGTGGCGGAGTTCGCTGATGCGGCCCGATTCGTCGACCCGCAGGCTGACCGCGACGCGGTCACCGCAGAGGGTGTTGCTGGCCTGCGCGCGCCGGGCCCGGCCGTCCAGCCGCCCGGCCTGCCGCGGCTGCCGCCCGTGCTCGAGCACCTGCTGCCGATACAGCGCGGCGGCGGCATCGGCCGGCTCGGGGGAAGGCGTGGTCATGCCGGCAGTGTGCCGCCGCGGCGACGGGCGGCGCAAACCTACTTCGGCGGCGCGGCACCGTCGGTGGCAGGGACTTCCTCGGCGCAGTGTTCCTGCGCCGCCCTGGTCGGCTGGCGGCGCGCACGGCGCCAGCCGTCGGCGGCGTAGATGGCCAGGGCCAGCCAGATGCAGGCGAAACCCACCGCCTGCGTGGCGCTGAAGGCTTCGCCCAGGATCAGCACGCCGGCCAGCAGCTGCAGGGTCGGCGCGATGTACTGCAGGATGCCGACCAGCGAGTACGGAATGCGCCGGGCGCCGTAGGCGAAACCGATCAGGGGCAGGGCGGTGAGGGCGCCGCCGATCACCAGCAGCACGTCGCTGCCGATGTCGCCGTCCAGGAAGGCGGCCACTCCCTGCCAGTGGGCGAACCCCAGCCAGGCCAGCGCCGGCACCAGCAGGATCAGGCTTTCGATAGCCAGGCCGGGAATCGCGTCCACCTGCGCGACCTTGCGGATCAGCCCGTAGAAGGCAAAGCTGAAAGCCAGCGTCAGCGCCACCCAGGGCGGATCGCCGTGCTGGAAGGCCAGCCACAGCACGCCCGCCGCGGCGATGGCCACCGCCGTCCACTGCGACGGGTTCAGGCGCTCGCGCAGCACCAGCACGCCGATCAGCACGTTCACCAGCGGGTTGATGAAATAGCCCAGGCTGGCCTCGACCACGCGCCCGTGCGTGACCGCCCAGATGTACACGCCCCAGTTGAAGCTGATCAGCAGGCTCGACAGCACCAGCAGCCGGCCGACCCCGGGGCGTGCGAGTGCGTCGCCGAGCCAGCGGCGGCCTTCGCGCAGCAGCAGGTAGCCGACCACGAACACCGCGCACCAGATGATCCGGTGGGCGATGATCTGCATCGACGGCACGTGCTTGAGCAGGATCCAGTAAAGCGGGAACACGCCCCACAGCACGTAGGAAGCGATGGCGGCCGACAGGCCCTTGCGGTCGATGGCGGGAATGGCGGTCACGGCGGCTCCGGGCTGGGGCGGGGATTATCCGCCCAAGCGCCGGTGCGTGGCTGCAACGGTGTGGTGCCTACTGCGTGCGCAGTGCCGTGGTCACCGGCAGGCGTGCCGCCCGCACCGCCGGCAGCAGGCCGCCGATGAAGCCGATCACCACCGCCACCACCAGCCCGGCCAGCACCAGTTCCAGGCTGACCTGGAAGGCGAACACCACCTGGGTGAAGCTTTGTCCCAGCGTGGACACCGACAGGTTGTCGAACAGCGCCCAGGCGATGAAGGCGCCGGCCAGGCCGCCGAGGAAGGCCAGCACCACGGCCTCGATCATCACCGACACCAGCACCGGGAAACCGCCGAAGCCGATCGCGCGCAGGGTGGCGATTTCGCGGCTGCGCGTGGCCACCGCCGCGTACATGGTGTTGAGCGCGGCGAAGATCGCGCCCAGGCCCATGATCAGCGTCACCACGCCGGCCAGCACGCTGACCATGGCGCGGAACTGGCCGGTCTGGGCGCTGTAGTAGGCCTGTTCCTGCAGGACCTCCACCGTCAGCCGCTTGTCGGCGGTGAGTGCCTGTTCAAGCACCGACAGCGATTCGGGCGACTCCAGGCCAACGCGCACGCCGCTGACGCTGTTGCCGCGGTTGAAGGCCGACTGCGCCGTGCCCAGGTCCGCCCACATTTCGCTGTCGTTGGCGTCGCCGGCCTCGAAGATGCCGACCACGGTCCAGTCCGAGCCGCGCATCCGCAGGACCTCGCCCAGTTCGACGCCGGCGAATTGCCTGGCGACGCCGACGCCGACGACGATTTCGCGCAGGCCGGGTTCGAACATCCGGCCTTCGATGATCCGGAGTTGCGGGCGCAGTTCGAACGAGGCCGGCTCGACGCCGCGCATCGTGACATTCGAACCGTTGACCTGCTCGCCCTTCTTGAACAGCTCGGTGATGACCATGATCTCGCCGGCGGCCAGCGGCCGTCCGTCCTTGCCCTTGCGGATGCCCGGGCCAAGCTTGATCAGGTCGGCGCTGTCGCCGCCGAAGCCGGAGTTGAGTTCGGCGCCGGAGCCACCGCGCAGCACGATGGCGTTGTCGGTGCGCCCGGCGTCCTTGAGCGTGGACTGGAAGCCCTGGGCCATGGCCAGCAGGGCCGTGAACACGGCGACCACGCCGGCCAGGCCGATGATGATGACCAGGGAAGGGCCCCAACGCTGCGGGATGGACCGCAGGTTCAGGCCGGTGATGGCGATGATCTGGCTAAGCATGGTCAAGCCTCCTCAGCGCCCGGCCAGGGCATCAACGATCTTCAGGCGGCGCGCACGCAGCGCCGGCAACAATCCCACCACCAGCGACAGCACGACGATGGCCGCGATGCCGGCCATCCAGACGCGCCCGTCCACGGCGATGGGCAACATCGGGCCCGCCGCCTGCGCGACCACGGCGCCCAGCGCCGTCGCCAGGCCCAGCCCGACCAGGCCGCCGATGGCGCATAGCGCCAGCGTTTCGGCCAGTACGAAGGCCAGCACGCTGTTGTCCGAAAAGCCCAGGGTCTTGAGCACCGCGAACTGCGGCACGCGTTCGCGCACGCTCTGGGCCATGGTGTTGCCCACCACCAGCAGCAGGGTGAAGAACACCGCGAACAGGATCCAGCGCACGATCATGCCGATGTCGCCGAGCTGCTTGATGAAGCCGACCTGGAAATCCTTCTCGGTCTGGGTCTTGGTTTCGTCCGAGGAGTTCAGGTAACGCGCGTCGACCAGCGTGGCGATCGATTCGGCCATCTCCGGGTCTTCGAGCCGCAGCACGAAGATGCCGGCCAGGCCGCCGCCGAACAGCGCCGCTTCGGAGAAGTAGGCGTGGTTGATGTAGATGTTCCCGGCGGTCTGGCGCCGCCACTCCTCGTCCTTGCCGTCGAAGATGCCGACCAGTTCGAACTCCCAGTCCTTGGAATTGTTCTTCTGCGGGAAGATGCTGGACTTCATCGGGATGCGGTCGCCGACCTTCCAGCCGTACTGGTCGGCCAGCAGCTTGCCGGCGATCATGCCGGTGCGGATGTCGCGGAAGGCGTTCCACTGCTCTTCGGGCATCACCCACTCGGGGTACACCTCGTGCAGGCGTTCGGGGTCCACCGCGAAGGCGAAGATCTGCGGGTTGTCCTGGTACACGGCGCCGAACCACTGCTGGTACATCACCCGCTGCACGCCTGGGATGGCGTCCATCTCGGGCACCATGCGCATGGGCAGCGACTGGGTGAAGGACACCCGCGACTGGGTGACCAGGCGCGTGGCCCCGACGAAGTCGGCGCCGGCGCTGAACACCAGGTTGAGCGACTGCAGCAGCCCGAACAGCACGAAGGCCATCACCACCGAAAGCAGCGTGAGCGAGGTGCGGGTCTTCTTGTGGAACAGGTTGGCTAGGACGAATCCGGTCTTGGTCATGGCGGTGTCCTCAGTGGGCGCCCGATTCAGCCAGCAGGCCCTTGTCCAGGTGCACCGTGTGCGTGGCGAAATCGGCGGCCTTGGGGTCGTGGGTGACCATGATGATGGTCTTGCCGTGCTCGCGGTTCAGGACCTGCAGCAGGCCCAGGATCTCGTCGGCGGTCTTGCGGTCGAGGTCGCCGGTGGGTTCGTCGCAGACCAGCAGGGTCGGGTCGGTGACCAGGGCGCGGGCGATGGCCACGCGCTGTTCCTGGCCGCCGGAAAGTTCGTTGGGCTTGTGGCCGGCGCGGTCGGCCAGGCCGACCAGGGTAAGGGCCACCTGCGCGCGCTTGGCGCGTTCGGCGCCGGTCATCTTCGTCAGCAGCAGCGGCAGTTCGACGTTCTTCTGGGCGCTGAGCACCGGCAGCAGGTTGTAGAACTGGAAGACGAAGCCGACGTGCTCGGCGCGCCACTTCGCCAGTTCGCCGCCGCTGAACTGGTCAATGCGCTTGCCGTCGACGCTGACGCTGCCGGCGGTGGGTGTGTCCAGGCCACCGATGAGGTTGAGCAAGGTGGTCTTGCCCGAACCCGAGGGCCCCATCAGCGCCACGAAGTCGCCGCGCGGGATGTCCAGGTCGATGCCGTGCAGCACCTCGACGGTCTGCTTGCCGCGGGTGTAGTGCTTGGTCAGTTGGCGGATCTGCACCAGGGATTCAGACATGACGACCTCTCGATGTGTTTGTAGGAGGGGCCTGGGCCCCGAAGCCTTGGAACCTAGTCCTGCACCAGGACCTTCGCCCCGTCCGCCAGCTCCGCCGGCGGTGCAAGCACGACCTTCTCACCCACTGCCAGCCCGCGGCCGACGCGGCTGCGCCCGTCGCGGGCATCGGCCACCTGCACTTCGCGCTGGCTGGCGCGGTCCTCGCGCACGACGAAAGCGACGGTGCGGCCCTCGCGCTGCACGATCGCCTCGGCGGGCACGGTGACCCCGGTGGCGACCGGCGCATTCGCGCCTGCCGGCGGCGCATCTTCCAGGAAGGACACGCGCACGCCCATGTCGGGCACCACGCGCTGGTCGCGTTCGAGCAGGGCGATGCGCACCTTGATGGTGGCCTTGCTGCGGTCGGCGGTGGGCACGATGGCGATCACTTCGGCCGGGATGCGCCAGTCGGGGTAGGCGTTGAGCACGGCTTCGACCTTCTGGCCCGGCTTCACGCGGCCGATGGTGGCTTCGTTGACGTCCACCTGGATTTCCAGCGAGTCCATGTCCACCACGGTGCCGATGCCGGTGCGGGTGAAGCCGCCGCCGGCGGAAATCGGGGAAATCATCTCGCCCGGCTGGGCGGCCTTGACGGTGACCACGCCGGCGAAGGGCGCACGCACGACGGTGTTGTCCACGCCGATGCGCGCCAGCGCCAGGGACTGTTCGGCCACGCGGATGTTGCTGCGGGCCGACTGGCCCTGCGCGACCAGCGCATCGTGTTCGCCCTGGGCCTGGTCGAGCGCGGCGACGGCGACGAGCTTTTGCGCGGCCATGTCGCGGGTTCGGGCCAGCGTCTGCCGGGCAAGCTTGAGCTGCGCGTCGGCGCGGCTGGCGTCGTTGCGTGCGGCCTCCAGCCGGGCCTGGGCCAGGTCCTGCTGGGCCTGGGCGTCGGTGGCCTCGAGCCGGGCCATGACTTCGCCGGCTTCGACGACCTGGCCTTCTTCGATCAGCACCTCGTCCACCTTGCCGGTGATCTTCGAGGACACCGTGGCGATGCGGCGGGCGGTGACGTAACCGCTGGCGTCGAGCACCGAGGTGCCGGCCGAGGCAGCCGCCGAGGTTTCCGCTTCGGCGGTGGCCACGCGCACCGGCACGGCCTCTTCGCGCAGCAGCCAGAATGCCATGGCGCCCAGCACCAGCAGCGCGGCGCCGGCCAGCCAGGGCCAGGCACCGCGCCCGCGCGCCGGCTTGGGCGCGGCGGACGCATTGCGGTCGATGCGAAGTTCCTTGATCAGGTCCGACGAAGCAGGCATGGCAGATGGTTTCCGGTGGCAGGCGTGCAGTGTACCCGCCGCCCGTCGACGACCAAGGTGCCGGAAGTTAGTTTTTGCAGGTGACGAGTGTCACCTGCGCCGGCCTCAGCCACGGAATCGTTTGCACAGCAGGCCCCAGGCCGCGCGCAAGCCCTGGGCTTCGCCGCCGGCGGGTTTGCCCGGTCGCGTGTTGTCGTTCCAGGAGTACACGTCCACGTGGGTCCAGGGCTGGCCTTCGGGCACGAAACGCTCGAGGTACAGGGCCGCGGTGATGCTTCCGGCCATGCGCGTGGCGCCGGAATTGGCCAGGTCGGCGACATTGGACTTGAGGTAATGCAGGTAGGGACGCCACAGCGGCATGCGCCACAGCGGGTCGCGGCTGGCTTCGCCGGCCGCGAGGTAATCGGCGGCGATGCCGTCGTCGTTGGCGAACAGCGCCGGCAGGTCGGGGCCCAGCGCGATGCGCGCGGCGCCGGTGAGCGTGGCGAAGTCCATCAGCAGCGCCGGCTTGCCTTCGGCGGCGTAGGTGAGTGCGTCGCACAGCACCAGCCGGCCTTCGGCGTCGGTGTTGTCCACTTCCACGCTCAGGCCCTGGCGGGTGGCCAGTACTTCGCCGGGGCGGAATGCGTTGGGGCCGATGGCGTTTTCGACCGCCGGCACCAGTAGCTGCAGGAACACCGGCAGCTTGCGCGCCATCACCAGCTTGGCCAGGCCCAGCGCGTGCGCGGCGCCGCCCATGTCCTTCTTCATGTTGCGCATGCCGTCGGAGCCCTTGATGTCCAGGCCGCCGGTGTCGAAGCACACGCCCTTGCCGACGATGGCCAGGCGCGGGTGGGCGGGGTCGCCCCAGGTGAGTTCGATAAGGCGCGGCGCGCGGTGGCTGGCGCGGCCGACGGCGTGGATGGCCGGGAAGTTCTGGTCGGTGAGGGCGTCGCCGACCACGCAGCGGGTTTCGCCGCCGTGGGTCCGCGCCAGTTCGGTGGCCGTGGCCTCGAGTTCGGCGGGGCCCATGTGTTCGGTGGGGGTGTTGATCAGGTCGCGCACCAGGCCGGCGGCCTCGATCTGGGCCAGGGCTTCGGCGACTGCGTCGTCGTCCGCGGGCAGCACCAGCCGCGCCGGTTCGCGGCTGGGCTTGAGGTAGCGGCCGAAGTGGTAGCTGCCCAGGCCCCAGCCCAGCACCGCCAGCGCCGGATCGACGGCCTGCGGGTTGGCGTCGGCCAGGCGGTAGCTGCCCGGCGGCAGCATCTGCGGCAGGTGCGCCAGCGCCAGCGGGTCGGCCGCATCGGCCACGGTGGCCAGGGCGAAGGCCGGCTGGCCGTCGGCGCCCGGCACCAGCAGCGGCGCGCCGGGCTGGCCGCTGAAGTCGTTCGCCCGCAGCCAGGCCTGCACCGGCGCCGGCTGCGCGTCGCGCCAGGCCGCCAGGCCGTCGCGCCCGACCAGTACCAGCGGCAGGGCGCCGTCGGCGGACGCAGGGCGGTCGAAGCAGGCGGGCAGGTTCATCGGGGCTCCGTGGCGTCGGGGTGGGATTCAAGCCAGTCGGCGAGACCGGCTAGCGTAGCGAATTCCAGGTCGGGTCGGGGCAGCCCCAGGGGCCAGGAATCTTTCTTGCGGTTGATCCAGCAGCTGCGCAGGCCGGCCCGGCGGGCGCCCATGACGTCCAGCAGCGGGTCGTCGCCGATGTGCAGCACCTGGGCTGGTTCCAGGCCGAGGCGTTCGCAGGTGGCCAGGAAGATCGGGGTGTCGGGCTTGGCGTGGCCCTGGTCGCGGGCGCTGATGAAACACTGGAAATGGCCATCGATGCCGATGCGCGCCAGGTCGGCGTTGCCGTTGGTGAGCGCGGCCACCGGCCAGCGCGCCGACAGCCGGGCCAGGGCGGCCAGCGCGTCGGGGTAGAACTCGACCTGGTTGCGGCTGGCGAAGAAGGCTTCGAAGGCCTCGTCGGCGCGGGACACGTCGTCGCCCGAACGCTCCAGCGCCAGTTGCAGCGAGATGAGCCGCTGCCGGGTGAAGTCGTGCACCAGGTGCGGGTGTTCGGCCGCCACTTCCTCGCGCAGCCGGCGCATGCGGTGCACCGGGAACCGGTTGGCCGTGCGCGGGCAGTGTTCGCGCAGGTAGGCGTCGAGCGCGCGTTCGGCGCGTTCGATCGAGGGCCAGATCGGCCAAAGGGTGTCGTCGAGGTCGAGGCTGAGTGCCCGGGGCAGCGTTTCCACCCGTGGATGATAGCGCGCAGCCCCGGCAGCGGCCCGTGAAGCCGGGCTCACTCCAGCAGCCGCGACCAGCCCTTCCAGTCCTCGACGTGGTCGGCAATGATCTTCAGGCACACCAGCATCGGTACCGCCACCAGCAGGCCCGGCACGCCCCACAGCCAGCCCCACAGCATCAGCCACAGGATGATCGCCAGCGGGTTGATGTGCATCGTGCGGCCCAGCACCAGCGGGGTAAGCAGCTGGCTCTCGAGCAGGTTCAGGCCGATGAAGCCGAAAGCCGGCAGCATCGCCGCGCCGATCGAGTCGAATTGCGACAGGCCGACCAGCGACAGCAGCAGGAACATCACCAGCGGGCCGACGATCGGCGTGAGGTTCAGGCCGGCGGCCAGCACGCCCCACAGCAGCGGGTCGGGCACGCCCAGCCACCACAGCCAGCCCACCGTGGCCAGGCCCAGGATCGAACTGGTGGCGCTGATGGTGAGCATGTAGCGCGACAGGTCGGACTGGATCTGCTGCACGATGCCGGCGGTGAGCTTCTTGTGCGCCCGCGTCGGCCGCAGGGCCAGCAGCTTGCGCAGCACGTCGTCGCCGAACACCAGGAAGCTGAAGGTCAGCAGGATCACCGCCAGGATCGGGCCCAGGACGCCGGGGATGGCTTCGATCAGGTCCGGCTGCGGCGGCTGCACCACCACGGCGCCGTTGCCGCCGCTGGCCTCCTTGGTCAGGCTGCCCAGCGACTCGCGGGCGCGGCTGGCCTGGTTGAAGGGTTCGATCATCTGCTGCAGCTTGGGCGCCGCGTCGCGCATCACGAACGGCACCTTGCGCACCCAGTCGGCCGCCGGCGCCGCCAGGAAGGTGCCCACGGCGCCGATGGTTCCCAGCATCGCCACCACCAGCAAGCCCGCCGACACCGCACGCGGCAGCCAGCGCAGGGGTGCACGCCGCATCAGCGGGGCCAGCAGCAGCGCGAAGAAGCCAGCCAGCACGATCGGCAGGATCAGGCTGCTGGCCAGGTAGCAGGTGTAGAGCAGCGCCGCGATGACCAGCAGCCACATCGGCCGCGCCTGCGCGCGACGCTGCGCCGGTCCGGACGCGGCTTCGGGACGCGGCGCGGCCGGCGGCGCGGCTTCCCCCGGTCCGGGGCCGGGCCCGATGTCGCCGCCCGGGCGCCTACGCCGTGCCACGGCGAGCCCTAGCTGCCTTCGCGGCCCGCGCCTTCCTGGCCGCGGCGGCTTTCACCGCCGCTTTTTCCGCGGCTTCTTCGGCCTCGGCGGCTTCTTGGGCCGCGGCCTCGGCTTCTGCTTCGGCCTGCGCCTGGGCGTCCGCTTCTTCTTCGCCGGTGTCTTCGGCCATGTCTTCTTCTTCGGCCGACTGCAGGCCGGCCGCCGCGGTGATGCCCGCCAGCAGGCCCGGCAGCACCGCTTCGAGCACCATCGAAAACACCGGGCCGCCGAGCACCTTGCCGGCCAGCGACTGGTGCGCGTCCTTGGGTTCCTTCAGGCCGACCGCGAAGCCCAGGGCCACGCCGGACACCAGGATGCGCGTGGGCGTGGCGCTGCGGTGAAGTTCGCGGCGAAGGTGTTCGCGTGAATCGCTGATCTGCTGCCGGCGCTGGACGCAGTGCGTTTCGGCGTCGTGCACGGCGGCCAGGCGTTCGCTCAGTTTCACGGGGTGGTCTCGTCATCGCCGGCGGACGGCGGTTCGGAGGGCAGGCCCTTGAGGCCCAGCTTGACCTGCCGGCGGGTGGCTTCGAAATCCAGGTGCCGCATCAGGCCGTGTGCGCGCCAGGCGGCGGCGGCGCCGATGAGCACGCTCAGCAGCAGCGGCACCGCGATCGCCAGCGGCCAGGACGCGCCGGTGGCGCGGATGCCGGCCACGATCAGGGCCGTCAGAAGGCCCCAGGTGGTGGCCACCATGACCGTGGCCAGCATCAGCAGCACCATGGCCTGGGTCAGCGCGTGGCGGGCGAGCCCGACTTCGGCCAGGAACAGCTCGCGCAGCGCCCGCAGCGTGCCCACGTAGGCGCTGGCGGTGGAACTGGCGGCGGAAAGCACCGCATGCGCGTCGTCGCCGAGCTTGCCAGCGCCTTCGCCGGCGCGCGGATCCGCGTCGGTCATGGCGTGGGCTTACTTGCGGCGCGTCAGCGCGGCGACAAGGTAACCGGCGGCGAAGGCGACGCCGAAGGACGCCAGCGGCTTGCTGCGGATCAGGTCTTCGGCCTGGTTGAGCATGCCGCGACCCTGTTCCATCAGGCCTTCGAGCTGTTCGTTGATTTCGGCGCGCGCCTCGGACGCGGCGGCGGCGCCGGCTTCCAGGGCTTCGTCGACGCCGGACTTGAGGGCGTCGCGGGCGTCGCCCAGGTTTTCCTTGGCCTGGTCGATGTGACGGGCATTTGCTTGCTGCGCAGGACTCATGGGGGGCTCCTCAGGGACGACCAATTGACGACGTATCCACCTTACACCGTAAGCCGGCGGCGGCGCGGCCTCACTCCATGCGCAGGAAGCCGGTGCGGCCACCCCGGCGCACGTCCAGCTGCAGGGCCCGCGGCGGGTCCTGCATGCGGTCGCGGAACGCCTGCAGGTCGTCGACGCGGCGCTGGTTGACGCCCAGGATGTAGTCGCCGGGGCGCAGGCCGCTGCGGGCGGCGCGGCTGCCGGCATCCACCTTGCTGGCGACCACGCCATACCAGCCGCGCTGGCGGAACCGTTCAGGCAGTTCGGCCAGGGTCGCGCCGGCCAGGCGCGGGTCGATGTCGGCGCCGTCGATTTCGGTGGTGCGCGCCTTCAGCACGGCCTGCACGCTGAGCCGGCGCTCTTCGCGCAGCAGGTCCAGGCGCACCTGTTCGTCCACGGGCAGCAGGCCTTCGAGGTTGCGCAGGGCCTGGGCGCTGTCCACGCGGGTGCCGTTGGCGGCCACGACCAGGTCGCCCGGGCGCACGCCGGCGGCTTCGGCGGGGCTGCCGCGGTAGACCCGGGTGACCACGGCGCCGCGCTGGTTGGCGGGCAGGCCCAGCTGTTCGGCCAGGCGCGGGTTCAGGTCTTCGCTGTCCAGGCCCAGGCTGCCGCGACGCACTTCGCCGTAGGCCAGCAGCTGGCGCTTGACCTCGTCGGCCAGGTTGGCGGGAATGGCGAAACCCAGGCCGATGTTGCCGGCGGCGCTGCCGCGCGGGTTGAAGCTGGCGGTGTTGATGCCCACCAGTTCCCCGCGCAGGTTGACCAGGGCACCGCCGGAGTTGCCCGGGTTGATCGAGGCGTCGGTCTGGATGAAGTTCTGGTAGCCCAGGCCCTGCAGGCCGCTGCGGCCCACGGCCGAAACGATGCCGCTGGTGACCGTCTGGCCCAGGCCGAAGGGGTTGCCCACGGCCACCACGAAGTCGCCGACCCGCAGGCTGGCCGAATCGGCGAGCGCGATGGCCACCAGCTCTTCGGCCGGGATGCGGATGACGGCGATGTCGGTGTCGGGGTCGGAGCCGATGAACTCGGCCTCGAAGGTGCGGCCGTCGGCCAGGGTGACCGACACCTCGTCGGCGTTTTCGATGACGTGGTGGTTGGTCAGCACCAGGCCACGTTCGGCATCGACGATGACGCCCGAACCCAGGGACTGCTGGCTGCGCTGCTGGGGCATGCCCGGCATGCCGAACAGTTCCGCCAGCGGATTGCGCACGCGCACGACCTGGCGGCTGTAGATGTTCACCACCGCCGGGGTCACCTGTTCGAGCATCGGCGCCAGCGAGGGCAGGGCGACCCCGTCCACCTCGACCGGCAGGGCGGCATGGGCCGCGCGCGGCAGGGCCAGTTCGGCGGCGCGTTCCAGGGCCTGGTCGCCGCGGCTGGGCGGCATCGACGGGGCGGCGGCTCCGGTCCCGGCCGGCTGGGCCAGCCAGTGGGCGGCCCCGGCACCGGCCAGGGCGGCGATCAGCAGGGCGGCGACGGTGGGCAAACGCATCAGGCAGGTCTCCGGGGCGGGGGCAGAGCCCGCGATTCATACCAGAATGCGTCCAAACGGCGGCTGGACAAGGGGTGGCCCGGGTCCCGGCGGGCCCCGGGACGGCCCCCGGCGGGCGCCTCCAACGTCGACCGGGAGAATTTCAGGACAAGCGCAGGTCAAACATGGAAATGGTTGATGGCATTGGGATTTCCCGTCCGGCGGCGAATGTTTCCGGCGGTTGACAGCCCCCCCGGGCAGGGGTAGTTTTGCCTACCGTTGCCACTACATCTTGTGCCTGGCAGCGGGGGGCGGCCCCAAGGCCTTGGGTTCAAGGCGCGGGGTGGCAGGCAAGTACGACGCGAAGGCGAGACGGCATGCGGAAACCGGGACGGACATCACACGAGCCACGGGGCAGGGTCCCGCGGGCGGGTGACGCTTCCCCCGGATTCCGGGCCGGCTGGACCCGATAAGAACGCAGACAAAGGCGCCCTTCCCGAGGGGGCGCCCCGGGAGGAAGAAAGGACTTATGAGCACGGTTCGCCTGGAGGCGGTAACGAAGAGCAAAGCGGCGCAGGAAATCGAAATGCAGCCGGCGTCCCAGGACATCTGGGACAAGAAGTACCGCCTCAAGACCAAGCGTGGCGAACCGGTGGATGCCACCATCGACCACACCTACCAGCGCGTCGCGCGCGCGCTTTCCGACGCCGAACCCACGGCCGAGAAGCGCAAGTACTGGTACGAACGCTTCCTCTGGGCGCTGCGCCGCGGTGCCATCCCGGCCGGCCGCATCACGTCCAATGCCGGCGCGCTCGAGCACAAGCCGGCCACCAGCACCATCAACTGCACCGTGTCGGGCACCATCACCGACTCGATGGACGACATCCTGGGCAAGGTCCACGAGGCCGGCCTGACCCTCAAGGCCGGCTGCGGCATCGGCTACGAGTTCAGCACCCTGCGCCCGCGCGGCGCCTACGTGTCCGGCGCCGGCGCCTACACCTCGGGCCCGCTGTCGTTCATGGATATCTACGACAAGATGTGTTTCACCGTGTCCTCGGCCGGCGGTCGCCGCGGCGCCCAGATGGGCACCTTCGACGTCGCCCACCCGGACGTGAAGGAATTCATCGGCGCCAAGCGCGAGGACGGCCGCCTGCGCCAGTTCAACCTCTCGCTGCTGGTCACCGACGAGTTCATCCAGGCCGTCGAAGCCGACACCGACTGGCCGCTGGTGTTCCCGGTGAACATCAAGGAAAAGGGCGACGTGGACGTCAACGACCCCAAGCAGGTCGTGTGGCGCGACTGGCCGCATTCCGAGAACTACGTGTCCCGAGAAGACGGCATGGTGGCCTGCAAGATCTACGGCCACATCCGCGCCCAGCAGCTGTGGAACCGCATCATGGCGTCCACCTACGACTTCGCCGAGCCGGGCTTCATCCTGATCGACCGCGTCAACGAGATGAACAACAACTGGTGGTGCGAAACCATCCGCGCCACCAACCCCTGCGGCGAACAGCCGCTGCCGCCCTACGGCGCCTGCCTGCTCGGTTCGGTGAACCTCACCAAGTTCGTGCGCGACCCGTTCACCGACAAGGCCAGCTTCGACTGGGACGAGTACAAGGAAGTCGTGCGCGTGTTCACCCGCATGCTCGACAACGTGGTCGAGGTCAACGGCCTGCCGCTGGAACAGCAGCGCAAGGAAATCATGCGCAAGCGCCGCCACGGCATGGGTTTCCTGGGCCTGGGCAGCACCGTCACCATGCTGCGCATGAAATACGGCGAGCCCGATTCGGTGAAGTTCACCGAACAGGTGAGCCGCGAAATGGCCCTGGCCGGCTGGGAAGTCGCGCTCAGCCTGGCCAAGGAAAAGGGCCCGGCGCCGATCATGGACGAGGACTTCGAAGTCACCGCCGAGATGCTGCGCAAGCGCCCGGAAATGAAGAAGGACGGCTGGAAGCTCGGCCAGACCATCAAGGGCCGCCAGCTGCACGCCCTGTATTCGCGCTACATGCAGCGCGTGTCCTCGGTCGCGCCCGAGCTGGTGAAGGAGCTCGCCGAATCCGGCGCGCGCTTCACCCACCACAGTTCGATCGCGCCGACCGGCACGATCTCGCTGTCGCTGGCCAACAACGCCTCCAACGGCATCGAGCCCAGCTTCGCCCACCACTACAGCCGCAACGTGATCCGCGAAGGCAAGAAGTCCAAGGAAAAGGTCGAGGTCTTCAGCTTCGAGCTGCTGGCCTACCGCACCCTGGTCAATCCCGAGGCGATGCCGTTCAGCGCCGACGAAAAAACCCGCCTGCCGGACTACTTCATATCGGCCGACGACATCACGCCCAAGGCGCACGTGGACATCCAGGCGGCGTCGCAGAAGTGGATCGATTCGTCCATTTCCAAGACCGCCAACGTCCCGACGGACTACCCGTACGAGGACTTCAAGGACATCTACCTTTACGCCCACAAGCAGGGCCTGAAGGGCTGCACCACCTTTAGGTTCAACCCGGCCGCCTTCCAGGGCGTGCTGGTGAAGGAAACCGACCTGGAGAACACCACCTACCGCTTCGAGCTCGAGGACGGCACCGTGGTCGAGGCCAAGGGCAACGAGGAAATCGAATACGACGGCGAGTTGCATACCGCGGCCAACTTGTTCGACGCCCTCAAGGAAGGGTATTACGGCAAGTTCTGAGGTTAGCCCCGCGGCGCCCCGCCGCGGTTTCCGTAGACGAGGAGAGCGGTATGAGTAACGGCAATGGTGTCACGGCGGCCCTGTCCAGTGCCGCTGGCAGCGTCAGCGACAAAGCGCAGGAAATCGGCGGCGCCATCGCCGACCGGGCCGAGGCGGCGATGAAGGCGGCCAGGAAGAAGGCGGCCCCGGTGATCAAGAAGGCCAAGGCGCAGGTCAGGAAGGCCGAGAAGTCCGACGCCGGCAAGGCGGTCAAGAAGGCCGTCAAGGGCGCCAAGAAGAAGGTCGGCGCCGCGGTGAAGGCCGTCGAAGACAGGGTCGCGGGCAAGAAGGCCACGGCCAAGAAAAAGAAGGCTGCGACCAAGAAGAAGGCCACGGCCAAGAAGACCACGGCCAAGCGCAAGGTTGCCGGCAAGAAGGTCGCGGTGAAGAAGAAGGCCGCCGCCAAGAAGACCACGGCCAAGCGCAAGGTCGCCGGCAAGAAGGTGGCCGTGAAGAAGAAGGCGGCCGCGAAGAAGACGACCGCCAAGCGCAAGGTCGCCGGCAAGAAGGTGGCGGTGAAGAAGAAGGCCGCCGCCAAGAAGACGACGGCCAAGCGCAAGGTCGCGGCGAAGAAGGTCGCCGTGAAGAAGAAGGCCGTGGCCAGGAAGACCACCGCCAAGAGGAAGGTCGCCGCGAAAAAGGCGGCCCGCAAGAAGACGGCCCGAAAGGTTGCCAGGAAGCGCTAAAGCCTAGCGGCTGTCCCGATTGTCACACCCGTCCCCCCGCCGCCCGGCGGCGGGGGGCTCCGGGCAAGTAACCCACAGAACTGCATAAGCGGAAAGAAACCAGCATGGCCATCAAGATCAGCAAGAAAATCAAGGGATACGCGGTCCAGAAGCCGGAAGACAAGGCCAAGGCCCCCGTTGCGCCTGCCGTCGCTCCCGTGGCCGTGCCGGAGCCGGAATCGAACATCATCCAGATGCACGAAAAGGTCGAGCGCCCCGACGTGCTCATCGGCTCGACCTACAAGATCAAGTCGCCGCTGGTCGAACACGCCATGTACGTGACGATCAACGACATCGTGCTCAACCCGGGCACGGAACACGAGCTGCGTCGTCCGTTCGAGGTGTTCATCAACTCCAAGAACATGGACCACTTCCAGTGGATCGTGGCGCTTACCCGCATCATGAGCGCCGTGTTCCGCAAGGGTGGCGACGTCACCTTCCTGGTCGACGAAATGAAGGCCGTGTTCGACCCGCGCGGCGGCTACTTCAAGGCCGGCGGCGTGTACATGCCGTCGATCGTCGCCGAGATCGGCTCGGTGGTCGAAGAACACCTCAAGTCCATCGGCATGATCCTCGACCCCGAACTGGGCGAAGAACAGAAGCGCCTGATCGCCGAGAAGCGCGCTGCGTTCGAGGCTCGGGCCAAGAAGAAGTCGGGTGAAGCGGCGGCCCCCGCCGGTGCCGGCACCGAAGGCGCCGCGCGCGCCGACGAGGCGGTGCAGGTCACCGGCGAGGGCACGTCCTTCCCGCCCAGCGCGACCATGTGCAACAAGTGCAACACCAAGGCCACCGTGCTGATGGACGGCTGCGCGACCTGCCTGAACTGCGGGTACTCCAAGTGCGGCTGAGCGGCTGAAACGCGCTGGCTTCCTGCTGTCGGCGGCCATTCATCGGCGCCTCATCGTCCGCCATCAATCATGGTCCCGTAGTGCCTGCGAAAGACCGTCGATTCGGGCGGGAATGCCCGCTGGCCCGCCGTCTCCCGGCTCGATGCCGGGGATGGCAGGGGTCGTTCCGGGAAACAGGTCACGCTTGAGCTGCAAGCACCGGCCTATGCTTTGTCATGGAGAGGCGGCGCAAAGGCCGAAGGAAGTGGGCGACGCGGGTCGCCCGGCCTGAGTAGATCCGGGTCTTGCAGCTACTCCGGCGTCTCCCGGAATCCGCGCAGATCTCGGAGGTGGGCCACAGCATGCAACCGCAGGATGCCGCCAACGCAATCGACACCGGGGCGCCGGATACCCGCCTCGCGGTTCGACTGCTGGGTGCCGGATCTCCTGCCCAGGTAGCCTCTGTCCTTCTCGACCTGATCGGGGGCGCGCAGACCGGCGAAGGGCCGTCCGTCGTATGGTCGACCCAATGGCCGACGGCACTCGAGAGTCTTTCCGGGCCGCCGGACCCAGGACGGGCGGCCGAACTCGTCGAGGGGATCGCCGCGTCCCGCCAGGAACCGGAACGCCGGTCGCGGGTAATGCCGATCTTCGACGACGGCCACGCGCATGTGGCGGCGCTCGTTTGTCCCGACGGCTTCCAGGCTCCCCCGGCCGGGGTCCTGGCCGTGGTCGGGGCGCGCATGGGGGAACTGCTGGCCACGCGCAGCCTGCTCGACAGCGTCGCACAATCGGAACAGGCGGAACGGCTGCAGCGGGCGCTGTATACGATCGCTGACCTGGCCGGGTCCGACCTGGAGATGTCGGAGATGCTGCGCGACCTGCACCGCATCGTCTCGGAACTGATGTACGCCGAGAACTTCTACATCGCGCTCTACGACGACCACGACGACAGCCTGCGCTTCCTCTACTTCGTGGATCTCGTCGACCAGGAGGCGCCGGACCAGGACGAGGTTATCCCGCTGAGCCGCATCGAACGCGGCTTGAGCTGGCACCTGGTTCGTGGACGCAAACCCTTGATGGGCACCTTGCAGGAGCTGACCACGCAGGTTGACGGCCACCTGCACCTGCATGGCGCCGACAGCCTGGACTGGCTGGGCGTACCCATGATCCGCGAGGGTGAGGTTCGCGGCATCGTGGTCGTGCAGAGCTATGACCAGGCCGGCCGCTACACCCAGGCGGAAATGTCGCTGTTGGCCTTCGTCGCCGACCATATCCTGACCGCGCTGGAGCGGCGCCACGGTCGCGAGCGCCTCGAGCGCCGGGTCATGGAGCGCACGGCCGAACTCGCGCTGGCGAACCAGGACATGCGGCGGGAAGTCACCGAGCGCGAACGGGGGGAGCGACTCCAGGCCGCCCTCTACCGCATCGCCGAACTTGCCAGCAACGAAGAGACCAGCGCTGGCTTCTACGGCGAGGTGCATGCCAGCGTTGGCGACCTCATCAGCGCCAAGAACTTCTACATTGCGCTGCTGTCGGATGACGGCGCGACGGTGTCGTTTCCCTATGTCGTCGACGAACACGAGCGCGATTGGGGCTCGCGTTCCTTCGGGCGCGGGCTCACCGAGTATGTGCTGCGCACGAACCAGCCCCAGCTGGTGGATGCCGCCCGGGCAGAGCAGCTGATGGCTTCGGGAGAGATCGAGGGAAGCTTCGTGGGCGCCCCGACCCTGGTCTGGCTTGGCGTGCCGCTGCCGGGGCCCGAAGGCCCGATGGGCGTGGTGGTGGTGCAGAGCTATCAGGCGGGCGACGACTACGACCAGCGCGATGCCGAGCTCCTGACATTCGTCTCGCGCCAGATCGCGAGCACGCTGCTGCGTCGTCGGTCCAACCAACTGCTGCACGACGCCTACGCCGACCTGGAGCGCCGGGTCGAGGTCCGCACCGCGGAGCTGCGGGAACAGATCGCGGTTCGCGAGGAGATCGAGGCCAGGCTCCAGCACCAGGTGATGCACGACTCGCTGACCAACCTGCCAAACCGCGCCTACCTGCGTGACCGTCTGGAGCGGGCGATCGCCAAGCTTCGCCGTGCTGGGAACCGGCGTTTTGGACTTCTCTACGTGGACATCGACCGGTTCAAGCTGATCAACGACAGCCTGGGCCACGGCGTTGGCGATGCGGTGTTGAAGGAAGCCTCGCAGCGGCTTGCCAGCTGCGTCCGGGAACCCGACCTGGTGGCCCGCCTGGCCGGCGACGAATTCTGCATCCTGCTCGAGGAAGTGCAGCTGCCGGAGACGGCCAGCAAGGTTGCCCAGCGAATCATCAAGGCCTTCGACTCACCCCTGTCGGCGGGAGGACGAAACCTGAAGGTATCGGCGAGCATCGGCATCACCGTTGTGGAGAAGGCCGAAGGAGGCGCCGACGCGGTCCTGCACGAGGCCGACCAGGCCCTTTACCGGGCCAAGGAGAGGGGGCGCAATCGATTCGAACTGTTCGATCCCGTCATGCAGTCCAATGCGATGACCGTGCTCAACCTCGAGCAGGGCCTGCGTGAGGCTTTGGCCGGGGAACAGTTCGTCCCCCATTTCCAGCCGCTGGTTCGCCTGGACGACGGCGGCATTGTCGGCTACGAAGCGCTGTTGAGATGGGACCATCCCGAGCGTGGCTTGCTCGCACCCGGGGAATTCCTGCAGGTCGCCGAAGAGAGCGGGCTGATCGAACCCATCGACTGGCAGATGTTCGCGCTGGCGATGAAGTGCAGCAAGGACCTGGCCGTCGACGGGCGTTTCGTCACCCTGAATGTGTCGCCGCGGCTTTTCCAGCGACCGGGCTTCGATACCCGGATGCTCGCGCTAACGAAGGAGGCGGGTTTTGATCCGGCCAGCCTGCGCCTGGAGGTGACCGAGGGCATGCTGCTGGGGGATCCCGATGCCATGGTGGCGGTTCTGCTGCGCTTGCGCGAATCCAAGATCGAGGCCGCGCTGGACGATTTCGGCACCGGCTACTCGTCGCTCGGCCACGTGCACCGCTTCCCGCTGAAGATGATCAAGATCGACAGGAGCTTCATCACGCCCTTGGCGGGCGACGACTCCCGCCGCAGTTGTGCGGTCGTGGAAGCCATCCTTGCCCTGGGACACGCGCTGGGGGTGGACATCGTCGCCGAGGGCGTGGAAACGCAGGAACAACGCGACAAACTCGCCGCGATGGGGTGCGTCTACGCCCAGGGCTACCTGTTCGGCCGGCCGCAGCCGGCGCATGCCTGGGCTCGCCAGTGATGCCTCACCAACCCGGCGGCTTCAGCCCTGGGGCTCGAACCTCAGGTTTTCGTTTCGGATCCAGCCACGTTCGCTGTGCCGGTCCTCGCACCAGCAGGCCCCGTGCGCGGGGTCTTCCCAGATAAGGCGCACGCTGTCGCCCGGCTCGACGGTCAGCTCGGCGCTGCAGTACTCACGACTGGCCTTGGGCGTGCCCGAGTTCATGTCCACCAGGTCCAGCGGTATCCAGCCGGCGCTGAGCTGGCCGTCTTCGGCCCAGACATAACCTTCGCGGTCGGGGTGGGCGTGCCGCACGTGCACCACGTCGCCGGGCCTGAGGGTCAGCGGGATGGCATCGGGACTTTCCTGCGCGCCGGTGACCTGCGCATTGATGGCCTTGAGCGTCGACATCCTGGTCGTTTCCCCTGCTTCGCCCCGCGACCCGGAGCCCTGTGCCTTCGAGCATACGGTGGGGCCACGGCCACGAAACGCCCCGTTGGTCAGCCCCAGGACACCATCTGCCCGAAAATACAGCAAACTGTGAACCAGTTCACAGTTTACGCGCTCTTTTCGCCTCGAAATGTGACCCCGGACCCACTCCCAGAGGGACCGGCATGACGCCCATCTACGTCGCCGAGAACGAGCTAGACGCCCAGCTGGTCCAGGACCTGCTGGTCAGCGCCGGTATCGCCGCGCACATTTTCGGCCCCAACGTGGCCGATCCCGAAGGGGGCATTGCCGCCACCCGCCAGGTCCGCGTGGTCGTCGAGGACGACGAAGCCGGCGAAGCGCGCCAGCTGGTCCACGAATGGCAGACCATGCCGGACGAAAACGACGACGACGGATTCAGCGTCGCCCTCGACGACGACCCGCACGAGATCGAAGCCAACGTGCCGGTGTTCAACCTCTTCGACACGGCCGGCAAGCAGGCCTGATTCGCCCTCCCTGCAGACAACAATATTTGCCCCGGTACAGTGATGCTGGACAGTTCCGGTGCATGGGTTCAGTTTGCTGACTGATTGCGGAATTGTCGTGCCTGCTTGTCTGGTTGGCATGCTGCGGGTCGCATAGAGTCCGAACCTTGCCCCGCAAGGAATGCCCGATGACCCGACTGCTCCCCGTGCTCTTCGCCGTGCTGTTCTCGCTGCCTGCCGTGGCCGCGGACAGGCCCTTCGAACGCCCCGTGGTCGTGCGCGTGGACGTGGATGCCAGCGGCAGCGTCGTGGCGGCTCAGGCGCTGGGCGAACTGCCGCAGGCGCTGGCGTCGGTGGCCGAGAGCGCCACCCGCGGCGTCGAGTTCGAGCCGGCCCGGGTCAACGGCCGCGCGGCGCCCAGCCGTACCCATCTGGTCGTGCAGATGCGCTTCGAGCCCGAAGGCGACGACAGCGTTTCCGCCAAGGCGCTCAAGGTGGAGCCGGCCAAGGCCGTGCTCGATCCCCCGGTCTATCCCACGCGTGCGGCACAGCGCGGCTATGGCGCCCACCTGGTGATGCGAATCGAGCTCAATGCCGACGGCAGCGTGGACATGGACCGTTCGGGCCTGGCGGCGATTTCACTGTGGAAGGGCGGTCGCAAGCTCGAGGATTCGCAGGTCTACCGCGACGAGTACGTGGCCGAAGTCATGAAGGTGATGCAGCACTGGAAGCCGCTGATCGAAGAAGTCGGGGGCGCGCCGGTCGCCACCTCCTGGCACGTACCGGTCACCTTCTGCCCGCCGGGCCGCCAGAACGTCTGCGCCAGGATCAAGGCCGACTCGCCCGCCGCCACCGGCCGCACCGCCAACGACGAGGGCATCCGCCTGGCGAGCCTGAAGCCTGCCAGACACGAGGTTTCCGGCTCCTGACCGCGAGAAATTCGCGGGTCGATCCTGCCGCTTCCGTCGTTTAGCCTCCAGGAAGAACGGGGGCATTGATGAAGAGCTTCGGGCTGCTACTGGGTTTGGCATTCGTGGACCTTGCGGTCGCCGGCGTCCTTATCGGCCGCGGCGAGCGTGGCGTGGCACTGATATTCATTGTCATGGCGGTGCTCACTGCCGCCTTTGCGCTATTCGCGAAGCCGGAATTGCGCCGCGATCCCCGCGGTCGCCTGCAGCCGGTCGACCCGCCGTTCGCGCGGGTGCTGGGTGTTGCCGGTGCGGTGGCAATCTTGGGTGCCGCCGCGTATGTCGCTGTATCTACCGGGCGTCCGCTTGCGGAACAGGTACCCAGGACGGCCAAACCCGTGCCGCTTGTCGCCCCGGCGCGGCCTCCGGCGCAACCGGCAACGCCTCGCCCGGCTCCCGCTGGCCACTGGATGCACAAGTGTGTTGATGCTTCCGGCCACCCCAGTTTCCAGTCCGCGCCGTGTCCTGCGGGTAGCCGCCAGGAATGGCGGCGACCGGTGACTCCTGAGCGGGAGCCAGCGCGGTCTGTACGAACGCGGCAACCGTCCGCTTCAACCAGCCCTTCCGGTTCGGCTGACCTGCGTTCGCGAGGGTCGCGCCAGCGGGTGCGAAAGGAGGACTCGGCCGCCTGCCAGGCCGCGCGCGCCGCCGACGCGCGCTATCGCCGGCAGCCCCTGAGGCAGGTGACTCACGACGGCCTGCGGCGCCATGGCGACGCCATCCGGAATGCCTGCGGCTGACAGCCCCCGGCCTTGCATGAACGCATTGGCTGCCGGCACAGGAAGCGTATCGCGCTCGCGCCGCGCTCCCGGATGCATGGCATGGGCAAACCGGCCTGATTGACCTAGAGTCGGAGCCATGAAAACCGCCTATGACGCCCAGAACCTGATCGACGCGCAGCTGGTCTGCGACTTGCTGCACAGCGCCGGCATCCCGGCGCGGGTCTCGGGCGCCGGGCTGCTCGGTGCCGCCGGCGAACTGCCGGCCATTGGCGTGGTGCAGGTGCTCGTGGCTGATGACGACCTCGAGCGTGCCCGCGGCATCGTCACCGACTGGGACGCCGGCGAGATTCCCGACGAGGAAGAACTCACGCGTCTTGCCGACCAGGCCCCGGATGATGACGTCGACCTGCTCGCGTAGGACCCCCTCGATGACGAGCCGGCTCCTGCTGTTCGCGGGTTTGCTTTGCCTGCTCGCGGTCGCCCGGGTCGCCGCGAATGAAGGCGAACAGGGCCGCCACTTCTGGATCGCCGGCTGGGTGACGCTGTCCGGGCAGGGGCAGGTCACCGGGTTTGAATTCGATCCGGAATACAAGCTGCCCGACGCCCTGAAGGAGCCAGCGGACGCGCTGGTGCGTGCCACGCAGTTCGAACCCGCCAGCGTGCAGGGCCAGGGCCGGCCCTCGCGAAGCTGGATGCGGGCAGGCCTGCGCCTGCAGGCCCGGGACGACAGCTACGCCGTGGCCCTGGAATCGCCCCATCTGGGCCCGCGCCCGCATTCTCACTTCTATCCGCGTGGCATCCGGCCGCCCACGCGACCGGCACGAATGGTGCTTGCCTACACGGTCAACACCGAAGGGCGCACGCAGGACATCAGGGTCCTGCCCCTGGATGGGCGTTTGCCGGCCGGACTGCCCAAGGCGCTCGAGGACCGGGTGCGAAGCCTGCGTTTCGATCCGGTCGAGGTGGACGGTGCCGCCATCGCCACCCAGGTGCACCAGCCCATGGCCTTTTCAAAGGTGGGCATGGACATTGAAGGCTTCGACCTGCCGCCATTGGCCCGCGATCCGGGCCAACCCGGCGCCGCGGGGCAATCGGCCTATTCGCCGGAACTGGTTTTCAGCGCCAAACAGATTTTCCACGGAAGCTTCCGGCCGTGATCGCCCGACGATGACGCAGATCCTTCGCCCGTTGCCCCCCGAGGCCCAGGCCGAACTGGCGGAGGCGCGGCGCCTGCTCGAATCGCCGGGCCTGGCCATGCAGCTGGCGAACGTGATCGGCGCACCGATCGAGGGCCTGATGGCGCGGCTACCGGGACCGGCCGCGCGCCTGGTCGACCGTGCCGCGCGCAAATCGGTGGAAACGGCCTTCGACGCCGCCAGGCGCACCCTGCGCACGCCCGCGCCAGGACACACCGCCAGTCCGCGCCTGCACAAGTTCGCGGTGGCCGGCACCGGCGCCATCGGTGGTTTCTTCGGGCTGCCTGGCCTGCTGGTGGAACTGCCCATCACCACGGCTGCGATGCTGCGCTCGATCACCGACATCGCCCGCAGCGAAGGCGAATCCGCGGACAACCCGGACACCCGCATGGCCTGCCTGGAAGTGCTGGCCCTGGGCGGTCGCCGCAGCGACGACGACGGCGCCGAGTCGGGCTATTTCGCCACGCGCGCGGCGCTGGCGCAGCAGGTCACGGCCGCCACGCGCTACGTGGCCGGCGGCATGGGCACCGGCAGCGCGCCGGCGCTGGTGCAGCTGGTGAACGGCATCGCCAGCCGCTTTTCGATCCCGGTCACGCAAAAGGCGCTGGCCCAGGCCGCGCCGCTGATCGGCGCCGCCACCGGCGCCACGCTCAACCTGATCTTCATTGGCCACTTCCAGTCGGTGGCGCGCGGGCATTTCGTCGTGCGGCGGCTGGAACGAGAACACGGCGTTCACGAGGTGCGTGCGGCCTACGCGCGCCTGGCCTCCAAACAAGACGGGCCCGGATGACCGGGCCCGCGTGGGCTTCCATGCCTGTGCTGATATCAGCGCTTAGTGCCGGGCCTCCATGGCCCATTTCCGTTCGCGCATGGTGTCGTGGTGCTGCTGCACCTTGGGCAGGTAGCTCAGCAGCGACTCCTTGACCGCCTTGGGTGCGTCGTCGCGCTTGATGACGTCATGGAAGGCCGCCATCAGGCGGTCCTCGCTCTTCTCGAGTTCCTTGACGTAGGCATAGTCGCCGTGGTCCTTGGCCATCTCGGCGCGCAGCGTCGAATAGAACTGGTGCAGGCTGCCACGCAGGCTGCCGTCGGTGGCGGGCTGGCCCGCTTCGGCGCGGACTTCGCGCGCCATGCTGCCCACCAGTCCCTGCTTGGACTCGGCCATGTCGTCGAAAAGCGAGCGCAGCTGTGGATTCTTCACGGCCTTGGCGGCGTCGGCATAGAACTCGGCGCTGTCGCGGGTGGCCTGGATAAGTTCGTTGAGTGTCTCCACCTTTTCCTGGCGGAGATCGGCATTGTTGGTCGTCATTGGATTTCTCCTTTGATGCGGCCGGTGATCACGCTGCAGGGTGATCTCTTGTTTCGGCGAATATTCATTCCTGCAGCAACTGCCACCCTACGACCACGCGCCTGAATCTCGCGTTAGAGGCGCGCATTCGGTTAACTTGGCGATTCATCCCCCCGGAAATTGGAGACACGAATGAATCATCGCCACTGCCTTGCCGCGCTTGCCCTCTCCACGCTGCTGGCGCTGCCGGGCCTGTCCCTGGCCGCGGACAAGGCCAAGGTTGCCGAGTACCTCGACGTCATGCAGGTGGAAAAAAACTACGCGCAGATGGAAGTCGTGATGTCGCAGATGATGGACCAGGGCTTCGAACAGGGCGTGCAGCAGCACAACCTGGAGGGCGAGTCGCTTGAACGCGCCCGCGCCGCGCACGAAGTCACCAAGAAGGGAATGCTCGAGGCCATGGCCTGGGAGTCGATCGCGCCCGAGATCAGCGCCTTGTTCGAGGAACAGCTGACCAATGCCGAGATCGATGCCGCGGTGGCCTATTACCGCTCCCCCGAGGGCGCTTCGCTGCTGGCCAAGCAGCCGGCGCTGATGCAGGCGACGATGCAGATCGGCCAGCGCCGCGCGCAGGAAATCATGCCGCGCATGCAGGCCGAGCTGCAGGCCATCTTCAAGAAGGAAGCCGCGGCCCAGCCCGAAGGCTGATCGCGGACGCGCGCCTCAGAGCGGATCCTTCTCCGCCTTGGGGCGCGCGCGACGGTCGCCCAGCAACGAGCTGACCACCAGCGCCGCGCCCAGGATCACCGCCACCAGGAACATCACCAGCGCCAGCGCCGGGTAGCCCAGCAAGGTGTGCGGCGTGCGGATGTCCATGATCAGCGCGGCGCCTACCACCATCGCCGCGGCTATGACGCCGGCGGTGATGCGGTTGGCGATCTTCTGCATGCTTTCGATCAGGTGTGATTCCTCGAGACCGGCCACGTGCACGCGGAAGCGGTTGTCGGCCAGGGTGCGCAGCAGCACCGACAGTCGCTGGGGCGCCTCGCGCACCAGTTCCTGGACTTCGAGCACCTCGGTGGCCAGGCGCCCCAGGTCAAGCGTGCCCAGCGTGCGCTCGCGCAGCATGTCGTGCATGTGGCGGCGCAGGACTTCGCGCAGGGACGCGTCCGGGTCCAGGGCCAGGATCACCGACTCGAGGTTGAGCAGGGTCTTGCCGAGCAGCGTCAGCTCGGCCGGGGGCTTGAGGCCGCAGTGGGCGCCCAGTTCAACCAGCGTCAGCAGGAAGCCACCCTCGGATTCGGTCCAGGTGCTTGCGCTCGAGAAGCGCGCGACCAGGCGCGCCGTTTCGCGCGAGAACCGCGCTTCGTCGAAATCCTCCAGCCGCGTGCCCATGTGGATGAAGGTTTCGGCGGCCTGCTCGCCGCGGCCATCGATGGTCGCGACGATCAGCTTGAGCAGCTGGTCGCGCAGCCGCGGCGGCACGTAGCCAACCATGCCCAGGTCCAGCAGCACCAGGCGATGGTCCGGCGTCAGCTTGACGTTGCCCGGGTGCGGGTCGGCATGGATCAGGCCGTGCACGAACACCTGGTCCAGGTAGGCCTTGCCCAGGTCGTTCGCCAGCGGCACCAGGTCGATCTCGGTGCGCAGCACGTCGGGGATGGCGGTGACCTGGATGCCTTCCACGTAGTCCATCACCAGGACGCGGCGGCGCGTGTAGTCCCAGACCGGGCGCGGCACGCTGATGCGGTCGTAGTCGGCCAGGCGGGCGTGGAAGGTGTCGAGGTTGTCGGCTTCCTGGCGGTAGTCGAGTTCGGCACGCACAGTGGCCCGGAACTCGTCGAGCCAGTCGATGAAGCCGTAGCGCTCGCCGGCGCGGCTGACCAGGCCCAGCGAGCGGATCAGCCGCTCCACCGCCGCCAGGTCCGTGTCCACCAGGGCGGCCAGGTCGGGGCGCTGTACCTTGACGGCGACGTCGCGGCCGCTGGGCAGCCTGGCGCGATGCACCTGCGCGAACGAAGCGGTCCCCACCGGCTCGGGGTCGAATTCGGCGAAGAGCTTGTTCATGGGCTGGCCAAGCTGCTCTTCGATCGAACGGGTGATGTCCGCCAGCGGCGTGGGCGCCGCGTGGTCCTGCAGCCGCGACAGCGCCAGCAGGTAGTCCGGCGGCACCAGGTCGGGCCGCGTGGACAGCATCTGGCCGATCTTGACGAAGGTCGGTCCCAGCGCCTCGAGGTCGTGGGTGAAGGCCTCGGCGCTTTCGCTGGCATCTTCGGGTTCGATGCCGGCCGGCTGGTCGTGGCGCGGCCGGAAAACCGGGGAAGCACGGTGCTTGAGCAGGAAGGCGCTGATCGCGGCCAGGCGGTTTGCCTCGGACATCGGGGGGCTCCGGTGAGGCCGACGGGGCGGCGGATGCGACGATGCTGGCCGGTTCAGGCTGAATGATTCAAAGCATCCCGAAGCCTTCGTTCAGGTTCGCGGGGGCCAGCGGCGTCCGCCAGCCACTCGCGGGCCCCGGCCGGGCGGCGTAGATTGGGGCCTTCACGCCCCTGGAGCCCCGCCCATGCCCGCTTTGCGCCGTACCGGCCTCACCCTCGCCGTCGCCCTTTCCCTGTCGCTGGGCCTGGCGGCCTGCCAGCGTTCGCCGGAACCGGCCACGGAGGCCGGCGCCAGCGCCGCGGCCCAGGAAAACGCCACGGTGCGCCCCTCCCGGCAATACGCCATCGAAGAGTTCGTCGAATCCATCGGCGTCGGCGGCGCCTCCTTCAGCGCCGACGAGTCGCGCATCCTGTTCTCGTCGAACAAGTCCGGCGTCTGGAATGCCTACACGATGCCGGTGGGTGGCGGCGAATGGACGGCGGTCACGACATCGGACACCGACAACGTCTACGCCGAAGCGTTCTTCCCCAAGGACGACCGCGTGCTGGTCAGCCGCGACCAGGGTGGCAACGAGCTCGACCACCTTTACGTGATCGAAGCCGACGGCAGCGAACGCGACCTGACCCCGGGCGAAAACCTCAAGGCCGGCCTGATGGGCTTCAGCCACGACGGCGCGTCCTTCTTCGTCATCAGCAACGAGCGCGATCCGCGATTCTTCGACGTCTACCGCTACGACGCCGACGACTACGAGCGCGAACTCATCTACAAGAACGACCTCGGCTACGAGCCCGGCGAGATCTCGCCCGATGGCCGCTGGCTGGCGCTGGGCCAGACCCACACCACCAACGACAGCGACCTGCACGTGGTCGAACTGGCCACCGGCAAGCTGACCAAGGTGTCCGAACACGAAGGCCAGGCGCAGTTCGCGGCCGAAGCCTTCAGCCCGGACGGGCAGTGGCTGTACTACACGGCCAACGACCAGGGCGAGTTCGCCGCGCTGCGCCGAGTGAACCTGCAGTCCTGGGAACACGAACCGGTGCGTTCGGCCGACTGGGACATCGTCGATGCAGCACTTTCGCACGACGGCACCTACCTGGCCGTGGCCACCAACATCGACGGCAGCACCGGCGTGCAGCTGTTCAACACTGCCAGCGGCGAAGAAATCGCGCTGCCGGATTTCCCCGCCGGCGAAGTGCGCAACCTGCGCGTCTCGCGCTCCGAGGACAAGCTGGCCTTCTACCTCAACGGCGACCGCCAGCCCAACGACCTTTACGTGCTCGACCTGGCCGGCGGCGGCGAGCCGACCCAGCTCACGACTTCGCTGAACCCGGCGATCGATCCGGCCGACCTGGTGGATTCGAGCGTGGTGCGCTTCGACAGTTTCGACGGCATGACCATCCCCAACATCCTGTGGAAACCGCACCAGGCCAGCGCCGACCAGCCGGCGCCGGCGCTGGTGTGGGTGCACGGCGGCCCGGGCGGCCAGACCACGCGCGCGCATTCGGCGCTCATCCAGTACCTGGCCAACCACGGCTACGTGGTGCTGGGCATCAACAACCGCGGCAGCTCCGGCTACGGCAAGACCTTCTTCGCCGCCGACGACGGCAAGCACGGGCGCGAGCCGCTGTGGGACACGGTCGAGGCCAAGAAGTACCTGCAGACCCTGGACTACGTGGACGACGAGAAGATCGGCATCATCGGCGGCAGCTACGGCGGCTACATGGTGCTTTCGGCGCTGGCCTTCCAGCCGGGCGAGTTCAAGGTGGGCGTGAACATCTTCGGTGTCTCGAACTGGCTGCGCACGCTTGAATCGATCCCGCCGTACTGGGAGTCCTTCCGCGAGGCGCTGTACCAGGAAATCGGCAACCCGGAAACGCAGCGTGATTTCCTGATCGAAACCTCGCCGCTGTTCCACGCCGACAAGATCGACGTGCCGTTGATGGTGCTGCAGGGCGCCAACGACCCGCGCGTGATCAAGCCCGAGTCGGACGACATTGTCGCCGCGGTCGAAAAGAACGGCGTGCCGGTGGAGTACGTCGTGTTCGACGACGAGGGCCACGGCTTTTCCAAGAAGAAGAACCAGATCGAAGGCTACGGCCGGATCCTTGCCTTCCTCGACACCCACCTGCGGGGCGGCACGCCGGCCGAACCGGCGGCGGCGGAATAAGCCATGCGCCGGTTCGCCCTTGCCCTGTGTTGCCTGGCCGCGGCCGCGCCCGCCGCGGCCGAGTCCCTGTTCAAGTGCACCGACGCGCAGGGGGCGGTCAGCATCCTGTCCGAACCCTGTCCGGCCGGCAGCACCCAGGTATGGAAGCGCGATGCGACGCCCGAGCCCGGGCCCAGCGTCGAAGAGCTCGCCGCGCGCGCCGCCCTGGCCGAAGCCGAGGCGCGGCGGGCGGCCGAAGAAGCGCGGCTGGCCGAGGCCGCGCGACTGGCCGAGGAACAGCGCTTGCAGGCCGAGGCCCAGGCCCGCGCCGAAGAGGCCGCCGGCAGTCCGCGTCGCAAGAGCGAATGCACCCAGGCGCATGAGTTCTCGGAGTCGGTGCTGGAGAAACAGTGGCTGCGCCTGACCGAGGCCCAGCGGGCCGAGCTTCGCGCCTGGGTGGTTGCCCAGTGCGCGAACGTCTACGACTCCTGAATTCCCGGCGCCGCAGGTGCGTTGATTTCGGGCCCGTCGGCGGGTGCTTTCGCGGATGCGCCGGCACGCCCTTGTGCGCTGCACTGGCACCTCCGCCCGGAGCCTGCCATGCGAATCCCGTCCGTGATCCTTTTCCCGGCCCTGCTGCTGTCGGCCGCCGGTCCCACCGCCGAGCTGCGCAAGTGCGTGGCCGCCTCCGGCGCCGTCAGCTACCAGACGCTGCCCTGCGCCGATGGCAGCCACCAGGCCTGGGTGCAGCCGGTCAAGGCCGAGTCCGCGCCGCGCCCGCGCACGGCGTCGGCGCCGCCCGCGGCGGGGCCTGACCGTGGCCAGGCGCGGCGCCGGCCGTCGCCGGCCGCCGGCAAGGCCCGCGCGCACGGGGCCGGCACGGCACAGGCGCGCCGGCTTCGCTGCGAGAAGGCGCGCCGGCAAGCCGACGACCTGCGTGACCGGCTCTGGAACAAGCTCGATTTCCAGCAACGATCCGAGCTCGACGCCAGGGTTGCCCGCGCCTGTGCCCGCTCCCCGGGAACTGCGCGACAATGACGAATGTCCAGCCCTTCCAACCTCCGCGGCATCGTCGCCATGCTGCTTGCCGTCGGCTTCTTTTCGCTGATGGACGGCGGCCTCAAGCAGCTGGCCGGCCACTACCCGCCGATGCAGGTCGCGGCCCTGCGCGGGTTGTCCGGCCTGCCGCTGGTCGTGGCCTGGGTGATCGCCACGGGCACGCTGGTCGGGCTGCTGAAGATCCGCTGGCCCCTGCACCTGCTGCGCGCCGGCCTGTCGATCATGATGCTCACGGCATTCGCCTTCGCGCTGCGGCAGATGCCGATGACCACCGCCTACACCATCTTCTTCGTGGCGCCGCTGCTGATCACCGCGCTGTCGGTGCCGATGCTGGGCGAACACGTCGGGCCGCGGCGCTGGGCCGCGATCGCCGTCGGACTGGTCGGCGTGCTGGTGGTGCTGCGCCCCACCGGCGAAGGCCTGTTCGGCTGGGCCGGGCTGGCCGTTGTGGCGGCGGCGGCGGGTTATTCGCTGTCGGCCATCATGGTGCGGGTACTGCACCGGACCGACAGCAGCCAATCCATGGTGTTCTGGATGCTGGCGATGACCGCGGTCGGCGCCTCGCTGCTGGCCCTGCCGGGATGGGTGCCGCTGCGGATGGCCGATGCCTGGGTGATCGCCGGCGTCGGCGTCACCGGTTTCCTGGGCCAGGTGGCGATCACCGAAGCCTTCCGGTCCGGCGAAGCTTCGGTGGTGGCGCCGTTCGAATACAGCGCGCTGGCCTGGGGCCTGGGCCTGGACCTGGTGATCTGGGGCGTGCTGCCCGACCGCTGGACCTTCTTCGGCGCCGGCATCATCGTCGCCAGCGGCCTTTACATGGTGCATCGCGAGCGCGTGCTGGGGCGCCGCCGCGCCACCTGAACCCGCCGCCGGGACCCAAGGGTTTATGCTTCCCGCACCCCCGTTCCAAGGATCCCCCCACATGTCGCCACGCCTGTTGCTTGCCGTCCTGGCCTCCACTTGCCTGCTTTCCGCCTGCGGCGGCGACGATCCCGCCCCGGAGACCGAAGTGGCAACGGCTGCCGGCGTCGAGTCGGCGCCGGCCCCGGCGGGGCGGGACTGGGGTCCGTGCCGGGTCGATGGCCTGAGGCTGCCGATCAGCGCGCGCCTGTTCGTGGTGGACGGCGCCGCGCCGGTGGCCGACGCCGAGCCGGGGCGTGAAGTGATCCGCCGCGTGGATATCGCCGTGCCCGGCCCGGTGGCCTTGCTGCTGACGGCCCCGGAAGCCACCGCCTGGCATATCCGCCCCGGTCCGGAAACGCAGGTGCGAGCCATCGTGGCCCTGGGCGACCAGCCCCAGCGCATCACCGGGCAGGGCCTGGGCAACCACCGCCGGGAAGCGTCTTCGATGCTCGGCGCCGAATGCGCCAGCTACGTGATGCAGGGTGGTGCCGGCCCAGCCCTGGCCGAGAGCACCGACCAGATCTTCGGCAAGCGACACGATGCCATCTACGCGATGCGCATCTCCAGCGTCATCATCGGCGGCAGCGACCCGACGCTGGACCAGCCGATCACCGAATGAGGCCTGCGCGAATGGGTTTTGGCCTGGTGGGTTTCGACGGCGACGACACGCTCTGGCACAGCGAGGGCTATTTCCGCGCCGCGCACGCCGATTTCGAGGCCATCGTCGGCAAATACGTGGACCTGGCCGACGCCGGCCTGCACGAACGCCTGCTCGACACCGAGCGCCGGAACATCAAGCTGTTCGGCTACGGCGCGAAGGGCATGACGCTTTCGATGGTCGAAACCGCCATCGCGCTGACCGGCGAGCGCATCGCCGCGGCCGACATCCACCGCATCGTTGAACTGGGCAAGGCGGTGATGGCGCATCCCGTCGACCTGCTGCCCGGCATCCGCGCCGCGGTCGAGGCCGTCGCGCGGGACCGGCCGGTGGTGCTGATCACCAAGGGCGACCTGTTCCACCAGGAAGCCAAGGTGCGCGCCTGTGGCCTGGCCGACCTGTTCCAGCGCATCGAGATCGTTTCCGAAAAGGACGCCGCCACCTACGGGCGCGTGCTGGGTGAATTCTCGCTGGCTTCGCACGATTTCGCGATGGTCGGCAATTCGCTGCGTTCGGACATCGAACCGGTGCTGCGCCTGGGCGGGTGGGGCGTGCACATGCCCTACCACGTGACCTGGGCGCACGAGCTCGAGCACGGCCTGGAACCCGGCCACGCCAGCCACATGGAAACGGTGGAAACCGCCGCGCAGGTGCCCGCGGCGATCGGCCTGCTCGAGTCGCGCTGGCGTCAGTCGAAGGTGTAACCCAGCCCCACGATCACCGACATGCGGCCATCCTGGTCCACCACGGGGCTGTCGGTGACTTCCGACGGCAGCCAGGTGTGGCCGGCGCGCGCGAAAAACTCCCAGCGTTCGCCCAGCGGGCGCGTGGCCAGCAGCGAAATCTCCGGGAACAGCGCCGAGCCGGGCGAATACGCCGTCCGGCCGACGAGGGCTTCGCCGGTGCGAACGCCGTAGTAGTAGTCAACCATGTCGCGACTCTGCCAGGCCAGCGACGCACCCGGCAGCAGCCGCCAGCCGCCCGCACGCACCAGCCCTGTCCAGGACAGCGCGGCCTCCTGGCCACCGCTGCGGTCGAGCATGTCGGTCGCCAGTGAAGCTTCGAACTGGCCTACGCGCTTCACCCGCCAGCTGGCGGCCAGGCCCACGTCGAGGGAAAAATCGCGGTCGTCCATGCCGGCCAGGTACGGGGAGTCGGCGGCCTCGTAGCCGTCGCCGCGACCCTGGACGAAGGCACCGAACTCGAAGCCGCCGTCCCGGGCGAGTACGACGCCACCACGCAGGCCGCGCAGGTAAAAACGTTCACCCTCGAAGCGCACCAGCGGCACCACCAGCAGGTCTTCGTCAAGCTGGCGATAGGGGGCGTCGCGATCGATCGCCAGCAGTCCCAGGGTCCAGCGCGGCTCGGCCTCCGCTGCGTCCTGGGCCAGGGCAGGCGCGACGGTCAGCGCCAGGGCAAGGACGAGCGCGGCGGACAGGGGGCGGCGTGGGGACATGCAGTACTCCGGATCAACGAATCGTCACTGTGGGTGACGATCCGTCGATCCGGCGTGATTGTCCAGCGTCAGGGCAAGCTGAACACGATCGGCACCAGCGCGTAGGCAGCCACCGGCCGGCCGCCGCGCTGGGTCGGGTGGAAGCGCCAGCGCTCGAGCACCTGCTGCCGCGCCGCCCGGTCGAGCGCGCGATGCCCGCTGCTTTCTTCGATGGACACCTCGACCGGCTGCCCGGTAGCGTCCACCAGCACCCGCAGCACCACCGTGCCTTCGTGGCCGGCGATCAGCGAGGGCCGCGGATAGCGCGGTGCCGGCGCGACGTCGTAGGCAAGCACCGCGACCGACGGCTGGCCCGGATCGAAGCTGGTGGTCTCGGCGCCGCTGTCGGCGACGGGGGGCGCTTCGATCTCGCCCTGGTCGAACACGGGCGTGTCGTCGGCCACCGGCACCGGCGTGTCCTGCACGCGCTGCTGGGGCGTGCTGGGGCGCTCCACCGGCCGCTCGACCGGCTGCCGCGGCGGCGGCACGGTGACCGGGATTTCGCGCTCGGGCAGGCGTTCGAACTGCACCGGCACGGATTCGCGGCGCGGTTGTTCGGCGGGCGGCTGCCAGTTCATCGGGAACATCAGCACGCCCAGGACCACGACGTGCACGCTGATCGCCAGGCTGGTGCCGGCGATGCGCTTGCCATCAAGGCCGGACCAGGGCGGGGTGGAGTGGGACGACGGCAGGCTACGGACCATGGGGCACCTCCTTCGGTGGGTGGCAGGGTCTTGAACGTGCCGGCGCCGTCGATGGGGTTGGCGATCGCCGTCCGTCGTATGGCTTGAAGGTGCGCCTGCGCCGTAGCGGCGCGCAAGCGTTAGGATGCGATCCATGGCTTCGATCACGTCCTTCGGTAAGTTGTCGTTCATTTTCGCGCTGCTGCTGGCCCTGGCCGCCTGCGGCGCGGATCCCGGCGAACCGGCGCTGCCCGACGACGAGCCCGCGCCGCTTTCGGGGCTGGCGCCACCGGACCGGGAAGCCTTCGTGCGCACCTGGCAGGGCGTGCTGCCCTGCAGCGACTGCAGCGGCATCCAGACCCGCCTCACCTTGCGTCGCGACGACCAGGGTGGCCAGGACTTCGAGCTGGAAGAAACCTTCCTTGGCGCCGACGACGGCAATGTATTCACCCTGGCCGGCACCTGGCGCCAGGTGCGGCAGCGCGGCGACGCCGGCCCGGCCATCGTGTTCCGGATCGACCCGGAAGGCGCCGACCACTGGTTCGAACTGCAGCCCGATGGCAGCCTTGAACTGCTCGATGCCCAGGGCGCGCCACGCGCCGATGCCGTCGGCCACCGGCTGCAGCGCATCTGACCGTTTCTTCCGCGTTCACCCGGGCCGGTCACAATCGGCGCCGGGACAAGAATCTCGAGGAGTCCGCCATGAAGAACAAACTGCTGATCACCCTGTTCCTGTTCGGCCTGGTCGCCGCGGCCGGCGCGCAGGCCGTCACCATCGGCTTCAGCCCGCGCACCGGGGATGTCTGGGTGGACACCCGGCTGGGCGACATCAACACCTACGGGCGCGGTAATCCCAACGGCTTCATCGACGACGTCGTCGGCGGCTTCGGCGCGCCCCGCCCGCTGGTGCGCGAGCTGTACTACGACCGCGGCTGGGCGCCGGGTGACATCTACTTCGCCTGCGCGCTGGCCAGCCAGCTGGGCCGGCCGTGCCTGGAAGTCGTCGACTATTACGACCGCAACCGTGGCCAGGGCTGGGGCGTGGTGGCGCAGCGACTGGGCATCAAGCCCGGCTCGTCCGCCTTCCATGCGCTCAAGGGCCGGGTCGGCAAGGGCCACGAGCGCCTGCACGGTCGCGGTGGCCCGAAGGCGTCCGGCGGCCCCAAGGGCGGTCGTGACGCCGGTCCGCCGCAGGCCCGCGACCAGGGTGGCGGCAAGCCCGACAAGGGCAACAAGGGCAAGGGCAACGAGGGCAAGGGCAACGGCAAGGGCCGCTGACCGGCGCGATTTCAGCGCGCGGTGTAACCGCCGTCGATCGCCAGTTCGGCGCCCGTGACGAACTTCGATTCGTCCGAGGCCAGGTAGACCACGCCCCAGGCGATGTCGTCCACGTCGCCCATGTGGCCCAGCGGATGCAGGGCGCCCACCTCCTTGCGGGCAGCCTCGAGGTCGGTGGCGCCGCTGGCCTTGAGGTGGCCTTCCACCATCGGGGTCCAGATGTAGCCCGGATGCACCGAATTGACCCGGATGCGGTCGGCCGCGTAACACAGGGCGTCGGTCTTGCTCATCAGCCGCACCGCGCCCTTGGACGCGTGGTAGGCGGGCACGTCCGGGGCGCCGACCAGGCCGTAGATGGATGAAAGATTGACGATGCTGCCGCCGCCGGCGGCCTTGAGGTGCGGGATGGCGTGTTTGCAGCAAAACAGCACGCCCTTGACGTTCACCGCCTGCACCTTGTCCCACTCGGCTTCGGAGATTTCGTGGGTGAGCTTGGTCGAGCCGGAGATGCCGGCGTTGTTGACCAGCACGTGCACGCCGCCGAATTCCGCGGCCGCTTCGTCCACGGCCTTTTTCACCGCCGCCTCGTCGCTGACATCAACATGCCAGTAGCGGGCGCGACCACCACGTTCGCGGATGCTCGCGGCGACGGCCTCGCCTTCGGCGTCGTGCAGGTCGAACACGGCCACCGCGCCGCCTTCTTCGGCCAGGCGTTCGGCGCAGGCGCGGCCAATGCCCAGCGCGGCGCCGGTGACGATGCAGGTTTTGCCTTTCACGCGGTCCATGGTCTTGCTCCGTGGCTTGGAGGGTCCAGTGTGCCCCGATTCGGCGGCAGGATTTTGACGCAAGTCAGTCCGCGCGCATCGGCAGGCCCAGGTCGTGCACGCCCGGCCTGATGCCAAGGCCGTACTGCAGGCTTTCGCCGATGCGCTGGGCATGAGACTGCAGCGCCTGGGCGGGGCCGGGTTCGAAGAGTTCGGCGGTGGTTTCGCGCCACAGCTGCAGCCAGCGGGTGAAATGGGCCGCGGTGATGCCCGGCTGGGCGCGGTGGGCGGCCATCGGGTTGCCGCGGAAGCTGCGGGTTCCCAGCGCCACCGACGACCAGAACGAGGTCAGCAGGTGCTTGTGCGCCGGCCAGTCGTGCACGGCGGCGTTGAAGACCGGACCCAGGGCGGGGTCGGCGCGGACCTTGTCGTAGAAGCGGTCAACCAGGCCGGCCAGCGAGCTTTCATCCAGGGTTTGCGCACGATGCATGCCGCCATGGTACCGGCCGCGCAGCGGCGGGCCCTGTCCCGCGGCTGACCCAGGTCAGGGAAACCGCGGTTCGCGGGCGCCAGGATGGGCCCCATGCCAGGAGGGCCGCCATGACCACCATCGAATGGAACGACTTCGACTCCCACGCGCTCAGCGGCGTGGGCGAGGCGCTGGACGCCGCCGGCGTGGACACGGCGGCGCCTGGATACGCCGCCGAAACGGCGCCGGCACCCGGCCTTGTGGAGGTGGATGCCCGGCTGATCGCCCAGGGCCTGGGCCTGGAGCCGGAACAGGTGCCGGCCATGGTCGCCGACCGCCGCATCGCCACCCTGTGCGAACGCGGCACCGGCGACGATGCGGGCCTTTTCCGGTTCACCTTCTACTTTGGCAAGCAGCGCTTCCGCCTGGTCACCGACGCCGGCGGCCAGCCCGTGGTGGATGCGGCCGGCGGCGGCTGACACGGCGGCGGGCCGGGCTTCGGGCCCGAGGGATCAGCCGGGCGAAAGCTGGTCGAGCAGGCGGGCGGCCTTGGCGGCCTGCTGCACCGTCCGGCGCAAGGCGCTGAAGCTGCGCAGCAGCGCGTCCATGGCTTCGATGCCGAGGCGGCCGTCCGCGCCTGCGGCGAGCAGGTTCGCCTTGAGCGCTTCGTAGTGGGATTCGAAACGTGCTGCCTGGTGTTGGGCCAGGGGCGCGAACGGGGCGTGCGCGGGATCGAGCTGCACGAGCAGTTCGTCGGCCTCGGCCACCAGCGCCAGCAGCTGCTGCTTCAGGGCCGGATCGGCCAGGGCGGTGACCGCTTGCCGGCCCCCGGCGATCCCCTCCGCCTGTTCGCGGCAGTTGTCGTAGTAGTGCTGCACCCGCAGCAGGGTGGCCAGCGCCCCGGCGCTGCTGCCGGACATCGAGGAGCGGCCCAACCCGGCGACGAAGTCCTGGATCGCGCGGCCCAGGCGTTCGTAGCCGCCGTCCACGTCGGCCGGGGGCTGGCCGGCAAGGCGGGCGATGCCGGCATGGGCCGCCGACAGGGCCTTGCGGCCGAGCCGGAAAATCTCGCGGCGCAGCGCATCCACTGCCAGCGACGGCACCGAGGCGACGTTTTGGTCGAGGTAGCGCGGTTCACCCCGGGATTCGTCGTGGCTGCGGAAGCGCCGCTTGAGCTGCGCGGCCATGCGGTCGGCCAGGGGCCACATCAGCATCACGCCAAGGACGTTGAAGACGGTGTGGAACAGGGCGAGGCTGATGGCCGGCGACCCTTCCAGGTCGAACAGTCCGCCCAGCAGGTCAACGCCCTTGAGCAACCACGGCAGCAGGCCGAGCGCCGCGACTGCGGTCAGCAGGTTGAAAAGCACGTGGGCGCTGGCGGCGCGTTTGGCGTTGGGCGTGGCGCCGATGGCAGCCAGGATCGCCGTGACGCTGGTGCCGATGTTGGCGCCGATCACCATCGCGGCCGCTTCGTTGAGCGTGACCACCCCGGAGTGGGCCAGGGTCAGGGTGACCGCCAGCGAGGCGCTGGAGGATTGCATCAGCACCGTCAGCAGCATGCCGGCGAGCAGGTAGGCCGGCACCGACAGCAGGCCGCCGCCCAGGCCGGACAGATCGAGCGCATCGCCATCAAGCGCGAACGCCTGCTGCAGGAAGCCAATGCCCAGGAACAACACGCCGAAGCCGGTGAGCGCCGTGCCAACGGCCGCACGACGCGTTCCCGCGCCCGTCAGCCGCAAGGCCATGCCAAGCCCGATCAAGGGCAGTGCCGCCGCTTCGACCTTGATCTGGAAACCCACCAGCGCGACCAGCCAGCCGGTCATCGTGGTGCCGACGTTGGCGCCGAACAGCACCCACAGTGACTGCGAGAAGGTCAGCAGTCCGGCATTGACGAAGCCGATCGCGGCCACCGTGACGGCGCTGGACGACTGCACGGCGGCGGTCACCATCATTCCCGACGCCAGGCCCCGGAACCGGGTCTGCGTGGAAGAGGTGAGCACCCGTCCCAGCGCGGGGCCGGCCACCTGCTTGAGGCCGTCGGTCATCAGCAGCATGCCGAGCAGGAAGAGCCCGATGCCACCGAACAACACGCCGATACCGATGCCTTCGATCATCACGGCTCCCTGGCCGCTGCCGGCCCTGCCGCGATCATAGCGCCGGGCGTGTATCCTTCGCGGCGCCACGAAACCCGAGCCGCCATGTCGCGCCAGCCTTACGATCCCGCCACGCACGGCCTGTCCGTCGCTCCGATGATGGACTGGACCGACCGGCATTGCCGCGTCTTCCACCGGCTGCTGGCGCCGCATGCGCGCCTGTACACCGAAATGGTGCACGCCCAGGCGGTGATCCACGGCGACCGCGAGCGCCTGCTGGGCTTTGACCCGGTCGAACACCCGGTTGCGCTGCAGCTCGGTGGCTCCGATCCCGGCCACCTGGCGCAAGCCACCCGCATCGGCGCCGACTGGGGCTACGACGAGGTCAACCTCAACGTCGGCTGCCCGTCCGACCGCGTGCAGGCCGGGCGCTTCGGTGCCTGCCTGATGAAGGAGCCGGCCCTGGTCGCCGACGCCGTGGCCGCGATGATCGCCGCCGCGCCCGCGCATGTGCCGGTGACGGTGAAGTGCCGGCTGGGCGTGGACGAGATGGAGGACTACGAGGTCTTCCGCGCCTTCGTCGATGGCGTCGCCGCGGCTGGCTGCACGCATTTCGTGGTGCACGCGCGCAAGGCCTGGCTGCAGGGCCTGAGCCCGAAGGAAAACCGCGAGATCCCGCCACTGCGCTACGACTGGGTCTACCGCCTCAAGCGCGAGCGCGCCGATCTGCGCATCGAGATCAACGGTGGCCTGGCAACGCTCGAGCAGGTGCAGGCGGTGATGCCCGAGGTGGACGGGGTGATGATCGGCCGCGCCGCTTACCACGAGCCCTATCGCCTGCACCTGATGGATCGCGCCCTGTTCGCGTCGACGCTGCCGCCACGGACGCGCGCGCAATTGCTCGAATCCATGCGCCCCTACGTCGAGGACTGCCTGTCGCGCGGCATCGCGCTCAAACACCAGTCTCGGCACTGGCTGGGCCTGTTCCACGGCCAGCCGGGCGGCAGGCTGTTCCGGCAGGTGCTCAGCGAAGGCGCGCCGCGCGCCGGCGCCGGCTGGTCGCTGGTCGAGCGCGCGCTCGAGGCCACCCGCACCGGCTAGCATGGGCGTCCCACGCAGCCACACGGAGGATCCCGACATGGCATTCAAACTCAGCTCGGCCAGTTTCCAGGACGGCGACACCCTGCCGGACCTGCACGTCAAGGCCATGGGCGACACCTCGCCGCAGCTGCGCTGGACCGGCGCACCGGAAGGCACGAAAAGTTTCGCGATCACCTGCTTCGACCCGGACGCGCCCACGGGGTCGGGGTTCTGGCACTGGACGGTCGCCAACCTGCCGGCCGACACCCGGGAACTGCCCGCCGGCGCGGGTGCGCCCGAAGGCCATGACCTGCCCGCCGGCGCCGTGCAGGGCCGCACCGATTTCGGTCGCCCCGGCTATGGCGGCGCCGCGCCGCCGCCCGGCCATGGCAAACACCGCTACATCTTCACCGTGTTCGCGGTGGACACCGAACGACTGGACGTGGGGCCGCAAGACTCCGGCGCCGTGTTCGGCTTCAACCTGCATTTCCACACCCTGGCCAAGGCTTCGATCACCGCGACCTACGAAAACCGGGGCCAGGGATGATCACGCGCGACCCGCGGGCCTTCCTGGATTTCGCCCGCGGCCTCGCGCCCGACTTCGGGCCGGCCTGCGCGCGCGCCGCCTTCCTGGTGGCGCCCGACGGGTTCGCCCTGGCCGAACAGTCGGCCAGCGACAATGCGTACATGGACCTGTCGGTGGCGGTGGACCCGGCGCGGGCCTCGGCCCAGCACCGGGCGCTGCAGGCGGCGCTGGCCCGGGACCTGCCGGTGCTGTGTTTCCCCGGTGACCCGGCCGCGCCCGATGGCCTGTTCCCGAACAACGCCTTCGCCACCGCTCCGGGCCGGCTGCTGGTCGGGCGCATGCGCCATCCGGTGCGCCAGCGCGAGGCCGAACGGCCCGATATCCGCGGTTTCTTCACCGACCTGCTTGGCTACGAACAGGCCGACCTGCGCCAGCAGCCCGGGGTGTGCGAGCTGACCGGCTCGGTGGTGATCGACCGCGCCCGCGGCCTGGCCTACGCCGGCCTGGGCGAGCGCTGCGACGAAGCCGGCGCCCGCGCGCTGCACGCGGCGCTGGGCCTGCGCGGCACCTTGCTGTTCGACCTGGCCGCGGGCGAATACCACGCCAACGTGGTGATGAGCGTGCTGGCGGGGCGCGCCCTGGTCATCGCGCCCTCGGGCTTCGCCGAACCGGCGGTGGTCCAGGTCCTGGCGGCGCTGTACGCCCCCCACGTCCTGCTGCTGTCGCCGGACCAGAAGGCGGCTTTCGCCGGCAATTGCATCGCCTTGCGCGATGACCGGGTGCGGATGAGCCTGGCCGGGGCCGCCGCGCTGACGGCAGACCAGAAGGCCGTGCTGGCCGCGGCGGGCTTCGAGCTGGCCCCGGTGCCGCTGGACGAGATCGAGAAGGCCGGCGGCTCGCTGCGCTGCTGCGTCGCCGAAATTTACTGACAGGGCCGGATTGTTCAGGTACAAGTTATTGACGTAATTAGGGTTCATACCGGATTCACCGCCCGGCGACCAGACTCTGCCCCGTCGTCCGGCTAGCCGGTCACCCCACTCGGAGCTATCCTCCCGCCGATGCTGAACGCCCTTCGCCCCCTGCTGCTGATCGCCATCGTCGCGCTGGCGCTGCCCGCCTGGGCCGAAGAAGCCCGTGCGCAGCGCACCGAGGTGGGCGAACGCATCCGCGAAGTGGAACGTGACGGCGGCCGGGTGCTGCGCGCCGAGCGCATCCAGCGCGGCGGCCAGGACGTCTACCGGATCAAGGTACTGACCCCCGAAGGCCGCGTGCGGGTGCTGCACGACCGCCGGCCGACCGAAGACCGTACGCCCCCGCGCACCGACCGCCGCAGCCTGATGCTGCGCGACCGTGCCGCCCAGCCCGCTCCGCGCGCGCGAACCCCCGAAGTTGAAGTCCGCGAGCCCGATACCCAGGCTTCGCGCCGTCGCGACGAATAAACCCTGTCCTGACCCCCCCCGGGTCGTTCCCCTGTTGAAGGAGACGCCATGCGCGTTCTGCTGGTCGAGGATGAAGCCCCGCTGCGCGAGACCCTTGCCGCGCGACTCAAGCGCGAAGGTTTCGCCGTGGATACCGCCGGTGACGGCGAAGAAGGTCTCTACCACGGCAAGGAAGTGCCTTTCGACATCGCCGTGATCGACCTGGGCCTGCCCAAGATGTCGGGCATGGACCTGGTCAAGGCGCTGCGCGAGGCGGGCCAGAAGTTCCCGATCCTCATCCTGACCGCACGTTCGAGCTGGCAGGACAAGGTCGAGGGCCTCAAGTCCGGTGCCGACGACTACCTGGTCAAGCCCTTCCACGTCGAAGAGCTGCTGGCCCGCATGAACGCCCTGCTGCGCCGCGCGGCCGGCTGGTCCAAGCCCACGCTCGACTGCGGTCCCGTGCGCCTGGACCTCTCGGCCCAGACCGTCAGCGTCAACGGCTCCGGCGTCGACCTGACCAGCTACGAATACAAGGTGCTCGAATACCTGATGTTGCACGCCGGGGAACTGGTCTCCAAGGCCGACCTCACCGAGCACATCTACCAGCAGGACTTCGACCGCGATTCGAACGTGCTCGAAGTCTTCATCGGCCGACTGCGCAAGAAGCTCGACCCGGAAGGCGAGATCAAGCCGATCGAGACCGTTCGCGGCCGCGGCTATCGTTTCGCCATCCCGCGCGACGAGTAAACCGGCGTGCGCATCTGGCGCACGCTGTCGCTGCAGGCCCGGCAGATGCTGGCGGCCAGCCTTGCGCTGGTCGCCTTCCTTGGCCTGACGGGCCTGGCGCTCG
Organism: Arenimonas soli; assembly: GCF_014643775.1. GTDB lineage: Bacteria > Pseudomonadota > Gammaproteobacteria > Xanthomonadales > Xanthomonadaceae > Arenimonas > Arenimonas soli. The sequence goes on from NZ_BMKC01000001.1 coordinate 63,023, forward strand.
ACCGTGCCTTCGCGGCCACCGCCCAGTACGGCCTGCGCGAACGCCTGGCCAACCTCGCCAACGCCTATATCCAGGAAGGCGAGGTGGACCGCATCGGCGGCTTCATTTCCCCTGAAATCCCGCCCGACATGCGCCTGCTGTCGCCCGGCAGCGGCCTGTACGCCAATATTCGCGGCGAAGGCGTCACCTGGGACTCCGCGTCCACGCTGGGTCGATCGATGCCGCCGGTGGAGCTGCTTGAAATGAACGAGCGGCGCTTCGAAGGGCCGCTGACGATCGTCGATTCCGATGGCATGGAGAATTCGGTCTTCGCCTATTCGTTCGGCATCATCTGGGAATCCGCGTCGGGCGACATCCCGCTGACCCTGAGCGTGTTCGAAGACGCCCAGCAGATCGAAGACCAGGTTCGGATCTACCGGCGCGCGCTGTGGAGCAACCTGCTGCTGGCCGCGTTCGTGCTGATGATGGTGCAGCTGCTGGTGCTGCGCTGGAGCCTGCTGCCGCTGCGCAACGTCGAGCGTGAACTGGGTCGCGTGCGCCAGGGTGAATCGCAGCGGCTTTCGGAAATCCATCCACGCGAACTCGAATCGATCACCCGGTCGATCAATTCACTTATCGAAAGCGAACGCATGCACCTGGACCGCAGCCGCAACACGCTTTCGGACCTGGCGCACAGCCTCAAGACGCCGCTGGCGGTGCTGCGCTCACGGCTCGATGCCGACGCCAGCCACGAGCAGCTGCGCGAAGAAGTCGCCGCCCAGGTGCAGCGCATGAACGAGATCGTGTCCTACCAGCTCACCCGCGCCGCACGCACCGGCCATGCGCTGTATTCGGCGCCGATCGAGATCGAGCCGCGCGCCGAGGAGATCGTCGCGGGCCTGGAAAAGGTGTACGCCGGCCGCGGCGTGCTGTGCGAATTCGAGATCGACCCCGCCGCCCGTTTCCACGGCGAACTGGGCGACCTGCAGGAACTGCTGGGCAACCTGCTGGAGAATGCGTTCAAGTGGGCCGACAAGCGCGTGCTGCTGATCGTGTCGGTCGAAGCGGCGCCGCCGGATCGCCGCGCCGGCGTCAACTTCACGGTGGACGACGACGGCCCGGGCATCCCGACCGAAAAAGTCGAGCGACTGCTTCAGCGCGGCGTGCGCGGCGACGAACGCGTGCATGGCCATGGCATCGGCCTGGCGATCGTGCAGGACATCGTCACCGCCTACCACGGCGAACTGCGGGTCACGCGGTCCGCGGAGCTCGGCGGCGCCCGCTTCTCGGTGCGCATCCCGCCGGCGTTCTAGGAACCCTCGAAAGGGTCAGCCCGGGATCGGCGACTGGCCGTAAAAACGCTGCAGGTGCGCGGCCACCGCGGGCATTTCCCGCGCAAGAAGCGCCGGTGAACTGAAGTGGTATTCGCTGGCCACGGCGAAGAACTCTTCCGGCGCTTCCGCCGCATACGGGTCGATCGGCGTCTCCTCGCCGTCGTCCACGCGCCGGCAGAACGCTTCGTACGCGGCCTGGAAATCGCGCGCCCATTCGCGCTGCCAGGCCGCCGGCAGCGGCGGCGTGCCGTCCATGGCGCCGTCGAGGATGTCTATCTTGTGCGCCATCTCGTGCACCACCAGCTGGTAGCCATCCTCGGGCTCGGCCAGTTCGGCCTGGATGTCGTCCCAGCTCAGCACCAGCGGACCCTGGTCCCAGGCTTCGCCGGACAGTTCGTCCACCCATTCCGCGACCACGCCGGTGGCTTCGTCGTGGTGCCGGCGCTGCACGCGGAACGCCCCCGGGTACACCAGCACCTGGCGCCAGCCGTGCAGGCCTTCGGCGCCGAACTCCAGCAGGGGCAGGCAGGCGAGTCCGGCCAGCTGCAGGCGCTGCCCGTCATCCAGCGCCAGGCCCTGCAGCGGCGTGATGGTTTTTTCGTCAAGGAAGCGCGCCACCAGGCCATGCAGTCGTTCGAGGCGGAGAGGAGGCAGCCGGACCAGGAAGGGCAGGGCGCGGGTCAGCTCGTCACGCTGTGCGTCCGAAAGTTTCGGCGGCGCGGTGGCGGCACGGAGGCGGCGGAACAGGGATTTCATGCCCGCAGACTGCGGGCGCGGCGGGCGCCGGGCAAGGGGTCCGGGGTCAGCGGATCATGCCGGGCAGCAGCGAGTTCCAGCGTGGTGCCGGGCGGCCGGAGGCGCCGCTGCTACGCGGACGCACCGGCGAGGTGGCGCCGGGCGTGGCCGCCGGTTCGGCGACCGTCGCTTCGGCCGGCTTTTCGGCGGGACCGGCGGCCTTGGCGCAGGTGCCCGGTTCCGCAGCGGCAGGCGCGGGTTCGGAGGCCTGGACCAGGGCGGTGGCGAAGACGAGGCTGAGGCTGAGCACGAACCGGAGCATGGGCGACACCTGCAGGACGGGACACCCCCATGGATGCGCGGGGGTGCCGGATGGTTGCCGCCGATTCTACTCCCCGGGCGGCCAGCCGCCAGTACCGCTTTTGCCGCATTGCAGCATGGACAAGTCCGCCGCTTCGGGCAGACTCCCGCGGCACATGAACGCCGCGACCCTGTCTTTCCCGCAACCCCTGATCCGCGGCCCGGCCCTGCGTCGCGCCCTGATCGCCGGTGCCCGGCGGGTCATCGCCCAGCGCGAGTTGCTCAACAAGATCAACGTCTTCCCGGTGCCCGACGGCGACACCGGCAGCAACCTGGCCTTCACCCTCGGCGGCGTGCTGACCGGCGCGCTGAGCCGTCGCGGGCAGGGTGCCGGCGACCTGCTGCGCCGGGTCGGCGAAGACGCGGTGGACGGGGCCCGGGGCAATTCGGGCGCCATCCTGGCCCAGTTCCTCACCGGCGTGGCCGAAGCGGCGGGCGATGCCCGTGCGCTGGAGGCCGCCGCCCTGGCCCGGGCCGTGCGGGCCGGCGCGACCTCGGCGAGGCAGGCGCTTTCCGACCCGAAGGAAGGCACGATCCTGAGCGTCATCAGCGCCTTTGCCGATGGCCTGGAGCCGGCGGCCGACGATGATCTCGGCGACTGGTTCCGGCGCGCGCTCGAGCGCAGCCGCCAGGCCCTGGCCGCCACGCCCACCCAGCTGGCGGTGCTGGCCAGGGCCGGTGTGGTGGACGCGGGCGCGCAGGGGTTCGTGGACCTGCTCGAGGGCATCCACGACTTCATCGCCTCCGGCGCCGTGGACGCCAGCGGGGTTGCCGAAGACCTGCCCGGCGACCTCGAGGCGGCGCAAGCCCACGGCGAACTGGCCGATGCCGACCCCGAACACCGCTGGTGCAGCGAATGCCTGGTGGTGGGCGAAGGCCTGGACCGGGCCGCGCTGCGCGCGGCGGTGGGCGACCTGGGCGCCTCCTGCGTGGTGATCGCCGGCAGCAGCTCGCGCCTGCGCCTGCATGCGCACGTGGCCGCACCCAGCCAGTTGTTCGAAGCCGCGGCCCGGTTCGGGCGCGTGGAAAGCACCAAGGCCGACGACATGCACGCCCAGGCGCGCACCGCCGCCGGCGCCGCCGGCGTGGCGGTGATCACCGACAGCGCCGCCGACCTGCCGGAGCAGGAAATGAGCCGGCTGAACGTACACATGGTGCCGGCGCGGGTGAACTTCGGTGACCAGGACTACCTGGACAAGGTTGGCCTTTCCACCGCGGAGTTCTACCGCAAGATGCGCAGCGAAATGGTCCTGCCGCGCACCAGCCAGCCACCGCCGGGCGATTTCCGCCGGCAGTTCGAATTCCTGCTCTCCCACCATCGCGAACTGGTTTACGTCGGCCTGTCGCGCGCGGTTTCCGGCACCCTGCAGTCGGCGGAAACGGCCGCGCAGCGCGGCCACCCGGACCGCACCCACGTCTTCGACACGGGCAATGCTTCGGCCGGTGAAGGCCTGCTGGTGCTGAGTGCGGCTGAACTGGCCGCCGAAGGCGCCGGCGCGGAACGGATCCTGGCCGAACTGGCGCGGCTCAAGCCGCTGACGCTCACCTGGGCGCTGGCACGCGACATAAGCCACGCGGTGCGCGGCGGTCGCATTCCCGCCTGGGCCAAGGCGCCGGTGCAGTGGCTGGGCCTGACGCCGATTGCCAGGGTCAAGCCAAGCGGACGGCTGGGCGTGGTCGGCGGCCTGTTTGGCAAGGACCGCGTGCCGGAGCGATACGCGGCCTATGTCGCCCGACGGGTTCCCGCCGGCAAGCTGCGCCTGATGGTCGGCCACTGCGACGCCGCGGAAGATGGCCAGCGGGTGCTCGACGCGCTGCGCGAGCGCCTGTCGCCGGAACAATCCTGGCTGGTCGAAACCGGTTCGGCCGTCGGCGCGCACGCCGGCCCCGGGGCGCTGGTGGTGTCCGTGCAGCCGGCCTGACCGATCGTGCCTGACGATCACGCAGGGCGTGGCCCATAATGCCGGCATGCTCGTCCTGATCCTTCTCCTCGTCGCCTACCTGCTCGGTTCGCTGTCCGGCAGCCTGCTGCTGGGCAAGCTGCGCGGCGTCGACATCCGCCAGCTCGGCAGCGGCAACGCCGGCGGCACCAATGCCCTGCGCACCCAGGGCTGGAAGTTCGCCCTGGGCACCGTGCTTGTCGACGTCGGCAAGGGGGCCCTCGCGGCCTGGCTGGCGCTTCGGCTTGGCGGCGGTCTCGCCTGGCTGCCGTATGCCGCGGCCGGCGCGGCCGTGCTGGGGCACGTCTATCCGGTCTTCCACGGGTTCCGCGGCGGCAAGGGGGCGGGCACGCTGGTCGGCGTGCTGCTGGTGCTGTGGCCGCTGGCGGTGGTGGTGATGATCAGTGCCTGGCTGCTGGTGCTGGTGGCCAGCGGTTACGTGGGCCTCTCCACGATCCTGGCCGGTGCGATGCTGGTGCCGCTGGCCCTGGCGACCGACGCCGGACCCGAACGCCTGGTGTTCGCGCTGGCGATCGCGCTGTTCCTGGTGTTCACCCATCGCAGCAACCTCGCGCGCTTGCGCGCCGGGGTCGAACCCCGCTTTGAACGCGCGCGCCTGCTGCGCCGGGGCCGGGCATGAGCGACCGGGCGCTGCTGGCGCGCCTGGCCCGGGGCCCGGCTTCCGGGGCGGCGCTGGCGGCCGAACTGGGCATCACCCGCAGCGCGGTCTGGAAGCGCATCGAAACCCTGCGTGCGGCCGGCGTGGACGTGCTGGCCCTGCCGGGACGCGGTTACGCGCTGGCGCATGCGCCCGACCTGCTCGATGCCGCGGCCATCCAGGCCGGCCTGGCGCCGGCCACCCGCGACCTGCTGGCCGGGCTCGAACTGCGCTTTGAAATCGATTCGACCAACGCCGAAGCGCTGCGCCATCCGGCGCCGCCGTCCGGGGTGCAGGCCTGGCTGGCCGAACGCCAGACCGCCGGCCGCGGCCGGCGCGGCCGCGCCTGGGCGTCACCCCTTGCGGCACATGTTTACCTCAGCCTGTCGCGGCGCTTCGACGCCGGCATCGGCGCGCTGCAGGGCCTGAGCCTGGCCGTGGGCGCCGCCACCGCCCAGGTGTTGCACGCAATGGGTTTCGAACAGGTCGGCCTGAAATGGCCCAACGACCTGCTGGCCGACGGCCGCAAGCTCGGCGGCATCCTGGTGGAACTGCGTGGCGACGCCGCCGGGCCGCTGCAGGTGGTCGTTGGCCTGGGCCTGAACGTGGCCATGCCGGCCCCGGCCGGCGCGGGCATCGACCAGCCCTGGTGCGACCTGGCTTCGCTGTCGGCAAACCCGCCAGGCCGCGGCGAACTCTGCATCGCCCTGCTCGACGCGCTGGTGCCGCTGCTGGCGAACTTTGAAACCGAAGGCCTGGCGCCCTGGCAGGCGACCTGGGCGCGCCTGGACCTGCTGGCCGGGCGCGCGGTGCGACTGGACGAAGGCGGCAGACCGGTCGACGGCATCGCGCTGGGCATCGACGCCGAAGGCGCCCTGCGCCTGCGCACCGCCGACGGCGAACGCCGCTGCCACGCCGGCGAAACCAGCCTGCGCGCCGCATGAACTGGCTGCTCGACCTCGGCAACTCGCGCCTGAAGGTGGCCGCCTGGCCGCGGCCCGGCGAACTGGGCCCGGTGCAGGCCTGGTCGCACGGGGCCACCGACTTCCCGGCCACGCTGCAGCCCTGGCTGGACCAGCTGCGCCCTGGCGACACCTGCTGGCTGGCCTCGGTCGCCAGCTCGGAAACCACGGCCGTCGTCGCCGAACAGCTGGCCCGGCAGGGTTGCCCGGCCCAGCGCGTGCGCACCCTGCCCGAAGCAGCCGGCGTGCGCATCGCCTACGCCGAACCTTCGCGCCTGGGCGTGGACCGCTTCCTGGCGCTGCTTGGCGCCCATGCGCGCGGGCCGGGTCCGTGGCTGCTGGTGTCGGCGGGCAGCGCGCTCACCGTCGACCTGCTCGATGCCGCCGGCCAGCATCGCGGCGGCGTCATCGCGCCCAGCCCCGAACACATGCGCGCGGCGCTGGCGGCGCGCTTTCCGGCCCTGGCCTTCGCCGGCGGGGAAGCCCATGCCTTCGCCACCGATACCGCCGACGCCCTGGCCGGCGGCAGCCTGGGCGCGGCCGCCGGCCTGGTCGAACGTTGCCAGCGCGAAGCCACGCGCCTGCTGGGGCAGGCGCCGACGGTGCTGATGGGTGGCGGCGGCGGCGAACGCCTCGCCGCCGCGCTGGAAATCGAGGTCGTGCCGGCGCCGGCGCTGGTGCTTGAAGGGCTGGCGGTATACGCCGCCACGGTCGGAGCAAGCGAACGATGATCACCCGGAGCATCGTGGTGCTGCTGGCCTGCATGAACCTGGCGGTGGGCCTGTGGTGGTGGGTGCACCAGGCACCGGTGGAAACGCCGCCGCCGTCGCTTGAAACCGGCGTCGGTGGCCTGGTGCTGCTGGGCGAGGCCGAACTTCCCGCGGCGCCCGATGCCGCCGACCTGGCCAGCGTGCCGCTGCCCATGCCCGAGCGCCCGGCCTGCATGAGCCTGGGTCCATTCGGCACGCCCGCGGAGCTGCGCGCCGCGATGAACGCGCTTACGCCTCTGGCGGCGCGCATCCAGTACCGGGAAGTGCCGGCCACCGAAGTGCGCGGCTACCGCGTGTTCCTCCCTGCCGCGGCCAGTCGCGAGGAGGCGCTGGCGGCCGCCCGCCAGCTGGCCGCCCGCGGCGTGCGCGATTATTACGTCGTCACCGCCGGCGACCAGGAAAACACGGTGTCCCTGGGCCTGTTCAACGAACTGGCCAATGCCGAGAAGCGGCGCGAGGAGATCACCGCCCAGGGCTTCAACCCGCGGCTCGAACCGCGCACCGAACAGGCCACGCAGTGGTGGATCGACCTGGTGTCCGAACCGGGCCTGGACTGGTCGGCGGCCCTGGGCCAGCCCCGCGGCGTCGAGTCCCGCGTCGCCGATTGCGACTAGCAGCGCGCGCAACCCGCTAGAATCCCCGGCAAGCCGGCTTAGCTCAGCAGGCAGAGCAACCGCCTTGTAAGCGGTAGGTCCCCGGTTCGATTCCGGGAGCCGGCACCAGGGAGGCCCGCATCACGCATGGGGAGTGATCGCATCGGGAACCAGGCCAGGCCAACCGCCGTTCCCGGCGGCGAACGCGCCGTGCTCGCGATGGCTTTCCTGCCCCTGCTTGTCGCGCTGGTCGAATGGCTGGCCTGGGATGCCGCGCTTCCGGGCGGCTGGCCTGGCGGCCTGTCCTTGCTGGCGCCGCTGCTGGCCGGCGCGGGCGTGCATTTCCGGGCCGACCGCCGCAGCTGGATGCTGCTCGCCTGGGGGCTGGGTTTCGCCAGCCTGGCCGTGCTGTGGCTGGCCTGGCCGGCCCCGGCCGGGCAGGGCCCGCGCACGGTCGCGCCCTGGCTGGCGGCCATGGCCGCGGCGATCGGCATCGGCGCCAAAGTCGGCGGCAATGCGCCGGCGGTGGGGCTGGTGGCGCGTTCGCTCGGCGGGCTCCTGGTTACCCTGGGCACGCTGTCGATCCTCTCGGTCTTCGACGACACGCCGTCCGGCCCCCTCGCGCTGGGCCTGGGTCCGGCGCTTGCGTACGTGGCCCTGGGGGCCTGGCTGATGGCACGCGACCTCGAGGCCGGCCCCCTGCGCACGTTGCGCATCTGCACTGCCCTGCTGGCTGGCCTGGCCCTGCTGGTGATGACCGGCTGGTGGCTGCACGTGCCCTATATCGTGCAGGGCGGCACCGACTACGTGCCGATGCAGTTCAACACGGCGATGAGCGCGCTGTTGATCGCCGCCGCCCTGCGCCTGCTCGCGGCCGGCCGCCGGAACCTGGCGCTGCTGCCGCTGGCGCCGGTGATCATCTTCTGCGTCGCCAGCTTGCTGGAGGAATACACCGGTCTGGTGCTGGGAACCGGCGAATGGCTGGTCCGGCACGGCATCGTCGCCGAAGGCGTGGTCCCCGGAAGCATGGCGCCCAACACCGCGATCGCCTTCCTGCTGGCCTGCCTGGGCATCGCCCTGGCCCCGTCGGGCGGCAAGGGCAGCCCGACCCGCTGGTCGGCCACCTGGGCCTGTGGCTTCGTCACCGCGATGATCGCGCTGATCGTGCTGGCGGGTTACCTGATGCACGTGCCGGTGCTGCGTGGCTGGGGCGGGTCCACGCCGATGGCGCTGATGACCTCGCTGGCGCTGCTGCTCATCGGCATCGGGCTGGGCGCGGGTGGCTCCGAATACCGCAGGATGATGTCGCAGCGGGCCGGCTGGCTGCCGCTGGTGGTCGCCGGGTCGGCGATCGGTGTTTCGCTGCTGGTCTGGTTCGCGATCGACCGGGACCAGGCCGCACGCCGCGAGGCCGTGCTGCAGCGCCAGTCCGACCTGGTCGAGCAGGTGGTGCAAAGCGGCGTCCGGGATCGCAGCAACGCGCTGCGGCGCATGGCCCTGCGCATGGCCGACGCCGGCGAGGAAACGGGACGCGGGGAACTGTTCGAACTCGACGCGGAAATCTACCTGCAGGACTTCCCGGCCTTCGTGACCCTGATCTGGACCGATGCCGACGCCACCGTCCTGCGCCAGCGCACGCGGCCGGGCGAGGGCGTGGACGTGGTCGGCCGCGGGCTCGACTTCGACCCCATGCGCGAACGCCTGTTCGACCAGGTGCGGCGCGAAGGCGGGGTGCGGGAGTCGCCGCCCATGGGCCTGCTCGACGGCAGCGTCGGCGAGCTGCTGGTGGCGCCGCTGCGGCACAACGGGGAGTTGGAAGGCTTCCTGGTCGCGGTGGTCAAGTACGAGGCCTTGTTCGCACGCGTCCTCGAGAACACAGCGCCGGAGAACGCCCTGCTGCTTCGCCACGGCAGCCAGGTTCTGTACGCGCGCGGCACGCCGCCGGCCGGTGCCGCGCCGCTGGTCAGGTCCATCCAGGGCGCGGGCGCCACCTTGGAACTGAGCCTCTGGCCCGACTCGACCAGGCCGTCGCCGCTGGCCAACGTGCTGCTGTTCACCGGCCTGATCACCGGCGGCCTGGTGGCGCTGGCGCTGCGGCTGGCGGGCCTGGCCCGCGAGCGCGCCGAGGTGGCCGAGCGCCGGGGCCGCGAACTGGCGGCGCAGGTGGACGAAGCCGAGCGCGCCCGCGCCGCCCTGGACGAAGCCGAGCAGGAACTGTCCTCGGTCTTCGAAAGCATCAGCGACGCTTTCTACACACTCGACCGCGACTGGCGCTTCGTGTTCGTCAATCCGCGCGCCGAACAGCTGATGCAGCGTGCGCGCGAGCAACTGCTCGGCGAGAGCGTCTGGGACGCCTTCCCGGAGGCCGTCGGGACGATCATCGAGCAGCGCTTCCGGGCGGCGGTCAGCGAAGGCGTCGCCGGCGAGTTCGAGGTCTATTTCCCGCCGCTCGAAAGCTGGTTTGTCGCCCGCTGCTATCCGCACCCTCAGGGCCTGGCGGTCTATTTCCAGGACATTTCCGCCCGCAAGCGCGCCGAGGCATCGGCCCAGCAGGCCACGGCGGCCTCCGAGCGCGCCCAGCGCATGGCGCGCCTGGGCAGCTGGGAACAGGACCTGGCGACTGGCGAACTGCACCTTTCCCAGGAAGCGGAGTCGATCTTCGGCCTGGGTCCGGGCCAGGCCATCCGGAGTTTCCCGGAGCTGCTCAAGCACGTGCACTTCGAGGACCGCAAGCGCCTCGGAGAAGCCAGGCACCGCCTGCAGACGGGCGAAGCCACCGACCTGGAAATCGAATACCGCATCCTGCATCCCGACGGCGAAACCCGGCAGGTGCGGGAGCTGGGCATGCTGGTGCGCAATTCCGCCGGCGAGCCGGTGGCGGCCTCGGGCGCCATCCAGGACACCACGGACCAGCAGCATGCGGAAAACGCCCTGCGCGAACTTTCCCGGCGGCTCGAACAATCGCTGGTGATGAACCGCCTGGTGCTGGAGAACTCGCTGGATGTCATCTGCGTGCTCGATGCCAACGGCCGCTTCACCCAGGTATCGACGGCCTCGGAGTCGGTCTGGGGTTTTTCGCCGGGCGAGCTGGTCGGGCGGGCGCATTTCGACCTGGCGCATCCGGATGACCGCGCCCACACCCTGCGCGAGGGTGCCGCTGTCCTGGCCGGCCGGCCCACGGTGGACTTCCGCAACCGGGTGGTGCGCAAGGACGGGCGGGTGGTGTCCATGCAGTGGTCGGCGGTGTGGTCGGCGCGCGACCGGATGATGTTCGCCATCGCCCGCGACGTCACCGAGGCCAGTCGCCAGTCCGAGGCCCTGCAGCAGGCCAAGGCCAGCCTGCAGCGTGCACAGAAGATCGCGCGCATGGGGGCCTGGGAGTTCGATATTCCCGCCAATGAGCTGCACTGGTCGGAAGAGGTCTACCGGCTCTTCGAAGTGCGCCCGGAGGAGTTCGCCGGCAATTTCGAGGCCTTCGCCGCGCGCGTGCATCCCGACGACCTGGCCATGCTGCAAAAGGCCCAGGCGCGCACGGTGGCCGGCAAGGGCGACCTCGACGTCGAGCACCGCATCCTGCTGCCCGGTGGCGGCATCGGCTACGTGCACGAGCGCGCGCAGCTGCTTCGCGACGACCAGGGGCGGCCCTGGAAGCTGGCCGGCAGCGTCCAGGACATCACCGAACGCAAGCGCGCGCAGGCGCTGGAAGACGGCCAGCGCCGCATCCTGGCCGCCATCGCCGCCCGGCGGCCGCTGGGCGAGAACCTGATGGCACTGGTCCGCCTGGCCGAGCGCCAGATGCCGGGCGCGCTGAGTTCGGTGCTGCTGCTTGACGAGGCCGGTGAACATGTCCGGGTCGGTGCCGCGCCCAACCTGCCGTCCGAATACAACGCCGCGATCCATGGCCTGGCGATCGGTCCCAACGCCGGCTCCTGCGGCACGGCGGCGTTCCGCGGCGAGCGCGTGGTGGTGTCGGACATCGACAGCGACCCGCTCTGGGCCGACTACCTGCCCCTGGTGCAGCCACACGGGCTCAAGGCCTGCTGGTCCACGCCGGTCAAGGCCTCGGACGGCCGCGTAGTGGCCACGTTCGCCACTTACTATCTCGACGCGCGCGAACCCCGCGACGCCGAGCTCGAACTGATCGATGGCCTTGCGGCGCTGTGTGCGGTGGCGATCGAGCACGACGCGGCGTTCCAGTCGATCAACGCCGGCCAGCAGCGGTTCCGGTCGCTGTTCGACGAACATCCGGACGTGGTCTATTCGCTCGACCTCGACGGCCGCTTCACCGAGGTCAACGAACAGTTCCAGCGGGTGGCGGGCGTGCGCCCCGAAGACGTGCTGGGGCGGCCGTTCGACGAACACGTGCTGGACTCGGAGCGCGACGTGGTCCGTGCGCACTTCGTCGCCGCCACCCACGGCGAGGCGCGCAGCTACGAAATGACCGGGGTCGCGGCCGACGGCCGCCGGGTCGAGATGCGGGTGAGCAACCTGCCGATCATCGTCGATGGCCGGGTGACCGGCGTGTTCGGCATCGCCCAGGACATCAGCCTGCTGCGCAAGCACCAGCGCGAACTGTCGGACGCGCTCGACGGCGCGGAAACGCTAAGCCAGCAGCTGCACCGCCTTAGCGAAGCCTCGATCGCGGTCAACCGCGACCTCGACGAAGACACGCTATACCAGCAGTTGGTGGACCGGGCGAGGGAGATCATCGGCGCGCACCAGGCGGTGGTCAGCGTGGAAACCGCCGATGGCCGCGGCCAGTTGCTCAATGCGGTGTCGCTGTCGGACAAGTACGCGCAGTGGCGCGAGTACGACGTGCCCATCGACGGAAGCGGTATCTACGCCCTGGTCGGTGAGCGTCAACAGCCGATGCGCATGACCCAGGCCGAACTGGAAGCGCATCCGCGCTGGCGGAATTTCGGCCCCGAATCGGACCGGCATCCGCCGATGCGCGGCTGGCTGGCCGTGCCGATGGTCGGCAGCGACGGCAAGACCCTGGGCATCCTGCAGCTGAGCGACAAGCTGCGCGGCGAGTTCAACGAGGACGACGAGCAGGTCGCGCTGCAGTTCTCGCAGATGGCCGTGATCGCCATCGAGCGCGCGCGGCTGCTGGCCAAGCTGCAGGTGCGCGACCGCTTCTTCGAAATGTCACTGGAAGTCTTCGTGGTCTACGACCCCGCGACCGGGCGCTGGGTGCAGGTGAACCAGATGCTGGCCGACATCACCGGCTATAGCCGCGAGGAACTGGTCTCGCGCCCGATCCTGGAGTTCATCCATCCCGACGATGCCGAGCCCACCAGCGAACGCTCGCGCAACCACGGCCGGCGCCAGCCGGTGAACACCCGGTTCGTGAACCGCTACGTGCGCCGCGACGGGGGCGTGCGCTGGATGGAATGGATGTCGGCGCCATCGAGCGACGGCCTGGTCTATGCGGTCGGACGCGACATCACCCAGCGGCTGCAGGCCGAGGCGACCCTGCGCCAGACCCTGGCCGATCTCAATGCGCGCAACCGGGAACTGCAGGACTTCGCCTTCATCGCCTCGCACGACCTGCAGGAACCGCTGCGCAAGATCCGCGCCTTTGCCGACCGCCTGCAGCAAAAGCACGCCGGCTCCCTGGCGCCGGAGGCCCGGGAGTACCTGGACCGGACCAGCCAAGCGGCCAACCGCATGCAGGTTCTGATCAGCGACCTGCTGGCCTATTCACGCGTAGCCGCGCGCGGCAAGCCCTTCACTCAGGTGAAGCTCGACGCGGTGCTGGCCGGGGTGCTCGACGACCTCGAAACCAGCCTCGAGACCAGCGGCGGCCGGGTCGAGGCCGGACCACTGCCCGAAATCGAAGCCGACGCCACCCAGATGCGCCAGCTGTTCCAGAACCTGCTCTCGAACGCCCTGAAGTTCCGGTCGCCCGACCGGCCGCCGGTGGTACGTGTGAGTGCTGAGGTGGACGACGGGGTGGACGGTCCGGGCTGGATCCTGCGTTTTACCGACAATGGCATCGGTTTCGAGCCCCGCCACGCCGACAAGATGTTCGCGCCGTTCCAGCGCCTGCATGCCCGCCAGGCCTACGAGGGCACCGGCATCGGCCTGGCGATCGTGCGCAGGATCGTGGAGCGGCATCGCGGCGCCATCCAGGCCCAGGGTCGGCCGGGCGAGGGGGCGAGCTTCGTCATTCGCCTGCCCGCGCGCCAGCCCGCCGGAACGGACGGGCTGGCGGTTCCGCTCTCGGAACCGTAGAGTCGAGCGAGCCTGACCAAGGACCCCGTCCCGCGATGAACAGCCCGCGCCAGCCCATCACGATCCTGATGGCGGATGACGATCCCGATGACCGCCTGATGACCCAGGAGGCCTTCGCCGAATGCCGGCTGAGCAATCCGCTTCACTTCGTCACCGACGGCGAGGAACTGCTGGACTACCTGCACCGCCGCGGCCAGTACGGGGACGACATTGCCTATCCGATGCCGGGCCTGGTGCTGCTGGACCTGAACATGCCGCGCAAGGATGGCCGCGAGGTCCTGCGCGAGATCAAGGCCGACCCGAAGCTGCGCTCGATCCCGGTGGTCATCCTCACCACGTCCAAGGCCGAAGAGGACGTGATCCGCAGCTACCGGGACGGCGTCAATTCCTTCATCTCCAAACCGGTCACGTTCACGGCCCTGATCGATGTCGTGCAGACCCTTGGCAAGTACTGGCTGCAGGTTGTCGACCTGCCACCCGACGCCGGGGAGGACGCCTCTTGAACGACGGGGTGCTCCGGGTTCTGGTCGTCGACGACGACGAAGAAGACTTCCTGATCCTGCGCGACCTGCTGGCGGACTATCCGCAGGGTCGGTTCGAGCTTGAATGGGTGGGCACGCTGGCGGAAGGCGTCGAAGCCCTGCGCGCGTCCCGCCATGACGTGTACCTGGTCGATTACCACCTGGGTCCCGACAACGGCATGGACCTGGTGCGCATGGCGGTGGCCGAAGGCAGCGCCCATCGCCCGGTGATCATGCTCACCGGCCAGGGCAACCCGGACGTGGACCGCGAGGCGCTGGCCGCGGGCGCGTCCGATTACCTGGTCAAGGGACACATCGACTCCGAGAAGCTGGCGCGCTCGCTGCGCTACGCAGCCGAACGCGCCCGTCAGATCGCCGAGATCGAAGACGGAAAGCAGCGCTACCGCCAGTTGTTCGAGCTCAACCCCTTCCCGATCTGGGTCTACGACGCGGACGACTTCCGCTTCGTCGCGGTCAACGACGCGATGGTGGCCAATTACGGCTACAGCCGCGAAGAACTGCGGGACATGACCATCTTCGACATCCGTGCCCCCGACGAAGCGGCGCGGCTGGAATCCTTCCTGGGCGAACAGGGCGGCCGGTCGGGCCATGCCGGCGTCTGGCGGCACCGGCGCAAGGACGGCAGCTTTCTCTGGGCCGACATCACCTTCCATCCGGTCGAACTCGACGGCAGGACCTGCCGCATGGTCATCGCCCACGACATCACCGGGCAGCGCGAGGCCCAGGAGCGCCTGCTGTTGCTGCAGCGCGCGGTCGAGTCGAGCATGAACGGCATCGTCATCGCCGACGCCCAGTCCGGCGACCTGCCCATCATCTACGTCAACCCGGCTTTCGAGGCACTCACCGGCTACGAATCGGACGAAGTGATCGGCCGCAACTGCCGCTTCCTGCAGGGCGGGGAAACCCGCCAGCCGGAACTGGAAATCCTTCGTCGCGCGCTGGCCGAAGGCAACGACTGCAACGTCATCCTGCACAACGTCCGCAAGGACGGCGAGCTGTTCTGGAACCACCTGTTCATCTCGCCGGTACGCGACGACGGCGGCAGCATCACCCACTTCGTCGGCATCCAGAACGACCTGACCGAGCGTCGCCAGGTCGAAGCCGAGCTGGCCTACGCGGCCAACCACGATCCGGTGACCGCGCTGCCGCGCTACCCGATGCTGGAAACGGCCATCGGCCGCCTGCTTGAAAACGAAGAAGCCGAACTGTCGGTGCTGTTCATCGACATCGACCACTTCCACGCCATCAATGAATCCATGGGCCACATCATTGGCGACGAGGCGCTGCGCCTGGTGTCCGAACGCCTGCGCGACGTCCTGGGCGGGCCGGACTACCTGGCGCGTTTCGCCGGCGACGAGTTCGTCGCCCTGGTGCCGGACGCGCCGCGTGAAAAAGTGCTCGAGGTCGCCGAATCGCTGCGCCAGGCCGTGGCCCAGCCCATCGAAGGCGATGGCTACAGCCTCTACCTGACGGCCAGCATCGGCATCGCCCGTTCGCCGCTGCATGGCGACAGCGGCACCGACCTGCTGCGTCGCGCCGAGGCCGCGATGAGCCGCGCCAAGCGCGAAGGCCGGGACGTCGTCTGCGAATTCTCCACCCTGCAGATGCAGGAACTCGAAGACCGCCTGGTGCTGGGTGCGCGCCTGCGCGAAGCGGTGACGCGGGACGAACTGCAGCTGCACTACCAGCCCCAGCTCGACGCCACCAGCCGGCGCATCACCGGTTTCGAGGCCCTGCTGCGCTGGAACAGCCACGACCTGGGTCCGGTGCCGCCGGGTCGTTTCATCCCCATCGCCGAATCCCTGGGGCTGATGCCGGAGCTGGGCCTGTGGGTGCTGGACGAAGCCTGCCGGCAGCTGCGGGCCTGGCGCGACCAGGGCAGGGAGGGTTTCACCGTGGCGGTGAACTTCTCGGCCCACCAGCTGCAGCGCCCGGACATCGTGCAGCGCGTGCAGGAAGCGCTCGAGCGCCACGCCGTGCCGCGCGGGATGCTCGAAATCGAGCTGACCGAAAGTTCGCTGATGGAAAACGTGGACCGGGTGAAGGGCCGGCTGGCCGAGATAAAGGCCCTGGGCGTGTCGCTTTCCCTCGACGACTTCGGCACCGGCTATTCCAGCCTGGCCTACCTCAAGCAGTTCTCGCTCGACAAGCTCAAGATCGACCGGAGTTTCGTGACCGAACTGCCCGACAACGCCGCCGACGCCGCCATCGCCCGCACCATCGTCGCGGTCGGCCACGAGCTGCACATGGTGGTGGCGGCCGAGGGCGTGGAAACCCAGGCCCAGGCCGACTTCCTGCGTGAGATGGGCTGCGACGAGCTGCAGGGCTACCACTTTGGCCGCCCGGCCCCGGCGGCCGAGATCGAAGCGCGCTTCCCGCGCGACTGAACGAGGCCGGGTGGCCAGCCGGCCACCGCGAGGAATATCCTGTAAGGCCCCGTTTCAAAGGAGCCGTCGCCATGCGTCGCCTCATACCGCTTTCCCTGCTGTTGCTCGTGATGCCGATGACCGCCCTGGCCGGCCGCCCGGCGGTGTCGCCGGCCGCCGTCGCCGAGATCACCGCGCGCGAAGACGCGCCCCTGCTGCTCGACGTGCGCACCCCGGAAGAATTCGCCCAGGGCCACCTGCCCGGCGCCGTGCTGATCCCGCACGACCAGCTGGCCGCGCGCCTGGATGAAATCGACCGCGACCGCTGGGTGCTGGTGTATTGCCGCAGCGGCAAGCGCGCCGGCACCGCCCAGGACATCCTGGAAGAGGCCGGCATCGAGGTGCGCCAGGTCGAGGGCAGCTGGCTGCGCTGGCAGGAAGAAGGCCGCCCGGTGCAGGCGCCGGCCAAGGCGGAGGCCGCCGAATGAGCCTTTCCCGCACCCTGGCGCTGATCGGCGCCCCCACCGACATCGGCGCCGGCCATCGCGGCGCCGTCATGGGGCCCGAAGCCCTGCGCGTGGCCGGACTGGGCGAAGCCCTGCACGAGCGCGGCCTGGAGGTCATCGACACCGGCAACCTCGCCGGCCCGGCCAATCCCTGGCTGCCGCCGACCGAGGGCTACCGCCATCTCGAACAGGTCGTGGAGTGGAACCGCCTGGTCATGGAGGCCGTGCAGGCCGAACTTGGCAAGGGCCGCCTGCCGGTGCTGCTGGGCGGCGACCATTGCCTGGCCCTGGGCAGCATCAAGGCCGTCGCGCGCCACTGCAGGGACACCGGCAAGAAGCTGCGCATCCTCTGGCTCGACGCCCATGCCGACTTCAACACCAGCGACGTGACGCCTTCGGGCAACGTGCACGGCATGCCCGTGGCCTGCCTGTGCGGCGTGGGCCCGAAGTCGCTGACGCACCTGGGCGGCGATTCCCCGGCGATCGATCCGGGCGTGCTGCGCCAGATCGGCATCCGTTCGGTGGACCAGGGCGAAAAGCGCCTGGTGAAGGAATACGGCGTCGACATCTACGACATGCGCTACATCGACGAAATCGGCATGAAGCGGGTGATGGAGGAAGCCCTGGAAGGCATCGACGACCAGACCCACGTGCACGTCAGCTTCGACGTGGATTTCCTGGACCCGTCGATCGCCCCCGGCGTGGGCACGACCGTTCCGGGCGGCCCGAACTACCGGGAGGCGCAGCTGGTGATGGAGATGATCGCCGACACCGGCCGCCTGGGTTCGCTGGACATCATGGAACTCAACCCGGCCTATGACGACCACAACCGCACCGGCAAGCTGGCCGTGGACCTGGTGGAAAGCCTGTTCGGCAAGTCGACCCTGATGCGCGACTGAACCGGGGCGTGAATCATCCGTGAAACACGTGCGGGGAATGATTGACAGCCCCCCCGCGAGGTCTAGACTCAAGCAGCAACCCACCCACAGGAGTTACCCATGACCCGTACCCGTCTGATGCTGGCGGCCATGCTTGCCGCGTTCGCGCTCTCTGGCTGCAACACCGTCGAAGGTTTCGGCAAGGATGTCTCCAAGGCCGGCGACGAGCTCGAGGAAGCGGCGGAAAAGGCCAAGAACTGATCGGCATCTTTGTCGACAGATCGACACGAAGAGGCCAGGCAGGAATGCCTGGCCTTCTTCTTTGCGCGGGCTTCAGGGGTCCGGGGCGAAGCCGATCGGGAAGGCTTCCGGCGCGTCGCGGTAATGCGGCCAGCGGCGCGGCAGCACGCCGCGGGCCAGCAGGGCTTCGGTGCCGTCGTAGTGCAGCTGCAGGGTTTGCGCCGGCCAGCGGCTGGCGCGTTCGAAGCGGGTGGTGGTGGCGGCGTCCCAGCGACGCTCGCCGTGGCCGGTGCCGACCTGCTGGCGGGCCAGGCCTTGGTCCATGCGGCTCGATTCCGCCGACGGTGCGGCGGCGTCGCTGGCGTGTCCGGGTTTGCCCGATCCGCGTGATTCCTGGCGTGCGATCGGCGCCGGATACGACGGGTAGGCCGGCGCCTGGCGTTCGCGGAACACCGCCACGCCGATCACGCCGACGTTGCCGGGCCGGCCGGTGCGGGCGGCGTAGCTGTCGGGCAGGGCGGTGAAGTGGAACTGCGCGACCTCGGACAGGTTCTTGCGCCAGCCGCGCACCTCAAGCCGCTGCCAGGGCCCCAGCACGTAGCCGGACTGGCCGGTGCCGGCGGTCTCGCCGCTGATGGCGTTGACGCCGTCCACCGACACCACCGCCAGGACCCGTTCGCCGGTGGTGTTGTGCAGCACCAGGCTGTAGCGGTGGCCGGGGCGGCCTTCGACGTAGTGGCGGCCGCGGTGCGGGTGCCAGGGCAGGGTGTGGCCCAGGTCGAGGTCCTGCACCTGCAGGTCGACCAGGGGCGCCTGGCGGGCGCAGGCGGGCGGGCTGGCCAGGGCGGCCAGGGCGAGCATCATCAGGGCGATCGGTGTCTTCACGGCGGGCTCCTCGTTCGGGGTAGGCAATGCAACGTTCCGGCGGCCGGAACGGGGTTGGTCCGCCGACGCGGTAAACTCGCGGGGTTCCTTCGCCCGATGACTCCATGACCGTTACCCGCGTACTCACCGGCATCACCACCTCCGGCACCCCGCACCTGGGCAACTACGCCGGCGCCATCCGCCCGGCGGTGGCCGCCAGCCGCCAGCCGCGCGTGGAAAGCTTCTTTTTCCTGGCCGACTACCACGCCCTGATCAAGGTGCAGGACCCGGCCCGGGTGCAGCGTTCGACCCTGGAAATCGCTGCCAGCTGGCTGGCCTGCGGCCTGGACCCGGACCAGGTCTGGTTCTACCGCCAGTCCGACATCCCCGAGATCCCGGAGCTGACCTGGCTGCTGACCTGCGTGGCCGGCAAGGGCCTGCTCAACCGCGCCCATGCCTACAAGGCGGCGGTGGACAAGAACACCGCCGCCGGCGAAGACCCCGACGCCGGCGTCAGCGCCGGCCTGTTCATGTATCCGGTGCTGATGGCCGCCGACATCCTGATGTTCAAGGCGCACTCGGTGCCGGTGGGCCGCGACCAGGTGCAGCACATCGAGATGGCGCGCGATTTCGGCGCCCGCTTCAACCATCTCTACGGCGAGCACTTCGTGCTGCCCGAAGCGGCGGTGGAAGAAAACGTCGCCACCCTGCCGGGCCTGGACGGCCGCAAGATGAGCAAGAGCTACGACAACACCATCCCGCTGTTCGCGCCGCGCGACACGCTCAGGAAGCTGGTGTTCTCTATCGTCACCGACTCGCGGGCGCCCGGCGAGGCCAAGGACACCGAAGGCTCGGCGCTGTTCCAGCTGCACCAGGCCTTCTCGACGCCGGCGCAGTCGGCCGACTTCGCCCGGGCCTTCGCCGACGGCATCGGCTGGGGCGACGCCAAGCAGGCCCTGTACGAACGGCTGGACGAGGAACTGGCCCCGCTGCGCGACAAGTACGAGGCGCTGATGGCCCGTCCGGACCATATCGAGGACGTGCTGCGCGCCGGCGGCGAAAAGGCCCGCCGCATCGCCAGGCCCCTGATGGCCGAGCTGCGCCGGGCCGTGGGCCTGCGCGACCTGCGCGAGCAGGCTGGTGCGAAGTCGGCGGGCGGCGGGAAGCAGGCGCGACCCCAGTTCAAGCAGTACCGGGAAAAGGACGGTCGCTTCCACTTCAAGCTCGTGGATGGCGACGGCCAGGAACTGCTGGGCGGCGGTGGCTTCGATTCGCCGCGTGACGCCGGGGTCCGGGTCGCGCGCCTGAAGCTTGAAGGTGCCAGCGACCTGCGCGAAGAGGACGGCGGCCTGTGGCTGGGCGACCTGCGGATAGGCACGCTGGCGTCGGGGGTGTCGCTGGATGCGGCGAAATCCGCACTGCAGGCCTTCGTCGAGGAGGGTGCCTGATGGCCGACGTCGCCGACCTCGCCCTGATCCTGTTCCTGCCCTGGTTCGCGATCCTGGGCGTGCTGTACTGGGTCTACCCGCGCACGCTTGAAAAGACCGCCGCGCGCCGGCGCTTCGACGTCACCGCCCTGGTCCTGGCCTTCCTGGCGGCCTTCCTCGCCGGGCGCTGGGGCTATGCCACGGCGGCCACCGGCATCGAGGCGGGGCCGATCTGGCGGCAGGTGCTGGCCAGCCTGCTGGCCTACAAGGCCTTCCTGCTGGTCGTGGGTGCGGCCTGGGCCCTGCGCGGGCAGCGGTTCCGCCGGGCGGTTTGATTGCGTTGGGGTTGCCTGGCCTAGACTGCACCGACTCCGCGAGCGAGGAAGTGCGATGACCGCGAACCTTGGCCCGTCCACCGGCTGGAGCCCGCCGCCGGACGACCAGCGCCGGCTGCAGGCCCTGCGCCGCTACCGCATCCTCGACAGCCTGCCCGAACAGGCCTTCGAAGACGTGGTGCAGCTGGCGACCACCATTTGCGGCACGCCGCAGGCAGTGGTGACCTTCATTGATGAAGACCGGCAGTGGTTCAAGGCCAGCCGCGGCATCAAGGGCGAAGAAACCGAGCGTGGCATCGCCTTCTGCGACATCGCGATCCGCAGGCCGGACGAAGTCACCATCGTCCGGGACGCCTCGCAGCACCCCGTGTTCCGGAACTACCCGCAGGTCACCGGTGAAGACCACCTGCGCTTCTACGCCGGTGCGCCCATGGTCACGCCCGACGGCTTCGCGCTGGGTTCGGTCTGCGTGGTGGACGTGGTGCCGCGCGACCTGAGCCTGGAACAGGTCGAGTCATTGCGCGCGCTGGCGCGCATGGCCGTGGCCCTGCTGGAACTGCGCCAGCGCGAACTCGAGGCCCAGCGCCTGCTGGCCGAGCGCGAACTGGCCACGCGCGAGCTGCAGGACTACCAGCGCAGCCTCGAGGCGCGCAACACCGCCCTGGCCGAAGAGGCCCGGCGCGACTCGCTGACCGGCCTGCTCAACCGGGGCGGGCTGGAGCAGGCCACGATGGGTGGTTTCTGGGCCGGCGGCGGCCAGTTCACCGTGGCCGTGCTCGACATCGACCACTTCAAGCGCATCAACGACAACCACGGCCACGCCACCGGTGACGACGTGCTGCGCCTGGTCGGCGAACAGATCCTGCAGGCGGTCCGCGGCGGCGACGTGGCGGTGCGCTATGGCGGCGAGGAATTCCTGGTGCTGATGCCGGCGACGCCGCCGGACGGCGCGATCACCGTGATCGAACGCATCCGCCAGACCGTGGCAAGCCACCCGGACCTGCCGGTGCCGGTAACCCTGTCGGCCGGCATCGCCAGCGGCCAGGCCGGGCGCGATGCGACCGAATCCGTGTTCGAACGCGCCGACCAGGCCCTGTACCAGGCCAAGCGGCGCGGGCGCGAC
Source organism: Arenimonas soli (assembly GCF_014643775.1). Lineage (GTDB taxonomy): Bacteria > Pseudomonadota > Gammaproteobacteria > Xanthomonadales > Xanthomonadaceae > Arenimonas > Arenimonas soli. The sequence goes on from NZ_BMKC01000001.1 coordinate 84,872, forward strand.
CGGATCGAGGTTGCCGACGACTAGCGCGACGGCCGGGCCGCGCGGCGGTCAGGGATGGACGTTGGCGTTGGCGCGGGTCAGGCGCTTGCGCGCGCGCACCACGCAGAAGCGGTGTCCGGTGGGCGCTTCGAGCACGATCCAGCGGCCGTCGTGCGGACGCGAGATCTCCTTCGCGCCCAGCGCCACCAGCCGCCGGGCTTCGGCTTCGATGTCGTCGGTTTCCACGTCCAGGTGCACGCGCGACGGATGCGCGACCTTCTGGACCTCGATGTGCAGGCCCAGCGCGCTGCCATCGAGGCATGCGTATTTGTCCTGGCCGCCCTCGTCGGGATCGGTGACGGGCAGGCCCAGGGCCTGGCTCCAGAAACCGGCGGCCTGGCCCAGCGAGCCGCCCTCGCAGTCGATGATGAAACCCGCCAGCCGACTGCGGTGGGCCATCAGCGGGCTTTCTGCAGGTCGTCGATCAGGGCGCGCAGGAAACGTGCGGCCTCGCCGCCGGTGGCGGCGCGGTGGTCGAAGGTGAGCGAGAGCGGCATGATGCGGTGCGTTTCAAGCCCGCCCAGCACCGGCACCACGGCGTGGTGCAGGCGGCCGGCGCCGATGATGGCCACGCAGGGCGGCACCACCACGGGCGTGGCGTACTTGCCGGCGAAGACGCCGAAGTTCGACAGCATGATGGTGTAGTCGCGCAGCTCTTCCGGTGGCAGCGAGCGGTTCTTGACGCCGTCGCGGATGCGGTTGATGGCCTGGCGCACCTGGTAGGGTTCGAGCCGCTCGGCGTTGCGCAGGTTGGCCACGAACAGGCCTTCGGGTGAATCCACCGCGATGCCCACGTCCACGCGCGCATGCCGGCGCAGCGTGCCTTCCTTGGCGTTGAGCCAGGCGTTCATCGCCGGCTCGGCTTCGGCGGCCACGGCGATCGCGCGGATCATGCGCGCCATGATGTCCTCGCCAGGCGCCCAGGCATTGATGTCGGCGTCGTCCATCAGCGAGGTCGGCACGACCTCGGCGTGGGCCTGGGACATCGTGCGCACCATGTTGCGGCGCACGCCGCGGATGGGTTCGTCGACGTCCAGCGCTGCGTCGGACCGGGCCGGCGCCGCACGACCCGGCGACGGCGCCTCGGCCCGCGACGGCGCCGGTTTGGCGGCAGCGGCCGCCGGGCGCCCGCCTGCGGCACCGGCGGGGGCGCTGCCCTCCGCCGCCGCCTTCTTGACGTCCGCGGCCGTGACCACGCCGTCGGTGCCGGTGGCCTTCACGCGCGAAAGGTCGACCTTGAGCTTGCGCGCAAGCGCACGCACGGCCGGCATGGCGCGCACGCCGCCGACGACGGACGCCTGCTCGCTGCGCACGGCGTTGGAACTTTGCATGGCGCCGACGACGGTGCCGGCGTCGGCCGATTCTTCAGCTTCGTCCTGCGGCTCCTCGCGGATCTCGCCGCCGATGTCGGAGGCGACCACCGTCAGGTCGTCGCCGTCGTCGCGGGATTCTTCGTTGGGCACCGGATTGCCGGCGCCCTTGTGGCCATGCGAATGCCCGGTGTCCTGGGCATCGGCGCGCTGGGGCAGGGACGGGTCGAGTTCGATCTCGACCAGCCAGCTGCCGGTTTCGATGACGTCGCCGGCCTTGCCGGCCAGGCGCGTGACCTTGCCGGAAAACGGCGAGGGCACCTCGACCACGGCCTTGGCGGTTTCCATCGACACCAGCGGCTCGTCGAGCCGGATGACGTCGCCTTCCTTGACCAGCCACTCGACGATCTCGGCGTCGGGAAGGCCTTCGCCCAGGTCGGGCAGCTTGAACAGCTTCTTGTCGCTCATGTGTGTTTCCTCAGCCCGCCGCCAGCGCGCGCTTGGCGGCGGCGACGATCTTGTCCACGCTCGGCAGGTACTTCATCTCGAGGCGGAACAGGGGGATATGGGTGTCGTAGCCGGTGACGCGCTCGACCGGGGCCAGCAGGTCGTACATGGATTCCTCGGCCAGGCGCGCGGCGATCTCGGCGCCGAAACCCGCGGTCTTGGCGGCTTCGTGCACGATGACGCAGCGGCCGGTCTTGGCCACCGATTCGCGGATGGTGTCGAAGTCCAGCGGCTTGAGCGTGGCCACGTCGATGACTTCGGCGCTGATGCCCTGTTTGGCCAGTTCGTCGGCGGCCTCCAGGGTTTCCTTCACCTGCGCGCCCCAGGTGACCAGGGTGAGGTCGTCGCCGTCACGCAGCTGGAAGCACACGTCCAGCGGCAGCGCCTCGCCGTCGTCGGGCACCTCTTCCTTGTACTGGCGGTAGATGCGCTTGGGCTCCATGAAGATGACCGGGTCCGGGTCGCGGATCGCCGCCAGCAGCAGGCCGTAGGCACGCTGCGGCGAACTGGGCATCACCACGCGCAGGCCCGGCACGTTGGTGAAGATCGACTCGTTGGCCTCGCTGTGGTGTTCCGGCGCGCGGATGCCGCCGCCCCAGGGCACGCGCAGCACCATCGGGCAGGTCAGCCGGCCGCGGGTGCGGTAGCGGAAGCGCGCGGCGTGGCAGACGATGTGGTCCACCATCGGGTACATGAAGCCGTCGAACTGCGCCTCGGCGACGGGCTTCATGCCCTGCGAGGCCAGGCCGACGGTGAGCCCGGCGATGGTGGTTTCGTCCAGCGGCGTGTCGATGACGCGCTGGTCGCCGAAGGTCTGCTGCAGGCCGGCGGTGGCGCGGAAGACGCCGCCGTTGACGCCGACGTCCTCGCCGATCACCAGCACGGTGTCGTCGGCCTTCATTTCCCAGGCCAGGGCCTGGGTGATCGCTTCGATCAGGGTGATGGCGGCCATCTCAGCGGCCCTCCCACTTGATCGCGTCGGCGCGCTGGGCTTCCAGGTCGGCCGGCAGTTCGGCGTAGAGGTAGTCGAACATCGCTTCCACCGGCTGCACCTTGGTTTCCAGGTAGGCGTTGACCTCGATGTCCACCAGCTTTCCGCATTCTTCCTTCCACGCGGCTTCTTCGGCTTCGCTCCAGACGCCTTCGGAAATCAGGAAGGTGCGCAGGCGCGACATCGGTTCGCGTTCCCAGGCGGCCTTGACCTCGGCGTCGTCGCGGTAGCGGCGGGCGTCGTCGGCAGTGGTGTGGTCGGACAGGCGGTAGGTGACCAGTTCCAGCACGCTGCCGCCGTGGCCGTTGCGGGCGCGCTTGAGCGCGTGGTCCATGGCGGCGCGCACGGCGATGATGTCGTTGCCGTCCACCTGCACGCAGTCCAGGCCGCCGGCGATGCCCTTCTGGGCCAGGGTCTTGGCGCCGGTCTGGGCCTTGCGCGGCACCGAGATCGCCCAGCCGTTGTTGATGATGCAAAGCACGAAGGGCAGGGTGTAGGCGCCGGCCGAATTGATGGCGGCGTAGGTGTCGGTCTTGGAGCTGCCGCCGTCGCCGACGCAGGTGACCGCCACCCGCGGTTCGCCGCGCAGCTTGAACGCCAGCGCGGCCCCGGCCGCATGCAGGCACTGGGTGGCGATGGGCACGCACCAGGGGTAGTCGTGGGGCGGGCCCGAGAAGTCGTTGCCGCGTTCGTCGCCGCCCCAGTACATCAGCACGTCGCGCGGTTTCACGCCGCGCATGAACTGGGCGCCGTACTCGCGGTAGCTGGGCGCCAGCACGTCGTCGTACTGCATGGCGCTGCCGATGCCGATGTGCGCGGCCTCATGGCCCAGGCAGCTGGCGTAGGTGCCCAGCTTGCCGGTGCGCTGCAGCGCCACCGACTTGGTGTCGAAGGTGCGCACCATCAGCATGTGCTTGAACAGCTCGACCAGGTTGCGGCGGTCCTTGGCGAACTCGGGCAGGTCCTCGCGGACCAGCCGGCCATCCGGGCCGAGGTACTGGAGGTATTCGATCTCGAAGGTGGCGATCCGGGACATCGTGTCCTTCCGTGGGAAACCTTCCCGATGATAGCCAGCCCCCGGGTCGAAAGCGAAACGGGCGCCCGAAGGCGCCCGTTCGCTGGCGTAGGGTCGTGCGAGGCTCAGTGGCCGCCGCGACTCCGCGGCCGGCCGACCACCTTCACGCTGGCGCCGTCGGAATCATTGCCGGCGTAGGTGTCGTTGCTGCGCGTGCGCGCCTGGATGTGAAGACCAACCTGGTCCTGCACGGTTTCGCGGCGTGCCTGCAGGTCGAAACGCAGCAGGTCGAAACCGCCCGGTGCCAGGGCTTCTTCGCGGCCACAGGCCAGGCGGCTGCCGTCGCCGTCGGCGACCGGCGCATCGCACAGCCAGCCTTCGGCGTGCACCGCCAGCAGCTGGTCCGGACGCGCGTCGAGGTGGACGACCAGTTCCGGTCGCAGGGCGCGGGACTGGCCCAGGTTGCCCACCAGCGCCAGGAAGGGCGCACGCTGGCCATCGTGTACCGGCACGAACGGGCCAGCCACCAGCACCGCCAGGTCGGCGTCGAGGAAGGCCGGCACCACCAGGTCGGCCACCAGCGGATCGTGGTCGGAACTGCGCACCGGCACGGTCGGGTCCGCGGCCAGGTCGGCGGCGAAGTCGCTGTTGACGCGGGCGTGGTAGAGCGTGGCTTCAGTGGCTTCGAGCACGGCCTGGTTCACCAGCGCGTGGTCCAGGTTCTGGGCATTGCCCTCGAACACGTAGGAATAACGCTGGTCCACCGGGCGGGTGCCGATCAGGTTCACCAGCGGGCGGGTGACCGCGCTCTGGCCGGCCAGCAGCACTTCGTCGGCGGGCGCCGGCGTGCCGGCGATGATGCCCATCACGTCCACGTAGCCGTCGCTGAACTCGAAGGCGTTGAAATCGCCGACCAGCACCAGCGGCATGGCCGGGTCGGCCTGCTGGATCGATTCGACCAGCTGCGACAGGCGTTCGGCCTGCTGCTTGCGCTTCTCGCGCGAGCGGTTGCCGACCGTGCCCCACTGGGCGTTGGACGAGAGGTTGTTGGTGTCGAGCAGCGACAGGTTGTGGTTGAGCAGCACCTGCACCGGGAACTGGCGGCCGTTGCCGTCGTTGACCCGGGCGTCGAGCTGCAGCGGCGGGCGGTCGAACAGGCGCAGGCTGGGGTTGATGCTGCCGTCGGGCGCGACCAGCGGCTCACCCACGAAGTGTTCGACCACGCCACGCACCTCGACCCGCGGCTGGCCGTCGGCCACCGGCGCCGTCTTCACCAGGTAGCCCAGGCGCTGGCTGCCGCTGGTGGACAGCAGGTAGGCCTCGTAGGCCGGGTTGTCCGGGCAGTTGTCGAACTCGTCCTCGTTGATGGCGCGCGCCAGGCGGCGGGCGGTTTCGAGGTTGCCGATCTCGACCAGGCCGACCACGTCCGGCGTGCGCAGGTACTGGCAGAACACGTCCGTCAGCTTGGCCAGGCGGTCGAGCGGCACCGATTCACCGCCGCTGAGGTTCTGGATGTTGTAGCTGGCGATGCGCACCGCGCCTTCCTCGACGGCGGGCACCGCGGCGACCAGGGCGCCGCCGGCGCTGGTGGTCGCATCGCGCTGGCCCAGCAGCAGGGTGAAGTCGCCGCGGTCGTAGTACAGGATGCCTTCCATGCCCTGCACCGACGCGCCGGCATCGAGGTTGAAGGCGCTGCCGCCTTCCAGGCCCAGGCTTTCGACGCGCAGGCGCTCGGGGTTGCGGTCGAACACCGGGATGGCGTTGCCCGGGGGCAGCGGCACGGCGTCGAGCGCGGCGATGCCGGGCTCGCGCACCGGGCGCGGCACGCCGGGCAGGGTGACGTGGAAGTCGCCGAAGCCGTTGGTCGGACCGACCACGGTCGCGGCCGGCAGCACCACGCGCATGCCCTGGTAACGGCCCAGGGCGTCCAGCGCGACGGTCGGCGCCAGCACGGTGTCGTCGATCACCACCGGCGCCGGCAGCGCCTGGCCGGTGGCCAGCACGGTCAGGCTGGCCCAATTGAGCTGGGTCAACGGGTAGCCATGCGGCGTGCGGGAGAACTCGCTCACCCGGCCCGCCACGCGCACCCGGTTGCCCACGGCGGCGTCGGCCGGCGGCGGGGCGGAGGTGAACACGAACACGCCTTCGGCGGTGGCCGGGTCGCCGTCGTCTTCGCCCGGCGCGCTCTGGATGAAGTAGCCGTTGCCGCGGCGCGCGGTGACGATGCCTTCGGTCACCACCTCGGTGCCCACCGGCAGCGGCGAGCCGATGCCCTGGCCCTGGATGCCGGCGATGCCGACGCGGATGGCGACCGACAGGTTGATCGTGCCGGCGCCGCTGCGGCCCTGGTCGTCGGCGACCTGCACCGGCAGGGACTTCGGGCCGGGCGAAGTGCCTGGCGCGACGGTGCCGGCCCAGGTGAATTCAAGGTCGTTGGCCACGAGGTCGCCGCTCAGTCCGTCGTCGCGGAAGGCCTGGCCGGCGCTGCCGCCGATGGCTTCAAGGTCGGCGCTGACCACCAGGCCGGTGCTGGCCGGGTTGGCGCCGGGCGTCACCTGCACGGTCAGCACCGTGTCGTCGCCGGCGGCCAGGCTGGCCGGGCTGGCGCTGCCGGTGGCGGTCGGGTCGGTGGGCTGGGGCGTGCCGCCGCAATTCGTGGCGTGGCTGCCCAGGCCGTCGAAGGTGTCCTGGGCGTAGCCTTCCCATTCCAGGGCCGGGTCGAAGGCATCGTCGGGCGTGGTGTCGCCGGCGCAGACCGTGGCCAGGCGGCGCAGGGTGTTGTCGGCGGTGGAAACCAGGCCGCTGCCCCACTGGCTGCCGGGGTCGACCCCGACCTGGCCCAGCGAGTCGACCACCGGGCCGGCGCTGCCGCCTCGGCGCAGCACGATGGCGTCGTCGCCGTTGAACCAGGTGCCGCCGGTCTGGTCGGCCTGCGCCAGGATGGCGGCCGTCGCGGACGCGGGCGCCAGCACGTAGACGTCGCCGTCGGCCAGCGTGCCCGACAGGGCCAGCGTGGTTCCGGGGCTGGTATTGCCGTTGAAGTAGAACTGCAGCGTGTAGCCGCCGGCGGACAGGTCCACCGGGGCGCCGGTGCCGTTGTGGATCTCGACGGCCTTGTTGTTGCTGCTGCCTTCGATGACTTCGGAGATCAGCAGGTCGGCGGTGGCCGCCTGGGCGGCCAGCGGCAGGAAGAGCAGCGCACAAAGGGCGTGCAGGCGCGGATGATGGCGCATGGTATGGAGCCTCGGAGGTGGGTCGGAGCTGCCGGCCAGTCCGGGCTACCCCCTGGGGGGTCCCCTGCCGAACTGTGACAGAAGCCGCAGTTTATATCGGAAAATGCTGCGATCGCATGACAGACTTCCCCTTTCGCCGCCGGACCCCGCCATGACCCAGCCCCCCAACCAACGAGCCCTGGAGCAGGGCATCACCACCGACCTGCGTGACCGCCTGACCTACGGCGGCTACCTGCAGCTCGATACCCTGCTGTCGGCACAGAAGCCCCTGTCGGACCCGCCCCACCACGACGAGATGCTGTTCATCGTCCAGCACCACGTGTCCGAGCTGTGGCTGAAGCTGCTGATCCACGAACTGCGGGCGGCCCTGGCCTGCCTGCAGAACGACGAACTGGGCCCGATGCAGAAGATCCTGGCCCGGGTGAAGCAGGTGCAGCGCCAGCTGACCGAGATGTGGTCGGTGCTCGAGACCCTGACCCCGGCCGACTACCTGCAGTTCCGCGACATCCTGGGCCCGGCCTCGGGCTTCCAGTCGCTGCAGTACCGGCTGGTGGAGTTCCTGCTGGGCAACAAGAACGCCGACATGGTGAAGGTGTTCTCGCACGACCCCGACGCCACCGCGCAGCTGGAGGCCGTGCTCAACGCGCCCAGCCTCTACGACGAGTTCCTGCGCCACCTGCACCGCAAGGGCTACGCCATCCCGGCCGGCTGCGTCGAGCGCGACTGGTCGAAGCCGCACGAGCGCGAGCCCGGCCTGGTGCCGGTGTTCAAGGCCATCTACGAGGACACCGACACCCACTGGGAGGCCTATGCCACCTGCGAACAGCTGGTGGACGTGGAGGCCAGCTTCCAGTTCTGGCGCTTCCGGCACATGAAGACGGTCGAGCGCATCATCGGCTACCGGCGGGGCACCGGCGGCAGTTCCGGGGTGGGCTTTCTCAAGCAAGCGCTTGAACTAACCTTCTTCCCGGAGCTGTTCGAGGTGCGCACCGTGCTGGGCCAGCCGGGCTGAGGCATCCGGCCGGGCGGGCTGCTAGTCTTCGGGCCTTGTCCGACGACCGCCCGGAGCCACCATGAACGAAGCCAACCCGCCCGATCTCGCCAAGCGCGGCTGGATCACCCGCAGCCTCGACCTGGTCGAACGCCTGGGCAACAAGCTGCCCGACCCGGCGGTGCTGTTCCTGATCCTGATGCTGGTCACCTGGGCGGTGTCGGCGCTGATGTCGAACATGGCCTTTTCCGAGATCGACCCGCGCAGCGGCGACCCGGTGCAGATCGTCAACCTGCTCAGCGGCACCAGCCTGACCGCCTTCATGGCCAGCATGGTCAATACCTTCGTCACCTTCGCGCCCCTGGGCGTGGTGCTGGTGGCGATGCTGGGCCTGGGCGTGGCCGAGCACACCGGCTTCATCAACGCGGCGCTGCGGGCGATGCTGGGCGTGACCCCGAAGATGCTGCTGACCCCGGCCCTGATCGGCGTCGGCGTGCTCAGCCACGTGGCGGTGGACGCCGGCTACGTGCTGGTGATCCCGCTGGGCGCGGTGATCTTCTACGCCGCCGGCCGGCATCCGCTGGCGGGCATCGCGGCGGCCTTCGCCGGCGTGTCCGGCGGCTTCTCGGCCACCTTCATCGTGCCCTCCAGCCTCGACCCGCTGCTGGCCGGCCTGACCCAGGCGGCCGCGCAGCTGATCGACCCGGCCTACGAGGTCAACCCGCTCAACAACTACGTCTTCACCACCAGCTCGACGGTGCTGATCATGCTGGTCGGCTGGTTCCTCACCGACAAGGTGATTGAACCGCGGCTCAAGGCCACGCCGGTGGACGGCGACGTCAGCGAAATGCCGACCATGAGCCCGCTCAAGCCGGAGGAACGCAAGGGCCTGGTCTGGGCGATGGTGGCGATGGCCATCGCCATCGCGCTGTTCGTGCTGACCCTGCTGCCGGCCGGCACGCCCTGGGGCGCCGACCCGGCCACCCTGGCCCCGGGCACGCACCCGCTGCTGGCCTTCACCGCGCCGCTGATGCGCTCGATCGTCGGCCTGATCTTCATCTTCTTCCTTATCCCGGGCGTCGTTTACGGCTATGTCTCGGGCACGGTGAAGACCCACCGCGACGTCATCGCCGGCATGGCCAAGGCGATGTCGGGCATGGGCTATTACATCGTGATGGCGTTTTTCGCCGCGCAGTTCATCTACGCCTTCGGCCAGTCGAACCTGGGCGTGCTGATGGCGATCAAGGGCGCCAACCTGCTGCAGGCCATGGGCCTGCCGATGGCGCTTACCCTGGTGGGCATCGTGCTGCTGTCGGGTTTCGTCAATCTGATGGTCGGCTCGGCCTCGGCCAAGTGGGCGCTGATCGGCGCGATCATGGTGCCGATGCTGATGCAGCTTGGCGTGTCCCCGGACCTGACCCAGGCCGCCTACCGCGTCGGCGACAGCTCGACCAACATCATCACGCCGCTGCTGCCGTATTTCCCGCTGATCGTGGTGTTCTGCCAGAAGTACGTGAAGGGCGCCGGCGTCGGCACCCTGCTGGCGATGATGCTGCCGTATTCGATCACCCTGCTGGTGGTCTGGACCGCCTTCCTGATCGGCTTCTGGGCCCTGGGCATCCCGCTGGGCGTGGGCTCGAGCTTCACCTACCCCGCAGGCGGCTGAAACTGAACGGCGGCGCCGGCGTTTGACGCCGGCCGCCGCCACCGGTTACACCTTCGCGCCTTGTTTCACTTTGATTACCCAGGGGAGTAAGCAACCAAGTGGCCACCCATCCGACTACCGCCGAAGGGAAAACCTTCCTCGGCCACCCGCGCGGACTGTACGTCCTGTTCTTCGCCGAAATGTGGGAGCGCTTCTCCTACTACGGCATGCGCGCGCTGCTGATCTTCTACCTCGTCAAGCACTGGCTTTACAGCGAGGAAGAATCTTCGATCATCTATGGCGCCTACACCGCGCTGGTGTACATCACGCCGGTGCTGGGTGGTTACCTGGCCGACCGTTACCTGGGCCAGCGCAAGGCCGTGCTCTACGGCGCCGTGCTGCTGACCATCGGCCACAGCCTGATGGCCATCGAAGGCAGCGGTGGCCAGGACAGCTGGGCCATCAACTGGTTCTGGCTGGCGCTGAGCTTCATCATCGTCGGCTCGGGTTTCCTCAAGGCCAACATCTCGGTGATCGTCGGCCAGCTGTACCCGCGCACCGACCTGCGCCGCGATTCGGCGTACACGATCTTCTACATGGGCATCAACCTGGGTGCCGCCCTGGGCGCGATCATCGCCGGCTGGCTGGGTGAAACCTACGGCTGGGCCTACGGCTTCGGCGCCGCCGGCCTGGGCATGCTGCTGGGCCTGATCGTGTTCGTGATCGGCAAGCCGGCCCTGATGGGCAAGGGCGAAGCCCCGGACCCCGTGCGCCTGGCCAATCGCACCGCCGGCCTGAGCATGGAATGGTGGCTGTACCTGGTGGGCATCGGCGGCGTCGGCCTGGTCTGGGTGCTTATCCAGTACCAGCACCTGGTGGGTTTCCTGCTGATGGGAGCCGGCGCGATCCTGGTGGCCTACGTGCTGTTCACCGCGGTGTTCAAGCTGCCGGCACACGACCGTGACCGCATCTTCGCGGCCATGTACCTGATCTTCGGCTCGGTCCTGTTCTGGGCCCTGTTCGAACAGGCGGGTTCGTCGCTGAACCTGTTCACCGACAGCTCGGTCGACCGCAACCTGCTGGGCTACGAAGTGCCGGCCTCGATGTTCCAGTCCATCAACGCGATCTACATCGTGCTGCTGGGCCCGGTCTTCGCGGGTCTTTGGCTGTTCCTGGGCCGTCGTGGCCTGGAGCCCTCGTCGCCGGCCAAGTTCGGCCTGGGCGTCATCCAGCTCGGCGCGGGCTTTCTGGTGCTGGTCGCCGGCTCCGCCGCGATCTACGAGGGTGGCATGACGCCCGTGCTGTTCATCTTCCTGATCTACCTGCTGCACACGACCGGCGAACTGTGCCTGTCGCCGGTGGGCCTGTCGGCGATGAACCGGCTGTCGCCGGCGCACCTGGCCAGCCTGATCATGGGCACCTGGTTCTTCGCCTCGGCCTCGGGCAACTTCGTCGCCGGCCTGATTTCCGCGGCGACGGGCGCGGAAGGCGTGGACAACGCCGGTCCCGAGCGCGTGCTCGAGGTCTACACGACGGTCGGTTGGGTCGCCGTGGGCGTGGGCGTGTTCATGGTGGTGATCGCACCGCTGGTCAAGAAGCTGATGCACCTCGATACGCTGAAGGATTTCGAGGACGACGTGCCGGGCCAGGCCGAGATCGGCGAGCCGCAGGCGGGTGGTACGCATCCGAAGGGCTGAACCACGGACGCGGATTGGAAAGACGGGGCCTTCGGGCCCCGTTTTCTTTCCGGCGTCGGGCTAGTCGCGGGTGGCGGCTTCGCGCTCTTCGACGCGGGTGAGCAGGCGGTCGAGGGTGGCGCGTTCGTCGGTGTCCAGGCCTTCGAGCAGCCGGCGCTGGTAGGCCAGGGCCATCGGCGCCACGTCCTCGTAGATGGCCCGGCCGGCCGGGCTGAGCCGCAGCACGGACCGGCGGCGGTCGCCGCCGTGGGTGTCGCGTTCGATCCGGCCCGCGGCCTGCAGGCTGGCCACGGCGCGGCTGACGGCGACCTTGTCCATGGCCGTGCGTTCGGCCACTTCCCGGGCCGACAGGTCGTCGCGCCGGCCCAGCACGGCCAGCACCCGCCATTCGGTGATGCCCAGGCCGAAGCGGTCGGCGTAGAGCCGGGCGATGTCCTGGCTGATGCGGTTCGACAGCACCGACAGCCGGTAGGGCAGGAAATGCTCCAGGTCCAGGATGTCGCGTTCAGGCATTGCGGCGGCGCACCTTGCAAATGGTTTCAGATGAAACTATAACGGACGCCTTCCCCATGCAAGCGGCAAGCCGGAGGTTCCTATGAGCGCACAACCCAACCTGGGCATGCAGCCCACCACCTTCGAAAACCCGATGGGCATCAACGGCTTCGAATTCGTCGAGTTCGCCGCCCCGGCCGATCGTGGCGAAGCGATGGCGCAATACCTGCGCAACCTGGGCTTCACCGCCATTGCGAAGCACACGAGCCGTCCGATCACCCTGTATCGCCAGGGCACCATCAACTTCCTGCTCAACGAATCGCCTGATTCCTTCGCCTCGGATTTCGCGGCCCAGCACGGCCCCTCGGCCTGCGGCTTCGCCATCCGCTTCAAGCAGCCCTCGGGCGAGGTGCTCAAGCACGTGCTGGCCAACGGCGGCGAGCGCCAGGACCACCGCGCCGACACCCGCGCCGTGGACGCGCCGGTGGTCAAGGGCATCGGCGACTGCATGCTGTACCTGGTCGACGACGGCCGCGACGACCTGTACGCCGACTTCGCGCCGATCCCGGGCGTGGACCAGCACCCCAAGGGTTTTGGCCTGACCTTCATCGACCACCTGACCCACAACCTGTTCATGGGCAACATGCAGAAGTGGTCGGACTACTACGAGAAGCTGTTCAACTTCCGCGAGATCCGCTACTTCGACATCAAGGGCGCCAAGACCGGCCTGCTGTCGAAGGCCATGACCGCGCCCGACGGCGTGGTGCGCATCCCGCTCAACGAGTCGAGCGACGAGAAGAGCCAGATCAACGAATACCTGCGTGAGTACAAGGGCGAGGGCATCCAGCACATCGCGCTGTTCACCGACGACATCTACAGCTCGGTGGAGGCCATGCACCAGGCCGGCGTGAAGTTCCTGGACACCCCCGACACCTACTTCGACGTCATCGACCAGCGCATCCCCGAGCACGGCGAAGACGTCGCCCGCCTGCGCAAGAACAGCATCCTGATCGACGCCGACCCGGAAACCAAGCAGCGCAAGCTGCTGCAGATCTTCACCCAGAACGCGTTCGGCCCGATCTTCTTCGAGATTATCCAGCGCAAGGGCAACGAAGGCTTCGGCGAGGGCAACTTCCAGGCCCTGTTCGAATCCATCGAACGCGACCAGATGCGCCGCGGCGTGCTCTGACCGGAGCCCGGCATGAGCCTGGATTACCAGAGTGGTTTTGGAAACGAGTTCGCGACCGAGGCGCTGCCCGGTGCGCTGCCGGTGGGGCGCAATTCGCCGCAGAAGGTGGCCTACGGCCTCTACGCCGAGCAGGTAAGCGGCACGGCCTTCACCGCGCCGCGCGCCAGCAACCGGCGCAGCTGGCTGTACCGCATCCGGCCGGCGGCCATGCACGGGCCGTTCTCGGAACTGGCCCATGCGGGTTTCCACAATGATTTCGGCCACGGTCCGGTGACGCCGGACCAGCTGCGCTGGAACCCGCTGCCGATGCCGTCGGCGCCGACCGACTGGCTCGACGGCCTGTTCACCATGGCCGGCAACGGCGGCTCCTGGGCCGGCACCGGCATGGGCGTGCATCTGTACACGGCCAACAAGGACATGGACGGGCGCTATTTCTACGATGCCGACGGCGAGCTGCTGATCGTTCCCCAACAGGGGCGGCTGCGCATCGCCACCGAGCTGGGCGTGCTGGAGGTCGAGCCGCAGGAAATCGCGCTGATCCCGCGCGGCCTGCGTTTCAGCATTTCGCTGCCCGACGGCGAGGCCCGGGGCTACGTGTGCGAAAACTTCGGCGCCATGTTCCGGCTGCCCGACCTGGGCCCGATCGGCAGCAACGGCCTGGCCAACCCGCGTGATTTCCTGGCGCCGGTGGCGGCCTGGGAAGACCGCGAGGGCGACTTCGAGCTGGTGGCCAAGTTCCAGGGCAGCCTGTGGCGCGCACACATCGGCCACAGCCCGCTGGACGTGGTGGCCTGGCACGGCAACTACGCGCCGAGCAAATACGACCTGCGCCGCTTCAACACCATCGGTTCGATCAGCTACGACCACCCGGACCCGTCGATCTTCCTGGTGCTGCATTCGCCCAGCGACACCGAAGGCACCAGCAACATCGACTTCGTGATCTTCCCGCCGCGCTGGCTGGTGGCCCAGGACACCTTCCGGCCGCCCTGGTTCCACCGCAACATCGCCAGCGAGTTCATGGGCCTGGTGCACGGCGCCTACGACGCCAAGGCCGAAGGTTTCGTGCCCGGTGGTTGTTCGCTGCACAACGCGATGACCGGCCACGGGCCGGACGCGGCGACGTTCGAGAAGGCGTCCAGCGCCGACCTGTCCAAGCCCGACGTGATCACCGGCACCATGGCCTTCATGTTCGAATCGCGCAGCGTCATCCGGCCCGCGGCCCAGGCCCTGGACGCCGGCCACCGCCAACGTGACTACCAGGCCTGCTGGCAGGGCCTGCGCAAGCATTTCTCCCCGGAGGCTCCCTGATGCGCCGACTCCCGCACTGCGCCGTGCTCGCCGCCTGCCTGGCCCTGGCGGGCTGTGGGGGTGGCAAGGAAGATCCCGCGACGGCCACGCCATCCGGCCCGGAGGCGAACCAGGCCGCGGTGACTGCCGCCGCCCCGGACGCGCCGGCGGCCGGGTCCGCACCGGCACCCGGCCCGGCGGCGCCGCTGGGCGACTACGACCGTGAACAGGTCAACTTCACCGGCTTCGGTGCGGCCCGGTTCGGGGCCGACGAGGCCGCGGTCCGCCAGGCCTGGCGCGACCGCCTGGTGCCGGAAAGCCTGGCCGGCAGCACCCTGTGCTACTACATCGAACAGGACCCGCGTCCCGCCGGTGGCGGCATCGCCTTCATGTTCGAAGGTGCGCAGTTCGTGCGCTACGACGTGTTCGGGACCCCGGCGGGCGTGTCGGCCGCGCCGGGTGGCTTCACCGTCGGCGCCCGCGCCGACGACATCCTGGAAGCCTTCGGCAGCCGGGTGGAAGTGCAGCCGCACAAATACATCGAAGGCGGCCGCTACCTGGTGCTGTCGCCGGAGTTCGGCGAGCCGGGACGGGTCGTCTTCGAAGTCGACCAGGACGGCCTGGTCACGCAGTGGCGCGTCGGCGTGCCGCCGCAGGTTTTTTACGTCGAGGGCTGCAGCTGACGCCGCGGCCCCGCCAACAACAACGGAACTGACATGAAACTCGGATCACTCAAGGAAGGCGGCCGCGACGGCACGCTGATCGTTGTCTCCCGCGACCTGGCGCGCGCCGTCAAGGCCACCGGCATCGCGCCGACGATGCAGTGGGCCCTGGAAGACTGGTCGAACCTGGCGCCGCGCCTGAACGCCGTCTACGAGGCGCTGGAGGCGGGAACGCCGGACACGGTGAACGGCGAGCCGGTCTTCGCCCTGGACGTCACCCAGCTGGCCTCGCCGCTGCCGCGCGCCTACGAGTTCGTCGACGGCAGCGCCTACCTGCCGCACGTGGCCCGGGTGCGCAAGGCGCGTGGCGCCGAGGTGCCGGAAAGTTTCTACACCGACCCGCTGATGTACCAGGCGGTCAGCGCCGGCTTCCTGGGTCCGCGCGACCCGGTGCTGGTGCCCGACGAGGCCCACGGCATCGACCTTGAGGCCGAGATCGTCGTGGTCACCGACGACGTGCCGCTGGGCGCGTCGCCGGCGGAGGCCGCCGGCCACATCCAGCTGGTCGGCCTGGTCAACGATGTTTCGCTGCGCAACCTGATCCCGGGCGAGCTGGCCAAGGGCTTCGGTTTCCTGCAGTCCAAGCCGCGTTCGGCCCTGAGCCCGGTGTTCGTCACGCCCGACGAGCTCGGCGACGCCTGGCGGGGCAACAAGCTGCACCTGCCGCTGCTCACCCACGTCAACGGCAAGTGGTTCGGCGCGCCCGAAGCCGGCGTGGACATGCAGTTCGACTTCTCCCAGCTGGTCGCGCATGCGGCGAAGACCCGCCCGCTGTCGGCCGGCACCCTCGTCGGCTCCGGCACGGTCGCCAACGAGGACACCTCGCTGGGCGCCAGCTGCTTCGCCGAACTGCGCACGGTCGAGGCCCTGCGCGACGGCAAGCCGAGCACGCCGTTCATGGCCTTTGGCGACACCGTACGCATCGAGATGATCGACAAGGCCGGCCACAGCATCTTCGGCGCCATCGAGCAGCGCATCCAGAAGGCCTGAGGGCCGGGGTTGCCACAAATCGCGGGGCCCGGCGTATGCTTGGCCCAGACAGGGCAGGCAAGGGGCAAGCCAGATGAACGCGGGCTCGATCCGGCTGTATTCGTATTGGCGCTCCAGCGCCGCCTACCGGGTGCGCATTGCGCTCAACCTCAAGGGCCTGCCCTACGAGACCGCGGCCGTGCACCTGGTGCGCGACGGCGGCGAGCAGCACAAGGCGCCCTTCAGCGACCTCAACCCCCAGGAACTGGTGCCGGTGCTGCTGCACGGCAACCGCATCCTGCGCCAGTCCCTGGCGATCATGGAATACCTGGACGAAACCTGGCCGACGCCGCCGCTGATGCCGGCCACGGCCCGCGACCGCCAGCGCGTGCGCGCCATCGCCCAGCTGATCGCCAGCGACATGCACCCGCTCAACAACCTGCGGGTGCTGCAGTTCTTCGAAAACACCTGGAACGTGCCCCAGGCCGAGCGCGAGGCCTGGGTGCGGCACTGGGTGAAGGTGGGCTTCGACGCGCTCGAGGACACCCTGTGCGACAACCCGTCCACCGGCGCCTTCTGCGACGGCGACGTACCGACCATGGCCGACTGCTGCCTGGTCCCGCAGGTCTACAACGCCGAACGCTTCGGGGTGGACATGGCGCCGTACCGGACCATCCGCCGCATCACCGCCGAATGCCTGGCGCTGGATGAATTCGACGCCGCCCGGCCGGAAAAGCAGCCGGACGCGCCCGCCGGCAGCTGAGCCGGTTCAGTAGGCTTGGGTTTCGCTGCCCGGGCCGCCGCCGCCGTACATGTCGCCGTAGGGGTCGTGTTCGCCGGTGGCGCCCTCGGACAGGCGGATCTTCAGGGCCAGGCCGTCGCGCGAATCGGCCTTGCGCAGGGCTTCCTCGAGTTCGACCTTGCCTTCCTTGTACATCCGGAACAGCGACTGGTCGAAGGTCTGCATGCCTTCCTGGAGCGACTTGTCCATCGCGTCCTTGATTTCGTGCACCTCGCCGCGGCGGATGAGGTCGCGGATCATCGGGGTGTTGATCAGGATCTCGGCGGCCGGCAGGCGCTTGCCGTCCTTGCCCACCACCAGGCGCTGGCTGATGATCGCCTTGAGGTTGAGCGAGAGGTTCATCAGCACGTTCTTGTGGGCCGACTCCGGGAAGAAGTTCAGGATGCGGTCCAGGGTCTGGTCGGCGTTGTTCGAGTGCAGGGTGGCCATGCACAGGTGGCCGGTTTCGGCGAAGGCGATGGCCGATTCCATGGTGATGGCGTCGAGGATCTCGCCGATCAGGATGACGTCCGGCGCCTCGCGCATGGCGTTCTTGAGCGCATTGTGGAAGGCGTGGGTGTCCAGGCCGACTTCGCGCTGGTTCACGATCGATTTCTTGTGCTTGTGCAGGAACTCGATCGGGTCCTCGATGGTGAGGATGTGGCCGGTGGTGCTGGCGTTGCGGTGGTCGATCATGGCCGCCAGGGTGGTGGACTTGCCCGAGCCGGTCGAACCGACCACCAGCACCAGCCCGCGCTGCTCCATGACGATGTCCTTCAGGACCGCCGGCAGCTTGAGCTGGTCGATGCCCGGAATCTCGGACTTGATCGCACGGATGACCATGCCCACTTCGCCGCGCTGCTTGAACACGTTCACGCGGAAGCGGCCGGTGTCCTTCACGGCGATGGCCATGTTGAACTCCAGGTCGCGCTCGAAGGCGGGTACCTGGCCCTCGTCCATCAGCGAATACGCGATCTTCTTGACCATGCCGGCCGGAAGCCCGGTATTGCCAAGCGGATAGAGTTTGCCTTCGACCTTGATATAGACGGGCGCGCCGGTAGTCAGGAACATGTCCGACGCGTTCTTTTCCGTCATCAGCTTCAGGAAGTAGCCGATGTCCATGTCAGTATCCTTGCATCCCCTGGTTCGGTCCCGGTGGGTGGCCCGGCGTGGCTACAATGGCTTCGCCGAAACGCTCACCTGCGAGTTCGCCTTATGACACTAATGCCGTTAAAAATCCATCGTGCACTGCCAATCCTGCTGGCCGTTTCGCTGTTTTGCGCGAACAACGCGGCCGCCGACGAGATCGACGCGGCGCTGGCCGCGGCCGAGCGCGCGGTGATCGCCGCCGAGTCCGCCCAGCCGCGCGGCGACGCCGCCCAGGCGCTGGAACAGGCGCGTGGCCAGTGGTTGGCGGCCCGCGAGGCCCGGCGCAAGACCGACAAGCTGCGGCTGGCCGAAGCCGCCGCCGCCAATGCCGACCTGGCCCATGCCAAGGCGCGGCTGGACACGGCCCGCCAGGCGGTCGAAAGCGCCGCCGCGCGCAATGCCGACCTGCGCCGTCGCCTGCTCATGAACGGGGGAGGCTGACCATGTCCGTCCGACTGCTGACCCTGCTGCTGGCCGCCGGCCTTGCCCTGTCCGGTCCGGCCACCGCCGCCAGCGACCACGAAGAGGCCGTGGCGCGCCTGGCCGCCGAACTGCAGGCCCTGGAAGCCGACCCGTCCCTGGGCGGCCTGGCCCGGCTTGAGCGCCTGCAGGCGCGCCAGGCCATCGCCGATGCCCGCGATGCCCGCCGCCGCGACCGCGAGCACAAGCTCGGCCTGGCCGGCGTGCGCCTGGAAACCGCCCGCCTGGCCGCCGAAGCCGAGCTGCTGGTCGGCCAGGCCGAACAGCTCGACCGCGAGCGCGACCAGATCATGCTCGAGGCCAGCCGCCGCGAGGCCGAACGGGCCCGCCGTGAATCCGAGCGCCTGCGCCTGCAGGCCCTGGCCCGGGAAGAAGCCATCGAGCGCGAGCTCGAGCAGGCCGAAACCATGCGCCTGGCCGAACTGGAGGCCGCCGAGGCCGAAACCGCCCAGGCCCGCAAGCTGGCCGCCGCCCGGGCCCGCGAGGCGGAGCTGGCCCGCCAGGAAGCCGAGCTGGCGGCCGCCATCGCCGCCGATGACATCACCGACGCCAGCCCGCCGCCGCTGAGCCGGGAGGGCGGCCGCGAGGTCTATACCCTCGGCGGCGACGCCTTCGGCAGCGGCAGCGCCAGCCTCACCGCACCGGCCCAGGCCAGCCTCAGGGCCCTGGCGGGCCTGCTTGGCGGCGGCGGCAGCGTGCGCATCGAAGGCCATACCGACAGCCAGGGCGGGCAGGCCGCCAACCAGGCCCTGTCCCAGCGCCGGGCCGAGGCGGTGATGCGGGTCCTGGTCGAAGCCGGCGTCGACAGCGGTCGCCTGCAGGCCGTTGGCAAGGGCGAATCCAGCCCGGTGGCCGACAACGGCAGCGCGGCCGGCCGGTCCCGCAACCGGCGCGTCGAGATAATCATCAACTGATTTAAAAACAAAGGCTTACGAAAGTGGTTGCGACCCCCGGGGAGGGGGAGTAGGTTCAAATTCCCGGGGGCCCGATGCCTCCGGGACCACGAGCCAGGCCGATGAAAGCAGACCACGCCACCGCCGACCGTGCCGCCTTCCTTCCGGATGTGCGCGCGTCGCGTGGAGGCGCCGCCCGCGAAAGCGACCTGACCCCTGTCTCGATCCGCAACGCCCCGGTCTACCCAGCCGGGGCGTTCGCGTTTTATGGAGGAGGTCATTCCGATGTTTGAAGGGCAACCGCAACAGGAACTCGAAGCGCTGATGAAGAGCGACCCGGAATTCCGGCAGCTCTACCACCATCACCGGGAACTCGACAAAAAGGTCCTGGACGCCGAACTGGGCGTCCTGCCGCTGGACGACACCACGCTGGGGCGCATGAAGAAAGAAAAGCTCAACGCCAAGGACCGGCTGACCCGAATGTTCGACCAACACCGACACTGAGTCACCGCTGCGGCGGCGGCCCACCTCGTCGGGTCGCCGTCGCAGCCCCTGGGCCGGGCCACCCTGTGCTGGCCGGCTCCGGGCGGGTGATGGGCCCGGGCTGCTAGAATCCCCGCCCTGCGATCCTGCCCGATTCCCCCCATTCCCATGACGGTTCAGTCCAGCGTCCTCCAGTTGGTAGGCAATACCCCGATAGTCAAGGCCAGCCATCTTGATACCGGCCCCTGCGAGCTGTTCCTGAAGCTCGAGTGCATGAACCCGGGGGGCTCGATCAAGGACCGCATCGGCCTGAAGATGATCGAGGCGGCCGAAGCCCGCGGCGACCTGAAGCCGGGCGCGCTGATCGTCGAGGGCACCGCCGGCAACACCGGCATCGGCCTGGCCCTGGTGGCCCAGCAGAAGGGCTACCGGCTGCTGCTGGTCGTGCCCGACAAGATGAGCCGCGAGAAGATCTTCAACCTGCGGGCCATGGGCGCCGAGGTCGTGCTGACCCGCTCGGACGTGGCCAAGGGCCATCCCGACTACTACCAGGACATGGCCGCCCGCATCGCCAGCGAAACCCCGGGCGCCTATTTCATCAACCAGTTCGGCAACCCGGACAACCCGGCGGCCCACGAAGAGGGCACCGGCCCGGAGATCTGGGCGCAGATGGACGGCGACATGGACGCCATCGTCTTCGGCTGCGGCAGTTCGGGCACCATGACCGGCCTGTCGCGCTACTTCGCCAAGGTGGCGCCGCACGTCGAGCTGGTGCTGGCCGATCCGGTCGGGTCCATCCTCACCCAGTACATCAACGAGGGCGTGCTGAGCACCAAGTCCGGCAGCTGGCTGGTCGAGGGCATCGGCGAGGACTTCCTGCCCGACATCTCCGACTTCTCGCGCGTCAAGAAGGCCTACGCCATCTCGGACAAGGAAAGTTTCCTGGCCGGGCGCGAACTGCTGGTCAAGGAAGGCGTGCTGGGCGGTAGCTCCAGCGGCACCCTGCTGGCCGCCGCGCTGAAGTACTGCAAGGAACAGACCGAACCCAAAAAGGTGGTCGTGTTCGTCTGCGACACCGGCAACAAGTACCTGTCGAAGATGTACAACGACTACTGGATGCTCGACAACGGCTTCCTGGAACGTGAACACCACGGCGACCTGCGCGACCTGATCCTGCGCCCCTATGCCCACCGCGACACCGTGGTGGTGGGGCCGGACGATACGCTGCACGTGGCCTACCAGCGCATGAAGATGTACGACGTGTCCCAGCTTCCGGTC
The DNA here is from genome assembly GCF_014643775.1 of Arenimonas soli. Classification (GTDB taxonomy): domain Bacteria; phylum Pseudomonadota; class Gammaproteobacteria; order Xanthomonadales; family Xanthomonadaceae; genus Arenimonas; species Arenimonas soli. The sequence goes on from NZ_BMKC01000001.1 coordinate 106,023, forward strand.
ATGGACGGGGACGCGATCGTCGGCATCGTCGACGAATCGGACGTGCTGATGCACGTGTACGGCAAGGAAGAACGTTTCAAGGACAGCGTCGCCAGCGCCATGGTCACCCAGCTGACGCTGCTGCAGGTCACCGAACCGATGGAATCGCTGCTGCCGGTGTTCGACCGCGGCCAGGTGGCGATCGTCGTGGACGGCAAGAAGTTCCTGGGCCTGATCACGCGCATCGACCTGCTCAACTACCTGCGCCGGCGCGTTCCGTGACGGCGCGCCGGCGCGGCTGCGAATAATTCGCCGCCCGCCGCGCCCGCGCCTTCCCCGATAATCCACAGTCCGAGGCCGGTAAGCCGGCCCAGAGGCAAGAAGAATGAGCAAGACCCACGGCATCGGTACCCGAGCCATCCACGCCGGCCAGTCACCCGACCCCAGCACCGGGGCGGTGATGACGCCTATTTACGCCACCTCGACCTACGTGCAGGCCAGCCCCGGCCAGCACCAGGGCTTCGAGTATTCGCGCAGCCACAACCCGACCCGCTTCGCCTACGAGCGCTGCGTCGCCGAGCTCGAGGGCGGCAGCCGCGGTTACGCCTTCGCCTCGGGCCTGGCGGCCACGTCCACCGTGCTCGAGATGCTCGACAGCGGCGACCACGTGGTCTGCATGGACGACGTCTACGGCGGCACCTACCGCCTGTTCGAGCGCGTGCGCCGGCGCAGCGCCGGCCTGGACTTCAGTTTCGTCGACCTCAACGACATGGCCGCGGTGGAAGCGGCGGTCACCCCGAAGACGAAGCTGATCTGGTGCGAGACGCCGACCAACCCGATGCTCAAGCTGGTGGACATCCCGCGCCTGGCCGAGTTCGCGCGCAAGCGGGGCCTGTGGCTGGCGGTGGACAACACCTTCAGCTCGCCGGTGCTGCAGCGGCCGCTGGAGCTGGGCGCGCACCTGGTCATGCATTCGGCCACCAAGTACCTCAACGGCCACTCCGACATGGTCGGCGGCATGGTGGTGGTCGGCGACGACGCCGGCCTGGCCGAGCAGATGACCTTCCTGCAAAACTCGGTCGGCGGCATCCAGGGCCCGTTCGACAGCTTCCTGGCCCTGCGCGGCCTCAAGACCCTGCACCTGCGCATGAAGGCGCACTGCGCCAATGCCCTGGAGCTGGCGTCGTGGCTTGAAACCCACCCGGCCATCGACAAGGTGATCTACCCGGGCCTGGCCTCGCACCCGCAGCACGACCTGGCCAGGCGCCAGATGCATGGCTTCGGCGGCATGATCTCGATCTACGTCAAGGGCGGCGGCGACGCCGCGCGCCGGTTCATGGAGCGCTGCAAGCTGTTCGCCCTGGCCGAGTCGCTGGGCGGCGTCGAAAGCCTGGTCAACCACCCGGCAATCATGACCCACGCCTCGGTGCCGGCCGACCGCCGCGCGGCGCTGGGCATCACCGACAACCTGGTGCGGCTGAGCGTGGGGGTGGAGGACGTGCAGGACCTGCGGGCGGAGCTGGACGAGGCGCTGGCCTGATGCTTTTCAAACACTTCCGCGGTAGTTTGCGAGAGCCGGAGTTCTGGGCTTACTCAAGCTGGCTGGACATCGTCACCAAATACCGGAGGTCGCGGCTGGGTCTGTTCTGGCTGCTCGTTCCCGTTGCCCTCTACACCTTTGGCGTGGGCTGGTTCTTCGCCCACCTGACCGGCAATGACCCATACGCGTTCATCCCGCACCTGGGCATCGGCTTCGTACTGTTCAGGTTGCTTTCCACCGTGATCAACGAATCCACGAGCGTGCTCCCGAACCACTCGAGCTTCGTGCTCGATGGGCATACCCGGCTCACCGACTTCGTGATGCGGGTCGTCGCAAAGGCGGCCTTCTATTTCCTGACGGCCCTGCCGCTACTCGCCATCGCCCTGGCGATGGCACCCAACTTCGTTCCCAGTGGCCTGTTGGCGGTGCTGCCCTTGCTGTTGGTTGCGTTGTTGAACGTCGCCTGGATCGGCGTGGTGGTTTCATTGCTCGGTGCCCGTTTCCCCGACATGCACGAACTGATGGGCAGCACGTTCGTCTTCGCCTTCATTCTCACCCCGATCCTTTGGCAGGCGACGCTGGTGCCGGAGGGGTCGATGCGAAGCGTGCTGATGCGGATCAATCCGCTGTTCCACATGATCGAGGCCATCCGCGCACCTGTGTTGGGCGAGCAGGTGTTCGCTTCGACCTACTGGTACCTGGGAATCATGACGGTGGCGGGCTGGAGCCTGGCCTGGTGGTTGTACCGGCGCTATGCCCGATTCGTGCCGCTGTGGGTCTGAGCCGATGAAGACGACCGCGCGACTTGCAGCCCACCACATCACGCTTGACCTGCCGCTGTTCCTGCAGGAAGACCGGGGGGGACGATCCTGGCTGTCTTCCCTTTTCAGTGCGGCGTTCGATCCGCCGAGAAGGGAATTCCGCCGGGTCCTGGATGACATCAGTTTCGAGGCAAACGAGGGCGACCGGATCGGAATCGTCGGCCGGAACGGTGCCGGCAAATCGACACTCCTTCGCGTCCTCACCGGGGCCTATTGCCCCACCAGCGGCTGGATGGACGAGGTCGGGAGCAAACAAGCCCTGCTCAACATTTCGCTCGGTTTCAACGGCGAGGCGACGGTCCGGGAGAACATCTACCTGCGTGGCATGGCAATGGGGCTGCGGACTGCACAGCTGAACGATCTCGTGGAGCCGGTGCTGGACTTCGCCGAACTTGCCGACAAATCCAACCACCGCCTGCGTACCCTCAGCTCCGGCCAGCGCATGCGCCTGGGCTTCGCCATCGCCACCGCGGTTCAGCACGACATCATGGTGATGGACGAGTGGATCGGCGCCGGCGATGCGGGATTCATCCAGAAGGCACGCGATCGCATGCGATCGAGGGTCAATGGAGCGAAGATCGTCATTCTCGCCAGCCACAACTTCGGCCTGATGAAGGACGTGTGCAACAAGGGCCTCCTGCTCGACCAGGGCCGCCTTGTCCAGGCCGGCCCGATCAAGGAGACACTCAAGGCCTACGAAGATCTGCTCAAGGCGCACTCCGCGATGCAGGCAGGGCAAAGCGCGGAAGCGGGCGCCAGTACGAGTGGGGGCTAGGCATGCGCCTGCTGCTGATCGCGTACGACTTCCCGCCGGTTCCGTCGCCCCAGTCCCTTCGATGGGCCTACCTGGTGCGCGAACTTGCCCGCGCCGGGCACCAAGTGCACGTGCTGGCACCCGACGTGCCCGGTTACGGGCCTGGCGGCTTGCCGCAGGTGCCCGACAGCGTCCGGATCCACCGCGTCTTTCCCGGTCCGTTCATGGGGCTGCTCGCGGCCTGGCAACGTCGGCGGATCGCCGCCGGCACCCTTGCGTCCGAAGGCTCCGGTGCGCCGGCCCAGGCCGGGTTGGCGGAGTCCTGCGACAAGTCGTCGGTGCCCCCGGGAGGCGCTGCCCCTGTTCTGAACTGGAAAGGCAGGCTGCGCGAGCGATTGTTGTTTTCCGGCAGGGGACTCAACTGGAAGGGTGAGCTGGCGGACGCGATAAAGCGCGTGCTCGGCCTATGGCTTTTCCCGGATGCACGCGCCGAATGGATGCCGTGGGCCCGCCGGTCCCTCGACCGGCTGCTCAAGGACGTGAACCCGGACGCGGTGGTCACATCCCACGAACCCGCAAATTCGATCGAACTGGGCCTGCGTGCCCGCAAGCGTGGATTCCGCTGGATCGCCGACCTGGGCGACCCGGTGTTGGCTCCGTACACTCCCCGGCGCTGGCTGAAGCGGGCGCACGGGATGGAACGGGCCGTCTGTGAGAAGGCCGACGTCGTGACGGTTACGAGCCTGGCGGCTGGTCGCATCCTTTCCGAACGCCACGGACTGTCGGTGGATCGATGTGTATTGGTGACCCAGGGTTTCGACGACAGTTTCGACGAGGCGGGCGAGGGCGACCCCGGAGACGACTTCGATGCCGATCGCCTCGAACTGCTCTACACGGGCAGCTTCTACAGCTTCCGCCGGGTTGGCCACTTGCTTGATGCCGTGCTGGCGGTGCCTGGCGCTCGCCTCAACGTGGCCAGCATTGCCGTGCCCCCGGAGCTGGTGCAGGCCTCCCGCAAGCATCCCGGCAGCGTCCGCTTGCTCGGCTTCCTTGCGCACCGGCGCGCGCTGCTGCTGCAGCGTCGCTGCGACATCCTGGTGAACCTGGCCAACGACGATCCGGTGCAGGTGCCGGGAAAACTTTATGAATACCTCGGCGCAGGCGTGCCCGTCCTGCACGTGGGCGGCCACGACGACGATGCGGCCGCCCGACTGCTGCGGGATACCGAGGTGGGCGTGTGTTCGCCGGATGCGTTCGAACCCTTGCGGCAACGGCTTCAATCATGGCTGGATGACAAACGCCGGTTGGGACGGTTGCCCGCTCCCCGGGTAGCACCGGAGGTGCTGGCACCTTTCACCTGGCGCCACCTGGCGGGCCGCGTCGCCGAGCTTGCCGCGGGGCGGGCGCGATGACGATCGAGTCCCCCGGCGAACTTGCATTGCTCCAGCAGCTTCTCGCCGCGCGCAACGAAGCGGCAGACCTGAAGCGCAGGCTCGAAGCCGCCGTCCAGGCACGCGATCGGGTGGAGGATTCGAGCAGCCGCCAGCTGGCGCAGGCGCGGGAAGCGCTGGCCGCTTCGGGCGCGGAGGTCAGGCTGCTTCGCACCAGCCTGCGATTCCGCCTGGGATCACTGCTTGTCGATTCAGTTCGGTCGCCGTCGTCGGTCCTGGCGCTTCCTGGACGCGTGTGGAGGCGCCTGCGGCGGCCCCGCGTTGAAGCCGCCCAGGCTGGTTCATCGACCGCCGGCGCCGGGACTCCGGTGATCGGCGGGCTGCTGTTGCGTGCCGTTCCCGACCGGGTCTGCGGGCCGGCGCCCGCCGAGGCGAGTGAGCTTTTCTCGCTCCCCGCGCCGCCTTCCGCGCCGGCGGCCATGGCGGACCTTCGCGTCGCCGCGATCCTGGATCCCTTTTCGATCGGCAGCTTTGCCCCCGAATGCCGGCTGACCCTGCTGCACCCTGACCGCTGGCAGGCGCAGCTGCGGGAGGCCAGGCCCCACCTGCTGCTCGTGGAGTCGGCCTGGCTAGGCGCCGACGGCGAGTGGCAGGGCCTGGTTGAGCGCGGTTCGGCCGCGCTGCGGGCGATCACCGCGTCCTGCCGGCGCGCCGGCATTCCCACGGTGTTCTGGAACAAGGAAGACCCCCTGCACTTTGGGGCCTTCCTCGATACCGCACGACTTTTCGATCATGTCTTCACCACCGACGCGTCATGCGTGCCGCGCTACCGCCTGGCGCTGGGGCACGACCGGGTCGGCCTGCTGCCCTTCGCCTTGCAGCCCCGCACGCACCATCCCGTACAGGACGAGGGCCGTGTAGCGGCTTCGATGTTCGCCGGCGCCTGGTACGGGCGCATGGCGGAGCGTTGTCGCGACTTCGAGCGCGTCGCCGACGCACTTTCGCTTGCCGGGCCGCTGGTCATCCACGACCGCAACCACGGTGCGAGCGAACCGCACCAGCGGTTCCCGGCACGATTCGCCGCCAGCCTGAGGCCGTCGGTACCGTATGCGCAGACGCCGGCGCTGTTCCGACGCTACCGGATCGGCGTCAACCTCAACACCGTCAAGGACTCGCCAACGATGTTCGCGCGGCGGGTCCTTGAGCTCATCGGCTGCAATACCTCGGTTTATGGCAACCGGTCGCTGGCGCTGCGGCAACTGTTCGGGGATCTGACCGTAAGCTCGGATGACCCGCAGGACATACTGGCCCAGGCCTACCTGGAGCTCCGTGATCCGGATGCGCTCCGGTTTCGCCAGCGCCGCCTGGCTGCCCTGCGCAAGGTGCTCAAGGAGCACTGCTGGGTCCATCGCCTCGGCGCGATAACCCAGGCAGCCCTGGGTTGCGTTCCGGCCTCGGGGCACGGTGCCTTGTGGGTGCTGGCACGGGCGACCACTGCCGACGAACTCGAGCGCGTTGCTGCCGCATTCGGCCGCCAGCGCGGCGTGAAGGCGACACTGGTGCTCGACCTTGGTCCGGGGCTCGCGCTTCCCGACGGTGCCTGCGGCCTGGCGCAGGCGAACCCGGCCGACGGCGACTGGCTCGCGGTCCTGCATCCCGACGACCACTACGGTCCGCATTACCTTGAAGACCTGGCGCTGGCCCGGTCCTTCGACCAGGGTGACGCGCTGGGAAAGGCGGAATGGCTGCAACAACACGATGGGGAGCGGGTCCTGCGCGGGCAGGGTCGGGAATACCGCCGCGTGGAATGCCTGGCCATCCGCCGCTGCCTGCTGCGCCGGTCGCGTTGGGCGGGATCGCTGCAGGAACTGATTGACGCTGCCGACCAGGGATTGCTGCGCGGGGAGGGACTCGTGGCGCTGGATGCCCTTTCCTATGGCGAGGGCGTCGGCCTGGAGGGAGCGGCGGACACGGATGGGCCGGCCCTGGCCGAAGGTGTTTCACTGGTCGCCTTTGAGCAGCTCCTGGCAGGCATGCCGGCCGACGCCGATCCGGCGGCGGCCGGGGCCGACAGCCTGTGTGGTGGTCAGATCGCGCGCCTGTTCAATCTCGGCGTCATGCCGGCGCGAACGTCCGCCAGCGCCAGCGACGGACGACTTGAGATCTGCTCGCTGCTTCCGGAGGGCCTGGAGGATGCCATCTTCAGCGCCCCCGTTGCAGTCGACGCCGTCGAGCGCAATGGAGAACTGCGGGCCTGCCTTCAAGCACCGGCCTGCGCGCAGCTCGATATCTACCTGGACGCGCTCGATGCGGACGGGCGCGTGTTGCGTCGCTTCACCCTGCGCCACGGTTCCCCGGTTCGCGCCCCCCACATCGACGGAACGGTGGCGTATCGAATCGCCGCGACGGTGCGGGGTCGCTTCGTCGCGAACGTCGACGGCATCTGGCTCGGCGCAATGCCTGCACGACCCCTGTTGCTGCCGGGGGAGGGCCGGTTGCTGCTGGTGTGCAACGGTTACCCGCAGGACGGCGAACTTTATCGGAATGCGTTCGTCCACCGGCGCGTGCTCGAGTACCGCAGGCGTGGCGTCGACGTCGATGTCGTGTGGGTCACCAGCCGGTTCGCCCAGCGAAGCTACCTCTTCGACGGGGTCCTGGTGCACGTCTGTCCACCGGCGGTGCTGGCGGCAACGCTCGGGGTGTCCGGCCATGCGGCCGTGGCAGTGCACTTCCTGGACGCTGAAATCTGGCAGGGCATCGAGCAGGCTGCCGGGGACACGCGCACCGTGGTTTGGCTGCACGGGGCGGAGATCCAGCCCTGGACCCGCCGCTCGTGCAATTACATCGATGACGCCGAGCGCGAGGCGGCGAAGGAAGCGAGCGAGCAGCGCATGGCGTTCTGGCGCGGCTTGCTGGCCAGCCCTCCCCAAGGCTTGCACCTGGCCTTCGTCTCACGCACCTTCGCCGAACAGTGCTGGCAGGACCTGGGCATCCGCCTGCCCGATTCACGCTGGACAGTGATCCACAACCCGATCGACACCGCGCTGTACCGATTCGAACCCAAGCCCGACGCCCAGCGGCTTCGGGTCCTTTCGATCAGGCCGCATGGCTACCGCATCTACGCCAATGACCTGGTCGCGGCCACCATCCGGCGCATGGCCCAACACCCCGACTTCCCTGCCTTCCAGTTCCATCTGGTGGGAGACGGTGCGCTGTTCGAGGAGAACTTCGCTGGCCTGGAACAGTTTTCCAACGTGCGGATCGAACGCAGGTTCCTGAGGCAGCCCGAGATCGCGGAGCTTCACCGCGAAGCCGGAATTTTCCTCGTGCCAACGCGAGGGGATACCCAGGGCGTAAGCCGCGACGAGGCCATGGCTTCTGGCCTGGTTCCGGTGACCACCGCCGCTGGCGCGGTGCCCGAGTTCGTCGACGAGGATTGTGGGGTGCTCGTGCCGGCCGAAGACGTTGAAGCCCTGGCTGGCGCGCTGCTGTCCCTGGCTGCGGACCCCGACCGGTTCCAGGCCCTGTCTCGTGCGGCCGCGTTGCGCGTGAGACGCCAGAGTGACATTCGTTTGATTGTTGACAGGGAATTGGACTGGCTTGGTCTGCCCTGCAAAAAGGAGCAAGCATGAAGAACATGAATTCGCTGCGCTGGCTGCTGGCCACCACCCTCGCGGGTGCAGGCGTCGGCTTCCTCGCGTGGGGCATTTGGGCCGGCCGGCCAGAGCTGTCGGCGCTGGGGCTCGGGGCCTGGCTGGCACTGGGTGCTGGCCTGGTCTGGTCCGTTCGCCAGCGTGCCGAGGTTGGCATGGAACTGGGCGCGGCGACCCGCTTCGACCTGGGTCAGGCCAGGCAGTGGCAGGAAGCACAGGCGCAGCTTGCCGCTGAGGGTCAGCGCGAGCTGAGGCAATTGGCCGAAGCCGTGTCCTCCATCAGGGAGCAGATCAAGGCGAATGCCCATGCCCAGGAAACGCTGCGCCAGCTGGTCGTCGACGGAAGCGAGCTGACGCTTCGCTCCTATCGGGACATCACCGCCAGGCTGGTAAGCCAGCACGAGCAGCAGGTGCGCGAGATGCAGGCCAGCATGGCGACCCTCGAGGCGGCCGGCAGCCAGCAAGCGGCAATGGCCCGGAACCAGTTGGAGGCGCTGGCGACGCTGGCCTCTTCAATGCGTGAGGCAATCGAGCAGGTCGCGGCGCAGCAAGCGGCGGAAAGCCGCGAGTTCGTTGCCAAGGCCCTGCTGGATTGGGACGAACAATTGGCCAAGCGACTGCGCGGTGTCAGCAGGACCCTTGAGCAGCGCATGGATTCGCTGGGCGAACTGCTGGGCGGTCACCCCTTCAAGGACCAGCTGCAGAAGGTGGTGGACGATGTTGCGCGCCAGGTCAACGCGGAAGTCGTCGTCAATCGAAAAGACGCCAGGGCGCGCATCGACGGCGTCGGCGACCGCCTGCAGGAAGCATTCAAGGAGCAGATGCTGCAGCTGGTGGACGACGTGTCGCGCCAGGTCAATGCCGAAGTCGTGGTCAACCGCAAGGACGCCAGGACGCGCCTTGACGGGCTCGGCGAACGCCTTGACGAGGCCCTTTCGGCCATCGGCAAGGTGCCGGACGAAAAGCTGGCCGATGCCGTCGTGAAGCGCAACGTGCGCTGGCTCAAGAACGAAACAGTGGTGGAGGTCTCTGCGATGCTGGGCCTGCCGCACCTGCTCAAGCCCCGCCAGGCGCTTCCGGCGCAGACCGGCTATTCCATGGAGCCCTCTTCCATCCTGGCGGTGGCCGAGGAAATCCTTCGCCGGAAACCCAGGCAGGTTCTGGAGTGCGGCAGCGGGCTATCCACGATCTGGCTGGCTTATGCGCTGGAACAGTTGCCGGGCCACGCGAAGATGATTTCCCTCGAACACCTTCAGCAGTACTACGATGCGGGCGTCGAGCAGATCGCGCTCCACGGCCTGGAGTCGATCGTCGACCTGAGGCTGGCGCCCCTCGAGGAGGTCTCCCTGGACGGGTCGGCTTACCCTTGGTACGCAAAGTCGGCGTTGTCCGGCATCCGCAAGGGCATCGACTTGCTGCTGGTCGACGGCCCACCGAAGTCGACGGGCCCGCTGGCCCGATATCCGGCGGTTCCGATGCTTGTCAACAAACTTTCCGACCATGCACTGATCATCGTCGATGACGCCGACCGCCCCGATGAAAAGCAGACCATCGCCCGCTGGCGCGAGCAATTCAGCGGGCTGGGCGAGCCGATGAAGATCGGCGCCCGCACGATTGCCATCGAGTACCGGGGCAAGTGAAGTGAGTTCCCTGCCGATCCAAACCGGGACCGACGGTAAAGATCAAGCCGGCGGGGTGCTGGCGGACTACCTGGACTATTTCGCCGAACGCGGTGATCCCAGGCAGATCGACGCGACCGTGCTGCGCACCGGTTCGCTGGACGGACGCGAACTGTTTGCCGCGATGGCCTCCGGAGGGCGCCTGCGCTGGGCGCAGATCCGCGACCAGATCATCGGTGCCAGGTACCCCGAACGGCTTCCCGCGTGCCTGGAAATGGTGGCTTCGCTCGACCCCCGGCCGGCGCTGCGCTTGGCGCGGATCGTCGCATTGCAGTCACTGTTCCCGGACGACAGGCCGATCGCACTCGACTTCTTCAAGCTCTTCGTGCAGGTGCATGGCATCAAGGCCCTGCAGGCCCAGCACATCCGCCTCTACTGCGACTTGGCGTTCCAGATGCGGGACTGGCAGCTGGTGCGGCGCAACCTCGCCGAGCTCAGAATGCCCGAGCTCGACCGGTTGATGTTGCAGACCGACCTTCTCAATCCGCACATTTCCTCGCCTTTCGGCGACGCGAAGACCTGGCTGGAACAACTGAACCAATCCTACGTCGGCATGGGAGTGGCCCCGCTCGAGCTCGAGCAGGGACTCGCCACGCTGCCTGCTTTCGACCGGTTGTCGGCCAGGCCGACGACCGCAGTGACCGACGGCGCCCGGGTCACCGTTGTCGTGACCAGCTGGAGCCCGGACCAGGGGCTGATCACTGCAATCCGGTCGATCATCTCGCAGACATGGAAGAACCTGGAGGTGCTGGTCATCGACGACTGTTCTCCGGACGAGTACCTGCCGCTGCTCGAGCAGGCGGCCGCCATGGACCCGCGGGTGAAAGTGATCCGACAGCCCCGCAATGGCGGCACCTACGTGGCCCGCAACCGCGGCATCCTGGAAGCCACGGGCAAGTACTTCACCGTGCAGGATTCCGACGACTGGGCGCACCCTGAACGGATTGAGCGGCAGGTGCGTGCCCTGGAGTCCGACGCCGCGTTGGTCTCCACTTCGAGCATGGCCTACCGGTGCGACGAAAACCTGGTCTTCAACCTGCTGGGCACCTCGGCCATTCGTGACAATGCCTCATCGCTCCTGTTCGATCTGGCGCGGGTTCGCGACCGCATCGGGTTCTATGAAGCCTCGCGCAAGGGCGCCGATACCGAATACACCCTGCGCATGCTGCATGCTTTCGGACCCGAATCCCACCGCAACCTGGCCGAGCCACTTGCAATGATCCGGCTCAGCCCCGGCAGCTTGTCGCGCGAGGAGTTCAAGCCGGGATGGCGCCACCCTTCCCGGACCATGTTCCGGCGCAGTTACGAAGCCTGGCACCAGGCGGCAAAGGACCAGCCAGGCGGGCTGTACCGCCCCTTCGTGCAGGAAACCCAGGTCTTCCGCAAGCCCGCCCGCTTTCTCGTCGAACAGCAAGGCGAGGAAGCGATGCGCAGGCAGGCCTATGACCTGGTGTTGGCGGCCGACCTGAGGGCAACGGCGCGACCCGATCGAAGCATCGTTGAAGAGGCTCAGGCCGCTGCCCGGGCCGGACTCCGGGTCGCGCTTTTGCACATGGAGTCCTACCGGAATTCCACGCGCAGGGAAGTAGAGCCCCTGGATCCTGACGTGGAGCGCCTGCTGTCCCAGGGCTGCGTCGACGAGGTGCTGTATACCGACCCGGCGGCCGTCGGCTTGCTGGTGCTGCGGGATCCGACGCTGCTGCAGTTCCCGCCGGGGCGACCATCGGGCCTGAAGGTGGCGCGCGCCCTGGTGGTTGCCGGCCACGGTGCCCGCGGGCCGGACGGACGGATCCACTACGAGCCCCACGACGTCGCCTCGGGATGCTTCCGCTGTTTCAGCGCCGATCCCCGCTGGGTGGCGACCAATGCGGCGGCCAGGCGGCTGCTTGAATCGGAGCTATGTGCCCGGCTCGTGGCGGCGCGAACCTGGCCGAGGGTGGTGGTGACGGACCTGTGGCATACGCCGCGATCGCCGGTTTCCGGGCGGGCGCCCATTCTGGGCCGCTTCATCGCCAAACGTGCGGGTGGTGGCCTGCCTGCGGGTCGCCAGGCCCGCGCAAGGGCGCTGGGTGCCGATACCGAACTGCAGGTGCGGTTCCTCGACGACCATTCGATGCCACGGGCGGGCCGGCTGCTGGGCAGGAAGCTGCCGGCCAACTGGCGGGTGCTGACCAACAACACGGTTTCGCCCGACCTGTTCCTTGCCAGCTGCGATTTTTTCTCCCACCACCACACCGGAAAGCCCACCCAGGATGAAGCCTGGGACATCCGCCGGGCCATGGCATCAGGCTGCATCACCTTGCTGCCGCCGGATTGGGGCGGTCATTTCGGCGACGCGGCCGTCTACTGCGATCCAGATGCCGTGCCGGACGTTGTGAGGCGGATCCATGACGATCCGGGACTACAGGCGGCCCAGAGGCGTCGAAGCCAGGAGTGGCTGCGCGCCCAGGAAATGGAAGCGGGCTTCGCCAAAGCCCTTTCCGGGTTCGCTTCCACCTACTGATATAATCCCGCCCCCTTTTGTACCCAATACGGCTACGGCCGGACTCAGGAAAAGACCAGATGCTAACTGTCAAAGACGCGCGAATCGCCATCGTTGGACTCGGCTACGTCGGACTGCCCCTGGCGGTTGCGTTTGGCCGCCAATCCGACGTGATCGGATTCGACATCAGTGCCGAGCGGATCAAGGAGCTTCGCGCCGGCGTCGACCGTACGCTGGAAACCTCGTCCGATGAGCTCATGGCCGCGAGCCGGCTCAGCTACACCGACAACGTCGAAGACCTGAGGGGCTGCAACGTCTACGTCATCACCGTACCCACGCCGATCGACACGGCCCGACGCCCGGACTTCGATCCGCTGCTCAAGTCCAGCGCCAGCATTGGCCAGGTGCTCAAGCAGGGTGATGTGGTGATTTACGAATCCACCGTCTATCCCGGTGTTACCGAAGAGGTTTGCGTGCCGGTGCTGGAAAAGGTTTCCGGCCTGAAATTCAACAAGGACTTCACCTGCGGCTACAGCCCGGAACGAATCAATCCTGGTGACAAGGAGCGCACGGTCACCAAGATCACGAAGGTTACGTCCGGTTCGACCCCGGAGGCTGCCGAGTTCGTCGACCAGCTCTACAAGACCATCATCCTTGCCGGCACGCACAAGGCCAGCTCCATCCGGGTCGCCGAGGCCGCCAAGGTGATCGAGAACACCCAGCGCGACGTCAATATCGCGCTGATGAACGAACTGGCCCGGATATTCCATCGAATCGGCATCGACACGCACGAGGTGCTCGCCGCTGCAGGCACCAAGTGGAACTTCATGAAGTTCGTACCTGGGCTGGTGGGTGGCCATTGCATCGGCGTTGATCCTTACTATCTGGCCCACAAGGCAACGATGCTCGGCTACAACCCGGAGCTTATCCTTGCCGCGCGCCGGATCAACGACGAAATGGGCCCGCACGTTGCCGACCGCGTCCTGCGCCTGATGGCCAAGAATGGACTGAACATCGTCGGTTCCCGCATCCTGGTGCTGGGCCTGGCGTTCAAGGAAAACTGCCCCGACGTGCGCAACACCAAGGTGGTGGACGTGCTCGAGGAGCTCAAGGAAACCAACGCCAGCATCGACGTCTACGATCCGTGGGTGGATCCGGAACAGGCGCGGCATGAATATGACGTCGGCCTGTCCGGGGTCCCCGTGGCCGGCAGCTACGATGCAGTCATCCTGGCCGTTGCACACAAGCAGTTCATCGGGTCCGAAGCCACGTTGGACATCCAGTCCCTGCTCAAGCCGGGCGGCATAGTTTTCGACGTGAAGGGGACCGTTCCTCCGGCCGGGAACGTCTATCGCCTCTGATCGGCCGGGCAACCGCCCCGGTCCGGAATGCAGGGGTGGGCCTGGCGGTCCCGGATCCCGACCGGCGCTCCCAGGTGTATCTGGTTACCATTGGGTCCGGTGCCCCTGCCAAGACCGGGTCCGATGAGTGAACAACGGCCTGTCCTGGCCCGTGGATTCCCCACGCATCCGATATTCGGCTACTTCCAAGGAGATCCCCCCATGCGCGTTGCCTTCGTGTTCCTGTTTTCCATTGTCCTGCTGGCCGGCTGCGGCGCCGACGTGCCCGTCGAACAGCCGGCCGTTTCGGCGCAAGACGTCCCGCCCGTGCCCGAGGCTCCGGCCGCCGAGCCCGCCACCGCCCATGAAGTGCTGGATCGCGCCATCGAGGCGATCACCGTGGGCGAGCGGGCGTGGCTGCGCTACGACCGTGAACGACCGGACGGCGAGGGTGGGGACGAGCGCCGCGTCTTCATTGAGGTCCTTGGCCAGGATGCCGCCGGCGCCGAGCAGGTGATGATGGCCTTCATGGCCAGCCAGGGCTATGTGGCCGAAGGGCGTCGTGAAGATGGTGACGGTATCCGCGGCATGCTCAACCGGGAAGGCATGGAGTCGATCCGATTCCTGATTCGCGACCGGGCTGCGGGACCGGATCTCCAGATGAGCAACGCGACGTCCTCGATCTACCTGCGCACTTCCGTTCAGTAACCTGGCAACGCAGGCTGGGTCCGGGCGGCGCCTGCCCGGGCCCAGGGACACTTCGACCATGAGAAATCAATGACGAGCCCGAAACACGGCGGACATTCCGGGGGTGGATTCCGCCCTGAGATCCAGGGCCTGCGTGCGGTGGCGGTGGCCCTCGTGCTGGTCTTCCATGTCTGGCCTTCCGCCCTGCCGGGCGGCTACGTCGGCGTCGACGTGTTTTTCGTCATCTCCGGATTCCTGATCACCGGACTGCTTTTGCGCGAGGTGCAGGAGCGCGGGCGGATCTCGATCACGGGCTTTTATGCCAAGCGCATAAAACGACTGCTGCCGGCGGCGACTGTCGTTCTGATGGCAGTGGCCACGTGCATATCGCTCCTGCCGATGGTGCGGTGGCAGGAAACCGCCTACGAGATCGCCGCCAGTGCGCTTTATGTCGAGAACTGGTGGCTGGCCGGGCTCTCCGTGGACTACCTGGCCGCCGATTCGCCGCCAAGCCCGGTAACGCACTTCTGGTCGCTGTCGGTCGAAGAACAGTACTACATCATCTGGCCGCTGCTGTTCGCGGTGGCGGCCGTGTTCTCAGGCTGGAGATCAGCCGGACCCAGGCGTGTCTTCATCGGCTTGCTGGTGCCGATCGGACTCTTGTCGCTTGCGTATTCGATCTACCTGACCCCGCGGAACCCCGGCCTGGCCTACTTCGCCACCACGACCCGCGTTTGGGAGCTGGCGCTGGGTGGTTTCGTGGCCGTCCAGTTCGCGCGGACCAGCCTGGGTGCGGGCAAGGCCACCTTGTTGGGCGTGGCCGGCCTGGTCGCGATCGTCCTGGCTGCCTTTACGTTCGGACACGGTACGCCGTTCCCGGGATACCACGCGCTGTTGCCGACCGTCGGAGCAGCACTCGTGATCATGGCCGGCCAGTCGCACATGTCCTGGTCTCCGCTGCGCTTGCTCAATTCCGGTCCGTTCCAGTACCTGGGTGACATTTCATACTCGCTCTACCTTTGGCACTGGCCGGTCATCGTCTTCTACCAGCAGATCTCGCAACGAGACGTCACGCTGATCGACGGCGTGGTCGTGCTGGTGGTTTCCACGGCGCTGGCGCACCAGACCAAGTTCCTCGTGGAAGATCGCTTCCGTGTGCCGGGGTTCGCAAGCAGCCGTCGCTGGATGCCTTTCGCATTTGCAGGCGGTTGCATCGGCCTCGTGCTGGGATCCGGCGCGTTCGTCAACGCGCAGTACCTGGCGAGGGCGGGTGAACGCGCGGCGTCGGATGCTTCGGAAGGAGCGCTTGCCATCACGCCATCGCCGGCCGGCGCAAGAAGCGACAACCCGGTGGTGTATGCCTTGGGTTGCCACGTCGACCAGATGAGCCCGGAACCGATTCCCTGTGCGATCGAGAATCCCGATGGCGACATGCACGTGATGATCGTCGGCGACTCCCACGCCGTGCAATGGGTGCCGGCGCTGCAGGTCATTGCGAAGTCGAAGGGCTGGCGGCTGAGCAGCCACACCAAGTCCGCTTGCGCGTTCTCGGAAGCGGTCGTCCTGAAGGCGCGCGGCGGGCCCGTCTACGAGTCCTGCCGCGAGTGGAGCCGGAACGTCACCCGGGACCTGTTGGCGACCAAGCCCGACCTCGTGCTGCTTTCACTGTCGACTACCTATCTCGTCGAAGGTGTCAGCGACCCCTCGGACAACTTCGACGCGCTTGCCGCCGGCATTGCCGATGCGGTTCGCCCGCTGGTGGAGGCAGGCATACGGGTGGTGGCCATCCGGGATACGCCCCGCCTGGGTATCGACGTGGCTGAATGCATGAGCCGCCAGGGTGCCACCCAGGCTGGCTGCAGCCGCAATGCGCGCCCCCTCCTGGCGCGCCCCGATCCCCTGGACGCCGCCGCGGTGAGGGTGCCGGCCATGGCCCGGGTCGACATGAACCCGGCGATCTGTCCCGGCACGACCTGTCCGCCGGTAATCGGGGGTTTGCTGGTCTGGCGGGATTCGCACCACCTGACCGCCACCTTCGCCCGGTCGCTGGCGCCGGAGCTGGAGAGCAGGCTGGACGCGGTGCTGGCCGACCATGCCGAACCTGACTGAAGATTCAGGAAGCCGCCTCGAAAGTTGACCGCGGCCAAACCCTGCCCAATGGCCGTGCCGGCCGCCGTTTCGCGTACTTAGCTAGTGCCAGCTACCGGAGCCTCCGGCGTGCAATGGCCAGAAACGTGCAGGACGCACCTCAACCGAGGATCGAAAAAGATGAATCTTTCCATTGTCCAGGGCACCGCCCTATTGGCGCTCACGGCCGCCATCGCCTTCCCGGCGGCCGTTGACGCGGCGAGTGACCGAAAGGTCAACAGCGCCATGAGCTGCCAGCCCTACCGTTCCACCACCAACCAGACCGACCTGGCCTACCGCCCCGCCGGCGTCACCAACATCCGCGATACCGACGAGTACGTGGTGTGCAGCATTTCCGTGGATGTCGACGAGTTCGGTACCTGGACGCCCGACAACAACGGCCAGGTGAACGTGGTGATGTACAACAACACCGAGGCGGTGCCGAACTGCAAGCTGTTCATGGGTTCCAACCTGACCGGCACCACCAACGTGGTCAGCGCGGATCTCTACCAGTACAGCGGTACCTTGTGGACCGCGAACCTGTTCCTGGACAACACCGGTGTTGCCCAGACCGGACAGCCCGATCCGCCGATCACCCTGTACTGCAAGCTCCCGCCCGGCGTGACGCTGACTCGCGTCTGGCAGAATGAGAATGCTGAAACCGACAATCCTGATCCGGTGATGTAAACCATCCGATCGATTGCGGCAGCCAGGGCCACGGCAGTTCCATGCCGTGGCCCGATGCTGAATCCGGCCCCCCACCTTATTGCGTTCCAGGAGCCAGACGTGCAACCAAGCAGCCAGGATCGTCCGCTGATAATGCCCCTGCTCGCTGCAGCTGCGATTGGAGGAGCCATCGTTTTCGGTGGCATGGAGTTTCTTGATCGCCAGGAAGGTCAGGCGGCCAGTGTCCCGGAAGCTGCCGTGGCAGACCTCGAAGTGCCGCCGGCCCCGGAATCAATGAAGGCCGTCGCCAGGGCCGAAGTCCAGGCGCCCCCCGGCCTCACGGCCGCGCAGGCAACCGAAGAGTTTGCCCGGAGTGAATTGGCCGATCTTGGTGTCCGTCTTGATATGCAGCCGGATGCCGGCCAATGGTCGCGCGGCAAGGAACAGTCGCTCGACCGCCTCGTGCTCGAGGAAGAGACCTTCGCATGGGCCCGCGCCAAGATCCTCGATTCGGACGTCCAGTGCCGGCAGGCGGCCTGCCGCGCAAGCTACCGCTTCGCCAGCCTGCTCGATGCCGATGACTTCGCAGCCCAGCTCCTGCTGATGATGGACTCGGAGTTCACTGGCGGGCGAACCATCCCCGTCCGTCGGGAGGATGGGAGCCATGAAGTTCATGTCTTCGTTGTCACCCCGGATGCGCGCGAGCTGCTTTCGACGGGCAGGGCCCCGCCGGAAACCATTTCCACCAGCGATGTCCGGAGGGGCGGCGCCGGGGGCTGAAGCCCCGCCGCATAGGCGTTCAGGAGAAATTTCCCGCCAGGTGGCACTCGCCACCATCCTTTGTCGATTCCTCTAGTGCCTGCCACCGGACTCAACCGGAGTCATGGCCCCCCGCACTCAACGAGGATAGCGACATGAACTTTTCCATCATTCAGGGCACGACCCTTCTGGCCCTCGCGGCCGCCATTGCCTTCCCGGCGGCCACTGAAGCCGCGGATGACCGAAAGGTCAACAGCGCGATGAGCTGCCAGCCCTACCGCAGCACCACCGACCAGACGGACCTGGCCTATCGCCCCGCCGGCGTCACCAACATCCGCGATACCGACGAGTACGTGGTGTGCAGCATTTCCGTGGACGTCGACGAGTTCGGCACCTGGACGCCCGACAACAATGGCCAGGTGAACGTGATCATGCACAACCCTGGCGGGGAAGTGCCCAACTGCAAGCTCTTCATGGGCTCGAACCTGACGGGTACGACCAAGGTGGACAGTGCGAATCTCTACCAGTACAGCGGGGAAATCTGGACGGCCAACCTGTTCCTGGACAACGACGGCGTCGCCCAGATCGGCCAGCCTTCGCCGCCCATCACGCTGTACTGCAAGCTCCCGCCCAGCGCGACGCTGACCCGCGTATGGCAGAACGAAAACGCCGAGACGGACAAGCCGGATCCGATCCTTTAATCCGTCCTGACCACGGCAACTGCCCCGGCACGGCAGGGCCGCGCCCTGCCATGCCGTGGGTAGTACGCCGTGCCACGCAGAACCGCCAGATACGAGGAGTTTGCAGTGCAAGCCGTTTCCCGGGATCGTCCATTGATAATGCCCTTGCTCGCTGCCGCAGCGATCGGAGCCGCTCTGGTCCTTGGCGGCGCCGAGCTGGTCAGGAGCCACGCGGCTCCTGGTCCGGTGGTGCACGAGCCAGTTGCCCAAGCCAGTGGGCTGCCACGGGGCGGCGCAGCGGTATCCTCGGACCGACAGGCCGTTGCAAACGTACCGGCGGCGTCCGGCATGACCGCCGGGCAGTTGCTCCAGGAGTTTTCCGGCAGCGAGCTGGCGGACCTGAGCACGATGGTGGCCATGCAGCCCGATGGCGGCCAATGGTCGCGCGAGAAGGAGCAGGGGCTGGATCAGCTCGTGCTCGAGGAAGAGACTTTTGCCTGGGCCCGCGGCAAGATCCTGGGGTCCGACGTTCAGTGCCGGCGATCAGTCTGCCGGGCATCGTACCGCTTCGCCCACCTGCTTGACGTGGACGATTTCGCGTCACAGCTCGTGTTGATGATGGATCCCGAGTTCGAAGTCGGGCGCACCCTGCCGGTGCGTCGCCCGGATGGTAGCTACGACGTCCACGTCTTCGTCGTTACCCGCGATTCCCAAGGCCTGCTTTCGACTGGCCGGGTAGCGCCGGACACCATCCCGGCCGACCAGTTCCCGAGGGGCGGCGTCGGCGGCTGAGTGCTTCCACCGGCGTCCCCGGGGTTCAGGCGCCGGCCTGTGCCTGCGCCAACGAGGCCTCGTGGGATCTGCGCAGGATGCGGACGCAGTCCTGGTGCAATGCCAGGATGTCGGCGTCGTCGTCGATGTTGGGCATGCTCCACGCGCGCAGTTCAATTTCTTCGCGTGCCGACATTGGCGCCGCATATGCGCCGATCCGTTCCGCCACGCCAGTGCGATACTTCTCCGGAACAAGCTCCAGTGCCGGCGCGTAATGCCTCTGGTAGAGATCGAACGAAGGGTGCGAGGCCAGGATCATGCGCTGAATCGCCAGTAGCCCGGCGTCTTCGAAGTCGTGCCTGAGCAGCGAGTACGCCAGCACGTTCTGGTGTTTGATCGGATATACGGTGACGGTCCTGAGCACGCGCTTGGACCGCCAGAAGCGGGCCATGGTGCTGAAATCAAAGCCACGGTCTCCAAGCGCGCTCGATAGAAGCATCTTGCGAAAACACTTGGGGCACTCCCCGCATTCAGCGCCTCCGGGACCGCGGACGCACGATTGCGCCATCGTGCCGTGCGGTGAAGACATCACCAGTTTGCTGGTGATGATTTCCGAAAGCCCGGCGACGGGGTGGAACATGTCAAGCCCGACGCTGGCAAAAAGCAGGGCCCAGCGGGTAAAGCCGGGGCGTTCGCCCCAGTCCTGGAAATCCGCGCGGCCGATGCGGTAGGCCGACTCCAGGATAAGGCCCCAGGTGACCGCATCCAGCGACTCCCGGTCGGCCATCAGGACCATGGGCACGCCGTTGGACCAGTCCAGCGGCACCCCGGGTGGCGAGCGGACGAATTCGAGGTCGGTTTCAATCGAATAGACGGTCCGGCCTTCGGCCCGCAGTGCGTCGAGGGCCCGGTGTGGACCATCCTTGGAAAAGACCCAGGCGGAGAACTCTTCAGTTGGCGCGACCCGGCTCATGAAGAACAGCGCCGTTTCGGCCGGCAGTACCTCCAGGGCAGCCACTGAATCGACGCCACCGCTGAAGGCCAGGCCCGGCCGGCCATTGTCAGGCTTGCGGCGCGGCGGGGAGCTCCCGGCGCGAACGTCGCCGCGTGCCGTCAAGCGCTGCCCCTGCTTCACGGCCTCGATGAACTCGGTGCTCAGGGCCAGGTCCGGAAAATCGACGGTCTTGCCGATCCAGGGGCGGAATACCAGGAGCGCAGCCAAGGCCAGCAAATCTGGATGGGGCGAGCCGAATCCGTCGCCATTGGGGCAGCGAACGAAGGCCTCCTGCCTGCCCAGGGTCACGCCTTGAACAGGTATCGGGTCGCCGGGTTCGGGGGTGGCGCGGAAGGTCACTCCCTCGGTAGTGCATTGGCAGTTGATGCGCATGCTCAGCTCTTGTTGTGGGGGGTGCGCCATTCATTCATGGCGCGATCAAGGTCGCCTTCGCCACCGATCCAGTCCCGGAACTTCGGGAGGTCGGACTCGTGATCCTCCATGCTCATGCGCACTGGCCGGGATTTGTCGCGGCTCTCTTGCCCGGCGGTGTAGTTGGTCAGGTAGGCGCTGGCCCTGGCGAAGCTCACCGAGCCGCAGCGTCCGGTGCAAAGCACGAAGACGTTCAAGTTCAACCTCCGCCGGGGTGTGGGGTGCCGGCAACCGCCGGGTGGACCGGGAACGGCCGCAATGGGCCGACATGGCGTGGCATGCAAGGCCGCAGTCCTTCGGCAGCCAGCGTCGCGTACCAGGCGCGGTACGCCTCGACGTAGGCCCGGCGCGGTGCGGAAAGGAAGTCCTCTGCATTCTCGGCCTGCATCCGGGTGCCGGTGGCATTGCTCGTACTCAGGGATGACTCGCGATGCAGCGCGACGTACAGCGGTTCGGCCACGTTGGCATGTGCCTGGCGGCCATAACTATGGCGTATGCGCTCGAAGTATTCATCGTCCGCGGACGTCCGCACCGCATCGAACCAGCCGACCTCGTCCACGACCTGGCGCTTTATCATCAGGCTGATCAGCGCCTGCCTCTCCGCCAGCCCGCGATTGAGCACGAGTTCGCCGGCGGCGGTACGCCGGACGTAATTGCATGTCGTCGCAACGAGTCCTGGGCGGCGCAAGAGAGCCAGCTGCCTGGCGATGCGTTCGGGGTCGATGGCATCGTCGCTGTCCATGAAGGTGATGACCTCGCCATGCGCGCCCGCCATTCCGGCATTCTTCGCAGCGTAGGTGCCGCTGTTGCGGTCCATCGCGAACACCCGGACGCGCGAGTCGGCATCGGCCAGTCGAAGGGCGATGTCCAGACTGTCATCGGTGCTGGCGTCGTCCACGAGCACCAGTTCGAGTCGGCTCCAGGATTGCGCCAGCACGGACTGGGCTGCCGCCGGCAGCCAAGGTGCGGAATTGAAGCTGGTCATCACCACGCTGACCAGCGGCTCTTCCGGAAGCGTGCAAGCCGGCGCGGCGAGGCCTTCGCCGGCCGGTCGCTCGAACTGGGGCGAGCGCACGACCGCCGGACTAGTCGAGTTCAGCGCTGCAGTCCCGGTCGTCACGGGCGTACCTCCGGTGCCCAGGCCGCCAGTGCCTCGGCGATGCGCAAGGCAGCATTTCCATCCCAGCCTGGAATTCTCGCAGGTTCGGGGGGAGGTGCTGCCATGATGGCATCGAGGGCCGCGGCCACCTCGCCGGGGCCGACCAGCCGGTTGCTGCCTTGGTCCACTGTAACGGGGCGCTCGGTGTTTTCCCTGACGGTCAGGCAAGGGACACCCAGGACGCTGGTCTCCTCCTGGATGCCGCCGCTGTCGGTGAGTGCAACGCGGGCGAGCGACAGGAGGGAGACGAAGTCGCGGTAGCGCAACGAGGGCAGCAGGTGCAGGCCTTCTATCGAGCGCGCTGCTTCCTCCAGTCCGTGCCGGACAAGGGCCGCATGCGTCCGGGGATGCAGCGGGAGCAGCACCGGAAGGCGGCGCGTGGCATCGCTGAGCATCGACAGGAGCCTGAGCAGGTCGGGTTCCGCGTCCACGTTGGAAGGACGGTGGAAGGTGGCCATTGCGAATTGCCCGGGGGCCACGCCCAGGCCGGAGCAAAGTGACCTGCCATGATCGCGGTCCACGGTACGTAGCAGCGCGTCGATCATTACGTTGCCGACGAAATGCACGTGTCCGGCTGGCTGGCCTTCGCAACGCACAAGCGTATTTGCGGCGTCCTCGCTGGTGGTCATCAGCAGGTCGGCGATGGCGTCGACCATGCGCCGGTTGAGTTCTTCGGGCATGGCGCGGTCGTGGCTGCGCAGACCCGCCTCGACATGCACCAGCGGTAGCTGCATTCGTTTCGCCGCAATCGCGCCGGCAAGGGTGGTATCCACGTCGCCGAACACCACGACCAGGTCGGGCTGGCCGGCCTTCAGTGCCTCGCCGATCGCGTCAATCATCTGGCCCAGGCGCTGGCCGATGGGGCCATCGTCGACGGCGATGTGCATCAGGGCGGTGGCCGGGATCATCAGATCCTCCAGCACCTCGCCATTCAGCGCCGGGGCCCGGTGCTGGGAAACCACCCAAATGGCCGGCGAGAACCGTTCCGGATCGGCGGACAGCACCTGGTGGAGCGGGGCCGCCTTGACGAAGTTGGGGCGGGTCCCGGCGATCAGGGCGATCTTCAATGGGGGGGCGGGGGAAGGCATCGATTGGTTCCGGTTCCAGGCTTGCCGGGCCCGCGGGCCGCGACACTACACGTGGATTGTGCCTTGGCAACCTCATCCGAGTCTCGCCCGGGAGGTTACCGTCCTAAAGTACGCCTTGGGGGCAGGGCGGCGACGGCTATAATCGGCGCTTGCCCCATCCCAGCGAGAGCGATCCGATGCCTTCCAAACCCCCGAGCGCCACGGCCAGCCCCCGCGAGACGGGCAAGCTGTACCCGGATGCCAATCGCGCCCTGGCCGACCTCGTCGCCGACAACCAGACCCTCGCCGTCGGCGGCTTCGGCCTCTGCGGCATACCTGAAGCCCTCATCGCCGCGCTGCGCGACACCGGCGTAAAAGGCCTGACGGTCATCTCCAACAACGCCGGCGTGGACGGCTTCGGGCTCGGCCAGCTGCTGGCAACGCGCCAGATCAAGAGAATGATTTCGTCCTACGTGGGCGAGAACAAGGAGTTCGAGCGCCAGTTCCTGGCCGGCGAACTCGAACTTGAGTTCAACCCGCAGGGCACGCTGGCCGAACGCCTGCGCGCCGGCGGCGCCGGCATCCCGGCCTTCTTCACCGCCACCGGCTACGGCACCGTGGTGGCCGAGGGCAAGGAAACCCGCGAATTCGACGGCAAGCACTACGTGCTGGAAACCGCGCTCACCGCCGACGTGGCCCTGGTCAAGGCGTGGAAGGCCGACACGTCGGGCAACCTCGTCTTCCGCAAGACCGCGCGCAACTTCAACCCGGCCTGCGCCATGGCCGGCAAGGTTTGCGTGGCCGAGGTCGAGGAAATCGTCGAAATCGGCGACATCGACCCCGACCACGTGCACCTGCCCGGCATCTACGTCGACCGCATCGTGCACAACCCCACCCCGGAAAAGCGCATCGAACAGCGCACCGTGCGAGGAGCGAACTGATGGCCTGGACCCGCGATCAAATGGCGCAGCGCGCCGCCGCCGAACTCAGCGACGGCGCCTACGTGAACCTGGGCATCGGCCTGCCGACCCTGGTGGCCAACCACATCCCCGACGGCATGGACGTCTGGCTGCAGTCGGAAAACGGCCTGCTGGGCATCGGCCCGTTCCCGACCGAAGACGAAGTGGACGCCGACCTGATCAACGCCGGCAAGCAGACCGTCACCGCCCGCGCCGGCGCCAGCTACTTCGGCAGCCACGACAGCTTCGCGATGATCCGCGGCGGCCACATCGACCTGGCCATCCTGGGCGCGATGGAAGTCACCGACCAGGGCGACCTGGCCAACTGGATGGTGCCGGGCAAGATGGTCAAGGGCATGGGCGGCGCCATGGACCTGGTGGCCGGCGTCAAACGCGTGGTGGTGCTGATGGAACACTGCACCAAGACCGGCGAGCCGAAGATCCTGCCCCAGTGCACGCTGCCATTGACCGGCGTCGGCGTGGTGGACCGCATCATCACCGACCTGGCCGTCATGGACGTCACCGCCGACGGCCTGGTGCTGGTGGAAAGCGCCCCGGGCGTGACCGAGGACGAGCTGCGCAGCAAGACCGGCGTCGGTTTCCGCGCGGCGGCCTGAGCCCCCGATGATCCGCCAGGTCGTCGGCTTCGGCCTTGTCGGCGGCCTGCAGCTGCTGCTGGACTGGGCCTGCTTCGTTGCCCTGACGGCGCTGGGCGTTGCGGTGCTGCCGGCCAACCTGGTGGGCCGGGTCGCGGGCGCCAGCCTCGGCTTCTGGGCCAATGGCCGCTTCACCTTCGCCCGCCCCGGCGAGGCCCCGCGGCTGGGCCGGCGGCGGCTGCTGCGCTTCGTGCTGTTCTGGCTGGCCATGACCGCCCTGAGCACCCTGGCCGTGATGGGCCTGGACCAGGCGCACAGCCTGCAGGCTGCCTGGCTGGGCAAGCCGCTGGTGGACGCCGTGCTGGCCGCGCTGGGTTTCCTGGCGGCGAAGTACTGGATCTACCGCTAGGTGGTTCCTACTGGCCCGCCGTGGGCACGCCCGGTAAATTCGGGTGGCCGGCAGGGGAGCCGGGACGTTCGGGGAAACCATGTCAGCTGAAGATGTCCTGGCGCCGCCGAGCCCGGCGCCTGCCGGGCCGCCCGCGCAGCCGCCGGCGCTGCCGGCCCAGCCGCCGCCGCACGAGCCGCGCCGGCTGCCGGTGGAATTCACCGGCCGGGCCGGGGAATTCTTCGGCATCTGGATCGTCAACGTCGTGCTGACGCTGCTGACCCTGGGCATCTATTCGGCCTGGGCCAAGGTGCGCACCGAGCGCTATTTCTACGGAAATACCCGCATCGACGGCACGCCCTTCGAATACCTGGCCACGCCGATCCAGATCCTGAAAGGGCGCCTGGTCGCCTATGCCGTGGTGGTGGCGCTGGGAATCAGCGCCCACTTCGGCTTCCTGGTGGTGTATTTCCCGCTGGTGTTCGCCGTGCTGCTGCTGCTGCCCTGGCTGCTGCAGCGGGCGCTGCGCTTCCGGGCGCGGTATTCGGCCTGGCGCGGCCTGCGCTTTCGCTTCGTCAACGGCGTGGACGATGCCTACCTGAACTTCATGTTCCGGCCGATGCTGCAGATCCCGACCCTGTACATGCTGCTGCCCTGGGTCCGGAAGCACCAGCAGGAATACATCGTCACCGGCCACCGTTTCGGCGGCCTGCGATTTAGTTTCCAGGGCGAACTGGGGCCTTACTACATTCCCTTCGCGATCTGCCTGGGCGCGGGCTTCGCCGCCTATTTCGTGATGGTGCTGGCGGTGTTCGCCGGCGCGTTGCTTTTCGACGGAGCGCGCACGGGCGGCGAAACCGACCCCAATGGGCTGATGCTTTCCGTGCTGCTGCCGGTGGTGGTGGTTTACCTGGTGCTGCTGGCGCTGCCGGTTTTCCTGCGCACGCGCTACACAAACCTGATGTGGGGGAATTCCCGCCTGGGCCCGCATCGCTTCGCCTGCACGCTGCGCGCGCGCGACATCATCTGGATCTACCTCAGCAACGGCGTGGCCATCCTGTGCACGCTGGGCCTGGCGGTGCCCTGGGCTATGGTGCGGCTGGCGAAGTACCGCGCGGCGCACTTCGAACTATTGGCCCTGGGCGACCTGGACGAGTTCGTGGCCGAGGCCGAGCGCGCGGAGGGCGCGGCCAGCGCCGAACTCGTGGACGCGCTGGACCTGGACGTGGGCATCGGACTGTGAGCGAGCTGCACGGTATCTGGTACGACGGCCGCAGCAGCCGCGGCCAGCCGGCCCGGCTGGACTCGCCCTCGCCGGGCCGCCTGCGCCTGGTCGCCGGCGAGACCGTCCGCGAATTCGACGCCGCGTCGGTCCGCCTCAGCCCGCGGCTGGGGCGCCTTGCCAGGCAGCTGCGCTTCGCCGATGGCGCCCACCTGGAAGTCGAGGATGCCGAACGGCTCGACCAGTGGCTTCCGGCGCGCAGCCGCATCGAAGCCGGCGTGGACTGGCTTGAACGCCGCCGCGCCGCGGTGCTGTCGGCGACGGTGGTGCTGGTGCTGGGCGTGTGGGGTTTTTTCCAGTTGGGCCTGCCGTGGATGGCGCGCGAGGTGGCGCCGCTGGTGCCGCCCGCGATCGAAAACACCATCTCCAAGCAGGCGCTGGGCCTGCTCGACGGCCACCTGCTCGAACCCACCCGGCTTCCCGCCGCGCGCCGCGAGGCGCTGCAGCAGGCTTTCCACGACATGACCCGTGGCCTGCCGCGTGCCGACGGCCTGCGCCTGGATTTCCGCCATGCCCCCGGCCTGGGGCCGAATGCTTTCGTACTGCCCAATGGCCAGGTGGTGATGACCGACCAGCTGGTCACCCTGGCCGGGGACGACGAGGAGCTGATGGCGGTGCTGGCACACGAAGCCGGCCACCACGAACACCGCCACGGGCTGCGCCGGGCGCTGGAGAAGTCGGCGATGCTGGTGGTGGTGGGTTTCCTGTTCGGCGACGTGTCGGGCACCGGCGCGCTGTCGGTGTCGCTGCCGGTGCTGCTGGTCGAACAGGGGTTTTCGCGCGGCCATGAAACCGAGGCCGACGCATTCGCCTTTTCGCTGCTGGCCGGGCAGGGCCTGTCGCCGGAGGCTTTCGCGCGCATCATGTCGCGCATGACCGGCGACGGGAAACTCGACGCCGGCCTGGGGCCGATGGGTTACCTGTCCTCGCACCCGCCAAGCGCCAACCGCATCGAGGCGGCGCGCCGAGCGGCCGAGGAGGCACCCGCCGGGACCCCGGCGGGTGATTGAGGCCTAGGCCAGGTCCTCGCCGGCGATGATGCCGGCGATCCGTTCCGCCGACCGGCCATCGCCATACGGATTGTGCGCGCGCGACATCACGGCATAGGCCTCGGCGTCGTCGAGCAGGCGCGCGGCTTCGCCGACGATGCGTTCGCGATCGGTGCCGACCAGTCGCACGGTGCCGGCTTCGACGGCCTCGGGGCGTTCGGTGGTGTCACGCATCACCAGCACCGGCTTGCCCAGCGACGGGGCTTCTTCCTGGATGCCGCCCGAGTCGGTGAGGATCAGGTGCGCGCGCGACATCAGGTAGACGAAGGGCAGGTAGTCCTGCGGCTCGATCAG
This sequence comes from Arenimonas soli, assembly GCF_014643775.1. GTDB lineage: Bacteria > Pseudomonadota > Gammaproteobacteria > Xanthomonadales > Xanthomonadaceae > Arenimonas > Arenimonas soli. The sequence continues at coordinate 133,572 of NZ_BMKC01000001.1, forward strand.
GTGCACGTTGCCGACGTCGCCCAGGATCCGGTTCACCGGCTCCTGCACGCGCGGGTTCAGGTGCACCGGGTAAACCACCTGGGTGTCGCCGCGTTCGGCCAGGTCGCGGATGGCCAGGCACATCTGCTCGAAGCCGTCGCCGAAGTTTTCGCGGCGGTGGCCGGTGACCAGCACCAGGCGCTTGCCGGGGTCCAGGAACGGGAAACGCGCGGCAAGCGACCGTGCCAGCCCAGGGTCGGACTCGATGCGGCCGGCGACTTCCAGCAACGCGTCGATGACGGTGTTGCCGGTGATGTGGATGTTCCCGGAAGGGATGTTTTCGGCCACCAGGTTGTCGCGCGAACGCGTCGTGGGCGCGAAGTGCAGGGCTGCGATCGGCGCCGTGAGCCGGCGGTTGGCTTCTTCGGGCCAGGGCGCCTGCAGGTTGCCTGTACGCAGTCCGGCTTCGACATGGCCTACCGGCACCCGCGCATAGAACGCCGCCAGCGCGGTGGCCAGGGCCGTTGACGTGTCGCCGTGCACCAGCACGAGATCGGGCTTGCGCGCGTCGAGCACCGCGGCCATTCCGGTGAGAATGCGAGCGAACAGGTCGGGCAGCGCCTGCTCCGGGGCCATCAGGTCCAGGTCGTCGTCGGGCTGCAGGTCGAACAGTTCGATCACCTGGTCGAGCATCTCGCGATGCTGCGCGGTAACGCACACCAGGGTTTCAAGCCCGGGCGTCGCCTTCAGCGCGGCCACCACCGGCGCCATCTTGATGGCCTCGGGACGCGTCCCGAAGACCACCATGACCCGTCGTGGTGCTGCGCCGGAAGCGCTCGTCAAAGTGCCTTCTCCAGCTCCGGCACGATCTGGAACAGGTCGCCGACCAGGCCGATGTCGGCGATCTCGAAGATCGGCGCTTCCGGGTCCTTGTTGATGGCGACGATCGTGCCCGCGTCCTTGATGCCGGTCAGGTGCTGGATGGCGCCGGAAATGCCGATGGCGACGTACAGGTCGGGCGCGATGATCTTGCCGGTCTGGCCGACCTGCAGTTCGTTGGGCACGTAGCCGGCGTCGACCGCGGCGCGCGAAGCGCCCACGGCGGCGCCCATCTTGTCGGCCAGCGAATAAATGATCTTGAACGCGTCGGGCGAACCCATGGCGCGGCCGCCGGAAATGACCTTGGCGGCGCCCTGCAGGTCGGGACGGTCGGACTTGCCCTGCTTGAGTTCGACGAAGCGGGTGTGCTCGGGCAGCTTGGCGTCCACCGAAGCGGCTTCAACGGCCGCGCTGCCGCCTTCGCCGGCCTGCGGCCAGGACGCGGTGCGCACGGTGGCCACCACGGCCATCGAAGACGGTGCTTCGACGGTGATGATGGCGTTGCCGGCATAGATCGGCCGCTTGAACACGTGCGCGGATTCGACCGCCATGACGTCCGACACCTGGGCCACGCCCAGCAGGGCCGCGACGCAGGGCATCAGGTCCTTGCCGAAGGTGGTGGAGGGGCCGAACACATGCGAATAGCCTTCGGCCAGCTTCGCCACCTGCGGCGCCAGCACCTGGGCGATGGGATGCGCGTTGGCGGCATTGGCGACCGCCAGCACCTTGGCGACGCCGGTGATCTTCGCCGCTTCGGCGGCGACCGCATCGGGCGCGTCCGACAGCACGGCCACGTGGATCTCGGCGCCTTCGATGGCCTGGGCGCAGCTGACGCAGCGCGCGGTCGAGGCATTGAGCTTGCCGTCGAGGTGTTCGGCAACAATCAGGATCTTGCTCATGTCTGGGTCTCCTTAGGCCAGGCCCTTGGCCTTGAGGGCCGAGACCAGCTCGGCGACGTCCTTCACCATCACGCCCTTGCTGCGCTTGGGCGGCGGGGCATAGGTGGTGGTCTTGAGGTGGTTGCCGTCCTCGACGCCGAGGTCGGCGAAGTTGATGGTTTCCATGGGCTTGGACTTGGCCTTCATGATGTCGGGCAGCTTGATGAAGCGCGGCTCGTTCAGGCGCAGGTCGGTGGTGATCACCGCCGGCAGCTGCACTTCCAGGGTTTCCAGGCCGGCATCGACCTCGCGCATCACCACGGCGGTGCTTTCGGTGGCGTCCACCTTGCCGGCGAAGGTGGCCTGCGGGCGGCCCCAGAGGGTGGCCAGCATCTGGCCGGTCTGGTTGGCGTCGTCGTCGATGGCCTGCTTGCCCAGCAGCACGATCTGCGGCTGTTCCTTCTCGACCAGCTTGAGCAGGGCGCGGGCCGCGGTAAGCGGCTGCACCGGCTGGTCGGTGACCACGTGGATGGCGCGGTTGGCGCCCATGGCCAGCCCGTTGCGCAGGTGGGCCTGGCAGTCGGCGGGGCCCAGGGTGACCACGACCACTTCCGTGGCGATGCCCTTGTCGCGCAGGCGCAGCGCCTCTTCCAGGGCGATGTCGTCGAAGGGGTTCGCCGACAGCTTCACGCCGTCCGTGACCACCCCCGAACTGTCGGGTTTGACCTGGATGCGGACGTTGTAGTCCACCACCCGCTTGTAACCGACCAGAATCTTCATAAACGATGCGCTCCGTTCCGGTGGGCGCCCGTGGGGGAGCGCCCGCAAGTAGAATCGGCAATTCTACCTTGGCCGCCGGTGCCGGGGGCGTGCACGAGGGCGGTGGACCGTATGGTGGCGGGCTTGGGCTGGCAGGCATGGCTGACGATCGGCGTGGTCCTGGCCACGCTGGGCCTGCTGTGGTGGGGCCGGCTGGGTCCCGACAAGGTCCTGGCCGGCGCGGCCGGCCTGCTGATGCTCTCCGGGGTGCTGACTCCGGTCCAGGCCCTGGCGGGCTTCTGGAACCCGGGCGTGCTGACGGTGGCGGTGCTGTTCGTGCTGGTGGCGGCCCTGCGCAGCACCGGCGCCATCCACTGGATCGGCCGCGGCGTACTGGGTCCGCCCCGCGGCGAACTCAGGGCCCGGCTGCGGCTGTCGGGCCTGGCCAGCGTGCTCAGCGCCTTCGTCAACAACACGCCGATCGTGGCCACGCTGACATCGGCGGTGGAAACCTGGAGCCGGGCCAGCGGCGTGCCGCCGTCCAAGCTGCTGCTGCCGATGAACTACGCCACCATCCTGGGCGGCATGTGCACCCTGCTGGGCACCAGCACCAACCTGATCGTAGCCGGCCTGGTGATCGCCCACGGGCTCCCGGCGATGGCCATGTTCGATCCCTTCCCGGTCGCCTTCCCGGTGCTGCTGGCCGGCCTGCTGTACCTGGCGGTGGCCAGCCGCTGGCTGCTGCCGGTGCGTCGTTCAGCCTTCGACCAGGCGGCCCAGGATGCCAAGGAGTATGCCGTCGAGATGCTGGTCACCGAAGGCGGCGGCCTGGCCGGCAAGTCGGTGGCCGCGGCCGGGCTACGCCACCTCAAAGGCAGCTTCCTGATCGAACTTTCTCGTGAACGTGACCTCCTGACGGCCGTCGGCCCCGACACCGTGCTGCGTTCGGGCGACCGCCTGGTTTTCGTCGGCGGCACCGACGCGGTGCGCGAACTGCGGCGCATCCCCGGCCTGCGCCCGGCCACCGACCAGTGGTTCAAGCTCGACACCGTCAGCGGCAAGCGCCACCTGGCCGAACTGGTGCTGTCGCGGTTTTCGCCGGCGGTCGGCCAGACCCTGAGTGAATCGGCCTTCAGGGACCGCTACGGGGCGGTCGTCATCGCCGTCAACCGCCACGGCCAGCGCCTGCACCAGAAGCCCGGCGACGTGGTGCTCCAGGCCGGCGACACGCTCCTGGTGGAGACCGAGCCCGACTTCATCGCGCGTTTCGGCACCGCCCCCGACTTCCTCATGGTGAACCTGCTCGACGGCGAACGCCCGGTGGACCGTCGGAAGGCCGTGACCACTTTGGGCATCCTGGGCGCGATGGTGCTGGCGAACTCGGTGCTGGGGCTGCCGATCCTGTGGTCGGCGGTGGGCGCCGCACTGGCGGTGGTGCTGGCGCGCTGCGTAAGGCTCAAGGAGCTCTGGCGCAGCCTGGACCTGCGCCTGCTGCTGGTGATCGCCTGCTCGTTCGCGCTCGGTGCGGCGGTCGATCGCACGGGCGTGGCGGCGGTGGTGGCCTCCGGGCTGGGCGGCCTGGCGGGCGCCGACCCCTTCGCCAGCCTGGTGCTGGTTTACGTGATGGCCGTGGTCTTCACCGAGTTGCTGACCAACAACGCGGCGGCGATCCTGGTCTTCCCCATCGCGATGGGCGTGGCGGAGCAACTGGGCGTGAGTCCGATGCCTTTCGTCATCGCGCTGATGATCGGCGCGTCGGCGGGCTTCATGACGCCCATCGGCTACCAGACCAACCTGATGGTCTACGGCCCCGGCGGCTACCGCTTTGGCGACTACGTGCGCCTGGGCGGGCCGCTGTCGCTGGTGGTGGGCCTGGTGGCGCTGTGGCTGATACCGCGGTTTTTCCCGTTCTAGAAGCCAGCCGCGCCTGTCTATACTGCCCCGACGCCGTCAGAGTGCCGAAATGACCGTTACCGACCGCCTGTCCCACCTCGACCGACTCGAAGCCGAGTCCATCCACATCCTGCGCGAGGTGGCGGCCGAGTTCCGCAACCCGGTGATGATGTATTCGGTGGGCAAGGACAGTTCGGTGCTGCTGCACCTGCTGGTGAAGGCCTTCGCGCCGGCGCGCCCGCCGATCCCGCTGCTGCACGTGGACACCGGCTGGAAGTTCCGCGAAATGATCGCCTTCCGCGACCGCCGCGCCGCCGAAACCGGCGTGCAGCTGCATACGCACACCAATCCCGACGGCAAGGCGCAGGGCATCGGCCCGGTCACCCACGGCGCCACCGTGCACACCGACGTGATGAAGACCCAGGCCCTGAAGCAGGCGCTGGACCAGTGGGCCTTCGACGCGGCCATCGGCGGCGCCCGCCGCGACGAGGAAAAATCCCGCGCCAAGGAGCGCGTGTTCTCCTTCCGCAGCGCCCAGCACCGCTGGGACCCGAAAAACCAGCGCCCCGAGCTGTGGGACCTGTACAACGCCCGCATCCACAAGGGCGAAAGCGTGCGCGTGTTCCCGATCTCGAACTGGACCGAACTCGACGTCTGGCTCTACATCTTCCGCGAGAACATCCCGGTGCCTTCGCTGTACTTCGCCGCCGAACGCCCGGTGGTCGAACGCGACGGTGCCCTGATCATGGTCGATGACGACCGTCTGCCGCTGCGCGAGGGCGAAACGCCGATGATGCGCAAGGTGCGGTTCCGCACCCTGGGCTGCTACCCCCTCACCGGCGCCATCGAATCGGAGGCCGACACGCTCGAGGCGATCATCGCCGAGATGCTGGTGTCCACCACCTCCGAACGCCAGGGCCGGATGATCGACCACGACCCGTCGGCGTCGATGGAAAAGAAGAAGCAAGAGGGTTATTTCTGATGGCCGGCATCGACCACGCCGCGGCGGTCGCCGCCTACCTGCACCAGCACGAAACCAAGGGCCTGCTGCGCTTCATCACCTGCGGCAGCGTCGACGACGGCAAGTCCACGCTCATCGGCCGCCTGCTGCACGACACCAAGCGCCTGTTCGACGACCAGGTCGCGGCGCTGGAGGCCGACAGCCGCCGCCACGGCACCCAGGGCGAGGGCATCGACTTCGCGCTGCTGGTGGACGGCCTGTCCGCCGAACGCGAGCAGGGCATCACCATCGACGTGGCCTACCGTTTCTTCGACACCGAACGGCGCAAGTTCATCGTCGCCGATTGCCCGGGCCACGAGCAGTACACCCGCAACATGGCCACGGGTGCTTCCACCGCCGACCTGGCGGTGGTGCTGGTGGACGCACGCAAGGGCCTGCTCACGCAGACCCGCCGGCACAGCTACATCGTCTCGCTGCTGGGCATCCGCCACGTGCTGCTGGCGGTGAACAAGATGGACCTGGTGGGCTACGACCCGTCGGTGTTCGACGAGATCGTCGAAGGCTACGCCGAGCTGGCCAGACAGCTCGACATCCCGCACGTGCAGGCGATCCCGCTGTCGGCGCTGCAGGGCGACAACATGACCGGCGCATCGGCGGCGATGCCCTGGTACACCGGCCCCAGCCTGCTCGAGCACCTGGAAACCGTGGACGCGCGCCGCGACGGCAGCGAGGTCGGCTTCCGGCTGCCGGTGCAGTGGGTGTGCCGGCCGAACCAGGATTTCCGCGGTTTCGCCGGCAACATCGCCGCGGGCGAGGTGCGCCCGGGCGACGCCGTGGTGGTGCTGCCTTCGGGCCGCCGCTCCAGCGTGGCCCGCATCGTCACCGCCGACGGCGACCTGCCGGTGGCCGGCGCCGGGCAGGCGATCACCCTGGCCCTGGCCGACGAAGTGGACGTCAGCCGCGGCGACGTCATCGCCTCGGCCGAACAGGCCCCGCAGGTGGCCGACCAGTTCGCCGCCCACCTGCTGTGGATGGGCGACGCGCCGCTGCTGCCGGGCCGCCCGTACTGGCTCAAGATCGGCCCGCGCACGGTCAGCGCCCAGGTCACCGAAATCAAGCACAAGGTGGACGTGAACACCCAGGCGCAGCTGGCGGCGAAGTCGCTGGAGCTCAACGAGGTCGCCTACTGCAACCTGGGCCTGGACCAGGCCATTGCGTTCGAGGCCTACCGCGACAACCGCGCGCTGGGCGGATTCATCCTGGTGGACCGGCAGAACAACGCCACGGTGGCCGCCGGCACCCTGGACTTCGCCCTTCGCCGCGCCGCCAACATCCACTGGCAGCCGCTGGAAGTCGACAAGGCCGCGCGCGCTGCGATCAAGGCGCAGGCGCCTTGCTGCCTCTGGTTCACCGGTCTGTCGGGTGCGGGCAAGTCCACGGTCGCCAACCTGGTGGAAAAGCAGCTGCTGGCCAAGGGGTTCCACACCTACCTGCTCGACGGCGACAACGTGCGCCACGGCCTGAACAAGGACCTGGGCTTCACCGACGAGGACCGCGTCGAAAACATCCGCCGCGTCGCGGAAGTCGCGCGACTGATGACCGATGCCGGCCTGATCGTTCTGGTCAGCTTCATCTCGCCGTTCCGCGCCGAGCGGCGCATGGCGCGCGAGTTGTTCCCGGAAGGGGAGTTCATCGAGGTCTTCGTCGACACGCCGCTGGCGGAAGCGGAGCGCCGCGACGTCAAGGGGCTCTATGCCAAGGCCCGCGCCGGCAAGATCAAGAATTTCACCGGCATCGATTCGCCCTATGAACCGCCGGAATCTCCGGAAATCCACCTGGCCGGCGGCGAGGAAACGCCCGAAGCCATGGCCACGCGGGTTATCCGGCGTCTCCTGGACTGAGCGCCGCGCCCGCCCGCGGCGCCAGGGCCCGGTGCACCGCCCGCCGCGGCACCGACGCCACGTCGTAGCTGACGAAGGCCAGCAGGAACTGCAGGCCGCTGATCACCGCCACCGTGCTGATCATGATCGTGCCCACCGGCGTGGCGACCCCGTCGTGGGCCGAGTTCCACCAGTGCAGGCCGCCGAACACCGCGCCAAAGCCCAGCAGGCCGATGGCCGCGAGCAGTTCGATCGATCCCACCGACATGTCGCGGAAGAAGTAGTTGTAGAAGATCCGCCGCAGGCTGTTGCCCAGGTGCCGCAGCGGGAACTCGAACAGCGCCCGCAGCGGGCTGAGGTGGCTGGTCTGGTCGCCGTAGCGCGCGGCCATGGGCACGTCCACAACGCAGGCGCGCTGCAGGTTCAGGTGGAACAGCAGGTCGGACTCGAAGAAGTAACGCCGGCCGATCCGCTCCATCGGCAGCCTCGCCGCCAGGTCGGCGTGGATGGCGGTGTAGCCATTGGTGGGATCGAAGATGTCCCAGTAGCCGGTGCTGGCTTTGGCCAGGAAGCTCAGGCCCAGGTTGCCGATGCGCCGCGCCAGCGGCATTTCCCGCACGCGGTCGAGGTCCCAGAAACGGTTGCCCTTGGTGTAGTCGGCTTCGCCGGCAAGGATCGGGGCGACGAAGGCGGGCAGCAGGGCCGGATCCATCTGGCCGTCGCCGTCGATCTTGACGATCACGCGCGCGCCGTCCGCGATCGCCTGCCGGTAGCCGGTCAGGGTGGCGGCACCCACGCCCTGGTTGTGCCCGTGGCGCAGCACCACCACGCGCGGGTCCCGGCTGCCGGCCTGGATGTGGTCGCCGCTGCCGTCGGGGCAGGCGTCGTCCACGCAGTAGATGCGGTCGACTTCCGGGCCGATGGCGGCCAGCAGCGGCAGTACGTGGCGCACGACCCGGTAGCACGGCACCACCACCGCGATGCCGGACGGCGCGCGCGGCGGCGGGGTCATCCGGCGCGGCCCAGCCGGTGCGCCAGCGCCTGGGCGAAACAGGCGGCGCTGCCTTCGCCGTAGGGCAGGAACAGCGACGGTTCGGTGAGCTCGAGCTCCAGCAGCTGCGGCCCGGTAGGCGAAGGCAGCAGGTCCACCCGGGCGTAGGCCAGCGTTTCGAAGGGCAGGCTGGCCAGCACGGCGGCGGCCAGTGCGTGTTCGGCGTCGGAGGGTTCGCGTGGCTGGATGTGTTCTTCCTTGAACAGCGCCCGGGTCGGGCCTTCGCCGCGGCGCAGCAGCGGCGCCTTGCGGATGGCGTGGCTGAAGCGGCCCTCGAAGAACAGCAGGGCGGTTTCGCCGTGTTCGTCCACCGCGTGCAGGTAGGGCTGCACCAGCACGTGGCGGCCGGCGTCGAGCAGGCGGCGTGCGTGGGCGATGGCGGCCTCGCGTTCGCTGCGCTGGTAGCGCTGGGCGTCGCGCGAACCGGCGCCGACGGTGGGCTTGACCACGAATTCGTCGAGGTCGGGCAAGGAAGCAGGATCGTCGCCGGGCGCCAGGAAGTGGCTTTCAATCACCGGCAGGCCGCGCGCAGCCAGGTCGCCCAGGTAACGTTTGTCGGTGTTCCAGCGCACGACCTCGGGTGGGTTCCACAGCCGCGACACGGACTGCACGCGGTCGCACCAGGCCAGGAACTCCGGCAGCCTGTCCATGTAGTCCCAGGTCGAACGCAGCAGCACCGCGTCGAAGCGCGCCCAGCTGACCGTCGGGTCGTCCCAGGCCAGCACCTGCGCGTCGATGCCCGCGGCCACGCAGGCCGCCTGCAGCGGCTCCAGGTCGCCGTCCAGGTCGCAGGCGGCGATGGCGGTGGCGAGGGCGAGCTTCACAGGTTCTGGTAGTTCGGCCCGGCGCCGCCTTCCGGCGTCACCCAGTTGATGATCTGGTACGGGTCCTTGATGTCGCAGGTCTTGCAGTGCACGCAGTTGGCCGCGTTGATCTGCAGGCGCTTGCCCTTGTCGTCCTCGACGATTTCATACACCCCGGCCGGGCAGAAGCGCTGGCAGGGGTTGCCGTATTCCTCGGCGCAGCGGCTGATGCAGACGTCGGGGTCGGTGATCTGCAGGTGTACCGGCTGGTCTTCGTCGTGTTCGGTGGCGGCGAAGTACACGCCGGCCAGGCGGTCGCGCGGGGCCAGGGTGCGATCCACGTAGTCACGCAGCGGTTTTTCGGCCTCGTCGAGCTTCTCCAGCGCGCTCCAGTCCGGGCGGCAGCGCCAGGTCCAGGGCGACAACCCGGCGGTGGCGGTTTCCCAGGCCGAATTGACCAGGCCGAACCACAGGCCCTTCTTGAAGCCGGGCTTGATGTTGCGGACCTTGCGCAGTTCGGCCATCACCGGCGAGGCGCGCAGCTTGGCGTCGAAGCCGGCGGCGGCCGGGGCGTCCTGGCCGGCCAGGTGTTCGGCCGCCAGCATGCCGCTGCGGATCGCCTGGTGGGTGCCCTTGACCTTGGGTACGTTTAGCAGGCCCGCGGTGTCGCCGATGAGCAGCGCGCCGGGCATTTCGACCTTGGGCAGGGACTGCCAGCCGCCGGTGACGATGGCACGGGCGCCGGCGCTGAGGATTTCACCGCCCTCGAGCAGCGGCTTCACCTTCGGGTGGTGCTTGAACTGCTGGAAGGCTTCGTAGGGTTTGTACTCGGGGTCGCGGTAGTCGAGGCCCGACACGTAGCCGATGGCCACGCGGTCCTTGTCCAGGTGGTAGATGAAGCTGCCGCCATAGGTCTTGCTGTCGGCCGGCCAGCCGAAGCTGTGGAAGATCCTGCCCGGCTGCACCCGGCCGGCGGGCAGCTGCCAGAGTTCCTTGATGCCGATCGAATAGTTCTGCGGGTCCGATTCGGCATCGAGGCCGAACTTGCGGACCAGCTGCTTGGTCAGGTGGCCGCGCGCGCCTTCGGCCATCACCGTGACCCTGGCCCGGATATCGATGCCCTGGGTGTAGCCGGCCTTGTGCGAACCGTCCTTGGCCACGCCCATGTCGCCGATGCGCACGCCGCACACGGCGCCGGCCTCGTCGAACAGGGTTTCGGCGGCGGCGAAGCCCGGGTAGATCTCGACGCCCAGGGCTTCGGCCTGCGGTGCCAGCCAGGCGCACATCGCGCCCAGGGACACGATGAAATTGCCGTGGTTGGACAGGCCCGGGGGGATGACCGGGAACTTGCTGCCGCCGGTCTTGGTGAGGTACCAGAACTCGTCGTCGGTGGCCGGCACGCAGACCGGCGGCGGGTTGTCGCGCCAGCCGGGCAGCAGGTCGTCGAGCGGGCCGGGTTCGATGACCGCGCCCGACAGGATGTGGGCGCCGATGGTCGAGGATTTTTCGATGACGCAGACAGACAGCTCGGGTTTGAGCTGCTTGAGCCGGATCGCGAACGACAGGCCGGCCGGGCCTGCGCCCACGGTCACCACGTCGTATTCCATCACGTCACGCTCACTCATCCGGACAGTCTCCCTACGCTTGAGCCTGGATTGTCCCGGTTTGCCGACGGGCGGGCAATCAAGGACACTGCGGGGCCAGGCAAGCCACGGAAACATGCGCGCATGACCGCCAGCCCCGACGACCTGCGCCAGGCGCCGCTGTACCGCGTCCTGCACGCCCTGGCCCGCGGTGAAACCACCAGCGAGGCGCTCACCGGCGCCTGCCTGGCGGCGATCGCACGCGACGGCCATCTCAATGCCTGGACCTGGGTGGATTCGGCCGGGGCCATCGCCGCGGCCCGCGCCAGCGACGACCGCCGCGCCGAGGGCAAACCCCTGGGCCGCCTGGACGGCGTGCCGATCGCCATCACCGACGCCTTCGACATCGCCGGCATGCCCACCGGCCTGGGCCTGCCCGGGCATCCGGGCCTGGCCGCCGAAGATGCCCAGGTGGTGCGCCGCCTGCGCGGCGCCGGCGCCGTGTTCCTGGGCAAGACCAATCTCGACGAAGCCGCCTTCGGCACCGTTGGCCGCAATCCGCATTTCGGCGACGTGCGCAACCCGCGCCTGCCCGACCGCGCCGCCGGCGGCGCCTCGGGCGGGTCGGCGGCGGCGCTGGCCGCCGGCCACGCGGTGGTGGGCCTGGGCGTCGATACCCTGGGCGCCACCCGCATCCCGGCCGCGTTCTGCGGCCTGGTCGGGCACAAGCCGACCCTGGGCGAGCTGAGCGCCCGCGGCATGGCTTCGGCCCTGCGCCGCCTGGACTGCCCCGGCCTGATGACGCGGGCCGTGCAGGACGTGGGCCTGGTGCTGCCGGTGCTGGCCGGCTACGACGCCGGCGACCCGCGTTCGCGCAAGCGCCGCGTGCCGCTGGCGCCGCCGGACTGGGTGCCGGGCGAACTCAAGGCCGGCGTGGTCACCGACCTGGCGGCAATGGGCGCCGACGCCACGGTGGTGGAAAACTTCAGCGCCCTGATGGCGCGGGTGGCGGCGGTGTTCGGCAGCGCACTGCCGGTGGCGCTGGAAGTGGCGCCGCTGGACGTGGCCGAAACCCGGCGCGCGGCCCTGCTGCTGATGGAAGCGGAAATCCTGGCCGCGCACGAATCGCGCCTGGGCGGGGCCTCCGACCGGCTCAAGGGCCTGCTCGGTTTTGCCCAGCGCAAGTCCGCCGCCGACGCGGCGCGCGCGCATCGGCGGCTCGACGGCCACGTGGTGAAGGTGCGCAAGCTGTTCGAACAGTTCGACGTGCTGCTGCTGCCCACCGTGTCGACGGTGCCGCCCGCCTGGGGCGCGGCCGAACCGGCGCACCTGGCCGACCTGACCGCCCTGGCCTCGCTAGCCGGCTGCCCCGCGCTCAGCCTGCCGCTGCCCGATGGCCTGGGCCTGCAGCTGGTCGGCGCACCGGGCAGCGACCTGCGCCTGCTCGAACTCGGCGGCGTACTGGCGTCCGTCGCGGACACCGGTGAATAACAGCGCAGGCGCGATTCCTGAAGCGACGCTTTTCCCCGATTGGCTGCAGGCCGACGAGGCCGATGCCTTGCTGGCCGCGCTGCTGGCGCAGGTGCCGTGGGAGGTGCACCGGATCCGGATGTTCGGGCGTTGGGTGGATTCGCCGCGGCTGAGCTGCTGGATCGGCGACCCGGGCACGGGCTACGTGTATTCGGGGGCCCGCTTCGAACCACGGCCCTGGCCGCCGGCGCTGCAGGCGCTGCGGGCGCGCATTGATGCCGCGGCCGGCGTGGCGATGAACAGCGTGCTGGCCAATCTCTACCGCGACGGCCGCGACGCCATGGGCTGGCACAGCGACGACGAACCCGAGCTCGGCCCGCGCCCCGTCATTGCTTCGCTCAGCCTGGGCGGCACCCGGCGCTTTGTCTTCAAGCACCGGCGCGAGCCTGCGCGCAAGTTCGAACGGCTGCTCGAACACGGCAGCCTGCTGCTGATGACGGGGGACACCCAGGCCGACTGGAAACACGCCCTGCCGCGCACCGCGCGACCGGTGCCGGCGCGTGTGAACCTTACTTTCCGGCGGATTCTTCCGCGGACTCGCTAAACGACTTCTGGCCTTCCACCAGCGACCAGCCGACGATGTCGGCGCCGATGCCCGACAGGGCTTCACCAAAGGCCGCGACCACCGGTTCGATGTCGGCACCGCTGGGCGCGACTTCGGTGCGGAAACGGCGGGCCGCGACCAGGCCGCCGCTGCCGCGGTGTTTCACCAGGCGGGCCTGGATCTCGATGACGACTTTGGGCGCGCCAGCTTCGTAAATCGTTTCGAAGGCGCGCAGGTCGGTGTACAGCCCGAAGTCGCCGCGGCCGGCACCCCAGCTGCTGACCGCCTGGATCTTGCCGGAGTCCTCGAAGGCCTCGACCAGCGCCAGCTGCACCAGCTCGGGCGCCGTGTCGGCCCAGCGCGCGCCCTTGTAGGTTTGCAGGCGGTCCGGCGTCGGCCGCACGGCGATGCGCTGGGAATCGAGCAGGGCATGCGTGTCGGGGGCGCCCACAGTCAGCTGCCAATCCACGGTCGGCCAGGCCGGGTCGGCGTGGATGCCGGTCTGCGGCGAATAAATGCTGACTTCGGTCTTGGGCCCGCCGATCGCGGCGCAGCCGGCCAACAGGACCAGTGCGGCAAGCGGGGCGAAACGCAGGGAACGGGTCATGGTTCGAACTCCTCGGGTTCTTCGCGGCCCAGCAGGTAGCCGGCCGGATTGTTCTCGAGCTTGTTGGCGAGAGCGTCGATTTCGCGGATCAGGCCGCGCAGCTGGCGCATGGTCGGCCCCACCTGGCCCAGGCCGTCCTGGCTGAACTCGGCCCAGGAGTCGCGGTTCTCGTTGAGGATGCCATTGGCGTTCTTGCTGGCCGATTCAAGCTGGCTGAGCGTGGAATCGAGCTTCTCGACCAGGGCCGGCAGTTCCTGCACCAGGCCCTTGTCGAGGTTGTTGATGGTGCGGTCGGCGCTGGCCAGGGTGGCGTCGAGCTTTTCGCTGGCGGCGCGGGCGTTCTGGATGAGCGCCGAGATTTCCTCGCGCTCGGCGGCGATCGATCCGGTGACCTGGTCGAGCTGGTCCAGGGTGCGGGTGATGCGTTCGACGTTGGCGTCGCTGAGCAGGCGGTTGATGCGTTCGACGATCTCGTTGGCGGTGGCGGCGATGTTCTGCAGGGCCGAAGGTTCGGTCTGGATCACCGGTACGTCGTTGCCCCTGCTGCCGCCCTCGAGCCGTGGCGCGCCGGGGCTGCCGCCGCTGAGCTGGATGACCGCCACGCCGGTCAGGCCGGTCATGGTGAGCTTGGCCCGGGTGTCGGTGCGCACCGGGGTGTCGGCCGACAGGCGCACCCGGGCGACCACCTTGCGCGGGTCGTCCCGCATCAGCGACAGCTCGCGGACCTCGCCGACGCTGATGCCCGAGTACAGCACCTGGCTGCCGGTGCTCAGGCCGGTGACGGCCTCCTGGAAGACGACGTCGTATTCGGCATAGGACTTTTCGGTCGTGTACTTGGCCATCCACAGCGCGAACAGCACCGCGAACAGGCACACGCCGAGCGTGAAGGCGCCGATGAGTACGTGGTTGGCGCGGGTTTCCATCTCAAGCCTCCTTGGCCAGGGCGGCCTGCGCAGCGCGTCCGCGCGGGCCGTGGAAATATTCCTGCACCCACGGGTGGTCGAATTTTTCGACCTCGGCCAGTGGGGCATTCACCAGGACACGCTTGTCGGCCAGCACGGCGACGCGGTCGCAGATGGCATACAGGGTGTCGAGGTCGTGGGTGATGAGGAAGACGGTAAGACCCAGCGCGCGCTGCAGGGTCTTGATGAGTTCGTCGAAGGCCGCGGCGCCGATCGGGTCGAGGCCGGCCGTGGGTTCGTCCAGGAACAGCAGCGCCGGGTCCAGCGCCAGGGCGCGGGCCAGGGCCGCGCGCTTGCGCATGCCGCCGGAAAGCTGGGACGGCAGCTTGGCGCCGGCGTCCTCGCCCAGGCCGGACATGCGGATCTTGAGCATGGCCAGGTCGTGGATCATGTCCTCGGGCAGCTCGGAGTAGTGTTCCTTCAGCGGCACCGAGACGTTTTCGGCCACCGACAGCGACGAGAACAACGCGCCGTTCTGGTAGAGCACGCCGGTGTTGCGTTCGATCAGGCCCGACTCGCGGGCCCGGTCGGACAGCGCGTCCACGCCCAGCACTTCGATCTCGCCGGCCTGCGGCGGCCGCAGGCCCAGGATCGCGCGCATCAGCACCGACTTGCCGGTGCCCGAACCGCCGACCACGCCGATGATCTCGCCGCGTTCGACGTCCAGGTCGAGGTTCTCGTGCACGACCTGTTCGCCAAAGCTGTTGCGCAGGCCGCGCACGCGGATGGCCGGGGTGGACGGTTCGAGGATTTGCCCGGTCACCAGTTCATCTCCATGAAGAACATGGCGGCGAAGGCATCGAGCAGGATCACCAGCGAAATCGTCTGCACCACGGAGGACGTGGTTCGTTCACCCACCGATTCGGCCGTGCCCTGGACCTGGAAACCTTCCAGGCAGCCGATCAGCGCGATGATCATCGCAAACAGCGGGGCCTTGGCGACGCCCACCCAGAAGTGGCGCATTTCCATGGTGTCCTGCAGGCGCTGCATGAACATGTCCGGGCTCATGCCCAGGCTGGCCACGCTGACGGCCATGCCGCCGGCCATGCCCGAGATCATCGCCAGGAAGGTCAGCAGCGGCAGCATCACCAGCAGCGCGGTCAGCCGGGGCAGCACCAGCAATTCGATCGGGTCCAGGCCCAGGGTGCGGATGGCGTCGATTTCCTCGCCGCTCTGCATGGCGCCTATTTGCGCGGTGAAGGCGCTGGCGGTGCGGCCGGCCAGCAGGATGGCGGTCAGCAGCACGCCGAACTCGCGCAGGAAGGCGATGCCGACCAGTTCGACCACGAAGATCTCGGCGCCGAAGTCGCGCAGCACCGTGGCGCCCAGGAAGGCGATGACCGCGCCGACCATGAAGCTGAGCAACAGCACCAGGGGCACGGCGTCGAGGCCGACCTGCTCCATGTGGTGCACGGTGGAGGTGAGCCGGAAACGGGCCGGGCGCAGGATCACGCCCAGGCCGGTCTTGAGGGTCAGGCCCAGGAAACCCACCAGGGCCAGCACTTCGCGCGTGTAGTCATCGACCGCGAAACCCATGCGCGCCAGCATCTGCTGGATGCCGTAGTCCTTGCGCTGGACCCGCGGCGGGTTTTCGCAGATGGACCGCACGGTTTCGGTCAGCGGCTGGTGCATCGGCTTGACCTCGACCGTGGCCAGGCCCAGGCCCACCTTCACGGCGTAGCGCGAGAGCATCATCGCGCCGGCCGAATCCATGCTGCCGATGTCGCGGCCGTCGATGTCCTCGGCCGATTCGGGCGCCTTTTCGATCAGCGCAAGCATTTCCCCGGCATGCGCCAGGGTCCAGTCGCCACGGGCGATCAGGATGCCTGGATGGCGTTCGCTGGTTTCAATGCGGGGACCTTGGCTCATCAACTCGTGCGGGGGCGCGGGGAGGGTCTCAGGATAGCCGAAACATGCCATGCTTCCCCGCCATGAACGCCCCGGTCCTCACCAGCCAGGCCCAGTACGAGGCCCAGGCCGATTTCGTGGCCGAACTGGCCATGCGCCTGCACGTCTACGGCACCACCGCCCAGCGACTGGAAGCGGCCGTCGAGGGCGTGGCCAACCGGCTGGGCCTGGACCTGGAAATCTGGTCCAACCCCACCGGCATGATCCTGAGTTTCGCCGACCCGGTGCGCGGCCAGCAGAACGGCATCACCCGGGTCATCCGGCTCGATCCGGGCGAACAGAACCTGGCCAAGCTGGCGGCCACCGACGCGATCACCGAAGGCGTACTGGCCGGCCGCCACGACCTGGCCGCGGGCGTCGCCGCGCTGCGGGCGCTGGACCGCCCCGAGCCCGCCGGCGCCCGGGTGCTGGCGGCCCTTAGCTTCGGCCTGTCCGCCGGCGCCGTGGCGGCCCTGCTGGGCGCGGCGTTGCCGGGCGTGTTGACGGCCGGCGCGATCGGGCTGGTGATGGGCGCCCTTGCGGTGCTGGCCAAGGACCGCCCGCGCCTGAACGAGGCCATGGAGGCCATCGCGGCGCTGGTGGCGACCCTGCTGGCGGCGGTGGTGGCCACCTTCATCGAGCCGATCGCCTTCAAGACGGTCATCGTCGCCTCGCTGATCGTGCTGATGCCCGGCCTGATGCTGACCAACGCCGTCAGCGAACTGTCGGCCCAGCACCTGGTGTCGGGCACGGCGCGTTTCGCCGGCGCGCTGATGATCCTGCTCAAACTGACCTTCGGCACCGTGGCCGGCATGCAGATCGTCCAGGTGCTGGGCTGGCTGCCGCAGGACGCCCTGCCGGTGCCGCTCTCGGCCGCGGGCGAACTGGCCTCGCTGGCGGTGGCGGCCTTTGCTTTCGCCGTGTTGTTCCAGGCGGCCCGGCGCGACTACCTGCTGGTGATGGCCTCGGTGTTCCTGGGTTACGGCCTGACCCGCCTGGGCGGCGAGGTGCTGGGCCTGGCTTCGGAGAACTTCGCCGGCGGGGTGTTTTTCGCCGGCATGGGCGTGGCCGCCATCAGCAATGCCTACGGCCGCTGGCGCAACCGGCCCGGCGCCCTGATCCGGGTGCCGGGCATCATCCTGCTGGTGCCGGGCAGCATGGGTTTCCGCAGCCTGAACTTCGTCATGGAACGCGACGTGTTCCTGGGCCTGGATACCACCTTCGCGGTGCTTTCGGCGCTGGTCGCGCTGGTCGCCGGGTTGTTGTTCGGCAACCTGCTGGTGCCGTCGCGGCGGAATATCTGAACCCGGTCAGCCCTTGATCGCGAAGTCTTCGAGTTTCTTGCCGCGGGCCAGTTCGGCCGACAGCCACTTGGGCGGCATGCCGCGGCCGGCCCAGGTCTGGGATTCATCGGCGGGGTTGCGGTACTTCGGCGGGACCTTGGTGCCCTTGGCGCTGGACTTGCGGCTGCCGGCCGACTTCTTGGCGGCGGTGCCGGCCTTTTCGCGGACCTGGCGGCCGGTGCCGAAGACTTCGTCGACGGTGTAACCCTCGGCCTTGGCGAGGGAAATGAGCTTCTTGCGCACCGACGCCACCGGCTTGCGCTTGGCGAGGGTTTTCTTGCGCTTGTTGGCCTTGGCGATCAGGGCCTGGAGTTCCTTGGCCGAAAGACCTTCGAGATTGATGCTCATGGGGTTTCCTTGGGTTGCCTGGAAAGGGGTGGGCAAACGCCCGGCAAAGCCCATGCTAAACCTTTCGGCAAGGCCGGATGAAGCCGGGGCAGGGTTTGCCCCGGGTTTCCGACATACACGCGGGATGATTTCTCAGGCCAGGTCCAGGCGCTTGCGCAGGGCGGCCAGGTCGAGGTTTTCGCTGTCGGTGTCGCGGCGGCCTCGGTATTCGTAGGTGCCCGCTTCCAGGCCCCGGCCCGACACCACCACCCGGTGCGGGATGCCGATCAGTTCGATGTCGCCGAACATCACGCCCGGGCGCAGGCCGCGGTCGTCGAGCACCACTTCCAGGCCGGCCGACCGCAGCTGTTCGTACAGCGCGACGGCGGCTTCGACCACGGCCGGGTCGTTCTTCGGGTTGATGATGCAAACCGCCACCTGCCAGGGCGCCATCGGCGCCGGCCAGATGATGCCGCTGGCGTCGTGGTTCTGTTCGATGGCCGCGGCGACGATGCGCGACACGCCGATGCCATAGCAGCCCATGTGCATCACCTGGGCCTTGCCGTCGGCGTCGAGCACGGTGGCCTTCATCGCCTCGGCGTACTTCTGGCCCAGCTGGAACACGTGTCCGACCTCGATGCCGCGGGCGATGCCCAGGCGACCCTGGCCGTCGGGCGAGGGGTCGCCCTGCACGACGTTGCGGATGTCGGCCACCACGTCGGGCTCGGGCAGGTCGCGGCCCCAGTTCACGCCGGCCAGGTGGTAACCCTTGCGGTTGGCGCCGACCACGAAATCGGCCATGGCGGCGACGCTGCGGTCGGCGACCACGGTGATGGGCCTGGCGGGCTTCACCGGGCCCAGGAAGCCCGGTTCGCTGCCCAGGTTCTCGGCGATCTCGGCTTCGGTGGCCAGGCGGTAGTCGGCCAGGCCGGCCAGTTTGGCCAGCTTGATCTCGTTCACCGAATGGTTGCCGCGCACCAGCGCCAGTACGAAGCCCTGTTCGCCCACCAGCGCCACCGACTTGACGGTGCGCACCAGCGGGATGTCCAGCAGCGCGGCGACGTCCTCGCAGGTCTTTTGCGTGGGGGTCTCGACCTCGCGCAGGTCTTCCGTCGGCCCCGGGCGCGGGCCGGGCGAGACGGCCTCGGCCATCTCCACGTTGGCGGCGTAATCGCCGTTGTCGGAAAACGCGATCGCGTCCTCGCCCGAATCGGCCAGCACGTGGAATTCATGCGAGGCGCTGCCGCCGATGGCGCCGGTGTCGGCGTTCACGGCCCGGAAGTGCAGGCCCAGGCGGGTGAAGATGCGGGTGTAGGCCGCGTACATGGCCTGGTAGGTTTCTGCCAGGCTTTCCGCGCCCAGGTGGAAGGAGTAGGCGTCCTTCATCAGGAACTCGCGCGCGCGCATCACGCCGAAACGCGGGCGGATTTCGTCGCGGAACTTGGTCTGGATCTGGTAGACGTTCAGCGGCAGCTGCTTGTAGCTGCGCAGCTCGGCGCGGGCGAAGTCGGTGACCACCTCTTCATGCGTGGGGCCGTAGCAGAACTCGCCGTCCTTGCGGTCCTTGATCTTCAGGAGCTGGCCGCCGAACTTCTGCCAGCGGCCGGTTTCTTCCCACAGCTCGCGCGGCTGGATGGACGGCATCAGCATTTCGATGGCGCCGGCGCGGTCCATTTCCTCGCGGACCACGGCTTCGACCTTGCGCAGCACGCGCAGGCCCAAGGGGGTCCAGGTATAGAGGCCGGCGGCCAGCTTGCGGATCATGCCGGCGCGCAGCATCAGCTGGTGGCTGACGACCTCGGCGTCGGCGGGGGTTTCCTTGCTGGTGCTGAGGTGGAACTGGGAAAGGCGCATGCGGGGACCGGGCCACGTATCGGGTCGGCCATTGTAGCGGCCGCCCGGCCCCCGTGGCGGCCCTTATTCGGCTTCCGGCTCGCAGTAGGCGGTGATCTGGCGCTGGGAAAGTTCGGTCTCGGCCTGGCGCTCTTCCGGGGTCAGGTCCTCGGGCACCCCATCGCCGTCCTTGTCGCGCTGCAGGCGGTTGTCCGAGCCGAGCAGTTCGAGGTTCTTGCGGGCGCGTTCGCAGGCGACCTGGATCTCGGTCTTCGGGGCTTCCGCCTCAGCCGGAACCTCGGCGCTGCCGGCATTCACGCTCTGGCGCTGGGAGCCGTTGAGTTCGATCTGGGAATAGACGTTCTCGCCGGAGGCGCCCTTGGACTTGTAGACCGTGGTTTTTTCGTCGGCATGGGCCAGCCCCGCGCACAGCGTGGCGGCGACGAGGATCGGGAGGGCGAGGCGGTTCATGGCGGGACTCCGGGGGCAATCGTGCGACCGTGATACCACCGCCGCCCGGGCCCCGCAAGGCGAGACTATGGACAGCCGGGGCGAGCCGCTACACTGCCAGTCATGGACCTGAACGAAGAACCCGGCGCCCCGCGCGGCCGCGGCATCTACCTGCTGCCCAACCTGCTGACCACCGGCGGGCTGTTTGCCGGCTTCTACGCCATCCTGGCCGCGGCCAGCGGCAACTTCGAAAACGCCTGCATCGCGGTGTTCGTGGCGGGCCTGTTCGACGGCATCGACGGCCGGGTGGCCCGGCTGACCGGCACGACCAGCGAATTCGGGGTCCAGTACGACTCCCTGGCCGACCTGGTCAGTTTCGGCATGGCGCCTTCCCTGGTGATGTACCACTGGGCCCTGGTTGGTTTCCAGGCCGACGGTCCGGTGCTGGCCAAGGTGGGCTGGGCGGCGGCCTTCCTTTATGCGGCGTGCGCGGCGCTGCGCCTGGCCCGATTCAATACCCAGGTGGGTTCGACCGACAAACGCTGGTTCATCGGCCTGGCAAGCCCGGCGGCGGCCGGCTTCGTGGTGTCCTTCGTCTGGGCCATGAATACCTTCGGTTACAGCGGCCAGGGCCTGCGCTGGCTGGCGCTGGCGGTGACCGTGGTGGCCGGGCTGCTGATGGTCAGCCGCATCCGCTTCTACAGTTTCAAGGGCCTGCCCAAGGGCGACCGGGTGCCGTTCTTCGTGATGGCGCTGCTGGTGGTGACGATCGCGGTGCTGTTCATCGCGCAGGCCAAGGGCCTGTTTGCGCTGGCGCTGCTGTACGTGCTGTCGGGCCCGGCCTGGTGGCTGTGGCTGAAGGCCAGGCGCCGGCAGGCCACGGCATGAACTGGAGCGCCGACCAGCAGCAGATCCTCGGGGCGATGGGCTACGTGCTCTATCGCCACGGGCCGGCAGCGGAGGCGGCGCCCGAAGCGGGTGCGGTGCTGCCCGAGGGCCGGCTGCTGCAGGCCCTCCGCCGCGCGGCGCGACGCGACGACCTGGACGGGCTGGCCCTGCCGCCCTTCGAAAAGCTGCGCACCGATGCGTCGGCGAAACGCGCGCTCTGGGCCCGGCTGCGGGCAGCCCGCCGCGCGCGCTGACCCGACGTGAACGCGCGTCCTTCCGACGCCATCCAGGTGCGGCCGATGAAACAGGCCGACGTGGAGGCGGTGTCGGCGATCGAAAAGCGCGCCTATCCGTTTCCGTGGTCGCCGGGCATCTTCCGTGACTGCCTGCGGGCGGGGCACCACTGCTGGCTGCTGGAGTCGCCGCAGGTGCTGCTGGGCTACGGGGTGCTCAGCGCGGCGGCCGGCGAGGCGCACCTGCTCAACCTGTGCATCGCGCCCGAACACCAGGGCCACGGCCACGGCCGGCGGCTGCTGGCGCGCATGATCGACCTGGCGCGCTGGAACCGGGCGGCGCAGGTGTTCCTGGAAGTGCGGCCGTCGAACCCGCGGGCGATCGCGCTGTACCGCGAATACGGCTTCAACGAAATCGGCCTACGGCCGAACTACTACCCGGCCACGAAGGGCCGGGAAGACGCGATCGTGATGGCGATCGAGCTGGTGCCGCCGGAGTTCGATCGCTGAATTCCGGCGGGAGGCGGTGGCGGATATCCGCTCAGGGTTCGCAGGGCCGTGCCGATGCCGAGCAGGTCCACAGCGCGCCGGCCCGCTTGCAGCCCAGGTCGCGGTCGCTGGCGTTGTTCCAGTCCTTCCAGCTGTCCGGATAGTCCTGCACGACGGCGGCCATCCAGGTGACCAGGGCGGTTGCCTTGCCGGCCTCCCTGTTGAGGGCGGCGTATCGCGTCACCGTGATCTTCCTGCCGCACTGCCTGGCGTCGTCACCGCCGGAGTTGGGCTTGCTCGAGCCGCTGGATTCCCCTTGGGAATTGGGCTTTGAATCAGAGGCGGGTTTGGCCGGGGGCTTGCTGCTGGCGGGCGGCGTGCCGCCACCGGCGGTGGGTTTGCCGGTCGATTCCCGCGCGCGGCTCTCCGTTGCCGTCCTGGCCGGTGGCTGGCCCGACGCTCCCGTCGCTGACGTCGTGGCCCGCGCCTGCGGTCCACAGGTGGCCTTGAACGGCACCCAGTTGGAGGTCTTTCCCGTTCCCGACACTTCCGCCATGTACCGGAGGTCGACGTCGGTGGTGATCTTGAACGTGTGGCGGTACGTCGCCAGGTAGGTCCCCGCGGCACCCGCCACCGCATCGGCCTTGAGCTCGCCCGTCTTGCCCCCGCCGCTGTTGTGGATCACGAAGCGGACCTCGCCGGGCCCGTTGGTGTGGGCCCAGGCGGTCAGGACCGCGTCCCGCGGGCAACTCGCGCCGCCGCTGTCGACAACGGCAAGCTGGACGCGATCGACATCGGGGGCCGTGCCGGCGCGTGGTGCCGAAGCCAGGCCAGGCGCGGATGCCGCGGCGGCAACACCGAAAGTGAAGAGCATCAGAAGAGAACGCATGAGCAGCTCCTGTGGGAGTGTGCGGCGCGCCCGCACCTGTCGGCGAAAGCAGCGTTAAATTATTGAACGCGTCAATTCGGCAGATACGGCCACGAACAAAGCGGGCTGCCTCCACGCAGGCGGCTCCGACGGCGCCGTGGCTGGATCGAACTCAGCCAAGCTTGGACCGCTGCGCCTGCAGCCCCGCGTGCTGGCGGGCCCAGTCGGCCAGGCGGCCGCGTTCGGTGTCGACGACGGCGGCCGGGGCGTTCTGGACGAAGGTGGCGTTGCCCAGCTTGGCCTCGCACTTGGCGATTTCGCCGGCGATGCGCTTGAGTTCCTTGTCCAGGCGCGCGCGTTCGGCGCCCAGGTCGATCAGGCCCTCGAGCGGGATCAGCAGCTTCAGGTCGCCCAGCACGGCGGCGGCCGCGGCCGGCGCATCGCCGTCGAGCCAGGCGATCGATTCCAGCCGGGCCAGGAAAGTCAGTGCCGCGGCGTAGCGTTGTGTGCGTGCGCGGTCGGTCGCATCACCGTCCTGCAGCAGCAGCGGCACCGTCTTCGAGGGCGCGATGTTCATCTGGCTGCGGATCGAGCGCAGCTGGGTGACGGCGGCCTTGAGCCATTCGATGTCGGCGGCGGCGCCGGGCGCGTCGAAGGCCGGGTTCGCTTCCGGCCAGGCCTGGGTGCTGATCGTGTCGGCGGTGATGCCCAGCTTGGGCGCCACCGAATGCCAGATTTCCTCGGTGACGAAGGGGATCACCGGGTGCAGCGCGCGCAGCAGGCCTTCAAGCACGAACAGCAGGGTGTGCCGGGTGCTGTCGGCGGCCGCGCCCTTGTCGCCGTGCAGCGCCGGCTTGGCCAGCTCCAGGAACCAGTCGCAGAACTCGTTCCAGGCGAACTCGTACAGCGCCTGCGAGGCCAGGTCGAAACGATAGTCCGCATAGGCCTTTTCGACCTCGCGCAGGGTTTCATTGAAGCGGTGCAGGATCCAGCGTTCGGCGTCGGTGGTCGGTTCCGGGGCGGAATCGGCGCCAACGAAATCCTCGCAGTTCATCAGCGTGAAGCGCGCCGCGTTCCACAGCTTGTTGCAGAAGTTCTTGTAACCCTCGCAGCGCGCCAGGTCGAACTTGATGTCGCGGCCATGCGTGGCCAGCGAAGCGAAGGTGAAGCGCAGCGCGTCGGCGCCGAAGGCCGGGATGCCGTCGGGGAATTCCTTGCGCGTGGCCTTTTCGATCTTGGGCGCGTCGGTCGGCTTCATCAGGCCGCTGGTGCGCTTGGCCACCAGGTCGTCGAGGCTGATGCCGTCGATCAGGTCGATCGGGTCGAGCACGTTGCCCTTGGACTTGGACATCTTCTGGCCGTCCTTGTCGCGCACCAGGCCGGTGATGTAGACGTCCTTGAACGGCACTTCGCCGGTGAAGTGGTCGGTCATCATGATCATCCGGGCGACCCAGAAGAAAATGATGTCGAAGCCGGTCACCAGCACCGAGGTCGGCAGGCGCTTGGCGTAGCCGTACTTCTCCATGTCGCCCGCATCCGGCCAGCCCAGGGTGCTGTGCGACCACAGCGAGGACGAGAACCAGGTCTCGAGCACGTCGCTGTCGCGGGTCAGCGCCACGTCGTCGCCCAGCCCGTTGCGTGCACGCGCTTCGGCTTCGTCGCGGCCGACGTAGGCCTTGCCGGCGGCGTCGTACCAGGCCGGGATGCGGTGGCCCCACCAGAGCTGGCGGCTGATGCACCAGTCCTGGATGTTGCCCATCCAGTGCCGGTAGGTGTTGATCCAGTTCTCGGGCACGAAGCGCACGTCGCCGTTTTCGACCAGTTCCAGCCCGCGCGCCGCCAGGCTGTCCATCTTCACGAACCACTGGTCGGTCAGGTAGGGCTCGATGACCTGGCCGGTGCGGTCGCCGCGCGGCACCTGCAGCTTGTGCTTCTTTTCCTCGACCAGCAGGCCGGCGGCCTCCAGGTCGGCCAGCACGGCCTTGCGGGCGGCGTAGCGGTCCAGGCCGCGATATTTTTCCGGCGCGTTGTCGTTGATCGCGGCGTCCGGCGTGAGGATGTTGATCATCGGCAGGCCGTGGCGCTGGCCGACCGCGTAGTCGTTGAAGTCGTGCGCCGGCGTCACCTTGACGACGCCGGTGCCGAATTCGCGGTCCACGTAGTCGTCGGCGATGACCGGGATCTCGCGATCGCTGAGCGGCAGCTTCACCGTCTTGCCGACCAGGTGGCTGTAGCGCTCGTCTTCCGGATGCACCATCAGGGCGGTGTCGCCGAGCATGGTTTCCGGACGCGTCGTGGCGACGACCAGGTCGTTGCCGTCGGCCAGGGGATAGCGGATGGACCAGAGCTTGCCGTCTTCTTCCTCGCTGACCACTTCGAGGTCGGAAATGGCGGTCTTGAGCACCGGGTCCCAGTTGACCAGGCGCTGGCCGCGATAGATGAGGCCTTCTTCGTGCAGGCGCACGAAGGTTTCGACCACGGCCTTGCTCAGGCCGTCGTCCATGGTGAAGCGTTCGCGGCTCCAGTCGCCCGAAGCGCCCATGCGGCGCATCTGACGGGCGATGGTGTCGCCCGATTCCTGTTTCCAGGCCCAGACCTTCTCGATGAACTTGTCGCGGCCCAGCGAGTCGCGGGTTTCACCCTTGCCTTCGAGCGCGAGATTGCGCGAGACGACCATCTCGGTGGCGATGCCGGCGTGGTCGGCGCCGACCTGCCAGAGCGTGTCGTAGCCCTTCATGCGGTGGTAGCGGACCAGGGCGTCCATCAGCGTGTGCTGGAAGGCGTGGCCCATGTGCAGGGTGCCGGTGACGTTCGGCGGCGGCAGCATGATGGTGTAGGGCTGGCCCTTCCCCGAGGGCTTGAAGCAGCCGGTGGTCTCCCAATGGGCGTACCACTTGGTCTCGAAGGTGCTGGGCTCGAAGCTCTTTTCCATGGGGGCGGGTCGCTACCCCGGTGATTTGCCGGGGTTTTTGGGCTGAAAGGACGCGAATTCTATCAAGAATCAGGTAGTTAGTGCCCTTGGGGTTCGTCGGGAAAGCGGCGGGGGGATTTCGCGGGTCGTCAGGAAAGCGGCGGGTGGGTTTCGCGGGTGGAGGCAGTGCGTGTTCACTTTCCCCGACACGCCGCAAGTACGTCCCTGTAGGCTCCTCGTCGACATCCCTGTCTCCGAGGGTCGGGGAAAGTGAACACGCACTACCTCCCCGGCCGGTCACGGCGTTTGCCACTAAATCAAAGGCAGGAAGCAAAGCCGAAGTCCGGGTGGCCTTGGCTTACGCCTGCTCGTGTCGCCGGCTGCAGCCGCAGCTTTGCTCTTGACCTTGGTGCGGACGCGGACGATCTGTCGAGGAGGTGGTGTGATCCTGTTTCCGCCGACCCTCGGAGACAGGGATGTCGACGAGGAGCCTACAGGGACGTACTTGCGGCGTGTCGGCGGAAACAGGATCACACCGCCTCCACCCGCGAAAGCCACCCGCGAAAGCCACCCGCCGCCTTTAACCCTTCAGGCAGCCGCGAAGGCATCCCGGGTCAGGTTCTCCGGCGCGCCGTCGGTGCAGTGCACCTCGTCTTCGATGCGCACGCCGCCCCAGGGCAGCAGCTGTTCGACCTTGTCCCAGTTCACGGCCTTGCCTTCCGGGCGGGCCTTTAGCTTGGAAAGCAGGGTCGGGATGAAATACAGCCCTGGCTCGATCGTCACCACCATGCCGGGCTCGAGCGTGCGGGTCATGCGCAGGAACGGGTGGCCGTCCGGGCGCGGGATGACCTTCCCGTCTTCGTCCGTGAAGCCGGCCACGTCGTGCACCTGCAGCCCGATCGGGTGGCCCAGGCCATGCGGGAAGAAGGTCGACGTCAGGCCGGTGGCCAGCATCTGCCCCGGGTCCATGTCCACGATGCCCAGCGTGCGCAGCACGCCGCCCAGGCGCAGGTGGCATTCCAGGTGCAGGTCGCGGTAGTCCGTGCCGGCGCGCACCTTGTCGCACAGGGCCAGTTGCTCGTTGTCCACCGCGTTCACCAGCGCCGCGAAGTGTTCGTCGCCGTCGCCCCAGGTGCGCGTGATGTCCGATGCATACCCATCGACCTCGGCGCCCGCGTCGATCAGCAGCGAACGGTTGCGGCCGGGCGCCTGTGCGTCCTTGTACTGGTAGTGCAGGGTGGCGCCGTGCTGGTTGAGCCCGACGATGCTGTTGTAGGGCGCGTCCAGGTCGGTATGGCCGGTGGCGGCCAGGTAGGCCGCATGGATACGGGCCTCGGAGGCGCCGGCCTGGAAGGCGGCGCGGGCGGCCAGGTGGCCGGGCACGGCGCGGCGCTGGGCGGCGCGCATGCGGTCGAGTTCATAGGCCGTCTTCCAGGCGCGGTGGAAGTGCAGATAGTCAATGACGGCTTTCGGGTTGTTGGGCTCGAAGCCGGGCAGGGCGGCGTCGGCTTCGCCCAGGATCGCGCACTTGCCTGTCGTGGGCAGGTGCTGGCGGGCTTCGGCGGGGTCGCTGATGACACGCACGTCGAACTCGTCCACCCAGACGCCTTCGGGCGCGGCCGGCGGCACGTGCCAGTAGTCGTCGGGCTGGAAGTACACGAGCACCGGCTTGCGGCCGGGCGTATAGGCGATCCAGCACGAAGGGTGCCGGGTCAGCGGCAGCCAGGCCTTGAAATGGGCGTTGGGCTTGAACGGGTAGGGGCGGTCGTCGAGGAACTCGAACTTCTCGACCCCTGATGCAACCAGAAGGTGATCGAATCCACCCTTTTCCAGGGCACGGTCGGCGCGTGCCTTGATTGTCGACAGGTGCGCACGATATAGATGGCCGAGGTCCTGGTGGGTCATGGATGGCTTCCGGTTCGGGGGTCAGGACCGGGATTCTGCCGCAAACCAGGGTAGGGACGCAGGAGAGAAGCTTGCACGAGCAGCGCAAAGACGGCGGCTTCCTCGGCCAACCCACGTGGTTGTGGAGCTTCGGCGCGCTGCTGGTCGGCCTGGCGCTTAGCGTGCTGGCGGCCACCCTGCACCACGACGCGCTGGAGCGCTCCGACCGGATGCGGCTCGACCGCCTGGCCGAACGCAGCTTCGAGGCCGTGGATGGGCAGCTGCAGACCTGCGGCCTGCTGGTGCGGGCGGTGCAGGCACTGTTCCTGGCGTCGGACGAAGTCACCGAATCCGAATTCGAGGCCATCTACGCCAACCTGCGGCCACGCGAGCAGTTTCCCAGCCTGCAGGCGATGGCTTATGCCGAACGCAGCGATCGGCCTTCCGCCGACGCCGAACCCGACGGCCGCGACCATTACCTGACCAACCTGGTGGCGCCCCGTTCTGGCAACGAAGCCCTGGTGGGGCTGGACGTGGCCACCCAGCCGGCCAATCTGGCGGCGGCGCGTTTCGCGCGCGACGCCGACCGGCCCGTCATGTCGGCCCCGTTCCAGCTGATCCAGCGCACCGGCATGCCTGGTCCGAACGACGGCGTGACGATCCGGCTGCCGATCTTCAGCGCCGGTCCGCCGCCGCGCGACCTGGCCGAGCGCCGCAGCCGGGAGATCGGCACGCTGGCCGCTTCGTTCCGGGTCAGCCGCCTGATCGCCGATGCCCTGCCCAGTGAAACCCAGGAACGTTTCCGGATCCGCGTGCTGGACGTTACCGACGGGGGCCGGGCGCTGCTGTTCGAGCAGGCCACCCAGGCCGTCGAGCCTGGGGCCGGGCCGGTCCAGGACGCCTACGTGCACGACCTGGCCTACGGTGGCCGCACCTGGCGCATCGAAGCCGAGCCACTGCCCGACGCCGACCCGGCCACCTGGCTGCCGGCACTGACCTTCGGCATCGGCGTGCTGGCCAGCCTGCTGCTGGCCAGCCTTGCCTGGTCGATCGCGGGCACCCGGTCCCGGGCGCTGGCCCTGGCCAGCGACATGGCGGCGCAGTACCGGCAGAGCGAGGCGCGCTTTCGTGCCCTGAACGAACTGCTGCCGGCGCTGGTGATGCTGGCGCGGGCCGACGACACCTCGCTGGTATACGCCAACCAGGCCTGTCGCGATCGTTTCGGCATCGGGGACGACGCCGGGGCGATCCGCCTTGTCGACCTGGTCGACGACCCGGCCCTGCGCGATCGCATCGCCAGGCTTTCCGGCTCCCCGGACGGCATCATCAACGAGTCGGCCCAACTGCACGGGCCGGAGCAGTTGCCGTTCTGGGCGACGCTGTCGGTGTCGAACATCGACCTGGGCGACGAACCGCACCTGCTGGCCGTGGCCAACGACATCACCGAACTGCGGGTGCTCAGCGAGGAGCTGAGCTACCAGGCCAAGCACGACTCGCTGACCAGCCTGTACAACCGCCGCGAATTCGAACGCCGCCTGGACGCGGCGATCACCTCGCTCGATGCCGGTGGCCCGCCATGGGCCCTGCTGTACATGGACCTTGACCAGTTCAAGCTGATCAACGACACCTCCGGCCACTACGCCGGCGACCAGCTGCTGGCGCAGCTGGCGACCCTGCTGCTGGGCATGCTGCCTGAAAATGCCGTGGTGGCCCGCCTGGGCGGCGATGAGTTCGCGATCCTGGTCGAAGGGGCCAGCGAAAACGAGGCCGTCGTCCTGGCCGAAAGCATCCGCACCGAAATCGACGGCTATTCCTTTGGCTGGGAGCAGCGCAACTACACCATCAGCGCCAGCATCGGCGTGGTGATGCTGCGCGGCGCCGGGCTCAGCCAGCGCACCTTGCTTGCCCACGCCGACACTGCCTGCTACATGGCCAAGGAGCGCGGCCGCAATCGCGTGCACCTGTTCTCGGAGGAGGATTCGGAAACCACCCAGCGCCGCAGCGAGATGGAGTGGGCCGGCCGCATCCGCCAGGCGCTGGCCGACGGCCGCTTCCTGCTGCATTTCCAGGAACTGGTGCCGCTGTGGGAGGGCGAGCGTTCCGAAGGCGTGCACATGGAGATGCTTATCCGCCTGCGCGACGAGAAGGGCGCGCTGGTGCCGCCGGGCGCCTTCATTCCCGCGGCCGAACGCTTCGGGCTGATGCCGGCCATCGACCGCTGGGTGGTCGAAACCACCCTGGCCAACTTCAGCCGCCTGCATCCGTCAGGCAGGCCGATCAGCCTGTGCGCGATCAATCTCTCGGGGCCGACCTTCGAAGACGCGGCCTTCGCCGATTTCGTGCTCGACGCGATCGACCGCCATGGCGTTTCCCCGCGGCACCTTTGTTTCGAGATCACCGAAACCGCGGCCGTGAGCAACATGGCCCGGGCGGTGGAGTTCATGCAGCGCCTGCGCGCGGCGGGCTGCAAGTTCTCGCTCGACGACTTTGGTTCGGGCATGGCCTCGTTCGGCTACCTCAAGAACCTGCCGGTGGACTTCATCAAGATCGACGGCAGCTTCATCCGCAACATCGAAACCGACCCGGTCAGCTATTCGATCGTGCGCGCGGTCACCGACATCGGCCACCAGCTGGGCCTGCAGGTCATCGGCGAATGGGTGGCCGACGAGCGCGCGCGCGACCTGCTGCGTGGCCTCAGCGTCGACTACGCCCAGGGTTTCGCCGTGCACAAGCCCGAGCCGGCGCTGTGTTTCCGGGATCCCCCGCGCGCCTGAGGCCGGAAATCAGGGACTGGGCGGGGCGGTGCAGGCGGGTCCGAGGTCCAGCGGCGGTCCCAGCGACACCGGGTCGCGGGCGAGGGTGACCCGGGCGTTCATGGCCACCGTCACCAGCAGTTCGTTTTCGTCGGTCACCATCAGGGCACAGCCCAGGCCCAGGCGGCGCGCCAGGTCGGCGAAGCCGGACGGGCCGGCGACGAACAGGGCCGAGGCCGCGACGTCGGCGAGCACCGGGTCGGTATGCAACACCACGACCGATGCAGCGCCGCGCGCCGGCTGGCCCGTGCGCGGGTCCAGGATGTGGGCCTGCCTGGCGCCGGCGGCGGAATAGCGGAACTTGTTGTAGTTGCCGGAGCTGAACAGGGATTCGGCGTTGCCCAGCTCGACCGTGCCCATCACGCCGCCGTAGGGGTCGCGCAGGGCCACGCGCCACGGCGGCGACCCTTTGCCGACCAAGGCGCTGACGTCGCCGCCCAGGTTCACCAGCGCATCGTGCACGCCGTGGCGCTGCAGGGTGGCGACCACCTGGCTGGCCGCCACGCCTTCGGCCATGGCCGCGAAGTCGAGCTGGGTGCGCGGGTTGTCGGCGCGCAGCTGCCTGCCCTGGATCTGCACGCCGGCTATTCGCGGGCGGTCCTCGCGCCATGCCGCCAGGACTTCATCGCGCGGGGTCGGGGTCAGGATGGGGTAGGTCGACGTGTGGAAGCCCCAGGCCTCGACCAGGCCCCCGATGGCGGGGTCGAACAATCCGTCGGTGGCCTCCGACAGCGGTTTTGCCAGGCGCACCAGTTCAAGCACCGATTCCGGCGCTTCGGCGGCCTGGCCGGCGGCGAAGGCTTCGTTGATGCGGGTGACGTCCGAGGGCTGCCAGGCATGCCACTCGCGGTGGCGCTGGTTGAGTTCGGCGGAAAGCTCGGCCAGGGCGGCCTGTGCGGCCTCCGGGTCGGCGCCGCGCAGGCGGATCTCGGCGGTGGCGCCGAACACCAGCAGTTGTTCGACGCGCTCCGGCGGAGGGCTGCAGCCGGCCAGCACCAGGCTGGCGGCCAGCAACAGCCAGCCCCGGGGGTCAGACGTACTGGCTGCCGGGGGCATCCACCCACCCGCGGATGAAGGCCACGTCTTCGGGCGCCATGTCGATGAAGCGGAAGCCCGTCCAGACCTGGCCCGGTGCGGCGGCTTCGTCCGACCACAGTTCGTGGGAACCGAGTTCGACCGTGCGGGAGTTGCCGGCGCCGTCGTTGAGGGTGAAGCGAAGCTGGAAAAGGGCGTCGCTGGTCAGGGCTTCGCCCAGGATCAGCAGCATGCCGGTTTCGGAAAGATTGCTCAGCTTGCCGATCACGTGGCCGGTCATGGTGTCGGTGACATCCACGTCGAAACCGACCTTGCGGCGCTTGGCGCGGCGGTATTCGGTGTTCATCGCGCGGGGCCCTCCTTGCCGTTCTTGGGCTGGCCGGCGAAGGAGCGCAGGGCGTTCATCACCGTGCTCCAGGCGCGGTCTATCAGCGTGCCCTTTTCTTCCTCGACGACCTTCACCTGGCCCTGCGCGATGGCCTTGGCCAGGCCTTCGAGGGTGAGTTCGCCGACCTTCTGGCCGCGATGGTTCACGAACAGGACGTGGCCGGTGACGGTGGAGAACCAGGACAGGCGGCGGCGGACCTTTTCACCCTGCTGGTTGATCGTGAACTCGAACCAGGTGCCGAAGGGCAGGTGTTTGATCTGTTCGAGCCGGGCCTGCTCGTCGGGCGACAGGCTGACCTTTTTCTTTTTCTTCGACTCCTGCAGGTCCTCGCCCAGCCGGGCGCGGGCCTTGAGGCGCATGGTGAGTTCGGTGCGGCTGGCGGCGGAATCGTCATCGGCGGCCGCGGCGCCCTGCGGGTCGACCAGGCGCTGGGCGATCGCCGTGGCTTCTTCGTTGTGGTAACCGACCTGGGTGAGCGCACCCTGGATGTCCTGCTGCAGCGCGGCGGCTTCTTCGGTCGGGATGCCGGCGGCGGGCCCGGCCTTGGCCACGCTGACCAGGCGTTCGGCGATTTCGAGCTGCTGGCGCCAGGCGTCGGAATCCTCGCCCTGGCGCAGCGCGGTGAGCGCCATGACGTCGGTCCAGGCCTGGCTGAGCAGGGTGTGGGTGAACCGCGGAAGGTTCTGCTTCTTGAGCATCGCCTCGACCACGGTCGCCGCGCGGTCGCGGGCCAGGGCCAGGCGCTCCTTGCCGCGGGCGGCCTCGACGTGGCGCTTTTCGGCCACCTCGGCCTTGCGCGACACCGTTTGCAGGTGCGAACTGAGGTCTTCGAGCAGGTTGCTGAAAACGCCCAGGTCGCCGTCGAATTCGCGCACGGTGCGGTCGACCACCGACTGCATCTTGCCCACCAGCTGCTGGTCGGCGTCGTCCTCGCCCAGCCAGTAGGCGCCGGTTTCGGCGATGGCGTTGAGCATCTGCCGTGCCGGGTGCTGCTGCTGGGTGAAGAAGGCCTTGTCCTGCAGGGCCACGCGCAGCAGCGGCACCTGCAGCTTCGCCAGCAAATTCGAAGCCGGGCTGTTGGGCCGCACGTCCTTCATGAGGTGGTCGAAGAGCATGCCGACCAGATCGATCGCGTCGCTGTCCTCTTCCGGAAGCGCCGGCGACTTGCCGTCGGGCGTTGCCTGCCTGAGCTGGGCCAGCAGGTCCTGCTTGAGGTGGTTGACGGTGCGCACGGTCGGCACGCCGTTGACCATGACCGGTGCCGGCGCCTTTCCCTGCAGCAGGCCGAGGGCCTCCTGGACCCGGGCCGGTTCGATGACGACCGAATTGCCGGGCACGGAGCGGGAGCCACCCCCGGCGCCGCCCCCGACCAGCTTGCCCAGCAGCTGGCGCCGTCCGGCCAGCAGGTGCCGCATCTGCTGGAAGCTGTCCTCGCCGGCCGGCGAACCGCCGCCGTGGCCATGGCCTCCGCCGGTGCCGGCACCGCTGCCGCCACCACTGCGGGCCGTACCGGCCTCGCCGGCGGCGGGCTCGTCGCCCGGACCACCCTTGGCCTTGGCCGGGCCGGTATTCGTTGCGGTCGGTCGCGCCCGCACCGGCACGTAATGCAGGTTGGGCAGCACGCCGTTGCGCGCCAGGTAGGTGTTGATCGATTCGATGAATGCGCCGTAGAGCGGCGACAGGTGCCGTTCGAAGGTGCGATAGAGCAGCGCCCGGTGTTCGGTGCTCAGTTCCAGGCATTCGGCCGCCAGGCGCAGCATGCGGCACAGGGCGTGCGGCCCCACCGGCAGGGTTTCGGCATCGAAGGCGGGTTTGCCCCCGAGCACGCCAAAGCGCTGGCCCAGCAGGTACAGCGGCAGGCTGTTGCGGACTTCGATGCGCCCCGACACCTCGGTAAGCACCGAGACTTCGTCCAGTTCGAGGTTGTCGACCAGGGCCAGTTCGCCGGGGCTGAACCGGAAGCCGCCGATCAGGGTCTTCGGGCCCGCCGCGTCGCGCACGCAGGCCAGTTCGGCCTCGAGCGCGATCAGGAAACGGGGCACCAGGTCGGGACGGGTGCGCTTGACCAGGCGCTGCGCCTCGAGCCAGCGGGTCTGCACGATGTTGCTGCGCGCCTGTTCGGCGTACTTGAACAGTTGCTGCTCGAATTCGTTGAGCGTACCCACCAGGGTGCGCTCGATTTCATCGGACGCATACTCGAGGATGCCGCCCAAAAGGCCGCGTACCCGTTCCGGCAATGGCCGCGACGCCAGCGTCGGTGCCGACGCGTGCGGAGGTGGTGCGGATGCGGGCATCCGTGTCTCCGAGTGATTCGCCAGCGCGATTCTAGGCACACCCGGGCGCCCGCGCCTAGGGCCGGGCCACCCGCGACGCCGGCGCCGCGGGTGGCCTCAAGGGCTAGTGCCTGCCGTTCCAGACCAGGCCCAGCACGGCGCTGCGGCCTGGCGTGTTGTAGCCCTGCACCAGCGTGTAGTCGCGGTCGGTCAGGTTTTCGATGCGCGCTTCCAGGCGCCAGGACGGGGTCAGGGTCCAGGCCAGGCGCAGGTGGGCGATTGCGTACGCGCCGGGGTTGCCGCCGAAATCGCGGCGGGACGAGGCGTAGTCAGCGTCCAGGCCCAGCTCCAGCCCGTTGTCGAAGCGGTAGCCGATATCCACGTGGGCCTTGTGGCGGGCGCGGCGAAGCAGGGCCAGGCCGGTGGCCTCGTCCTCGGTATCGAGCCAGGCCAGGTTGCCACCGACGATCCAGGCGCCACCGTCGAAGCGGTAGTCGAGTTCGATGCCGTCCATGCGGGCGCGGTTGACGTTGATGGCGTTGTTGGTGCCCGGGGCCGCGAAGGCGATCAGGTCGCGAACGCGGGTGCGGTAGGCGGAAAGGCCAAGCCGGTGTCCCGCGGCAGGCGCCAGCGACAGCCCGGCTTCCCAGGTTTCCGAGCGCTCGGGTCGCAGGTCGGGGTTGCCGGCGAAGCCGAATCCGGTGTCCGGGTAATAGAGCTCGTTGAAGTTGGGCGCCCGGAAACCTTCGCCCCAGGACAGGCGCAGCAGCGCATCGGGGCTGAGGTTCCAGCCCCAGGCCGCGTTGGCCGTGGTGGCACCGCCGAACTGGTTGCTGTGGTCCCGGCGCAGCGAGAGGTCGAGCAGCTGCCGGCCCCAGCGTCCGCCATAGCCGGCGAACGCGGCGCGGCTGCTGCGGCTGCGAGAAAAAGTCTCGCCAGCGAAGGCGTTGGAGGAGATGCCCTCTTCGTCCTGCCAGTTCACGCCCAGGTTCAGCGTGCCCGAGGGTCCCAGCGCCAGGCTGTTCACCCAGTCCAGGCTGGTGCGGCGGCTGCGGAAGGCGTTCGAGAAGCCCGACACCGTGTCCAGGTCCTCGCGGGCATGGCCCAGGGCCAGTTGGTGGGTCCAGTTCGCGCCCAGCTCGCCGCCCAGGCTCAGGCCGGCGGAGCGGTTGCGGGCCCGCGTGTCGCCCTGGTCGAACTCGACGTCGGCGTCGGTGGCGATGGCGCTCAAGGCCAGGCGCTGGCTGCCCAGCGAGGTCCGTCCGCGCAGGCCCAGGTTGAAGTTTCGGTAGCCGTCGTCGTCGGGATCATGGCCCCAGCTGTCGGCATTGGTGGCCGAAAAGCCACGCAGGCGCTGCCAGCCGGCGGTGACGCCGAATCCACGGTCGTCGGTGCCGGCGCCGGTGCCGGCGCTGGCGCCGACGCGACCGTAGCTGCCGGCGAAAACGCGCGCCGAGGCCGCCGACGGGTCGCGGGTGAAGACGTGGATGACGCCGGCGACGGCGTCCGAGCCCCAGATCGCCGCACGCGGGCCACGCACGATTTCGATGCGTTCGATCTGTTCCAGCGGCAGGTGGGCGAAGTCGAAGACGCCCTGGCCGGTGGACGAAACGCGCACGCCGTCCACCAGCACCAGGGTATGCGGGGCATTGCCGCCGCGCAGGAAAACGGTGCTGGCGCTGCCGGGGCCGCCGGTGCGGGCGATGTCGACGCCGACCTGGCGGCCGAGGAGGTCGATCAGCGAAGGCGCCTGGCTGGTTTCGATCTGCTCGCGCGTGATCACGGTGACCGAGGCCAGGGTTTCGCTGACCGGGCGTTGGACGCGGTTGGCGGTGACCTGCACCGCGTCGAGCGTGCGCGCGTCCTGGGCCAGGGCCGGGGTGGAAAGCGAAAGAACGATGGCCGCGCACAGCGCGCGGCGTTGGCAAGGGAAAAACATGGTGGTGGAACCTCCTGTGGCGCACACCCGCGGGTCGTGGCGCACGCGGGGAAGGAGGGAGAACGCACAGGGCG
Organism: Arenimonas soli; assembly: GCF_014643775.1. Classification (GTDB taxonomy): domain Bacteria; phylum Pseudomonadota; class Gammaproteobacteria; order Xanthomonadales; family Xanthomonadaceae; genus Arenimonas; species Arenimonas soli. The sequence continues at coordinate 169,516 of NZ_BMKC01000001.1, forward strand.
GGGCCATGGCGTCGCCCCGTCGCCCACCGCGACGCGCCGTGATGGCCACCGGGCAAGCCGGCGGCCAACCCCAGGCCGGTCTCCGGGCTTGCCAGTGGCGCGACGGGCGTCGCGCCGGACCTTCCGCCTTCCCATGCCCGGGGGCACAGTGGCTTGCTGGAAGGTTTGACTGGCCTACCGTTGCGGGGGCAGCGCCGGATTTCGACCGGCTTCCCGAGCACCAGGGGCGCGTGAATTCTAGATCAAGACCGGGTCAGTCGTCGCGGTCGGCGTCGAAACCATCAAGCCGGCCGTCGCCGCCCACGTGCAGGCGCACGGTGATGGGCCGGCAGCAGACGAAGCAGTCTTCGACGTATTCGGCGTCGCCGGCCGAGGGGTCGGCCAGGGTTTCGAAACGTTCCCCGCAGTGGGGGCAGGTGAGCACGATGGTGTCGAGCATGGCGCCAGCCTGCCGCGCCGGGCCTTAGCGGGGCGTGAGCGGCGGCTCAGCCCTTCAGGAACAGGCCGATGACGTCGTTGGTGAAGCGCTGGCCCAGGTCGGTGGGCCGCCAGTGGCTGCCCGTGTTGTCCAGCCAGCTGCGCCGGCGGGCCTGTTCAAGCTCGGCGGCTATCTGGTCGCGGCCCAGGCCGGTGCGCGACTCGAAGTCGGCCAGGTCGAAGCCTTCGACCAGGCGCAGGGCATTGAGCATGTAGTCGAAGGGCCGGTTCGCCGGCGCGATCGGGTCGTCGCCGCCGATGCCGGCCGGCGTGCCGGCACGGGCCATGTAGTCGCGCGGGTTCTTGGGCTTCCAGCGGCGGCGGATCTCGCCGGTGGCGCCCAGGCTGATCTTGCCGTGGGCGCCGGCGCCGATGCCCAGGTAGTCGCCGAAGCGCCAGTAGTTGAGGTTGTGCGCGCACTGCCGGCCGGGCCGGGCATAGGCGCTGACTTCGTACTGGGCGTAACCGGCGGCGGCCATCGCCTCGATGCAGCGTTCCTGGATGTCCCAGGCGCTGTCCTGGTCCGGCAGGCCTTCGGGCGGACGGGCGGCGAAGGCGGTGTTGGGTTCCATCGTGAGCTGGTAATGCGACAGGTGCGCCGGCTGCAGGGCGATCGCGCGTTCGACGTCGTGCAGGGCCATGGCCAGGTCCTGGCCGGGCAGCGCGTACATCAGGTCGAGGTTGAGGTTGTCCAGGCCGGCGTCCTGGGCCAGCTTCACCGCGCGCTCGGCCTCGGCGCTGTCGTGGATGCGGCCCAGGCGCGCCAGGCAGCCGTCGTCGAAACTCTGGATGCCGAAGCTCACCCGGTTCACGCCGGCGGCGCGGTAGCCCTCGAAGCGGCCGAATTCGGCGGTGCCCGGGTTGCATTCCATGGTGATCTCGGTGCCGGGCGCAAAACGCAGGCGGGCGCTGCAGGCATCGAGGATGTCGCCGATCGCCTCGGGCGAAAACAGGCTGGGCGTGCCGCCGCCGAAAAACACGCTGTGCACGGGGCGGCCCCAGACCAGGGACAGGTCCTGTTCGAGGTCGCGCACCAGCGCGGCGACGTAGTCCCGGACCGGCAGCTCGCCGGTCTTTCCGTGCGAGTTGAAGTCGCAGTAAGGGCACTTCTTCACGCACCAGGGGATGTGGATGTACAGCGACAGCGGCGGCGGCACCAGCATCGGCTCAGGCCCGGGCGAGCAGGGCGCGCAGGCGGGCGATGGCCTGGCCGCGGTGGCTGGCCTGGTTCTTGGTGGCGGCATCGAGCTCGGCCGCCGTCAGCCCGTGGCGGGGGTCGAGGAAAACCGGGTCGTAACCGAAGCCCTTTTCCCCGCGCGGCGAATGCAGCACCTGGCCGAACCAGCGGCCTTCGGCGACCAGCGGTTCCGGGTCGTCGGCGTGGCGCAGCAGCACCAGCACGCAGGTGAAGTGCGCCGTGCGCTGGCTGTCGGGCAGGGTTCGCATGGCCTCTAGCAATTTGGCGATGTTGGCCGCCGAATCGCCGTGGCTGCCGGCGTAACGCGCGCTGTAGATGCCCGGTTCGCCGCCCAGCGCCGGCACGACCACGCCCGAATCGTCGGCCAGCGCCGGCAGGCCTGTGGCGGCGCTGGCATGCCGGGCCTTGATGATCGCGTTTTCGATGAAGCTGCGGCCGTCCTCGACGGCATCGCTGACGCCCAGCTCACCCTGGGTCACCAGCGCATAACCGAACTCGGCCAGCAGTGGCTTGAGTTCCGCCAGCTTGCCCTTGTTGGACGTCGCGAGGACGAGCTGCTTCACGAGGCCAGCGCAGCCCGCTGCAGGGCGACCAGCTCCGACACGCCCTGTTCGGCCAGGGCCAGCAGGGCATCGAGTTCGTCGCGGCGGAAGGCGTGGCCTTCGGCGGTGCCCTGGACTTCGATGAAGCCGCCGCCGTCGTTCATGACGACGTTCATGTCGGTGTCGCAGCCGCTGTCCTCGCGGTAGTCGAGGTCCAGCACCGGCGTGCCCTGCCAGATGCCGACCGACACCGCGGCGACCGCGCCGATGACCGGGTCGCGGGTGATGTCGCCACGGGCCTTGAGCCAGCCGACCGCGTCGCACAGCGCCACGTAGGCGCCGGTGATGGCCGCGCAGCGGGTGCCGCCGTCGGCCTGCAGCACGTCGCAGTCCAGGGTGATGGTGCGTTCGCCCAGGGCGCGGCGGTCCACGCAGGCGCGCAGGCTGCGGCCGACCAGGCGCTGGATTTCCAGCGTGCGGCCGCCCTGCTTGCCACGTGCGGCCTCGCGGTCGTTGCGGGTATTGGTGGCGCGCGGAAGCATGCCGTATTCGGCGGTGACCCAGCCTTCGCCCTTGCCGCGCAGGAAGCCCGGCACGCGCGGTTCGACGCTGGCGGTGCACAGCACGCGGGTGTCGCCGAAGCTGACCAGGACCGAACCTTCGGCGTGCCGGGTGTAGTTGCGTTCGATGCCGATGGCGCGGAGTTCATCGTGGGCGCGGCCGCTGGGGCGGTTTGAAACGGTCATCGGGCGACATCCGGCAATCTTTGGCCGGCTAGATTACCATTCGGGCTGTTTCCCACGGCCCGATGCCCATGATCCGCAGCATGACCGCCTTCGCCGCCTGCGAGCGCGCCGCCACCGGTGGCCAGCTGGCCTGCGAGCTGCGCTCCGTCAACCACCGTTTCCACGAACTGGCGGTGCGCGCGCCCGAGGAACTGCGGGCGATCGAGCCGGCGCTGCGTGAACGGGTGGCCCAGAAGGTCTCGCGCGGCAAGGTCGACATGGTGCTGCGTTTTCGCCCCGTCGCCGGCAGCCGCGCCGAACTCAAGCTCAACCAGGCCCTGCTCGACCAACTGGCCGAAGCCGCCCAGGGCGCGCAAACCCGCTTCCCGGGGCTGCGCACCGAGTTCACCGAGCTGCTTCGCTACCCGGGCGTGGTCGAGGAAGAAGCCCTGGACCAGGCCGGCCTGCAGGCCGATGCCCTGGCCCTGCTGGACGAGACCCTGGCCGAATTCGTCGCCGCCCGCGAGCGCGAGGGCGCCAAGCTGGCGGCGGTGATGCGCGAACGCATCGACGGCATCGAACGCATCACCGGCCAGGTCCGCGACTGGCTGCCGGAGATCCGCGCCGCGCTGCGCGCCAAGCTCGACGGCAGGCTGGCCGACCTCAAGCTGCCGCTCGACCCGGGCCGGCTGGAACAGGAAGTGGTGCTGAACCTGCAGAAGATCGACGTGGACGAAGAACTCGACCGCCTCGCCAGCCACGTCGCCGAAGCCCGCCGCGTGCTGGGCCTGCCCGAAGCCGTCGGCCGCCGCCTGGACTTCCTGATGCAGGAGTTCAACCGCGAGGCCAACACCCTGGGTTCGAAGTCCGTGGACAGCCGGACCACCCAGGCGGCGGTCGAGCTGAAGGTGCTGATCGAACAGCTCCGCGAACAGGTGCAGAACCTCGAATGAACACCACCCGGGGCACGCTCTTCATCGTCGCCGCGCCCTCGGGGGCCGGCAAGTCGAGCCTGGTCAACGCCGTGCTGGCCAAGGAGCCGGGCATCGCGCTGTCGATTTCCTTCACCTCGCGCGCGCCGCGGCCGGGCGAGCGCCACGCCCAGCACTACCACTTCGTCAGCAAGGAAGAGTTCGTGCGCATGGTCGCCGCCGGCGACTTCTTCGAACACGCGCAGGTGCATGGCGACTACAAGGGCACGGCCCGGCAGTCGGTCGAACCCCAGCTGGCCGCCGGCAAGGACGTGCTGCTGGAGATCGACTGGCAGGGCGCCCGCCAGGTCCGCGAACAGGTGCCCGACTGCGTCAGCGTGTTCATCCTGCCGCCGTCCCGCGATGCCCTGCAGACCCGCATGCGCAACCGCGGCCAGGACAGCGAGGAAACCATCGCCCGCCGGCTGGCCGCGGCCCGCGAGGAAATGAGCCACTACGACGAGTTCGACTACGTCATCGTCAATGAACACTTCGATGCCGCCGCCGCCGAGCTCCGGGCCATCTTCGTCGCCCACCGCCTGCGCCGGCCGGTGCAGGCCCGGCGCCACGCCGACCTGATCCGCGACCTGCTGGCCTGAACACGGCCTCCGGGCGGGCTGGGACCGCCTGGATTGCACGCAAAGCGGCCCGGGCGTAGAATACCCGGTTCGCGTAACTTATTGATTTTCCGTGGTGCCCTGGCCGGGTGCCGCGGTCGAGGAGATCCCATGGCCCGCATTACCGTGGAAGATTGCCTGTCCGTCGTGGACAACCGCTTCGAGCTGGTGCTGATGGCGTCCAAGCGCGCCCGCCAGCTGGCCAAGGGCGTGGAGCCGGCGCTGGACAACAGCGAAAACGACGACAAGCCCACCGTGCTGGCGCTGCGTGAAATCGCCGCCCGCAAGGTCGACCAGGCCATGATCGACGACGTCGAGCGCGCCGAGCGCGAGCGCGCCGAACGCGAGGCCCTGGAATGGGCCGCCGCCGAAGTCGTGGACGACGACCTGGGCAAGGGCGGCGACGACCTCTGATCGGACGGGTCGGCCTCGCCGGCCCTGTGTGAAGACCTCGCCTGAATCCCCGGCGAGGGCTGCAGCCCCCGGCATTGATGCCTTTCCCGCGCCCGCGTAGGCTGCGGACATGTCCTCGTTTTCCAAGCCAAGACTGGCGGATGCCCCCTGCCCGGACCCCTGTCCGGACGCGGTGGAAGCGCTTGAGCGCCGCCTGGCCGAGTACCTGCCGATCGACCAGGTCAGGCAGGTGCGGCGGGCCTACGAGGTCGGCGCCCGCGCCCACGAGGGCCAGCTGCGCAAATCCGGCGAGGCCTACATCACCCACCCGGTGGCGGTGGCGTCGCTGCTGGCGGAGCTGCGGCTGGACGCCGAAACCCTGTGCGCTGCCATCCTGCACGACGCCCTGGAAGACACACCGCTGCCGCGCAGCGAGATCGAGCGCGAGTTCAGCCCCACGGTGGCCGAACTGGTGGACGGGGTCACCAAGCTCGACAAACTGCAGTTCCAGGACCGCCAAGAGGCTGCGGCGGAGAGCTTCCGCAAGATGATGCTGGCGATGGCGCGCGACCTGCGCGTCATCCTGATCAAGCTGGCCGACCGCCTGCACAACATGCGCACGCTCGATGCGATGGCCGCCGAATCGCGCCGCCGCATCGCCCGCGAAACGCTCGAGATCTACGCGCCCATCGCCCAGCGCCTGGGCATGAACAAGTTCAAGGCCGAACTGCAGGACCTGGGCTTCCGGGCCCTCTACCCCAAGCGGCATGCGGTCATTTCCAGGCGCGTGGCGTCCCAGCCGGTGATGCGCCGGGAGGCCCTGGCCACCGTCGAGGCCCAGCTGGCCCAGCGCCTGGCCCAGGAACAGCTGCCGCATTCGCTGGTGAGCCGGATCAAGTCGCCCTGGAGCATCTACACCAAGATGAAGCAGGAGCACAAAAGCCTCGACCAGGTGCTCGACGTCTTTGGCTTCCGCATCGTGGTGCCGGAGGTGATGCAGTGCTACCACGCGCTGGGCGCGGTGCATTCGGTGTACAAGCCGCTCGAAGGACGCTTCCGCGACTTCATCGCCATTCCCAAGGCCAACGGCTACCAGAGCCTGCACACCGTGCTGTTCGGTCCCTACGGGGCGCCGGTGGAAGTGCAGATCCGCACCGAGGAAATGGACCAGGTGGCCGAGCGCGGCGTCGCCGCCCACTGGCTTTACAAGAACGCCGGCAGCGGCAGCAGCGCCGCGCAGACGCGCGCCCAGGACTGGATCCGCGACCTGATGGACACCCAGCAGACGGCGGGTTCGTCGCTGGAGTTCCTGGACAACGTCAAGGTGGACCTGTTCCCGGACGAGGTGTACCTGTTCACGCCGCAGGGCGACATCATGGCGTTGCCGCGCAACGCCACCGCGCTCGATTTCGCCTACGCCGTGCACACCGACGTCGGCAACCATGCCGTCGCCGCCCGCGTGGACAGGAAGCTGGTGCCGCTGCGCACCAAGCTCGCCAGCGGCCAGAGCGTCGAGATCATCACCGCGCCTTCGGCCTCGCCGGGCCCGCAGTGGCTTGAATACGTGGTCTCGAGCAAGGCCCGCACCGCGATCCGGCACTTCCTCAAGCGGCTTGAGCACGAAGACGCGGTGGACCTGGGCCACCGCATGCTCGACCGTGCGCTCGAGGCCATGGAAAGTTCGCTCGACCGCGTGCCGCCCGACCGCATCGAACAACTGCTGGCCGACCTGCGCTATCGCCGCCTGGAAGAACTGCTGGCCGACATCGCCCTGGGCAACCGCATGCCGGCGCAGGTCGCGCGCATGATGGTCAACGGCCAGGACGACCTGCCGCTGACCGACGCCGAACTCCCCGTGGCGCCGACCGAACGCATCATGATCACCGGCAACGAACGCGGCGTGCTCAGCTTCGCCGCCTGCTGCCATCCGATCCCGGGCGACGAGATCATGGGTTACCTGAGCGCCGGCAAAGGCGTGGTGGTGCACCGGATGGATTGCCCGAACGTGGTCGAATACCGCAAGTTCCCCGAACGCTGCGTGCCCATGGCCTGGGACCGCAGCGTGGTCGGCGATTTCCGGGTGATCCTGCGCATCGACGTCGAGAACAAGCCCGGCGTGCTGGCCCAGGTCGCGGCCGCGGTGGCCGAAAGCAACTCCAATATCGACGCGGTCGAATACCGCGAGCGCGACCTGACGGTGTCGGTGATGGAGTTCTCGATCGAAGTTCGCCACCGCAAGCACCTGGCCGACGTCATCCGGCGCATCCGCCGCCTGGGCGTGGTGCATGCGGTGCAGCGCCTCTGAGTGCGGCTGGCGGGTGGCCGAGGGCCGCTCATACAATGGTCGTCCACGCCCCGCACCGAGGTCCGCCATGCCCCGCCACGCCATCGCCACCGAACTAGCCCCCGCCGCCATCGGCCCGTATTCGCAGGCCGTGCGCGCCGGCGGTACGGTGTACCTGTCCGGGCAGATCCCGCTCGACCCGGCCACGGGCGAGCTGGTGCAGGCCGACATCGGCACCGAAACCCGGCGCGTCTTCGACAACCTCAAGGCGGTCTGCGAAGCGGCGGGCGGCAGCCTCGACGACGTCGCCCGCATCGGCATCTACCTCACCGACCTGTCGGATTTCGCCGCGGTCAACGCGGTGATGGCCGACTACTTCCAGGCCCCGTACCCCGCGCGTTCGACCATCCAGGTCGCCGGGCTGCCCAAGGGGGCGCGGGTCGAGGTGGACGCCGTGCTGGTCGCCGGCTGAGGCATGAAGCGCGCGCCGCGCCGCGGCGACACCGACAAGACCCGCCTCGGGCCCGCGGGCGCGCAGCCGGTATCCACGCTGCCCGGGGTCGGGCCCAAGGTGGCGGAAAAGCTCGCCGCGCGCGGGCTCGAAACCCTGCAGGACCTGTGGCTGCACCTGCCGCTGCGCTACGAGGACCGCACCCGCATCGAAGCCATCGCCACGCTGCGGCCCGGCCAGCCGGCGCAGGTGCTGGCGCGCGTGGAAGCGGTGGAGCGCAGTTTCCGCTACCGGCCCATGCTGCGGGTGGCGATCGGCGACGACTCGCACGGCACGCTGGTTCTGCGCTTCTTCCATTTCGGCAAGGCGCAGGTCGCGCAGTTCCTGCCGGGGCGGCGGATCCTGTGTTACGGCGACGTCCGGCCTGGCCAGCACGGGCTGGAAATGGTGCACCCCAGCTACCGCCTGCTGGCCGACGAGGCCGACGCCAATCCACGCGATTCCCTGGATCCGGTGTACCCGGCGATCGAAGGCCTGGGGCCGCTGTCGGTGGCGCGGCTCGTTGGCGAGGCGCTAAAGCGCCTGCCCGAGGCCGCCGAACTGGAACTCCTGCCCGCCGGCATGCGCGAACGCCTGGATCTGCCGACCCTTCGCGAAGCCCTGCTGACCGCGCACCGGCCGCCGCCCGATGCCGACCTGGCGCTGTTCGCCGCCGGCCGCCACCCGGCCCAGCGGCGGCTGGCGCTGGAAGAGCTGCTGGCCCACCACCTGAGCCTGCGCCGCCAACGCATCGCCCTGCGCGCCCACGGCGCGATGCCGGTGCGGCCCCCGGGCAAGCTGGCCAGGGCCCTGCGCCAGCGGCTGGCCTTCCAGCTGACGGGCGCGCAGCAGCGCGTACTGGACGAGGTCAGCAAGGACATGGCGCGGCCCGAGCCCATGCTGCGCCTCGTGCAGGGCGATGTCGGCAGCGGCAAGACCGTGGTCGCGGCCTTGGCCGCCGCCAACGCCGTCGAGGCGGGCCGCCAGGTGGCGCTGATGGCGCCGACCGAACTGCTGGCCGAACAGCACCTGGGCAACTTCCGCGCCTGGCTTGAACCGCTGGGCCTGCGCGTGGCCTGGCTGGCCGGCAAGGTCACCGGCAAGGCCCGCGCCGCGGCGCTCGGGGAAATCGCCAGCGGCCGCGCCCAGGTCGTGGTGGGCACGCATGCGCTGATGCAGGAAAGCGTCGTCTTCGCCGCGCTGGCGCTGGCGATCGTGGACGAACAGCACCGGTTCGGCGTGCACCAGCGCCTGGCGCTGCGCGACAAGGGGCTGTCCGGCAGCCAGGTGCCACACCAGCTGGTGATGACCGCCACGCCGATCCCGCGCACCCTGGCGATGTCGGCCTACGCCGACCTCGACGTGTCGGTGATCGACCAGATGCCGCCGGGCCGCACGCCGGTGACCACGGTCGCGGTCAGCGGCGAGCGCCGCGCCGAAGTGGTCGAGCGCATTCGCGCCGCCTGTGCCGAAGGCCGCCAGGCCTACTGGGTCTGCACCCTGATCGAAGACAGCGAGGAGGTCGAGGCCCAGGCCGCGCAGTCCACCTTCGAACAGCTGGGCGCGGCCTTGCCCGAACTGCGCCTGGGCCTGCTGCACGGGCGCATGAAGCCGGCCGAAAAGCAGGCCGTCATGGCCCGGTTCAAGGCCGGCGACCTGCACCTGCTGGTGGCGACCACGGTCATCGAGGTCGGCGTGGACGTTCCCAATGCCAGCCTGATGCTTATCGAAAACGCCGAGCGCCTGGGCCTGGCCCAACTCCACCAGTTGCGCGGGCGGGTCGGGCGTGGGGCCGCGGCTTCGAGCTGCGTGCTGATGTACAAGCCGCCGCTGTCGGCGCTGGCGCGCGAACGGCTGGAAGTGATGCGTTCGAGCACCGACGGCTTCCTGATCGCCGAAAAGGACCTGGAGCTGCGCGGCCCCGGCGAACTGCTGGGCACGCGCCAGACCGGCCTGGCCAGCTTCCGCGTGGCCGAGCTGGTGCGTGACGCCGACTTGCTGCCGGAGGTACACCGCGCCGCCGAAGAATTGCTGGCGACGGCACCGGACCTGGCCGGGCGCGTGGTCGCGCGCTGGGTTGGCGGCGCGGCACGTTTCGCCGGTGCCTGAGCCCGGGGCGGCGGTCCGGTGATTCGGGGATAATCCCCCGATGGACGAACGCATTCCGCTGCTGATCGACACCGACCCGGGCGTGGACGATGCCCTGGCCCTGCTGATGGCCTTTGCCGACACGCGACACCGACTGCTGGGCCTGACCATCACCGCCGGCAACGTCGGCCTGGCGCATACGGTCGCCAACGCGCTGAAGCTGTGCGAGGTCGCGGGCGTGGACGTGCCGGTGTTCCCGGGTTGCCCGGTGCCGCTGGTGCACCCGGCCGAAGACGCCGCCTACGTGCACGGCCAGGACGGCTTCGGCGACACCGGCTACACGCCGGCCGCGCGCGCCGCCGAGTCCGAACACGGCGCGCTGGCGATCCTGCGGCTGGCGCGCGAACACGAGGGCCGGCTGCTGCTGGTCACCCTGGGCCCGCTGACCAACCTGGCCCTGGCCCTGCGCCTGGACCCGGAGCTGCCCGCGCGCATCGGCCGGCTGGTGGTGATGGGCGGCGCGGTCACCGGGCAGGGCAATACCTCGATCCCGGCCGAGTTCAACATCGCTTTCGACCCCGAGGCCGCCGACGTGGTCTTCCGTGCCTTCCCCAAGGCCGAGGTGGTGGACTGGGAAGCGGTGCTGCGGCACGGCCTGCGGCACGCCGATTTCGAGGCCTGGGCGGCGGCCGGCGACGGCCGGGCCACGTTCTACGAGGCCATTTCCCGCTTCACCCGGCGCTGGTCGCTGGAGCGCCGCGGCGATCGCTGGCACAGCGCCGATGCGCTGGCCATGGCCGCGGCCCTTCGCCCGGACGGCATCGTGCAGGCCGAGGATCGCCACCTGGCGGTCGAGCTCGAGGGCCGGCTGAGCCGGGGCGCCACCCTGGTGGACTGGCAGCAGCGCACCGGCAAGCCGGCCAATGCCCGCATCGTGCTGGCCTACGACCAGGCCTCGTTCGAAGCCCAGGTCCGGGCCGCACTGGGGGCCTGAGACCGGGGCCAGGGGGTGCTTGCCCCGGACTCGGAATCCGGCTTATAATTCCGGTCTTTCCCCACGAATAACCGGCGGAGCACCAGCCATGAAGGCCGACATCCATCCGACCTACAAAGAAGTCGTCTTCCAGGACCTGTCCTCCGACTTCGCGTTCCTTACCCGTAGCACCCTTTCCAGCAAGGAAGTGGTGAAGTGGGAGGACGGCAACGAATACCCGCTGATCAAGATCGACATCAGCTCGGCCTCGCACCCGTTCTACACCGGCAAGCAGAAGGTGATGGACACGGGCGGCCGCGTCGACCGCTTCCGCAAGCGCTACGCCAAGTAAGCGCCCGGCCTGGGTCGCCCGGCGACCCGAGCCCCCGAAAGGCCACCCTCGCGGGTGGCCTTTTGCGTTGCAGTCCCGGGGCCCCGAACCCGCCCTGCGTCACTGACTTCGCCGTCGGGCCGTGAGATACTTATGCGAATGGTGACCGCCCCGGCGGCATCTTCGAGTTCCTGTAGCGGGCGCCGCGCCAGCACCTTCATGGATTGCGGCCCGCACATCCCTGAAAGGAGTCTGCCCGTGTCCGACAACAAGAGCGTCGTGCTCAACGCCGCCGGCAAGAACGTCGAGCTTCCCGTCCACCAAGGCACCCTCGGCGCCCCCTGCGTCGACATCACGCGGTTGCCGAAGGAAACCGGGATGTTCACCTACGATCCCGGCTTCGTGGCCACGGCCAGCTGCCGCAGCGCGGTGACCTACATCGACGGCGACGAGGGCGTGCTGCTCTACCGCGGCTATCCGATCGAACAGCTCGCCAAGCATTCGTCCTTCCTGGAAACCAGCTACCTGCTGATGAACGGCGACCTGCCCGACAAGGCGCAGTTCGCCAGGTTCGAGCACGAAGTCACCCATCACACGATGATGCACGAGGCCTTCAAGAGCTTCCTGCACGGCTTCCGCCACGACGCCCACCCGATGGCCATGCTCTGCGGCATGGTCGGTTCGCTGGCCGCCTTCTACCACGACGACCTCGACCTCGAGGACCCGGAACAGCGCCGCCTGGCCGCCATCCGCCTGCTGGCCAAGGTGCCGACGATCGCCGCCGCCTGCTACCGCCATTCCATCGGCTGGCCGATCCGCTACCCGCGCAACAACCTCGAATACGTCGACCGCTTCCTGCACATGATGTTCGAGGTCCCGTCGGGCCCGCTCGAACTCAAGCCGGTCGCCGCCCGGGCGCTGGACCTGCTGTTCATCCTGCACGCCGACCACGAACAGAACGCCTCGACCTCGACCGTGCGCCTGGTCGGCTCCACCGGCGCCAACCCCTACGCCTGCGTCGCCGCCGGCGTGGCGGCGCTCTGGGGCCCGGCCCACGGCGGCGCCAACGAAGCCGTGCTCAAGATGCTCGACGAGATCGGCCGTCCCGAGGACGTCGCCAAGGCCGTCGACCGTGCCAAGGACAAGAACTCCGGCTTCCGCCTGATGGGCTTCGGCCACCGCGTGTACAAGAACTTCGACCCGCGCGCGACGATCATCCGCGAAATGTGCCACCAGGTGCTCGACGAACTGGGCGTGGACGATCCGCTGCTCGAAGTGGCCATGCGCCTGGAGGAAGCCGCGCTCAAGGACGACTACTTCGTGCAGCGCAAGCTCTACCCGAACGTCGACTTCTACTCCGGCATCATCTACAAGGCGCTGGGCATCCCGACCGAGATGTTCACGGTGATGTTCGCCATCGCCCGCACCGCCGGCTGGGTGTCGCACTGGCTCGAGCAGCAGACCGACCCGGAAGCCAAGATCGGCCGCCCGCGCCAGATCTACACCGGTGCCGCCAACCGCGACTACGTGGAGCTGGCCAAGCGCTGATCCGCGCACGCTGTGTATCCCGGACGCCCCGCCCCGTGCGGGGCGTTCGCGTTTCAGGGTTTCGCCGGACCGTCCAGGAGCCGCGCCACGGCCGCCAGCGAGGCGCGGGGCAGGGCGCCCCCTCCCAGCGGGTCGCGCGGCGCCTGCCGGGCCGCGGAGGGCGGCAGGACCCACAGTTCGAAGGCCTGGTCGTCGGCCACCAGTTCCCAGCACGGCACATCCGTGGCGCCGCCGGTGGCGGGATGGATGCGGCGGCGCTGCTGCCGCGCCGGCACGCCGCGGTCGGCCAGCAGGCGGGCCACCGCGTCGGGATCCTCGGCATGCAGGTGCAGCACCACGGCGTCGCCGGGGCCGGCGCTGCCGTCGAGCACCGGGCCGGCGAGGCGGGGTTCGAAGTCCGCGAAATGGTCCATCGCCGCCAGGGCGGCTTCGCGCTGGCGCCGCAGCCGGCCGGGGTCCAGGTGCCCCGGGGAGAACAGCCGGTGATGGGCCTGCAGGGCTTCGCGGATCTCGTCGGCGTCGGGCAGGAAGGCCGGGTCGCGCAGGCCCAGGCGCTCGGCCGCCTTGCGCCGCGCCGTGGCCATGTCGCCGCCGCCCTGGGCCAGCAGGCGCGCGGCTTCGGCGGCGACCCGCTGGCGGCGCACCCGCGCCGCCCCGGGGTCAGAAGATGTCGAACGCCTCTTCATTGCTCAGCACCGGCTCCACGTCGAAACCCTGGGCGGTGATGCGGTCGTAGTCCTCGCGCTTGAAGTAGTCGCGCACGCTGCCCGGCGTGCCGTCCGGCACCAGGCGCCCCGAACTGGCGTCCACCGAGGCGGTGACCAGCCCGGTGGGCGGTTCGGGCTCGTAAAGCGGCACGTCCTTGAGCGCGGCGTCCATGTAGTTGATCCAGATCGGCAGCGCGGCCTTGCCGCCGTATTCGCCGCGGCCCAGGGTCGAAAAATCGTCCTTGCCGACCCAGACCGTGGTGACCAGGTCGCCGCCGAAGCCCGAGAACCAGGCATCGCGGTAATCGTTGGTGGAACCGGTCTTGCCGCCGATGTCCGGGCGGCCGATCGCGGTGGCCGCGCGGCCGGTGCCGCGCTGCACGACGTCGCGCAGCATCGACTGGATCATGAAGGCGGTGCGGGCGTCGATGGCGCGCGGAGCCAGGGAAATGGGGCCTTCGGGCACCTCGGGCGCGGCTTCTTCGGCCCCGGTTTCAGCGTCGGGCGCTGCCGGGGGCGGCGTGGCCGCGCCGAGGTTGAAGCCATCCACCACGGTGGTGTCGCGTTCGCCGGCGGGGCTGCCGCTTGCCCGTCCGGGGCAGCGCAGGCAGGCACGCAGCGGCACGTGTTCACTGAGCACGCGGCCATCGCGGTCGAGAACGCGTTCGATGTACCACGGATCGACCAGGTGGCCGCCGTTGACGAAGACCGTGTATCCGCGGGCGATCGACAGCGGCGTCAGCGAGGACGTGCCAAGGGACATCGACAGGTTCGGCGGCAGGCTTTCCTGGCTGAATCCGAACTGGGTGATGTACCGGCTGGCGAAATCCACGCCGATGGCGTCGAGCAGGCGCACCGACACCAGGTTGCGCGACTGCACCATCGCTTCGCGCAGGCGCATCGGGCCGGCGAAGTTGCCGGCGTCGTTCTGCGGGCGCCAGACGTTGCCGGCGCGGTCGCGGAACACCACCGGCGCATCGAGCACGATGCTCGCCGGCGAGAAGCCGCGTTCGAACGAGGCCGCGTACACGAAGGGCTTGAAGCTCGAGCCGGGCAGGCGCTGGGCCTGGGTGGCGCGGTTGAACTTGTTCAGGCCGAAGCTGAAGCCGCCGACCAGGGCGCGCACGGCGCCGTCTTCGGGCTGCAGCGACACCAGCGCGGCCTGCGCCTGGGGCAGCTGGGCCAGGCGCAGTTCGGCTGTTTCGGGGTCGAGCGTCAGCCGGATGACGTCGCCGCGCTTGAACAACTGGGCCGGGGTCTTGCGGGTCCAGCGGGTGGCTTCGGCGCTGAGGGTGAGCGAGGTGCCCGAATTGGTGAGCACGTTGGCGGCATCGCCCTCGAAACCGGTCACCAGCACGGCCTGCAGGCCGCCCAGGGTGGGGTAGGGACGCAGGCGGTCGCGCAGGTCCTGCGCCGATTCACCGTCGCCGATGTCGAGCTGGGCCTCGGCGCCGCGGTAGCCGTGGCGCCGGTCGTATTCGAGCAGGCCGGCCTGCAGCGAGCGCACGGCGGCCAGCTGGTCGTCCGATTCGAGCGTGGTGAAGACGCTCAGTCCGCTGGTGGTGGCTTCGGCGCCGTAGCGCTGCTCCATTTCCGCGCGCACCATCTCGGCGACGTAGGGCGCCTCGACCTCGATCTTGGGCTCGTGCGGGCTGGCGTGCATGGGTTCGGCGCGTGCAGCCAGCTCCGTGGCCTCGTCGATCATGCCTTCCTCGCGCATGCGCTGGAGCACGTAGTTCCTGCGCACGAGGGCACGTTCGGGGTTGATGATCGGGTTGCCCGAGGACGGAAATTTCGGGATCGAGGCCAGCGTGGCTGCTTCGGCCAGGGTCAGCTGGTCGAGCGTCTTGCCGTAGTAGAACTCGGCGGCGGCGGCGATGCCGTAGGCGCGATTGCCGAAGAAACTCTTGTTGAGATAGAGCTCGAGGATCTCGTCCTTGCTCAGTTCCCGCTCCATTTTCAGGGCCAGGAAGATCTCGGTGAGCTTGCGCGTGTAGGAGTATTCCGTGCTCAGGAAGAACTGCCTCGCGACCTGCTGGGTGATGGTGCTGCCGCCCGGGACGCGTTTGTCGTCGGTGGTGGCGATCAGCCAGACGGCGCGCGCAATGCCGCGCCAATCAACGCCCGGATGCTCGTAATACCGGGCATCCTCGATGGCGATGAAGGTCTGTTTGACCTGCTCGGGAACGTCCTCGATGTCCACCGGGAAGCGGCGAGTCTCACCGATGACCGAGATCAGGCGGCCGTCGCGGGTGTAGATCGAAAGCGGCACCTGGAGCTGGACATTGCGCAGTTCCTGCACGTCCGGCAGGCGCGGCGCGATCAGCCAATACAGGATGCCCAGGGTAGCCAGGCCAAGCACGGCAAGGCCGGTGAAAAGGATCAATGCCCGCCGTAGCAGGCGTTTGAATCGGGCCATCCAGGGCCCCTCCGAGGTTTACAGCGGCGTGGGTCGGGGAGTATAGAACGAGGCAGGGTCCGGCCGTGTCGTTTGGGGACGGCCGGAATCGGACCCGGAATGCGTCTTGTAGGGGAAGCCAGGGCCGGTCAACTGGGCCTTCGGGGAGATCCGGGCAGGGGGGGCATTGCCATTTGGGAATTTTTCGTTATTTAATGTAATGGCGCACCATTCGTGTGTAAGCGCCCGTCGGAAGGGGAGAAACCGTGGGTCTTTTCGGAAATGCCAAGACACCGCTGGTCGGCCTGGACATCAGTTCCACTGCCGTCAAGCTACTTCAGCTCACCGAGTCCGGCGGGCGGTACCGCGTTGAGCATTACGCGGTGGAACCGCTGCCACCCAACGCTGTGGTCGAGAAGAACATCGTCGAGGTCGAGGCCGTCGGCGAGGCGATCAAGCGTGCGGTGGCCCGGTCCGGCACCAAGGCCCGGCACGCCGCGGCCGCGGTTTCGGGTTCCTCGGTGATCACCAAGATCATCCCGATCCAGGGCGACCTGGACGAGGACGCCCTCGAGGACCAGGTGCAGCTCGAAGCCTCCAACTACATCCCGTTCCCCATCGAGGAAGTCAGCCTCGACTTCGAGGTTATCGGCCCCGTGCCGAACAACCCCGAAATGGTGCAGGTGATGCTGGCGGCCTCGCGCACCGAGAACGTGGAGCTGCGCCAGTCGGCGCTCGAGCTCGGCGGGCTCAGCGCCAAGGTCGTCGACGTCGAGGCCTTCGCCATGGAGAACGCCTTCAAGCTGGTCGCCGACCAGCTGTCGGTGCCCAAGGACGCGATCGTGGCCCTGGTCGACATCGGCGCCACCATGACCACGCTCAACGTGCTGCGCGCCCAGCGCAGCATCTACACCCGAGAGCAGGTCTTCGGCGGCAAGCAGCTCACCGACGAAGTGATGCGCCGCTACGGCCTGAGCTACGACGAGGCGGGCCTGGCCAAGCGCCAGGGCGGCCTGCCGGAAAGCTACGAGGTCGAAGTGCTCGAACCGTTCAAGGAAGCACTGGTCCAGCAGGTCAGCCGCCTGCTGCAGTTCTTCTACGCCGGCAGCGACTTCAACCGCGTCGACCAGGTGGTCCTGGCCGGCGGCTGCGCCTCGATCGCCGGCATCGCCAACCTGGTCGAGGAACAGCTGGGCGTCCCGACCGTCATCGCTAACCCGCTCGCCAACATGGCGCTCGGCCCCCGCGTCCAGGCACATTCCCTGGCGCAGGACGCCCCGGCGCTGATGATTGCCTGCGGCCTGGCCCTGAGGAGCTTCGACTGATGGCCAGAATCAATCTGCTTCCCTGGCGCGCCGAGCGACGCAAGCAGCGCCAGAAGGAATTCATGACCATGCTGGGCCTTTCGGCCGCGGCTGGCCTCCTGATCAGCTTCCTGATCGTCGTCTACTACAACGGCCAGATCGAAGGCCAGCAGGGGCGCAACCAGTACCTGCGCGACCAGATCGTGCTGGTGGACCAGCAGATCACGGAAATCGAGGCCCTGGACAAGAAGAAGGCCAACCTGCTTGCCCGCAAGCAGGTGATCGAGGAACTGCAGGCCAGCCGCTCGCAGATGGTGCACCTGTTCGACCAGCTGGTGCGCACCATCCCCGAGGGCGTGCGCCTGAACTCGATCAAGCAGGCCGGCCAGCAGCTCACGCTGGAAGGTTCGGCCCAGTCCAACGCCCGGGTCAGCTCCTACATGCGCAACCTGGAAGAGTCTGGCTGGATGGCCAACCCGGACCTCACGATCATCGAGGCCAAGGGTGACGACAGGGGCCTGCCCAATGCCTTCTCGCTGAAGGTGCAGCTGGTGACGCCCAAGCAGGACACCGACGACATGCCGGCCGAAAGCAACGCTGTCGCGGGAGGTGCCCAGTGAGCAACAACATCGACCTTCGCAACCTCGATTTCAACAACTCCGGGGCCTGGCCGATCCAGGTCAAGGTGGGCGCCTGCGTTCTGCTTATCGCGCTGATCATCGGCCTGGGCTGGTATCTGTTCGTCAGCGACAGGCGCCTGATGCTGCAGGCGGAAGAGTCCACCGAAATCCAGCTGCGTGAAGAGTTCCAGGGCAAGCAGGGACGCGCCGCGAACCTCGAGCCGCTCAAGCAGCAGCTGGCCCAGATGGAAGTGATGCTGCAGCAGATGCTGCGGCAGCTGCCGAGCAAGAACGAGATGCCCGACCTGATCGTCGACATTTCGCAGACCGCGCTCGCGGCAGGCATCAACAACGAGCTGTTCCAGCCCGGCGCCGAAAGCCAGCGCGAGTTCTATGCCGAAAAGCCGATCCAGCTGCGCATGGTGGGCTCCTACCACCAGTTCGGCGCCTTCGTCAGCGGCGTGGCTTCGCTGCCGCGCGTGGTCATCATGACCATGCACGACATCTCGCTGCAGCCACGTGACGGCTCGGACGGCATCCTGGTGCTTTCGGGCACGGTCAAGACCTACCGGTACCTCGATGAAGAAGAGGAAGCCGGGGATTCCAATACCGCGGGAGGCTCCAAGTGATGGCCCCGTCCATGACCCGTAAAGCCATGAGCGGGCTGCTTATCGCGGCCATCGCGCTGTCCCTGTCGGCCTGCACCCGTGGCAAGCGTGACCTCGAGGCCTGGGTGGCCGAGGTCAAGGCACGCCCGGCGCCGCCGCTGGACCCGCTGCCGGTGATGAAGCAGTTCGAAACCTTTGAATATGCCGCGCAGGACATGCGCGACCCGTTCGCCCAGCCCAGTGCGGACCGCGACAGCAGCAACGCACTGCGGCCAGACCCGAATCGGCGCAAGGAGGTCCTCGAGGCCTTCCCGCTCGATAGCCTGGACATGGTCGGCACGATCGGTGGTGGTGCCGACGTGGTCGGGCTGGTGATGGGACCGGACCGCGTCACGCATCGCGTGCGGGCCGGCAACTACCTGGGTCTCAACGACGGTCGTATCACCGCGGTTTATGAAGACCGCATCGAGATTGTCGAACTCGTACCGGATGGGGCGGGAGACTGGCTGGAACGCCAGGCCCGTATCGCCCTTGAAGACAATTGATTGGGGGAATGCACGATGACCGCGAATAAAACGATCGGCGAGGGGATGGGCACCAAGCGACGCTGGGTGCTGGCCATGGGAGCGCTCGCCGTCGGCATGGCGACGTCGCTTTCCGCGCTGGCAGCAAACGTCCTGCAGGACGTCCGCTATGCCTCGGCACCCGGAGGCAAGGTGGACATCACCCTGGAGTTCTCCGAACCCGTTGGTGACGTGCAGGCTTTCACCACCGACACGCCCCCGCGAATCGCGATGGACCTGCCCGGGACCAGCAATGGCCTGGACCAGCGCCGCATCGTGATCGGCAGCGGCGCCACGTCGGCCGTGTCCGCCGTCGAGGCAGGCGGCCGGACCCGCGTCGTGGTGGACCTGTTCCGCCCGGCCGGCTACACCACCCGCGCCGCCGGCAACCTGCTGGTGCTGACGGTGGACGGCGGTGCCCAGCCCAACAGCCTGGCGACCGGCCCTGACCCGACCAAGAAGGTGGCGACCGCCCTGGAAGTGGCCAACATCGACTTCCGACGCGGTGAGAACGGCTCCGGCCGGGTCATCCTCAAGTTCAACGGAGACGGTGCCGCCGCCGACATGCGCAACGAAGGCAACCGCCTGGTCGTCGACGTCGCCAACGCCAGCATCCCGGAGGCCCTGCGCCGCCGGCTGGACGTGACCGACTTCGCCACCCCGGTGCAGAGCCTCGAGCCCAATGCCAATGCCGGCAGCACCCGCCTGGTGATCCACACCAACGGCGCCGTCGACTCCATGGCCTACCAGACCGGCAACGAATACGTCGTCGAGGTCACGCCCAAGCGTGGCGCCGCCGGCACGATCGTCGCCGGGGCGCCCGGCCGTGCGGCCGGTGCGGTTGCCGGTGAACCGGAAGCCAAGCGCTACGCCGGCCGTCCGGTGACCTTCAATTTCCAGGACGTGCCGGTCCGTACGGTGCTGCAGCTCATCGCCGAGGAGTCCGGCCTGAACGTGGTCGCGGCCGACACCGTGCAGGGCAACGTGACCCTGCGCCTGATGAACGTGCCCTGGGACCAGGCCATGGACATCGTGCTGCGCGCCAAGCAGCTCGACAAGCGTCGTGACGGCAACGTCATCTGGGTCGCGCCGCAGAAGGAAATCGCCGACTTCGAGAAGGCGGTTGCCGATGCCCGCATCGCCAACGAGGACCGTGAGCCGCTGGTCACCGAATACATCCCGGTGAACTACGGCATTGCCGAGGACATCGCTGGCCTGCTGACCGACGAGAGCAAGCAGGCCCAGACCACCGGCGGTGGCGGCGGTGAAACGCGCGCCGGCGGTGGCTTCCTGTCGCCGCGCGGCAGCGTCAGCTTCGACTCGCGCACCAACACCCTGCTGGTCATCGACATCCAGAGCAAGGTGGACGAGATCAAGAACATGCTCGCCACCCTCGACCGCCCGGTCGACCAGGTGCTGATCGAGGCCCGCATCGTGGTCGCCACCGAAGTCTTCGCCCGCGAACTGGGCGTGATGTTCGGCGTCCAGGACCGGACCGGCGTGCTGCCCAACAGCAACGAGACCACCACGGACTCCGGCTTCATCGTCGACCTGCCGGTGAACCCGGCGGCCGGCATCCTCAACCTCAGCATCCTGCGCCAGGACATCGCCCTGGACCTGGAACTGTCGGCGCTCGAGGAAGAAGGCCGCGGCGAAGTGGTTTCCAACCCGCGCGTCATCACCGCCAACCAGCGTGAGGCCATCATCCGCCAGGGTGACGAAGTGGCCTACCTGACGATCCAGCCGGCCGCCACGCCGGGTGCCGTCGCCCAGGCGACCGTCGAGTTCAAGGAAGTGCTGCTTGAGCTCAAGGTCACCCCGACCATCACCCAGGACGGCCGCGTCTACCTGAACCTGGCCGTGAAGAAGGACGAGGTCAGCGAGCTTGTCGCCAACCCGTCCGGTGGCTTCGTGCCGCAGATCGCCCGTCGCGAGGTCAGCACCGCGGTGCTGATCGACAACGGCCAGACCGTGGTCGTGGGCGGCGTGTACGAGTTCAGCAACCGCGAGGACCTGCGCAAGGTTCCCTTCCTCGGCGACCTGCCGGTGCTGGGCAACCTGTTCAAGAACAAGAGCCGCGGCATTCAGAAGGCCGAGCTGCTGATCTTCGTCACCCCGCGCATCCTGCAGGTGGCGCACCGGGGTTCCTGACCGAACCCGGGTGGCTGAACCCACGGACAGGGCCGCGCAAGCGGCCCTGTTTGTTTCTGGCATCCTGAGCCCATGAATCCGTCGCTGCGAACCACGCTGCAGGCCGGCGAGGTCCTCTTCCGGGAAGGGGACCCACCCGACACCGCCTACCTGATCGAAACCGGCGGCATCGAAGTACGGGCCAGGCAGCGCGGCAAGGACGTGGTGCTGAGCCTGCTGGGTCCCGGCGACCTGGTCGGCGAGATGGCCGTCATCGACGACTCCCCGCGCACCGCCACGGCAATCGCCATCAGCGACACGGTGCTGTTCCCGATAGACCGCAGCCAGATCGCCGAGCGCCTGGCCGGCACGGACCCGATCGTGCGCTCCCTTCTCGAAGGGCAGCTAAAGCGCTATCGCGGCGCGCTCTCGGCGCTGCAGGGCCGGGGTCCGGATACCGCCCCGGTGCCCATGACCACCTCCGAGCGCCTGGGCGTCAACAAGATCCGGCTCGAGTCGCAGCTGCGCGAGGCCCTGGCCGCGCGGGGTCTGGAACTGAGCCTGCAGCCCCTGCTCGACGTCGACCGCGGCCGCATTGCCGGTTACGAAGCGCTGGTGCGCTGGCACCATCCCGAACGTGGCCCGATTTCGCCCGTCGAGTTCGTGGCCCTGGCCGAAGAAACTTCGCTGATCGTTCCCGTCGGTGAGTATGTGATGGACGCCGCCTGCGAATCGGTGGCGCGGCTGGTTGAAGCCGGCCACGGCCATCCTTTCGTCGCCGTGAACGTATCGGCGCGCCAGCTTTCCCACCCCGGCCTGGTCGAACGCATCGTCGCCCGGGCCGACGCGGCCAGCCTGCCGCGCGGCAGCATCAAGCTCGAGATCACCGAAAGCCAGGTGCTCGACTACGACCTGGTCGGCCAGGTGATCTCGCTGTGCCACAACCACGGCATCAAGGTGGCGCTGGACGATTTCGGCACCGGCTATTCCCACCTCGCGCACCTGCATCGGCTTGAGTTCGACGTGCTCAAGGTCGACCAGGCCTTTTCCCGGCACATGCTCGGCGACCCGCGGGCCATGGCGGTGGTCGAGGCGGTCGTGCAGCTGGGCAGGGCACTGCAGGCGGAGATCGTGGTCGAGGGCGTCGAGACGTCGGCCCAACTGCAGGCGCTGCGGAGGCTGGGCTGCCACTACGCGCAGGGCTATCTGATTGGCAGGCCGCGCACGTTGACGGACATCCTTGCCGAATCGCCACCGGGTCCCTTCGGCGGCTGAGGTAAGCTTCGTCCAGACCCAGGCCGCACGGAGCGCCAGGAATGCCCCCGATGTCACTGCACACCCGCATGCTGGTCGGCTTCATCGCCGGCACCGTGCTGGGCCTTGCCGCCAATCTATTCGCCGCCGACGCCGGCTGGCTCGACCTGGTGACGACCTATGTCGCCGACCCGGTCGGCCAGGTTTTCCTGCGCCTGCTGTTCATGCTGGTCATCCCGTTGGTGTTTTCCGCGCTGGTGCTGGGCGTGGTGGAAATCGGCGACCCGCAGTCGTTGGGGCGCATCGGCGGCAAGACCCTGGTGTGGATCCTGGCCGTCACCACCATCGCGGTGACCATCGGCTTGGTGATGGTGAACCTGATCCGCCCAGGCCAGGGCATCCCGCCGGAGCTGGGCGCGGAAATCATGGCAGGTGCGGGCGAGCGCGCAACGCAGATCGCCGCCGGCCGCGAGCAGGTTTCGGGCCTCCAGGTGCTGCTGAACATCGTGCCGCGCAACCCCGTGGCCGCCGCGGCCAACGGCGACCTGATCGCGGTCATGTTCTTCGCGCTGATGTTCGGCATCGCCGCCACCGTCATCCGCAGCGACGGCACCCGCTCCTTCGTATCGGCGGTGCAGGGTGTCTACGACATCTGCCTGAAGCTGATCGACTGGGTCATCCGGCTGGCGCCCTGGGCCGTGGCGGCGCTGTTGTTCTCTATCACCGCCAAGCTGGGTTTCGACGTGCTGGTCCAGCTGGCGCGATTCGTCGGCACCGTGCTGGCCGCGCTGGCGATCCACTTCTTCATCGTCTTCCCGATCCTGCTGCGCGTCTTCGGCGGCATGTCGCCGGTGGCCTTCTTCCGGGGCGCGCAGCCGGCGCTGCTGACGGCGTTTTCGACGTCGTCGTCCAGCGCCACCCTGCCGACCACCCTGAAGGTGACCGAAGAAGCCCTGGGGGTGCCGCGCCGGGTCGCGCGCTTCGTCTGCACCCTTGGCGCCACCGCGAACATGAATGGCACGGCCCTGTTCGAAGGCATCACGGTGCTCTTCCTGGCCCAGTTCTTCGGCGTGGACCTGAGCCTGTTCCAGCAGGCCATGATCCTGGTGCTGTGCATGCTCGGTTCGATCGGCGCCGCCGGCGTGCCCGGCGGCTCGCTGCCGGTGATCGCGATGATCCTGGCCATGTTCGGCATCCCGCCCGAGGGCATCGGCCTGATCCTGGGCGTCGACCGCCTGCTGGACATGTGCCGCACGGTGGTGAACGTGGGCGGCGACATGGTCGGCTCGGTGGTCATCGGCCGCAGCGAGGAAGGCGTGCGCGAATCCCCGCCCGAACCCGCGGCGGCCGGCTAGCACCCCGGCGGGGCCGGTTCAAGCGCGACATCGGCGGCCGGGTCGGCGACAATAGCGCCCCGTTGGCCCGGCCCCGGGCCCCACGCCCTGGACGCCCCGATGACCACGCCTTCCCGCCGCGACCTCGCCAACGCCCTGCGTTTCCTCGCCATCGATGCCGTCGAGGCCGCCAAGTCCGGCCATCCCGGCATGCCGATGGGCATGGCCGACATCGCCGAAGTGCTGTGGAACGACTTCCTCAGCCACAACCCGAACAACCCCAAGTGGTTCAACCGCGACCGCTTCGTGCTGTCCAACGGCCACGGTTCGATGCTGGTCTACGGCCTGCTGCACCTGTCGGGCTACGACCTGCCGATCGAGGAGCTGCGCAATTTCCGCCAGCTGCACAGCAAGACCGCCGGCCACCCGGAATTCGGCCATACGCCCGGCGTCGAGACCACCACCGGGCCGCTCGGCCAGGGCCTGGCCAACGCCGTGGGCATGGCGCTGGCCGAGCAGCTGCTGGCGCAGCGCTTCAACCGCCCGGAATTCGACATCGTCGACCACCACACCTGGGTGTTCCTGGGCGACGGCTGCCTGATGGAAGGCATCTCGCACGAAGTGGCCTCGCTGGCCGGCACCTGGGGCCTGGGCAAGCTGATCGCGCTCTGGGACGACAACCGCATCTCCATCGACGGCGACACCTCGGGCTGGTTCACCGACGACACCGCCGCCCGCTTCGAGGCCTATGGCTGGCAGGTCATCCGCAAGGTGGACGGCCACGATCCGCAGGAAATCGCCCAGGCCATCCGCACCGCCCAGGCTGAAACCGGCAAGCCGACCCTGATCTGCTGCCGCACTACCATTGGCTTCGGCTCCCCCGGCAAGGCGGGCAAGGAATCGAGCCATGGCGCGCCGCTGGGCAAGGACGAAGTGGCCGCCACCCGCGAAGCCCTGGGCTGGCCACACGCGCCGTTTGAAATCCCGGCCGGGATCCGCGACGGCTGGCGCGCCGGCAACAGCGGCCTGGTGCGCGAAGAACAGTGGAACCAGCGCTTCGACGCTTACGCCAAGGCCTACCCGGAGCTGGCCGCCGAACTCGTGCGCCGCTCGCACGGTGAGCTGCCCGAGGATTTCGCCGACGCCGCCCAGGCCTATATCGCCAAGCTGCAGCAAGACGGCCCGGTGGTGGCCTCGCGCAAGGCATCGCAGATGGCGCTCGACGCCTTCGGCCCGCTGCTGCCGGAACTGATCGGCGGTTCGGCCGACCTGGCGCATTCGAACCTGACCCTGTGGAAGGGCAGCAAGTCGGTCACCAGCGGCGACCCCAGCGCCAACTACATCCATTACGGCGTGCGCGAGTTCGGCATGTCCGCCATCAGCAACGGCCTGGCCCTGCACGGCGGCTTCATTCCCTACGACGCCACCTTCCTGGTTTTTTCCGACTACTCGCGCAACGCCCTGCGCATGTCGGCGCTCATCCCCACCCGCGCCATCCACGTGTTCACCCACGATTCGATCGGCCTGGGCGAAGACGGCCCGACCCACCAGCCGGTCGAGCACCTGGCGGCGCTGCGCTACATCCCCAACAACGACGTCTGGCGTCCCTGCGACGCGGTCGAGTCAGCCGTGTCCTGGCAGGCGGCGATCGAACGCACCGACGGCCCCAGCTGCCTGGTGTTCAGCCGCCAGAACCTGGCGCACCAGCCGCGCACCCGGCAGCAGCTGGCCGACATCGCCCGCGGCGGCTACGTGCTGTCGGATCCGGGCGAAGGCAGCTTCGACCTGATCCTGGTCGCCACCGGTTCGGAAGTGGAGCTGGCCATGGAGGCCATGCGCCGCCTGGCCGACAAGGGCGTCAAGGCCCGGGTCGTGTCCATGCCCTGCGCCGAGGTGTTCGCACGCCAGCCGATCGAGTGGCGCGAAGGCGTGCTGCCGGGCTGGTGCCGCAAGCGGGTGGCCGTGGAAGCCGGCGTCACCGGCTACTGGCGCCAGTTCGTCGGCCTGGACGGCGCCGTGGTCGGTATCGACCAGTTCGGCGCCTCGGCGCCGGCCGACAAGCTGTTCCCGCACTTCGGCATCACCGTCGATGCGGTGGTTGACGCGGCGACGTCGCTCGCCTGAGGCCATGATCCGGGGCCCCGCGCCCCCTAGTCTTGCGCCGGGCCGCAAAGGTTCCGGTGCAGCACTTCGATGACGTCGTGCACCGTGCCGTCGGCCACCGAGTAGAAGACCGTCTGCGCCTCGCGCCGGGTCGCCACCAGGTTCTTTTCGCGCAGCACCGCCAGGTGCTGTGACAGCGCCGACTGGCTCAGCGGCACCAGGGCGTTTATCTCGCCCACCGACATTTCCCTCTCCACCAGCAGGCACAGCACCCGCAGGCGCTGCGGGTTGGCCATGGCCTTGAGCAGCTCGGCGGCGGCTTCCGACGCCGATTCCATCAGTTCGGCCGAATTGATGGCGGGGTCGGGGGTGGGCTGGCGGGTGGAAGCGGTCATGGGTCTGCCTGTGCGGGGGTGTTGACAGCATGCCACATTACTAATTAAGATTCTACTAAATTAGCACCGCCGGATAGACCGGCCCGGGAGTAGAGCATGGCCAGTATCGTTGTCCTCGGCGCCGGCATCGGCGGCATGAGCGTCGCCTACGAGCTCCGGGCCCTGCTGGGCAAGGACCATCCGATCACCGTGGTGGGCGAGGGCGATCATTTCAGCTTCACCCCGTCCAACCCCTGGGTGGCGGTGGGCTGGCGCAAGCCCAAGGATATCCAGATCGGGGTGCGCCCCTACCTGGCGAAGAAAGACATCGGCTTCGAACCGGCCGGCGCCGCCGAAGTGCTGCCGGCCGAGAACAAGCTGCGCCTGCGAGACGGCCGCGAACTGGCCTACGACTACCTGGTGGTCACCACCGGGCCGCGCCTGGCCTTCGACGAAGTGCCCGGCCTGGGCCCGGACGGCGGGTTCACGCAGTCGGTCTGCACCACGCCGCACGCGTTTGCCGCCTGGGAGGCCTACCAGGAATTCCTGAAGTCGCCGGGCCCGATCGTCATCGGCGCGGCGGCCGGCGCCAGCTGCTTTGGCCCGGCCTACGAGTTCGCGATGATCCTCGACGCCGACCTGCGCAAGCGCAAGCTGCGCGACCAGGTGCCGATGACCTATGTCAGCCCCGAGCCCTACATCGGCCACATGGGCCTGGGCGGCGTCGGCGATTCCAAGGGCCTGCTCGAGTCCGAGCTGCGCCAGCGCCACATCAAGTGGATCACCAACGCAAAAATCACCCGCGTCGAAGACGGCGTGCTGCACGCCGAGGAAATGGACGCGCGCGGCCAGCCGCTGGCCACGCACGAACTGCCGTTCAAGTATTCGATGGTGCTGCCGGCCTTCACCGGCGTCGATGCAGTGCGCTCGGCGAAGGAAATGTGCAATCCGCGCGGTTTCGTCCAGATCGACGCGCACCAGCGCAACCCGGTCTACCTGAACGTTTTCTCGGCCGGCGTGTGCGTCGCCATCCCGCCGGTCGAAGTGACCCCGGTGCCCACTGGTGCGCCCAAGACCGGCTTCATGATCGAGTCCATGGTGACCGCCATCGCGCAGAACATCGCCGCCGACCTGGCCGGCAAGCCCGCCGACCACAAGGCCACCTGGAACGCCATCTGCCTGGCCGACATGGGCGACACCGGCGCGGCCTTCGTGGCGCTGCCGCAGAACCCGCCGCGCAACGTCACCTGGGCCAAGGTCGGCAAATGGGTGCACGTGGCCAAGATCGCCTTCGAGAAGTACTTCCTCTCGAAGATGAAGTCCGGCAACACCGAACCGCTGTACGAGAAGTACGTGCTCAAGGCCCTGGGCATCGAGCGCCTGAAGTAGTCCCCCCAAAACCCGAACCCGGAGAATCCCATGAACCTCGACCGTGCCGTGATGGCCTTTGCCGGCGTGATGATCCTGATCAGCGCCGCCCTCGTGTACTTCGTTTCGCCCTGGTGGCTGTTGTTCACGGCCTTCATTGGCCTGAACATGCTGCAGGCGTCCTTCACCGGCTTCTGCCCGGCGGCCATGATCTTCCGCAAGCTCGGTTTCAACGCCGGCTGCGCCTTCAAGTGAGGTAGACGATGTCCATGCCCCGCGCCCTGGCCACCACAGCGCTCGCCGCCCTTTTCCTGGCGGCCTGCGGCAGCGAGCCGAACGTGCCCGCTGCCGCCCCGCCCGTGGGCTTCGAGACGATCACGGTCGCCCCGCGCACCTCGGCGCGCGAGCGCAGCTGGGACGGCGTGGTCGAGGCCGTCAACCAGGCCACGCTGTCCGCGCAGACGCGCGGCCGCGTGCTTGAGCTGCCGTTCGACGTGAACGACTACGTCGAGGCGGGGCAGGTCGTGGTGCGTTTCACCGACGTCGAGCAGGTGTCTGCCCAACGGCAGGCATCGGCCTCGCTCAGCGCGGCCCAGGCCAACTACACCGAAGCCGAGGCGGCGTTCCGCCGCACCGAGGAGCTGGTGGCCAAACAACTGCTGGCCCGGGCCACGCTCGACCAGGCCCGCGCCCGCCGCGATGCCGCGCGCGCCGCCCTGGAATCGGCCCGCGCCGGCGTCAGCGAGGCCGGCGAACAGGTGGATTACACCGTCATCCGGGCGCCTTACTCGGGCATCCTGACGCAACGCCACGTCGAGGTCGGCGAGTCGGTGCAGCCGGGCCAGCCGCTGGTGTCGGGCCTGTCGCTGCAGCAGCTGCGCGTGAACGTGGAAGTGCCGCAGAGTGACGTCGCCGCCCTGCGCGAACACGGCACCGCCACCGTGGTGCTGCCCGGCGGCGGCCGCCTGGAAGCCGACCAGCTCATCGTTTTCCCCTACGCCGACCCGGGCACCCACAGTTTCAAGGTGCGGGTCGAACTGCCCGAGGCTGAAACCGGGCTGCAGCCGGGCATGACCGTCAAGGTCGCCTTCAAGACCGGCGAAGCCCGGCACCTGTGGATTCCGACCACCGCCCTGGTGACCCGCGGCGAAGTGACCGCGGTGTACGTGGTCGGCGCCGACAACCGCGTGGGGCTGCGCCAGGTCCGCCTGGGCCATCGCCGCGACGACGAAGTCGAAGTGCTGGCCGGCCTCGCCGAGGGCGAGCGCATCGCCGCCGACCCGCTGGACGCGCTGGCGCACCTGGCGAACGCGGGCCGGGAGCCCGGCAATGACTGAGCCGCGCTTCGGCCTGTCCGGGCGCCTGGCCCGGGCCTTCCAGTCCAATCCGCTGACGCCGGTGCTGGCGGTGGCTGGCTTGCTGCTGGGCCTGTTCGCCACCCTGATCACGCCGCGCGAGGAAGAGCCGCAGATCGACGTGACCATGGCCAACATCATCGTGCCCTTCGCGGGCGCGCCGGCTGCCGATGTCGAGAACCTGGTCAGCGTGCCGCTGGAACAGGTGCTGTCCGAGATCGACGGCGTCAAGCACGTGTACTCGGTCAGCCGCGCCGGTTCGGCCCTGATCACCGTGGAATTCGCGGTCGGCGTGCCGCGCCAGGACGCGCTGGTCCGCCTGTACAACCAGGTCTATTCGAACGCCGACTGGGCGCCGCCCGGCCTGGGTGTCGGCCAGCCGCTGGTGCGGCCGATGGGCATCGACGACGTGCCGGTGATGGCGGTGACGCTGTGGACCGACGATGCCGCCCGCGGCGGCGTCGAGCTGGCCGAAGTGGCGCACACGCTCGAGTCCGAAATCAAGCGCGTGCCGGGCACCCGCGACGTCTACACCATCGGTGCGCCGCAGCGTTTGGTGGTGGTTGAACTCGACGCCACCCGCCTGGCCTCCTACGGCATGACCGCCGACGACCTGGCCGGCGCACTCTCGGCCGCCAACGTGGTCAGCCAGGCCGGCGACCGGGTGACCGCCGACGGCGTGCTGCCGATGACCGCGGGCCGCTACCTGGCCGACGCCCAGCAGGTCGCCGGACTGGTCATCGGCTTGCGCGACGGCCGGCCGCTGTACCTGTCCGACGTCGCCGGCATCCGGCGCGGTGCCGACCTGCCCAGCCAGTACGCCTGGTACACGGCGCCGCAGGACAAGCTTCGCCCCGACGGGGTCATCGCCCCGGCGGTGACGATCGCCATTGCCAAGAAGCCCGGCGCCAACGCCGCGGACATCACCCGCGCGGTCACCGACCGCCTCAAGGTCCTGGAAGCCTCGGTGATCCCCGAGGGCATCCACGCCACCGTGACCCGCGACTACGGCTACACCGCCAACGACAAGGCGATGAAGCTTATCCAGAAGCTGGTGTTCGCCACCGGCGCGGTGGTGCTGCTGGTGCTGTTCGCGCTGGGCTGGCGCGAGGCCATCGTGGTCGGCAGCGCGGTCATCCTGACCCTGGCGCTCACCCTGTTCGCGTCCTGGGCGATGGGGTTCACCATCAACCGGGTGTCGCTGTTCGCGCTGATCTTCTCGATCGGCATCCTGGTGGACGACGCCATCGTCATCGTCGAGAACATCCACCGGCACATGCGCCTGGGCGGCAAGACGCTGCTCGAAGCCATCCCGCCGGCGGTGGACGAAGTCGGCAGCCCGACCATCCTGGCCACCTTCACCGTCATCGCCGCGCTGCTGCCCATGGCCTTTGTTTCGGGCCTGATGGGCCCGTACATGCGGCCGATCCCGATCAACGCCTCGGTGGGCATGCTGCTGTCGCTGGCGATCGCGCTGACGGTCACGCCCTGGCTGTCGCTCAAGCTGCTCTCGCGCCACGTGCACAGCGAAGGCGGCGGCCATGAAACCGCGCTCTCGAAGCGGGTGCGCGGGCTGTTCGAACGTGTCATTCGGCCCTTCCTGCACAGTGAACGCGGCAGGGGCCGCCGCCGCATGCTGTTCGCCGGCATCGGCGTGGCGGTGCTGGCCGCCGCCGGCCTGGCGGTGGTGCAGCTGGTGGT
This sequence comes from Arenimonas soli, assembly GCF_014643775.1. Classification (GTDB taxonomy): domain Bacteria; phylum Pseudomonadota; class Gammaproteobacteria; order Xanthomonadales; family Xanthomonadaceae; genus Arenimonas; species Arenimonas soli. The sequence continues at coordinate 199,972 of NZ_BMKC01000001.1, forward strand.
CCTGAAGATGCTGCCCTTCGACAACAAGTCCGAATTCCAGGTGGTCGTGGACCTGCCCGAAGGCACGCCGCTCGAGCGCACCAACGCCCTGCTGCTGGACATGGCGCAGGCGCTGAACGAAGTCCCCGAAGTCCTGGACATCCAGGGTTACGCCGGCACCTCGGCGCCGGTGAACTTCAACGGCCTGGTGCGCCAGTACTACCTGCGCGAGGGCGCCAACGTCGGCGACCTGCAGGTGAACCTGGTCGGCAAGCACGAACGCGACCGCCAGAGCCACGACATCGCGCTGGCGGTGCGGCCGGTGCTGGCGGATATCGGCAAGCGTTACGGCGCTTCCGTGAAAGTGGTGGAAGTGCCGCCGGGCCCGCCGGTGATGGCACCGCTGGTGGCCGAAATCTACGGCCCCGACGCCACCCGCGCCCGCGCCATTGCCCGCGACCTGCAGGCGCGCTTCATCGCCACCGACGGCATCGTCGACGTCGACAGCACCGTCGAGGCCCAGGCCGAACGCGAACTGGTGCTGGTCGACCGCGACCGCGCCGCGCGGCTGGGCGTCAGCCAGGCGGCCATCGCGCAGGCGCTGCAGCTGGGCGTGTCCGGTCGTGACGCAACGTACCTGCGCGACGGCGCCTCGAAGTATCCGGTGCCGGTGCGCCTGCGCCTGCCTGCCGGCGACCAGGCCAGCCTGGAACAGCTGCTGACCCTGCGCGTGCGCGCCGGCGATGGCCGCCTGGTGCCGCTGTCGGAGCTGGTGACGGTGCAGCGCCTGCCCTGGGAGCCGGTGATCTATCGCAAGGACCTGCTGCCCGTGGTTTATGTCACCGGCGACGAGGCCAGCAGCATCGACAGCCCGCTCTACGGCATGTTCGACCTGGTCGGGCAGGTCGGCGACAAGCCGCTGGCGGACACGCCGGTCGAGCAGCGTTTCCTGTCCGCCCCCACCGACTCGCTGGGTTTTTCGATCAAGTGGGACGGCGAATGGCAGATCACCTATGAAACCTTCCGCGACATGGGCCTGGCCTATTCGGTCGGCCTGCTGCTGATCTACCTGCTGGTGGTGGCGCAGTTCCGCGACTACCTGGTGCCGCTGGTGATCATGGCGCCGATTCCGCTGACCGTGATCGGCGTGATGCCGGGCCACGCGCTGCTGGGCGCGCAGTTCACCGCCACCAGCATGATCGGCATGATCGCGCTGGCAGGCATCATCGTGCGCAACTCGATCCTGCTGGTGGATTTCATCAACCAGTCCCTCGCCGAAGGCCACGCCCTGGCCGATGCCGTGGTCGAGGCCTGCGCGGTGCGCGCACAGCCGATCGCGCTGACCGGCCTGGCGGCCATGGCCGGCGCCTTCTTCATCCTCGATGACCCGATCTTCAACGGCCTGGCCATTGCCCTGATCTTCGGCATCCTGGTTTCGACCGTGCTGACGCTGGTGGTGATCCCGCTGCTGTACTACGCGCTGCTCAGCGCGCGTGCCCGACGTGCAAACATCTCGGGTGAGTCGCCATGAGCCATCCCGTCACCCTGGCCTGCCCGCACTGCAACGGCATGAACCGCGTGCCGGTGTCCCGCCTCGGCGAGGGCCCAGGCTGCGGCCACTGCCACCAGCCGCTGTTCACGGGCCATCCGCTGGTGCTGGGCGTGGACGACTTCGCCAACCATGCCGAACGCAGCGAACTGCCGCTGCTGGTGGATTTCTGGGCGCCCTGGTGTGGGCCGTGCCAGATGATGGCCCCGCATTTCGAACGCGCCGCCGCCCAGCTCGAACCGCAGGTGCGCCTGGCCAAGGTCGACACCCAGGTGGCGCCCACCCTGGCCCAGCGCCACGGCATCCGCAGCATCCCGACGCTGGTCCTTTTCCGGCATGGCCGCGAACTGGCCCGCCAGTCCGGCGCCATGGACGCCAACAACATCGTGCGCTGGACCCGCCAGCACCTGGCGGATTGATCGCGCGCGGCTACAGCTGGTCGATCGGCAGCTTGAGGTAGCGCACGCCGTTGGCTTCCGGCTCGGGCAGTTCGCCGGCGCGGATGTTCACCTGCACCGAGGGCAGGATCAGCGTGGGCATGTCCAGGCTGGCGTCGCGTTCGGTGCGCATGCGCACGAACTGGTCTTCGTCGGTGCCGATGCGCACGTGGATGTTCGAACGCTTCTGTTCGCCGATGGTGGTTTCGCAGCGCGGCTCGCGGCCGCCGGGGCCGTAGTCGTGGCAGACGAAGACGCGGGTGTCGTCGGGCAGGGAAAACAGCCGGTGGATCGAGTGGTAGAGCGTGGCCGCGTCGCCGCCGGGGAAATCGCAGCGCGCCGTGCCGCCGTCGGGCATGAAAAGCGAATCGCCGGTGAACAGCGCGTCGCCGACCAGGTAGGCCACCGAATCGTTGGTGTGCCCCGGCACGGGAATTACGCGCGCGCCGACCTTGCCGATGGAGAATACTTCGTCGTCCGCGAACAGGTGGTCGAACTGCGAGCCGTCCACCGGGAAGTGGTCGCCCAGGTTGAAGATGGGGCGGAAGGTCTTCTGCACGGTGCGGATGCCCTGGCCGATGGCCAGCTTCGCACCGGGGAGCTTTTCCTTGAACCAGTGCCCGGCGCTGAGGTGGTCGGCGTGGGCGTGGGTTTCCAGGATCCAGTCCACCTGCACGCCGGCTTCGCGCACCGAGGCCAGCAGTTTTTCGGCGCTGGTGGTGCAGGTGCGCCCGGCCTTGGGGTCGAAGTCGAGCACCGGGTCGACCAGGGCGGCGCGGCCGGTTTCCGTGTCGCTGACCAGGTAACTCCAGGTGCCGGTTTGATCGTGGTAATGCGGCTTGACCGTGGCTTTGCGCATCGCGCGCCTCCCGTGGGATTTCTGCCAGTCTATTGCGGCGCGGGCGCCGCCGGATGAACGCGGGTTTTCGCCAGCGCATGCCGCAACAGGCGCGCCTGCAGGTGTTCGCCCGGTGCCCTGGGAGACTGCAGGCCCATGCGGGCCAGCGCCGGTTCGTCGTTTGCCCGCGCGCCGAAAAGGGCCGACACGATCAGTGCCACCCGGCCTGCGAGGGATCCTGTGCGTGAAGAAAGCCAGGCCAGGGCGGCCGCGAGCCGCTGTTCTTCGGGGCTGAAGTCACTGCCCATCGGGTAGTCGGGAAGCACGCCGGCCCGCCTCAGCGGTCCCAGCCGCGCCGACAGGGAGGCGCGGGTGTTCCCGCCCCAGGCCGCGGGCGGGACGAATGCGGCGTCGAGCTTGCCGACCTTGCGGGCCGATTCAAGCAGCGGTGCCTGGTCGTCGGCATGGGCGATCGCGGCCATGGCCAGCACGCACTCGCCGTCGCTGCGTCCACGCAGGTCGGCGATGCCGTGTTCGGTGATGACGATGTCGCGCAGGTGTCGCGGGATGGTGACGTGGCCGTAGTTCCAGCGCACGTTGGCGGTGGCGTGGCGGCCGTGGCCGCGGCGTGCGCGCAGCAGCAGGGCCGAACGCGCGTCGTCGAGCGCATGCGCCATGGCGACGAAGTTGTACTGCCCGCCGACGCCCGACACCACGCGGCCGTCCTCGAGTGCGTCGGACACCGCCGCGCCCAGGGCCGTCATCATCATGCAGGTGTTGAAGAAGCGCGCGTCGCGGCGCTGTTCGCGCTCGAGCGCCTCATTGCCGCCGTAGAGCTGGTTGATGTGCGAAACGCGGGTCATGCCGATGCCGCGCGCCTGGTCGGCGGGCATGTCGCGCAGCCAGTCGTAGAGCGCGTGCGAGCCCAGATAGAAGGCGCCATCGAGCCAGCGGCCGTCTCGGGCGAGGCGTTCCTGGTCGTGCGCCGTGGCCTGCCCGCGGTTGATGCGCGCCATGGCGCCGACGTCGTCGAGCACGCGTCGCTTGAGCACGCCGGCCTGGGCGAGGGCGCGGAAGCCGTCGTTGACCATCTCGCTGGCGCCGTACAGGCCTTCTTCGAAGGGTGCGGTGCCGCCGACGTCGCGCACCAGCGGCGATTGCGCCAGCCCGGGCGAAAGCGCCTCGAGCGCGACCAGGTAATCGGCATTGCGGGTATGGCGCAGCACCAGCGCATGGCACAAGGCATCGGCCAGCGAACCGATGCCGATCTGCAGGGTGCCGCCGTCGCGCACCAGGGTGCTGGCGTACAGGCCGATGGCGTGGTCGGCGTCGCCGACCGGTTCGCGAGGAAGGGCGAACAGGCGCGGTGCGGGCGAAGGGTGTTCGACCACGAGGTCGAAGAATTCCGCGGGCACCGCGCAGGGGCCGTCGAGCCAGGGCAGGTTCGGGTCCACTTCGGCCACCAGCATCGGCCGCGGCTTGCCCAGGCGCAGGCATTCATCGAGCAGGTCGAAGGTGAGGTCGGGATTGCAGCTCAGGCTCAGGCGGCTGCCGCCGGGTTCGCGCGCGACCTTCTGCACCAGGGCATTGGCGCCGCGCGCCGCCACGGCGCGGGCGACGTGGGTGTAGTTGAGGCTGACGTAGTCGCGCTGGGCGCAGGCCGAGCCGAGCAGCGCGCCCGACTGCATGTAGAACTCCTCGACCCGGATATTGGCCGGCAGCGCATCGCGGCGCATGGCCACCGCATAGTCGAGCACGGGGAAGTCGGCACCGAACTGCCGCGCCAGGAAGGGCGCCAGGAAACGCGCCTGCAGGCCCTTGCCCGCCGCGGGCGGCGTCAGCGACAGCGCGGTCAGCAGGTGCAGGGACAGCGAGGGATCCGCGGCCACCCGCCGGGTGATCGCGTTCAGGAGCCGATGCGGCTTGCCCAGCCCCAGCGGCGCCGCCAGCACCAGCTGGCCACCCGCGTGGGCGAGCAGGTGGTCGACGGCGGCATCCAGGGTGGGGTCGGGCGGGGCGCTCGGGCGTTGGCTCATGGGGGTTCCGGAAAGCGGCGGGGGCCAGTATCGCACCCCGGCCCGACCCCCCTTGACAGTAGTGATTACGGGCGTAATCTATGGAAAAGTTTACGGACGTAATCGAAATGCAGATCAGCGACGCCGAATCCGTGGTCATGCAGGCCCTGTGGCGGTCCAGCCCCCTGGCGGCCGAAGACGTGTTTGCCGCCGTGGCCGCCGGCCAGGGCTGGCAGGAACCCACGGTGAAAACCCTGCTCAACCGCTTGCTCAAGAAGGGCGCGATCAGCGCCGAGCGCGACGGCCGGCGTTTCCTCTACTCGCCGGTATTGAGCCGGGAGCAGTGGCTGGCCCAGGAAAGCCAAGGCCTGGTCGACCGGCTGTTCGGCGGCCGGGTTGCGCCGATGGTCGCCCAGTTCACCGAACGGGGCCGCTTGAGCAAGAAGGACCTGGCCGAATTGCGCCAGCTGCTGGAGGACATCGAAGATGAGCCGTGACCTGCTGATGCTGCTGACCGAGGCCACGATCGCCGGCACGGCTGCGATCGCGCTGGTCCTGCTGCTGCGCCGCCCGTTGCGCGCCTGGTTCGGGGTGGGTGCGGTTTACGCGGCGTGGCTGCTGGTGCCGGCAGCGTTGGTGGCCGTGGCCATTCCGGCGGCGATCGTGCCCGTGGTGAGCGTTCCAACGACGAGCATTGCGGTCGCGCAGGGGACTGGCCCGGCCATCGTGGCGAGGGACAGCCTCGACCCCGGGCCCTGGCTGGTGGCGCTGTGGGCCCTGGGCACGCTCGCTGCGGCGGCGCGGCTGTTGCGCCAACAGCGGCGGTTCCTTGCCGGCCTGGGCAGGCTGCAACGGCGCCCGGACGGCCTGTATCAAAGCGACGTATCCCAGGGCCTGCCGGCCGTGGTCGGCTGGCGGGCCCGAATCGTGTTGCCCGCGGATTTCGAACAACGCTACGAACCGGGCCAGCAGCAGCTGGTGCTTTGCCACGAGCGCGTGCACCAGGGCCGCGGCGACCTGTGGGCCAATGCCATGGCCTCCGTTCTTGGCTGCGTGTTCTGGTTCAACCCGATCGTGCACGTGGCCGCGCGCCGGTTCCGCTACGACCAGGAACTGGCCTGCGATGCCGTGGTGCTCGCGCGCTTTCCCCATCGCCGCCGCACCTACGGCGACGCCCTGCTCAAGTCGGAACTTGCCGACCACCCCTTGCCCGTGGGCTGCCACGGGTTCGGGTCCCATCCCCTGAAGGAGCGAATCGCCATGCTCAAACATCCCCTGCCCAGCAAAAAGCGCTGGATCGCCGGCCTCGTCCTGGTCGCCCTGCTCACCGCCGGTGGCGGCTGGACCGCCTGGGCCGCCCAGCCCGCGCGTATCGCCAGCGCCGCGGTGGCCGGTGAAGGCGACCTGGCCGTCACCCTGAAGGTCAGTTTCGACGGCCGCGGCGAGAAGGTTGATTCCGTCAACGTCAGCGCCGGCCAGGCCCGAACCTTCTCGTACGATCAGGACGGCCATGCCTGGGAAATCAGCCTGACCCTGAAGCCGCTGGACGACGGCACGATCCAGGCCAATGCCGATATCAGCCGCGATGGCGTCATCCAGGGCCAGCCCGTCCTGGTGTTCAGGCCCGAAACGGGCGCGGCCATCCGGATCGGCGAAGGTGATCCCGGCGCCGGTTTCAAGGGGATCGCGATGGACCTCCAGGTGGCCCGCCGCGCGACGGCGAACGTCAGCACCCAGGGCGACCTGGTTTCCGTCCGGGACGCCGCGACTGAAATTGCCGCCGGGTCCGGCCTGCGCCTGGCCAACCCCGAGGTCCTGCCCGCGGACAGAGTGATCAGTTTCAGGTTCGACGACATTCCCGCCGTCACCGCCCTGGAGCTGATCGCGGAGGAATCCGGGTTGATTCTGCACGTCGCCGGCGACCAGGTGAGCTTCGAGAAGCTCCAGGGCGGCTCGCTGCAGAAGCCGCGTTACCCGGCGGGCGCTGCCGCCGCGGGTGAGGGTGGGCTGGTGATGCTCAAGGTGCTCGTCGGCACGGATGGCCAGCCGCGTGAAATCCAGTATGTCGCCGGCGAGAGCACGGTGCCGGAAGCATCCCGGTTCACGCGCAATGCGCTGGAAGCAGCGGCCCAGTGGAAGTTCCAGCCCAGCACCAAGGACGGCAAGGCCGTGCCGGGCTGGGTGAAGGTGCCGGTGCGGTTCGAGGCGTCCGGCCTGGCGCCGGCCGGCGACGAGGCCTGAACGATCAGGGCACCAGCGTTTTTTCCAGCAGCGCCGCCAGGCGCGCCCCGGCCAGCCGCAGGCGCGCTTCGGCGACGGGGCGATGCTGGTCGAGGTAGGCGTCGGTGATCCTGCGGCCGGGCGGGTACAGGCTTTCGGCCTTGATCAGCCGGCAGGACTCCAGGGTCCAGGCCTGCGCGGGGTTGTCGAGGCCGGCGGCGGGATCGGAAGGCAGCGCCAAGGTTTGCAGATGGTCGGCATAGTCCGCGGTGTCCATGCCGGCGCCCTGCACGATCCAGTAGTCCCAGACGCCGTGCAGGTTGGTGCCTTCGCCTTCGGGAGAACCCTTGCCGGTGTAGTTGAGCTGGTGCCTGTTGCCGCCGCGGTCGTGCGGGTAACCCGCGTGCATGGGCTGGTGTGCATCCCCGACGAAGTGGACCAGGAACTTCAGCGCGTCGATGCGTTCCTGGCGCGGCCGGGAAGCGTCGCCCAGCACGCTGGCCTGGGCATTGATCGCGCCGATCACGCATTCGCCGTCCGGGCAGTCGCGGGCGGCGTCGTAGTCGCAGTCATCGCCCGGGATGTTGACGTAGTGCCAGCGCTGGCTGAGCTTGCCGAGTTCGGATTCGGCGGCGCGGATTTCGTCGGCCCAGGTCGAGACACCGGCCAGGCTGGGGTTCGGCTCGTCGGCCAGCAGGTCCTGCACCTGGGCAAGGGCGGCGGGCGAGAGTTCGCGTTCGGCCAGTTCGCCCACCAGCTGGTGGCCCTGCCGGCTCCAGGCCAGGGCAGGGGGCGCGGCCAGCGCCAGCGCCAGCGCGAGGGTGATCAGGGTCGGCTTCATGGCCGCGGACTTTACGCCAGCGGCCATGAATCTGCCCGTCACGGCCTTCAGAAGGCCCAGACGAAGGCCGCGCCGTAAACCATCGGGTCGATGTTGACGGTGCCCACGCGGGTGCCGTTCACCTTCACGGTGGTGTCGATGTCCAGGTAGCGGGCATCCACGCGCAGCCACTTGCCGGTGCCGATGGCGAAATCCACGCCGGCGTGCGCGGCCAGGCCCCAGGAAGGCCTCAGCGACAGGTCGGTGCCGGCCAGCGGGCCGGTGGTTTCTTCATCGAAGAAGCGGGTGTAGTTCACGCCGGCGCCCACGAACGGAGTGACGATCGAGTCGTTCCGGAAGTGGTACTGCAGGGTGAAGGTCGGCGGCAGGTGCTTGGTCGAGCCGGCCTTGACGCCGTTGAGCTCGATGTCGTGCTCGAAGGGCAGGGAGGCCAGAACCTCCAGGCCCCAGTTCGGGCTGAAGAAGTATTCGGCGGTGATGGTCGGGCGCCAGTCGTCGCCGACGTCGGCCGCCAGCGCGCCGCCGGCCAGGGCGCCGTTGTTGGATTTCGGGGCCACGACGTGGGCGCCGACGGAAACGGTCCAGTCGCCGGCCTGCTGGGCCAGGGCCGGGGCGGAGAACGCCAGGGCCAGGGCAAGGGCGATCGGGGTGCTGTGGGAAAGTCGCATGGTCTAGCTCCAGTGGGGAATCAACTGGCGCCAGTTTCCTCCCCGGGGGCACCGGGGACCTTGAGGGAAGTCAAAGCAGGGCCCGGGCCGCCGGGTTTTCCCCGGGTTTGGGCCGGGACGGCCGTGCTTGGTAGAATCCGGGGTTTACACCCACCTTTCGCCGGCCGGGCCGGTCCAGGAGAAACCATGTCCATCAAGGTCGCCATCAACGGCTACGGCCGCATCGGTCGCAACATCCTGCGGGCGCTGTACGAAGCCAACCGCACCAACGAAATCACCATCGTGGCGATCAACGACCTGGGCGACGCCGAAACCAATGCCCACCTGACCCAGTACGACACCGCCCACGGCAAGTTCCCGGGCACGGTGACGGTGGAAGGCGGCGACCTGGTGGTCAACGGCGACCGCATCAAGGTCTGCGCCGAACGCGACCCGGCCAAGCTGCCCTGGGGCGAGCTGGGCGTGGACGTGGTGCTCGAGTGCACCGGCCTGTTCACGTCGAAGGCGAAGGCTTCGGCGCACATCACCGCCGGCGCCAAGAAGGTCATCATTTCGGCCCCGGGCGACAAGGACGTGGACAACACCATCGTCTTCGGCGTCAACGAGGGCGCGCTCAAGGCCAGCGACACGGTCATTTCCAATGCCTCGTGCACCACCAACTGCCTGGCGCCGCTGGCGATGGTGCTGCACGAGAAGATCGGCATGGTGCACGGCCTGATGACCACCATCCATGCCTACACCAACGACCAGGTCCTCACCGACGTCTTCCACAAGGACCTGCGCCGCGCCCGTTCGGCCACCCAGAGCCAGATCCCGACCAAGACCGGCGCCGCCGCCGCGGTCGGCCTGGTGCTGCCGGAACTCAACGGCAAGCTCACGGGCTTCTCGATGCGCGTGCCGACCATCAATGTCTCGGTCGTCGACCTGTCGTTCGTGGCCGCGCGCGAGACCAGCAAGGAAGAAATCGATTCGGTCCTCAAGGCCGCTTCGGAAGGTCCGCTCAAGGGCATCCTGGGCTTCAACACCAAGCCGCTGGTGTCGATCGACTTCAACCACAACCCGCACAGCTCGGTCTACGACAGCACCCTGACCCAGGTCATGGGCGGCACGCTGGTGAAGGTGTGCTCGTGGTACGACAACGAGTGGGGCTTCTCCAACCGCATGCTCGACACCACCCTGGCCCTGATGGCCGCCAAGTAACCGGCAACCAGAAAATGGGGTCAGAGAACATTGGCGTTTCAAACGCCAATGTTCTCTGACCCCATTTTTTATGTCGGGTCCCCGGCGTAGCCGCCGGCGCCGGCGGCGCTGCGGCGCAGGCGGTCGTGGATGGCCAGCCAGGCGTCGCCTTCCGGCGGCCGTTCGGCCAGCAGCAGGTTGGCGCCGCGGCCGTCGAGTTCGCGCAGGGCGGCGTAGAGGTCGTGGGCGTAGCTCGCCGGCTCGGCCGCCAGCGCCAGGCCGGGGACACCGCCGGGCAGTTCGCCCAAGGCCAGTACCTGCACCGCCTTGCCCAGGGCCTGTTGCTCGGATGCTTCCCTTGCCAGCGCCGCGCGCGGCAGCAAAAGCAGCGGCGTGCGCGGCGCGTAGTGGGCTTCGAGCATGCCCGAGGCGCGCGGACTGGCTGCGGTCGCGCCTTCATGCACCGGGCCGATGACCGCCTCGATGGCGTCGCGGCCCAGCATGCCCGGGCGCAGGATGCGCGGCGTTTCGCCGGTGAAATCGACAATGGTGCTTTCGATGCCGATCGTGCAGTCGCCACCGTCAAGCACTTCCGGTACGGCGTCGCCGAACTCGGCGCGCACATGCGCGGCCGTGGTCGGGCTGACGTGGCCGAAGCGGTTGGCCGACGGCGCCGCCAGGCCGCCGCCGAACTCGCGCAGCAGGGCCAGGGCCACCGGATGGTCGGGGCAGCGCAGGCCGACGGTGTCCTGGCCGCCGGTCACCTCGTCGGGCACCCGGGCCTGCTTGCGCAGCACCAGGGTCAGCGGGCCGGGCCAGAAGGCCGCGGCCAGCTGCCGGGCCGCCGCGGGAATGTCGCTCGCCCAATGATCCAGCGCCTCGACGCCGCCCACGTGCACGATCAGCGGATGGTCGGCCGGCCTGCCCTTGAGGGCGAAGATGCGGCGCACGGCCGCGGGGTTGCCGGCGTCCGCAGCCAGGCCGTACACGGTTTCGGTGGGCAGGCCGATGGCTTCGCCCCGGCGCAGGGCGGCCAGCGCGGCTTGCAGGGCCTGGTTCATGCCGTCCTCCGGTAGTCGTCGCGCAGCAGGCCATAGATCCAGGAATCGGCGAATTCACCGCCGACCCGCCAGCGATGGCGCAGCAGGCCCTCGCGGTGGAAGCCGAAGTGTTCGAGCAGGCGCCAGGACGGCCCGTTGCGTGGGTCCACGTCGGCTTCCACGCGCTCGAGGTCCAGCGGCCCGAAGGCATGGGCCAGCGCCAGGCCCACGCCCTCGCGCGCCAGGCCCTGGCCCTGCCGGGACGGCAGCAGCGAATAACCCAGCTCGGCCCGGCGATTGGGGCCGCTGAGCGAAAAAAGGCTGACCGTACCCACGAACGCATCGTCGTCGCGGCCCGCCAGCGCCCAGCCGAAGGTGGCCGGCGGCTTCCAGCCCATGCGCTCGTCCAGCCAGGCCTCGGCCTGGGCCAGGTCGGTCCAGGGCGCGAAGCTCCAGTAGCGGCAGACTTCGGGGTCGGCGTAGAGTGTGAACAGCGCCGCGGCGTCCGTGCGGCGCAGCGGCCGCAGGCGGACCCGCTGGCCTTCGATCACGGGCAGGTCGGTGCAATCATCCATGCCGGCATTGTCCCACGCGGTCCCGGTGTTTGCCGGCACCGGCCGGCGCGGGGGAAAATGGCCGCTTCCCCCGTATCCGGAGCCATCCCCATGTCCATCCTCCGCATGGCCGACCTCGACCTGGCCGGCAAGCGCGTGCTGATCCGCGAGGACCTCAACGTGCCGGTCAAGGACGGCCGCATCACCTCCGAACAGCGCATCACCGCCGCCCTGCCGACGATGAAGCTGGCGCTGGAGAAGGGCGCTGCGGTGATGGTCACCTCGCACCTGGGCCGCCCGAAGGAAGGCGTGTGGACGCAGGAGGATTCGCTGGCCCCGGTCGCCGCCCGCCTGGGCGAACTGCTGGGCCGCGAGGTCCCGCTGGTGAAGGACTGGACCGACGGCGTGCAGGTCGAACCCGGCCAGCTGGTGCTGCTGGAAAACTGTCGCATGAACGTCGGCGAGAAGGCCGACGACGAAGCGCTGTCGAAAAAGTACGCCGCGCTGTGCGACGTCTACGTCATGGATGCTTTCGGTACCGCCCACCGCGCCCAGGCCTCCACCCACGGCGCCATCCGCTTCGCCAAGGTCGCCTGCGGCGGCCCGCTGCTGATGGCCGAGCTCGACGCCCTGGCCAAGGCCCTGCTGGCGCCGGCGCGACCGCTGGTGGCGATCGTCGCCGGCTCCAAGGTCAGCACCAAGCTCGAACTGCTCGGCGCCCTGGTGTCGAAGGTGGACCAGCTGATCGTCGGTGGCGGCATCGCCAACACCTTCATCGCCGCGGTGGGCCACCCGGTCGGCAAGTCGCTGTGCGAAGCCGACCTGCTCGACACCGCGCGCCAGATCATGGCCGATGCCAAGGCCCGCGGCGCCGACATCCCGGTGCCGACCGACGTGGTGGTGGCGCCGGCCTTCGCCGCCGACGCGCCGGCGACGGTGAAGCCGGTGGCCGAGGTCGGCCCGGACGACATGATCCTGGACATCGGCCCGGACACCGCCGCGCGCTACGCCGCCATGATCGCCAGGGCCGGCAGCGTCATCTGGAACGGCCCGGTCGGCGTGTTCGAGTTCGACGCCTTCGGCAAGGGCACCGAAGTCCTGGCCCACGCCATCGCCGATTCGGACGCTTTTTCGATCGCCGGCGGCGGCGACACCCTGGCGGCGGTGGACAAGTACGGCGTTGAAGCCGGCATCAGTTACATTTCGACTGGCGGCGGCGCCTTCCTCGAGTTCTGCGAGGGCAAGGAGCTGCCGGCGGTGGCGGCGCTAAAGGCCCGCGCGGGCTGATCCCGCGGGGCACGGTGCCGCCGTTCGAAGCCCTGAGGAGCCGTGGATGCGCGCACTGTTGATTGCCCTGTTGCTGCTGGCTTCCGCGCCGGCGTGGTCCACGCAAGGGTCCGGGACGACCGAACACCAACGCGGTGAATTCCGGTTCCATACCGGGCCGGCCCCCGGATTCGTGCAGGCGCGCGACGTGCCGGAGGCCTGGCCCGATGCGCCCGACGAGGAGCCCTGGCGGACCTGGCTGGTCGACCACCAGGTCGACCTGCGCGACGGCCGCTACGCCCTTTACGAAGACCTGGCCTACCAGCCGCTGTCCACCGAACTGGTCGGGGAGGCGGCGCGGCTGGACGTGAACTTCAGCCCGGACTTCCAGCGCCTGGTGCTGCACCGGGTGGCGCTGCGGCGCGACGGCCGCTGGCTCGACCGCCTCGACCCCGCGAAGGTTTCCCTGGTGCGCCGCGAGAAGCGCTTCGAACAGGACCTGGCCGACGGCACCATCGCCGCGCTGCTGGTGCTCGAGGACGTGCAGGTCGGCGACGTGGTCCGGGTCACCTACACCGTGGAAGGCAGCAATCCGGTCATGGCGGGCAGCCTGGCGGAAGGATTCACGCTGGCCTGGAACGCGCCGAGCCTGGTGCGGGCCGGCCGGGCGGTGTTTGACCGCGACGCCGAGGTCGCCCTGCGCTGGCGGGGCGAGCCGCGCCCGCTCAAGCGTGGGCGCGACGGCGGCTCGCAGGTCGTCTCCTTCGAGTACCGCAACATCCCGGCGGTCCTCAACCCGGGCGACATCCCGTCCTGGTTCAATCCCTACCCGCGCCTGCAGCTTGCCCGGGAACGGTCCTGGGCAGACGTGGTGGCATGGGCCCTGCCGCTGTACCCGAACAGCCCCGCGCTGCCTGCCGAGCTGGAGCAGCGGCTGGCGGCCTGGCAGTCGCTGCCGCCGCTGGCGCGCGCCGGGGCCGCGCTGCAGCTGATGCAGGAGGACGTGCGCTACTTCGGCATCGAGATGGGCGACAACACCCACCGTCCCCAGCCGCCGGACGTGGTCTGGGCGCGACGCTACGGCGACTGCAAGGACAAGACCTACCTGCTGGTGCAGATGCTCAGGCGGATGGGCCTGGAGGCGGAGCCGGCCCTGGTGTCGACCCGGCTGGGCCGTGCGCTGGCGGACGAGCTGCCGGCCGCCTCGGCCTTCAACCACGTGATCGTGCGCCTTCGCCACGAGGGCAAGTCCTACTGGCTCGACCCCACCCTGACCGGCCAGCGCGGCGACATCGGCGGCCGCGATCTTCACGACTACGGCCTGGCCCTGCCGGTCGTGGCCGGCGCCGACGCGCTGGTGCCGGTGCAGGCGCCCGAGGGCGTGCGCAATGAAGTGGTCGTGGTCGAACACTTCGTGCCCGACCAGGACGGCAAGGCCGTGGAACTGCGCGTGCAAACCACCTACCGCGGCGACCGGGCCGACGACGTGCGCCGTAGCCTGCAGGCCCGCCGCCCCGAACAGGTGGCCCGCAACTCCATCGACTATCACCGCAAGCGCTTCGGCGAGCTCACCGTGGTCGACCCGTTGTCGGTGACCGAAGACGAGGCGGAGAACATCCTGGTCGTGCACGAGCGCTACCGCCTCGAGGACCCGCTTGAGCCCAGCGGCCGTACCCGCACGCTCGCCGCCTACGCCGAGGGACTCACCAGCGGGACGTCCCTGCCCGACCGGGTCGAGCGCGACGCGCCCATCGGCCTTCCGCGGCCGGCCACGCTGCGCCACGAGATCCTGGTGGACCTGCCGGAGGGCTGGGTGCTGGAAAACCTGCCCGGGAAGAAGGCCATCCAGGGTGGCCCGACGTCGTACACGCGGCAGCTGGACCTGGACAATCGCCGCGCCCGCCTGGTGCACGAACTGCAGCTCGCCAGCGACCACGTGCCTGCCGGCCAGGCGTCCGAGTACGTGCGCGGGCTGCGCGAAATGCGCGAGGCCATGGGCCTGAAGCTGCAGCTTGGCGCGCCGACCGAACTACGCGACAGTAACCGCGACCGCAGGCTCAAGGCCTTGCTGCGGGGCGCCCTCGAAGACAAGGAAGAATGATGACGATCCGGCGCTGCCTGCTGCTTCCGCTCCTGCTGCTCCTGCCTGCCGCGGCCGCCGGCGCAGACGCCGGCCTGGACGCCGAATGGCGTCGCTTCCTGGCCGAAGCGGTGGACACCGAGGTCTATCCGCATTTCGAAACGGTGACCGACTTCCCCCTGCATGGCCAGGTCGAGCCGCAGGCCTGCCGCGACCGGGCGGACGACATTGCCGCGGCGGTCGCGGCCGTGCCCGTCAGCGCGTCCGTCCACTACCTGGCTTACCAGTGCGCGCAGGCCACGGGCGACGAGGCGGCGGCCGAACATCACCTGGCCCGCTTCGGAAGCATCGCCCGGCACACGCTCGACGCGGCGCCGCCCTGGGGGGACTGGGGGGCGCGGCCGATGCGGGTGGTCGCCGGCCGGGACATCTACACGATCCTGCAGGCGATGGGCCTGGAGCTGCACAGCGAAGTGATGTACGTGCGCCCGCTGCTGCGGTTCCTGCGCATCCGCGTGGTGGCCTGGGATCCGGAGGCCGGCATCGAGCGCCACCTGGACTTCGACTTCGCCGACACCGTCGTCCAGATCGACCGGGACCTTTCGCGGCCGGTTTATCCCCACCATCGCGACCAGTACGTGAGCAGCCTGATCACGATGCTGGCCAACGGCAACTCGCTGGCGGCCAACGACGTCATCACCACCCGCGAGGCCAAGGCCTTGTCCGACCCGGCCGAACGCGTGGCACGGCTGCGCCCGATGGCGGCGCGCGGCGGATTCCATTCCACCCTGTTCTGGTTCGAAACCTGCCGGACATCACCTTTCGAGGGGTGTGCCGAAGGTCTCCTGGACGCGCTGCTGCCGCATGTCGAGGAGGGTCACGCACTGCCGACGATAAAACTCGCCCTGGCCTACGAGCTGGGTTTCGGCGTCGGGAAGGACATGACGGCGGCGATGGCCCTGCTCGACAAGGCCAATGCCAGGATGGGAGGCCAGGGCCACGCGGTCGTGGACTACGTGCGCATCCGGGCCGGTGTCCTGGACAGCTGGGAAATCCCGGCGCCCGTGCAGCAGCGGCTGGACGCGGCGCAGGCCGCCGGCCACCCGTTGCCGGCCGTGCTGGCGGCGATCTCCCACTACGCGGGCGGCGCGGAGAGGCTTGAGCCGGCGCATCTGCAGGCCCTGGAGGCATCGGCGGCGAAAGGCAGCGTGACCGCCATGGGCCTGCTGGCGACCCACCACCACTACGGCGAGGACGACGCCCTGGCCGTGACCTGGCTCGAGCGCGCCGCCCAGGCCGGCGACACCGACGCCCAGGCCCTGCTCGGCGACCGCTACGCCAACGGCAGGGGCCTGCCGACCGACATGGCGAAAGCCGAACACTGGTGGCTGCAGTCCGGCGAAGGCGGCGACGACGACGTGCTGCGCCTGCTGGGCTACCGCGCCGAGGCCCGCGAAGACTGGGTCGAAGCCCTGGAGTGGTTCCGCGCAGGGGCCCTGTGGAACGACACGATGGCCGCGGCCGAGCTGGGCCGCCTTTATCTCGAAGGCCACGAAGGACTGGACGACGGCCCGGAGCGGGGGCTGTCCATCCTGCGCCAGCAGTCGGACGAAGCCGACAACCCCGACGCGCGGCGCATGCTGGCCGGCTTGCTGGCCAAAGGCGAAGGCGTCGAGAAGGACGCGGTCGAAGCCAGGCGCCTGCTCGAGGTCGACGCGGAAAAGGGCGACACCGAATCCCAGGTGCAACTGGGCATGGCCTGGCTGGAGGGCGATTTGGGCAGCTTCGATCGCGCCCAGGGCGTTCGCTGGCTGCAGCGCGCCCGCAAGGACGGCCATGCCGATGCCGGTGACATCCTGGCGACCTGGTACTACTACCAGGACCCGCGCGGCCCGGAAGCCAAGCGCGAGGCGCTGGCGCTTTGGCGCGAGATCCTCGACGCGCCCGGCGAGTGGGGCCTGAACAATTTCGCCTGGGTCCTGTGCACCGCGCCCGACGACACGCTGCGCGACCCCGTCGAAGGCCTGGCCGTCGCCCGGCGCCTGGGCGACCCGGGGTCGCTTCCGCCCGGACAGGTGGACACCATCGCCGCCTGCGAGGCGGCCAACGGCAACTTCGAGGCCGCCGTGGCGCTCCAGCAGCAGGCGGTGACCGCCGCCGAGGCCGAGGACGGCGATGAAAACGCGGAGATGCGCGGACGCCTGGCCGACTTCCGCGCCGGCAAGCCCTACCTCGAGCTGGAAGAAGAAGGCGACACGCCGTGAGTCCCGTGCTTCGCCGCACCAAGATCCTCGCCACCCTGGGTCCGGCCACCGACGCCCCGGGCGTGCTTGCCGGCCTGGTGCGAGCCGGCGTCAACGTGGTGCGCCTGAACTTCTCCCACGGCACGCCCGAACAGCACGCCGCGCGGGTGGCCGCGGTGCGCAAGGAAGCGGCGGAACAAGGCCGCGAGGTCGGCATCCTGGCCGACCTGCAGGGCCCGAAGATCCGCATCGAAAAATTCGCCGGCGGCAAGGTGTCGCTGGTGGCCGGCGATGAATTCAGCCTGCTGTGCCGCGCCGACGCACCGCCGGGTGACGCCAGCCAGGTCGGCGTGAGCTACCTGGGCCTGGTCGATGACGTCGCGGCCGGCGACACCCTGTTGCTCGACGACGGCCTGATGGCCGTCGAAGTGCTGGCGATCGAAGGCGACCGCATCCGCACCCGCGTGCTCACCGACGGCACGCTGTCGGATCGCAAGGGGCTCAACCGCCTGGGCGGTGGCCTGTCGCTGGGCGCGCTCACCGACCAGGACAAGCAGCACATCACCATCGCCGCCGGGCTGGGCGTGGACTTCCTGGCCGTGTCCTTCTGCCGCTCGGCCGCCGACATGGACGAGGCCCGCGCCCTGGCCCTGGCGGCCGGTTCCGACGCCTTCATGGTCGCCAAGATCGAACGCGCCGAGGCGATCGACAACCTGGTCGAGATCACCCGCGCCTCGGACGTGGTGATGGTGGCGCGCGGCGACCTGGGCGTGGAGATCGGCGATGCCGAGCTGCCCGGCCTGCAGAAGAAGATCATCCGCACCGCGCTCGAGCTCAACCGCACCGTCATCACCGCGACCCAGATGCTGCAGTCCATGGTGGACAACCCGATCCCCACCCGGGCCGAAGTGCTGGACGTGGCCAACTCGGTCATCGATGGCACCGATGCGGTCATGCTCAGCGCCGAAACCGCCTCGGGCAGCTACCCGGTGAAGGCCGTCGAGGCGATGACCCGCATCTGCCTGGGCGCCGAACGCCAGTTCGACCACGACACCGACTTCGAAAAGGCGCCGCGCGGCCTGCAGCGTGCCGACCAGGCCATCGCCATGGCCAGCATGTTCCTGGCCGAACACATCGACGTGCGCGCCATCGTCGCGCTCACCGAATCCGGCGGCACGGCCCGCTTCCTGTCCCGATTCCGGTCCAAGGTGCCGATCTACGGCCTGTCGCGCCACGACGGCGCCCGCCGGCGCATGGCCCTGGTGCGCGACGTCTTCCCGGTCAACTTCGACAGCGCCGGCCTGGGCACCCGCGAGGCCGCCCGGGGCGCCCTGCGGCACCTGTTCGACCTGGGCCTGCTGGCCGAGGGCGACCGCGTCATCATCACCAGCGGCGACCACATGGAACTGCACGGCGCCACCAATACACTGCGCCTGCTCAAGGTGGGCCCGGGCGGGGCCGCCGAGGGCCTGGGCGAGCTCTGAGCCCGGTCAAAATCCGGGTATAATCAGCGGCTTTCCACCAACCCGGATTCCTGTCATGAGTATCGACCAGCTCGCCGAAACCGCCCAGGCCATGGTGGCCCCGGGCAAGGGCATCATCGCCATCGATGAGTCCACCGCCACCATCAAGAAGCGTTTCGACGGCGTCGGCATCGAGTGCACGGAAGAAAACCGCCGCGCCTACCGCGAGATGCTGCTCACCACGCCCAAGCTGGGCGACTACATCTCCGGCGCCATCCTGTACGACGAGACCCTGCGCCAGTCCACCAAGGCCGGCGTGCCCTTCACCAAGGTCATGATGGACGCCGGCATCCTGCCGGGCATCAAGGTGGACATGGGTGCCAAGCCGCTGGCCGGCTTCCCGGGCGAACTGGTCACCGAAGGCCTGGACGGCCTGCGCGACCGCCTGAAGGAATACGGCAGGCTGGGTGCGCGTTTCGCCAAGTGGCGCGCCGTCATCACCATCGGCGAAGACATGCCCTCGGGCACCTGCATCGACGCCAACTGCCACGCGCTGGCCCGCTACGCCGCGCTGTGCCAGGAAGCCGGCATCGTGCCGATGGTCGAGCCCGAGGTGCTGATGGACGGCGACCACGACATCGACACCTGCTACGAAATCACCGAGGTCACCTTGCGCTCGCTGTTCGGCGCGCTTTACGAGCACAACATCCTGCTCGAAGGCACCATCCTCAAGGCCAGCATGGTCGTGTCGGGCAAGGACTGCCCGGAACAGGCCGGCATCGAGGAAGTCGCCGAGCTGACCCTGCGCTGCCTGAAGTCGGCGGTGCCGGCGACCCTGCCGGGCATCGTCTTCCTGTCGGGCGGCCAGAGCGACGAGCACGCCACCGCCCACCTCAACGCCATGAACCAGATGGGCGCCAAGCCCTGGCCGCTGAGCTTCAGCTATGGCCGCGCCATGCAGTCGGCCGCGCTCAAGCTGTGGTCCAAGGACATGGCCGGCAACGTCAAGTCCGCCCAGGACACCGTCTTCGCCCGTGCCCGCGACAACGGCCTGGCCGCGATGGGGCAGTGGAAGAAGGGCTGATCCTTCCCGCTGGCGGCGACCTCCGGGTCGCCTGCTCCCGATGTCGTGTAAACGCCGGCCCCGTGCCGGCGTTTACGTTTCCGGCATCATCGCGCCGCCTGCACGCGGGGCTGGCGCCGCGACCGTACAATCCAGCCTTCACCCAAGGACACCGCCCCGCCATGAGGTTTGGCCGCTCTTTCCTGCGCACCCTTTTTGTTTCCCTGCCGCTGCTGGTCCTGCTGGCCGCCTGCGGCAAGCAGGAGCAGGGCGGGCGCGCCCCGGCGCCGGCCACCGTGACCACGATGGTGGTGCAGGCCAAACCCTGGCGCGACACCATCCAGGCCCTGGGCACCGCGCGCGCCAACGAATCGCTGATGGTCACCGCCAAGGTGACCGAAACCGTGGTGCGGGTGAACTTCGAGGACGGTGACCTGGTCGAGGCCGGCGATGTGCTGGTGGACCTGTCGGGCCGCGTCGAACTTGCCGGGCTGGCCGAGGCGGCGGCTTCCTACCGGGAGGCGCAGCAGCAGTTCCAGCGCCAGCAGCAGCTGGCCGCCCAGAAGCTGATCCCCGCCGGCCAGCTCGACGCCCAGCGCGCCACCATGGAAGCCACGCGTGCCCGGCTCGACGCCACCCGCGCCCGCCTGGCCGACCGGGTCATCACCGCGCCCTTCGCCGGCGTGCTGGGTTTCCGCCAGGTCAGCCCCGGCACCCTGGTGACGCCGGGCACCACGATCGCCAGCCTCGACGACGTGTCGGTGATCAAGCTCGACTTTTCGGTGCCCGAAGCCTTCCTTTCGGCGCTGGTGCCGGGACAGGCGATCCGCGCCACCAGCGTCGCCTACCCGGGCCAGGACTTCACCGGCGAAGTGGCCACGATCGATTCGCGGGTGGACCCGGTCTCGCGCGCGGTGACGGTGCGCGCCAACCTGCCCAACCCCGACCGCCTGCTGCGGCCGGGCATGCTGCTCACCGTCGAGGTCTTCCAGCCCGAACGGCAGGCGCTGGTGGTGCCCGAGATCGCCGTCATCCAGGTCTCGCGCACGGCCCACGTGTTCCGGGTCCGCGAGGACAACACCGTCGAACAGGTGGACGTGACGCTTGGCCAGCGCCGCCGCGGCGAGGTCGAAGTGCTCGACGGCCTGTCGGCCGGCGACCGCATCGTCGTTGACGGCACCGTCAAGCTGCGCAACGGCAGCGCGATCACCGACGTGGCCGCGGCGCCATGATCCTTTCCGACATCTCGATCAGGCGGCCGGTCTTCGCGACCGTGATGAGCCTGCTGCTGGTGGTGCTGGGCCTGATCGCCTTCACCCGCCTGACCCTGCGCGAGCTGCCCAACATCGACCCGCCGATCGTTTCGGTGGAGGTGGGCTATCCGGGCGCATCGGCGGCGGTGGTCGAGACCCGCATCACCCAGATCCTGGAAGACGCCGTGTCGGGCATCGAGGGCATCGAGACCATCGAGTCGCGCAGCCGCAACGGCGAGGCCGACGTCACCCTGGAGTTTTCGCTCAACCGCGACATCGAGGCCGCCGCCAACGACGTGCGCGACGCCATCAGCCGGGTCGGCGACCGCCTGCCGCCCGAAGCCGACCCGCCGGAAATCGAGAAGGTCGAGGCCGACGCCGACGTCATCCTGTGGCTGAACATGAACTCCGAGAAGCTCGACACGCTCGAGCTCAGCGACTACGCCGAACGCTACGTGGTCGACCGGCTGTCGAGCATCGACGGCGTCGCCCAGGTGCGCGTGGGCGGCCGCCAGCGTTATTCGATGCGCATCTGGCTCGACCGCGAGGCGCTGGCCGCGCGCGGCCTGACCGTCAACGATGTCGAAAGCGCGCTGCGCCGTGAAAACGTCGAGCTTCCCGCCGGCAGCATCGAATCGCAGGACCGCGACTTCACCCTGCGCGTGATGCGCGGCTACGAAGAGCCCCAGGACTTCGCCAGGCTCACCCTGGCCAAGGGCGAGGACGGCTACCTGGTGCGCCTGGGCGACGTCGCCAGGGTCGAGCGCGCCTCGTCCGAGCGCCGCGCCTATTTCCGCGGCAACGGCCAGCCCAACGTCGGCCTGGGCGTCATCAAGACTTCCACCGCCAACAGCCTCGACGTGGCCCGCGAGGTCAAGGCGGCGCTGCCGGCCATCCAGGACACGCTGCCCGAAGGCACCGACATCTTCGTCGCCTTCGACAGCACCATCTTCATCGACGCCGCGGTGAACCGCGTCTATTGGACGCTGTTCGAGGCGATCGCGCTGGTGCTGGTGGTGATCTACCTGTTCCTGGGCAGCGTGCGCGCGGCCATCATTCCGGCGGTCACGGTGCCGGTGTGCCTGGTGGCGGCCTTCATCGCGCTGTGGGCCTTCGGGTTCTCGATCAACCTGCTGACCCTGCTGGCCCTGGTGCTGTGCATCGGGCTGGTGGTGGACGACGCCATCGTGGTGCTGGAAAACGTGCAGCGCCGCGCCGACCTGGGCGAACCGCCGCTGGTGGCGGCGCGCCGGGGCACCCAGCAGGTGGCCTTCGCCGTCATCGCCACCACGGCGGTGCTGGCGGCGGTGTTCCTGCCGATCGGTTTCATGGAAGGCAACACCGGCCGCCTGTTCCGCGAACTGTCGGTGGCGCTGGCCGGCGCGGTGATCATTTCAGCCTTCGTGGCGCTGACGCTGACGCCGATGATGTGCTCGCTGCTGGTGCGACCGCATTCCAAACCCAGGGGCCTGAACCGCTGGATCCAGGGCCACCTGGACGACCTGGGCCGGACCTACCGGCGCGCGGTCGAACGCACGGTCGGCAAGCCGCTGCTGTTCGGGGTGGCGCTGCTGGGCACCCTGGGCCTTTCGGCTTTCCTGGTGCAGGTGATCCCGGCGGAGCTGTCGCCGCCTGAAGACCGCGGCGCGTTTTTCGTCAGCGTTTCGGGCCCCGAGGGCGCGGGCTACGACTACACGGTTAAACAGATGCAGGGCCTGGAAGAAATCCTGTTCAAGTACACGGGTGAAGGCCAGCCGATCGACCGCGTGAACACCGCCGTGCCCGGCGGCTGGGGCGCGGGCGGCACCATGCACACCGGCCGCGCGATCGTGCTGCTCAAGCCCTGGGACGAGCGCGACGTTGAAACCAGCGCGCTGGTCGAGCAGGTGCGCGGTGAACTGGCCCAACTGCCCGGCGTCGTCGCCCGTCCCCAGGTGCGCACCGGCCTGGTGCGCAGCGGCGGTCAGCCGCTGCAGGTGGTGCTGGGCGGCCCGGACTACGTGGAACTGGCCGAGTGGCGTGACCGCATGCTGGCGCGCATGGAACAGAACCCGGGCCTGTACGGCGCCGATTCGGACTACAAGGAAACCCAGCCGCAGCTGCGCGTCGAGATCGACCGCGCCCGCGCCGCCGACCTGGGCGTGTCGGTGCAGGAAATCGGCCGCACGCTGGAAACCATGATGGGTTCGCGCCGGGTCACCACCTACGTGGAGGACGGCGAAGAATACGACGTCATCCTGCAGGCCCGGCGCGAGGACCGGGCCTCGCCGGCCGACCTGGACAATCTTTACGTTCGCTCGAGCCGCAGCGGCGAACTGGTGCCGCTGTCGAACCTGGTCAGCCTGACCGAGCTGGCCGAGCCGGGCGAGTTCAACCGCTTCAACCGCCTGCGCGCGATCAGCCTGTCCGCCGGTCTGGCCCCGGGCTACACCCTGGGCGAAGCCCTGGACTGGGTGCGCAAGACCGCCGACGAAGAGCTGCCCGAACGCGCCCAGCTCGACTACAAGGGCGAATCGCGCGAATACCAGCGCGCCGGCGGCGCGGTCATCTTCACCTTTGCCATGGCGCTGCTGGTGGTCTACCTGGTGCTGGCCGCGCAGTTCGAAAGTTTCCTGCACCCGGTGGTGATCATGCTGACCGTGCCGCTGGCGGTGCTGGGCGCGCTGCTGGGGCTGTGGGTCTTCGGCAGCTCGCTGAACCTGTTCAGCCAGATCGGCATCGTCATGCTGGTCGGCCTGGCGGCCAAGAATGGCATCCTGATCGTCGAGTTCGCCAACCAGCTGCGCGACGACGGCCTGGCCGTGCGCGAGGCCATCGTCGAAGCGGCGGCGGTGCGCATGCGGCCGATCCTGATGACCTCGATCGCCACGATGATGGGCGCCGTGCCCCTGGTCGCCTTCGGCGGCCCGGGTTCGGCCAGTCGCGCGACCATCGGCATCGTCATCATCTCGGGCGTGGCGTTCTCGACCCTGCTGTCGCTGTTCGTGGTGCCGGCCTTCTACGCCCTGCTGGCTCCGCACACGCGTTCGCCGGAAGCGGTGGCGCGCAGGCTGGAGGAACTGGAGCGGGAAACCCCGCCGGTCGGCGGCCACGCCTGAGTCCGCCCGGACGGCCCTTGCCCCGGGCCGTCCGTTAGACTGGCGCCATGAACGACAACCGACCCCCGGGCGGCAGCGGTCCCTACCGCGGCCCGCCGAGCCAGCGGCGCGACAAGCGCGAACGCCAGCGTGACCGCGAAGCGACCCCGTCGGCGCCATCGGGCGCGCGCCCGTCCGCGCCACGCCCGGCGCCGCGCCCCGAGTCCGCCGAGCCGGCCACTCCCCGCGGCCCGCGCGAACAGCGCCTGTACGGCCTCAATGCCTGCCTGGCCATGTTCGCCCGCCGTCCGGGCGACCTGCGCAAGGTCTGGCTGCTCGAATCTCGCATCCCGAAACTCAAGGACGTGCTGGCGCATTGCGTGAAGCACCGCATCGGCTACACCGTGGTCGGCGACGACGACCTGCAGAAGCTGGCGGCCAGCAGCCACCACGAAGGCGTGGTCTTCGGCGCCATGCCCGCACCGGAGTTGTCGCTGTCGGGCTGGCTGCGCGAACTGCCGCCCGGTCCGCAGGTGGCGCTGTGGCTCGACGGCGTCGGCAACCCGCACAACCTGGGCGCCATCCTGCGCTCGGCGGCGCATTTCGGCGTCGCCGGCCTGCTGCTGCCCAAGGATTCCCCGCTGGCGCTGTCCGGGGCCGCCGCGCGCGTGGCCGAAGGTGGCGCCGAAGTCGTGCCGCTGGTGCGGCTGGGACGCGCAGACAACAGCCTGGCCCAGCTCACCTCGGCGGGCTTCGTCGCCGCCGCCACCGTGGTCCGCGGCGGGGAAGCCTTGCATGCCGCCGCCCTGCCGCAGCGCCTGCTGCTGGTGATGGGCGCCGAACAAAGCGGCGTCGACCCCTTGCTTGCGGATGCGGCGGCCCTGCGGCTGGCCATCCCGGGAACCGGCGCGGTGGAAAGCCTCAACGTGGCGTCGGCGACCAGCGTGTTCCTGGCCGAATGGTGGCGCCAGCAGCGGGCATGAACCGGGAATTCAGTCCGGCGACGGCATAATCGGGGGAATGAACATCTCAAACCGTCACCCCAACCTGCTGCGCGGCCTGGCGCTGGTCCTGCTGTTGCTTCCGGCGCTGGCCCTGGCCGAACGCACCGAATACGGCGTGGACTACCTGGTGCGCTTCCTGCCCGACAAGGGCCAGGCTGACGTCAGCATCCGGCTTACCCCGGGCACCGGCGAAGTCCGGCGCCTGCGCCTGCGCATGCCGGAAGACCGCTACTCCAACGTGCGTGGCGACGGCGAGGTCACGCGCAAGGGCGACCTGGTGACCTGGGTGCCGCCGCGCGGCGAGCCGGCCCGGCTGCGCTTCCTGCACACGGTCAACCACAAGCGCCGCAACGACGGCTACGACGCCCGCATGACCGTCGACTGGGTCATCCTGCGCGGCGACGACCTGGTGCCGCCGGCGACGGTACTGGCGACCAAGGGCGCCGATTCACGCGCCCGCCTTCGTTTCCAGCTGCCCAAGGGCTGGTCCAACGTGGACACCCCCTTCAAGCTCAGCCGCGACCGCAAGTCCTACGTGGTGGTCAATCCCGAGCGCAGCTTCGACCGCCCGACCGGCTGGATCATCGCCGGTGATGTCGGCACCCGGCGCGAACAGTTCGAGAACATCGAGATAAGCGTCGCCGGCCCCAAGGGCGACGAGGTCCGGCGCAACGACATGCTGGCCTTCTTCAACGTATTGGTGCCGGAGTTCGAAAGCCTGTACGGCAAGCTGCCGATCAAGGTGCTGATCGTCAGCGCCGGCGACCCGATGTGGCGGGGCGGGTTGTCGGGGCCGCGGTCCCTGTTCCTGCACGCCGACCGCCCGCTCATCAGCGAAAACGGCACCAGCACCCTGGTGCACGAACTCAGCCACGTCTTCACCCGCCTGCGCGGCGCCGACGGCGACGACTGGATCACCGAAGCGGTGGCCGAGTACTACTCGATCGAACTGATGCGCCGCGCCGGCCTGCTCAGCCAGGCGCGCGCGGACAAGGCCCAGGACTGGCTGGCCCGCCACGGCAAGGACGTCGGCTCGCTGACCTCGAACCGCTCCCATGGCCCGCGCACCGCCCGGGGCGTGGCGCTGCTGCGCGAACTCGACGCCGAGATCCGCAAGGCCACCGCCGGCAAGCGCAGCCTCGACGACGTGGTCCGCAAGCTGCTGGTGCTGCGCGAAGTGTCGCGCGAAGACCTGCGCGAGCAGGCCGCAATCGTGATGGGACGCCCCTCGCGGGTGCTCCAGTCGCCGTTGCTCGACTGATGCGCGGCTGGCTGCGGAGAAAGCTGCGGGCGCCGGCCTTGCCGGCCGCCGACGGCGTGTCCGCCCCGCCGCAGGCCGACGCGTACTCGGGCCGGGACAAGTGGCAGGCGATGGCGGGCAGCGCCCGCGCCCGGGCGCAGCAGCAGATCGCTGGCCAGGTGGGCGCCGCCGCCGGGGTCGATGGCTGGTCCGGCTGGTGCGGGTTGTGCCGCGTGCCCGTGGCGTTTTCGCTGCCGTCCGCGGCCTCGGGCCAGGCACCGAACCTGCGCGAGGAAATGTCCTGCCCGCGCTGCCGGCTGATCGCCCGCAACCGTGCCGCCTTCGCCCTGCTCATTGACGGACTCGACCTGGACAAGTCGCGGGTGTACCTGACCGAACAGGCGTCCGTGGCCTACTTGTGGCTGCAGGCGCAGTGTCCGGGCCTGGTCGGCAGCGAATACGGACTGGACGCAGTCAAACGCGCGCATCTGCAGTCCTGGTACGCCAGCATGGGCGGGCGGGGCGAACTGGCGGAGCGGGACGTGACCCGGCTCGACCTTGAAGACGCCAGCCTCGACGTCATCGGCAGCTTCGACGTCCTCGAGCACGTGCCCGACTACCCGGCGGCGCTGCGTGAATTCGCGCGCTGCCTGCGCCCCGGCGGCAGGCTGGTGCTGACCGTGCCCTTCATCGACTCCGCCGCCGACAGCGTGCTGCGCGCCCGCGTTCGCGACGACGGCAGCATCGAACACCTGCTGCCGCCGGAGATCCACGGCGACCCGGTGTCGGGCGGCGTGCTGTGTTTCCACCACTTCGGCTGGGACCTGCTGTCGGCCTGCCAGGCCGCCGGCTTCCGGCGTGCGCAGTGGGTGCGGACCTGGTCGCCGCGCGAGGGCCTGTTCGGGCTGTGGACCCTGGTCGCCCGCCGCTGACCGCGGCAGGCGGGGCCCGGCCTCAGTCGTCCGCCTTGACCGGCAGGGTGCCGAAGTCGACGTCGGATTCAGCCGCCAGGTAGGCCAGCACCGCGTACGCCGCGACCTGCTGGTCGAGTGCACGCGGGTCGATCTTGTCCAGGGTGTCGTTGGCGGTGTGGTGGTAGTCGAAATAATCGATGCCGTCCTGGGCCAGCTGCGCCCAGGGCGCGCCCTTGGCGACGATGGGGCCGACGTCGGGTCCCGGGCCGCCGCCGCTGCGTTCGGTGGCGATGCCCAGCGGCGCCAGCACCTGGCCGATCTGCTCGATCACCGGCCAGGCGGCCGGGTCGACGCCGGCGCGCAGCGCATACACCCGGCCGGCGCCGAAGTCGCTTTCGGCGCCCAGCTGGTGCGCGCCGATCTCGCCGGCGGCGGCGCGCGCCTCGGCGTAGGCCTTGCCGCCGTACAGGCCCTGTTCTTCGTTGGCGTAGGCGATCACGCGCACGGTGCGGCGCGGGGCGCGCTCGAGCTGGCCGATCAGGGCGCCGGCGGCGAAGGTGATGCCGATGCCGGCGCCGTCGTCGATGGCGCCGGTGCCCAGGTCCCAGGAATCGAGGTGGCCGCCGATGGTGACGACTTCGTCGGGCAGGTCGCGGCCGCGGATCTCGCCGATGACGTTGTGCGAGGTGTAGTCGGCGACCGTCTCGGCGCCGATGTCCAGGCGCAGGCGCACCGGCTTGCCGCGCGCGACCATGTGTTCGATCAGGTCGGCGTCGGGATTGGACAGTGCGGCGGCCGGGATGCGCGGCACGTCGGCGACGTAGCGCATGGTGCCGGTATGGGCGAAACGATCGCTGCTGGTGCCGATCGAGCGGATCAGGATGGCGATGGCGCCCTTGCGCGCCGCCTCGACGGCACCGTTGCTGCGCGCGCCGACGGCGGGGCCGTAGCCGCGGCCGTCCTTGAATCGCACCATGCGGTTGGTGATGACCGCGATCTTGCCCTCGAGGCTGCCCTCGGGCGCCGCCTTGAGCGCGTCGAGGCTGGCGAAGGCCACGATCTCGGCTTCGATCGGCGCCCCGCCGGTGCCGACGCTGCCGCCCAGGGCCGTCACCACCAGCGGCTGCGGATACGGCGCCAGCACTTCGGCGCGTTCGTGCTGGCGCAGCCAGACCGGGAAGGTCACGGGCTCGAGATACACCTTGTCGAAGCCCATCGCCTGCATCTTCGCCTTCGCCCACTGCACCGCCTTGGCGTCCGCCGGCGTGCCGGCCAGGCGCGGGCCGACTTCGGTGGTCAGGGACTCGACCACGTTCCAGGCCTCGCTGCCGCGCATCGCCCGCTCGCGCAGCGCCTCGGCCGCGGCGATGTCGCCGGCGTCCAGGCCGGTGGTGGCGAAGGCCGGCGCGGCGGCCAGCAGGGACAGGGCAAGCAGGGTGCGGACGGGATGCATTCGGTGTCTCCGGCAAGGCGACGCCGGCCCGGGGGCCGGCGTCGGCGTGTATCGTTCGCGATCAGCGCGACTTGAGGCTGTCGCGGATCTCGGTGAGCAGCTTCACTTCCTCGCTGGGCGCCGGCGGCGGCTCGGGCGAGGCCGCCTCCTTGCGCTTGAGCGAGTTCATCACCTTCACGGCCACGAAGATGGCCAGGGCGATGATGACGAAGTCCACCACGGTCTGGATGAAGGCGCCGTATTTGACCAGCACGGCCGGGATCTCGGTGCCGGCGGCGTCCACGGTGGCGGCCTTGAGTTCGATGGCCAGGTCGCCGAAATCAACCCCGCCGATGGCGTAACCCAAGGCTGGCATCACGATGTCGTTGACCAGCGAAGTGACGATCTTGCCGAATGCGGCGCCGATGACCACGCCGACAGCGAGGTCGACGACGTTGCCGCGCAGCGCAAATTCCTTGAATTCCTTGGCCATTCCCATGTGGCGACTCCGGTCGGTTTCTGGTCCGAACGTGAATCTACACCGGACGGCGGATCAGGTGATACGACCTTCCAGCGCCACCAGGCCTTCGATGCCGGCGTGGAACGTATCGCCATGCTGCAGCGCCGCGACACCCGCGGGCGTGCCCATGAAGACCAGGTCGCCGGCCTTGAGGGCGTACAGCTTCGAGAGTTCGTTGATCACTTCGGCGACGCTGAAGACCATGCTGGCCAGCGTGGCCTGCTGGCGGCGCTGGCCGTTGACGTCCAGCCACAGCAGGCGCTGGTCGAGGTCGCCGGCTTCGGCGGCCGGCACCAGTTCGCTGGCCGGTGCGGAGTGGTCGAAACCCTTCGCGGTGTCCCAGGGCAGGCCCTTGGCCTTGGCGCGGGCCTGCAGGTCGCGGCGGGTCAGGTCGAGGCCGACGCCGTAGCCGAACACCAGGGCCATCGCGCCATCGACCGCCACCACGCCTTTCGCGTCCTGGCCCAGCGCCACCACCAGCTCCACTTCGTGGTGCAGGTCCTGGGTACCGCTGGGGTAGGGCACGTCGCCACCGCCGGCGACGATGGCATCGGCGGGCTTGTGGAAAAACACCGGATTGCCGCGATCGACGCTGGCGCCCATCTCCGCGGCGTGGTCGGCGAAGTTGCGGCCGACGCAGTAGATGCGGCGCACGGGAAAGGCACCGCCGCCGCGCACTGGCAGCAGGGTCGGGGCGGGCAGGGGAATGACGGTTTCGGGCAGGGCCACGCGTTGCGGGATCAGCGCAGGTGTAGCGGCGAATGCGGGTCGCGCACGCGGGTGAACTCGCCTTCGATCACGTCGGCCGGCGGCGCCGCCGGACGGCGGGTGGCGCGGAACAGGCGGCGGGCGCCGGCGAACAGCAGCATGCCCAGGCCGATCACCAGGCCAAATCCGACCAGCACCAGCAGCAGCGCCAGGCCCAACAGGCCGACCAGCACCTTGAGCAGCGGGTTGCGCGGCTTCGAGGGGCAGTAGCTGAACATGCGATGGAAGAAGAAGGTCATGCGTCGCCGTGGCAAACTCGGGGACGGGAAGTATGGCGAGGCGCCGCGTGGAAAGTGTAAGTGGTTCGTTAATCCGGCTGGCCGACTGGCCCCCCGAAGGCCTGTCCGAAACCGAGGCCGACGTGGACGGGGCGCGGCTGTCGCTGGTGCTGCTGCGCCAGGGCGGGACCCTTAAGGCCTGGCTGAACGTCTGCCCGCACGCCGGCCGCCGGCTGGACTGGGCGCCGGGCAAGTTCCTGGTCGACAAGGGGCGGCTGGTCTGCGCCGCGCATGGCGCCAGCTTCGAACTCGAACGCGGTGAATGCGTGGCGGGCCCGTGCAAGGGCGCGTCGCTGGTGCCGATGCGCGTGGCCGTGGCCGGCGCCGCCGGCTAGAACATAAGGTTCACGACCAGCAGCACGATCGCCAGGTAGACCAGGGTGAGCGGGGCGCCGGTGCGCCACAGGTCCTTGGCGCGGTAGCCGGCCGGTCCGGACACCATGGCCAGCACCGGGTTGGAAACGCTGAGGAAATTGTTCGACGCCGACAGTGCCACGACCAGCGCGAAGGCCATCGGGTTGCCGCCCGCCGCCAGCGCCACGTTGATCGCCATCGGCACCACCACGACGGTGGCGCCGACGTTGCCGATCACCAGGGCGAAGGCCGTGGCCAGCAGGCCGAAGGCGGCCTCGAGCACCCAATGCGGTACGTCGCTGCCGATGCGCTCGAGCACCTGCTGGGCGATCCAGCCGGCGGCGCCGGTGGAGTCCATGGCCCAGCCCAGCGGGATCAGGCAGGCCATCAGGAAGACCGTCTTCCAGTTCACCGCGGCGTAGGCCTCGTCCATGTTCAGCACGCCGACCAGCATCATCGCGGCGGCGCCGGCCATCAGCGCGATCGGCACCGGCACCAGGGTGGACAGCGCCAGCGCCATCGCGCCGACGAACACCGCCAGCGCCCACCACAGTTTCTGCGGCCGCTGTTCGCCCTTGGGATAGTCGGTGACGACGACGAAGTCGCGGCTTTCGCTGGCCTGGGCCAGGTCGGTCCAGATGCTGTGGAAGACCAGCATGTCGCCGGCCTTGAACGACATCTTGCGGATGTCCTCGCGCCAGACCTGGCCGTCGCGGTTGATCGCCAGCAGGCTGATGCCGAAGCGCTTGCGCAGCTGCAGCTGCGACTGCGACTTGCCCAGGAAGCTCGAGGTCGGCGGGATCACCGCTTCGGAAATGCCCGACCGGCTGGGGTTGAACAGGTCGGCGAAATGCCGGAGCCGCGCCGACATGCGCAGCAGGTTCTTCTGCGCGTAGTCCTGGATGGCCTCGCGCGGGCCCATCACGCCCAGCACGCTGCCGACCCAGATCATCTGGTCGGCCGGCGGCGCCAGCCGGGCTTCGTTGCCGCTGAGCAGGGCCAGCAGCAGCGGCGCGTCGCGCTGGGCTTCGGCCTCGCCCACGCTCATGCCCACCAGCGGGCTTTCGGCGGTGACGGTGAGTTCGTAGACGTCGCCTTCGATGCCGTAGGCGCGGGCGAAATAACTCTGGGTGCGGCTGGGCGCCACGCCTTTGTCTTCGGCCTTGGCGAACCAGCGCTGGCCCAGCCAGCGCCAGTAGCCCAGCCCGACCAGCAGCAGCGCCAGGCCGACCGGCAGCGGCGCGAACATCTCCAGCGGTTCAAGCGTCGCCACGCCCGAAGGCAGGTTGCGGTTGGCGGCCACCAGCAGGTCGTTGAGCAGCATCAGCGGCGAGTTGCCGATCATGGTGAGGCCGCCGCCCATGACGATGGCGGCCGCCACCGGCAGCAGCAGGCGCGAAAGGCTCAGGCCGGTGCGGCCCGACAGGCGCGACACCACCGGCAGGAACAGCGCCATCACCGACGGGTTTTGCATGAAGCCCGACATCAGGCCGGCCAGGGCGGAAGTAAGCAGGATCAGCCGCTCCTCCATGCCCTTGGACACGCGCAGCAGCCACACAGCCACGCGGTTGAGCGCACCGGTGCGGTCCAGGCCCGCGCCCAGGATCATGGTGGCGATGACGGCGATGACGGCGTTGCCCGAAAAGCCGTCGAAGAGCTGGTTGGCCGGCACCAGGCCGGTGAGCCCCAGCAGCACCAGCACGACCAGCGCGGTGGCGTCGGCGCGGATGCGCTCGATCATGAACATCACGATGGTGAAGCCGACCAGCCCCAGCACGAGCATCATGTCGCGGGTCAGGGTGAGGCTGGTGTCCATGCGTGGGCGGCGTCCTCAGGTACGGTCGTAGAGCAGGTCCCAGACGCCGTGGCCCAGCTTCAGGCCGCGGGTCTCGAAGTGCGTCTGCCGCCGCCAGTCGGGGCGGGGCGAGGTGCCGCGCGGCCCGGCGCGGTTGCGAAGGCGTGGTTCGGCGTCGAGCACGTCCCACATGTGTTCGGCGTAGTTTTCCCAGTCGGTGGCCAGGTGCAGCAGGCCGCCGGGTTTGAGGCGCTGGCAGACCAGGTCCACGAACGCCGGCTGCACCAGCCGCCGCTTGTGGTGGCGCTTCTTGTGCCAGGGGTCGGGAAAGTAGATGCGCACCTCGTCGAGTGATCCGGGCGCCACGTCGTCGCGCAGGACTTCGACGGCGTCATGCTGGTAGATACGCAGGTTGTTCAGGCCGGCGGCCGCGGCGGCGTTGAGCAGGCGGCCGACGCCGGGCCCGTGCACCTCGATGCCGATGAAGTCCCGGCTGGTCTCGCGTTCGCAGGAGAACAGCAGCTGCTCGCCGTTGCCGAAGCCGATCTCGAGCACGCGCTCCGCCTGGCGGCCGAATACCTGGTCGAAGTCGCGGGGCGTGCCGGCGTGTTCCAGGCCGTAGGCCGGCCAGTGCAGTTCGAAGGCGCGCTTCTGGGCCTCGGTCTGGCGGCCCTGGCGCAGCACGAAGCTGCGGATCGGGCGGTGCCGCTCGGGCTGATCCGGTGCGCCTTCGTCGTTCGTGCCGGTCATGCCCAGGCCCACCTCAGAGGAAGTGCCCGTCCAGGGGCGAGGAGGCGCTGGCGTTGCGCTTTTTCGGGATGCGGCCGGCCAGGAAGGCCTCGCGCCCGGCCTCGACCGCCTTGCGCATCGCGCTGGCCATCAGCACCGGGTCCTTCGCGCCGGCGATGGCGGTGTTCATCAGTACGCCGTCGCAGCCCAGTTCCATGGCGATGGCGGCGTCCGAGGCGGTGCCGACGCCGGCGTCCACCAGCACGGGCACCTTGGCGTTTTCGACGATCTCCAGGATCGACCAGCGGTTCTGCACGCCCAGGCCCGACCCGATGGGCGCGGCCAGCGGCATCACCGCCACGCAGCCGATTTCTTCCAGGCGCTTGGCCAGGATCGGGTCGTCGGAGGTGTAGACCATGACGTCGAAGCCGTCGGCCACCAGGGTTTCCGCGGCGGCCAGGGTCTGCACGACGTCCGGGTAGAGGGTTTTCGGGTCGCCCAGGACCTCGAGCTTGACCAGGGTGTGGCCGTCGAGCAGCTCGCGCGCCAGCCGGCAGGTGCGCACGGCGTCGTCGGCGGTGTAGCAGCCGGCGGTGTTGGGCAGGATCGTGTAGCGGTCGGGCGGCAGCACGTCGAGCAGGTTGGGTTCGCCCGGGTTCTGGCCGATGTTGCTGCGGCGGATCGCGACGGTGACGATCTGCGCGCCGGCGGCTTCGGTGGCCAGGCGGGTCTGTTCGAGGTCGGCGAACTTGCCGGTGCCGGTCAGCAGGCGGGAATGGTAGGTCTTGCCGGCGATCACCAGCGGATCGGCGGGCCGGGAGTCTGGGGAGCGGGTCATGCCCCTGATTATGGCCGCTTTTGCCGGTCGGGTTAACCCTTTTTTAAGAACATATTCAGGGAAATCTCACCCGCCGCCGATGGCGTGGATGATCTCGACCCGGTCGCCTTCGGCCAGTGCGTGCTGCGTGTGCCGGCTGCGGGGCACGACTTCCTGGTTGACCTCGACGGCCACCTTGCGTCCGGCCAGGCCGGTTTGCTCCAGCAGGCCGGCGACGGTGGGCGTGCCGGTGACTTCGGTGGGCTGGCCGTTGAGTTGGATGTGCATGCCGCGATTCTATCGCCGCGCGCGCATTGCGGGGGCACCGGGCCACCGTCATAATCGCGGCCGAACGCGGGTGTAGTTCAATGGTAGAACTGCAGCTTCCCAAGCTGCTAACGTGGGTTCGATTCCCATCACCCGCTCCAATCCCGACGACGGCCACGCGCCGTCGTTTTGCCCCCCGGAGGACGCCGTGCCGAAACCGCTGCCGCTGGGCTGGCGTGAATGGCTGGCGCTTCCCGACCTGGGCATCACCGCCGTGCGTGCCAAGGTGGACACGGGCGCACGCAGCTCGTCGCTGCACGTCGATTCCCAGGAAACCTTCCAACGCGACGGCATCGAGTGGGTGCGCTTCGAACTCGACACCGGCCGTTACCACGCGCCGCACGCCTATGGCGAAGCGCCGGTGCTGGAACGGCGCAAGGTCACCGACTCGGGCGGCCACCGCACCGAACGCATCTTCATCTGCACCCGCCTGCGCCTGGCGGGCCTGGAATGGCTGGCCGAGGTGAACCTGGCCCAGCGCCGCAACATGCTCTTCCCGATGCTGCTGGGCCGCACCGCGCTGGCCGGCCGTTTCGTGGTGGATCCCGCCGCCTCCTTCCTGCAGGGCGAACAGCCCCCGGTGCCGCCCCAGTGAAACTCGCCATCCTTTCGCGCAATGCCAAGCTCTACTCGACCCAGCGCCTGGTCGAAGCCGCCCGCGAGCGCGGCCACGTGGTGCGCACGCTCGATCCGCTGCGCTGCTACATGTCCATCGCCCCCGGGCGCTTCCAGATGCGCTACAAGGGCAAGGAACTGGCCGGCATCGACGCGGTGGTGCCGCGCATCGGCGCCTCGGTGAGCTTCTACGGCACCGCGGTGCTGCGGCAGTTCGAACTGATGGGCGCCTACAGCCCGAACCCGTCCGACGCCATCCTGCGCGCCCGCGACAAGCTGCGCTGCCACCAGATGCTGGCGGGCGAGGGCCTCGGCCTGCCGCTGACCGTGTTCGGCGACAACCCCGACGACACCACCGACCTGCTGGGCATGCTGGGCAAGCCGCCGCACGTGATCAAGCTCAACGAGGGCACCCAGGGCAATGGCGTGATCCTGGCCGAAACCGCCAGCGCCTCGCGCGGCGTCATCGAGGCCTTCCGGGGCCTGTACGCCAATTTCCTGGTGCAGGAATTCGTGGCCGAGGCCAAGGGCGCCGACCTGCGCTGTTTCGTGGTGGGCGACCGGGTGGTAGCGGCGATGCGCCGCCAGGCCGGGGAGGGCGAATTCCGGTCCAACCTGCACCGGGGCGGCAGTGCCAGCCCGGTGGAGCTGACCGAGCCGGAAATCGACACCGCCCTGCGGGCCGCCCGGGTGATGGGTCTCGGCGTTGCAGGCGTGGACCTTCTGAGGTCGAATTCTGGCCCATTGGTGCTGGAAGTGAACTCATCCCCGGGCCTGGAGGGCATAGAAGGGGCCTCCGGCGTCGACGTGGCCGGCGCGATCATCGACTACACGGCGGCCGGGGTCCGGCCCCCGGTCCGGGCACCCCGCCGGCGGGCCCGCGGATTAACCAAAGGCTGAAGCCGATTTAACGCGGTCTTAATACCTTCGCGCCTAGGCTTGCTCGGCCGGTAAACCAGTGGTCCTCCTCGTCAGAGTGGTTTCCATGGATTACGGCAATCGGGGCAGTAAGCAACCTTTCGGCCCGGGCCAGTCGCGAAGGCGCCTCCCGGGCCTTTCTTTGCCCGTCCGTCGGGACCTCCGGCCTGTTTACATGGCCTTGACGTGTGGTAAGAATCAAAGGCTCATTCGCAAAGCACCGAAGCCAGAGGAACCGTCCCCATGAAAAAGACCCTGATTGCCCTGCTGCTGGCCGTGACGCCGGCGTTCGTCTTCGCCGCCCAGGAGTCCCATCTGGCCCTCGCCGAGGGTGACTTCGCCGAGCAGCGCGCCGAAATCGAAGAAGACCTGGCCGACGGCAAGACCTATGCCGAAATCAACAGCCGCGACCGCGCCGAAGTGCGCGAAGCGCTGGACCGCATTTCCCGTGAACTCCAGGGCGTGGATTCGGTGGCCGAACTGGCCGAGCCGGCCAAGGTCACCGTGTTCAACGAACAGGAACGCATCAACACCATCCTGACCCAGGCCAAGGCCGACAGCCAGATGGTCTGCGACCACAGCCGCCCGACCGGCAGCCACCGCAAGGTCACCAAGTGCCGGACCGTGGCCGAGCGCCGCCGCCGCATGGAGGCCGACCAGGACCACCTGCAGCGCAGGATCCAGAACGGCATCGGCCCGGCGAACAACTGACCGATGCGCATCCTGGTCGTAGAAGACAACCGCGACATCGCCGCCAACCTCGGGGATTACCTCGAGGACCGCGGCCACACGGTCGATTACGCCGCCGACGGCGTCACCGGCCTGCACCTCGCGGTCGTCAACGACTTCGATGCCATCGTGCTCGACCTCAACCTGCCGGGCATGGACGGCCTGGAGGTCTGCCGCAAGCTGCGGCAGGAAGGCCGCAAGCAGACCCCGGTGCTGATGCTCACGGCCCGGGATTCGCTGGACAACAAGCTGGAAGGGTTTGATTCCGGGGCCGACGATTACCTGGTCAAACCCTTCGCGCTGCAGGAAGTCGAAGCCCGCCTGGCCGTCCTGGCCAGGCGTGGCAAGGCCGCGCAGCCGCGCGTGCTCAACGTCGCCGACCTTGAATACAACCTCGACACGCTCGAGGTTCGCCGCGGCGGCAAGCTGCTGCAGCTCAACCCGACCGCGCTCAAGATCCTGCAGTCGCTGATGGAGTCCTCGCCCTCGGTGGTGACCCGCCAGGAGCTGGAAACCCGCGTCTGGGGCGAAGAGCTTCCCGATTCCGATTCCCTGCGCGTGCACATCCACGGCCTGCGGGCCGCCGTGGACAAGCCCTTCGACAAGGCGCTGATCCAGACCCGCCACGGCATCGGTTACCGCATCGCCGATCCCGACGCGGGCTAGGCCATGCGCTACCGGCGGAGACTCCGCAGCCGGATCATCCTGTCCTTCTTCCTGCTCGGCTTCGGGCTGACGGGGCTGTTCGCCGTGGCCACGGTGCTGCTGCGCGAACAGCTGGAGGATCAGCTGATCGGCGAGGCGCTGCTGGAGAACGTTTCGGACTTCGCAAGCAGCTTCTACGAAAACCCCGAAGGCGGGGAGCTGATCGTTTTCGAGAAGATCAAGGGAAACATGTTCAGCGAACGGCGCTTCGGCAACGTGCCTTTCGAGTGGCGTGACCTGCCCGACGGCGTGCACGAACTGACCGAAACCGACGAGCGCGGCCGGACGCGAACCTACAAGCTGGCCGTCAAGAAGGACGCGGACTATTGGTTCTTCCTCAGCTACGACATCGCCCAGGAAAGGGCTAGCCAGCAGCAGCTGACCTACGCGCTGATCGGCGTAGTGGCGCTGTTCTCGGTGCTTTCTCTTTTTATCGGCATCTGGTCGTCGAAGCGGGTGATCAGCCCTGTGACGGAACTTGCCAGAAGGCTTGAGGGCCTCGCCGGCCGCGAGCGACCCGAAAAACTCGCGCCGCACTTCGCCGAGGACGAAGTCGGCCAGCTGGCGGCGGCGCTGGACGACTATGCCGAACGCATGACCACCCTGGTGAAGCGCGACCGCGAATTCAATTCCGACGTCAGCCACGAGCTGCGCACGCCGCTGGCGGTGATAAGCGGCGCCACCGAACTGCTGCTGGCCAACCCGGACCTGCCGGAAAAAACCCGCCAGCGCCTGCTGCGCATCGACCGCGCCGCGCTGCAGTGCACCGACCTGACCACGGCGCTGCTGATGCTTTCACGCAACGAGCGCGGCACCGGCCACACGCCGCTGCTGAAGCTTTGCCAGCAGCTGGCCGACGCCGCGCGCACCCAGCTGGGCGGCAAACAGCTTGAAGTGCTGTGCGAGGGCGATGAAAACGCCCTGGTCGAGGCGCCCGAGGCGGTGCTGTCGGTGGCCATCGGCAACCTGCTGGGCAACGCCTGCAAATACACCGCCGAAGGCGAAGTGCGCCTGGTGGTCGAGGCCAACCAGGTGCGCATCGAGGACACCGGCCCGGGCCTGAGCGAAGAAGACGCCGCGCGCCTGTTCGAACGCGGCTACCGCGGCTCGGGCGCCGGCGGCACCGTCGGCGGCGGCATCGGCCTTTCGATCGTGCGCCGCCTGTGCGAACTCTACGGCTGGGAAGTCAGCATCGCCCCCCGCCCCGAACACGGTGCGGTGGCGATCCTTCGCTTCGGGCCGTAGCAGGTCTTTGCCGCGTAGATCCGCGGCCAATAAATCAAACCCTCTCGAGCCAGCCGTGTTTGTCCGGCGTGGCGCCGTCGAAGAGGCCGAAGAACAGGTCCTGGATGCGGCGGGTGACCGGGCCGGGTTTGCCGGTGCCGACCGGGCGGCCGTCGACGCTGCGGATGGGCGTGATTTCCGCCGCCGTGCCGCACATGAAAAGCTCGTCGCACAGGTACAGGTATTCGCGCGGCATGTCGCGCTCGACCACTTCGAGCCCCGCCTCGCGCGCCAGCACCATGATCGAATCGCGGGTGATGCCGTTGAGCAGCGCCGCGCTGACCGGCGTGGTGTGCAGTGCGCCCTTGAAGACCAGGAACAGGTTCTCGCCGGCGCCTTCGCTGAGCAGGCCGGTCGAGGCCAGGGCGATGCCTTCGCCGAAGCCCAGCCGCCGCGCCTCGCGCGCCACCAGCTGGCCGGAAAGGTAATTGCCGCCGGCCTTGGCGCCGGCCGGGATGGTATTGGGCGCGAAGCGCTGCCAGCTCGACACGCAGGCGTCGATGCCGGCTTCCAGCACATCCGGGCCCAGGTAGGGGCCCATGTGCCAGGCGGCGATGGCCACGTCCACCGGCGTTTCCGCGGACAGGCCGAAACCGCCCAGGCCGCGGTAGGCGATCGGCCGCAGGTAGGCCCGTTCCAGGCCATTGGCGCGGATGACGTCGCGGCAGCCCTTGGCCAGGGCCTGGACGTCGTAGGGCACCGGCATGTCGTAGATCTTCGCCGAGGCGTGCAGGCGCTGCAGGTGGTCGGTCAGCCGGAAGATCGACTGGCCCTGGGGCGTGGCGTAACTGCGGATGCCTTCGAACACCGAACTGCCGTAGTGCAGGCCGTGGGCCATCACGTGCACCGTGGCCTCGGCCCAGGGCTTGACCTGGCCGTTGTGCCAGATGTGTTCGGGGTAGTTCATGCGCGTCGGGCTCCGTGGCGAAGCCGGCATTCTAGCCTCGGCGCGGCGAAGGCGGCGTGTGCCTAGAGTTCGATCCACCAGCAGCCGGCGTTGCGGCGCAGCAGGAAGTCGGTGCGTGCCGAACCCGCGTCCGTGGCGCTGCTGGCCTGCTCGATGCGCAGCGCCCGGGGCCGGGTCTGGCGGGAGGGTGCGGGGGTGCTGCCGTCTTCGCTGCCGTCCGCGCGGCCCATCGGGTAGTCGGTTTGCTGCGGTGCGGTGGCGGGGTCCCGGGGCGGTGCGGGCGCAAAGTCGCCCGACGCGCTGTAGTCGGTGGCTTCGGGCAGGGTCGGTAACGGCTCCGGATAGACGAAGTCGATCGCCACCAGCGGTCGCCGGGCGATGGCCTCGAGTTCGTCCATCAGGTAGCGGCCGCCGCGGGCGCTGGTGCCGGTCCAGTGGTAGTGCGTGGCCAGGCGGTTCACGTCGCCCGACTCCAGCGCGCCGCGCACGCCCAGAAGCAGGGAATCGATGCTGCGGGCACAGCCGGCGCCGACGGTGCCGGTGCCGGTGGTGAACCCGTGGGCGCCGGCCGCCGCCGGCCGGACCGGTGCCGGCGACGCCGCACCGTCCAGGGCCCGGAACGGCCCCTGGCGCGCCACCGCGCCTTCGGATTGGCAGGGCTGGTCGCTGTAGACATTGCGGCCATCGGCGCCGACGCAGCGGTTCACCGCCTGGGCGTGCACGCCGGCCGGCAGGGCCAGCAGGGTGGCGGCAAGCAGCAGGGGTGCGGCAGGGTGGAACATGCCGCGCAGCCTAGCGCCTTGTCAGCCCAATCGGGACAAAACGGCTTCGGTCGGCCGGGCAAGGTTCAGCGTGTAGAAGTGCAGCTCGGGCGCTCCGCCTTCGAGCAATCGGCGGCACATCGCCGCCACCGCGTCGGCGGCGAATTCCCGGATGCTGTCGGCGTCGTCGCCATAGGCCTGCATGCGCTTGGCCATCCAGCGCGGTATTTCGGCGCCGCAGGCTTCGGAAAAGCGCCGCAGCTGGCTGTAGTTCGAGATCGGCATGATGCCCGGGATGATCGGGATGGTGATGCCGGCCGCGCGCATGTCGTCCACGAAGCGGAAGTAGGCGTCGGCGTTGAAGAAGTACTGGGTGATCGCCGAATCGGCGCCGGCGGCCACCTTGGCCTGGAAATTGCGCAGGTCGGCCAGGGCGTCTTCGGCCTGCGGGTGGGTTTCCGGGTAGCAGCCCACTTCGATGCGGAAGTGGTCGCCGTGGGTTTCCCGGATGAAGGCCACCAGGTCGGCGGCGTAGCGGAAATCGCCGGCCCGGGCCATGCCCGAGGGCAGGTCGCCGCGCAGGGCGACGATGCGGGTGCAG
The DNA here is from genome assembly GCF_014643775.1 of Arenimonas soli. Taxonomy (GTDB): domain Bacteria; phylum Pseudomonadota; class Gammaproteobacteria; order Xanthomonadales; family Xanthomonadaceae; genus Arenimonas; species Arenimonas soli. The sequence goes on from NZ_BMKC01000001.1 coordinate 240,435, forward strand.
CCCATGGCCTTGTAGGTGTCGAGCAGTTCGCCCAGCTCTTCGCGGGTGCCGCCCATGCAGCTCAGGTGCGGCACGGCATCCTGGCCGTGGTCGGCGCGCAGGTGGCGCACGGTTTCCGGCGTGTAGCTGAGCGTCGAGCCGCCGGCGCCGAAGGTGACCGAGACGAACTCCGGTCCCCGGGGCTTGAGCTTGCGCACCGTGCGGTCGAGCTGGGCACGCTGCTCGTCGTTCTTGGGCGGGTAGAACTCGAGGCTGAATGAAGTCATGCGAAAGGGATCGGGCGGGGCCTGGGCCGACTATATCCTTTCATCCGGATGAAAGGAAACATGAACCGACCCCCGGTTTTCCCCGACAATCCCCCCATGACCATCGCCATGACCGACTTCGCCCGCCGCCGCCTGTTCCCCGGCGACGGCCGCCGCACCGCCATCCAGGACACCAGCGCCGAAGCCTTCGTTGAACGCCTGAACAGCGAGGCCCCGGAGGCCGTGCTGCCCGGCTATGCGCCCTTCTGCCGGCTGCACGTGCATCGCAACTGGACCGCGACGCGGTGTTCGGCCATCCCCATCACGCCGGAAAACCGCCAGCTGCTGTGCAGCGCCTACGAGGCCCGCACGCCGGCCGAGCTACCGGTGCTGGTGCGCTGGTTCGAAGGCCTGGAGCCGCCGGTGGCCAAATATCTGGTGCCTATCCTCTACGACCGAGAACAACTGGCGAAGGAGGGCACCACCATCGACGCCGACTGGGGCATCGTCGGCTGCCTGTACACGATGGAGCCCGCCGAAATCCCGATGGTGCCCATCACCATGCTGCGCAACGCGCTGGGCGTGGAGGAGGGCGGCAGCGGGGTGCCGATTGATCGCGAGGCCTACCAGCGCGCCGTCGCCTTCTGGAACAGCCACGCCAACTGGCGCTGACCCAAAAAGAAACGGGCGCCTCGCGGCGCCCGTTTCGATTCCGACCGTGGGAGGGACTTCAGTCCCGATTCCTCAGTAGCGGTAATGCTCCGGCTTGTACGGACCTTCCTTGGCCACGCCGAGGTAATCGGCCTGTTCCTTGGTCAGGGTGGTCAGCTTCACGCCGATCTTCTCCAGGTGCAGGCGGGCCACTTCCTCGTCCAGCTTCTTGGGCAGGATGTAGACCTTGGGCTCGTAGCTTTCCTTGTTCGCCCACAGCTCGATCTGCGCCAGGGTCTGGTTGGCGAAGGAGTTGGACATGACGAAGCTGGGATGGCCGGTGGCGCAGCCCAGGTTCACCAGGCGGCCTTCGGCCAGCAGGAAGATCGAGTTGCCGTTGTCGAAGGTGAATTTGTCGACCTGCGGCTTGATGTTGGTCTTCTTGGCGCCCGAGTTGTAAAGGGCATCGACCTGGATTTCGTTGTCGAAGTGGCCGATGTTGCAGACGATGGCCTGGTCCTTCATGCCCTTCATGTGCTCGAGCGTCAGCACGTCCTTGTTGCCGGTGGTGGTGACGTAGATGTCGCCGCGGCCCAGGGTCGATTCAACGGTGTTGACCTCGAAGCCTTCCATCGAGGCCTGCAGGGCGCAGATCGGGTCGATTTCGGTGACCACGACGCGGGCGCCGTAGGCGCGCAGCGAGGCAGCGGAACCCTTGCCGACGTCGCCGTAACCGCAGACCACGGCCACCTTGCCGGCCAGCATCACGTCCATCGCGCGCTTGAGGCCGTCGGCCAGCGACTCGCGGCAGCCGTAGAGGTTGTCGAACTTGGACTTGGTGACCGAGTCGTTGACGTTGATCGCCGGCACCAGCAACTTGCCCTGTTCGGCCAGCTGGTAGAGGCGGTGCACGCCGGTGGTGGTCTCTTCCGAAACACCCTTCCAGTCCTTCGCGACCGTGGTCCAGAAACCCGGGCGCTCGCGGGCGACGCGCTTGAGCAGGTTCTTGATCACCTGTTCTTCGTGGCTGGCGCCGGGGCTGTTGACCCAGCTGTCGTCACCCTTTTCGAGCTCGTAGCCCTTGTGGATGAGCAGGGTGACGTCGCCGCCGTCGTCCACGACCATCTGCGGGCCGAGGAAACCGCCCTTGCCGTCCGGGAAGGACAGGGCGTCGAGGGTGCAGTCCCAATACTCTTCCAGGGTCTCGCCCTTCCAGGCGAAGACCGGCGTGCCGGTCTTGGCGATGGCCGCCGCGGCGTGGTCCTGGGTGGAGAAGATGTTGCAGGACGCCCAGCGCACGTCGGCGCCGATGTCCTTGAGGGTTTCGATCAGGACGGCCGTCTGGATGGTCATGTGCAGCGAGCCGGTGACCCGCACGCCCTTGAGCGGGGCGTCCTTGGCGTACTTGCGGCGGATGGACATCAGGCCCGGCATCTCGTGCTCGGCGATGTCGATTTCCTTGCGGCCCCAATCGGCCAGGGACAGGTCGGCGACCTTGAAGTCGTGCTTGAGGGGAGTAACAGCGTTCATAGGTAAAGCTCCGTTGGTGGGCGACGCCGGCCGGGCAGGGGCCTCGGGGGTCGCTCGTTAACGGGCGCGGTTGAACTTGGAACCTTCGCCGAGCCTGATCCCTTGCCCCCTTGCGGGGCCGGGCTTGCAGCGCCCCTCGGCGGGGTGGGCCCCGGGGGGCCGGCGGGCATTATATCGCTTGTTCGCGATGGGGGGATGAATGGCCTCCCACGGCAGGTTCGGCCTTCTGGCGGGCTATTTAGTGCCGAAGCCGCGGAGGGCCGGAGGCCGTTCGGTGCGATGAGCTGATTTGCAGGAAGAATCAACAACTAGTGGTAAGGAACGCTGCGTCCAACTATGCCGAATTCATCAGCGTGTTCAGCCTAGCCAACGCGTCGGCCACAATACGACCATGGTTCCCAATATGGTTGATGATCTGTTGCGGCGTGCGAGTATCTACTTGCACAGCGGCGGTTGGATTGACAGCCTTCAGATCGAACACAGCAGCATCAATGTCGGAAGCGCGGGCCTCCAAATCCCGGGCGGTCCGGTCCTGTTCCTGTATCCGCGTGGTTAGGACATGTTGTTTGTCCTCAGAGTGCTTATCCTTCCTCAGACGCTTGAGCTGATCCTTAAGGTCAACCACCGTGGCTTTGAGCCGCGCTGCCTCATCGAGCAATGGCTGCATCTCAGTCCGGGCCTTGGCCCGGCGGGCGGCGATGTCCACTGTCCAGGAATAACGACTTTCACCCTCGGGATTCCCTCGGTGCTGGAGCATGCGGGCGTAACTGGGGAAGGGTTTGCCGGCGTTTGCCTCGTCGGTCCGCCAATCGGCGGTGAGAATAGCGGGCAGCGCGTCGTCGGCCAATACCGTACCATCCGATGCGAACCCGAAGTGTGCCAGCGTGAGCGGCGTCTTTTTGCCGACTTTCACATGCGACAGGTCGTAGTACCAGATCTTCTCGGTCTTTTTGCCCTTGGTGAAGAACAGCAGGTTGGTCTTCACGCCAGCGCCAGCGGTCGAGAACACGCCGCCGGGCAGGCTCACGATGGCCCACAGATCGCACTCGTCCACCAGTTTGCGCTTGGTCTCGACAAAGGCGCCCTCGTTGGTGCGAAACAGCAGGCCTTCGTCCAGCACGATGGCGCAGGTACCCTTTGGCGCTAACTCGGCGAGGATGTCCTGCACGAACAGCACCTGGGTGGCGCTGGTTTCGTACGGAAAATTCTTCTGTGCGTCCTTGCCTTCCTTGCCGCCAAAGGGCGGGTTGGTCAGGATCACGTCGAACTGCTTGGGGGCGTTGTCGAACAGCGCGGCGTAGATAGCGCGGCGGGTCAGTGAGTTGCCGTGCCACAGGTTTGGCTGGTCGATGCCGTGCAGCACCAGATTGGCCAGCGCGATGGGGAACACCAGGTTCTCCTTCTCGCGACCGAAGAAGGTGTCGTGCTTGAGGGTGTCGATGTCAGTGCTGGTAGCGCTTGCGCCCATATGGCGGGCGATGTGCTCATAGGCGATGGCGAGAAAACCGCCGGTGCCGCAGCAGGGGTCGTACACCGTCTGGCCTAGTTGCGGATCCACCGTGTGCACCATGGCGCGGATAACCTCGCGCGGGGTGAAGAACTGGCCGCCGTCGGAGTTCTTCTCGCCCATCTTCAGTAGCAGGTCCTCATAAACCTGCGACAGGGTGAAGAAGTGGGTGTCGTCGACATGGTCGATGTTGATCTGGTGCACCTTGTCGAGGATGTCGCGCAGGTTGGCCTCGCTGTCCACGCGCAGCTTTTCCACCGCCGTCATCGTGCGGCCGATGATGCGCTGCTTGCGGCTGGCCGCCGGGTTGGGCAGGCCGGTGCGGGTGTCGATGTCCAGGCTGTGCAGGTGCGGCAGCAGTTCCTTGTTGATGAAGTCGAACAGCTTGCCGTCGCCGGCGGCGAACAGCTCCTGGCGTTTCCAGCCGAAGGGCTTGCCTTCGGCAGTTTTGGGATGATCGGACTTGTCCGAGTACGGCGCGGCCCAGTCCTGCCAGCGGTAGGGGCTTTGCAGCGCGGGCGAGAAGCTGGCGCCCAGTGCCTCGGCCTCTTCCCGCTCCTTGGTCTCCTGGGCATCGAGGATGCGCAGGAAAAGAATCCAGGTCAGCTCCGGCACGTACTGCAAGGCGCTGGCGCAGTTGGAGCGGCGCATCACATCGCAGATGCTCTTGACGAAGCTGGACAGAGACTGGGTGGAGGTGATGCCCTTGGGTTGTTTGGTGGTGGCTTTCTTCCTGGCCATGTTTATTCCTCAAAGGCCTGTGCGAGCACGCGGCGGGGGAGTCGGTCGATGTCCTCCAGTGAGGTCTTGCTGGCACGCTCGATGGCATCGATTTCGGTCATCGCGGCCTGGATGCGGGCCACGAGGTGTTGTTGTTCAGTCTTGTCTGGTGCAGGTACTTCCAGTGCCTTCAGCAGCGCGCCATTCAGGGCGGCCTGACTTCCACCCCGCTCCGCCGAAAGATCGCGCAGATCCTGATAGGACGCCTGCATCCACAGGCAGAGGAAGTCCGGGTCCCAGGTATCGTTCGGCATTACGGCGAAACAGTTCTGATTCGTTGTGGCAGGGATTTCCAGAATGGCCGATTGCCCGCGCGTTTTGCCCTGTCCGATCATTGCAATCAGGATGCTCTTGGGCGGCAGCAAGGTCAGCGAGCATTCCGCCAGCGCCTTGCAGGAGATGGCTTCTTCGGTGGTCGTGATCGGCGCGAAGGCGACTTCCCCGGTTTTCACCCACGCGATCTCCGCCGGCTGCCAGTATTGCTTGTTGCCGCGCGAGGGCGTGGAGCCGCTGGTGGTGGGGGCATGGTCGCCGAGCTTCTTTTTCGGCGCGGCATCCAGTTCGGCGAAGAAGGTCTTGAGCAGACGCGCGCGCAGCAGGCGGACGTCACGCAACTGCGCTTGCGCCGCCTGGCGGGCGGTCTCCACTTCGGCCAGTTGGGGCTTCAGGCGGGCGGCGATTTGGCGTTGCTCTTCGATGGATTCCGGATATCTGATCTCGAACGCTTCCAACGCGGACTTGGAAACCTCCACAAACGTCGCACCGCTTCCAAGCGCTTGAATGTCAGCCATCCGATGTTTCAGGGTGAAGTAAAGAAACTCTCCGTCTAACGCGGTTGAACAAACGAAGCTCTTACAGCCTTGATTGGTGTGCAGATCGCATCCAGCAATCGCAAGGTGCCCGATGGGTGCCCTGGACGACATCAACACCGACCCTTTCGGGACCAAAGCGGGATTGCAGCTTGCACGACCAAGCTCGCTAATCTGTCTCGCCGATGTACTGATGACAGTTGCGCCCAGTTTCCCAAGATCCGTTGGCGTGACCCAAACAAGATCACCATGCCAATAGGCAGGGTTAGCAGAATCGGGTGTAGTTCCACTCAAAATGGTCGTGATTGCGCCCAGTGGCGCAGTAAGCCAGCTCATACCCCAAACAACCTCGCTTTGGCGTCATGCATTACCTGCGCCGGAACACCGACGCCACGCAACGCATTCAGCCCGCCGGCCCGCTTGATCTCCGGCACCTCCCACAGGTTCTGACTTTCCAGCGCATCGGTGCCGCCTTGGGCGAACTGGTGGCCGAGGCCCCTGAGCACGATGGCTGCCCTATTGTCCATGGCGCTGAACCAGCCCTGGTTGTGACTGATGTACAGCTCGCCGCGCTCGGGACGCTTTAGCGCCAGGGCGTGGTAGCCGTGGTGGCCGAAGAAGTCGTAGAGGTCAAAGTCGTTCATCTGGTCGATCTCGCGGATCACTTCCGGGCTGAAGTTGTCGCCCAGCAGGTGGTCGATCAACTGGCGGCGCTTGGGAGCCTCGATCCACAGGGCGCGGAACTCATCGAGGTTGTGGGCCTCGCTCAGCACGCGGTGGATCACTTCGCGGCGGTATTCGTCCACCGGAATCGGGGTGTCGCGGCCGTCGCGCTGAACGAGGATGAAGCGGCCTTGGGGATTCACGACCACATACTGCCCGCCGATCTCCGCCACGGCCGGACCCTCATCTTCTCCGCCACCCCCCGGCCCTTCACCGCCGCCGCCCTTGCCGCCGCCGCCGGGGCGCGGCGGCTTGGTGATGAAGTCGGTGCCGAACAGGCTGGTGACGTCGGTGTAGTCGTAGAGCCAGAACTTGTACTTCTGGGTTTCTTCGTGGATGCGGGTGCCGCGCCCGACCATCTGGTAGAACTTGATGGGCGATTGCAGGTAGCGGAAGAACACCACGGCGTTCAGGCGCTCGATGTCTACTCCGGCTTCCAGCAGGTCCACGGTGCAGGCGATGAAGGCGCGCTCGCCGGAGCCACGCATGGGCTCGATCATTTCGGAACCGTTGTTGGCGCCGCCCATGCACTTGAAGGCGTAGTGATCTTTGGGCGTCTGGCCGTTCTCCCGGCACCAGCGCACATACTGATTGTTCATGTGCTGTGCCACACGGTCGGCGTGAATTTCGCGGGTGCAGAAGATGATGACCTTCTGCTCCGGTCCGCCGTTCTCGCACAGTAGCTTAAACAGATCGGCGCACATCTTGGGCGTGCGCAGTTCGATAAACAGTTCGTCGTCGAAGTCCTTGCCAGTGTATTGGTTCTTTGTCAGGTCTTCGGCCGTCAGCGGCAGGCCGGTCTTGATGTCCTTGACGCCGGCCCGAAGGATCTCCTCCTTGGTGAAGGTTGTGTTGTCGATGCTAGCCTTACGTTTGACGATCTCGCAGGCGGCGAGGTAGCCGTCCTCCTGCGCATCGATCAGGGTGTATTCGTAGACCGGCTCGCCAAAGTACTTGCGGTTGTTGGCGGTTATCTCTTGATCTTCGGCGCTGGCGTTCTTGGACTCTTCCAGCTTGCGCGGGGTGGCGGTCAGGCCGATGTGGATGGCGTTGGGGTTGCGCCGCAGTACTTCCGACCAGCGGCCCCAGGCGGAGCGATGACACTCGTCGATGATGATGACGCTGAAGGCGTCGTCACCGTATTGCTCGGTCAGAAAGCTGGCGAAGCCCTCCTCGTCATCCAGTCCCAAGGTCTGGTAGGTGGCGATGTGGATGCGGGCATTCTGCGCGGCGTTGCCACCCTTTTCGGTGCGCACGATGCGGGCGTTGTCACCGAAGGCCGCCTTCAGTTTGGCGTAGGCCTGTTCGCGCAGTTCGTTGCGATCGCACAGGAACAAGGCGGGCTTCGGCAGTTGCCCCGCCTGGCTCATGCGCCACAGCAGATTGGTGGCGATGATGGTCTTGCCGGCGCCGGTAGCCAGGGTGAGCAGCACGCGGGCGGGCTCGCCGTTCTGCTGACACAGGATAATCTTTTCAAAGGCCGCGCGGATGGCGGCGTCCTGATAGTAGCGCGAGAGCGCCCAGGCCGGGCTGTCGGCCTGGAACAGCAGGGCGGCTTCCGGCTGGCTGAGATTGATGCCGGTGTCCTTGGCGTAGCGGGCGGTCAGGTCGGCGTGCGGCGGGAAGTCGGCGAAGGGGAATGGGCCGCCTTGCAGGCTGGTGACACAATCGAATTCGCCATAGCGATGGCCATTGGTGGCGAACACGTACTTCACGTCGAAGCGTTCGCATTGGGCATAGCCTTTGGCCTGCTGCATGCCTTTGAGTGGATCTTCCTTTTCCTTCTTGGCCTCAAGTACAGCCACCGGTAGTGGCTTGGGCATCGACCCCACTAGAACGCAAAGTAGGTAGTCAGTTCGGCCCGGACCTCTACGTCGACGCCCCTTTGGTCCGCTTGGCTCTACCGGTGCGGGGGTCAGGATCGTCTCAAGCGTAACTTGGTCGCGACTGACGTAGCCCTTCTCGCGAAGGATGGGATCAATCAAGTGGTAGCGAGTATCCGCCTCATTCATGCTCATCGGGAAAACCGCCTTACTGCTGAGTGGCCAGCTTGTTTTTGTCAACAGGACTAAAGAAAGACTTGACTGCCCCAGGCTTCCCGCCTAACGACCTGCCAGATGCTGGCAGGCTAGATCCGAATACTACTGTGTGAATGCCCGTAGAGGCACGGTTTGGCCATACAACCTTTGGCAGGGTATCAATACGTGGCCACCCGGAGGTCCATGGACAGGATTGGGGGCAGGACGGGGGGCGGCTTTGGTCTGTGTGGCCGCTTCCTATTATTCTCAAGGGATACTTGGTCCGGAACGAGGGCAAGTGTGATAACAAATGGGCCTCCTGCGGTGCTCTTGCCGCCGCCTAGGCTTCGGCAATTGAATCTAAAGGTGTCCCGTGGCCCGATACTCCCCGCCGCACGATTCTGCTCCCATCATCGCTGCCGCCCAGCAGTGGATAGACAACTGTTTGATTGTTGATGGCAGTGTCTTCTCAAAAGAGGAGGTCTGGACGGTAGCAAACTTCGAAGCGCTGGATCGTTTTGTGGTTCAGCGGCCCGACGCCGGGGATGGAAGCTTCTACGAAAAGCTAGAACTTCAGGTCGCCGACGCGCCGCCCGGCGCCAGGAAGCTGATGGCTGAAATGCTCTGGGCGCTCCTCTTGTTCCCCAGCAACATCACTGAGGAGATGAAGCGCGAGAGCATCGTCAACGTATGGGGTTGGTCTGGCGACTCGCTCGATCCAGGCCATCCGCTACTTGCTGACGACCTGCTGGATGGAATCGGCTCTGCGGGCATGGGCATGAATACCAATCGCTGGCGCGAGGTGAATTACCTGATCGCGCTTGGCAAGACGATCAAGCAGCTGCCCGAGGCGACTCGAAGGACCGTGCTAACGGACTACGATCAATTCATGCATTGGATCGGTACTGTGCCAATGGAAGGCGAGCGTCAATTCCGTCACATGCTCCGGTACTTTCTGTTCCCGGATCGGGTTGAGCGGATGTCCAGCAATGGAGACCGACGCCGAGTCCTTGCTGGGTTCGGCGTCGCCCCGGTCAACGTCACGAGAAGATGGACCGATCGCCAGCTGGACGACGAGCTGTTGAAACTGCGATTGGCGCAAGAAGCGCGCTTCGGTGCAACGGACTTAGACTTTTACCTGCATCCCTTGCGAGACGAATGGCAGAAGCCGAACGAGGGTCCTGCTGATGTGGAGGCAGATGAAGAGGCGCTGGCAGGAGGGGTCAGCGAGCCCGGGGTGTCGGTCTACGCCCTGGCAATGGTCCGCGCCAAGAATCTGATACTTTTCGGTCCTCCCGGTACGGGCAAGACCTACCGGCTGCAGCAAATGTTTCGCGACTACACGGATCAGCCGGCTGATATTGATCGTAGGGCTTGGGAAATGCAGTTGGTTGCGGCCTACGGTTGGCGCGCAGTCATCGCGGTTGCCTTGGCGCAGATCGGGGCGCGCACTAAGGTTGCGGACCTGGAGGGGCACCCGATCATTCGCGCAAAGGCCGCGCAGAGGAATCGGACAGGAACGGTACGTCCGACCATTTGGGGGTACTTGCAGGAACATGCCAGTCGGGAGCCGAATACGGTGAACGTGGCAGTTCACCGCGCCCCCTATACCTTCGAGAAGGATGAGGACTCCTTTTGGTCGGTCGTCAAGGATTGGCGGGATGAGGATGCAGAGGCAGCAGAGCTTCACGATCGCTGGCTCGCTGGTCCTGCCAAGAACGCGGCGCCAGTAAAGCGGTATCGCGTTGTGACCTTCCACCCCTCATATTCCTACGAGGATTTTGTTGTCGGGCTTCGGCCCGTGGCGAACACGGACTCTGGTGCCGCCGTAGGGTTTCGAATGGTGGACGGCATCTTCAAGCAGGCCTGTGCCGAGGCCCGGGCCAATCCGACGCGGCGCCACGCGTTGTTTATTGACGAGATCAATCGCGCTGATATCGCCAAGGTATTTGGCGAGCTGATCACCTTGATCGAGCTCGACAAGCGTGCCCGCTATGACGGGGCGGGCAACCTTGTGGCGGGCATGGAAGTGCAATTGCCAGGTACGGGGTTGGAGGAAGGTGAAGACGAGCGCTTCGGCGTTCCCGACAATCTGGACATCATCGGCACCATGAACACCGCGGATAGGTCAATCGCCCTGCTGGACATCGCGTTGCGCCGTCGCTTCGAATTTCGTGAGATCGGCCCCGAGTACTCCGTGATTGACCGGCATGTCGAGGATGTTGATTTAGCCCGGCTGTTGCGGGCGATCAATGATCGAATCGAGTTCCTGGCGGACCGGGATCGTCTTGTCGGGCATGCCTATCTGACCAGCGTACGGTCGATCGCGGATCTGAGGGCGGTATTCCATGGCCGCATCATTCCGTTGCTGCAGGAATACTTTTTCGACGACTGGAGCCGCGTGGAGATGGTGCTGTCGAATGGTTCAGGGCACTCGCCACTCCTGGCCCGCGAGGTGCTTGAAGCACGCAAGCTCTTCGGGGGTTCCGAGTTTAGCGATCTAGCTCCACAGTTCCGCTATCGCGTGACTGACCCGGCGGGTTGGAGTTCGCTGGACTTCATCAGTCTCTACAAGGCTGTCCAGGCCTGAAGATGCCCGCATTACTAACGGCGTGGGAGCACGAAACCCTTGCGATCGGCCAAGGCGCTCGAGACCTGTCTGCGTCTGAGGTGGATATGCTGGCCTCCATTAGCCGCACTCGGCCCGGCTTTTGCACTCTGGGAAATCGGAGTGTGCGGCTGGCCCAATTTGCCGGCTTGGTGAATCTGGGCGGTCGTGTACTTGAGGTGCTGCCAAAAGTCGCTAGTTCCAACGATGCTTCTGCGGACCGTGGAACGTTCCTTCGATTGCTCCATGCCGCCAAGCGCGTGCCTATCCATTCGCGGGGAGCGGTCGGTCACAGTGTCGAGCGGCGGACTCTGCTGGGCGTATTCATCGACGCCTTCCTCGAGGAGGTATCCCTGTTGGTGCGAGGGGGCTTACTTCGCCAGTACCAATCGCTAACTGACGACCTGCGAGTGGTTCGTGGCCGGCTTCAAGTCACGCGTCAGGCGACCGTACACGGCATGCGTCCGGACGTGATCAGCTGCCGGTTTGACGAGCTTTCAATCGACAATCCGAGGAACCAGGTGCTGCGCACCGCGCTTTCGGTAGTTCGACCTTGGATTGAGAGCGTGGACGCCGCGCGTCGAGTGGCGGAGCTTGGTGCCGCGTTTGAAGGGGCCGCCTTGTTGCGAAATGCCCTTCCAGTGATTGATGGATTGCTGCCAGACCGCCGGGCCATTCGTTACCAAGATGCGCTTCGTTGGGCGGAGCTGATACTAAGGCTGCTCTCGCCAAACCTGCGCTCAGGTAATAGTCCGGCGCCTGAAATGCTCTTCGACATGAATCGACTTTTCGAGGCGGCCATTGCAGCGAATCTGAAAAGGCGCGGCCGACCCTTGGGGGTCGAGCTTTCAGTGCAAGACACCAGTCATGAATTGGAGGATCGCGAGTCGCATCCTGCCTTCAAGCTACGGCCTGACATGGTGCTACGCAGCAACGGATCATTGGTGGCCATTGTGGATACCAAATGGACGCTGTCAGCGCCTGGAAGATCCGGCCGTATCGAGCCCGAAGCGTCTCACGTGTACCAGATGAATGCCTACGCGAGCGCGTTCGGCTGTGAGGAGTTCTACCTCGTTTATCCTTGGCATTCGGGAGTGGACTCAGCCGCGCCCTCCGTCTTCCATTTGAAGCGGCGCGGTGGAGGACCGGTTCGTCTGAATGTGGTCTGTGTAGATGTCGGCAGCGACGATTTTCCGGCCAGGCACGGTTGTTTCCACTTTCTGGATGGTTCAGAGACCTCGTGAGAAGCGCCTAGGTGATGTCCCGACAACTCGTTTGAATGACGAATTGAAGGTGCTCGCGCAGCTGTATCCGACTCGTTCGGCCACTTCGGCAATCTTGGGGCCGCCTGGTTGCAGGAGTGACTTCGCCACCGCCATCCTCCACCTCAACAAGTACTCCATCGGGGGTACCCCCACAGCCTGTGTGAACCGTTCGAAAAGTGCCGACCGCGACAGCGCCGCCTCCTTCGCCAGCGCCGCCATAGTCCACTTCCGCCCAACCTCCGCGTGCATCCGCTGCAGGGCCACTGCGATTCGCGGATCCGCCAACCCGCGCAGCAACCCGGGCGGCGCACTGGCCTTCTCGGCCTGGCTCCGAAGGGCTTCGATCAGCAGCGCATCCACCAGTCGGGCCTGCATCAATTCGCGACCCGGGCGAATGTCGGTGGCCTCTTCGCGCAGTAGTTGCACCAGGCGGGTCAGGCGGTCGGCGCCGCGCACGTGCACCTGACCGGGCAGCAGGGATACCAAGAGCCCGGCATCGGGCGCGGCGAACTCGAACCAGCCACCCAGGGAAACGAAGTCGGCGTCGCCGCCCAGGCGGCCATGGCGCAGCAGGCGGTCGTCCAGGACCACGGCCCCAGCCTGTGGGTCCAGCGACATCGGCGGAGTCGGGGCCCCGCCGGATAGGGTGAAGCCCGGCGTGGCGGGCAGCAGCACGAAGTCGCCGGCCTGCAGGTCCAGCGGCGGTTGGCCGTCGACGGCCAGGCGGGCCTGGCCGGCCAGGATCACAGTGAAGGCGGGCTGGCCGAAGGCGCCGTAGCGCACGGCCCAGTCGCCGGCGCCCTCAATGGTCCGGGAGAACACGGCACGCGGTTGCAGGCGGCGGATGACTTCCGAGAGGGGATCGCTCATTCCGGACGCTCGCGAATGAAAACGGGATTCTGAAGCGTAGTCCGTCCGGGTGCCGGGCGCCAAGCTGGACTCCCCAAACCAAGGAGTCCCGCCATGAAGTCGATCCTCATCACCGGTTGTTCGTCCGGCTACGGCCTGGCCACCGCCCGCCATTTCGTCGCCCACGGGTGGCGCGTCGTTGCGACGATGCGCAGCCCGAAGCCCGACCTGTTCCCGGCCTCGCCGAACCTGCAGCTGCTGCCGCTGGACGTTACCGATGCCAACAGTATCCATGCCGCCTTCGACGCAGCCGGCGAGCTGGACGTGGTCGTCAATAACGCCGGCATCGGGGTAGTGGGTGCCTTCGAAGCCATGCCCGCCGCGACGGTGGACGAGGTCTTCAACACCAACACCTTCGGCACCATGGCCGTTTGCCAGGCGGCGATCCCGCGGCTGCGGGCGCGGGGCGCGGGCGTGCTGGTCAACGTCACTTCCAGCGTCACCCTGGCGCGCATGCCACTGGCGGCCGTGTATTCGGCCAGCAAGGCGGCGGTGGATGCGTTCACGGCGTCGCTGGCATTTGAGCTAGAGCCGTTCGGTATCCGGGCCAAGCTGGTTCTGCCGGGGTACGGGCCGACCACGGCGTTCGCGGCCAACGGCGGCGAGCGGATGCAGGGACTGGTGCCGCCGGCTTATGCGGCGTTCGCCGAGAAAGTGTTTGCTCAATTCGCGAATGTGTCGGTGACCACGCGTGAGACCGACGTCGCCGAGGCGGTGTGGCGGGCGGTGCACGACACGACGGGGCAGCTGCGGTTTCCGGCGGGTGCGGACGCGGTGGCGTTGGCGCAGGGGCGGTGAAATGGAAACGGGCCGCTTTCGCGGCCCGTTTTCCCTCACCCCAGCCATCTCCCGCAAGCGGGAGAGGGAGTAGGCGCATTACTTCTTCAGGCCAGCAGCCTTGCGCAGGCCTTCGGCCTTATCGGTCTTTTCCCACGAAAACGCGGTGGCAGTGTGCTTCTTGCCCTTGGCGTCGGTGTAGGTGATCTGCTTGGGCTTGCGGCCGAAGTGGCCGTAGGCCGCGGTGGCGCGGTAGATGGGGTGCAGCAGGTCGAGCATCTTCATGATGCCGTAGGGGCGCAGGTCGAAGTGCTGGCGGATCAGCTTCTCGATCTTCTCGTCGCTGATCTTGCCGGTGCCGAAGGTGGTGACCGAGATGGAGGTCGGCTCGGCCACGCCGATGGCGTAGGAAACCTGCACTTCGCACTTGTCGGCCAGGCCGGCGGCGACCACGTTCTTGGCGACGTAGCGCGCCGCGTAGGCGGCCGAACGGTCGACCTTGGACGGGTCCTTGCCGCTGAACGCGCCGCCGCCGTGGCGGGCCATGCCGCCGTAGGTATCCACGATGATCTTGCGGCCGGTCAGGCCGGCGTCGCCCACCGGGCCGCCGATCTCGAACTTGCCGGTCGGGTTGATGTGGATCTTCGACTTCGGCAGCGCCTTCAGCCACGCCTTGGGCAGCACGGGCTCGAGGATGTGCTTCATCACGCCCGCCACCAGGTCCTTCTGCTTCACGCCCGGGTCGTGCTGGGTCGAAAGCACCACGGCGTCGAGGCCGACGATCTTGTTGCCGTCGTAGCGCAGGGTCACCTGGCTCTTCGCGTCCGGGCGCAGCCACTTGAGCTTGCCGGACTTGCGCACCTTGGCCTGCTGTTCGACCAGGCGGTGGGCGTAATAGATCGGGGCCGGCATGAATTCCGGCGCCTCGTTGCAGGCGTAGCCGAACATCAGGCCCTGGTCGCCGGCGCCCTGTTCCTCGGGCTTCTTGCGGTCCACGCCCTGGGCGATGTGCGGCGACTGCTTGCCGATCATGTTGACGATGGCGCAGGTGTGGCCGTCGAAGCCGACGTTCGAGTTGTCGTAGCCGATGTCGTTGATCACCTTGCGGGTGATCTCCTCGATGTCCACCCAGGCGTTGGTGGTGATTTCGCCGGCGACGATGGCGGCGCCGGTCTTCACCAGGGTTTCGCAGGCAACGCGCGCATTCGGGTCCTGGGCGAGGATCGCGTCCAGCACCGCATCGGAAATCTGGTCGGCGAGCTTGTCCGGGTGGCCTTCGGAAACCGACTCGGAGGTGAAGAGGTAGCTGGACATTCGGTCTTATATCCTTTGATTGCGATGAAAGGATGGGTGAAGGGGCGAAATGATACACGCCCCGGCCCCGGGGTGCATCCTGCCGCCCGGCCCGTTTCCGCAGCGTTAAGCCCCGGGCGGTGGCCAGCGGTTAGGGTCGGGACTGCCATTCCCGGCCACATGAGGAATTTCCCGCATGCGAACTCCTACCGTTTCCCTTGCCCGTTCCCTTCGCCCCCTTGTCGCCGCCTTTGCCGTAGCCGGCCTCGTTGGCTGTGCCAGCTACGTCAAGCGCGACGAATTCAATGCCACCGTCGCCGAACTGCGCGCCGCCGACCAGGCCCAGAACCAGCGCCTGGATCAACTGCAGGCCAGCATGGAAGAGCGCTTTGGCCAGTACGACGCCCGCTTCGCCCAGTTCGAGGGCCGGCTGCACGTCGAAACCACCGCCCACTTCGACTACGGCAAGGCCGACGTGCGCGAGGCCGACAAGCCGATGCTGGCCGACTTCGCCAAGACCCTGTCCGAACACCACGACGGTGTGGTGGTGACGGTGGAAGGCTTCACCGACCCCGCCGGCTCGGCCAGCTACAACCAGCGCCTGGGCCAGCGCCGCGCCGACGCGGTGCGTGATTTCCTGGTCAGCCAGGGCCTGGCCGCCGACCAGGTGCGCGCGGTCAGCTACGGCGAAGCCAACAACCGCCAGATCCGCCCCGGCGCCTGGGGTGACGAAGGCCTGGCCAATCGCCGCGTCGCGTTGGTCATCGACTTCGTCGAGGCCGTCGCCGCGCGCTGAGGCGGTTCGCCTTCGTTTCACCGACAGGCCGGGCCAATGTGCCCGGCCTGTTTTGTTTCCGGGCCCGCCTGTCACCGGCCTGACGCCTCCGGGTAACCGGGCTGCAAGGCAAGCGGCCCAAGCTTCGCGGCAATCCCCCCGTCCACGGACGCCGCATGCTTGATCTCGAGCGCCAGATGGCCAAGCGCCATCCCCGTTGGTTCCAGGGCCCGCACGCCCGCCTGGTGAAGCCGCTGCTGGGCAAGGTGCAGAAGGTGTCGGGCCTGGCGGAAGCCGGCGACTTCCTGGAAACCCACGGCCACCTGCGCGGCCTGGCCTTCGTGGAAGCGGCGCTGCGCTACCTGGACGTGCGCTACACGGTCGATCAGGTCGAACGCGAACGCATTCCGGAAACCGGCCGCCTGCTGGTGGTTGCCAACCATCCCAGCGGCGCGCTCGATGCCCTGGCGCTGCTGCACCTGGTCGGCAGCGTGCGCCGGGATGTACGCGTGGTCGCCAACGACCTGCTGGGCGCGGTGTCGCCATTGCGCGACCTGCTGCTGCCGGTGCGCATCGTCGGCGGCCGGCCCACGGCCGAATCGCTGCGGGCGGTGGAAGCGGCGCTGGAGCAGGAGCAGTGCGTCATCGTTTTCCCCGCCGGCGAAGTCTCGCGCCTGGGCTGGCGCGGCGTGCGCGACGGGCGCTGGCGCCGGGGTTTCCTGCGTTTTGCCCGCAGTACCGAAACGCCGGTGCTGCCGGTGCAGGTGCAGGCGCGCAACTCCGCGCTCTTCTACGGCGTGTCGGCCCTGTACCGGCCTGCCGGCATGCTGCTGCTGGCGCGCGAGGTGTTCGCCCGGCGCGGCAGCCGCATCGGCCTGCGCTTGGGCCACGCCCGGCACATCGCCGCGGATGAAACCGATTCGCGGGCGCTGTCGGCGGTGCGGCAGGCGCTGGGCGCCATCGGGTCGCGGCGCGAGGCCAAACCCCAGGGTCCGCAGCCGCTGGCGCACGCCGTCGACCGCCGCCTGCTGGTGCGCGAACTCTCGCGCCTGCCGCTACTGGGCCGCACGCCCGACGGCAAGCGCATCCACGCCGGTCCGCTGGCGGCCGACTCGCCGCTGCTGCGCGAAATCGGCCGCCTGCGCGAGCTCACCTTCCGCGCCGCGGGCGAAGGCACCGGCCAGCGCCTGGACCTGGACGCCTACGACACCTGGTACGACCACATCGTGCTCTGGGACGGCGAGGCGCTGGAAATCGCCGGTGGCTATCGGGTCGCGCCCTGCGAACGCGTGTTCGTCGAACGCGGGCTGGCGGGCCTGTACAGCGCGTCGCTGTTCACCTACCCCTGCCACCTGCTGCCGCGGCTGATGCAAAGCGTGGAACTGGGCCGCAGCTTCGTGGCGCCGGGTTACCAGGGCAGCCGCAGCCTGGACACCCTGTGGCTGGGCATCGGCGCCTACCTGCGCCACCAGCCGGGCGCGCGCTACCTGTTCGGCCCGGTATCGATCAGCGCCGACCTGCCGCTGGCGGCGCGCGAACAGATGGTCGCCTACTACACGCGCTATTTCGGTGACGCCGGCGACGGCGTGGCGGCGAACCGGCCCTTCCGCTTCCTGGCCGCACCGCCGGACTTCGGCAACCTCGGGGCCGACGACGCCTTCCGGGTGCTCAAGGCCAACCTGGGATCGCTGGGAGCGCGCGTGCCCACGCTCTACAAGCAGTACACCGAACTGTGCGAACCGGGCGGCGCGCGATTCCTGGCCTTCGGCGTGGATCCGGACTTCAACCACGCGGTGGATGGCCTGATCGAACTGGACCTGGCGCGGGTACGGCCACGCAAGCGTGAGCGTTACCTGGAGGCACCGGCGCCGCGCGCCGCCGCCGGGCCGGAGGCCGCGTGAAGGCGTCGACGGCCCCGCGCCACCGGGCCGTCTTCATCTCCGACGTGCACCTGGGCTCGGCGCACTGCCACGCCGCCGAACTGGCCGACTTCCTGGAAAACCTGCGCACGCGCCGGCTATACCTGGTCGGCGACATCATCGACCTGTGGTGGATGGCCGAACGCCGCGCGGCCTGGGGCCCGGACCAGCGCCGGGTCATCGACGCCCTGCAGGCCCTGGCCCGCACCGGCAGCGAACTGGTGTACGTGCCGGGCAACCACGACCGCCCCGTGCGCAACTTCTGCGGCCTGGTGCTGCCGAACATGCGCCTGCGCCGGCGCGCCATCCACGTCACCGCCGACGGCCGCCGCCTGCTGGTGACGCACGGCGACGACTACGACGCGGTCACGCAGTTCGGCAACCTGCAGGAACGTTTCGGCGACTGGCTCTACGAACGCATCCTGGCCGGCAACCGCCTCACCAACCGGGTTCGGCGCCGGCTGGGCCTGCGCTACTGGTCGCTGGCCGATTTCCTCAAATCGCGCAGCGGCGCCGCCGAACGCTACATCGCCCGCTTCGTGCAGGCCGGCCTGGACGACGCCGGCCGCCGCGGCCTGGACGGCATCGTCTGCGGCCATATCCACCGCGCCGGCCTGTTCGAATCGGGCGGCCTGGTCTACGCCAACGACGGCGACTGGGTCGAAAGCCTCACCGCGCTGGCGGAAGAGCCTGACGGGTCGCTGGTGCTGCTGCGGCACGACGGCGGCGAGCTGGCGCGGCTGCCGTCGCCGGTGGACCGGGTGATGCCGGCGCCGCTGCAGACCGGCCTGGCCGCCTGAGCCCCGGCTCACGGCGCTTCGACGCCCGGGGCGGTTAGCATCCGGGGATGGATTCCCTCACCCAGATCGTCCTGGGCGCCGCCATCGCGGGCGCCATCGCCCCGGCCAGGCACCGCCGCGCCGCCCTGGCCGCCGGCGCGGCGCTGGGCACCCTGCCGGACCTCGACTCGCTGCCGATGTGGTTCATGGGCCTGGACCCGGTGACCAACATGACCTGGCACCGTGGGCCTTCGCATTCGCTGCTGGTGCTGCTGCCGCTGGCGGCGCTGCTTTGGTCGCTGTTCAAGCGCACGGGCGGGCGCGTGGCGGAAGCGCCGACACGCTGGTTCTGGGCGATCACGCTGGCGCTGGTGACGCACCCGCTGCTTGATGCCTTCACGGTTTACGGCACCCAGCTCTGGTGGCCGCTGCCGCCGTCGCCGGCGATGTGGGCCAGCCTGTTCATCATCGATCCGCTGTACACGCTGCCTTTGCTGCTGGGCTGCCTGGTGGCGCTGGTGCGCGGCTGGCGGCCGTCGGCGCAGAAGGCGCTGGTGGCCGGGCTGGCGCTGAGCAGCGTCTACCTGGGCTGGTCGCTGGCGGCCAAGGCCATGGTCGACCGCGCCGCCGAACGAACGCTGGCCGCGCAGGGCCTGCAGGACGCGCCGCGTTTTTCCGTGCCGATGCCCTTCAACACGCTGCTGTGGCGGGTGGTGGTGATGACGCCGGATGGTTTCCTGGAAGGCGAACGGTCGCTGGTCGCCGATGACGGGCCGATGCTGTTCCGGGCCTACGCGTCGGACACCCAGGCGCTGGCGGAAACGAAGTCGCTGCCGGTGGTGCGTCGCCTGCTGTGGTTCAACCACGGCTTCATGAAGGCGGAGGTTCGCGACCAACGCCTGGTGCTGTCCGACCTGCGCATGGGCGCCGAGCCCGACTACAGCTTCCGCTTCGTGGTGGCCGAACGCGACGGCGGCGGCTGGCGGGCCTACGGGCCCGAGCAGGCACAGTGGCCGTGGGAAGCGCGGCGGCGCTTGTCGGCCATGTGGGAGCGCATCTGGACCCGGCCGCCCGGGGAACTGCAGGCCATCGCGGCCGGCACCCGCGTGGTGCCGGTTCAGGCCGCGGCGGCGAACTCCGGCGACACGCCCGCGACCAGCGCGTCGAAATAATCGCGGGTCAGGCGCAGCTGCTCGCCGGCCGTGGTGGCGCGATTGACCACGCCGCGGAAGGCGGCGTTTTCCGGGCGGTCCTTCGCGTACCAGCCCAGGTGCTTGCGGGCGATGCGCACGCCGGATTCTTCACCGTAGAAGGCGTGCAGGTGCTCGAGGTGCGCGAGCAGGATGTCGCGCACTTCGGCCACGCCCGGCTCGGGCAGCGTTTCGCCGGTGGCCAGGTAGTGCGCCACTTCGCGGAAGATCCAGGGCCGGCCCTGCGCCGCGCGGCCGATCATCACCGCGTCGGCGCCGGTGTGGCGCAGCACGAAGGCGGCCTTGTGCGGTGAATCGATGTCGCCGTTGGCCAGCACCGGGATGTCCAGCGCGGCCTTGACGGCGGCGATGGTGTCGTACTCGGCGACGCCGGTGTACTGCTGGTCGCGGGTGCGGCCGTGCACGGCCAGCGCGGCGATGCCGCTGTCCTGGGCGATGCGGGCGATGGCCAGCGCGTTCTTCTGGCCGGCGGCCCAGCCGGTGCGGATCTTCAGCGTCACCGGCACGTCCACCGCCGCGACCACCGCCGACAGGATGCGCCCCACCAGCGCCTCGTCGCGCATCAGCGCCGAACCGGCCCAGGCATTGCACACCTTCTTGGCCGGGCAGCCCATGTTGATGTCGATGATCTGCGCGCCCAGGTCCACGTTGTGGCGCGCGGCGTCGGCCAGCACTTCGGGCACCGTGCCGGCGATCTGCACGCTGATCGGATCCGGTTCGCCGGCGTGGTCCATGCGGTGCAGCGACTTGGCCGTTTTCCACAGCCGCGGATCGGACGTGGTCATTTCCGACACGCACAGCCCGGCGCCCAGCTGCTTGCAAAGCATCCGGAACGGCTTGTCGGTGACGCCGGCCATGGGGGCCAGCACCACGCGTGGGTCGATGGCGTAGGGGCCGATGTGCATGGGGCGGCATTCTAGCCGCCCGCCGCGGGGCCTGCTCAGCCGGCCAGTTCGTCGCGGCGGGGCATGGCCAGCGCGGCACCGTGGCGTTCGGTGGAACGGGCCGCGTAGCGACTTGCGAAACTGACGCCGTCCCGGAAGGGCGCGTCGGGGTTCGCCGCCAGCGCGGCCGCCAGCGCGCCGCTGAAGGCGTCGCCGGCGCCGGTGGTGTCCACCGGCTGGGCCGGGTGGGCCGGCACGCGATAGGCCGGGTCGCGGTCGCCGCGGTGATTTCCCGGCGCATGCGAGACGAAGGCGCCGTGCCCGCCCAGGGTGATCACCCAGGTGGCGGCCTGCAGGGCCTGGCACAAGGCGTGCAAGGCGTCGTCGGCCAGGGTGTGCAGCGTGTCGGCATCCACGGTCTGGTGCGCGTGGCGGGCAAGCAACGCGGCGAACTCGGTTTCGTTCGGGGTAAGGATGTCGGCCAGCGCAAGCAGTGCCGGACTGGTCGGCGCATTGGCCGGCGCCGGGTTCAGCACCGTGGTGGCACCGGTGTCGCGCGCGAGCTCAAGGGCTTCGAGCACGGCTTCGGGGGCGACCTCGAGCTGCGCCAGCACCACGTCGGCACCGGCGAATGCCGGGCGCGCCGCCCGCACGTACGCCGGCGACAGCGCGCCGTTGGCGCCCGGCGCGACGGTGATGACGTTCCGGCCCGCCGCGTCCACGAAGATGCCGGCCGTGCCCGAAGGCAGGGCGGGGTGGACTTCGGCAATCAGTTCGATGCCTTCGGCGCCGGCAAGGCCTCGGGCGGTGCCGGCCGCGGCGTCTTCGCCCAGTGCCGTCAGCAACCCCGTGCGGGCGCCGGCGCGGGATGCCGCGACGGCCTGGTTGAAACCCTTGCCGCCGGGGCCGCTGGCGTAGGTGCCCAGGCGCGTGGCGCCGGGGGCGGGCAGCTGGTCGCAGGTCCAGACGTGGTCCTGGTTGTAGGACCCGACCACCAGCACCCGGCCGGCCATGTCAGGCACCCAGCGAAGTCAGCACGCCGGCGATCGTGGCGGTCATGAAGGTGGCCAGGGTGCCGCCCAGTACGGCGCGCAGGCCGAAGCGGGCCAGGTCCTGGCGTCGCTCCGGGGCCAGGCCGCCGATGCCGCCGATCTGGATCGCGATCGAGCTGAAGTTGGCGAAACCGCACAGTGCATAGGTGGCGATCAGCCGGCCCTTGTCGGTCAGCTCCACGCCTTCGACGCGGCCGTTCACGATCTCGGCCAGCTGCAGGTAGGCGACGAATTCGTTGATGACGATCTTCTGGCCGATCAGCGAGCCAACCGTGTTCGCGTCCTGCCAGGGCACGCCGATCACCCAGGCGATGGGCGCCAGCACGTAACCGAACAGGGTGGACAGGTCGGTGGGCTTGCCCAGGTAGGCGGCCAGGCCGGTGACGTCGCCGATCCAGGTCAGCGGCCAGTTGATCATGGCGATGAGCGCGATGAAGGCCAGCAGCATCGCGCCGATGTTCAGCGCCAGGCGCAGGCCGTCGGAGGCACCGGCCGCGGCGGCGTCGATGATGTTGCTGGTGGTCTTTTCGACCTCCATCTTCACCGTGCCGCGGGTGAGCGGGTTGCCGGTTTCCGGGATCAGCAGCTTGGCGATCACCAGGGTGGCCGGCGCGGCCATGATCGAGGCCGCCAGCAGGTGCTTGGCGTAATACGCGCCCTGCACCGGGTCGCCGGCGCCCAGCATGCCGACGTAGGCCGCCAGCACGCCGCCGGCGATGTGCGCCATGCCGCCGATCATCATCGTGATCAGCTCGGACTCGGTCATGCGCGAAATATAGGGCCGCACCGTCAGCGGCGCCTCGGTCTGGCCGATGAAGACGCTGGCGCAGACGCTGGTGGTTTCGGCGCCGGAAACGCGCATCACCTTGGTGATGGCCCAGGCCATCACCCGCACCACGAACTGCATCACGCCCAGGTGGTAGAGCACGCCCATCAGCGCGGCGAAGAAGATGATGGTCGGCAGCACCTGGAAGGCGAAGATGAACCCGTAGGTTTCAGTGTCCATCAGGTTGCCGAAGATGAAGGTCGAGCCGGCCTTCACGAATTCCAGCAGGTCCACGAAGCGGTTGCCCAGCCAGTCGAAGACCTCGCGGCCCCCGGGCACCAGCAGCACCAGCGCGGCGAAGGCGATCTGCAGGGTGATACCGGTGATGACCAGGCGCCAGTCCACGGCCCGCTTGTTGTTGGAGAAGAGCCAGGCGATGCCGATCAGGACCGACAGCCCGAACAGGCCAAAGAAGATGCTGGAAACCATGGGAGGCAAGACCGCGGAAGGATGCGGCAGGGTAGTTCACGCCCCCCGCCCGGGCAAGGCGGACTTAGTCCCCGTCGCGGGCGACCACGCGGTTGCGGCCGGCCGCCTTGGCCGCGCGCAGGCGTTGATCGGCCCGTTTCATCAGGCCCGACAGGTCGTTGGCGTCCTGCGGGCAGCAGGCCACGCCGGCGCTGAGGGTCAGCCGGCGCGGCTCGACGTCGGGCTCGGGGATGAAGGGCGCGGCTTCGAGCTTGCGTCGCAGCACCTCCATGCGCTCCCAGGCCGCGCCCACCGGCAGCGGCAGCATCAGCACGAACTCCTCGCCGCCGACCCGGATCATCGGCTCTTCCCGGCCCAGTTCCCGCCGAATCACCGCCACCGCGTGGCGCAGGGCGCGGTCGCCGGCCAGGTGGCCCAGTTCGGCGTTGATGTGGCGGAAGTTGTCCAGGTCCACCAGGGCCAGGCAGAGCGTGCGACCTTCGCGGCGCGCCGCTTCGACCTTCGCGGGGATCTGGGTGTTGAGGAAACTGCGGTTGTGCAGTCCGGTCAGGCCGTCGGTGGCCGACCACTGGGCCAGCCGCTGGGCCCGGAACACGATCACCGCGGTCACCAGGGTCGCGACCGCCACCAGCACCAGGCGCTGGATCTGGGTGGACGTGGACACCGTGCCGTAGTCGGCCGACACCAGCGGGCCATCGGCCGTGGCCACCACCACCAGCCACAGCAGCGACGACTGCACCAAGGCCAGCGCGCCGGCGGCCAGGGTGACGCGCAGGTCGTGGCGCATCGCGGTGGCGAAGATCGCCAGCAGGTAACACGACCACACCACCGTGCTGTTGAGCGTGGCCACCGGCTGGCCCGACAGGCCAAGCAGGGCGAGCACGCCGGTGACGAGGGTGACGTCGAAGCAGGAAGAGAACATCGGCAGCCAGGCCAGGCGCCGGCTGCGCAGGGCCAGGCGCAGCCAGGCCGCCGACAGCAGCAGCACGCCCGTGGCCCCGGCCAGGCCGGCCAGCGACTCGTTGGCCTGGCCACCCAGCAGCCAGTTCAGCACCGGCAGCAGCAGCAACAGGCAGGCGACGAACACCCGAAGGCGCGCGACCAGCAGTTCGCCGCCGGCGCCGATCTCGAGCAGCAGGTCGTCGGGACGCTCGCGCAGGGCGCTGGCGAGGTCGTCCAGGGTGTCTCGCAGGTTACTCACGCCGGGGGTCGTGGCCTGGTTGGATTCCGCGCCAGCATACCCGCGGGGCTGCCCGGCCGTCTGCCGCGGCCTACCTTCAGCCGGGCAGGCCGGTGAAGGCGACCCACAGGCCCAGGCCCGCGAACAGGGCCGCGGCGGCGTAGCGCGCGGCCTTGAGCGGCAGCTTCGCGGCGAAGCGCGAGCCCAGCAGCACCACCGGCGCATTGGCCAGCACCATGCCCAGGGTCGTGCCGGCCACCACCTGCCACAGCGGGTCGTACTGCGCCGCCAGCACCACGGTGGCGACCTGGGTCTTGTCGCCCATCTCCACCAGGAAGAAAGCGACCAGCGTGGCCAGGAACGGGCCGAAGCGCGGCGCCCTGGCTTCGTCCTCATCGAGCTTGTCGGGCACCAGGGCCCAGGCGGCCACGGCCAGGAAGGACAGCGCCACGCCCCAGCGTAGCCACATCGGGTCCACCCAGCCCGACACCAGCGCGCCCAGCCAGCCGGCCAGCGCGTGGTTGAGCACGGTGGCGACCAGGATGCCGGCCACGATGGGCCAGGGCTTGCGGTAGCGGGCCGCCAGCACCAGGGCCAGCAGCTGGGTCTTGTCGCCGATTTCGGCGATGGCGACGGCGAGGGTGGAAACGAAAAAAGCGTCCATGCGTATCCCGCGGGTGGCTGGCATCCCGGTGCGGGAGCGCGGTGCGCATGTTAGCGGTCATGTCCGGTCTTGTTGACCTTCGCAAATGCGAATGATTATCATCACCTAACCAGCCAGCCGCTGAAACGGGCCCTCGGGCCCCCTGCGTTGCCAGCCGAACACCGGAACCCTCCGCCGCCCCGCGCGGCGGACGCACGCAGGAATCATCGCCATGCATCGCACTCCCCTGGCGCTCGCGCTGGGCCTCGCCCTGTCGGCGCCGGCCACGGCCGCCGAGCCCACGTCTCCCGACGGCGCCACCACCCTGGCCACCATCACCGTCACCGCCACCCGAACCGAGCGGGCGCTCGACGACGTGCCCAGCACCGTCAACGTGCTCGACCGAGAGGAACTGGACCGCCAGCTGGCGCGGGACCTGAAGGACCTCGTGCGCTACGAACCCGGCGTGTCGGTCACTTCGAGCTTCGGCCGCTTCGGCCTCGGTGGCATCCGCATCCGCGGACTCGACGGCAACCGCGTGCGCATCCAGACCGATGGCATCGCGGTGCCGGACGCCTTTTCGATCGGCAGTTTCTCCAACGCCAACCGCAACTTCGTCGACCTCGACACGCTCAAGGCCGTCGAGATCGTGCGCGGCCCGGCCAGCGCGCTTTACGGCTCGGACGCCCTGGGCGGCGTGGTGGCCTTCGTCACCAAGGACCCGGAGGACTACCTGGACGCGGACCAGGACCGGCACGTCGGCCTGAAGTTCGGCTACCACGGCGACACGCGCGGCCTGTTCGCCGGCGCGACCACCGCGTTCGCGGGCGAGCGCTGGTCGAGCTTGCTGGCGGTCAGCGCGCGCAAGGGCCGGGAAGTCGAGAATTTCGGTGATGATGCGGGCGTGGGCGCGGGGCGCACCGCAACGAACCCGCAGGACACGCGCGGCAAGTCGCTGCTGGGCAAGCTGGTGTTCGCCCCGGACGGCAACCAGCGCTTTCGACTGACGGTCGAGGGTAACGAAGACGTGACCGCCACCGACGTGCTGACCTCGGTCAACGCCACCACGCTTTCCCTGGCCGGCGAAGACAGCCAGACGCGGGCCCGGCTCTCACTGGCCCACGAAATGGACGTGATCGACCGGGCGTTCGCCGACGCGCTGGACTGGCAGGTCTATCGCCAGGACAGCGAAACCACCCAGTGGACCTTCGAGGACCGCAGCAACAACACCCGGCGTGAGCGCGAATTCAATTTCGACCAGCGCGTGCTTGGCGCGATGCTGACCGCGCACAAGGGCTTCGACACGGGCAGCGTTCGGCATGAGCTGACCTACGGCCTGGAGGTCGCGCGCACCGATATCCGGCAAAAGCGCGACGGCCTGTCCATAAATCTGGCCACCGGCGCGGCGACGCCCGTCGTCATGCCCGACGTGTTTCCGGTGCGTGATTTCCCGGTCAGCCGGACCACGACCACCTCGCTGTACCTGCAGGACGAAATGCTGTTCGCCGACGGCGACTTCCGGCTGGTGCCGGGCCTGCGCGTGGATCGCTACGAACTAAGGCCCGAGGCCGACCCGATCTTCATCGCCGACAATCCGGGCGTGCCGCTGTCGGACGTCCGCGAAACCAGTGTCTCGCCCAAGCTGGGAGCGGTCTGGCACTTCGCGGACCGCTGGTCGCTGTTCGGCGGCTACGCACGCGGCTTCCGTTCGCCGCCCTACAACGACGTCAATCTCGGCTTCACCAATTTCGCCTTCGGCTATACAGCCATCCCCAATCCCGACCTCAGGCCCGAGACCAGCGATGGCTACGAGGCCGGCCTGCGCTACGGCGGCGACGCCCTGTGGCTCAGCCTGTCGGCCTACCAGAACGACTACGAGGACTTCATCGAGTCGCTGCGCTTCGTCGGCTTCAACGACATGGGGCTGATCGTGTTCCAGTCGCAGAACGTGGACCAGGCGCGCATCCGCGGCGCAGAACTCAAGGCCGGGCTGGACCTGGGCGCCCTGGCCGACCGACTGCATGGCTGGCGCGCGCATGCGGCGATGTCCTGGCAGCGCGGCGACGACCGTGTCGCCGACGAGCCGCTGCGTTCGGTCGACCCGGCGCGCGCCGTGCTCGGCATTGGCTACGAAGCGGATGCCTGGGGCGTCGAGCTGGTGGGCAGTTTCGCGCAGCGCAAGGACCGCCTGGCCGAACTCTCTCCCGGCCAGCCGGCCTTTGCGCCGCCCGGCTACGGCGTGCTCGACCTGCTCGTGCACTGGGACTTCGCGCCTGGGGCCACCTTCAACCTCGGCGTGTTCAACCTGGGCGACCGCAAGGTCTGGGACTGGGCCGACGTGCCCGGCGTCGCCGCCGACAGCGCCGTCCTGGACCGCTACACCCGACCGGGGCGCCACGTCGCGCTCAGCCTGCAAGTTCAGTGGTAAACCACGGAGACCCACGATGATCCGCAATCTTCTGCTCGCCACCGTCGCGCTGACCCTGACCGGCTGCGTGACCACCCCCGTCGCTACCGCGCCTGCGCCCGCCGTGTCCGCGGTCCCACGGGAAGGCGACACCACGTCCTACGAAGCCGACCGCAAGGCCATCCTGGCGATGCTGGGCGAATACGAGGTGGACTTCGATTTCCGGGAGACCGTCGTGCTCAGGGACGGCTACCAGACCCGTCCGGCCAAGCGCACCGGCGCGTATGAAGTCGTCTTGCTGGTGGAGGACACCGGCGACCGCATCGTGCTGCAGCACCTGCTGGTCTCGAAGAACGGGCACGTCACCAAACACTGGCGGCAGGACTGGCACTACGAAGCCGGCGAGCGCTTCGAGTTCAGCGCCGACCAGACCTGGCGCGTGCGTGCCATCGAGCCCGGCAAGACGCGCGGTGCCTGGACCCAGTGCGTGTTCGAGGTCAGCGACGCGCCGCGCTACTGCGGCACCGGCCGCTTCAACCACAAGTACGGCGTGGCCACCTGGACCTCCGACCGCAGCTGGCGTCCGCTGCCGCGCCGCGAATACACCACCCGCGAGGACTACAACGCGCTCAACGTCGAGAACCGCCACACCATCGTGCCCGGGGGCTGGACGCACGAACAGGACAACACCAAGGTGGTGCGTCGTGCCGATGGCAGCACCGACCACACCCTGGTGCGCGAGCTTGGCTTCAACGACTACCGCAAGCTCGAAGGCTTCGACTTCGGCCCGGCCTATCGCTACTGGCAGGCCACGCAGGGCTACTGGGCCAAGGTGCGTGCGCTCTGGCAGTCCCGCTTCGACGCCCATGGCGGCGTGCACCTGAAGACCGACGTCGACGGCATGCCGGTCATCGTCGCCACCTTCGCGCAGGCCGAGAAAGTCCGGAAGGGCGTGCCGGTGGCCGAGGACGACATCCGCGCCGTTTTCGACACTTTCGTGCTGGCGCCTGACGGGCCCTGATCTACTGCGGAAGTTCGCAGGGCGCCGGCATGTCGTCGGGCCGCTTCAGGAAGGGTGGCTGCAGGAAGGCGTGTTCGCCGCCGAACGTGCGTTCGTCGAACACGTCGACGTGCAGGCGCCGCGCTTCGCCCCGCGCCGCGACCTGGGCGCTGGCGTCCAGGCGCTGCAGCAGCCGGCGGTCTTCGCGCTGGCCGAACAGGGCCACCGACAGCAGGTGGTAGACGGCGGCCCGGTAGTCGTCGTTGGGGACCAGCACGCTGGGAAACCCGAAGTCGTCGCCATAGGCCGAGGCCAGGGCGAAGGCCGCGGCCGGGTGCCCGGCGCGAAGGGCCCGCTGCAGCATGCCCGGCGCTTCGTTGCGCCAGGTATCGAAGTCGCTGCCGGCGGCAACGCCGCGGCCACCAGGATTCCACTGGTGGCCCAGGCCGTAGGCCAGCATCGCTTCGGGATCGCCATCCAGGGCAGCCTCGCGCAGGTAACGGCTGCCCTGGTCGTGCAGCGACGCGGGCAGCAGGTCGCAGTCGCGGGCGACCTCGAGCCTCCAGAGTTCTTCCGCGGCGACGCGGTTGGCGGCGGCCAGGTCGCCTCGGCGTTCGTACTCCGTCTCGAGGTCCGGTCGGCCGACCAGCCGGCCGATGATCTTGTTCCAGCGCGCCGAGTGCTGGCAGCGCAGAAGGCCGTGGCCCAGCCGGCAGGCGGCCCGGGCGTCGCCTGCGTCGGCACGCGCCAGCAGGTCCGGCAGCGCCTGGGAAAACGGCAGGTCCTGGGCCGGCAGGGGCGGCAGTGCACCTCGGTCGGCGGCCCTGTCGTCCTCGCCTGCTGGCCCGGCATCCCGCTCGGGGAGCTGCGCAGCGGTTACGGCGGCGGGGCGGCCGGGCTGCTGCTCCGCGGCCTGCATTCCGAACCAGGCCAGTCCGGCAAGCGCGGCGGCAAGCGCCAGCAACAGCAGGGCGCGACGATGCCGGTTCACGGGAAGTCGTCCTCTGGTTCAGCGCAGGCCGGTCGCCACGACTCCGCCGCCGGCCAGGTGGAATCACCCTCCGGGAGCAGGGCGTTGCCAAGTCCCACCAGATCCTTGCTGATCCGGAACCGGCGGTCCTGGAAAAAACGTTCTTGCCATTCGCGGGCCAGTAGGTCGGCATCACGCGCCAGGTCCGGGCCGGGCTCGTCGGTCATCCAGTAATCCGGCAGTTCGAAGTCCTCGAACAGGCGTTGCGCCAGCCGCAGGTAGGCCTGGTCGCGCAGGGGGTCTTCCGGGGTGATGAAGGACAGGGTGGTGCCATGGTGCGAATGGGCCTCGAGCAGCAGCAGCGCAGCTTCGGGGCGGCCGATTGCCAGCTGCGCCTGCAGCAGGGCGGGGGCTTCGCGCCGCCATTGGTCGAAGTCCGGTCCCAGCAGATCGCTGCTGTCGGTGGCGCCGAGGCCGACGAAGGCGTCGCCGCGCAGGTAGCGCACCACCGCCTCGGGTTCGCCGGCCAGCGCCGACTGCCGCAGGTAGGCCGGGGCACGCCGGGACAGGGAGGGTGGAATGCCGTCGCACTGCCGCCGCAGGGTGGTCAGATTCAGGATCATCGACGCGGCTTCGTTGGCTGCCGACAGCTCGCCGCGCGCCGCCATGTCGTCCTCGTTCTTGTGTAGTGCGGCCAGGAAATCGTCGGTCAGCAAGTCAGGATTAATTAGCCGGCAATGCGCCAGCAGGCTGCCCAGGCGGCAGGCGGCGCGGCGATCGCCGCCGTCGGCGCGTGCGACCAGGTCGCGCACGTGGGTTGGCAGGATCGCCTGGTCCCTGGCAGGAAGCGGCGGCAACTGCCGGGCAGGTTCGGCTGCCGGCGCGGCCGGCGAGTCGGCGATCCAGGCCTGATCGGGCGGGGCGGCGGTGGACGTGCCGCCATCCGCGTGGTCAACGCGCAAGAACCAGGCTGTCGTGGCGACGAGGACAAGCGCCAGGGCAAGGACCAGTGTCGGGGCCAGCCAGGCCCATCGGGAACGTCGCATTCAATCGCCAACTTCCGGGGGGAAGGGCATTGAACCCTTCCCCCGCGGCTGGCGGCAAGTCCGGCGACTCAGTCCACGTGCTGCCCACGCGTCGCAATGCGCGTCACCACGCCATCGGCGAACACCACGGCGGCGTCATCCGCAGGTGGCGCCGGCGGGGCGGGCGGAGCCGGCGGTGCGGGCACGCCGGGGGGGGAGGGCGGGGAGGGCGGTGCAGGCGGCGCCGGGGGCGCCGGCGGGGCGAACCACTTCATCGTCGGCGCCTCGGGCACGGTCACCTGCACGCTGCGCGACTTGCGGTCGCGCAGCAGCTGCACCTGCAGCTTTTCGCCGGCGTCCTCGCCGCGCAGGGCGCGCATGGCGTCGCGCGGGGTGTTCACCTCGGTGTCGCCGATGCGCTGGATGACGTCGCCCGGTTCCAGCGTCTCCAGGCCCTGGCCGCCACTGAGCACCAGCACGCCGCGGTCGGTGCCGAAATAGCGCCCCAGCCTGGCGTCCACCGACGCCAGGTTCAGGCCGTTCCAGCGGAACGCCTGGGCCAGCACCGGCAGCTTGCAGTCGGCGTCGCCCGGCGCGCAGGGCGCGGCGGCGATGCGGGCGATCTCCATTTCGATGCCCGGGTGGATGAGCGGCTGGGCACGCAGCTGCGCGAGCTCGCGCAGCTCCACGGCTTTTTCGAACTCCTCGCCGAAATGGAACTCGAAATCGTCGCCGCCGGTGAACATCATCACCCGCGCCGCGTCGCCGGCGATCACCGTGGCCGTGGCGGGTTTGCCGTCGCGGCGATATCCCAGGCGGACCTTCTGGTCCCTTTCCAGCTTGCCCAGCAGCTCGCGCGCCTGTTCGACCGCGGCCTCGCCCTTGGCGCTGATGGCCTTGCCGTCGATGCTTTCGAGCTGGTCGCCGCTGCGCAGGCCGGCTTTTGCCGCGGGGCCCTCCGGGGTGACGGCGGCGATGCGCACGCCGGTGACGCCGGGTTCGGGACTCATGACGATGCCCAGCCGGGCCCGTCGTGCTTCGCTGCGGATGCGTTCGACGTCGACGATGCGGGCGCGGTGCTCGCCGCGGCTGAGTTCGGCGACGCGCCGGGCCGCGGCCTGCAGTTCGGCGCGGGCCTGGTCGAGTTCGGCGCGGCGGGCGGCTTCGGCCGCGTCGGTTTCCGGGTTGGCGTGGGCGGTGGCCGCGAAGGCGGCGGCGACCAGCAAGGAGAGAAGGCGGAGTTTCATGTCGGTTTCCTCGGTGGGGGAGGGTCAGAAGGTGGCGACCAGGGCGCCGTCGAGCTGGTCGCCCTGCACGGCGACCCACTGGGCCGTGCCCTGCAGGCCGGCGTAGTCGCGCAGGGTGGCCACGCGCTGGTGCCACAGGTCGGTGCGTTCGGAATCGGACAGGCCGGGCCCGGCCAGCGCGGCGTCCACGCGGGCGATGCGGTCTTCAAGCTCCAGGCCCAGCAGCAGGGTGCTGGCCGAGCCGACCTCGTCGCGCGACACCGTCGCCAGCAGCGCTTCGAGCTGGGCTGATTCGGCCATCAGCGTTTCCAGGCCGGCGGGTTCGGAAGACACGGTAGCCACTGTCGGGGAAGCCTCGTTCGAATCCCTCGCCTGGTCGCGCGGCAGCGGCAGCACCAGGGCCAGGGCCAGCACCGCCGCGGCGGCCGCGGCCAGCGCCAGGGGCCAGCGTGGCCCCAGCGGCCGCGTGCGCACGGCGTCGAAACGTTCGGCCAGCAGCGGCCAGGCACTGCGGTCCGGCGCTTCGAGCGGCAAGCGCGCGATGGCTTCGGACAAGGGCAGGCCGGGCGGCGCGGAGCGGATGTCGTCAGGCATGGGAGTCCACCTCCTGGGTGATCTTCAGCATCTCGCGCAGGCGGCGGGTGCCGCGCGCGAGCTGGGATTTGGAGAAGCTGGCGGTCTTGCCCATCAGGCCGCCGATCTGTTCGTGGGTGTAGCCCTCGGCGTGGTAGAGCCAGATCACGCTGCGGGTGGCGTCGGGCAGCCTGTCCAGCGCCTGGGCAAGCAGGGCCGCGTCGGCGGCGGCGGGCGGCAGCAGCACGTCATGGCCTTCGAGTTCGACCTCGTCACTGTCTTCGGTGAAGGGCTGGCGGTTGCGCCGGCGCAGGCGCATCAATGCCTCGTTGACCGCGATCTGCCGCAGCCAGCCCCAGAACGGGCTGTCGCCGCGGAATTCGCCGATGCGGTCGAAAAGCTTGAACATGGTGTCCTGCAGCACGTCCTGGGCCTCTTCGCGCTGGCCGGTGAGGCGCAGCGCCAGGGTGAACACCGGCCGCTCGAAACGCCGGTAGATCTGCTCGAAGGCACTGGCTTCGCCGCGCTGGGCGCGCTGGACCAGGGTGTCGGGCAGGTCGATGGCGAAGGAGGAGGGTGGGCTCACATCGGTCTTGGATGCGCCGGGAGGCAAAAGCGTCGCACATAAAAAAGGCCGGGGTTTCCCCCGGCCCTGTCGTCCCTTCCCTGGACGTTGGATCAGAACTTGTAGCGCAGGCCCAGCACGGTGGTCCGGGGCAGGCCCGGGCGCAGGCCGGCCGGGCGGCGGGCGGTGACATAGGTCTCGTCGGACAGGTTCTCGACCCGGCCGTACAGCTCGAGCCGTTCGGTCACCTGGACGCCCAGGGCCAGGTCCCACAGCAGCACCGAGTCGATGCGCTGGCCGGCCGGCACGCTGCCCTGGCCCGCGTGGGTGCGCATCTCGCCGATGTAGTTGCCGGCCAGGTCCAGGCGCCAGCGCTCGCCGCGCAGGCCGGCGCTGGCGTGCAGCAGCTGTTCGGGCAGGTAGGGCAGGTTGTCGCCCGACTGCACGTCTTCCCACTCTTCGAAGCTGGAGCTGAAGCTGGTGCGGAATTCGGCGTCGGTCCAGGTGTAGGCCAGGGCCACCGGGATCGAGACCGGGCCATTGGCGCCGAAGTCGTAGCCCAGGCTGGCCTCGATGCCCTGGATGCGGGCTTCGCCACCATCGAACTGGTCGCCGATGGTGCAGTTGCCGCCGGTCGAGGCGGTGCAGGTGCCGACCAGGTTGGAGTAGTCGTTGACGAAACCGACCAGCTCGGCCGACAGGGCGTCACGGCCGTAGCGCAGGCCGAACTCGGTGTTCACGCTTTCCTCGGGGTCGGCGTTCGAGCCCGGGCCCGGCGGGTTGAAGCCGCGGTGCACGCTGGCGAAGACGGCGAGGTTGTCGCCGACCAGGTAGGTGGCGCCGATGCCGGGGATGAGCGCGTCCACGTCGGTTTCCACGCGCGACAGCACGACGTCGCGTTGGCCGGTGGCGGTGGAGTAGTTGGTGCGGGTCAGGTCGATCTGTTCGTAGCGCACGCCCGGGGTCAGGATCCAGTTGCCCCATTCGATGGTGTCCTGCACGTAAAGTGCCAGGGCCTCGGCGTCGCCGACGCGGTTGTCCTGGGTGCCCGGGGCGCCGTCGGTGGTCAGTACCAGCCCGCCGCCCAGCATCTGGAAGCGGTCGTCGTTCTGGTAGCGGTCTTCCTGGTCGCGGTGCACGCGCAGGCCGATTTCCAGGTCGTGGCTGGCTTCGCCGGTGGTGAAACCGAGGCCCAGCACGCCCTGGATGCCCTGGGCGTAATAGCTGCGGTTGTTGTTGCGCAGGCGCAGGGCGTTGGCCGGGCTGTCTTCGCCGCTGATCCAGGCGTACTGGTCGGCGTAGGTGGCCGGGTCGGCCAGGATCGAGGAGATGGACACGCCCTGCACGTCGTTGAGCTTGAACCAGTTGCGCTGGAACTCGGTGCGGTAGGCGACAGTGGTCAGGTCGACGCTGTCGGTGAGCTCGATCAGGTGGCGCAGCTCGTAGAGCTTTTGCCGGGTCTGGATGTTGTCCAGCGCCGAGCCGGCGTAGCGGCGGAAAGGCGTGGCCGCGTAGTCGTCCTCGGTCAGGCCCAGGTAGGTTTCGTCGCTGTCCTGGGTGTTGCGGCCCAGCTTCAGGTCCACCTGCTGGTAACGCGCGGCGTCGGGCGCGCTGGTCCAGCGCAGCTTGGCGACGAAGTCGTTGAGTTCATAGCCGGTGTCGCCGCCGCCGTCGAGCTGCTTGAAACCGTAGGTTTGCTGGCGGGTGCCTTCGATCAAACCGCCGAAGCGTTCACCCATGGTGCCCACCCAGCCGTGGCCGAGGAAGCTGCCGTTGCTGCCCATGGCCAGGTCGAGCTCGCCGGCGGTTTCCGAGGGGATCGGGGTGGACAGCAGGTTCAGGGCACCGCCGGTGGTGCGCGGGCCGGCCTGCACCGAGGCCGCGCCCTTCTTGATCTCGACGGCGTGCATGCGCGCCATGGTCGGGAAGTAGTACGCCGACGGCGCGGCGTAGGGTGCCGGCGCGATCAGCACGCCGTCTTCCATCACCGTGATGCGGTTGTTGCGGTCGGTGCCCGAGCCGCGGATGCCGATGTTCGGGCGCAGGCCGAAACCTTCTTCCTCGACCACGTAGACGCCGGGGACCTGGCGCAGCACGCGGTTGACGTCGCGGAAGTTGAAGCGCTCGAGGGTGGCCTGGTCGATGTAGTGGGCCGAGCCGGCGGTTTTTTCGACCTCGGCGCGGTTGCCGAAGACGTTCACGCGGTCCAGGCGGACCAGGCTCTGGTTGGGGTCGGTGGCGGCCTCGGTGGCGGCCAGGACGGGCGCGGCCGGCAGCAGGGCCAGCGCGATGGCGGTACGGAGCAGGGTGGACATGGATTCTTGTCTTTAGGTGGGCGGGGCAGGGCCGGAAGGCCCGGTGCTGCGAATGTTACTGCGGACGAGAATGATTCGCAATACCAATGCCCCCATGCCCCACCGGCTTGGATTTAGACTGCGTCCCTGCCAACCAGGGGAAGCGGTCATGTTGGAGATTCTGGGCGTCATCATCCTGCTCGCCGGCGTCGTGCTGCTGTTCAAGGCGGTGCGCATGGTCCCGCAGGGCTTTGAATGGACCGTCGAACGGTTCGGCAAGTACACGCACTCCATGACGCCCGGCCTGCACCTGCTGGTGCCGGTGATCCAGACGGTGGGTCGCAAGATCAACATGATGGAACAGGTGCTGGACGTGCCCAGCCAGGACGTCATCACCAAGGACAACGCGGTGGTGAAGGTGGACGGCGTGGTGTTCTTCCAGGTGCTCGATGCCGCCAAGGCCGCCTACGAGGTGTCCAACCTCGAGATCGCCACCATCGCCCTGGTGCAGACCAACATCCGTACCGTCATCGGTTCGATGGACCTGGACGAGTCCCTGAGCCAGCGCGAAACCATCAATGCGCAGCTGCTCAACGTCGTTGACCAGGCCACCAATCCCTGGGGCATCAAGGTCACCCGCATCGAGATCCGCGACATCCAGCCGCCGCGCGACCTGGTCGACGCCATGGCCCGGCAGATGAAGGCCGAGCGCGAAAAGCGCGCCAACATCCTGGAAGCCGAAGGCCACCGGCAGTCGGAAATCCTTCGCGCCGAAGGCGAGAAGCAGGCGGCGATCCTGGAAGCCGAAGGCGAACGCGAAGCCGCCTTCCGCGAAGCCGAGGCCCGCGAGCGCCTGGCCGAAGCCGAAGCCAACGCCACCCGCATGGTGTCCGACGCCATCGCCGGCGGAAACCTGCAGGCGATCAACTATTTCGTCGCCCAGAAATACATCGAGGCGTTCAAGGCCCTGGCCGAGGCGCCGAACCAGAAGTTCGTGCTGATGCCGATGGAGGCCAGCGGCGTGATCGGTTCGCTCGGTGGCATCGCCGAACTGGCCAGGCAAACCCTGGGTGGCAAGGCGGACCCGACGCCGCCGCCGTCGAAGCCGTCCACGCGCGCCCAGTTCCCCGGGGGCTGACGCATGCGCATCGAACTGGTGGTCTGGGCCGGCGTGGCGCTGCTGCTGATCGCGGCCGAGGCGCTGCTGCCGGGCGTGTTCCTGCTTTGGCTGGGCTTCGCCGCCGCGGCGATGTTCCTGATCCTGCTGGTGGTGGACCTGCCGCTGGTCTGGCAGGCCCTGACCTTCGTGGTGCTGGGCTTCGTTTCCATCGGCGTCTACATCCAGTACTTCCGGGGCCGGGAAAAGCCCAGCGACCACCCGACCCTGAACCGTCGCGGCGAACAGCTGGTCGGCCAGGTCTTCGTGCTCGACCAGGCCATCGTCGACGGCCGGGGCCGGGTCAAGGTCGGCGATGCCTTCTGGCCCGTGGAAGGGCCGGATCTGCCGGTCGGCGCCCGGGTGCGGGTGATGTCGGCGCACAACATGGCGCTACAGGTCAGGGACGCGGGCTGAACGGCCCGCCACGTTTCCGCCCCGATGCCTTGGCGTTGGAAGTGAGAACCATTATCATCTAACGGTCCCCACGAGGAGCCGTCCATGTCCCGCACCCTTATCGCCTTGCTGTTGGCCAGCCTGGCCGCCCCCGCCCTGCAGGCGGCGGAACTGGTGGTCTACACCGAACGCCGCGAGCCGCTGGTCAAGCCGCTGTTCGACCGCTACGAAGAAGAAACCGGCACCCGCATCCGGGTGCTTTCCGACGGCGCGCCGGTGCTGATCGAACGCCTGGCCGCGGAAGGCGCCAATTCCCGCGCCGACATCTTCATGGCCGTGGACGCCGGCAACCTCTGGCAGGCCGCCGAACGCAAGCTGCTGGCAAGCACCGAATCGGCCGCGCTCGACGCCGCCATCCCGGCCCACCTGCGCGACCCCCAGGGCCGCTGGTTCGCACTGTCCCAGCGCGCGCGCACCATCGTCTATTCCACCGAGCGCGTGAAGCCTTCGGCGCTTTCGTCCTACGAAGCCCTGGCCGCGCCGGAATGGAAGGGGCGCCTGTGCCTGCGTTCGTCCAAGAAGGTCTACAACCAGTCGCTGGTGGCGACGATGATCGAACGCCTCGGCGCCGAACAAACCGAAACCGTGGTGCGCGGCTGGGTCGCCAACCTCGCCACCGCGCCTTTCGCCGACGACACCCAGCTGGCCAAGGCGATCGCCGCCGGCCAGTGCGACGTCGGCATCATCAACACCTACTACCTGGGACGCCTGCAGGCCGACGAACCCGACTTCCCGGTGCAGGTGTTCTGGGCCAACCAGGGCGCCGGCGGCGCGCACGTGAACGTCTCGGGCGCCGGCATCGTCGCCGCCTCGAAGAACAAGGGCGCCGCACGCGACTTCCTGGAGTGGCTGGCCTCGGAGTCGGTTCAGGCCGACTTCGCCAGCATCAACTACGAGATCCCGGCCCGCGAAGGCGTGGCGCTCGACCCGGTGGTCGCCGCCTGGGGCCCGTTCAAGCCCGATCCGGTGAACGTGGCCGTGGCCGGCGAACGCCAGGCCGAAGCCGTGCGCCTGATGGACCGGGCGGGCTGGCGCTGAGCGCATGAGCCCTGGCGCGACCGGCGGCCTGCGCAGGTCGCGCCTGTTGGCCTGGCTGCTGGCGGCACCGCTGGTGCTGCCGGCGCTGTGGCTGGCCACGTCCTTCGCGGTGCCGCAGCCCGGGGTCTGGCCGCACCTGTTCGACCAGGTGCTGCCGCTGGCGGCGCGCAACACCCTGGGGCTGCTGGTCTTGCTTGCCGTGGTCGCGATGGTGCTGGGCGTCGGCTTCGCCTGGGCCAGCGCAAGGTATGAATGGCCGGGCCGGCGCCTGTTCGACTGGGCGCTGGTGCTGCCGCTGGCCTTGCCGGCCTACGTGGTGGCCTTCGTTTATGTCGGCCTGGCCGATTACGCCGGTCCCATGCAGACCGGCTGGCGCGCACTGGGCCTGCCGCCGGCGTCCTTCCCCGAGTTGCGCAGCGTGCCCGGTGCCGCGGCGGTGCTCGGGCTCGTTCTTTATCCCTATGTCTTCCTGGTCGTGCGCGCGGCCTTCCTGCGCCAGGGCAGCGCCGCCATGGACGCGGCGCGCTCGCTCGGCCACGGGCCGCTGTCGGCGTTCTTCCGCGCGGCGCTGCCGATGGCGCGTCCGGCGTGGGCGGCCGGCCTGTCACTGGTATTGCTTGAAGCCCTGGCCGACTTCGGCGCGGTCAGCATCCTGGGCGTCGACACCTTCAGCACCGCCATCTACAAGACCTGGTTCGGCCTGTACTCGCTGCCGGCGGCGGCGCAGCTGGCCTGCGGCCTGATCGGCCTGGTCGTACTGGTGCTGCTGCTCGAGCGCTGGACCCGCGGCCGCGCCAGCCACGCCAGCAAGCAGCTGATGCCGCCGGCGCGCCGGCCCCTGCGCGGCTGGCGCGGCTGGGCGGTGACGGCCGCCGCCGCGGCCACCGTCGGCCTGGGATTCGTCGTGCCGGTGGCGCAGTTGCTGGCCTGGTCCTGGGAAGTGCGGACGTCCTTGCCCGAGGTCGGCGAGGCGGCACTGAACACCGCCCTGCTGGCGGCGATGGCGGCGACGATCGTGCTGGCCCTGGCCCTGGTGTTCGCGGTGCTGTCGCGGCGCAGCGGCAACGACCGCGGCGTGCGTTCGGCGGCCTTCGTCGCCGGCCTGGGTTACGCCGTGCCCGGCACCGTGCTGGCGGTCGGCGCGATGTGGCTGCTGGTCGCGGCCGAAGGCGCCGCGCCCTGGCTGGGCACGCTGGCGCTGAGTTCCTCGGTGCTGGCGGTGCTGCTGGCGCTGACCGCGCGCTTCTTCCGGGTCGGCAACGAAACCATCGATGCCGCCTTCCTTGCGCTGCGGCCTTCGCTGCTCGATTCGGCGCGCCTGCTCGGCGCTTCGCCCTGGCAGCGCCTGCGCCGGGTCGTGCTGCCCCTGCTTCGCCCGGGCCTGGTCGCGGCCGGCCTGCTGGTGCTGGTCGAAGTGGTGAAGGAATTGCCGGCCACCCTGATGCTGCGTCCCTTCGGCTGGGACACCCTGGCGGTGAAGATCCACGCCTACACCAGCGAAGGCCTGTGGATGCAGGCGGCCTGGCCGGCGCTGTGGCTGTGCCTGATCGGCCTGCTGCCCGTGTGGTGGCTGGTGCGCCAGCAGCGGTAATCCTCCCGCATTCGCGGCAGGATCACCCCCACGATCTGCTGCGCAGATCGCGGGCCCCGGCTCATTCCTCCCGATCCCCGCGCCTGTCGGCGCGCCCCCTTGACCAAGGGGGCTCTTCATCCTGCGATAATGCTGGCTTTCCCGCGGGCAGCGAAGGCCAATGAGCAAGAAGACGGTATTGAATGACACCCACCGGGCGCTGGGCGCCAAGATGGTGGACTTCGGCGGCTGGGACATGCCGATCAACTACGGGTCGCAGATCGAGGAACACCACCAGGTGCGCCGCGACGCCGGCATGTTCGACGTCTCCCACATGACCGTGCTCGACCTGCGCGGCGACCAGTCCCGCGCCTTCCTGCGCAAGCTGGTGGCCAACTCGGTGGACAAGCTCAAGAAGCCGGGCAAGGCGCTCTACGCATGCATGCTTGATGAAAAGGGCGGCGTCATCGACGACCTGATCGTCTATTACCTGGCCGAGGACTTCTTCCGCCTGGTGGTCAACGCCGGCACCCGCGACAAGGACATCGCCTGGATCACCGCCCAGGCCGCGCCGTTCGGCCTGCACGTCACCGAGCGCCGCGACCTGGCCATCATCGCCGTGCAGGGACCCAAGGCGCGCGAGAAGGTGCTGGGCCTGCTGTCGCCCGCGGCGGCCGACGCCGCCGGCAAACTGGGCAAGTTCGTAGCCTGCGAAGCCGACGGCTTGTTCGTCGCCCGCACCGGTTACACCGGCGAGGACGGCTTCGAGGTGATCGTTCCCGAAGCCATGGCGGTGGACTTCTGGAACCGCCTGCTCGACGCCGGGGTGAAGCCGGCCGGCCTGGGCGCGCGCGACACGCTGCGCCTGGAGGCGGGCATGGCGCTGTACGGCCAGGACATGGACGAATCGGTGACGCCCCTGGAAACGGGGCTGGACTGGACGGTGTCGCTGGACGAAGGCCGTGACTTCAACGGCCGCGCCGCGCTCGAGGCCCAGAAGGCCGCCGGCGTGCCGCGCCGCATCGTCGGCCTGGTGCTGGACGAAAAGGGCGTGCTGCGCCACGGCCAGGCGGTGGCCACCGCCGCCGGCCAGGGCGAGGTGCTGTCCGGCACCTTTTCGCCGACCCTGGGCAAGGCCATCGCGCTGGCGCGCGTGCCGGCGGGCGAGCTGGGCGAGGTCACGGTCGATATCCGCGGCCGCCACTTGCCGGTGCGGGTCGTGAAGTACCCGTTCGTGCGCGACGGCGCCGCCCAGCCCGGCGTGCTCGATTGATCCGCCCGGCCGGGTGCCATGTCGCCCCGGCCGCGTTTAAACTAGCGGCCACCCCCGCTGCCCCCGAACCGAGGCCCAGAACATGAGCGAAATTCCCGGCGACCTGAAGTTCCTCAAGTCCCACGAGTGG
Organism: Arenimonas soli; assembly: GCF_014643775.1. Classification (GTDB taxonomy): domain Bacteria; phylum Pseudomonadota; class Gammaproteobacteria; order Xanthomonadales; family Xanthomonadaceae; genus Arenimonas; species Arenimonas soli. Next base: position 280,952 of record NZ_BMKC01000001.1, read on the forward strand.
GCCCGCGTCGAAGACAGCGGGCGCGTCACCGTCGGCATTTCCGACCACGCCCAGGGCCTGCTTGGCGACCTGGTCTACGTCGAGCTGCCCAACGTCGGCGACACGGTCGAGCAGGGCGGCGCCAGCGCCGTGGTCGAGTCGGTCAAGGCTGCCTCCGACGTCTATTCGCCGATCGCCGGCACCATCGTCGAGGTCAACTCGGCGCTGTCGGACAAGCCCGAGACGATCAACGAAGACGCCTTCGGCGAAGGCTGGATCTTCGTGGTCGAGCCCTCCGAACCCGAGCAGCTCAAGGAGCTGCTTTCCCCGGACGACTACGCCCAGCTGCTCGAGGACGACGGTCACTGACCCCGCCTTTCCGCGTCGCATGGAGACGGCCGCCCTTGGGCGGCCGTCTTTTTTTCGGGTGTTCGAACCGGCGCCGGGGGCGTCGGAAATCCGCGCAGTTTTGCTTTTTGCGGTGCGCAATCGCCGGTTCCGGGCGGGCGGGCGAAATGTTTTTTTAAGCTGCGGTTGTGTCGCTTCGGGCTGCAGGTGGCGGTTGCCGAAAGCCTGTCTTCGTGCTCGTCGCGCTTTGCATGCAATTGCAACGGAGGCTTTTTTACCGATGTTTTTTTCAATGCGCGTTTTCGTACGCGACGACGGGCGTGCATCCACGGACCGGCAAGGCGAAGCCGGAGGGTCGCAACCTGGCCGACACCCCTTGAAAATTATTGTGCAAAGTTGTTGACATCCCGAAATCCCCTGATTAGCTTTCGCCCAGCAGATGCAAACTGCGGAAGCGAGTGATCAGGAACGTATCGACAACGCGAGCCACCAAACTCAAGTCCACCCCAGGAATCATCATGGTGGATCAGGGCAAACATCCCTTCGCGAAATCGAATTCGTCCCGCAGCGACATCCCTTTTTCCAACGCCCGGACCGGTTGCGGCCCGGGCGTTTGTGTATCCGGCGCCGCCCCGCGCCGGCAAGAATCCGATCGCCACGGCATGACCGTGGTGGCGGTACGTCCCGGGCCCTGACCCGTGACGGTGCCTTTGAGACTGGGCAGTCCAAAAGCCAACTGACGAGGAGTTGACCATGGCTACGAAGAAAGCTGCGAAAAAACCGGCCAAGAAGGCCGCGAAAGCTAAGAAGACCGTGAAAAAGGCCGCCAAGGCCGTGAAGAAGTCGGTGAAGAAGGTCGCCAAGAAGGCCACCAAGAAGCCGGCCAAGAAGGCTGCGAAGAAGACTGCGCGCAAGCCGGCCAAGAAGGCCGCGAAGAAGAAGGTCGCCAAGAAGGCTGCCAAGAAGAAGGTAGCCAAGAAGGCTGCCAAGAAGACCGCGCGCAAGCCGGCCAAGAAGGCTGCCAAGAAGAAGGTCGCCAAGAAGAAGGTTGCCAAGAAGGCCGCCAAGAAGAAGGTAGCCAAGAAGGCCACCAGGAAGCCGGCGGCCAAGAAGGCTGCCAAGAAGAAGACCGCCAAGAAGGCTGCCAAGAAGCCGGCGGCCAAGAAGAAGGCTGCCAAGAAGCCGGCGGCCAAGAAGAAAGCCGCGCGCAAGCCGGCTGCCAAGAAGAAGGCGGCGCGCAAGCCCGCCGCCAAGAAGCCGGCTCCGATGCCGGCCGCCCCGGTTGCCCCCGCGCTGTAAGGCGCGAAGAGCATCCAAATGCGGTAAAGCTGGGCTCTCTCCCCGTGTTGCCCAGGCGGGGAGGGAGACTTTCCAAAGGCACGCAGACGCCGGCTTACGCCGGCGTTCGCTTTTGTGGGCTTTGGCCTAGCGCCGGCGCCGCGCCGGCGGCGCCATCCAGTCGTGCGCCGGCAGGCCCAGGGCGCGGTCGATGGTGCTGGGGAAGAGCGCCGAAGGCATGGCGCTTTCGCTGTTCCACAGGATCACCACGCCGATGTCGCGGTCGGGCACGAAGCCGGTGATCGCCCGGTAACCCTGCACCGCGCCTGCGTGGTAGACCAGGGTGTGGCCGGCGTAGTCGTAGATGCGCCAGCCCAGGGCGTAGTGCGCCTCGCGCAGGCGGTCGCGCCGCCAGCCGCTGCCGCGGATCTCGCCCGGCGTTTCCACCTGCGGGGTCCGGATTTCCTCGAGCAGTTCGTCCGGCAGCACGTCGGGCCGGTGGCCCATCTGCCCGATCAGCCACTGCGCCATGTCGCGCGCCGAGGCGTTGACGCCGGCCGCCGGCGGGATGCGGTAGTAGGTTTCCTTCGGACGCACCGGCACCCAGGTGCCGCCGCTGCGCACGTGCGGACGCGCCCAGCTCGGGCTGGCCTCCAGGCCGCTGCGGCCGAAGGTGGCGCCGTACATGCCCAGCGGCTGGAAGATGCGTTTCTCGACCTGGGCGGCGTAGAAGTCGCCGGTGGTGGCGAAGACCATGTCGCCGACCAGGCTGAAGGCGATGTTCTGGTAGGCGTAACACTCGCCGGGGCTGCAGGTCAGCGGCGCCTCGGCCAGCTTCGCGGCCAGCAGCGGGTAGGGTTCGTTCGCCTCGAGGTCGCGGTCGTAGGTGTTGTAGGCCAGGCCGACCTGGTGGCTGAGCACCTGGCGCACGGTGATCTGCTGGGCCGCCTGGCCGTCGCGCAGGGTGAAGGTGGGCAACTGGTTGACGATGGGGCTGTCCCAGTCCATCGCGCCCTCGCGCACCAGCATGGCGCTGAGGGTGCCGGCGAAGGCCTTGGACAGCGAGGCGACCCGGAACGAAGTGTCGGGCGTCACCGGCTCCTGCAGCTTGCTGTCGACCACGCCGTAGCCTCGCAGCGACACCACCTCGCCGTCGGCGACGATCGCCATGGCCATGCCCGGGATGCGCGCGCGCGCCATCATCTGCTCGGCCAGGGCCTCGATTTCCCGGGCCTCGTCGTCGAAGTGCGTGGCGGCCCGGGACGGGGCGGACCAGGCAAGGCCGGCGAAGGCGAGCAGCGGCAGGGCGAGCAGGTGGGCGGGGCGGAACCGGGGACTGTCTTTCTTGCTTGGCATGACCGACGTATGCTTGGCGAACGGACCCAAGTCTATCGCGGCTGCCGCACTGGGGTCCCCATCTGGGGGAGGTTGGAAAAATGACGAGCCTGATCGTGCTGGTGGTGCTGGCGGCGGTGATGCTGTTCTGGGGCGTGGGTATCTACAACGGCCTTGTGACGGCCCGCAATGCCTTCAAGAACGCTTTCGCCCAGATCGACGTGCAGCTGACGCGGCGTTACGACCTGATCCCGAACCTCGTCGAGGTGGCCAAAGGCTATCTGAAGCATGAACGGGAAACCCTGGAAGCGGTCATCCAGGCCCGCGCCGCCGCGGTCAGCGGCCTGGCCGCCGCCAAGGCCAAGCCCGGCGACGACGCCGCCATGGCCCAGCTGGGCAGCGCCGAAACCGGCCTGGCTGGTGCGCTGTCGCGCCTGATGATGGTGGCCGAGGCCTACCCGGACCTGAAGGCCAACCAGAACATGATGCAGCTGACCGAGGAGCTCACCTCCACGGAAAACCGCATCGCCTTCGCGCGCCAGGCCTACAACGACAGCGTGATGGCCTACAACAACAAGCGCGAGGTGTTCCCCTCGAACATCATCGCCGGCATGTTCAACTTCGCCCACGCCGCCCTGCTCGAGATCACCGAGCCCGAGAAGCGCGAGGCGCCCAAGGTCAGCTTCTAGGCTTGAACTTCTTCGCCCGCCAGGACCTGGCCCGGCGCCGGTCGCGGCGGCTGGTCGTGCTGTTCGTACTCGCGGTGCTCGCCATCGTGGTGGCGGTCGACGTCCTGTTCCTGCTGTTCTTCGGTGGCATGGGCACGGCGTCCGACCCCGGTGCGACGGCCGGCGGCATGGTGCTGGCGACCCTGCTGACCTTGGGCATCATCGGCGCCGGGTCCCTGTTCCGCATGGCGAGCCTGCGCCAGGGGGGCTCGGCGGTGGCGCTGCAACTGGGCGGCACGCCGGTGCCCGAGGACACCCACGACTTCCACTACCGGCGGCTGCGCAACGTGGTCGAAGAGGTGGCGATCGCCTCCGGCGTGCCGGTGCCCGAGATCTTCGTGCTCGAGCACGAGGCCGGCATCAACGCCTTCGCCGCCGGCTACGCGCCCAGCGACGCCGCCATCGCGGTCACCCGCGGCGCGCTCGACAAGCTCAATCGCGACGAGCTGCAGGGGGTCATCGCCCACGAGTTCAGCCACGTGCTCAACGGCGACATGCGCCTGAACATCCGGCTGATGGGCGTGCTGTTCGGCATCCTGGTGCTGGCGGTGGTGGGCCGGAAGATCCTGCTCTACGGGCGCGGCGGTCGCAGCAAGGACGGCCTGCCGCTGCTGGTGGCGGCCCTGGTGCTGATGGTGGTGGGCTACATCGGCCTGTTCTTCGGCCGGCTGATCAAGGCCGGCGTCAGCCGCCAGCGCGAGTACCTGGCCGACGCCTCGGCGGTGCAGTTCACCCGCCAGACCACGGGTCTTTCCGGTGCGCTCAAGAAGATCGCCGGCCTGCCCTCCGGTTCGAAGCTCGAAAGCGGCGACACCGAGGAAATATCGCACATGCTGTTCGGCGACGGCGTCGGTTTTTCCTCGATGTTCGCCACGCATCCGCCGCTCGTCGCGCGCATCCAGGCCCTGGAGCCGTCCTTCAAGGCAACGGCGGTCGCCGACCTGGCGGCGCGCTGGCAGATGCACCCACCGTCGGGGCTGGACGAAGACCTGGCCCTGGGCCTGGCCTCGGCCTCGCCGGCGCTGCCCGGCGACCAGTCGGAGCTGCTGATCGCCCCGCCGGCCGTGGTCGCCCAGGTCGGCGCCCCGCGGTCCGACGACTACGTGCGCGCCGGTGCCCTGGTCGATGCGCTGCCGGACGTGCTGCGCCAGGCCGCACACGAACGCGAGGAATCCGTGCCGCTGCTGCTGGGGCTGCTGATGGCGGAAGCCGGACCGATGCGCGAAGCCCAGCAGTTCGAGCTGGCCGCGCGCCACGACGAACGCCTGGCCCGCCAGGCGCTGGACTACGCCGACCGGCTGCAGGAGCTGCCGCGCATCCTGCACTTGCCGTTGGCCGCCATGGCCATGCCGGCGCTGCGCAGGCGGCCGCGGCCCGAGCTGGAAAAATTCATGGACAGCTGCTTTGCGCTCAGCCATGCCGATGGCCGCATCAGCCTGTTCGAATATTGCCTGGGCCGGCTGTTGCGCGTGCAGGTGCGCGACGCGCTGGACCCGTCCCGCGCCTGGGTGCCCGGCCATCGCCAGCTTTCACGCTGTGCGCCACAGGCGATCACCCTGCTGGCGGTGCTGGCGCAGGCCGGGCACGCCGACACCGCGTCGGCCATGCGTGCCTACCTGGCCGGGCTGCAGCGGGTGTTTCCGCGGCTGGACGCGCCCTACCGGCCGCCGGCGGATCCGCAGCGGGCCATGGACGAAGTCTGGCCGGTGCTCGACGAAGTGGACCTGATCGGCAAGGAGCTGCTGCTCGAAGGCCTGGTGGCCGCGATCAGCCACGATGGCCGCATGAGTGTGGCCGAGGCCGAACTGCTGCGCGTGGTCTGCGCCTCGCTGCACTGCCCGCTGCCGCCGATGCTCGAACAGGTGCGCTGAGCGCGCAACCGGCGGCTTCGGTCAGGCGGCCAGGCCGCGGATCAGGTCGGCGGCGCGTTCGGCGATCATCATGGTCGGGGCGTTGGTGTTGCCGCCGACCAGGCGCGGCATCACCGAGGCGTCCACCACCCGCAGGCCGTCCACGCCTTTCACGCGAAGCTGCGGGTCGACCACCGTCGCCGGGTCGCTGGCCCGGCCCATGCGGCAGGTGCCGACCGGGTGGTAGATGGACTCGGCCTTGCGGCGGATGAACTCCACGATGCCGGCTTCGTCGCGGACGCCGGCACCGGGCAGGACTTCTTCGCCGCGGAAGGGCGCGAAGGCGGGCTGCGCCAGGATCTCGCGCGACAGCCGCACCGCCTCCACCATCACCTTCAGGTCGAAACCTTCGGCGTCGCTGAGGTAGGCGGCGTCGATCAGCGGCTTGTCGCCGGCCGACGCGCTGGCCAGCCGGATGCGTCCCCGGCTGCGCGGCCGCAGGCCGCAGGCGTGCAGGGTGTAGCCGTTGCCGGGCAGGCGATTGCGGCCATGGTCGTCCAGCTGCGCCGGCACGAAGTGGAACTGCATGTCCGGGCGTGCGTCCTCGGCCAGGTGGCTGCGCAGGAAACCGCCGGTTTCGGCGATGTTGCTGGCGCCCGGTCCCTTGTGGCCCATCAGGTAGTACTGGAAGGCCACGGCGGCGTCGCTCAGGCCGTCGTAGCTCAGGCCCTGGGTGCAGCGCTGCAGCGAGCAGATGTCCAGGTGGTCGTGCAGGTTGGCGCCCACGCCCGGCAGGTCGGCCAGCACGTCGATGCCCAGGCGCCGCAGTTCGTCGGCCGGGCCGATGCCCGACAGCATGAGCAGCTGCGGTGAATTGATGGCGCCGCCGCTGAGGATGACTTCGCGCGTGGCGCCTTCGCAGTAGCTGCGGCGACCGACCGTGTACACCACGCCGGTGGCGCGGCCCGCGTCGAAGCTGACCCGGCTGGCCGTGGCCCCGGTGACCACCTTCAGGTTCGGGCGCTGGCGCACCGGCTTGAGGAAGGCGGCCGCGCTGGAGCTGCGCGCGCCGTCGCGGGTGGTGGTCTGGTACCAGCCGAAGCCATCCTGGCGCGGGCCGTTGAAGTCTTCGGTGAGCGCATGCCCGGCCTGGCCGGCGGCCTGCAGGAAGGCTTCGGAAAGGGGATTGCGGTGGCGCGGGTCGGACACGCCCAGCGGGCCGTCGCCGCCGTGCAGTTCGCTGGCGCCGCGCTCATTGCCTTCGCTGCGCCGGAAGTAGGGCAGGGCGTTGTCCCAGTGCCAGCCGTCGGCGCCCATCGCCGCCCACTCGTCGTAGTCGGCGGCATGGCCGCGGATGTAGCACATGGCGTTGATCGAACTCGAACCCCCCAGCACCTTGCCGCGCGGCCACCACAGGCCGCGTCCGCCCAGGTGGTCCTGGGGCGCGGTGGTGTAGTCCCAGTTCACGCCCTTCTTGCCGACCAGCTTGGCCAGGCCCGCGGGCATGTGGATGAAGGGATGCCAGTCGCGCGGGCCGGCCTCGAGCAGCAGCACGCGGCAGTCTGGGTCTTCGCTGAGCCGGTTGGCCAGGACGCAGCCCGCGGACCCCGCACCCACGATGATGTAGTCGTACACGCCTAATGCTTCTTTCTCATGACTTCCCGAGGCTAGGCCCCAGCTCTAGAGCAAACACTCGGTGCGGCTGTCCGGAATCACGAACCGTGCACAGCGTCACTATGCGGGCGGGTGGCGGGGCCGGCCCGGGTTGGCTATCGTGCGGCGTCCCCGACCGGAAGCACGATGCCCCAGGCCCCGCCCACCGCCGGCCGCTTTCACCACCTGCGCGGCGCGCTGCGGGAATTCCCGGCCTTGCTGTGGTCGTTCCTTTATTTCTTCTTCCTGCTCACCGGCTATTACGTGCTGCGGCCGGTGCGCGACGCCATGGCTGCGGCCAACGACCCGTCGGCGGTGTTCCCGGTGGCGATGGTCGACTGGTTCGCGGCGCGCGGCATCGCCCTCGGTGACTACCAGCTGCAGGTGCTGTTCACCGGCACCTTCCTGGCCATGGTGGTGCTGCAGCCGATCTATGGTGCGCTGGTGTCGCGTTATCCACGGCGCCTGTTCCTGCCGGTGGTGTACCTGGCCTTCATCGCCTGCCTGCTGGGCTTCCGCTTTGCGTTCGAGGCGGGTTTGCCGGGGCGCGGCGGGCTGTTCTTCGTCTGGGTGGCGGTGTTCAACCTGTTCGCGGTGTCGGTGTTCTGGAGCTTCATGGCCGACATCTACACCGACCCGCAGGCCAAGCGCCTGTACGGCTTCATCGCCGCGGGCGGCACCGTGGGCGGGCTGCTCGGGCCCGAGATCACCACCCGGCTGGTCGGCCTGCTGGGCGTGGGCAACCTGCTGCTGGTGTCCGCCGGCTTCCTGGCCCTGTGCCTGGTCTGCATCCTGCGCCTGGCGCCCTGGGCGCGGGCGCGCGAACAGGCCGCGGGCCTGCGCAGCGGCGACGAGGCCATGGGCGGCGGCATCCTCGAGGGCCTGCGCCGCATCGCCACCGACCCCCTGCTGCGGGCCTTCGCGGTGCTGATGTTCTTCGGCGTCGGCGTCGGCACCCTGCTCTACAACGAACAAAACGCCATCGTGCGGGCCATGACCCTGGGCAACCCGGCGGCCGCGGAAGAGGCCACGGCCTTCTTCTCGATGATCGACAAGTCGATCAACTGGCTGGTGCTGCTGCTGCAGGTGTTCGTCACCCGCGCGGTGCTCACGCGCTGGGGCGTGGCGCCGCTGCTGGTCGGGCCGGCCCTGCTGATCCTGGCCGGCTTCTGCGTGCTGTGGGCCTCGCCGCTGCCGATGCTGGTGGCGGTGGTGCAGGTGGGCACGCGCGCCTCGGAGTTCGCCCTGGCCAAGCCGGCCCGCGAAACCATCTACACCCGCGTGGATCGCGAGGCCCGCTACAAGGCCAAGGCCGCCATCGACACCGTGGTCTACCGCGGCGGCGACCTGTCCTTCGCCTGGCTGTACAAGCCGCTGTCGGCCTTTGGCTCGAGCGTGGTGTTCGGTGCCGGCGTGCTGGTGGCGGGTGGCTTCCTCTACGGCGCCTGGCGCCTGGTGCGCGAACAGGCCCGCTTGCCCGCCCAGCCCAAGGGTTAACACCCGCCTTCGCGCCGCCGAAACACGCGCAGGCGGCTGCGGCGTTACCCTTGGCGACATCTGCCAGGGAGTCGCCCCATGAAAGTGAAAGCCGCCGTCGCGCACAAGGCCGGTGCACCGCTGAGCATCGAAACCGTCGACCTGGAAGGTCCCCGCGCCGGCGAGGTGCTGGTCGAGCTCAAGGCCACCGGCGTCTGCCACACCGACGAGTTCACCCTGTCGGGCGCCGACCCGGAGGGCATGTTCCCGGCCATCCTGGGCCACGAAGGCGCCGGCATCGTGGTGGACGTCGGCGCGGGAGTGACGACGCTCAAGAAGGGCGACCATGTCATCCCGCTGTACACGCCCGAGTGCCGGCAGTGCGAGTACTGCCTCAACCCCAAGACCAACCTGTGCCAGGCGATCCGCTCGACCCAGGGCCAGGGCCTGATGCCCGATGGCTCCAGCCGTTTCAGCCTGGACGGCAAGCCGGTGCTGCACTACATGGGCACGTCCACGTTCGCCCAGTACACCGTGGTGCCGGAAATCGCGCTGGCCAAGATCCGCGAGGACGCACCCTTCGACAAGGTCTGCTACATCGGCTGCGGCGTCACCACCGGCATCGGCGCGGTCATCTTCACCGCCAAGGTGGAAGTGGGGTCGAAGGTCGTGGTGTTCGGGCTGGGCGGCATCGGGCTGAACGTGATCCAGGGCGCGCGCCTGGCCGGCGCCGACATGATCATCGGCGTCGACCTCAACCCGGGCCGCGAGGCCATGGCGCGCAAGTTCGGCATGACCCACTTCGTCAACCCGAAGGAGGTCGAGGGCGACCTGGTGCCCTACCTGGTGTCGCTGACCAAGGGCGGCGCCGACTACACCTTTGAATGCATCGGCAACACCCAGGTGATGCGCCAGGCGCTCGAATGCGCGCACAAGGGCTGGGGCACCAGCGTGATCATCGGCGTCGCGCCGGCAGGGGCCGAGATCAGCACGCGGCCCTTCCAGCTGGTCACCGGCCGCAACTGGCGCGGCAGCGCCTTCGGCGGCGCCCGTGGCCGCACCGACGTACCGAAGATCGTGGACTGGTACATGGACGGCAAGATCGACATCGATTCGCTGATCACCCACACAATGCCGCTGGAGAAGATCAACGACGCCTTCGACCTGATGCACCGCGGCGAATCGATCCGCAGCGTGGTGGTCTACTGATGACGCTCGAGCGGCTGTCCGAACACGCCTGCTTCGGTGGGCTGCAGGGGTTCTACCGCATGGACTCGGCGGCCTGCGGCGGGTCGATGCGTTTCGCGGTGTACCAGCCGCCACAGGCCCGCGCGGGCCGGGTGCCGGTGCTGTACTTCCTGGCCGGCCTGACCTGCACCGAAGAAACCGCGGCGATGAAGGCGGGCGCGCAGCGGGTGGCGGCCGAACTGGGCCTGATGCTGGTGATGCCCGACACCAGCCCGCGCGAAACCGGCTTCGACGGCGCCACCGGCGACTGGGAATTCGGCGAGGGCGCGGGGTTTTACCTCGACGCCACGCAGGCGCCCTGGTCGTCGCGCTTCCGGATGGAAAGCCACGTGGTGCACGAGCTGCCGGCGGTGGTGCGCGAGCATTTCCCGGCCGATCCGGGCCGCACGGGCATCACCGGGCATTCGATGGGCGGGCACGGGGCGCTGACGCTGGCGATCAAGCATCCGCAGCAATACCGCAGCGTGTCGGCGTTCGCGCCGATCGTGGCGCCCTGCGAGGTGCCCTGGGGCCGGAAGGCCTTTGGCCGCTACCTGGGCGATCACCACGCGGTCTGGGCGGAACACGACGCCTGCGCGCTGGTGCGCCGGCGGCCGTTCGGGCGGCCGATCCTGGTGGACCAGGGCCTGGCCGACAAATTCCTGGAAACCCAGCTGCAGCCGGAGCGTTTCGAGGCGGCCTGCGCGGAAGCCGGGCAGTCGCTGACCCTGCGCCGCCACGCAGGCTACGACCACGGTTACTATTTCATCGCCAGTTTCATCCAGGACCACCTGCGGCACCACGCCGCGCAGCTGGCCGACTGAAGGAGGCCACGATGTCCATCGTCGCGATCATGCTTACCGCCCTGGTGGCGGTGCTGCACCTGGGGTTCATGGTGCTGGAGATGGTGTTCTGGACGCGGCCGCTGGGGCGCAGAGTGTTCGGGCTGGACCCGCAGGTGGCCCGGGACTCGGCGAAGCTGGCGATGAACCAGGGGCTGTACAACGGCTTCCTGGCGGCCGGCCTGCTGTGGGGGCTGTGGCTGGACGATCGCGGCATCACGCTGTTCTTCCTGATCTGCGTGGTCATCGCCGGCCTGTTCGGCGCCGCCACCGTCAAGCGCAGCATCCTCTACGTACAGGCCCTGCCAGCCATCCTCGCCGCCATCGCCGTCCATTACCTCTGAGTCCCCGCGTGTAGGGGCGCCTTCAGGCGCGAATCCTTTGCCTTGACCTTCGGCCAAGAAAAGCGCCGCTACCGAAGCTGCCGCGAGTGGAGGCGCCGCGCATTCGCCCCGGCCGACACGCCGCAAGTACGTCCCTGTAGGCTCATCGTCGACATCCATGTCTCCGATGGTCGGCCGGGGCGAACGCGCGACACCTCCTCAACACCACGCGGTGGCCAATCGGAAAGCGGTTCCTCGGCAAATCGGGGCGATGGCCTGAGCTTGCCGCGCGAGTGCGCATGGCGCTCTTGATCTCCTGTCGGCCCCGACATTCATTCCAGGAGGTAGCGTGCATCTGCCCTGGCCGACTCTCGGAGACATGGATGTCGACGAGAAGCCCCCATGGATGGGTTCACGGCGTGTCGGCCAGGGCAGATGCACGCTGCCTCCACTCGCGAAACAACCGGGGGCGACGCGTTGCTTGGCCGAAGGCCAAGGCCAATAGCATCAGCGGCTGGGGCTGACCCACATGGTGATGGTGGCGTTGAAGACCTTTTCGCCGGCCGGGTCGAAGACGTCCACGTTGACCGGGAAGTCGTAGCCCGTGTCCGACGTCACCAGTGGGATGCCGGGCGTCGCCACGCCGCGCTGCGTGCCCACCGCGCGCTTGAGGTATTGCACCGTCATGCCCTTCGGGATCCAGCGCATGCCCTTGGGCAGCGAGGCGTCGGTCATCACCCCGCCCACCAGCTCGGCCAGGTTGCACAGCGCGATCGCGTGCACCGTGCCGATGTGGTTCTGCAGCCGCCGCTTGTGCGGGATGGTGGCTTCGCAGCGCCCGTTTTCCAGCAGCGTGAAACGTGGCGACACGCTGCCGAAGTACGGCGCCTTCAAACACACCGCCCGGCTGAAGAGCCAGTGGCCCGCCGGCCAGCGGGTGAACTTCTTGTACAGGCGAAGCAGCGGCGTTTCGGCCATGGCGGGTTCCGGGGGCGGGTGGAATCCGGGGGCGCCGGTCGGCGCCCCCGGGGGTGTCGTCAGGCGGCGCGGGACTTTTCGCCCGCCTTGGGCTTGTCCATGTGCAGCGACGCGGCTTCGAGTTCGAACGGATCGAAGTCATCCACCATGATCGCGTCGAGCGTCATCACCCGCAGCTCCTCGAGCTGGGTCCGCTCTTCGGCCGTTATCCAGCCCTCGGCCACGCCCTCGGCCAGCTGCGAGGCGAAGTCCAGGGCCTCGATGTCGCTGGTCTTGAGCGCCTTGAGGAACTTGCGCTCCACCGGCTCGGCCAGGATCACCTTGGGCAGGTAGCTGTTGATCCGGCCTGCCGGGTTGTTCGCGCAGGGCGTCAGGAAGGTGCCCTCGGCCAGGCGGTCGCGGGCATCGCAGGGCGACATCAGCAGCGCCGCGGCGCGGTGGCCCAGGCGGTCGCTCGGGGCCTGGGCGCGGCGGCCCCAGGGGAAGACCAGCAGCCAAAGCAGCCAGCCCACAGGACGGATCGGGAAGTTGCGCAGCGCGCCCGACAGGGCCAGTTCGATCTTGTGCGCCGAATCGTGGAAGGCCCAGGCCAGCAGCGGCTGTTCGGCGGCCGGGCGGCCTTCGTCCTCGTAGCGCTTGAGCATCGCGCTGGAAATGTAGAGCTGGCTCAGCACATCGCCCAGCCGGCCCGACAGCTTTTCCTTGAACTTGAGCTTGCCGCCCAGCAGCAGCATGGACGTGTCGGCCACCAGGGCCAGGTTGGCCGAGTAGCGGTTGAGCTTGCGGTAATAGCGCCGCGTGTAGGCATCGCCCGGCGCCTTGCTGATGCTCGAACCGACCAGGCCAAGCACCCAGCTGCGCACCGCGTTGGAAATCGCGAAGCCGATGTGGCCGAACAGGTTGGCGTCGAACTCGCGCACGGCCTGCTCGCGGTCGGGCAGCATCGCCGCCTGCATTTCCTTGAGCACCCAGGGATGGCAGCGGATGGCGCCCTGGCCGAAGATCATCAGCGAGCGGGTCATGATGTTGGCGCCCTCGACGGTGATCGAGATCGGCGCCGCCTGCCAGCCGCGGCCCAGGTAGTTCATCGGGCCCAGGATCACGCCCTTGCCGCCGTGGATGTCCATGGCGTCGGTGGCGCATTCGCGGGCCAGTTCGGTGGTGTGGTACTTGGCGATCGCCGACGGCACGGCCGGCTTCTCGCCGCGGTCGACGGCGGCGGCGGTGGACTGCGACAGCGCGGCGCAGGCATAGGCGTGGCCGGCCAGGCGCGCCAGGGCTTCCTCGACGCCTTCGAAGCGGCCGATGGACAGGCCGAACTGCTTGCGCACGCGGGCATAGGCGCCGGTGACCACGGCGGCCAGCTTGGATGCACCCGACGAGGTGGACGGCAGGGTGATCGCGCGGCCGACGCTGAGGCACTCGACCAGCATGCGCCAGCCGGCGCCGATGTAGTCTTCGCCGCCGATCAGCTGGCTGAGCGGCAGGAAGATCTCGTTGCCGCGCACCGGGCCGTTCTGGAAGGCGCAGTTGAGCGGGAAGTGGCGGCGGCCGACTTCCAGTCCCGGGGTGTCGCGCGGCACCAGGGCCAGGGTGATGCCGCGGTCGGATTCTTCGCCCAGCAGCTTGTCCGGGTCGTGCAGGCGGAAGGCCAGGCCGATGACGGACGCCACCGGCGCCAGCGTGATGTAGCGCTTGTCGAAGGTGAGCTTGACGCCCAGGACCTTGGCGCCGTTCCACTCGCCTTCGCAGACGATGCCGAAGTCGGGCAGCGACGTCGCGTCCGAGCCAGCAAAGGGACCGGTGAGCGCGAAACACGGCACTTCACGGCCGTCGGCAAGGCGCGGCAGGTAGTGGTCCTTTTGCTCCTTGGTGCCGTAGTGCAGCAGCAGTTCGGCCGGGCCCAGCGAATTGGGCACGCCGACGGTGGAGCTGAGCGTGGCCGAGACCGAGGCCAGCTTCTGGATCACCTTGTGGTGGGCCAGCGCGCTGAAGCCCAGGCCGCCGTATTCCTTCGGGATGATCATGCCGAAGAACTTGTTCTTCTTCAGGAACTCCCAGATTTCCGGGGTAAGGTCGGCGTGGACGTGGGTGATCTCCCAGTCGTTGGTCATGCGGCAGACGTCTTCCACCGGGCCATCCAGGAAGGCCTGCTCTTCGGCGGTGAGCACCGGCTTGGGCTGGGCCAGCAGCTGGTCCCACTTGGGCATGCCGGAAAACAGCTCGCCTTCGAAACCGACGGTGCCGGCTTCAAGCGCCGTGCGTTCGGTGTCCGACAGCGGCGGCAGGATCTTCGTATAGAACTTCAGCAGCGGCGTGGTGATCAGCTTCTGCCGCACCGGGGTGATGAGCAGCGGCAGCGTGCCCAAGGCCAGCAGCACGGCGGCGACCACCGTCGCGGTGAGGTTGGCGCCGGCCAGGCCGACGGCCACCAGCAGCGTGGCCGATACCGCGGTGAAGACCGCCAGGCTGAGCCGGTGGTAGGCGACGACCAGGATCGCCAGCAACAGGGCGAGGAAGGGCGCGAGGATGCTCATGAAGATTCTCCGTGGGTGGCCGCGTGGGGGGCGGCCAGGGTGCTCAGGAACTCAAGCAGGGTATCGGTGAAGGCGTCGTTGTCGTCACCAGCCACCATGTGGGTGGCATCGGGCAGGCGGACATGATGCGCGTGCGGCGCCAGTTCCAGGAAATGGCCGACGGTCTGGTCGCTTACCAGGTCGCTGCGGCCACCGCTGACCAGCAGCACCGGCACGTCCAGGCCGCGGCAGGCGTCTTCGATGGCGCCCTGCAGGTCGCCGGTGGAAGGAATGAATTCGGCCAGCAGGCGCGGGTCCCAGTGCCAGCCCAGGCGGCCATCTTCGCGCAGCTTGAGCAGGTGGGCCAGCTGCGCCGGCGATTTGCGTTGGCGGCGGTGCGGCAGGTAGGCGGCGATCTGGTCGGCGGCGTGTTCGAAGGAGTCGAAACCTTCCGGGTGGGCGGTCATGAAGCCCAGGATGCGTTCGACGCCCGAGGCTTCCCAGCGCGGCGTGATGTCCACCAGCACCAGCGCCGAGAACACGCGGTCGCGGGCCTGGGCCATCAGGCCGGTCAGGCCGCCCATCGAGGCGCCGACAAGCACGGGGGCCGAACCCAGTGCGCCGGCGGCGAGCACGACGTCATCGACGAACTGTTCGCCGCGATAGGGCAGGTCGGCGGGGTTGCGCCCGGACTGGCCGTGGCCGCGCAGGTCCCAGGCCAGGCTCGCCCGGCCCGATTCGGCCAGCCGGCGCTGGGTGCCCAGCCAGGCCTGGCGGGTCTGGCCGAACCCATGGGCCAGCAGCAGTCCGGGGGAAATGCCGTCCGCCGCGCTGGCTTGCAGGCGCACGTCACCGCTGCCCGTGAGGGAAAGCGGGCGCGTGCCGGGCATCGTGACGGCGGGGGTGGAGTAAACCATACGGCCGAGTATGGGTTGCGATTTGTTCGCCTGTCAATACCAGTCCGTATGGTGCATGATCGCTCCATCCCGTAAACTTGCCGACCGTATGGTAACGCCTGCCTCCAAAATCGATCGCCCAGCCCGTCTCAGCGCCGACGACTGGGCCCTGGCCGCGCTCGACGTCATCGCCGAGCAAGGGCTGTCGGCCGTTGCCGTCGAACCGCTCGCACGCCGCCTGGGCGTCACCAAGGGCAGCTTCTACTGGCACTTCCCCTCGCGCGAAGCGCTGCTGGTCGCCGCGCTCGAGCGTTGGGAGGTGATGGAGCAGGAAACCGTGTTCGGCCAGCTCGAAGCCGTGCCCGAGCCGCGCGCGCGCCTCAAGGCGCTGTTCCAGCTGGTGGCGCACGAACTCAAGCCGCACATCATCTACAGCGAACTGCTCAAGGCGCTCGACCATCCGGTCGTGCAGCCGGTGCTCAGCCGCGTTTCGCAGCGCCGCCTGGATTATCTTGCCGCCAGCTTCCGCCAGGCCGGCATGCCGCGCCTGGACGCGCAGAACAGGGCGCGGCTCACCTACGCCGCCTACGTGGGCTTCCTGCAGCTGTCGCTGCAGCTGGGCCAGCCGCGGTTGCACCACGACGAATTCGAAGCCTACGTCGGCCACGTCATGACGACGCTGATCCCCGACTAGCTTCCCCGCCTTTCCCTTCCTTTCCTTTTTGGCCCCGACTGGAGCCCTCCCGCACATGACCAGCAAGCTCGCCAGCCTCAACCAATGGGTCGATTCGGTCGCCCAGCTCACCCAAGCCGACGCCGTGCACTGGTGCGACGGCTCCGACGCCGAAAACGCCAGGCTGGTCGAGCTGATGCTGTCCACCGGCGACCTGGTCAAGCTAAACGAACAGAGCCATCCGAACTGTTACCTGCATCGCTCCAGCCCGTCGGACGTGGCGCGGGTCGAACACCTGACCTTCGTCTGCACCCACAATCCCGCCGACGCCGGTCCGAACAACAACTGGATGGCGCCCGACGAGGCCCACGCCGAAATGGACGCCCTGTACAAGGGCTGCATGCGCGGCCGCACCATGTATGTCATTCCGTACTGCATGGGTCCGATCGACTCGCCGCTGTCGCGCTGCGGCGTCGAGATCACCGACAGTCCCTACGTGGTGGCGAACATGCGCCTGATGACCCGCATGGGCGCCCCGGCGCTGGCGCGCATCGAACGCGAGGGTTCGTTCGTGAAGGGCCTGCACTCGATCGGCGAACTCGACCCGAACCGCCGCTTCATCATGCACTTCCCGGAAGAGCTGGCCATCCAGAGCTACGGCTCGGGTTACGGCGGCAACGCGCTGCTGGGCAAGAAATGCCACGCCCTGCGCATCGCCAGCTACCAGGCGCGCCAGGAAGGCTGGCTGGCCGAGCACATGCTGATCGTCGGCATCGAGAACCCGCAGGGTGAAACCCACTACGTCGCCGCCGCGTTCCCGTCGGCCTGCGGCAAGACCAACCTGGCCATGCTCATCCCGCCGGAAGGTTACCGCCGCGACGGCTGGAAGGTCTGGACGGTTGGCGACGACATCTGCTGGATGCGCCCGGGCGAAGACGGCCGCCTGTACGCGATCAATCCCGAGGCCGGTTATTTCGGCGTGGCGCCCGGCACCAGCGAAAAGACCAACGCCAATGCCATGGCCATGCTCAACCGCGACGCCATCTTCACCAATGTCGGCGTCACCGCCGACAACCAGCCCTGGTGGGAAGGCATGACCACCGGCGAGCCGGCCAAGGACTGGCAGGGGCGTCCCTACGACAAGTCGGTGTCGCCGGCGGCGCATCCGAATGCGCGCTTCACCGTCAGTGCGAAGCAGTGCCCGAGCTACACCGACCAGGCCGAGGCGCCGCAGGGCGTGCCGATCAGCGCCATCGTGTTCGGCGGCCGCAGGGCGTCGCTGGTGCCGCTGGTGCTCGAGGCCCGCGACTGGACCCACGGCGTGCTGGTCGGCGCCTCGATGGCTTCGGAAACCACCGCCGCGGCCACCGGCGCGGTCGGCGTGGTGCGCCGCGACTCCATGGCGATGAAGCCCTTCGCCGGCTACAACTTCGGCGACTACTTCGCGCATTGGCTGTCCTTCGACAAGGAAGGCGCGAAGCTGCCGAAGATCTTCCAGGTCAACTGGTTCCGCAAGGACGCCGACGGCAAGTTCATGTGGCCGGGCTTCGGCGACAACATGCGCGTGCTCGAATGGATGCTCAAGCGTGTCACTGGGCAGGCGAACGCCGTGGAAACCCCGGTCGGCAACCTGCCGCTGCCGTCGGACATCAACACCGACGGCCTCGAGCTCGACGCCGCCGCGCTCGAACAGCTGCTGTCGATCGACCGCGCCGGCTGGAAGGCCGAAATGGCGTCGATCGCCGAATACCTGGACGAATACGGCGACCGCACGCCGGCGGCCCTGAAGGCCGAACGCGCCAAGATCGCCGCGCAGCTGGCCTGATCCAGGCCGGCCGGTGGCAGGACGCGGGGCCGGCCATGTGCCGGCCCTGTTTTTTCCGGCGCCTTAAACCCCGCGGCGCCGCGGGGCATCCCAGTGGGTATGCTCAGCCACGCCGTGACCATTGAAGCCGCCGACGCCGCAAGCGTGCCAGAGCGCGACGCGGACCATGCCCTGGTCCGGGCCGCCGGCGCCGGCGACATGGCCGCCTTCGAACAGCTCTACCGCCGGCACCACCGGCGGATATTCGCGCTGCTGCGCCGGCTGTCCGGGCATGAAGCCCGCGCCGAGGACCTGCTGCAGGAAGCCTTCGTGAAAGCCTGGCAGGCCCTGCCGGGTTTTCGGTTCGAAAGTGCCTTCGGCACCTGGCTGCACCGGCTGGCGGTGAACACCGCGCTGATGGAACTGCGCAGCCGCCGCGGCGGCGAGGACCGGGAAACGGACGACTCCGCGCTGGAATGGCAGGGCACCGCCGACAGCGCCGGCCAGCGCACGGCGCTTGGCCTGGACCTGGAACGAGCCGTCGCGACCCTGCCGCCGCGGGCACGCGCCGTGCTGGTGCTGTACGACGTCGAAGGCTGGAAACACGAAGAAATCGCCGACGAGCTGGGCATGGCCGTCGGCAGTTCCAAGGCCCAATTGCATCGCGCGCGCCAGCTGCTGCGCACGCGCCTGGGAGGACACGATGACTGACCACGAACTTCGCTGGCAGCTGCGCCAGTTGCCCCGGGAGGCCGACCCGGCCCACGACCTGTGGCCGGGCATCGCCGCCCGCCTGCAGCCACCGGCGGCCAAACGCCGCCGGCCCTGGCTGGCCGGACTCGCCCTGGCCGCCTGCCTGTGCCTGGCGGTCGGCCTGGCCGTGGTGCTGGGGCCGGTGGCCGCGCCCGCCGGGGACCCGGCCGCCGAGCTGGTGCAGCGCGAAGCCCGGGCCCTGACCCGTGAATACGAAGCCGCCTTGCTGGAGTTGCAGGCCGCGCCGCTGCCCGACGACCTGGCGCCGGTCCTGGCCACGCTGGACGCCAGTGCCGGCCAGATCCGCGACGCCATGGCCGAGCAGCCCGGCTCCGCCCGCCTGCTCGACCAGCTCAAGCGCACCTATTCCCGCCGCCTGGCCCTGACCCAGCGCGCCGCGCTGGGCTGAGCCATCCGGACACATATAGATAAGGAGTACGCCATGTTCACCCGACTGACCTGCCTCGCGGTCTCCCTGCTCTGGGCCCTGCCGGCCCTTGCGGCCACACCCATCGACCAGACCCGGCCGCTGGCCGCCGACGGCAGCCTGCGCATCGAAAACATCAAGGGCCAGGTGCTGGTGCAAACCTGGGACCGGCCCGAAGTGCACGTCACCGGCAGCCTGGGCGACGGCGTCGAAAAGCTCGAGATCGGGCCCGGCGGCGACAGCCTATCGATCAAGGTGAAGTACCCCAACAGCGGCGGCGGCTGGTTCGGCGGCGGCAACCGGTCCGAACCCAGCCGGATCGAAGTACGCATGCCCGCCGGCGCCTCGCTCGACATCGACGTGGTCAGCGCCCAGGTGGACGTGCGGGGGCATGCGGGGCGTCGCCTGGTGGTGGACAGCGTCAGCGGCGGCGTGCGGGTGCGCGACAGCCGCAGCGGGGAGGCGCGCTTCGACCTGGTCAGCGGCGACCTCCAGGCCGAACTCGACAGCGACGACATTTCCGTGGACACCGTCAGCGGCGACATCCGGCTGTCGGGCCGGGGCGGCGGCGAGCTGGGCGTGGACACCGTTTCCGGCGACGCCGAGCTCGCGTTCGAAAGCCTGCGTCGCGTGGTCATGGATAGCGTGTCGGGCGACCTGGAGCTGCGGACCGGGCTGGCCCCGTCGGGGCGCATCAGCGCCGACACGGTCAGCGGCGGCGTGCGCCTGCGGCTGCCGGCGGACACGTCGGCCCGGCTGTCGGTGGAAACCTTCAGCGGGGGCGTTTCCAGCCCCGTGGGGGACGTCAAGACCGAGAAATACGGCCCCGGCAAGACCCTCGACGCCCGCCTGGGTGCCGGGGAGGGAGAGGTCCGGCTGGTGACTTTCTCGGGTGACGTGCGGATCTCTCTTGACGATAACTAATTGAATTAAAAAGATAAAAAAGGCCCGGGGCGGCATGCTGCCCCGGGCTTTTCGCCAACTGGCGCACGGTTTTGCCTATACGGGGCCTTAACCCGGTTTGCGGACCGTAAAGATTGCGTTATGCTCCGACAGCCAAGGCGTCCTTCAATGACGAAAGTCGTCTTTAGGCTTTTTGAGTCCCGAACTCTAGAGTCACCATCACTCTGACGTTGGAGAGAGAGTAAATGTCTAATTTCAATCAGCTGTCCGGCGCGATCCGTTTCGCGCTCCTCGCCGGCGCCGCTTCGACCTTCGCGGCGGTTCCCGCCTTCGCGCAGAACTCCGAAGAGGACGCCGCCACCCTCGAAACCATCGAGGTCACTGGCTCCCGCCTGAAGCGTGCCGAGATCGAGGGCGCCGTTCCGGTCGTCGTGATCGACCGCGCTGCCATCGATGCCTCGGGTGACGTCTCCGTCGCCGACGTGCTGCGCGACTCGACCTTCGCGTCGTTCGGCAACTTCCGTCCGCAGTCCGGTTCGTCCGCCCAGTCGCTGGCTTCCATCGACCTGCGTGGCCTGGGCTCGGGTCGTACCCTCGTCCTGATCGACGGCCGTCGCGCCCCGACCAGCCCGATGGCTGCCTCCTCGGGTTCCGACCTCAACGCCATCCCGCTGGCTGCCGTTGAGCGCATCGAAATCCTGTCCGACGGCGCCTCCGCCGTGTACGGTTCCGACGCGATCGGTGGCGTGGTCAACATCATCACCCGCAAGGACTTCAACGGCGCCGAGCTCCGCTACGGCATCGGTTCGACCGAAGTCACCGGCGGCGACCTGGAAGACATGTCCGTCGTGTTCGGCGCGTCCTCCGACCGCACCCGCGTGATCGGTGGCGCCTCCGGCTCCAAGCGCGGCATGGTCTTCACCCGCGACCA
This sequence comes from Arenimonas soli, assembly GCF_014643775.1. Classification (GTDB taxonomy): domain Bacteria; phylum Pseudomonadota; class Gammaproteobacteria; order Xanthomonadales; family Xanthomonadaceae; genus Arenimonas; species Arenimonas soli. Next base: position 301,872 of record NZ_BMKC01000001.1, read on the forward strand.
GATCGGTGGCCAGACGCTGGGCGTCTCGACCTTCGGCAACAACTACTACAACTGGGACAACCAGTCGATCGAAGCCGTTCCGGGCTTCAGCTGCGACCAGGGTGCGTTCTACTTCCTGGGCAACGGCCTGTGCTCGTTCAACTTCAACTCGGTTGCCGCGAACGAAGCCAAGGTCGGCAACAAGTCCGTCTTCCTGCGCGCTGATCACCAGATCAACGACAACTGGAACGTCTACGGCGCGGCCAACGTGACCAAGGTCGAGACCTTCGGTCGCTACGCCCCGGGTCCGGGCGTGCTGGTGGTCGAAGACGGCACCCCGTCCGACATCAACAGCGGCGTTGCCTGCGGCCAGGGCGGTTGCGCCCCGGGTACCACCGACGGCCTGCCGACGTACTACTTCCACCGCTTCGCCGCGGCCGGCAACCGTGACAACTTCACGGACGCCACCAATGCCGACTACCTGGTTGGTTTCCAGGGCCAGCTGACCGACACCGTCGGCCTGGACTTCGGCATGCGCCGCACCGACTACAAGTTCATCGAACTGGGTCGTGGCTACATCGTGACCGACCTCGCCGCCGCCGCCGCCAACAGCGGTGCCTATGACCTGGCCAACCCGTATGGCGCCGACCCGTCGGTGCTGGCTGGCATCCAGGCCACCATCAACCGCGAGTCGCGTTGGCAGACCGACGAAATCTACGGCCTGGTCAGCTTCGACCTGTTCGAGATGGGCGGTGGTACCTCGAACGCCGTGTTCGGCGCCGAGTACCGCGAAGACACCTTCTCCGACCAGTACGATTCCCTGTCGGAAGCCACCAGCCAGTCCGGCGGCCCGGCCATCATCGGTTCGGCCGGCAACTCGTCGGCGGGTTCGCGTGACGCCAAGGCTGCGTACTTCGAGTGGCTGCTGCCGTTCACCAGCACCTTCGACATCACCCTGGCCGGCCGTTGGGACAGCTACAGCGACTACGGCAGCGACTTCTCGCCGAAGATCGCCATGCGCTGGCAGCCGCTTGAGACCCTCACCTTCCGTGGTTCCTACGGCCAGGGCTTCCGCGCCCCGGGCCTGGACATCCTGACCCAGAAGACCACCTTCTCGGCGGAACCGGTGAACGATCCGGCGTCCTGCGCCGCGCTCGGCCAGCCGACCAACTGCCAGCTGCAGGTCGACACCTTCTTCCAGGCGAACCCGGACCTGGCGTCGGAAAACTCGACCCAGTACAGCGTTGGTCTGGTTTGGGACCCGCTGGAATGGCTGGACTTCTCGGTTGACTACTACGACATCGAAGTCGAGAACTCGATCTCGCAGATCGGTGCCCAGGACGTCATCAACTCCGACCTGGATCCGGCCACCTTCGGTCCGATCCCGCCGGGCCTGAGCATCACCCGTCGTCCGAACGGCGCCATTGACAACATCGTCGGCGGCTATGCCAACCAGGGTACGGTCACCACCTCCGGTGTTGACTTCCGCATGAACACGAACTTCGACATGGGCGGCTGGGGCGAAATGCGCAACCGCCTGACCGTGTCGTACATCGAAAGCTACGAGGTCGATGACGAGCGTGGTTCGGTGACCGAGTTCGCGGGCCGCTTCGGCACCCCGGACATGCGCGCCACCCTGCAGAACATGTGGACCTTCGGTGACTTCAACGCGGCCTGGAACATCAACTACATCGATGGCCAGACCAACAACACCACCGTTGCCTCCACCATTGGCGGCTACGCCACCAATGACGTGCAGCTGTCCTGGAATGCCCCGTGGAACGGCACCATCTCCATCGGTGCCACCAACGTCGGCGATCGTTACCCGCCGCTGAAGGCCTACCAGGGTCGTCCGTTCAACTTCTTCCTGTACGACGCCTACGGCCGCACCACCTACTTCCGTTACACCCAGACCTTCTGATTTGGGTTTAATCGGTTGATTCGAAGGGCCCCGGCAACGGGGCCCTTCTTTTTTGCGGGGTCGCCCCGGACAATGGCGGCATGGAACCGACCCACGACACCGCAGCCGACGCCTCCGCCCGGCGTGCCGCCTGGAGCGCCTACTGGGCCACCGGCGGCTTGCATTCGTGCGTTGGCAGCTTCGACGGCAACTACAGCGGTGCCATCGGGGCCTTCTGGCGCGGCGTCTTCACCGACCTGCCCGACGGCCCCGTCCGGGCCCTGGACCTGGCAACCGGCAATGGCGCCCTGCCGAGGCTGCTGTGGGAACACCGCGCGGGCCGCCCCGGCCTGGAAGTGGACGCCGTGGACCTGGCCCGGCTGGCACCGGCCTGGCTCGATCCCGGGCAGCACGCGGGCCTGCGCTTCCATTCCGGCGTGGCCATGGAACACCTGCCATTCCCCGATGCCAGCTTCGACCTGGTAACCAGCCAGTACGGATTTGAATACGCGCACCGCGAGGCCGCGCTTGCCGAGGCCCTGCGCGTGCTCCGGCCGGGTGGCCGGCTGGCGCTGGTGATGCACCATGCCGGTTCGGTGCTGGTGCGGGTGGGTCGCAGCGAACTGCAGAACCAGGCGCTGCTGCTGGCGCCCGACGGGTTGCTGTCGGCCACCGCGGCGGTGCTGCCCTGGGTCGCCCGGGCGCGGGCGGGGCAAGACCCCAGCGGCGAACCCGATGCACTGCGGGCCCGCACGGACTACAACGCCGCGATCCAGGCGCTTGCCGCCGCCATCGCCGGCTCGGACGCGCCTGATTTGCTGGTCGAGGCGCGGGCCTGGGTGAACCGCCTGCTTGCCGGGACCGGTCCCGACCCGGCACCGGCCCTGGCCACCCTGGCGACCTACCGCGAGGGCCTGGTCGGCGCCGGCTTGCGGACCGGCGAACTGATCGAACATGCGCTGGACGACGAGCAGTCTGCGGCCCTGGTCTCGGCGCTGCAGGCCGCGCGCCCTGCCGGCCGGGTTCGGGTTGGCCTGGTGTCGCAGGCCGAGGGCCTGCTGGGTTGGGGGCTGCGCCTGGACCCGGCCTGAGGCGCGCTCAGGCCTCGGCGGGCTCGTCGCCCAGGACAGCCAGCAGCGGCGCCAGGTCGTCTTCGTAGTGCCGCCAGCGACCGATCGACCGCGTGTGCACCGGCTGGCGCACCTGCCAGCGGCTGGGCGTCTGCACGCCACGTTCGCTGCGGTGGAAGTCCAGGCAGGCCGGGTCCCAGTCCAGGCCCAGGAAATCCAGGGCGCGCCGGGCCTGGGCTTCGGTGTCGGCGGCTACGTCCTCGTAGCGCACTTCCAGGATCGGCAGCGGCAGCACCGCCTGCCAGTGGCGCATCATCCGGGACTGCAGGCGGACCAGGTGGCCGATGCCGTCCAGGCGCGTGGCCAGCCGCTCGGCCAGTGCGAAGTTTTCCCCGTAGATCGAAATGGCCACGTCGCGTGGATCGCGCCGGCACCACAGCACGCGCGCCTTCGGGAACATCAGCGCGACCAGGCCAAGCAGGTAGTAGTTCATCGGGTATTTGTCGACCACCCGCGCCGTGCCGGCGGGCGCCTGGCGCAGGGCGGCCGCCAGGTAACGCTTGGCGGCGGCGGGCAGGGGTTCGAGCGCGATGTCTTCCAGGATGTGCGGCCACTGCTGCGGCCGGCCCCGGCGCGAAGGCAGGTCGCGGGCGATCAGGGAGATGTCGGGCAGTTCGCCGGCGCCGTGCACCTGCGGGTGGGCGGCCAGCATCTGCTCGAGCAGGGTGGTGCCGCTGCGCGGCATGCCGACGATGAAGACCGGCCGCTCGTCGGTGCTGCCCAGGCCGGCGGCGCGTTCGAACAGGTCGCGGTTGAAGACCGCCAGGCTGGATTCGACGCGACTGGCCAGGTCGCCGGCATCGGGTTCGCCCTGGTCGCGCCGGCGCGCGGCATTGGCTGCGTGCCAGGTCTGCATGGCGCGCGGGTAGTCGCCGCGGCCGTCGAAGACTTTGCCCAACTCGTAGCCGACCAAGGCGCGTTCGTCGTCGCCGCGGGCGGGGTCGTCCAGCAGGGCCTGGGCCTGCGCGACCCGGGCGTCCGCCGCCTGGCCCCGGCGCAGGCCCAGCAGGCCAGCCAGGGGAAAGGCCCAGCCCGGGCGCAGCGACAGGGCCTCTTCGTAGGCGGCTTCGGCCTGGTCGCGTCGCCCGGTGATTTCTTCGGCCTGGGCCCGCGCCATCCACAGGTTCGCCGAACCGGGGTCGCGCTGCAGCGCCTGTTCGTAAAGGGCGCTCGCAGCATCGGCATCGCCGAGCCGGCTCAGGGTTTCGCCCAGCTTGAGTTCGACGCTTTCATCGCCGGGCCGCAGGCTGGCCAGGGCGCGCCACAGGGGCAGGGCGTCGGCGGCGTCACCGACTTCGAATTCCGCCTGCGCCAGGCGTTCGAGCACGCGCACGTTGCCGGGCTCGAGTGCATGCGCCCGCCGCAGCGGCGCCAGGGCGTCGTGCAGGTGGCCCTGGCGGGCCAGGGTCAGCCCGATGAAGTGCCAGCCTTCGGCGAAGCCCGGCTGCAGCGCGACGCAGGCGCGGAAGTGATTCATGGCGTCGTCGGGCCGGCCCAGGTGGGCCAGCAGGCAGCCCAGTTCGAAGCGCGGCGCCACCGAGTCCGGCGCCAGCTCGCAGGCCCGCTGCATGTGCTGCAGGGCCAGGCCGGTGTTGCCGGCCTGCAGCGCGGCCTGGGCCTGCTGCTTGTGTCCGGCTGCGGTGGCGGGGGCGGGCGGGTTCATGCGGACGCGGGTGGCTTCGGGGCCACAAGTCTAACCGCCCGGCCGGCGGGGCCGCGGCAGTAGAATGGGCGGATGTCCCCGCACCCGCGACGCCCATGATCAGCAATGAACTCGACATCGCGCCTTACCGCCAGCGCCTGGCGCAGAACGGCCGCGTGCAGATCCCCGGTTTCCTGCAGGCCGATGCCGCCGATCGCCTGGCCGACTGCCTGCGCCGCGAAGTGCCCTGGACCACGGCCGAACGTGGCCTGCCCGACAGCCCGCCCTGGACCGGCGACGTTGCCCGGCAGCGCATGCCCGAGGCCTATCGCCGGGCCGCCGCCGGTTTCCATTTCGTCTACGACCGCTACCTGATGGTCGAGGCCATGCGCGAGGGCCGCGACCCGCAGCTGGTGCTGCACGCGGTGCTGGCCTTCTTCAACAGCCCCGAGTACCTGGGCTTCATCCGCGAACTCACCGGCGATAGCTCGCTGGCCATGGTGGGCGCGCAGGCCACGCGTTACCTGCCCGGGCAGTTCCTGCGCGTGCACGACGACCGCCACGACGACGAGGCGCGGCGCTACGCCTACGTGCTTAACCTGTCGCGCAACTGGGAAGTGGATTGGGGCGGCCTGCTGCACTTCGTCGACGAAGACGGCGGCCATCGCGAGGCGATGCTGCCGCGCTTCAATTCGCTGAGCCTGTTCAAGGTGCCGGCCAAACACTTCGTCGGCGTCGTCGCGCCCTGGGCGCAGGAGCCGCGGCTGGCGATCACCGGCTGGTGGCACGCGCCGCCGGCGGCCTGAGCGGCCGCCAGCGGGCCCACGGCGGGCGTCAGCAGCAGCCGTGGTCGCCGAACTGGGCGTTGCCGGCCTGGGCCGCGACGCCGCGGGTCAGGCCCTTCTCGCTGGCCACGTAATGTTCGGCGATCACCTTGGCCACGGCCGAGGTGACGCGCTTGCCGGTGGGGATGTGCAGGAATTCGTTGGGCCCGTGCGCGTTCGAATGCGGGCCCAGCACGCCGGTGATCATGAACTGCGCGCCCGGGAATTTTTCGCCCAGCATGCCCATGAAGGGAATGGTGCCGCCTTCGCCCATGTACATGGCCGGGGCGCCGAAATACTCCTGGCTGGCGTGGTCGATGGCGTGTTCCAGCCAGGGCGCCAGGGCCGGGGCGTTCCAGCCGGTGCTGGCTTTTTCCAGTTCCACCTCGACCTTGCAGCCGTGCGGCGGGTTGGCTTCGAACAGGCGCTTGAGCACGTCGCCGGCGCGCTTGGGTTCCAGGGTCGGCGGCAGGCGCAGGCTCAGCTTGATGGCGGTGTGCGGGCGCAGCACGTTGCCGGCGCTAGACAGCGGCGGCATGCCGTCCACGCCGGTGACCGACAGCGCCGGGCGCCAGGTGCGGTTGAGCACCAGTTCGGTGAGGTCGGGGTCCATCGGCGTCATGCCCGGCAGGAAGGGGAACTTGTCCCAGATTTCCGTGCCCAGCACTTCGGACGCACGGCGGGCCTGCTGCAGGCGTTCGTCGGGGATGTCCACGTACAGGTCGTCGACCACGATCTTGCCGGTGGCTTCGTCCTCCAGCCGCGACAGCAGCTGGCGCAGGATGCGGAAGCTCGAAGGCACGATGCCGCTGGCATCACCGCTGTGCACGCCTTCGCTGAGAACGCTGACCTTCAGGTTGCCGCCGGCCAGGCCGCGCAGCGAGGTGGTGCACCAGAGCTGGTCGTAGTTGGCGCAGCCCGAATCCAGGCACACCACCAGCGAAGGCTTGCCGATGCGCTCGGCCAGGTGGTCGACGTAGTGGGGCAGGTCGTAGCTGCCCGACTCTTCGCAGGCCTCGATGAGGATGACGCAGCGCGCGTGCGGCAGGCCCTGTTCCTGCAGCACCCGGATCGCGGTGAGCGACCCATAGAGCGCGTAGCCGTCGTCGGCGCCGCCGCGGCCGTAGAGCTTGTCGCCCTTGATCACGGGCTTCCAGGGGCCCAGGTCGTCGGCCCAGCCGGTCATTTCCGGCTGTTTGTCCAGGTGGCCATAGAGCAGCACGCAGTCGTCGCCCTGGCCGGGGACTTCGATGTAGATCAGCGGCGTGCGGCCTTCGAGCTCCACCACTTCGACGTTCATGCCCTTGATGGGCTGCGCCTTCGCCCAGCCGGCGAGCAGCTTGACGGCATCGTCCATGTAGCCGTTCTCGCGCCACTGCGCGTCGAACATCGGCGACTTGTTGGGGATGCGGATGTATTCGACCAGCTGCGGGACGATGTCGCCGTCCCAGGCGTCGGCGACGAAACGTTCGGTCTTGGCGGTGTCCATGGGGGTCCTTGCTGCGGTTATGCGCTGATTTTAGCGCTTCCGGGCCATCGCCGCCGTGAGGGTAGGAAGGCGCCGACGGCGCGGGGCGCCCGGTTCCGAGGCTTCGCAGGGTCGATTGGCGATGGGGCCGGTGCCGACCGGCGGGGAAACTTTCCCTGCCGACGCCAGCCCGGCGCGGCGAGATCCCAAACCCGAGGAACCGCCATGAACAAGACTGTTTCCCTGCTCTCCCCGCTGCTGCTGTGCGCCTTCCTGTCCGGCGGCGCCCTGGCCGCCGAGAAGGTGGACATCAACAGCGCCGACGCCCAGACCCTGGGTCGCGTGCTCGACGGCGTCGGCCCCAGCAAGGCCGAGGCCATCGTCAGCCACCGCACCAAACACGGCGCCTTCCGCAGCGCCGACGAACTGGTGGAGGTCAAGGGCATCGGCCTGGCCCTGGTCGAAGCCAACCGCGACCGCATCGAGGTCGGCGCCGGCAAGGCGCGCGCGCCGGCCGCGGCCACCGCGTCCGACTAAGCCCCACCCCGGGTGGACCCCGACTTGGCCCGGTCCGCGCCGGGCCCTTTTTCCAAGGAGCAGGCCATGCCGGATTCGATGCCGGTGCGTGACCCGACGGATGCCGGCTTCCGGCGTGTTCGCCTCGAGCGCCGGTCGGTGCCCGGGCAGACCTATCTGCTGTCGGTGGCGACGCTCTACCGGCGACCGGTCTTCAGCGACGACGAAGCCGCGCGCGCGGTTTGCCGGGTACACACCGCGCAATGGCCCTGGCGCGACAGCGCGGTGCTGGCCTGGGTGCTGATGCCCGACCAGTGGCAGGGGCTGGTGACGCTGGGCGAACGCGACAGCCTGTCGACCCTGGTCGGACGCTTCAAGGCCCTGAGCTCACGTGCCGTCGACGACCGGTACCGCGTGAACGGCTGGCTCTGGGGGAGGGGCTTCACCGACCGCGTACTGGCGCCGGACGAGCCGGCCATGGACGCCGCCCGGCACCTGGTCGGCCTGCCGCTGCGTGCCGGCCTGGTGCGGCGCCTGGGTGACTATGCCTACTGGAACACGGCCTGGCTCGATCACGCCGGCCCCTGAGGCCGCTGCGATAGACTGCGCGGCATGATCCTGCCGCCGTACCGTATCGAAGCCTCGTCCATCCCGGGTGCGGGCAAGGGCCTGTTCCTGCAGGCGCCGGTGGCGCGCGGGCGCGTGATCATCGCGCCCGACGACATCCGGGGAACGCAGCGCTGGGACGAGGTGCGCGCGCGTCCCGACGCCGACGCGGCGATGGCGGCCAGCGTGCGCTGGTTCGAAGACCAGTGCACGGTCAGCCTGGACTGGCCGGATGAATGTTTCGTCAACCACAGCTTCGAACCCAATGGCCTCTGGCACCTGGGATTCATCTTTGCCGCGCGCGACCTCGCGGCGGGCGAGGAGCTGACCGTGGACTACCGGCACCTGCTGCCGGAGGGCGAAGCCGAAGTCTTCCGCGATGCCGGCAGCGGCCGCGAGATCGTCGGGTTTTCCTGGGCCGAATCGCTTGGCCGTTCCAGTCGCGCCCTGGTGGCGCTGCAGGACGCCTGATGCGGCTGCTGCACCTGCCCGCCCAGGAATACCGCCGGGAACGCTGGCGCAACGAGTGCGGCTGGACGCGCGAGATCCACCGCCATCCCGAAGGCAGCGCCGACTGGACCTGGCGGGCCTCGATCGCCGAGATCGACCAGGACGCGCCGTTTTCGGCGTTCCCGGGCGTCGACCGCGAGCTGGTGCTGATGGCGGGCGAGGGCATGCATCTTCATTTCGACGACGGCGAATCGGTGACCTTGCTGCCACCGCACGACCGGATCCGATTCGCCGGCGAACGCCCGCTGCGCGCCGAACTCATCGCAGGGCCCACCCACGACTTCAACCTGATGTGGCGGCGCGGCGCCGTGGACGCCACGGTCCTGCACCGCCCACTGGTGGGCCCGATGGTGTTCTTCGCCGAAGCCGGCACCACTTGGCTGGTGCACCTGATCCGCGGCCAGGCCTGGTTCAAGGACCTGGCCCGGCCACTGCGACTGGAGCAGGCCGACAGCGTGCTGCTGCTGCCCGACGCCGACGGTCCGTCGCGGCTGATCCTGGAGGGCGGCGGCGAGCTGTTGCTCGCCAGGCTCCAGTCCAGGGATCCGTCCTAGGAACGCCTTCAGGCGCTTCTGCAAGAGGCCGGGTATCAGCGGTCGTCGCGGGTCCAGACGGCGCCGTCTTCCACCTTCACCGGGAAGCGCGGCAACGGCGCATAGGCCGGTGCGCACAGGGCTTCGCCGGTGCGCAGGTCGAAGCGGGCCCCGTGCAGGGTGCATTCCACCTCGCCGCCGTCGATGGCGCCGGCGCTGAGCTCGAAGTCCTCGTGCGTGCACTTGTCCTCGACCGCGTACAGGTCGCCGTCGAGGTTGACCACCAGGATCGCCGTGTCGCCGTCCCAGGCCACCTGCGACTCGCCGGGCAGCAGTTCGGAGGTGGCGCAGACCCGCACCCAGTCGGTCACAGCGCTTTCTCCAGCACTTCGAAGCGCAGGTCGTCGCGCAGCGGAACGCCGAAACGCTCGTCGCCATAAGGAAAGGGCTTCTTGATGCCCGTGCGCTGGTAACCGCGGCGTTCGTACCAGGCGATCAGCTCTTCGCGGACATCGATCACGGTCATGCGCATCACCGCCACGCCGTACTCGTCGCGGGCGATGCGTTCGGCTTCGGCCATCATCTGCTTGCCCAGGCCCGCACGCTGCAGGGTGGGCATCACCGAAAACATGCCGAAGTAGCCGGCGCCGTCCTCCACTGCCACGTGCGCGCAGGCCTTGAGCTGGCCGCCGCGGAAGGCAAGCAGGACCTGGCTTTGCGGGCGCTGGATGTGGCCCAGGACGTCTTCGGCATTGGTGCGGCGGCCGTCGAGCAGGTCGGCCTCGGTGGTCCAGCCGGCGCGGCTGACGTGCCCGCGGTAGGCCGATTCAACCAGGTCCACGATCGATCCGACGTCGGCCGGCGTCGCGGCGCGGTAGCTCAGGGAAGGCAGCCAGCTCATGCGCGGTATCCAGGTATTGGGGTCAAAGCAGGAGTTTGCGGACTTTTTCGATGCCAAGCGCGAGCTTTTCCACTTCCGCTTCGGTGTTGTAGAAAGCCAACGAGGCGCGGCAGGTGGCCGGAACACCGAAATGCGCCATCAGCGGGTGCGCGCAGTGGTGCCCCGAGCGCACGGCGATGCCCTCGAGGTCGAGCAGGGTGGCCAGGTCGTGGGCGTGCGCGCCGTCGACCAGGAAACTGATCACCGCGGCCTTGCCCGGCGCGGTGCCGAGGATTCGCAGGCCTTCGATCGCGGACAGGCGCTGGGTGGCGACGGCCAGCAGGGCCCGTTCGCGGGCCTCGACCTCGGCCATGCCGATCGCCGACAGGTAGTCGGCGGCCGCGCCCAGGCCGACCACGCCGGCGATGTTGGGCGTGCCGGCCTCGAACTTGTGCGGTGGATCGTTGAAGGTGGTGCCTTCGAAGCGCACTTCCCTGATCATCTCGCCGCCGCCCAGGAAGGGCGGCATCTCGCGCAGGTGCTGGCGACGGGCCCAGAGCCCGCCGGTGCCGGTGGGGCCGAGCATCTTGTGGCCGGTGAAGGCGTAGAAGTCGCAGCCCAGCAGCGGGATGTCGACGGCGCGGTGGGGCAGGGCCTGGGAGCCGTCCACCAGCGTCACCACGCCTTGCTTGCGCGCCAGGCGGCAGATTTCCGCCACCGGGTTGACCGTGCCCAGCACGTTCGACACATGGGTGAAGGCCAGCAGCTTCACTTCGCCGGTGAGTTTGGCGCGCAGGTCGTCCATGTCCAGCGAACCGTCGGGCGCCAGTTCCACCACGCGCAGGCTGGCGCCGGTGCGTTCGCAGACCAGCTGCCAGGGCACGATGTTGGCGTGGTGCTCCATGCGCGTCAGCAGGATGACGTCGCCGGTCTTTAGCCGCGGCAGCGCCCAGCTGTAGGCCACCAGGTTGATGCCGAAGGTGGTGCCCGAAGTGAGGATGAGTTCGTCGGCCGGCACGTTGACGAAGGCGGCCAGGCGGCGGCGTGCGCCTTCGTAGGCCTCGGTGGCCTCGCTGCCCAGCGCATGCACGGCGCGCGAGACGTTGGCGTTGTGCTCGCGGTAGAAATCGTCCATCGCCGCGATCACTTGCTGCGGCTTTTGCGAGGTGTTGGCCGAATCCAGGTACACCAGCGGCTTGCCGTGCACTTCGCGGCTGAGTACCGGGAAGTCGGCGCGCAGGCGCGACCAGTCCGGGGAACTGGCCGCCTTCATGGCGTCTTCCCGGGCGTGCCCAGGCGCGCGGCGACCGTGTCGCCCAGCAGCCGGGCCAGGTCGGCGTCGTCGAGCACCGCCAGTGGTTCGCGCAGGAAGGCCTGCATCAGCAGCACCCGTGCCTGCGCCGCGGGCAGGCCGCGGCTGCGCAGGTAGAACAGCGCGGTTTCATCCAGGCGGCCGACGGTGGCGCCGTGCGCCGCCTTGACTTCGTCGGCGTGGATCACCAGCACCGGCTGGCTGTCGATTTCGGCGGAGTCGGACAGCAGCAGGTTCTTGTTCGACAATTCGGCTTCGCTGCCGTCGGCGCCGGCGCGGATCTGGATGCCGCCGTGGAAAACGGCGCGGCCGCGCTCATCGGCCAGGCCACGCCAGGGCAGTTCGCAGCGGGTGTCGCGGGCCTGGTGGCGGATGCCCAGGCGGGTGTCGAGGTGGCGGCGGCCATCGGCCAGCAGCACGCCGCCGGCGTGCAGCGCCGCGCCTTCACCCTGCAGGTCGACGTTGAGTTCGTGGCGGGACAGGCCGGCGCCAAGTTCGAGGTCCACGCGGCGGTACAGCGTGTCCGAGGCCAGCACGGCGTCGGTGCGGGCGAACAGCGTCGCGCCGCCGTCGTCGTTCTGCAGGCGGGCATGGCGCAGGCGGGCGCCGCCGGCCAGGTGCACGTGCATGAGGTGGTTGACCAGGTTGCGGTGGGCGCCGGCACCCAGGTGGTGTTCGACCACGGTGAGCGAGGCGCCCTTGCGCAGTTCGACCAGGTGGCGCAGGTGCGCGGCCTGGTCGGCACCGGCGGGGGCGCCGACGAAGACCAGGTGCAGCGGCGTCGCCACGGTGGCGCCGGCCTGCACGCGCAGCAGCACGCCTTCGGTCGCCAGCGCGGCGTTGAAACGGGCGAAGGGTTCGTCGGCGCGTACGTAGCGGCGCGCCAGCACCGACACCGCGCGCGGGTCGTCGCCGGCCAGGGCCTGCGACAGCGGGCGCAGTTCGACGCCCTCGGGCAGGGCGTCGAGCTGGCTCAGGCCGGCGTCGAAGCGGCCGTTCACGAACACCAGCCGCGGCGCGGGAATGTCCGCCAGCAGCGCCGGATCCGGTGCGTTCGTTTGCGCATCCGAGGCGAAGCCACGGTTGGCCAGCGCCCGCAGCGAGGTGTATTTCCAGGCCTCCACGCGGGCGCCGGGCAGGCCGTCGGCCAGCGCCGCGGCCAGTGCCGCGCGGCGCGAATCGCCCAGGCCCTGGGCGTCCACCAGCGCCGGCGGCAGCGTTTCGAAACCCTGCCGGAAGGAGTCGACCAGGGCACTCATGGCGCTGCCGGTGCCTGCGGGGCGATCCGGTCCCTGACCCAGGAATAGCCGTGGGCTTCGAGTTCCAGCGCCAGTTCGGGGCCGCCCGATTCGACGATGCGGCCCTCGGCCAGCACGTGCACGACGTCGGGCTTGATGTAGTCGAGCAGGCGCTGGTAATGGGTGATGACCAGGAAGGCGCGGTCCGGCGAGCGCATCAGGTTGACGCCGTCGGCCACGGCCTTGAGTGCGTCGATGTCCAGGCCCGAGTCGGTTTCGTCCAGGATCGCCAGCTTCGGCTCGAGCAGGGCCAGCTGGAAGATTTCGTTGCGCTTCTTCTCGCCGCCGCTGAAACCTTCGTTGACGCCGCGGTGCAGCAGTTCGTCCTTGAGGTCGAGCACGGAAAGCTTCTCGCGCACGCGCTTGAGGAACTGCATGGAGTCCAGTTCCTCCTCGCCGCGCGCCTTGCGCTGGGCATTGAGCGCGGTGCGCAGGAAGTAGGTGTTGTTCACGCCGGGGATTTCGACCGGGTACTGGAAGGCCAGGAACACGCCGGCGGCGGCGCGCTCCTCGGGCTCCAGCGCCAGCAGGTCGCGGCCTTCGAGTTCGACCGAACCTTCGGTGACCTCGTATCCCTCGCGGCCGGCCAGCACGTTGCCCAGCGTGGACTTGCCGGCGCCGTTGGGTCCCATGATGGCGTGGACCTGGCCGGGGGCGAGATCGAGGCTGAGCCCCTTGAGGATCTCCTTGCCGCCGATGCTTACGTGCAGGTTGTTTATCTTGAGCATGTTCATTCCAATCCTGGTTATCCGACGGCGCCTTCCAGCGACACCTCGAGCAGCTTCTTGGCTTCCACCGCGAATTCCATCGGCAGTTCACGGAACACCTGCCGGCAGAAGCCATCGACGATCATCGACACCGCGTCTTCTTCGCCGATGCCGCGGCTGAGGCAGTAGAACAGCTGGTCCTCGCTGATCTTCGAGGTCGTGGCCTCGTGTTCGACCGTGGCCGTCGGGTGCTTGACCTCGATGTAGGGGAAGGTGTGCGCGCCGCACTTCTTGCCGATCAGCAGGCTGTCGCACTGGGTGTAGTTGCGGGCGTCGGCGGCGGTTTTTTCGATCTTCACCAGGCCGCGGTAGGTGTTCTGGCCGCGGCCGGCGCTGATGCCCTTGGAGATGATCTTGGACTTGGTGTTCCTGCCCAGGTGGATCATCTTGGTGCCGGTGTCGGCCTGCTGGCGATGGTGGGTAAGGGCCACCGAATAGAACTCGCCGACCGAGTCGTCGCCCTTCAGGACGCAGCTGGGGTACTTCCAGGTGATCGCCGAACCGGTTTCGACCTGGGTCCAGGAAATCTTCGAGCGGTCGCCGCGGCATTCACCGCGCTTGGTGACGAAGTTGTAGATGCCGCCCTTGCCGTTCTCGTCGCCGGGATACCAGTTCTGCACCGTGGAGTACTTGATCTCGGCGTCTTCGAGCGCCACCAGCTCGACCACCGCCGCGTGCAGCTGGTTTTCGTCGCGCTGGGGCGCCGTGCAGCCTTCGAGGTAGGACACGTGGCCCTTGTCCTCGCAGATGATCAGGGTGCGCTCGAACTGGCCGGTGTGGCCGGCGTTGATGCGGAAGTAGGTGCTCAGCTCCATCGGGCAGCGCACGCCCTTCGGGATGTAGACGAAGCTGCCGTCCGAGAACACCGCGGAGTTCAGCGCCGCGAAATAGTTGTCGCCGGTGGGCACCACGGTGCCCAGGTACTTGCGCACCAGCTCGGGGTGTTCCTTGATGGCCTCGGACATCGAGCAGAAGATCACGCCCTTCTCGGCCAGTTCCTTGCGGAAGGTGGTGCCGACCGACACCGAGTCGAACACCGCGTCCACCGCCACGCCGGCCAGCTTGGCGCGTTCATGCAGCGGCACGCCCAGCTTGTCGTAGGTGTCGAGAAGTTCCTGCGGCACTTCCGACAGCGACTTGTAGCGCGGGCCCTTGGGCGCGCTGAAGTAGCTCAGCGACTGCAGGTCGATGGGGGCGATCTCGAGCTTGGCCCACTCGGGCATCGGCATGGTGAGGAAGTGCCGGTAGGCGGCCAGGCGCCACTCGGTCATCCACTCGGGTTCTTCCTTCTTGGCAGACAGCGCGCGCACGATGTCCTCGTTGAGGCCGGGCGGGAAGGTGTCCGATTCGATGTCGGTGATGAAGCCGGCGTCGTAGCGACGCGCCAGCCGTTCGTGGATCTGTTGGTTTTCGATGGCCATGTCAGCCTCCTGCCGGCGCCAGGCGTAGGGGAATGGCCCGGCGCGCCGGCGCTGCCGGCAGCATCTGGGCCAGGGTGATGCCGCCGAGCGCTTCGGCGATGACGTCGTTGATCCGGCGCCAGTGGACCTGGACGCCGCAGTGGGGTTCGTGTTCGCAGCTGGAGTGCTCGCCCGAACATTCGGTCATGCCCAGCGGGCCTTCGATGGCCTCGACGATGGCGATGAGCGGAATATCGGCGGCCGGCCGCGCCAGCCGGTAGCCACCGGTGGCGCCGCGGAAGCTTTCCACCAGCCCGGCGTGGGCCAGGGGTTTGAGCACCTTGGCGACCGTGGGTGCCTCGAGCCGGGCCAGTTCGGCCAGTTCGGCCGAGCTGTGCACGCGGTCGGGCGCCCGGGCCAGGGCGACCAGGATGACGGTGGCGTAATCGGTTAGCTTGGTGACGCGGAGCATGGCGTCGGCCTGGCGTTCGAATCAGGACCGAAATTGTACTCTTTTGATCGGGCCGGCTCAATAAACGGGGTGTGAAGCAGGCCGCGCTTCGGGGACAATACCGGCCCCACGACCGTTGGACCCCCGCATGCCCAAGAAGATCGAAGCCCGCCGCTCCGCCATCCATGGCAACGGCGTCTTCGCCACCGACCCGATCGCCAAGGGCGAGCGCGTGGTGCGCTACAAGGGCCTGCTGCGGACCCACGACGAAGCCGACGAGGTCTACGCCGACGACCCCGACACCGGCCACACCTTCCTGTTCACGCTCAACGACAAGTACGTCATCGACGCCAACGTCGACGGCAACGACGCGCGCTGGATCAACCACAGCTGCGAGCCGAACTGCGAAGCGGTCTGGGAAGAAAGCGACACCGGCAAGAAGCGCAAGGACCGGATCTACATCGAGGCCATGCGCGATATCGCTGCCGGCGAAGAGCTGACCTACAACTACGGGATCACCCTGGCCGAGGCGCATACCGCCAAACAGAAGGCGATCTGGGCCTGCCGCTGCGGCTCGGCCAAATGCACGGGCACGATGCTGCAGCCCAAGACCAGCAAGAAGAAGGCCGGGAAGAAGGGCAAGAAAAAGGCCTGATGCAGCAAGGCGCCAAAACGTTTCCATGACCAATGGGCCTGCCGGCCCCGGTTACAGCCGCCCATGCTCCGGCGGCGCCTCCACCACGGAATACCCATGTCCTTGTTTCGCTGCCTGCCCGCGCTGGCCCTGGCCGCCGCCAGCCTGCCTGCCGCCGCCGTCACCATTGACGGCCGGATCGATGCGGCCGAATGGGCGCAGGCACGCCATGTCACCGAGTTCGTTCGGGTACAGCCCATTGACGGCGCCGAACCCGCGCTGCGCACCGAAGCCTGGCTGCTGGCCACGCCCCAGGGCCTGGCCGTCGCCTTTCGCGCCGAGCAACCGCCGGGCGTGCCGCGCACCACCCAGCGCACGCGCCGCGACCAGGGCGGGGCCCTGGACCGGGTGAACCTGATGGTGGACTTTGACGGCGATGGCCGCACCGGCTACGACTTCATGGTGACGGTGGCCGGCGGCATCAGCGACGAAGTGATCACCAGCGAGCGCAACTTCAACACCGACTGGGACGGCCACTGGCACCGCGCCGTGCAACAGGACGAACAGGGCTGGTCGGTCGAAATGCTGGTGCCCTGGCACGTGGCGCCCATGGCCCGGCCCGAGGGCGGCGAGCGCACCCTGGGCATCTACCTCGACCGCGTGGTCGGCAGCACCGGCGAACGCTACGGCTGGCCCTACATCAGCTTCCAGAACCCGACCTTCCTGTCCGAATTCCACAAGGTCCGGGTGCCGCACTACGAACAGTCGCTGATCGCGGTGACGCCCTACGTGGTGGGCGTGCACGACGCCGTCGGCGGCGGCAGCGACTTCGACGCCGGCGCCGACCTGTTCTGGAAGCCCAACGGCCAGTTCCAGCTTTCGGCCACCCTCAACCCCGACTTCGGCCAGGTCGAAAGCGACGACCTGGTGGTGAACTTCGGCGCGGTGGAAACCTTCTTCGGCGACAAGCGGCCGTTTTTCACCGAAAACCAGGGCCTGTTCGACGTGCCCTTCGGCGCCGGCAACAGCCGCCTGCTGTACACGCGGCGCATCGGCGGCCCGGCCGACGACGGCAGCGGCGCTGGCGACGTCACCGCGGCCGTAAAACTCAACGGCAGCCTGGGCCAGGTGCGTTATGGCCTGCTGGCGGCGATCGAAGGCGACGAGGTCGGCCGCGACTTCCACGCGCTGCGCGCCACCCGCGATTTCGGCGACCAGGACCTGGGCGTGATGCTGACCCGGGTTGACCGGCCCTTCCTCGACCGGGTGGCCACGGTCTATTCGGCAGACCACCTGTGGACGCCGGATCCGGCCTGGGTGGTGCGCACCCAGGCAGTGGCCTCTTCGGTGCAGCAGGCCGGCGAAGAAACCGGTGACTTCGGCTGGCAGCTTCGCGCCGACCACGCGCTGGGCGACGGCTGGCGGCAGCAGCTGTACCTGCTGCACCTGGGCGATGAGCTGCAGCTCAACGACATTGGCTTCCTCGACCGCAACGACTTCAACTACGTGCGCTACGAACTGGCGCGCCGGCGCAGCGGGTTCCCCGAGGATTCGAAATACGCGTCCTGGGAGACGCGCTGGGCCGTGTCGAACCGCCGCAACGGGCAGGGCACGGTGATCGCGGAAGCGGCGGCGATAAGCCGCTATGCCGAGCGCCGCGACGGAGGCACCGAATTCTGGGAAGCCGCGGCCTGGTCCAGTGGCCACGACGACCTGATCACGCGCGGCAACGGCGTGCTGCGCGTGCCCGAAAAGCTGTTCCTGTTTTGGGAGCGATCGCGGCCCCGGCAGGGCGCCTGGAGCCTGTACGGATCGGCGCGCGCGGCGGGCGAGGGGCTGGAAGGCGCCAGTGGCCTGGGGCTGGAACTGGCCGTCCAGCCGACCCTGCACCTGAGCGACAGCCTGTCCCTGCAGGGCCGGCTGTCCTACCAGCACGCGCCGGACTGGCTGCTGTGGCGCGGCGGCGACCGCCTGGGCAGCTTCCGCGCCGACACCGCGCGCCTGGCCCTGAACCTGCAGTGGCAGCTGGGTCATCGCCAGGAACTGCGGGTGAAGTTCGAAACCATCGCGCTCGACGCCCGCCTGCGCCAGGCCTGGCAGGTGGGCCCCGGCGGCCGGCCGGTGCCGACCAGCGATCCGATCCCGGACTTCAGCCTGGCCAACCTGGGCTTCCAGGTGCGCTACCGCTACGAGCTGGCGCCGCTGTCCGACCTCTACGTGGTCTACGGGCGAGGCGGGGCGCTGCTTGAAGACGGCAGCCGGCCGCTGGCCGAGCTGCTGGGGGACGCGACCAGCCTCAGGGATGCCGAACAGCTGCTGGTCAAGCTGAGCTACCGCTTCGCCAACTGATCCGCCTTGCCCTGCGGGCAAGCAACGCCTCGGTTCGTGATCGGTTCGCGGGTGGAGGCAGCGTGCAGTCGCCCTGGCCGACACGCCGCAAGTACGTCCCTGTAGGCTCTTCGTCGACATCCATGTCTCCGAAGGTCGGCCAGGGCGACTGCACGCTACCTCCTCGAAGGCGTTCGGCGACCGGCAGGCAAGCAAGGGCAGGGCATCCGCAGCAACCTCGAAATCAGGGGGCTGGGTGTCAGGCGGTGATGGTTGGCTGAACGGTCCTGCCACATGGCTTGTCTTGCCGCCTTGATCTGGGTCTAATGTTTCAGAAATTTCTGAAACTTGAGGCATCGCCGTGGACCTTCCCCCGCTCAGCCAGGCCTTCGTGCTGCATTTCGGTGAAATGGGCAGCCGCTGGGGCATCAACCGGACCGTGGGGCAGATCTACGCCCTGCTGTTCATCTCCGCCCGGCCGCTGACCGCCGACGAGATCACCGACCGGCTGGGCGTCAGCCGCTCGAACGTCAGCATGGGCCTGAAGGAGCTCTCGTCCTGGCGCCTGGTGCGCCTGAGCCACCAGCCGGGCGACCGCCGCGACTTCTACGCCGCGCCCGAGGACGTCTGGGCCATCTTCAAGACCCTGGCCGAAGAGCGCCAGCGGCGCGAAGTGGACCCGACCCTGTCGATGCTGCGCGACGCGTTGCTCGAAGCCCCGGACTCGGCCGAAGAGCGCCACGCCCAGGCGCGCATGCGCGAGATGCACGACCTGATCGAGCAGCTCACCGACTGGTTCGCCGAAGTGCGCAAGCTGTCGCCGGCCACGCTCGAGAAGCTGATGGCCCTGGGCACCACGGCGACCAAGCTGCTGGACATGAAGGAACGCCTGCTCGGCGGCCCCGACAAGACGCCGCCCGCCGACCCGACGCCGGAGATCCGCTGATGGACGCCGGCGGCGCCATGGACGCCCTGATGCTGGCGCGGGTGCAGTTCGCGGCCAACATCAGTTTCCACATCCTGTTCCCGACCATCACGATCGCGCTGGCCTGGGTGCTGCTGTTCTTCAAGCTGCGCTACCTGCGCACCCGGGATGAAAAGTGGCTGTCGGCCTATTTCTTCTGGGTGAAGGTGTTCGCGCTGAGCTTCGGCATGGGCGTGGTCAGCGGGGTCACCATGAGCTTCCAGTTCGGCACCAACTGGCCGGGCTACATGAACACGGTGGGCAACATCGCCGGCCCCCTGCTGGCCTACGAAGTGCTGACCGCGTTTTTCCTGGAAGCGGGCTTCCTGGGCATCATGCTGTTCGGGCGCAAGCGCGTGGGCGAAGGCGTGCACACCCTGGCCACCGTGCTGGTGGCGGCCGGCACCACGCTGTCGGCGTTCTGGATCCTGGCGCTCAATTCGTGGATGCAAACGCCGGTGGGCTTCGAGATGATCAACGGCCAGGCCCACCCCACGGACTGGTGGGCGATCGTCTTCAACCCGTCCTTCCCCTACCGGCTGGCGCACATGCTGCTGGCTTCCGGGCTGACGGTGGCCTTCCTGGTGGCGGGGCTGTCGGCCTTCCGCTGGCTGCGCGGGGACCGCGGGCCCGATGTCGCCGCAACGCTGCGCACCGGCGTGCTGATGGCGGCGCTGCTGATCCCGGTGCAGATCTTCGCCGGCGACCTGCACGGGCTGAACACGCTCGAGCACCAGCCGGCGAAGGTGGCGGCCATGGAAGGCATCTGGGAGGACCAGCGCGGCGCCCCGGCCCTGCTGTTTGGCTGGCCCAACGAAGCCGAGCGCCGCAACGACTACGCCCTGGGCATCCCCGGCCTGGCCGCGCTGATCCTCACCCACGAGCTCGACGGCGAGCTCAAGGGCCTGGACAGCTTCGAAGACCATCCGCCGGTGCCGGCGGTGTTCTGGGGCTTCCGCGTGATGGTCGGCGTCGGCGTGCTGATGCTGCTGGTGTCCTGGCTGTCGGCCTGGCAGCTGCGCCGCCGCGGCGAACCTTCGCCCTGGCTGGCGCGGGTGCTGGTGGGCATGAGCTTCTCGGGCTGGGTGGCGACCCTGGCCGGCTGGTACGTCACCGAAATCGGCCGCCAGCCCTGGCTGGTGACCGGCGTGCTGCGCACCGCCGACGCGGTGTCGGCCACACCTGCGCCGATCGTGGGCGTAAGCCTCACCGCCTACCTGATCATCTACCTGGTGCTGCTGGCGGCTTATGTGTCGGTGCTGTTCCACCTGGCCAGCAAGGGCGGCGCGACCGTCGCCCCACCGATCACCGCCGCCCGCGGCGAACCCGATGAAACCTGACCCGGAGGTCCCATGGACGCCTGGCTGCCGCTGATCTTCATGGGCCTGATGGCCCTGGCCATGCTTGTTTACGTCGTGCTCGACGGCTACGACCTGGGCGTGGGCATGCTGGTGCCCTTCGCCGACAATCCCGGCAAGGACCGCATGGTCGCGTCCATCGGGCCGTTCTGGGACGCCAACGAAACCTGGCTGGTGCTGGGCGTCGGCCTGCTGCTGGTGGCTTTCCCGGTGGCGCACGGGGTGATCCTGGGCGCGCTGTACCTGCCGGTGCTGGTGATGCTGCTGGGCCTGATCCTGCGCGGCGTCGCCTTCGACTTCCGGGCCAAGGCACACGACGAACACCGGGTCCTGTGGAACGCCGCCTTCAGCGTCGGCTCGCTGGCGGCGGCGCTGGCGCAGGGCTACATGGTCGGGCGCTACGTCGTCGGCTTCGAAACGGGCGTCGGCCCGACGCTGTTCGCGATCTTCATCGGGCTGTGCCTGGCCGCCGGTTACACGCTGCTGGGCGCGACCTGGCTGCTGCTGAAGATGGAAGGCCCGCTGGTCCGGCAGGCGGCCGGCTGGGGCTGGTGGGCGCTGTGGCTGACCGGCCTGGGCATCGCCGCGGTGTCGGTGGCCACGCCCTTCGTTTCGCCGCGCATCTTCGAGAAGTGGTTCGCGCTGCCCAACTTCTTCCTGCTGATGCCCGTGCCGCTGCTCACCGCCGGCCTGTTCGCGCTGTGCGAAAGCCACCTGCGGCGCATCCGCCGCGGCGGCAAGGGCCGCGACTGGGTGCCGTTCGCGGCGGCCATCGGCATGTTCGTGCTGGCCTTCTCCGGCCTGGCCTACAGCGTCTATCCCTACCTGGTGATCGACCGGATCGAGTTCTGGGACGCCGCCGCCGCGCCGGGCTCGCTCAAGATCATCCTGGTCGGCGCGCTGGTGACGCTGCCGATGATCATCGGCTACACGATCTTCGCCTACCGCGTGTTCTGGGGCCGCAGCACCGAGCTGAGCTACGAATAGGCGCGATAGCTCAGCGGCAGTTCGGCAGCCGGGTCGCGGCGGCGTAGTTGCTGGCGCGGCAGTTCCACACCAACTGGCCGTCGGGCTGCACGGTCGGGCTGAGGCGGATGACGCCGCCGCGCGCCACGTGCGGCTTCATCGCGACGGCGACTTCGCCGAAGGGATGCACGCTGATCGCGGCCACCGGGCCGCCTTCATAGTCATCCGGATAACCCAGGCCCAGCTGCGCGAGGTTGCGCGGCCAGGTGCCCTGGTCGGCATAGAACTGGTCGACCGCGGCCTGGATCGGGCGCGCGCGTTCGATGGCGTCGGCGGCGCGGGCCTGTTCCGGGCTCAGCGGCGCCGGCCCGATGGCCGTGGTGTCCATCGGCAGGGGCTCGGGGCGGTCCGCGGGCGCGGACTCAGGCGGGGCCTGGTTGTCGGCCGTGGGCACCGTGGCGTAGTGCACCGCCACGCGGTAGGCGACCAGGGCCAGTACGACGCTCAGCACCAGCGCGACGAAGAGGGGAGCAACACGTTTCATCCGACACCTGCAAGGCGCGACCAAAGGGCTCGCGCCTGCAGTCTAACCGCCATCAGTCGTCGTCGTGTCGAGGCCGGTAGGCCTCCATCAGCTGTCTCTGCACGCCCAAGGGCACCGGCTCGTAGTGGCTGAACTCCAGTTCGTAGCGGCCACGGCCGGCGGTGGCGCCCTTGAGCTCGGTGGCGTAGTCGGTCAGTTCCGACAGCGGCACCTGGGCCTTGACCAGCATTTCGCCGCCGCGGCCGGCGTCGGTGCCGTGGATACGCGCGCGCTTGCCGGCCAGTTGCCCGGTGATGTCGCCCATGTGTTCCTCGGGCACGCTGACCACCAGGTCGACGATGGGTTCGAGCACCTGCGGCCGCGCCTTGAGGATGGCGTCGAGGAAGGCGCGTTTGCCCGCCGCCACGAAGGCCACTTCCTTGGAGTCGACGCTGTGGTACTTGCCGTCGTACACCGTCACGCGCACGTCCTGCAGCTGGTAGCCGGCGATGGCGCCGCCGTCGAGCACCTGGCGCACGCCTTTCTCCACCGCCGGGATGAACTGCCCGGGGATGGTGCCGCCCTTGACGGCATCGACGAACTCGAAGCCGCGGCCGCGTTCCAGCGGTTCGATGCGCAGGTACACCTCGCCGAACTGCCCGGCGCCGCCGGTCTGCTTCTTGTGCCGGTAGTGGCCCTCGGCGGGCGCGCCGATGGTTTCGCGGTAGGCGATGGAAGGCGGCCGGGTGGCGACGGCGACGCCATAGCGTTCGCGGATGCGTTCAAGCATCACCCGCAGGTGCAGTTCGCCCAGCCCGCGGATCACGGTTTCATTGAGCTCGGCGTCGTGTTCGACCAGGAAACCCGGGTCTTCCTCGGCCAGCTTGTGCAGGGCGGTGGCGAGCTTCTGTTCCTGGCCGCGGGTGCTGGCCTCGACCGCCAGGCCGAACATGGGTTTCGGGAAATCCAGCGGCCTGAGCCGGATGTCGTCCTCGTCGTGGCTGTCGTGCAGCACGGCGTCGAAGTGGATGTCCTCGACCTTGGCCACGGCGGCGATGTCGCCGGGTATGGCCTGGTCGATTTCAACGTGGTCCTTGCCCTGCAGCTTGAAAAGATGCCCGGCCTTGAACGGCTTGCGGCCGTCGTCGATGAACAGCTGGCTGTCCTTGCGCACCGTGCCCTGGAAAACGCGGAACACGCTGAGCTTGCCGACGAAGGGGTCGTTGACGATCTTGAACACATCGGCGACCACGTGCGCGTCGGCATCGGGCGCGGCTTCGAAGGGCTGGCCGTTTTTCTCGAAGGGCGGCGGGTTGCCCTCCATCGGGTTCGGGAACAGCTTTTCGGCCAGGTCCAGCAACTCCGTCACGCCGACGCCGTTGCGCGCGGAAACAAAACACACCGGCACCAGGTGGCCTTCGCGCAGGCATTGTTCGAAGGCGTCGTGCAGGGCCTGGCCGGACAGGCCTTCTTCGCCGTCCTCCAGGTAGCGTTCCATGATCTGTTCGTTGATCTCGACCACCTGGTCGACGATGCGCTGGTGCGCGTCGGCCACCGGGCCCAGGTCGGAGTCGCCGGTGGGGTTGAAGAAGCAGTCGACCACGCGCGTGCCCTTGTCGGCCGGCAGGTTGATCGGCAGGCATTCGGGGCCGAAGGCTTCGCGCAGTTCTTCAAGCAGCACCGGCAGGTGGCCGGGGTCGACGTCCATCTTGTTGACCACCAGCACCCGGCACAGGTTGCGCGCCCGGGCGTACTCCATCATGCGCCGCGTGCCGTATTCGACGCCGGTGGCGGCGTTGACCACCACGGCCACGGTTTCCACCGCCGAAAACGCCGACAGGGTCGGGCCGCGGAAATCGGGATAGCCGGGCGTATCGATCAGATTGACGTGGATGCCGGCGTGGTCGGTGCTGGCGATGGCGGTGTTGAGCGAATGACCGCGGGCCTTTTCCATCGGGTCGAAGTCCGACACCGTGCTGCCGCGTTCGAGGCTGCCTGCCGCGGGAATCGCGCCGCCGGCAAACAGCAGGGCTTCGAAGAGGGTGGTTTTGCCGGCGCCTGAGTGGCCCGCCAGGGCCACGTTGCGGATCTGCTGAGTGCTGTAGGACATGAGGCCGTTCCTCCCGTGCGTGGGTGGTTGGGCCGTCATGGTCGGCGGCGCGATGGCGCTGCCTTATCGGTCGTCGAACGCGACCGCGCGTCGGTCATGGCGGACGCCCGGCCGGGGCCGGGGCGACTAGACTTCCACTCCGGCCGCCCCGGGTCAACCGGCGGCGCGCGCGGCCCGGTCGACGGTGGCCTGGATGGCCGCCAGGCGCGGTTCGATATCGCTGGCGTGCTTGCGCCACTTGTCCGGCGCCGGGGTGGTGAGCGTATAGCGCGACAGCGGCAGCACGCCGCCCAGGTCCTGGTCCCAGCCCCAGCCGGCCCAGGCGCCCAGGCGCTCGACGGTGCCCTGGGGGTCGGCCAGGAAGCGGTCGTGGTCGACGCCGGTCCAGTGCGCGCCGTCCAGCGCCTGCAGGTCGTCGAGCAGGACCCGGGTGGCGGTTTCCCACTGCCGGGTGACGATGTCGGCCAGGGGCTGGCCGGACAGCTCGCGCCAGCCGGGCACCAGCAGGAAGGACCAGGGCAGGCCCTGCCAGCCGGGCAGGTTGGGGTACATGACGAAGCGCCCGGACTGCCAGCCTTCGATCATGCTGGCCAGCACCTGGCGAGGATCGCGGTGCAGGTAGATGAAACGGGCGTCCGGGAACACCGCACGCAGGAACGGAATGCGCAGGGCGTTTTTCGGGGTTTTCTCGAGCAGGCGCACCGCGGCATCGCCCGGGGCGTGGCCGTCGCGGTCGCGCAGGGCGTCGAAGAAACGCTGCTGCAGCTGGGCAATCACCTCCGGCGTGGCGTCCTGCGCCTGCAGCCGGTTCGAATCATGGCCGCGCTGCGAGGGCGCCAGGCCGGGCACGCCTTCGATCAGGCTGTGGCTTTCGTCGCCGATGCTGAAGACGCCGGGCGCCTTGACCAGTGTTTCGAACAGCAGCGTGGATCCCGAACGCGGCGGGCTGACGATGAAGACCGGTCGTTCGAAACGCGCGGCGCCGGCCTGCCGGCGCACGGTGGTGGGCGCGGCCGCGCCGGGCAGCGCCGGCGCGTCGCCGTGCACGTCCTTGCGCGCCACCTGGTTGGGCGCGCCCTGGTCGCCCAGGGCGACGCCGAAGACGTACATGTCGAGCATGTACATCAGTCCGACTTCGTTGCGCAGGCCCACTTCGCCGGCGCCGCGGGCCAGGGCGTCGGCACGGCCCTGTTCCAGCAGCTCGCGGTAGCGCGGCCAGCCGGCCTTGTCCTCGCCGAAGGCCGACCAAAGCGCGTGCCAGCGCCGGGAAAAATCCAGCAGGCCCTGCTGCACGACCGCCAGGCGCGGGTGCGGCACGGCTTCGCCGAGCAGGAACACGAAGTGCTCGCGGATTTCCCAGGGGGTCATCACCACGGGCAGGTTGACCGATTCGAAGTCGATCGCGACCTCGCCGGTGCCGGCCAGTGGCACCGGGCGCGGCTGCCAGCCCGGGATGCTGCGGCCCGCGGGCCGGCCGCGCGAGATCAGGTCCCACAGGCCGGCGCCGCCGACGGTGTCGGCGACCAGGTGGATGCGGGTGCTGTCGTTGCCGTTGATCACGCGGTGGCGCGACCAGGTGTCGAAGATCCAGCACTCGCCGGCCTTCATGTTGGTTTCCGCGTCGCCGACCTGGAACCGCACATCGGCGGTGGTGGTGATTGGCACGTGCACGCGCATGCGTTCGCGCCAGTAATAGTTGGTGTCGACGTGGGCGGTGACTTCGGCCTGGCCGGAAAGCCGCATCAGGCGGGAACGGCCCCAGGTGGCGCCGAGCGCGGCCATCACTTCCTTCACCCGGGGCAGGCGCTCGAGCGCGGGGGTCGGGCGCATGTCGCCGGCCAGGTCGTCGTTGTCCGGGTCGCCGCCGGTGGCGACCAGCGTCAGGGCGCTGTTGCCGGGCAGTTTGTTCGGATGCGGGCGCCAGTGCGATTGATCGACCTGGGCGATTTCACGGGCCAGCGCTTCGGCGTCGAAAGAGACCGGCAGCTGGACGAAGGGAACCTGGATTTTCATGTCCGGCCCATGGTACCGGCCACGCCGCGGACCGGCCAATGCCGGGCGCCGGGGCGGCGTAGACTGCAGGGCCCCGGCCGCAGCACGGCCCGCCGACAGGAGCAGCACCATGGGATTCAAGCGCCACGCCACCGCCCACTGGGAGGGCAACCTCGAAACCGGCCAGGGCCGCATGAGCACGCCGCAGAGCGGCCTGTTCGACGGCACCCGCTATTCGTTCAAGACCCGCTTCGGCGACGAGAAGGGCAGCAACCCCGAGGAACTGCTGGCCGCCGCCCATGCCGGCTGTTACTCGATGGCGCTGAGCTTCATTCTGCAAAACGCCGGCCACACCGCCGAACGCATCGATACCCGCGCCGACGTGCAGATGGAAATGACGCCCGGCCCGCATGCCACCGGCGTGCACCTGACGGTGTCGGCGAAGGTGCCCGGGCTGTCGGCCGATGAGTTCGCCGGCTTCGCCGACAACGCCAAGGAAAACTGCGTGATCTCCAAGGCGCTGGGTATTCCGGTCACGATGGACGCCAAGCTTGCCTGAACCCTTCCGCAGCGCGGTGTTCGTTCACGGCGCCGGTGCCGGCGGCTGGGAATGGACCGCGTGGGCACGTGTTTTTGAAGCGGCCGGACTGTCGGTGGTCGCGCCCGACCTGCGCGCCGCGCCGGCCGGCCTGGCGGCCACGACGCTGGCGGACTATTCCGCCCAGGTGGCGGCGTGGCTGGACGCCGTCGCGCGGCCGCGGGTACTGGTCGGGGCCAGCCTGGGCGGCCTGCTGGCGGCGATGAACGCAGGCATGGCCGATGCGCTGGTGCTGGTCAACCCGATGCCGCCACGGGGCCTGCCCGATGCGCCGTGCCGCCCGGCGGTGGTGCCCTGGGGCCGTTCGGCTTCGCTGGCCGGCACGCGTCGTGCCCTGCCGGGCGCGGAGGACGCCGCGGCGCTGTTCGCCTTCCGACGCTGGCGCGATGAATCCGGCGCCGTGCTCAACCGGGCCCAGGCCGGCGTCGCGCTGGCCAGGCCCCCGGTTCCGGTGCTGGTGGTCGTTTCCGAAGCCGACCAGGACGTGCCGGCGCAGATTTCGATGGACCTGGCCAAAGCCTGGGACGCCACCGCCTGGCACGTGCCCGGCGGCCACGTCGACCCCCTGCTGGGCCGCAACGCGCCGGCCCTGGCCGAACGCAGCTTCTCCTGGCTCACAAACCTGACAATGGGGTCAGAGAACATTAACGTTTCAAAAAGCGTTTGAAACGTTAATGTTCTCTGACCCCATTCTTGGGATTGCCTGGGAGGTGTCGATGCGCCGGATTTGCCTGTTGATCAGCCTGGCTGCGGCCAGTGGCCTGGCCCATGCCGAAGGCGAACACCTGCTTGTCGCCAAGCGCATCCATACCGGCGATGCAGGCGCGCCCGTTGCCGAGGCCATGGCCTGGGACGCGCAGGGCAGGCTGCTGGCGATCGGGTCGGCACGGGCGCTGTACGATCGCTACCCGGATGCGACCCGCCATGACGCCGGTGACGCCACCGTCGTGCCCGGCCTCGTGGATGCCCATGCCCACCTGATGAACCTGGGCTTCGCCCTGCTTCGCGCCGACCTGGTGGACGCGGCCAGCAAGGACGAAGTCATCCGGCGCCTGCAGGCCTTCGAGGCCACGCTGCCCGAAGGCGCCTGGCTGCTGGGCCGCGGCTGGGACCAGAACGACTGGCCGGGCAAGCAGTTCCCCACCGCCGCCGACCTGGACTCCGCTTTCCCGGACCGCCCGGTCTGGCTCGAACGCGTGGACGGCCACGCCGGCTGGGCCAACAGCGCCGCGCTGCGCGCCGTCGAACGCGACCTGGCCGGCGACTGGCAGCCCGACGGCGGCCGTATCCTGCGCGACGACGCCGGACGCGCCACCGGCGTGTTCATCGACACCGCCGCCGCGCTCGTGGACGCCGTGGTGTCGCAGCCCGACGACGCCCTGCGCGCCGAGGCGCTGGAGCGCGCGCTCGCCGCCGCCGTGGCCAACGGCCTGACCGGCGTGCACGACATGGGCGTGTCCCTGGCCGACCTGCAGCTGATGCGCGGTTTCGCCGACGCCGGCAAGCTGCCGCTGCGCATCCGCGCCTACGCCAACGGCGACGCCGCCGCCCTGGACGCGCTGTGCGCGATGGGTGCCTACGAACACGCTTCCGGCCGCCTGGCCATGCGCGGCGTGAAGTTCTACGTGGACGGCGCGCTGGGCAGCCGTGGCGCCGCGCTCATCGAGGATTACAGCGACGAACCCGGTCACCGTGGCCTGCTGGTGACCGAACCGGCCGCGTATGCGGCGGGCGTGGCCAAGGCCCGAGGTTGCGGCATCCAGCCGGCCAGCCACGCCATCGGCGACCGCGGCAACCGAATCGTGCTCGACACCTATGCCGCCGTCCTGGGCGACCAGGCGGACGGCGACCACCGCTGGCGCATCGAACACGCCCAGGTCGTGCACCGCGACGACCTGCCGCGTTTCGCCAGCCTCAAGGTCATCGCCTCGATGCAGCCCACGCACGCCACGTCCGACATGCCCTGGGCCGAAGCCCGGGTTGGCCGCGAACGCCTGTACGGCGCCTACGCCTGGCAGCGCCTGCGCGCGCTCGGCGTGCCGCTGGCGCTGGGCTCGGATTTCCCGGTGGAATCGGTGGACCCACGCCTGGGCCTGTATTCGGCCGTGACCCGCCAGGACCGCGACGGCAAGCCGCCGGGCGGCTGGCTGCCCGACCAGAAGCTTTCACCGGACCAGGCGCTGCAGGGTTTCACCGCCGGCGCCGCGTTCGCGTCGTTCGACGAGGAAAACATCGGGCGCCTGGCGCCGGGTTTGAGCGCCGACTTCGTCGTGCTCGACGCCGACCCGCTGTCCGTCGATGCCTCGCGCCTGCCGGCGCTGAAGGTGGTTTCAACGTGGGTGGACGGCCAGGCCGTATACACCGCCGACTGAAAACCGCCTTCTACCAGTCGAGGGTGCCGCGCACGACGGTCTGCACCTGCCCGCCCGACCAGACTTCGCCTTCGGCGTCCACCTGCAGGTAAAGGCGGGCGTCGTGGCCGACTTCGCGGCCCTGGCTGACGACGTAGTCGCCGTTGGCGTGGGGCAGGGCGCCGGCGTGGTGCAGCCAGGCCGCCAGGGTGGCGTTGGCGGCGCCGGAGGCGGCGTCTTCCACCTGCGCCGGCTGGCCGACGAAGGCGCGCACGGCCAGGTCGTGGTCGCCGCCGGTGCAGCGGGCATAGACACACAGCCCCATGGCTTCGGTGTCCGCGGCCAGCAGGGCGATCTCCGCCCAGGGCGGCGTCAGCGCGCGCAGCGAGGCTTCGTCGCGCAGTTCGGCCAGCCACCAGCGACGGCCGCCGTCCATCAGCACCGGCGGCAGCGCGCCCAGGGGCAGGCCGGCCAGCACCGGCGCCAGGCGCGGGTCGTTGGCCTGGCCGGTTTCGAGCACCCGGGCGCGCGGCGCCCGCACCGCCAGGCGGCGTTCGCCGCCGTCGCCCTGCACCCGGATCGGCAGCAGGCCGACGGCGCATTCCTGCACCAGCAGGCCGTCGCGCGGCGCCGCCAGGCCGGCGTCAAGCACGGCGTGGGCGCTGCCGATGCTGGGGTGGCCGGCGAAGGGCACCTCCCGGCGCGGGCTGAAGATGCGCAGCCGGTAGCTGGCTTCCGGCGTCGAAGGCGGCAGCACGAAGGTGGTTTCCGGCAGGCGGGTCCAGCGGGCGATGGCCTGCATCGCGGCCTCGTCCAGCGAAGCGGCGTCGAACACCACCGCCAGCGGATTGCCGTCGCCCGGCCGGGCGGCGAAAACGTCGAGTTGTACGAACGGGTAGAGCATTCGGGGGCTTCCTGCCCGGGGAGTGGCGAAGATTAGCAGCCCGCCGGTGAATCACCCCTCCACGCCCTTGGTTTACACTCGGCGGGCCCGTGCCCCGCGCACCGGCGTCCCCCAGCCAGAACCCTGACCATGACTCCTGCCGCGCCCGCCGCCGGTGCCGTCGCACCGGATTGGATCGTCCTGAAGTTCGGAGGCACCTCGGTGTCCCGACGCCATCGCTGGGACACCATTGGCGCGCTGATGAAACGGCGCGCGTCCGAAGAGGGCGCGAAGGTGCTGGTGGTGGTGTCGGCCCTGTCGGGTGTCACCAACGAACTGCAGGCGATCTGCGACGGCCACGCCGACGCACCCGGCACCGCCGCGCGTTTCGATGCGCTGGCCTTGCGCCACCGCGACTTCTGCCGCGACGAACTGGGCCTGGACCCCGACGCCGTGCTGGGCGAACGCCTGGCCGCGCTGCAGGCGCTCGCCGCCGACCCGCGCCGCGCCAGCGGCGACCTGGCCTGGCAGGCCGAGGTGCTGGGCCAGGGCGAACTGCTGTCTTCGACGCTGGGCGTGGCCTACCTGCGTTCGCAGGGCCTGGACGTGGGCTGGACCGATTCGCGCGACTGGCTGGCCGCGCGCGCGCTGCCCAACCAGAACGACTGGGCGCGCCGGCTGTCGGCGTCCTGCGACTTCGAAGGCGACGCCGCCCTGCGCGCCCGCTTCGACGCCGCCGGCCCGGCGCTGCGCATCGCCCAGGGTTTCATCGCACGCGCCGAAGACGGCGGCACGGCGATCCTGGGCCGCGGGGGCTCAGACACGTCGGCGGCCTACCTGGGCGCGTTGCTCAAGGCCCGGCGCGTCGAGATATGGACCGACGTGCCCGGCATGTTCAGCGCCAATCCGCGCCAGGTGCCCGAGGCGCGCCTGCTTTCGCGCCTGGACTACGCCGAGGCCCAGGAAATCGCCACCACCGGCGCCAAGGTACTGCACCCGCGCTGCATCCACCCTTGCCGCGAGGCGCGCGTGCCGCTGTGGATCCGCGACACCACCCGGCCGGACATGCCCGGCACCGTCATCGATGCGTCGGCCACCACCGTGCCCGGCGTCAAGGCGATCAGCTCGCGCCGCGGCATCGTGCTGGTGTCGATGGAAACCATCGGCATGTGGCAGCAGGTGGGCTTTCTTTCCGACGTGTTCGAGCGCTTCAAGGCGCATGGGCTGTCGGTGGACCTGATCGGTTCGTCCGAGGCCAACGTCACCGTGTCGCTGGACCCCAGCGACAACCTGGTCAGCACCAACGTGCTCGACGCGCTGTGCGCGGACCTGGGCCAGGTCTGCCGGGTGAAGGTGATCGCGCCCTGCGCCGCGGTCACCCTGGTCGGGCGCGGCATGCGGTCGCTGCTGCACAAGCTGTCCGACGTCTGGGCCGAGTTCGGCCGCGAGCGCGTGCACCTTATTTCGCAGTCATCGAACGACCTCAACCTCACCTTCGTCCTGGACGAAGACCTGGACGAGGACATGCTGCCGCGCCTGCACGCGCTGCTGGCCCAGTGCGGCGCGATGCCGGTGACCGAGACGGCCGTGTTCGGGCCCAGCTGGCGCAGCCTCGACAAGCCCGCGCAAGGCCGCCCGCAGACCTGGTGGCAACGCCTGCAGCCACGCTTGCTGGACGCAGCGAAGGCCGGCACGCCGCGCTACGCCTACCACCTGCCGACGGTGCGCGAACGCGCCCGCGAACTGATGGACGTGGCGGCGATCGACCGTCGCTTCTACGCGCTCAAGGCCAATCCGCATCCCGATATCCTGCGTACGCTGGAAGCCGAGGGGTTCGGCTTCGAGTGTGTTTCCCAGGGCGAGCTCGACCACCTGTTCGGCGTGCTGCCGACCCTGGCGCCGGACCGCGTGCTGTTCACGCCCAGCTTCGCGCCGCGGCGCGAGTTCGAGGCGGCGCTGGCGCGCGGCGTGTTCGTCACGCTCGATTCGCTGGTGCCGCTGCAGCAGTGGCCGCAGCTGTTCAAAGGGCGTGACATCGTGCTGCGCGTGGACCCGGGCTTTGGCCAGGGCCACCACGAAAAGGTGCGCACCGGCGGCAAGGACGCCAAGTTCGGCCTGGCCGCGGAATCGGTGCCGCAGTTCGCGGCCGCCGCCCGCGCCACCGGTGCCCGCATCACCGGCCTGCACGCGCACATCGGCAGCGGCATCCACGACGCCAGGCACTGGCATACCGTGTACGCCAGCCTGGCGGCGATCGCCGAAGGCATCGGCACGGTGTCCTTCATCGACGTCGGCGGTGGCCTCGGCGTGGCCTACGACCCCGACGCCGCGCCCTTCGACCTGGTCGCCTACGGCGCCGCCCTGGCCGAACTCAAGGCGGCCTATCCGCACTACGCGCTGTGGGTGGAGCCGGGCCGTTACCTGGTCGCCGAAGCCGGCGTGCTGCTGCTGTCGGTCACCCAGGTGGTGGACAAGCAGGGCCAGCGCCGGGTCGGCGCCGACGGCGGCATGAACGCCCTGATGCGGCCGGCGCTTTACGGCGCCTGGCATGAAATCGTCAACCTGAGCCGGCCGGATGCGCCGCCGGGCCCGCCCTGCGAAGTGGTCGGCCCGGTCTGCGAATCGAGCGACGTGCTCGGCAAGCAGCGGCGCCTGCCCGAAGCCACCGCCGAAGGTGACGTGCTGCTGGTCGGTCACGCCGGCGCCTACGGCGCGGTGATGGCCAACCGCTACAACCTGCGTGCCTTGCCGCAGGAGGACGTGATCGATGACTGACTTCGACCCGGGCGCGGTGCGCGCCTTCCGCTTCCTGGACTGCCGCTTCGATGCCGACACCGGCGAGGCGGGCCTGGACTATGCCTTCGACGACGGCCCGGTGATGACCGAGGTGCTGCGTTTCCCGGGTGCGCCGTTCGCGCTGGACGGCGAACGCGCCGCCGCGGTGCAGCGGGCGCTGCGGCTGCTGCACCTCGTGGCGGGCGTGAGTTACTACAAGGCGGCGGTGCCGGCGGAAATCCGCATCGAGGCCTACGACATCGATGCCGGAACGGCGGCACTGCTGACGTCGGTCTATGAAAACGGGCTGGGTGAGTTCGCCTACCGCAACGGGCTGTCGCTGCGCGGGAAGATCGTTTTCCCGGCCCGGGGCAGTGCCGCCCCGGCGCCGCCGGCGGGGCTTTCCGAACACGCCGTGGTCGCCATCGGCGGCGGCAAGGACTCCCTGGTCAGCATAGAAGCCCTGCGCGCCGCCGGCGTCGCGCAAACCGTCACCTGGGTCGGTGGCTCGCCGCTGATCGCCGCCTGCGCCGCGCGCACCGGCCTGCCCACGCTCAACATCGGGCGGGCGCTGTCGCCGCTGCTGTTCGACCTCAACCGCCGCGGCGCGCTCAACGGCCACATCCCGGTGACGGCGGTGAACTCGGCCATCCTGGCCCTGGCCGCGCTGCTGCACGGCCACGACCAGGTCGTCTTCTCCAATGAACGCTCGGCCAGCTATGGCAGCCTCATCCCCGGCACCGGCGAGGTGAACCACCAGTGGTCCAAGGGCTGGGAGTTCGAGCGCGACTTCGCCGCCCACCTGCGCTCCCACGTCGCCGCCGACCTGCGCTATTACTCGCTGCTTCGGCCGTTCTCGGAGCTGGCGGTGGCGCGCCAGTTCGCGCGCATCGACCACTACGACGCGTACTTCTCCAGCTGCAACCGCAACTTCCACCTGTTGGGTGAACGCCCGGCGCAGCGCTGGTGCGGGGTCTGCCCGAAATGCCACTTCGTGTTCCTGGCGCTGGCGCCGTTCATGCCCAAGCCGCGGCTGATGGGTATCTTCGGCCGCAACCTGCTCGACGAGGCCGACCAGGCCCCGGGCTTCGACGCGCTGATGGAGTTCCGCGACCACAAGCCCTTCGAGTGCGTGGGCGAGGGCCGGGAATCACGCGCGGCCATGGAACTTCTGGCCAACAGCGCGGCCTGGCGCGAGGATGCGCTGGTGAAGCGCTATTCCCGCGAAATCCGCCCCCAGCTCGACCCGGCCGACCGGGGGCTGGCGTCGCTGCTCGAACCCTCGGATGATCACGGCATCCCCGGCGCCTTGTGGGAGCGTCTGCGTGCGAATTTCGGAGCTTGAAGGAAAACGGGTCGCGATCTGGGGCTATGGCCGCGAGGGCCGTTCGGCGCTGGCGGCCCTGCGCTGGCGGCTGCCCAGCCAGCCGGTAACCGTGTTCTGTTCGCACGACGAAGCCGAACCCCTGCGCGACATGCAGGACCCGGCCCTGCGCATCGAAACCAGCGTCAACGCCGACATGCTGGCCGAACACGAGGTGGTGGTTAAGTCGCCGGGCATCAGCCCCTACACTTCGCCGGCCGCCGACGCCGCGCTCAATGGCGTGCGTTTCATCGGCGCAAGCGGCCTGTGGTTCGCCGAGCCCGCCGCCGGCAAGCGCATCTGCGTCACCGGCAGCAAGGGCAAGTCGACCACCACGGCCCTGCTGGCCCACCTGCTGCGCGCCTCCGGGGCGCGCACCGCGCTGGCCGGCAACATCGGCCTGCCGCTGCTTGAACTGCTGGACGTGCAGCCGCCGCCGGCGTACTGGGCGATCGAACTGTCGAGCTACCAGACCGGCGAAGCCAGCGACGTGGACGTGGCGGTGGTGCTGAACCTGTTCCCGGAACACCTGGACTGGCACGGCAGCGAGGCGCGTTATTACGCCGACAAGCTGGCCCTGGTCACCCGCGCGGCGCCCCGGATGGCGGTCCTCAACGCCGGAGATCCCCGCCTGGTGGAGCTCGACGTGCCGCCCTCGACCAAGGTGCACTGGTTCAACCACGCCGACGGCTGGCACCTGCGCGAGGCCATGGTCTACCGCGGCGAACAACCGGTGCTCGATGCCCGCCACGTGCCGCTGCCCGGTCGCCACAACCGCCTCAACCTGTGCGCGGCGCTGGCCACGGTCGAAGCCCTGGGCCTGGATGCCGTCGCGCTGGCGGCTTCCGCGGCCAGCTTCCGCGCGCTGCCGCACCGCCTGCAGTCGCTGGGCCTGCGCCACGGCATCGAGTCGGTCAACGATTCGATCTCGACCACGCCGCAGTCCACCATCGCCGCGCTCGACTGCTACCGCGGTCGCCGGGTCGCCCTGCTGGTGGGCGGCTATGACCGCGGCCTGGACTGGGGCGTGTGCGTCGAACGCATTGCCGCCGAACCGGTGACCGCCGTGGTGACCATGGGCCAGAACGGCCCGCGCATCCACGAAAAGCTCAAGCCGCTGGCCCAGGGGGGGCGCTTCATCCTGGCCGAGGCCGAGGAGGTCAGCGAGGCGGTGAAACTGGGCCTGCAGGCGCTGGGTCACGACGGCGTGCTGCTGCTGTCGCCCGGCGCGGCAAGCTTCCCGCGCTACCGCGACTACATCGACCGTGGCCGGCATTTCGCCAAGGCCGCCGGCTTCGACCCCGACCTGATCAACACCATCCCCGGCCTCGGCGTCGCCTGAAAACCGGGGCCAGAGTCGACTTTTCATCGGGCTTTAACGGCAACGGGCACAGCATCGCGAAAAGTCGACTCTGCCCCCGGTTTTCCAGGACCCTCCGCCATGCCTCGTTTCCTGCTCGCGCTCTTGCTGTTAGCCCTCGCCGCCACCGCCCAGGCCAAAGCCGTCGCCGAGCCCGTGAGCTGGGAACACGGCGGCACCACCTTCGACGGTTACCTGGTGTACGACGCCGACAAGGACGGCCGGCGAGCGGGCCTGCTGATGGTGCCCAACTGGATGGGCGTCACCGACGTGGCGGTCGAAAAGGCCAAGGCCCTGGCCGACGACGATTACGTCATCCTGCTGGTGGACATGTACGGCCGCGGCGTTCGACCGGCCAATGCCGACGAGGCCGGCAAGGCCGCCGGCGCCGTGTATGCAGACCGCGAGGCCCTGCGCGGGCGCATCAAAACCGCGCTGGGCGTGCTGCGCGACTCGGCTGGCAGGGCGCCGCTGGATGCCACGCAGGTCGGCGGCATCGGTTTCTGTTTCGGCGGCGCCATCGTGCTGGAGCTGGCGCGCAGCGGTGCCGACGTGGCCGGCGTGGTCAGCTTCCACGGCAACCTGGAAACAACCCTGCCGGCGAAGCAGGGCGAGGTCGGCGCCAGCGTGCTGGTGCTCAATGGTGCCGCCGACACCTACGTGCCGCAGGCGCAGATCGCCGGTTTCCAGGACGAAATGACGGCCGCGAAGGTCGACTGGCAGTTCGTGAACTTCGGCGGCGCGGTGCACTGTTTCGCCGAGGCCGACGCCAACAGCCCGGGCTGCACGTACGACGCCCGTGCCGCGAAGCGCGCCTACGGGATGATGGAAGCCTTCTTCGACGAACGCTTCGGCGACTGATTCAGTGCCCGCGGGCGACGGCGTAGCGGGCCAGCCCGCGCAGCGCCCGCGCCCACTCGGAGTCGGGCAGGGCGTCCAGGGCAGCTTCGGCGCGGTCGGCGTAGTGGGCCGCGCGCTCCCGGCTGTAGTCGATGCCGCCGGACTGGCCGATGGCGGCCAGCACCTCGGGCATGGCGTCGGCGTCGCCGGTTTCGATGGCCTGCCGCAGTCGGGCGCGCACTTCGTCGCCGGCATGGGCCATGGCGTGGATCAGGGGCAGGGTGGCCTTGCCCTCGGCCAGGTCGTCGCCCAGGTTCTTGCCCAGGGCGTCGGCGTCGGCGGTGTAGTCGAGCACGTCGTCGGCGATCTGGAAGGCCAGGCCCAGGTTCATGCCGTAGGCGTGCATGGCCTGCTGGGTGGCCTCGTCGGCGCCCGACAGCAGGGCGCCCAGGCGCGTGGCCGCCGCGAACAGCACGGCCGTCTTGCGTTCGATCACCCGCAGGTAGGCCGCTTCGTCGGTGTCGGGGTTGTGCACGTGCAGCAGCTGCAGCACCTCGCCTTCGGCGATCTGGTTGGTGGTGTCGGCCAGGATGCGCATGACCGGCATCGAGTCGAGTTCGACCATCAGCTGGAAGCTGCGCGAATACAGGAAATCCCCCACCAGCACGCTGGGCGCGTTGCCCCACAGCGCGTTGGCGGTGCGCCGGCCGCGGCGCAGGTCGGATTCGTCCACCACGTCGTCGTGCAGCAGGGTCGAGGTGTGGATGAACTCGATGATCGCCGCCAGTTGGTGCACGCGCGGCCCGCCGCCGCCCAGGGCCCGGGCCGCCAGCACGACCAACATGGGCCGCAGGCGCTTGCCGCCGGCGGCGACGATGTGTTCGGAGATCTGGTTGATCAGCACCACGTCCGAGGCCAGCCGGCCGCGGATCAGGGTGTCCACGGCCGCCATCTCGCCGGCGGCGAGGGCCTGGACCTGGGTGATGCCGGGCAGGGAAACGGGGCGGGGCTGGGCTGACATGGCGCGATTATACGATTCCCGGCCCCCTTTACGGGTGGTTTCCGACCCCCGGCGGGGGCAATGGCCAGTGGCCCGGGCGGCGAAGGCTGGCATAATCGGGCCTTCCACGGATCAATAAACTTCAAAGGCGGTTCGCCATGGCGCGCGGTGTAAACAAGGTCATCCTGGTCGGCAACCTCGGCAACGACCCCGAGATGAAGTACACGCAGGGCGGCATGGCCATCTGCACGCTGTCCCTGGCCACCAGCTCGGTGCGCAAGGACAAGGAAGGCAACCAGCAGGAACGCACCGAGTGGCATCGCGTGAAGCTGTTCGGCAAGCTCGGCGAGATCGCCGGCGAATACCTCAAGAAGGGGCGCCAGGTGTACATCGAGGGCGAGATCCGCTACGACAAGTTCACCGGCCAGGACGGTGTCGAGAAGTATTTCACGGACATCATCGCCAACGAAATGCAGATGCTTGGCGGCGGTGGTGAAGGCGGCGGCGGACGCTCCGAACGCCCGGCCCGTCCGGCCGGCGGCCGTCCCTCGGGCGGCGGCGACTACGGCAATCGCGGGGGTGGTGGCGGCGGTTCGGCGCCCCAGCGCAGCGACGACCCGTTCCCGGACGACGACATCCCGTTCTGACCGCGCATTCCTCCACCCGACGGGAATAGCGCAATGCAGACCTGGCTGGTTACCGGCGGCGCTGGCTTCATCGGCGGCAACTTCGTGCTCGACGCGGTGGCGTCGGGCATCCGCGTGGTCAACCTCGACGCGCTGACCTACGCCGGCAACCTCGACACCCTGTCGGCGCTCGACGGCAACCCGGGCCACGTGTTCGTGCAGGGCGACATCGGCGACCGCGCCCTGGTGGCGCGGCTGCTGGCCGAACACCGGCCGCAGGCCGTCGTCAACTTCGCCGCCGAAAGCCACGTGGACCGTTCCATCGATGGCCCGGCCGCCTTCGTCCAGACCAATGTCGTTGGCACCTTCAACCTGCTTGAAGCGGCCCGCGAGTATTTCCGCGGCCTCGAAGGCGAGGCGCAGGCGGCCTTCCGCTTCCTGCACGTGTCCACCGACGAGGTCTATGGCTCGCTGGGCGACGAGGGACGGTTCACCGAAGAAACCCCGTACGCGCCCAATTCCCCGTATTCGGCGTCTAAGGCCGCGTCCGACCACCTGGTGCGCGCCTACCACCACACCTACGGTCTGCCGGTGCTGACCACCAACTGCTCGAACAACTACGGGCCGTTCCAGTTCCCGGAAAAGCTGATCCCGCTGGTCATCCTCAAGGCCCTGGCCGGCGACCCGCTGCCGGTCTACGGCGACGGCCGCAACGTGCGCGACTGGCTGTTCGTCAAGGACCACTGCGCGGCCATCCGGCGGGTGCTCGAAGCCGGGCGGGTGGGCGAGACCTACAACGTCGGCGGCGACGCCGAGCGCCGGAACATCGAGGTCGTGAAGGCGATCTGCGCGCTGCTCGACCAGCGTCGCCCGCGCGGGGACGGCCGGCCGCGCGAATCGCAGATCACCTTCGTCAGGGACCGCCCGGGCCACGACCGCCGCTATGCCATCGACATCGGCAAGATACGGTCCGAGTTGGGCTGGAAGCCGTCGGTGGACTTCGAGCAGGGCCTGGCCGCCACGGTGGACTGGTACCTGGGCAACGCCGGGTGGGCGCAGCGCGTGCTCGATGGCAGCTACCGGCTCGAACGTGTTGGCCAGGAGGCCTGAATGAAGCGCAAGGACCAGCCCAGAAAGGGAATCATCCTGGCCGGCGGCTCCGGCACGCGGCTCTATCCGCTCACGCAGTCGGTGTCCAAGCAACTGCTGCCGGTCTACGACAAGCCGATGATCTACTACCCGCTCAGCGTGCTGATGCTGGCGGGCATCCGCGAAGTGCTGGTCATCAACACCCCGCACGAGCAGGCATTGTTCAAGCGCCTGCTCGGCGACGGCTCGCAGTGGGGCATGGACATCCGCTACGCGGCCCAGCCCAGTCCCGACGGCCTCGCCCAGGCCCTGCTCATCGGCGAAGACTTCCTGGCCGGCCGGCCAAGCTGTCTGGTGCTGGGCGACAACATCTTCCATGGCACCGGCCTGACCGACCTGCTCGAACGCGCCAACGCGCGCGAGCACGGCGCCACGGTCTTCGGCTACTGGGTCAAGGATCCCGAGCGTTATGGCGTGGCCGCCTTCGACGCCGCCGGCAAGGTCGTGGACATCGAGGAAAAGCCGGCCCGGCCCAGGTCCAGCTATGCCGTGACCGGCCTGTACTTCTACGATGGCCGCGCCCCGGAGTTCGCACGGGCGCTCAAGCCCTCGCCGCGGGGCGAGCTCGAAATCACCGACCTCAACCGCGCCTACCTCGACGAAGGCACGCTGCACCTCGAGCGCCTGGGTCGCGGCTACGCCTGGCTCGACACGGGCACCCACCAGTCCCTGCTGGAAGCGTCGACCTTCATCGAAACCATCGAAGCACGCCAGGGCCTGCGCGTGTGCTGCCCGGAGGAGATCGCCTGGGGCAACGGCTGGATCAGCGACGCGCAGCTGCTTGAACTCGCCAAGCCCCTGGCCAAGAACGGCTATGGCCAGTACCTGCTGTCCCTGGTCGAACGCGGGGCGGTGCCTTGAAGGTGACCGAAACCGATCTGCCGGGTTGCCTGCTGTTCGAGCCGCGGGTGTTCGGCGACGAACGCGGCTTTTTCTACGAGGCCTTCAACCTCGACAAGCTGGCGCCGCTGGGCCTGGCGCCGCGGTTCGTGCAGGGCAATGTCTCGCGCTCCGGGCGCGGCGTGCTGCGTGGCCTGCACTACCAGTGGCCCCGTCCACAGGGCAAGTTCGTGTCGGTGCTCGAAGGCGAGGTCTGGGACGTGGCGGTGGACATCCGCCGCGGCTCGCCGACCTTCGGGCGCAGCGCGGCGGCGGTATTGAGCGCTGAAAACAAGCGCCAGTTCTGGATCCCCGAGGGATTCGCCCACGGCTTCGTGGTCCTGGGCGAGCAGGCCACCCTGAACTACCTGTGCACGGCCACCTACGACCCGCAGGCCGACGCGGCCATCCGCTGGGACGACGCCGACCTGGCGATCGACTGGCCGGTGGGCAACCCGATGCTGTCGGGCAAGGACGCCGCCGCGCCGTTCCTGGCCGACATCCCGGCCGACCGCCTGCCGCCC
The DNA here is from genome assembly GCF_014643775.1 of Arenimonas soli. Classification (GTDB taxonomy): domain Bacteria; phylum Pseudomonadota; class Gammaproteobacteria; order Xanthomonadales; family Xanthomonadaceae; genus Arenimonas; species Arenimonas soli. The sequence goes on from NZ_BMKC01000001.1 coordinate 342,311, forward strand.
TACGAGGGCTGAGCCGGCATGCGCCTGCTGCTGCTGGGTGCCAACGGCCAGGTCGGGCAGGCGCTGCGCACGGCCCTGGCCCCGCTCGGCGAGGTGGTTTGCGCCACCCGCACCGGACGGCTGCCCGACGGCGGCGCGGCCGAGCCGGCCGACCTGGCGGCCCCCGCCACCCTGGCCGGCCTGGTCGCACGCGTGGCACCCGACCTGGTGGTCAACGCCGCCGCCTACACCGCCGTGGACCGCGCCGAGAGCGAGCGCGACCTGGCCCTGCGGGTCAACGCCGAAGCGCCCGGGGTGCTGGCCCGGGCCTGCGCGGAGGCGGGCATCGGCCTGGTGCATTTCTCCACCGACTACGTCTTCGACGGCAGCCAGTCGCGGCCCTGGCGCGAAAACGACCCGACCGGGCCCCTGGGCGTTTATGGCCAGAGCAAGCTGGCCGGCGAGCAGGCCATCCGCGCCAGCGGCGCCGCCCACAAGATCTTCCGCCTGTGCTGGGTCTATGGCCCGCACGGCCACAATTTCCTGCTGACCATGCTGCGGCTGGGCCGGGAGCGTGACCGGCTGCGGGTGGTGGACGACCAGCGCGGCACGCCCACCAGCGCCCGCCGCATCGCCGCCGGCGTCGCCGGTGCCCTGGTGGCGATGCCCGGCGCCAGCGGTACCTGGCACCTGGCCGCCGAAGGCGAGTGCAGCTGGTTCGGCTTCGCCGACGAGATCTTCCGCCAGGCCGTCGACCGCGGCCTGCTGGCCAGGGCGCCCGCGCTGGAAGCCATCCCCAGCAGCGAGTTCCCGACGCCCGCCCGGCGCCCGGCCTATTCGCGGCTCGACACCCGTGCCTTCACGCGCGATACCGGCCTTGACCTCGGCCACTGGCGTGAAGGCCTCGCCGAGGCCCTGGACTCGCTTGCGCCCTAGCGGCGCGCCCCCTATCGTTCCGTGTTGACGTCGTCACACACGAACCGGGGAGTTCCGATGAAAACCGTCATTACCGCGCTGGCCCTGATGGCCGGCGCCAGCGCTTCCGCCGCCGAGCTGCCCTCGGTCGAGCATTTCATGCGCCACGCCACCTATTCCAGCGCCCGCATCTCGCCCACCGGCGAATACCTGGCGCTCGGCGTGGATCGCGGAGGCCAGGACGTACTGACCGTCATCCGCCTCAAGGACATGAAGCTGCTGAAGGTGAACGTGCTGCCCGACGAGAAGTCGGTGGCCGGCTACCAGTGGATCGGCGACGACCGCCTCATCTTCACCGCCATCCGCAAGTTCGGCAGCTTCGCCCAGCCGTTCGGCACCGGCGAGTGGTACGCCGTCAACGCCGACGGCAGCCAGCCGCGCCCGGTCATCTTCTACGGCAGCCGCGGCACCGCCGAGCGCGCCAAGGCCGTGTTCAATGAACGCTTCAGCCTGGTCGACCCGCTCGAGAACGATCCGCGCAACGTGCTGATGTCGGCCACTTCACCGCGTTCGCGCACCGGTTCCAACACCGAACTGGTGATGGTCGACACGGTGTCGGGCGTGCGCAAGACGCTTGCGACGGCGCCGCGCGAAAACTGCAGCCTCGCGGTGGACGAAAAGAAGCAGCCGCGTTTCGCCCTGTGTTTCGACCAGGAAAACGAGCAAGGCGAGTACGACACCCGGACCGAACTCTACCGGCTCGGCGACGACGGCAAGTGGACCCTGGTGAACAATGCCGACATCGGCGACGGCAAGCAGATCCGCGTCGCCTGGACGGCGAAGGACGGCACCATCTACGCCCTGCAGGACGACGGCAAGAAGCCCGCGGCCTTCGGCACGCTGGACCGCCAGACCGGAACCTTCCAGAAGATCTTCCAGGACGAGGTGTCCGACATTTCCCGCTACGTCGTTTCGCCCACGGACGACAAGCCGCTGGCCGTGGTCACCGAGGCGGGCATCCCGCGCATCGAACTGATCGACGAAGCGCACGCCGACAGCGAACTCTACGCATCGCTCGCGGGCGCCTTCCCGGGCCAGGTCGTCAATTTCAGCACCGCCACCCGCGACGGCAGCAAGGTCGTGGTGTCGGTCTACAGCGACCGCAACCCGGGCGAGCTGTACCTGTTCGACCGCGACACCGGCAAGGCCCGGTTCCTGATGAAGGCCCGCGAGTGGGTCAACCCGGAAAACTCCGCGTCGGTGCGTCCCTTCGACTTCGTCAACCGCGACGGCATGCGCATCTACGGCTACCTGACGATCCCCAAGGGCAGCGACGGCAAGAACCTGCCGCTTATCGTCAACCCGCACGGCGGCCCGATGGGCCCGCGCGACAACTGGCTGTACAACCCGGAAACCCAGCTGTTCGCCAGCCGCGGCTATGCGACCCTGCAGGTCAACTTCCGCGGCTCGGGCGGTTTCGGCAAGGCCTTCCAGGACATGGCCTACGGCCAGTGGCACACCGGCATCATGAACGACATCATCGACGCCACCCGCTGGGCCGTGGATGAAGGCGTTGCCGATCCGGACCGCATGTGCATCTACGGCGGCAGCTTCGGTGGCTATTCGGCGATGATGGCGCCTGCCCGCGAGCCGGACCTGTACGCCTGCGCGTTCGGCTACGTCGGCGCCTACGACGGCGAAGTGCAGATGTCGCTCAGCGACACCAGCCGCAGCGAGTCCGGCCGGGCCTACATGCGCCGTGCCTTCGGCGCGACCAAGTCCGAGCGTGCCGAAGCCATGCCGGTCACGTATGCCTCCAAGATCGACATCCCGGTCTTCCTCGCCGCCGGCGCCCGCGACCCGCGTTGCCCGCCGGAGAACACCGAGGTCATGTTCAAGGCGCTGGAACGCGCGGGCAACAAGCCCGAGGGCATGATCATCCAGTCCGGCGAGATGCACGGCTTCTACGATGTCGACAACCGGGTGAACCTCTACACGCAGATGCTCGAGTTCTTCAACCGCCATATCGGTGACGAGGCCGCCTCCGAACGCACCGCTGCCAACTGACGGAAGGGGCCAGCCCATGTCCAGGCCACTTCGCGTTCCGCACACGCTGGTGCTTTTGTTCGCGATGATGGCGCTGGCCCTTGTCGCGACATGGGTGCTGCCCCAGGGCAGCTTCGACACCGTGGACGACGGCAAGGGCCATGCCCTGGTGGTGCCGGGCACCTACACCCTGGCCGAGGAACGGGTGCACCTGCCCTGGCACACGCTGTTCACCGTGGTGCCCCGGGCACTGGCGGCGGCGCAGGACATCATCTTCTTCGTGCTGATCGTCGGCGGCGCGGTGGGGGTGCTGCGCGCCACCGGCATGATCGACGCGCTGCTGGGCAGCGTGCTGCGCAAGGTGGGTGACCGGCCGGCCTGGCTGATCACCGGCGGCATGCTGGTGTTCGCGGCGGGCTCGGGCGCCATCGGCATCGCCGAGGAGTACATCCCCTTCGCCGCCATGCTGATCGCGCTGTGCCTGGCGATGCGCATGGACGCGATCACGGCCATGGGCATCATGATTGGTGGCTACGGCATCGGTTACGGCGTGGCGGCGCTGAATCCCTTCACCGTGCAGATCGCGCAGGGGGTTGCCGGGCTGGCGCCGACGTCGGGCTGGGAGTTCCGGCTGGCGCTGTTCGTACCCTTCGTGGCCATCGGCGTGCACCATGTGTGGTCGTACTCGCGAAAGGTCCAGGCCGATCCGTCGCGCAGCCTGATGAGCGGCATCGAACCGCGCTACCTGCCGCCGACCAGCTTCCCGCCAATGCAGGGAAGGCGCACGCTCGTGCTGCTGCTTTCGCTGGTGGTGCTGGCCGCGATGGTGTGGGGCATCAGCCGGCAGGGCTGGTACCTGGTGGAGCTGGGCGCGCTGTTCCTGGCCTTGGCCATCGTTGCCGGCCTGGTGGCGGGGCTCGGCGCCGACGGCACCGCGCGGCATTTCATCACCGGGGCGTCGGAGCTGGCGGGTACGGCCGTGCTGGTGGGTTTCGCGCGCTCGATCGCGCTGATCCTGGAGGAAGGCCAGCTGCTGCACACGCTGGTCGATGCCCTGGCGGGGCCCCTGCAAACGGTGGGCCCGGAGCTGGCGGCGATCGGCATGCTGGTGGTGCAGACGGTCATCAATTTCTTCATTCCTTCCGGCAGCGGCCAGGCATTCGTCACCATGCCGATCATGGCGCCGCTGGGCGACCTGGTCGGCGTGAGCCGCCAGACCGCCGTACTGGCCTACCAGTTCGGCGACGGCTTCTCGAACATGGTCGTGCCTACCAACATCGTGCTGATGAGCATCCTGGGCATCGCCGGGATTCCCTACGACCGCTGGCTGCGCTTCATCTGGCCGCTGTTGCTGAAACTGACCCTGGCCGCGGCCGTCGCCCTCGTGGTGGCGGTGCAGATCGGCTACCACTGAACCGAGGTACCGCCATGAACCGCAAGCTCACGCTTTGCCTGGCCGCGCTCTTCCTGCCGGCGCTCGCCGCCGCCCAGTCGCCGCGCGGTTTCGACGCCCGCGACCTGGTCAGGCTTGACCGCGTGTCGGCGCCGACCCTGTCGCCCGATGGCCGGCACCTGTTGGTGACCGTGCGCGAGGTCGACTTCGATGCCAACAAGGCCAGCACCGGCCTGTGGATCAGGGACCTGTACGCCCGCGACCTCGCGCCGCCGAAGCGCTTCACCCCGGAGGGGCTGGGCGCCGGCAGCGCGGCGTTTTCGCCCGATGGCAGCGCGGTGTATTTCCTTTCCTCCAAATCCGGCTCGTCCCAGCTGTGGAAGCAGGCCGTGGGCGGGAGCGAGCCCGAGCAGGTCAGCGACTACCCGCTGCCGGTCGGCACCTTCAAGCTTTCGCCCGACGGCAGCGCGGTGGCGCTGAGCTTCGAGGTCTTCACCGACTGCGGCACCCTTGCCTGCACGAAGCAAAGGCTTGACGCCATGGCGGACGCGAAGACCAGCGGCGTGCTCTACGACGGCCTTTTCGTTCGCCACTGGGACACCTGGAAGGACGGTCGCCGCAACCAGCTGTTCGTCGCCCGCTTCGACGCAGACGGCAAGGCGGGCAGCGAACCCGCCCGCGTGAGCGCCGGCATCGAAGGCGACGTGCCCGCCAAGCCCTTCGGCGGCAAGGACGACTACACCTGGGCGCCGGACGGCCAGTCGCTGGTGTTCGCCGCCAAGGCGGTGGGCCGCGAAGAGGCCTGGTCCACCGACTTCGACCTCTACCACGCGCGCGCGACCGGCAGCGGTGCGCCGAAGAACCTGACCGAGGCCAATCCGCCCCTGGACGGCGGCCCGGTGTTTTCGGCCGACGGCAAGACCCTGTACTACCGCGCGATGAAGCACCCGGGCTTCGAGGCCGACCGCCTGGCCCTGATGGCCATGGACCTGGCCAGCGGCAAGACCCGCGAGATCGCGCCCGACTGGGACCGTTCGGCCAGCAACATCACGCTGTCGGCGGACGGCAAGTCCATCTACACGACGACGTTCGACGTGGGCACCTATTCGCTGTTCAAGGTCGACATCGCCAGCGGCGAAGTCACCAAGCTCATCGGCGGCGGCACGGTCGGCGGTTACGACCTGGCCGGCGACACCCTGGCCTACACCTTCGAAGACCTCGACTCCCCGGCCCAGGCCTTCGTGGCCCGCGCCGACGGCAGCCAGGCCAGGCAGGTCACCGTGCAGAACGGCGGCGTGCTGGGCGACATCCAGTTCGGCGCCTATGAACAATTCAGCTTCAAGGGCTGGAACGACGAGACCGTGTACGGTTACGTCGTCAAGCCGGCGGGTTTCGAGCCGGGCAAGCAGTACCCGGTGGCTTTCCTGATCCACGGCGGCCCGCAGGGCAGCTTCGGCAACAACTTCCACTACCGCTGGAATCCGCAGACCTACGCCGGTGCCGGTTTCGCGGTGGTGATGATCGATTTCCACGGCTCGGTCGGCTACGGCCAGGCCTTCACCGATTCGATCACCGGCGACTGGGGCGGCAAGCCGCTCGAGGACCTGCAAAAGGGCTGGGCGGCCGCGCAGGAGAAATATTCCTTCCTCGACGGCGATCGCGCCTGCGCGCTGGGCGGCAGCTATGGTGGCTACATGGTGGCCTGGATCGCCGGCAACTGGCCGGACGGTTTCGATTGCCTGGTCAACCACGCCGGCGTCGTGGACACGCGCATCATGGGCTTCAACACCGAAGAACTGTGGTTCACCGAGTGGGAAAACGGCGGCACCCCGGTGCAGTCGCCCGAAGCCTACGAACAGTTCAACCCGATCAAGCACGTCGACAAGTGGAAGACGCCGATGCTGGTGATCCACGGCCAGCTCGACTACCGCGTGCTGGTGGAACAGGGCCTGGCCGCGTTTTCGGCCGCCCAGCGCCAGGGCGTGCCCAGCCAGCTGCTGTATTTCCCGGACGAAAACCACTGGATCCTCAAGCCGCACAACAGCGTGCTCTGGCATGACACGGTCAATGCCTGGCTCAAGCGCTGGACGGCGCAGGACGCCGGGGCGGAGCCGGCGAAGGACTGACATGACGGCCGACGTACTCGACCTCGATCGCCTGCGGCGCAGCTGCGCGCAATGTTCGCTGCACGTGCTGTGCCTGCCCGCGGGCATCGGCGGCCGCGACCTTGAGCAACTGGACGAAATCGTTCGCACGCGCCGTCCGCTGGAAAAGGGCGACACCCTTTTCCGCTCCGGCCAGGCGCTCGGCTCCCTGTACGTCGCCCGCGAGGGCGCGTTCAAGACGGTGGCCATCGATTCGGAAGGCGAACAGCAGGTGGTGGGCTTCCACCTGCCAGGCGAGCTCATGGGCCTGGACGCTATGGGCAGCGGCAAGCACGCCTGCGAAGCCGAGGCCCTGTCCCCGGCCAGCGTCTGCGAAATCCCGATGGGCCAGCTCGAAACGGTCTGCCGGCAGGTGCCGGGCCTGCAGCACCAGCTGCTGCGCATCATCGGCCAGGGCATCAACCGCGACCAGTCGCACCTTGAAATGCTGGGACGGCGCCAGGCGCACGAGCGCGTCGCCCTGTTCCTGCACGGCCTGTCCGAACGCTACAAGCTGCTCGGCAAGCCGCACGACGTCTTCACCCTGCCGATGAGCCGCGAGGACATCGCAAGTTACCTGGGCCTGGTCATCGAAACGGTCAGCCGCACCCTCACCAAGCTCCAGGACGAAGGCGTCATCGCCGTGCGCGGCCGGCAGCTGAAGATCCTCGACCGGCCGCGCCTGGATGCCCTGGTGCATGCGCCGGTGGCGCCCACCGGCAAAGCCCGCGGGGAGCGCTGAAGGCGCTCGAGGTGGGTCAATCCGGGTCGGGTTCAGCAAGCACGTAGCCGGCCGGCACCTGGCTGGAGAGATGGCCGCGCGGCACAGGCTGGTCGAACTCGAAGTGGAACGTAAGGCCCATCTCGCCCGGCTGTCCCATTTGCATCGCAAGCGGAAGGCCATCGGCGTCCGCCCACAGTACGATCAGGCTCCCCTCGATCTGCAAGGACCAGCCGCGCGCCACGTGGCCGTCGAACAGGCGCGTGCCAGGAAGCAGCTCGGCACGTCCTTCAAAGGCGCGGAGTTCTTCGAGCCAGTGCAGCGAGGCATCAGGGGAGGGCTTGGCTCCCTGCAGCGGCGACAGCATTGCGTGCCGTGGGCCGTGAAGAAGCATCAGCACGCGTTCGTGGCCGGGATCGACGATGACGCTGAGTTCCTCGCCAACATCCGTGCGCACGACGCCCTGCGCATCAACCACCATGCGCGATGTCTGCACGATCTCGCCATGGACACGTTGTTCGACGCGCATCGACAACGTGTTGAAATCGAGGAAATGCCTTTGCACCGCGGCGAAGGCTTCGCCATGGCTCGACAGCAGTGGGACCGCGATGAAGGCGACGAGTGCGAGCATTGCCGTGGCCGCCGCTGCAAACAAGGGGCCGCGTGTTCTGCGACGCGCAGGTGGCTCCGAATGCAGCCGACGCATCAGTGCCTGCTGCGCCTGCTCGATGGCCGCCGGGGAAGGTTCACCCTTGGCGGCTTTCACGCGCGCGGCCAGCGTGGGGGATAGTTCATGCCCGGACAGCTTGCTCATTGCAGTTCCTCCGTTCCTGTTTCGCGCAGCTGCGCCTCAAGGCCACGGCGCGCGCGGTGCAGGATTACCCCTGCGTTGTTCTCGCTTATCTCAAGGGCGCGTGCGATGTCGCCGATCTCCATGCCCTCCAGGTAACGCATGCCAAAACACCGGGCCTGTTGCTTCGGCAGGCGTGCGATCGCGCTGCGAAGCTGCTCGGCCTGTTGGTCCTGGATGCCCATGTGTTCGGCGGACGGTGTCGTTGTCGGCGCCTGCGCGAGCCATTGCGGCAATACGCGCCACCAACGCTGTTGTCTGCGCAACATGTCGATGGCGACGCGCGCCGACGCTGCGGTGAGGTAGGCGGGCCACGATTCGACCCCTTTCCGAGGCGCCTGCAGCAGCCGCAGGAAGACCTCTTGCTGGGCGTCTTCCGCCAGTGTCACATCGCCCAGGACACGGTAGGCGGCCTTGTACACGAGCGGGCCATAGAGGCGCGCCAACACTTCCGGGTCGTCGGCGGCTTCCTGCTGACTCACGGTGACTTCCAGTCGAACACTGAGGGACATGGCATCGATTTCTCCTGATCGTATGCCTTGAAGACGACGCAGCAGGCCGATTCTTACACAGGCGGATCGGCGTCCCTGGGCGTGGGCTGGGGCGGTCGCAACAGGCCACCGTAAGAACTGGCCCCGTGCATCGTCGAAGTCAGTACCGCAACCGGAGACTGCCATGACACTTTCGCACCCGTCTGCTTCATCCCGGCGCCTGGCGCGCATCTGGGCCCATCCCCTTGTTCTCACCGTGGCGCTGTTGGCCGCAGCCGTTGGCAGCGACGTTGCCACAGCGCGCCCCACGACGGCCGCACTGGATGCCGAAGTCCGCCTGGCGATGCAGGCCACCGGGGCGAAGGGGCTTGCGATGGCGACGATCCATGACGGGCAGGTAACGCAGGTGTCGAGCTACGGTTTGCGCAATGCCGCCGGCGACCCGCTCCAGACCGATACCGTGATGTACGGCGCCTCGGTCACCAAGGCCGCCTTCTCGTACATGGTCATGCAGCTGGTCGACGAGGGTGTGCTGGATCTGGATCAGCCCCTGGGCACGTATCTGGAACGTCCGCTGAGCGATTACCCGAACGAGGACAAATACGCGTCCTGGCCCGACCTCGCAGGCGACGATCGCTGGCGCCGAATCACCGCCCGCCACGTGCTCACGCACTCCACCGGGTTCCCGAACTTCGGCTTCCTGGCACCCGACGGAAAACTTCGCATGCACTTCGATCCCGGAAGCCGCTACGCGTACTCGGGCGACGGCTTCATCCTGCTGCAGTTCGTGATCGAGCGCGGGATCGGCCTTGATGTGCGCGAGGAGATGCAGCGCCGCGTGTTCGACCGGTTCGGCATGGAAAACACGGATATGAAGTGGCGCCAGGATTTTGCCAGGAATCTTGCAGACGGATGGCGGATCGACGGCAGCGTCGAGCCACACGACGAACGCAGCACCGTACGTGCTGCCGGATCGATGGACACCACCATTGCCGATATCGCCCGCTTCGTGGCGGGGCTGGTGCGTGGCGATGGTCTGTCCGAGAGTTCTCACGCTCAAATGACCCGCCCGCAGCTACCGATCACCACCGTCTCGCAGTTCCCGACGCTGCAGCCGGAACTGCCTCTCGATGCGCGCCGGGCCGATCTCGCGGCAGGCCTGGGACTTGTGGTCTACGACGGACCGCAGGGTCCGGCATTCAACCGTGGAGGCCACAATGAGTGGACCGGCAATACGGTGGTATGCGTCCAGGAAGGCAGGCGTTGCGTGGTAATCCTGTCGAACGACGTCCGCGCCGAGGCGGCGTTCCCGCGCTTGGTTGAATTCGCCATCGGCGAGACCGGCACGCCGTGGCAATGGATCTACCCCAACATGGCATTCTGGAAACCAGGAGGATGAGTTGATGGCGATCAGCTGCGATCGCGTCCGGCGCAGTCGATGTCGGTCAATGCTCGAGCCGGAGTTCGCTGGCGAAGCTGCGAACAAGTCCGGTGAGGGGATCGACGAACGACAGCCGCTTCGCCAGCAACTGCAATGGCGCCGAGTAGTCGCCTGCCGTGCGATGGCAAAGCGCCGGATACATCCCGTCGTTGGCGATCGGTGCCCCCAGCGCGTCCATGTGCACACGCAGCTGGTGCTTGCGGCCGGTGATCGGTGTCAATGCATAACGCCAATGCGGTTCGCCGCGGGCGACGACGTCAATCCGGGTTTCGCTGTTCGCCGGCCCCTGGGTTTCCCTCATCCGGAAGAAGGGCTCGCCGGCGACGATCCGGCTTGATCGCAGCAAGGGGAGCGTCACGTCCGGCAGCGCCGGCGCGATCGCTTCGTAGCGCTTTTCGATCCTGCGTTCGCGAAACAGCCCGTGGTAACGTGCGCGGCTGTCGGGGTTGGTCGAGAACAGCACCAGTCCGGCCGTGTCCCGGTCAATGCGGTGCAGCGGCACCAGGTCCGGGTTGCCGGTGCGCCGGATCAACCGGCCCAGCAGGGTTTCATGGACATGGACACCCGCGGGCGTGACTGGCAGGAAGTGCGGCTTGTCCGCCACCAGCAGGTGTTCGTCGGCGTGCAATACGACTTCCTCGAACGGGATCGTCGATTCCTCGGCCACCTCGCGGTAGTAGTGCACTTCGAGCCCGACCACGAACGGTGTGTCCGGCGTGATCCGCCGCCCCTGGTCGTCCACGACGCGCCCCCGGGCCATGCGATCGAGCCAGGCCGGGCGCGGGACCGCGGCGAACCGATCGCACAGGCAATCGAGCACCGTCGACCATCCGCCCGGCGGCAATTGCAGGCTGCTCGGGGCAAGACCATCCAGGTCGGGCGGGCGCTTGCGCATTCAGATCGAACGGCAGCCCAGGGCTTCGAGCACCGCATGGATCGCCGGCTGGCCGGCCAGCCAGGGGCCGGCCAGCGTGACCACCCCCGCCAGCGCCACCAGGCCGGCGGCGCCGTAGCGCCAGGCGCGGTTGGCCAGCAGCTGGCCCAGGCGGGCGCCGCTCCAGGTGACCGGCACCATGGTCGCCATCGTGCCCATGCCGAAGCTGGCCATCACCAGGGCGCCGTGCAGGGCGCTGGCTTCCAGCCACGCCGCCACCAGCACCGTGCTCGAAAGCCCGCAGGGCAGCCAGCCCCACAGCAGGCCCTGGGCCCAGGGCCGCCAGGGACCGTGCGCCGGCAGCTTCGACTGCAGTGGCCGCAGCATCTTCCAGAACCAGGCGCCGCCGCGCGACAGGAAGCCCAGCTTGCGCGGCCACAGCAGCCGCACCGCGACCAGGATCAGCACGCCGCCCATCGCCATGCGCAGGCCGGTGGCCAGCGCCTCGGAACGCGCGAGCAGCAGCAGTCCGCCGCCGAAGGCACCGACCAGGGCGCCGGCGATCGTGTAGCCGAGCACGCGGCCGGTGTTGAGCGCGAACGCGGTGCCCAGGCCGGGTTTTGGCGAGGTGGCGGCCAGGCCCGTGGCGATGCCGCCACACATGGCGATGCAGTGCACGCCACCCAGCAGGCCGGTCAGCAGCGCCGCGCCCAGCACCAGCAGGTCGACCGGCATCAGTCGGCGTCGCGCGCTTCGCGCTTGTCGGGTGCTTCGGGGGCCGGCGCCGGGAGGTCGTCTTCACGCAGCATGTCCAGCGCCGGGGTGTCGAGGTCGTCGAACTGCCCGCGTTTGACCGCCCACAGGAAAAACCAGATCGCCGCGCCGAGCAGCAGCAACGAAACCGGGATCAGGGCGAGCAGGATGTTCACGCGGTTACCCCTTTCGTGCGCCCCAGGCGCAGGGCGTTGGCGGTGACGACCAGCGACGAGGCGGCCATGCCCAGCGCCGCCAGCCCGGGACCGATGTGGCCCAGGGCAGCCAGGGGCAGGGCCACGACATTGTAGGCCAGGGCCCAGCCCAGGTTCTGCCCGATGATGCGGCGGGTGCGCCGCGCCAGCTGCACCGCCTGCGGCAGGCGCATCAGCGAAGCGCCGGCCAGCACCAGGTCGGCCGAACGATGCGCGAGCGGCGCGCCGCCGGCCATGGCCACCGAGACATCGGCACCCGCCAGTACCGGCGCGTCGTTGATGCCGTCGCCCACGGCCAGTACGCGCCGGCCCTGGGCCTGCAGCGCGCGCACGGCGGCCAGCTTGTCCTCCGGCGACTGCCGCGAGGCGAAGTCTTCGATGCCCAGGCTGCCCGCGACCGCGGCGACGCTGGCTTCGCCGTCACCGCTGAGCAGGTGTGGCGGCAGGCCCAGGGCGCGCAGGCTGGCCACGGCATCAGCCGCGTCCTCGCGCACGGGGTCGCTGGTTTCGAAACGGGCGAAGGCGGTGCTGCCGTCGCCCAGCCACAGCGCGCCGTCGTCGGCGCGGCCGGCGGCGAACTCGGCGCGGCCCAGCCGATAGTCGCGGCCATCCACCTGGCCCTGCACGCCGTGGCCGGGCAGGGTGCGCACCGCGGTGGCCACGGGCACCTCGTGCATGGCGAACGCCAGCGCCAGGGGGTGGCCGGCGTTGGCTTCCAGGGCGGCAGCGACCTGCCGCCAGTGGCCGATGTCACCTTCGATGGCCTGCGCGCCGTGCAGGCGCGGCTGGCCCAGGGTCAGGGTGCCGGTTTTATCAAGCACCACCACGTCGGCGCGGGCCAGGCTTTCCAGCGAATCCGCACCCAGCGCCAGCACGCCCCAGCGCGCCAGCGTGCCGTGCGCCGTGGCCAGGGCGGTGGGCACGGCCAGCGACAGCGCGCAGGGGCAGCTGACCACCAGCACGGCCAGCGCGATTTCGAAGGCCCGCTCGGGCTGCAGCTGCCACCAGACGGCGAACACGATGATCGCGGCGACGAACAGCGAAACCACGAACCGCTGCGCCACGGCGTCGGCGAACCGGGCCACGCGCGGCCGCGTGGATTGCGCGCGGTCCACTGCACGCACCAGCTGCGACAGCCGCGTGTCGGCGCCGGTGCGGGTCACGCGCAGGCGCAGCGGGGCTTCGCGGCAGGCGCTGCCGGCATACAGCGGATCGCCTGCGGCCTTGGCCACGGCCGTGGACTCGCCGGTCAGCAAGGACTCGTCCAGCGCCGCGGCTTCATCGATCAGTTCGCCGTCGGCGGGCACGGTGTCGCCGGCGCCGACCTGCACCACGTCGCCGGTGCACAGCGCCGACACCGGCACCTGCTCGCGCCCGCCGGTCACCTCGCGCCAGGCCAGGGCCGGCTGCGCGCGCGCCAGGGTGTCCAGGCGCGCGCTGGCCTGCCGGCGCGCCATGCGTTCCAGGAAACGCGCCGCCAGCAGGAACAGCACGAACATCACGGCCGCGTCGAACCAGACGTGGGCGCCGCCGCGCAGGGTTTCCACCAGGCTGGCGAAATAGGCCAGCAGCACCGAGGTCGCCACCAGGGTGTCCATGCCCGGGCGGCGTTCGCGCAGCTCGGTGGCCATGCCGGCAAGGAAGGGCCAGCCGGAGAAGAACACCACCGGCGTGGACACCAGGAAGGTGATCCAGCGGAAGAAGTCGCGCGTCGCCGGCGCCATCTCGTTGGCGGTGTCCAGGTACAGCGCCTCGGCGAACATCATGGCCTGGGTGGTGCCCAGCGCGGCGACGCCCAGCCGGGCGATCAGGCGGTTGCGTTCGCGCCGGCGCTCGCGCTCGGCGGCTTCGCCCTGGGCCAGGTGCGGCCGGTAGCCCAGCGACGCCAGCCGGGCCAGTACCGGTGACAGCGGCGTGTGCCGGGGATCCCAGGCGATGCGCACGCGGCCGGTGATGGCATTGGCGCCGGCGTCGCTGACGCCGGGTTCGCGGCGCAGGGCGTGGTCGATCAGCCAGGCGCAGGCCGCGCAGTGCATGCCTTCGCAGACCACGGTGATCTCGCGGCCCTCGGGGGTGTCGAAAGCATGGCCGGCCTGCACGTCGGCGCGATCCCAGGCGCTGTAGTCGGCCGGGGACAGGTCAACGCGCGCGCCGGCGGAGTCGCGCAGGCGGTAGTAGTCGCCCAGTCCGGCGTCGCGGATCCAGCTGGCGGCGGCGCCGCAGCCGGCGCAGCAGACCTCGCGTTCGGCGCCGTCCAGGCGAACGCGGACCGGGTCGGCGGGCAGCGGCTCGCCGCAGTGGAAACAGCCCGACGGCGCCGACGGGTTCACGGCGCCGCGAGTGCGGGCGCCAGCGTGATCTCGGTGTCGCCGGGGTGGTAACGACCGACCAGCCGCCAGCTGCCGTCGTCGGCGACCAGGCGAAGCTGCCAGACGTGCGTGGACGCCACCGGGCCGTCGGTGCGCCAGCCCTTCGGATCCGGCAGCAGGGCCAGCTGGCGGTCGAGGGAGGATTCAAGCGGATGCACCAGCTGCAGGGTCGGCGCGCGCGGACCCGTGGGCTGGTCCAGGCGCAGCAGTGCACTGTCGGATTCGATCACCAGGGTGGCGCCAAGGCCGCGGCTGGCGGCCTGCGCATCGGCCTCGATGGACGCCACCTGCACCTGCGCCGTGCGCCGCACCGGGTCGGGGTCGGCATCGACCGCGCTCTTGCCGGAGGCGACCACCAGCGTCCAGATGCCCGCGACGATGGTTGCCGCCGGGATCGCCAGCACCAGCCAGAGCACCGGGTTGCGCGAAAACGACGAAGTCTTGGGCTTGTCCATCAGAAGGGCCCGAAGAAGCGGGTTTCTTCGGTCTCGCTGACGCCTTCGGCGGAGGACTCGACCACCAGGTCCAGGTCCACCCGGCCCTTGGCCAGGCCGGCGGGCGCGCGCAGGGTGATCGGCACGGTCAGCACTTCTTCGGCCAGGGCGCGGTGCACGGCGCCGGCTTCGACCAGGGTGATGCCTTCCGGCCCGTCGATGCGGATGGTGAATTCACGGGGTGCAATGTCCTTGTTGACGATGCGCACGGTGTACGCGTTTTCGATGCTGCCGTCGGCGGCCGTGCGGTAGAGCGCGTTGCGGTCGCGCATGACGTCCACGATCAGCGGGCTGCGCTGGGCGATGCCGACGGCGAAGCCGATCGCCAGGGCCACCAGCAGGCCGCCGTAGATGAGTACGCGCGGGCGCAGCAGGCGCACATGCTTGCCTTCGACCGCGTTCTGCGACGTGTAGCGGACCAGGCCGCGCGGGTAGCCCATCTTGTCCATCACCATGTCGCAGGCGTCCACGCAGGCGCCGCAGGCGATGCACTCGTATTGCAGGCCGTTTCGGATGTCGATGCCGGTGGGGCAGACCTGCACGCAGATTGTGCAGTCGATGCAGTCGCCCAGGTCTTCCGGGGAGTTGACTTCGGGCGGCGGCGGCAGGCCGTGCTGCTGGTCCACCACCAGGCCGGTGGTGGCGCGGGCGCCGGCCTGCAGGTCGGCGGCGCTGCGGTGCTGGGAGGCGTGCACCACGGCGCTGGTGGCGACGTCCAGCGGCAGCAGCCCGCGGGCACGCTCGAGCACGCTGGCCAGCTTGCCCTTCTTGCGCGGGCCGCGCGGTTCGCCGCGCAGCGGGTCGTAGGCGATGATCAGCGTGTTGCGGTCGAACATCGCGCCCTGGAAACGCGCGTAGGGGCACATGTACTTGCACACCTGTTCGCGCAGCACGCCGGCATTGCCCCAGGTGGCCAGGGAATAGAACAGCACCCAGAAGATTTCCCAGCCGCCCCACTCGAAGGGCGACAGGCGCGCGGCCAGGTCGCGGATGGGCGTGAAGTAGCCGACGAAGGTGAAGCCGGTCCACAGCGCGAACGCCAGCCACAGGACATGTTTGGCGCCCTTGCGCATGAACTTCTCGCGGGTCCACGGCCCGTTGTCGAGCTTCATGCGCTTGTTGCGGTCGCCTTCGGTCCAGCGTTCCATCCAGATGAAGACTTCGGTCCACACGGTCTGCGGGCAGGCGTAGCCGCACCAAAGCCGGCCGGCGACCGCGGTGAAGAAGAACAGCGACAGGCCGGCCATGATCAGCAGCAGGGCCAGGAACAGGAAATCCTGCGGCCAGAACACCAGTCCGAAGACGTAGAACTTGCGCGCCGGCAGGTCCCACAGCACGGCCTGGCGGTCGTCCCACTGCAGCCAGGCGAAACCGTAGTACATGCCCAGCAGCCAGATCACCGCGGCCTTGCGCAGTCGCTGGGTCAGGCCGTCCTGCTCGCGCGGATAGACCTTCTTTTCGGCGACGTAGAGCGAAACCTCGTCGACGAGTTCGCTGGGGATCTTGCGGGCCATGACCTAGTCACCCGCCAGGGGTTTGTTGAAGCGGCTGGCGGGCCGGAGCAGGATCCAGGTGAACAGGCTGCTGGCCGCGGTGCAGGCCCAGAACATGAAAAAGCCGACCGTGTAACCCAGTCCCCGGCTGATCTCGACCTCGGGGAAGGTCATGTCGCGCAGCAGCAGCGGATCAACGAAGGCGAAGAACACCATCGTCGCCACGCCGGCGGCGAAGAAGCTGGGCCAAAGGATCGCCCCGAGCCGCTGGGCGAGCGGTCGGGGCGGGTGGTCGAAACGGTCGGCGGGCTGGCTCATGGGGCGTCGGGTGGCTCCGCGTCCTTGCCATGCGAAAGCGTCCAGACATAAGCGCCCACCAGGCGGCTGCGGGTCTCGCCGATGATCGGCCCATGCGCCGGCATCATGCCGTTGCGGCCATTGCGGATGCCTTCGCTGATGCTGGCGAAGTCGCTGCCGTACAGCCAGATGTTGTCGGTGAGGTTGGGCGCGCCCAGGATCGGGTTGCCCTTGCCGTCGACACCGTGGCAGGCGGCGCAGACGCCGGCGTACTTGGCCTTGCCGGCTTCGGCCAGGGCCGGGTCGGCCTTGATGCCCGACAGGCTTTGCACGTAGGCCGCCACCTCGGTGACGCCGACGTCGCCGCCGATCGCCGCGCCCAGCGCCGGCATCGCCGCCTGCCGGCCGTCCACGATCGACGCCAGCACCTGGTCGGGCGTGCCGCCCCAGAGCCAGTCGCCGTCGGTGAGGTTGGGGAAGCCCCTGGCGCCGCGGGCGTCGGAACCATGGCACTGGGCGCAGTGGTTCTGGAACAGGCGCGCGCCGAAAGCGACGGCTTCTTCATGTCCCGCGACTTCGTCGATGGGCATGCCGTCGAAGCGCCCGAAGGCTTCGGCCAGGCGGGCGTCGGCTTCGGCCTTGTCGGCGTCGTGTTCCTTGGCCGAGGTCCAGCCGGACGTGCCGGCGAAATTGCCCATGCCCGGGTACCAGACCAGGTAACCCACCGAATACACGATGGTCAGCCAGAACAGGATGATCCACCAGCGCGGCAGCGGCTTGTTGTATTCGGTGAGGTCGCCGTCCCAGACGTGGCCGGTGGTCTCGGAGTCGTTGCGCGCTTCGTCGCCGCGGCGCTTGGACGTCCACCACAGCAGCCAGGCGCAGCCGACGATGTTCAGGACGACGAGGAAAATGACGTAAAGGGACCAGCCGGTAGTCATGGGGTGTTCTCGCTCTGGTCTTCTTCCAGGGGCAGGCGGGCGGCGGCGTCGAACTCGGGCTTGCGCTTGCGGCTGTAGGCCCAGGCGACGCCGACCAGGAACAGGATGAGCAACAGGACGGTGGAGATGCCGGCGATCATGTCAGTTCACCGGCGCGTGCTTGCCGAGGCCCTGCAGATAGGCGATCAGCGCGTCCATCTCGGACTTCCCGGTCACCGCGGCGGCGGCGCCGTCGATGTCCTCGGCCGTGTACGGGTCGCCCAGGCGCTGCAGGGCGCGCATGTTGCGCGTCACCACGCCGGGGTCCACCGCGGTTTCGGCCAGCCAGGGGTAGCCGGGCATGTTCGACACCGGCACGACGTCGCGCGGGTTGATCAGGTGCACGCGGTGCCAGTCGTCCGAGTAGCGGCCGCCGACGCGCGCCAGGTCGGGGCCGGTGCGCTTGCTGCCCCACTGGAACGGACGGTCGTACACCGATTCACCGGCCAGCGAGTAGTGGCCGTAGCGTTCGGTTTCGTGGCGCAGGGTGCGGATCATCTGCGAATGGCAGTTGTAGCAGCCTTCGCGCACGTAGATGTCGCGGCCGGCGAGTTCCAGCGCCGGGTAGGGCTTGACGCCCGGGATCGGTTTGACGGTCTCGGCCTGGTACATCAGCGGCACGATTTCCGCCAAGCCGCCGAAGCTGATGACGATCGCGATGAGGATCGCCATCCAGCCGACATTGGTTTCGATCTTTTCGTGGCTCATGTCGGGTCCTCAGGCGTGCGTCTGGGCGGCGGGCGGCAGCACCGGCGTTTCCACCGCGCCCTTGGCCAGGCGGAAGGTGCGCACGGTGTTCACGCACATCAGTGCCATGCCGGCAATCACCAGCAGGCCACCGAGCAGGCGCACCAGGTAGTAGGGGTAGTTGAACTCGACGATCTCGGCGAAGGCGTAGGTGAGCGTGCCGTCGTCGTTCGCGGCGCGCGCCATCAGGCCCTGGTAGATGCCGGCGATCCACATGGACACCGTGTAGAGCACCACGCCGATGGTGTGGACCCAGAAATGCTGGTCGATCATGCGGATGCTGGCCATTTCCTTCAGGCCCAGGCAGCGCGGGATCAGCATGTAGATCGAGCCGATCGAGATCATGGCCACCCAGCCCAGGGCGCCCGAGTGCACGTGGCCGATGGTCCAGTCGGTGTAGTGGCTGAGCGCGTTGACGGTCTTGATCGACATCATCGGGCCCTCGAAGGTGCTCATCATGTAGAACGAGATGGCGACGACGAGGAACTTGATGATCGGGTCGGTGCGCAGCTTATGCCAGGCGCCCGAGAGGGTCATGATGCCGTTGATCGCGCCGCCCCAGCTGGGCGCCAGCAGGATCAGCGAGAACACCATGCCCACCGACTGCACCCAGTCGGGCAGGGCGGTGTAGTGCAGGTGGTGCGGGCCGGCCCACATGTACACGGCGATAAGCGCCCAGAAGTGCACGATCGACAGGCGGTAGCTGTAGATGGGGCGGTTGGCCTGGCGCGGCACGAAGTAATACATCATGCCCAGGAAACCGGCGGTCAGGAAGAAGCCGACCGCGTTGTGGCCGTACCACCATTGCACCATGGCATCCACGGCGCCGGAGTAGATGGGGTAGCTGTGCATCAGGCCGGCCGGCATGGCCAGCGAGTTGATGATGTGCAGCAGGGCCACAGCGATGATGTAGGCGCCGTAGAACCAGTTGGCGACGAAGATGTGCCGGACCCGGCGCTTGGCGATCGTGCCGAAGAAGATGAAGCCGTAGGCCACCCAGACCAGGGTGATCAGCACGTCGATCGGCCAGGCCAGTTCGGCGTATTCCTTGCCCTGGGTGTACCCCAGCGGCAGGGAGATGGCCGCGGCCACGATGACCAGCTGCCAGCCCCAGAACACGAAGGCGGCCAGCTTGTCCGATATCAGCCGGACGTGGCAGGTGCGCTGCACCACGTACAGGCTGGTCGCGAACAGGGCGCTGCCGCCGAACGCGAAGATGACCGCATTGGTGTGCAGCGGCCGCAGGCGGCCGAAGCTGAACCAGGGCAGGTCGAAGTTCAGGGAGGGCCAGTAGAGCTGGGCGGCGATGATCACCCCCACCAGCATGCCCACCACGCCCCAGACCACGGTCATCACCGCGAACTGCAGCACGACCTTGTCGTTGTAGGTTTCCGCCTTGTTGTCCAGCGTCATCGGAGCTTCCCCGTTGTCTTGGCGACCATTATCCGCAACCCGGCGCGGCGCGGGGTTGACCTTGGTCAAGGCGCGCGCGCCGGCCCCATGCCTGTCCCGTGCGAGGCCCGTTCAGCCCGCCGGTTCGGCCAGCGCGGCCTTCACGGCCGCCAGGAAGGCCGGGTCCGGCACGCTGCCCAGGGTCTCGGTGCGGGCGAGTATGCGACCTTCGGCGTCCAGCAGGACCAGGGCCGAGGTGTGGTTGAACTCGCCGTCGGCCAGCGGCCGGTAGCGGATACCCAGCACCGCGGCCAGGCGGCGCACGCCGGCGGCTTCGGTGCGGGCCAGGGTCCAGCGGCCGGCATCGAGCCGGCGCTTGTCGAAGACCTGCCTTAGCGCCTCGGGGTCGTCGCGGGCCGGGTCCAGGCTGACCAGCAGTACCTGCAGGCGCGCGCGTTCGGCGGGCGACAGCGCGTGTTCGACGCCCCTGGCGCTGTCGATGATCAGCGGGCAGACATAGCGGCAGGAGGTATAGAACATCGCCACCACGCGCACCTTGCCGCGGCCATCGGCGAGCGTGAAGTCGCGTCCGCCCTGGTCGGTGTAGGCGTCGGCCAGGCGATAGACGGAATCGCCGGGCAGGTCGGCGGGGGCCGCCAGCGGCGCGCCGGTGGCCAGGGCCAGCAGCAGCCCCAGTGTGAAGCGCCAGGTTTTCATCGTGTGCTTTCCTTGATGTCGCGCGCGCAGCGGAAACCGAGGTTGCCGGTGGTGTCTTCGGCCTGCAGGGCCGACAGCATGGCCACGCGCATCAGCACCGCGTAGTTCTCGCGGTCGTCCATGGAAAGCGCGCCGGCACCGCAGAACTGCAGCCTGTCCGGGTCGCCCTGGTCGCGGTTGTCGGGCGACACCAGCATCGCGGCGTAGTCGTCCACCCACTCCCAGACCAGGCCATGCAGGTCCTGCACGCCGTTGATGTCGGTGGGACCCTGGCCGACATCGGCCAGGCCCCGGTTGGAAGGCCGGGAATACCAGGCCAGGATGCGTTCGCGCCAGGCCGGGTCCTTGCGGGCATCGGCGCGGGTTTCGTCGGCGGCTGCCGCGAACTCCCACTCGGTCCAGGTCGGCAGGCGCGCGCCCTGGGCCTCGCAGTAGGCCTGGGCCGCGAACCAGCTGACCTGCACCACCGGCTGGGCGGGGCCGGCGTCGCCGAGATCGGTCGGGCCGGCCCAGTGCTGCAGGTAGCGCGCTTCGGCGAACAGCTCCGGGGCCTGGCCACGGCGCCAATCGGGGTGGTCGCGGACGAAGTCCAGGAACTGGGCGTTGGTGACCGGCCGCCGCTGGAGTTCGAAGGGGGCGACCTTCAGTACGCCGTTGGTGTCTTCGTAGCGCAGCACCGAGGTGAATTCACCGCCCGGCAGCCGGGCCCAGTCCTGCCCGGCGGCGACGCCGGGCAGGGGAAGCAGGGCCAGCAGCAGGACGCAGGCCGTTTTCATGGTCAGTGCGCCGCGCCTTCGCCACGCTCGGTGGAGCCGCGGACCTTGGCCACGTCCTGCTTGCTGACCTGGCCGCCCGGGTTGCCCCAGCTGTTGAGCATGTAGGTCAGGATGTTGGCGACCTCGTCGTCGGTCAGCTGGCTCATCGGCGGCATCACCGAGTTGTAGTCCTCGCCGTTGACCTTGATTGGGCCGGACAGGCCGTTGAGCACGATGGCGGCCAGTTCGTCGTGCGAACGGGTCATCCAGTCCGAGCCCGCCAGCGGCGGGAACACGCCGGCCATGCCCTTGCCGTCGGGCATGTGGCAGGTCGAGCAGGTGCCGGCGAACAGGGCCTGGCCGGCCTTGACCTGGTCGTCCAGGGTCAGGGTGCCCGCCTTGTCCGCGGCGGCGGCATCGGCCACCGGCTGCATGCTGGCGGCCTTGTCGCCCAGGTAGACGTGGTCGACTTCCTTGCCCGAATAGATGCTCTTGTCCTCCTCGCCATCCACCTGGAGGATGCCCAGGGCGCCCTTGTTGAAGGCGCGGAAGATGGAGTGGTCGACCAGCACGTAGCTGCCCGGGACCTCGAGGTGGAAGTCGGCGATCATGGCGCCACCGGCCGGGATCAGCGTGGTCTGCACGTTTTCCTGGTAGCGGGTGCCACCCTCGTACCAGACCTTGTCGAAGATCTCGCCGATGACGTGGAAGCTCGACACCAGGTTCGGACCGCCGTTGCCCACGTACAGGCGCACGTTCTCCCCGACGCTGGCCTTGATGGCATTGTCGCCGGTGAGCGCGTTTTCGGAGCCGTTGAACAGCACGTAGGTGGCGTTCTCGTCGATCGCCCGCTGCATGTCGAAGGGCGCGTGGCCCTTCTCGCGGTACTTGGTGGTGGTGTAGAAGTCGCCCTGCATGACGTAGAACTCCTTGTCCACCGGCGGCATGCCTTCGGGCGGCTCGACCAGGATCAGGCCATACATGCCGTTGGCCACGTGCATGCCCACCGGCGCGGTGGCGCAGTGGTACACGTACAGGCCGGCATTGAGCGCCTTGAAGGTGAACTGCGAGCCGTGGCCCGGTGCCGTGAACGTGGACGAGGCGCCGCCACCGGGGCCGGTGACGCCGTGCAGGTCGATGTTGTGCGGCATCTTCGAGTCGGGGTGGTTGTTGAGGTGGAACTCGACGGTGTCGCCCTGGCGCACGCGGATGAAGCTGCCGGGCACGGTGCCGCCGAAGGTCCAGAAGGTGTAGGTGACGCCTTCGGCGATCTCCAGGTCGACCTCGCGCACTTCCAGTTCGACCTTCACCTTGGCCGGGTAGTCGCGGTTGGTCGGCGGCGGCACGTGCGGCGGCGCGGTGAGTACGGCATCGATCATTTCACCCTGCGGCGGGCCGAAGTCGCCCTTGCGCGAGCCGCCCGTGTCCGCCGCGCCGGCGGCGCGCTTGGCGACCACCGCCTCGTGGGCGTCGAGTCCGGAATTGGGGTTGTCGCGGCAGCCGGCAAGGGCCAGGGCGGCGGCGATGGAAAGCACGAGCAGGGGGCGTTTCATGAGCATGTCTCCGGTAGTAGGTCGTTCGGGCAATCAATGCCGACAGCTTCCTGCGGAGGCACGCGTCCTTCCCTGACGCGCGTCAAGCAGAACCCATGTCGAACAGCATGCGCCCCCTGCCCGGCGATGTGAACCCCGCGGCATGCGACTAATTCTTCCGCGCTTGACCTGGCTCAGTGGCAAGACGCGCGGGCAGGCGCACCCTCGCGACGACCCGATCCGGGCCTGCTTCGGAAGCTCGCCATGAACCTCAAGACCTGCATCACGCTTGCGTTGGCCGCAGCCGGCCTGCCGTATGCCGCCAGCGCCGCTCCAGCCGGAGACGGATGGTCCGGCCATTTGCGCTATCGCCACGAAGCCGTGGACGACGCGGCCTACGCCCGCGACGCCAGCGCCGACACCCTGCGCCTGCGGCTGGGCTACCGCCAGACGCTGGGCAGCGGCTGGTCGTCGGGGCTTGAATTCGAAGGCATCGCGGCGCTGAACGACAGCTTCAATTCCACTGCCAATGGTGAAACCCGCTATCCGGTCGTGGCCGATCCCGCGTCAGTGGAAGTAAATCAGGCCTGGCTGCGCTGGCAGGGCGCGAAAGGTGGCGCGACGCTGGGCCGGCAGCGGCTGCTGCTGGACAACCAGCGCTTCGTCGGCAATGTCGGCTGGCGCCAGAACGAACAGACCTACGACGGCCTGGTCGCGGATTTGAGCCCGCGCGACGGGCTGGTGTTGCGTTACGCCTGGCTAGACCGCGTGCACCGCGTGTTCAGCGACGAGGCCCGCGACCCGCTGGCGCGCGAACGGCGACTGGACGCCCACCTGGCCAACGCCAGCTGGCAGACCGCGGCCGGCACGGTGGTGGCCTATGGCTACTGGCTGCAGGACGAGGACGTGGCCAGCGCTTCGACGCGCACGCTGGGCCTGCGCTGGACGGGCAGCCGCGAACTGGCAGCGACCAAGCTGGGCTGGACGCTGGAGTTCGCCAGGCAGCGCGACCATGCGAACAATCCGCTGCGGGTCGACGAGGACTACGTCCTGGTCGAGCCCTCGGCAGCCGCCTGGGGGCTGACCTGGAAGCTGGGCTGGGAACAGCTTGGCGGCAACGGCGCAACGTCCTTCCAGACGCCGCTGGCGACGCTGCATGCATTCAACGGCTGGGCGGACAAGTTCCTGGTGACGCCGGCGAACGGGCTGGACGATCGTTACGCGTCGGTGTCGGGCAAGTTCGGCAGCGGAAAGCTGCAGGAAAAGCTGGGCTGGACCGTCGCCTGGCACGACTTCGAAGCCGACCGCGGCGGCGCCGGCTACGGCAGGGAGTGGGACGCATCCCTGTCGTTCCCGCTGCCGGGCGGGCTGGCGGGGCTGCTGAAGGTGGCGGACTACCAGAGCGACGGGTTCGCGCGCGATACGCGCAAGATATGGCTGCAGGTGGAGTGGGCGTTCCCCTCCCGCTGAGCCCCCCGCGAAAGAAAGGGGCCCTGCGATGCAGGGCCCCGGGGTGGAGCGAAGAACCGACGATCAGTAGACGTCGTTGACCGTGTTGTTGATGTTGAACTTGCCGGTCGGCGTGACCAGGCGGGCGTCGTCAAGGACCGCCTTGAGCTTGCGGGTCTTGTCGTCGACGACCACCAGGGCCGAACGCTGGTCCTTGCCGTTCCAGACCGAGAACCAGACTTCGTCGCCGGCCGCATTGTATTCGGGCTGGACCACGCGCTTGGGGCCTTCGCCCAGGTTCGCCCACTCCGCGATCGGCAGCACCTCGTAGCCGGCGTCGAGGTCGTCGATGTTGAACACCGCCACCGACTGCGCCACTTTCTCGTCGGGATTGAGCGGCGTGTCCACCCACAGGTTGCGCGACTTCGGGTGCGTCTTGATGAACAGCGAACCGCCGCCCTGGCCGTGCAGCACCTCGACCACCTTCCAGGCATTGTCCGCGTGCTTCTCCGGATCCGTGCCGATCAGCGTGATCTTGTCGTTGCCCAGCGCCGACGTGCCCCAGACCGGTCCGAACTCGGGATGCACGAAGTTCGCGCCGCGGCCCGGGTGCGGGATCTTGTCGACGTCGATCAGGCCGACCATGCGCTGTTCCTTCGAGTCCACCACCGCGATCTTGTCGCTCTGGTTGGCCGCGGTGAGGAAGTAGCGCTTGGTCACGTCCCAGCCGCCGTCGTGCAGGAAGCGCGCCGCGTCGAGCGTGGTGATCCTGAGGTTGTCGATGTCGCTGTAGTCGACCAGCAGGATGCGGCCGGTTTCCTTGACGTTGACGATGAACTCCGGGTGCTGGTGGCTGCCCACGATCGCCGCCACGCGCGGTTCCGGATGGTATTCCTGCGTGTCCACCGTCATGCCGCGGGTCGAGACGATCTTCATCGGCTCCAGGCTCGGGCCGTCCATGATCACGAACTGCGGCGGCCAGTAGGCGCCGGCGATCGCCAGCTTGTCCTCGAAACCCTTGTACTTGGAGGTTTCGACCGAACGCGCCTCGAGGCCGATCTTGATCTCGGCCACGCGCTCGGGCTTGGCCATCCACATGTCGATCAGGTCGATCTTGCCGTCGCGGCCGATCGTGTACACGTAGCGGCCCGAATGCGAGACGCGCGAGATGTGCACGGCGTAGCCGGTCTTGATGATGTTGATGATTTCCTTGGTGTCGCCGTCGATCAGGGCGATTTCGCCCGAGTCGCGCAGGGTCACCGAGAACACGTTCTCGAGGTTGTACTTGTTCATCTTCCGGGTCGGGCGGTCCTCGACCGGCACCAGCACCTTCCAGCTTTCGCGCATCTCGGTCATGCCCCATTCCGGCGGGTTGGGCGGGGTGTGCTGCAGGAAGCGGGCCATCAGGTCCACCTGGTCGATGGTCAGCTCGCCGCCGGTGCCGAAGTTGGGCATGCCGCCCGGGGAGCCGAAGTTGATCAGCGCCTTGAGGTAGTCGGTGCCCTTGGCCTGGGTCAGGTCGGGGGTAAGCGGCTTGCCGGTGGCGCCCTTGCGCAGCACGCCGTGGCAGCCAGCGCAGCGCTGGAAGAAGATGTCGGTCGCCTGGGCGAACTCTTCTTCGGTCATGTCCGGGGCACCGGGGCTGCGCACCATCTTCATGTCGCCGGCGGCCATGGAGGACGGCGCGCCCTTGTAGGCCGCCTCGGCCTGGGAGGTGCCCGGGTGGGCCTCGCCCTGGGCGGGGTCGGACGCACCGGCGATGTCCTTGCGCGCCGCGGCGACCTGGTCCGCGGTGAAGCGGGTGTCGAGGTCGTTGAGGTCGTCCATCACGTGGTTGAGCAGGGCGGCGATGTCGGCATCGGCCAGGTGGCTCATGGCCGGCATGACCGCGTTGTAGTCATTGCCGTTGACGGTGATCTTGCCGCTCAGTCCGGCCAGGACCGCCTGCAGGGCGGCCTGCGGATCCTTCTTTATCCAGTCCGAATCCTTCAGCGGCGGGAACGCGCCGGCCAGGCCGGCACCGGTGGGCTGGTGGCAGGCCGCGCAATGGGCCAGGTAGGCGGCTTCGCCGGCCTGGTCTTCGGTCTTGGGAGCGCGTTCGTTGACCACATCACTTTCGGCCGCGAACGCGAAGCTGGCGCCGGCGCCAAGCGCGATCGCCAGGGCAGTGCTTATGAGTGTGCGTTTCATGCTGGATCCCCGTAGGTGGATTTGGCGTTGCTCGGCGGTACCCCGCCGTCGGGTCAAGCTTGGTCCTGGCCCGGCGGGTCTCCCCTGACCTGCATCAAGCGCCACGAAGTTTCCGCGGCCCGGCGGCCGCGGGATTGACGAGGGTCAATTCCCGGCGGCCACGGGCTGTCGTACGGTGCGCCATCGATTCGTACAGGTGAAGAAGATGTCCCTCGCGCCCCTCGCACTTGCCCTCGCGGCGGCCCTGTCGCCTGCCGCCGAAGACGACACGCTGCGCACGCTCGACGCCGTGGTGGTGGTCGGCAGCCGCAGCGCCGAACCCGTGAAGCAGGTGGTGGGCGCGGTCAGCCGGATCGATCGCGAGGCCATGGAGCGCCGCGGCGTGCAGGGCATCGAAGACCTGGCGCGGCTGCTGCCGGGCGTGGACGTCGGCACGGATGCAAATCGTTTCGGAGCGCAGGGCTTCAACGTGCGCGGGCTGGAAGGCAATCGCGTCGGCGTGGAACTCGACGGCGTGCCGCTGCCCGATGGCTTCGGCGTGGGCCAGTTCGCGCTGGCCGGGCGCGACCTGGTCGAGCTGGGCATCGTTGATCGCGTCGAAGTGCTGCGCGGCCCGGCCTCGACCCTGCACGGCAGCAAGGCGCTGGCCGGCGTGGTGGCCTACTGGACGCCGGACCCGGCCGAAGCCGGCTGGTCGGACGACGAGGACCCGTGGCAGGGCCTGGCGCGCGCCGGTGCCGGCAGCCGTGACCAGTCGCGCTGGCTGTCGGGACGCCTGGTCGCGCGCAGCGACGACCAGCGCCTGTCCGCGCTGGTGGCGCTGGGGCGGCGCGAAGGCGAGCAGATGAAAAACGGCGCACACGACCCGGCCCATGCCGCCAATCCCGCCGACTTCCGCAACGACAGCGCGCTGGCCCGCTTCAGCCTCGACGCCGGTGCCGCCGGCCGCTGGAGCGCCATCGTCGAACGCGCCGAAGGCCGGCGCACCACCGACGTGCAGTCCCAGCTTTTTGGTCCCGGCCGGTTCGCCACCACGTATGCGCTGGCTGGTGATGACCGTTACGAACGCCTTCGCGCCAGCCTTGGCGCCGAATGGGGTCAGGTCGGCCCGCTGGGGCCCGTGCGCCTGCTGGCCTACCGCCAGGACAGCAGCACCGACCAGTTCAGCGACCAGTTCCGCCTGGCTGACCGGGCCACGCCCTTCCTGTCGCGGCGCGAGCGCCGCTTCGTGTTCGGCCAGGAAAGCACGGGCCTGGAGCTCAACGCGCAGTGGCGCGGTGAATGGCTTGGCCTGCAGCACTGGCAGGTGTTCGGCATCGACCTGGCGCGGCACGACTACAGCGGCTACCGCGACGGCATCGAAACCAACCTCGACACCGGTGCGTCGAGCAACGTGATCATCGGCGAAGTATTCCCGCTGCGCGACTTCCCCGACAGCCGCGCCGACGAAATCGGGGTGTTCTGGCAGGACGAAATCCGCTTCGGTGAAAACTGGGCGCTGGTGCCCGGGCTGCGCTGGGAAAGCTACCGCCTGCGCGCCCGGCCCGATGCGATGTGGTCGGAAGACAATCCGGGCGTGGTGCCGTCTTCGCTGGACAACGACCAGCTGACGCCCAAGCTGGGCCTGCGCTTCAACCGCGGCCCGCTGGGCCTGTACGTGCAGTACACGCGGGGCTTCCGGGCGCCGCCTTTCAGCGACGTCAACATCGGCCTGAACCTGCCGACCTTCAACTACATCGCGCTGCCGAACCCGGACCTCGAGCCCGAGCGCAGCGAAGGCCTGGAGCTTGGCCTGCGCTGGAACGGCGAATTCCTGGTCGGCACGCTGGCGCTTTACGAGAACCGCTACCGCGACCTGATCGAATCGCGCGCCAACCTGGGCCGCAATGCCAGCGGCCAGCTGGTGTTCCAGTCGGTCAATCGCGACCGCGCCCGCATCCGCGGCGTCGAACTGGAAGGGCGCTGGTGGCTGGAGTCGCTGTCCGAAGGCGCCAGCGGCTGGTACCTCGACGCCGTGGCTTCCTGGGCCGAAGGCGACGACACCTCGCGCGACCGGCCGCTCAACTCGGTGCCGCCGCCGCGCGCCAGCCTGGGCGCCGGCTTCGAGTCGGCCGATGGCCGCTGGGGTTCGGAGCTGCGCCTGACCGGCGTGAAGCGGGTCTCGCGTGCCGATCAAGGTGCGGGGCCGCTGTTCCTGCCGCCGGGTTACGCCAACTGGGACCTGCACGCCTGGGCTTCGCTGGGTGAACACGTGCGCCTGAACCTGTCGCTGTTCAACCTCACCGACCGCACCGCCTGGGACTGGTCGTCCCTGCGCGGGCTGCCGGCCACCGCCGACGACGTGGCTTTTTATTCCCGCCCGGGCCGGGGCGGGAGCCTGGGCGTGGTGGTCGACTTCTAGTCGCAATCGCCCCGGGTTGACCGAGGTCAGGGCGCGGCGCCCGCACGGGCGCTGCAATGCGCGCCATGACCCACATTCCCCTGGCCGTGAGCCTGCTGCGACGCGGTGTCGACGGGCTCGACGACGCGATGTTGCTGATGATGGCGGGCCGGCGACGCCTGGTGGCCGGACTGGCCGCGGCCAAACGCCGCGCCGGCTTGCCGGTGCGCGACCCGGCCCGCGAGGACCAGGTGCTGGCACGCGGGCATGGCCTTGCCCGCCGACTGGGCCTGCCGCCTGGCCTGGCCCGGAGCCAGCTGGAACTTCTGATCGCCGATGCCTGCCGCCTGCAGGACCCCGAGTCCGGAGGGACCATGACCGCATCCGTTTCCCCTTCCCCCCTGCGCTGGTTCCCGCCACCGCGGCGCTGGGCGCCCTTGCTGCGGCTGGTGCCCGCGCCCTGGCAGCGGCAGGCGCTGGAACAGGCCGTGGGCCACCTGCTGGCCCGGCCCATCGGTGCCGGCGACCTGGACTTCATGCAGGGACGACGGCTGGGCATCGAAGTCAGCGACCTCGGCCTGGCCTGGGTGCTTGAACTCGACGGCACTCGCCTGCGCGCCGTCGATGCGCAGTCCGACGCCAGCGTGCGCGGCAGCGCCACCGACCTGCTGTTGCTGGCCAGTCGCCTGGAAGATGCCGACACGCTGTTCTTCCAGCGCCGGCTTGAAGTCACCGGCGATACCGAGCTGGGCCTGACCGCGCGCAACCTGCTCGACCGCCTGCCCTGGGAGTCGGTGCCGCTGGGGGTGCGCATACTGCTCAACCGGGGTGCCCGCGCCGCCCGCGCCGCCCGCGAGGCCTGGCAAGGGGACCCGGCATGAAACCGGCGTGGCGCGACGAACTGCTGACCGAATACGCCGGGCTTGCCGACAAGCTCGAACGCCTGTTGCCTTGCCTCGAAGTGCCGATGCACCTGCCGTGGATCGATGCGATCCAGGCGCTCAAGCGCGAGCGCGGCGCCGTGGTCATGGCGCACAGCTACCAGTCGCCGGAGATCTTCCACGGCGTCGCCGACGTCACCGGCGATTCGCTGGCGCTGGCTCAGGCCGCGGCCGACTGCGATGCCGGGGTGGTGGTGCTGTGCGGCGTGCACTTCATGGCCGAGACGGCCAAGATCCTGGCGCCACACGTGAAGGTGCTCATTCCCGACGCCCTGGCCGGGTGTTCGCTGGCCGACTCGATCACCGCCGCCGACGTGCGCATGCTGCGAGCGCGCCACCCGGGCGCGCCGGTGGTGACCTACGTCAACACCAGCGCCGACGTGAAGGCCGAGTCCGACGCCTGCTGCACCTCCGCCAATGCCGTGCAGGTGGTCGAGGCGATGGGCGCGGACAAGGTGATCTTCCTGCCTGACCGCTATCTCGGTGCGCACGTGGCCAGCCAGACCGACGTGCAGCTGGTGCTTTGGGACGGCCGTTGCGAAGTACATGAAACCTTCACCGCGGCCCAGGCGCGGCATGCGCGCGAACGATTCGACGCCCGCCTGGTGGCACATCCGGAGTGTCCGCCCGAAGTGCTGGCCGAGGCCGACTTCGTCGGCTCCACCAGCGCCATGGGCGCCTGGCTCGAACGCGAGCAACCCGAACGCGTGGCCCTGATCACCGAATGTTCGATGGCCGACAACCTGCGCCTGCGCTTCCCGGCCACGGAGTTCATCAAGCCCTGCAACCTGTGCCCGCACATGAAACGCATCACCCTGCCCAACATCCACGCCTGCCTGCGCGACCTGGTCCCCGAAGTCACGGTGCCCGAAGACGTGGCGATCCGGGCGCGTCGCGCGCTCGAACGCATGCTGGCGGTGGGGCGCGGCGAACGCATCTGACCACCAACCCGTCGCCGCTGGTGGTCGTGGGTGGCGGCATCGCCGGGCTGTGCGTGGCGCTGGCCGCCGCGCCGCGGCCGGTCGTGCTGGTCAGTCGAAGCCGGGGCACCACCGGTACGGCCAGCGCCATGGCCCAGGGTGGTATCGCCGCCGCGGTGGGTCCGGGCGACGACGCCGTTTTCCATGCCGCCGACACCCTGGTGGCCGGCGCCTGCCACAACCACGTTGGCGCCGTGCTGGACCTGGCGCAGGCGGCGCCCGAAGCCGTGCAGTGGCTGGGGTCGCTGGGCGTGCAATTCGACCGCGCCGGCGACGGCCAGCTTTCGCTTGGCCGCGAAGGCGGCCATGACCGTGCACGCATCGTGCACGCCGGCGGCGATGCCACCGGGCATGCGGTGATGCAGGTGCTGGCCGCGGCAGCGGCGAACGCGCCGCACGTGCACTGGCTGGCGGGGAAAACGCTGCAGGCCATCGGCCTGGCGGCAGACGGGCGCGTCGCCGGCGTGCGTGTGTGCGATGTCGCGGGCCGGTCCGCTCAGCTCGCCGCCGCCGACCTGGTGCTGGCCACGGGTGGCATCGGCGCGCTGTTCAGCGCCACCACCAATCCCGAGGGTGCCGACGGGTCCGGACTGGCCCTCGCCCTGGCGGCGGGCGCTGAGGGGCGCGACCTGGAGTTCATCCAGTGGCATCCGACGGCGTTCGCTTCGCCGTCGGGCCGGCACCTGCCGCTGGTTACCGAGGCCCTGCGCGGCGCCGGCGCCAGGCTGGTCGACGAACAGGGCGTGCCGCTCATGCAGGGCACGCACCCGCTGGCCGACCTTGCGCCCCGGGACGTGGTTGCGCGCCGGCTATGGCGCCATCGTCGTGCCGGCGGGCAGGCCTGGCTTGACGCCCGGAGACTTGACGAAGCTGCGTGGCGGCAGTTCCCGTCCGTACTTTCGCTTTGCGCGCAACACGGCATCGATCCGCGCAGCGACCGCATACCGGTCACGCCGGCGGTTCATTTCCACATGGGCGGCGTCGCCGTGGATCCGAAGGGCGAAAGCAGCCTCGCCGGACTGCACGCGGTCGGCGAAGTCGCCTGCAGCGGCGTGCACGGCGCCAATCGCCTGGCCAGCAATTCCTTGCTCGAAGGCCTGGTGTGCGGACGCTTGCTCGGTGCGCGCCTGCGATCCCAGGGCAAACGGGCTGCGCCGGTCCTGCGCTGGGTGGACGCCGGTCCCGACGCCGATGGTGAGTCGCGCGAGCGGCTCGCCATGCACCTCACGGCCGCGCTCGGGCCGCTGCGCAGCGGGGAATCACTGGCCGCGGCCATGGCCGCCATCACCGCCGACCCGGCCATGGCCGGCCGCTGGCAGGGTCGGCTGGCGCTTGCGCTGCTGGCGCCGGCGATGGCCCGGAAACGCTCGCTGGGCGCGCATTACCGGGTCGATTCGGCGTCGGCCGGCAACATACGCCAGGGCATCGAAACGCCGGCGTACGGCGAAACTGCTTGATACCCGGCAGGTCATGCCGCACATTGGTCGCTGAATGTTTTGCACTTTCCCCCTGATCGCTCCCCCATGAACGTGCCCCAATCCTTCGATCGCAGCCAGCTCCTGGAGTGCGCCAGCGGCGCCATGTTTGGCCCCGGCGGCGCGCGCCTGCCGTCCGACCCGATGCTGATGTTCGACCGCATCACCGAAATCAGCGAAACCGGCGGCAAGCACGGCAAGGGTTACATCCGCGCCGAGCTCGACATCCGCCCGGACCTGTGGTTCTTCGCCTGCCATTTCACCGACGACCCGGTGATGCCGGGCTGCCTGGGCCTTGACGCCATGTGGCAGCTGGCCGGCTTCTACCTGCCCTGGCTGGGCGAGCCGGGCCGCGGCCGTGCGCTGGGCGTGGGCCAGGTGAAGTTCACCGGCCAGGTGCTGCCGACCGCGAAGCTGGTGACCTACGAGATCGACATCCGGCGCGTCGTGCGCGGTCGCCTGAAAATGGTGATCGCCGACGGCCGCACGCTCGTGGACGGCCGCGAAATCTATACCGCCGAAGAGCTCCGGGTCGGCCTGTTCTCCTCCACCGAAGGCATGTAGTCATGCGGCGCATCGCGATTACGGGCATGGGCATCGTCTCGTGCCTGGGCAACCAGCTTGACCGGGTTTCGGCGGCGCTGCGCAGCGGCCTTTCCGGCATCCGGCGCGACGAGGCGGCAGCCGAAGCCGGCCTGCGCAGCCAGGTGTCCGGCGCGCCGGACATCGACCTGCCGGCGCGCATCGACCGCAAGGTCTTGCGCTTCATGGGCGACGGCGCGGCCTTCGCGCACGTGGCCATGCAGGACGCCATCGCCGACGCCGGCCTGGACGATTCGCAGGTGCGCTCGGAGCGCACCGGCCTGTTCGCGGGCTCGGGCGGCGGTTCCACCCAGTGGCAGGTGGAAGCGGCCGACCTGCTGCGCAACCGCGGCGTGCGCAAGGTCGGTCCCTACATGGTGCCGCGTACGATGGGTTCGACGGTGTCGGCCAACCTGGCCACCGCCTTCGGCATCCGCGGCGCCAGCTATTCGATTTCGGCCGCCTGCGCGACGTCGGCGCACTGCATCGGCGCCGCCGCCGACCTGATCCGCGCCGGCCGCCAGGACATCATGTTCGCCGGCGGCGGCGAGGAGCTGCACTGGTCGCTGAGCCTGCAGTTCGACGCGATGGGCGCGCTGTCCACGCACCACAACGACACCCCTGCGACATCCTCGCGCCCGTACGACGCCACCCGCGACGGCTTCGTCATCGCGGGCGGTGGCGGCATGCTGGTGCTGGAAGACTACGAACACGCCGTCGCCCGCGGCGCCCGCATCCATGCCGAACTGCTGGGTTACGGGGTGACTTCCGACGGCGCCGACATGGTGGCGCCCTCGGGCGAAGGCGCGGTGCGCTGCATGCGCATGGCGATGCAGGGCATCGAAGCCCCGATCGATTACCTCAACACCCACGGCACCTCGACGCCGCTGGGCGACTTGGTCGAACTGCGGGCCGTGCGCGAAGCCTTCGGCGAAGCGGTGCCGCCGCTGTCGTCCACCAAGGCGCTGTCCGGCCATTCCCTGGGCGCGGCCAGCGTGCACGAGGCGATCTACTGCCTGCTGATGATGCGCGACCGGTTCATGGCCGGCTCGGCCAACATCAGCGAACCGGACCCGCAGACCGAAGGTTTCCCGATCCTGCGCGAAAGCCGCGAGGCGACGCTGCGCACGGTGATGTCCAACAGCTTCGGCTTCGGCGGCACCAACGCCTGCCTGGTGTTCGGCGCCGCAGGCTGAAGCCCTCAGCTCGCCGGCAGGCCCGGTTTGCCGGGCAGGCCGTGCCAGTAGCCATTGACCGCGCCGCGGCGCGGTGGCGCCAGCGGTGAACGCCGGGCCAGGTCGAAGTGTTCGACGATTTCGCCCATTGCGTCGGCCTGCGGATACAGCCGCAGCAGCCCCACGCCCAGGGCGCGCAGGGCCGGCAACTCCGGGCCGAGGTCGGTCACTTCCTCGCCCAGGATCTGGATGCCGTTGATGCGCAGGAAGGGCGTGCCCTCGCGGGTTGCCAGCGGCAGGCCTTCGGGATGTTCGATGCAGCGGAAGCCGCAGGCGTCCTTGGCCACGTCCAGCGCGCGGGCGGTGAAACAGCGCGCGGAATAAGACAGCGGCAGCCGGCCCCAGGCGATCACTTCCAGCTCGGGCCGTGCGTGGCCCTGCGCCGCGTGGGCGACCAGCAGGTCGTCGACCTGCTGCAGGCCCTGTTCGACGCCGGGCACCCAGCGGCGCAGGCCGTCTTCGGCCAGGAGTTCCAGCGCACGGTGGTTGTAGATGTTCAGGCTGGGACCGGCGACGAAGGGCAGGCCCTGTTCGCGGCATAGCTGCACCGCCGTCAGGTCGTTGGCTTCGATCCAGAAGCCGCCGTGCGCGATCATGCGCTGGATGGCGTTGAGCTCGGATTCGGCTTCGACCAGGGCCAGGCTCGACAGCACGACTTCCTTGCCGGCCGCGGCCAGTTCTTCGGCCAGCGCGATCCAGTCCCGCGTGCCCAGTTCCCGGCGCTTGCTGCAGATCGTTTCGCCCAGGTAGATCACGTCCACCGGCCAGCCGGCGGCTTCGCGGTAGAAGGCCAGGGTGCGTTCGCGCGGCCAGAAGTATTGCAGGGGTCCAAGGCTTAGCTTCATCGGGTCAGTGCCAGGCGCGGTGGTAGGGGCCGAGGGTGGTCTGGTGGCCTTCGGCATGCGCCGAAAGCGCTTTCTGCCAGCCGGGCTGCAGCTTCCAGCCGCCGGGGTCGGCGCGATGCCGGTCGATGGCCTCGCGCCAGGTGCGGGTGACCGCCGACACGTAGGCGACGCCGCGCTGGCGGCCTTCGATCTTCAGCGCCGCGACGCCGGCGCTGGCCAGCTGCGGCAGCAGTTCGAGCGTATTGAGGCTGGTGGGTTCTTCGAGCGCGTGGAAGGTTTCGCCACCGACTTCGAAGCGGCCCTTGCAAACGGTCGGGTAGGCCGCGGGTTCGCCCGGCGCGTAACGATCCATCAGCAGGCCGTTGAGCCGCACGCCGCGGTCGCCGCCTTCGTGTTCTTCCCAGCGCACGAAGCGCGCCGGCGAACACACGCCGTGGCGATTGGGCGACGCGCCGGTGACGTAGCTCGAGAGCTGGCAGCGGCCTTCGACCATGATGCACAGGCTGCCGAAGGCGAAAACCTCCAGCGGCACCGGTGACCTTTCGCACAGGCGTTCGACCTGTTGCAGCGACAGCACCCGCGGCAGCACCGCGCGGCTGATTCCGAAGCGTTCGTGCATATAGCGCAGGGCCGGCGCGGTGGTGGCCGAACCCTGCACGGAAAGGTGCCGCGCCAGACGTGGATGTTCGCGCATGGCGTGGTCGAGCACGGCCATTTCGGCGGCGATGATGGCGTCGCAGCCCAGCTCCGCAGCGTGGTCCACGGCCGACTGCCAGGCGCGCAGGCGGGAGGTTTCCGGATAGGTGTTCAGTGCCAGGTAGACCTTGCGGCCGTGCTGGTGGGCGTAAGCGACGCCTGCGCGCAGATCGCCCTCGTCGAAATTCAGGCCGGGGAAGGCGCGCGCGTTGGTCTGGTCGCGGAAACCGGCATAGACCGCATCGGCACCGGCGTCGATCGCCGCGCGCAGGGCCGGCAGGTTGCCGGCGGGGCAGACCAGTTGCATCGGACTCTCCGGGAAGGACTCCGGGGCATGCTGCGCCCTGGCCAGGGACGTCGTCTTTGACCTGGGTCAGTTCGCATTGGGTCGGAGGAGGTGAGGATGGGAAACCGTCTCCCGCACCCGGAAGTGACCCCATGATTCGATTCCCCCGGAACACCCTGCTCGCCGTCGTTCTGGGCTTCGTCCCGGCACTGGCGGTCTGCAACGAAACGGCACCCGCCCATCGGGAACATGCCCCCGCCCAGGCCGCGGCCGGGGACGTGCACGCGTCGCATGCCGCGCACGGCGCCGTCGACGAAGCGCTTCCTGCCCGCCGCTGGACACCTGACGCGCCCCTGAGCCGCGGCATGCAGCGCGTGCGCGCGGCCACGGCGACGCTGGACCACGGCAGCCACGCCCATCTCGATGACGCCCAGGTACGCAACATCGCCGCGGAACTCAAGTCGGCCGTGGACATGATGTTCGCCCAGTGCAAGCTCGATCCCGAGCCCGACGCCGCGCTGCACCCGCTGCTGGCGCGCGTGCTGGTGGCCAGCAACACCCTTTCCGAATCCGGCTTCGACGCGGACGCGCTGGCGGAACTGCAGGCCGTGGTCGCCCGCTATCCGCTGCTGTTCGACGACCCGGCCTGGAGCGCGTCCCAGAGCGACTGAACCCGGCGTTCGATGGCCGGGTCGGGCACGATCGGCTCGCTCCAGGGTCGGCTGGTCTCGCCCGGCAGCTTGCGCGTGGCGTCCAGGCCCAGCTTCGAACCCAGGTTGGGCACCGGGCTGGAGAAGTCGAGGTAGTCGATCGGCGTGTTTTCCACCAGCAGGCTGTCGCGCGCGGGGTCCACGCGCGTGGACAGGGCCCAGAGCACCTGCGACCAGTCGCGCACGTCGATGTCGTCGTCGGTGACGATCACGAACTTGGTGTAGGTGAACTGGCGCAGGTAGGACCAGATGCCCATCATGATCCGGCGCGCGTGCCCGGGGTACTGCTTGCGGATGCCGACCACCGCGATGCGATAGGAACAGGCTTCCGGCGGCAGGTAGAAATCCACGATCTCCGGGAACACCTTGCGCAGGATCGGCACGAATACCTCGTTGAGCGCCGAACTCAGCACCGACGGCTCGTCCCCGGGCGCCCGGCCCATGTAACTGCCGTGGTAGATCGCGTCGCGGCGCATGCGCAGCCGTTTGACGGTGAAGACGGGGAACTCGCCCTGGGCGTTGTAGTAGCCGGTGTGGTCGCCGAAGGGGCCTTCGATGGCGGTGTCGCCAGGTTCAATGAAACCTTCGAGCACGATTTCCGCGCCGGCCGGCGCGTCCAGTCCGGTCAACGCGCTGTGCCAGACGCGCGTGCGCGCGCCCCGCAGCAGTCCGGCGAACTCGTATTCCGACAGCGTGTCGGGTACCGGCGCCACCGCCGCCAGCATGGTCGCCGGGTCGGCGCCGATCGCCACCAGCACCGGGAAGGGCTTGCCGGGAAACGCAGCCCGGAAATCGGCGAAATCCAGCGCGCCGCCGCGGTGCGGAAGCCAGCGCATGACCACCCGGTTGCGGCCGACCAGCTGCTGCCGGTAGATGGCCACGTTCTGCCGCGGCTGGCGCGTGCCGCGCGTGACCACCAGGCCGAAGGTGATGAGCCGGGCAACGTCCCCGGGCCAGCAGCGCTGGATCGGCAGCGTGCCCAGGTCGATGTCATCGTTCTCGAGCACGATGTCGTTGAACCCCGCCTCGTGGGTCGGCTTCGGGGCCACGTGCGCCAGCTGCGCCAGCTCCGGCCAGGTCGCCAGCGCCTGGCGCAGGCTCGATGGCCAGCGGGGTTCCTTGATCGAGGCCAGCAGTTCGCCCAGCTCGCGCAGCGAGGCCAGGGGCCGGCCGCCCAGCGCCAGTTCGATGCGGTCGCGGTGACCGAACAGGTTGCCAAGCAGCGGGTGCCGCGACCCGACCGGGTTGCGCATCAGCAGCGCCGGGCCGCCCTGCTGCAGGGCAAGCCGGCAAAGCGCGGTGCTTTCGAGCTCGGGGTCCACCGGCGCCCCGATCTCGCGCAGCTGGCCGCGGCGCGACAGGTCGCCGAGGAAGGAGCGCAGGTCGTGGTGGCTCACGAAGCCAGCCGCGCCAGCAATGCCGTTTGGGCTGCGGCGAGGCCGATGCCCTGCCGCGCCAGCCAGCCTGCGTCGAACAGGGTTTCGGCATACCGCTCGCCGCGGTCGCAGAGCAGGCTGACGATGGCGCCGCGTTCACCGCGTTCGCGCATGCCGGCGGCCAGTCGCAGGCAGGCCACCAGGTTGGTGCCCGAACTGCCGCCGTAGCGCCGGCCCAGCGCACCTTCCAGCCACCAGCAGGCGGCGATGGAATCGGCGTCGTCGACTTCTTCGACGGCATCGACCACGTCGTAGAGAAAGCCGGGTTCCGCGTGGCTGCGGCCGATGCCTTCGACCAGCGTGCGCTGGCTGGCCACGGCCTTGGGGTCGCGCGTGCGCCAGCCTTCGGCGAAGGCGCCGCCGGTCGGCTCGGCCACGCAGACGCGGCTGTCGAGCCGGCGATAGCGCAGGTAGCGCCCGAG
Source organism: Arenimonas soli (assembly GCF_014643775.1). Classification (GTDB taxonomy): domain Bacteria; phylum Pseudomonadota; class Gammaproteobacteria; order Xanthomonadales; family Xanthomonadaceae; genus Arenimonas; species Arenimonas soli. The sequence continues at coordinate 380,536 of NZ_BMKC01000001.1, forward strand.
CGTGGCCGAGGTGCCGCCGGTGCCGGCGCCGCAGACCACCCAGGCCGGTTCGGGGTCGGGTTCGAGCGCCATCTGCGCCAGGATCGACTCGGCGATGTTGTTGTTGCCGCGCCAGTCGGTGGCGCGTTCGGCCAGGCCGAACTGGTCGAGGTAGCACAGGCCTTCGGCGGTGGCCCGATCGCGCGCGACTTCGCTGGCGTCCAGCCCCGGCGGCAGCAGCACGCATTCGGCGCCCAGCGAGTGGATCAGGCGCACCTTGGCCGGCGCGGTGCAGTCCGGCATCACCGCCTGGAAGCGCAGCCCAAGCAGGCGCGCGAACCAGGCTTCGGAAATCGCCGTGCTGCCCGACGAGGCATCGATGACGCCCTGGCCCGCGCGCAGGCGGCCGTTGCACAGCGCGTACAGGTACAGGGAACGCGCCAGCCGGTGCTTGAGGCTGCCGGTGGGATGCGCGGCTTCGTCCTTGAAGTAGAAGCGGATGCCCGGGAAGGCGGGCAGGTCCAGGCGCAGCAGGTGGGTGTCGGCCGAGCGTGCGGCCTCCTGCGCCAGGCAGGCCAGGGCCTGCTTGAGCCAGGCGCGGTCGGTGCTCATGCCGGTACCGCGGCGATGAGCGCCATGGCCTGGCGTTCGAGGTAGTCGAAATACATCTCCAGGTAGCTGATGCCGTTGCCGGTGTCGAGCAGGAAGGGATTCATCAGCGTATGGCGCAGGATCACCAGGCGGTCGTCGTCTTCGCCGCCGGCGTCGAGCGTGGCCGGGTCCAGGCCCAGGGCTTCGAGCGCGCGCGTGGTTTCCTCGGCGCCCATCACTTCCGGGCGCAGCGTGGTCATCGAGCCGAAGAACTCGCGCGCCTGCACCGGCTGGCGCGGGTCGTAGCTCAGGCTGCGATGCAGCGCGCGCACGAAGCCGTTCATCGTGGCCACGTCGGTGTTGCCGGCGGGATTGAGCGCCAGGCAGATCAGGTTCGAATCGGGCTCGAACGGAACCTTGCAGACCAGGCGCCCTTCCAGGCGCGCCGCGAAGCGGGTGGCGGCGGTGCGGAAGGCTTCGGTGGCGACGATGGATTCGCGGGGCAGGGCGCCGAAGTTTTCGTGGTCCAGCGGCAGTACCTGGTGGGTGACGTAGACGGCGGCCGCGGCCGCGCCGGGTTTGGAGCCTTCCGGGATGTAGCGGCCGAGCTGGCGGAAGCGCTGGAAGTAGTCGGGCGTTTCTTCGGTGCTGAAGACGTAGTCGGCATCCTCGGCCAGCAGCTGCATGGTCCGCTGGTCGCGGCACAGGAAGGCGCCGGCGCCGTAGGGGATGTAGCCGAGCTTGTGCGGGTCGACCGTGATCGAATCGACCCGGCCCAGCGCCGCCACGGCGGCGTGCACTTCCGGCGCCGGGAAGTCGCGGAACTCTTCGCGCATGTCCTGGATCGGGCGCAGGCTGCCGTCGGGCTTGCGGAACAGGGTGCACAGGTAGCCGCCCCAGGCCGCGTCCACGTGCACCGCGAAACCCAGGCCGGCATCGGCCCAGCGGTCGCGCGCGTCCACCAGGTCATGCAGCGGGTCGATGGTGCCGAACTCGGTGCTGCCCAGCACGCCCACCACCATCAGCACCGGCTGGCGTTCACGCTGGCAGCGCGCCAGCATTTGTTCGAGCGCATCGGTGTCGGTGCGCATGCCGCGCTCGGGCACCAGTTCGAGCTGGGCGCGGCCCAGGCCCATCAGCTTCATGCCCTTGGACCAGGAGTAGTGGGCGGTGACCGGCGCGAACACGCGCGGCGAGCCAAGGTCCGCGTGGCGGTCGAGGAAGTCGGCCAGGCCCAGGGTTTCCAGCCGGTGTGCGGCCAGCTGCGCGCGCCAGCGGCGGCGTTCGCGTGGCGGGTGGCTGGCCAGGAAGGCGTTCCACTGGTCCACCAGCGCCACCACGGCGGACGCGGACAGGTTGAAGGCGCTCCAGTCGTCGTCGGGCAGGTCGATGCCGGGCGGCGCCGCCGCCCGCAGCGCCACCGGGAAGGCCTTGCAGGCCAGGGCCAGGCGCAGCGCCTGGAAGTTGGCCAGGGTGCCGCCGGAGGTGAGGTGGCCGAAGGCGCAGTCGGGCCGCGCCGGGTCGTCGACGAAGCCGAACATCCGCGCCAGCTGCAGCCCGGCCTTGAGCTCCATGTCGATCGTCACCGGCGCTGCGTCGATGCTGACGTTGTTCGGGTTGTAGGGCAGGGTGAGGAACTGCGCCGCCAGCCCGGGCAGCAGCAGGTCCGACACCATGTGGCCGATGTAGCGCGGGCTGTGGAAGGGCACCGAACGCTTGAGCGAGGCCGACAGCGCATGCAGCTCCCGGCGCATGCGCGCCTCGAAGTCGCGGTAGGCCGGCTCGCCGGCGGCGCCGGTGGGAATCGCCGGCGGATCCTCGGGGTGGAAGTTGCGCCGCCAGTAAACGTGGTCGCGCAGGAATTCGACGACGAGTTTTTCCAGCAGGGCGTCGTTTTCGCCGTAGGGACCCAGGAAACAGGGATGGATAGTCGGCGAGGTCATGCCGCCAGCCCCTGCAGGATGCCCAGCGGATGATGGGCGCGCGCCACGAAGTACATGAAGGCGAAGGTCGCCAGCGCCGCCACGTAGAACAGCGCCCGCGACCGCTGGCTGCGCGCGCGCTTGAGCGCCAGGCTGCCCAGCACCACGTACAGCACCAGCAGCACCAGCTTCACCGACAGCCAGGGCACCACGAAGGGGTTGAGCTTGAGCGCGGTCAGCAGCATCAGCGCGGCCGTCAGCAGGGTGGTGTCGATGGTGTAGCTGAGGTAGCGCAGCGGCGCCGCCATCGCCCACTTCACGCCGCCCAGCACCAGCGCGCCGCGCACCGCGAACAGGCCGACGCTGGCCAGCACCGCGGCGATGTGCACCATCTTTATCTGGAAGTAGAACTCGATCATCGAAAGCTCCTCAGCCCGGGCGGCCGTCGGCGCGCGGGGTGGCGTAGATCCAAAGCGAACGCAGCGCCCAGGGCAGGAACACCACGACCCAGCCGACGCTTGCGACCAGGAACCAGGGCGCCGGATTGGCGGCGAACTCCGAGCCGACCCGCAGCACGGCCACGGCCTGCATGCCGATGAAGGCCAGCGCCGGCACCTTGCCCAGCACCAGCGGCCGGCCCGAGTGGCCCTGGGTGACCCGCGTCACCATCGCCACCAGCAGGCTGCCGAAGAAGCCGATGGACACGGCGTGCACCGGCCCGCGGCCCAGGGTGAATTCGCCGGTGCCCAGGAACCACAGGCTCTGCGCGGCGTACAGGGCCAGCGCGATCGGCAGCCAGGCGTAGCCGATGAACAGCACGCGCAGCAGCGGCGGTGCCTTGCCACGCGGCCACCAGCGCCACAGCGCCAGGCCAGTGACCGCCAGCAGCGGCAGGTCGACCAGCCACAGCCACTGGTACAGATGCGCCAGCTCCAGCGCCAGGTGGCCCAGCCACAGCGGCCAACTGGCGGCCAGCAGCCACATCGGCCGCCACGGCCGGTAGCCGGCCACCGCGTTGCCGGCGAAAAACGGGAACATGCGGTGCGCCACCGTCGCATAGACCGGCACCAGCAGCCCGAAGGTGCCGATCTTGAGCATCGCGAAGGCCAGGCGCGGCTCCTGCGGCAGGTGCAGGTAGGCGACGAAACAAAGCAGCCCCGCCAGCCCCATCAGCAGGCCGGCGAAGCAGGACAGGGCGTGCCAGTTGCCGCTGCGGTCGCGCAGCAGCCAGCCGGCCAGCACCGCCATGGCGGCGATCCAGCCGGCCAGGGTGTTCACCACGCCGATGTGCAGCAGCAGCGCCGAGCCCGCCAGCAGCCCGGCCAGGGTCAGCACCTGGCCCAGCACCAGGCCCAGGCCCACCGGCAGGTAGTGCCAGCGGCTGGCGTCGGTCTGCGCCATCCAGCGCGGGAACACGGTCAGCAGGAAGCCGAAGATGAAGGTCGGCAGCACCTGGTACTGCATGACGAAGGCGTGCATCCAGCCCGCCGGCACCGTCGGCGTGGGCAGCAGGCCGCCCAGCCAGCCGGTCCACCAGGCCATGGCCGCCAGCACGTTGGCGGCGCCGATGAAGAACAGCAGGCGGTGCGGCGCAGCGGCGATGGCCGCCAGCGGGAACGGGTTCGGGGTCTTCGTGTCAGCCATGCGGGAATGGTGAGGCGCCCGCGAAGTTGTCGCCTTGACGCAAGTCATTCGCAACGGGGACGGGCAAAAAAAAGGGGCCACCGAAGTGGCCCCGAACATCACGCATCGGAGAATTGAAGGATCAGCGCGCCGATTCGGTCGCTCCGTCCACCGGCACAGGTGCCGATTTCGGGGCGATCCACAGCCGCAGCACGAACCAGGCCAGGGCCAGGGCGCCGACGCTGAAGATCGTGTCGCCCGGCACGCGCATCCACACCAGCATGTCCACGATCGGCTGCTGCATGAACTCGGCCGAGCGGGCGAACCAGTAGCCGTGGTTCATCGCCGCGTTGACCTGCAGGATGCCCAGCGGAAGCAGGGTGAACAGCGCCATGCCGGACAGGCCGATGTTGAGCGACCAGAACGCGGTGCGCAGCGGCGCCTCGGGCCAGATCGCCTGCGGCTTCATGCCGCGCAGGCAGAACAGCATCAGGCCGATGCCGAGCATGCCGTAGACGCCGAACAGTGCGGTGTGGCCGTGCAGCGGGGTCAGGTTCAGGCCCTGCATGTAGTACAGCGGCAGCGGCGGGTTGATGAGGAAGCCGAACAGGCCGGCGCCCACCAGGTTCCAGAACGCGACCGCCACGAAGAACAGGATCGGCCACTTGTAGCGCTGCATCCACGGCGTCGCCTTGCCCAGCTTGAAGGTGTGGTAGGCCTCGAAGCCGATGTAGGCCAGCGGCACCACTTCAAGCGCGGAGAACGAGGCGCCGATCGCGATCACCGCGGTCGGGGTGCCGGTGAAGTACAGGTGGTGCAGGGTGCCGAGCACGCCGCCGGCCATGAACACGATGGTGGCGAACAGCACCGCCACCGTGGCCGTGCTGGTCTTGATCAGGCCCAGCTTGGTGAACAGGAAGGCGATGACCGCCGTGGCGAACACTTCGAAGAAGCCCTCGACCCACAGGTGCACCACCCACCAGCGCCAGTATTCGACCATCGACAGGTGGGTGTGCTCTCCCCACAGCAGGCCGGCGCCATAGAACAGGCCGATCGCCACGGTGGAAAGGAACAGCAGGGTGGTGATGGATTTCGATTCACCGCCCATGCGGATCGCCGGGACCAGGCACCTGCCGACCAGGGTGAGCCAGATGCCCAGGCCCAGGAACAGGAACCACTGCCAGAACCGGCCCAGGTCCACGTATTCCCAGCCCTGGTGGCCAAACCAGAAGTTGTGTTCCAGGCCCAGCTTCTGCATCACCGCGAACCACTGGCCCGCGAAGGAGCCGACCACGATGATGATCAGGCAGACCCAGAGCACGTTGACGCCCAGTGCCTGGTACTTGGGTTCATGCCCGGAAATCGCCGGCCCGATGTACAGGCCCATGCCCAGCCAGGCGGTGGCGATCCACAGCACCGCCAGCTGCGTGTGCCAGGTGCGGGTAAGCGAGTAGGGCAGGATCTCGGACAGCGCGAAGCCGTAGAAGTCCTGGCCCTCGACCTGGTAGTGCGCGGTCATCGCGCCCAGCAGGATCTGGGCCAGGAACAGTGCGATCACCACCCAGAAATACTTGGCCGTGGCCTTCATCGACGGCGTCACCTTCACGTCCGCCAGCGGATCGGTCAGCGGCAGCTGCGGCTCCTCGTCGCGTTCGTGGTTGACGGCGTAGTGCCAGCCCAGCAGGGCGATGCCGGCGATCAGGAACAGCACGCTGAACACGGTCCACATCAGCAGGTTCGACGGGGGTTCGTTGCCCACCAGCGGGTCATAAGGCCAGTTGTTGGTGTAGCTGATTTCCTTGCCCGGGCGCTGGGTGACCGCGGTCCAGGACGTCCACCAGTAGAAGGCGGTCATCTGCCGGCGGTGTTCGGCGTCGGCGACGGTGGCGTCCTTCATCGCGTAGGCTTCGCGCAGCGACTTGGTGGCCGGGTCGTTGCTGAACAGGCTCTGGTAATGCGCCGAGACGTTGTTGATCGCCGCAAGGCGGTCGTCGTCGATGACGATGGTGCCGTTGGCCTCGTCGAAGGTGTTGGTGCGCAGCATTTCCTGCAACCGGGCCTCGAGCATGGCCTGCTCGGCCTTGCCCAGGGATTCGAAGCCGGGTGCGGAAAATTCGGCGCGGGCCCAGCGGTCGACGATGTCGACGGCCTCGCGGTGCAGCCAGTCGGCGGTCCAGTCGGGAGCGACGTAACCGCCGTGGCCCCAGATCGAACCCAACTGCTGGCCACCGATGGACTGCCAGACGACGCGGCCGGTCTGGATGTCTTCGCGGGTGAAGACCACTTCGCCGGAGGTGGTGAGCACCTGTTCCGGGATGGGTGGCATGACGCGGTGGATCTCGCTGCCCACCCACAGCAGGGCGGTGAACGAAACCACCAGCAGGGCGGCTAGGCCCAACCACAGTTTCTTGGTGCTGCTCATGACGGCTCTCCTGACAGGATGCCGCCATGGTCCGGATCGGCCGCGCCCCGGTCACTGACGCAGGTCAAGCGACCCCGCCCTTTGCCCTTGTGGGAAGGCCTTGGCCTTTGGCCAAGTGTCGCGCCCGTTGATTTCGCGAGTGGAGGCAGCGTGCCTCTGCCCTGACCGACACGCCGTGAACCCATCCATGGGGGCTTCTCGTCGACATCCATGTCTCCGAGAGTCGGCCAGGGCAGAGGCACGCTACCTCCTGGAATGAACGTCGGGGCCGCCAGGAGGTCAAGAGCGCACCACCCGCTCGCGCCGCAAGCTCAGGCCATCGCCCCGATTTGCCGACAAGCCGCTTTCCCATCGGCCACGACATGGCGTTGAGGAGGTGTCGCGCCTTCGCCCCGGCCGACCCTCGGAGACATGGATGTCGACGAGGAGCCTACATGGACGTACTTGCGGCGTGTCGGTCGGGGCGAAGGCGCGGCGCCTCCACTCGCGGCAGCTGCGGTTACGGCGCTTCGCTTGGCCGAAGGCCAAGGCCCTTCCGCAAGGGCGAGAGTCGGCCGGCTAGTTGCGCAGGACGGCCATGGCGAGGGTTTCGAGGCGGTCGGCGTCGAGGATCTCGAGTTCGCGGCGGTCGACCTTGACCATGCCGTCTTCCTGCAGGCGCCGCAGCACCCGGCTGACCGTTTCCGGTGCCAGGCGCAGGTAGTTGGCGATGTCCGTGCGGGTCATCGTCAGGTGCAGGCGTGTCGCCGAAAAACCGCGCTGGGCGAAGCGCCGCGACAGCGCCACCAGGAAGGCCGCCATGCGCTGGTCGGCCGTGTAATCGCCGGCCAGCAGCGCCGCCTTGCCGATGTCCTGGCTGAGCAGCCGGAACAGCTGCGCCTGCAGCCCCGGCATGCGCGTCGCCAGCAGGGCCATCTTCGGGAACGAGAACCGGCACAGCATCACCGTGTCCAGCGCCACCGCGTTGCAGGGGTAGCGCGCCTCGCTGATGGCGTTCAGGCCAATGATCTCGCCGGGCAGGTGGAAACCCAGCACCTGCTCGTGGCCGGCCGCGTCGAGCACGTAGGTCTTCACGGTGCCCGCGCGCACCGCCGCGATGGCGTTGAACTCGTCGCCTTCCCGGAAGATGTGCTCGCCCTCGTGGAACGGGCCGATGTGTTCGACCAGCACGTGCAGGTCCATCAGGTCCGACTTGTTGTACCCCTGCGACAGGCAGGCGTCGGAGAACGCGCAGGTGCTGCAGAAACGCAGTTCATCGCCGTCGTCGGCGATGGGATTGTGCCGGGGCCGGCGGGCCGTCGGGCTCACGCAGCGGTTCCCGGCGCGGTCAGATGGCCTTGGAGAACCGGGTCGGCTCGGCCTCGGACTGGGGCTGGTGCAGGTAGCGGTCGAAACATGCGGCAATGATACGCAGCAGCAGGCGCCCGCGCGAGGTGGCGGTTATCCGGGTGGGGGAGGTTTCGACCAGGCCGTCGGCCTTGAGCGCCGCCAGCCGGTCCAGGTCGGCGGCGAAATAGCGGGCGAAATCGATCTCGTGGCGCTCCTCCAGGGCCGGGATGTCCACTTCCCCCTGGCACATCAGCTGCTGGATCAGGTCGGCGCGCAGCACGTCGTCGGCGTCGAGCTCCATGCCCCGCCAGGTCGGCAGGTGGCCGTTGTCGATGGCGATTTCCCAGCTGGGCAGGTCGCGCGGGTTCTGGCTGTAGGTGTCGCCGACGTGGCTGATGGCGCTGACGCCCATGCCGATCAGGTCGCAGTCGGCATGGGTGGTGTAGCCCATGAAATTGCGGTGCAGGCCGCCGCGCTCCTGGGCTATGGAAAGGTCGTCCTCGGGCAGGGCGAAATGATCCATGCCGACATAGCGGTAGCCGGCGGCCGAGAGCTTTTCGATGGCCAGTTGCAGCAGGCCCAGCTTGTCTTCCGGGCTGGGCAGCTGGGAATCCTCGATCTGCTTCTGGGCCCGGAACAGCTGCGGCATGTGCGCATAGCTGTAGACGGCCAGGCGGTCGGGCCGGGTGACGATGACGGTGTCCAGGGTCTTGCCGAAGCCGGCGCGGGTCTGCAGCGGCAGGCCGTAGATCAGGTCCACGTTCACCGAGCGGAATCCGTGCTGGCGGCAGGCGTCGATCACGGCCTGGGTCTCCTGGACCGACTGGATGCGGTTCACCGCGGCCTGCACGGCCGGGTCGAAATCCTGCACGCCCAGGCTGGCCCGGTTGAAGCCCATGAAGGCCAGGGCCTCGATGTCGCCCTTGTCGACGAAGCGCGGGTCGAGTTCGATAGAGAAGTCGCGGGTGGGCGACTGGCTGAAGCGGAAGTGGGTGTTGAGGCTCTCGAGCAGCTCGCCGATCTGGCTGGCGGTGAAGAAGTTCGGGGTGCCGCCGCCCAGGTGCACCTGCAGCACCTCGCGGTCGCGGTCGAACAGCGGGCCCAGCATCGCCACCTCGCGCACCAGGCGCGAAAGGTAGGTGCCGGCGCGCGCCTTGTCGCGGGTGATGATGCGGTTGCAGCCGCAGTAGAAGCACGGGCTGAAGCAGAACGGCACATGCGCGTACAGCGACAGCCGGCGCGGGATCGGGTCGTCGTTGCTCAGGCGCGCGGCGCGGGCGAAGTCGGTCTCCCCGAAACCCGGCTTGAACTGCGGGGCGGTCGGGTAGGACGTGTAGCGCGGACCGGGCCGGTCGTAGCGGCGAAGCAGGTCGGCGTCGAAGGGAGGGATGGCGGCCATGGCAGGCATCGTGCCGGCCGCGGGCCGGGACCGCCTTGACCTCCGTCAAGCTGCGTCGTGGAGGCTCAGATCCACTTGGCGCGGCGCAGCATGACGAACAGCCCGCCGACGATCGCCAGGGTCACGCCCACGACCACGGGGTAGCCGATCCGCCCGGCGAACTCCGGCATGTGCGGGAAGTTCATGCCATACCAGCTGGCCACCAGGGTCGGTGCCGCCAGCAGGGCGGCCCAGCCCGCGAGCCGCTTGACCACTTCACCCTGGGACACGGTGACCAGGGCCAGGTTCACCGACATCGCGGCGGTCAGCATCTCGCGCAGCGTGTCGGTGGCGTCGTTGACGCGCAGGGTGTGGTCGTAGACGTCGCGGAAATACAGGCGCATTTCCTCGCCGACCAGCTGCGTGTGCACGCGGGTCAGCTGGCCGGTGATGTCCTGCATCGGCGCCACCGCCAGGCGCAGCGTGGTGACCCGGCGCTTGAGGTCGTAGAGCTTGCGCACGGTTTCGCGGCTGAAGGTTTCGGCGAAGATGTCCTTTTCCAGCGCATTGAGCTGTTCCCTGAACTCGTCGACGATCGGCAGGTAGTTGTCGACGATGAAATCAAGCACCGCATACAGCCCGTAGGACGGTCCCAGGGCCAGCAGCTCGGGCTCGCGTTCGACCCGGCTGCGGACCCCGTTGTAGGACAGCGAGGACCCGTGCCGCACCGTCACCAGGAAACGCGGCCCGATGAACATGTGGGTCTCGCCGAAGCTGACCTTGCCGCCCTGCGCCTGGGCGGTGTGCACGGCGATGAAGAGCGAATTGCCGTAGGCCTCGATCTTGGGTCGCTGGTGGGCGTGCTGGGCGTCCTCGATGGCCAGGTCGTGCAGGCCGAATTCTTCCTGCAGCTTGTCGAGCAGCTCCGGGGCCGGCTCGTACAGGCCCACCCAGACGAAGCTGCCGTCGTCCACCGACAGCACGTCGCTGATGGCGTCGAGGCTGATGTCGCAGCGGGTCCCGTCGCGGGCATAACGCACGCAGTTGACCACGGTGGGCGAGGCGGGTTTGTCCATGCGCCCTACTGTGCCTCGTCACCCCGCTTCGGGTCCATCGTGCGCAGCAGCGCCCAGTGCAGCGGCAGCAGCAACAGCACCCATTCGACGTTCTGCTGCGGCAGGAAGGGCAGGAACTTCAGGAAGCCCGCCACCGCCGCGCTGCCGGCGACCAGCCAGAGCAGGGCGCGGAATCGCTTCGACGGGGCGCGGCCGCGCAGCCGGGCCCAGGCGCCGGGCAGCAGGCCCAGGCACAGCGGGCTGAGCAGCAGGAGGTTCTCGTTGCCGTGGGCGGCGACGTGTGACGTGGCGAACCAGAGGAAGGCCATGACCAGGCCGGCCACGCCGGCCAGCAGCCAGAAGACCAGCGCGCCGGAGGCGAGGGCGCGCGGCGCCCGCTTGCCCGCGACCAGCACCAGGACCGCCAGCACCAGGCCGGCCAGGAATGCCTGGGTGCGCAGCCGCGGCGCCTCGGCCGGCGGCGGCACCAGTCGGTGCGGCAGCAGCTGTTCTTCGGCCAGCACCAGCGGGCGTCCGTCGGCGCGTTTGACTTCGCGAAGGGCGTCGCGCAGGCGCATCGGGATGAAGGACTCGTCCCAGCGCGACAGTGGCCGGTCGCCGTAGCCGGAAAGGCCAACGTGGAATCCCAGCGCCATCCAGGTCGCCGGCGCGGCCAGGCGCACCGATTCGCTGCGGAAGGTATTGCCCTGCGAGCGCCCGCTGAGCTGGGCGCGCACCTGGCCACCCAGGGCTTCATCGATGGCGTCACGAACGCGCGTGGAACAATTGGCTTCGTAATAGTCGTAGGTGTAGCGGGCGTTTTCCGGAAGCGCGTTCACGGCCAGGCGCGTGGCCATGGCCCTGGCCTCTTCCGGCGCCAGGTCCAGCCACTGGATCACCGCGCCGCGCCCGGTGCGTTCGTAATAAGCCAGGTCGCTGGCCGCAGGGAGCACTTCAAGGCGGTATTCCATGCGTCCCCGGACGAAGTTCCAGTAAAAACCCGGTTCTTCGAGGTCGAAGAAGCCGAAGTTGTACGACAGCGGCCCCGGCGCGGCCGGGTCGTCGACGACGATGGCGTTGTGGCCGAAGCGCTCCCAGAAGATTTCGCCCGGCTCCATGGTCAGCACGCCGATGCGCGGCGCGGCGCCCGCCAGGCCCGGCAACAGCCAGGCCAGCAGGCACAGCAGCCACCAGGCGGCGTGGCGCCGGCCCTCAGTCTTCGCCATGCACGCTGACCACGAAGGTGTGCACCCGGCGCTGGTCGGCGCGGCCGACCCGGAAATGGAAGCGGCCCAGGGCCAGGTCTTCGCCGGCCTCGGGCAGGTGGCCGATGGCCGCGGTGACCAGGCCGCCGATGGTGTCGTATTCGTCTTCCGGGAAATCGGCGCCGAAACGCTCGTTGAAGTCCTCGATCGGCGTCAGCGCGTCCACCAGGTACTGGCCGTCGGCCTGGGCGGCGATGAGCTTGGATTCGTCGGCTTCGTCGTGTTCGTCGTCGATCTCGCCGACGATCTGCTCGAGCACGTCCTCGATGGTGACCAGGCCGGCGACGCCGCCGTGTTCGTCCACGACGATGGCCATGTGGTTGCGCGAGAGCCGGAATTCCTTGAGCAGTACGTTCAGGCGCTTGGATTCGGGGATAAGCACCGCCGGGCGCAGCAGTTCGCGCACGCTGCCGGGGCCGCCGTCGCTGACCATGCCGCGCAGCAGGTCCTTGGCCAGCAGGATGCCCAGGATTTCGTCGCGGTCCTCGCCGTGCACGGGGAAGCGGGAGTGGCCGGATTCGACCACCAGGTTCATCAGGTCCAGGAACTTCGCGTCGATGGGCAGGGACACCATCTGCGAACGCGGCACCATGATGTCGCCGACCTGCTGTTCGGACACCGACAGGGCGCCTTCGAGCATCTTCAGGGTGTCGGCCTCGAGCAGGCCGTTGGCCTGGGCCTCGCGCAGGATCTCGAGCAGGTCCTCGCGGGTTTCGGGTTCGCCGGAAAAGGCCTGGCTCAGGCGTTCAAGCCACGAGCGGCGTTCCGGCGGGCTACTAGGGGAATCTTCGGACATTGGGGGGTTCAAGGACGCCAGCGGGCGGGGGGTCGAGTTTAACCGGAACCCGAGGCAGCTTCATTTACAGCCTCAATAGGGGTCGGGAATGCCCAGGCCGGCCAGGATTTCCCGTTCCAGCAGTTCCATGGCCTCGGCCTCGCGTTCGTCGTCGTGGTCCAGGCCCAGCAGGTGCAGCACGCCGTGCACGGTGAGGTGGGCATAGTGGGCGGCCAGGGGCTTGCCCTGTTCCTTCGCCTCGCGGGCGACCACCGGGGCACAGATGACCAGATCGCCCAGCAGGGGCAGGTCGACGCCCTCGGGCAGGTCCACCGGGAAGCTGAGCACGTTGGTGGCGTAGTCCTTGCCGCGGTAGTGGCGGTTGAGTGCGCGGCCTTCCTTGGTGTCGACCACGCGGATGGCGAGGTCGCCGCGCCGGATGCGGCCCCGGGCGGCGGCCTCGGCCCAGCGGCGGAAGCTGACCGCGGCCGGCAGGCCCTTGCGGGGCAGGCCGTAGCTGACGCTTACATCCAGGTCCAGGGGCGTGCGGCTCATTCCTGCGACTCCTTGCCGTCCCGGGCATCGTAGGCCCGGACGATGCGCGCCACCAGCGGGTGGCGGACCACGTCGCGGGCGGTGAAGAAGGTGAAGCTGATGCCGTCCACGCCGCGCAGCACGTCGATGCCGTCGCGAAGGCCGGACTTCTGGTGCTTGGGCAGGTCGATCTGGCTCAGGTCGCCGGTGACCACCGCCGTGCTGCCGAAGCCGATGCGGGTAAGGAACATCTTCATCTGTTCGATGCTGGTGTTCTGGGCTTCGTCGAGGATGATGAAGGCGTCGTTGAGCGTGCGGCCGCGCATGTAGGCCAGCGGCGCGACTTCTATGACGTTGCGCTCGAGCAGCTTGGCCACCTTTTCGACGCCCAGCATTTCGTACAGCGCGTCGTAGAGCGGCCGCAGGTAGGGGTCGACCTTCTGGCTGAGGTCGCCGGGCAGGAAGCCGAGCTTTTCGCCGGCCTCCACCGCCGGGCGCACCAGCAGCACGCGCTGCACGCGGCTTTCGTTCAGGGCCTCGACCGCCATGGCCACGGCCAGGAAGGTCTTGCCGGTGCCGGCCGGACCGATGCCGAAGTTGATGTCGTGGGTGGCGATGGCGTGCAGGTATTTTTGCTGGTTGTCGCCGCGGCCGCGGATGGTGCCGCGCTTGACCCGGATGGCGACGTCCTGCGGCGCGAAGCCTTCGTCGATGTGCTCGAGGCTGGCTTCGCCCATGCGCAGGTGCAGCTTGTGCGGGTCGAGGGTTTCGCTGGCGGTTTCTTCGTACAGCGCGTGCAGCAGCCTTTCGGTTTCTTCGACGGGTTTGCCTTCGCCGGTGACGCGGAAAACGTGGCCGCGGTTGGCGATCTCCACGCCCATGCGCAGCTCGATCTGGCGCAGGTGTTCGTCGAACGGCCCGGCCAGGTTGGCCAGGCGCTCGACGTCCTGCGGTTCAAGTACGAAATCCCGGTGCGTCCTGTGTTTGCTCATACGGCCTCGCCGCGCAGGGAGTTGGTGCGGGCCTCGGTGATGCGCACGTCGATGAACTGGCCGACCAGGCGCTTGCCGCCGGCGAAGTTCACGTTGCGCATGTTTTCGGTCTTGCCGGTCAGTTCGTCCGGGTCCTTGGCGCTGGGGCCCTCGACCAGCACCCGCTGCACCGTGCCGACCATGGCTTCGGCGTAGCGCCGGGCATTGTCGTTGATGGCCGCCTGCAGCCGCTGCAGGCGGGCGCTGGCGACGTCGGCGGGCACCTCGTCGTGCAGGTTGGCCGCGGGCGTGCCCGGCCGGCGCGAGTAGGCGAACGAGAAACTCTGGTCGAAGCCGATGTCGTCGATCAGCTTCATCGTCGCCTCGAAGTCGCGATCGCTTTCGCCCGGGAAGCCGACGATGAAGTCGGAACTGATGGTGATGCCGGGGCAGGCTTCGCGCAGGCGGCGGATCTTGGCCTTGTATTCGAGCGCGGTGTGGCCGCGTTTCATCGCCGCCAGGATGCGGTCCGAACCCGACTGCACCGGCAGGTGCAGGAAGGACGCCAGCTGCGGCACGTCGCGGTGCGCCTCGATCAGCGCCTCGGTGAACTCCACCGGGTGCGAGGTGGTGTAACGGATGCGGCCGACGCCTTCGATCTGGGCGATCGCGCGGATAAGCAGGGCCAGGTCGGCCTGGTCGCCGTCGACGGTGGCGCCGCGGTAGGCGTTGACGTTCTGGCCCAGCAGGTGGATCTCGCGCACGCCCTGGGCGGCGAGCTGGGCGCATTCGAGCAGCACGTCGTCGAAGGGCCGGCTGACTTCCTCGCCGCGGGTGTAGGGCACCACGCAGAACGAGCAGTACTTGCTGCAGCCCTCGATGATCGAGACAAAGGCGGTCGGCCCCTCGGCGCGTGGCTCGGGCAGGCGGTCGAACTTCTCGATCTCCGGGAAGCTGATGTCCACCTGGGCCCGGCCCTGGGCGCGGCGCGCGTCGATCATGGCCGGCAGGCGGTGCAGGGTCTGCGGGCCGAACACCAGGTCGACATAGGGCGCGCGCTTGAGGATGGCGTCGCCCTCCTGGCTGGCGACGCAGCCGCCGACGCCGATCAGCACCGGCTTGTCCTTCTTGAGGTGCTTCCACCGGCCAAGCTGGGAGAAGACCTTTTCCTGGGCCTTTTCGCGGATCGAGCAGGTGTTGACCAGGATGACGTCGGCCTCGGCCTCGTCGCTGGTGAGTTCCAGGCCGTGTTCGGCGGCGAGCACGTCGGCCATGCGGGCCGAGTCGTACTCGTTCATCTGGCAACCGTGGGTTTTTATGTAGAGCTTGCCCTTGGCAGGCGAAGTCCCGGGCATGGCGGCGGTTAATCCGTTCCGGAGGGGGCGCCATTGTAGCCCCCGGCGGCTGTCCTGGCCGGGCCGGGACCCCCGTTCGAGGAGGAAAGCCGCGATTTTCCGGTCAAAAGCCTTGGCATTTGCCCCGGCAAGGAGTAAACCTCGCCGCCATGGATCCTCGTCCGACCCTGCTGGCCTGCTTGCTGCTGGCCGTCGCCCTGCCGGCGACGGCGGGCACCCTGTACCGGTGCACCGGCGCGGACGGCGTGCCCAACTACACCGGCACGAAGATCGCCGGTTCGAGCTGCAAGGCCGTTACCACCTACACCGCCGCCGATGCCCGGCCCCGGGCGCCGGCGCCGGCGCCTGCGGCGGCGGGTGGCGGTGGCTCGGGCAGCAAGCCGGGCGGCGTGGTGCGTTTCCAGACCGCGTCGGCCGGCCAGGCGCTGGCGGCGCCCGCCGCCGCGTCGGGCGCGCGGATCACCCGCGGCGCGGTCTACAAGTTCGAACGCGACGGCGTCGTGCACTACACCAACGTGCCGCAGCCGGGCAGCGGCGCCCGGATGTTGTTCAGCTACGTCGAGACCTGCTACGCCTGCGGCCTGTTGCCGGGCGTGGATTTCAGCAACGTGCGCCTCAACCTGGACGCCTATTCCGGCGAGGTGAAGGCCGCCGCCCAGGAGTTCGGGGTGGAGGAGGCCGTGGTCCGGGCGATCATCCACGCCGAATCGGCCTTCCGGCCCAATGCGGTTTCGCACGCCGGCGCCCAGGGCCTGATGCAGCTGATCCCGGCCACGGCCAGCCGCTTCGGCGTCACCGATGTCTTCCAGCCCGAGCAGAACATCCGCGGCGGCGTGCAGTACCTGGCCTGGCTGCTCAAGCGCTACAACGGCGACCTGACCCTGGCCGCGGCCGGGTACAACGCCGGCGAAGGCGCGGTGGACCGCCATGGCGGGGTGCCGCCCTACGCCGAGACCCAGCGCTACGTGCAGCGCGTGGGCCAACTGGCCGACCGCTACCGCGGCGCCCTCGCGGGCAACTGAGCCCCCGGGCCGGGGCCGGGCCCGGCCAGCGAAAATCCGGCGTTGTCGCTCTCGCGCCGCGTCCGCTACAATTGCGCGTCTTTGCCGGCCCCGGGTGGGCTGGCAGCCGTTTTTCAGCCACTTAGCAAACGTTTCGGAGAGCCGGATGGCTAACCAAGGGGTCAACACGGGGCGTCGCCGCTTCCTGACTGCCAGCACCGCCGTGGTCGGCGCGGTGGGCGTCGGGTTCGCCGCGGTGCCGTTCATCAGTTCCTGGAAGCCCAGTGCCCGGGCCCAGACGGCCGGCGCCCCGGTCGAGGTCGATATCAGCAAGATCGAGCTCGAACCCGGCATGCGCATGATCGTGCAGTGGCGCGGCCAGCCGGTCTGGATCTTCAAGCGCACGCCCGAACAGCTGGCGGCGCTGCCGACGCTCGACGATCAGCTGCGCGACCCGGACTCGGACAATGCCGACCAGACCCCGGCCTTCGCCAAGAACCCGGCCCGCTCGATCAAGCCCGAAGTGGCGGTCATCGTCGGCATCTGCACCCACCTGGGCTGCTCGCCGAGCTACGTGCCGGAACTGCAGCCGCAGCCTTTCGACAGCGAATGGCAGGGCGGCTTCTACTGCCCCTGCCACAACTCGCGCTTCGACCTGGCCGGCCGCGTCTACCAGGGCGTGCCGGCGCCGTCGAACCTCAAGGTGCCGCCTTATTATTTCATCGACGACAACCGCGTCATGGTTGGCGTCGCCCCCGGGGAGGCTGCGTAAATGGCCAGCAAGTTCTCACGCGGCATCGACGGCGTGGTCACCTGGTTCAACGACCGCACCCCGGGCCTGATCCCTGCGTACAAGAAGCACATGTCGGAGTACTACGCTCCGAAGAACTTCAACCTCTGGTACTACTTCGGCTCGCTGGCCATGCTGGTGCTGGTCAACCAGATCGTCACCGGCATCTTCCTGACGATGCACTACAAGCCGTCCGCCGCCGAGGCCTTCGCTTCGGTCGAGTACATCATGCGCGACGTCGAGTGGGGCTGGCTGATCCGCTACATGCACTCCACCGGCGCTTCGCTGTTCTTCGTGGTGGTGTACCTGCACATGTTCCGTGGCCTTATCTACGGTTCGTACCAGAAGCCGCGCGAGCTGGTCTGGGTGCTGGGCGTGGTGATCTTCCTGGTGCTGATGGCCGAGGCCTTCATGGGCTACGTGCTGCCCTGGGGCCAGATGTCCTACTGGGGCGCGCAGGTCATCATCAACCTGTTCGGCACCATTCCCTTCATCGGGCCGGAGCTCACCGAGTGGATCCGCGGTGACTACCTGGTCGCCGACGCCACGCTCAACCGCTTCTTCGCCCTGCACGTGATCGCGCTGCCGCTGGTGCTGCTGCTGCTGGTCGTGCTGCACCTGGGCGCGCTGCACGAGGTGGGTTCGAACAACCCCGACGGCGTGGACATCAAGAAGGTCAAGGACCCGGCCACGGGCAAGCCCCGCGACGGCATCGCCTTCCACCCGTACTACACGGTCAAGGACCTGTTCGGCGCCGGCTTCTTCCTGGTGCTGTTCGCCTTCATCGTGTTCTTCGCCCCGACGATGGGCGGCTGGTTCCTGGAGTGGGACAACTTCATCGAAGCCAACCCCATGGTCACGCCGTCGCACATCAAGCCGGTGTGGTACTTCACCCCGTTCTACGCGATGCTGCGCGCCATCCCGCATCCGCTGTTCGGCGTGATCGTCATGGGCGGCGCCACCATGATCCTGTTCGCGCTGCCGTGGCTGGACCGCTGCAAGGTCCGCTCCATCCGCTACCGCCCGATGCTGCACAAGGTGCTGATCACGCTGTTCTGCATCAGCTTCGTGGTGCTGGGCTGGCTGGGTGCGCAGTCGGGCTCGAACGCCCAGAAGCTGGTGGCCCAGATCCTGACCGCCTACTACTTCGCCTTCTTCATCCTCATGCCTTTCTGGTCCGCCATGGGCCAGACCAAGGCCGTTCCCGAGCGGGTGCCTTCGCATGACTAAGCTGCGCTGTTTCGCCTTCCTGCTGGTCCTGCTGCCGGCGCTTGGCCTGGCCGCCGGCCCGGGCCCGGCCCTGGAGCACGCTGGCACCGACCTGAGCGACAAGGCGTCGCTCCAGCGCGGCGCCGGCCTGTTCATGAACTACTGCGCGGGTTGCCACGCGCTGTCGATGCACCGCTATTCGCGCATCGCCAGCGACCTGGACCTGCCGCCGGAGCTGGTCGAGCAGTACCTGGTGCCGCCGCAGGCCGCCATCGGCGAGACCATCCGCACCGGCATCAATACCGGCGACGCCCAGGCCTGGTTCGGCGCCACCGCGCCCGACCTGAGCCTGGTCTCGCGGGCCAAGCTGGGCGGCGCCGACTGGGTGTACAGCTACCTCAAGGGCTTCTACATCGACGAAGCCCGCCCGATGGGCTGGAACAACACCGTGTTCCCGGGCGCCTCGATGCCCAACGTGCTCTGGGAACTGCAGGGCATCCAGCGCCCGGTCTACGACCAGGGCGACGACGGCGCTTCGCACCTGAGCAAGCTGGAACTGGCCACGCCCGGCCGCCAGAGCCCGGAAGAGTTCGACCGCACCGCCCGCGACATCAGCGCCTTCCTGCAGTACGTGGCCGAGCCGGCCGCCCTCAAGCGCGAGTCGATCGGCGTCTGGGTCGTCCTGTTCCTCGCCTTCTTCACCTTCATTGCTTACCTGCTGAAGCTGGAATACTGGCGCGACGTGCATTGATTCCCAAGGGAATCAATAACTTGGGGCCGCCAATTGGCGGCCCTTTGTTTTTCCGGGCCGCCGGCTTGCGGGAAAGCCGGCATTTCGGGCAGGGTTAAGGCTTCCGATGACCGCCGGCAGGGGCTGGCGGCACCCTGGGGGATCCCTTGATGGCTGCCAGTCCGCGCATTCGCAACGCCCTGACGCTGTTTTCCGCCCGCGATTGCGTCGTCTGCCACCGGGTCCGGCTGGTCCTGGCGGCCAAGGGCGTCAGCTACGACCTGATTCCGGTCGATCCGACCAACCCGCCCGAAGACCTGGTGGACCTCAATCCCTACCATTCCGTGCCCACCCTGGTGGACCGCGACCTGGTGCTTTACGCGGCCTCGGTGGTGTCCGAATACCTGGACGAACGTTACCCGCACCCGCCGCTGATGCCGGTGGACCCACTGTCGCGCGCGCGCCTGCGCCTGGCGATGCTGCGCCTGGAACACGACTGGGTCCCGCACGTGCAGGCGGTGCAGCACGGCACCAAGGCCCAGGCCGATGCCGGGCGCAAGCGCCTGAAGGAGCTGCTTATCGCCTCGCTGCCCCTGTTCAAGGCCTCCAAGTTCTTCCTGAACCCGGAAATGAGCCTGGCCGACTGCGCCATTGCGCCAATCGTCTGGCGCCTGCCGTCGCTGGGCGTGCAGCTGCCCAAGGAGGCCAAGGTCATCGAGGACTACGGCAACCGGATCTTCCGCAACCCGGCCTACCTGCGCAGCCTGACCCCGGAAGAAAGGGCGCTGCGCGATATCCCGCAATGACCCAGGCACCCCGGATGGGATCCAACCGCCCCTACCTGCTGCGGGCGCTCAACGAGTGGATCAACGACAACGGCATGACGCCCTACCTGCTCGTGGACGCCGCGCGCGACGACGTGCAGGTGCCGGCCGGCACGGTGAAGGACGGCAAGGTCGTGCTCAACATCGCCCCGCGCGCGGTCGCCCAGCTGCTTATCGACAACCAGGGCGTCAGTTTCATGGCGCGGTTCGGCGGGGTCAGCCAGTCGGTGTACGTGCCGGTGGGCGCGGTGCTGGCGATCTACGCCCAGGAAACCGGCCAGGGCATGATGCTGCCCGATGACGGTGCCGACGTGGACGGAAACGGGGGCGAATCGCCCGACGATCCGCCGCCGGGCCCGGACGCGGGCGGCGAAGCGCCGAGGCGCAGCCATCTTCGCGTGGTCAAGTAGTCCCGGTATCGGGCGCCGGCGGCACCGGGCCGGCCAGGGCCTTGAGCCTGCGCCCGTGCAATACGATGCGGCCGGCGTGGCGATCTTCGCCGCCGGTGGAGTATTCGAAGCCGTAGTGGCGTTCCAGGCCCAGCCAGCCGTCGGGGCCCCGACGCAGCCGGATCGCCAGCAAATGCACGCTCTGGTCCAGCCATTGCACGCCCGCGCGTGCACAAGCGCGCTGTCCGATGACAGTGGCTGTTTCCGCGGCCGCGCGCCCGGCGTACCAGAAGACGACCACGGCCATGGCGAAGAGGGAGACGAGCAGGGTGCCGAGCATGTGCGAAGTGTGGGGGCGGCCGGCCCCCGCCACAAGCTGCCCCCTCCCCGGTTCGTGAAGACGTGGCTAAGATAGGCCCGGACCCCGGCCCGGCCGGCGGGCGGCGATTCGCAGGAGAGCGAAGATGAAACTGGTGTTTCCCAACGGCGAACATCCCCAGGTGCTGCTCAGCCATGGCGTCAACCGCATCGGGTCGGCGGGCGAGGGCGCGGTGTTGCTGCAGGCCGAGGGCGTGGTGGCGCATCACTGCGAAATCCACGTGACCACCACCGGCGCCAACCTGCAGGTTCCCGCCGAGGGCGGGCCGGTCAGCGTAAACGGCAAGCCGGTGTCGGACATCATGGCGCTGCGTGCCGGCGACATGATCGGCATCGGACCAGTGCAGGCCCGCTTCGCCATCGTCGAGGCAGCGCGTTCCGCGCCGGCGGCGGCCGGCGGTGCCGCGGCGAACGAAGACGGCGACAACGGCGCCACGCGCGTGCGCCTGGCGGTGCCCAAGTTCGTGCTGCGCGGCGTCTCGGGCGCGGTCTTCGGCAAGGTCTATCCGGTCACCGGGCCGGTGGTCATCGGCCGCGCGGCCGAAGCCGACATTTCCGTGGCGGCCGAGGAGATCTCGCGTCGGCATGCGCTGGTCAAGCCCACGCCCGACGGCCTGCAGGTCGAGGACCTGGGTTCGTCCAACGGCACCTACATCAACGGCAAACGCGTCCAGCAGGGTTTCCTGAGGCCGGGCGACGAACTGCGCCTGGATTCGGTCCGGCTGATCCTGGTGGCGCCGGGCATGGAAATGGCCCAGCAGGCCACCCGCGTGGCCCCGGCCGAAGCCAAGGCGCCGGCGGCGGCTGCCCCGGGCGTAAGCAAATGGGTGCCGATCATGCTGACGGCGGCGGCGCTGCTGGTGATCGTCGCGCTGTTCCTCAGCCGCGGCTGATCTATCGCGGCGGCGGTCCCAGCCGCAGCGACAGGTCCAGCGCCTGCACGTGTTTGGTGAGGGCGCCGATCGACACGTAGTCAACGCCCGTGGCCGCGATGGCGCGCAGGCGTTCGAGCGTGACGCCGCCGGAGACTTCCAGCGGGATCCGTCCGGCGGCGCGGCGCACCGCCTCGCGCAGGTCGGCTTCGCTGAACTCATCGACCAGGATGCGGTCGCAGCCGGCGGCCAGGGCCTGGTCGAGTTCGTCCAGCGTCTCCACTTCCACGATCAGCGGCAGCTCCGGGTGCAGCGAGCGCGCCGCGGCCACGGCCGCCTGGATCGAGCCGGCGGCGTGGATGTGGTTTTCCTTCAGCATCACCGCGTCGTAAAGGCCAATGCGGTGGTTGAGCCCGCCGCCGGCGCGCACGGCGTATTTCTGCGCCTGGCGCAGGCCGGGCAGGGTCTTGCGGGTGTCGAGCACGCGCGTCCGGCTGCCGGCCAGCACAGCGACATAGTCAGCGGTGCGGGTGGCGGTGGCCGACAGCGTCTGCAGGAAGTTCAGCGCTGGGCGTTCGGCGCTGACCAGGGCCCGGCTGCGGCCGCGCAGGACCACGAGCACGGTGCCGGCTTCGACGGCCTGGCCTTCGGCCACGCGCCAGTCGATCTGCATGGCCGGGTCGAGTGCCAGGAAGCAGGCGTCGAACCAGGGCCGGCCGGCAACCACGCCGGCCTCCTTGGCGATCACGTAGGCCTGGCTGCCTTCGTCGGGCAGCAGCTGCGCGGTGGCGTCGCCGCTGCCCAGGTCTTCGGCCAGGGCGCGTGCGACATCGCCGGCCACCACGTCGGCGGGCGGGGCGGCAACGGGCGTGGCCATGTCAGCGCGGGAAGCCGTCGACCTGGTCGGTGGCCAGGGCTTCGTCGGCCAGCAGCACCGGGATGCCGTCGTCCACGCGATAGGCCGTGCGGCGGTCGCGGGTGACCAGGCCTTCGGCCAGGGCCTCGGCCTGCGGGCTGCCGTCGGCGCGGGTGACGCCGCCGGCGGCGATGGCGCGGTTGATCGCCTCCAGTTCGGCGCTGCCGAGCAGGGCCAGGGGCTGCTTGCTGGTCGGGCAGCACAGGATGTCGAGCAATTTGCGGTCCATGGGGCCGGTGTCCGGACGGTGGGCAAGGGTCTAGAATAGCCTTTTGCCGAAGTGGGCCGCCATGAACCAAGCCGCCAACAACCCGCTGGTCGGGGTCATCATGGGCTCCCGGTCCGACTGGGAGACGATGCAGCACGCCGTGTCCCGGCTCGAGAAGCTGGGCGTGGCGCACGAAGTGCGCGTGGTGTCCGCGCACCGCACGCCCGACCTGCTGACCGAATACGCCAAGGCCGCCGAAGGCCGCGGCCTGCGCGCGATCATCGCCGGCGCCGGCGGCGCCGCCCACCTGCCGGGCATGGTGGCCGCGATGACGCCGCTGCCGGTGCTGGGCGTGCCGGTGCAAAGCAAGGCGCTCAACGGCCTCGATTCCCTGCTGTCGATCGTGCAGATGCCCGCGGGCATCCCGGTGGCGACCTTCGCGATCGGCGTCGCCGGCGCCGCCAATGCCGGCCTGTTCGCCGCCGCGCTGGTGGCACAGCACGACAAGGGCGTGCGCGAGGCCCTGGCCCGCTTCCGCGCCGACCAGACCCGCGACGTGCTCGAGCACGCGGACCCGCGCCAGCCGTGACCACCGTCGGCATCCTCGGCGGCGGGCAGCTGGCCCGCATGATGGCCCTGGCCGGCGCGCCGCTGGGCCTGCGCTTCCTGGTGCTCGACGCCACCCCCGACGCCTGCGCCGGCCAGTTCGCGCCGATGCTGCAGGCCGACTACCGCGACCAGGCCGGCCTGGCCGAGTTCGCCGAACGCGTGGACGTGGCCACCTTCGATTTCGAGAACGTGCCCGCCGAAAGCGCGCGCTGGCTGGCCGAGCGCGTGCCGGTGTTCCCGAACCCGCGTGCACTGGCCGTGGCCCAGGACCGGCTGGCGGAAAAAACCCTGTTCCGCGAACTGGGCATCCCGGTACCGCCGTTCGCGACCGTCGACAGCCGCGAAGAGCTCGACGCCGCGCTGGCCACGGTTGGCGCGCCCTGCATCCTCAAGACGCGCCGGCTCGGCTACGACGGCAAGGGCCAGTTCCGCATCAAGTCGCCGGCCGATGCCGACGCGGCCTGGCAGGCGCTGGGCGCGCAGGCGGACAGCGTCGGCCTGATCCTTGAGGGTTTCGTGGCTTTCCAGCGTGAATTGTCGGTGGTGGCGGTGCGCGGCCGCGACGGCGAACTGCGGGCCTGGCCGCTGACCGAAAACTGGCACGACCACGGCATCCTTTCCGCCAGCCTGGCACCGGCCAATGCCGACCCGGCGCTGGAGGCCCAGGCCCTGGACGCGGCCCGCCGCGTGGCGGAGTCGCTGGACTACGTGGGCGTGTTCGCGCTGGAGCTGTTCCTGAAGGACGGCGTGCTGGTGGCGAACGAAATGGCGCCGCGCGTGCACAACTCCGGCCACTGGACGATCGAGGGCGCGGAAACCTCGCAGTTCCAGAACCACCTGCGCGCGGTGCTGGGCCTGCCGCTGGGCAGCACGCGGGCGGTGGGCCATGCGGTGATGCTGAACTGGATCGGCGAAATGCCGGAGGCGGCACCGGTGCTGGCCGAGGCCAGTGGCCACTGGCACGACTACGGCAAGTCGCCGCGCGAAGGCCGCAAGGTCGGCCACGCCACGCTGCGCGCCGACAGCCCGGCCGAACTGGCGGAAGCACTCGAACGTATTGGCCGCGCGCTGGGCCGCGAAACCCAGGTTTCCCCGGTTATCTCGCGGCTGCGAGAATCCAACCTGTAGAAGCGCCTTCAGGCGCGAACCTTTTGCCTTGCCCTTAGGCCAAGAAAAGCGCCGCCTTCGCAGCTGTCGCGGGTGGAGGCGCCGCGCCTTCGCCCCGACCGACACGCCGTGAACCCATCCATGGGGGCTCCTCGTCGACATCCATGTCTCCGAGGGTCGGCCGGGGCGAAGACGCGACACCTCCTCAACGCCACGTGGTGGCCGATGGGAAAGCAGGTTTTCGGCAAATCGAAGCGTCAGCGCATTCGTCACAGACAAGCGAGCGCGCTTTGCGCATTTGATTTCCTGGCGGCCCCGACGTTCATTCCAGGAGGTAGCGTGCAGTCGCCCTGGCCGACCATCGGAGACATGGATGTCGACGATGAGCCTACACGGACGTACTTGCGGCGTGTCGGCCAGGGCGACTGCACGCTGCCTCCACCCGCGCAAGAAACGCGAACCGGCGCTCTGCTTGGCCAAAGACCAAGGCAGAAGATTCGCGCCTGAAGGCGCTCCTACAAGGGGTCTGCGTCGGGCGGGAAGACGACGACGTGGGCCAGGTCGGGGAATACGCGCAGGCGGCTGCCGGGCTGGCGCTGCTGGTGGCTGGGCACCAGCGACATCAGTACCGTGCCGTCGCCCAGGCGCAGGGTATGCAGGGTGTCGGCGCCGCGGAAGGCAATCGCGGTCACTTCGGCTTCGATGCCGCCTTCGTCCACGGGACGCAGGTCGTCGGGGCGCAGCAGCACGCGCACTTCGCTGCCGTCCGGCCAGGGCATCGGGCGCGCGACCTCAAGTTCGCCCAGCGCCGTCGCGACCCGGTTGCCCGGCATCACGCGTGCCGCCAGGAAACGCCCCTCGCCCACGAACGACGCCACGAAGGGCGTGGCGGGCCGGTGGTAGAGCTCGAAGCCCGGCGCCCACTGCAGCAATCGCCCGCCCTGCATCACGCCCACCGTGTCGGCGAAGGCGAAGGCTTCTTCCTGGTCGTGCGTGACCAGCAGCGCGGCGATGCCCAGCTGCCGCAGCAGGCCGCGCAGGTCTTCGCGCAGCCGTCCGCGCAGGTCGGCGTCGAGGCTGGAGAACGGTTCGTCGAGCAGCAGCAGGTCGGGGCGCGGCGCCAGGGAGCGCGCAAGCGCCACGCGCTGCTGCTGGCCGCCGGAAAGTTCGTGGGGATAACGCTGGTCCAGCCCGTCCAGGCCGATCAGCGCCAGGGTCTCGCGGCTGCGCTGCGCACGTTCGGAACGCCCGAGCCGGTGCAGGCCGAAGCCGACGTTTTCAGCCACCGTGAGGTGGGGGAAAAGCGCCAGGTCCTGGAACACGAACCCCAGGCCGCGTGCTTCCGGTGCCAACGGCAGGGCATCCTTGCCGCGCAGGCGGAGCTCACCCGACGCCGGTGCGTGGAAGCCGGCGATGGCGCGCAGCAGCGTGGTCTTGCCGCAGCCGCTGGGGCCAAGCAGGCAGCCCAGTTCGCCCGGACCCAGGTCCAGGTCGAGCTCGCGCACCGCCGGCTGCCCCGCGTAAGCGCAGGACAGCCGCCGGATCGACAGCAGGCTTGGGGCCATCCGGCCTCAGGCCATCTGGCTGGCGACGAAGTCCCAGTTCACCAGGTTCCAGAACGCCTCGACGTACTTCGGCCGCGCGTTGCGGTAATCGATGTAGTACGCGTGTTCCCAGACGTCGCAGGTCAGCAGCGGCTTGTCGCTGCCGGTCAGCGGCGTGGCGGCGTTGGGCGTGCTGACCAGGGCCAGCGAACCGTCCGGACGCTGCACCAGCCAGCCCCAGCCGGAGCCGAAGGTGGTGATGGCGGTCTGCGAGAACTGTTCCTTGAACTGCGCGAAGCTGCCGAAGGCCTTGTTGATGGCCTCGGCCAGGGCGCCGGTCGGCTCGCCGCCGCCGCTGGGCGACAGGCAGTTCCAGTAGAAGGTGTGGTTCCAGACCTGGGCGGCGTTGTTGAACATGCCGCCCTGTGCCTTGCGGATGATGGCTTCGAGGTCCATGGACTCGAACTCGGTGCCTTCGATCTGCTTGTTGAGGTTGGTGACGTAGGTCTGGTGGTGCTTGCCGTAGTGGAAATCGATGGTTTCGGCCGAGATGTGCGGCTCGAGCGCGGCGCGATCGTAGGGCAGGGCGGGAAGTTCGATGGCCATGGGCTGACTCCTTTCGGGTGGGGGAAGGCGCCGGTGGGGCGCCGAGCCGTATAATTCTAGCCCCATCGCGCCCCGGACCCGGGTCGCGGCGAAACGGAGCTTCACATGAGCGTCATGGACCGCATCAAGGCCGAGGTCGAAGGCCACCCGATCGTGCTTTTCATGAAAGGCACGCCGCAGTTCCCCATGTGCGGCTTTTCCAGCCGCGCCGCGCAGGCGCTCAAGACCGCCGGGGCCACCGGCTTCCACACCGTCAACGTGCTCGCCGACCCGGAGCTGCGCGCCAACCTGCCGCGCTATTCCGACTGGCCGAGCTTCCCCCAGCTGTTCGTCAACGGCGAACTGATCGGTGGCTGCGACATCACCCTGGACCTGCTCGACAGCGGCGAACTGGCGCGCATGGTCGCCGAGGCGCAGAAGGCCGCATGAGCAGCACGCCCGTCCCGCTGCCCGGGGTCGCCGCCGACGCCCTGGCCGGCCGGGTCATCCTGGTCACCGGTGCCCATGGTGGCCTGGGCGCCGAGGCCGCCAAGGCCTGTGCGCGGGCCGGCGCCACGGTGGTGCTGCTGGGCCGCAAGCTGCCCAAGCTCAACCGGGTCTACGACGCGGTGAAGGCCCTGGGGCCCGAACCGGCGCTGTATCCGGTCGACCTGGCCGGCGCCGACCCCGCCGACTACGCCCAGCTGGCCGAGAAGATTTCCGCCGAACTCGGTGGCCTGCACGGGGTGCTGCACTGCGCCGCCGAATTCACCGGGCTGGCGCCGCTGGAAGCAACCGAGCCGGAAGCCTTCGTGCGCTGCCTGCACGTCAATTTCACCGCGCCCTGGCTGCTGACCCAGGCCTGCCTGCCCTGGCTGCGCAAATCCGGTGATTCGGCCGTGGTCTTCACCACCGACGACCCGGCCCGGGTCGGCAAGGCCTACTGGGGCGCCTATGGCCTGGCCAAGCAGGGCCTGGCCAACCTGGTGCGCCAGCTCAGCGCCGAAACCGACCAGACCCCGGTGCGGGTGTCCGGCCTGGAGCCGGGGCCCATGCGCACCGACCTGCGCGCCCGCGCCTACGCCGACGAGATGCAGCTGCGGGTACCGGCCCCGGCGGCCTATGCGGCGGCCTGCGTGCACCTGCTGTCGCCGGCCGGCCTGGCCCACCGCGGCACCGTCTGGGCGCCCCGGGTGCCGGCATGACCATGCTGTCGGCAGCCCTGCTGCTGTTCCTGATCCTGGATCCGCTGGGCAACATCCCGGTGTTCCTGGGCCTGCTCAAGCCACTGCCCGCGGCCCGGCGCCGGCGGGTGCTGCTGCGCGAACTGCTGATCGCCCTGGGCGTGCTGTTCGTCTTCCTCTGGGGCGGCAAGTACGTGCTCGAGGCGATGCACCTGCGCCAGGAGTCGGTGTCGATCGCCGGCGGCATCGTGCTTTTCCTCATCGGCATCAAGATGATCTTCCCCAGCCCCGAAGGCATGTTCGGGGAGGTGCCCGAGGGCGAACCCTTCATCGTGCCCATGGCCATCCCCCTGGTCGCCGGCCCCTCGGGCATGGCGGCGGTGATGCTGCTGGCGGCCCAGGAGCCGGGCCGGATGGCCGACTGGAGCCTGGCCCTGGTGCTGGCCTGGGCGGCCACGGCGGCCCTGCTGTTCTCGGCCACCTACCTCTACAAGGTCCTGGGCATGCGGGTCCTGACCGCCGTGGAACGCCTGATGGGCATGCTGCTGGTGGCCATTTCGGTGCAGATGCTGCTCGACGGCGTGGCCGCCTATCTGCGGGCGCCGGGGTTGGGCTGAGGGCCCCGCCCGGGGGTGAGTCGCGCTGTCACCTGAATGACATGTAAGCCGGTTAGCGTGTTAAACTCTTGTTATTGCCACGGGGCAGGGGACTACCCGAACGCGGCAATCCTTCAAGGACTAGCCGTGCCTGTCCCGTCAGGCACCGCGGCGGGACGCCGCAGACAAATTTCCGACACTTTCCTTAAACCAGGGTTTCTCACCATGACCAATCGCAACCGGGTTCGGCTTTCGCAGCTTTCCCTCGGCCTCGCCTTCGCCCTCGCGGCGGCGCCGGCTTTCGCGCAGAACACCACCGCCGCCGTCAGTGGCCGCATCACCGGCGCCGACGAGCAGCCGGTTGCCGGCGCCCAGGTGACGATCGTGCACACCCCGTCGGGCACCTCCAGCAACGCCACCACCGGCGCTGACGGTCGCTATTCGGCGCGCGGCCTGCGCGTGGGTGGCCCGTACACCATCACCATCATGAAGGATGGCGAGGTCGAGGTCCGCGAGGGCGTGTACCTGCAGCTGGCCGAAACCACCGCCGTGGACGCCAGCCTGGGCGAAGACCTGGCTACCCTGGCCGCGGTCGAAGTGACGGGCACGGCCGTCATGTCCGAAGTGTTCTCCCCGGACAAGATGGGCACCGGCACCAACGTCAACCGCCAGCAGATCGAAACCCTGCCGTCGGCCGGCCGCAACATCCAGGACTACATCCGCACCGATCCGCGCATCTCGCAGATCTCCAAGTCCGACGGCGCCATCTCGGCCGGCGGCCAGAACACCCGCTACAACCTGATCAAGATCGACGGCGTCAGCGCCTCCGATCCGTTCGGCCTGGAGTCGAACAACCTGCCGACCGAGCGCCAGCCGGTTTCCATCGACGCGATCGAGGAAATCAACATCGACCTGGCCAACTACGACACCACCATCGCCGGCGGCACCGGCGCCGTGGTGAACGCGGTCACCAAGTCGGGCACCAATGAGTTCCACGGCTCGCTGTACTACACCCTGCGCGACGGTGACTGGGTCCGCAAGGACCTCGACGGCGTCGAGTTCAACGGCTTCGAGTCCGAAGACACCTACGGCGGCACCTTCGGTGGCCCGCTTATCAAGGACCGCCTGTTCTTCTTCGTGAACTACGAAAACTACGTGCGCACCGCGCCGGCCACCGGCTTCGGTTCCACCCCGTATGGTTCGGGCGACATCACCGACGCCGACATCGCGGCTGTGCAGGCGGCGGCCCAGGGCTACGGCTTCAACGCCGGCGGCATCGGCGGCCTGGACGCCGACACCGAGATCGAGGAATACGCGATCAAGCTGGACTGGAACATTTCCGACGCGCACCGCGCCGCGCTGCGCTACAGCTTCCTCGAGCAGGGCGTGCTGCGCTTCCCGCAGGTGGACAACAACTCCATCTCGCTCGACACCTTCTGGTACAACTACGCGAAGGAATTCGAGTCGACCGTGCTGGAAGTCTTCAGCGACTGGACCGACAACTTCTCGACCGAGTTCAAGGTCTCGCAGCGTGACTACACCGCGGTTCGCCAGACCAACTCGAACCTGCCCCAGATCCAGATCCAGGGCTTCGGTGGCAACAGCTCCATCTACATCGGCACCGAGCAGAACAGCCACGTCAACCTGATCGACACCGAGCAGACCACCCTGTTCGGCGCCGGCAACCTGTTCGTGGGCGACCACGAGATCAAGTTCGGCTTCGACTGGGAAAACAACGACGTCATCAACTTTTACGGCCGTGACCTCAACGGCACGTACACGTTCAACAGCCTGGCCGACTTCCAGGCCGGCAACTACAGCTTCTACGTGGTGCGCGCGCCGCGTCCCAACGGCGGCAGCTACGCCGACATCCCGGCGGCCTACACCCAGTCCAACACCGGCCTGTTCGTGCAGGACACCTGGGCGGTCAACTACAACCTGACCCTGATGTTCGGCCTGCGCTACGACAAGCCGGACTTCGACGACCAGCGCCTGTACAACGAGTACGTCTCGAACATCTACGGCTACGACAACTCCAACACCGTCGACGTCGACATCCTGCAGCCGCGCTTCGGCTTCAACTACACCTTCGACTCCGAGCGTCCGACCCAGATCCGCGGCGGCCTGGGCCTGTTCCAGGGTGCTTCGCCGAACGTCTGGCTGGCCGGCGCCTACCAGAACACCGGCCTGAACTACGTCCAGTACGAAGAGCGCAACGGCACCGGCTTCTCCGGCCCGGACCTGTACATCCCGCCGTCCGGCTCGAACGCGGCCTGCAGCCCGGTCCCGACCCTGCCCAACTGCCCGCGCCAGAACGTCGACATCATCGCGCCCGACTTCGCGCTGCCGTCGGTCTGGAAGGCCAACCTGGCGTTCGAACACGAGCTGCCGTGGCACGGCGTGGTGTTCTCGGCCGAGGCCCTGGTGACCAACACCAAGGACGGCATCTTCATCCAGCGTCTTGACCCGTTCAACGCCAACGGCGAGGGCATCACCGCCGTCGGTCCGGACGGCCGCGACCTGTTCTGGAACGCCAACGGCCTGGACCCGGACCGTGCCGGCAACTTCGGCATCTCCAACGGCACCAACGGCGCCTTCAACCGCGCCCTGCGCCCGAACGGCGTCGGCGACGTGTTCCTGATCAGCAACTCCGGCAAGGGCGAGAGCAAGCAGCTCACCTTCGGCCTGGACAAGCCGCTGATCGACACCTGGGGCTGGAGCCTGTTCTACACCTACACCGAAGCCACCGACGCCAGCCCGATGACCAGCTCGACCAACTCGTCGAACTGGGGCAGCAACCTCATCGGCGACCTGAACTCGGGTATCGCCTACAACTCGCGTTACGCGATCAAGGACCGCTTCACGGGTTCGCTGACCTGGCGCCACAACTTCTTCGCCGACTACGAAACCCGCGTGGGCCTGTTCTACGAAGGTCGTTCGGGCCGCCCGTTCAGCTACATCTTCCGCAACGACGCCAACGGCGACAGCGGCGGCTTCAACGACCTGTTCTACGTGCCGGCTGGCCCGGGCGACGTGGTCTGGACCCGTCCCGGCATGGAAGAAGCGTTCTTCGAGTGGCTTGAGCAGAACCCGGACCTGGCTGCCTACCGCGGCCAGATCGCCCCGGCCAATGCCTTCCGCACCCAGTGGGTGAACAGCTTCGACGTTCGCATCACCCAGGAACTGCCGGGCTTCGCCGAAGGCCACAAGTCCGTGCTGGCCCTGGACATCATGAACATCGGCAACATGCTCAACGAAGACTGGGGCATCATCGAGGACTACGGCTTCAACTCGACCCAGCAGCTGGCCAACTACGCCGGCATCTGCGGCCCGACCACCACGCTGGCCGCCTGCGCCGGCAACGAGGGTCGTTACGTTTACCACTGGACTGGCCCGGGCCCCGGCGCGCAGATCCAGGAAAACAACAACGACAAGGGCAACACCGCCGTTTCCCGCTGGTCGGTCATGCTGAGCTTCAAGTACCAGTTCTAATCCCGGTACGACGCGACACGGCGACGGCCGGCGGGAAACCGCCGGCCGTTTCCTTTTGGGGACTCCGGCGGTGCTAGAGTCGGCGGTCCAAAAACGAGAAGACAAAGAGAAAGCAGCGCCATGAGCGACACCCTTCCGAACGCCGTCACCGTCAACGCCCGCATTTCCCCGCGGGGTGGCCTGGACATCCTTTCCCGCGACGAAGTCGCCCGCCTGGCCGACGCCTCCACGGGTGGCCAACGCGACCTGCTGCGCCGCTGCGCCCTGGCCGTGCTGACCAGCGGCAGCGACTCCGACGACCCGCGCGCCGCCGCCCAGCGCTACGCCGGATTCGACATCGAAGTGCACCAGCAGGACCGTGGCATCAAGATCGAACTGCGCAATGCGCCGGCCGAAGCCTTCGTGGACGGCGAGATCATCCGCGGCATCGCCGAGAACCTGTTCGCCGTCGTGCGCGACATCGTCTACAACGCCAACGAGGTGGCCGAAGGCGGCCGCATCGACCTCGAGACCGGTCCCGGCATGACCGAGGCGGTGTTCGAGATCCTGCGCAACGCGCGGGTGATGAAGTCCTACATGGAGCCGAGCCTGGTGGTGTGCTGGGGCGGCCATTCGATCGGCCGCGACGAATACCTGTACACCAAGCGGGTGGGCTACGAACTGGGCCTGCGCGGCCTGGACATCTGCACCGGCTGCGGCCCGGGCGCCATGAAGGGCCCGATGAAGGGCGCCACGATCGCCCACGCCAAGCAGCGGCACTGGAAGCCGCGCTACATCGGCATCACCGAGCCCGGCATCATCGCGGCCGAATCACCAAACCCCATCGTCAACCACCTGGTGATCATGCCGGACATCGAAAAGCGCCTGGAAGCCTTCGTCCGGCTGGGGCACGGCATCATCGTGTTCCCGGGTGGCGTCGGCACGGCCGAAGAAATCCTGTACATGCTGGGCCTGCTGCTGCACCCGTCGAACCGGGACCTGCCGTTCCCGCTGATCCTGACCGGTCCGCGCGAGTCCGCCGCCTATTTCGAACAGATCGACCAGTTCCTGAAGCTGGCCCTGGGCGACGAGGCCCGCCAGCGCTACCAGATCATCGTGGACGACCCGGTGGCGGTCGCGACGGCCATGCGCCAGGGCCTGCGCAAGGTGCGCGAACACCGTCTGCACGAACAGGACGCGTTCTTCTTCAACTGGTCGCTGCACATCCCGTTCGAGTTCCAGCAGCCCTTCGCGCCCACCCACCAGGCCATGGCCGGGCTGAACCTGCACCGCGACCAGCCCCTGCACCTGCTGGCGGCCGACCTGCGCCGCGCGTTTTCCGGCATCGTCGCCGGCAACGTCAAGGAAGAGGGCATGCGCGAGATCGAAAAGTACGGCCCGTTCCGGATCAGCGGCGACACGGACATCATGCGGGCGCTCGACGCCCTGCTGCGCGCCTTCGTCGAACAGCGGCGGATGAAGATCGCCGGCGACTACGTGCCCTGCTACCAGGTCGTCGACGGCTAGGCCACAGGCAGGGTGATGGTGGCGACGTAGCGTCCGTCCAGCACCCGGGTTTCCAGCCGGCCACGCCCTTCGCTGAGCGCCTCGATGCGTTCGCGCGCCGAGGCCAGGCCGACCTGGTGGCCCGCGGCCGGCTTGCGCCCGGCGGGCGGCAGGTCGTTGCTGACCACCACGCGCACCTGGTCCACTTCCTCCACCACGGTCACGTCCAGGCGCCCGCCCCTGGGCGAGGGCTCGATGCCGTGGCGGATGGCGTTTTCGACCAGGGGCTGGATGGACAGGGCCGGCACCACTACGTCGGGCAGGGTCGGCGGCAGGCTCCAGTTCACCTGCAGGCGGTCGCCGAAACGCAGGCGTTCGATTTCCAGGTAGCGCCGGGCCAACTCCAGTTCGCCCGCCAGCGGCAGCTCGGACGGGCCCGACAGGGCGGCGCGGAACAGGTCGGCCAGGTCCAGCAGCAGCTGCTCGGCCTCGCCGGGGCGCGCGTGCACCAGGGCGGCGCCGGTATTGAGCGTGTTGAACAGGAAATGCGGCCGGATGCGCGCCTGCAGGGCCTCGAGTTCGGACTGCTTGGCCTGGATGGCCAGCTGCCGGGAGCGCCAGACGCTCTGGAAGGCGGCCAGGCCCAGCAAACCCATCGCCAGGGCCATGCCCGACAGGCGGGCGATCCAGGCCAGGTCGTGCCCGCCGCGTCCGGGCGTGGTGTCGGGAAGAAGCCAGGCGGCCAGGCCCCCGGCGATCCAGGTCGCCGCCAGAAGCAGCACCAGGGCAAGCCAGGCCTGCGAGGCGGGGCGCAGGCGCAGGAAGAGGCCGCGGAAGAGAAAGGTGCCGGAAAGGCTCAGCAGCACGATCCACTGGATCATCAGCGACGCCAGGCCGAAATAGACCCAGCGGTCGGAGCCCACGCCCGGTGCCAGCGCCAGGACCAGTGCCAGCGCCTCGCCGGCCACCACCAGCGCGGTGATGGCCGGTGCCTTCCAGAGCAGTTCGATCGGGGTAGGGTGGGATTCGCTGCGGGTCATCACGGGCTCTCCGGTCCGCACCATCATGCCAGTCCCGGGGCCTGGCCTGGCCGGGGCCACTCGGGCCCCGGAATCACCCGCCCATCGGCTGAAGGTGGCGACCGGGCCTGGCCCCGACTACCTTGGCCACTGAAATCCTGGGGAATCCCATGACTGCAAAAGCCTCCCCCCGCAACGCGTTGCACCCGATGCTGCCCCAGGGCGGTTTCACGCTGCTGGAACTGCTGGTGGTGATCATCATCATCGCCGTGGTCTCGGCCATCGCGTTCCCGAACTTCCAGATCATGATCACCAACAACCGCCTCGCCAGCGGCGCCAACGAGGTCCTGGCCGGCATGCAGATGGCCCGCATGGAGGCCATGCGCCGCAATACGCGGGTCGTGGTCTGTCCCAGCACCAACGGGACGGCCTGCGGTGGCACCGACTGGTCCCGCCACATCGCCTTCGTCGACACCAATCGTGATGGCGCGGTGACCGGCGCCGAAGTCGTGGTGCGCGACACCATCGTGCGGGCACCGGCCGTGGTCGGGGTGAGCGCCGCCATCTCCGGCGCGACGCCCGCGCACCGCATCACCTTCCGCCCGGACGGCCTTGCCCGCCCCGGCAACGATCGCAACATCCTCGCGGCCACGCTGCAGGTCTGCGTCGCCACCACCCGGCCGGCCGGCAATGCCCGGCTGGTTCGTCTTTCGGGCGCGCGGGTGTCGGTGGACGCCCCTGCGGTCAACGCCGCCTGCGCTGCACCGGCCAACCAATGAGCTGCCCAGGAGCCACCAGAATGAATCGCATGCGCCCTCCACGCGCCCCGCGGCGCCAGTCCGGCCTCAGCCTCATCGAGGTCCTGATCGCCGTATTGATCATGGCGGTCGGCCTGCTGGGCATCGCGGCCCTGCAGGCCGTGACCCTGCGCAACAGCCAGAGCGCCCTGGACCGGACCCAGGCGACGGTGCTGAGCTACGCCATCCTCGATGCGATGCGGGCCAACGCCACCGCGGCGCGTGCCAACTCCTACAACGTCGGCATGACCTGCACCATTCCCGCGGCGGGCGCCACGCTGGTCTCGCACGACCACAACACCTGGATCAGTTCGCTCAAGGCCACGATGGGCGATTCGGCCTGCGGCAGCATCGCCTGCGCCTCGAACGTCTGCACGGTCACCATCCGCTGGAACGATTCCCGTGCCAGCGGCGGCGACGCCAATGAAACCCTGACCACGACGAGCCGGATATGAACGCGAACCTGAGAAACACGAGGCGCACGCCGGTCCGGCCCAGGGGCTTCAGCCTGATCGAGTTGATGGTGGCCTTGCTGGTCGGGCTGATTGTCGTCGCGGCTGCGGGCGGCATCTTCATCTCCAACAAGCGCACGTACAACGCCACCGAAACCCTGGGACGCATCCAGGAAAACGGCCGCGTCGCCTTCGAACTGATGGCGCGCGAAATCCGGGAGGCCGGTGGCACCGTCTGCGGCAAGAACATCCCGGTCGCCAACGTGCTCAAGGACACCGCCGCCTTTGACTACAGCTGGGGTGACGGCATCCGCGGCCACGACGGCAACCAGGCCATCGCGGTCGCGCCGTTCGGCACGGCTGCCGGCCAGCGCGTGGCCGGCACCGATGCCTTCGAATACCGCGGCATGGCCGATGCCGGCGTCACGGTCAGCAAGCACGTGCCGGCCTCCGCCACCATCTTCACCAACACCACCGACCATGGCTTCGAGGTCGGCGACATCCTGCTGATCTGCGACTACTCGCAGGCCACGATCTTCCAGATGTCGGGTCCCAATGCCGGCGGCACGCTCCAGGTCGTGCACAACACCGGCAATTCGCAGACGCCGGGCAATTCCTGCAAGGCGCTGAGCTTCCCGGTGGATCCCGATTGCGCCTCGAAGCCCAAGGACGGCAAGCAGTACGCCGACAATGCGGTGGTCGCCAAGTTCGCGTCCGGCGTCTGGTACATCGGCAACAACGGCCGCGGCGGTCGTTCGCTGTATCGCCGCAACTTGCTCAACCCGCCGGAAGAAGTCACCGAGGGTGTGCAGGACATGCAGCTCACCTACCTGGTGCCCGGGACGTCGTCCTACGTGCCGGCGGCGAGCGTCGCCTCCACGGCCTGGCGTGAAGTCAACGCCGTCCAGATCGAACTGGACCTGGTGGGCGTGGCGGGCGTGCAGTCGGCCAACGAGATCCGGGGCACCGACGGTGCCGCGCTCTCCCGCCAGCTTTCCCACGTCGTCACCCTGCGGAACCGCACGCCATGACGCCTTCCTTCACGATCCGTCCCCGTTCCCGCCAGCGCGGCGTCGCCCTGCTGGTGGTGCTGATGCTTCTTCTGATCATGACCTTGCTCGGGCTGGCCAGCCTGCGCGGGGCGATGATGGAAGAACGCATGTCGGCCAACATCTTCGACCGCGGCCTGATGTTCCAGGCCGCCGAATCGGCACTGCGCGAAGCCGAGGCGCGGACGGCGACCACCAAGTCCTTCCAGTACACGGATTCGTGCACGACTGGCCTGTGCGGCAGCCCCAATCCGACCAACCAGGACGCCTACGTGGACCGGTGGCTGCAGGCCACGCCGCCCTATTTCAGCGCCACGGCGGTCACCGCCGACGGCATCTCGGTCACGCCGGCCTATTTCATCGAATACATGGGCCAGGCACCGAACTGGCCCGGCTGTGACCGCGAAGTCCCGATCCAGGCCGGTTGCCTCGGCCCGCGTTACCGCATCACGGCCCGCGCCGTGGCCGCCGGCCGCGCCGAAGTCCTGCTGCAGTCGTCCTACACCTCGCCAGAATGATTCGCGCCCCCCAAATGCATCCCGAGCGGAGTACCGCCATGCGCCAGCAATCCAAATCCCGATACGTCCTGGCCTTTGCCACGACCGCCCTTGCCACGCTGATGGCCTCGGCGGTGCAGGCAGCCATCGACATCCCGCGGGTGCCCCTGCAGTCCGGCACGGCGGTGCCGCCGAACATCATGTTCGTGATCGACGACTCGGGCTCGATGCACGGCGAGATCATGCCCGACGGGCTGATCTTCCGGGCCCGCCAGACCAACGATCGCTGCAGGTTCTGGAATGGTTCGCAGTACGTCTATTACTACTGCGACCAGATCGGCCTGAACGTCGGCCTGGTCTACCCCCGCGCCGACGACGTGTATGGCGACGATGACTACACCAACGTGGTCGCCAACGTCGAATCCGGCAGCGGCTACGGCGCCATGGTGCGTTCGCCCAGCTTCAACAAGATCTATTACAACCCGGCGATCACCTACCAGCCCTGGTCGAATGCGGACGGCTCGCTGCGGGCGAACGCCAGCACCACCTGCGCCCTGCACAACCCCGAGAACGTGGGCACCGGCGCCGAGTACTGCCGCGACCTCACGGTCGACAACGGCAACTACAACAGCAACTACTGGCAGGACTATGGCGCGATCTGCGCCTCGACGGCCGAGGCCTGCTTCGCCGACCAGGAAGACCTGAAGTTCTGGCCGGCCGCCTATTTCCGCTACGACGGCAGTGGGGATGCCACCAGCGCGAGCAGCTACACCAAGGTCGAGATCCGGCCCGCGGTGGGTAGCTACACCGGCGATGGCCGCGCCTCCCGCACCGACTGCGTCGCGGGCACCTGCACCTACGCGCAGGAGATCCAGAACTTCGCGAACTGGTACCAGTACTACCGCTCGCGCATCCTGCTTGCCCGCGCCGGCATCGGTCGCGCCTTCTCCGGTCTCTCCACCACCTCGACGGCCGCCTCGCCGGCGCCGCGGGTTGGCTTCGGTGCCATCAACAAGGATTCGTCGTCGGTCGACGGCACCAGCACCGAAACGATCGTGTCCGGCGTCCGCCCCTTCGTCGGGGCCGACCGCACGGCGTTCTTCACCAGCCTCTACGGCCGCGACATCCCGGCCGCGGGCACGCCCCTGCGGCGCGCGCTGGATGATGCCGGCAAGTACTTCCAGCGTGGCGACAATTCCGGCCCCTGGGCCGCGGTCCCCGGTGGTTCCGACACCACGGCGCACCTGGCCTGTCGCCAGAGCTATTCCATCCTGATGACGGATGGCTACTGGAACGGCGATGCAGCCTCGTCGCCGGCCAATGCCAACAACGACGGAACCTCCGGCAGCGAGATCACCCGCCCGGCCGGGTCCAGCTACACCTACTCGCCGGTCTCGCCGTTCACCGACGGCTATTCGGACACGCTGGCCGACGTCGCCATGTACTACTGGCGCACCGACCTGCGTTCGACCATCGAGAACAAGGTCCCGACGACGACCGCCAACCCGGCGTTCTGGCAGCACATGGTCACCTATGGCGTGGGCCTGGGCGTGACCGGCGCGGTGGATCCGGAGGATGCTTTCGCCGCCATCGGCGACACCACCACCACGATCACCTGGCCCGACCCGAGCGCAAGCGCCGCGGCCAAGATCGACGACCTGCTGCATGCGGGCCTGAACAGCCGCGGCGGCTTCTTCAGCGCGGCCGACCCGGTGGAGTTCGCCCAGGGCCTGTCGCGCGTGCTGGTCGCCATCAACGAGCGCACGGCCTCGGGTTCCAACGTGGCCGCCAACAGCGTTGCTCTGAAGGAAGAGACCCGGATCTTCCAGGCCAGCTTCGTGGCCGGCAAGTGGACCGGCGAGCTGGCGTCCTATGCGATCTCCGCAGCGGGCGTGGCCCCCAACCCCGAATGGCGTGGTTCGCAGGGCATTCCCGCCTTCGGCACCCGCAAGGTCTTCACCTGGTCGGGCACGGCGGGCGCCGACTTCCCGACGACCGCGCAGAACACGGCGCTGGGCACCAACATCGCCAACTACATCAAGGGCGACACCAGCAACGAGCGTCGCAATGGCGGCACGCTGCGCAATCGTGACCACCTGCTGGGCGACATCATCAACTCCTCGCCGGCGTTCGTGAAGGAAACCAACACGATCTTCATCGGCGCCAACGACGGCATGCTGCACGCGTTCAGCGCGACCGGCACCAACATGGGCGACGAACTGTTCGCCTTCATTCCCAACGCCACCAGCACCGCCAGCCTCGACAAGCTCAAGACCCTGGCCGACCCGGATTACGCCCACGATTACTTCGTGGACGGGCCGGTCATGGTGTCCAGCCACGTCGAAACCCCGGGCAAGAACTACCTGGTGGGCAGCCTCGGCCGTGGCGGCAAGGGCGTGTACTTCCTCGACGTGACCAATCCCAACACCTTCGGGACCTCGAACGTCACCGGCCAGTACCTCGGCACCAACGGTGGCAATGCCAACACGGCCAGCGACCACATGGGCAACTCCCTGGGTCGCCCGCTGATCGCCAACGTCCTGCTGGGCACCGGCAACAACAAGGTCAAGACCCCGGTCGCGATCGTGTCCAACGGCATCAACAGCAGCACCGGCGACCCGACCCTGTTCGTGTTCAACCTGCAGACCGGCGCCCTGCTGCGGCATATCGTCGCCAAGGCCGACAGCGACAATGGCCTGTCCTCGCCGCGTGGCTGGGACCTTGATGGCGACGGGCTGATCGACTACGTCTACGCCGGCGACCTGAAGGGCAACATCTGGAAGTTCGACCTGTCCGACAACAGCACCAACGGTTGGGGCCTGCATGCGGAAGGCGACCCGTTCTTCGTCGCCACGGATGCGGCCGGCAATGGCCAGCCCATCACCGGCGGCCTGTCCGTGTCCATGGACCCGTCCACCTTCAAGCCCTGGGTGTTCTTCGGCACGGGCAAGTACCTCGAAAGCGGCGACCTCACCAGCACCGCGGTGCAGTCGCTCTACGGCATCAAGGACAACGACGCGGCGGTGGGCGCCCGCGCCACCGACCTGCAGGCACGCACGATGGCCGTCACCAGCGGCACCATCGACGGCAAGCCGGTGCGTGCATTCCAGGCCAACGCCCCGCTCCCGGCCGACAAGAAGGGCTGGTTCGTCGACCTGACCGTGCTTCCCCCGGCCGAACGCATGGTGGGTGACCCCTTCCTGCTGGGCAACGTCCTGGTGGCTGCCAGCATCATCCCGAGCAGCGACCCCTGCGACGCCGGCGGTACGGGCTACATCAATGCCCTGGATGCCTACACCGGCACCAGCGTCCAGAACCCGTTCTTCGATGTTGACGGCGATGGTGCCTTCGATGACGACCGCCTGACGTCGGGTCAGGACTCGCTGCCCGTTGGTTCGGTGAACCTGGGCATCGCGATGCCGACTTCCCCGACCGTGGTGGAAAGCCTGCTCGTCGCCGGTGGCTCCCTGGGCACCACGGGCTCGGTGGCGGTCAACAATCCCTTGGTGAAGGGTCGAATCTCCTGGCGTGAGCTCATCAAGGACTAAGTCATGAAGACCTTCAAGAACCATCGCGGCAACCGAGGCTTCACCCTGGTCGAACTGATGATCGTGGTGGCCATCATTGCGATCCTCGCCAGCATCGCCCTCGTGAGTTACCAGAACTCCGTGGTCAAGTCGCGCCGGGCAGCGGCCTCGGCGTGCCTTCTGGAGGTGGCGCAGTTCATGGAGCGTGAGTACACGACGCGGCTAACCTATGCCAACGTGAACGCGCTCCCGGCCTTGGGCTGCCGCGACGACCTGGCGGGCCTGTATACGTTTGGCCTGAACGGCACGCCGACGGCGACGGCCTATTCCGTGGAAGCCGTGCCGCAGGGCGCCCAGGCGAGTGCCGATACCAAGTGCGGCACCCTGCGCCTGTCGCAGGCGGGTACCCGAAGCGTTACGGGCAGCAGCGGCGCAACCTACTGCTGGTGAGGCCGGTAACGGCAAGTTGCTGACGCAAAAAAGAAAGGGCCGCGATTACGCGGCCCTTTCCATGTGTGCTGGCGCCCGAAGTTGGACTCGAACCAACGACCCCCTGATTAACAGTCAAGTGCTCTAACCGGCTGAGCTATTCGGGCGGGGACGGGCATTTTAAACGACACGCCCCCCCGGTCAAGCCCCGTGATTCAGGGCGGGTAGGGACAAGGCACCGGCTGCTGGCCGGAAACCCACTCCCGGCGCGCCCTGCCGGCCAGGTTGACCACCACGCTGCCCAGGTGCCGGCCGTCACGGCTGCAGACGCGCAGGCTGGCGTTGCTGCCGCCGGAAAGTCCCGTCGGCTGGTAGCGCACCCGATGGCGCCCGGGGCTGCCGCGGATCGCCAGCAGGCCGGGCGCGCGCTGTTCGTGCCACAGCACGTCCGCGGCGCGTCCAGGCTGTGGCTGCCGCCGGGCGTCGAGGTAGACCAGCCAGCCTTCGTCCCAGACCAGGTCCGTGCGACAGCTCACGCCGTCCGCGCTGGGGCAGACGCTGACCGGCCGGCCGCGCTGGATCGCCGCCATGCGCGCGCCCATCAGGGCGACGGTGAGGGAGTGGAAGGCCTCGAGCGCCGCGTGCCGCTCCCGCAGGCGGGCGAAAGAGGGGCCGGCCAGGGCGAGCACGACGGCAAGCACGGCGAGCACCACCGTCAGTTCCATCAACGAAAAGCCCCTGCCTCGCCTTGCCATCGCCATTGCTCCGCCGGATCGGGCCGCCAGTCTGCGCAAGCGGCTTCGGCGCGGCTGTCGGGCTTGCGCTCCGGGGCGCCTGCGCAGGCGCCCCGGCCTGGTGTCGGCGGGTGGCTATACTGCCTGTTTGCCACCGCGAGGACGTCCCCCGTGTCCGAACGTTTCGAGCTCGTCGCGCCCTACCAGCCCGCCGGCGAACAGCCGCAGGCGATCGAGCGCCTGGTCGCCGGCTTCGAGGCCGGCCTGGCCCACCAGACCCTGCTCGGCGTCACCGGCTCGGGCAAGACCTACACCATCGCCAACGTCATCGAGTCGGTGCAGAAGCCCACCCTGGTGCTGGCCCCGAACAAGACCCTGGCCGCCCAGCTCTACGGCGAGTTCAAGAGCTTCTTCCCCAACAACGCGGTTGAATATTTCGTCAGCTACTACGACTACTACCAGCCCGAGGCCTACATCCCGTCCACCGACACCTTCATCGAGAAGGACAGCAACATCAACGAGCACATCGAGCAGATGCGCCTGTCGGCGACCAAGGCCCTGCTCGAGCGCCGCGATGCGATCGTGGTGGCCAGCGTGTCGGCCATCTACGGCCTGGGCGACCCCAATGAATATTTCCGGATGGTGCTGCACCTGGTGAAGGGCGACCGGATCGACCAGCGCGAACTGATCCGCCGCCTCACCGAGATGCAGTACAAGCGCAACGACACCGAACTGGTGCGCGGCGCCTTCCGCGTGCGCGGCGAAACCATCGACGTGCACCCGGCGGAATCGGAGATCGAGGCCCTGCGCATCGAACTCTTCGACGGCGAGATCGAAAACGTGGCGATGTTCGACCCGCTTACCGGCCACGTCAGCCGCAAGCTGCAGCGTTTCACCCTGTACCCCAAGTCGCACTACGTCACCACGCGCCGCACCGTGCTCGACGCCATCGAGACGATCAAGGTCGAATTCACCGAGCGCATGGACCAGCTGTACAAGGCCAACAAGCTGCTCGAGGCCCAGCGACTGCAGCAGCGCACGATGTACGACCTCGAGATGATGGCCGAGGTGGGTTTTTGTTCCGGCATCGAGAACTACAGCCGGCACCTGACCGGCCAGATGCCCGGCGAGCCGCCGCCCTGCCTGTTCGACTACCTGCCGCCGGATGCCCTGCTGGTCGTGGACGAATCGCACGTGACCATCCCGCAGCTGGGCGCCATGTACAAAGGCGACCGCTCGCGCAAGGAAACCCTGGTGGAGTTCGGCTTCCGCCTGCCTTCGGCCCTGGACAACCGGCCGCTGAAGTTCGAGGAATGGGAGCGCCGCTCGCCGCGCGCCATCTTCGTTTCGGCCACGCCCGGCAAGTACGAGATCGAGAAGTCCGGCGACCAGGTGGTCGAACTGGTGGTGCGCCCGACCGGCCTGATCGACCCGGAGGTCGAAATCCGCCCGGTCGCCACCCAGGTGGACGACGTGCTGTCGGAGATCCATGCCCGGGTGAAGCTGGGCGACCGCGTGCTGATCACCACGCTGACCAAGAAGATGGCCGAGAACCTCACCGATTACCTGGCCGAACACGACGTGCGCGTGCGCTACCTGCACAGCGACGTGGACACGGTCGAGCGCGTCGAGATCATCCGCGACCTGCGCCTGGGCGTGTTCGACGTGCTGGTGGGCATCAACCTGCTGCGCGAGGGCCTGGACATGCCCGAGGTGTCGCTGGTGGCGATCCTGGACGCCGACAAGGAAGGTTTCCTGCGTTCGACCGGCT
The DNA here is from genome assembly GCF_014643775.1 of Arenimonas soli. Classification (GTDB taxonomy): domain Bacteria; phylum Pseudomonadota; class Gammaproteobacteria; order Xanthomonadales; family Xanthomonadaceae; genus Arenimonas; species Arenimonas soli. Next base: position 423,929 of record NZ_BMKC01000001.1, read on the forward strand.
CGCTGATCCAGACCATTGGTCGCGCCGCCCGCAACCTGCGCGGCAAGGCCATCCTCTACGCCGACCGCATCACCAATTCCATGAAGGCCGCGATCGACGAAACCGACCGCCGCCGCCAGAAGCAGGTCGAATACAACCAGGCCCACGGCATCACCCCGACCTCGATCGTTCGCGCCGTGATGGACGTGATGGAAGGTGCCCGCAGCGAACCCGAGGACAGTCGTGGCAAGGGCCGCAGGGTGGCCGAGGGCGAAACCGATTACGCCACCCTCGACCCGGCCCGCCTGGCCGCCCGGCTCAAGCAGCTCGAGGCGAAGATGCACCAGCACGCCCGGGACCTGGAATTCGAGGACGCCGCCCGGGTCCGCGACGAAATCCACCGCCTGCGGGAGCAGGGCCTGATGACCTGAGCGGCCGCCTTGCATTACTTCTGGCAGGGGGGTAGAAAAGGGGCATGGACGGGTGGGGACCCGTCCGGAGACAGCTAATGTCCACCTTGGGGATACGGGGCCTGCTGGCCGGGGTTTTCGTGCTTTCGCTGGGCCTGCTGACCGGGGCCAGCCACGGCGCCACCGGGCTGGCTGCCACGGGGTCTGAATGGGGCGAGGCACCGTCGGGCCCGGGCCTGCTGGACCGCGCGCAGGCCAAGGCCTGCGAGTGGAGCCACGGCCTGTCCGGCCGCAGCGACCGCCAGGCCTCCGCGCAGCGCCAGCGCGAGTGCGCCCGCCGCCACGGCCTGCCCGACTGAACCGCCATTGCCGACAATCCGCCATTGCTGACGCAAGGGTCGCTTGTTATACTTCGCGGCCCTTGTGGGCGGTTAGCTCAGCGGTAGAGCACTACCTTGACATGGTAGGGGTCACAGGTTCGAAACCTGTACCGCCCACCATCCTTTCCAGGATGGAATCACAGGGATCCAAGGCCGCCTCCGGGCGGCTTTCGCATTTCCGGGTCCCGGGCCTCCGGACTCAGGGCCGCAGCCGCGCCTCGCGCAGCTTCTCGTAGGCCGGCCGGCAGGCATCGGCGACCGCGCGCGCATTGTCGTCCAGCACCGGCGCAGGGCGTGCCGAGCGCGGCTCGAAGCCGGTGGAGTTCCACACCGTGTCGTACCAGTGCGGTGCCCACACCCCGTCGCTGTCGCGCGGCCCGGCCGGCCAGTGCAGCATGCGCCCGGTGAATTCGATTCCGAACAGGTCGCAGAGCGCGCGCAGGAAAGTTTCCGGGTCGGCCAGGAAGTCGCCGGAATCGATCACCGTCGGCGTCGCGCCGCTGGCCGAGGCCAGTTCGTCGAACAGCTCCGCCTGCTGCAGCAGGCCGATGTCGGCGGGGGCCACCGTGGCGCGGGAGCGCAGGTAGGACGACACCACTTCGTCGGGATCGCGTATCAGCAACACGTTGTGCAGCCCGTGGATCCAGTCGTGGTCCATGCCGGGCAGCAGGTGGTGGGCCATGTGCTTCTGGTACCAGACCGGCTTGCCGCCGGGCACGGGTCCCAGCAGCGCGTCGGCCACGCGCCGCCAGTCGGTGTCGCCGGCGGCGATCACTTCGTCGCGGCCCGGGTGGTCGAGCCCGGTTTGCGCCAGGTAGGCCGCGTACAGCGGTTCGTCGCTGACCGCGCAGTCGGGCCGGTTTTCCCAGGCCCGCATCATCGCCGTGGAGATGTTGCGCGGCCCCGACCACATGCCGATGCGCAGCGCAATCACGCCAGCCTCTCCCCGGCGCGCACGGCGACGTCGCGTTCCACCAGCCCCCGGTACAGCGCCTGCAGCCTCGCCACCATGGGCCCGGGCTTGCCGTCGCCGATGACCCGGCCGTCGACTTCGCGCACCGCCACCAGCCCGGCGAAGGTGCCGGTGCAGAAGGCTTCTTCGGCGGAATAGACGTCGGTGAGCGTGAAGTTCTTCTCGCGCGCCGTGATGTCTTCTTCGGCGCAGGCGCGCAGCACGTTGGCCCGGGTGACGCCGTGCAGGCAGTAGTCGCCGGTGGAGGTCCAGACCTCGCCGCGGCGCACGATGAAGAAGTGGGTGGAATTGCAGGTGGCGACGAAGCCGTGCGGGTCGAGCATCAGCGCCTCGTCGGCGCCGGCCTGGGTGGCCTGGATGCAGGCGGTGATGCAGTTGAGCTTGCTGTGGCTGTTCCAGCGCGGGTCCTGCACATCGGGGTAACCCCGGCGCACGTGCACGGTGAACAGCTTCAGCCCGCGCGCCACCAGTTCGGGCTTGGCCTGCTTGTGCTCGGGAATGATGACGATGGTGGCCGGGCCGGCCGAAGCGCGCGGGTCCTGGTAGGGCGTGCGCTTGGGGCCGCGGGTGACCATCAGCCGCAGGTGCACGCCGTCGTGCATGTCGTTGGCGGCCAGGGTCTCGCGGATGGCGGCCTCCAGGCCCCGGCGGTCGAGGCCGATGTCCAGGGCGATGGCCCGGGCGCCTTCGAACAGGCGGTCGAGGTGTTCGTCCAGGAAAACCGGCTGGCCCCCGACCACCCGCAGGCCTTCCCAGACCCCGTCGCCCAGCACGAAGCCGCTGTCGAACACCGACACCGTGGCCTCGGCCCGGGGCAGCAGGCGGCCGTTGATCCATATCCGGATATCGGCATTGCGGGGGTCGTCGTGGAATTCGTGCACGCTCTGGGCCATGCGGGGCTCTCCCTGGGACTGCCCCGAGTCTAGCCCGACGACCCCGGTTTCCGGGGCGGATTCATTGACTTGGCGGGCTCCCGGCCCTACCTTTGCACCCGTAACCGGCAGAAAAGGTGGCCCCGGGAAACCGGCGCCGAGCGTGCGACATGGACACTACCCTGACTCCGTAGACGAAAGGCCAGGCTTCGCATCCGCGAGGGCGCCTGGCGCCCTTTTTTATTGCCCGAGGTTCGTTCCAAGACCCGCCATGATCAACATCACGCTCCCCGACGGCAGCCGCCGTCCGTTCGAAAACCCCGTCACGGTCGCCGACGTCGCCGCCTCCATCGGCCCCGGCCTGGCCAAGGCCGCCCTGGGCGGCAAGGTCGACGGCAAGCTGGTGGACGCCAGCTTCCTGATCGAAAACGACGCCGCGCTCGAAATCGTCACCGACAAGCATCCAGACGCCCTGGACGTGCTGCGCCACTCCACGGCCCACCTGCTGGCCCAGGCCGTGCAGCGCCTGTTCCCGGGCGCCCAGGTCACCATCGGCCCGACGATCGACAACGGCTTTTATTACGACTTCGCCTACGAGCGCCCGTTCACGCCCGAAGACCTGCCGGCCATCGAGGCCGAGATGCAAAAGATCGTGAAGGAAGCCCTGCCGGTCATCCGCAGCGTCAAGACGCGCGACGAGGCCGTGGCTTTCTTCAAGGGCATGGGCGAGCACTACAAGGCCGAGATCATCGAATCGATCCCGGCCAATGAAGACCTGTCGCTGTATTCGCAGGGCGAGTTCACCGACCTGTGCCGCGGCCCGCACGTGCCGGGCACCGACAAGCTGCGCGCGTTCAAGCTGATGAAGGTGGCCGGCGCTTACTGGCGCGGCGACCACAACAACCAGATGCTCAGCCGCATCTACGGCACCGCCTGGCTCAACGACAAGGACCTCAAGGCCTACCTGCACCAGCTCGAGGAAGCCGAAAAGCGCGACCACCGCCGCATCGCCAAGCAGCTGGGCCTGTTCCACATCCAGGAAGAAGCCCCGGGCCTGGTGTTCTGGCATCCCAAGGGCTGGGCGCTGTGGCAGGTGGTGGAGCAGTACATGCGCCGCGTCTACCGCAGCTCGGGCTACGACGAAGTGCGCTGCCCGCAGATCCTGGACGTGTCCCTGTGGAAGAAGTCCGGCCACTGGGACAACTACAAGGAAAACATGTTCTTCACCGAGTCGGAGAAGCGCACGTACGCGCTGAAGCCGATGAACTGCCCGGGCCACGTGCAGGTCTTCAACCAGGGCCTGCACAGCTACCGCGACCTGCCAATCCGATACGGCGAGTTCGGCGCCTGCCACCGCAACGAGCCCTCGGGCGCGCTGCACGGCATCCTGCGCGTGCGCGGCTTCACCCAGGACGACGGCCACGTGTTCTGCACCGAAGACCAGGTCGAGGCCGAGGTCACCGCCTTCCACCGGCAGGCGCTGCGGGTCTACGCCGACTTCGGCTTCTCCGACGTGCAGATCAAGATCGCCCTGCGCCCGGACAACCGGCTGGGCGACGACGCCACCTGGGACAAGGCCGAGGCCGCCCTGCGCGCCGCCCTGTCGTCCTGCGGGGTCGCCTGGGAAGAACTGCCGGGCGAGGGCGCCTTCTACGGCCCCAAGATCGAATACCACCTCAAGGACGCCATCGGCCGGACCTGGCAGCTGGGCACCATGCAGGTCGATTTCATGATGCCGGCCCGCCTGGGCGCCGAATACGTGGACGAGGCCAGCCAGCGCCGGCACCCGGTCATGCTGCACCGCGCCATCGTCGGCTCCATGGAGCGTTTCATCGGCATCCTGGTCGAAAACCACGCCGGCGCCTTCCCGGCCTGGCTGGCCCCGGTGCAGGCCGTGGTGCTCAACATCACCGATGCCCAGGCCGATTGGGTCGAGTCGGTCCGGAAAACCCTTGCGAATCAAGGCGTCAGGGTCCAGGCCGATTTGCGGAACGAGAAGATCGGCTATAAAATCCGCGAGCACACGCTTCAGAAGATCCCCTACCTGCTGGTGGTTGGAGACCGCGAGAAGGAAAATGGGATGATCGCGGTGCGCACGCGTTCGGGGGAAGATCTGGGGACCATGAAGGTCGAAGACTTCCTGGCGCGCCTGCATGAAGAGAGTGGCCCGGTCGCCTGAAGGCGACCGGTACTGGAACCCAATAGGAATCAAGCGAATCAACAGCTCAGCCCACGATAAGCGAAACCGCAAGAACCTCGAGATCCGCGTCCCGCGTGTCCGCGTGATCGGATTGGACGGCGAAATGGTCGGCGTGCTCACGCGCGACGAAGCCATTGCGCTGGCCGAGGAATCCGGCGTCGACCTGGTGGAAATCCAGCCGACCGCCGAACCGCCGGTCTGCCGCATCATGGATTTCGGCAAGTACATGTTCGACCTGCAGAAGAAGGCGAACGCGGCCAAGAAGAAGCAGAAGATCGTCGAGATCAAGGAACTCAAGTTCCGCCCGACCACCGACGACGGCGACTACAACATCAAGCTGCGCAACCTCCGCCGGTTCCTGGAGGAAGGCGACAAGGTCAAGGTCAACATCCGCTTCAAGGGCCGCGAAATGGCCCACCAGGAGCTGGGCCTTGAAATGGCCAAGCGCATCGAGGCCGACCTGGGCGAAGACGTGGTCGTCGAGCAGCGCCCCCGCCTCGAGGGCCGCCAGATGATCATGATGGTCGCGCCCAAGAAGAAATAAGCCGGGCGCTACCCAAGTCCCTGCTTTTGTTGCATAATTCGCGGCTCGCCGGGTTCCCGGCGGGTCCCCGGTGCGGCATCCGGGCCCGGTTCATCGGGCGAAGCCGTCATGGACCTGTCCTTGGTTTCGTTTGGAATCAAGGACTTACAAGCCGGCACGGGCAGGACGGAAAGTGTGGCGCAAGCCACCGCCCAGGCCAGTAATCAAATATCCCAAAGGGACTTCCCATGGCCAAGACCAAGATCAAGACCAATCGGGCGGCCGCCAAGCGCTTCCGGAAGACTGCTTCCGGCAAGTTCAAGGCTGGCCACGCCAACCGTAGCCACATCCTCACCAAGAAGAGCACCAAGCGTAAGCGCAATCTCCGCCAGACGAACCACGTCCGCGCCGAAGATTCCGGTCGCCTGATGCGCCAGCTGCCCTATCTCTGAGGAGGACTGAACCATGGCACGAGTCAAGCGTGGTGTAACGGCGCGCCGCCGTCACAAGAAAATCATCAAGCTCGCGAAGGGTTATTACAACGCCCGTCGCAAGGTCTTCCGCGTCGCCAAGCAGGCCGTCACCAAGGCCCAGCAGTACGCGTACATCGGCCGCAAGCAGAAGAAGCGCCAGTTCCGCAGCCTGTGGATCGTGCGCATCAACGCCGCGGCCCGCATGCACGGCCTGAGCTACAGCCGCTTCATGAATGGGCTGCTCAAGGCGAACGTCACCCTGGACCGCAAGGCCCTGGCCGACATCGCCATCCACGATCCCGCCGCGTTTGGCGCGATCGCCGAGCAGGCCAAGCGCGCTCTCGCGGCGTAAGGCCAATGCCTGCGGCGGCATGCCGCGCGCAGGCAGCACCAAGGTGGGGAAGGGCGAGAGTCCTTCCCCATTTTGTTTTCTGGACCGGGAAGAACCTCGCGCATGCCTGACATCCAAGACCTGACCCGATCGGCCCTGGCCGAAGTCGCCGCCGCCGGCAGCCTCGAGGCGCTCGACGCCCTGCGGGTGTCCCTGCTGGGCAAGAGTGGCTCGATCACCGGCCAGCTCAAGCAGCTGGGGGCCCTGGCCCCCGAAGAACGCAAGGCCGCCGGCGAAGCCGTCAACCGCGCCAAGGAAGCCGTGGCCGGCGCCATCGCCGAACGTAAGTCGGTGCTGGAAGAAGCCGCCCTGGCGGCGCGACTGGCCAGCGAGCGCATCGACGTGAGCCTGCCGGGACGCGGCGCCGCCGTCGGCAACCTGCACCCGGTCTCGCGCACGCTCGAGCGCATCACCGACATCTTCGCGCGCCTGGGCTACCAGCTGGCCGACGGCCCGGAGATCGAGGACGACGAGCACAACTTCGAGGCCCTGAACTTCCCGCCGCATCATCCGGCGCGGGCCATGCACGACACCTTCTATTTCCCGCCCGATGCAAAGGGCGAAGCCCGCCTGCTGCGCACCCACACCTCGGGCGTGCAGGTGCGTTTCATGAAGCAGGCCGTGGCCGACGGCAGCGGCCCGCCGCTGCGCATGATCGCCGCCGGCAAGGTCTATCGCAGCGACTCCGACCAGACCCACACGCCGATGTTCCACCAGGTCGAAGGCCTGCTGGTGGACGAAACGTCCAGCTTCGCCGACCTCAAGGGCACCCTGGCCGAGTTCGTGCGCGCCTTCTTCGAACGCGACTTCGAGATGCGCTTCCGGCCCAGCTATTTCCCCTTCACCGAACCGTCCGCGGAAGTTGACATCGCCTGGCAGCAGCCCGACGGCAGCACCCGCCTGCGCGCCTGCGGCATCGACCCGGAAAAATACACCGGCTTCGCCTTCGGCCTGGGCGTCGAACGTTTCGCCATGCTGCGCTACGGGGTCAACGACCTGCGCAGCTTCTTCGAAAATGACGGCCGTTTCCTGAGGCAGTTCGCATGAAATTCCCCGAAAGCTGGCTGCGCGAACACGTCGCCACCACCGCCTCGCGCGACGAACTGTCGGCGCGCCTGACCGCCATCGGCCTGGAAGTGGAAGACCTGCAGCCCCTGGGCGAAGGCCTGGACGGCGTGGTGGTGGCTGAAATCCTGTCCTGCGAAAAACACCCCGAAGCCGACCGCCTGCAGGTCTGCCAGGTCGCCACCGGCGCCGGCACCGTGCAGATCGTCTGCGGCGCGCCCAACGCCCGCGCCGGCCTCAAGGCCCCGCTGGCCCAGGTCGGCGCCAGCCTGCCCGGGGGCCTGGCCATCAAGGCCGCGAAGCTGCGCGGCGTCGAGTCCATGGGCATGCTGTGTTCGGCGAAGGAACTGGGCGTCGACGCCGACGCCTCGGGCCTGATGGAGCTGCCGGCCGACGCGCCGGTGGGCCAGCCCATCGCCGCGCTGCTGGGCCTGCCGGACGCCTGCTTCGAACTCAAGCTCACGCCCAACCGCGCCGACTGCTTCAGCGTGCGCGGCATCGCCTTCGACGTGGCCGCCGCGATGGGTGCGCAGGTCACGCCGATGCAGATCCCCGAAGCCGACATCGGCCACCAGGCCGCGCTCGACGTGGTGCTCGACGCCGGCGCCGACTGCCCGCGTTACTGCGGACGCATCATCGACGGCGTGGACGCCCGCGCGCGTTCGCCGCTGTGGCTGACCGAACGCCTCAAGCGCGCCGGCCTGCGCCCGATCAGCCCGCTGGTGGACATCACCAACTACGTGATGCTCGAACTTGGCCAGCCGATGCACGCCTTCGACGCCGGCACCCTGTCCGGCCCGGTCGGCGTGCGCCGCGCGCGCAAGGGTGAATCCCTGAAGCTGCTCGACGAACGCGAGGCCGCGCTCGACGAAGGCTTCCTGGCCATCACAGACAACGGCCGCCCGGTGGCGCTGGCCGGCGTGATGGGCGGCTGGGACACCCGCGTCACCGACGCCACCACCCGCGTCTTCCTGGAAAGCGCCCACTTCGCGCCGTCGGCCATCATCGGCCGCGCCCGCAGGCTGGGCATGCACACCGATGCCTCGCACCGCTTCGAACGCGGCGTCGATCCGGAGCTGCCGCGCCTGGCGCTCGAGCGCGCCACCGCCCTGGTGCTGGAGATCATGGGCGGCCAGGCCGGTCCGGTCAGCGAAGCCGCGCTGCCCGAACACCTGCCGCGCCCGGAAGCCGTGGCCCTGCGCCGCGACCGCCTGCGCCGCGTGCTGGGCCTGGCCGTTCCCGACGGCGACGTCGAACGCATCCTGCGCGCCCTGGGCATGCAGGTCGCCGCCACCGCCGACGGCTGGTCGGTGACGCCACCGACCCGCCGCTTCGACATCGCCATCGAAGAGGACCTGGTCGAGGAAGTCGCCCGCATCCACGGCTACGAAAACATCCCGACCAGCACGCCCACCGGCGAAGTACGCCTGGTGTCGCCCAGCGAAACAAAGGTCGCCGACGGCGTGCTGCGCCGCCAGCTGACCGGCCGCGACTTCCTGGAAGCGATCAACTACGCCTTCGTCGATGCCGGCCTGCTGGCCACCTGGCAGCAGCAGGACCGCGCGGTGGCCCTGGCCAACCCGCTTTCGGCCGACCTGGGCGTGATGCGCACGGCGCTGCTGCCCGGCCTGGTTTCGGCCCTGGCCCGCAACCAGTCCCGCCAGCAGTCGCGCGTGCGGCTGTTCGAGCTGGGCAAGGTCTTCCACCAGTCGCCCGAAGGCGGCGCCCCGGTCGAAACCCCGCGCATCGCCGCGGTGGCCTGCGGTCCGCAGTCGGCCGAGCAGTGGGCGTTGCAGGACCGGGAGGTGGACTTCTACGACCTCAAGGCCGAGGTCGAGGCCCTGCTGGCCCTGGCCGGCACCGAAGGCGAGTTCCGCCCGGACGACAGCGGCGACAGTCCTTGGGGCCACCCGGGCCGCAGCGCCTCGGTCTGGCGCGACGGCCGGCGCATCGGCTGGCTGGGCCACCTGCACCCCCGCCTGGCCCGGGCCCTGGACCTGGACGGCGAGGTCGTGGGCTTCGAACTGGACCTGGCACCGCTGGCGGCCCGGGCCGTGCCGCGGGCCGGGGAGGTTTCACGCTACCCGTCCGTCCGCCGGGACATCGCGCTCGTCGTCCCGGAAACCACCCCCTTCTCGGCCCTGCGGGCCAGCCTGCAGGCCGCCCTGGGCGCGATGCTGCGGGATGTGGTGCTGTTCGACCGCTACGTCGGCCCAGGCCTAGAGTCGGGGTCAAAGAGTCTGGCTATGGGCTTGATTCTGCAGGACGTTTCACGCACCCTAACTGACCGCGACGCCGACCAGGCCGTCGCCACCGCCCTCGAGGCGCTGGCCAAGGACTGCGGTGCGCGGTTGCGGTCATGATGTTCGCCGGCAACGGCGGGTTACAGGGGATGTTATGGCACTGACCAAGGCCGAAATGGCAGAGCGACTGTTCGAGGAGGTTGGCTTGAACAAGCGCGAGGCCAAGGAATTCGTGGACTCCTTCTTCGATGCGTTGCGGGAGGCGCTGGAGCGTGGGCAGCAGGTCAAGCTGTCGGGCTTTGGCAACTTCGACCTGCGCCAGAAGAACCAGCGTCCCGGCCGCAACCCCAAGACCGGCGAGGAGATCCCCATCTCCGCCCGCACCGTCGTGACCTTCCGTCCGGGCCAGAAGCTGAAGGAGCGCGTGGAAGCCTATGCTGGATCCAGGCAGTAACCGGGAACTCCCGCCGATCCCGGCGAAGCGCTACTTCACCATTGGTGAGGTCAGCGAGCTCTGCGACGTCAAGCCGCACGTGCTGCGCTACTGGGAAACCGAATTCGGCAGCCTCAAGCCGGTCAAGCGCCGCGGCAACCGCCGCTATTACCAGCGACACGACGTGCTGATGATCCGCCAGATCCGCGGCCTGCTGTACGAAGAGGGCTACACCATCTCCGGTGCCCGCCAGCGCCTGGAAGGCGAGACCGGGCGCATGGAAAACTCCATGACCGCCCAGGTGGTCAAGCAGGTCCGGATGGAGCTCGAGGAAGTCCTGAACCTGCTCAAGCGGTAACAAGATTCTCGCCCGACGGCGCTCCTACAAGAGCCCGGCTTCGCGTATAATCGCCAGCCCGGCCTCGGCCGGGACCACACGAATCGGGGCGTAGCGCAGCCTGGTAGCGCACTAGCATGGGGTGCTAGGGGTCGTGAGTTCGAATCTCACCGTCCCGACCAATTCGTGGCAAGGCCGCCCGACTCCCCACGGGCCGGCGAAAGCAGACCCGCCGAAAGGCGGGTTTTTGCTTTCCGGTGCAGCACGACGGCCACGGCTGCTACCGCCAGCGAACCCATCAGCAGCCACATCGTCGGTCCCGGTCCCTGCGGCTCGAACAGCAGCGTCGGGGCATTGCCCAGCGCGTGCACGCCGACCACGACGAACAGGTTGCGGGTGGCGGCGTAAAGCAGCACGAACACCAGGCCGATCAGGAACAAGCCCAGTACCGCCATCGCGATCTCCGACGGCGCGGCGCCGCGGTAGGCCAGGATCGGCACGTGCATCAGCCCGAACAGCGCCTGCGACAGCAGCGCCGCCACCAGCGCGCCGCGCCTTCCGCCGCCCAGCCGCGCCTTCAGCTGGGGCCACAGGTAGCCACGGAACACGGTTTCTTCCATCAGCGCGGTGCCCAGCAGCTGCGCCAGCAGCGGGCCGAGGGCAAACCCCAGTCCCTTGGCCCAGGCGCCGTGCGCCACCAGCGGCGCGTCTGCAAGCTGGGCGCCAAGCAGCGTGCCGCCCTGCACCAGCAGCCACAGCAGGGCGGTCAGCAGCAGGGCCGGCGGCAGGTCACGGGCCCGCCAGCCCAGGGCGGCCAGGGACTGGTGGCCGGGCCAGCGCAGGATCGCCAGCTGCACCAGGCCGATCGAACCCGAGGCCAGCAGCGTGATGGACAGCCAGCCGCCGGTGGCCGCCTGCAAATCCGCCAACGGCTGCATCGGAAACGCCGGCGACACGAACCACAGCATCGCCAGCACCGTCCAGGCGGCGAGCCAGGCGAAGGCCGGGGCAGGGGAAATCAGGGCAGTGCGCGGCGCCATGGCGTGGACATCGGTTTTGGTGAACGCAGGATTCCACGCGCCGCCGGGCCCCGCCTGTCCCGCCGGTCATCGGGACTTGCGGCAGGGTCGGGTGAAGGGTGACGCAGTCGCCGGCCACCGGGGTCCCCGGCACGTTAGGATGCGGGCAGGAGGTGCGGATGACGAGCAGGCAGGTGTTGTCGATGCAATCGGGTTCGTGGCGGTCGTGGTTGCTGCATCCGCTGCTGCTGCTGCTCTGGCTGGGCAGTTTCCTGCTGGCCGCCGCGCTTGAACACGCCCCGCATGCCAGCCTCTGGTTCCCGCCGGCGGCGGTCACTTTCACCGGCTTGTACTGCATGGGCTGGCGGGCGGTGCCGGCGATCTTCGTCGCCTGCGTGCTGGGCACCTACCTGACCGAAGTCTCCAACCAGGGCGATGTGCGCCTGGGTGTGCTGGCTTCGTCCAGCCTGGTGTTCGCATTGATCCACACCGGGGCCTACGCCCTGCCGGCGATGATGCTGCGCCGCCTGGCGCCATTGGCGCTGACGGAACTGACCCTGCGGGCGGTTTCGCAATTCCTGCTGCTCGGCGCGCTGGGTGCGCTGCTGGCTGCCGTATTGGGCGTGCTGGGGCTGAGCCAGACCGAGCTGCTTGAAGCCCCGGACATCTTCGAACTGGCCTCGGCCTGGTGGATCGGGGATTACGCGGCCCTGGTGACCCTGGCGCCCTTCCTCGCCCTGCTGCTGCGGCACACAGGCGCCCCCGGCGACGTGAAGCGATTTCCGCCCTTTGAGTGGGGCCCGTGGCGCCTGCGCAGGTCCGCGGTCGGGAAGTTGGCGCTGCTGTTCGCGGTGACCCTGGCGATCCTGCTCAGCTACCTTGAACTCTCCAACAGCCGGGCCCTGCTGGTCATGCTGGTGCTGCCGGTGGTGCTGCAGCTGTGGGTGGTGCACACCGAAAACCTCGCCAGCGCGCAACTGGGGCTGCTGGGCTTCAGCCTGCTGACGGTGGGCGCGGCGGCGGCGGTCAACGTCGGTGAAGACGCGCTGATCCTGCAGTTCGCGGCGATCAGCCTGGCCGCCAACTCCTACCTCAGCCTGGCCGCGCCGGCGCTCTACGCGGCCAACAAGCGGCTTCGGGACCAGGTCAGCCATGACGGCCTGACCGGGGCGCTGAGCCGGGCCCGCTTCGAGGACCGGGCCGCGGTGGAACTGGCCGACGGCCTGCGTGCAGGTCGGCCAACGTCGATCATCATGCTCGACGTGGATGGCCTCAAGGAGCTCAACGACACCCATGGCCACGCCGGGGGCGACGCCGCCCTGCGCGAGCTGGTGGTTCGCTGCAAGGCCTGCCTCGGCCAGGAGGAATTCATCGGACGCCTCAGTGGCGACGAGTTCGCCATCTTCCTGCCTGGGTCCGACGAGGTGACGGCTACGGGAGTCGTCCGGGCGATCAGGGAACAGCTGGAAAAAGGCCCGGTGCAGTCCCTGGGCCGCGGTGTGTCCGCGAGCTTCGGCATCGCCGTGGCGGACGGGGGTTCACCCTCGCTGTCCCAGCTGCTGCAGGCCGCGGACCAGGCCATGTATGCCGAAAAACGGGCGCGCCGGCGCGCGACCTGAGTCGCAGGCCATCGCGGCTCGCTTCAGTTGGTTTTCGCCTTCGGCCCGCACCCGGACTCACCGCCGGGGCCGGTCTCGACCAGGGCCAGCAGGGCGGCCGGTGGCGCGATGGCATAGAGTGCGGCCGCCGCGGCGCCGCGCAGCAGCAGCGGCCCGCCCTGCGGCCGGATGCTGGGGTCGAGCAGCGGGCCGCTGAGCTGCAGGGGCGAGCGCAGGCTGAAGGGACTGAAGTCCTTTGGCCTTGGCCGCAGCACGATATCGAGCTGCTCCTCGCCCAGGTCCACCGTGCCTTCGCCCAGCACCAGGGTGTCCGACGTGTCGAAACCCAGGGCGCGCGACGTCATCAGGCCGTTTTTCACCGCGAAATCGGCGTAACCGCAGTGCACCGGCACTTCCTTGTCCTTGCCCAGCTTGAACTTGATCATCTCGGCGATGTCCAGGCCGACCAGTTCCATGATGTAGTTGCTGATGCGGCCCGGGCCCATGGCCAGCCCGGCCTCGCCGTCGGCCGTGGCCAGGAAGCCGGCGACCGAATCGCCGCTGCCGTGCAGGCGCACGTGGCCACCGAGGGAGCCCTGGCTTTGCGCCGCTTCGGCATCGGGCAGCATGCGTGGAAGCTGCAGGCCGCGCGCCTTCATGTCGATCTGTGCCCGCATCGGATCCTGGCGTGCGTCCAGGCGCACCGAGCCGTCGAAGTGGCCGCCGGCGAAGCCAAAGTCCAGCGGATCCAGGTGCAGGTCGCCGTTTTCCAGCACCAGGCGGGCGTCCAGGGACTCAAAGGGCAGGGGTGGCGCAGTCAGCCGCTGCGCGACCAGGCTGACCCGTGCATCCATGGAGCGCAGCTTTTCGGTGTCGTAGACGCTGGTCGGGAAGAGCCGGCCGTCCTGCGGGTCCGCCGCCTGGGGTTTGCCACCGATGAAACCGGCCAGGTCGTCGAGGTCGAGCTTGCGCGACTTGAGGTCCGCCACCAGCAGCGTGCGTTCGCGGCCGGTGTCCACGCTGACTTCGCCGGCCAGGTCGGAATTGCCGACGGTGCCGGTGACGCCGCGGTAGTGCCAGGTGCTGTCGGTGCGGCCCAGGCGCCCGGTGAGGTCGTAGGCGGCGGTCTCCGGGATGGCCAGTCCCAGCAGCGGATAGAGTTCGGCCATGTCGGCACCGGCGATCGCGAAGTCGAGTTCGAAATCCTGCAGCTGCAGCACCGAGCGCAGGCCACCGGACGCGCGCGCGCGGGTGGCGCCGGCTTCGGCGGAGAGGTCGATCCAATAGCGCTGGTCGGGGTCGGTATCGACCAGGTGCAGCGGAGAACCGATGCGGCCTTCGATTGCGAAGGGGTTTTCGCGGTAGGTGCCACCGCCTTCCACCAGCAGCGGCGGCAGGCGGCCGGCGGCGGTGGGTTCGCCGCTTTGCACGGTCACGGCCAGGTCGGTGCGGCGCTGTTCCTCGAGCAGGCGGAACCGACCCTGTTCAACCCAGAGCGCGCCGATGTCGGGGAACCGGCGCGGCAGGGGTTCGGTGACCGGCTCGTCGCTGAAACGCCAGTTCGCGCGCAGTCCGGCGTCGCGCTCGAGGTTGAGCACGGGCTGGTCGAGGTGGACCGAAACAATCGCCACCTGGCCCAGGAACAGGCGCCAGGGCACCCACTGGACTTCGACGTGGCGGGCTTCGAACAGCGAAGGCTGGCTTGCCCAGTCGGCGTTGCCGAGGCGAACGTCGCGGCCGGCGACGGTTTGCCGGACCACGCCGGGCGACACCGAAAGGCCGCCGATGCTGAACTCGCGGCCCGTGCTGGCGCGCACCTGGTGTTCGATCAGCGCCTTGGCGATGGGGTTGCCGGCCAGCAGCACGAACAGCACGACAAGCCCGACCAGCAGCAGGCCGCGTGCGTGCGGGACCTCGGTGCGCGTGACTCCGGAAGCGGCGGATCGGTCGGCCATGGCCACAGCATAGGCTTGGCAAACCGACCCGCAGCCGAACGGCGCGGGCGCCGTTCAGGTTCGGGAAACCGGCGCGATCAGCTGTCGAACAACGCCTCGTCCAGGGCCAGCAGGTTGCCGGCGCCGCTGCGCATCGCCGCGGCATGGGTCTGGGTGCGCGGCAGGATGCGGGCGAAGTAGAAGCGGGCGGTCTCGCGCTTGGCCTTCTTGAAGCCGTCGCCGTGGCTGCCGGCTTCGGCCGCCACCACCGCGCGCGCCCACCAGTAGGCCAGGGCGACGTAGCCGGAGTAGAACAGGTAGTCCACCGACGCGGCGCCGACTTCATCGGCGTTGGCCATGGCCTTCTTGCCCACTTCCATGGTCAGCTCGCCCCACTGCTTGGCGATCTCCGCCAGCGGCAGCACGAACTCGGTCAGTGATTCGTCGGCGGCGTGTTCGGTGCAGAACTCCTGGATCATCTTCATGAACATCTGCAGGCCGGCGCCCTGCAGCTGCATGGTCTTGCGGCCCAGCAGGTCGAGCGCCTGGATGCCGGTGGTGCCTTCGTAGATGGTGGTGATGCGGGCGTCGCGCGCCAGCTGTTCCATGCCCCATTCGCGCACGTAGCCGTGGCCGCCGAAACACTGCAGCGCGTGGTTGGTGCACTCGATGCCCCACTCGGTGAGCATGCCCTTGACGATCGGCGTCAGGAAACCCAGCAGCGTGTCGGCCTGCTTGCGTTCCTCGGCGTCGGTGGACTGTTCGATGACGTCCACCAGGGTGGCGGCGTGCAGCGCCAGCAGGCGGCCGCCTTCGCCCAGCGCCTTGCAGGTAAGCAGCATGCGGCGGATGTCGGCGTGCACGATCAGCGGGTCGGCGGGCTTGTCCGGATTCTTGGCGCCCGACAGCGAACGACCCTGCAGGCGGTCGCGCGAATACGCCAGCGCGTTCTGGTAGCTGCGGTCGATCAGGGCCAGGCCCTGCAGGCCCACGGCCAGGCGCGCGGTGTTCATCATGGTGAACATCGCATTGAGGCCCTTGTTCGGCTGGCCGATCAGGTAGCCCTGGGCGCCGTCGAAGTTCATCACGCAGGTGGACGAGCCATGGATGCCCATCTTGTGTTCGATCGATCCGCAGCGCACCGCATTGCGTTCGCCGACGCTGCCGTCGCGCGCGGTGCGCTGCTTGGGCACGATGAACAGCGAGATGCCCTTGGTGCCCGCGGGGGCGTCGGGCAGGCGCGCCAGCACCAGGTGGATGATGTTGTCGGTGAAGTCGTGTTCGCCGCCGGTGATGAAGATCTTGGTGCCGGTGATGGCGTGGCTGCCGTCTTCCTGCGGTTCGGCCTTGGTCTTGAGCAGGCCCAGGTCGGAGCCGCAGTGCGGTTCGGTCAGGCACATCGTGCCGGTCCACCGGCCCGAGATGATGGGCTTGAGGAAAACCTCCTGCTGCCATTGTTCGCCGTGGTGCTTCAGGGCCTCGGTGGCGCCGTGCGAAAGCAGCGGGTAGTTGCCCCAGCTCAGGCAGGCGGCGTCGATCATTTCCTTGAGCGCCGCGCCGAAACTTTCCGGCAGCGCCTGGCCGCCGAACTTTTCCGGCGCGGTCAGCGCGGTCCAGCCGCCCTCGACGAACTTCGCGTAGGCCTCCTTGTAGCCCGGCGGCGTGGCCACCTCGCCGGTGGCCTTGTCGAAGGTGCAGCCATGTTCGTCGCCGACGGCGTTGAGCGGCGCGAGCACGGTTTCGTTGAAGCGCGCGGCTTCGTCCATGACGGCGTCGAGCAGGTCGCGCTGGCCGTTTTCGATGCCCAGCCTTGCGTACAGCTTGTCGGCGCCGATGACGTCATAGAGCGCGAACTTCATGTCGCGCACGGGAGCGGTGTAGCGGTTCATGGGTCGGTTCCTTGGAGGTCAGCGGAGCACGCCTTCGAGCCCGGGGACCGGGTCGAGGCGGCTGGGATATTCAATGTCGTCGTTGGTGCCCGGGTCGCTGCTGGCCAGGCGGCCGGACAGCAGGTAGGCGACGCTGCGGCGGTTGGCCAGGGCCTGCACGACGGCGTCGCGGGCGCCCGGGCCGGGCGTGAAGACCTGTTCCACCAGCTCGGCCGATCCCGGGCCCACGGTCACGCCGGGATCGAAGTCGAAACGCGTGGCCTCCTGCCCGCCGACGGTGAAGCCGGCCTGCAGCCGCGAGAAGCGCATCGGCACGGTGCTGAAGTTGCGGATGCGCAGGCTCAGGCGCCACGTGCCGTCGTCCTGGACCCGCAGCTCCTGCACGCTGGCCTGGGGCGGGTAGACCCGCTTGGGCGGGCCGCCGGCGCAGGCGGCCAGCAGGGCGATCAGGACCAGGAGAAGGGCGGCAACAGTGACTCTGCGCATGGCGGGCGGGCTCCGGAAAACAACCCCCGGAGCATACCAGCCCGTACGTTGACGGCGCGTGGGCTCAGGTCATCAGGCCGCGCCGGACCGCGTAGCGGATGACGTCGGCGGTGTTGCGGGCCTCGAGCTTGGCCAGCACCCGGGCCCGGTGGTTTTCCGCGGTCTTGGTGCTGATGTCGAGCCGGCGGGCGATTTCCTTGGTGCTCATGCCTTCGATGACCAGGTGGAAGACCTCGCGTTCGCGCGGCGTCAGGCTGCCGTAGGGGTCGTCCATGGCCTGCTTCGGGCGGTGCAGCTGCTCGGCCAGGATGCGCGAGGCTTCGGGACTGAAGTGGCCGCGGCCTTCGCCGACGTTTCGCACCGCCGCGACCAGTTCGGCGGTGGGGCTGTCCTTGAGCATGAAGCCGGTGGCGCCGGCGCGCACGGCGTGCAGCAGGTATTCCTGGTCCTCGTGCATGGTCAGCACCAGCACGCGGGTGCGCGGGCAGTCGGCCTGCAGCCGGCGCACGACTTCCAGGCCGCCAAGGTGCGGCATGGAGATGTCGATGATGGCGACGTCGGGGTCGTGTTCGGCGGCCAGCGCCAGGGCTTCCAGGCCGTTCGAGGCCTGGGCGACCACCTGGCAGGCGCCGGCGGTTTCAAGCACCGAAACAAGGCTTTCCCGGACCAGGGTGTGGTCGTCGGCGATCAGGACCCGCAAGCTGCGGCCCGGGAGCGTGCTCATGGGGCCAGTATGCCAGCCTCGCCGGGAATCGGGACCACGGCCTCGAGGCGGGTGCCGTCCTTGCCCGATTCAAGCAGCAAGCGGCCCCCGTAAAGCGCCACCCGGTCCTTCATGCCGCCCAGGCCGGTGCTGTCGCCGCGGCGGGATTTTTCCAGCGCCGCGGCGACGTCGAAACCCGGGCCGTCGTCCCACACCGTCAGCCGGAGCAGGCCGGCGCGCACGCGCACCGACACGATGGCCTGGCTGGCGCCGGCGTGGCGCAGCACGTTGGCCAGGGCTTCCTGGGCCAGCCGGAACACCAGGGTCTGCAGGTCGGGTTCGAGCGACGGCAGCGGGTGGGCGCTGATCTGGATGGCCAGGCCGGCGGGATTGCCCAGGGTCCGCGCCAGCCAGTCCAGCGCGGCTTCCAGGCCCAGGTCGTCGAGCACCTGCGGGCGCAGCAGGCGCGAAAGTTCGCGGGTGTCGGCAAGGCCCTGCGTGCACAGGGCAAGGCTGGCGTCGATTTCGGGCTGCAGGTCCGGGCGGGTGTCGCCCAATTGGCTGGCCAGCAGCGACAAGCGGTGCTTGAGCGCGGTGAGGTTCTGGCCTAGCCCGTCGTGCAGTTCGCGGGCCAGGCGGCGGCGCTCCTCTTCCTCGACCCGGAACACCGCCCGGCCCAGGCGCTGGAACTCGCGCTCGTTGGCTTCCAGGCGCTCGACCAGGGTCCGGTAGTCGCCGCGCAGGGTTTCGAGCGTGCTGGCCAGGTCCTCAGTCTTCGCGGGCATGGGCAAGCTCCTCCGGGGCCGGCAGGGTGGCGGCCTGGGCCTGCAGGGCTTCCAGTGCGCGCGCCGCCCGTTCGCCGGCCTGCGCCGAGGCATCGGCTTCGCCGGCCTGGGCCAGGGCGCGTGCCCCCAAGGCGTGCAGGCGATGGGCCCGCAGGTAACCGCCGCGGCGTTCGAGCAGTTCGGCGGCGGCGCGGTAAGCCGCGACCGCACCGGCGGTGTCGCCGCGGGCGAGCCGGTTCTGCGCCAGCCGTTCCAGCCAGAGCAGGCGCAGGGAAAGATTGCCCAGCGCGGTGACCCCGGCGTCGAGCGCGGCTTCGTCATCGGTGGCGGCCAGGGCCAGGACCTCGGCCTCCAGGCGCAGCGCCGGCACGCCGGCTTCTTCGGCCAGGGCGCGGGCGCGCACCAGTGCCGATTCCGCGCCGCGGTCATTGCCGGCGTCGCGCTGCAGGCGCGCGTCCACCAGGGCGGCGATGGCGCGCTGTTCCAGCGAACTTTCCAGCAGCGCGGGGCGGATTTGCCCGAGCAGCGACAGCACCTGGTCGTTGCGGCCGGCGGCGGCCAGCAGGCGGGCCTGCAGCAGGTCGGCGTCGACGAGGCCACGCTGGTCGCCGCGTTCGGCGAACAGGCGCCGCGCTTCCTCAAGGTGCGTGGATGCGGTCTTGAGCTCGCCCTGCAGCAGCGCCAGTTCGGCGAGGTTGCGCAGGCTCACCGCGGCTTCTTCGAGCATGTGCCGCGCGCGCGCTTGATCGAGCGAACCGGTGAGCCGGCGCCCCGCCTGCGGCCAGTCACCGCGGGCCAGGTCGAGCAGGCCCAGGTTCTGGTCGGCGCGCACGATGCCGTTGTGGTCGTCGAGCGCGACGAAGGCTTCTCGCGCCTGCTGCCAGAACACGCGGGCATTGTCGTAGTCGCCCAGCTGGTAATGCGCGAAGCCGATGTTGTTGAGGCTTTCGGCGGTGCCCTGCGGGTCCTTGGCGGCTTCGCGGCCGCGCAGCGCGCGCTTGTAGGCGGCCAGGGCCTGGGCGTAGTTGCCGCGTTCTTCGGCCAGCAGGCCCAGTTCGTTGTCCACCGCCGCGGCGCCGCCGCGGTCGCCGAGCTGTTCGAACAGCGCGCCCGCTTCGGCCAGGTGGTCCTGCGCCGCGTCGAAATGCCCACGCACCATCGCCAGCTGGGCCAGATTGCGCAGGCTGCTGGCGAGCCCGCGGCGATCGCCCAGCTCGCGGCGCAGGTCGGCGGCCTTGCGGTACTGTTCTTCGGCGTCTTCGATCTGGCCCAGGCGCGCATAGCCCACGCCCATGGCATTGGTGGTCTCGGCCTCGCCGAAGGCGCTGCGCCCGCGCTTGTACAGCACCAGCGCGCGCACCAGGTGTTCTTCGACGGCTTCGCGGTGGTCGCCCTGCAGGATGGCGGCCTTGCCCAGCAGGAACCACGCGCGCGGGTCCTGGGGGTCGCGCGCCAGCAGCTCGCGCAGCGCGGCGATGGCGGCGTCGAAACTGCCGGCATCGATTTCCAGTTCGGCCAGCTGCAGGCGCGCGTCGAGGTCATCGGGGTGCGACTGCACCAGGGCGCGCTGTTTGCCCAGGACTTCATCGAAGTTGCCTTCGTAGAGCGCGACGATGGCCTGCAGGCGCGCTTTCACCGGCGAAGCAAGGCCGGCGCCGCGACGCGCCGCGTCTTCGGCCAGGGCGTGCTGGCCGGCGGCACGCGCGGTTTCCGCCAGGCCCAGCCATGCCGGTGCAAAACCAGGCTCGGCGGTCGCCAGTGCTTCGAAAGCCGCCGCCGAAGCCTCCCAGCGGCCGGCGTCGCGCAGGGCCAGGGCTTCACCGTAGGCGCGCAGGTTTCCGGGCGTGGCCGGCAACAGGCCGGGCGGCAGCGTGCCCAGTGCGAACTGCCGGGCCAGGCTGGCGGCGGATTGTTCGAGCGCCTGGCCGGCCGGCGCCCGGAACTCGCGCGGCGCTGGCTCGCCGGCTTGCGAAAGTACGGCAGCCAGCCCCTGGCCGGCCTGCAGGTCCAGGCGCAGCACGCGCGTTGCGGGAAGCACGGCGAGCAGCGCGGTGTCGTCGGCGCGGCGCCCGCCCAGGCCGGCCTGGGCCAGGGCCAGCTGGCTGCGGTCGGCATCAACGAAGGGCGTGTTCGGTGGCCCGGCCAGGCCCTGGCGCATCGCCTCGGCGATGGCGGTGAGCGCCGCCAGGTCGTCGGCGGAAGGATCGGCGACCAGCACCAGGCGGTCGGGCACCGGTTGTTCGACCGGCACCGGTTCCTGCGGCGGCCGCGCCTGCCACCAGGCGACCAGCGCGAAGGCGGCGGCCAGGAGCAGGGCGGCGACGATGCTATTGCGCCCTGGGCGCAGGTCGCGGGCGACGTGGCGTGCTTCGATCGCGGCGACCACGGCACCGGCGTCCTGGAAACGGCGGGCGGGGTTGGGCTGCAGCAGGCGGTCGACCAGCCTCACCACCCAGGCAGGCAGGTCGTCGCGCACCGTGTCCAGGCGCGGCGGCGCCTGCACCAGGCGCTGGGTCAGCGACTCGGCGGGCGTCCCACCGGAAAACGGCGGCTGCCCGGCCAGCATTTCGTAGAGGATCAGGCCCAGCGAATACAGGTCGCTGCGCGCATCCACCGGCGCGGCCCGCGCCTGTTCCGGGGACAGGTAATCGGGGGTGCCGATGATCGCGCCCGAGTGCGTCAGGCCGCTGGTGCCCAGCGATCGCGCCACGCCGAAGTCGCTGATCAGTGCGTTGCCGGTGCTGTCCACCAGCACGTTGGCCGGCTTGAGGTCGCGGTGCACGATGCCGCTGGCGTGCGCGGCCGCCAGGCCCGAGGCCAGCTGGCGGGCAATGGCCAGGGCCGGCTCCAGCGGCAGCCGGCCTTCGCGGTCGAGCCGGCGGTCGAGCGACTCGCCGTCCACCAGGTCCATGCTGATGAACCAGCGGTCCTCGTGCCGGGCGATGTCGTGGATGCGCACCACGTGCGGGCTGGACACCTGGCGCGCCAGCAGCAGTTCCTGGCGGAAGCGTTCAAAGGCTTCGGGTCGCGACGCCAGTTCCGGGCGCAGCAGCTTGATCGCCACCGGCACGTCCAGGTCGCGGTCGCGGGCCAGGTAGACCACGCCCATGCCGCCGATGCCCAGCATCCGGACGATTTCAAAACGCCCGGCCAGCACGGTGCCCGGCAGCAGTTCGGCGCCGGCGTGCTGGCCGGTCATGGTTTCGGGGAAATGGCGGCGGTCGTTGCCGGTCATGGCCGGATCACGCCGCGGCGCCGGTGGCGCCCGGCCAGCGGACCTGGCGGGCGACTTCGGCCAGGGCCAGTTCGCTGCGGCGCGCCGCCAGCCAAAGCGCCGCGCGTTCGGCGAAGGCGGCAAGCAGGTCCAGTTCCAGCGTGGTGATGGCGTGCCCGGGCGCGCGGCTGTCGGCATAGGCCAGGCCCAGGACCTGGTCGCCGGTGACCAGCGGCAGGCAGACCAGGCTGCGCAATCCTCCGGCCACCACCGACGCGCGCCCGGCGAAGGCCGCGTCCAGGCCGGCATCGTTGACCACCACCGGCCGGCGTTCGCGCAGCGCCCTGTCGACGGCGCCGCGGCTGCCATCGAAGGCGGGCGCGGCCAGGGTGCGGTCGTCCAGGCCCTGCCAGGCGCGCACGACCGGGCCCCCGGGCTGGTTGATCAGCAGGAAGCCACGTTCGCAGCCGGCCAGGTCGATCACCGCGGCCAGCGTGGCCCTGAGCAGGTCGCCCGGGTCCTGGGACTGTTCGATCGCACGCTGGTGCAGCACCGAGGCGGTTTGCCGCGCCGCCCGGCGTTCGCCGGAACGCGCCAGCGCCTGCTCGTCCACGTGCGCGAGTTCGCAGGTGACGTCGCCGAAACGCAGCCAGGCATTGGCTGGCAGCAGGCGGCCGTCGGCGGGCAGGCCATCTATGAAACTGCCGTTCTTGCTGTCCAGGTCGACCAGGCGCCAGCCTTCGCCTTCGGGCTCGAAGCGGGCGTGGCTGCGGGAAACCGAAGGGTGGTCGATAAGCAGTTCGCTGGGCGGGGCGCGGCCCACCTGCAGGCCGCGGCCCGCTGCCAGCAGGGTTTCCACCGCGGCTCCCTCGGGCAGATAGGCTGTCAGGCGGGCAGGCATGCCCCATCTTGGCCCCAGCCAGTGGGGCCTCGCAATGGCAGCGGCGGCGGGCCGGGCCCGCGCCGGTGCTCAGGGACCGTAATCGCGCAGGTAGCCGATGCTGAAAGCCAGGGTGTCGAGCCCGGAAAGCAGCTCGCCGGCGATGTTCGCGACGTCGCGCGTGGCGCGCCAGTCGTCGGGGATATGCGTGCCGGCGCGCGCCGAGACCCGCGAACGCATGGCGTCCACCAGGGCGTTGGCGGCGGCGAAATCGCCGACGTCCACGGCGTCTTCGATGCCGTCGATCATCGCCACCAGCGGGCCTTCTTCACTGGCGGCCAGCAGGGCGGCCTGGTCGCGCAGGAACTGGATCTTCTGGGCAACGACCGCGTCGGTCGGGCGCAGGTCGAGCGCCACGATGAACTGCGAGAAGCCGCCGGTGGTGCCGCGGGTGCGCACGCTGCCCGGTTCGACCGCGTTGGTGATGTCGCGGAAGGCCCCGCCCAGCGGCGCCTTGAACAGGCGCAGGCGCGAGCCGGCGGTGTAGGGCAGGGCATGGGTGTGCACTTCGACGTGCACGCGGCGTTCGAAGGCCAGGCCACCCAGCGTGGGCGGTTCGACCGTGATCATCAGCGGCAGTTCGGTGGGCACCGACACCAGGCCGCTGGGCAGGCGCGCCAGCAGGGTCGGCGAAGTGAGCGTCACCAGCTGGGCGTTCAGGCCCAGCGAAGCGGCCGACAGCCCGGTGGCGTCGTCGAAGTCCAGCTGCAGGTCGGCCAGCGGCGAGAGCGCCGGGCCGATGCGGACTTCTGCGGTGTCGCCGGAAACGGAAACGTCCAGCGGCAGCGCCTGCGCGTGGGCGGCAGGCGCCGCCAGCAGCAGGGCGAGGGTGAAACTCTGGATCAGCCTGGTCATGCGGATGTCCCCCTGTGGGAAGCGAATCAATGTGGCGCGTCCGCTGCGCCGCATGCCGTCCTGGGTGGTCCGGTGGCAAGCGTGGCCCCGGCTCCATGAATCCTTGTGGAATCGAGCCTAGAACCAAAAGGGCCGCCTGTCTCTAGGTGATTTCCCCCAGGCCGGCTGGGGGGTCTTCCGGATTTGCCGGCGGCCGGGCCGGGCGGAGGCTGTGCCCACCTTGCCGCGTCCGGCTTGGACGCACCCCTTCCCGGAGAACCGCCATGTCTTCCCGCCCGTCCCGCAAGAACCGCAAGATCCGCGTTTCCGCCCTCGCCATCGGCCTGCTGGCCAGCGGCGTGGCCCTGGCCGAAGCCCACCTCGACCCGCAGCTGGTGCAGAAGCTGGCCGGCGCGCTGCCCACCGACGAACTGCAGGTCGTGGTGACCTATGAACAGTCCGGCCCGGTCACCGCCGCCCAGGTCCAGGCCCTGAAGGCCATCGGCATCGAGAAGGGCGTGACCATGCACACGCTCCCGATCGCCGGCGCCCTGGCCACCCCGGCCGAGATCGCCGCGCTGCGCCAGCGCGACGACGTGGTTTCGATCTACTACAACGCCCCGCTGCGCTTCTTCAACAAGGAGCAGCGCGAGATTTCCGGCGCCGCCCGGGTCGTGCAGAACCCGAACGACTTCGGCAAGGCCATTCCCTACAGCGGCCGCGGCGTCACCGTGATGGTGAACGACTCGGGCATCGACGCCACCCATGAAGACATCAAGCTGGGTGAGAACGTGGTCGAGAACGTGCTGGCGCCGCAGAACATCCTGGCCGAACTGGCCGCCATCGCCGCGCCGGGCATCGTTCCGATGACCTACATCGAAGGCCAGCCCAACACCGACCTGGGGTCCGGCCACGGCACCCACTGCGCCGGCACCATCGGCGGCACCGGCGAGCGTTCCAACGGCCTGTACCGCGGCGTCGCGCCGGGCGCCGACATGATCGGCTACGGCTCGGGTGGCGTGCTGCTGATCCTGGACGCCGTCGGCGGCCTCGATTACGCCGCGACGCACCAGTTCAGCTTCGACGCGCCGGTGCGCGTGACCAGCAATTCCTGGGGCAGTTCGGGCAAGTTCGACCCGCTCAACCCGGTCAACGTCTCCACCTACGAGCTCTACAAGCGCGGCATCGTCAGCGTCTTCGCGGCCGGCAACGACGGCCCGGGCGAGGACACCCACAACCCCTACGCGCAGGCGCCGTGGGTGGTGTCGGTCGGCGCGGGCGAGAAGGACGGCGTGCTGACGTCCTTCTCCTCGCGCGGCAAGCGCGGCGAGTCGGGCACCTTCACCATGCCCGACGGCAAGGAGTGGACCTACTTCAACGAGCCGACCATCGTCGCGACCGGCGTCGACATCATTTCGACGCGGGCGCTGACCGGCGCACTGGGACCGCTGGCGGCCGAGCAGGACGCGGCCAACCTGGCGCCCGAGCACCTGCCGTTCTACAGCCACATGAGCGGCACTTCGATGGCCACCCCGCACGTGTCGGGCGTGATCGCGCTGATGCTTGAAGCCAACCCGGACCTGACCCCGGCCCAGGTGAAGGCGATCCTGGAAGAAACGGCCACCAACATGACCGGCCGCCTGCCCTGGGAAGCCGGCGCCGGCCACCTCAACGCCTACGCCGCGGTGGCGATGTCGCAGGGCCTGCGCGACGACTACGGCCGCACCGTGAACCTGCTGCGCGAGTTCAACGCCAACGCGCTGCTGGCGCCGGGCGGCGACCCGATGCCGTTCGAAATCTTCTTCTCGCCGGTCGGCGAGGTCGAAAGCAAGTCCTTCGAAGTGGGCGCCGACGTGGCCTGGGTCGCGGCCCGCGCCCAGGTCGACGCCAACACCATCGCGGTGGTGCTGACCGATCCCGACGGCGTGCGCTACGGTTCCTCGATCACGCTGCCGGTGCTGGGCGACACGGCGGTGACCGGTGCGCCGGGCAAGCCGGGCACCTGGACGGTGACCGTGCGCGGCATCGGTTCGGTGTCGGGCGTGGCGCTTGACCCCGCCGGCGCCACGAATGGTTACGCCGCCCCGGGTACCGTCGCCGGCGAAATCAGCTTCCTCAAGAGCGCCGGCTTCACCGGCATGGACGACGTCGGCGCCCACCCGGCCCGCCAGGCGATCGAATTCGCCGTCGCCAACCGCCTGGTCGATGGTTATTCGGACCGCAAGTTCCGCCCCGACCACGCGCTGCGCCGCAGCGAACTGGCCCAGTACCTGGGCATGGGTGCGAGCATCCGGCAGTCGCTGCCGCTCGACGGCAGCGCCAGCTTCGACGACCTGTCGGTGGCGTCGCCGGCCTACGCCTACGCCGAGGCCGCCGTCGCCAAGGGCGCGCCGCTGCGTGACCTGGGCTGGAACCAGGACGGCGTGATGCGCCTGGTCAACGGCGACTTCAAGCCCAGCGGCACCGTCAGCCGCGCCGACCTGGCTTATGCGCTGGTGCAGGCCCAGGGCCTGCAGGCCGACGCCCGCGCCTTCAGCGGTGAACTGACCGCCTTCTTCAACGGCCAGCGCGTGCCGGTGAAGGACGCCGGTCAGGTTCCCGCCGACCTGCGCGGTTACGTGCAGCTGGCGCTCGACACCGGCGTGCTCAATGCCCGCTTCGGCATCGAGCAGGGTCCGTTCGACCTGCAGCCGAAGGTGGTGGCGTACTTCGATCCGAAGCAGTCGGTCACCCGCGCCGCCTACGCGGTGGCGGCGGGTCGCTTCCTTACCCAGTTCCAGACCGCCGAGGACTGATTCTCCCCCTGGATCCTTGGCTTTCTGATTCGGGCGGCCCGGCAACCGGGCCGCCCGTTCTTTTTTGCATCAGTCCCGGGCCGTGCCGGCCGGCGGGTTCACCACCACCAGCTCGCCCAGGTCGTAGCCAAGGCCGCGGGCGCGGGCCTTGAGGCCTTCGAAGGTCTTTTTGTCCAGCTGCGGCTGGCGCGACAGGATCCAGAAGTACTTCCGGTCGGGTTCGCCGACCAGCGCCCACTGGTAGTCCGCGTCCAGCGCGATGACCCAGTAGTCGGCCCAGACGAAGGGCAGGAAGGACAGCCACTTCGGCGCGAAGCGGACTTCCAGCTTCGCGGGGTGGTCGCCGGCCAGGCGGGCTTCGCCGTCGGACGACATGATTTCGCCGTTTTCCTTGCGGCAGGCATTGACGACGCGGATGCTGCCTTCGTCGCGCAGGGTGTAGGTGGCCGTGATGTCGCCCACGCAGTGGTCTTCGAAACGGTTGGGAAGGCGGGCGATTTCGTGCCAGACGCCGGCATAACGCTGCAGGTCGAGATCGCGCACGGGCTGCAGGTCGCGGGCGTTGGCGGGGCCGGAAGCAAGGCCGGCGGCGCAGGCGAGGGCAGTGAACAGGGCGGTGCGGATCATGGTGCGCTCCTTGCGGGATGACGCCGACCAGTGGACGCCCGTGCAAGTACACCCATCGTGAATCAGCCGCAGATCAGCCCTTTTGTGGTTCGGCCTTGTTCATTTGCGCGGCCAGGTGTTCCTGGAAGGCGTCGAAGCCCATGCCGTTGTCGGCGGCTTCCTGGTGCGCCGCAGCGCGCAGGGTGGCCGAGAACACCAGCGACACGTCCCGGCCTTCGGCGCGGGCGATCGCCGCGGCGCGCTTGAGGATGGCCAGCACGTGCGCGGCGCTGGCCGATTCGCCCACCATGCGCCCGTCCAGGCCCAGCACCCACTGCCCGTCCTTGAACACGACGCCGCCCAGCAGCTTGCCGGCGGCGTCGCGCAGCTGCGCGTGCGGCTCGCCGAGGCGGTCGGCGGGGATCGGGTTGCCGGGGGTCTTCCGGGCCATCAGGCGTTCCTGCGTCAGTTGATCGGGCCCAAGTAATCGAGCTTGCCGACCGGTACGCCATTGTGCCGCAGGATTCCGTAGGCCGTGGTGGCATGGAAGTGCAGGTTGGGCAGGACGAAGTCCTGGGCATAGCTGGTGCCCGTGAACGTCAGCGGGTAGGGCCCGGCCTTGAAACTGATGATCCGCCCTTCGCAGCCTTCCATCTTCGCGAGGTCCACCGACGCGATGAAGTCCCGGGTGCGGCGGATCCGGTCCTGCAGCTGGTCGAAATCCTGCTCGTCGTCGGTGAAGGACGGGGCGTCGGTTCCCGCGAGACGGGCCGCCGCGGCCTTGGCGGTATCGCTGGCGCGCTGGACCTGGCCGGCCAGGGTCATCATGTCCGGAGCGAGCCGCGCCTGGACCAGCTGCGCCGGATCCATGCCCGTCTCCTTCGCGAACGCTTCGCCCTTGGCGAGCACGTGGGAAAGATTGGCCAGGACCCGGTCGATGGCGGGAATCAGGAACGCGGGCAGCGTCAGCGATGAATGGGGCATGGCGTGGGTTCCGGCAGGGGAGGTGGAACGAAGCATCGCGCCACAGCGCGCATGCTGCCAGTACCGGAATCGGGAAAGACTGGACCGAACGTCCAGCGCGGTACGTGGGCACCGGAAAAAGAAAAACCGCACAGGGTGCGGTTTGACGTGCGTTCTT
Source organism: Arenimonas soli (assembly GCF_014643775.1). GTDB lineage: Bacteria > Pseudomonadota > Gammaproteobacteria > Xanthomonadales > Xanthomonadaceae > Arenimonas > Arenimonas soli. Next base: position 452,152 of record NZ_BMKC01000001.1, read on the forward strand.
GGTAAAAGATGGTGGCCGGGGAGGGAATCGAACCCCCGACACGGGGATTTTCAATCCTTCCAATTGGTGTGCGGTGGGATACGGGGATTTACTGCTACCCCTTGATAAATGAGCCTATCAGGGCGCATTATCTGCGGTGAGCGGCGGTCAACTGCGGTCCATTTTGCTACCCGGGTGCTACCCCGGTGCTACCCCGGTCGCTCCTAAGGAGTCGCCGTGGTCAAGTCTGTACCGTTCACCGAGGCCCGTGTTCGCACCCTGCGCGCTGCTGCCAAGCCGGGCGAGCGCGTGGAGTTCCAGGACGCGGAACTCAAGGCGCTACGCCTGCGGGTGAGTGCCACGTCGGCTAGCTGGTATCTGTTCAAGCGGATTCCTGGTGGCCCCATGCGGCGCCTGCTGCTGGGGTCGGCTGACGATCTGAGCGTCGAGAAGGCCCGCAAGGAAGCGATCAAGGCCATCGCCAAGCTGATTGATGGCCGCGACCCCTCCGCCGAGAAGCGCGCCCGCAAGGCGGCGGCAAAGCGCGAGAGCCTGACGCTGGCGCAAGGGTTGGCCATCTATCTGGAAAACCGCGACTCGCTGCGGCCGGCGACCCGGACAACCTACGAGCGGGACATTCGGACCACGTTCGGGGACTACCTGGACCGCCCACTGGCTGACCTGACCCCGGAGCGAGTGCGAGAGCGTCATCGGCTTCGCATGACCACGGGGGCGCGGGCATCGGCCCGGGTCGCCCACGCCCGCGACCGCAAGCGCATCACTGCCAGCCCCAGCCGCGCCGACGGTGCCGTGCGGGCATTGCGTGCCGTGATGAACTACTTGCGGGCAGAGCGGGACATGGATTTGCCCGACGTGGCCCGCAAGATCACGGCGGACAAGAGTTGGGGCAACGTGGCGCGCCGCAAGCGTGCCTTGCTGGGAAAGCCGCTGACCGAGTTCGTGGTCGCCCTGGAGGCAACTCCGGATGATCTGCCGCCGGACCTTTCGGGAACCCAGCGCGATCTGGTCAAGCTGATCCTGGCGACGGGATTGCGAATCAGCGCAGCGGCCGGGCTGCGATGGGGCGAGGTGGATCTGGACGCCGCGATCCTGACCGTTCCGGCCGCACGCATGAAGGGCAAGCGGGATCATTCCCTTCCCCTCGGCCCTGGAATGATGGCCATGCTCCACCAGCGCCGGGCCGACCCCCGAGGCGCCGATTCTGAATTCGTGTTCCCCGGCGCGATGCCGGACATTCCGCTAGGCCGGCTCTCGGCTCGATTCGTGGCGCGGCTAAAGGACTCCGCCGGCAAGCCTTTCGTGTGGTCGCCGCATGACCTACGCCGAACCGTGCTGACCATGCTGGAGGCGATGGACGTTAGCGCCTACGCGCTCAAGCGTATCGCCGCGCACAGCGAGAGGGGTGACGTGACCGCCGGCTATCTGGCCGATGACGTTGAGCGGCTGCGTGGACCGATGGAGCGGTTGGAGCGCGCAGTCTTTGGCGGCGCGGGCGGCGTGGTCCAATTTCGGGCGAGTAGAGCGTAATGGCGAAGCGGGGCCGTCCGAAAGCGGACAACAAGGAGCGGGATCGCGCGGTCGTCTTTCGGGTTGTGAAGGCGATCTTTGATCGACGTGGCGTGAATGTCGCGCTCCGTGACCGGGCCGAGGTTGGTGGACGCCTACGCAAGCAACCCGCCGCATCTGCGTACAAGATCGCACGCGAAGAGTTGTGGAAGTTTGATGGAATCCGTTTGAGCCTTGGGTCGATAGAGAGGATTTTTAAGGCTGGTAAAGACGAATTCATTGGCGAGGGGGATATCGCAAGGCGGTTGCGCGACAGGACCGCCTACCTCAAGCGATGTCGTGAACGAGGTCTGGTCCGGCGCGACGATGGTCCTGCGCTCCCGGGTCCGCGAGTAAGGATTCGCAATAGGCCGGGGAATTAATTACCCCGGTTCAGGAAGCGCCCTGTCCAAGACTGGCCCTGCCGTCGCGCACAGCGACTCCAGAGAGCAGCCAGCATGAGCCAGGAAACCGTTGCAATTTCCCGCCGACTCAGTGAGCGCGAAGCCGCCGCCTACCTTGGTGTCCGCAGTGAGCGAACCCTGCAAGACTGGCGACAGCGGGGCGTAGGTCCGGCCTATGCCAAGTTGGGGCGCCGCGTCCTGTACTCCGTGGCCGATCTAGACGATTACTGGGCCGCCGGCCGCGTCGAACCGAAGGCGGCCTGATCCATGAGCGCGCCCAAGGGTGGAGGCGAATTTCCGCGAGTCCTCTCCACATGGGACGCCATCTCTGTGATCGAGATGCTGGCGGGATTTTCCCGGAGTCGGATCGATGCGATCGAGCGCGAGCTTCTTGCTACTCGCTGCGATCGCGCCCGGCTCGCTCGTGCCATCCGTGCGCTTCGAGTTGCCATTGATGGCCTTGAAACCGTGCGGGATGCCTACGAGAACTCCCTTGAGAGCTGAGACCTTCCAAGCGTCCAACGGGCTTCGGCTCATTTCGGGTGGCTACCCGCATCCCGATGACAGCGCGCAGGTTATGGGTGACACGAGTGGCCGCCTGCTGCTCGACGCCACCAAGGAAGCGCGCGCGGCAGGTTTCGATGTGAGCCTGGAGGCGAAACAGCGCAATGCGACCCCGGGGAACCTGTCGCGGTTTCGCTTTACCCATATCTCGGGCGCAATGGCTGAGAACAGCCCGCCAGCTTGGCTCGTGCGCGGCGTGCTGGAGCGCGATGCGCTAGCCATGTTCTTTGGCGACCCGGGGAGCGGAAAGAGCTTCGGCGCGGTGGACCTGGCTGCTGCCGTGGCCACCGGCCGCGACTGGCACGGCCATCGTGTCACGGAGGGTCCGGTGCTGTTCATCGCTGGCGAAGGTCGCAATGGCCTTGCCCGTCGGTTCCGCGCCTGGGAGATAGTGGCAGGCGTATCGCTGGAGAAGGCCGAGATTTACCTTTCGCCGGGTGCGACGGCGTTGACGGACTGGCCTGCCGTCGAATCCCTGATGGCGGCTGCTGGTGAGGTCAAGCAACTGCTCGGCCGACCGCCGGTCCTGGTCATCGTGGACACGGTGGCCCGCAACTTCGGCCCCGGTGACGAGAACAGCACGGCCGACATGACCGACTTCATCCGGGGCTGCGATGAAATTCGCCAGTCCCTCGGCTGCTGCGTGCTGTTGGTCCATCACAGTGGCCACGGGGACAAAACGCGCGCGCGCGGGGCGATGGCCCTCAAAGGCGCGCTGGACTTCGAATACCGCTTCCAGCGTGACGAGTCCGGCGTCATCCGCGTAGAGGCCACCAAGGTCAAAGACCACGAATCGCCGCCGCCAATGGCCTTCAAGCTGGCTTCAGTCGAATTGGGCGCTGACGCCGAGGGCGAGCCGATCCGATCCGCGGTCCTGCACCCGGTCACTTACGAGCCGCCAGCATCACGAGGCAAAGCGGGCAGGGGCAAACACCAGACCACGGCGCTCCAGACCCTGCGCGACCTGCTGAGCCGCCAGCGCGAACGGCTGACGGCCAGCGGGCACGACCCCGAAGGCGCGCGCGTGACCGTGGCCGACTGGCGCGATGCCTGCGCTGACGAGGGCTTGGACCGTCGTCGGTTCCCAGAGGTTCGGGAGTCGCTGGCCAGGGCAGGCCGTATTCACCTGGATCACGGCTACGTCCGGCCATTGGGGGATGGATGAGCCTGCCGATTCGATGTCCGGAAAGCGTCCGAATTGCTTCCGATTTGCCGGAATGGTCCGTGTCCGAAATGTCCGAAATGCCTATAGGCATCGGACGGACGGACGTTCCGGACAACTGTTTTTTTCAGAACCAGAGGAGAGAGACCGATGTCTGTTGTTGAGATGCTCAAGAAAGTGACGGGCCGCTCCCGAAGCGGTGTTGCCGAGGCTGAGAAGGCGCTAGCGGAGATTCATGCAGAAATCTCGGCCGCAAAAGCTGAAGTGAGCGCGGCGAGTCTCGATTTCGGCCGGCGGCTGCTGGAGGCGATCGCCAACGGATCGCCCGAGGTAGTCGAGGCGGATCTGGTAGCAAAGGAAAAGCGCCTGTCGCGCCTGGAGCGGGCGAAGGCGGAGGTCGAGAGCCGCATCCAGGCTGCTCAGGCGGCCACTGAGGCCGCCGACCTCGCCCAGCAATGGCAGGCGGCAGAGAAGGCGCTCAATGCCCGTAGGGAGGCGCTGGTGCAGCTTGAGGCGGCGTCCAAGGTGTTCGGTGCGGCCCTGCTGGCGGCGGAGCAAGCGGCGCGCGAGGCGTGGCAAGCCTTGCCTGTGAAAGAGGTGCCGGTGGGCAACGTGGGTAGTCACCGCATCCCGCCGCAGTTCACGAGCCTCGGCGGTGAGATACCGCGCTTGCTGGCGCTGGCCACGGATGGACGTGTTGGCGGCTTTGTTGGCTCGATGCTCTGGACGCTGCGGCGCGAGGTCGGCTTGGTCGAGAGGGCTGACCAGCAAGCGAAGGATTGGCTGGCGCTTCGGGGCGAGCCGCCGACGCCGCCGGAAGCGGCGTGAGTGTTTCGCTGGCGGGACGCTGAAAGCGCCGGCTACGCGTAACGGGCGTTATGTCAAGGGATTCGCAGCCCTGGCGCTAGCGGTGATCGTTCCAGAAATGCAGGCAATCAACCAAAGGAATCGTCATGTCTGACCTCAATGATTCGACCCTCCACCCGGGCCTCGCGCCTTCTGCCACACAAGGGGGAGTGGGACCCCAAAGCGGCGAGACCGCTGTGCATCATGCCCCCGATTTTCGCGGCACCAGAACTCCGGAGCAAGTCCAGGCAGACCCCCACTGGCCGGAGTGGGCACCGGCCCTGCCCACGGACCTACCGACGCCGGCATGGCGCGCCGAGGGACGCGAGCCGAACAATGCCGAACTGGCCGCCGCTCTCGATGAGCGGGCGCATTCGCCCAGCGAGTACCGGCTCCCGGCAGGCTTTCTCGGGGAGCCGAACGAGCAGAGTCTCAGCCACGGACAAGCGTTGCAGTCCTTGCTCTGGCACGCCGGTATGCCGGCCCCGGCAGGCAAGGCGCTGCTGGAGTCGGTGATGGCGGCGGCGACGCGATCGCCCGGCGAAATGGACGACGTGACGTTCCAACTCAAGGCCGGCGAGTGCGAGGCGATGCTCAAGCGGCAGTTGGGCGAACAGGAATACACCCGATGCCGATCCGCGCTTGGGAAACTGTTTGATGAACTCAACGGCAAGTCCGGCGGCAAGCTGAGTGACTTCCTGGATGACCATGCCGAGGTGCTTGTCGATCCGATGGTGCAGCTTGAACTGCTGATGCACGCCGGCCGACGCAAGGGAGGCACGAACCGTGGGCGGTAAGTTCGTCCCGGGAAAGTCTGGCAACCCGGCTGGCCGGCCCAAAGGGTCGCGCAACCGGCTGTCGGTGCTGCGTGATTCGCTGGTGACGGCAACCGAGGCGCGGGAAGTAGTCGCCAAACTGGTCGAATCGGCAAAGGCGGGCGACACGCAGGCGGCGTCGATCCTGATGGATCGGCTGTGGCCCAAACTGAAGTCTCAGGCTCCGGCGCTGGCGGTGCCGCTCCCCGACGGCGATCTGGCCGATCAGGCCGAGACTGTGGTCCGTGAGATGGCGGCCGGCATGATCCCGGTGGCTGACGCCGGGCAGATGCTCGCGGCGCTGGCGTCGGTGGCCCGGATCAAGGAGACAGTGGACTTCGAGAAGCGCCTGGACGCGCTGGAGCGTCGTGCCATGTTCCTGAGGAGTGACTGATGGCTGGCTGGAAATCACGCCGCCTCGGGGCGCTGGAGGCGAAGAATCCCCCCAATCCGAAGATGGTGGTGTTGACGGCTCTCGAAGGACAGGAGGCCGAGGTGGTGGCGAGGTACTACGAGGAGACGCCGGCGGAGTTGCGGGCGGGGATGGTGGTAGTGATTAAGCGGTTTGGCTAGACGTTGAAGGCCCGGCTACTCAGTAGGGGCTGCGGTTTCAGATCGCGCCTTTGCCCTGCTTAATTCACTGGGATAAGTCGGTCACAGCTTTCTAGCGCAGATTTCGTGAACCTTTCCGCATTGTCGATATGCTCAAGCACCATCGGCACGTATTCGCCGTAATGCGCTCCCGCAACCTCGTCGCTTTCTTCGTCACGTATGGTCAACAGGTCGTCTCTCAAGCATTCAATTGCAGTGATAGCTTGTGCAATTGAATTTGAGAAGTCCGATGGAAGTGCAAACAGGCGATCTACGCTTCGATTTAGTGTCGGAGTTTCAAGCCTCTCGCCAAGTGATCCGAGAGATCTCCGTGCTGCGCGACTGTTGGCTAGATTTGCCTCTAACCATTCTCTAGCTTCATCGTCTAAGCCAACAGCTTCCTTGATTTTTTCAATTCTCACAGCCATGAGTTGCAACTCAGGCTCGATTAGCACGGCGAGTATTGCCGCCTCCGCTTTTCGTCGCGCACGCGCTTCAACCTTGTCCCTAAGCGCAAGCCCAAGAGCAATTACGACTGCCGCCCACGTGCCCAAGGCTGCCCAGTCAATTTCGCAAGCTATGGCCACGAGTCATCCCCCGTTTGAAAAGGCATTAAATGTAGTCCGGATTCCCATTTCTATTGCGCGTTCAAAGACTGATTGAACCACGCTGGTCGCTGCCGAACTTGCGCCTTGCTTCGCCGCGCTGCTTAGCTGTTCGCCAAGTGACTCGCTCAAACTGGCAGGAATCGCCCGGAGCAGGGTCAGGCTTTCCATCGTCAAGCGGACATCAAGAAATTTTGAACTGTTTCTGATGAGCGAATTATCGACTCTGCCGACCTCCAGCAGTCCTGCGCCCTGGAGAAAAGTAATAGTTGTTCTAGCGCACCGATGGATGCGACCGTGATCCGCAGTCGCGATGTCTCCCCCATTCTGAATGATGGGACCAGCGAAGCTATCGGCGTCTATATCGCAAGGCATCGGAAACTGGGCAAGTAGCTGCGCGAATACCTGCGTTGCCACAATGTCGAACACTTCTCGATTGCTGGGTGCCATCCTCGTCCCCGTTCGCGGCCCGCTCGGCGTTCGACTCTAGCAGGCGCCCCAAGCCTCGGCTCGATTGCCACGTGGTGTGCACCGACCAACGTGTGTGTCTGCTCATTTTCGCCCAATAGACTGGCTTTTCTGGACGGGCGGAGGGATCGGGCTCAGCGTTTGATACCAGCCAACGACTGCTACCCCGGTGCTACCCCGAAGGCAGTTCATCCCCAGAAAGCGAAACGCCCCGCAGGGCTGAAACCCATGCGGGGCGTGGCTTATAGGATGGTGGCCGGGGAGGGAATCGAACCCCCGACACGGGGATTTTCAATCCCCTGCTCTACCAACTGAGCTACCCGGCCATCCGTCGCACCGGCGGGGCCGGGCGAGCTGGCGATTCTAGCCGAGCGGCGGAGCACGAGGCAAGCCGGATTGGCCCGGGCTGAACTAAAACACGTGTAAATGGAATCTGAACGCCTGTCCGGCGATCACTGTGCGCTGCACCCGGCCGGGAGTAGGGTGGTTCCAAGGCTCAGCACAGCCTGTGCACAAGGAGAAGCACCATGAAAGCCCGTATTGCCCTGATCTCCCTCACCACCGCTCTGGCCTTCGGACTGGCGCTGCCGGTCGCGGCCGGCTCCGACAACCCCGCCAAGGACGCCAAGCGCCTGGAGCTGCTGCAGGCCAATGCCGGCGAAGCCAGGGACACGGTGAAGTTCCTTCGCCCGATGCACGGCTACGAAGTCGTCGGCGCCCAGCACGTCCTGGTGTGGGAAACCCCGCACAAGGCCTGGCTGCTCGACCTGCGCGAAAGCGCGGCCTGCAATGGCCTCAAGCGCGAGATTTCGGTCGGCATCGAAGCGCTTTACGACACCATCAACACCAGCAACGGCTACGTGGTCGGCGACCATGGCCTGCGTTGCCGGATCGAAGGTATCCGCGAGATCGACGTAAAGGCCTGGAAGCAGGCCGAACGCGAGGCCGGCATCCGCAGCTAAGCGGCTGCCTCAGTCCGCCGGCGGCACGTAGCCGGCGGGCTTCTCGGCGCCATCGCCGAAGAAGAACTTTTCCATTTCCGTTTCCAGGAAGGCCCGGTGTTTCGGGTCCAGGGGCGAGAGCCGGTTTTCGTTGATCAGCATGGTCTGGTGCGCCAGCCACTGCTGCCAGGCCTCGCGGCCGATGTTGTCGAAGACGCGCTTTCCCAGCGGGCCGGGCCAGGGCACGAAGCCCAGGCCTTCGGTTTCAGTCTGGGTCTTTTGGCAGAACACGGTGCGGCTCATGGCGGGTTTCCCAACAGTTTCTTGACGGGTGCCGGCAGGCCCAGTTCGTGAAGTTGCTGCCGGGGCTGCCAGCGCAGGTCGGCATTATCCCCCTTGCGCGACTCCGCGTCGGCCAGGCGCCAGCGGCGCGGCCCGATGTGCAGCCGGTAATGGCTGAAGACGTGTTCGAATACCGGCAGGTCCTCGCCGGCGTCGAAGTCGGCGCCGACGTTCGTGGCCAGCCAGTCGCGGGCTTGGTCATGGCCTTGGGTTTCGGGCAGCGACCACAGGCCGGCCCACACGCCCTTGGGCGGCCGCCGCGTCAGCAGCACGCGCCCCTGCGAATCCTCCACCCACAGCATCAGCGTGCGGCGTTCGGGCAGCGGCTTTCCGGGTTTTGATTCCGGCAGTTGTTCGACGCGGCCTTCGCGCCGCGCGACACAATCGTGCTGCAGCGGGCACAGCACGCAGGCCGGGTCGTGGCGCGTGCACAGCGTGGCGCCGAAATCCATGATCGCCTGGGTGTAGTCGGCCATGCGGCTTTCCGGCAGGTGCGATTCGGCGATCTGCCAGAGTTTCTTTTCCACCGGTGAACTGCCCGGCCAGCCTTCGACGCCGTGGTAACGCGCCAGGGTGCGCTTGACGTTGCCGTCGAGGATGGCGATCCGCTGGCCATGCGCCTGCGCCAGGATGGCGCCGGCGGTGCTGCGGCCGATGCCGGGCAGGGCGGACAGGGCCTGGAAATCCGCGGGCAGCTCGCCGCCGTGTTCCTGCACGCATACCTGCGCCGCGCGGTGCAGGTTGCGGGCGCGGGCGTAATAACCCAGGCCGGCCCACAGCGCCATCACCCGGTCGGTGTCGGCGGCGGCCAGGTCGGGCAGGGTGGGCAGGGCGTCGAGGAAGCGGGTGAAGTACGGAATGACCGTCTGCACCTGGGTCTGCTGCAGCATGATTTCCGACAGCCACACCCGGTAGGGCGAACGCGGATGCTGCCAGGGCAGGTCGTGGCGGCCGTCGCGGTCGAACCAGGCCAGCAGGTGCTGCGCGAAGCCGCTCATTCTTCGCTGGCCGGGGCCGGTTCGACGATGTCGGCCTGGACGTTTTCCAGGGTGAAACCTTCGATTTCCAGCGAAGGCGCGGTGAAGCGGCCGAGCATGGGCGGCAGCGGCGTGCGTTCTTCGTTCGCCAGCCAGGCTTGCGCGTCCGCGACCACCAGCGTAGCGTCGAGCCGGGTTTCGCCGCGCGCCAGCTTCAGCGACACGGGGTCGGAAAGATCGGCGGCACCGGCGTAGGCCACGTCGAAGTCGACGGGCAGCGCCACGGCGGCCCGTGGTTCGGGCAGGACCGGCCAGTCCGCGGGCCAATCGGGCATCGTGCCCTCCAGCTTGAACTGCACGGTTTCGCCGAAGCTTGCACTGCCGTCGGCCTGCAGGGTCGGCACCGGGGATTCGCTTTCAAAGCTCAGGTTGGCGAATTCCAGCCGGGTGTAATCGCCGGTGGCGTCGAAGTCGCCTGCGAATACCAGCGTCCAAGGTGAATCCAGCTCGGCCTGCTGCAGGCGCCCCGTGGCACGAAACATGAAAGGCGAAGCCAGCGCGGCACGCAGCAGCGACACGTCACCTTCGAAGTGGATGGACAACGCGTCGCGCTCGAAGCGCCCCTTCGCTTTCACGTCCAGCGGCTGGTCGGGCCGCAGCTCGTCGAACGACAGGTCCAGTGCGTGGATACGCCAGTCGCCGCCCACCACGCGGCCGCTGGTGACCAGTACGCCCTGCGTCAGCGTCGGCAGTTCAAACGGCGCCTGGGGGCGCGATGCGCGCCAGTCCGACAGCGCGGCGAGGTCGAGCGCCGGCTGGTCGAGTTGAATGCGGGTGATCACCACCTTGTCGTCGCCGCCCCAGACGGTGTCCCAGGGCAGGGAGACTTCGACGCGTTTGGCCGTAAGCAGCGGCGCGGCGGCGCCGGGCTGGCGTGCGACGACATTGGGCAGAACGAGGCGCGGCTCGGGGCGCAGCACGTAGCTGGGCTCGCCTTGAAAGTCGATCTCCAGGCCCTGCGATTCCCCCAGCGCGTCCAGCACGGTGCGCGCAAGGCGGTGCGGCTCCAGCTGGTGGTTGACCCACAGGCCGGCCATCGCCAGCAAGGCCAGCACGACGGCGAGGTACAAGGGCCAGCGGCGCTTGCGCGGGGCGTCGGCCATTCAGGCGGCGGGCGGGGCCGGCAGCAGCGCGTCGACGAAACCTTCGGGGTCGAAGACGCGCAGGTCCTCGGGTTTTTCCCCCAGGCCGATGAAACGGATCGGCAGGCCGAATTCGCGGGCCAGCGCGAACACCACGCCACCCTTGGCGGTGCCGTCGAGCTTGGTCACCACCAGGCCGGTCACCTTCACCGCGGCGTGGAACTGGCGCAGCTGGTTCAGGGCGTTCTGGCCGGTGGTGCCGTCGATGACCATCAGCACTTCGTGCGGCGCGCGATCGTCGAGCTTGGCCAGCACGCGGCGGATCTTGCCCAGTTCGGCCATCAGGCCCTGCTGGGTGTGCAGGCGGCCAGCGGTGTCGGCGATCAGCACGTCGATGCCCCGGGACTTCGCCGCCTGCAGGCCGTCGAAGGCCACCGAGGCCGGGTCGGCGTCCTGGCCCTGGGCGATCACCGGCACGTCGTTGCGTTCGCCCCAGATCTTGAGCTGTTCGACCGCGGCGGCGCGGAAGGTGTCGCCGGCGGCGAGCATCAGCGAGTGGCCGTCCAGCTGGAAGCGGCGCGCCAGCTTGCCGATCGTGGTGGTCTTGCCGACGCCGTTGACGCCGACGGTAAGGATGACGAAGGGTTTGGCGGCCGGGTCGATTTCCAGCGGCTTGGCCACCGGCCGCAGCATCGCCAGCAGGTCGTTGCGCAGGGCGCGGAACAGGGCCGGCACGTCGGCGAAATCGCGGTCCTTCATGCGCTTGCGCAGGCGGTTCACCACTTCGGTGGTGGCGGGCACGCCCATGTCGGCGGTGATCAGCGCCGTTTCGATTTCGTCGAGCAGGTCTTCGTCCAGCTGCGGGTTGCGCTGGAACAGGCCGCCCAGGCTGCGCGCCAGCAGGCTGCCGCCCAGCACGCCCTTCATGGCCTCGCGCCCCTCGGCGCGCTCGGCTTCCAGGCGCGCGGCCTTTTCTTCCTGGTGCACCGTGAAGGCGCGGGCCAGGTCGTCGGGGCTGAAACCGCCGCGCGCCGGCGCGGCCGGCTTGGTGGCTGGCCTGGCCGGTTCGGGGGTCTTTTCGGACTTTTTCTTCAGGAAATCGAACATCGCGCTGCTTTCGCGGACAATGGCCGGAATGTTACCACCCGGCCCCCTGCCTCCCCGATGAACCAGCGCCCCAAGAATGGCCCCCCGGGCAGCGTGCGCATCATTGCCGGCCAGCTGCGCGGTTCGAAGCTGCCGGTGCCCGACCGCCCCGGCCTGCGGCCCAGCGCCGAGCGGGTGCGCGAGACCCTGTTCAACTGGCTGCAGCCCTACCTGCACGGCGCCCGTGTCCTGGACCTGTTCGCCGGCACCGGGGCGCTGGGTTTCGAGGCGGCATCGCGCGGGGCCGGCGAGGTGGTGCTGGTCGAACGCGACCCCGACCTGGCCCGGTCGCTGCGCGAACAGGCCACGCGCCTGAAGGTGGAGCAGGTGAAGGTGCTGGCCGAAGACGCCCTGGCCTGGCTGGCGCGCAGTCCGGGCCCGGGTTTCGACCTGGTGTTCCTGGACCCGCCGTTCGCGGCCGGGCTGTGGGAACCGGCCGCCGCGGCCCTGGCCCCCTGGCTGGCACCGGGGGCGCTGATCTACGTCGAATGCCCGCGCAACGTGACGCCTTCGCTGCCATCGGGCTGGACCCTGCATCGTGAGGGCCATACCCGCGACGTGCACTTCGCGCTCCATCGCGTCGGAGACTGATACACTTCAGGCGTATCCACACCCGCAGGGCGACTGATCGGCATGAGCCAGGCCCGAACCCGCGTCGCGGTCTATCCCGGCACGTTCGATCCCATCACCAACGGACACATCGACCTGGTCGCCCGCGCGGCCCCGCTGTTCGACAAGGTGGTGGTGGGCATCGCCGAAAGTCCGGGCAAGAGCCCCGCGCTGCCGCTGGCCCAGCGGGTCGACCTGGCCCGAATCGCCCTGGCCGGCCACGACAACGTCGAAGTCGTCGGTTTCCATTCCCTGCTGGCCCATTTCGTGCACGAGATCGGCGCCGGCGTGCTGCTGCGCGGCCTGCGTGCGGTGTCGGACTTCGAATACGAATTCCAGATGGCCAGCATGAACCGCCACCTGATCCCGGACGTCGAGACCCTGTTCCTGACCCCGGCCGAACAACACAGCTTCATTTCTTCCAGCCTGGTGCGCGAGGTCGCGCGTCTCGGCGGTGACGTTTCCGGGTTCGTGCACCCGGCCGTCGCGACCGCCCTGGCCGCCCGGTGGAAGCAGTCGCAGTAGTACACAATCCACACAAGAGGTATCGCCATGACCCGTGCTCTGATTCCCGTCGCCATGCTGCTTTCCGCCCTGGTGCTGTCGGGCTGCAAGAAGGAAGAGGAAGCCGCCGCCGCGCCGGTTGAACTCACCGCCCCGGCCAGCACCGACGACGCCGAGTGGAAGGCCTACCTGGGCCAGGTGATCGGCCGCAACCAGGAAGGCGTGACCGACCGCGTGTTCTCCTACTACCTGCCGGTGGGCAGCGACACGCCGGCCGAGGGCGACCAGGACGGCAAGACCATGTTCGACCGCCAGCTCGAGAACGTCACCATGGTCGTGCAGCGCACCGTGCTGCCGGGCAACATGCTGGCCTTCGGTTCGCCCGACAGCGCCAAGATGGCCGACCTGGTGGTGATGTCCTTCACCGACGCCGACCCGAGCGCCCTGGCGGGTTCGCAGGTGCTGTTCATCGGCAAGCCCGAGGACAGCGACCGGGTGAAGGCCGCGGTCGAGGTCGCCGGCGCCAAGTACGTGTTCGTCGAGGCCAAATAAGCCTCGTCTTGCCCATGCGGGCCCGCCGCTTGCCGGCGGGCCCCGGGCATTTGACGGGACGACCCCCATGTCCCTGCTCATCAGCGATATCTGCATCAACTGCGACGTCTGTGCGCCGGCCTGCCCGAACACGGCGATCTCGCAGGGCGAGGTGATCTACGAGATCAACCCGGCCCTGTGCACCGAATGCGTGGGCCACTTCGACGAACCACAGTGCGTGGTCGTCTGCCCGGTCGAGTGCATCGACCTCGACCCCGGGCATCCCGAAACCCGGGAGCAGCTTCTGGGCAAGTACCACGCCCTCACCAAAGGAAAGTCCGCCGCATGATTCGTTTCCTGCTGCCCGTCCTGCTGGCGCTTTCGCCGCTGACCCTGGCCGACGATCCCGCGCGGTCGCCGGCGGATCCCGCGCAAGCCGGCATCGCCAGCGCCAACGCCTACGCCACCGACGCCGGCATGGAAGTGCTGGCCAAGGGCGGCAACGCCTTCGACGCGGCGATCGCGGTCAGCGCGACCCTGGGCCTGGTGGAACCGGAAAGTTCGGGCCTGGGCGGGGGCGCTTTCATGCTGCTGCGGGTCGCCGGCGAAGACCGCGAGGTGTTCATCGACGCCCGCGAACGCGCGCCGCTGGCGGCCAGCCGCGACATGTTCCTGGACGCCGACGGCAAGGCCAACCGCGAGCTGTCGGTCAATGGCGCGCTGGCGGCAGGCATTCCCGGCCTGCCCGCGGGCCTGGACCACCTGGCGAAGAAGTATGGCCGCCTGCCGCTGTCGCAGTCGCTGGCGCCGGCCATCCGCCTGGCCCACGAGGGCTGGCGCTTCGGGCCGAAGAACGCGGCGTTCCTGGGCTACCGCCGCGACGTGCTCAGGCGCAGTCCCGCGGCCGCGAAGCTGTTCCTGCGGGGCGGCGAGGTGCCGGCCGAAGGCACGCTGATGCGCAACAAGGAATACGCACGCACGCTTGAAATCCTGGCCGCCCAGGGCGCCGACGGTTTCTACAAGGGCGACTTCGCCCGCCGCCTGGCGCGCGGCGTGCGCGAGGCCGGCGGCATCTGGACCGAACAGGACCTGGCCCAATACACGGTGGTCGAACGCGAGCCCCTGCGCATCCGGCACCGTGGTTTCGACATCGTCACCGCGCCGCCGCCGTCGTCGGGTGGCGTGGCGCTGGCCACCATGCTCAAGGTGCTGGAAGGCTACGACTACCCGCGCCTGGGCAAGGCCGAACGCAGCCATCTCTTCATCGAAGCCATGCGCCGCGCCTACCGCGATCGCGCGCTGTACCTGGGCGACCCGGACTTCGTGCAGGCGCCGGTGGACATGCTGGTTTCCGACGCCTACGCCGCCGGCCTGCGCGCTTCCATCCACCCGGCCCGGGCCACGCCCAGCGACCTGCTGCCGGGCGTCGACGCCGCGCCGCTGCGCCCGGACACCAGCCACTTCTCGATCATCGACACCGAAGGCAACCTGGTCGCCGTCACCCAGACCGTGAACCTGCCCTACGGCAGCGCGCTGATGGTGCCGGGCACCGGCTTCCTGCTCAACAACGAGATGGACGATTTTTCGGTGAAGCCGGGCGTGCCCAACGCCTTCGGCCTGGTCGGCGACGACGCCAACGCCATCGCGCCGGGCAAGCGCCCGCTGTCCTCGATGACCCCCAGCTTCCTGGTCGGCCCCGAGCGCACCGCCGTGCTGGGCACGCCGGGTGGCAGCCGCATCATCACCATGGTGCTGCTGGGCCTGGTCGAGCTGATGCAGGGCGAAGGCGCCCAGGCCACCGCCGCGGCCCCGCGTTTCCACCACCAGTACCTGCCCGACGTCGTTCAGGCGGAGGCCGATGCCTTCACGCCGGAGCAAATCGCCGCGCTCGAAGCCATGGGCCACGACGTGCAAGCCGGCGAACGCACCTGGGGCAACATGCAGGTGGTGCTGTGGAACCATCACGACGGCGGCGTCGAGACCGGCACCGACCCGCGCTGGAAGGGCGTGGGCAAGGGCACGTCCACCGAAGCCTCGGTCTACCGCTAGGAGGCAGGCATGAAACTCTGGTCCATCCTTGGCAACTCGCAGCGCCTGGACGGCGGCGCCATGTTCGGCAACGCGCCTCGGGCGATGTGGAAGAAGTGGTCGCCGCCCGACGACCTCAACCGCATCGAGCTGGCCTGCCGGGCGCTGCTGGCGACGCCGGTCAACGGCAAGACGGTGCTGTTCGAAGCCGGCATCGGCGCTTTCTTCGAACCCAAGCTGCGCGATCGTTACGGCGTGGTCGAGGACCGGCACGTGCTGCTCGACTCCCTTGCCGAAGCCGGCTTTTCCCACGAAGACGTGGACGTGGTGGTGCTCAGCCACCTGCACTTCGACCACGCCGGCGGGCTGCTGGCGGCGTGGGAGGAGGGCAAGCCGGCGCGCCTGCTGTTTCCCGGGGCCACCTTCGTGGTCGGCGCCGAACACTGGCGGCGCGCACGCAACCCGCACCCGCGCGACCGCGCCAGCTTCATCCCCGAACTGATGGACCTGCTTGAAGCCAGCGGCCGGCTCGAACTGGTCGAAGGCGAGCGCTGCAAGGCCCTGGGCGACGCCGTGCGTTTCCACTTCAGCCAGGGCCACACGCCGGGCCTGATGCTGGCCGAACTGTGCGGCCAAGAAGGCGGCGACGGCAGGCCGCACGGTGGCCTGGTGTTCTGCGCCGACCTGGTGCCTGGCCGGCCCTGGGTGCACGTGCCCATCACGATGGGCTACGACCGTTTCCCGGAAATGCTTATCGACGAAAAGCGTGCGTTCCTGGAAGACAAGCTTGAACGCAACGTGCACCTGTATTTCACCCACGATCCCGGCTGTGCGCTGGCGCAGGTCACCCGGGACGAAAAGGGCAAGTTCGGCACCACCCACGAGGTGTCCGCCCTCCATGCCCGTTCGCTCGCTGCCTGAGGATCCTCCGATGAACCGACTGCTGTTGCCGCTGCTGCTGTGCCTGTCCCCCGTCGCTCTGGCCGCCGACTACGGCGAACCCATGCCCGAGGGCGAAGCGACCGCCATTGCCGAAGCCGCCGCCGATCCGCAGGCCTACCAGGGCAAGCCGGGCAAGTTCACCGGCCGGATTACCGAGGTCTGCCAGAAGAAGGGCTGCTGGGTGGTGATGGAACAGGACGGTCACAGCGCCCGCGTCATGGCCAAGGACCACGGCTTCGAAGTGCCCAGGGACGCCAGCGGCCCGGCCGTGGCCTACGGCGTGCTGCAGGTCGAACCGATCAGTGACGAACACGCCCGCCACCTGGTCGAGGACGACGGCGCCAGGGCGCCGGCGAAGCAGGAGCTGCGCATCATCGCCACCGCCATCAGCCTGCCCGACGCCTAATTGTCATGCGGGGCCCGCAGCATGCTGGGTCTGAATCCGGGATCCACCCGCGGGAATCGAATTGAACAGCCACGATCAAACGCCGCGTTTCTCGCGGCGACGCATGCTGCAGTCAAGCCTGGGCCTTGGCGTCGCGGCCCTTGGCCTGGGACCGGTGGGCAAACTGCTGGCCAAGGCCGGCAGTGGCCTGGGCGTCTCGCCCGGCTACGGCCCGCTGGCGCCGGTTCGCGACCGCGCCACCGGACTGCCCTTGCTGCGACTGCCGGCGGGTTTCGAATACACCAGCTTCGGCTGGGCCGGCGAGGAAATCGCGCCCGGCCAGGCCTGCCCGGGCAAGCACGACGGCATGGGCGTGGTCGGGGCCGAAGGCGACATCGTCACCCTGGTGCGCAACCACGAACTGACGAAGGAGCCCGGCGGCAGCTTCGCGCCGGCCTCGGCCACCTACAATCCCGACGTCCGCGGCGGCACCGTCACCCTGCGCTTCGACACCGCGCGCGGCGAATTCGTCGACGCGCTGCCTTCGCTTTCGGGCACGCAGGTGAACTGCGCCGGCGGCGTCACGCCCTGGGGCAGCTGGCTGTCCTGCGAAGAAGTCGTGGTCCAGGCCGGGCAAAAGGTGCGCATGGGCGATGGCGCCGTGCATGAGATGAAGCGCAGCCACGGCTTCATATTCGAAGTGCCGGGCAAGGGCCTGTCCAACGCCGAGCCGCTGCTGGCCATGGGCCAGATGAAACACGAAGCCGCCGCGGTGGATCCGCGGGACGGCATTGTTTACCTGACCGAGGACCACAAGCCGCACGCCGGCTTCTACCGCTTCATTCCGCGCACGCCCGGTGAACTGCACCGCGGTGGCCGCCTGCAGATGCTGCGCGCCGAAGGGGCGCCGGACCTGCGCACCGGCTGCCGCGTCGGCGACGTCATGAAGGTTCGCTGGGTCGACATCGACGAACCCACGCGCGGAACCGACAGCGACGGCGGCCCGGGCGGCCTGGTGCGCCAGGGCCTGGCCAACGGCGGCACCGCCTTCATCCGGCTCGAGGGCGTCATCGTCGAACAGGGCCGGGTCTTTTTCATCTCCACCAGCGGCGGCGACGCCGGCTGCGGCCAGATGTGGGCCTACCGTCCAGCCGAAGGCCTGCTGGAGCTGGTGTTCGAATCGCCCTCGCGCGAGGTGCTGGACTACCCGGACAACATCGTCGCCAGCCCGCGCGGCGGCCTGGTGATCTGCGAGGACTCCGTCCAGCCGGTGCAGCGCCTGTACGGCCTGGACCGCGCCGGCGGCCTGTTCGAGTTCTGCCGCAACAACGTGGTGCTGGACGGCCACCGGGGCTTCAGCGGAGACTTCCGGGAAGAGGAATGGGCGGGCGCCTGTTTTTCCCCGGATGGCCGCTGGCTGTTCGCCAATGTCTACGAGCCCGGCTTCACGGTCGCCATCACCGGCCCCTGGAGGCCCGGCCTGATCTGAGGAGCGACCCATGATCACCCTGCTTTACGCCGCCTTGTGCACCCTTTTCATCCTGGGCCTGGCCATCCGCGTCATGCTTGCCCGCGGTCGCCTGAAAGTGGGCCTGGGCGATGGCGGGCACGGTGAACTCAACCGGCGCGTGCGCGCGCACTCCAATGCGGTCGAATACGTGCCGCTGGCGCTTATCCTGCTCGGCGGCATGGAATTGAACGGCTACCCCGACTGGCTGGTGCACACCTTCGGCGCCACGCTGGTGGTTTCCCGGCTGTTGCACGCCTGGGGCCTGGCGGTCAGCGAGGGCCGCAGCGCCGGCCGCTTCTGGGGCACGCTGCTTACGCTGCTGCTGATGGTCGCGATGTGCGTGATGGCGATCGTCGGATTCGCCGCCGGCTATTCCGAGTTCTAACGGCGCGGCGGCGCCAGCAGTTCCTGGCGGCTCAGGTAGCCGTCGCCGTCGGCGTCCTGGCGACGGAACTGGGCGCCAAAACGGGCTTCGTGCTGTTCGAGGGTGATGCGCGGGGCGTCGGGCACGTGCTGTTCGTGCGGCTCGAGCACGCCGTTGCCGTCCACGTCCATCTGCCGGAAGGCAAAGCCCATGCGTTCGAGGAACTCGTCGAGCGAAACCCGGCCGTCGCCGTCGAGATCGACGCGATCGAAATAGTCGTCCGCCTGCCCGAACGCGGGCGCGGCCAGCAACAGCAGCGCCAGCAGGCTAGCCCGCATAGACCGTGATTTCCTCGCGGTCGTGGTAGAGCTGCTTGGCGCGGACGGTCAGCGGCCGGCCGGCCTTGTCGACGAAGTGCTGCAGGCAGTCGCGGGTTTCATCCCAGCGCTTCTTCATCGGCAGCTTGAGGTTGAAGATCGAGCGCTTGCACCAGCCTTCGCGGAACCAGGTGCCCATGCGGTCGGCCACCTTCGCCGGCGACTCGACCATGTCGCAGACCATCCAGTCCAGCGGCTTGGGCGGCTGCCAGCGGAAGCCGTCGGCGCGGATGTGTTCGATGATGCCGGTGTCCATGGCGCTGTCGGCCATCGGCCCGTTGTCGATCGCGGCGACGCGGATGTGCCGGCGCGCAAGCACCCAGCTCCAGCCGCCGGGCGCGGCGCCGAGGTCGGCGGCGTTCATGCCCGGCTGCAGGAAGGCGTCGCGTTCCTTGTCGGTGAGCAGGCACATCAGCGCCTCCTCGAGCTTGAGCGAGGACCGGCTGGGCGCATCGGCATGCGCGCGCAGGCGCGGCACGCCCAGCGGCCAGGGCGAGGCGTCCTTCGGATCGGCGCTGGCCAGCAGGGCATGGTTGCCGGCCAGCATCAGCACGTGCAGGCGGGGCAGCCGCGGGTCTTCCTTTTCGGTGATCAGGCCGCGCTGCCGCAGCGCCGGGCGCAGGGCATTGCCCAGCGCGCGCGCCAGCCCGGAAAGCTGGCGCCCTTCTTCGGAATCGGTGTGTTCGACCCAGAGGTCGCCGTGGCGGCCGCGGCCACCCAGGGCTTCCATGATCGGGCCGACGCGGTCCTTGGGATCCAGGCCGGGCAGGTCGGC
This sequence comes from Arenimonas soli, assembly GCF_014643775.1. Lineage (GTDB taxonomy): Bacteria > Pseudomonadota > Gammaproteobacteria > Xanthomonadales > Xanthomonadaceae > Arenimonas > Arenimonas soli. The sequence goes on from NZ_BMKC01000001.1 coordinate 471,725, forward strand.
CAGCAGGCGCAGCTTCTGGCGCGCGAAGATCAGCGTCGACCAGGGCAGGGCCGAGGCCAGCGCGGCGCCGTCCTCGACGCCCAGGAACTGCACGAAGCCGGTGTTGCGTTCGGCCTTGGCGTAACCGGGGAAGCCGGCGAGCGCAGCACGTTCGCCCAGTTCGGCCGCCAGTTCGGGCTCGAAACCGGGGCGGCAGTAGGCCAGCAGGCCATCAGTAGACAAGTCCGGACTCCCCGTAATCACGCAAGATGTCGCGGGCATGGTCGCGCAGCAGGTCGGTGCTGACGCGGATGCCGCGTTTTTCCAGCTCGCCGCGCCAGTCCGCAGGCAGCGGACCTTCGTCGAAGCCGGCCAGGTCCTGCACGTCGTCGGCGCGCGCGCCGACCAGCAGTTCGTCGATGCCGGCCCAGACCACGGCGCCGTAACACATCGAACACGGCTGGGCCGAGGTGGCCAGGGTGATCGGCCCGCCGGCCTGGTTGAGCCGGAAGCTCTGCATGCGCTGCTGGCTGGTCGCCAGCGCCATGATTTCGGCATGGGCCGCCGAGCAGTTGTGCGGAACCACGCGGTTCACGCCGACGCCGACCAGGCGGTCGCCGCTGAACACCGCCGCGCCGAACGGGCCACCGCTGCGGTGGTCGACGTTGCGGCGCGAAAGCTGGATCGCCAGCGCCACCTTGTCCTGCGCCGAGGGATAGGCGCGCTGGGCGTCCACTTCTTCGTGGACCCAGGCCGGCAGGGTGAGGTGAAGCTGGGCGTAGATCATTTTTTCGCCCAGGTGTCGCGCAGGGTGACGGTGCGGTTGAACACCGGCCGGCCCGGCGCATGGTCGCGGCGGTCGGCGGTGAAGAAGCCCAGGCGTTCGAACTGCACGCCGGCCTCGGCCGGCAGCCGTGCCGCCGAGGGTTCGACGTAGGCCTGCACCACCTTCACCGATTCGGGGTTGAGGTGGTCGCGATAGGTCTTGCCGTCTTCGTCGCGGTCCGGGTCGGGTACGTTGAACAGGCGGTCGTACAGGCGCACCTCGGCCGGCACCGCGTGCGCGGCGCTGACCCAGTGGATCGTGCCCTTGACCTTGCGGTCGGCGCCTTCCATGCCGGTGCGGGTCAGCGGGTCGAGCGTGCAGCGCAGTTCGGTGACTTCATCGCCCGACTTGATCACTTCCTCGCAGCGCACGATGCCGACGCCGCGCAGGCGCACTTCGCCGCCGGGCACCAGGCGGTGGAAACCCTTGGGCGGAACTTCCATGAAGTCTTCGCGCTCGATCCACAGTTCGCGCGAGAACGGCACCTCGCGGTCGCCGAAGGACGTGTCCTTCGGGTGGTTGGGGAAGCGCAGGGTTTCGGCGTGGCCTTCGGGCAAGTTGCCCAGCACCAGCTTCACCGGGTTGATCACGGCCAGGCGACGCGGCGCCGCCGCGTCCATCACTTCGCGGATGCAGCCTTCGAGCACTGAATAGTCGATCAGCGAGTTCTGCTTGCTGATGCCGACGCGGTCGGAGAACAGGCGCAGCGCCGCCGCCGGCGTGCCGCGGCGGCGCAGGCCCTGCAGGGTGGGCATGCGCGGGTCGTCCCAGCCGGCCACCAGGCCTTCCTGGACCAGCGCCAGCAGCTTGCGCTTGCTCATCACCGTGTAGTTGATGTTCAGGCGCGAGAACTCGATCTGGCGGGGCTTGGCCGCGGGCACGGCGAAGCCGGCATCCACCAGCGGCTGGTAAAGCGGCGGGTCGCCGGCCAGGTCCACCTTGTCCACGAACCAGTCGTACAGCGGCCGGTGGTCCTCGAACTCCAGGGTGCACAGCGAATGCGTGATGCCTTCGAGCGCATCGGACAGGCAGTGCGCGTAGTCGTACATCGGGTAGATCGGCCAGGCGTCGCCGGTGTTCTGGTGCGCCACCTTCTTGATGCGGTAGATGGCCGGGTCGCGCAGGTTGATGTTGCCGCTGGCCATGTCGATCTTCGCGCGCAGCGTGCGGCTGCCGTCGGCGAACTCGCCCGCGCGCATGCGCCGGAACAGATCGAGGTTTTCTTCGACGCTGCGGTCGCGGAAGGGCGAGTTGCGGCCCGGTTCGGTGAGCGTGCCGCGGTATTCGCGCACCTGCTCGGCGCTGAGGTCGCAGACATAGGCCAGGCCCTGTTCGACCAGTTTGACCGCGCCGCGGTAGAAGACCTCGAAATAGTCCGACGCGTGGCGCAGCTCGGCCCATTCAAAGCCCAGCCAATGCACGTCTTCCTTGATCGCCTCGACGTATTCAGGGTCTTCCTTGGCCGGGTTGGTGTCGTCGAAGCGCAGGTTCACCAGGCCGCCGAACTCGCGGCCGATGCCGAAGTTCAGGCAGATCGACTTGGCGTGGCCGATGTGCAGGTAGCCATTGGGCTCGGGCGGGAAGCGCGTGCGCACGGCCGCGTGCTTGCCGCTGGCCAGGTCCTCGCGGACGATCTGGCGGATGAAGTCGTTCTTTTCCGGCGCCGTGGCGGCGTCGGTGGGGTCGGGGGTCGGGGTCATGCGTCCGCAAACAGCGTGGAAAGGCGTCTAGTCTAACGGCTTGGCCGCATCCCGCGGCCTTTACTGCGCCCGGGCCCGGCCTCGGGCTAGAATCGCCGGGCAGGGGGCTGCAATCACAAGTAGGGGAGACGGCGCTTGCGAAACGCATGGGCCCTGATTGGCTTTACCGCCGCCGCCTTGCTGGCCGCCGCGGTCCTGGTGGTTCCCGGCGCCCGCGCCCAGGCGCCGCAGCCGGCGCTGGACCTGGCCGTCATGGAAACGCCGGTCGGCACCACCCTCGACGACATCCTCACCGGCCGGGCCCAGCCCGGCTTCACCCCCGTGCTGACCCCGGGCTTCGCCTTCACCGCCCGCGATGAGCGGGTGCTGTGGGTTCGCGTGCGCACCGACCTGCCGGCCGGCAGCCACGACTGGCGCCTGGGCGTGGTCCGGGTGCCGCTGGAACACCTGCGCCTGCGCGTGCATCCCCCCGGCAGCGTGGTCGCGCGGGACAGCTTCTTCATCCGCGGCGACGACCAGCAGCCCTGGCCCAGTCATTTCGACCTGCCGCTGCCGGCGGGCCTGTCCGGCCCGACCGAGCTCTACCTGGAGCTGGAAGGCCAGGTGATGGGGGGACTGCACCTGAGCCTGCGCGATGCCGCCGTTGCCGCAGGGCAGGAAGAGCAGGCCCGGTTCTGGTTCCGCGTGGTGTACGCGCTGATGCTGCTGGTGGCGGTGCTGTCGCTGGTGCGCCACGCCGAGGACTCCCGGGCCGGCGCGCTGGCGGTGGGCGCCGCGGCCTTCTGCTCCTGGCTGGCCTGCCTGGGCATCAATGGCCACCTGTATTCGTTGCCCGAAGTCGCCCTGCTTTCCGGGCTGGGCGCCGTGGTGCCCCAGGCCCTGTTCCTGCTTGGCGCCGGGCCGGTGGTGCTGGCCACGCGCCACTACAGCGGCCTGGACAAGTCGGCGCCGCAGTTGGTGGGCTGGATGCGCGGCCTGGGCTGGGTGCTCGTGGCCGGCGCCCTGTTCGCGCTGACCCTGCCCAACAACGCCAGCATCGCCCTGCAGTGGGTGGCCTGGGTCAGCTACCCGGTGGCCTTGCTGGCTTGCGTGGTGATGCTGTTGCTCGATTCCCGCAGCTATCGCTGGGCGCCGCTGCTTACCCTGCTCTTGATGGGCGTCGCGGTGCTGCTGCGGGTCCTGGCCGACCACCAGGTGGTCGAGGCGAACTGGTGGACGCTGTACGGCTGGCAGCTGCTGCTGGCGCTGGTGATGGCCCAGTACCTGGGCCTGCCCTGGGCGCGGGCGCGGATGCAGCGCTGGGCCATGCGCAAGCGGGCCGAGCCGCCGCCGCCCAGCGCCGTAGAGAAGATCGAGGCCGCCCGCGGCAAGCTGATGGCCAGCCTTCAGCACGGCCTGAACCACGCCGACGACGACGACGTGGCCTGGATCGCCTACCGGCGCCTGCTCGATGGCCTCAAGTCGGTGCTCGACCAGAACAGCTCGGCGGTGGTCGGCGAACACGCCGACGGCGAAGAACTGCTGCAGGTCGAGCCCAAGTCGGCCGAGTCGCGCTACCGCAACCTGCTGCGCGAGCGCGCCACGCTGCTGCGCAACCTCAGCAAGCTCAAGGCGGCCCAGCAGGTCGGCTTCGACTTCGACGGGCCGGAAGGCCCGCTGGAGAAGGTGCAGCTGGCGGTCATCCCGCTGCCCATTCCCAAGCCGGGCTGGGGCGCGCTGCTGGTCGAGCGGCCTGCCGACGTCAGCTATTCCGATGCCGAACTGGCGCTGTGCGCCGAGTTCGCGGCGATGGCCGTGGTCGCCGGCGAAGAGGCCTCGGGCACGGTCAGCGCCCAGCGACAGGCCGAAACCGACCCGGCCACCGGCGTATTCCGCGAAGAGGCCATCCGCAGCCGCCTTCAGCAGATGATCGACGCGGCCCGGCTGCGCCAGACGCCCTTCAGCCTGCTGTGGATCGAACTCGACCAGCTGCCGTCGCTGCGCGAGGCCGGCGGCGAAGTCGCCGTGGTGTCGGCCCTGCGGCCGGTGGCCGCGCTGCTGCGCGAAGAGTTGAGCCACGGCGACCTGATCGGCCGCAGCGCCAGCGGTGGTTTCCTGGTGCTGGCGCCGGGCAAGAAGCTGCTGCAGGCGCGCGAATATGCCGACCGCCTGCGCGAGGCGGTGTCGCACATGGCGGTGGACCCGCGCATCGCGCCCAGCCTGAGCATCAGCATCGGCATCGCCCAGGCCGGCTCCGACGAGCGCAAGGCCCCCGACCTGGCCGAGCGCGCGGGCAACGCGGCGCGCGTGGCCAGCCGGAACGGCGGCGACCAGATCTTCAGCTGACCGGCCATGTCCACGACCCTGGTCATCGGCAACAAGAACTACTCGTCCTGGTCGCTGCGGCCCTGGCTGCTGCTGCGCCAGGCCGGCGTGGCCTTCGAGGAAGTCCGGCTGCCGCTGGACACGCCCGAGTTCCAGGCCCGCATCGGCGACTGGTCGCCGACCGGCCGGGTACCGGTGCTGCACGACCACGGCCAGGTGGTCTGGGATTCCCTGGCCATCTGCGAATACGCCAACGAACGCTGGTTGCGCGGCAGCGGCTGGCCGGGCGACCCGGGGCGCCGCGCGCTGGCGCGTTCGGTGGCCTGCGAAATGCACTCGGGTTTTCCCGCCCTGCGTGCCCAGCTGCCGATGAACTGCCGGCGCGAGCCGCGCGAACGGCACTGGGACCAGGCCGCGCAGCGGGACATCGACCGCGTGCAGTCGCTGTGGTCCGAATTGCGCGGGCAGGCCGGCGGCGGCGACTTCCTGTTCGGGCGCTTCGGCATCGCCGATGCGATGTTCGCGCCGGTCTGCGTCCGTTTCCGCGGCTACGGCGTGCCGCTGGCCGGGGCGGCGGCCGATTACGTCGAAGCCATCTACGCGCTGCCGGCGATGTCCGAATGGCTGATGGCCGGGCGCGCCGAATCCGAGCGGGTGGCGCACGACGAGGCCTGAGCCCCGGCGCCGCCTTAGAACGACTCAAGCTCGCAGACGTAGATCAGTTCGCAGGCACCGTCGCCGCTGTCTTCGCGGGTGAGCGAACTGCGCCACAGCCAGCCGTCGTCGCTGCGGATCTCGACCAGCCAGCCCTGCAGGCGCACGGTCTGGTCTTTTTTCACGCGGTCAATGGCGGCGGCGACGCGGTCGTTGGCCGGCACCAGGTGCATGTTCGCGCTTGAACGCACGATTTCCTGCACCGGCAGGGGCGGGCCTTCGGCACCCCAGCGGTAGTGGTACCAGCGGCCGCGCTGGGAAATGTCGAGCTGCTTGTAGACCGCGGGGTCGGCCATGCGCTGCCAGCCCAGGGCCAGGTCGGTGGGCGACAGCGCGGCATTGCGGTCGAAGCGGTAGTCCTCGCGGCCCAGCACGCGGGCCTCGAGGGCGAAGGCCGCCAGCGGGCGCAGGCGGTGCCCGTCGATCGTGGCCACGGGGGCGTCGGCAACCAGGACCTGCAGGGGTTCGGCCAGGCCGGCCGGCGATGCCATCTGCGGGCAGGCCAGGGACCCGCCGGCGCCCGTTGCCGGCACCGCGGCGGGATCGCGCCCCGCGACCCAGAACAGGGCGAGCGTGGCGACGGCCAGCGTGATCCAGAGCCAGCGCGGCATGGCGGCCGGCTCAGCGCGAAAAATCGCCCGAGGCTTCGGGCTGGTAGGCGATGGACGTGACCCGCAGGCGCAGCGAGCGCCCGCCCGGTGCGTTCCAGTCGATGCTCTGGCCCACCGACAGGCCCAGCAGGGCGGTGCCGACCGGTGCCAGCACCGAGATCTTGTGCTTGTCGACGTCGGCGTCGGGCGGATAGACCAGGGTCAGGCGATGGGTTTCACCGCCGACTTCGTCCACGCAGGTCACTTCGGAATTCATGGTGACGACGTCGGCCGGCATCTCGGCCGGCGCGACGACGTTCGCACGCTCGAGTTCGCGGCCCAGGGCCGCCGCGGCCGGCAGGGCGGCGACGGCGGGGGAGTCAAGCAGGCGTTCGAGCCGGTCGAGGTCGCGGCTGGAAACGGTGATCGGCGGCGGGGTGGCCATGGCGGCTCCAAAAGCAAAAGGGGCGCCGCGTTGCACGCGCCGCCCGGGGTAATCAAACATGTCTGGCCACGATAGCCCCTGGCCCCGCGGGCTTCAAGGCTTGGCGGGGCGCTTCCCGGGCGGGTCGTCGGCGGGCAGGTCCAGCAGGCCGGCGGGCAAGTCGCGCAGCACGCCGGCCAGGTCCTTGAGGAACACACCCATGGCCGAACTGCGGCGCCAGACCAGGGCCAGCCGGCGACTCGGTGGCGGGTCGCGGAACGAGAGCAGGCGGATGTCTTCCGAGGCCGGCACCGGCGGTTTCACCGCCAGCACGGGCAGCAGGGTGACGCCCACGCCCGCGGCAACCATCTGCCGCAGGGTTTCCAGGCTGGTGGCCCGGAAACCTTCTTTTTCGCCGGCGCCGGCCAGGCCGCAGACCTCCAGCGCGTGGTCGCGCAGGCAGTGGCCTTCCTCGAGCAGCAGCAGGTGCTGGTCGCCCAGTTCGCCCAGGCGCAGGTTGCGGCGGCCCGCCAGCGGATGGCCGTCGGGCACCGCCAGCATGAAGGGTTCTTCGAACAGGAATTCGGACTCGGCCCATTCCTCGTGCAGCGGCATCGCCAGCACCGCGGCGTCGAGCCTGCCCTCGCGCAGCATGTGCAGGATGACTTCGGTTTTTTCCTCGACCAGCAGCAGCTCCAGGCGCGGGAACCGCTTGCGGATGCGCGGCACCACGTGCGGCAACAGGTAGGGGCCCAGCGTGGGGAACAGGCCCAGGCGCACGCTGCCGGCCTCGGGGTCGGCGGTGCGGCGGGCGGTTTCGCGCATCTGCTCGACCTCGGCCAGCACGCGGCGCGCGCGCATGGCGATGTCCTGGCCGGCGGCGGTCAGCATGACGTGCCGGGGCGCGCGTTCGACCAGGGACACGCCCAGCTCTTCCTCGAGCTTCCTGACCTGGGTCGAGAGCGTGGGCTGGCTGACATGGCACGATTCCGCGGCCCGGCCGAAATGCCGCAGGTCGGCCAGGGCAACGAGGTAGCGCAGATCGCGGAGGTTCATGGCGATTGCTATAGCCTATGGAAATGTCGATGACAATCGTCGGAGCGTGAAGGCAAGGTGTGCAAGCGATAGATAAAACCTATCGGAGCGATAGGAACTATCACTTTCACATATCAATAGCTATTGCCTACCATAGCGCCAAGTTTCGATTCACCCTTCCTCAAACCCCACAGGAGCCAACATGTCCCTGATCAACACCGAAATCCAGCCGTTCAAGGCCCAGGCCTTCCACGACGGCAAGTTCGTCGAAATCACCCAGGAAACCCTGAAGGGCAAGTGGTCGGTCATCGTCTTCATGCCGGCCGCCTTCACCTTCAACTGCCCGACCGAGGTCGAGGACGCGGCCGACAACTACGCCGAGTTCCAGAAGATGGGTGCCGAGGTCTACATCGTCACCACCGACACCCACTTCTCGCACAAGGTCTGGCATGAAACCTCGCCGGCCGTGGGCAAGGCGAAGTTCCCGCTGGTCGGCGACCCGACCCACCAGCTGACCCGCGCCTTCGGCGTGCACATCGACGAAGAGGGCCTGGCCCTGCGCGGCACCTTCATCATCAATCCCAAGGGCGTCATCAAGACCCTGGAAATCCATGACAACGCCATCGCGCGTGACATGAAGGAAACCGTGCGCAAGCTCAAGGCCGCCCAGTACGTCGCCGCCCACCCGGGCCAGGTGTGCCCGGCCAAGTGGAAGGAAGGCGAGAAGACCCTCGCCCCGTCGCTGGACCTGGTCGGCAAGATCTGAGTCCTGCGTCGCGCAAGTCCCGCCCGGGCGGCCAGGCCGCCCGGGTGTTTCCCGGCGCGCATCGCGCCCAACCCGGAGGTTTCCGCCTGCGGCCGGTTCCGGCCCCAGGCGCAAACCCCTGCCCCAGGAGCCAGGAAATGCTTGACCAGAACCTCAAGACCCAGCTCGCTGCCTACCTCGAAAAGCTGCGCATGCCGATCGAACTGGTCGCGTCCCTGGACGAGGGCGAAAAGTCGCGCGAACTCGAGGCCCTGCTCGGCGAAATCGCTTCGCTGTCGGACCGGATCGCCCTGCGCCTGGACGGCGACGACGCCCGCAAGCCGTCCTTCGCGATCGCGCGCAGCGGCAGCGACATCGCCGTGCGCTTCGCCGGCATTCCGCTGGGCCACGAGTTCACCTCGCTGGTGCTGGCCCTGCTGCAGGTCGGCGGCCACCCCTCGAAGGAATCGCAGGAGCTGCTCGAACAGGCGGCGGCGCTGGACGGCGACTTCAGCTTCGAAACCTATTATTCGCTGTCCTGCCAGAACTGCCCGGACGTCGTGCAGGCGCTGAACCTGATGGCGGTGCTCAACCCGCGCATCAAACACGTGGCCATCGACGGCGCCCTGTTCCAGGACGAGGTCGAAGGCCGCGAGGTGATGGCGGTGCCCACCGTGTTCCTCAACGGCGAAGTCTTCGACCAGGGCCGCATGGACCTGGCGCAGATCATCGCCAGGCTCGATGCCAATGCCGGCTCCCGCGATGCCGACCGCATCCGCGCCAAGGCACCCTACGACGTGCTGGTGGTGGGCGGCGGCCCCGCGGGCGCGGCCGCTGCCATTTACGCGGCGCGCAAGGGCATCCGCACCGGCGTGGCGGCCGAACGCTTCGGCGGCCAGGTGCTCGACACCATGGGCATCGAGAACCTCATCGCCGTTGATCACACCCAAGGCCCGAAGCTGGCGGCGGCGCTGGACGCCAACGTGCGCGCCAACGACGTGGACGTGATGAACCTGCAGCGCGCCACGCGCCTGGTGCCCGCGGACGAGATTGGCGGCCTGGCCGAAGTGCAGCTGGCCAACGGCGCCAGCCTGTTCGCCCGCACCGTCATCCTTTCCACCGGCGCGCGCTGGCGGCAGATGGGCGTGCCCGGCGAAGAGCAGTACCGCAACAAGGGCGTCGCCTATTGCCCGCACTGCGACGGCCCGCTGTTCAAGGGCAAGCGCGTGGCCGTGATCGGCGGCGGCAATTCCGGCATCGAGGCCGCCATCGACCTGGCCGGCATCGTCGCCCACGTCACCGTGATCGAATTCGCCGACAAGCTGCGCGCCGACGAAGTGCTGCAGCGCAAGCTGCGCAGCCTGCCGAACGTGGACGTGGTGCTCAACGGCCAGAGCACCGAAGTACTGGGCGACGGCCGCAAGGTGACGGGGCTGGGGTACCGCGACCGCGCCAGCGGCGAGCACCGCCAGCTGGAGCTGGACGGCATCTTCGTGCAGATCGGCCTGCTGCCCAACACCGAATGGCTGGCCGATGCCGTTGAACTGAGCCCGCGCGGCGAGATCGTGGTCGATGCCCATGGCCGCACCTCGGCGCATGGCGTGTTCGCCGCCGGCGACGCCACCACCGTGCCCTACAAGCAGATCGTGGTGGCCCTGGGCGCCGGCGCCACCGCCAGCCTGGCGGCCTTCGACCACCTGATCCGGCATCCGCTGCCCACCGGCGTGAAAGCCCCGGGCGAGGCGGCCGAAGCCGTCTGACCCGGCCCCGTGGGAGGGACCCTCCCGCAGCGGCCCCGGCCGGCGCGTTATCATGCCCGGGCCCCCGGAGGAACGCGCCATGCCCCCAGTACAGCCCGGTGCCGCCGGCGACATCGATCGCCTGTACGCGGCCATCCCCGAACGCAATACCGGCGACTGCCTGCTGCGAACGATGCAGCAGCACCACGTGCAGCTGTCGACCATGGCCGACACCAAGGCCAACATCATCATCACCATGTCCTCGATCGTGCTGACCCTGGTGCTGGGCCGGCTCGGCGACCCGCTGCTGCGCAGCGCCTCGATCACCCTGGCCGCCTTCACGATGCTGGCGCTGCTGCTGGCGGTGCTGGCGGTGCTGCCCAAGTACCGGCCGCTGAAACTGACGGACGACACCATCCCGCCGCAGTTCAACCTGATGTTCTTCGGCCATTTCGCCGAACTGCCGCGCGAACGTTTCCTCACCGAAATCGCCGGTGCGCTCAAGTCCGACGGTTCGGTCTACGAAACCATGGCGCGCGACACCTACGCCCTGGGTTATTACCTGGCGCACCACAAGTACCGGTACCTGCGCCTGTCCTACCTGTTTTTCCTGGGCGGCTTCATCCTGGCGTGCCTGGTCCAGGGCTGGCAGCTGGTGGCCGGCTGAAGTGACGACGCTCGCCAATGCCATCCGCGAAGCCGCCGCGCGCCTGCCCGGCGACGAGGCCCGCCTGGAGGCCGAGCTGCTGCTGGCCCATGCGATCCAGCGGCCACGCAGCTGGTTTTACGCCCACTCCGGCGACGTGCTCGAAGGCAGCGACGCCCGCGCGTTCGACGCCCTGCTGCGCAGGCGCGAAGGCGGCGAACCGGTGGCGCAGATCACCGGCCATCGTGGCTTCTGGTCGCTGGAACTGGCGGTAACCCCCGACACGCTGATCCCGCGGCCGGAAACCGAACTGCTGGTCGAACTGGCGCTTGAACGCCTGCCGCTTTCGGAAATGGGCCAGGTGCTCGACCTGGGCACCGGCACCGGCGCCATCGCCCTGGCGATCGCCAGCGAAAGACCCCTGGTCGACGTCAGCGCCGTGGACGTGAGCGAAGCCGCCCTGGCGGTTGCCCGCGCCAACGCCGCCGACGCCGGCCTGCCGCTGCGCCTGCTGCAGGGCGACTGGTTCGAGCCGGTGGCCGGCGACGTTTACCGCATGATCGTTTCCAACCCGCCCTACATCCCCGAAGCCGACCCGCACCTGGGCCAGGGCGACCTGCGCTTCGAGCCGCGTTCGGCGCTGGCGTCCGGGGCCGATGGCCTGGATGCGATCCGCCTGATCGTCTCGCGTGCGCCCACGCACCTGCTGCCGGGCGGCTGGCTGCTGGTCGAACACGGCCACGACCAGGGCGCGGCGGTGCGTTCGCTGTTCCAGTCGCAGGGCTTCGCCCAGGTCGCCACCGCCCGCGACCTCGAGCGCCGCGAGCGGGTGACGCGGGGGCAGTGGCTGGGCTGAGGCGGCTTCAGCCGCCGACGGCGCTGCGGCGGATTTTGGCCAAACCCGGCCAGCGGGCCAGCAGGGCGCGGCGGATGCCTTCGGCGTCCAGGCCCGCTTCGGCCAGCAGCTGTTCGCGGCTGGCGTGTTCCTGCCAGCCGTCGGGCAAGCCCAGGTGCAGCACGGGCAGGCTGATGCCTTCGGCGGCCAGCAGTTCGGCGACGCCGCTGCCGGCGCCGCCGGCGACGACGTTGTCCTCGAGGGTCACGAAACCCTCGTGGCTCGCCGCCAGGTCCAGCAGCAGCGCCCGGTCGAGCGGTTTGACGAAGCGCATGTTCACCAGCGTCAGCCCGAACTCGGCGGCCACCGCGCCGGCGACCGGCACCATCGCGCCGAAGGCCAGCAGGGCCAGGCCGGCGCCGCGCTGGCGCAGTTCGGCCTTGCCGACCGGCAGCGTGTCCAGGCCGGGCTGCAGGGCAACGCCCGGGCCGGTGCCGCGCGGGTAACGCACGGCGGCCGGGCCGTCGTGGCGGAAGCCGGTGCTGAGCATCAGCCGGCATTCGTTTTCGTCGGCCGGCGCCATCACCACCATGTCGGGCACGCAGCGCAGGAAGCTCAGGTCGAAGCTGCCCGAATGGGTGGCGCCGTCGGGGCCGACCACGCCGCCGCGGTCGATCGCGAACAGCACGTCGAGCTTCTGCAGCGCGACGTCGTGGATCAGCTGGTCATAACCACGCTGCAGGAAGGTCGAATAGATCGCCACCACCGGCTTCACGCCCTCGCAGGCCATGCCCGCGGCCAGCGTGACCGCATGCTGTTCGGCAATGGCGACGTCGAAATAACGATCCGGGTATTCCTTGCTGAAGCGCACCAGGCCGGAGCCTTCGCGCATCGCCGGGGTGATGCCCATCAGCAGCGGGTCGGCGGCGGCCATGTCGCACAGCCAGTCGGAAAAGACCTGGGTGTAGGTGGGCTTGGCCGGGCCCGGCTTCTTGACCACGCCCACGTCCGGGTCGAAGGGGCCGACGGCGTGGTATTCGATCTGGTCGCCTTCGGCGCGTTCGTAGCCCTTACCCTTGGTGGTGATCACGTGCAGGAGCTGCGGGCCCTTGAGACCGCGCAGGGTGCGCAGGGTGGCCACCAGCGCCGGCACGTCGTGGCCGTCGATGGGGCCGGTGTAGTGGAAGCCCATTTCCTCGAACAGCGTGGACGGCACGAACATGCCCTTCCAGTGTTCTTCCCAGCGGCGCATGAAACGCGCGGCGGGCTTCTTCTTGTCGCCAAGCAGCTTCTTGCCGCCTTCGCGCAGCGCGTTGAGCGTGCGGCTGCCCGAGGCGCGTCCAAGCATCTTGGTCAGCCCGCCGACGTTTTCGGAAATCGACATCCGGTTGTCGTTGAGGATGACCAGCAGGTCGGGCTCGGGGTCCATGCCGCCGGCGTGGTTCAGGGCCTCGTAGGCCATGCCCGCGGTCATCGCGCCGTCACCGATGACGGCGACGACCTTGCGGTCTTCGCCGCGCGCGCGCGCGGCCACGGCCATGCCCAGGGCCGCGGAGATGGAGGTCGAGCTGTGGCCGACGCCGAAGGTGTCGAACTCGCTTTCCTCGCGCTTTGGGAAGGGCGCGACGCCGTCCTTTTGTTTGACCGTGTGGATGCTGTCGCGCCGCCCGGTGAGGATCTTGTGCGGGTAGCACTGGTGGCCGACGTCCCAGACCAGGCGGTCGGACGGGGTCTCGAACAGGAAATGCAGGGCCACGGTCAGTTCGATCACGCCCAGGCCGGCGCCGAAGTGACCGCCCGACTGGCTGACCTGTTCGATCAGGTAGGCGCGCAGTTCATCGGCGATCGCCGGCAGTTCGGCTTCCGGGAACTGGCGCAGGTCGGCGGGAACGGCAATGCGCGAAAGGCGCGGGTAGCGCTGGGGATCCATCGGATATCTGGCGTGGGGACAGGGCTGAATTGTCCGGCACCCCGCCGATGGGGGCAAGGCGAACCGGGGCCGCGGTTCAGGCGGCCCCCTGGCATGTCGAGCCGGTTTAGCGGCGGAAGCGACCCAGCAGGCCGCCCTTGGCCGGCTCGGGGTCGCTGGGCACCATGAGGTCGGGCTCGGCGACGCCGACGGCAAGACTGGCATTCACGTAGTCGGTGACCTCGGCCAGGCTGGCGCCGCTGAGTTCGGCGATGTCGGTCAGCAGCGCCGGGCCTTTCATCATCACCGTGGCGATGCGGAAGTGGCGCGGGAACTCGCGTTCGGTCTGCGGCCACTTGAGCAGCTTGTAGCGGTCGTTCGGGTTGTAACCCGGCGCCAGGCCCCCGTTGTGGCCACCCAGGCCCAGGATCCAGGCCAGGCGGCTGAGGGGATGGCTGCCGCCGAGTTCGGTGGCCAGGGCCGGCAGTTGCGCCGGGTCCACGGGTTCGAGGTCGGACTCGTGCACGATGGCGGTGGCGTAGGGCAGCAGGGGCTTGAGCGTGGCGCCGCCCAGGTAAACGCCCTGGGCCGGGTCGAGCACGATGGCCGGCGCGTCGCCCATCTGCAGGCGCACGGGGCCCTTGAGCGCGCCCGGCCGCAGGTAGTCGGCCAAGTGCGGATCCGCCGGCGGGGCCGGCGCGGGCTCCGGCTCAGGTGCCGGTTCGGGTTCGGGCTCAGGGGCGGGTTCGGGCGCCGGGGCGCTGGCGGCAGGCGCCTGCACCGGGGCCGGCTCTTCCGCGACCGGCGGGGCCTGGGATTCGAGCTGTGCCAGCAGGGTGGCGATGCCCTCGGCCGTGACCGGGCGGGACAGGGTGTAGTCGGTGTCGGTGCGGCCACCGGCGGTCAGGGCCACCACGACCTTGCCGCCGCTCATGGCCTTCATCAGGCTCATCTGGCCGTACATGGAATCCATGTCCACGACCACGGCCTCGGCGTCGTTTTCGTTGGCAAGCGCCCAGCGATGGGCGGCATTGGCTTGTTTGAACGCGGCTTCCACCGCTGCCTGCTCGTCGCGGGAAAGACCCGCGAAACAGATGCTTCGAGTCGTCATTTGCTGATGTTCCCCCTGGCCACGCCGGCAAGAGACGGCGCGAAGGCCGGAAGTGTCGGTGCTGGCGGGGACCGCGTCAAATCGGCTCAGGCCGGACGCGCGGGCCGGCGCGGCAGGTGGCTCTTCAGGAAGGCCATCTGGTCGGCAAGGATGTGGCGGTTCGAGAGGATCAGGTGCTCGACCCAACTGGGCCGGTAGGGCACGGCCAGAAGCGGCATGCCGGCCTGCTGCGGCGTGCGTCCGCCCTTGCGCGAGTTGCAGTGGAAGCAGGCGCAGACCACGTTCTCCCAGACGTCGCGGCCGCCGCGGGACACCGGCACGACGTGGTCGCGGGTAAGCGAATGGCGGCCGTATTCCTTGCCGCAGTACATGCAAAGGTTGCGGTCGCGCGCGAACAGCGCGGTATTGCTGAGCGAAGGCGAGGGATCCAGGGCCTTGGCCTGGGCATGGCTGCGCCCGGCCACGATCGGGTGCAGTTCGACGAAACTCTGCAGGCCGCTGGCCCGGTTGGTGCCGCCGCGCACGACCAGGCAGGGATCGCCCAGGGTCCAGGCGACGGCGCCGCGCACGTACAGGCAGACGGCATCCTGCCAGTGCATCCAGTCGAGGATCCGGCCGTGCGCGTCGAGGGAAAGAACGCGGGGCAGGGCGGTTTCGAGAAAAGACGGGGCCCCGGCCGGGTGGGGGCTGCTCCCGGAACCCACCAGACTCAAGCGGGTCGGCGGTATGCCCATCAGGGCTTGAGCATACGCCCCTCGTGTTGCAGTTCAAGCACCGCCGTCCACGCGCTGCCGTTCGTGCGCTGGGTGCCGCGGTGGGGGCGGGCTAGAATCCCGGTTCCCCCTCCAGCGGCGAGAACGGCATGCGCGGCCTGTACCCCGACCTTGAACCCTACGACAGCGGCTACCTGCAAGTGGACGGCCGCCACCGGCTGTTCTACGAACAGTGCGGCAACCCCGGGGGCAAGCCGGTGGTCCTGCTGCACGGCGGGCCGGGCGCGGGCTGCGGCGCCAAGATGCGGCGCTTCCACGACCCCAAGGCCTACCGGATCATCCTGTTCGACCAGCGCGGCGCGGGTCGCTCGACGCCGCACGCCGACCTGGTGGACAACACGACCTGGGACCTGGTGGCCGACATCGAAAAGCTTCGCCGCCACCTGGGCGTGGATCGTTGGCAGGTGTTCGGCGGCAGCTGGGGGTCGACCCTGGCGCTGGCCTATGCCCAGGCCCACCCGGGCCAGGTGAGCGAACTGGTGCTGCGCGGCATCTTCATGCTCCGGCGCTGGGAACTGGAGTGGTTCTACCAGCAGGGCGCCTCGCGCCTGTTCCCGGAGGCCTGGCAGCGCTACCTGGAACCGATCCCCGTGGTCGAACGCCACGACCTGATGAGCGCCTACCACCGCCGCCTCACCTCGGACGACGAAGCGACGCAGCTGGCGGCGGCGCGCAGCTGGTCGGTCTGGGAGGCCAGCACGAGTTTCCTGCAGGCGGACGAGGCCTTCGTGCACAGCCATGAAGACGCACACTTCGCGCTCAGCTTCGCCCGCATCGAGTGCCACTATTTCGTCAACGGCGGCTTCTTCGACGTGGACGACCAGCTGCTGCGCGACGCCCACCGGCTGAAGGACATCCCCGGCGTGATCGCGCACGGCCGCTACGACGTGGTGTGCCCGGTGCAAAACGCCTGGGACCTCAAGCAGGCCTGGCCCGGCGCCAAGCTCGAGATCGCGCCGACTTCCGGCCACTCGGCGTTCGAGCCTGAGCTCGTGGACATCCTGGTGCGCGCGACGGACGGTTTCCGCTAGCGCAGTGCCCTGTGGGAGGGCTCAGGCCGGGGTGCCGTCGGGCTCGTGGTCCAGGAGCCACAGGCCGGCCCAGAGCTTTGGGTCCATGGAATAGCCAGCGGCCATCTTGCCGGCCAGCCAGCGCGGGGCTTCGTCGACCGGGACTTCGTGCACGGTGATGTCTTCGGTGGCGTCGCCGCCGCCGGCGTTGACGCGGGTCAGGCCGCGGGCGCGCACGAAGGCGATCAGTTCGTTGCTCATGCCCGAGCTGGTGGGGCCGACCATCAGCACCTTCACCTCGTCTGCGTGCCAGCCGGTTTCTTCCAGCAGCTCGCGCCTGGCGGCTTCTTCCATGGTGTCGGCTTCATCGAGGTCGCCGACCAGGCCCGCGGGCATCTCGATCGTCGGGGCGCCCATCGGGATGCGGAACTGTTCGACGAACAGCAGCTTGCGCTCCGGCGTTACCGCGATCACGATCACCGCGCTGCCCGCGTTCGTGCGCTCGGCGTACTCCCAGTGCCCGCGTCTTACCAGCCGCAGGTACTTGCCTTCGCACATCACCACCGGTTCATTGCTCATGCCGCGGATCGTATCGCGGCCCGCCCGGTGGCGTCAGGTCGCCAGCAGCCGGCGGCGCGTGAGCGGGCCGAAGCGAAGCTGTTCGCAAAGCGCTTCCAGCGCCGCCGCGTCCGGGGCGCGGCGTTCGCACAGGCCCAGGTCGTCGGGCAGCGGCGCGTCCACGGCGATGGTCGCCAGGCGGCGCGAAAGCAGGGCGATCTCGCGGTGTTCGCGCAGGCGTCCTGCGTGCTGGCTGCTGCCGCGCATGCGCAGGAACGGCACTTCGTCCAGGCGTTCGTAGATTCCGTCGAGGCTGCCGAAGTGCGCCAGCAGGATGGCGGCGGTCTTCGGGCCGATGCCCGGCACGCCGGGGATGTTGTCGATCGCGTCGCCGGTCAGGCCCAGGTAATCGGCCACCTGGTGCGCGTGCACGCCGTAGCGCGCCTTCACCCCGTCGGCGCCCCAGCGCTCGTTGCGGGCGAAATCCCATTGCTGGTCGTCGCCGGCCAGCAGCTGGGACAGGTCCTTGTCGGCCGAAATGATCAGTCCGGCGTGGCCGGCGGCGCGCACCCGGGCCAGGCTGGCCCCGATCAGGTCGTCGGCCTCGTAGCGGCCGTCCGACAGCACCGCCAGGCCCAGCGCCCGGCACAGGGACTGGCAGTGGCCGAACTGGCGCTTGAGTTCTTCCGGCGCCGGCTCGCGGTTGGCCTTGTAGGCCGGGTAGAGCGCGTTGCGGAAGTTCGATTCCAGCGACTCGTCGAAGGCCACGGCGATGCGTTCGGGCTTCTGCCGTTCCAGCAGGTCAAGCAGGAAACGGGCGAATCCCTGCACGGCATTGACCGGCCAGCCCTCGACGTCGTGGAATTCGTCGGGCATCGAGTGCCAGGCCCGGAACACGTACAGGCTGGCATCCACCAGGTGCACGGGCCGGGTCATGGCGACCATTCGCGCAGCAGCGCGTCGGGGTCCGGGCGCTGCCGTTCGGGCGCGGCTTCGGCCGGCGTGCCGACGTGGATGAAGCCCAGCACCTGTTCACCCTCGCGAAGGCCGAGGTGGCGCTGGATTTCGATGTCGTACGCGGCCCAGCCGGTGAGCCACTGGGCCCCGAAGCCCAGGGCCTGGGCGGCCTGGAGCAGGGCGAAGCAGACCGCGCCGCCGGACAGCAGTTGTTCCTGCACCGGCACCTTGTGCCCGGGCACCGGGCAGGCCACCACCACCAGCACCAGCGGGGCCTGTGAGAAACGCCGCCGGTCCTTGTCCACCACGGCCGGCGCGGCCGCCGGGTCCTTTTCCAGGGCGCGGTCCGCCAGGCGTTCGCCCAGGGCATGCCGGGCCTCGCCGCGAATGGCCAGGAAGCGCCAGGGCGTAAGCTTGCCGTGGTCGGGCACGCGCACGGCCTCGGCCAGCATGGCCCGCAGCTGGGCCGGGTCCGGGCCGGGCTCGCCGAGCAGGCGGGAAGGCACCGAGCGGCGCTCGCGCAGGAATTTGAGAGCGTTCATCCCGGCGAGATTACCATTCGTCCGTCGGGGCTCCCGGCAGGCGGTTTTGGGAAGGAGTTCACAGTTATCTGTGGCACGATTGCCCAGAATTCCTCCACAGCGCGTAGTCCCCCCCCGGCGTGCAGAGGCCCATGAACGAAAATCCCTACTCCGGCAACGCCCCAGCCAGCGCCCCAACCTCCGCGCGGGACCTGGTGACGGCAATGCGTCGCCGCAGCACCGAACACCTGCAGGCCGTGCTGGCCCGCGTGTTCGCGCGTGCCGACGACTGGCTCTTCGACCTGGCCAAGAAGGACGGCGTGCCCGATGGTTCGCCCTACCTGTTCGCGATGCGCGCCCTGCGCGCGTCGCGTGCGCCGCTCGAGCGCGGGTTCCGCGACTACCTGGACAAGGGTTTTTCGTCCTTCGAGAACCGCACGGCGCCGCGCCGGCCCGACGAAGTCGAATCCGAGCTGCCCGAGCTGAGCCTGCTGCCCGAGGCCGAACTCGAACAGCAGCTGGCCACCAACCTCACCGCCGAAGCGATCACCCGCATCCACGGCAACCAGCTCGACGAGCTGTCCGGCCGCCTGGCGCGCATGGTCGGCGTCGCCAACCTCGAGGCCGATGGAAACCCACTCAGTGCCTACGCCCTGGCCGGTGCGATCGGTGCCGCGCACGAGGGCATCGACCTGCCCGACGACGTGCGCATGGTGCTGTTCAAGTATTACGAACGCGAGCTCATCCACGACCTGCGTGACCTGCTGACCGACCTCAATACCCGTCTGGAAGCAGCCGGTTTCCGGTCGGACAAGGTTGCCCCGAAGCCGGCCCAGAAGCCCAGGCCGCAGTCCGACTACGTGCCGCCGGCCACGGCCGATGGTTATGCCCCCGCGGCATCGGACTACATGCCCTCCGGGGCGGCCGGCGCGTCCGCCGACGGCGGCGCGGAAGACCGCGCGGTCTTCGACGCGCTCCAGCAGCTCCTGCACGCCTGGCGCCCGGCCCACCAGGGCGGCGGCCAGCAGGGCGGTCGCCAGACCGGCGGTGGCGGCCAGCGGCCGCTGCAGGCCAACGAAATGATGTCCCTGCTCTCGCTCATGCAGGCGACCGTGCCGCAGGCCGTGCACGAGGCGCTCGATCGCCCCGAAGTCTCCCTGGCCGCGCTGCTCAAGAACGAAGTACTGCGCGGCGCCAGCCGCATCGGCCTGCCGCCGGAAGACGTCAGCATCAGCCAGGCCGATGAAGACGCCGTCGACCTGGTCGGCATGCTCTTCGACGTGATGTTCGACGAGCGCGACTTCGAACAGTCCGCCCGCACCATGATTTCCCGCCTGGTCGTGCCCTTCGTCAAGGCCGCGGTCCTGGACCGTCGCCTGTTCCTCTACAAGACCCACCCGGCCCGTCGCCTGCTCAACTCCCTGGCCGAAGCCGTCGAAGGCAACCGGGGCGAAGGCCCGCAGGAGCGCGAACTGCTGCAGAAGGCCGAAAACACCGTCGACCGCCTGATCGCCGAGTTCAACGAGGACCTGGCGATCTTCGAGACCCTGGAACAGGAACTGCGCCAGTTCCTTGAACAGCACCGCCGCCGGGTCGAACTGGCAGAACGCCGCGCGGCCGAGGCCCAGCGCGGCCAGGAACGACTGGAACAGGCCCGCGACCTGGCCAAGATCGAACTCCAGCAGCGTACCCGCGGCCTGGAGCCGACGCCGGCGATGCGCGATTTCCTCGAGCGCAACTGGACCCACCACCTTTCCATGATCGCGCTGCGCGAGGGCCCCGAAAGCGGCTCCTGGCAGACGGCGCTGACCGTGGCCGACCGCCTGCTGGCCCTGCTGCCCAAGCCCGGCGACCCCGCCGAAGCCATCGAGCCGGCCGTGCAGGCCATGCGCGAACCGATCGAAACCGTACTCGCCAGCTCCGGCATCATCGGCGAGGCGGCCCAGGACGTGATGCACGGCCTGGCCGAGAGCCTCCAGCGCCGGGCCCGTGGCCAAGCGCCGGCCCAGGCCGAAGTGTCGGCCGAAGCGCACGACGACAACGTCGTGCAGATGCCCGACCGGCGTTCGCCCGCGGCGGCCGCGATCGCCGACCTCAAGCCCCGGCTCGAAGTCGTGGGCGGCAAGGCCGGGATCGAGGTCAGCGACAGCGACGTCGAGCAGATGCGCCAGATCAAGATCGGCACCTGGATCCATATCGCCGGCGAAGACGGCAAGCACCATCCGGTGAAGCTGTCCTGGATCAGCCCGATTTCCTCGCGCCTGATGTTCGTCAACCGCCGCGGCGTGCGCGTGCTGGTCGCCTCGGTCGAGGAACTGGCGGCCATGAAGCAGGCGGGCAACCTGCTGGTGCGCGAACAGGAACAGGTCTTCGACCAGGTCCTGCACCGCGTCATGGGCAAGCTGCGCGAAGACCTGGCCTGACCCCCGCCGCGTGCGCCGCGGTTTCCGGTAGCATCAAGGCCGGACAAACCGGGGAGTGGCGCGCATGGCGGCCTGCATCGTCTTCATTCGTGAAACCGCGCCTGGCGAACGGCGCGTCGCGCTGACGCCGGAAACCACGCGCAAGCTCACCGGCCTGGGCGCACGGGTGCTGATCGAACGGGGGGCCGGCGAACCGGCCTTTTTCCCCGACGCCGCCTACGCGGGCGCCGAATTTTCCGACGACGCCGACGCGGCGCTGGCGCAGGCCGACGTACTGGTCTGCGTGCAGCCCCCTGCCAATCAGCGCCTGGCCAGGCTCAATCCCGGCACGGTGGTGGTCGGCCTGCTGGCGCCGCACGCCGACCCGGCCCGGGTCCAGGCCTTCATCGACGGCAGGCTGACCGCTTTCCCCCTGGAAAAACTGCCGCGCACCACCCGTGCCCAGGCCATGGACGTGCTGTCCTCGCAGGCCGGCATGGCCGGCTACAAGGCGGTGCTGCTGGCCGCGCAGCTGGCGCCGCGCTATTTCCCGATGCTCACCACGGCGGCCGGCACCATCCGGCCGTCGAAGGTGCTGGTGGTCGGCGCCGGCGTCGCCGGCCTGCAGGCCATCGCCACCGCCCGCCGCCTGGGCGCGCAGGTGGAAGGCTTCGACGTGCGCCCGGAAACCCGCGAGCAGATCGAATCACTCGGCGGCAAGTTCCTCGACCTCGGCGTCAGCGCCGCCGGCGAGGGTGGCTACGCGCGCGAGCTCACCGCCGAAGAGCGCGCCGAGCAGCAGCGGCGCCTGGGCGAACACCTCAAGACCGTGGACGTGGTGGTCACCACCGCCGCCGTGCCCGGCCGGCCGGCGCCGAAGATCATCAGCGCCGCGATGGTGTCGGGCATGAAGCCGGGCAGCGTGGTGGTGGACCTGGCCGCGGAAACCGGCGGCAACTGCGAACTCACCCGGCCCGGTGAAACCTTCGAACAGGGCGGCGTCACCTTCGCCGGCCCGCTCAACCTGGCCAGCCAGGGCGCCATGCACGCCAGCGAGATGTACGCGCGCAACGTCTACAACTTCCTGGCGCTGTCGCTCAAGGACGGCGCGCTGGCCATGGACTGGGACGACGAACTGCTGGCCAGGACCTGCCTGGCCCACGACGGCGTGCGCCGCGACGGCTGATCAGTCGCCGCCGCCGTCCGGCGGCGGGGAAATCCCGGGGCCGCCGGTTTCCAGCCAGGCCCGGCGCTGCTCAGGGCTCATCGCCCGCCATTGTTTCTTCAGGCGTTCGCGCTGGTCTTCGGGCAGTGAGCGCATGACGCGCATCGCCTCGCGCGCCTTTTCCCGCTGGGCGGGCGTCATGTCCCGGTAATTGCGCATGCCCTGGCGGATGCGTTCGCGCTGCTCCGGCGGCATGGCCTCCCAGCGGGCCCGCCGCTCTGCGCGCTCGAGCGCGTGCACCCGCCGGGAAGCAGGCAGGGTGTCCCATTCGGCCTCGTGGCGACCGAGATACTTGCGCTGTTCCGGGCTCAGTTCGTCCCAGCTTGGCACCGTCACGCCGGCAGGCACGGCGACGGGCCCGTGGCCGGTCGGCTCATGGCCGTGCTGCCTGCCACGGTCACCGCGTTCGTGGGCCAGGGCCGGCAGCGAGACCGCCAGCAAGAGGGCAAGCAGCCAGGGAAGGCGGCGCGGCCCAGGCAAGCGGGACTTCATCGCGGTTCTCCCGGCGAAGCCACCGGCGCGTCGGCCAGCCAGGCATAAAGTTCGGCGTCTTCGGCCATCACCAGCGATTCGATTTCTTCATTGGCCAGGGGCAGCGCGCCGGGGGCTTCCGGGCCAATGCGCGAGGGAATCCACCAGGCCAGGCCCAGGGCCATGACGCTGGCCGCCACGGCGCCGGCCGGCCACATGCGACGGCCCGGGGCGCGGGATTCCGGCGCGAGCGCGGCCTCGCGGGCCCGGCGCAGCCGGAAGGCCGTGCCCTGGTCCAGGCGGTTGCTGGCTCGATCGAACAGGTCGCGGGCCCGGTCGAGGGTGGGGTCGGGGCGGCTCATCGCCATTGCTCCAGGTGGATGCGCAGGGCGGACATCGCCCGCGACAGGTGGGTTTTCACGGAGCCTTCGGAACAGCCCATGGCGGCCGCGGTTTCGGCGACGTCCAGGCCCTGCAGCTCGCGCAGCAAATAAGCTTCACGCTGGCGCCCGGGCAGGCGCCGCACGGCCTTTCCCAGCGCGGCCCAGGCGGCGCCGTCGGCGTGGCGCCGGGCCGGGTCTTCGTTCGGGTCGGGCAACATTTCCAGCGGGTCGTCGCGGCTGTCCCCGTCCCGGCCCAGCACGGCCATCACCTTGCGGCGCACGGCGTTGCGACGGTGCCGGTCGGTGACCTGCCGGCGCAGGATCGCCCAGAACAGCGGCTTCCATTCGGCCGGCGGCCGGTCGCGATAACCGACCAGCTTGATCATGGCCTCCTGCACGGCGTCCAGGGCGTCTTCCCGGTGCCCCAAGGCCAGCTCGGCCATGCGGAAGCCGCGGCGCTCGACCGACGCCAGGAAGGCGTCGAGGCTGGTCGGTTCGGCGGCGGGGGCGGCGTCGAAGGGCATCACGGGCGGGCGGTCTGGCCGGTCATGTGGCCTTATAACGCATCGCCGGCCGCCGGGTTGACCGCGCGGCACCCGGCGCTGGCCCACGTTCAAGCAGCGGTTATGATGCCAGGGCGAGCGCCATCGCACGGGGAGGGGACATGGACGGTTTCGTCGCGCTTTACATCTTCATGCTGGCCGCCTTCACGGGCTACGAAATCATCGGCCGGGTGCCGGTGATCCTGCACACGCCGCTGATGTCGGGCTCCAACTTCGTGCACGGCATCGTGCTGGTGGGCGCCATGGTGGTGCTGGGCCACGCCGACACCACGGCGGAGAAGGTCATCGGCTTCCTGGCGGTGCTGATGGGCGCGGGCAACGCGGCCGGCGGCTACGTGGTGACCGAACGCATGCTCGAGATGTTCAAGTCCAGCAAGAAGGGAGGCGGCGCATGATCTGGCTGCCGATGCTGGTCAAGGCCAGCTACCTCATCGCCGCGCTGCTGTTCATCCTGGGCATCAAGCGCATGGCTTCGCCGGTGACCGCGCGCAGCGGCATCCGCTGGGCCGGCGCCGGCATGGTGCTGGCCACGGCAGCCACGTTCGCGACGCCGGGAATGCACAACATCCCGCTTATCCTGGCCGCCGTGGTGCTGGGCACGGTGGTGGCCTGGTGGTCGGGCAAGCGCGTGGCCATGACCGACATGCCGCAGATGGTGGCCCTGTACAACGGGCTGGGCGGTGGTTCGGCGGCGGCGATCGGCGCGGTCGAACTGCTGCGTTATTCCGCGCTGGGCGTGGCGCCCTCGCAGACGGTGCTGGTGCTGGCCGTGGCGGGTGCGCTGATCGGTTCGATCGCGCTCACCGGCTCGGTGATCGCCTGGGCCAAGCTCGACGGCCGGCTGGACAAGCGTTTCACCTTCCCGGGCCAGCAGGTGTTCAACGCGCTGGTGTTCCTGGTGGCGGTGGGGCTGGGCGTGTTCACCGTGCTGGGGCTGCAGCAGCCGGTAATCATCGGCTTCTTCGTGGCGGCGCTGGCGGTGGGCATCCTGATGACGCTGCCGATCGGCGGCGCGGACATGCCGGTGGTCATTTCGCTCTACAACGCCCTGACCGGCCTGGCGGTGGCGTTCGAAGGCTACGTGCTGCAGAACGAAGCGCTGATCATCGCCGGCATGGTGGTGGGCGCGGCGGGCACGATGCTGACGCAGCTGATGGCCAAGGCCATGAACCGTTCGATCGCGAGCGTGCTGTTCGGCAGCTTCGGCGCGACGGGCGAAGCGAAGGAGATCGCCGGCGCGCAAAAGCCGATCGAAGCCGGCGACGTGGCGGCGATGATGGCCTACGCCGAGCGCGTGGTGATCGTGCCGGGCTACGGCATGGCGGTGGCGCAGGCGCAGCACAAGGTCTGGGAACTGACCCAGGCGCTGATCAAGCGCGGGGTGAAGGTGAAGTTCGCCATCCATCCGGTCGCGGGACGCATGCCGGGGCACATGAACGTGCTTCTGGCGGAAGCGGGCGTGCCCTACGACCTGATCACGGACATGGACGACATCAACCCGGAGTTCCCGACCACGGACGTGTCGCTGGTGATCGGCGCGAACGACGTGGTCAACCCGGTGGCGAAAACGGACCCGGCCTCGCCGATCTACGGGATGCCGATCCTGGACGTGTCGCTGTCGAAGAACACGATCGTGATCAAGCGCGGCAAGGGCACAGGTTTCGCGGGCATCGAAAACGCGCTCTTCTACGCCGACAACACCCGCATGCTCTACGGCGACGGCGCCGCCGCCGTGGCCGAACTCATCGCCGAACTAAAATCCGTCGACGGCGGCCACTAACCCCACGCCGTTGTAGGAGCGCCTTCAGGCGCGAATCTTTTCCGGGCTGCTGTGGGAGGGACCTCAGTCCCGAGCTCCTGACGTGCCCTTCGGCAAGCAGGGCGGCACGTGCTGCTCCCGCGGGTGGAGGCAGCGTGCAGTCGCCCTGGCCGACACGGCGCAAGTACATCCATGTAGCCTCTTCGTCGACATCCATGTCTCCGAAGGTCGGCCAGGGCGACCGCACGCTACCTCCTCGGAAGTGCCCAGTGGCCGGCAGGAAAGCACGGGTACCCGGCGCGACTTCGGTCTCGTGAAAAGGCCGCTCTCACCTCGACAACGATGATGTGTTGAGGAGGTGTCGCGCCTTCGCCCCGGCCGACTCTCGGAGACATGGATGTCGACGAGAAGCCCCCATGGATGGGTTCACGGCGTGTCGGTCGGGGCGAAGGCGCGGCGCCTCCACCCGCGTAGACGTTGAGTGCGACTCCTTGCTTGCCGAAGGGCAAGTCAGGAGCTCGGGACTGAGGTCCCTCCCACAGGGGCACAAGCAAAAGATTCGCGCCTGGAGGCGCCCCTACAAAAGGAGCGCAGCGGTCAGACGGCGAAGGCGGCGGCGTAGTTCGTGGAGTACACGGTCTTCTGCAGGACCTCGGAGATCTTGAGGTTGCCGGCGATGATCTGGCCCGAGTCGAGCAGGCGGTCGCCGCGGCCGTGGAAGTCGCAGACCCGGCCGCCGGCTTCGCGCACCAGCAGGATGCCGGCCGCGATGTCCCAGGGTTTCACGCCCGCCTCGAAGTACGCATCGGCGCGGCCGCAGGCCACGTAGGCCAGGTCCAGCGCCGCCGAACCCGTGCGGCGGATGTCCTCGGCTTCCGACAGCATGGTGCGGATCGAGTCCAGCTGCGGCGCCAGGCGCGCGCGTTCGCGCGGCGGGAAGCCGGTGACCAGCATCGCGCCCTTGAGGTCCTTGCGCTCGGCCACGCGGATCTTCTTGTCGTTGAGCAGCGCGCCCGCGCCCTTCGAAGCCGTGAACAGCTCGTTGCGCATCGGGTCGAAGATGACGCCGTGCACCGGCTCGCCGTTTTCCACCTGCGCGATCGACACGCAGAAATGCGGCCAGCCACGCAGGTAGTTCGAGGTGCCGTCCAGCGGATCGATGACGAACGTCGTGCGGCCCTTGCCCATCGCGCCCGACTCCTCGCACAGGAAGGCGGCGTCGGGGAAGGCCCGGCGAAGCTCGCGTATGATCACCGCCTCGGCCTCGGAGTCGACCTCGCTGGCGTAGTCGAGCTTCGATTTCTCGAAGACATTGAGGGCGTCGAGCTTGCCCATGTGGCGCAAGATCAGGTTACCGGCCGATCGGGCGGCCTTGACCATGACGTTGACGACAGGTTTCTGCATATTCCCGTCCGAAGAACCGCTGGATTGTGTGAAGAACAAGGGGCCGGTCCGTGCCGGCGCCGCGCAAGGATAACAGGTTGGCCAACGAAAATATCCGCATCGTGCTCGTCGGCACGCAGCATCCGGGCAACATCGGCTCCGCCGCCCGGGCCATGAAGACCATGGGCCTGGCGTCCCTTCGCCTGGTCGCGCCCGAGCGATTTCCCGACCCCGAGGCCAACATGCTGGCCGCCGGCGCCGACGACCTGCTGGCCACCGCCCCGGTCCACGACGACCTGGTTCAGGCCCTGGCCGGCTGTCGCTTCGTCGTCGGCACCAGCGCCCGCCGCCGCACCATCCCGATGCCGGAGCTGAGCCCGCGCGAGGCCGCCCGGCAGCTGGTCCAGGCCGCCGCCGACGGGCCCGTGGCCCTGCTGTTCGGCCGCGAGCGCACCGGCCTGGAAAACGAGGAGCTGCAGCGCTGCCACGCGTCGGTCTGCATCCCCACCGACCCGGACTTCGCCTCGCTCAACCTGGCCGCGGCCGTGCAGGTCCTGTCCTACGAACTGCGCCTGGCGACCCTGGAGGCCGCCGGGGGCCAGTTGCCCGTGGGTCGGCCCATGCCCCCGCCCGACACCGAGCCAGCGGCCACCGCCGACGAGCTTGAGCGCCTGTTCGGCCACCTCGAGCAGGCCCTGGACGACATCGACTTCCACAAGGGACGCCCGCCGGAGATGGTCATGGGTCGCCTGCGCCGCCTGTACCTGCGGGCCGGGCTGGACACCCGGGAGGTGAAGATCCTGCGCGGCATCCTGTCCGAGGCCCAGCGCATGGCCCGGCTGGCCCGGGGCGGGCAAGCCTAGCGCCGCCGGGGCCGGGCGAATACAGTAGGCGGGCCCCGACCCGAGTCCGAAGAGAACCCAGTGACGCCCCCTTCCCACAGTGCAGTTCCCGGTGGTGTGGTGCGCCTGGCCTTACTGCTGCTCCTGGCCGTTTCCGGCCTGGCGACCGCCGGCGACGGAGTGCTGGTGCTCGGGCGGATCAGCGATGACCCGCGCCGGCACTACGAACAGCTCAAGCCACTGATTGACTACGTCGTGCCGCGCATGAAGGACGTCGGCATCACCGAAGGCCGCGTGCTGATGGCCCGCGACCCCCAGCAGATGATGAGCTACCTGCGCCGCGGCAAGGTCGACTGGGTCACCGAAACCCCCGGCACCGGCCTGCTGCTGGCCGACCGGGCCGGCGCCCGGCCGCTGCTGCTGACCGAACGCAGTGGATCGCGCGAATACCGCAGCGTCATCTTCACCCACCGCGACAGCGGCATCACCGACCTCTCCCAGCTGCGCGGGCACACCATCGCCTTCCAGTCGCCGTCGTCCACCAGCGCCTACCTGGTGCCGGCCATGGCCCTGCTCGAGCGCGACCTGCCGATGGCCCTGATGGTCTCGCCGCTGGACCAGGGCGACGACGATTCGGTCGGCTACGTTTTCGCCAATACCGACGCCAACCTCGGCGCCTGGGTGCACAAGCGCCTGGTGGATGCCGGGGGCTTCAGCGACCAGGACTGGTCGTCGCTGCAACGCGTGTCCGAAGCCTCCCGCCGCGACCTGGTCATCATCCACACCACCGGCCCGGTGCCGCGGGCGATGGAGCTGGTCAGCGAGGACATGGACCCGAAGGTCGCCGCCCGCCTGAAGGAGGTGCTGCTGGGCGCCAGCGAGGACCCGCAGGCGCGTGACGCCCTGCGCCAGTTCTTCCGCACCACCGGATTCTACGAGGCCGACCCGGAAACCCGGCGTGCGCTCGAGGAGCTCCGACGCGGCGCCCGCGCCGTGCGCGAGGCCCTGGAATGAGGCTGCCATTCCGGCTGGGGCTGCGCGGTGAACTGACCTGGCTGCTGGCGGCGGTGATGCTGGTGGTGGCGGGTCTGTTCGGCGCGCTGTGGCTGCACACCAAGCGCAGCAACGCAGACGCCCGCGACCTGAGCGCCGGCGCCGTGCGCGAACTGGCCCGCGAGGGCCTGCTGATGCGCGGCCACACGCTGTCGAGCCAGCTGGCCGACGCCGCCACCAACCCGATGTATTACCTTGACCTGGCCAAGCTGGGCGAGCTGGCGCGTGCCACGCTGCGCCAGCCGGACGTGGTGTACGTCATCATCCACGACGCCGAAGGCCAGGTGCTGCACGACGGCTCCGGCGACATCCCCGCCTTCGGCCAGCCGATGTCCGACCCGATGGCGTTCGAAGCCCTGCAGGCGCAAGGCCCGCACGGCCAGTGGAACGACAAGCTGCTCGATGTCGCCAGCCCGATCCGCATCGGCGGCGAGCGCATCGGTGGCGTGCGCGTCGGCCTTTCGCGCGACAACGCCCTGCGCCGCGAGGTCGAGGTGCTGGGGCCGCTGGAGAAGAGCCTGGACCAGGCTAACCGCGAACACCTGGCCTGGATCGCGGCGCTGCTGGCGGCGCAGTTCGGCATCGCCCTGCTGGCGATGTGGCTGCTGCAGCGGCGCATCGTGCAGCCGATCAGCCAGCTGGCCGAGGCGGCCGGACGCATGGAAAAGGGCCGCTACGGCGACATCGAGCTGCGCTCGGAGCGGCAGGACGAACTGGGCGACCTGGTGCGTGGCTTCGGGCGCATGGCCGAAGCCGTGGCAAGGCACGACCGCGACATCCGTCGCATGGCCTACACCGACTCGCTGACCGGCCTTTCCAACCGGCTGGCCTTCCGCGAGGCGCTCGACGACCGCCTGATGACCCTGCAGGCCAGCAGCGGCGAACTGGCCTTGCTGTTCGTGGACCTCGACGACTTCAAGCGGGTCAATGACACGCTGGGCCACGAAGCCGGCGACGAAGTGCTGGGCCAGCTGTCGGTGCGCATCCGCATGACGGTTGAACGCCTGGGCGGGCAGGGCGCCGAAATCGCCCGCTTCGGCGGCGACGAATTCATCGTGCTGTTCCTGGCCGAAGACATCCGCGCCAGCTCCGGGCGCCTGGCCGAGGAACTGATCGAGGAAGTGCAGCGGCCGCTGGTGCTGCAGGGGCGGCAGGTGTTCCTGGGCGCCTCGGTGGGCATCACCCTGTTCCCCTTCGACGCCTCCAGCGCCGTGCAACTGCTCAAGAACGCCGACATCGCCATGTACCAGGCCAAGGTGGCCGGCAAGGGCTGCTACCGCTTCTATTCCAAGGCCATGGACCAGGCGGTGGAACGCCGGGTGCAGCTGGAAGAAGAACTGCGCGGCGCCTGGGAGCGCGGCGAACTCAGCCTGCACTACCAGCCGATCTACCGCCTGGCCGACGGCCGCCCGATGGGCGCCGAGGCGCTGTGCCGCTGGGAACATCCACGCCTGGGCGTGGTGCCGCCGTCCGTGTTCATCGAGGTCGCCGAACAGAGCGGGCTCATCGAGGCCCTGGGCCGGCACGTGCTGGTGCAGGCCTGCCAGGACGCCGCCACCTGGCAGCAGCCGGGCCTGGAGCCGCCCTTCGTGTCGGTGAACATCTCGCCGCGGCAGCTGCGCACCGGCGACCTGCCCGACGTGGTGGCCAGCGCGCTGCAGTCCACCGGCGTGATGCCGCAGCAGCTGCACCTGGAACTGACCGAAACCGCCGTGCTTGGCGACGAGGCCCAGGCCAGCGCCCTGCTGTCGCGACTGCGCGCCACCGGCGTCAAGGTCTGGCTGGACGATTTCGGCACCGGCTTCTCGGGCCTGAGCCACCTGCGCCGGGTGCCCGTGGACGGGGTGAAGATCGACCGAAGCTTCGTCGCCGACGTGCTGCGCGACCCGGACGACCTGGCCCTGACCTCGGCGATCATCGCCATGGCGCATTCGCTGGGCATCACCGTGGTGGCCGAGGGCATCGAGTCCGAAGGCCAGTATGCGGTGCTGCGCGAACGCGGCTGCGACCAGGGCCAGGGGTTCTGGCTGGGCCGGCCGATGCCGGCCAACGAGATGCGCCGCGCCTTCCGCGAAGCCTCGGGCGAGTAGGGCTCAGCCGAACAGGTCGGCCAGCCAGGTCGCCACCTGGCCCGAGAACAGCGCCAGAACGACGATTTCCGCGATGCCCAGGGCCCAGGCCACCAGCATCATGCGGCCGTCGCGCTCGATCAGGGCGATGGCGTAGATCAGCAATATCAGGCCGAAGGGATAGTTGGTGGCGGGAATCGGCAGCGCCAGCAGTGCGCCCAACACGACCAGCAGCAGGCCGGTGAACAGCCGGGCGGCGGGATGGTCAATGATCATTTCGGTGCGCGGACGGCTGATCTTCTCCAGCCAGCGCAGCAGGCGCGAGGTGCGGTTGCGGAACTTCGCCATGCCCTCGCGCGACAGCGGGCGCCGCGACATGAACTTCGGCACCCAGGGGTGGGCCATCAGCACCAGCATCTGCAGCCCGGCCAGCGAGATCAGCGGCCCGCTGATGGCGCCGGCGCCCACGGGCAGGGGCACGAAGGCCGGCAGCACCGAAATCAGCAGGAAGATGCCGAACGCGCGGGCCCGGAACTGGTCCAGGACCCCGCCGATGGTCATCGGCTCGGCATTGGCGTCGCCATTGCCGTCGGCAAGGACGTCAAGCAGGGCGCGTGTACTGATTTCGGCGGGGGTCATGGCACGGCAGTCTGGGGCGGGGCGCCTTTATCCGTGCTAAATCCCGTCCTCGCGCTCGGGCTCGGGCAGGCGGGCGACCAGCAGCTTGTCGATGCGCGCGCCGTCGAGGTCGACCACCTCGAAGCGCCAGCCGGCCCAGTCGAAGTGTTCGCCCGAGTGCGGGATGCGGCCGAAGCTGGCGATCACCATGCCGGCCGCGGTGTGGTAGTCGCCGTCGTCTTCGTCGGGCAGCCGGCTCAGGGACAGCAGTTCGCGCAGTTCTTCGGTCGAAACGCGGCCATCGACCAGGTAGGAACCGTCGTCGCGGGTCACCACCAGGGCTTCCTCGGGCGCCGATTCGGTGTCCTGCACGCGGCCCAGCACCGCCGCCAGCAGGTCGTTGGCCGACACCATGCCCTGCACGTCGCCGTATTCGTCCACCACCAGGGCCAGGGTCTGCTGTTCCTCGCGGAAGATTTCCAGCAGCTTCATGGCCTGGGTGGATTCGGACACGAACAGCGCCGGGCGCAGTTCGCGGAACAGTTCGGCATTGCTGCCGACCCGGCCGATCATGCCGGTCAGCGATTTGGTTTCCAGGATGCCCAGCACTTCGGTGTCGCTGCCGCGGTAGACCGGGTAGCGGGCGAAGGGCGTTTCGCGCATCACTTCGAGGTTTTCCTCGAAGCTTGCCGACGCGTCCAGCCAGATGATGCGCGTGCGCGGGGTCATCAGGCCGGCGCTGCTGCGGTCGCCCAGGCGCAGCACGCGGTTGATCATGTTGCGCTCGCCGACGTCGATGACGCCCTGTTCGTGGCTTTCGGCCACCAGCATGCGGATTTCTTCTTCCGTCACCTGGTCGGCCTGGCCGCGGTCCAGGCGCAGCACCTTCATCAGCAGCCGCGTGCTGTGCGAAAGCAGCCAGACGAAGGGCGTGGCGATAAGTGAAATCCACTTCATCGGCATCGCAACGATGCCCGCGATGCGTTCTGGCGCCAGCAGCGCGATGCGCTTGGGCACGAGTTCGCCGACGATGATGCTGAAGTAGGTGATCAGCACGACCGCGATGCCCTTGCCGACATCGTCCGCCAGTCCGGGGTCGAGGCCCAGTTGGGCCAGGGACCCGGCGATCTGGCGGCCGATGCTGGCACCGCCGAACATGCCGGTGAGGATGCCGATCGAAGTGATGCCCACCTGCACGGTGGACAGGAAGCGTTCCGGGTGCTCGGCCAGGTCGAGCGCCGCCTTGGCGCGCAGGCTTTGTTCGGCCTGCTGCTTCAGGCGCGCCTTGCGGGAGGTGACGACCGACATCTCCGACAGGGCGAAGAAGCCGTTGCAAAGGATCAGGAACAGGACGAGGGCGAGTTCGAAGGTCATGGGCTGCCGGACTGGGCCGGCGCGGGGCTCCTGCAGGGGGTTTGGCGCGGATATGGCCGACAATATGCCACAGGCGCCCCGGGCCATCGGGGTGCAGGAAGCTGGGGCCGCCCGTCACATGGCGGTAACATGCGCGCCATCCGAGGCACGGGACGGTCCCGGCCAGGCCAAGGAATCCCCATGTTTTCCCTCCAGACCATCTTCGGCAAGGGCGACAAGTTCTACGGCCTGCTCGAGTCCAGCGCCGCCGCCGGCCGCGAAAGTGCCCGCGCCCTGGGCGAACTGCTGGCCACGCCGCCGGCCGAGCGCTCGCTGGAGCGCTTCAAGGCGGCCCGCCAGCGCGAAAAGGACCTGCACGCCCAGATCAGCCAGGAGCTGGTGAACACCTTCGTCACCGCGCTCGAGCGCGAGGACATCGAGGCGCTGTCCAATGCCCTGTACCAGATCCCCAAGGTCGTCGAGAAGTTCGCCGAGCGTTATGCCCTGGCCTCGGAGCGGGTGGGCGACGTGGACTTCATCCCGAGGGCGGCGATGCTTGAACGTGCCTGCAGCGTGCTGGTGGAAATGGTCGGCCAGCTGCGCCGGGGCATGGCCCTGGAAACCACCAAGGGACTGAACGACAAGCTGCAGGCGATCGAAGCCGAAGCCGACCGGCTTATCCTCGAGATGTACCGCGACACCTACACCAACGAAACCGACCCGATGCGCTACCTGATCCTCAAGGACCTCTACGAGATCCTGGAGAAGGCCATCGACCGCTGCCGCGACGCTGGCAACGTCATCTACAACATCGTGCTCAAGAACGCCTGATCCATGACCGCCGCCCTGGTCCTGGTGCTGGTCGTGGTGCTGGTCGCGCTTGTCTTCGAGTACATCAACGGCTTCCACGACACCGCCAATTCCATCGCCACGGTGGTCGCCACCAAGGTGCTGACCCCGATGCAGGCGGTGTCCCTGGCCGCGGTGATGAACCTGGTCGGCGCGCTGATGGGCACGGCGGTGGCCAAGACCATTTCCTCGGGGCTGATCGACGCCGAGGTGGTGCTGGTCAGCTCGCAACTGATCATCTGCGCCCTGTCGGGGGGCATCGTCTGGAACCTGATCACCTGGTGGTTCGGCCTGCCGTCCTCGTCCAGCCACGCCCTGATCGGTGGCCTGGTGGGCGCGGCGCTGGCCGCGGCCGGCAACGACCCGGACGCGCTGATCTGGGCCCGCGAGGCCGAACACTGGACCCGGAACGAAGGCATCTTCTGGAAGGTCATCGTGCCTATGGTCAGCTCACCCCTGGCCGGCTTCACCCTGGGCCTGGTGATGATGGGGGCCCTGATCGCCGTCATCAGCGCCATGAACGGGTCCGGCGGCTGGCTGGCGCGCATTTCGCGGCCGCGCTGGGTCAACGCGGTGTTCGGCAAGGCGCAGGTCGTTTCCGCCGCCTACATGGGCTATGCCCACGGCACCAACGACGCGCAAAAGACCATGGGCATCATCGCCCTGGCCCTGATCGGCGCCGAGGCCTCGGGCACGCTCGACAGCCTGCCGCCGATGCTGGCCTTCCTGCACCCGGGCGACGCCGAGGGCGGCATCGACACCTGGATCATCGTCACCTGCGCCATCGTCATGGCCGCGGGCACGGCGGCCGGGGGCTGGCGCATCGTCAAGACGCTGGGCCACAAGGTGGTGAAGCTGCATCCGATCCACGGCTTCGCGGCGGAAACCAGCTCGGCCACGATCCTGTCGCTGGCCGCGTACTTCGGCATGCCGGTGTCGACCACGCACAGCATTTCCACGGCCATCATGGGCGTGGGCGTGGCCAAGAACCCGCGGGCGCTGCGATGGACCGTGATCCAGAAAATAATCTGGGCCTGGATCCTCACCTTCCCCGCGGCCGGGGGCCTGGCCTATGCGCTGTACAAGGGCGCCCAGTGGGTGGGCTGGACCTGAGTTACAGCAGGTCGCCGCCGGCCGAAAGCATGCGCTCCATCTGGTCGCCCAGGCCGCCGATTTCCAGCACGAGGCGGTCGATCTCGGCGGCGGTCAGGGTGTCGTAGGGACGGTTTTCGCACAGCTGCAGGTAGGGCATGCCGTCGAGTTCGCCGACCGCCAGGAAGCCCACCGGGCTTTGCCAGTTGAAGGCCAGCATGCGCTTGGCGTCCACGCCGGTCATCGGCGCGATGACGGTGCTCACGCGCAGGTAGGGGCGCTCGGTCTCGTCCATCATTTCCGACAGGAAGATGCTCTGGTGGCGCTTGCCCTTGTCCAGCGACAGCTGCACGCAGGCCAGGTAGGGCTCGCTGGCGGTCAGCTTGTACTTGCCCTGGAGGTGGCCGCGGATCTGTTCGAAGTTCTGCATGGTTGCGTACTGCTGGCTTGGGGGAGGGCTATCCTAGCGCCCATGCCAGCAAAGCCCAAGGAAAGCCGGGTCCAGGAGCAGCGCCGCCAGGTGCTGGAAGCCGTGCGCGCGGTGCCGCCCGGGCAGGTCGCGGGTTATGGCGAAATCGCCCGCCGTGCGGGCTTGCCGGGCCGTGCCCGCCTGGTGGCGCGGATCCTGTCCGCCGGCGACGAGCCCGGCCTGCCCTGGCACCGCGTGCTGCGTTCGGACGGGCGCATCGCCTTTCCGCCCGATTCGCCGGCTTTCGCCGAACAGGTGCAGCGCCTGCGGGCCGAGGGCGTGCGGGTGGAAGGTGGGCGGGTTCGCGGCCAGCGGGCCGCCCCCAGCCTCGATGAAATGCTCTGGTCGCCGCCGGGCGGACCCCGCTGACCTTGCACCGCCAGCCGTTATGATGTGCCGGTCTTTTCCCGGGAAGTCCGCATGTACCTGCCGCCGGTCACCAAGGCCCTGCTGATTGCGCTAGCCGTCGCCTACCTGGCGCAGATGATGGCGCCGGAGTTTGCATACCTCTATTTCGCGCTGTGGCCATTGGGCGAACACACCCTGGCCACCGGCGCGGATGGCCTGCCGGTCACGGTCGGCTTCCTGCCCTGGCAGATCCTCAGCTATGGCCTGATGCACGGCAGCCTCGGGCATTTGTTCTTCAATGCGCTGGCGGTCTACATGTTCGGCGCTTCGCTGGAGCAGACCTGGGGTTCGCGGCGCTACCTGTCGTACTTCATCGTCTGCGTCGCCGGTGCCGGCCTGATCCAGCTGATCGTGGTCACCAGCGACGTCACCGGCCAGGGCGCCTATGCGACGGTTGGTGCCTCGGGCGGCGTTTTCGGCCTGCTGCTGGCCTACGGCATGTTGTTCCCGAACCGCCAGGTCATGCTGCTGATCCCGCCGATCCCCATGAAGGCGCGCACCTTCGTCATCGTCTTTGGCGCCATCGAGCTGCTGATGGGCGTGTTCAACACCGCCTCGGGCATCGCCCATTTCGCGCACCTGGGCGGCATGCTGTTCGGCTGGCTGATGATCCGCTACTGGCGCGGCCAGCCACCGTTCCGGCCGCGCGGCCCGAGGGCGGTGCGATGAAGCGGCTGTTCGCTTGCACCGTGGCGCTGGCGCTGGCGGCCTGCCTGTCCCCGGCCCGTGCCGACGACGCGGCCCTGCCATTCTGCGCTCCCGAGGACCTCACGGCCCAGCCGATCAATCCGGACGGGGACAGGGCCCTGCGCCTGGCGACGGCCGCCGGCTGGGAGGCGGAAGGCGCCCAGGCGAACTCCTTCGAGAAGCTGCAGCTGGGTTCGTTCTATCGGCTGGGGCGGAGCCATCCGGCGGCACTTCTCGAGCGTGACACCGCGAAGGCGCGCGCGCTCCTGGCCCATGCCGCGCTGGGCGGACAGCTGACCGCGATGGCCGCATCGGCCGAACTCGAGCTTGAGAACGGCGATCCGATGGCGGGCATGGTCTGGGCCCAGCTCTACGCCCACTACATGCAGCGCCAGTTTCCCACCCGGTTCCGGGCCTACCAGGCGGACCTGCTCAGGCGCGCCTTCGACGCATTGCCCCGCGGGGACAGGACGGCCCAGGAGATCGAAGCGCAAACGGGCGGGTTCCTGGCGACGTACGGCGCACAGATCGACGCGGCCCTGGTCCCCGGCGGCGATGATGGTGGCGGGCCGGCGCCGGACTGCCGCCCGGTGCACGAGGTCTACACGACCCAGCTCGAACTTGATCAACCGCGCGTGCCGCTGGCCGGCGGACGCAACACCGTCAACCGCTACCGCATGTACGAGCCCGGCCTGGCGCTTTACAAGCTGCATGTCTCGCCTTCCGGCGAGGTCGTCCGGGCCATGGTCGTCGAGAGCCTGCCCGGGCCAGCCGCCGGCAAGGGTTTGATGCGCTCGGTGATGCGGCTGCGGTTCAATGCGGTCGATGAAGACGCGCCGAT
This sequence comes from Arenimonas soli, assembly GCF_014643775.1. Lineage (GTDB taxonomy): Bacteria > Pseudomonadota > Gammaproteobacteria > Xanthomonadales > Xanthomonadaceae > Arenimonas > Arenimonas soli. The sequence continues at coordinate 508,568 of NZ_BMKC01000001.1, forward strand.
CCGCGTCGTGCTGCTGCCGATGTCGTTCGACGACCACTCGGTGAAGTTCCGCGACTGACGCCACCCTTGGGCGGCGGGCTGCGGGACCCCGGGCCCGTCAGCGCCGCAGTTGCAGGAAGTCGGTGCTCGCCACCAGGCGCAGGCTGTCGAGCCGCGGGCGCGCGGTGGGCAGCGCCGCCAGCACGGCCTCGCGCTCGGCCTCCAGGGCCGCGATCTCGGCGGGGCGCACCGCCGGGTTGACGTGGGCGAGCGCGCGCAGGCGCTGGATCTCGGCCGACAGGGTCGCGTCGGCGCGTGCCAGGGCTTCGTCGATGCGTTCCCGTGCCGCGGCCATCGCCGCGTCGCGGGTGCGCTCGAGCATGGGCGGCACCAGCGCCGCCAGCACCTTGCGCTGCGGTCCCAGGTCGAACACGCGGTCGCCGGCGCGGTGGCGGGCGCGGTCGCCGGGCGCGAAGCCGGGGCGCGGCTGCAGGCGGGTGTCCACGGCCACCGACAGCGGCGTCGGCGGCAGCCAGCGTTCGATGTCCAGGCGCGCGTCGGCGACGCATTCGATGACGTTCACCGCTTCAAGCACGACCGTGCGCGGCGGCAGCACGTCGTCGACCAGGAAGGCGGCGTTGCCGCTTTCGCCCGAGATCAGCAGGTCGGTGGCGGTCAGCATCAGCGGGTGGTCGGGCCGCAGGTAGAGCAGGTCGTCGCGGGCCAGCGCGGTGGCCCGGTCGGTGGTGCAGGCGCGCATGCCCTGGCGCAGCTCCTCGAAGCCGTCCACGGACAGGTGTTCGGGATCGAGCAGCCAGGTGTTCGGGCCCAGCGGTTCGTTGTGCACGCCGAAACTTTCCAGCAGGCGCAGCGGGTAGTCGTCCAGGGCGGCGTGCAGGTCGTCGGAGACCAGGGCCTGGCGAAGCGCGTCGCGTTCGCCCAGGCCGCGGCTGCCCAGTTCGAGCAGGCGGTCGCGACCCTCGGAGATCAGTCGCGCGACTTCGGCGTGGCGCGCGCGGGTGTGTTCGAGCAGTTCACCGAATGCGGGCTCGCGGGCGTCGGCATCCATGGCCGCCAGCTGCAGCAATTCGGCACCGAAGCCGCGCAGCATCTCGCGGCCGTCGGCCAGGACCTGGCGGAAGGCGTCCAGGCCTTCGTGCAGCCAGCGCTGCAGGACTTCCTGGGCGCTGCCGGCCACCGCAGCGGCGTGCAGGTTGACGTCGCCAGTCTGGCCGATGCGGTCGAGGCGGCCGATGCGCTGTTCAAGCATGTCCGGGTGCAGCGGCAGGTCCCAGAACACCAGGTGCTGGGCGAACTGGAAGTTGCGGCCCTCGGCGCCGATTTCGCTCGAGACCAGCAGGCGCGCGCCTTCGGGGTCGGCGAAAAACGCGGCGTTGCGGTCGCGCTGCAGCAGATTCATGTCTTCGTGGAAACGCGCCACCTGCAGGCCGCTGCGCAGGCGCAGGGCTTCTTCGATGGCCTGCACCTTGGCGCGCGACCGGCACAGCAGCAGCACCTTGGCCGGGGCGAGCGCGTCCAGGGTTTCCAGCAGCCAGTCCATGCGCGGGTCGCGGGTGAAGTCGTGCGCGGGCTCGTCGTCGGTTTCGCCGACGTCGTGCGCGAATTCGGCGCGCAGCGTACCCAGCACGGTGGGGTCTTCGGGCGCGGGCAGGGTGGCCAGGTGCGGGATGCGCTGCGGGAAACCACCGACGGCGGCGCGGCGGTTGCGCACCATCACCCGGCCGGTGCCGTGGCGGTCGACCAGGTCGGCCAGCAGCGCGTCGCGCGCGGCGGCGTCGCCGGCGGCGATGCGGGCCAGGCGCTGGGCCAGGTGGTCGCCGTCCTCGGGGAACAGGCCGGCCAGGGTTTCCATGTCCCGGGTGGTCAGGGCCTGGTCGTCGAGCAGGCGGCCGGCCAGTGCGGAGAGGCCCAGGTAACCCTTGGTTTCGGCGCGGAAGGCGTCCAGGTCGGTGTAGCGCGCCGGGTCGAGCAGGCGCAGGCGGGCGAAGTGGCCGCCCAGGCCCAGCTGTTCCGGCGTGGCCGTCAGCAGCAGCAGTCCCGGCGCGCGCGCCGACAGTGACTCGACCAGGGCATACCCCGGGCTGGTGAACTCAGGGGTCCAGACCAGGTGGTGGGCTTCGTCGACCAGCAGCAGGTCCCAGCCCGCGGCCAGGGCCTGGCGGGCGCGCTTCTCGTGGCTGGCCAGCCAGTCCACCGAGGCGATGACGCATTGTTCGTCCTCGAAGGGGTTGGCCTTGGGTTCGGTCATCTCCAGCGATTCGCAGCGCTCTTCGTCGTAGATGGCGAAGGGCAGGTTGAAGCGGCGCAGCAGTTCGACGAACCACTGGTTGACCAGGCTCTCGGGCACCAGCACCAGCACCCGGCGGGCGCGGCCCGAGGCCAGCATCTGCGCGGTCACCAGGCAGGCTTCGATGGTCTTGCCCAGGCCGACCTCGTCGGCCAGCAGCAGGCGCGGGGGCCGGCGCGCGGCGGCGGCCTCGGCCACCTGCAGCTGGTGCGGCACCAGGTCGATGCGCGCGCCCAGCACGCCCCAGCCCGGGTGCGCGCGCGCCTCGGCGCGGCGGCGCAGGCATTCGACCCGGAATTCGAACTGGTCGTTGCGGTCCACGCGGCCCGACAGTAGGCGGGAATCGGCCTGCGATACCGGCTGTTCGGCGTCGAGCGCGCCTTCGGGATGCCATTGGCCGTCGCACAGGTAGTGCACGTGGCCTTCGCGGTCCTCGACCTGTTCGACGGTCTTGTCGCTGCCCTCGACGCGCACGCGCTCGCCGGGGCGGAACACGGCGCGCAGCAGCGGCGCCGAGCCCAGGGCATACATGCGCACCACGCCGGTGCCGGTGAAGACGATCTGCACCTGGCGGCCGGCCAGGCGCAGCACCGTGCCCAGGCCCAGTTCGGGTTCGGCGCTGGAAAACCAGCGTTGGCCGGGGGTAAAAAGCATGCGCAGCTCCACTCGGGGGAGGGCGATTCTACAGCCCCCGCGGCAGGCTGGCCCAATCACGTTCCCCGTGCCTGAACGCGAACGGCCCGGGCAAGCCCGGGCCGTCCTGGTCACGCACTGCCTGGCGGCTTACCAGATCGAGACGCGATCGGCCTGCGAGCGCACCATGGCGTCGCCTTCCTGGCAGCTGAAGGCGGCCGCGAAAACCGGCAGGTTCGAGGGCGCGCCGATGGCCCGGAAGCGGGCCGGGGCGTGCGGATCGGTCTGCAGGCGCACGCGCAGTTCCTCGTCCTTGAAGTTGCGGCGCCAGACGGTGGCCCAGTTCATGAAGAAGCGCTGGTCCTGGGTGTAACCGTCGATCTCGCCGACCTTCTTGTTCTCGAGGTCGCGCTGCAGGGCGTCGAAGGCCACGGCCAGGCCGCCCAGGTCGGCGATGTTCTCGCCCAGGGTCAGGTTGCCGTTGACGTGCAGGCCGTCGATGGATTCATAGGCGTCGAACTGCGCCACCAGCTGGTCGGTGCGGGACTTGAAGCCTTCCTTGTCCTTGTCGCTCCACCAGTTCTCGAAGTTGCCGGAGGCTCCGAAGCGGCTGCCCTGGTCGTCGTAGCCGTGGATCATCTCGTGGCCGATCACCGCGCCGATGCCGCCGTAGTTCAGGGCCGGGTCGGCGTCAATGTCGAAGAAGGGCGGCTGCAGGATCGCGGCCGGGAACACGATCTCGTTGGCCAGCGGGTTGTAGTAGGCGTTGACCGTCTGCGGGCTCATGCCCCACTCGGTCTTGTCCACCGGCTTGCCGATCTTGGCCAAGTTGAAGCGGTAGTTGAAGGCGTTGGCGGCCATCAGGTTGGCCACGTAACCGTCGCGGCTGGTGGCCAGGGCACTCCAGTCACGCCACTTGTCCGGGTAGCCGATCTTCGGGGTGAATGCGGCCCACTTCTCCAGCGCTTTTTCCTTGGTTTCCGCGCCCATCCACTCCAGGCCCTCGATGCGGGTCTTGAGCGCGTCCGACAGGTTGCCGACCAGGTCCTGCATGCGTTCCTTGGCTTCCGGCGGGAAGGCCACGGCCACGTATTCCTGGCCCAGGGCCTCGCCCATCTGGCCGTTGATGGTGTTGAGCACGCGCTTCCAGCGCGGCTGCATTTCCTGCTGGCCGCGCAGGGTCTTGCCGTAGAAGTTGAAGTTTTCCTCGGCGAAGGCGCTGGCCAGGAAGGGCGCGGCGTTGTCGACGGCGTGGAAACGCAGGTAGGCCTGCCAGTCCCCGACCGGCACGTCGGCCAGCATCTTGCTGACCTCGGCGTGGAAGTCGGGCTGCGCCAGGGAGAACATGGCCGGCGCCGGCACGCCCTGGGAGTCGAAGAAGCGCGACCAGGCGAAGTTCGGGCTGACCGCGTCGGCCTGCTCCAGGTTGACCGGGTTGTAGTACTTGGACACGTCGCGGGAAAGTTCTTCGCTCGACAGCGACTTGCCGGCCAGGCGGGTCTCGAAGGCCATCACGGCCTGGGCCTGGGTGGCGGCGGTGGCGGCGTCGGCGCCGGCCAGTTCCAGCACCCTGGCGACGTGCGCGACGTAGGCCTCGCGGATGGCGGCGTGTTTTTCGTCGAAGTAATAGCCCTTGTCCGGCAGGCCCAGGCCACCCTGGGTGGCGTAGGCGATGTTCATGGTCGAGTTCTTGAAATCAGCCTCGGGGCCGAATCCGAACACGAAGGCCTGGCCCTTGGCGTAGCTGTCGCGCAGCCACTGGGCGACGGCGTCGCCGGAGTCGAGCCCGGCGATGCCGTCGAGCGTCGGCTGCAGGGGCGCGAGTCCGGCGGCTTCGATGCTGGCCTCGTCCATGCCGGTGGCCCAGATATCGCCGATCAGCTTGGCGGTGCCGTCGGCGTCCGGGCGGGCGGCGAGGTTTTCAACCAGGGCGTGCTGGATTTCCAGCGAACGTTCGGCCAGGGCTTCGAAGCTGCCCCAGGTGGTGCGGTCGGCGGGCACCGGGTTGGCGGCCAGCCACTTGCCGTTGACGAACTGGTCGAGGTCCGTGCAGGCCGGGACGCTGGTGTCGAGGTCGGCGGCCTGCAGGGCGATCATCGGGGCCTTGATGGCCGACATGTCGATCGCGGGCGCGGCGGTTTCGCCGGCGGTCTCCACCGCCGTCGTTTCCGGGGCGTCGGACTGCTGGCAGGCGGCCAGGGCGACGGTGACGGCAAGCGCCAGCGCCAGGGGTTTCGCGGAACGAAGATTCACGGTGTTCTCCAGCCCCCGGGAAGGGGGCATCAGGTGGAAGGGGGGGGGCTTACCAGATCACGACGCGGTCGTCGCCCGAACGCACCATCTTGTCGCCTTCCTTGCACTCGAAGGCCTCGGCGAAGGCCGGCAGGTTGGACGGGGCGCCGATCGCGCGGAACATGCCCGGGCTGTGCGGGCCGACGGTGATCTGCTGCTTGAGCTGGGCTTCGGTGAAGGCGATGCGCCAGACCGTGGCCCAGTTCATGAAGAAGCGCTGGTCCTGGCTGTAGCCGTCGATCATCGGGTCGGTGAAACCTTCGCCCTGGGCGCGCTGGAGCGCGTCGTAGGCGACGGTGACGCCGCCCAGGTCGGCGATGTTTTCACCCAGGCCCAGCTTGCCGTTCACGAACAGGCCCGGCAGGGCTTCGTAGCCGCTGTACTGGTCGGCCAGCTTGGTGGTGGCGGCCTCGAACTTCTCGCGGTCCTGGTCGGTCCACCAGTTGGCCATGTTGCCCTGGGCGTCGAACTTGCTGCCCTGGTCGTCGAAGCCATGCAGCATTTCATGGCCGATCACCGCGCCGATGCCGCCGTAGTTGAGCGCGTCGTCGGCGTTCACGTCGAAGAAGGGCGGCTGCAGGATGGCGGCCGGGAACACGATCTCGTTGGCGGTGGCGCGGTAGTAGGCGTTCACCGTCTGCGGGCTCATGCCCCATTCGCTGCGGTCGACCGGCTTGCCGATCTTGTCGAGCATGTAGCGGTAGTTGAAGGCCGAGGCGGCGAGCAGGTTGCCGGCGTAGCTTTCATCCGAAACCTCCAGGCCGCTCCAGTCGCGCCACTTGTCCGGGTAGCCGACCTTGGGCGTGAACGAGGACCACTTCTCGATGGCCTTGGCCTTGGTGTCCTCGCTCATCCAGTCCAGGTTTTCCAGGCGGGTCTTGAGCGACGCCATCAGGTTGCCGACCAGCTCTTCCATCTTGGCCTTGGATTCGGGCGGGAAGGCCTGTTCGACGTAAAGCTGGCCGAAGCCTTCGCCCATCGAACCATTGAGCGCGCCAAGCACGCGCTTCCAACGCTCCTGCATTTCCTTCTGGCCGCGCAGGGTCTTGCCGTAGAACTCGAAGTTGCGTTCGGCGAAGGCGTTCGACAGGTAGGGCGAGGCTTCGTCGATGGTGCGGAAGCGCAGCCAGGTCTTCCAGGTTTCCAGCGGCACGTCGGCCAGCATCGCGTCCACTTCCTTGAAGAAGCTGGGCATCGGCAGCGAGAAGCTCTGCGGCGCGTCGACGTCGAGCGCGGTGAAGAACTGCGTCCAGCTGAAGTTCGGCGTGCTGGCGTCGGCGTCGGCCAGCGACACCGGGTTGTAGCGGTTGGCCGGGTCGCGCAGCTCCAGGCGGCCCAGCGAGGCTTCGGCCAGGCGGGTCTCGAAGGCCAGCACGTCCCGCGCCTGGGCCTTCGCGGTTTCTTCGTCCGAACCGGCCAGCTGCATCAGCGCGGCCACGTGTTCGACGAAGGCGGCGCGGGCGGCCTTGTAGTCCTCGCGGTCCTCCAGGTAATAGGCGCGCTCGGGCAGCGACAGGCCGCCCTGGCTGGCGTAGGCGATGTTTGTGGTGGAGTCGTTGTAGTCGGCCATCGCGTAGAAGCCAAACAGCATGCCCTGGCCGCGGGCATAGGCGTCGCCGATGTACGCCGGGATGTCGGCGTTCGACGCCAGTGCGTCGATCCGGTCGAGTTCGGGCTGCACCGGCGCCAGGCCGGCGGCCTCGATCGCGGCTTCGTCCATGCCGGCGGCGAAGAAGTCGCCGACCTTCTGTTCCATGCTGCCCTGCGGCCATTCGCCGTCGGCGGCGGCCTTGGCGATTTCGTGCTGCACCTGCAGGGAACGTTCGCCCAGCGCCGGGAAGGCGCCCCAGGTGGTGCGGTCGCCCGGCACCGGGTTGGCGGCGAGCCACTTGGCGTTCACGAAACCGTTGAAGTCCTGGCAGGCCTGGATGCTGGTGTCGAGGTCCTCGGCCTTGAGCGAGATCGGCTGCTGCTGCACCTGGGCCAGGTCGACCTGCAGCTTCGGTGCCTCCGGCGCCGCGGCGTTGGCGGCGGGTTCTTCGGCTTTCTGGCAGGCGGCCAGGGCGAGGGAAACACTGAGCGCCAGGGCAAGCGGCTTGAGGCGGGTCATGGGCGGAACCTTTGCGTGGGACGAAGCTGCCGAGCGTAGGGCATGCGGCCCGCCGGCGGGTAGGCCAGAGGTCATGGGTCGGGACTGGCGGCCGGACCGGCGGCTCTGCTACGGTCGGGGCGTTGGTCTTGGACTCCCATGCTCATGAAGCCCCGTCTCCAGACCCGCAGTCACGCCGGTGGCGTCGTCACGCATCGGCTTTCTGATGGTCCTAGCGCCGCCCCCTTCACGTGCATGAACGCGCTCGCCCCGGCGATCGCCTGGCCGTCCCGGCCCCCCATGAACCGTGAACGAGGAGTGTGGCGATGCGCGTATTGGCCTGTGATGGCATCCATGAAGACGGCCTGGACCTGTTCCGCAAGGCTGGCTGGACGGTCGAAACCAGCGAACCGATAAAAGACCCCAAGGCCCTGGCCGACAAGCTGGCCGGCTTCGACGCCGTGCTGGTGCGTTCGGCGACCCCGGTGCCCGGCGAGGCCCTGGCCAAGGCCGGGCAACTGAAGGTGATCGGCCGCGCCGGCGCCGGTGTCGACACCATCGACGTCGAAGCCGCCACCGCCCGCGGCATCGCCGTGATGAACGCGCCCGACGGCAACACCCTGGCGGCCGCCGAACACGCCATCTCGCTGCTGTTCGCCCTGGCGCGGCACGTGCCGCGTGCCGACGCCGGCATGAAGGCGGGTGAATGGCCCAAGGCCGGCCTCACCGGCTTCGAGCTCGAAGGCAAGAAGCTCGGCGTCATCGGCCTGGGCCGCATCGGCGCCACCGTGGCGCGCAAGGCCCTGGGCATCGGCATGGAAGTCGCCGCCTACGACCCCTTCCTGCCGGCTTCCGCCGCCGGCAAGGGCAGCGTGCCGCTGATGGCGCTCGACGACCTGCTGGCCTGGGCCGACGTGGTGACGCTGCACATCCCGCGCACCAAGGACACCACCAACCTGCTCGACGAAACCCGGCTGCGCCTGCTCAAGCCCGGCGCCTTCGTGATCAACGCCGCGCGCGGCGGCCTGCTCGACGAACAGGCGCTGCTGCGGCTGCTCGACGAAGGCCATCTGGCGGGCGCCGCGCTCGACACCTTCGCCACCGAGCCGCTGCCCAAGGACTCGGCCCTGCGCAACCACCCGCGCCTGGTGCTGACCCCGCACCTGGGTGCCAGCACCGGCGAGGCCCAGCAGGCGGTCAGCACGATCCTGGCGCGGCAGATCATCGACTTCGTCGCCACCGGCGCCGTCGCCGGCTGCGTCAACCTGCCGCCGCTCACGCCGGAAACCGCGCGCGAAGTCGGCCCGTGGATGCCGCTGATGACCGCGCTGGGCAAGCTGGCCGGCCGGCTGGTGCCGGCGCCCGTGAAGCTGCACGTCACCTATGCCGGCCGCACCGAGGGCCTGGACACCCGGCCGCTGACCCGCCTGCTGGTGGCCGCGCTGCTGGGCCCGGCCTCGGGCCGGGTGACGCCGGTGAACGCGCTGCACGAAGCGGCGGCGCGCGGGCTGGAAGTCGCCGAAACCCTGGGCGGCGACGGCGACGGTTTCGACCGCCTGCTGCGCATCCGCGTCGAAGGCGGCGGCCAGTCCCGCGAGATCGAGGCCACCCTGCACCGTGGTCCGCGCGTGGTGCGACTGGACGGCGTCGAGCTCGACTTCGACCCGCTGGCGCACGTGCTGCTGATGCGCAACGAAGACAAGCCCGGCGTCATCGGCCTGGTCGGCTCGCACCTGGGCGCGGCCGGCGTGAACATCGTCAACTTCTCGCTGGGTGCCACCGGCGACGGTGGCGCCGTCGCCGCGATCACCGTCGACCGCGAGGTCGCCATGCCGCAGCTGCAGTCGCTGCGCGGCATCCCCGGCATCGTTTCCATGGAGCAGCTGTGATGCGCATCCTGCTTGCCCGCCACGGCGAAACCCCCTGGAACGCCGAAGGCCGTTACCAGGGCCAACACGACATCGCACTTTCGGAAACCGGCGAACGCCAGGCCCGGCTGCTGGGCGAGAGGCTGCGCGAGCTGCCGATCACGCGCGCGGTCGCCTCGCCGCTTTCGCGCGCACGACGCACGGCCGAACTGGCCCTGGGCCAGGAGCGCGCCGACCTGCTGCAGCTCGACCGCGACCTGCAGGAAATCGCCCACGGCGACTGGGAAGGCCTGCTGGCCAGCGAGATCCGCGCCCGCGACCCCAACCGCCTGCGCGCCTGGCGTGATTCCCCGGAAACCGTGCAGATGCCCGGCGGCGGCGAATCGATCGTGCAGGTCTTCGACCGCGCCTGGCCGGCCTTCGCGCGCGCCTGCGACGGCCTGGGCGAGGGCGACACGCTGCTGGTGGTGGCGCACGACGCGGTCAACCGAGTCATCCTGTGCCGCATCCTGGGCTTGCCGCTGTCGCGCCTGTGGTCCTTCCGGCAGGCGCCGACCACGCTCAACCTGCTCGAAGGCCCCGGCGCCGACGCGCTGGAAGTGGTGCGCCTGAACGACTGCAACCACCACACGCCGCTGTTCGGCGAGGCGGTTCACCGGGCGCTGTGAGCCCCATCGCCCCGGGCGAGGTAGATGCAGTAGGTCTTGTCGTGGGTGACGAAGGACTGCAGCCAGCGCGCGCCGGGGCCGAGCGCCTCGAGCGCCAGCCGCGCGTTGGCGGCGACGCCCGACATGGCTTCGGCGGGCAGCGTGCCGACGCCGGGAATACTGCGTTCGATCACGTAACGCTTCAGCATGGGACTCTCCATGAACGTGCCGGCGCTACTTGCGCGCGTCGAGCACCTGGTTGAACGGCGTGGTGGCGACCTGGCTGACCCGGCTGAAGCCGCCGGCGCCGATCACCTGGCTCAGCTCGCGCAGCCCGGCCTGGGCGCCCAGCGCCAGTCCGGGGGATTGCGCCAGGGCAGTGGGCACGCAGATGAGGGTGGACGCGGCATAAAAGAGCCGACCGACCGGGTGCAGGTTGTCCTGGACCGAATCACCTGCCATCGGCTCGACCACCATCCAGCTGCCGTCGTCCTTGAGCTGGCTGCGGACATGGCTGGCCGCGCCGACCGGATTGCCCATGTCGTGCAGGCTGTCGAAGCAGGTGACCAGGTCATAGGGTCCGCCATCGAAGTCGGTGGCGGTGGCAACGCGGAAGTCGACGCGGTCCGCGCTGATGCCCAGCGCGTCGCGATGGCGGATCGCGTCCTGGATCGAGCCCGGGTGGAAGTCCAGGCCAACAAAGCGTGAGTTCGGGAAGGCCTGGGCCATGATCAGGGTGGAGTGGCCGTGGCCGCATCCGACGTCGGCCACCAGGGCGCCGGCCTCGAGGCGCGGCACCATGCCTTCGATCGCCGGCAACCAGGCCTGCACCAGATTGTGCTCGTAGCCGGGGCGGAAGAACTTTGCCACCGCGCAGAACATGCAGTGGGCCTGGTCGCCCCAGGCGACGCCGTCGCCGCTGCGGAAGGCGGCGGCGACCTTGGTGTAGTTCTCGATCGTCGATTCCGCGTTCTCGAAGCCGCCGATCATGTAGACGGGGCTGTTTTCATCGGCGAACACCATCGCCTGCTCGACGGGCAGCGAGAAGCGGCCGTCGCCGGCGTCGTAGTGCAGGTAGTTCGAAGCCGCCTGGTGGCACAGCCACTCGCGCAGGTAGCGCGCGTCGCAGCCGGTGCGCCGGGATAGTTCGGACGCCGTGGCCGGGCCCTGGTCGCGCAGGGCGCGGTAAAGTCCAAGCCGGTCGCCGAGCTTGACCATCGAGACGCTGTAGGCACCGCCGAGATCGCCGATGACCTGGCCCATGAAGGCATTGAGTTTGTTTTCATCGAAAGTTGCCGCGTGTTCCATTGTGTTGCCTCTTGATTCGTTTTCGGGGGGAAGGCGGGCATTGCCCCGCCGCAACCGAAGTCTGGTCACCCGGGACCGCACGTGCCGTGCACAGGCTCCTTGCGATTTGACCGTTCATCCGGCTTGGCGCCGCGACTTGACCCAGGCTCCGGCGTTTTTGTCCGGGCGTCCGCCCGGGTGGAGCGAAGGCGGCAAAAGGTCCAAGATGTTCGCCCGTTCCCCCTCGTGGACCTGGCTGCCGACCATGAGCAAGGACACCCTTTCCGAGGTGCTTCGCAGCGTGCGGCTGCGCGGTGCGCTGTTTTTCCACGTCGAAGGCCGCGACCGCTGGGCCAGCGAGGCGCCACACGCCAGCGAGATCGCCCGCTACGTCATGCCTGGCATCGAACATGTCATGGCCTACCACGTCGTGACCGAGGGCGCGTGCTGGACCGGACTGATCGACGGCGAAGCAGTCCGACTGGAGCTGGGTGACGTGGTGGTTTACCCGCGCGGCGCACCGCATTCGGTGACCAGCCACCCGGGACTGCGCGGCGTGGTGGACATGGCGGCCTACGCGCAGCCGCGCGACCAGCAACTGCCCGTTTTCTCCAGCCGGGTGGGTGGCGACGTGCGGCTCGGTTGCGCCGATTCCCCGCCTGCACCGGGGTCGGCCACCCTGGTCTGCGGCTTTTTCGGCTGTGACGCCAGGCCATTCAACCCGCTGTTGGCCAGCCTGCCGGAGCTGCTGCACATCCGCGCGCGCGACGGTGAAGACGACCGCATCAGCCAGCTTGTGCGTTTCGCCGTGGCCGAATCGGTGGAGAAGCGTCCGGGTGGCGAGGCGCTGCTCGAGCGCCTGAGCGAGACGATGTTCGTCGAGCTGGTGCGGCGCTACCTGGAAGAACTGCCCGAAGACCAGAACAACTGGCTCGCCGGATTGCGCGATCGTTACGTCGGGCGCGCTCTGTCCTGCCTGCACGCCAATCCGGGTGAAGCTTGGACGATTGATCGCCTGGCAGACCGGGTGGGGCTGTCGCGCTCGGCGCTGCACGAGCGCTTCGGACAGTTCACCGGGCACGCGCCCATGCAATACCTGGCTCGCTGGCGAATGCAGGTTGCCGCTGGCCTGCTGCGCCATTCCGCGGCTACGGTGGCTTCGATCGCCCAGGAAGTCGGCTACGAATCGGAGGCGTCCTTCAGCCGGGCCTTCCGACGCGAAACCGGGCGCCCGCCGGCGACCTGGCGCCGCGAGCAGGTCCGGATCGCCAGCTAGGCCGGTGCGGCACATTTGCGCATGGCGAAGCGTTCAAGCGCGACGCCGTCCCGGTCCACGGTTTCCGGGGCAAGCACCGTGAACCCGACTTGCTCGAAGAACGGCCGCGCGACCCGGCTGGCATGGGTATGCAGGTCATACGTGCCGAGTGCATGCAGGTGCCGCTCCGCCGCGAGGAACAAGGCCCGAGCCACGCCGTGCCGGGCGTGCGCCGGCGCGGTGAACAGCAGGTCGATGTAGCCGTCCGGCGTGAAGGCGATGAATCCGGCGGTTTGACCGTTGCGCCCGGCCACCAGGACGTTCAGCGCCGCCAGGCGATCTTGCCACCGGGCCAGGTCCGGTTCCGGTGACGCCCAGGCCCTGCGCTGCTCGTCGTCGTAGTACGCCTTACCCAGTTCGTGGACTGATGCGGTGAACAGGGCGGCAAGCTCCCGGGCGTCGCCGGCGCCGCCTGTACGCAGGCGGATCACGCGTCGGCCGCCCGACGCGTGCGCGGCCAGGGCAGGAAGGCCCGCACCCGACGTCGGTAGCGGCGGTAGTCGTCACCGATGGCCTCGACCAGATCACGTTCTTCGAGCGGCGTGACCAGGGCGATATAGGCCGTCATGACGCCCGCGAAAAGCAGGTGGCCTTCGGTCATCCGCGGGGTTGACCAGAACACCAGCAGCCAGCCCAGGCTGATCGGATGACGGACCAGGCCGTACAGAAAGCGCGCCGTGAAGGGCGCTGGCTGGTGCCGGCGCTGATGAAAGCGGTCCCAGGCCTGGCGCAGGCCGAAGAAAGCGAAGTGGTCGATGTTGAAGGTCGCCAGCACGATCGTCAGCCAGCCCAGCGCCTGCACGGCGTACAGGCTCATTCCCACCGCGCCGTCGCCGGCGTCCCAGACCACCGCCGGCATCGGCTGCCAGGCCCAGGCCAGGGCGAAGGTGGTCAGGCCTGACACCAGGATGTAGGTCGCGCGCTCCAGGGACTCGGGTACCAGCCGGGTCCACCTGGCCTTGAAGGCAGGCCGGGCCATCACCGAGTGCAGCACCAGGAAGGCGGCCAGCACGGCCACGTTGGTCCAGGCGCCGGCGGGCAGCGCCGCGGCGGGGCCGCCGTTGATGGTCTTGGGCACCCACAGGTCGGCCATGAAGCCCACCAGGTACAGGATCGAAGCCAGGCCGATCGCATATGCGACCAGTGCATAAAGGGGGTAGAGCAGGCGGGGCATTGGGGGCATCCTTCGTGATGACAGCACAACTCTAGGACCGGCGGTCCGGGCGCGACATGCCCGGGCGGCCGCCTGACATGACCGTGCGGCCGGAAAAGCGGCCCGAGCCAGAAGGAGCACAACGATGGACGTGCTTTCGGACGTGCTGCAGGCCGTGCGGCTTTCCGGCGCGGTGTTCTACGAAGTCGAAGCGCAGGCGCCCTGGGTGGCCTCCGCCCGGCCCGCGCTGGAACAGGCGCCGGACGTGATGCCGGGTTTCCAGCACGTCATGGAGTACCACATTGTTTCCCGCGGCCGTTGCTGGGTGGCGCTGGAGAACGAGCGGGATACCGCCGTGGCGCTTGAAGCCGGCAGCGTCGTGGTGTTCCCGCACGGCGACGCCCACGTGATGTCCAGCGACCCGGCCTGCCAGCCAGGCCCGGGCCACGGGGTGGTGCGCCAGTCGCTCCGCGGTGAACCGCTGCCGTTCTACCTGGGCGAAGGCCAGGCCGATGCCGACGAAGAGGCGGGTCGTGCGCGCCTGGTCTGCGGTTTCCTGGGCTGCGACCTGTCGCCCTTCAATCCGGTCGTGCAGGCCTTGCCGCGCATGCTGCACGTGAGTGCCTTGCCGGCCGGCGAGAACGATGTCCTGCCGCGGCTTGTGCAGGCCGCGGTGGCCGAAAGCCGCGTCCGCCGGCCCGGCCATGCCGGCGTGCTTTCGCGCCTGAGCGAACTGCTGTTCATCGAGGTGGTGCGGCGCCATTTCGAGGCGCTGCCGCCGGGGCAGAAGGGCTGGTTCGGCGCCCTGGCGGACCCTCAGCTGGGGCGTGTGCTGCACCTGATGCACGGCGAGCCCGCCACGGCCTGGACCCTGGCCGAACTGGCGCGCCGCGCCGCCATGTCGCGAACGGTGCTGGTGGAACGTTTCGGCGGCCAGCTGGGACTGTCGCCCATGGCCTACCTGGCGAACTGGCGCATGCAGCTGGCCACCGGAATGCTGGCCGGCAGCCAGGCCTCCCTGGTGCGCATCGCCGAGGCGGTGGGGTACCAGTCGGAAGCGGCCTTCAGCCGGGCCTTCAAGCGCTGCCAGGGCACGTCGCCCGCGCTGTGGCGCCGGCAGCAGGCCGGTCGCTGAGTTGCCGTTCCCGGGTCAGTGCTTGCCTTGTTGCCGGCGAATCCGCAGTGCCTTGTCGGCTTCCAGCACCACCAGCAGGACGACGCCCAGCGCCACCACCACCAGGCCGTCCGCCAGCGGCACGGCGGTGGTGCCGAAGACCTGCTGCAGAACCGGCACGTAGGTGATCGCGAACTGCGCCACAGTCACCAGCGTGATCGTCAGCCAGATCACCGGGGTGCCCTTGATCGCCTGCAGGTTGAACGACGTGCCGTGCAGGTTGCGTACGTGGAAGAGGTGGAAGATCTCCAGCACCACCAGCGTATTCACCGCCAGCGTGCGCGCCAGTTCGATCGAATGCCCGCGTGCAAGCGTCCACTCGAAGATGCCGAACACCGCCAGCATGAACAGGCTGGCCACCAACGCGATGTGCCAGGCCAGGCTGCGGTCGAGCAGGGGTTCGTCGGGCCGGCGCGGTGGCCGGCGCATCGTGTTGGGCTCGGTCGGTTCGAAGGCCAGGGCCAGGCCCAGGGTGACCGCCGTGGCCAGGTTCACCCACAGGATCTGCACGGGCGTCACCGGCAGCGCCAGGCCGGCCAGCAGGGCCACGATGATCGTCCCGGCCTCGCCGGCATTGGTGGGCAAGGTCCAGCGGATGACCTTGCGCAGGTTGTCGTAGACCGTGCGCCCTTCGCGCACGGCGGCGGCGATCGAGGCGAAGTTGTCGTCGGCCAGCACCAGTTCCGAGGCCTCCTTCGCCGCTTCGCTGCCCTTGCGGCCCATCGCGATGCCGGCGTCGGCCCGTTTGAGCGCAGGCGCGTCGTTGACGCCGTCGCCGGTCATCGCGACCACGCGGCCCAGCGACTGCAGCGCCATCACCAGGCGCAGCTTGTGTTCGGGACTGGTGCGGGCGAAAACGTCGGTGCGTTCGACCGCGGCGCGCAGGGCTTCGTCGTCGAGTTCGTCCAGGTCGGCGCCGGTGAGCACCGCGTCCGGTGCTTCCAGCCCGACCTGGGCACCAATGGCGGCGGCCGTGCCGGCGTGGTCGCCGGTGATCATCTTCACGCGGATACCGGCGCGGCGGCACTCGGCGACGGCGGCCACCGCCTCCGGCCGCGGCGGGTCGATCAGGCCGACCAGGCCCAGGAACACCAGCGGGCCCTCGACGTCGGCGAAATCCAGGGACGTGCTGCCGGGCGGCATGTCGCGCGTGGCGAAGGCCAGGACCCGCTGGCCGCGTGCGGCGATGGCCTCCGCGGCCTCGCGCCAGGCCACGGCATCGAGCGATTCGTCACCGGCCTCGCCGCGCTGGCATGCGCACATCGACAGCATGCGCTCCGGAGCCCCTTTGGCCACGGCGACCACGTGCCCGTCGTGGTCGTGGTGCAGGCTGGCCATGAACCGGTGGCGGGCGTCGAAGGGGATGGCATCCACGCGCGGCCAGTCGGCGCCAACCTGCTGCAGGTCGATGCCGGCCTTGCCGGCGAAGGCGAGCAGGGCGCCTTCCATCGGGTCGCCTTCAACCTGCCACTCGCCATTGCGGCTGTGCAGGGCGGCGTCGTTGCAAAGGGCGGCCGCCATTGCGAGATCGGCGAGCGCCGCCGCTGGCCCTTCGCCTCCGCCTTCGCGCACCAGCAATCCCAGCGGGGCATAACCTTCGCCTTCCACCCGATAGCTGGCACCGGCGAGCGCCACGGTCGCCACCACCATTTCATTGCGGGTCAGCGTGCCGGTCTTGTCGGTGCAGATGACCGACACCGCGCCCAGGGTTTCGATGGCCGGAAGCCGGCGCACGATCGCATTGCGCCGGGCCATGGCCTGCACGCCGACGGCCAGGGTGATGGTCAGCACCGCCGGCAGGCCTTCGGGGATGGCCGATACCGCCAGGCCGACCACGGCCATGAACACCTCGTCGAAGGGCCGGTCGCCGATGAAGTGGCCCGCGGCCAGCAGCAGCGCCGAAGCGGCCAGGATCACGAAGCTCAGGCCGCGGGCAAAGGCGTCCATCTGCCGGACAAGCGGCGTCTCCAGCGTCTCTACCCGCGTCAGCAGGCCGCTGATGCGACCGATCTCGGTGTCCGCGCCGGTGCCAACCACCAACCCGCGGCCCTGGCCGGCGGTGACCAGCGTGCCGCTGAATGCCAGGCAGCTGCGATCGCCCAGCGGGGCATCGGCCGCGACCGCGTCCAGCTGTTTGTCCACCGGCAGTGATTCACCGGTGAGCAGGGCCTCCTGGACCTGCAGCCCGCGCACCTGCAGCAGGCGCAGGTCGGCCGGCACCCGGTCGCCGGCTTCCAGCAGCACCACGTCGCCCGGCACCAGCGTGCCGGCGTCCACGCCCAGGCGGCGGCCGTCGCGCAGCACCGCCGCGCGCGGCGCCAGCAGGCCGCGCAGCGCTTCCATCGCCCGCTCGGCCTTGCCTTCCTGGACGTAGCCGATGATCGCGTTGGCCAGCACCACCGCCACGATGACCGCGGTGTCGACGCCATGGCCCAGCGCGGCCGTCACCGCGGCGGCGCCCAGCAGTACGTAGATCAGGATGTTGTTGAACTGCCGCAGGAGGCGGAGCAGGGGGTGGGTGCGTGCCGGTTCCGGCAGCCGGTTCGGCCCGTGTTCCCGGAGCCGGCGTGCCGCCTCGGGCGCGGCCAGCCCGTCCGGCGAGGCATCCAGAGCCTGCGTCGCATCCGGTCCTGAAGTCGCATGCCACTGGCCCATGCCCCGCAGGTTAGGGGAAACCCGGTCCACGAACCATCCGGGTCCGCTGTCACATCGCCGGCGCCGGCCGGATAATGCAGCCCATGGAACGCACCCTCGAGCAATGGCTGGACTACCAGCAGCAGGTCCACCCCAGGTCCATCGACATGGGCCTTGAACGCGTGGGCGAGGTGGCGCGGCGGCTTGGCCTGGGCCGACCGGCGCGCCGGGTCATCACCGTCGGCGGAACCAATGGCAAGGGTTCGACGGTGGCCTTCATCGAGGCGATCGCGCGCGCGGCGGGCCTGAAGGTCGGCGCCTACACCTCGCCGCACCTGCTGCGCTACAACGAACGCGTGCGCATCGACGGCGCCGATGCCGGCGACGCCGCGCTGGTGGCGGCTTTCGAACGCATCGAGGCCGCGCGCGGTGAAACGCCGCTGACCTATTTCGAGTTCGGAACACTGGCCGCACTGATGCTGTTCGAAGCCGCCGGACTCGACCTGGCCGTGCTCGAGGTTGGGCTGGGCGGGCGCCTGGACGCCACCAACATCGTCGACCCCGACTGCGCGGTCATCACCACCGTCGACCTGGACCACCAGGACTACCTGGGCGACGACCGCGAAAGCATCGGCTTCGAAAAAGCCGGCATCCTGCGCGCCGGCAAACCCTGCGTGCTGGCCGAAAAAGACCCGCCGTCGTCGGTGCTGCGGCACGCCTATGCCATCGGCGCCTTCGCCATCCGCGGTTATTCCGATTACCTGGTTGATGAGCTGGACGCGGGCTGGCGCTGGCGGGAACCGGGGTATGAAATCGACCTGCCCGATCCGGCGATGCCGGCGCCGGCCCAGCGCGGCAACGCCGCGGCCGCCATCGCCGCGCTGCGCGCGCTGGACCTGCCGGTGCCCGACCAGGCCCTGCGCGAGGGCGTGGCGACGGCGCGCGCGCCGGGGCGGCTGCAGGTGTTGCCCGGCTCGCCCGAAATGGTGCTGGACGTGGCGCACAACCCGCAGGGCGCCCGCCAGCTCGCCGACTGGCTGGCGGCGAACCCCAAACCGACCGTGGCCGTGTTCAGCGCCCTGGCCGACAAGGACCTGGCCGGCATCTGCCGGCCGCTCGCCCCCTGGCTGCGGGCCTGGCACCTGGGTCCGATCACCGACGCCGGTGCGCGCGGCCTGGCGGTGGACGAACTGGCGCGTCGGCTCGGTGATGAACTGCCGGCCGACATCCTGTTCGCGCATCGCAGCCTGGCCGACGCCCGCCACGCCGCGGCCACGGCGGCGGGAAAAGACGGGCGCGTGCTGGTGTTCGGCTCTTTCCACACGGTGGCTGAAGCCCTGGCATCGGCCTGACCCGGCCGGGCGGGCATCCCGGCTATAATTCGCGCCACTCCTCCGGCCGGACCGAACTCGCGATGGATTCCGCCCTGAAACAGCGCCTGATCGGCGCCGCCGTGCTGGTGGCGCTGGCGATGATCTTCCTGCCCATGCTGCTGCAGGGCCCCGACGTCGGCGAGCCCGACGCCGCGCAGGTGCCGCTTTCGATGCCGGCCGCGCCCGACCAGGAATTCGAGACCCGCGAACTGCCGCTGGCCGTGCCGCAGCCGGCCGGCGAGGGTTCGGTGCTGGGCGGGCCTTCCGCGCCGGCCAGTGACGATCCCAATGCCGTGGCCACGGTGGATGTGGAGGGCAACGCCGCGCCGCGGATCGACGCCCCGGACGTCGGCGCGCCGGCCGACGACGGCGGACCGCTGCAGGCGGTGGACGCCGCCAGCGGCGAAGCCCTGGCCGCCGCGCCCGCCGCGCAGCCGGCGCCCGAACCCGAACCCGCTGCCACCCCCGAACCCGCCACACCCAAGCAACCCCTTCCGGCCAGCAGCGCGGGCGGCCGCTACGCGGTGAACGTCGGCAGCTTCTCCAACCAGGCCAATGCCCGCGCCCTGGCCGACAAGCTGCGCGCCGCCGGGCTGCCGGTCACCAGCGAGTCGGTCGACGTCAACGGCAAGCCAGCCACCCGCGTGCGCGTGGGTCCCTACGCCGAGCGCACCGTTGCCGAAGCCGCGCGCCTGCGCGCCGAAAGCGTGTCGGGCACGCGCACGGTGGTCATTGCACTCGACGCCGGCCGCTCCCCGGCGGCGGCGACCACGACCCGTCCGGCGGCCGCGGCCACCGTCGGGTTCGCCGTGCAACTGGGCGCCTTCAGCACCGAAGCCGATGCCAACGCGCTGCGCGACCGGGCGCGGGCCGCGGGTTTTGTTGCGTTCCACCAGCGCATCGCCACCGACAACGGCCTGGTCTGGCGGGTCCGCGTGGGCCCCGAGGCCGACCGCGCCGCCGCCGAACGACTGCGCGAATCGATCGCCGCCAAGCTGGGCCTGCGCGAAACGATCATCGTGTCCCATCCCTGACGCTGATGCTGAACTGGGCCGACTATGCCTTGCTGCTGATACTGGCGGTCTCGATGGCCATCGGGCTGTGGCGGGGCTTCGTGGTCGAGGTGCTGTCGCTGACCGTGTGGGTCGCCGCCTTCTGGCTGGCGATCGCGTTCGGCGCCCAGGCCTCGGGGCTGTTCATCGGCGTCGGCGCGGCGTCGGCCCAGCTGTTCCTGGGTTACGCCAGCGTGTTCCTGGGCGTACTGTTGCTCGGTGGCCTGGTGACCTGGGCGATCGGCAAGCTGATCGCCAACACCGGGCTTTCGGCCACCGACCGCGTGCTTGGCCTGGGTTTCGGCCTGGCCCGTGGCGTGGTGCTGGCCTGCGTGGCAGTGATGCTGCTCGGTTTCACCCCGGTGCCGCGCGACGACTGGTGGACCCAGTCGCGCTTCATGCCGTCGGTGCAGCAGGGGGCGGAATGGATGGCCGGCTTCCTGCCGCCCATGGCCGCGCAGGAGCTGTTTTTCCCGGTGCCCGGCATGACCTTGCCCGAACCTTCCAACGGCCCGCCGCCTGACGCGGCCGGCCAGACCCTTCCGGAGACCTGAACCATGTGCGGCATCATCGGAATCGCCGGCGCGAGCGACGTCGCGGCGGCCCTGTACGACGGCCTGATGGTGCTCCAGCACCGCGGCCAGGACGCGGCCGGCATCGCCACGATGGACGGCCATCGCCTGCGCGTGCACAAGGGCAACGGCCTGGTGAAGGACGTTTTCGACGAACGCGCGATGGCGCTGCTGGCCGGCGCGGTCGGCATCGGCCACTGCCGCTACCCGACGGCGGGTTCGGAGGGCACCGACGAAGCGCAGCCGTTCTACGTCAACTCGCCCTACGGCATCGCGCTGGCGCACAACGGCAACCTGATCAACACCGACGCCCTGCGCCAGATGGTGTTCGAACAGGACAAGCGCAACATCAACACCGAGTCCGATTCCGAGGTGCTGCTGAACGTGTTCGCGCACGAACTGCAGGTGCTGGGCCGGCTGGACGCCAAGGCGGCGGCCACGGCCGTGGCCAGCGTGCACCGGCGCTGCAAGGGCGGTTACGCCGCGGTGGCGATGGTGCTGGGCCTGGGCCTGGTCGCCTTTCGCGATCCGCACGGCATCCGTCCGCTGGTGCTGGGCAAGCGCGAGATCAACGGCCGCGATGAATACGCCGTCGCGTCCGAGTCGGTGGCCCTGGACATCCTGGGCTTCCGCCGCGAACGCGACCTGCTGCCGGGCGAGGTGGTGGTGATCACCCCCGAAGGCCAGCTTTACGCCGAGGCCGTGGTGCAGGAACAGCCGCAGGCGCCGTGCATCTTCGAGTACGTGTATTTCGCGCGCCCGGATTCGATGATCGAGAACATCTCGGTGCACAAGGCGCGCATGCGCATGGGCGTGACCCTGGGCCAGAAGATCCTGCGCCTGCGCCCTGACCACGACATCGACACCGTCATTCCCATCCCGGACACATCGCGCGACGCCGCGCTGGAGCTGGCCAACGTGCTGGGCGTGAAATACCGCGAAGGTTTCATCAAGAACCGCTACGTCGGCCGCACCTTCATCATGCCGGGGCAGGGCGAGCGCAAGAAGTCGGTGCGCCGCAAGCTCAATCCGATCCCGCTGGAGTTCAAGGACCGCGTGGTGCTGCTGGTCGACGACTCGATCGTGCGCGGCACGACCAGCCAGCAGATCGTGCAGATGGCGCGCGACGCCGGCGCGCGCAAGGTCTACCTGGCCTCGGCGGCGCCGCCGGTGCGGCACCCGAACATCTACGGCATCGACATGCCGTCGGTGGACGAACTGGTGGCCAACGGCCGCAGCGAAGCCGAGATCGAAAAACTGCTGGGCTGCGACTGGCTCATCTACCAGGACCTGGCCGATCTCGAGGCCGCCGTCGCCGGCCCGAAGTTCCCCGGCCGCCGCTTCGACAGCTCCTGCTTCAGCGGCGAATACGTCACCGGCGTCGAACCGGGTTATTTCGAGCGCCTGCAGCAACTGCGCTCCGACGACGCCAAGCGGAAGCGCCGGGGTGCCTGATCTCCTCCAGGCCGCGGCATCGTGCATCGCCGCGTCCGACCCGGTCGAAAAGCTGCGGCTGACGCATGCGGCGGCGGCGGCGTTCCGGGCGGGGGAGTTGGCGGTGCCCGATGATGCACCGGCGCCCGCGGTGATCGGCGCACCCGGCCGGCCGGAGCGGCCGCGGCTGGTGCTGCCGCGCGAGGTGCCGCAGCGTGGCCTGGGCAGCGTCGAGGGACGGGCGGCCTTCCTGCACGCCATCGCCCACATCGAATTCAACGCCATCAACCTGGCCTGGGACGCGGTATACCGGTTCCGCGGCATGCCGCAGGCGTATTACCAGGACTGGGTGGGCGTTGCCGACGACGAGGCGCGCCACTTCGCCATGCTGTCGGCGCGGCTGGGCGAACTGGGCTTCGCCTATGGCGACTTCGACGCCCACAACGGCCTGTGGGAAATGGCCGAAAAAACCGCCGACAGCGGCCTCAGGCGCATGGCCCTGGTGCCGCGCGTGCTCGAGGCCCGCGGCCTGGACGTGACGCCGGGCATGATCGCGCGCCTGCGCTCGAACGGCGACCCGGCCTCGGCGGCCATCCTGGAAGTGATACTGGCCGAAGAAGTGGCCCACGTGGCCGCGGGCACCCGCTGGTACCACTGGCACTGCGAACGCGCGGGCCTGTCGCCTGGCCGCGAGTTCATCCGGCTGGTGCGCGAAACGGTGCGCGGCGGCATGCGCGGGCCGTTCAACCGGCCGGCCCGCCTGGCCGCCGGCTTCGAGGAAGACGAGATCCGCAGCCTGGAAACCATGGAGTAGGACGATGAAGAGTTTGCCGACCCGACTGCTGGCCATGCTGGTGTTCCTGCTGCTGGCGGCCTGCCAGCCCGAGCCGGTGGATCCGGCCACCGACGAGGCGGCCGGCGCGAAGTTGCTGGCGCTGTACGAAGCCGCGCGCGCCGACGGCGACCATGAAATCGCCGAGATGCACGGCAACCAGCTCGACCAGTCGCACCGCGAGACCCAGGCCGCGGCGACCATGCGCGAAAGCTTCGACGAAGTGGTGGAGCAGGCCGACGCCATGCGGGAACGCCGCCGGTTGCTTGGCCTGTGGGACTACCAGTCCGTGGCCGTCGACGGCGGCACCCAGCACTCGGCCGCCATCTACAGCAAGGTGCCCCGGCACTCGATGGAAGAAGGCGGCCCCGCGCCGCGCCCGGAGGCCCGGCTGGTGCTGCGCCGGCATCCGGAGTGGGGCGAAAGCGCCTACCTGGTGCTGCAGATGTCCAACTTGCGCTGCGGCCCGCCCTGCCGGCTCAAGATCCGTTTCGACGACGGCCCGGTCCGCGAATTCGCCGGCGAGCCGGCCGACACCGGCACCGGCCCCGCCCTGTTCATCAAGGACGAGCCGGGTTTCCTGAAGGCCATGTCGGAAGCCGAACGCGTGCGCATCGAGCTGCCGCGCAACGACGTGCTGGTGCCAACCTTCGAGTTCGAGGTCGGCGGTTACCGGTCCGAACTCTACCGCGGCGGTTGAGCCGGGGTTTCAGTCCGCGACGGGTAGGGTTTCCAGGCGCAGGCCGTCCGGGTCGAGCCAAAGCATCGAGCCTTGGTCGTACCAGTCGCCCAGGACCACGCGAAGGGCGGGCCGTTCATCCACGTACAGCGTATGCATCGCCGGCCGGTGGGTATGGCCGTGGATCAACCGGCTGACGCCATGGCGGGCCATGGTTTCAGCCACCGCGGCGGGCGTGACGTCCATGATCGATTCCGAGGCGCCCTGCTGGTGTTCGCGGCTGGCGGCGCGCGCCTGCGCGGCGAAGGCCTGGCGCGCGGCCAGCGGCTGGGCCAGGAAGCCTTGCTGCCAGGCCGGGTCGCGCACTTGCCGGCGGAAGGCCTGGTAGGCGGTGTCGTCGAGGCACAGCAGGTCGCCGTGCATCAGCAGCGTGGGAAGACCGTGCAGGTCGACCACGCAGGGGTCGGGCAGCAGGGTGGCGCCGCAGCGTTCGGCCATGCGCTGGCCGTAGAGGAAGTCGCGGTTGCCGCGCATCAGGAAGACCGGCACGCCGCTTTCGGACAATGCCTTGAGCGCGGCGCACACGCTGGCGCCCGGCTCGCCCGGGTCGTCGTCGCCGACCCAGGCTTCGAACAGGTCGCCCAGGATGTACAGGGCTTCGGCCCGGCGTGCATCGCCTTCGAGAAGGTCCAGGAAGGCCCGGGTGGTGGCCGGGCGCGCGACGTCGAGGTGCAGGTCGGAAACAAAAAGCAGACTCACGGCTCGGACGGCTCCAGCATCTGCACGCGTTCGATCACCACCGGCGTGGTCGGCACCCAGCCATTGAACGGGCCCTGCGATCCGGTCGGCATGGCCGCGATGCGCTCGATCACGTCCATGCCCTGCACCACGCGGCCGAACACCGCGTACCCGGAGGTATAAGGGCCGGCGTCGTCCTTGCGGTCGAAGGCGGGGTTGTCGGCGAGGTTGATGAAGAACTGCGTGGTGGCCGAGTCCGAGACGCCGCGGTCGCGGGCGGCGGCGATGGTGCCGCGCTGGTTGGACAGGCCATTGCCGGCTTCGTTGGGCACCGGCGCGCGCGCGGGCTTGGCCTGCAGGTCGGGCGTGAAGCCGCCGGCCTGCACCAGCAGCCCCGGCACCACGCGGTGGAAGATGGTGCCGTTGTAGTGGCCGTCGCGGGCGTAGGCCAGGAAGTTTTCCACCGTTCGCGGCGCCGCGGCGGCGTCCAGTTCAAGGGTGATTTCGCCCAGGGTGGTCACCAGCAGCACGCGCGGGGCCGGCGGCGCCGGCGTCGCTTCCGTGGCCGGTTCCGGCACGGCCGGCGGCAGGGTGGGCGAGGCAAAGGCGGCCAGCGGCAGCAGCAGGGAAATCAGGGCAAGGCGCAGGGACATCGGGTCGGATCGCGGGGGAACGGCGCCATGGTAGCGCAGCCGGCCGGCCCGGCCGGGCTTTTGCCGTAAAATGCGCGGCCCACCGTCCCGACCCGGCCCCCACGATGACCTGCCGCACCCGCTTCGCCCCCAGCCCGACCGGTTTCCTGCACATCGGCGGCGCCCGCACGGCGCTGTACTGCTACCTGGAGGCGCGTCGCCGCGGCGGCCAGTTCATCCTGCGCGTGGAAGACACCGACCGCGAGCGCAGCACCCAGGCCGCCATCGACGCCATCCTGGAAGCCATGGACTGGCTGGGCCTGGACTACGACGAAGGCCCGGTCTTCCAGACCGCGCGCCTGGACCGCTACCGCGAGGTCGCGGAAAAGATGGTCGCCGACGGCACCGCCTATTACGCCTACGAAACCAAGGAAGAGCTCGAGGCCATGCGCGAGGCGGCGATGGCCGCCAACCTCAAGCCCCGCTACAACGGCTACTACCGCGACCGCAACGAGCCCAAACGCGACGATCCGAACCGGGTCATCCGGTTCAAGAACCCGATCGGCGGCAGCGTGGTGTTCGAGGACAAGATCAAGGGCCGCATCGAGTGGAGCAACGACGAACTCGACGACCTGGTGATCTTCCGCTCCGACGGTTACGCCACCTACAACTTCGCGGTGGTGGTGGACGACCTGGACATGGGCATCACCGACGTCATCCGCGGCGACGACCACGTCAACAACACGCCACGCCAGGTGAACATCTACAAGGCCCTGGGCGCGACCGTGCCGCACTTCGCGCACATGCCGATGATCCTCGACCCCGAGGGCGCCAAGCTGTCCAAGCGCTCGGGCGCGGCCAACGTCATGTCGTACAGGGATGAAGGCTACCTGCCGCACGCGCTGGTCAATTACCTGGCGCGGCTGGGCTGGTCGCACGGCGACCAGGAGATATTCAGCCGCGACGAGCTCAAGGCCCTGTTCGCCATCGAGGACGTGAACCAGAAGGCCTCGCGCCTGGACCCGGCCAAGCTGGGCTGGCTGAACCAGCATTACCTCAAGACCGACGACCCGGCGGACGTCGCCAGGCACTTCGAACCGCAGCTCGTCGCCCATGGCTACGACCTGTCGAAGGGGCCGAAACCGGCCGACGTGGTGGTGGCGCTTCGCGACCGCGTGCAGACCCTGAAGGAAATGGCCGAACGCGCCCACGTCTGGTATTGCCCGCTCAAGGCCTACGACGAGGCCGCGGTGGCCAAGCACTTCACGGCGGCCGCGCGCGCGCCGCTGTCGGAAGTGCGCACGCGCCTGGCGGCGGTCGAAGACTGGAGCCCGGCCGGCGTGGATGCCGCCCTGCGCGCCACCGCCGATGCCCTGGGCGTGGGCCTGGGCAAGATCGCCCAGCCGCTGCGCGTGGCCATCACCGGCACCCAGGTCAGCCCGTCGATCGACCACACGGTGTTCCTGGCCGGGCAGGCCGAGGCCCTGGCGCGCATCGACGCCGCGCTGGAAAAACTCCCTGCCTGAAGCGCCTCCCACCAAGGGGCCGGGAAGCGTTGATTTCGCGCCTTGCAGGCCCCAACCTAGACCCATGCCCCGCAGCCGAAGCCACGCCGTCCACGACTGCACCGACCCGGACCACCACGTCCACGACGCCGGTGCCTACGTGCGGGCGGTGGAACAGGCCTGCGCCGATCGCGGCCTGCGCCTGACGCCCCTGCGGGCGCAGGTGCTGGGCCTGATCGCCGACGCCGGCAAGCCCGTGAAGGCCTACGACCTGCTGGACGCGATGAAGGAAGAAAACGGCTCCAGCGCGCCGCCCACCGTCTATCGCGCGCTCGACTTCCTGCTCGAGCAGGGTTTCATCCACCGCCTGGCCTCGGTCAACGCCTTCATCGGCTGCCATCACCCCAACCTGCGCCACTCGGTGCCGTTCCTGATTTGCGACAACTGCCAGTCGGCGACCGAGCTCGAGGACGAACGCATCTGCGGCCTGCTCGACGAACAGGCGCGTGCGCTGGGTTTCGCCCCGCGCGCGCAAACCCTGGAGGTGCACGGCCTGTGCGCCCGATGCGCCGCGGCGTGAAGCGCGCCACCGCCGGCCTGGCCCTGCTGCTCGCGGCGGGAACGCCCTGGGCGCAGGATTTCCCGGTTCAACCGCCGGGTGGCGACGACAGTCCGCCGCCGCCGATCGGCCTGGCCCTGCCCGAGGACTTCCTGGCGCCGCCGTCCGACCTGGTGACGCCGCTGGCCATCCTCGACCGGCTGGTCGTGCCCGGCACGCGCATGCAGCTCGAATGGCGCCCGGGCGGCGGCATCAGCGCCGCGGAAATCCCCAGCCCGGTGGTGGTGACGCGCGGCGCCCTGTCGGGGCCGGTGCTGTGCCTGGTGGCGGGCGTGCACGGCGACGAGATCAACGGCGTCGAGATCGTGCGCCGCCTTTCCCACGGCATCGACCCGACCCGGCTGTCGGGCACGGTGATCGGCGTTCCCATCGTCAACGTGCACGGGTATTCGCGCGGCACCCGCTACCTGCCGGACCGTCGCGACCTGAACCGCTATTTCCCCGGCTCGCGCAGCGGCTCGATCGCCTCGCGCATCGCCAACGCGTTCTTCCAGGACATCGTCAGCCACTGCGACATGCTGGTGGACTTCCACACCGGCTCGTTCGAACGCAGCAACCTGCCGCAGGTGCGCGCCGACCTGACCCGGCCGGAGGTGCTGGAGTTCAGCCGCCACTTCGGAAACACCGTCGTGCTGCACAGCCCGGGCAACAAGGGCATGCTGCGCGTCGCTGCGACGGCGGTGGGGGTGCCGGCCGTTACCTTCGAAGCCGGCGCGCCGGCCCGCCTTGAGCCCGAGGAAATCGCCCAGGCCGTCGCCGCCATCGAACGGCTGATGGTGCAGACCAGCATGCGCGAAGACCCGGCCGCGGCCGAAGGTGCCGGCATGCCGCTCGATCCCGAAGTGATCGCCAGGCGCCCAGACCCGGCGCCGATCTTCCTCGATTCGCGCTGGGTGCGCGCCAACTCCGGCGGCCTGCTGATCAGCGAAGTCACGCTGGGCCAGCGCGTGCAGTCGGGCCAGCGCCTGGGCCGGGTGATCGACCCGGTGGCCAACGTCGAGCGCTACATCCTGGCGCCGGTCGCCGGCCGGGTGATCGGCATGGCGCTCAACCAGGCGGTGCTGCCGGGTTACGCGGCCTTCCACCTGGGCACCGAGACCAGCGAACAGCAGGCGGTGCAGGAAGCCGCCGACCCCGACACGGTGGTCGAAGACGACCCCGACCCGGAAGAACGCCCGGACGCGCCCGACCCGACGGCCGGCGAAGACTACGAATAGCCTGCCCGCCGGCTCGGTCGGCGCGGATCAGAAGTTCACGCGGATGCCGGCCATCACGTTGCGGCCAGGCAGGGGAGCGAAGTCCTTCAGGTAGGACGTGTGGGCGCGGGCCTCCCGGTCGCCCAGGTTGCGTCCTTCGACGAAGGCTTCCCAGCCGGCCAGTGCGGTGTCCCAGTGATAGGCAACGCCGGCGTCGACCAGGGTGTAACCGTCGGTCGCCGTTTCGAACTGCGCAACCTCGTCCTGGCGCTGTACGCGCACCGCGCCCAGGCGCGCGCGCCAGCCGCCCCGGCTCCAGACGAGGTCGGCGCCGGCGCGGCCCGGGGCGATGCGCGGCAGGCGGCTGCCGCCGTCGAGCCTGGCATCCACGGAATCGGCGAACAGGCGCAGGCTCCACAGGCCGCTGGCGTTGTCGGCCAGTTCGACGTCCAGCTCCGCTTCCCAGCCGGAGAACGTGGCGTCGGCCTGGGTCCAGGCGCGCAGCGGCAACCCGTCCTGCTCCAGGCCGGTGTCGGCGAGGTAGATGAAGTCGTCGAACGCCGTGCGGTACACCGCCACCTTGCCGTCGAAGCGGCCGTGGTGCAGGTGCAGGCCAAGTTCGGCGCCCAGCGCCACCTCGGCGTCGAGCGAGGCGTCGCCCAGCTCGTAGGACTGCGTCGCCACATGGGCGCCGTCGGAGAACAGTTCTTCGGCCGACGGCGCGCGTTCGGCGCGATTGAGGTTAAGGCTCAGGTGGGCTGCTTCGGAAAACCGCCACAGGCCGCCGAGCGCAAGGCTGGTCGCGTTGCGATCGGCGTCCGCGCCGGACTGGGGCGAAACGCTGACGCGTTCGTGGCGTGCGCCCAGTTCCAGCTTGAACTGGCCAAAGTCCTTTTCCTGCAGCGCGAACACGCCCAGGTCGCGGGTGATCGACGGCGGTACGAAGGCCTCTTCGCCGATGGCCTCGAAGTCGCGGTGGGACATTTGCAGGCCGAACGCGCCGCGCCAGCCGTTGATCTCGCGCTGCACGGCCTCGAAGCGTGCTTCCGTGCCGGTGTTGCTGAAGACCGTGCCGACTTCGTCGCCCTCGAGTTCGGTGTGCTCGTAGAGGCTGCGCTGCACGCGCCAGTTCAGTTCGGCGAAGGCGCCGACGTCGCGGACGCCGCCGCGGGCCTCGAAGCGGTCCTGGCGCAGGTCGAGCCGGACGACTTCTTCTTCTTCGTCGTGCTCGTCGTGGTCTTCGTCATGGTCCTCGTCGTGTTCTTCTTCTTCGTGCGCATGCGCGCCCGGCGGGATGCCGTACTCGCTTCGGTAGGTGCTGGCGGCCACGCCGAACCAGGCGCGTTCACCGAACCAGCTGCCACCCAGGGCGCCGCCTTCGGTGGTCAGCGCGCTGTTGGGCAGGCGGCCACGGGCGAAATGATCCGGGTCTTCGCCTTCTTCGATTTCTTCGGCGATCAGGCCCGGTGAAAACGCGTAGCCGGGTATGCGGACGTCGCCGCTGTCGCGGCGGAAGATATCGGCATGCAGGGTCAGCGCGCCGGCGTCGGCGTCCACGCGGGCCATGCCCACGGTGCCATCGTCCACGCTGGAGTGGCGCAGCTCGGCGCGGCCCGCCATTGCCCGGCCGACCTGGGCCGTGGGTACGCGGCCATCGACCACGTTGACCGCGCCGCCGATGGCGCCGCTGCCGTAGAGCAGGCTGGCCGGACCCTTTAGCACTTCGATCTGGTCGGCCAGGAAGGGTTCGATGCCGATGGCGTGGTCGGCGCTGACCGTCGAGACGTCCAGGGCGCTGCCACCGTTGGCCAGTACCTGCACGCGCGCGCCTTCCAGGCCCCGGATCACCGGCCGGCCGACGCCGACGCCGAAGCTGGCCGACTGCACGCCGGCCTGGCGCTCGAGGGTTTCGCCCAGGGTGCCGGACTTGCGGGCGTCGAGTTCCTGGCCGGTCAGCACGTCCACCGGGCGCGCCAGGTCCTCGATGCCCTGGCGCAGCGGCGACGCGGTGACTTCGACGACATCCAGGGTCTTTGCGACTTCGTGGGCGTGCTCGGGGTCCGGGGCGGCGTCCTGGGCCAGGGCCAGGGCGGGCAGGGCGGCGGCAAGCGCCAGGGCAAGCGGTGCGAAGCGGGGCAGTCGGGACATGGGCGGATCAGGCTCCGGGTTGTGATTTAGGGAATGTTATACTGTTCCAATCCGAAATGTTATACCATCCGCCCATGCCTGCAACGCCCCCCAGCGCAACCCCCGAATCCCTCGCCGCACCGGTGGTCCGCCGCCGCCTGCACCTGCCCGCCTGGGCTGATCGCCTGGGGGCCTTTGGTGCCTTCGTTTGCGCCTTGCATTGCCTGCTCGTGCCAGTGGCGTTGGCGCTGCTGCCGGCGCTGGGCCTGGGCCTGGTGGCCTGGCATGGCGTCGAATGGGCCTTTACCAGCTTGGCCACCGTGCTGGCCGTGGTCAGTCTTTACCTGGGCTACCGCGGCCACCGCGCCTACCATGCCTGGCTGATGGTGGCACCGGGCCTGGCCCTGGTCTGGCTGGCCCTGCTGTATCCGCCGCTGCACGATTCGGTGCTGCCGCACGCGGCCGCGATGGCCACTGGTGGCGTGCTTATCGCCATCGCCCACCTGGTCAACCTGCGGCTTTCCTACGGCCACAGCCACTGATCCCGCCGGCGCGCCTTGGTGACCGCCTCGCGCGGTGTTAGGCTACGCGCCCCACGTACACACACTTTCAAGGAAACACCATGGGTAGGGGCGACAAGAAGACCGCCAAGGGCAAGCGTTTCGCCGGTAGCCACGGCAATGCCCGCGCGCAGACCGTCAGCAAGCCGACCGCCGGCAAGGCCGCCGCTTCGGTGAAGGCCCCGGCCAAGGCTCCGGCGAAGAAGGCCGCGGCCAAGAAGGCAGCTGCCAAGTAAGCATGCGACACGTGGGGCCCCGGCCCCATCGCTGAAAACCCCGCCCCGGCGGGGTTTTTTCGTTCCCTGGCCCCGTTTTTACAGGCGGCGGCCGGCGACGTGGACGGAGTGCACGAGGTCGCCTCCGAGCCAGTAGGCCAGTTCGGCCGGGTGGCCGACGCGCCACTGCACGAAGTCGGCGCGCTGGCCGGGCACGAGGCGGCCGCGGTCGTGCAGGCCCAGGGCGCGGGCGGCGTGCACGGTGGCGCCGCGCAGGCTTTCCTCGGGGGTCAGGCGGAAATGCGTGCAGGCCAGGCTCATCGCCAGGCGCAGCGACTGCAGCGGCGCGGTGCCGGGATTGAGGTCGGTGGCCACCGCCATCGGCACCGCATGCGCGCGCAGTGAATCGAGCGGCGGCAGCTTCGTTTCCCGCAGCACGTGGAAGGCGCCGGGCAGCAGCACGGCCACCGTGCCCGCGGCCGCCATCGCGCGCACGGCCTCGTCGTTGGTCCATTCGATGTGGTCCGCGGACAGGCCGCCGAATTCGGCCGTCAGCGCGGCGCCGCCGAGGTCGCTTAGCTGGTCGGCGTGCAGCTTCACCGGCAGGCCCAGCGCGCGGGCCGCCTCGAACACCCGCCGGGTTTGCGCGGGCGTGAAGCCGATGCCTTCGCAGAAGGCGTCCACGGCGTCCACCAGGCCTTCCGCGTGCAGGCGCGGCAGCCAATCGACCACCCCGGTGATGTAGTCGTCGGCGCGGCCGGCGAACTCGGCGGGCAGGGCGTGCGCGGCGAGGTAGCTCGTGCGTACGGTGATGCCGAGCTCTTCCCCGATGCGGCGCGCGACCCGCAGCATCTTGCGTTCGTTGTCGAAGTCCAGGCCGTAGCCGGACTTGATCTCGACGGTGGTCACGCCGTCGGCGCACAGCGAGCGTGCCCGCGGCAACGATGCCGCAAGCAGGGCGTCCTCGCCGGCGGCGCGGGTGGCGCGCACGCTGGAAAGGATGCCGCCGCCTTCGCGGGCGATCTGCTCGTAGCTGGCGCCCTGCAGGCGGCGTTCGAACTCCTGGGCGCGGTCGCCGGCGAACACCAGGTGGGTGTGGCAGTCGACCAGGCCCGGGGTGATCCAGCGGCCTTCGGCCGATTCCACGCGTGCGGCCAGCGCGGCGGCTTCGCCGGGCAGTTCGCTGGCCGGGCCGGCGAAGGCGACCAGGCCATCCTTCCAGGCCAGCGCCGCCGATTCGATGACGCCGTAGGCGCCCAGGTCGTCGCGCAGCGTCGCCAGGCGCGCGTCGAGCAGCAGCCTGTCCCAGGGCGGGGCGAGGCGGCCAATCACCGGATCGCTCCAGCGGCGCGCAGCTCATCGGGCTCGAAACCGGCCGCGCGCACGATCAGGTCGCTGTGTTCGCCCAGGCGCGGCGGCGGCAGTTCGCGTCGCGTCGGCGAGCCGGAAAGGCGGATCGGGCTGCCCACCATGGGGATGCCGCCCAGTTCGTAGCGCATGCCGCGGGCGTGGGCCACGGGGTGTTCCAGCGCCTGGCAGACGCTGTTGATGGGAGCCGCGGGAATGCCCGCGCGCTCGAACAGGGCCAGCCAGTGCGCCGCGGGTTTGGCCTTGAACAGGTCGGCCAGCACCTGGCAGATGGAGTCGCGGTGACGGACCCGCGCGGCGTTGTTGCGCCAGCGTTCGTCTTCCAGCCAGCCGGGCTGCCCGAGCGCGCGGCAAAGCTGGGCCCACAGTTTCTCGCTGGCCACCGCCAGCACGAAGGACTGGTCGCTGGCGGCGAAGGCCTGGTAGGGCACGATGCTGGGATGGGCATTGCCGAAGCGCGGCGCATCCACGCCGGTGAACAGCGCATTGCCGGCGACGTTGGCCAGCAGTGAAAGCTGGGTGTCGAACAGGGACACGTCGATGCGCTGGCCGCGGCCGTCGCGCTGGCGCTGCAGCAGCGCCGCCAGGATGGCGGTGGCGGCGTTCTGGCCGGTGGCCAGGTCGGCCACGGCCACGCCGACCTTGCTGGCCTCGCCGTCGGCCGGGCCGGTGATCGACATCAGCCCGGCCTCGGCCTGCACCACGTAGTCGTAGCCGGGCCGCATCGCGCCCGGGCCGTCGCGCCCGTAGCCGGAGATCGAGCAGTACACCAGGCGCGGGTTGATCGACGCCATGGCCTCGTAGCCGACGCCCAGGGATTCGGCGCCGCCGGTGCGGTAGTTTTCGACCATGACATCGGCGCTGCGCACCAGGGCTTCAAGCAGGGGTCGCGCCGCCGGTGCGCGCAGGTCGATGGCCAGCGAACGCTTGTTGCGGTTGCAGCAGGCGAAGTAGGCCGACATGCCGTCCAGGAAGGGCGGGCCCAGGCCGCGGGTGTCGTCGCCTTCGAAGGATTCGAGCTTGATGACGTCTGCGCCCAGGTCGGCCAGCGTCATGCCGCACCAGGGGCCGGCCAGCACGCGGGAGAGTTCAAGCACGGTGATGCCGGAGAGGGCGCCCATGGCGAGGCATTGTATGCGCCCGCGCCGGCTGCATGCGAAACTTTGGCCATGACCACGCCCGCCGATGCCACCGCCGTCGTCCCCGTCGCGAGCCCGGACGGGCACTGGCGCATCCCCGGACTGCCCAACCTGCATTCGCACGCCTTCCAGCGTGCGATGGCCGGGCTGGCCGAACGCCAGAGCAAGCCCGAAGACAGCTTCTGGACCTGGCGCGAGCTGATGTACCACTTCGCGGCGCGGCTCGATCCCGACAGCCAGTACGCCGTGGCCTGCCAGCTTTACGCGGAAATGCTGGAAGCCGGCTTCACCACCGTCTGCGAATTCCACTACCTGCACCACCAGCCCGACGGTCGTCCCTACGACGACCCGGCGGCCATGTCGAAGTCGCTGGTCGCCGCCGCGCGCGACACCGGCATCCGGCTGACGATGCTGCCCGTGCTGTACATGCGTGGCGGCTTCGACGGCCGGGTCCTGGGTGAACGCCAGCGCCGCTTCGGCCATTCGCTCGACGCCTACCTGGCCCTGCTGCAGTCGCTGCAGGCCCTGCGCGGGCCGACGGTGGAGGTCGGCGTGGCCCTGCACAGCCTGCGGGCCGTGCCGGCCGACGCGATGGCGGCGCTGCTGGCGGCGGTCGAAGGCCAGTCGCTGCCGGTGCACATCCACATCGCCGAACAGATCGGCGAAGTCCAGGAATGCGAGTCGCTGCGCGGCGCGCGTCCGGTGCAATGGCTGCTCGACAATGCGCCGGTCGGGCCCGACTGGACCCTGGTGCACGCCACGCACCTGGTGCCCGCGGAAGTACAGGGCATCGTCGCCAGCGGCGCCACCGTGGCCATCTGCCCGACCACCGAAGCCAACCTGGGCGACGGCCTGTTCCCGCTGCGCGAGTTCCTTTCGGCCGGCGGCCACTGGGGCGTGGGTTCGGATTCGCACGTGTCGGTGTCTGCGGTGGAGGAACTGCGCTGGCTTGAATACGGCCAGCGCCTGGCCACGCGCCGGCGCAACATCGCCGTGTCCGGAGGCCAGCCCAGCACCGGCACGCTGCTCTACACCCAGGCCCTGGCCGGTGGCCTGCGCGCCTGCGGGCAGGGCGGGGTGGCGGCGGCCGACCACGTGCTGCTCGACGGCGGCCTGCCGGCGCTGGCGGGTGCGCGCGCGGCCGACGTGCTCGACCGCTACGTCTTCGCGGGCAACCGCCCGCTGGTGCGGGAAACCCATGTCGACGGGCAGCGGGTCGTCGCCGATGGCCGGCACCGCGACCACGATGCCGTCGCGGCGCGCTACCGCACCACGCTCGCGCGCCTGCTGGCCGACTGATTCCCGCCAGCCCGGGTTTCGTCGGCGGCAGGGCCGGCTTCGTCGCACGCCGCCGCCCGTGGCCTCGGGCCGGGGCATGGTGGCAGCGTCCCCAGCCCGAGGTGCCCCACCATGCGTCCCAAGACCCTGCTTGTTTCCCTGTTCGCCGTTGGCCTGTCCGGCCCGGCCTTCGCCCTGGATGATGCCGGCGTTGCCGCGGCGCTGAAGCAGCGGCTGGAAGGCGACCGCACCGGTGCCTGCCTGGCCGTGGCCGTGGTGGAGGCCGCGGGCGTTTCGCGCGCGTACGGCTGCGCAAGCGCCGAAGGCGAGCCGCGCGTTGGCGCCGGCACCGCATTTGAAATCGGCTCGGTCAGCAAGACCATGGTCGCGGCGGTGCTGGCCCAGGAGATCCTGGCGGGCGGCGGCTCGCTCGACGACCCGCTGGCCGCCTGGCTGCCCGAAGGCACCAAGCTGCCGGACTTCGAAGGGCAGCCGATCCTGCTGCGCCACGTCGTCACCCACACCAGCGGCCTGCCGGCGCTGCCGCCGGGCGTGGCCATCGCCGATCCGGCCAATCCCTACGCCGGCATGAACGCGAAAATGCTGCACGCGGCCTTGGGCCGGGTGCAGCTGCCGCGGGCGCCGGGCACGGCCTTCGAATATTCCAACTTCGCGCTGATGCTGCTTTCAGACGCGCTGGCGCGCCGCACCGGCCAGGACTTCGAGGCGCTGCTCGACCAGCGCCTGTTCACGCCGCTGGGCATGCAAGGCGCATACGTCGACCGGCGTCCCGAGGGCGTCACCGCCGCGCGCGGCCATGCGCCCAACACCCAGCCGGTGCCGGCCTGGACCTTCAAGCCCGGCCTGGCCGGCGTGGGTGGCGTGCGCGCGACGCTCGACGACATGGTGGCCTACGTGCAGGGCCAGCTGGGGGACGCGCCCGAAGCACTGGTGCCGGCGCTGGAACTTTCGCAGCAGCCGGTGTGGACCGATGGCCAGCCAAGCATGGCCATGAACTGGATCATCGCGCCGCTCAACGGCCGCCCGGTGCACGTGCACGAAGGCGGCACCGGCGGTTTTTCTTCGCTGGTGGCCTTCGACCGCGAAGCCGGCCGCGGCGTCGTGGTGCTGTCCGACACGGCCCTGCATTCGCTGGGCGGGCTGGGCAGCATTGGCCTTCACCTGCTCGACCCGAAAGTGCCGCTGGGCCAGCCGCGGGTGGCCACGCCGGCGCCGGAGGCGCTGATGGATGCGCTGGTCGGCGACTACCAGCTGCAGGGCGCGATGAAGCTGACGCTGCGGCGCAAGGGCGGGGCGCTGGAAGTCCAGGCCCAGGGCCAGCCGGCCTTCGAGCTGGGCCACGACAGCGCCGGCGATTTTTATCCGCTGGCCTTCGACGCGCTGCTTAAGCCGGTCAGGCAGCCGGACGGCAGCCAGTCCTTCGTCTGGGTCCAGGGCGGCGGCGCCATGCCGGCGCAGCGCATCGGTGCGCGTGGCAAAACCCCCTGAGCGGCCGATATGCTGCGCCAGCCATGAACGAATCCGCCGAAACCTACAGCCTGGCCCGACCGCTGCCCGCCGACGTGCTGGTGGGCGGCAACACGGTCTGGAGCCGCTACCACCGCTACCCGGTGTTCAGCGGGCCGTGGCTGCGCGGCCGCAGCCTGCTGTTCGGGATCGTCATCGCGGCCTTTTCCCTGGTGGTGTGTTTCGGCACGGCGGTGACCGTGCGCGACTGGGGCATCGGCGCGCTGGCCGGCGTGCACATGTTCGTGGCGTTTTTCCTGATGGCCACCACCGGTCCCGCCCTGGCGACGTTCGCGCGCCACCGGGGCTGGCCGGTGCGACGCGAGCGGGTGTTCGTGGTGCTGGCGGTGCTGGTGGGCATGGTGGCGAGTTTTTTCGCCGACCAGTGGGCGTCCACGTATGTTGAAGGCGAGGTGCGCCAGGCCCTGGTCGAAGCGGGCGCGGCGACCAGCAAGAACCCGGAAATAGACCCGGCCTTCAAGACCCCGGCCCTGGTGGTCAACCTGGTCGTGCTGGCGGTGATCTACGGCGTGTTCGGCGGCGGCCTGGCGCTGCGTGCCTACTTCAGCGAACGCCGGCGCTGGGCCACCGACCAGCGTGGCCGGCAGCTGGCCGCCCTGCGCGCGCAGAAGCAGCAGTCCGACCTGCGGCTGGGCCTGCTGCAGGCACAGGTGGAGCCGCACTTCCTGTTCAACACCCTGGCCTCGGTGCGCGCCCTGGTGCGCCAGGACCCGGCCCAGGCCGAGGCCACGCTCGACGCGCTGGTGGCACACCTGCGCGCCACCATTCCCAAGCTGCGCGATGGCGACAGCCTGCTGCACTCGACGCTGGGGCAGCAGCTCGACATCTGCGCGAGCTACCTGGAGCTGATGCGCCTGCGCATGGGCGGTCGCCTGGCCTATGCCGTCGTGGCGGAACCCGCGCTGCGCCAGCGGCCATTCCCGCCGCTGCTGCTGATCACCCTGGTCGAGAACGCCATCAAGCACGGCATCGAACCCCAGCCCGGCCCGGGCCGGGTCGAGGTGCGCGCCAGCCTGCGCGGCGACCGCCTGGTGCTGAGCGTGGTCGACGACGGCGTCGGCCTGCAGCCGGGCCTGGGCAGCGGCGTCGGCCTTGCCAACGTGCGCGAACAGCTGGCCACCCGGTTCGGCGGCGAGGCGACCTTCAGCCTTCGCGGCCTGGCCGGCGGCCGCGGCGCCGTGGCTGAAATCACCGTGCCGCTCGCCGACGACGCTGGCGCGGTCGCGCAGGCGCGCCCGTGAGCCGCGTCACCGCCATCGTGGCCGAAGACGAGGCGCCGCAGCGTGCCGCCCTGCTGGAGATGCTGGAAGACGCGTGGCCTGAACTCGAGGTACTGGCGGCCTGCGAAGACGGCCTGGCCGCGCTCGACGCGGTGGCCGAACACCGCCCGCAGGTCGCTTTCCTCGATATCCGCATGCCCGGCGTTAGCGGCCTGGACGTGGCCCGGGCGGCGGTGGCCGCCGGCGCGCGCGTGGTCTTCACCACCGCCTACGACGACTACGCCCTGCGCGCCTTCGAGGCCGGGGCGGTGGATTACCTGCTCAAGCCGGTGGCGCCGGCGCGGCTGGCGCTGGCCATCGAACGACTGAAGGAACAGCTGGCCAGCGGCGACGACGGCCTGCACGCGCGCATCGAAGAGCTCGAATCGCGGCTGCGCCCGCGCGGCGAGCGCCAGTTCCGCTGGATCAGCGCCAGCATCGGCGACAACGTGCGCATGATCGGCATCGACGAGGTGCTGTATTTCCAGGCCCAGGACAAATACGTGCGGGTGGTGACCGGCGACGACGAAGCGGTCATCCGCACGCCGCTCAAGGACCTGCTGGCCGGCCTGGACCCGGACGAGTTCTGGCAGGTGCACCGCGGCGTGGTCGTGCGCGTGGCCGCCATCGACCGCCTGCGCAAGGACGAGCTGGGCAAGGCCCGGATCAGCCTGCGCGGGCGCGGCGAAACCCTGCCGGTCAGCGCCGCCTTCCTGCATCGCTTCCGCGGCATGTAGGCTGCGGGGCATGAAATCCTGGTGGCTGCTGATTCTCCTGGCGCTGCCGGCCCCGGGCCTGGCGTCCGGCCGGGCCGGCGACGAACTGCTGGTGTTTGCCGCCGCCAGCCTGCAGGAAGCCATGGACGACGCCGGCGCGGCCTGGCAGGCGCGCAGCGGCCAGCGGGTGCGCGTGTCCTATGCCGGCAGCGCGGCGCTGGCGCGACAGCTTGAACGCGGCGCGCCGGTGGATGTGTTCGTGTCGGCCGACGCCGCCTGGATGGACTACCTGCAGGCACGTGGCCTGGTGGACCCGGCCAGCCGCTTCGACCTGGCCGGCAATGCACTGGTGCTGGTGGCACCGCGCGACCGGCCAGCCGCCGTGGCCTTGGAGCCGGCAGCACTGCTGGCGGCACTGGGCCCCCGCGGCCGGCTCGTACTGGCCGACACCGGCAGCGTGCCCGCGGGTCGTTACGCCCGGCAGTCGCTGCGCACGCTGGGCCTGTGGCAGGCCCTGCATGGCCGGCGGGCGGAAACCGACAGCGTGCGCGCCGCGCTGTCTTTCGTGGCACGCGGCGAAGCACCGCTGGGCATCGTTTACGCCACCGACGCGCGGGTCGAACCGCGGGTGGTGGTGGTGGCACGCCTGCCGGCCGGTTCGCACGATGCCGTGCGCTATCCGGTGGCGCGCGCCGGCATGGCGCCGGCCGCGCGCAGCGCCGGCTTCCTGGCCTTCCTGCGGGGCGACGAAATGCGCGACGCCCTGCGTGCGCGTGGATTCATGGTGCCCTGATGCTCCAGCCCGCCGAAATCGAGGTCGTGCTGCTCAGCCTGCGCGTGGCGCTGCTGGCCGTGCTGGGCTCGCTGGTGCCGGCGGTCGCGGTGGCCTGGGTGCTGGCGCGTTTCCGGTTTCCCGGCAAGTCGCTGTTCGACGCGCTGGTGCACCTGCCGCTGCTGCTGCCGCCGGTGCTGACGGGCTACGTGCTGCTGGTGGCCTTTGGAAACCAGGGCGCGGTCGGCCACTGGCTGGGCGAAACCTTCGGCATCGAGCTGGCCTTTCGCTGGACCGGCGCGGTGCTGGCGGCGGCGGTCATGGCCTTCCCCCTGTTCGTGCGCGCGATCCGGCTGTCGTTCGAGGCGATTCCGCGCGAATACGAAGAAATGGCGGCCAGCCTGGGCGCGCGCCGCTGGGCCACGTTTGCGCAGGTGGATCTGCCGCTGGCGCTGCCCGGGCTTGCCGCCGGCGCGGCGCTGGCCTTCGCCAAGTCGCTGGGCGAGTTCGGTGCCACCATCACCTTCGTGTCCAGCATTCCCGGCGAGACCCGCACCCTGTCGCTGGCCATGCACCAGCTGATGCAGCAGCCCGGCGGCGAGGCCGGCATCACCCGGCTGGCGATCGTGTCGCTGTTGCTCGCCCTGGGCGCGCTGCTGGCCTCGGAATGGCTGGCGCGGCGCTCGCGGGTCCGCCGTGCCAGCGAATAGGCGGGCCGGCGGGTCGGGCGGCTTATAATCAGGGCCTTGTCCTGGGAGCCGACGATGCCTGCCGCCAACCGCAAAGACCCCTCGCGAAAGATCGCCGCGCCGCGCGGCAGCCAGCTCAGCTGCAAGTCCTGGCTGACCGAAGCCGCCTACCGGATGATCCAGAACAACCTCGACCCCGAGGTGGCGGAAAACCCCGCCGAGCTGGTGGTCTACGGCGGCATCGGCCGCGCCGCCCGCGACTGGGCCAGCTACGACGCCATCCTCGACAGCCTGCGCACCCTGGAAGACGACCAGACCCTGCTGGTGCAGTCGGGCAAGCCGGTGGGCGTGTTCCCGTCGCACCCCGACGCGCCGCGCGTGCTGATCGCCAATTCCAATCTTGTGCCGCACTGGGCGACCTGGGACCACTTCCACGAACTCGATGCCAAGGGCCTGATGATGTACGGCCAGATGACGGCCGGCAGCTGGATCTACATCGGCTCGCAGGGCATCGTGCAGGGCACCTACGAAACCTTCGTCGAGATGGGCCGCCAGCACTACAAGGGCGACCTGACCGGCCGCTGGATACTCACCGCCGGCCTGGGCGGCATGGGCGGCGCGCAGCCGCTGGCGGCCTCGCTGGCCGGCGCCTGTTCGTTGAACATCGAATGCCAGCAGTCGCGCATCGACATGCGCCTGCGCACGAAGTACGTGGACGAACAGGCCACCGACCTCGACGACGCCCTGGCCCGCATCGAACGCTACACCAGCGGCGGCCAGGCCAAGTCCATCGCGCTGCTGGGCAATGCCGCGGAAATCCTGCCCGAACTGGTGCGCCGCGGCGTGCGTCCCGACGCGGTCACCGACCAGACCTCCGCGCACGATCCGCTGCACGGCTACCTGCCGGCCGGCTGGTCGCTGGAAGAGTGGTTCAGCGAACAGAAGAACAACCCGCAGAAGGTCATCGACGCCGCCAAGCATTCGATGCGCACCCACGTCGAGGCGATGCTGAACTTCGAGGACATGGGCGTGCCCACCTTCGACTACGGCAACAACATCCGGCAGATGGCCTTCGACGTGGGCTGCAAGGACGCCTTCGACTTCCCGGGCTTCGTGCCGGCCTACGTGCGGCCGCTGTTCTGCCGCGGCATCGGCCCCTTCCGCTGGGTCGCGCTCAGCGGCGATCCCGAGGACATCTACAGGACCGATGCCAAGGTCAAGGAACTGATCCCCGACAACCCGCACCTGCACCGCTGGCTGGACATGGCGCGCGAGCGCATCAGCTTCCAGGGCCTGCCGGCGCGCATCTGCTGGGTTGGCCTGGGCGACCGCCACCGCCTGGCGCTGGCCTTCAACGAAATGGTGCGCACCGGCGAGGTGAGCGCGCCGATCGTGATCGGCCGCGACCATCTCGACAGCGGCAGCGTCGCCTCGCCCAACCGCGAAACCGAAGCCATGATGGACGGCAGCGACGCGGTCTCCGACTGGCCGCTGCTCAACGCCATGCTCAACGTCGCCGGCGGCGCCACCTGGGTGTCGCTGCACCACGGCGGCGGCGTCGGCATGGGTTACAGCCAGCACAGCGGCGTGGTGATCGTCGCCGACGGCACCGAGGCCGCCGACGCGCGCCTGGCCCGGGTGCTGTGGAACGACCCCGGCACCGGCGTCATGCGCCACGCCGACGCCGGCTACGAGATCGCCAAGGCCTGCGCCCGCGAGCAGGGACTGAAGCTGCCGATGCTGGAGGCGGGCAAGTGATCGGCGTCCTGTTCGCGCTGGCGCTGGCCATGCCGGCGCCGCCCCCGGACGCACCTGCGCCGGACCAGGCCCCTGCCGAAGACTGCCCGGCGACGCGAATGGTGCAGCCGCGCTACCCGGTCAAGGAAGCGCGCGCGAACAAGACCGGCCTCGTGCTGGTCGGGGCCCGCTTCGACGATTGCGGCCGCGTCACCGAAACCCGCATCGACAAGAGCTCGGGAATCACCGCCTTCGACGAGTCCGCGCTCGCGTCGGTCGCCGCCTACGTGCTGTCGGCCGGGCAGCGGGCCAAGGCCAGCGATGGCTGGATCCAGGCGCCGGTCAAGTTCGGTGGATTCCGCACCGTGGTGCCCGTCAGCATCCCCTGGCCGCGTTCGCATCGCCGGCCCGTGTACCTCAAGGACGACGAACCTTTCCCGTTCGAGTCGATCCAGGCCTTCCAGGCGGCAGCTCCCGACTCCGGGGACAAGGTGTACACGCCTCCGTATGCCATGGGCCGGGATCCGCAAATCGGATTCATCCATACCAGCCTCGTGCCGGATGCGCGCGATCCGCTGGTCTTCTGGTTTCGCTATACCGTGCAGCCCCCGCGTCCCGCGTCGCCCACCGCGCCACTGCCGGAGAACATCAGGGTGGGCGTGGCGCGATACCGGCTGGTGGAAGAGCAGGGTGTGCCCGTCGTGCGGTTGGCTATCCTTTGCGAACGTTCGGCCGACGAATGCGGGCGTTTGGAGACTTTCCTGTTCGAGGGCCTTCCTTTCGCGAAGGCGCGTCGCCACTGAAGGGCGGAATCCGACGCCGCTGGCGGCTTCGACGCTGGCGCGCCGGTGTGCAACCGACCATGCTTGATCGCAGAACCCCAACGGAGTGCAGCACATGATCGGCTACGTCACCCTCGGCACCAACGACATGGCGCGGGCCTGCACCTACTACGACGCACTGCTGGCCGAACTCGGCGCCAAGCGCATCATGGAAGGCGAGCGTTTCGTCGCCTGGGGCACCGACATGCAGTCGCCCAGCCTGGGCGTGATCACCCCCTACGACGGCAAGGAAGCCTGCCGCGGCAACGGCACCATGGTCGCGCTGGTCGTGCGCACGCCGGCCCAGGTGGAGGCCCTGCACGCCAGGGCGCTTGAGCTGGGCGGCACCGACGAAGGCGCGCCTGGCGAACGCTTCAAGGGATTCTACGCGGCCTATTTCCGCGACCCGGACGGCAACAAGCTCAACTTCTTCTGCATGGGGGCCTGACCGGTAGTGCTCTGGGAAACCCTCAGCGCCGCGCGCGACCTCGGCCGCCTCAACGAGGTGGCCTCGGTGGCGGCGCGCTACGGGTTTGGCGACCTGGTGCGGCGCATTGGCCTGGCGGGCGCGCTGGAGCGGGCTGGCCACCTGCTGCATTCGGAAGCCACCGCCGAGCTGGCGACACTGTCGCCACCCGAGCGCGTGCGCCGCGCCTTCGAGGAAATGGGCCCGAGCTTCGTCAAGCTGGGCCAGTTGCTGGCCACGCGCGTGGACCTGTTCGCGCCCGAATGGATCGCCGAGTTCGAGAAGCTGCAGAACCAGGTGCCGGCGGCCGATTTCGAAGCCGTGCGCGAACAGGTCGAACAGGACCTCGGCGGCCCCATCGAATCGGTGTTCCCCGGATTCGATGAAGTTCCGATCGCGGCCGCTTCCATTGCCCAGGTCTACCGGGCGCGGCTGGTCGACGGCAGCGAAGTCGCGGTCAAGGTGCGTCGTCCCGGCATCCGCCCGCAGGTCGAGGCCGACATGCGCCTGCTGCAGCGACTGGCGCGCGTCCTTGAATCGGAATCGCCCGACCTGCGCCGCTTCCAGCCGCAGGCCCTGGTGCGCCAGCTGCAGGCTTCGCTGTCGCGCGAACTCGACCTGGCCGCCGAGTGCCGCCACGCCGAACGCATCGCCGCCAGCCTCGCCGACGAGCCGGCGCTGGTCGTGCCGCGGGTTTATTGGGACCACACCTGCGAGCGCATGAACGTGCAGCAGTTCATCGACGGCATTGCGCTCGGTGACACCGAGGCCCTGCTTGCCGCCGGAGCCGACCTGCCGGAACTGGCCCGCATCGGCGCCCGCGCCGGCATGCGCATGATGTTCGAGGACGGTTTCTTCCACGCCGATCCGCACCCGGGCAACGTCATCCGGCTTCCCGGCGACCGGCTGGCCCTGCTTGATTTCGGCATGGTCGGCCGCCTTTCCGAATCGCGCCGCTACCAGGTGCTCGACCTGTTCGACGGCCTGGTGCGCCGCGACGCCGGCCAGGTGGCCGAAGTGCTGCTTGAATGGGCCGCCGACGACCAGATGGACGAAGCCGCCCTGCTGCAGGAAGTGGACGCGTTCATCGACCACTACCACGGCGTGCCGCTGGGCGAACTGCGCCTGGGCACCGTGCTCACCGAAATCACCGCGCTGCTGCGCGAACACGCGGTCGTGCTTCCGGCCGACCTGGCGATGATGGTCAAGGTGCTGGTCACGCTCGAGGGCGTGGGGCGCCGGCTTGACCCGGACTTCGACATGGCCAGCGAAGCCGAACCCTACCTGCGCCGGGCCATGCGCGCGCGTTATTCCCCGAAGGCGATCGCCAGGCGCGGCCGCCGCGCGGCCGGCGACACGATCAGCCTGCTTTCGTCGCTGCCCGGCCAGCTGCGGCATGCGCTGCGGGCGCTGCGCCAGGGGCGTTTCAACCTCAACCTGGACGTGGAGCGCCTGAAGGCCTTCGGCGAACAGGTGGCGCACTCGGCCAACCGCCTGACGGTGGGCATCGTGGTGGCGGCGCTGATCATCGGCTCGTCGATCGTGATGACCGTCGAAGGGGGGCCGACCCTGCTGGGCCTGCCGCTGTTCGGCCTGCTCGGTTTCCTGGGCGCGGCCGTGGGCGGCGTCTGG
This sequence comes from Arenimonas soli, assembly GCF_014643775.1. Lineage (GTDB taxonomy): Bacteria > Pseudomonadota > Gammaproteobacteria > Xanthomonadales > Xanthomonadaceae > Arenimonas > Arenimonas soli. The sequence continues at coordinate 552,906 of NZ_BMKC01000001.1, forward strand.
CTGGTGTGGACGATCTGGCGCAGCGGCGGCGGGCGCTGAGGGTTCAGCCCGCGGCGCGCACGCGGATCTCGGCGTCGCCCCAGCGCACCACCTGGCCGGCGCGGATCTTGGCGGTCTTGCGCAGCTCCACCACGCCGTCCACGGAAACTTCGCCGCTGGCGACGATGGCCTTGCCCATGCCGCCGCTGTCGCACAGTCCGGCCAGGCGGAGCAGGTCGTTGAGCGCGACGAAATCGCGGTCGAGTTCGAAATCGATGGTGGTCATGCCGTGTCCCTGGCAGGTGAAGGTGGCCGCGGCTGGCTGGCCAGCCAGCGATCGAGGGCATTGCCGAAGGCCTGGCGGTCGCGGGCGTGGAAGCCGGCCGGGCCGCCGGTGTCGACGCCCGAACCCCGCAGTTCGTCCATGAAGTTCCGCATCGTCAGCCGCTGGGCGATGGTGTCGGCGGTGTAGAGCTCGCCGCGCGGGTTCAGGGCCAGCGCGCCTTTTTCCAGCACCAGGGCGGCGAGCGGGATGTCGGCGGTCACCACCAGGTCGCCCGGCGCGCAGCGTTCGACGATTTCGCCGTCGGCCACGTCGAAGCCGCCGGACACCTGCACCGACTTGATGAACCGCGAGGGCGGCGTGCGGATCCAGCTGTTGGCCACCAGCGTCACCGGCACCCGGGTGCGCTCGGCGGCGCGGAACAGGATGTCCTTGATGACGTTGGGGCAGGCGTCGGCGTCGACCCAGATGTGCATGCGTGCGTGGCCCGGTGCAAACGCAAAGGATACGCCGCCGGGTTCAGGGGCCAAAGTGCGCCACGTCCGCCAGCAGCCAGTCGATGAATCCCTGGGCGGCGGGGCTGGGCTGGCGATGCGCCGGATACACCACGAAGTAGCTCCAGCGCGCCGGCATGCCCGGCAGGTCGAGCAGCCGCAGGCGGCCGTCGGCAAGGAAGGGCGTCAGGATCCGCTCGCGGGCCAGGGCCACGCCCAGGCCCAGGGCGGCGGCCAGCATGGCGTCGGTGGTGTCGCTGAACTGGTAGCGCTCGCGCGGCGTCGCGCCGTGCACGCCGGCATGACGGAACCAGTCGTGCCAACCCTGGCGGGCCTTGTCGGCGATCAGGGGCAGCGCGGCGAGGTCGGCGGGCGAGTGCACGCTCGCCAGCCCCGGCATGTCGGGTGCGGCCACGGGCCGCATGGTGTCGTCCATCAGCGCCACGGCGGCAAGGCCCGGCCACTGGCCGGGGCCGTGGCGGATGCCCAGGTCGTGGCCGCCGTCCTCGAAGCGGCTGAGCGTGGCTTCGGTGTCGAACACCAGTTCGGTGTCGGGATGCTGGTCCACGAAGCGTCCCAGGCGCGGCAGCAGCCAGGTGTGCACCACCGAGTGCAGGGTGGTGATGCGAACCTTCGCGGCCTGCAGGCGGCGCGGGCGCAGGCTGTTGAGCACGCCCTCCATGTCGGCGAGCGCGTTGCCGGCGGCGTCGGCCAGCTGGCGGCCCTCCTGGGTCAGCGTGACGCCCCGGGCGTGGCGCTGGAACAGGGCGACGCCCAGCCGGGCCTCGAGCTTGCGCACGTGGTGGCTGACCGCGCTGGCGGTCAGGTGCAGCTCTTCCGCCGCGTGGGTGAAGTTCTGGTGGCGCGCCGCCGATTCGAAGGCGGCAAGGGCAGGCAGCAGGTCGGACCGGACGCGTGTCATGAGCCTCAAGCCAAGTTTGTGGCAATGCCGGAAAGTATGCGCTTGTGGGCTTTTCCGGGCCATCGATAATGGCTGCAGCCAACAACAGGTTTGCCCCCGCCATGAAGAACCCGCCGCCCCTGGTGTCCCCCGCCGTGCCCTCGGAAACCCGGGTCTGGCTGACGCCGCTGGAATTGCTGCTGCTGTCGGCTGTCTGGGGCGCTTCCTTCCTGTTCCAGCGGGTCGCCGCCCCGGAGTTCGGCACGGCGCCGCTGGTGGAGATGCGCCTGGCCTTCGGTGCGCTGGTGCTGCTGCCCTTCCTCTGGCTCGCAAGGGCGCAGCTGCCGCGGCGGCTCTGGCCGCGCCTGGCCCTGGTCGCCGCGATCAATTCCGCCATTCCCTTCGCCCTGTTCGCCTGGGCGGCGCAGCAGGCGCCGGCCGGGGTGGGGGCCATCACCAACGCGATGGCGGTGCTGTTCACGGCCCTGGTGGCCTTCCTGTTCTTCAAGGAGCGCATCGCGCCGCGCAAATGGTTCGCCCTGGTCCTGGGCTTCATCGGCGTGGTGGTGCTGGCGAGCGACAAGACCGGGGGCGGCAACATCGGTGCGGCTGCCGCGGCCGGGGCGCTCGCGGCCTTCCTTTATGGCGTGGGCGCCAACCTCGTGCCGCGCTGGTTCGCCGGCCTGCCGCCGGTGGCCGTGGCCGCGGCCACCCTGCTGTGCGGATCGGTGATGGCCCTGCCGTTCGCGCTGGCGTCCTGGCCCGTCGCGCCGGTCTCGGCGGCGGCCTGGGGCTCGGCGATCGCGGTCGGCGTGCTCAGCACGGGCTGGGCCTACGCCATGTTCTACCGGCTCATCCAGCGGGTGGGCGCCGCCCGGGCGGTCACGGTGACCTACCTGGTGCCCCTGATGGCCGTGGCCTGGGCCTGGAGCCTGCTGGGCGAAGCCCTTACCTGGCCGATGGCGGTGGCCTGCGCCCTGATCCTGGGCAGCGTGGCGGTCAGCCAGCGCGCGCCGCTGGCCAAAGCCTGACCCCAGGCAAAAAGAAGGCAGGGCCGACTGTCCCGAAAACAGCCGATTGCCCTGCCAAAGGGTGTCAACGCCAGGGGGCGGTTGACTGAAACTGGATTCCGGGCGAATCGACGAGGAGGAGAACCCGTCCGGACGTGGCCACTGGACCATTCCGGCGCCGGGGGTGCAAGGCGGGCAGGGTGGTAGTCACACCGGGCATTGCTAAGCCGCGCTAACAGGCTTGCGGCAGGTCCTTGAAGCGACAGGCGTCGCTGACCGGGAATGAGCAAATCCGGACAAGGTGCGGAGAGTAATGCTTACCTAGTTAGCTATCTTGTCCGACGGCGTCGTGGACGCTTCCCGCCGGGCCTGTGCCCGCGCCAGTCCCGCGCCGGTGAAGGCCCAGGCCAGGGCCACGCCCGCACCGGCCACGGCCACCACTGCCGGACTGGCGGCGAAGGCATCGATGCCGGCCTTCACCCAGCCGCTGACCGCATCGGCGCCGCGGTAGACCGCGGTATCAATGACGTTCTTGGCCTTGTACTTGGCCGAAGGCGCCACGACCGTGAACAGCATCTCCCGGCCAGGCCGGGCCAGGGCGTACTCGCCGGCGCGCCGGGTCACCATGACGATGGCCAGCACGGCGAAGGTGGGCGCCATCGCCAGCCACAGGAAACCACCGACCATCACCACCGGCACCGTGGTCAGCAGCACCACCAGGCCCAGGCGCCGGACGATGCGGCCGGTGAGGAACAGCTGGGTCAGGATGGCGATCGTCTGCACCACGGTGTCGAGCAGGCTGAAGACCCGGGTCTGGTCGGTCGGGTCGGGGAAATGCAGTTCCACCAGGCGCGCCTGTTCGAAATACAGGAAGGTCGTCACCGTCGCCAGCAGCACCACGAAAGTGGCGATGCCCAGCAGGTAGGGCGAGGCGAGCACGGTGCCGATGCCCTGGAACGGATTGCCGCCCAGCGGTGCACGTCGGGCCAGGACCTCGGCCTGGTCCAGCGGGTGGCGGTCGCGCCAGCCCTGCAGCCACAGCGCGGCGCCCGCCGAGCCCAGCAGGAATACCGTGGCCAGCGCCATCAGGCCGCCATGGCCCAGGGTTTGAACCAGCAGCAGGCCCAGCAGCGGACCCAGCAGGCCGCCCGCGCTGGCGCCCGCGGCCATCAATGCGAAGACGCGCTTGGCCTGGACTGCCGGGAACAGGTCGGCCAGGACGCTCCAGGCCACCGAGATCGCCAGCAGGTTGAACACCGACAGCCAGATGTAGAACGCGCGGGCCAGCCAGGGGTTCTCGGGCGCGGCGTGGATTGCCGCGGCGAAGCCCAGCAGGTTCAGCGCGAAAAAACCGTAGGTCCAGGGCAGGATCCGCCGGCGGCGCACCGTGCTGGCGACGACGCCGAACAGCGGGATCGCCACCAGCGTGGCGATGAAAGTGCCGGTGAACAGCCACTGCAGGTTGCGCACGCCGCCGGCGATGCCCATGGTCTCGCGCACCGGCCGCAGCATGAAATAGCCGGCGAACAGCAGCAGGAACATCGCCATGCCGGCAAGCACCGCCGGGACTTCCTCGGCCTGAATGCCGAAGAGCCGGGCGACCAGTGGCCTGATGCCGCCCGGCGACGGGGCCATGTCAGGCGAACATCGCGATCAGTTCGGCGCGCTGCGCTGCGTCCAGCGTGCCGCCGCTGCCGGCGCGCAGGTTGTCGGACTGCCGGTCGGGCTTGCCGGTGGCCGGGATCACCACCGTCACCGCCGGATGGCTGAGCGCGAATTTCAGGAACATCTGCGCCCAGGAACTGACGCCGGCCTCGGCCGCCCAGCCCGGCAGCGGCTTGCCGGCGACGCGCGAGAACAGTTTGCCGTCGTCGAAGGCGCGGTTGATCATCACCGCCACGCCGTTGTCGGCGGCGGTCGGCAGCACGCGCTTCTCGGCGTTAGGCGCGCCCACGGCGTAGTTGATCTGGACGAAGTCGGGTTTTTCGGCGGCGACGATGTCGGCCAGGGTGTCGTGGGCTTCGTCGCGGAAATGCGTGAGCCCGACGTACTTCACCTTGCCCTGGGCCTTGAGTTCGCGCGCCAGCGCCAGCTGGGTCTTCCAGTCGCGCAGGTTGTGCACGGCCAGCAGCTCCACCTTGTCGGTGCGCAGCCGGCGCAGGGAATCGGCGAACTGGGCTTCGCCGGCGGCGCGGTTGTCGGCGGCCAGCTTGGTGGCCAGGAAAACCTGGTCGCGCAGGCCCAGTTCGGCCAGCAGGTCGCCCAGCACGTCCTCGGCATTGCTGTAGTTGGGCGAGGTGTCGATGACGCTGGCGCCGCCGGCGACGAAACGCCGCAGCACTTCCTTCAGCGGTTCGCGGCCGGCTGCGTCCACTTCGAAGCTGCCCGAGGTGCCCATGCCGATGATCGGGATCGCTTCGCCCGTGGACGGTATCGCACGCATCTGCATGCCCGCCGGCAACGGCGGCGACAGCGCGAAAGCAGGGCGCAGGGCGACGGCGCCCGCGGCGACGACGGCGGCGGAAAGGAACTCGCGGCGGCTGGTCATGGCTCGGACCTCGGCAGGACGGGGCGTGACGGCGATGGTGTCGCAGGCTACGTGAACTTTCCGTTCACCGGCCCCTGCCGGTGGTCAGGGGCCTCAGAGGGCGCCGCCGGGCGGGTCGTCGCGGAAGTCCCGGGCGGTGAGGCTGCGGCCCAGGCGGAACACGCCCTCGCGAACGACCCGGCGCATGACGATGTCGATGATCGTGGTCTGGTTGGGTTCGATGATGTCGAGCAGGCCGCCCAGGTCGGCGCCCATTTGCGCGGCCCAGTGTTCGACCAGCTGTTCGCCGCCGCGCGGCTGCAGCTTGAGGCCATAGGGCGGGCGGGGCAGGCGTTCGGGCAGCACGATCCGGCCGTCCGGGCCGGGGATGGGCGGCGAGCCCGCCAGCGCCGAATGGTTGAGGAAGAACGACAGGTGCCCGGGCGCGCGCCGGTTGCCCTGGCGGTCGGTCAGGAAGCCCTCGGGGAGCTGGTTGGGGTCGGCGGCCGGTCCGGCGGTCAGCAGCAGGTCCAGGTTGCCCAGTCGCACGCCGGTGTCGTCCATCAGGCGGAAGATGACCATCGAATGCGGGTCGTGTACGTAGCGGCGGTCGGGCAGCACGGGAATCTTTTCGATCTCGACCCGGCGCCCGGGCTGCTGGTGCAGCCGGTTTTCGGCGGCGAAGGCCTGGCCCAGGGCGACATAGCCCGGTTCGTCGGCCACGGCCAGGCAGCGCAGCACCGCGTCCACGGTCGGATGCGGCCGATCGTCGTTGGGCACGCTGGCCATGATCCCCATGTCGGTGCCGCTGTGCGAAAGCCCCGGCAGGATGCGAAAGGGCGTGGGCGCCGAGCGGGTGTTGCCCGCCAGCGTCAGGTCGCGCAGCCGCTTGCGGGCACTGGGCAAGGCTTCGCCCGGCACCGGAGCAGGCTGTTCCAGCACCACGTGGCGGGCGTTGAGGTTGGCCGCCGCCAGGCGCACCACGCCGTCGCCGCCGGTTTCGCCGGTATAGCCATTGACGTGGTCGTAGAGCTTGCGGTCGATGGCGTCGCCGCTCAGGACGAAGGGGAATACCGGCCGGGGGCCGCGGGTCAGGTGCAGCTTCGGGTAGTCGTGGATCCAGCGCAGGTTTAGCGCCAGGGACTCCGGGCTGGCCAGCTCCAGCCAGTCCAGCACGCCCTGGCCGGGTTCGATGCCGTTGAACCAGGCGCGGATGCCGGCCAGGCGCCCCTTGCCCAGTTGCGCCAGGGCCGACCCGAAGTTGGCCGGTGCCAGCATCACCAGGTGCGACAGCGGGCAGTCGGCCAGGCGTCCGGGGCGCACGTAGAACCGGTCGAGCCATTCGCGCAGCACCGGGCCGCCGGTGCTGTGGGTGATGCAGGCGAAGCGGCGGTCGCGACCGGCGCCGGCCAGCACGCCCCGGATGGCGTGGTCGAAGGCGCGGGCGATGTCGCCCACCCGCACTTCGTCCCGGAAGCTGACGTACTGGCCCAGGTAGACGTGGGCCACGTCCAGGCCGGGCCCGCCGCGGCGGGCGGCCTCGCGCCCGAGCCGCGCCGGCAGGTCGCCGTAGGTGGCCGTGCTGGTCACCGACCAGCCATGCACGAATACCAGCAGGGGCTTGGCCATGGGGGGCACCTGACGGGAGGGGAACCCATGCTAACTTAGCCCCGGGAAACGATGGGGTGCCCACCGATGGTGCTGGAAGAACGGCAGATGCTTGTCGGTCTGCTTGAGAAAGGCATGTACATCAGTCGCCTGGACCGCGACTGGGTGGGTACGCCGTTTCCTTTCCAGGGCTTCGAAATCAAGTCGGACGAAGACATCGAACTGCTGTCGGCGTACTGCACCAGCGTCTTCATCGACGTCCAGAAAAGCCTGATCAACGCCCGGCCCTCGCTGCGCGTGGCCTCGACGTCGCGCAATGTCTTCCCGCCGCGTGGTCCCGAATACCAGAACACCGTCGACATCAAGGAAGAGATCCCGCGGGCCCGCGAGATCCACGCCAACCTGCGCGCGCTGGCCGAGCGGATCGCCGACGACGTGCGCAATGGACGCCGGCTCGAGCCGGGCGTGGTCCGGGAAGCGATCGAGCCGATGGTCGAGAGCCTGCTGCGCAATTCCGACGCCCTGTTCTGGCTGATGGCGCTGATGAAGCGCGACGACTACATGTACAGCCACGCGGTGAACTGCAGCGCCCTCGCCGCCGCGTTCGGCCGGCACCTGGCGCTGCCGCGGGAAGTGCTGGTGGAACTGGCCACCGGCGGCTTCCTGCTCGACGCCGGCATGGCCACGCTGCCCAGCGACGTGGTCCACCACGACGGCAAGCTCGACGCCGAGGCCATGAAGCAGATGCGCGGCCACGTGCAGCGCAGCATGGACGTGCTCGACCAGGCCGGCGTCACCGGCAAGTGGGCCCGCGAACTGGTCTCGGGCCACCACGAACGCCACGACGGCTCCGGTTATCCCGAAGGCCTGGCCGGCGACCGCGTGCCGCTGGCCGGGCGCATGGGCGGGGTCGTCGACACCTACGACGCCCTGCGCAGCGACCGCCCGCACCGCAACGGTGAATCGCGGCATGGCGCGCTGCAGGCCCTTTACCGGGCGCGTGACCGCATGTTCCAGGGCGAGGTGGTCGAACAGTTCCTGCAGTGCCTGGGCGTTTACCCGACCGGGTCCCTGGTTGAACTCAATACCGGCGAGGTCGGGGTGGTGATGGCCCAGAACCAGGTGCGCCGGCTCCGGCCCCGGCTGATGCTGCTGCTCGACAGCGAGAAGAAGCCCTACGAACCGTTCCGGGACGTGGACCTGATGCAGTACGGCTTCGACCTGGCCGACGGCGGGGTCAAGATCGCCCAGGCCCTGGAGCCGGGCGCCTACGGCCTGCGGCCGGAAGAGCTGTTCCTGTGACGCCGGGAGCCCGGCCATGATCACCCGCAACGGCGCCATGGCCGAGGTGCTGGCGCCCAAGGTCGCCGAGGCCCTGGCCGAAAGCCGGTCGCTGGGCATTCTTTGCATCGGCATGCAGGGCCTGCGCCGGCTGCGCATCCACGCCGGTTTCCGCGCCGTGGACGAGTTGCTGCGCCAGGCCGCCGAACGCCTGCGTGCGATCCTTCGCCCGGGCGACGAAATGATCGAACTCGGCTCCGGCGACTACGGCCTGCTGCTGGCGGACCTCAAGGACAGCCAGCACGCCCTGCTGGCCGCGGCGCGCGTGCAGCGGCAGTTCGAACAGCCCTTCGAAGCCGCCGGCCAGCCGGTGCTGGCCATGGTGTCGGTCGGCGTGGCCATGTGCCCCGAACACGGCGACGAACCCGAACTGCTTTGCCGCCAGGCCGAACAGGCGATGCTGCAGGCGCGCTACGAACCCGACCGCATGCTGGTCTGCAAGACGCGCATCACGCCGATGGGCGTGGATCCGGCCGACGTGATGACGGCGATCAACGAAGGCCAGCTGTCGATGTGGCTGCAGCCCATCCTCGACGTGCGCCGCCGCAACATCGTAGGCGCCGAGGCGCTGGCGCGCTGGGAGCATCCCGAAAAGGGCTTCGTCAGTCCCGGTGTCTTCATTCCCGTGGCGGAAGGCTCGGGCATGATTTCGCACTTCACCCGCTGGTCCATCAACGCCTGCCTGCAGCAGGTGTCCGAGGCGCGAAAACTGGGCCTGGACTTCCCGATCGCGCTCAATCTCTCCGCGACGGCCTTCGCCGAACGTGGCCTGGTCGAGCAGCTGCTGGGTGGGCTGAAGCTGTGGGACGTGGCGCCCCGCGACCTGGTCCTGGAAGTCACCGAAACCGCCATCGTCGCCGACGTGCGGCGTGGCGCGAACCAGCTGCGCCAGCTCAACGCGGCGGGCGTGCGGGTGTCGATCGACGACTTCGGCGTCGGCAATGCCTCGGTGTCCTACCTCAAGGAATTCCCTGCCACCGAGATGAAGATCGACCAGTCCTTCGTCACCGGCATGCTGGGCGACCTGCGTTCGCTGCAGATCGTCAAGGCGATGATCGTCTTCGCCCACCAGATGGGCATGCGCGTGGTCGCCGAAGGGGTCGAGGACGACGCCACCCTTGAAGCGCTGGGCGACCTCAACTGCAACCTGGCCCAGGGCTGGGCGATCGGCAAGCCCAAGCCGGCGGCGGAATTCCTGGCCGAGCTCAAGGCGCCTGCCCCGGGCTGATCGTGCTCAGCTGGTTTCCGCGTCGTCCCCGGTGCCTGCGGTGGTGCGAGCCGCCGGCGGCAGGCGCTTGGGCACCCGGTTGGCGTCGAGCAGGCGTTCGATGCGCGCGAAGACCTCGGCGCGCGAGAAGGGTTTTTTCATGAAGTCGTCGGCGCCGATGCGGTGGACGTAGAACTGCTCGGTGGCCTGCTCGTTGCCGCTGATCATGATCACGGGAATGTCGCGCGTATACGGGTCGCGGCGCAGCTGGCGCAGGGCGGCGAAGCCGTCCATGCCCGGCAGCACGATGTCCAGGAACACCAGCTCCGGGCTTTCGGTGCGGGCGATTTCGAGGCCTTGTTCGGCGTCGCTGGCCTCGAGCACGTGGTAGTCGTTCTGGCGCAGCATGCGCGAGAGCAGGGCAACGATGGTCGCCGAATCGTCGATGACCAGCATGCGGGTGCCGGGACGGGCGTTGGTGCGGGCCTTGCCGCGGCGTTCCGGGCCGGCGCTGGTGGCCTTGTCGTCCGGGCTGTCGGGTGCGTCGGCGCGGGCGCCCGGCGCGGCCGGTTTGCCCCAGCCGAACAGCCGCTTGATCCTCTCGTAAACGTCCACGCCCTGCTCCCCTGCCATTTCCCCGGCGCACAGTGTCCACGCCACGCCCCCGGCTGGCAATGCGCGGCGACTGGACAGCCCGGCCGGCATGGCCCAGGCTGCCGGGCCCAGACTTCCCCGGATCCCGCGATGGCGCCCAAGTCCACCGTGCACAAGGCCAGGCTGCAGATCAGCGACATGGACCGGCATTACTACGCCAGCCACGACCTGGTGCTGGCCCAGCACCCTTCCGAGACCGACGAGCGGTTGATGCTGCGGCTGCTGGCCTTCGCGCTGTTCGCCGACGAACGCCTGGAGTTCGGCCGCGGCCTGAGCACCGACGACGAACCCGACCTGTGGCGCAAGGACCTCACCGGCGTCATCGAACAGTGGATCGACCTGGGCCAGCCCGACGAATCACGCGTGCGCAAGGCCTGTGGCCGCGCCGGTGAAGCGGTGGTGCTGACCTACGGCGGCCGCGGCGCCGACCTGTGGTGGGAAAAACACGAGGCCGCGCTGGCGCGCTTCGGCAACCTCATCGTGGTCGACGTCGCCCCCGATCAGGTCATGGCCCTGGGCCAGCGCCTGGTGCGCGGCATGGACGTGCAGGTGGTGATGCAGGACGGCGTGCTGCAGTGGATCGACGAGGCCGGCACGCTGGAACTGACGCCGCGGATTCGCCGCAGCCGGTCCTAGTCGAGCACCTTGCCTTCGGCCGTGCCCAGGTTCGCCGGTTCGGGCTTGGGCATGGGGTGTCGCGACAGCAGCGGGTGCACGAACACCCCGGCCAGGATGACCACGACGCCGGCATAGAACATGCCGCCCAGTTCGTGCTGTTCGCCCAGCAGCACGATCGCCAGCACGATGGCGTAGATCGGCTCGAGGTTCACCGCCAGCTGCGCAGAAAACGCGCTCAGGTGCCGCAGCGCCACCAGCGAAAGCGCGAACGGCAGCAGCGTGCAGGCCAGGGCCAGCACCAGCAGCCAGACCATGTCCATGGCCCCGGGAATCACCAGCGGCGAACCGAACCAGGGCAGCAGCGGGGTCAGCAGGGCCAGCACCAGCCCGCCGGCGCCCAGCTCGAGCCCGGTGACCGTCAGCGGGTCGGCGCGTTCGACGTAACGCTTGTTGAGCGAACCGAACAGCGCCACCAGAACCGCCGAGATCGTGCCGACCACGATGCCCAGGCGCATGCCGTCGGGAACGCCGCCCACCACCAGCGCGACGCCCGGCACGACCGCCACGCCCAGCAGCAGTTCGCGCGGTTCGAACTTGCGGCCGGTGATCCAGGGTTCGACCATGGGCACGAACACCGTCGCCAGCGCGATGCAGGTCACCGCCACGGAAGCATTGGCCAGCTTGATGGCGCCGTAGAAGGTGAGCCAGTGCAGCGCCACCAGGGTGCCGATGCCCGAGTAGATGAGCCACAGCCGCGGCGGCAGCGCGCGCAGGCCGCGCCAGACCCGGGGCACCAGCAGCAGCGCCAGCGCCACGATCGCCATGCGCCAGACCACCAGTGCCATGGCCGGCAGCGTGATCACCTTGCCCAGGATGGCGGTGAAGCCCCAAAGCAGCACGCAAAAATGCATCTGCCAGTAGGCCTTGGTGGTCGGGGTCATCGGGGCTGGCCTTGGGCGAGTGCGCGTTTCTGGAGGGCGGAAAGTTGTTTGATGGCGTGTTCGGCCTTGAGCGCGCTGGACCGGTCCGGGTGTTCGAAGCGGGCCAGCAGGCGGCGCGGCGGGTGCGACCGGGTGTAACGCGCGCCCTTGCCGGCGGCGTGCTCGGCGTACCGGCGATCGACGTCCACGGCCACGCCGGTATAGACGCTGCCGTCCAGGCATTCGATCAGGTAGACGAACCAGGGCATGGGCGGCATTCTCCCATGCAGCCGGCAAAAATCGCGCGGCCCGGGCAAGGGAGGAGAGGAACGATGCGTTGTTTCCTGGGGGCGGTTTTGCTCGCGCTGCCGGTGCCCGTCCTCGCGGCACCTCCGGCGCCCATTTGTCCCGGCACGTCCGGCTTCGCCCAGGCCGTGCAAGCGGCCGGCCAGGCCGCCGCCGACCGGCTCGAGCGCGACAAACTCGTGCCGAACCTGGCGGCTTGCCTGGCCCACCCGGATCCGGAGGTTCGCGACGCGCTGGCCTACACCCGCCTGGCCACCTGGCTGCGGGCCGACGCCGTGTCGCCGGTGGTCCGCGCCGGGCTGATGGAAACGCTGCTGGGCGACCTGGCGCCAGACCGTCCGGACCCCGCAGGGTTCCAGGCGCCGTTTGCGGCCCTGGTGCTCGCCGAAGTCGCGCGCACCGACCGGGTGGCCGCCTGGCTGTCGGTCGAAGAACGCGAAACGCTGGTGTCAGCCGCGGCGGACTACCTGTCGGGCGTGCGCGACTACCGCGGTTTCACCGATGGCCAGGGCTGGCGCCACGGCGTGGCGCACGGCGCCGACTTCGTGATGCAGCTGGTGCTCAATCCGGCGCTGGACGCCGCCGCGCGCCGTCGCCTGCTCGACGCGGTGGCCACCCAGGTCGCCCCGGTGGGCGCACCGCCCTACGTGCACACCGAATCCGAGCGCCTGGCGCGCCCGGTGCTGCTGGCGCTGGGCCTGGACAGCTTCGACCAGGAAAGCTGGAAAGCCTGGCTGGACGGCGTGGCGTCGCCCGCGCCGATGGCGTCCTGGGACGAAGCCTGGCAAAACGAGGCCGGACTGGCGCGACGGCACAACCTGCGCGCCTTCCTGCTGGCCCTGCATGCCGGCATCAGCAGCCAGGAAAGCTTGTCCGGCTACCGGCCGGCGGTGGAAGACGCGTTGCGCGCGAGCCAGTAGCCGGCGTCAGCCCGCGGCGGCAGGTTTCGGTATGGGCCGCACCGGCACCGACAGGTTGCACACGTCGATGTGGCCGGCCGGGTGCAGGTACCACTCGTCGCTGCGGTTGCGGCGCGATTCGACGTAGGCGTCCCAGGTCGGCGTGCCGGTGCGCATCACTTCGATCTGCGCGCGCTGGTCCGGCTCGATTTCCGAAGCCAGGCGCACGGCCAGGATCGGCACCCGCTGGGATGCGTCGGTGTAAAAGCCCAGCGGGCCACTGCCGCGCGGCAGCACGCTCAGTCGTTCCATGCCGACCACCACCCGGCCGACGGTGGTGATGTTGAGGTCGAGCTGGCGCGGCGACTGGCCGGTGACGACATAGAGTTCGCTGCCGTTGCTGGAGTCGGGTTCCATCGCGCGGCCGGCGCCGACGGTGCCGTAACAGTGCGCCAGCCAGGCCTTGCCGGCTTTCGGATCGCGCGCCGCGGCGAATCCATTGACGAAGCCGGTTTGCGGCGCCCAGCCGTCGGGGTCGGGCAGGGCGTGGAAATCCAGGCCATCCGCGGCGCGGCTGAATTCAGCCGGCAGGGTCGCCCTGGCCTCACCCAGCGGCCGGCGCAGGGCCAGCTCGTCGCCGGCCGGGTCGCCCCACTGCACCACGAAGTTGTCCTGCGAACGGTTGACGGACAGGCCGTCGAAGTAGCGTCCCTTGACTAGCGTCCGGATGTTGGCGGTGTGTTCGGGCGCGAATTCCGGCGCCAGTTCGATCACCACCATGCCGGACGGCAGCTGCAGGTAGACCGTGTTCACGGGGTCGAGCGGGCGCCAGTCCGCGGCCGTGGACGCGTCGATGACCTCCTGCGTGGTCGGCGCTTTTGCGGCAGGGGCGCCGGCTTGTATCGGCGCATTCGCACACGCCGACAGGGACAGGGCCAGCAGGGTCAGGGGCAGGGTCGGGCGCATGCGGTGTCCTCGGTTTCCATTGCACGGCAGCGTAACGCAAGCCGGTTCAGTCGGGGTCGGGCGGCGGTTCCTGCAGGGCGGCCAGCTGTTCCTGCATCTGGGTGATTACCGACTCCCAGTGCCTTGGCGCCTCGAACCAGGGAAAGGCGACCGGGAAAGCCGGGTCGTGCCAGCGGCGTGCGATCCAGGCGTTGTGGTGCAACAGGCGCAACGTTCGCAGGGCTTCGACCAGGTGCAGCTCGCGGCGGTTGAAGGCGCGGAAGGTTTCGTAACCTTCGAGCAGCCAGCGCCAGGGCTCGCGGCTGTCCTCGCGCCGGCCGGCCAGCATCCACAGGTCCTGCACCGCCGGCCCGGACAGGCAGTCGTCGAGGTCGACGAAGTGCGCCTGGTCGTCGCGCCACAGGATGTTTCCCGGGTGGCAGTCGCCGTGCAGGCGCAGCGTGGTGGTGTCGCCGGCGCGTTCGTAGCAGGCGTCCATGGCGTCGAACAGGGCTTCGGCGAGCCGTTCGAAGTTGCCTTCGAGCTCGGGAGGAAGCCAGCGATTCTCCAGCAGGTAGTGAACCGGGTCCTCGCCATGGCTTTCGATGCCGATGGCGCCGCGGTGCGCGAAGCGTCCCGAAGCGCCGACCGCATGCATGCGGCCCAGTACGCGGCCCAGGTGGGTCAGGACCTCGCGATTGCCGGGTTCGGGCGCGTGGCCACCGCGCAGTTCGAACAGCGCGAAACGGTGGCCCTGGAAAGGGTGCAGGGTGCGGCCCCTGATTTCCAGCGGCGCGACCACGGACAGGTCGGCGGCCTTTAGTTCGGCGGAGAAGAGGTGTTCCTCGCCGATGGCTTCGTCGGTCCAGCGGCCGGGGCGGTAGAACTTGGCCACCCGCGCCGGCCCCTGTTCCATGCCGATGCGGTAGACGCGGTTCTCGTAGCTGTTGAGCGCCAGCACGCGGCCGTCGCTTTGCAGGCCCAGTGACTCGACGGCGTCGAGGATGCGGTCGGGGTCGAGGTCGGCGAACGGCGTTTCGGCGCCCACTAGCGGGGCAGTTCCAGCGCGGTCGCGCGCGCGGCCAGGGGCGCGGACAGGTACAGGTGCGAGCCCAGGGGCGTGAAGCCGGCCTTGCCGAAGGCCTTGCGGTACCAGGTGGCGGGCCGGCGATGCAGTTCCCTGAGGTCGCCGACGATGTCGTCGCCGTCGGCGAACACTTCCAGGAAGGCCACGCCGTGGCACAGGCGCGCGAACTCCTTCAGCCCGCGCTGCAGTTCCTCGTCGGCCAGGTAGTGCATGACGTCCGAGCACACCAGCAGGTCCACCGGCCGCGAAAAACCAACGGCGGCCAGGTCGCCGAAGGGCATCCAGTGCAGGTTGCGGCTGGCGCCGTAGCGGTCGATGGCGTAGTCGCTGCTGTCCAGGCCCAGGTAGTTCAGGCCGGGCCGGAGCTTGAGCAGCGGTGCCCGCCAGGCGCCTTCGCCGCAGCCGACGTCCAGCACCGACTTCAGCGGGCGCCCGAGGTGGTATTCGGTGGTGGCCACGGCCAGCGCCACCTTGCGGCCCAGCGCGGCGGCGCCGCCCAGGTCGCGGCGGCGGTACCAGTTCTCGAAATAATCGCGGTCGTAGACCTTCTTCACGCCGGCCGCGCCTTGGCCCGGTGCAGCAGCCAGGCGGCGAAGATCGCGCCGGTGAGGTACATGCTGAGCGCGTAGATCGCCGGCGCGATGCTGGCGGCGTCGCGGCCCAGCACTTCGATGGCGATGAAGATGGCCAGGGTGCCGTTGTGGATGCCGATCTCAAAGGCGATGGCGATCGCCTGCGGTTCGGCCAGGCGCACGCCACGCGCCACGAAATAGCCCGACAGCAAGCTGACCAGGTTGAACAGCACGCAGGCCAGCCCGACCACCGGTGCGTACAGGCGCACGATGTCCCACTCCGATGCGAAGGCCATGACGATCAGCGCGCCCAGCAGCAGCGAGGACAGGATCCGCACCGGCTTTTCCGCCGCCGCGGCCAGGGCCGGGCGCCAGGCGCGCAGGGCCATGCCCAGGGCCACAGGGCCGATCACGAGCACCGCGACCTCGACGATCTTCCGGGTCGGCGGCGGCACGCTGCCTTCGGCGCCCAGGAACACCGACAGCGCAAGCGCGGTCCAGACCGGCAGCGTCAGCAGCGCCAGCAGGCTGTTGATGGCAGTCAGGCTGATGTTGAGCGCGACGTCGCCGCGCGCCAGGTGGCTGAACAGGTTGGCGGTGACGCCACCCGGCGAGGCGGCCAGCAGCACCAGGCCCAGGGCCAGTTCGCCGGGCAGGCCGAAGGCCATGGCCAGGCCGAAGGCGACGGGCGGCAGCAGCAGCACCTGCACGGCCAGCGCCACGGCCACGGCGCGCGGCATGGCCAGGACGCGGCGGAAATCGGCCAGGGTCAGGTGCAGGCCCAGCCCGGCCATCACCACGGCCAGCGCCGCCGGCAGGAACAGCATCAGGACCGGGTTGTCGGACATCAGTCCAGCTTGCCGATGATGACCGAGCGCATGGAGATGGGGCCAACCACATCCTCGTTGAAGAACTCGACCGGGTCGTCGTCGCGCTGCAGGGCCAGCACGTACAGCAGCGGCAGGTAGTGTTCCGGCGAGGGGATGGCCATCAGCGCGTCGGGGCCCAGGGTTTCGTAACCGAGCATGCCTTCGTGGTGGCCCTCGGCGATGCGTTCGGCGATGTCTTCGTCGAAGCGCTGGGCCCAGTCCAGCGGTTCGGTCTGGCCCTGCCGCCAGTAGCGCAGGTTGTGCACGATATTGCCCGTGCCCACGACCAGCACGCCTTCGTCGCGAAGGGGCGCGAGCTGCTGCGCGAAGTCGTAGTGCCAGGCGCCGGGCTGCAGGATCGAAAGGCTCAGCGGCACCACCGGGATGTCGGCGTCGGGGAACATGGGCTGCAGCACGCTCCAGGCGCCGTGGTCCAGGCCGCGGTGCGAGTCGAAATGCACCCGGGGATCGTCCACCAGTTCGGCGACGCGGTGGGCCAGGTCCGGGCTGCCCGGCGCCGGGTAGCGCACGTCGAATAGCGCCTTGGGAAAGCCGCGGAAGTCGTGGATGGTATCGGGCTTCTCGGCGCTGCCGACAAAAACGCCTTCGGTTTCCCAGTGCGCCGAGATGCACAGGATGGCCTTGGGACGGGGCAGGCGTTTACCCAATGCCTGCCAGCTGCGACGCCAGGCGTTGTCCTCGATGGCGTTCATGGGTGATCCGTGCCCGACGAACAGGGCGGGCATCGGGCCAGGCATGGACGGGCTCATCGAGACACTCTCCGACAGGGGGCAGTGGCCCCCACATTAACCAAGGCCGCGAGGGATGCAAGACGGGCGAGCCCCGGCCTGCGCGTCGCGACCGTGACTTGCGGCACTGCCAGCCGCGCCAGGACTGACTAGTATTGACTCAACACTATCCACAACAGGCCTGTATCGCGCAGGCCGGGACAGGACCATGCAGGACACCGAGCCGCACCTGAAGAAGTTCCAGAAAGAGCTCAGCGCCGGGACCGTTTCCCTGGTCCTGCTGGCGGTCCTGGCCCGGTCGGACGAACCGCTTTATGGCTACCAGATCGCCAAGCGGCTGGAACTGACCGGCGACCCGCTGCTGGGTGGCAAACAAAGCGCGCTGTACCCGGTGCTGCGCAACCTCAGCGCCGCCGGCCTGGCCGAAAGCCACGTGGTGCCTTCGGTCAGCGGCCCGCCCCGGCGCTACTACCGCATCACCACGCTGGGCCGCCAGGCGCTGTCGGATTGGACCGGCAGCTGGCGCACCACCCGCGACTCCGTCGATTCCGTGCTGGAAGGAAACCTGCGATGACCGCCGCCACCCCGAAAACCATCCCCGACTACCTCGAACAGCTGCGTGCGGCCCTGCGCGGCGCCGACCCGGCCCTGGTGCAGGACGCCCTCTACGACGCGGAGGAATACCTGCGCTCGGAAATGGCCGCCAACCCCGGCATGGCCGAGGCCGACCTGATCGCCAGCGTCGCCACCAGCTACGGGGCGCCCGAGGAAGTGGCCGACATCTACCGCGATACCGAAGTGCAGGTGACGCGGGCGCTGCGCACGCCGCCGGCGCCGCCGCGCGAAAGCGCCGCCGGCCGCTTCTTCGGGGTCGCCACCGACACCCGGGCCTGGGCGGCGCTGTTCTACATGCTGCTTTCGCTGGCCACGGGCATCGTCTATTTCACCGCCGTGGTCACCGGTTTCAGCCTCTCGGCCAGCCTGGCGCTGATGATCATCGGCGTGCCGGTGGTGATCCTTTTCATTGGCCTGGTGCGCGTGCTGTCGCTGGTGGAAGGCCGGATCGTCGAGGTGCTGCTGGGTGAACGCATGCCGCGCCGGCCGCTGTACCAGGGCCGCGGCCAGCCCTGGCTCGAGCGCATCGGCGCCATGTTCACCGACCCGCGCACCTGGAGCACCATGCTCTACCAGCTGCTGATGCTGCCGCTGGGCATCGTCTACTTCACCGTCACCGTCACCGGCATGGTGCTGTCGGTGGGCTTGGTGGTGGGCGGCATCGCGGCGCTGCTCGGCAGCTTCGGCCTGCCGGTGGGCACCGACTGGGACGGCATGTCCTTCGGCGCGCCCTGGCAGGCCGGCCTGGTGATGATGCTGGGCACCCTGCTGTTCTTCGCGATGCTGCACCTGGCGCGGCTGGTCGGCCGGGGCCACGGCGCCCTGGCCAAGAACCTGCTGGTGAAGTCCGCCCAGCACTGAGCACCGGACGGCGCCGGGCCGCGGCATCACGGTCCGGCGCCGGGCCATTGCAGTATGGTGGGCGACCGGAACCACCGCTGGAGTCGCCGATGTCCGATCCCCTGGCCCAGCCGCTGCGCCTGCCCTGCGGCACGACGCTCGGCAATCGCCTGTGCAAGGCGGCGATGACCGAAGGCCTGGGCGACTCCCGGCTGCGCGCCACGTCCCGGCTCGACCAGCTCTACGGCGCCTGGAGCGACGGCGGCGCCGGGCTGCTGATCACCGGCAACGTGATGATCGACCACCGGGTGCTCGAACGCCCCGGCAACGTCGCCATCGATCCCGGTTTCGCGCCCAGCGTCGACGACACCGCCCGGGAACGGCTCCGCCGCTGGGCCAGCGCCGGCACGCGGGCGGGCAACGCGCTGTGGATGCAGATTTCGCACGCCGGCCGGCAATCGCCGCGGTATGTCACCCGCCAACCGGTCGGCCCTTCGGACGTGCAGCTGGACCTGCTGGGCAACTACGCCCGGCCCCGGGCACTTCGCGAAGACGAGATCCTGGCCCTGGTGCGGCGTTTCGCCGACGTCGCGGTGATCGCGCGCGACTGCGGCTTCACCGGCGTGCAGGTGCACGGCGCGCACGGTTACCTTCTGAGCAGCTTCCTGTCGCCGGTCACCAATCGCCGCAGCGACGCCTGGGGTGGGTCGCTGCCCAACCGCGCGCGTTTCCTGGTCGAAACCGTGCGTGCGGTGCGCAAGGCCGTCGGCGCCGATTTCCCGGTATCGGTGAAGCTCAATTCCGACGATTTCCGCAAGGGCGGCTTCAGCCACGCCGACTGCCTGGGCGTGGTGGAACTGCTAAACGGGGAAGGCGTGGACCTGCTGGAAATCTCCGGCGGCAACTACGAACAGCCGCGCCTGCTCGGCATCGCCGGCCGCGACGTCGATGCGGTGCAGGTGCGGCCCAGCACCCGGGTGCGCGAGGCCTATTTCCTCGACTATGCCGCCGCCATCCGGCGGGTGGCGCGAATGCCGCTGATGGTGACGGGCGGCTTCCGCAGCCGCGAGGGTATGGAGGCGGCGCTGGCCGGTGGCGACACCGACCTGATCGGCATCGCCCGGCCCTTCTGCACGCACCCGGACGTGGCCCGCCGGCTGCTGGCACGCGAGATCGACACCTTGCCCGCGTTCGAAGACCGCCTGCACCTGCGCGCGCGCGGCCGCCTGTCGCCGGCCAGCCCCTGGCTGCTGGCGAAGATGGTCAACGTGCTCGGGGCGCAGGGCTGGTACTACCAGCAGATGGAACGGCTGGCCGACGGCCGGCGCGTCGACCCGCGCCGCGGCATGCTGCGCTCGTTCGTGCGCTACTGGTGGAATGACCTGAGCAAGGCCGCCGCGCTGCGGCGCCGGGAGTAGGAAGATGAGCCACGATCCGATGCATGGCGACGAGCCGCTGACCGACGAGGCCGTGGTCGCGGCCACCCAGGAATGGCTGGAGAAGGCCGTGATCGGCCTCAACCTGTGCCCCTTCGCCAAGGCCGTGCACGCAAAACGGCAGGTCCGCTACGTGGTCAGCCAGGCCGCCGACGAAGAAGGCCTGCTGCAGGACCTGCTGCACGAACTGCAGCTGCTGGCCTCGGCCGACCCGGGCGACATCGAGACCACGCTGCTGGTGCATCCCTACGTGCTGCGCGACTTCCTGGACTACAACGACTTCCTGGACATCGCCGACGCCGCGGTTGAAGAGCTTGAACTCGACGGCGTGCTGCAGGTGGCGAGTTTCCACCCGCAGTACCAGTTCGCCGAAAGTGCGCCCGACGACATGGCCAACTTCAGCAACCGGGCGCCGTTCCCGACCCTGCACCTGCTGCGCGAGGACAGCGTGGACAAGGCCGTGGAGGCCTTCCCCGACGCCGACCGCATCTACGAAACCAACATCGCGGCCCTGCGCAGGCTGGGCCCCGACGGCTGGCGGGCGCTGTGGCGCAAATAGCGGCTCAGAACGCGTCGGCGGGCATCGCCATCAGGCTGGGTGCGCCGGCACGGGCCTCGCGGAAACGCTGCTCGACTTCGGGCAGCAGCCAGGCGAAGTAAAAACGCGCCGTGGCGACCTTCGCCGCGTGGAAGTGATCGTCCTTGCCGATCGCCAGCGCCGCCATGCGCGCCCACAGCCAGGCGAAACACAGGTGGCCGGTGATGCGCAGGTAGGGCACCGCCGCCGCACCGACCTCGTTGGGGTCGGCCTTGGCCTTCACGCCGATCTCCTGGGTCAGGGCAACGGTGTCGGCCAGCAGCTTCGCCAGCGGCGCGGTGAACTCGGCCAGCTCCGGGCGGCCGGCGTTCTCATCGAGGAAGGCCTGCACCAGCGCCGCGAAGCGAGCGAACTTCGCGCCGCCGTCCATCAGCACCTTGCGGCCCAGCAGGTCCAGCGCCTGGATGCCATTGGTGCCTTCGTAGATCATGTTGATGCGTGCGTCGCGCACGTACTGGTCCATGCCCCATTCGCTGATGTAGCCATGGCCGCCCAGCACCTGCTGGCACAGGGTGGCGGTTTCGTAACCATTGTCGGTCAGGAAGGCCTTCACCACCGGCGTCAGCAGCGCCATCAGTTCGCTGGCTTCCTCGCGCACGGCCGGATCCGGATGGTCGTGTTCGCGGTCGAGCAGCAGTGCGGTCCAGGTGGCCAGGGCGCGGCCACCTTCGTTGCAGGCGCGCGCGGTGAGCAGCATGCGGCGCACGTCCGGATGCACCAGGATCGAATCGGCGGCCTTGTCCGGCGAGGCCGGGCCGGTGGCGGCGCGCCCCTGCAGGCGGTCCTTCGCGTAGGCTGCGGCATTCTGGTAGGCGACTTCGGCCTGGCCCAGCGACTGCATGCCCACGCCCAGGCGCGCGGAATTCATCATCACGAACATCGCGGCCAGGCCCTTGTTGGCTTCGCCGATCAGCCAGCCGGTGGCGCCGTCGAGGTTCATCACGCAGGTGGCGTTGCCGTGGATGCCCATCTTGTGTTCGATCGAGCCGGCCTTGATGGCGTTGCGCCCGCCGACGTTGCCGTCGGCGTCGGGCAGGAACTTGGGCACCAGGAACAGCGAGATGCCCTTGGTGCCGGCAGGCGCGCCGGGCAGTCGGGCCAGCACCAGGTGCAGGATGTTCTCGGCGAGGTCGTGTTCGCCGGCGCTGATGAAGATCTTGGTGCCGGTCAGGGCGAAGCTGCCGTCGTCGTTGGCTTCGGCCCGGGTCTTGAGCAGGCCCAGGTCGGTGCCGCAGTGCGGTTCGGTCAGGCACATGGTGCCGGTCCATTCGCCGGACACGATCCTGGTCAGGTAGACCTGCTTCTGTTCCTCGGTGCCGAAGGCCATCAGGCATTCGTAGGCGCTGTGCGACAGGCCCGCGTACATCAGCCAGGCCTGGTTGGCCGAGTTCCACATCTCGTAGAGGCGGTTGTTCACCAGCGTCGGCAGGCCCTGGCCACCCCAGTCCGGGTCGCAGGACACCGACGGCCAGCCATTGTCGACGTACTGCCGGTAGGCCTCCTTGAAGCCCGGCGGCGCCGTGACCACGCCGTCGCCGTGGTACGTGCAGCCCTCGCGGTCGCCGACCTGGTTCAGCGGCTGGATGACCTGGCTGGCGAACTTCGCGCCTTCTTCCAGCACCGCTTCGATGGTGTCGCGGTCGAGGCCGGCATGGCGGGGCAGGGCGGCCAGCTCGGTTTCAGCCTGCAGCAGGTCGAACAGCACGAACTGCATGTCGCGCAGCGGGGCGGTGTAGTGGGGCATGGCGGGCTCTCGGGTCGGGCTTCAGGCGCACCATACCGGTGCGTATGTGATGCCGGAGTATGCCCGAGGCCGGACCGTGGCGGCCAGTCCCGCCGCGGGGGCGGGACCGGCGCCGGGGTCATTCGACCCGGAAGGGCTGACTGTGCAGCAGCAGCGAGTTGTCGCCGTTCCAGTAGCGCAGTTCGTAGTCGCCCGGGGCGTCGGGCAGCTTCAGGGTCACCTGGCGCTGGTCATAGGCCTTGTCGGACTGGACCCGCTTGCCGACCAGGGACTTGCCGCGGCCGGCGCGGGCGGCCGGGTCCCAGACCTGCACTTCGTCGTAGCGGGCGCCGGGGCCCGTCCAGGTGATGGTGACGTACTGGCCGGCCGGAGCGCTTGCGGGCGCGTCCAGCGCGACCTCGACGGCCGTCACCTTCAGCGGCTGTTCGTGCAGCAGCGACGCGTTGTCGCCGTTCCAGTAGCGCAGCGTGTAGTCACCCGGCTTGCCCGGCGCCGTCATCGTCACCTGGCGCTGGTCGTAGCCCTTGTCGCTCTGCACGCGCTGGTTGTCGACGGCCTTGCCGCTTCCGGCGCGCGCGCGCGGGTCCCAGACCTGCACTTCGTCATAGCGGGCGCCCGGACCTGTCCAGGTCACCAAAAAGTCGGAGGCCATGGGCACCGACGCCGGTGCATCGAGCGCCACGTCGATGGCGACCACGCGCAGCGGCACGGTGGCCAGGACCTTGCTGTTGTCGCCGTTCCAATAGCGCAGTTCGTAGTCGCCCGGGCTTGCCGGGGCCGTCATCGTCACCTGGCGCTGGTCGTAGCCCTTGTCGCTCTGCACGCGCTGGTTGTCGACGGCCTTGCCGCTGCCTGCGCGGGCGCGCGGGTCCCAGACCTGGACTTCGTCGTATTGCGCACCCGGGCCGGTCCAGGTGACGGTGAAGCTCGACGCCATGTCGACCTGCTCCGGCGCCTGCAGCGCCACTTCGGCGTCCAGGACCTTCAGGGGCACCGTGGCCAGGACCGCGCTGTTGTGGCCGTTGTAGTAGCGCAGCTCGTAGTCGCCGGGCACGGCCGGGGCGGTCAGGCTGACCCGGCGCTGGTCGTAGCCCTTGTCGCTCTGCACGCGCTGGTTGTCGACCGCCTTGCCGCTGCCGGCGCGGGCGCGTGGATCCCAGACCTGCACTTCGTCGTATTGCTCGCCCGGGCCGGTCCAGGTGACGTCGAACCGGCTGGCGATGCTGACTTCCGCCGGCGCCTGCAGCCCCACCTCCGCCTCGGTGATGCTGATCGGCCGGGTGGCGATGACCTTGCTCTGGGCGCCGTGGTAATAACGCAGCAGGTAGTCGCCGGGCTTGGCGGGTGCGACCAGTTCCACCTGCTTCTGGCCGGCGCGTTTGTCGGACAGCACGCGCTGGTTGTCGATCACCTTGCCGCGACCGCCACGTTCTTCGGGCGCGAAGACCTGAACTTCGTCGTACTGGTGCCCGGGACCGGTCCAGCTGACCAGGATGCGCGAGGACATCGGTGCGCTGTCCGGCGCGTCCAGGGTGGCCTCCGGGGCGGGGGGCGCCGCCGGTGCCGAGACCACGGTCTGGGTCAGCGCCGCGGCCAGGCCGTCGGCATCGTTGGCGGCGATATAGCGTCCACCGGTGTTTTCAGCCAGGCAGGCGACCTGCTTTCCCTCTTCGGCGCTGAGCCCGAAGCCAACCACGTGGGCGGTGAAATCCACGCCCGATTCCTCGAGCTCCTTGCCCAGCGCGCAGGGGTCGGCCTTGCAGGTTTCCAGGCCATCGGTGATCAGGATGACGGTGGCCTTTTGTTCGGTGAAACGCAGTTCGTTCGCGGCGCGCGCCACGGATTCGGACAGCGGGGTCATGCCCAGGAACTTCATCTTGGCGGCGGCATCGGCGATGTCGCCGGCGCTGCCGGTGCGCACGGGCACGACCAGTTCGATGTCGTCGCAGTTGCCCTTTTCGCGGTGGCCATAGGCGATCAGGCCCAGCGCCATGGTGTCCGGCGTGTCCTTGAGCACCGTGGCCAGGGTTTCGCGGGCGATCTCGAGCTTGGGCTTGCCGTTGATCTGGCCCCACATCGAACCGGACGCATCGAGCACGATGATGGCCTGTTCCTGGGCGGGAGCCTGGGCCTGGGCCAGGCCGGGGGCCAGGCAGAGCAGGGCGAGCGCGGGTAGCGTGGCGCGGCGCGTGGTCCGGGGCATGCGGAAGCTCCTGTTTTCCGGGGATATTGGCAAGTTAACGCGAAACGGAGGCGGATTGCGCCACTCAGGCGACCGCGCCTGCCGCATGGCCGCTGGCCCAGGCCCACTGGAAGTTGTAGCCGCCCAGCCAGCCGGTGACGTCGAGCACTTCGCCGATGAAGAACAGGCCGGGTACGGTGGTCGATTCCATGCGGCTCGACGACACGCCGCCGGTATCCACGCCGCCCAGGGTCACTTCGGCGGTGCGATAGCCTTCGGTGCCGCTGGCGACGATCGGCCAGTGCGCCAGCTGGCGGGCGATGGCGGGCAGTTCGCCGTGGCTGTACTGGCGCATCGGCTTGCTGGTGAACCAGACCTCGCACAGGCGCTGCGCGAATCGTTTCGGGAAAACGTCGGCCAGCACGGTGCGCAGCTCCGCGGCGGGCTGCTCGCGCTGGCGTTCAAGCAGCCAGGCTTCGATGTCGTGTTCGGGCAGCAGGTCGAGCAACAGTTCCTTGCCCGGCTCCCAGTACGAGGACACCTGCAGGATCGCCGGGCCGCTGAGCCCGCGGTGGGTGACCAGCATGGCGTTGTCGAAGCGCGCCTTGCCGCAGCGCGCAGAGACATGCACCGACACGCCCGCGAGGTCGGCGTAGTGTTCCTGATGTTTGCCGCTGAGCGTCAGCGGCACCAGGCCGGCGCGCGTGGGCAGCACGGCGTGGCCGAACTGGCGGGCGATGTCGTAGCCGAAGCCGGTGGCGCCCATCTTCGGTATCGACAGCCCGCCGGTGGCGATAACCAGCGATTCCGTTGCCATCGCGCCGCCGGAAGTGCGCAGCGCGAAGCCGCCCGCGGGCGCGGCGCGGATCGTTTCGACGCTGCACGACGTCTCGATGAGCACGCCGGCCTCGGCGCATTCGGCCAGCAGCATGGCGACGACCTGCTTGGACGAGTCGTCGCAGAACAGCTGCCCCAGTTCCTTCTCGTGCCAGGCGATGCCGTGCGCATCCACCATGGCGATGAAGTGCTCCGGCCGGAAGCGCGCCAGCGCCGATTTGCAGAAGTGCGGGTTGGCCGACAGGAAATTGGCCGGCGTGGTGCCGGTGTTGGTGAAGTTGCAGCGCCCGCCGCCGGACATCAGGATCTTCTTGCCGCAGCGGTTGGCGTGTTCGAGCACGCGCACGCGGCGCCCGCGCCGCCCGGCGGTGAGCGCGCACATCAGGCCCGCGGCGCCCCCGCCGATGATGACCACGTCGTGTTCCATGGCGCGGACTCTAGCCGTTCACGTGCGCCCGCGACTATCCTCGGCCCCGGACAGGGGGAGTCGGACATGGCGGCGAAGAAGATCCTGGTGGGATGCCTGGTGGTGTTGCTGCTGTTCGCGCTGGGCGCGGTGGCGGCGTGGTGGTTCGTGCTGCGGCCGATGTGGAGCGCCGGCGTGGAGGGGGCCAAGACCTGGATCAGCGCCGTCGACCTGGGCGAGGACATCCGCAACCAGGCGCCCTACGATCCACCCGCCGACGGCCGCATGACGCCGGCCCAGGTCGAAGCCTTCGTGCAGGTGCAAAAGGTGGTGGCGGCCGAGATGGGCCCCGACCTGGCGCGGCTGGCGCGCGAGAGCCAGGCCGCGGCCAGCGAACGTGCCAGCGGGGCGCGCGAACCGTCGCTGCAGGACCTGGGCAAGGTGTTCGGGGAGACGTCGGCGCTGCTGTCGCGCCTGCGCGCGGCCCAGGCCAAGGGCGTGAACCAGGCGGGCATGTCGCGACAGGAGTACGCCTGGGTTCGCCGGCAGTCGGTCGCGGCGATGTCCGAGCTGGTGGCGCTACCCGGCGCCGCCGACATGGCCGGCATGGCAGGCCTGCCGGGCCTGCCGTCCTTCACGGGACCCGACCCGGACGACGAGGCGGCCCTGGCCGCGGCGCGGCACAACGCCACGCTGCTGCGCCCGCACCTGCCCCTGCTGGAGAAGACGCTGGGCGCGATGCCTACCGTGCCCTGAGCCGGCTCAGTCCTGGCCGGGGCCCTTGCGGTGCGGCTTCTTCGGGCCGAAGGACTTCTTCGGGCCGAACGGCTTGCGCTCGCCGAAGTCTTTCTTCGGGCCACCGAAGGGCTTCTTGCCGAAGGGCTTCTTGCCCGGCACCTTGCCGGCGGTGTCCGGCGGCTCGCCGTCGCGGGTGATGCGCAGCTGCTGGCCGGCGCACCAGACCGTCTTGAGGTGCGTCATCACGTCCGCCGGCATGCCGTCGGGCAGGTCGAGCAGGGTGTGGTCCTCGAAGATCTCGATGCGGCCGATGTGCTTGGCGTCCAGGCCGGCTTCGTTGGCGACGGCGCCGACGATGTTGCCCGGCTTCACGCCGTGGTCGTAGCCGACCTCGATGCGGAACGTGGCCTTGCCCTCGTCGGGCGTACGCGGTTCGCGCACCTTCTTGGCGAAGGCCGGGCGCTCGGGGCGGTCGCCGCGCTCGAAGCGGGCCGGCTTGGCGTAGCGGTCGGTGGCGTCCTGCACGTCGCGGTCGAAGGCACGCTTCTTGGCCTCGAACTTCGGCGGCTGCATCAGCAGCGGCACGTCGCCGCGGGCCATCTTGGCCAGCGCGGTGGCGATTTCGATGGCCGGCACGTTCATCTCGCGCTCGTAGTCCTCGATCAGCTTGCGGAACTCGGCCAGTTCGCCGGCTGCCAGCGTGTCGGTGATCTGCTGCTTGAACTTGGCGATGCGCACGTCGTTGACGGCGGCCACGGTGGGCAGCTCCATCGGCGTGATCGGCTGGCGGGTGGCGCGTTCGATGGCGCGCAGCATGCTGCGCTCGCGCGGGGCGATGAACAGGATCGCCTCGCCGCTGCGTCCGGCGCGGCCGGTGCGGCCGATGCGGTGCACGTAACTTTCGGTGTCGTAGGGCACGTCGTAGTTGACGACGTGGCTGATGCGGTCCACGTCCAGGCCACGGGCGGCCACGTCGGTGGCCACCAGGATGTCGACCTTGCCGTCCTTGAGCTGGGCGATGGTGCGCTCGCGCTGCGCCTGCACCACGTCGCCGTTGATCGCGGCGGCGGAGAAGCCACGCGCCTGCAACTTTTCGGCCAGTTCGTCGGTGGCCTGCTTGGTGCGGGCGAAGACGATCATGGCATCGAAGGGTTCGGCTTCGAGGATGCGGGTGAGCGCGTCGAGCTTGTGCATGCCGCTGACTTCCCAGCTGCGCTGGCGGATGTTGTCGGCGGTGCGGGTCTTGGCCTCGATCGTGACCTCGACCGGTTCCTTGAGGTAGGTCTGGGCGATGCGGCGGATGGCGTGCGGCATGGTCGCCGAGAACAACGCGGTCTGGCGCACCGCCGGCATCTTCTTGAGGATGGCCTCGACGTCGTCGATGAAGCCCATGCGCAGCATTTCGTCGGCTTCGTCCAGCACCAGGGTGCGCAGGTGCGAGAGGTCGAGCGAGCCCTTGTCCAGGTGGTCGATGATGCGGCCGGGAGTGCCGACCACGACGTGCACGCCGCGGCGCAGGGCCTGCAGCTGCGGGCCATACCCCTGGCCGCCGTAGATCGGCAGCACCCGGAAGCCGGGCAGGTGGGCGGCGTATTTCTGGAAGGCCTCGGCGACCTGGATGCCCAGTTCGCGGGTGGGGCACAGGACCAGGGCCTGGGGCGAGTTCACCGCCGGGTCCAGGCGCGCCAGCAGGGGCAGGGCGAAGGCGGCGGTCTTGCCGGTGCCGGTCTGGGCCTGGCCCAGCACGTCCTTGCCGGCCAGCAGGTGCGGGATGGTCGCGGCCTGGATGGGCGAAGGTGACTCGTAGCCGACGTCGGCCAGGGCCTTGAGAAGGGGCTCGCCGAGGTCGAGGTCGCTGAAAAGCAGGGGCGCGGTCGGCGCCACGTTCGTGGGGTCGGTCATGGGAAGTCCGTTGGAATTCGGGGTGCTTCGCATTCCGGCACACCACGGACACGAAGAAGGCGCGCGGATTATAGCCTAAATGGCACGCAAACGCCTGAACCGCTTCGGTATTGCGGCCGGGGACCGATACCTGAATCATGGGCCTCCCGCACCCCCCGGAGAACGACGATGCGCGCCATCCGCTCGAGCTTCCCGATTGCCCTGGCCTTCGCGGCCCTGGCCACCGCCTGCGCCACCACCCCCACCGGCCGCAGCCAGCTGATGCTCGTCGACGAGGCGGCCATGGACCGCATGGGTGCCAGCGCGTTCGACCAGATCAAGTCCAGCGGCCGCCTGGCCAACGACCCGGCGGCGAACCGCTACGTGCGCTGCGTCGCCGACGCACTGGTGAAGGTGCTGCCCGCGAACGAGCGCCAGCAGCGCTGGGAGATCGTGGTGATCCAGGACGACAGCCCCAATGCCTTCGCCTTGCCCGGCGGCAAGGTGGGCGTGCACACCGGCCTGTTCAAGGTGGCGACCAACCAGGACGAGTTGGCGGCGGTTATCGGCCACGAGATGGGCCACATGGTTTCGCGGCACGCGGCCGAACGGGTGTCGCAGCGCTACGCCACGGAAGCGGCGATGCAGGCGCTGAACTCGGCGACCGGCGGCGAGCGCCAGCAGCTGCTGGGCCTGCTGGGCGTGGGTGCGCAGGCCGGCGTGCTGCTGCCGTTCTCGCGCCAGCATGAAGTCGAGGCGGACGTGCTGGGCCAGCGCTACATGGCCCAGGCCGGCTTCAACCCGCAGGGCGCGCCGGCGGTCTGGGAAAACATGATCCGTGCGACCAGCGGCAGCCGGCCCCCGGCCTGGCTGTCGACCCATCCGGACCCGGCGTCGCGCGTTCAGTCGCTGCGCGCCTCGGCGCCGGGCCTGATGCCAACCTACCAGCAGGCCCGCGCCGCGGGCCGCGCGCCCAACTGCCGCTGACCCGGCGAGGACCCGAACCAAGATGGCCTACCTCTGGACCAAGCTCTTCCACGTGCTGTTCGTGATTGCCTGGATGGCGACGGTGTTCTACCTGCCGCGTTTCCTGGTGAACCTGGCCGAGGTGGGCGACCAGCCGGCGGTGCGCGACCGGCTGGCGCTGATGGGCAAGCGGCTCTACCGTTTCGGCCACGTGATGTTCGGCATCGCGTTCGCGCTGGGGCTGGCGCTGTGGTTCCACTTCGGCATCGTCGGCCCCTGGCTGCACGCGAAGCTGACGGTGGTGCTGCTGGTGCTGGCGCACTTCATCATCACCGGCCGCTGGCTCAAGCGCGCGGCCGCCGGCGGCAAGCTGCCGTCGCCGACGACCCTGCGCTGGTTCAACGAAATCCCGCTGCTGCTCGCCATCGCCATCCTCTGGCTCGTCTACTTCAAACCCTTCTGATTCCAGCTGGGTTTGTGGGGGGGGCTTCAGTCCAGATGCGCTTGGCCCTTGGCCAAGTGTCGCGCCCGGTTGATTCGCGGGTGGAGGCAGCGTGCAGTCGCCCTGGCCGACACGCCGCAAGTACGTCCATGTAGGCTTCTCGTCGACATCCATGTCTCCGAGAGTCGGCCAGGGCGACTGCACGCCACCTCCTGGAATGAACGTCGGGTCCGCCAGGAGATCAAGAGCGCAAGAGCGGGACGCGCGCTCGCTTGCCTGCCACGAATGCACGGCGCCTCCACTCGCGGTTGCTGCGGTTGCAGCGCCCTACTTGGCCATAGGCCAAGCGCAGCGGGACTGAAGTCCCTCCCACAAGGGCAAGGCAAGAAAGGCGGTGATCAGGCGCGCGGGCGCTGGCGCAGTTCGCGCCAGGCGACCACGCTCAGGGTGATGGCGGTCAGCGGGATGACCACGGTGCGCATCACCCAGGTGTATTCGTCCAGGCTGTCGTGGTCCTGGGTCCAGAGCACCAGGTAGGTCGTGTAGAAAACGTAGTAGGCCAGGAACAGCCCGCCTTCCCAGCGCGCGATCAGGTGCCCCGTGAACAGCACCGGCAGGCAGGCCAGCGACACTGCGAACATCACCGGCAGGTCGAAGGCCAGCAGCGCCCCCGGCACCACCAGCCCGTCGCGCGCGACCAGTGCGCTGATGCCCAGCACGCAGACCAGGTTGAAGATGCAGCTGCCCATCACGTTGCCGACCGCGATTTCGCGTTCGCCGCGCGCCGCCGCGATCACCGACGTCGCCACCTCCGGCAGCGACGTTCCGGCCGAGACGATGGTCAGGCCGATCACCAGCGGGCTGACGCCCAGCATCGTCGCGAACACCGTCGCCGACTGAACCAGCCAGCGCGAGCCGAACACCAGCATCACCAGGCCAAGCACCATCAGCAGCAGCTGCACCCACAGCTTCGAAAGCCAGGGTGAGTCGGCGCCGGTCACCAGCG
This sequence comes from Arenimonas soli, assembly GCF_014643775.1. Lineage (GTDB taxonomy): Bacteria > Pseudomonadota > Gammaproteobacteria > Xanthomonadales > Xanthomonadaceae > Arenimonas > Arenimonas soli. The sequence goes on from NZ_BMKC01000001.1 coordinate 583,566, forward strand.
GGTCGGAGACGGCGCCCGGGGCGGAACTGCGGCCGACGTAATACAGCAGCCCCGTATAGGCCAGCATCAGCGCCACCAGCACAAGGCCGTCGCCGAAGGAAATTTCCCGGTCCAGCGCCATCCAGCCCACCAGCAGGCACAGGCCCACCAGGATCGGCACTTCCTGCCGCACCAGCTGCCGGTCCACCACCAGCGGCGCCACCAGGGCCGACAGGCCCAGGATGAAGAGGATGTTGAAGATGTTGCTGCCGACCACGTTGCCCAGGGCCAGGTCGGTCTGGCCGTCCAGGGCGGCCTTGATCGAGATCGCCAGCTCCGGCGCGCTGGTGCCGAAGGACACCACCGTCAGGCCCACCACCAGCGGGGCGATGCCCAGGGACAGCGACAGGCGCGAGGCGCCGCGCACCAGCAGTTCGGCGCCCAGGATCAGCAGGGCAAGGCCGACAATGAAAAGCAGGATGGTCATGGGCTCTCCGGCATCAGACGGCCATTATCGCGCAACGATGTGTTCCCGTCGGCGACGAAGGGGATGACCCCGGGCCGGGGCGCGGCTATCTTCGGGTCTTCCCGTCCCGTCCGGCTGCCCGCATGGCCCTGGTTTCCCGCTGGTTCCGCATTCCCTTCTGGCAGCGCGTGCTCGCCGGTTTCGTGCTGGGCGCCCTGGCCGGCTGGCTGATGGGCGAGGCGGCGGCTACCTGGCTGCAGCCGCTGGGCACGCTCTACGTCACCCTGATCAAGATGATCGCCACGCCGCTGGTGTTCTTCGCGGTCATCAACGCCGTGTCCAGCCTGGCCGGGCAGGAGTCGATCGCCGCGCTGGGCACGCGCACCTTTCTGTGGTTCGCCGCCACGGCGGCGCTGGCGGTGCTGGTCGGCCTGGGTGCCGGCTGGCTGCTAAAGCCCGGCCTGGGGCTGGGCGAACTGGTGATGGCGCCGGACTACCAGGTCCGCGACGTGCCGGGCCCGGTGCAGGTGCTGCTGGACGTGGTGCCGGCCAATCCGTTCCGGGCATTGGCCGACGGCAAGATCCTTCAGGTGATTTTCTTCGCCGGCCTGCTCGGCTTCGCGCTGGTGAAGCTGGGCGAGAAGACCGCGCGGCTGCGCGCCCTGGCCGGCGAGGCCAGCGAAACGATGATCCAGGTGACGCGCTTCGTCCTCGAGTTCACCCCGATCGGCACCTTCGGCCTGATCGCCGCGCTGGTCGGTACCTACGGCTTCGAACGGCTGCTGCCGCTGGGTGGTTTCGTGGTCGCGCTTTACCTGGCCTGCGCGGTGCACATCGTGGTGGTCTACGGCGGCCTGCTCGCGGCGCACGGGCTGAGCCCGCTGAAGTTCTTCCGTGGCGCGGCGCCGGCGATGCAGGTGGCCTTCGCCACGTCGTCGAGCTTCGCGGCGCTGCCGGCCTCGCTGCGTTCGGCGGTGCACAACCTGGGCGTGAAGCAGGAATACGCCGCTTTCGCCGTGCCGCTGGGGGCCAGCATCAAGATGGACGGCTGCGGCGCCATCTTCCCGGCGCTTACGTCGGTGTTCATCGCCCAGTATTTCGGCATCGAACTCAGCGCCACCCAATACTTCATCATCCTGCTGGCTTCGGTGCTGGGCAGCTTCGGCACCGCCGGCGTGCCCGGCACCGCGATCGTGATGGCCACGGTGGTGCTCAGTTCGGCCGGCCTGCCGCTGGAAGGCCTGGGTTACCTGATCGCCATCGACCGCGTGCTGGACATGATGCGCACGATGACCAACGTCACCGGCCAGGTGCTGGTGCCGGTGCTGGTGGCGCGCGAACGGGGCCTGCTGGACCTTGACGCCTACCGCAACGCCGGCAGCAACGTGGGCATGGAAGCGGGTGAAGCCGGGCGCTGACGCGGCCATGACCTTCGTCACGGTGCGCGGGGGCCGTCGGGGCAGGTAGGCTCGGGGCTTCCCCGACCACGAGTGGCCCCCGATGAAACCGCAACCGCGACGCCTGCTGACGCTTGGCCTGCTGCTGGCCCTGCCCGTATTCGCCCAGGCCTCGGACCAGTGGGAAATCCCGGTCCAGACCCGCACCCTCGACAACGGCCTGACCGTGGTCGTTTCGCCCGACGACAGCGCGCCGGTCGTCGGCGTCAGCGTGGTCTACAAGGTCGGCATGCGCCAGGAGCCGCGCAACCGCACCGGCTTCGCCCACCTGTTCGAACACCTGATGTTCGAAGGTACCCCGAACGCGGGCGAGGGCGTGTTCGACAAGGTCATCACCTCCGGCGGCGGCCGCAACAACGGCTCGACCCGCCCCGACTTCACCAACTACATCGAAGTGGCGCCGGCCTCCGCGCTCGAACCGATCCTGTGGCTCGAGGCCGACCGCATGACCACGCTCGACTTCAACGAGCGCACCTTGAAGAACCAGCAGGACGTGGTGAAGGAAGAAATCCGCGTCAACGTCAAGAACCAGCCCTACGGCGGCTTCATGTGGCTCGACATTAACCAGCAGGCCTTCCAGAAGTGGGAAAACAACCACGACGGCTACGGCAGCTTCGAGGACCTCGAAGGCGCCACGGTCGAGGACGTCGCGGCCTTCCATCGTGACTACTACGGCCCCAACAACGCCGTGCTGTCGATCGCCGGCGACGTAACGGCGGAAGAAGGCTTCGCGCTGGCCGAAAAATACTTCGGCGGCATCCAGGCGCGGCCGACGCCGGAGCGCCCGGACGTTTCCGAACCCATCAACACCGGCGAAAAGCGCATCACCCAGCCCGACGCACTGGCCCAGGTGCCGGCGCTGGCCGTGGGCTGGAAGATCGCCGAACGCGGCAGCGACGACCACGCGCCCACAGCCGTACTGGCCGAAGTGCTGGCCGGCGGCGACGCTTCGCGCATGTACCAGGGCCTGGTGAAGGGCCGGGAAATGGCCATCAACGGCCAGTACCTGTTCGGCCTGACCAGCCCCTGGGAGTTCGACGGCCCGACCCTGCTGACCCTGTTCGCGCTTTACAAGCCGCAGTTCACCGCCGACCAGCTGCTGGCGGCGCTGGACGAGGAAATCGCCCGTATCGCCAAGGACGGCGTCGGCGACGAAGAACTGGCCCGGGTGAAGACCCAGATGCTGGCCGACTGGAACAACGGCATGGAAAGCCTGATCTCGCGCGCCGACAACCTGGCGCGCCTGCAGGCGATCTGGGGCGACGCCGCGGTGGCGAACCAGATCCCGGCGTGGATCGGGGACGTCGATTCCGCCGACATCCAGCGCGTCGCCGCCAGGTACCTCAGCGCCGAAAACCGCACCGTGATCGACCGCAAGCCGGCCGCGATGCTCGAAGCGGCCGCCAACAACGCCGGCCAGGAGTAAGACCATGAGCCTTCGCAGAACCTTGACCGCCCTGCTGGTGTCGGCCGTGCTCGCCCCGGCCGCCCTGGCGTCCGATATCGCGGCGATGCCGGCCGGCCTGCCGGACTTCGCCCCCGACAAACCCCTGCCCGTGCCCGAAGTGGCACGTCGCACCCTCGACAACGGGCTGCAGGTCTGGGTGGTGCCGCGCGACGGCGTGCCGCGCGTGGACTACGTGATGGTCTTCCGCGACGCTGGCCTGGCCGCGGACGCGCCGGAGACCCCGGCCTTCGCCTCCATGCTTGCCGGCTTGCTGGCCGAAGGCACGGACCAGCGCAGTTCGCGGCAGATCGCCGAAGCCGCCCAGGGCATGGGCGGCGGCATCGGTGGCTACGCGGCCACCGACGGGCTGGCGATCAACGCCAATGCGCTGCCTTCGAAGGCGGCCGACATGGCCGCGCTGCTGGCCGAAGTGACGCGCAGCCCCAGCTTCCCGGAGGACGAGATCCGGCTGGCGAAAGCCAATGCCCTGCAGGGCCTGAAGGCCGCCGAAGCGCAGCCGGGTTTCCGGGCCGAGCGGGCCATGCTGGCGGCGCTCTACGGCGACCATCCCTATGCGCGCACCCAGGCCACCGAAGCCGGCATCGAAGCGGTGGATCGCGACACCCTGGTGGCCGAACACGCCCGCCGCCTGCGCCCGGACAATGCGCTGCTGGTGATCGCCGGTCGCATCGGCGAAGAAGAGGCGATGGCCCTGGCGCAGCGCCACTTCGGCGACTGGCAGGCACAGGGCGATGCGCCGGCCGCCACGCCGGCCGCCCGCACCGGTGCCATGCCGACGCGCGTGTTGCTTGATCGCGAAGGCAGCGTGCAGTCCACCGTGCGCATCGGCCGTCCGGCCATCCGCGCCACCCATCCGGACCACATCCCGCTGCAGCTGGCCAGCACCGTGCTGGGCGGCAGCTTCAGCAGCCGCCTGATGCAGAACCTGCGCGAGGAGAAGGGATATACCTACGGCGCCCGTCTCGGGCAGCGCAGCCAGGCCGTCGGTGGGGCCCTGGTGTCGAGCGCCGACGTGCGCAACGAAGTGACCGGCGCCGCGATCGGCGAGTTCTTCGCCGAGTTCGATCGCCTGGCCAATGAACCGGTGCCGCCGCGCGAGCTGGACATGAACAAGCGCTACGTCGCCGGCAGCTACCTGATCTCCAACCAGCTGCAGCGTTCGGTGGCCGGGACCCTGGCCGGCAACTGGCTGAACGGCCTGCCGCCGGAATACATCGGCGAGTTCGTGCCGCGCATCCGCGAGGTCACCGCCGAGCAGGTGCAGGCGATGGGCCGCAAGTACTTCCAGCCGGCGCAGCAGTCGATCGTGGTGGTCGGCGACAAGGCGGTGCTGGAGCAGCTGGGCCAGTACGGCGAGTTCACGGTCGCCGAATGAGTTCCGGCCTTGCATGAAAAAGGGCCGCCCATTGGGCGGCCCTTTTTTTTCAGCAGGCGCCGATCAGCGGGCGCTGTCGGTGGTGCCCTGGCGACGCTCGCCGCCACCGCGCGGGCCGTGGCCCTTGGGGCCGGCGTGCGCGTGGCGTTCGCCGGTCCCGGCGTGCGGACGACGACCGCGCGGGGCGGCGCCTTCGCGGCGCGCCGGCGGACGGTTGCCGGCCGGGCGGCCGCGGGCCGGGCTGTCGTTGCCCATGCGCAGGGTCTTGGTCGGGGTGTAGCCTTCGACTTCGACCACCGTGATGTCGGCCTTGAGCACGCGCTGGATGGCGCGCAGCAGGCCGCTTTCGTCCTGGGCGACCAGCGAGATCGCCTCGCCGCTGGCGCCGGCGCGGCCGGTGCGGCCGATCCGGTGCACATAGTCTTCGGCGACCATCGGCAGGTCGAAGTTGATCACCAGCGGCAGCAGCGGGATGTCCAGGCCGCGGGCGGCCACGTCGGTGGCGACCATCACGCGGGCCTGGCCCGACTTGAAGTCGCGCAGCGCCTTCAGGCGCTGCCCCTGGCTCTTGTTGCCGTGGATGGCGACGGCGCTGATGCCGGACTTCTCCAGCTGTTCGGCCAGGCGGTTGCAGCCGTGCTTGGTGCGGCCGAACACCAGGATCTGGTCCTGGTGGCGCTTGCTGAGGATTTCGATCAGCAGCTCGCGCTTGCGCGACGTGTCGACCGGGTGCACGACGTGGCTGACGCTGGCGGCCGTGGCGTTTTGCGGCGTCACCTGCACCTGCTGCGGGTTGGTGAGGAAATCGAGCGCCAGCTTCTTGATCGATTCTTCGAACGTGGCCGAGAACAGCATGGTCTGGCGCTTGCGCGGCAGCGCCGAAAGCACGCGCCTGATCGCGGGAAGGAAGCCCATGTCGAGCATGCGGTCGGCTTCGTCGAGCACCAGGATCTCGACCTGGGACAGGTCGACGGTGCGCTGCTGCAGATGGTCGAGCAGGCGGCCCGGGCAGGCCACCAGCACGTCCACGCCGCGGCGCAGGGCTTCGATTTGCGGCTGCATGCCGGCGCCGCCGTAGACGGTGGCGGTGTTCATGCGCAGGTGCTTGCCGTAGGTGCGCAGGCTGTCGTTGACCTGCACGGCCAGCTCACGGGTGGGGGTAAGCACCAGCGCGCGTGGCTTGCGCGGGCCACGCTGGGGGCCGGCTTCGGCCAGGCGGTGCAGCAGCGGCAGCGCGAACGCGGCCGTCTTGCCGGTGCCGGTCTGGGCGCCGCCCATCAGGTCGTGGCCGGCCAGGGCCAGCGGGATCGCCTGGGCCTGGATCGGGGTGGGGGTGGTGTAGCCGACATCCGCCAGCGCGCGGACGAGCTCGGGCGCGAGCCCAAGGGACTGGAAATTCATCAAGTAGTGCTCCGTGGTGTAACCCGGAGCGTTCCCTGAAACCGCGCTGCGAGTCTTGCTTCTGATTTTTCGCCAGGCCGGGGCGGCCTGGGCGTGTTTGCGCAACGAAAGGCGTGCGGAGTGGGGCCTGGCGCAGGTCCGATGGAACGGAGGCCTGGCGGCGGGGCATACCGGGGGAAAACGGTCAGCCGGTGCAGCAAACGTTGCGCACTCTACGCTATGCGGGCCCTGCGGGCCATCCCCCGGCCTTTCGGCAGGTGAATGCCGTGTTCAGGCTGGCGTAGGATGGCGGCATGAAGATCAGCTTCGAACTAGAGCCCGGGGACATCGAACGCTTCCACGAAGCCCTTGAACGGGCCGAACGTCGCGTGGCCTGCGCCGAAGAGTGCGACATCGTCGCCGCGGCCCGGCACAGCCTGCAGACCCTGCCGATCGAAACGGCCCCCGGTTACATCCGTCAGCGGCTGCTGCAGGTCGTGGAGCTGCTGGAGATGCTCGAGGACGAAGCCTGGGCCCTGCCGCAGCTCGAACGCCGCGAGGTGCTCAAGCTGCTGGCCTACTTCAGCGACCCCGAGGACCTGATCCCCGACGACGTCGCCGTGATCGGCCTGCTCGACGACGCCATCATGCTCGAGCTGCTGCTGCGCGAGATCCGCCATGTCGTGGCGGCCTACGACGATTTCCGCCGGGCCAGGGACGACCTGGGCGCGGCCGCCGACGAAGCCGGCCGCATCAGCCGCGCCCGCGACCTGGCGCGCCGCCGCGACCAGCTGCAGGCGCGCATGCGCCGTCGCCGCGTGCGCGAGGCCGTCACCCGCGCCGGCAGTACCGGCGTCGGCGCCTGAACCCCAGGAGAAAGACAGATGAGCGGCGAGCAGCGTGAACTGACCTTCCGGTTCCTGGCCGAGCCCACCGACGTCAACTACGGCGGCAAGGTGCACGGCGGCGTGGTGATGAAGTGGATCGACCAGGTCGGCTACGCGGCGGCGGTGGGCTGGGCCGGTCGCTACAGCGTCACCGTGGCCGTGGGCGGCATCCGCTTCGTGGCGCCTATCCGCACCTCGGACATGGTCACCATCAGCGCCAAGCTCGTCTACACCGGCACCAGCAGCATGCACTTCTACGTTGACGTGTTCGCGCGCGACCCGATGACCGACGACGATGGCCGCCTGTGCACGCACTGCATGATCGTCTTCGTCGCGCTCGACGGCCCCGAGGGCAAGCCCGTGCCCGTCCCGGCCTGGACGCCCTCGGACGAGTCCGACCGGCGCCTCGCCGACTACGCGCTCAACGTGATGTCGCTGAGCAAGGACATCGAGCAGGCCGTCGCCCAGCTCAACGGATGAGCCCGCTCCACCACGCCCGGCGCTGGCTCTGGCTGTTGCTGGCTTACGTGGCGCTGGGGCTGGGCATCGTCGGCATCTTCCTGCCCGGCCTGCCGACCACGCCTTTCGTGCTGCTGGCGGCGTTCGCCGCTGCGCGTGGCTCCAAACGCCTGCATGCCCGGCTGCTGGCGCACCGCACCTTCGGGCCGATGATCCGCGAATGGCAGGCCACCGGCGCGGTGAACCGGCGGGCGAAGACCTGGGCGATCGGCATGATGGCGGCGAGCAGCGCGATCATGTTCGCCACCGCGCCCAAGTGGTGGATGGCGGGCATCGGCACCGGGATCATGGCGGTGGTGGGCCTGTGGCTCTGGCTGCGGCCGGAGCCGCCGGCCGGCTGACGTCGCCGGTTCAGTCCAGGATGCGTCGCGCGCCGGTGTAGTGGCGGCTCCAGTAAGGTCCGTCCAGGCGGTCGAGCCGCACGGTGCCGCCCGTGCTGGGCGCATGCACGAATCGACCGTCGCCGACATAGATGCCGACGTGGAAGATCGCGCCCTTGTCGCCGAACAGCACCAGGTCGCCGGGCGCCAGGCGGTCGCGCGGTGGCTTGCTGGCGTCGAAGCGGGCGATGTCGCGGGTGGTGCGCGGCAGGTAGATGCGCGCCGCGTCCAGGAACACGTAACCCACCAGGCCGCTGCAGTCGAAGCCGCCGTCGGGCGTATTGCCACCCCAGCGGTAGGGCGTGCCGACCAGGCCGAGGGCGCGCATCAGCACCTCGTTGGCGAGCAGGGGGTCGGCCGGCGCCACGTCCACCACCTTCAGCGCCGGGGCGGCCGGTGCCTGGGCGCGACGCGGCGACGACCCGCAGGCGGCCAGCAGGGCCGCCAGCAGCAGCACCAACCACGCCGCACTGCGCGGAACTGGCGCCGGGCAGGCGGGGCCGGGATAATGCGCGCTCGCTTTCACGGGTGCAGTTTGCCCCATCCCCGCCGGTCGCGTCACCGGCCCTTTCCCAGGTTTCCCATGAAGATCGAGAAGAACCGCGTCGTCCGCTTCCATTACACCGTTTCCGAACCGGGCCAGGATCCCGTCGAGACCTCGCGTGACCGCGATCCGATGGCCATCCTGGTCGGCCATGGCAACATCATCCCGGGCCTGGAGGCCGCGATGATGGACAAGGCCGAGGGCGATTCGTTCGACGTCACCGTCGGTCCGGAGGAAGCCTACGGCGAGCGCCGCGACAACTTCGTCCAGCGCGTGCCCAAGAAGCACCTGCGCAATGCCCGCGTGCGGCCCGGCGACCAGATCGTGCTGGAAACCTCGATGGGCCCGCGCGCGGTCACCGTCGTCAAGGTCGGCGGCACCGTGGTGGACGTCGACCTCAACCACCCGATGGCCGGCAAGACCCTGCAGTTCCAGGTCGAGATCGTCGGCGTGCGCGAAGCCGAGGCGGTCGAGATCGAACACGGCCACGTGCACGGCGATGGCGGCGTACAGCACTGATTCTGGTTTAAAGTGGGGCACGGGGCGGGGAGGCCCCTTGCCATGAACCAGACGATCCCCTTGGCGCCAGTGACCAGCGCCGACCGCATCCAGGCCCTCGACGCCATCCGCGGCTTCGCCTTGCTGGGCATCCTGCTGATGAACATCGAGGGCATGGCCGGCCCCTTGATGGCGTCCATGAGCGGCGTCGACCCGGCGCTTTCCGGCGCCGACCGCTGGGTGGACACGGCCATTTACCTGGTGGTGCAGGGCAAGTTCTTCCCGTTGTTCTCGATGCTGTTCGGCATGGGTTTCGCCATCATGCTCGCGCGCGCGCAGGCCGCCGGGCGGCCGTTCGTCGGCGTCTACCTGCGCCGGGTGCTGGCGCTGCTGGCCATTGGCCTGGCGCATGCGCTGCTGGTCTGGTCGGGCGACATCCTGGTCACCTACGCCCTGATGGCGCTGGTGATGCTGCTGTTCTTCCGCGGCACGCCCCAGTCCAGGCTGCCCAAGTGGGGCATTGCCCTGATGCTGGCCCCGGTGATGCTGAGCCTGGCCTTCGGCCTGCTCGGCAGCGCCATGCAGGCCATGCCCGAAGAGGCCCGCGCCGGCTTCGAGGCCTCCATGGCCGAACAGGCCCAGGCCATGGCGGCCCAGATCGAGGCCCAGCGCCAGGCCTACGGCAGCGGCAGCTTCGCCGAGGCCACCACCCAGCGGATCGACGATTTCCTGAGCATGATCGGCTTCATCGTCATCTATGGCGCCTTCATTCTCGGCCTGTTCCTGATCGGCGCCTGGTTCGCCCGCAGTGGTGCGATTGCGCGCCCGGCCGAACATGCCCGCCTGTTCACCCGCCTGCGCTGGGTCGCGCTGCCGGTCGGGCTGGCGATGGTGCTGGTGTCGTACTGGCTTGAGCCGGCCATGGACTTCGGCCGGCTCGATATCCGCGCTTCCACGGCCCAAGCCCTGCAGATGCTGGGCGGCGCCGTGATGGCCCTGAGCTACCTGGCCTGGGTGGTTCGCGCCCTGGAAGCACCCGCGACCGCGGGCCTGTTCGGCCTGCTTGGTCCGGCCGGGCGCATGGCGCTGACCAACTACCTGCTGCAGTCGATCGTGGCCAGCCTGGTCTTCTTCGGCTACGGCCTGGGCTATTTCGAACAATTGCCGCGCGCCTGGCAGCCGGTCTGCGTGTTCGCCTTCTTCGCCCTGCAGGTGGCCCTGAGCCACTGGTGGATGGCGCGCTTCCGCTTCGGCCCGGCCGAGTGGGCCTGGCGCGCCGCCACCTACCTGAACCTTCCGGCGATGCGCCGCGGGTAAACTGCGCGGCATGAGCCACGATGCCGATGTACTGGTGCTGGGCGCGGGCGTGGTTGGCCTGGCCTGCGCGCATTACCTGCTGTCCGAAGGGCGTTCGGTTCGCGTGCTCGACGCCGGCAAGGTCGGTGGCGCCACGTCCTGGGGCAATTGCGGCACGCTCACGCCCAGCCACGCGGCACCGCTGGCGGCGCCCGGCATGGTCGGGCAGGCCCTGCGCTGGATGCTGCGACCCGACGCACCGCTCTACATCCGCCCGCGCTGGGACCCGGCGCTGGCACGCTGGCTGGCCAAGGTGGCGGGCCGCTGCAATCGCCGGGACTGGCATGCGTCGGCCCTGGCCAAGGGCGCGTTGCTGAAGTATTCCCGCGTGCTGGTCGAAGACCTTGTCTATGGCCAGGGGCTGGACTGCGGCTTCGAGGCCGGCGGCCTGCACTACGTATTCCGCAAGCCGCGCGCGCTGGCCCGCTACCAGCGTGAGCTGCCGCTGCTGGCCGAGCTGGGCATCGCGGCGCAGGTGCTCGATGGCGCGGCCCTGGCGGCCGACGAACCCGCGCTCAAACCCGGCCTGGCCGGCGCCATCCATTTCCCCGGCGACGCCCAGCTGCGGCCCGACCGCTTCACCGCCGAACTGGCGCGCGTGGTGCGCGCGGCCGGCGGCGTCATCGAAGAAGGCGTGCGCGTCACCGGCTTCGAACGCGGCCGCAACGGCATCGAAGGCGTGCAGACCAGCGAAGGCCGGCGCAGCGGTGGCCGCGTGCTGGTGGCGATGGGCGCCTGGTCGGCGGGTTTCGCCGCCAACCTGGGCCTGCCGATCCCGATCCAGCCCGGCAAGGGCTATTCGATAACCTACGACCGCCCGGCGCTGGCACCGCGCCGGCCCTTGGTGCTCAAGGAACGCAGCGTCTGCGTCACCACCTGGGACGACGGCTACCGGCTCGGCAGCACGATGGAATTCAGCGGTTTCGACGATGGCGCCAACCCGCGCCGGCTGGCCGCGCTCGAGCGCGGCGCCGCCCAATACCTGCGTGAACCCACCGGTCCGGCGCGGCGCGAAGAGTGGCACGGCTGGCGTCCGATGACCTGGGACGACCTGCCGATCCTGGGCCGGGCGCCGGGCCACAACAACCTGTTCCTGGCCACCGGCCACGGCATGATGGGCATGGGCATGAGCGCCGGTACCGGCCGCCTGCTGGCCGACCTGATGACCGGCCGCACGCCGGCCATCGACCCCGCGCCTTACGCACCTTCGCGCTTCGCCGGCTAGACTGGCCGGCATGAGCGACGTCTTCAGCCTCCACCGCGGTGAACTGCCGCTGCTGGTCAGCCTGCCGCACGACGGCATCGCGCTGCCCGAGGACATCGCCGCGCGGGTCACCGACGCGGCCCGGGGCGTGCCCGACACCGACTGGTACGTGAGCCGCCTGTACGACTTTGCGCGGGCGCTGGGTGCGTCGGTGCTGGTGCCCAATTATTCGCGCTACGTGGTCGACCTCAACCGCCCGCAGGACGACGTGTCGCTCTACCCCGGCCAGAACACCACCGGGCTGTGCCCGGCGCGCCGGTTCACCGGCGACCCGATCTACCTGCCGGGCCAGGAGCCCGGGCCGGACGAGATCGCGATGCGGGTCGAGCGCTACTGGCGGCCCTATCACGACGCCCTGGGTGAAGAATTGCAGCGGCTGCGGCGGGCGCACGGCCGCGCCGTGCTCTGGGAAGGCCATTCGATCCGCAGCGTGCTGCCCTTCCTGTTCGAGGGCCGGCTGCCCGACCTCAACCTGGGCACCGCCGCCGGCGAAAGCTGCATGCCGGCGACGCAGGCGCGCCTGGAGGCGGTGCTTGCGGCGCAGTCCGATTACACCTGGGTGGCCAACGGACGGTTCAAGGGCGGTTACATCACCCGCCACTACGGCCAGCCCGGCCAGGGCGTCGAGGCGATCCAGCTCGAGATCGCCCAGCCCTGCTACATGGACGAGGACGCCGGGCGCTACCAGCCCGAACGCGCCGGCCGGCTGCAGCCGCTGTTGGCTTCGCTGCTGCGCGCCTCCCTGGGCTGAGCCAGGCCGGGCAGGGCCGGGTGCGTGAACGCCACCGGCGAGGCGCAGTCTGGTTCACGGGCCGCCGGGTGCGAGGCCGGGCCGGAATCGTGATGGCCAGCCGCCTGGCCTTCCCCCGCCTGCAGGCCGACCGCCAGCGCCACGGCCAGGAAGAGCACCAGCAGGCGCAGCATCAGCCCGCGCTTGCGTGGCAGGGAGCGCGCGTGAGCCGTCATCGCTGGCGCCTCGCGCCGATGTCCACGCGGGTGGTGTCGCGCACCCGCACCTCGATGGCCCGGCTTTCGCCGTCCTCGGCCAGGAACCAGGGCAGCGGCAGGTTGTCGGGCACCACTTCCACCGTATGCGCGCCGGTGGCGACGCGCGGGAACTCGAACTCGCCCTGGCTGTCGGTACGCACCGCGTAGCGGCCATCGAGCAGCACGGTGACATTGGCCGCGGGCAGTTCGGACGCCGAACGTTCGCCATCGCCGTTTTCGTCCAGGAACACGCTGCCGCGGATCGAGCCGGCGGCCGCCCCCGGCTGGCCACCCAGCACCCCGGCGCTGGTGCCCGCCTGGCGCTCGTAGCGCAGGCTGACGAACACCGACCGGTCGCGCGGAAGGGTGACGAAGGGCTGTTCGGTCGCCAGCGGGTCGATGATGAACGGCGAGCGTCGCGAACCCTGGTTTTCGTAGAGGCTGCCGACCAGCCACCAGTGGCTTGCCACGCGCCAGGCCAGGTTGATATTGAGGTCGGCGCCACGGAACTGGTCGCCGCCGGTCCAGCGGGCGCTGCCGTCGAGCGTCACCCGTTCGCCCAGGTCCAGGCCACCGTAGGCGGACACCGTCGCCACCGCCTCTGCCGGCCGGCTGTCGTAGGAAAGCTCGCCATAGGCCGCGGAAAAACTGAGGCGGCGGCCCTTGCGCAGGGGCAGCGCGTGGTCGACGCCGACCTGCCAGCTGTCGTCGTCGCCACCGCCGCTGCGGCTGGTCGCGTGTTCGATCTGCAGGCGGGTCTGGCCCCAGCGCAGGGTCTTGTCCAGGAACAGCTGGGTGGAGGTCGATTCCGTGCCCGTCGAGGTGCGCAGCGCCAGGCTGCCGCCATAGGCCAGCGAGGGGCTGGACTGGTAGCGCGCGTAGCCGGTGCCGTACCAGCCATCGAAGGAACGGCCGCTGACGCTTTCGATGCGGTCCAGTCCGCCGCTCCAGCTCCAGCGAGCGTGCTGGTAGGCAAGGCGGTAGTAAGCGCCCCGCGAATCGTTGATCACCGGCTGCGCGCCCCAGGCCATGTCGGGTTCGAGGTTGAACAGCCCGTAGCGGTGCGTATAACGCCCGGCCCGCAGCGAACCGTCGAGCCACAGGCCCCAGGCATCCACGCCGTCCTTGCGGCTGCTGAGCAGGTTCGCGTTGACCCGGTGGTCCCCGTGCTGCCAGCGGCTGGCCCAGTGCACGGCGTCGGTGCTCTCGGGCAGCAGCACGGGCACGCCGGCCGGGGTCTGAACGATCTGGCCTTCGGTGCTTAGCAGGGAAACGGCCGTGGTCAGGCTTTCGCCCAACTGCCACTGGCCGCCGACGGTGCCGACGTTGCCGTCACCGAGTTCGAAGCCGACCACGCGGGCGCCGCTGAACAGGCCACTGCGGCCCAGTCCGGCGAACCACTGCAGGCCATCCTCGGGTCGCGTCCACTGGGTGCTCAGGCCGGCCATGGCGACCGAGGGCAGGAAGATGCGGAACTGTTCCTGCAACACCGCGCTGGTGGGCGTGTTCACCACGCCCAGGCCGTTGTTGCCGCGCCAGCCGCCGTGCAGGTACAGGCCACGCTGCCAGAGCGTGGCCGTGCCGCCGAGTTCGGAGTCGCCGCCGGGGCCGACGTCGGCCTGCAGCAGGGTGGCGTTGAGTGAAAAGGTGCCGTGCGCTTCGGTTTCCCGGAAGCCACCGAAGGACAGGCCGAACTCGGAAAAGTCGTCGTCGCCGCGTTGGGTGTGGCTGGCGGTGAGTTCGGCGCGGAACGAACGCGGCAGGCCGCTGGGGTCGAAGTCGACTTCCGGGTCGTCGGGCAGCGGCGCCAGGTCTTCTTCGGCGATGACGTTGTCCTGCCAGGGCTCACCCTCGAGCGCCGCCTCGTCCTGCGCGGCCACCGGGCTGGCATAGGCGAGGGCGACGAGGACGGCAAGGCACGTCCTCGTTGGCTGGCGGAGCCGCTTCATTCCGCGGCCTGGGTGTCGACGGCGAAGGGCGAGCCCTTCCATTCGGTGCGGCCGCTGATGGCCAGCGGGAAGGCCAGGTCGGCGGTTTCGCCTTCGGCCAGCACCGGGAACAGGACGATGTCGCGACGGGCGCCCGGCAGCACCGGGTGGCCGGCCGGCGAGAAGGTCCACTTGCGGCCTGCGGCATCGCGGGCGTCGAGGAAACCCTGCAGGCGCCCGTGGGCGTTGCCGTCGTTGCGCACGGTCAGGTAGGGCAGCTTGCGGCCACCTTCCTCACGCACGCCGCTGCCGTCGAGCACCAGGCGCGCGGCGCCGGCACCGATGTCGAGGTAGACGATGATGCCGATGCGCCCGGCGACCGGCATGGGCATGTTCGGCACCCGCACCGGCTCGCCTTCGAAAAGGATCGCGAAGCGGCACTGGCCGTCGGGCGTGCCCTCGGGCACCCGGACTTCGAAGCGGAAGCGCCGCTTCGAGCGGGCCCCGACTTCGATTTCCTGGGCTTCGATCGCCGTCCACGGCCGGCAACTGCCTTCTTCCAGGGACTTGGAGAACTCGGCGTTGCCGCTGGCGTCGAGCGACCAGTCGGCGGTTCCGACCTTCAGGCGCAGCGGCAGGTTCGAGGTGTTGTAGACCTCGACGACGTCGCGGTAGACGCTGCCGGCCTTCGCCTGCTCTTCGAAGCGGGGCGGCGAAAGCTGGGCGGAGAATTGCGCCAGTACGGCCGGGGGCGTGGCCAGGAACAGGGCGGCCATCACCGCAAGGACGAGGTATCGGCTCACTGGCCCTCCAGCTCGATTTCAAAATAGAAGTCGAGCACCTCGGGACGCTCGAGCAGGTTGCCGTCGGCGAAGATCGTCAGCACGAAAGTGTCCGACAGGCTGCCCTCGGTGACCGGGCCGGCATACACCAGGGCCCGCTCGCCGTCGGAAAAGGCGCCGGGCAGCAGCGGGCCGCGCGCGCTCCATTCCACCCGCACCGGCGTCGCCTGTTTGGCCAGCACCTGGTAGATGCGGACGTTGCGGCCCAGCCAGGGCGAGGTGTCCAGGCGAACCAGCACGGTGACCTGGCCGGCCATGAGGTTGCCGTTGCCGGGCGCGGCGTCCAGCCATTGCATGCGCACAAGACCGCCCAGCACCTGGCTGGCGCTGTCGTCGACACGCTGCGGATTGTTGGCCAGGGAAACCGCCGGCGCCAGCGCCAGCAGGGCAAGGCAGGCCCAGTGCAGCAGCCGGTTCACGGCGTCACCAGCGTGAAGGTGACGGTGGTGGTGTAGGTTCCCGCGGCGACCACCTGGCTGTTGGCGTAGCTGAAGCTCAGGCAGCTTTCGTTCCAGGTGTTTTGCTGGAAGGTGGTCAGCGGGTTTGAGCCGGCGGCCAGCTGCCCCGGGGGGACCGGCTGCGCGCCGCTGTCGCCGATGCCGCTGGTGGTCCAGCTGATCTCGGAGACGGGAATGGTGTTGCCCTGCGCGCTGTTGAGCGTCGGCGGTGAAAGCACGCTCAGCTGGGCGGCAAAGTTGTTGGAGGCACCGGGCCGGCGGAAGAAGCCGCCGACGTAGATCTGGCCGGCATTGCAGAACTGGAAGCCGTCGTAGTCGCTGCTGGTGCGGCCGTTTCCGGTCATCGGCTGCGGCACGCCGTTGCCGATATCCAGCGGGCTGAGCACCACCCGCACCTGGCTGACGGCGCCGCCGCTTTCAGGTGAGCCGCCCGAGGTCCAGGGCCGGATGCCCCCGCCGTTGACCCACCACGGATAGTTCTCGAACTCACCGTCGCCCACCCGCAGGTAGACCGACCGGTCGCCGGCGTCGATCGGCACCTGGAAGCCCAGGGCGGACCCGGGGACCAGGAGCGCCAGGAGCAGGGCGATGGCGGGAATGATGCGCATGGGAGGCCAGGCGGAGGGGGCGGGACCGGCGTTGCCGGTCCCGCCCGGCTTCGCGTCGCTTACGGGGCGGTCGCGGTGTAGGTGACGGTGCCGGTGTAGGTGCCGCCGCTGACCAGCAGGTCATTCTCGTAATCGAACGACCAGGTGTCGCTGCGGTTCACGACGCCGTTGGTCGCCGGGATGGTGACCGCGGCCGCGCCCACGACCGGGACGTCCAGGCCGGTGGCGCCGCCGGTGGCGGCCGTGCCGGTGATCTGCGACCAGGGAATGGTTTCGGTGCCATTGGTCAGGCCGGTGCCCGAGCCGACCGCCTCGAGATCCACGTCGCCGGCATTGCTGACCAGGCGCACGCCGACGGTGATGTCGCCGTCCACGGCGGTGCCGTTGCCGATCTGGCTGTCGACGTCGGCGATGCTGGCAACGCCGGAGAGGTCGAAGGTGACCGTGTCGACGGTGGTGCCGGCGGAGCCGACCTGCAGGTAAAGGAAGCGCGGGATGACGATCTCGAAGTCGAGGTCGGCGTTGGCGGTCAGGGCGCCGTTGCCGATGTCGAATTCGGAATCGGCCACAGCCGGGGTCATCGCGATCAGGCCGAGGGCCGCCACGCCGGTGAGGGCGAGGCCTCGGATGCTACGGACGTTCTTCATGAGCAGGTTTCCTTTGAAGTTTGCTTTGGGTGAAACGACTGGACTGTTTGGTCGACATTCCGGGCCGGATCACCGACCAGGGGCTCGCAAACTGCGGGCGAAAGGACTGAAGCAGGAAGCGTGCCAACCTGGCTGCCGCCGGGAAGCCACGGCGAGCTGGCGCCCAAAAGCGTGCACTGGTTCACAGTATGTGAAGGCATGGCCGCACGCAAACCGGGGCCAACACCGGCCGTCCGGCCGACGAACGGCAGCCTGGCCCGGGCAGGCGGGGTGAAAATGTGACGCAACACGTCACCTTTCCGGGAGGTTCGTCACGGTTTGCGCGGCAATCCGGGGCCGGGATGGCCCTGTTCCCGGCCCGGGCCGGCCGGTTCAGACTTCCAGCGAAGCCAGGTCGCCCTTCGATTCCAGCCAGGCCTTGCGGTCGCTGGCGCGCTTCTTGGCCAGCAGCAGGTCCATCAGCGACCGGGTCTGGTCGGCGTCGTCCACCGTCAGCTGCACCAGGCGGCGGGTATCGGGGTGCACGGTCGACTCGCGCAGCTGCGAGGGGTTCATCTCGCCCAGGCCCTTGAAGCGGGTGACGCTGACCTGGCCGCGGATCTTCTCGCGCTCGATCCGGTCCAGCAGCAGGCGCTTTTCTTCTTCGTCCAGCGCGTAGAACACCTGCTTGCCCACGTCCACGCGAAACAGCGGCGGCATCGCCACGAAGATGTTGCCCGCCGTCACCAGGGCCGGGAAGTGGCGCAGGAACAGGGCGGCCAGCAGGGTGGCGATGTGCAGGCCGTCGGAGTCGGCGTCGGCCAGGATGATCACTTTTCCGTAGCGAAGGCCGTCGATGTTGTCCACGCCCGGGTCGCAGCCGATGGCCACGGCCAGGTCGTGCACCTCGTTCGAGGCCAGCACGCCGCCGGATTCGACTTCCCAAGTGTTCAGGATCTTGCCGCGCAGGGGCAGGATGGCCTGGAACTCCTTGTCGCGGGCCTGCTTGGCGCTGCCGCCGGCCGAGTCACCTTCCACCAGGAACAGTTCGGTGCGGCCCAGGTCCTGGCTGATGCAGTCGGCCAGCTTGCCGGGCAGGGCCGGGCCCTGGGTGATCTTCTTGCGCACCACCTGCTTTTCGGACTTCAGCCGGGCCGAGGCACGGTCGATCGCCAGCTGGGCGATCTGGGTGCCGAGTTCGACGTGCTGGTTGAGCCACAGCGAAAACGCGTCGTGCGCCGCGCCTTCGACGAAGGCGGCGGCCTGGCGCGAACTAAGGCGTTCCTTGGTCTGGCCGCTGAACTGCGGATCGGTCATCTTCAGGCTCAGCACGAAGCTGATGCGGTCCCAGACGTCCTCGGGCGCAAGCTTCACGCCGCGCGGCAGCAGGCTGCGGAAGTCGCAGAACTCGCGCAGCGCGTCGGTGAAACCCGAACGCAGGCCATTGACGTGGGTGCCGTGCTGGGCGGTGGGGATGAGGTTGACGTAACTCTCCTGCACCAGCTCGCCCTCGGGCACCCAGGCCACCGCCCAGTCGGCGATCTCGGTGTCCTTGGACAGGTGGCCGACGAACAGTTCGGACGGAAGCAGCTCCCGGTCGGCCAGCGCGCCGCGCAGGTAGTCGCGCAGGCCGTCCTCGTAGTACCACTCGTCCTTGTCGCCGCTGGCGGCGTCGTGCAGCTTCACCGTAAGGCCCGGGCAAAGCACCGCCTTGGCGCGCAGCAGGTGGCGCAGGGCGCGGATGGAAATCTTCGGCGAGTCGAAGTACTTCGGGTCGGGCCAGAAGCGCAGGCGGGTGCCGGTGTTGCGCTTGCCGACCGTGCCGACCACGTCCAGGGCCGAGCTGCGGTCGCCGTCGCGGAACTCCATGCGGTGTTCCTGGCCGTCGCGCTTGATGAACACCTCGACCTTCTTCGACAGCGCATTGACCACGCTGACGCCGACGCCGTGCAGGCCGCCGGAGAAGGTGTAGTTCTTGCCGCTGAACTTGCCGCCCGCGTGCAGGCGCGTGAGGATCAGTTCGACGCCCGGGATGCGCTCCTCGGGGTGCACGTCCACCGGCATGCCGCGGCCGTCGTCGGAGACCTCGACGCTGCCGTCGGCGTGCAGCACGACCTCGATCAGCCTGGCGTGCCCGCCCAGGGCCTCGTCCACCGAGTTGTCGATGACCTCCTGGGCCAGGTGGTTGGGCCGGGTGGTGTCGGTGTACATGCCCGGGCGGCGTTTGACCGGGTCCAGGCCCGACAGGACTTCGATGTCGGCGGCGTTGTAGCGGGTGTTCATGCGGGGGAAGGGCCTTCCTGGCGGGGTCTTGCGGTGGCGGGCAGGATGCGCGGCGGCCCGGGGCCGGTCAAGCCAGGGCGTCCCGGGCCGAAATGCAAGCCCTTGATGCAAAGAAGTTTCTCGCCCCGGGCGGCCTCAGCCGGTAGAATACGGTTTTCCAGCGCCCCCATATCCCATGACCCGTCTCATATTCGTAACCGGTGGCGTGGTGTCCTCGCTTGGCAAGGGCATCGCCGCGGCCTCGCTGGCGGCCATCCTGGAAGCCCGCGGCCTGCGGTGCACCATGATGAAGCTCGACCCGTACATCAACGTGGACCCGGGCACCATGAGCCCGTTCCAGCACGGCGAGGTCTACGTCACCGACGACGGTGCCGAAACCGACCTCGACCTGGGCCACTACGAACGTTTCCTGCGCGTGCGCCTGAGCCGCAAGAATTCCGTCACCACCGGCCGCATCTACGAAAACGTCATCCGCAAGGAGCGCCGCGGCGACTACCTGGGCGGAACCGTGCAGGTGATCCCGCACATCACCGATGAAATCAAGCGCTGCATCTTCGAGGCCACCGACGGCTTCGACGTCGGCTTGGTCGAGATCGGCGGCACCGTCGGCGACATCGAGTCGCTGCCCTTCCTCGAAGCCATCCGCCAGATCCGCACCGAACGTGGCCCCGACCAGGCCATCTTCATGCACCTGACCCTGGTGCCCTGGATCGCCGCCGCCGGCGAGCTCAAGACCAAGCCCACCCAGCACTCGGTGAAGGAACTGCGCTCGATCGGCATCCAGCCCGACATCCTGGTCTGCCGCAGCGAAAAGCCGCTGCCGGACTCCGAGCGCCGCAAGATCGCCCTGTTCACCAACGTGCCGGAAAAGGCCGTCATCAGCTGCGTGGACGTGGCCAACATCTACCAGCTGCCGCTGTGGCTGCACCAGCAGCAGCTCGATGAAATCGTGGTCGAACGCCTGCGCCTGGAAGACAAGGCGGCGCCCGCCGACCTGTCGGAATGGGAAGCGGTGGTGGACGCCGTGGAAAACCCGGTGGACGAGGTCACGGTGGCCGTGGTCGGCAAGTACGTGGACCACCAGGACGCCTACAAGTCGCTGTCCGAGGCGCTCAAGCACGGCGGCCTGCGCCAGCGCACGCGGGTGAAGCTCAAGTGGCTCGAGTCCGAGCAGGTCGAAAAGGACGGCGACGCCGTGCTTTCCGACGTCGACGCCATCCTGGTGCCCGGCGGCTTCGGCGACCGCGGCTTCGAGGGCAAGGTGCTCACCGCCCAGTACGCGCGCGAACACGGCGTGCCGTATTTCGGCATCTGCTACGGCATGCAGGCGGCGGTGGTCGACTACGCCCGCCACGTGGCCGGTCTGGAAGGCGCCAACAGCACCGAAAACGACCGCCACTGCGCCCACCCGGTTATCGGCCTGATCACCGAATGGCGCACCGCCAGCGGCGAGATCGAGCGCCGCGACGAAACCTCCGACCTGGGCGGCACCATGCGCCTGGGCCTGCAGGAGCAGCGGCTCAAGCCCGGCACGCGGTCGCGCGAAATTTATGGCAAGGACGTGGTCGGCGAACGCCACCGCCACCGCTACGAGTTCAACAACCGCTACCGCAGCCAGCTCGAGGACGCGGGCCTGGTGATCAGCGCCAAGTCCATGGACGACCTGCTGGTGGAAATGGTGGAACTGCCCGGCCACCCGTGGTTCATCGCCTGCCAGGCGCACCCGGAATTCCTTTCCACGCCGCGCGACGGCCACCCGCTGTTCATCGGCTTCATCCGCGCCGCACGCGAACACAAGGCCGGCGGCAAGCTGCTCGCCGACGTGTCGCCGACGCTCAAATCAGCTGCGGGAGTGAACTGATGGAGCTCTGTGGTTTCAAGGTGGGCCTCGACCAGCCGTTCTTCCTCATCGCCGGCCCCTGCGTCATCGAGTCGCTGGAACTGCAGATGGAAACCGCCGGCCGGCTCAAGGAAATCACCGGCAAGTTCGGCATTCCCTTCATCTTCAAGTCCAGCTTCGACAAGGCCAACCGCACCTCGGGCACCAGTTTCCGCGGCCCCGGCCTGGAAGCCGGCCTGAAGGTGCTGGCGGAAGTCAAACGCCAGCTGGGCGTGCCGGTGCTTACGGATGTGCACGAATACACGCCGATGGACGAAGTGGCGTCGGTGGTGGACGTGCTGCAGACCCCGGCCTTCCTGTGCCGCCAGACCGACTTCATCCAGAAGGTCGCCAGCGCGGGCAAGCCGGTGAACATCAAGAAGGGCCAGTTCCTTTCGCCCTGGGAAATGAAGCACGTCACCGACAAGGCGCGCGCCACCGGCAATACGCAGATCATGGCCTGCGAGCGCGGCGTCAGCTTCGGCTACAACAACCTGGTTTCCGACATGCGCTCGCTCAGCGTCATGCGAGACACCGGCTGCCCGGTGGTGTTCGACGCCACCCACAGCGTGCAGCTGCCCGGCGGCGCCGGCGGCAAGTCCGGCGGCCAGCGCGAGTTCGTGCCGGTGCTTTCGCGCGCGGCGGTGGCGGTGGGTATCAGCGGCCTGTTCATGGAAACCCACCCCGATCCCGAAAAAGCCCTGTCCGACGGCCCCAACGCCTGGCCGCTGCCCAAGATGGCGGCGTTGCTGGAAACCCTGGTCGAACTCGACCGCATAACCAAGAAGAACGGATTCCTGGAGCAAGACGCATGAACACGACGGTTGTTGGACCCCTGAAGCATTCCGGCCTCGGCATCGCGGCCACCATCATCGCGGTCGTGGCCGGCCTGGGCCTGCTGGCCGTGTTCGGCTACGCCGGCTACGTCGGCATGAACGAACCGGGCGGCGAACTTTCCGAAACCGATCCGCGCGCGATCATGATCGGCTTCGGCATGCTGGCGGCCATGGCGATGCTGGTGCTGGGCGCCATCCTGGGCGCGGTGGGCCTGTTCGCGGGCACCCGCAAGCGGCTGTTCGCCTGGCTGGGCCTGGTGCTCAACGTGCTGCCGCTGCTGCTGGGCATCGCGCTCGTCATCCTCGGCCTGGCGATGACCGCCTGAGCCCCGCCAAACACACTGCAAACAAGAAGCCATGACCATCATCAGCAAAGTCCACGCCCGCGAGATCCTCGACAGCCGCGGAAATCCCACGCTTGAAGCCGAGGTCACCCTGGCCAGCGGCCACGTCGGCCGCGCCGCGGTGCCGTCCGGCGCGTCCACCGGCACCAAGGAGGCGGTGGAGCTGCGCGACGGCGACAAGAGCCGCTACCTGGGCAAGGGCGTGCGCAAGGCGGTGGCCAACGTCAACACCACGATCGCCGACGCGCTGAAGGACTTCGACGGCGCCGACCAGGAAGGCCTGGATCGCAAGCTGATCAACCTCGACGGCACCGAGAACAAGGGCCGCCTGGGTGCCAACGCGCTGCTGGGCGTGTCCATGGCCAATGCCCACGCGGTGGCGGCCGCGCGCGGCCTGCCGCTGTGGAAGCACCTGGCGGGTGATCGCGCGCCGGTGCTGCCGGTGCCGATGATGAACATCATCAACGGCGGCGCGCATGCCGACAACAACGTCGACATGCAGGAGTTCATGGTGCTGCCGGTGGGCTTCGACAGCTTCTCCGAGGCGCTGCGCGCCGGCACCGAGGTCTTCCATGCGCTCAAGGCCGTGCTCAAGGCCAAGGGCCTGGGCACCGCGGTCGGCGACGAGGGTGGGTTCGCGCCCGACCTGCGTTCGAACGAAGAAGCCATCGAGGTCATCCTCGAGGCCATCGGCAAGGCCGGCCACCGCGCCGGCGAAGACATCCTGCTGGGCCTGGACGTGGCCAGCTCGGAGTTCTTCGACAACGGCAAGTACAACCTGGTGGGCGAGGGCAAGCGCCTTTCGCCGGAACAGTTCGTCGATTTCCTGGCCGGCTGGAGCGCCCAGTACCCGATCATCACCATCGAGGACGGCATGGCCGAAGACGACTGGGACGGCTGGAAGCTGCTCACCGAGCGCCTGTCGGGCAAGGTGCAGCTGGTCGGCGACGACCTGTTCGTCACCAACCCGAAGATCTTCCGCGAGGGCATCGACCAGGGCGTCGCCAACGCCATCCTTATCAAGGTCAACCAGATCGGCACGCTGACCGAAACCCTGGAAGCCATCGCCATGGCCGACGCCGCCCACTACGCGGCGGTGGTCTCGCACCGTTCGGGCGAAACCGAGGACACCACCATCGCCGACATCGCGGTCGCCACCACGGCCACCCAGATCAAGACCGGCTCGCTGTGCCGCAGCGACCGCGTGGCCAAGTACAACCAGCTGCTGCGCATCGAGGAGGCGCTGGGCGACCAGGCGCGTTACGCCGGCAACAACGCGTTCGTCAGCCTCAAGCGCTGAGCCCGGTCCTTGCGCCGCTGGTGGCCATTCGCCCTCCTGCTGCTGGCCCTGCTGGGCCTGCAGCTCAAGTTCTGGTGGGGTGACGGCGGCCTGCGCGAGGCGCGTGCGCTGGAAACCCGGGTGGAGGAACAGCGGCGCGAAAACGCCCGCCTGCAGCAGCGCAACGACGCCCTCTCGGCCGAAGTCGAGGACCTGAAGTCGGGCGAAGCGGCGGTCGAGGACCGCGCCCGCAGCGAACTGGGCATGGTCAAGCCGGGCGAAGTCTTCTACCGGGTGGTCGAACCCGCCGCGCCGGCCACCGACGCCGGGGACGGCCAGGGGCAGGACCGATGACCTGGGCCATCGTGCCCGCCGCCGGCCGCGGCAGCCGCTTCGGCGGCGCGACGCCGAAACAGTACTTGCCGCTGGCCGGCCGCAGCGTGATCGAACACAGCCTGCGCGCCGTGCTCGACCATCCCGACGTGGACGGGGTGATGGTGGCCCTTGCCCAGGACGACGGCGCCTGGCCGGGCTGGCGCGAAATCGGCGGCAAGCCGGTGCTCACCTGCGTCGGCGGCGGCGAACGCGCCGATTCGGTGCTGGCGGCGGTGCAGGCGCTGCCGGCCACGATCAGCGAAGACCAGTGGCTGCTGGTGCACGACGCCGCGCGGCCCTGCCTGCATCGGCAGGACCTGGCGCGACTGCTGGCCGAGGGCCGCGAGGATGCCGTCGGCGCCCTGCTGGCGGCGCCGGTGCGCGACACGCTCAAGCGTGCCGACGACCGCCAGCATTGCCTGGGCACCGAGCCACGCGAATCGCTCTGGCGGGCGCTGACGCCCCAGCTTTTCCGCCGCGGCAGCCTCGAGCGCGCCCTGGCCGCGGCCCAGCGCAGCGGCATCAAGGTCACCGACGAAGCCATGGCCATCGAACGCCTGGGACTGAAGCCCCGCCTGGTCGAAGGCCGCGACGACAACCTCAAGATCACCACGCCAGCCGACCTCGCGCTCGCGGAGTTCATACTCTCAAGAGCAATTGGCCACGGATGAACACGGATAAACACGGATAGAGCGAAGCTGTCCCTGTTTGTAAGTGCTTTAGTCTGTGCTTGATCCGCTCTTATCCGTGCCCATCCGTGTTCATCCGTGGCAAAAAAATATGACTGACATCCGAATCGGCCAGGGTTACGACGTGCACGCGTTCGGCGACGGCGACCACGTCGTGCTGGGCGGCGTTCGCATTGCCCACGATCGCGGCGTGCTGGCGCATTCCGACGGCGACGTGGTCATCCACGCATTGTGCGACGCCCTGCTGGGGGCGCTGGCGCTGGGCGACATCGGCGTGCACTTCCCGCCTTCGGACGAGCGCTGGAAGGACTGCGACAGCCGCGTTTTCCTCCGCCACTGCGCCGCGCTGCTGTCGGAGCGCGGCTGGCGGCTGGGCAATGCCGACCTCACCGTCGTCTGCGAGCGACCGCGGGTCGCGGCGCACGCGCCGGCGATGCGTGCGAACCTCGCGGCCGACCTCGGCGTCGACGTCGGGGCGATCAGCGTCAAGGCGACCACCTCGGAAAAGCTGGGTTTCACCGGCCGCGGCGAAGGCCTGGCGGCGATGGCGGTGGCGCTGCTGGTGCGTTCGTGAGCCGCCTGCCCGGCGGCCACGGGGCGCCGGTGCTGGCGGCGGACTTCCGCAGCCGCACGGAAGACTTCCTGGTCGAGGAACTGGCCGGCTTCGAACCGGCCGGGCAGGGCGAACACCTGCTGCTCACCGTTGAAAAGCGCGGCCTCAATACCGTGCATGCCGCCCGCCGCCTCGCCCGGTGGGCCGGCATCCCGGACGTCGGCGTGGGTTATGCCGGCCTCAAGGACCGCCACGCGGTGACCCGCCAGCGATTCTCCGTGCACCTGCCCAAGCGCGTGGCGCCGGACCTGGCGACCCTGCAGGACGAATCGCTGCGGGTGCTCGAACACGCCTGGCACCACCGCAAGCTGCCGCGCGGCGCCCTGTGCGGCAACCGTTTCGAGCTGGTGCTGCGGCAGGTCAAGGGCGAGCGCGAGGCCGTGGACCGGCGCCTGGAGGCGATCGCGCGCGGCGGCCTGCCCAATTATTTCGGCGAACAGCGTTTTGGTCGCGACGGCGACAACGTCGAGTCGGCCCGGCGCATGTTCGCTGGCCAGCGCGTGCGCCGCGAACAGCGCTCGATCTACCTTTCGGCCGCACGTTCGGCCATGTTCAACGCCGTGCTGTCGGCCCGCGTCGGCGCCGGCGACTGGGCGACGGGTCGGGAAGGCGAGGTCTGGATGCTCGAGGGCAGCCAGTCGGTGTTCGGCCCCGAAGCCGCCGACGGGGCGCTGGCCGACCGCGCCGGGCGCCTGGACATCCATCCCACCGGGCCGCTGTGGGGCCGCGGTGAACTGCGCTGCACCGGCGACTGCCGGGACCTGGAGTTGGCGGTCGTCGAAGCCTTCCCGGACTTGCGCCAGGGCCTGGAGGAAGCCGGCCTGAAGCAGGAACGTCGCGCCCTGCGCGTGCGCGTGGCCGGGCTGGACTGGGACTGGCCCGGGGACGATCGGCTGGTGCTGCGTTTCGAGCTGCCGCCGGGCGCCTACGCCACGGGGCTGCTGGCCGAGTTGGGCGAGGTCCGGGACGCGCACGCCGGGGCGGGCCCGGGGGGCTGATCCCGGCACTTGCGTGGGCACCGGCGAGGAGTAATCTGGCCCTGCGGTTTTCCAGACTTCAGGAGGTCGCCATGAACACCGCCCGCAAGTGTCTGTTCCTTGCTTCCGCGACGCTGCTGCTCGGCGCCTGCGCCAGCACCGATTCCGCCGGCCTGGCGGGAAAGGCCACGATCACAAACGACAACGACTACATGGCCGCCGTTGAGCAGGCCGCCAAGCCGGCCGGTGTCCGCGTGGTCTGGGTCAATCCGCCCAAGGAACGCAAGGACGACTGATCAGCCGGTGCCCGGACCCTGTTCGCCCGGACGTTTCCGGGCCAGCAGCACCAGCACCGCGCCCGTGCCCCCCATCGCTTCCGGCGCGGAGGCGTAGGCCAGTACGTCCGCTCGCTGGCGCAGCATCCGGTCCACCAGCGCTTTGAGCACCGAGCCGCCGGCGGCGGCCCGCAGGCCCTTGCCGTGGATGATGCGCACGCAGGCATGGCCGCCGGCACGCGACTGCGCGAGGAATTCACGCAGCCAGCGTTCGGCTTCGGCGGCGCGCATCTGGTGGAGGTCGAGCTCGCCGCCGATGCTGTACTGGCCGCGCTTGAGTGCCTTGAGCACCTTCTCGGGCACTTCGTCGCGACGGTAGGACAGGGCCTCGCCGGCTTCGATGGTGGCCTCGAACCAGCCGGTCTGCCGGGACTGCAGCAGGGCCAGTGCCTCGTCATGCTCGCGCATGCGCGGGCGGGGCGCCGGTCGCGGTCGTTCGGGCACCGGTGGCGGCGCTTCAAGCCGGCGAACTTCACCGATCGCCTCCCGGAACAGGGCGGCATCGTCTTCGGTGACCGGTGCGGGCGGCTTGCGCTTGGCCATGCACGCAGGTTAACCCAGCGCGGGTGAGGGTGATGCCGCGGGCGGTGCATCCGTTATCATTGGGGTTCTTCCCGCGGGACCCCTGATGCGCGTACTGGTAAGCAATGACGATGGCGTGGAAGCCCCGGGCATCCGCGTCCTGGCCGAAGGCCTGCGCGCCGCCGGCCACGAAGTGACGGTGGTGGCGCCCGACCGCGACCGTTCCGGCGCCAGCAATTCGCTCACCCTCGACCGCCCCATCCGGGTCCGGCAGGTCGCCGACCGCACCTGGCGCGTCACCGGCACGCCCACCGACTGCGTGCACCTGGCGCTGACGGGCCTGCTGGAAGCCGATCCCGACATCGTGCTTTCGGGCATCAACACCGCCGCCAACCTCGGCGACGACGTCATCTACTCCGGCACCGTCGCCGCGGCGATGGAAGGCCGCTTCCTGGGCCATCCGGCGGTCGCGCTGTCGCTGGTCACCGACGAAAACTCGCCGCGCCACTACGCCACCGCGGCGCGCGCGGCGCTGGAAATCACCGCCCGCCTGCTGGTCGACCCGCTGCCGGCCGACACCATCCTCAACGTCAACGTGCCCGACCTGCCCTGGGAGTCCCTGCGCGGCTACGAAGTCACCCGCCTAGGCCATCGCCACCGCGCCGAACCCTGCATCGAACAGGTCGACCCGCGCGGGCGCCCGATGTGGTGGATCGGCCCGGCCGGCCCCGAACAGGACGCCGGCCCCGGCACCGACTTCCACGCGGTGCGCACAGGCTGCATATCCATCACGCCCATCCACGTCGACCTGACGCGTTACCAGGCGCTGGAGAAAGTCGCCAGCTGGGTGGGCGCCCTGGGTGAAGGGATGAACCTCAAGGCATGATGCCCCGTTACCAAATCCGTCCCGAAGCCAAGGGCCTGGGCATGACCTCGCAGCGCGCCCGCGACCGCATGGTCGAGCGCCTGCGCAACGAAGGCGGCATCACCGACGAACGCGTGCTGGTCGCGATGCGCACGGTGCCGCGCCACCTGTTCCTGGACGAAGCCCTGGCCAGCCGCGCCTACGACGACACGGCGCTGCCGATCGGCAACGCCCAGACCATCAGCCAGCCCTGGGTGGTCGCGCGCATGACCGAGGCGCTGGTCGAACACGGCCTGCCCGAACGCGTGCTCGAAGTGGGCACCGGCTCGGGCTACCAGGCCTCGGTGCTGGCGACCCTGGGCCTGGAAACCTATAGCGTCGAGCGCATCGAGGAACTGCTGCGCGTCGCGCGCCGCCGCTTCCGCCACCAGGGCCTGAACGTTCGCACCCGCCACGACGATGGCCGCGCCGGCTGGCCCGAGTACGCGCCCTTCGGCGGCATCCTGGTGACCGCCGGCGCCGCCGCGATCGAACCGGCGCTGCTTGAACAACTGGCGGAGGGCGGCACCCTGGTGGCCCCCGTCGGCGGCCCCAGCGGCCAGCGCCTGCTGCGCATCCGCCGCCTGGACGGGCAGCTGGTGCAGGAAGACCTGGGTGGCGTGGTGTTCGTGCCCCTGCTGCCCGGGACCCTCTGAATGAAGCTGTTCGGGCCGCTTTACGACCGCTGCCGCCGGCTCGCCGCCCATCGCCACGCGCCCTGGTACCTGGGCTTCATCTCCGCCATCGAGTCGATCTTCTTCCCGGTGCCCACCGACGTGATGCTGGCGCCGATGGCGCTGGCCAGGCCCGACCGGTGGTGGCAGCTGGGCCTGCTGGCCACGCTCGCCTCCGTCCTGGGCGGCATCGTCGGCTATGGCCTGGGTTATTTCGCCATCGACGCGGTGATGCCCTGGATCGAACGCGCCGGTTATGGCGACACCTACGACAAGGTGCAGGGCCTGTTCCGGGATTACGGCGTCTGGATCATGTTCGTCGCCGCGTTCACGCCCATTCCTTTCAAGGTGTTCACCGTGGCCGGCGGCGCCGCCGCGATGCCGCTGATTCCGTTCGTGCTGGCCTCGCTGGTCGGGCGCGGCATCCGGTTTTTCCTGGTGGCCGGCGTGGTCGCCTGGGGCGGACCGAAGGTGGAGCCCGTTTTCCGGCGCTACATCGAAATCGTTGGCTGGATCGTCGCCGTGGTGATCCTGGGTGCCATTGTCTGGTTGAATATGCGCTCATGAAGACGTCCTTCGCCCGCGGCCTGGTGTGCATCCTGGCGATCGCCCTGGTCGCCGGCTGTGGCCATTCGCGCGTGGTCAAGCGCGAAGGCTCGCGTCCGGCGCCCGATCGCGCCACGCAGTCGTTGCCCAGCAGCGGCGACTACAAGGTCAAACGCGGCGACACGCTTTACGGCATCGCCTTCCGGCATGGCCTGGACTACCGCGAGGTCGCCAGCCTCAACCGCATCGGGCCGCCTTACACCATCTACCCGGGGCAGACGCTGCGCCTGAGTTCCCAGCAGCGTGCGGCCCCGGCCCGCGCCGTCACCAGCATGCCGTCGCCGCGCACGCCGCCGCCGTCGGGTTCGCGCGGCACCACCCCGGCCCGGCCCGCCACGCCCGCCGCCACGCCCGCCACACCCGCCACACCCGTCGCCACGCCTGCCCGCCCGGTGGCGGCGCCGGCCCTGCCGGCCGTGCCCGACGCGGCGCCGGCCAGCGGCACCTGGCGCTGGCCGACCCAGGGCCAGGTCATTGGCCGCTTCGTGTCCGGAGACCCGAAGCGCCAGGGCCTGGACATAGCCGGCAGCGCCGGCCAGCCGGTGGTCGCGGCGGCCGACGGGGTCATCGTCTATTCGGGCTCGGGCCTGGTGGGCTACGGCGAGCTGATCATCGTCAAGCACAGCGACGAGTGGCTGTCGGCCTATGCCCACAACCGCCGCCGCCTGGTGGGCGAGGGCGCGCAGGTCAAGGCCGGCCAGCAGATCGCCGAACTCGGCCGCACCGGCACCAGCCGCGACATGCTGCACTTCGAGGTGCGCCGCAACGGCAAGCCGGTGGATCCGATGCAGGTGCTGCCCAGGCAGTGATCCGCCGCGGCGGGGCTCAGCCCGGCAGCAGGAAGGCGGCGACGACGGTGCGGCCTTCGGTCGCCAGCACGTTGAACGTACGCGCCGCGGCGGCATTGTCCATCACTTCCAGGCCGACGCCGCGCGTGAGCATGGCGGCCATCACCGCGGGCGAGGGGAAGCGCTGGCGCGGCCCGGTGCCCAGGATCGCCACCGAAGGCTTCAGGGACAGCAGGGCGTCCATGTGCGAGGGCTCGAGCTCGTCGACCGAAGCCGGGCCCCAGTTCTCCAGCAGCTGGTTGGGGGCCAGCACGAAGCTGGCGTCCAGCGCCTGCTGGTTCACCAGGACGGTGCTGGCGGTCGTGCCGCGAAGCACGTAGCTGAAATCCGGGTTTTCCTGCGAAAGCTGCACGGCGTTCCCCGGGGTGTCAGTTCCTGGGCAGGACGATCAGCGGGTTTTCGGCGCGCCGCCGGTAGAACACGGCGACGTTGCCGATGCGGGTGACCAGGGCCGCGTCGGTGCGCGAGGCCAGCTCGCCGATCCACTCGTCGCGCAGTTCGCGGTCGCCGGCGTGGATCTTCACCTTCAGGAGCTCGTGGTGGTCCAGGGCCAGGGCCGCCTCGGCCACCAGGGCGTCGGTGATGCCCTTGGCGCCCACGATCAGCACGGCCTTGAGGTCGTGGGCCAGGCCGCGCAGGTATCGTTTCTGGGTGTTGCTCAGGGCGGTGGCCATGGTCTCGCAGGCGGCTCGAAAGGGGCGCTAGGGTATCATGGTGGCCCGCCCCCCCCAGTAAAGGCCATGGCCCGCAGCCGCAGCAGCCAGCGTTGGCTCAAGGAGCACTTCGACGACCCCTTCGTGAAGAAGGCCCAGTCCGAAGGCATGCGTTCGCGTGCGGCCTACAAGCTCGAGGAGCTGATCGAACGCGGCCGCCTGCTCAAGCCGGGCATGGTGGTGGTCGACCTGGGCGCCGCTCCGGGCGGCTGGTCGCAGGTGGTGCGCCGGGACCTGGGCGACCGGGGCCGGGTCCTGGCCCTGGACATCCTGGACATGCCCCCGATCGCCGGGGTCGAGTTCATTCACGGCGATTTCAGAGAGGACGGGCCATTGTCCGAACTGGAATCCCTGCTTGGCGGTGCCCCGGTGGACCTTGTGCTTTCCGACATGGCCCCCAATATGACTGGCGTGGACACCGTGGATCAGGCCCGGGCGATGTACCTGTCCGAACTGGCCCGCGATTTCGCGGACAAGCACCTCAAGCCTGGCGGTGCGTTCCTGATCAAGCTGTTCCAGGGCGAAGGTTTCGATGCCTACGTCAAGGAGCTCAGGACGCGCTACGACAAGCTGGTCATCCGCAAGCCCGCGGCGTCACGGCGCCGCTCAAACGAAGTTTATGCGCTGGCCACCGGCAAGCGACGAGGAAGCAAGTGATGAACGACCTGGCAAAAAACCTCCTGCTCTGGCTGGTCATCGCCGTCGTACTGATGGCGGTGTTCAACAGTTTTTCGACGCCGGGGGCAGCCACTTCCGAACTGAGCTACAACCAGTTCATCCAAGAGGTGAAGAGCGGCCGCGTGTCCGAGGTGAACATCGCCGAGGACCAGATCTCGGTCACCGGCAAGCGCACCGACAACTCGGTGTTCACCACCGCGGCGCCGGACGACTCGCGCCTGCTCGACACCCTGTTCGAGAACAACGTCGAGATCACCCAGGAAAAACCCCAGCCGCGTTCGCTGCTGCTGAGCATCCTGTTCAACCTGCTGCCGGTGGCGCTGATCATCGGCTTCTGGTTCTTCATGATGCGGCAGATGCAGCAAGGCGGCGGCAAGGGCGCGATGAGCTTCGGCAAGTCGCGGGCCAAGCTGCAGGGCGAGAACGACGTCAAGGTCACCCTGGCCGACGTCGCCGGCTGCGACGAAGCCAAGGAAGAAGTCGGCGAGCTGGTTGAATTCCTGCGCGACCCGGGCCGCTTCCAGAAGCTGGGCGGCAAGATCCCGCGCGGCGTACTGATGGTCGGCCCGCCTGGCACCGGCAAGACCCTGCTGGCGCGCGCCATCGCCGGCGAGGCCAAGGTGCCGTTCTTCTCGATTTCCGGCTCGGATTTCGTCGAAATGTTCGTGGGCGTCGGCGCCAGCCGCGTGCGTGACATGTTCGAAACCGCCAAGAAGCACGCGCCCTGCATCATCTTCATCGACGAAATCGACGCCGTCGGCCGCCATCGTGGCGCCGGCCTGGGCGGCGGCCACGACGAGCGCGAGCAGACCCTGAACCAGCTGCTGGTCGAAATGGACGGCTTCGAGGGAGGGGAAGGCGTGATCGTCATCGCCGCCACCAACCGCCCCGACGTGCTGGACCCGGCGCTGCTGCGCCCGGGCCGCTTCGACCGCCAGGTCACGGTGGGCCTGCCGGACGTGCGCGGCCGCGAGATGATCCTCAAGGTGCACATGCGCAAGGTGCCGATCGACGACGACGTCGAGGCCATGACCATCGCCCGCGGCACGCCGGGCTTCAGTGGCGCCGACCTGGCCAACCTGGTCAACGAGGCGGCGCTGTTCGCGGCGCGCGAAAACGCCAAGTCGGTGCGCATGGAGCACTTCGACCGGGCCCGCGACAAGATCCTGATGGGCGCCGAGCGCCGCTCGATGGCCATGAGCGAGGACGAAAAGAAGCTCACTGCCTACCACGAGGCCGGCCACGCCATCGTCGGCCGCGTCGTGCCCGAGCACGACCCGGTCTACAAGGTGACGATCATCCCGCGCGGCCGCGCGCTGGGCGTCACCATGTACCTGCCAGAGGGCGACAAGTATTCCTACAACCGCACCCACATCGAATCGATGCTGTGCTCGCTTTATGGCGGCCGCGTGGCCGAAGAGCTGATCTTCGGCGCCGACAAGGTCACCACCGGCGCCAGCAACGACATCGAGCGCGCCACCAAGATGGCCCGCAACATGGCCACCAAGTGGGGCCTGTCGGACGAATTGGGCCCGATCGCCTACAGCGACGAAGAGGACGAGGTGT
The DNA here is from genome assembly GCF_014643775.1 of Arenimonas soli. Lineage (GTDB taxonomy): Bacteria > Pseudomonadota > Gammaproteobacteria > Xanthomonadales > Xanthomonadaceae > Arenimonas > Arenimonas soli. The sequence goes on from NZ_BMKC01000001.1 coordinate 616,709, forward strand.
TCCTGGGCCGGTCGGTCACCCAGCACAAGTCGGTTTCCGACGACACCGCCCGCAAGATCGACGAGGTCGTGCGCAGCATCCTGGACCGTGCCTACCAGCGCACCCGGGAAATCCTGACGGAAAACATGGACAAGCTGCACGTGATGGCCGAGGCGCTGCTGACCTACGAAACGATCGACGCCCACCAGATCGACGCCATCATGGAAGGCCGCCGCCCCGGCCCGCCGGCCGACTGGGCCAAGTCCGGCCGCATTTCCAAGGACGACCCGGGCCCTGGCCCGGCCCCCGGCCCGTTGGGCGGCCCGATGCCGCAGACCTGATCGCGCTTGCCGGCTTAACTGCAAAAGGCCAGAGTCCAACTCTGGCCTTTTGCGTTCCTGGAGTCCCGATGTTCGACCTGACGCCCCAACTCGACTGTGCCGGTCGCCTGCTCAAGCTCGACGCGCCACGCGTGATGGGCATCGTCAACGTCACCCCGGACTCGTTTTCCGATGGCGGCGCCCACGACTCCACCGACGCCGCCGTGGCCCATGGCCTGCAGCTGGCCGCGGAAGGCGCCGACCTGCTCGACGTCGGCGGCGAGTCCACCCGCCCCGGGGCGGGCGAGGTGCCGGTCGAGGAAGAGCTGCGCCGGGTGATCCCGGTGATCGAGCGCCTGGTGGCGGAAACCTCGCTGCCGGTGTCGGTGGATACGTCGAAGCCCGAAGTCATGCGCGCCGCGGCCGCCGCCGGCGCCGGCCTGATCAACGACGTCTTCGCCCTTCGCCGCGAAGGCGCGCTCGACGCGGCCGCGGCGGCCGGCGTCCCGGTGGTGCTGATGCACATGCAGGGTGAGCCCCGCACGATGCAGGACGCCCCCGATTACGACGACCTGGTCGGCGAGGTGCACCGGTTCCTGGCCGAACGCATCTTCGCCTGTGAAATGGCCGGCATCCCGAAGAAGTGCATCGTGCTCGACCCGGGCTACGGCTTCGGCAAGACCGGCGCGCACAACCTGTTGCTGCTGCGCCAGCAATCGCGCCTGCTCGACCTGGGGCTGCCGCTGCTGGCCGGGCTCTCGCGCAAGCGGTTCCTGGGCGAGGTCACCGGCCGCGAGGTCGGCGACCGCCTGCATGCCTCGGTGGCCGCCGCGGTGCTGGCCGCCGAATACGGCGCCCGCATCCTGCGCGTGCACGACGTCGCGGCCACCGTGGATGCCCTGAAGCTTTGGACCGCCGTCGCCGCGATGCCCGAGCCGCGTCCCAGCGAATCAGCCAAACCATCGATCCGCTGGCCCGACGACGACTGACGCCGGGGGCATGGTCACTGGTTGACCAAAGGGGCTGGCGCCCTTGCCCCGCCTGCCTCGTGGCGTTTCATCCACAGGCGTTCTCCCAGGGTTGTCCACAGGGCCTGTGGATTGTCGACCGGTCCGCCGGCCTCAGGCGCCGCTGGCTTCCCGGGCCGCGCGAAACCCCAGCACGCGCGGATCGACCACGCGCCGCCAAAGCGGCGGTAGCAGCGCCAGCACGAACATCGCCGCATAGCCGCCGGGCAGCTGCGGGCTGTCGGGATGGTGGCGGAGGATGGCGTATCGGCGCTTGGGGAAGGCGTGGTGGTCGGAATGGCGCTGCAGCTGGAACAGCAGCAGGTTCGACAGTGCGTAGTCGGAGTTCCAGCTGTGCAGGTGGGTGGTGCGCTCGTAGCGGCCGTCGGCGCCACGCCGGCGTTCAAGGCCGTAGTGTTCGATGTAGTTGATGATTTCCAGCGAGCCCGCCGCGAACAGGCCCTGCAGCAGGAAAAACGCCAGGCCCACGGGCCCGAGCCAGGCCAGGCACAGGGCCGCGAGCGCCAGCCAGGCCAGCGTCCAGCCGACCATTTCATTGCGCCAGTGCAAGGGCCGCAGGCCCAGGCCCCGCAGGCGCCGCGCCTCGAGCCGCCAGGCATTGAGCGTATTGCGCCACAGCGCGCGCGGCAGGAAATGCCAGAGCGACTGACCAAAACGCGCGCTGGACGCGTCCTCGGGCGTGGACACGTGCACGTGGTGGCCGCGCAGGTGTTCGATCTTGAAGCCGTGGTAGCCGACGCTGGCCAGCAGCAGGCCGCCGACGAAGGGCTCGAGCCGGCCGTCCTTGTGGATCAGTTCGTGCGCGGTGTTGATGGCCAGGATGCCGCCGACCAGGCCTTGCGACAGCAGCCAGCCGGCGCTGCCGCCGAAACCGAAGCCGGCGTGCACGAACCAGTGCGCCGACCAGGCCAGCACGGCCAGGTGCACCGGCAGGCAGGCGAGTGTGAGGCCCCGGAACCAGGGGCTTTGGGAAAGCTCGCGCTCGCGCTCCGGCGGCACGTTCACGGGGTCGTGGCCCAGTGCGTAATCGGCCAGCGGCAGCAACACGAAAAGGAAGAACAGCGGGAACCAGGCCATCAGTCCGGGCCAGCCCGTCAGCGCGCCCAGCCACGCGGCCAGCGGCATCAGCGCGGGCACCACGAAGACCAGCAGGAAGGCGAGGCGTTTGCGGTTCGGCACGGCGGTCGGACCCACGGTAACCGGGCCCCAGCATACCCCGGAAGGCGTGGTCTTCAAGGGGGCAGGGCGTTGGCGAAGCCGTTAAGCTAGGCGGCCACCCGCACTCCCAGGAGCCCCCATGGACTGGACGTCCCCGCTGCACATCACCTTTGCCATCTATCTCCTTGGCATGGTCGGGATTGGCTTCGTGGCCTGGTATTCCACCAAGAATTTCGACGACTACATCCTGGGCGGCCGCTCCCTGGGCAGTTTCGTCACTGCGCTTTCGGCCGGCGCCTCGGACATGAGCGGCTGGCTGCTGCTGGGCCTGCCCGGCGCCTTCTACCTCGGTGGCTTCTCGGAAGCCTGGATCGCCGTGGGCCTGGTCATCGGCGCCTGGGCCAACTGGCGTTACATCGCCGCGCCGCTGCGCCTGTACACCGAGCGCAGCCAGAACGCGCTGACCCTGCCGGACTACTTCACGAACCGCTTCGAGGACCGCAACAAGGTGCTGCGATCGGTCTCGGCGGCGATCATCCTGGTCTTCTTCGCGGTGTACTGCGCCGCGGGCATGGTCGCCGGCGCGCGCCTGTTCGAATCGGTTTTCGAGGTGCCCTACAGCCAGGCGATCTGGTACGGCGCCGCGGTGACCATTCTCTATACGTTCGTGGGCGGCTTCCTGGCCGTGAGCTGGACCGACGCGGTGCAGGCGACGCTGATGTTCTTCGCCCTGATCCTGACGCCGGTCCTGGTGGTGCTCAAGCTCGGCGGTCCCGAGGCCAGCATCGCGCTGGTGGAGCAGGTCAATCCCGAAAACCTGCAGTTCTTCAAGGGTGCCACCGTGCTGGGCGTGGTGTCGCTGCTGGCCTGGGGCCTGGGCTACGTCGGCCAGCCGCATATTCTGGCGCGTTTCATGGCGGCGGAATCGATACGCACCATCAAGCCCGCGCGGCGCATTGCCATGACCTGGATGATCCTGTGCCTGGCCGGTGCCATGGGCATTGGCTTCTTCGGCATCGCCTGGTTCGAGGCGAACCCGGCGCGCTCTGCGGAAGTCGCGGGCAATCCCGAGCGCGTGTTCATCGAGCTCTCGACGCTGCTGTTCAATCCCTGGGTGGCCGGCTTCCTGCTGTCGGCGATCCTGGCCGCGGTGATGAGCACCCTGAGCAGCCAGCTGCTGGTGTGCTCGAGTGCGGTCAGCGAAGACTTCTACAAGGGCTTCCTGCGGCCCAAGGCCAGCCAAAGGGAGATGGTCTGGGTCGGCCGTTTGTCGGTGCTGGCGGTGGCGATCCTGGCGATCTGGCTGGCGGCTGATCCCGATAGTCGCGTACTGGGGCTGGTCAGCTATGCCTGGGCGGGCTTTGGCGCCGCCTTCGGCCCGGTGGTGGTGCTGTCGCTGTTCTGGAAGGGCACCACCCGCAACGGCGCCCTGGCCGGCATGATCGTCGGCGCCCTGGTGGTGATCGGCTGGAAGCAGCTCGACACCGGCCTGTACGAAATGGTGCCGGGCGTGGCGCTGGCGACGCTGGCGATCGTGCTGGTCAGCCGCTTCGGCGGCGCGCCGTCGCCGGCGATGCTGGGCCAGTTCGACGCCGTGCACGCCGAACTGCGGCGCAGCGAGGACTGACCGATGCGCGACACCCGCCCGCTGGCCGTTGCCCTGATGGGGCCCACGGCCTCGGGCAAGACGGCGCTGGCGGTGGACTGGTGCCAGCGCCTGGACACCGAGGTGATCAGCGTCGATTCGGCGCTGGTGTACCGCGGCCTGGACATCGGTTCGGCCAAGCCCGATGCCGCGACGCTGGCGCGGGCACCGCACCACCTGGTGGACGTGCGCGACCCGCACGAGGTGTTTTCGGCCGCCGATTTCGCCCGCGAAGCGCTGCCGCCCATGCAGGCCCTGGCCGACCGGGGCAGGGTGCCGCTGCTGGTCGGCGGCACCGGCCTGTATTTCAGCGCGCTGTTGCACGGCCTGTCGGAGCTTCCCGAGGCCGACCCCGGGATCCGCGCCGGCATCATCGCCGAGGCGGCCGAACAGGGCTGGCCGGCGCTGCATGCGCAGATGGCGGCCAGCGATCCGGCGGCCGGTGTACGAATAAAACCCGGCGACAGCCAGCGGATCACCCGCGCCCTGGAGGTCTGGCGCCTTACCGGCCGGCCGATCAGCGACTGGCAGCAGGCGGGCGAACGCCGCCGGTTCCCGTTCCGGGTGCTGCGGCTGGTGCTGGCGCCCGCGGACCGCACCGTGCTGCACGCACGCATAGAACAACGCTTCGACCAGATGCTGGGGCAGGGTTTCCTGGACGAAGTGCGGCGGCTGCGCGCCGATCCGCGCCTGCACCCGGACCTGCCGTCCATGCGGGCGGTAGGCTACCGGCAGGCTTGGGCCTACCTTGAAGGGCGCATCGACGCCCCCACGTTCAGGGAGCAGGCGATCGCCGCCACCCGGCAACTGGCCAAGCGACAGCTCACCTGGCTGCGCGCGCGCACGGAGGCCCTGTGGGTGGATCCACAGGCTGAACGGGCCCTCGCGGACCAGCGCCTGGCGGCCTTCCTGGCCCGCCCGGCCGGGCGGTAGCTGCTAGACTTCCGGGCATTCGCGGCCCCGGACCCTTTGGCCGCAAATCGCGCCCCGCTGGCGCGCCACAATAAGAAGACGGAGTCCACCGATGTCCAAAGGCCAATCCCTCCAGGATCCCTTCCTGAACGCCCTGCGCCGCGAGCGCATCCCGGTTTCGATCTACCTGGTCAACGGCATCAAGCTGCAGGGCACGATCGAAAGTTTCGACCAGTTCGTGGTGCTGCTGCGCAATACGGTCAGCCAGATGGTCTACAAGCACGCCATCTCCACCGTCGTTCCGGCGCGCAACGTGCGCATCGGTCCCGGCGGCGGCCAGGTCGCGCCCGGCAACGGCGACGAAGACGACGTGGGCCAGGACGATTGACCCACGTGACCGCTGATGTTTGAGCGTGCCCGCAAGGGCGAACGCGCCCTGCTGGTGCAGCCGCACCCGCCGGGCATGCAGGACCCGTCCCGCCTCGAGGAATTCACCGAGCTGGCCCACTCGGCCGGCGCCACCGTGGTCGGCACCGTGCCTGCGCGCGTGGAGCGGCCGAACCCGGCGTATTACATCGGCACCGGCAAGCTCGAGGAAGTGAAATCCGCCTGCGAAGCCACCGAGGCCGACCTGGTGCTGGTGAACGAACTGCTGTCGCCGGCCCAGGAGCGCAACCTCGAGCGCGTGCTCAAGCGCCGCGTCGTCGACCGCACCGGCCTGATCCTGGACATCTTCGCCCAGCGCGCGGCCAGCCATGAAGGCAAGCTGCAGGTCGAACTGGCCCAGCTCAAGCACTGGGCCACGCGCCTGGTGCGCGGCTGGACCCATCTCGAACGCCAGCGCGGCGGCGCCATCGGCCTGCGCGGCCCCGGTGAAACCCAGCTCGAGCTCGACAAGCGCATGCTGCAGAAGAAGCTCGAATCGGTGCGCGCGCGCCTGGACAAGGTCGAGGTACAGCGCACCCAGATGCGCCGGGCACGCCTGCGCAACGACATCCCGCGCGTGGCCCTGGTCGGTTACACCAATGCCGGCAAGTCCACGCTCTTCAACATCCTGACCAATTCCGGCGTTTACGCCGACGACCGCCTGTTCGCCACCCTCGATCCGACCACGCGCCGGATCGAGGGCGTGGCGCCGCTGGTGCTGTCGGACACGGTCGGCTTCGTTCGCGACCTGCCGCACGAGCTGGTCGCCGCCTTTCGTTCGACGCTTTCCGAAGCCCGCGACGCCGACCTGCTGCTGCACGTGGTGGACGCCGCCGACGAACTGCGCGACGAACGCATCGGCCAGGTCGACGCGGTGCTGGCCGAAATCGGCGCCGGCGACATCCCCCAGGTGCTGGTTTTCAACAAGATTGACCGCATTCAAGGCGCCGTGCCCCGGCGTGATCCGGAAGTCGAAGGCCGTGAACGGGTCTGGCTGTCGGCCAAAACCGGTGACGGTCTCGACGGCCTGCGCGACCTGCTGACCGACCGCTTCCTGGACCGCCGCGTGGCCGGCGAACTGGCCCTGGGTCCCGCCCAGGGCCGCCTGCGTGCCCGTCTTCACGAGGTCGGCGCCGTGAAGGCCGAGTCAAGCGACGAAGCCGGCTGGCGGCTCGAACTCGACCTGCCGCGTGCCGTCGCCGAACGCCTGGCGGCCGAGCCCGGAGGCGATTTGTTGTCCGCCCTCTTGCTTGTGGCCCCCGCCGCCCCTACCTACAATCCCGAGACCAACTGATGCGTGAGCAAGCAATGGCCTGGAACCAGCCTGGAAAAGGCAACCAAGATCCCTGGAAAGGCAAGGACCCCGGCAACGAGGTCGAAGCCTTCGTGAACCGCCTCAAGGGCATGTTCGGTGGCGGCGGCGGTGGCAACCGCGGCCGCGGATCGAATTCGTCGGGCGGCTTCAACCCGGTGCCCTGGATCATCGGCCTGTTCGGCATCTGGCTGGTGTTCAACAGCTTCAAGCTGATGGACGAACGCCAGCGCGGCGTCGTGCTGCGCTTCGGCGAATTCAATCGCATCATGATGCCGGGCCCGAACTTCAAGTGGCCCTGGCCGATCGAGTCGGTCTACGTGGTGCCGGCGACCGAGGTCGTGGAGATCACCGACCAGGTGCGCGTGCTCACCCAGGACGAGAACCTGATCGACATCAAGTTCAACGTGCAGTTCAGTCGTACCGACCCGCGCACCTTCCTGTTCGGCTCGGTCAATCCCGAGCAGACGCTCAAGGATTCGGCCGAAAGCGCCGTGCGCGAAGTGGTCGGCCGCAACACCATGGACACGGTGCTGTTCGACCGCGCCCAGCTGGTGATCGCGGCGCAGGAGCGCCTGCAGGAGTCGCTGGACTTCTACCAGACCGGCCTGACCGTCATCAATTTCAACCTGCAGGACGCGCGCCCGCCGGAGGAGGTGAAGCAGGCCTTCGACGACGCCATCGCCGCCCGCGAGGACAAGGACCGCATCCAGAACGAAGCCCGCGCCTACGCCAGCAAGGTGGTGCCGGAAGCCCGCGGCGTCGCGGCGCGCATGCGCACCGAGGCCGAGGGTTACCGCGCCCAGGCCATCGCGCGCGCCGAGGGTGACGCCGAACGCTTCACGCTGCTGGTGGACGAGTACCGCAAGGCGCCGGAAGTCACCCGCAAGCGCCTGTACCTGGAAACCATGCAGGAAGTGCTTTCGGCCAACCCGAAGGTGATCGCCGGCGAGGACAACATCCTGTACCTGCCGCTGGGGGGCGAAACCAACCGCACCCGCATCCCGACCGAAGCCCCGGTGCTGCGCCTGCCGGCGACCCAGGCGGCGTCCGAGCCGGAGCCCGAAACCCGCGACACCCGCCGCCAGGGAGGCCGCTGACATGAACCGTTTCGCCGTGATCATCTTCGTCGTCATCGCCGCGCTGCTGGCGGCCATGGGTTCGGTTTATGTCGTCAACGAAAGCCAGACGGCCATCGTTCTCAACCTCGGCCGCGTGGTGCGCGCCGACATCCAGCCCGGCCTGCACTTCAAGTGGCCGCTGGTGGAAGAGGTGCGCAAGTTCGACCAGCGCATCCTCTCGCTCGACGACCAGCCCGAACGTTACCTCACGTCCGAGAAGAAGGACGTCAGCGTCGACTTCTTCGTCAAGTGGCGCATCCAGGACGTGGCCACCTACTACCGCGCCGCCAGCGGCGGCAGCGAAGAGGCCGCGCGCCAGCGCCTGACCCCGATCGTCAAGAACGCCCTGCGCAACGAGATCAACCAGCGCACGCTGCAGGAAGTGGTGTCGGCCGGCCGCGCCGAACTTTCGGGCGCCTTCCTCAAGAAGGTCAACGAAAGCGCCCGTTCGCTGGGCGTTGAGGTGGTGGACGTGCGCATCAAGCGCATCAACCTGCCCGACGACAGCAACATCCTGACCACCGTCTACAGCCGAATGCGCACCGAGCGCACCCAGGTGGCCAACCAGCTGCGCGCCGAAGGCGTGGAGCTGAGCGAAACCATCCGCTCGGAAGCAGACCGCCAGCGCGTGGTCACCGTGGCCGAAGCCGAGCGCGACGCCCAGAAGCTGCGCGGTGAAGGCGATGCCCGCGCCGCCGAGATCGCCGCGGCGGCCTATGGCGGCGACCCGGAGTTCTACGCCTTCTATCGCAGCCTCGAGCTGTACCGCAACGCCATGGCCGACGGCCAGACGGTGCTGGTGCTCGACCCGGACTCCGAGTTCCTGCGCTACATGGAAAACAGCGGGCGCTGAGCCATGCCTGACCTCTGGGCGGCGCTGTGCCTGGTCCTGGTGCTGGAGGGGCTGCTGCTGTTCGCGGCCCCGGGGGCCTGGAAGCGGGCCGTGGCCCAGCTGATGGAAATGGGCGACGGGCCCCTGCGCATCGCCGGGGCCGTGATGATCGGGCTGGGCCTGCTGGCCCTGCAGTGGGTCCGGGCCTGAATCCCGGCCCGGCCAGGGCCCCGGCCAGGCCGGGCTAGCCCCGGCCCAACAAATCGCGGATAATTTCCCAAAGCCGGGGCGACCTCCGGCTTTTTCCGTGTCTGGGCCCTGGCAAGCGGCCCGATACCGTCGCCCCGTCGCCAATCCTTATTCGGAGTGCAGGTCATGGGTCAGTCGGTCGTGGTGTTGGGTGCCCAGTGGGGCGACGAGGGCAAGGGCAAGATCGTCGACCTGCTCACCGAGGAAATCGGCGCGGTCGTGCGCTTCCAGGGCGGCCACAACGCCGGCCACACCCTGGTGATCAAGGGCAAGAAGACCGTGCTGCACCTGATCCCCTCGGGCATCCTGCGCGAAGGCGCGCTGTGCCTGATCGGCAACGGCGTGGTGCTTAGCCCCGCGGCCCTGCAGAAGGAAATCGCCCAGCTTGAGGAGAACGGCGTCGAAGTGCGTTCGCGCCTGAAGATCAGCCCGGCGACGCCGCTGATCATGCCGTACCACATCGCCCTGGACCAGGCGCGCGAGAAGGCCGCCGGCGGCAAGGCCATCGGCACCACCGGCCGCGGCATCGGCCCGGCCTACGAAGACAAGGTGGCGCGCCGCGGCATCCGCGTCGCCGACCTCAATTACCCCAAGGAACTCGCCGACAAGCTGCGCGAGACCATGGATTACCACAACTTCGTGCTCACCAAATACCTGGGCGTCGAAGCGGTGGACTTCCAGAAGACCCTCGACGAAGCCCTGGAATTCGGCAAGTACGTCGACCCGATGAAGGCCGACGTCGCCGGCATCCTGCACGAGCTGCGCAAGCAGGGTAAGCGGGTGATGTTCGAAGGCGCGCAGGGCTCCCTGCTCGACATCGACCACGGCACCTATCCCTACGTCACCTCGTCCAACACCACCGTCGGCGGCGCCATGGCCGGCACCGGCGTCGGCGCCGATGCCATCGACTACGTGCTGGGCATCGCCAAGGCCTACGCCACCCGTGTCGGCGGCGGCCCGTTCCCGACCGAGCTGCACGACGAGGTCGGGCAGGGCATCCGCGACCGCGGCCAGGAGTACGGCGCCACCACCGGCCGCCCGCGCCGCTGCGGCTGGATGGACATCGTCGCGCTCAAGCGCGCTGTTGCCATCAACGGCATCACCGGCCTGTGCATCACCAAGCTCGACATCCTGGACGGGATGGAAAAGCTCAAGATCTGCATCGCCTACGAATACCGCGGCAAGCGCACCGAATACGCGCCGCTCGATGCCGCCGGCTGGGACGAGTGCACGCCGGTGTACCTGGAGTTCCCGGGCTGGGACGAGTCCACCGCCGGCGTCACCGACTGGGACAAGCTGCCGCCGGCGGCCCGCGCCTACCTGCGCGCGCTCGAGGAACTGGCCGGCTGCCCGCTGGCCATCGTCAGCACCGGCCCGGGCCGCGAGTCCACGATCGTGCTGCAGGACCCCTACGCCTCCTGACCCGGCCGACCGGCGGAGCTGTCCAATGAAGACTCCCGCCGGGCTGCAGGCCCTGGTTGACGACGGCGTGGTTCACGCCGTGCTGCGCCAGCTCAAGAGCGGCAAGGAAGCCTCTGTTTTCGTCGTCCGTAGGGGCGACGAGATCCTGTGCGCGAAGGTCTACAAGGATCTGGGGCAGCGCAGCTTCCAGGCACGCTCGTTATACCAGGAAGGGCGCAAGGTCCGTGGCAGCCGCCAGGCGCGTGCCATGGACAAGGGCAGCAAGTTCGGCAAGAAGGAACTGGAGTCCGCCTGGAAGAACACCGAAGTGGATGTGCTCTACCAGCTGTCGGTGGCGAATGTGCGCGTGCCACGGCCCCTGGGCTATTTCAACGGCGTGCTGATGATGGAGCTGATCGCCGACAGCGAGGGCCATAGCGCCCCGCGCCTGGGAGAGGTCGAGCTTGATGCCGAACAGGCGCGCGAATACTTCCGGTTCCTGGTGCGCCAGGTCGTGCGCATGCTCTGCGTCGGCGTCATCCATGGCGACCTGTCCGAATACAACGTGCTGGTGGATCCCCAGGGCCCGGTCATCATCGACCTGCCCCAGGCGGTCAGCGCCGCCGGCAACAACAATGCGCGGACCATGCTGCTGCGCGACGTGAACCGCCTGCGTACCGCCCTGGCCCGGTTCGCCCCCGATCTCGTGAACCTGCACTACGGCGAAGAGATGTGGGCGCTGTTCGAAAAGGGCGACCTGGGCCCGGAGACCGAACTCACCGGGGCGTTCACCTTCAGTGAGCACGATGCCGACATTGACGCCGTGCTGATGTCGATCGAGGACGCCCGCCAGGAAGCCGTGATCCGGCAGCAGGGCAGGGAAGCGGCGGCGCAGGACGACTGACTAGGCGCGCTGGCCGCTCAGGAAGTGCAGGTGGCGTTCGTACTGGTCGAGCACGTCGTTGATCAGCGCGCCGCTTGACCAGCCCATCACGTCGTAGTCCTGCCCACCTTCGCTCAGGTGCACCTCGGCGCGGTAGTAGCGCAGGGTCGCGGCCCGTTTCGCCCGGGTGTCGCCAAGCACGAAGCTCGGTGGTTCGTAGGGGCGGGGCCGCACCACGTAGTGGAAGTCCAGTTCCTGGCCGTGGATCACCTTGAGCGTGAGCCGGCCATCCTCGCCGTCCAGCACCTCGGCTTCGACGCCGCGACCGCGCAGTTCGTCCGCGACTTCGCGCAGTGCCGGGCGCGCCACCTGGTCCAGGAACAGCCCGACCTCGGCCCGGCTTGGCTGGTGCACCAGGGTGCGGATGCGCTGCTGCCAGCCAACGCCGTCGCCGGTGGCCTGGGTAGTGCGGGCGAACTGCAGGCTGCTGCGCTTGGCGGCGTCGGTGCGCAGGGCGCGCAGCAGCCCCCAGCAGACCAGGACCATCACCACGGTGAAGGGCAGGGCGCTGGCGATGGACGCGGTCTGCAGCGCGCTCAGGCCGCCGGCCAGCAGCAGCACTGCCGCCACCACGCCCATCAGCACCGACCAGAAGATGCGCTGCCAGGTCGGTGATTCCTCGTTGCCGCCGGTGGTCAGCATGTCCACCACCAGCGCCCCCGAATCCGAGGACGTCACGAAGAATGTGATCACCAGCAGCGTCGCCAGCAGGGACGTGATCGACGACAGCGGCAGGTGGCTGAAGAATTCGAACAGGGCCACCGTGGTGTCCGCCGCCACGGCGTCGGCCAGGCTGGTGATGCCCTGCATCAGGATCATGTGGATGGCGGTGTCGCCGAAGAAGGTCATCCACATGAACGTGAAGCCCAGCGGCACCAGCAGCACGCCCACCACGAACTCCCGGATCGTGCGGCCGCGCGACACGCGGGCGATGAACATGCCCACGAACGGCGACCAGGCGATCCACCAGCCCCAGTAGAACAGCGTCCAGCCGCCGATCCAGCCGCTGGGTTCGTAGGCGTAGAGGTTGAAAGTCATCGAAAACAGGTTGGAAATGTACATGCCGGTGTTTTGCACCAGCGTCTGCAGCAGGAAGACCGTCGGTCCCGCCACCAGCACGAACACCAGCAGGATCACCGCCAGCGCCATGTTCAGCTCCGATACCCGGCGGATGCCGCCGTCCAGGCCCAGGCCCACCGAGATGGTGGCCAGCCCGGTGATGACGGCGATCAGCAGCATCTGCACGCCGATGCCCACCGGCACGCCGAAGAGGTGGTTGAGGCCGGCATTGACCTGCATGACGCCGAAACCCAGCGAGGTCGCCACGCCGAAGATGGTGCCGAACACGGCGAAGGTGTCGACCGTATGCCCGGCGATGCCGTGGATGCGGTCGCCGATCAGCGGGTACAGCGCCGAGCGGATCGTCAGCGGCAGGCCGTGCCGGAAAGCGAAGTAGGCCAGCGACAGTCCCACCACCGCGTAGATCGCCCACGCGTGCACGCCCCAGTGGAACAGGGTGATGCGCATCGCCTGCCGCGCGGCCTCGGCGGTGCCGGGCTCGCCCACGGGCGGGCTGCTGAAGTGCATCACCGGTTCGGCGACGCCGAAGAACATCAGGCCGATGCCCATGCCGGCCGAAAACAGCATCGCGAACCAGGACCGGTAGCTGTAGTCGGGCCGGCTGTGGTCGGGTCCCAGGCGGATGCGGCCATACCCCGACATCGCCACGCCCACGACGAACACCAGGAAACCCGCCACCGCCAGCACGTAGAACCAGCCGGCCTGGGCGATCACCCAGGCCTGGATGGCGGCGAACTGCTTCTCCGCGGCCTCCGGCCATAGGGCCGCCAGGGCCACGAACAGCACCACGATGGCGCCCGAGGTGATGAACACCGGCGGGTTCATCACGATGCGTCGGCGCGGTACCGGGTCCGTCGTGTCCTTGTGCATGCGGGCGTCTCCTGGGTGGGTGGCGCGGCGGCTCAGAAATAGAAGCCGATATTGATGTTCAGCCGGGTACGCCAGGCGTCGTCGCCGGGGTCGAGCCCGATGCCGGGGCCGCCGATGAACCACATGTTGCGGCCGCTGATCAGGTCCACGTAGGAGAAGGACTTGCCCTTGGCGAAACTGCAGCCGGCGACGTTCTGCCACGAGTCGCCGCTGGCGGCGCCCACGCCCCGGGTGCTGCTGAGGTTGTTGTAGCAGGTGATGCCGTCGAACCAGCCGCTGCGCGGCAATGCCCAGGCGACGTTCGCGCTCAGCACGTGCGCTTCGGCGGCGATCTCGAACGGGAAAAGGAAGGCCGAAAGCGCGACCCGGCCGCCGGGCACGTCGTAGTGGTACCAGGCCCACTGTCCCTGCCAGGTCCAGGCGCCGCGCTGGTGCTGCAGGTGCACCGCGGCGCCGTGATGGCCGTGGCGACGTCCGCTGGCCTGGTCCTGCACCCGGCCGCTGAAAGCCGAGGCGCCGAACTCCGTGCTTGTTTCCCTGCCTTCGAACTGCCTGGCCCAGCGCAGGTTGAGTCGTTCGCGCTCGCGGTAACGCAGGTTGCCGTCGTCGGCCAGGTCGAAGGAGTAGCGGTCGAAGCGCGCGGCGTCGCCGTATTCGTCGCCCAGGAAAAGACCGGCGTGGAAGCTGTGCCCACCCGCGCCGTGGCGGTAGACCAGGCCGGTGTCGTAGTCGTCCTCCAGGCCCAGGTAGTAGCCCGAGCCGAACCAGAAACTGTGCGAGGCATAGGGCAGCAGGCCAAAGGGGACCTGCTGGATGCCCAGCTTCAGGTCGCGGTCCGCATCGAGGCGCCAGCCGGCCCAGGCGTGGTGCACGGCATCGAAGCCGTCGTACCAGCGGTACTGCAGGGAAAAGAACAGCGGCCCGCGCGAGCCTTTGGCGTCCACGCGCAGCAGCTCCAGGTCGATGTCGCCGTTGCCGGCCGGGTCGCCGTAGTCTCGCCAGCCGACGTTGAAGCGCACGGCGCCACCGAGGTCGAGGCTGGGGTCTTCACGCGCCTCGTCGGCCCACGCGGGTGCACACCCAAGGCCGGGAACCAGGCCAAGGGCCACCAGGCAGCCTTGGAGGAAGGGCCGGGTCGCCATGCCCGGACATTACGAGCCACGCGCGGGCAAGTCCACCCGCGCCGGCGGGAGGACGCGGCGCTGGCGTCAATTCGACGGGGCTGGGCCCACTTCAGGCGAGGAACGGCCGCCGCGGGCCATCTCGCTTACGCCGGTCTGGGCGCGACGCCGCTGTGCCGCCGTGGTGCAGACCTTGCGCGAGAAGGAGCTGCCGATCTGCTGCTGGCGCGAACAGGTGACGCGGCTGTCCGCATAGGCCCGGTCGAGCAACTCGTTCACGTCGTCGCCCAGCGCGGCCAGCCTGGCCTGGTCGCCCGGCGCTGCCTGCCCGAGCGTTCCTTGCGCGGGCATGCCGGCCTGGATGGCGTCGAGGTCTTCGCGAAGTTCAGTGCGCTGGGTTCGGCCCATTTCCCGATAGGCCTCGGTCTTGACCGCCGCCTCGATCAGGGCGCGTTGTTCGGCAAGCTCCGACGCGCTGGTGCCGGCTTCCAGGGCCAGGCGGGGCTGGTCGGCCTGCTTGGCCAGCGCCGGTGCGGACAGGAAACAGACAAGCAGGAGGGCGATGCGGGGCAAATGGGGCACGTTCGGGGCTTCCTGGCGGCAAACCCCGATACTAGCCAGCCGCGCCGGAAAAACAAAAGGCCCGCCGAAGCGGGCCTTTTGTCTTGTTCTTGATCTGGTGCCCAGGAGAGGACTCGAACCAGAGCCTGGACCCCGCGCCGCTGCTGGCTTGCGGCCAACCAAGCGCGGCATTTACACCACCATTTACCCTGCGCTGGGGACGGTGGTGCGCCTAGTCCTGCAATCCTTGCCGCACCGTCCCGCTGTTGTCCAGTACCTTGTTCACCACAACCTTCTCGAAGGCCGGCGCCGCAGCCAGGCGCTGAACCAGGTCATCGATGTCGAAGAGGGTGTAGTTGCGCAACGTGACGCCCGGCATGCCGCCGCCGGTGGCCAGCCCGCCATCTGCGAAACTGAACTGGGGTGAGCGCACCTGGGCGGGCGGTGGCACGCGAGCGAACTTCTCGACGGGCATCTCGCCGGCATGGATCTTCTGCAGGTAGCCGAGGCCGTACTTTGCGACCGTCTCCTGAGGCATCACGTATTCGCCGCGGTGGACCGTGCCGGCGACCTGGTACTTGCCACCAGGTCCGGTGAAGCCACCCCCTGCGAATCCACCTCCGCCAGCAGACCCAGCGGCGTTGGCGGTGGCCATCGCTTGCGCAGCGAACAGGAGCTGCGCGGCTGCTCGTGAAATTGCAGCTGCACCCGGCGTCATGGCGCCGGCTGAAATGCCGAGCTGCGCGGCAGGCGCCGTTAGCGCCGTGGCGCCGGTGCTCAGTGTTCCTGCAGCGATCTGCAGCGCGGAAGCCGCAGCGGCTGTCGCAGCGGCAGCCTGCCCCTGCGATTCCTCTCCACCGCCACCCAGGCTGCCAAGGAAGCCCTGCAGCTTGCCTGCCAGTTGCTGCGACCATTCCTGGGCGATGAACTCGGCCATGCCTCGGGCCATCGAGAGGAAGAACTGCTCCGCCGCCTCCCGCAGGCTGTTCGTCGCCGTGACCAGGCTCACCAGCGAATTCGAGAACGAACTCTCGAAGGTGTTGGCAATGGTGGTGCTGAGTAGATCAGTGGCCGCAGCCATAGACTCCAGCTCAAGGCGCATGCGCTGCACGTTGGCCACGGCCTCCGGATTTCCCAGCGCGATCGCCGCGGCTTCCATCTTCGGAAGCAGCGCGTCGAGGACTACAGACTGCTCACGGTACAGGTCAACGATGGCGCGCTGGGCGCCGGCCTCGGTCAGTAGCCCCGACTGCTGCTGCACCTGGATGGCCTGCTGCCGGCGCTGGATCTCGCCCATCACCTGCTGCCAGGTGGCCTCAAGCTGGCGAAGGTCCCTCTCCGCTTGCTTCAGCCCCAGCAACTGGCTGAAGCTCGACGCCTGCTCAGTCCGACCAAGGTTTTCGGCTTCCTGCTTGAGCTGCAGCAGGCGCTTCTTTGCAGCTTCGAACTCGGCGTCGCCGGCCCGTCCCTGCAGTGCGGCAATCTCCAACTGCGCAGCAACGAACTCCTTCGCCATCTCGATCTTGGCGCGCTCACTGTCGAGCAACTGTGCCGCGTCAAGCAGGGCCTGCTTCGTGCCCTCGCTGTAGGCCTTGTATCCGCCCTCAGTGACCTCGTAGTAGATCCGGGCCGTCTCGGACACTTTGCCGGTGGCTTCGTCAACCAGACCCAGCAGCGAAATCCGCTCCCATAGATTGTCCAGCTCCCGCTTGCCGGCCTCTTCGAGGTCCTTGGCTTCCTTGACCGCCTTTTCACGGACTGCGAAGCGCGCCTCGATCGCCGCCCGAGCCGTTTCCATAGATCCGTCCGATCGCCGGGGATCGTCTGCAGCCAGAGCTGCGTATTCCTTTTCGAGCTTCAGAATCTCCTGGCGCTTCTGAAGTTCTTTGTCCGCCGCGAGGATGCGGGCATCGATGGCCGCTGCAGCTGAAACTGAGGCTTCCTGGGCCGCGGCCGCCTTCCCCTCTGCGATGGCGCGCTCTTCGACTGCCTGCTTTTGCGCATACAGGATCTTGAGCTGTTCCAGCAGCTCTCGCGTCGGGCGCTTGTCTCGAAAGGTGTTCGCCAGCTGGCCGACGCCCGGGATGGCGCCCAGCGCGTTTATGGTCCGGCTGTTCCTTGCGGCTAGCTCGGATTCAATGAGCCGAATCTGCGCGCTCGGGTCGGCGCGACCAACGCTGGCCATGAGAGTTTTGAATTGGCCAAACGCACCGGTGACAGCCGTGCTGACGTCGTGCCACGCTTTCTCCAGCGTTCCTGCTTGCTCGCGCATCTCGCGAACACGTTGCGCCGATGCAGATTCCAGGAACTCGTAGGCCACTTGGGTTGCTTCGGCTTGCTTTCCCTCGGCCTCCAGCGCCCGCACTTGCTCGTAGACCTCGCGAGTAAGGAAGCGGTACTGCTTGTTCATCTCCACCAGGAACGAAGTGGGTTCCTTGGAAAGCCTGATGATGTCCCGCGTGGTGTCTTCGATGCTCTTGCCGGTCAAGGTGGACAGATTCACAGCCGCTGCCGTGGCAGCGGCCAGCGAATCGCCGGCGATCTGACCCGACGAAACCAGTCCCTTCAGTGCCTCTTGAGCCTCCGCGAACTGGCCGTCGTCGGTGCCGATGCTCTGCGCCAGATCGACCAGCTCGCCGGCGGTCTTGCCTGCCGCGCCGCCCGTAGCAATCAAGGCACGTTCGTAGGCGCGCATCTCCAAGTAGCCTTTGACGGCTGCGATCGTCACGACGCCGATGCCAGCCGCGGCGGCGCCTGCAGCTGCGCCCACGCCCGTCAGGGCGATCCTGGCCAGCCCTGCACCGTTGCCAAGCTGGATTAGCTGGCGGCCTGCCATGCTCCAATCGCCAGTTGCGGTGTAGGTCAGCAGCTGAGTGAGGTTTCGCTGGGCCCCCGCAGTTTGGAGATTGAGTGCCCGAACCGCAGTCGCCTGGCTGTTGATACTCTGGACGGCACGTCGCTGCGACGAGATGCCCGCCATCGCCTTGTTGTATTGCTCGCGGCTGATGCGGCCTTCGTCAACTGCGCGCTTTAGTCGCGCCTCGTCCTGTTGAAGCTTTGCCAGTTGCGCACCGGCGCGATCGTAGCGCGCAACGGTTCCATCGAGCGCCTTCTGCTGGCGATCGGTGCTGTTCTCCAGTTGCTTGTGCGTTTTGTCCAGCTGCAGCAGGGCATCATCGTACTCTTCGGCCGTAATGAGCCCGCGAGACATGGCGGCGTCCAGGCGGGCTTCGGTGTCGGCCAGGTCATCGAACGATCGAGCGCCGGCAGCGAGGCGCGTCTGCAGTTCGCTGATAAGGCCGATCTCTGCCTTAACAGCCTCTTGAGTGAGGCGACTGGCCTGCGCGTACGCCTTGCCGGAAGGCGATTCGGCGCTGGTGCCGACCTTGGAAAGCTCGGCGCTGGCGGCAGCGGCGGCTCCCTGGATCTTCTCCAGGTTGCCTTCGATCCCCTTCAGGCCCTTTTGCGCCGAGGCGAACTCAGCGCGCATGCGCATTTCAATGGTGAAGTCGCGGTTGCTCATCCGGTTCTCCAGTGTTGGACGGTCACGCCCCCATGAGTGCGCCCGTCCTGCCGGGGTTGTTGCGGACACTCCCGGCTTGTCCGGGTGGCAGCCCACCAATCGCGCAGCGTCCTACCTGAAACCGGAAGTCCCCGGGTAGGACGCTGCGCGGATTCTTAGCCGCTGATCGGGCCCTTGACCACGCCGCGCCAGTCGAGCCAGCGGGAGCCGAAGACATGGCGGATCTTGTAGGTCTTGGCATCGACCGCGAAAGAGTCGGCCTCCTGGATGTTCGGACCATCGTCCTGCTCCAGCCAGGCGCGCTCCAGCGTGTCCACGTTGTCGGGCGAGGTGGCCAGGTAGAAGGCGTCTTCGGTGAGACGGGCCTCGACCACCAGCTCGAGCTTTGCCATCCAGGCCGGCGTGAGCGTATTGCTCTCACCCTGCGACATGGCCCGACCCGCGGCGGCGAGCAGGATCTCTGCGGTCTGCTCATGCTCGGGCGCCACGATCAGGAAACGGGGCGTCAGGTTCATCATGCCGCCGCCCAGAGCAGTCTGCCTGCGGAGCAGCAGTCGGGCTGCGCCAAGCGCGCCGGCGTCCAGGGCGACGGAACTGGCGGCGAGATTGCCGTGATCCGCGTGGAACAGGGTGACGCCATCTTGCATGGTCGGACCGGCGCCGGCGTTGGCCGCGAAGGTCTGATAGATCAGGTCCGCTTCTGCACGAAGCGAGGCCTGGCCCATGGCCTGGACGATTCGAACGAACGCGCCCAGGTCATCGTTGACCAACGTTTCCCAGGTCAGCTGCACCATCCGGCCGAACTTGTCGACCTTGTAGGGCAGCGACTTGTCCTCATCCATCGGGCCGTATTCGTACTCGGCACCTTCCAGCACCTTCTTGAGCGACGGCGCCGAACCCAGGATGACGCGGGACTGTTCCTTGAAGTCGGGTACCAGGACCTTGCGAGTCCATGCCTCAAAGGTCGCCGGCTCGGCCTCATAGCCCGTGCGAAGCGCCTTGCCGAGCGAGTTCTCGAGGATGGCCGGGAAATCGGAGGTGCTGAGAGCAGCGCGAACGAAAGACCGGCGCGAGTCGCCGCCAGCCCAGTTGCCCTGGCCGCCCGAGCGTGCCACGCAGTTTCGCATCACTTCCTGCAGGCCCATGCCCATGACGTCACGAGCGCCGGCGTGCGGCTTCTCGACGGCAATCCCGGCGCGGATCAGCATCGCGTCGCTGACGGCGAGCACGAAGTCACTGCCGGCCGGGTTGCCGCCACTGAACCTGGCGTTCGAGAGATCGCGATTCGCGGCGGAATCAAGGGAAAAAACCTGGGCGAGCGGCGAGATGTCTTTTCCCGCGAGCGCCATGACCTTCGCCTGGAAGTCTTCGAGGCTGGCGTCCGTATCCGAAAGTGCGGCCATCGCGAGATCCTGGACCCCTTCGACGTGGGCGAAAGAACGGGCCGCGAAAATGATGCCTTCATTCCGAGTCCGAAGCGCCTGGAAATCGGCGGCCTTCTTCGGTTCGCCGGAGTTGTCGTTGCCCGGGTTGCCGCCGGCGCCATCGTCATTGTCGTTGTCGTTCGAGTTTGCGTTGCTGGCCGGCTTCACCGGCTTCCGAGCAGTGTTCCTTTTCATGAGCAGTTCCTTGGGTGTATTGATAAAGCCGGCGAAGTGCTCCGGCGCGTGGGCGGCAAAGCGCAAGGGTTCGGCGATCTCATCGACGAAGCCCATGGCGAGCGCGTCATCGGCCGTCATCCAGGTCTCAGACGCGAGAAGTTCCAAGAGAGAAGTGCGCGCGATGCCGGTTCGGGCATAGCCACTCAGGAGGGCATCACGGTGCTTGTCCAGCGCATCCGCCGCATGGCGAATCTGTGTCGAGTCACCGCAGACCTGAGTCCACGGGTTGTGAACCATGACCAGAGCGTTCTCCGCCGCAATGATGTGGCCGCCCGCCATTGCGATGAAGCTGGCGATAGACGCGGCGACACCGTCGATGAAGACGGTGGGGCGGAATGGCTTGAGGGCGTTGTAGATCGCGATTCCCTCAGCGACATCCCCGCCCGGGGAGTTGATTCGCACGGACAGCTCGCGATTGCCGACGTTGCGAAGCTGCTCGATGACTTCGGCAGCTGCGCCTTTTTCGATCGGTTCGTACAGGTAGATTGTGACCATGAGCGCATGGTCAGGTCGCTTGTACTGACATAGCCATAGCGGTTTTTGTCAGTCGGGCGACTTCGCCAGGATTCGGTAGAAGTGTCGCTGGGATCGAGGTAGCGGGGCGTATAGCGCAGCCGCGTGCAGGCAGGCGCGAGGTGTGTCGGGTGTGGGGGAGGGTTGCGTCCCTCGAAGTAGATGCCAGGTCCGATTCATGGTGCGCTGCTCTTCCAAGAGCCTGGCCGCCTGCGCGTAAGGTCGATCGGCAGGAAGCAGCAGGGCAGCGCGGCGAATGAGTGCGTCCCGCCTTGCGCGCAGAGACTCAGACTCGACCAACGCCTCGATAATCTCGATCGTATCGCTCACCAGGTCAGCAGGCACGCCGCGATTCGCATCCCGGCAAACACGGAGCCGGGCAAGCGTGTCTTCGGCTCTGGCAGGCATCTGGCGTCGGCCCTAGTGCCTAACGCCAGCGGCTGGCCTTGACGCGCAGGCCCGGGCCCATCGGGTCGACTCTTCACCCTCCGCCAACAGGAGACCCGCGTCGTGCGCGTAGACCGCGAAATCCACGAAAGCGATCGGCGATCGGATTAGCCACTGGCCTGTCTCAACGAAAAGAATGATTCCCGTGTTCGATTCCGAATCGAAAGACAGGAACGCTCGCCGGTCAGCTGTCAAGATGGTTTTCTCTTCGTCAGCGAAAAATTCGGGCCCAGGCAGAGCCGGAAATGCTTCGCTCAGCGTGAGCCATCTCATGACCAACGACCCCGCTCTTCGTTCGGCAAGTCGCTGTCGGGCCACTTTGATCGGCGTGGCCTGCCGCCGGCGGACAGGGTAACGATCATTCCCATCGTGAGCGGCGCGCCGAAGATCCTGGTGAGTTGATGCCGAAGCCGAGTCTCCATGGGCGCAGTGCGGCTTAGCAGCTGGTCGCGAATCGATTCATCGTCGATGAATTCCACGTAGCGCAGGAATCCACTGATCTGTTCCGAGAGCTTGCGTTGGAGCTGGGCCATGTTGCCCGCCTGCGCCGCCAGGGACAGGTCAACGCAGTGACCGATCCAGATTCCGCGATGGTCGCGGTATGCGAAGCAGCGAAAGGGTGCCTGGAGGCCAAGCGCGGCGGCGCCAGGCGGAGGGTTCAATCTCCAGGTGACGCCGAACCAGTGAACGCGGAACTGGCGCAGCCATGCTTTGGCGGCGCGAATGTAGGTCGCGAGCTTCATGCGGTATCTCCATCGGGGTTAAACAACTCGGGTTGGCGCTGCGGCTTGCCGCCCTGCGCGCCCTCAGCGGGCGCAGGCGGGGCGATCGCCTCCGCATTGGCGCCACGACCGAGGTCAGACGGCCGGCCGCCACCCGGCGCGCCGCAGGCGGATGCCTCGCGGCCGAAATTGAGGTAGTCATCCACGCGGGAGTCAGAGGCGACCGGCAGCACCAGGCCGGCGGTGTCCAACACCAGGAGGTCGAGGCTCTGCCAGTGCGATGCCTGCCGGGGCGAAACATCGCGGCGCTGGGCGTAGGCGTTCAGGGTGATGCCTGGCTCCCTGCGCTGGGAGTGGTCCGGATTCTGCGGGCCGGCGCCGATTTCAGCCTGTTGAATGCGCCCTTTCACCTGTAACCCTTTGATATTAACCAAAAAGGACAGGCTGGAACTGCGCGTGGATTGCGTGACCTCCGCCCGCAATGGCCGTCTTGACGGGAGGACCCGCGTGGAACGGAGATGTTCCACGAGCCCTGCAGTCGGCTCGCCTTGGTCTGCTTATCCAAGGCCCGTCCGACCTGTCCGGAGGTTGGACGGAGGTTGGACGCGCTAAGAGCCGCATCACTACTGGCCGCGTCCAACCGTCCAACCTTGTCCAACCTGTTTCCGTATGTATAGAGAACAGAAGGGCTGGAGTGGCAGCTACTCCCGTGTGCGAGAGGCGCGGAGGTTGGACGAGGTTGGACCGCCCGTGCCCCGCCTGCGTTTGAGGTTGGACCGAGGTTGGACGGAGGTTGGACGAGGTTGGACCTAATCACTACCAGGCCCCCTCGATGGCCGGTAGTACAAGCGAACGCGCTTGCCGCGTCGAGTGGTCCTGTAGTTGCGCCACCCAAGACCCTGCAGTATTGAGCCGACGCGGGTAGCTTCTTGCCTACCTTGTCGCGATGGCTCGATCTGCAGTGCATAGGTAAGCACGTCGGCAATGCTGAACTCAAGGGGTTCGCCGTCCTTCCCTCGATCCGCGAGGTTGAATCTCTCGTAGCAGCGATCGCTTGCCCTGCCTTCAATCCACTGGCGCACCTGGTCATGCCAGCAGTCTCGGCCTGGCCGTGCGACTTGCTCGCGCTCCGCGTCAGGCGCCAGGCCTGCCCTCGGTGCCGGCGCGCTCGATCGTGCGTTGCCAGCGAGGTCGAACGGGAGCGCGCCCAGGAAGAGCCGTTGCAGATCATCCATGCGGAGGATCACCACGGTTCCCTGTGCAGGCAGCGGCAGCTCCAATGGCAACTGCCGCTGGTCAGCCATGCGCGGTGTTCGCCTGCTTGGCCAGCGCAACGGGCAGCTGCGCGAGGCTGTCGAGCATGACGAATGTCCGGCTGCCGATCTTGAACGTGTTTAGCTTGCCTTCCTTGGCCAGTTGGAAAGCGGTGGTTTTCCCGATGCCGTGCTTAGCGCATGCGAGTACTAGCGGCGCGTAGGTCGGGACTACACCTGCGCCCTCGGGCGCGTCAATGTCTGCTGCCTTCATCATCCGCTCCAGCCTTGCGCGAACTCGCGCGGGTTCTGGAATGGAATCTAGGTGGCAACTCCCGGCCTGTCTCCCTATTTTTCGCCCTATTCTCTAGGGGTCTTAAAGATGGTGAAGAGTCGGAGCATTTGAATCGTGGCCGCGTCGCCATTCTCAAAGGCTCTTCGCAGGCGTGTAAAGTTCGCCTCGAGCGTTTTTACGCTGACTCGTCGCCGCTTCGCCACGATCTCTAGCCCGGACTCCTCGCCCTTGACGCCGTAGCGCTTGATGCCCGCGCGCTCCAACTCTTGAACCTCGAAGAAAGCCCCATAGGCATCCAGAAGCTTTCGCTTCGCCTCGCGTTGCCTGCGAAGTCTGGTTCGGAAGGCGTGATCTAGCGTGTCGGCTTTGAGCGTGAAGTAGTCCTCGGCACTCTCCACGAAGCTGTCCGCAGCCCACGCCGGCGGCGGGATGCCGGCCGCTAGGCAGAGTGCAACTGCCTCGAACGCGATAGCCCTGCAGCTCTCAGAGGCGCTTGGTCCTGCCTTGGCGGCAGCATCGAATCGGGCCTCGAGGTCGGCCAGGAAATTGATCCTGGCCTTTCCCATGCGGACCAGTCCCTCCCCCTGCTCTGCGGCATCGTCACTCGCCTTCAGCTTTCGAGCCACGGCTAGGCCTCCTGGCCAGCTGCCTGGCGCAAGGCCGAGGCGGTCTCAAGTGCGAAGCTGCAGAGGAATAGGGTGTCGGCATCAAGCCCGTTATTCCCAACGCCCATGTGCAGCAGCCTCCGCACTGAGCCTTCCAGGCAGCTGGCCTTGCGCTCCGCAAAATCGACGTCGAGCCCGGCCCGAACTTCCATCAGGAATTCGTCTTCAACGGGCAAATCGTCGAAGCCGACGGCGGTGGTGAGCTTGGCGGTAGAATTGTTGGTATCCATGATCGTTCTCCTATTGAACGGTTGTGGAGGCCGGCCCAGGTGGTGCAATCACCTGGGCCGGCCGCTTTACCGGCGGGTGCCGGTTTTCTTGCGGAAGGGAAGTACTTCGCCTCCCGCTTTGATCTTGTCCAGGTAGTCGGCCCAGGCCTGCATCATCTTGCGGCGCTGGTCCAGGTAGTGCGCCTTGTTGTAGGTGCCGCGGATTTCGTCCGGGTCGCCGTGCGCAAGCTGCCGCTCGATCCAGTCGGCCTCCCACCCCTGATCGTTCAGCGCCGTGCTTACCAGGTGGCGGAAGCCGTGCGCGGTTTGCTTGCCGCCGTAGCCCATCACCTTGAGCGCGGAATTGATCGCGCCATCGCTCATGGGTTGGCGCGGGTCGTTTCGGCCGATGAAGACGTACTCATAGCTGCCGCTGAGCTTGTGCAGGTCCTTGAGCAGGGCGACGGCCTGGCGCGGGAGCGGCGTCAGGTGCGAGTAGCCGCGCTTCATGCCGGCGCGGCCACGAGGGATCGTCCACAAAGCGTTGTCGAGGTCGAGCTCCGACCAGCGCAGGGTGCGCGTGACGCCTGGGCGGTTCGCCGTCCAGATGGCCAGCCAGGTGGCGCCCTTGGTCAAGGGAGAGCCCTGGTATTCGTCCAGGGCGCGCAGGAAGCCAGGTAGCTCGTCCAGGGTCAGGTGCGCATGGTTCTCGCTGGGCGGCGCGTAGGTGGCCACGGAGCCCAGCTTTTCGGCCGGGTTGGCATCGGCCAAGCCCTTGGCGATCGCATAGTCGAAGATCGCGCTAAGCCATTGCCGCGTCTTCTTGGCCACGTTGAAAGCCTTGCGCGCCTCGATCTTCTCGACCACAAAGCCGAGCTCGAGCGGCGTGATGTTGGCCAGCGGCCGCTTGCCGAGCGGGGGCAGCAAATCCTTGTCCAGGTACTGCCGCACCTTTTCCAAGGTGGCTGGCTTCCATCGCGGCGTGTTGTGCTCGACCCAGCGGGCCGCGGCGTCGCCAAAGGTGCGGGCCACGGACAGGCGTAGGGCCAGCTTGTTTTGCCGCTTGTGCTCGGAAGGGTCGATGCCGTTGAGCAGCTGACTCTTGGCCGCTGCAGCTTTCGCCCGCGCCTCCGCAATGCTCACCAGGGGATAGACGCCTATCGAGTAGGTCTTGGGCTTGCCGCCGTAGCGGTAGCGCAGCTGCCAGTACTTCGCGCCTGCAGGTGTCACGGCCAGCGTCAGGCCTTCGCCGGCGGACAAGCGATAGAGCTTGTCGCGGGGCGCTGCGGTCCGTGCCTCGGTGTCGGTCAGCCTGGCGGCCATCGGCGCCCCAATTGGACTCGAATTAACTTACCAGCGTTTCTACCCCTAATTCGGGCCGACTGCAAGCGTCCCGGGGCGAACTGGGACGAACGCGAAAGCAACAAAAAACCCCGCCGTAGCGGGGTTTTAGTGAACTTCGGCGGCCTTGTACGAACTGCCGCGAACTATCCGATGGTGCCCAGGAGAGGACTCGAACCTCCACGGTTTTACCCGCTAGTACCTGAAACTAGTGCGTCTACCAATTCCGCCACCTGGGCAGGTGTCTTGGCGCAGCGCGACAAGAGCCGCGTAATTTAAGGCCAGGTCCTGGCTTTGTCAACGGCTCCGGGGCCAGCCCGGGCCGCCGTGACGCCGGCAGTCAGGGGCCCCGGTGTACCATGGCCGAATGACAAAAGCCCCAAAGAGCAAGAAAAAGACACCGGGCGCCACGCTCCCGCCCTGGATGCCCGATTCGATGCGTGAACAGGCGCCTGCGAAAGGCAAGCCCGAAGCCGCCAAACGTGCCCGTAAACCCCGCGCGGAAACCGCTGCGGCGGCGCCAAAGCCGCCTCGCGGCGGCAAGTCCGGCGGTACCGCAAAACCAGGCCGGTCCGGTCCGCCCTCGACGGCTGCCGGCAAGCCCCGCCGCGGCAACGACCGCCGCCCGGGCCAGGCCGCCGGCGGCCATCCCGCGGGCCTGAAGGACCCGATGGCCGCGCGCGAAGCCGCCCGCTATGAAAACCCCATCGCCAGCCGCGAGGCCATCGCCAACCTGCTGCAGGACAGCCCCGGCCCGCTGACCGCCGAAGAAGTCGGCGAGGCCCTGGACCTGCTGGCCGAAGACCGCTTCGATGCCCTGTCGCGCCGGCTGGGCGCGATGGTCCGCGACGGCCAGCTGCTGCGCAATCGCCGCGGTGGCTACGCCGTGGCCCAGAAGCTCGACCTGGTGGCCGGCACGGTCATCGCCAACCCCGACGGCTTCGGTTTCCTGAAGTGCGACGACGGCGGCGAAGACCTGTTCCTGCCCCCGGGCGAGCTGCGCAAGGCGCTGCATGGAGACCGCGTGCTGGCCAGCATCGCCGGCGTCGACCGCCGCGGCCGCCGCGAAGGCGCCATCGTCGAAGTACTCGAACACCGCCTGACCCGCCTGACCGGACGCTACAGCGAACGCGCGCGCATCGGCATGGTGGTCCCCGACGACCGCCGCGTGCTGACCGAAGTGCTGATCCCGCCGGAAGACAACAACGGCGCCCGCGAAGGCCAGCTGGTGGTGGTCGAGATCACCCAGCCGCCCGAGAAGGGCCGTCCGCCGGTCGGCCGCATCCTGCTGGTCCTGGGCGACCGCCTGACCCCGTCGCTGGTGGTCCAGGCCGCCATCCACGGCCACGACCTGCCGCATGAGTTCCCGCGCGAAGCGCTGGCCGAAGCCGCCGAGGTGCCGCTGGACGTGCCGGCCGCCGAAGCCAGCCGCCGCGTCGACCTGCGCAAGCTGCCCCTGGTCACCATCGACGGCGAGGATGCCAAGGATTTCGACGACGCCGTCTGGTGCGAGCCCAATGCCGAAGGCTTCCGCCTGATCGTCGCCATCGCCGACGTTTCGCACTACGTGCGCCCGGGCACCGCGCTCGACGAGGAGGCCGTGAAGCGCGCCACGTCGGTGTATTTCCCCGGCTTCGTGGTGCCGATGCTGCCCGAGACCCTGTCCAACGGCATCTGTTCGCTGATGCCCAAGGTCGAACGCCTGTGTTTCGCCTGCGACATGCAGGTGGATTTCGACGGCAACGTCGTGCGCTCGAAGTTCTACGAGGCGATCATGCGTTCGCACGCGCGCCTGACCTACACCCAGGTCTGGAAGGCCGTGGGCGAGGGCGACACCGACGCCGGCAAGGAAGCCATCGCCCAGGTCGGTTCGCTGATGCCCCAGCTCCAGCGCCTGCACCAGCTGTACAAGGTGCTTTCGAAGGCGCGCTCGCGCCGCGGCGCCATCGAGTTCGAGTCCTCGGAAGTCCGCTTCGTGCTCGACAACGACGGCGAAGTCATCCAGGCCGGCATGCTCGAGCGCAACGACGCGCACAAGCTGATCGAAGAATGCATGATCGCCGCGAACGTCGAAGCCGGGCGTTTCGTCACCGCCAAGCAGGTGCCGGCGCCGTTCCGCGTGCACCCGCGGCCGCCCGAGGCCAAGTACGCCGACCTTTTGGAGTACCTGTCCGAGTTCGGCCTGAGCCTGCCGCCCTGGAACAAGGTGCAGCCGCGCGACTTCACGCAGTTGCTGCGCAAGATCCGCGTTCGCCCCGACGCCGCCCTGCTTGAAACCGTGCTGCTGCGTTCGCAGTCCATGGCCGTGTACCAGACCGAGAACCTGGGCCACTTCGGCCTGGCGCTGGACGCCTATTCGCACTTCACTTCGCCGATCCGGCGTTATCCGGACCTGCTGCTGCACCGGGCCATCAAGCACCTGCTCGAAAGCGGCGGCCCGGACGGCTTCCGTTATTCGGCCAAGGAAATGGCGTCGCTGTCGGTGCACTGCTCCGAACGCGAACGCCGCGCCGACGAAGTCGAGCGCGAGGTGGACGAACGTTACCGCAGCGCCTGGATGGAAAAACACGTCGGCGACGAGTTCGACGGCGTGGTCAGCGGCGTCACCAACTTCGGCCTGTTCGTCGAACTGGCCGGCTCCAAGGTCAATGGCCTGGTGCACGTGACCCAGCTGCCGCACGATTATTTCCACTTCGACCCGCTGCGGCGCAGCCTGTCCGGTGAACGCACCGGCCTGCGCTTCCGCCTGGGCGACCCGGTGCGGGTGCTGGTGCTCAAGGCCAGCGTCGAGGACAAGCGCATTGATTTCAGGCTGGTGGTGCCGGAAGGCGCGCCAAAGAAAAAGAAGAAGGCCGGCTCGCACTGAGCCTGCCGAGGAAAGAACGGACATGAGCACCAGGAAGGACAACTGGGTCGCCGGCATCAATGCCGTGGCCTCGGCGCTGGAACACGACCTCGAGCACGTGCGCGAGGTCCTGCTCGAGGCCGGCAGCAAGAACCCGCGCATCACCGAAATCGAGGAAACGGCCCGCCGCCGCGACGTCCCGGTGCGCCGGGTGGCGCTGCAGTCGCTCGAAGGCATCGCCGGCGGCCTGCGCCACCAGGGCGCGGTGGCCCGCTACGAAGCGGCCAAGGCCACCGACGAAAAGGAACTGCCCGGCCTGGTCGAAGCCGCCGCCGGCAAGGCGCTGGTGCTGGTGCTCGACGGCGTTCAGGACCCGCACAACCTCGGCGCCTGCCTGCGCAGTGCCGCGGCCGCGGGGGTCACCGCGGTGGTGATCCCCAAGGACAAGGCCGCACCGGTGAACGCCACCGTGCGCAAGACCTCGGCCGGCGCCGCCGACCGCATCCCGGTGGTCAGCGTCACCAACCTGGCGCGCACCATGCGGGCGCTGCAGGAAATGGGCGTCTGGCTTTATGGCCTCGACGGCGAAGCCAAGGCGACGATCCACGCCACCGACTTCACCGGCAACATCGGACTGGTGATGGGCGGCGAAGGCGAAGGCATGCGCCGGCTTACCCGCGAAACCTGCGACGGCCTGGTGCGCATCCCGATGCCGGGTGAAATGGAAAGCCTGAACGTCTCGGTCGCCACCGGCGTGGCGCTGTTCGAAGTCGTTCGCCAACGGGGAGTCCAGCAATGAGCCTGCAGTGGTATGACTTCGTGGGACTGGCCGGCGTGGCCTTTGTGCTGGGCGCGTTCTTCCTGCTCCAGGCCGGCAAGCTCAAAGGCGATTCGCTGGGCTACCAGCTGGCCAACCTGTTCGGCGCGATCTTCATCCTGATCTCGATCTTCGCGGCAGGTCCGGATTTCCGCGACGTCATCTCCGCCACCATCATGCAGCTGGCGTGGATTGTCATCAGCCTCTACGGGCTGTGGCGGGGCCTGCGGGCCCGGTTCTCGCGAAGGCCCCAGGCTGGCGCGTCCGGCCCGGACTGAGACGTCTTCCTCTTTTCGGGAGCGCCGGACCTTGTTACCTTCGGGCCGGACATCCGGGGGGATCCGAAATGAACAAACTCACTTGGTCCGCGTTGGCGGTGCTTGGCGCTGTGCTGGCGTCGTCCGCGTCGGCGCAGTATGGCGGCGGCTGGGGCGAGGACGATGAAAGCACGACGTCCGCCGAGCCAGCGGTCATCGAACTGCGGGTATGCAATCGCAGCGGCAAGGACGCTCTCGTGGCCATATCCTACGTTCCCGTTGACCAGACCCGGTTTTACAACCGTGGCTGGTTCCGGGTGAACGATGGCGAATGCAAGAACCTGGTCGAAACCTCCAACGCCAATTTCTACTTCTATGCCGACGTAGTGGGAAGCGACCGCCGCTGGGCGGGTAACCACACGCTGTGCGTGGAGTACCCGGGGCCCTACAACTTCTATTCGGGCAGCTCCGACTACTGCGCGGAGCACCAGGAGGTGCGCAAGTTCGTGGCCGCCAGCACGCAGGAACCCGGCACCTACACCTGGAACCTCGATCCCTGAGCCGCCGGCCCGGCGGGTGATCAGCCCGCCGGCAGCGAAGCCAGCCAGTCGTCGTCGCTGCCTTCGTTGATGCCTTCGAACAGGAAGGTGCTCAGGTAGCGTTCGCCGGTGTCCGGGATCATGGCCAGCACCACGCTGCCCGGGTCCAGGGTGCGGGCGACCTCCAGGGCCGCGGCGAAGGTGCCGCCGCCGGAAATGCCGCAGAAGATGCCTTCGCGGGTGGCCAGGTCGCGCGCGGTGTCGCGCGCCAGCACGTCGTTCACCGGCACGATCAGGTCGTAGATGTCGCGGTTGAGCACGTCCGGGATGAAGTCCGGCGTCCAGCCCTGGATCTTGTGTGGCTGCCAGTCGCTGCCCGAAAGCAGGGCCGCGCCCTCGGGCTCGGTGACCGCAATCTTCAGGGTGGGGCGCGCCAGCTTCAGTACTTCGCCGACGCCGGTGAGCGTGCCGCCGGTGCCGTAGCCGGTGACGAACCAGTCCAGCCGCCTGCCGGCGAAATCCTGCAGGATCTCCGGGCCGGTGGTGGCGCGGTGCCAGGCCGGGTTGGCTGGGTTCTCGAACTGCCGGGCCAGGAAGGCGCCGTGTTTTTCCGCGAACGCCTTCGCGTGCTTCACCATGCCGCTGCCGCGTTCGGCCGCCGGGGTCAGGATCACCTTCGCGCCCAGGGCGCGCATCAGCTTGCGCCGCTCGATCGAGAAGGTTTCGGCCATGAAGGCGACGAAGGGATAGCCGCGCGCCGCGCAGACCGCCGCCAGGGCGATGCCGGTGTTGCCCGACGTGGCCTCGACCACCATCTGGCCGGGCTGCAGGGCGCCCGAGGCTTCGGCGTCGAGGATGATCGCCGTGGCCAGGCGGTCCTTCACCGACGACATCGGGTTGAAGTACTCCAGCTTGGCGTACATCGCCACGCCTTCGGGGGCCAGCCGGTTGATGCGCACGATCGGCGTGTCGCCGACGGTGCCCAGGATGCTGTCGTGGATCATGAGCCTGACTCCTTCACGGAAAACCGCCGCCATGTATTGAGTACCGCGCAGAACAATTCGGCCGTGCGTTGGGTGTCGTACACCGCCGAATGCGCCTGGTCGCCGTCCCACGCCAGGCCGGCGGCCTGCACGGCCCGGCTGAGCACGGTCTGGCCATAGGCCATGCCGGCCAGCGTAACCGTATCGAAGGTGGAAAAGGGGTGGAAAGGATTGCGCTTGTGTCCCACCCGCGACACCGCAGCGTTCAGGAAACCGAGGTCGAAGTGGGCGTTGTGGCCAACCAGGATCGCGCGCTGGCAGCCGTTGCGTTTCACCGCGGCACGCACCTTGGCAAAGACGTGGTCCAGGGCTTCACGTTCGGGCAGGGCGCCGCGCAGCAGGCAGTCGAGGCGGATGCCGGTGATTTCCAGCGACTTGGGGTCGATTTCGCTGCCCTCGTAGGGCTCGACGTGGCTGGTGGCGACTTCGCCGGGCACGTAGTAGCCGTCGTCGTCGAGTTCGATCGGAATCGCGGCGATTTCCAGCAGCGCGTGGCGCGTGCAGTCGAAACCGCCGGTTTCGACGTCGACGACCACGGGAAGGAAGCCGCGGAATCGCTCGGGCATGCGCGGCGGGGGGCTGTTTTCCATGCCGCGCAGGATAACAGGGCCCGCCGGGGGCTCAGGCCGGCCAGAGCCACCCTGCCGCCAGCAGCAGCACCGCCAGGATCGCCAGCACCAGCCCCGCCACCGGCACCAGCATCAGCGCCGGCAACGCCATCACGGCCAGCGCCAGCGCCCAGGCCTGGGGGTCGGCCAGCGGCTGGCGCGGCGTGGTGCCGCTGCCCGCGGCCAGCAGCGCGTCGAGGCTGAAGCGGCCGGCGCCGTGGAAAACCAGCGGCAGCAACATGGCCATGAACAGCAGCGGCAGCTTGAAGTTGCCAAAGCCCTTGTCGGTGATCGCATAGCCGCGCCAGAGCTCGGACAGGCTGCCCCAGTCGGCGGGCCAGTGCACCGACACCGTCGCCACCGCCGTCAGCACCAGCAGCGTGAAAGCAAAAAAACGCGTGCCCAGGCCCAGCAGCAGTGCCACGGCACCCAGCAGTTCGGCCCAGGTCGCCAGGGTCCAGCTCAGGTCCACGGGCGCCAGGTTGAAGGGCGCCGGGAACTTGTCCTGGATGCCGGCGAACCAGTTGTCGCCGCGCAGCTTCTGCATGCCCGCTTCCCAGAATTCCCAGGCCAGCAGCAGGCGAAGGCCAAGTGGCGCCAGCCATCGGCCGGTGCCTTCCAGGCGTTCGGTGAGCGCCAGCCAGCGCGTGGTGGAATCGTGGGCCATCAGCGGGTCTCCGGATCGGGGTGGGTGCCCAGCAGCACGCCGTCGCGGCGAAGCTGGTCGAACATGCGGCGGCCGTCGGCGACGAAGGCGGCCACGTCGGGCGCGGACGCTTCGGCGGCCAGGGCTTCGAGCTGGGCGCGGCCGGCCAGGCCGGGCTGTTCGGACAGGCGCTGCAGCAGGCGGAAGGTGAGCGGGCTGAGCGAATGGAAATGCACGCGCAGGTCGGCGCCGCGGCGCACCAGCAGCAGGGTCGGGGCGCCCGGCGCTTCGGTGGGCTGGTAGTCCGGCGCCAGGCGGTGCACCGGCCAGGCATAGGCCAGCGGCCAGGCCAGGGGCGAGGGCACGGGCACGCCGGCCAGCAGGTCGCCGTCGGGGTCGTGCGGGGTTTGCCCGTCGCTGGCTTCGCTCAGGTCCAGCGCCAGCTCCACCCATTCGTAGTGCGCCAGCTCGACCAGCCAGGGCGGGTCGGCATCGTCCGGATCCTCGCGCTCCTGCAGGTACTGGATGAATTCGCGCGGCAGCTCCGGGAACAGCGGCGTGCTGCAGCGGTGGTCGCGATAGAAGTCACGCACCAGCGCGTGCCAGCGGTCGTCGGCCAGCAGCCTGCGGATCACCGGGAAGTTGGCGGCCAGCAGGCCCTGCAAACTGTTGTAGAACAGTTCGCGGTAAACCTTCAGCCGCCGGTCCTCGATGCCGGGCGGCGGGGCCTGGTGCTCGGGGTCGCGCACGTGCGCGGCCAGGCGCGCCTGCTGTTCGCGCAGGCGGTCAGGCGCGGGCATGGCGGTCCGCGGACGCGGCGTGCTGGTCCAGAACGGCACGCACCTGGCCCAGTTCGGCCACCAGGTCGGCGTAGGGCGGGATGTTGAAATCGCGCTCGAGCAGGGTCGGCCGCGGACCGAAGCGCCGGCAGGCGTCGTCGAGCAGCGCGAACACGTCGGGTTTCACCGGCGCGCCGTGGGTGTCGACCTTCAGGTCGTCGGCCTCGTCGTAGTGGCCGGCGATATGGAAATAGGCGATGCGTTCGCCGGGCAGTTTGCCCAGGAAGTCGCGCGCGTCGTAGCGGTGGTTGATGGCGTTGACGTAGATGTTGTTGACGTCCAGCAGCAGGTCGCAGTCGGCCTCGGCCAGCACCGCATTGATGAATTCGATCTCGGGCATCGCCTGGTAGGGCGCGGCGTAATACGAGATGTTCTCCACCGCGATGCGCCGGCCCAGGGCTTCCTGCACCTGGCGGATGCGCCCGGCGACGTGCCGGACCGCTTCTTCGGTGAACGGAATCGGCAGCAGGTCGTAGAGCTGGCCCTGGTCGCTGCAGTAGCTCAGGTGTTCACTGAAGATCGGCACCCGGTGTTCGTCCAGGAACCGCCGCAGCTTGCGCAGGTAGGTGTCGTCGAAGGGGTCGGTGGAACCCAGCGATAGCGACAGCCCGTGGCAGACCAGCGGGTGCCGGGAACTCAGGTCGCGCAGGGCGGCGCCGAAGCGCCCGCCCACGCCGATCCAGTTGTCCGGCGCACATTCCAGGAAATCAAAATCACCCGGCGCCGCTGCCTGCAGCGGACCCAGCAGGGTCCGCCGCAGGCCGAGGCCCGCAGCCGTTCGAGGGAGCGTGCGCGCGGACATCACCGGACGATCAGGCGTTGCCGCCGCACTTGCCTTCTTCGGCCTTGTCGGAGCCGCACTTGCCTTCGCCGCACTTGCCTTCCTCGGCCTTCTCGCCGGCCTTGTCGGAACCGCACTTGCCCTCGCCACACTTGCCTTCGCCGCACTTGCCTTCTTCGGCCTTGTCGGAACCGCACTTGCCTTCGCCGCACTTGCCTTCCTCGGCCTTGTCGGAGCCGCACTTGCCTTCGCCGCACTTGCCTTCTTCGGCCTTGTCGGAACCGCACTTGCCTTCGCCACACTTGCCTTCTTCGCCCTTGTGGTCGCTGGCGGAAAGCAGGTAACCCTGCGCCAGGGAATCCATGGCGAAGGCGGAAGTGGACAGGGCCATCGAACCGAGCAGCGCGGCGCTGGCGGCGAGGACGACGGGTTTCAGGGTCTTCTTGGACATGGTGTGGCTCCCTCTTGGGTTGCTTGCAGTGATGCGGGCGGACCCGCGGGTTTAATCCTGAAGGTATTCGCGCGCCAGTGCACGCGCCCGGTGCAGGCGCGCCTTGGTGGCTTCGCGGGTCAGGGCCAGGGTGTCGGCCAGTTCGCCGATGGTCAGTCCCTGCACGTCGCGCAGCAGGATGATTTCGCGGTAGTGCGGCGGCAGCGACTCCAGCGCCGCCGCCAGGTCGCGCGCCAGCCCGGCCGGCGCCTGCGCGCAGGGGCCGGCGATGTCTTCGGTGATCTCTTCCTGCCGCAGGCTGCGCCAGCCGCGTTTCATGCGGTTGCATTCGCGCTTGACGATGCGGAACAGCCAGGACGTGAAGGATTCGAGCTGGCGCAGGTCGGCCAGCTTGCGTGAAGCGGTGAACAGCGACTCCTGCACGGCGTCCTCGACGTCGTTCACCACGCAGTGGTGTTCGGCGTAGCGCCGCAGGTCCTGGCGCGAACGGGCCAGCACCCGCTCCAGGGCCAGGCAGTCGCCGGCGCGGGCCGCGTGCAGGTCGTCCTGCCAGGGCTTTGCGGCGGCGGGGGTCGGCGGGCTGGGGCACATTGCTGTGGTCATACCCCTGAAGTGGCTAGCCGCAGGTGAAAGGATGCGCGGGGAGGTCGATCTGTTCAGGCGCCGTTTATTTTATCGTCGCCGGCGCGGCGCGCTCGTGCCGCGGCAGGCCCAGGGAAACCAGGGCCGCCACCAGCACGAAGGCCGCCGAGATGGCCAGGCAGGCCGCCAGGCCCCAGGCCTGGTAAACCGCGCCCGACAGCACCGTTCCCAGCAGGCGGCCGCCGGCATTGGCCATGTAATAGAAGCCCACGTCCAGGGAGACGCCGTCTTCGCGGGCATAGCTGACGATCAGGTAGCTGTGCAGGGCCGAGTTCAGCGCGAACAGCACGCCGAATACCAGCAGGCCGGTCACCAGCACCGTCTGGGCCGGCCAGCCGGCCCATAGCGCCGCCGCCATGCCCGCGGCCAGGGCGGCCAGGGGCAGGGCCCAGCCGAAGGCGGCGCGGCCGTCGGGCACCGGCCCCCGGCGCAGGCCGGTGATGGCCGGGGCCAGGGCCTGCACGCCGCCATAGCCGATGATCCATAGCGCCATGAAGCCGCCGACCTGCGCGTGCGGCCAGCCCAGGACCTCGGCCAGGAACACCGGCAGCGCGACCACGAACCAGACGTCGCGGGCCCCGAACAGGAACAGCCGCGCCGCCGACAGCCGGTTGATGGCCGGGCTCTTGGACAGCAGTTCCCGGAACTTCGGCTTGGCCTTGGCACGCCCCAGGTCGGCCTGCAGGAACAGCAGGCTGCCCACCCAGACCAGCGCCAGCGCCGCCGCCATGGCCAGCACCGCACCGGCAAAGCCCAGCCAGGCCAGCAGCAGTGCGCCGAGGAAGAAGCCCACGCCCTTGAGCGCGTTCTTCGAGCCGGTCAGCAGCGCCACCCAGCGGTAAAGGCGGGCCTGGTGGTCGCCGGGCACCAGCAGCTTGATGCTGCCCTTGGCGCTCATCTTGTTCAGGTCCTTGGCGATGCCGCTCAAGGCCTGCGCCGCCATCACCCAGGGAACGGCCAGCATCGCCGCGGGCACGGCCAGCATCGCCAGCGCACCGACCTGCAGCACCAGGCCCAGGTTCATCGT
Organism: Arenimonas soli; assembly: GCF_014643775.1. Classification (GTDB taxonomy): domain Bacteria; phylum Pseudomonadota; class Gammaproteobacteria; order Xanthomonadales; family Xanthomonadaceae; genus Arenimonas; species Arenimonas soli. The sequence goes on from NZ_BMKC01000001.1 coordinate 652,791, forward strand.
GCGGTTCAGGCCCAGGCGCGCGCCCAGCCAGCCGCCGACCAGGTTGGTGACAACACCGAAGATTTCGTAGAACACGAACAGCATCGCCACCTGCAGCGGGGAATAGCCCAACTGGTGGAAGTGCAGCACCACCAGCATGCGCAGCGCGCCGTCGGTGAGGGTGAAGGCCCAGTAGTTGGCCGTCACCAGCAGGTACTGGCGGGTCAGCGGGTTCATCCGCCGGCGCCGACCTTGCGGGCCAGTTCGACGGTGCGGTTGGCGTAGCCCCATTCGTTGTCGTACCAGGCGAAGACCTTCACCTGGGTGCCGGCCACGACCATCGTGAACGGGCCATCGACGATGCTGCTGCGCGGATCGGTGCGGTAGTCGATCGACACCAGCGGGCGGATTTCGAAGCCCAGGATGCCCTTCAGCGGTCCCTCGGCGGCGGCCTTGAGCAGCGCGTTCACTTCTTCGACCGTGGTTTCGCGCCTGACCTCGAACACCGCGTCGGTGAGCGAGGCATTGGCCAGCGGTACGCGCACGGCGTGGCCGTTCAGCCGGCCCTTGAGCTCCGGGAAGATTTCGGTGATGGCGGTGGCCGAACCGGTGGTGGTGGGGATCAGGCTCATGCCGCAGGCGCGGGCGCGGCGCAGGTCCTTGTGCGGCTGGTCGAGGATGGATTGGGTGTTGGTCAGGTCGTGCACGGTGGTGATGCTGCCGTGGCGGATGCCCAGGCCTTCGTGGATGACCTTCACGATGGGCGCCAGGCAGTTGGTGGTGCACGAGGCCGCGGTGACGATGCGGTGCACGGCCGGGTCGTAGAGGTGGTCGTTGACGCCCATCACCACGTTCAGCACGCCGGGCTCTTTTACCGGCGCGGTCACGACCACGCGCTTGACGCCCTGGTCGAGGTAGGCCTGCAGCGCGGCGGTGGTTTTCATCTTGCCGCTGGCTTCGATGACGACATCGCAGCCCGACCAGTCGGTGTCGGCGATGGCCTTGTTGCAGGTGACCGGGACGCGCTGGCCGTCGATCAGCATGGCCTCGCCCTCGGCCGTGGCCTCGTGCGACCAGCGGCCGTGCACGGAATCGAAGTTCAGCAGGTGGGCGAGGGTGGTCGCGTCGCCGGCCGGGTCGTTGACCTGCACGAACTGCAGGTCCTTGTCGCCGAACGCGGCGCGCAGCGCCAGGCGGCCGATGCGGCCGAATCCGTTGATGCCGATCTTCAGGGTCATGGGCAGTTTTTCCTGGGGGCGGGGGCGCAGCGGGCAGCGTCGCCGCCGCAGCAGTTTTCGGTGAGGTAGGCGACCAGGCCCTGCACGGTGTCCAGGTCGGCCCGGTAGCGGATGAAGCGCCCCTGCGGGTCGGGCACGATCAGGCCGGCCTGCTGCAAGGCCTTCAGGTGAAAGGAAAGCGTGGTGGCCGGCAGGTCCAGCTGTTCGGCGATCTCGCCGGCGAAGGCGCCTTCCGGCGCGCGTTCGACCAGCCAGCGGTGGATCGCCAGCCGGTGCGGCTGGGCCAGGGCGGACAGGGCAGCGAGGGCATCTGTTGTTTTCATTGTTCCAGAATAATGAAAGTATTTGACCGTTCCAAGTCAACGACATGCGCCTGTGCAGATGGAATCGCCGGGCCATGCCCAAGGGCGCGGACGGGACGGCTAGACTGCCCGCGCATGTCCTCCGGAATATTCACCACCTTCCTGCGCCTGGGGCTGACGTCCTTCGGGGGTCCGATCGCGCACCTGGGCTATTTCCGCGAAGAGTTCGTCGTGCGGCGGGGCTGGCTGTCGGAGGCCACGTTCGCCCAGTTGTTGGCCATCGCGCAGGCGCTGCCGGGGCCGGCCAGCAGCCAGCTGGGTTTTGCGGTGGGCCTGCTGCGCGGTGGCTGGGCCGGCGGCCTGCTGGCCTTCATCGGATTCACGCTGCCGTCGGCGCTGCTGCTGTTCGGGCTGGCCTTGCTGGCGCCGCGTCTTGAAGGGCCCATGGCGCTGGCGGTGCTGCATGGCCTGAAGGGAGTGGCGGTGGTCGTGGTGGCGCATGGCCTGGCCGGCATGATCCGCAGCCTGGTGCCGGACCTTCCGCGCGCGCTACTGGCCGGGCTTGCGCTGGTGGTGATGCTGGCCGGTGGACCCGCCTGGCGGCAGCTCGTGGTGATCCTGGCCGGTGCCATCCTGGGCCTGTGGCTGTGCCGGCGGGTGCCACGCCTTCCCGCGGGTGAACTGGCCGTCGGCTACGGCCGGCGGATGGCCTGGCTGCTGCTTGCCGTGTTCGCGCTGGGCCTTGTCCTGGCCCTTTCCGTCGCGGGTGGCCCGGCGTCGGCAGTGGCCTTGGCCGGCGCCTTCTACGAAGCCGGCGCACTGGTTTTCGGCGGCGGCCACGTCGTCTTGCCCCTGCTCGAGCAGTCGACGGTGGCGACGGGCTGGGTCGGGGAGCAGGACTTCCTGGCAGGCTACGGCGCGGCGCAGGCGGTGCCCGGGCCGATGTTCGCGCTGGCGGCCTACCTGGGCGCGATCGTGCCGACCGGGCAGGCGCCCCTGGCCGGCGCCACGATTGCCTTGCTCGCGATTTTCCTTCCGGGTCTGCTGCTGATGGCGGCTCTTTTGCCGCTCTGGTCCGGCCTGGCGCGCCGGTCGTGGGCGCCTCCCGCCATCGCCGGAATCAATGCCGCGGTGGTGGGACTGCTGGCGGCCGCCTTCCTGGGCATCGTGCTGCCGGCGGGGGTGCACGGTGGTGCCGATGCGGCCCTGGCCGTGCTGGGCCTGGCGCTGCTGGCGTCCGGGCGGGTCAACGTGCTGTGGGTGGTGGCTGCCCTCGTGGGCAGCCACGTCGTGCTTCAATTCCTGGCGGGCCCTGCGTGAATCGCGGGTGACCCGGCTGCGGCATGTGTTGTGTACCGCACGCTGGCAGGGCAGATGCGGCGTAGAGTCGAACCATGCGAGAGAAAACGTTTCCCATCGTCTGCGTGGGTGGCTCGGCAGGCGGCCTGAACGCCTATATCCGGCTGCTTACGAATCTTCCAGCCGACCTGGGCGCGGCGATCGTCATCGTCAACCACATGCGCAGCCTGCCGACCCGGCTGCATGAAATCCTGCCCAGCTACACGCGCATGCCGGTCGAACTGATCACCGACAGGCTGGACGTCGAGCCCAACCACGTCTACATCATCCCGGCCAATCGCGACCTGCATGTCGCCGACGGGGAATTCATCCTCAAGCCGATCTCCAAGCCCCGGGGCTGGCCAGACGTGATCACGGTGTTCCTGCGTTCCCTGACCCGCTGCTGGGACGGCAAGCTGGTCGCCGTCATCGTGTCCGGCTACGACGGCGACGGCGCCGACGCCCTGTGCGGCATCCAGCAGATCGGTGGCATCACCATCGCCCAGTCGCTGAACACGGCGAAACAGCCGGACATGCCCGAGAGCGCCATCGCCAGTGGCTGCATCGACCTGGTCCTGTCGCCCGAGGAAATCACGGTCGAGCTGGTGCGGATCGCGAGCGCGGAAGCCTAGCCCGGGTTTGCCAGCAGGCGGTGCATTTCCCGCCGGACCAGGGCGTAACACTCGCAGGCACTGGCCTCCAGGCCGGCCCGGTCGAGCACCGAAATATGGCCGCGGCGATAGCTGATCAACCCGGCGCGCTGCAGCTTCCCCGCGGCTTCGGTAATCGACTCGCGGCGAACGCCGAACATGCCGGCGACCATTTCCTGGGTCATCAGCAGTTCGCTTGAAGGCAGGCGGTCAAGCGTCATCAGCAGCCAGCGGCACAGCTGCTGTTCGATCGAGTGGTGCCGCGTGCAGACCACGGTCTGGCTGATCTGAACGATCAGCGCCTGGGTGTAGAGCAGCAGCAAGCGCTGCAGTTCGCCGGCCTCGCCGAACGCCTCCCGGAGCAGGCGGGCCTCGATCCTGTAGGCATGGCCCGCCGTCTGCACCACGGCCGAGGTCGTGGTGGAGTCGCCGCCCAGGAACAGCGGAACCGACACGATGCCTTCGTTGCCGACCCCCGCGACTTCGCAGGAGGCCCCGGAGCAGGTCAGGTAGTGCAGGGACACGATCGCGGTAGTGGGGAAATAGGCGAAATGCGAACGGGCATGGGGGCCATGAAGCGTTTCGCCCACCCTCAGCGGCACCAGCACCAGGTGTTCCGCCAGGGCGTCGAGTTCGGCCGCGGGCAGCGCCGCCAGCAGGCTGTTGCGCCCAAGGCTGCTCTTTGTGGCCAGGGGGCAGGGGGCGATCATCGCCGCTTGATGCCGTGCACGTGGCCATCGGCCAGGACCTCGACGCCCACGCCGCGGTAGCCGATGAAGGTGCAGGACCGGTTGAACATGGGTTCGCCGCTCACGCGGAACTGTTGCCGCGAACCATCGGCGTTGACCCGGTGCAGCAGGAAGTCCAGGAAGGGCTGTCGCGCGGAGATGGCGTCGAGCAAGGCCTTGCGCTCCGCCTCGTCCCACCCGTTGGCCGGCGCGGCGGCCGCGTCTGCGGCCAGGGGCTCGACCTGCAGGCCCAGCATTTCCAGCACCGGGCCCGAGACCTTGCCGAAGTGCCCCTGTTCGTCCTGCTCCCAGTACCAGTCGGTGGCCAGTTCGGTGAGGCTTCGGAAGCGAGCCTCGCTTTCGCGCAGTTCGGCCGTGCGCTCCTGCACTTTCTCCTCGAGATCCCGGTTGAGGTCCTCGAGTTTCCTGTACAGAAGCCGGACCTCGAGCATGTTGCGGATGCGTGTCCTGGCTTCGACCAGGTCGAAGGGTTTGCTTATGAAATCCCTGGCGCCGCACTCGAGGGCGCGCAGCTTGTGGCCGGGCTGGGCCGTGACCACCAGCACCGGCAGGTAGTCGTCGGCATCGTTGGTCTTGAGTGCTTCCATGACCTGGAAGCCGTCCATGCGCGGCATCTGAAGGTCGAGCAGGATCAGGTCGTAGGGGTGCCTGCGATGCAGGGCGCAGACCTCCTGCGGATTGGTGGTCGATTCCACGTGCGTGTAGCCGGCGTCACCCAGCAGCTGGCTGAGCAGGGCGATGTTGTCCTCCTGGTCGTCCACGAGCAGGACGCGGGCGGCGAGGATGTCGGATTCCGAAACCTTCATGGCCGTTCCTTTCCGGTTGTGCGACCCGCCGCGGCGCTGTCGAAAGCCAGCGCCTTGTCCAGCGTGTCCATGAATTCATCCACCTTGATCGGCTTAGTGACGTAGGCGAAAAATCCGGCCTGCAGGCCGCGCTCGATGTTGTCGGCGCTGGCGTCGGCGCTCAGGGCCACCACCGGGATCCGCGCCGTGGCCGGGTCCCCGGCCAGCACGTTCATGGTTTGAGTGCCATCGATGCCGGGCAGGTTGAGGTCCATCAGGATGACGTCGGGGAGGTTGGCGCGCGCGAGCAGGATGCCTGCGTCGCCGTCGGTCGCCGTCAGCAGCCGGATGTCAGGCCGTCGCGCGATGATGGCCTCCACCAGGGCCAGGTTCGCCGGGTTGTCTTCCACGTACAGCAGCTTGCGCAGTGGTGCGTAGACGCGTCCATGCATCGCGCGCGCGGACTCGTCCTGGGCAGGAACTGCGTTGCCGGGCGCGCCGGTCGCCGGGTTCAGTTCAAGCCAGAACACGCTGCCTTCGCCGACCGTGCTTTGCACGCCGATGGCGCCGCCCATCATTTCAACGATGAGTTTGGACACCATCAGGCCGATGCCGGTGCCCTGTTCGCGGCCGGCTTCCTTCCCGAGGCGATTGAAGGGCTGGAAGAGCTGGCCGATCTGGTCGGCGGACAGGCCCTGGCCGGTGTCGGTAACGCTGATGCGAACCCGGCCGTCCTCGGCCACCAGCCAGTCCACCTGCACCGACCCCTCGGGACGGTTGTACTTGATGGCGTTCGAGAGAAGGTTGTTCAGCACCTGCTTGACCCGCTTGCGGTCGGCGTGCACCGGCAGCGGGGCGGGGTCAACGGGGAAACGCATGCGAATCCCGCGGGTCTGCGCCTGTTGTTCCACCATGGCCTGGCATTCGCGCATGACTTCGTCCAGGGACACCGAATCCATGGCCAGCGACGGCCGCCCCGATTCGATCACCGCCAGGTCCAGGATTTCGTCGACCAGCGCCAGCAGGTACCAGCCCGCCTTGAGGATGTAGTCGACGTTGCGTTCCTGGACAGGCGTCGGCGACGGTGAGCCGGACTTGATCAGTTGTGCGAAACCCAGCACCGCATTGAGCGGCGTACGGAGTTCATGGCTCATGTTGGACAGGAACTCCGATTTGGCCCGGTTGGCCTTGTCCGCCACGGCCTTCGCCTCGCGAAGCCTGATCTCAACCTGCATGCGCTCGGTGATGTCGTTGGACACGATGGCGACCTTGCGGCTTTCCGGCCCGCCCAGGCGTGAGGCATGCACGTCGAACCAGTGGCCACCGGGCTCCCGGGGCTCGTCCACCATGCGGACCGGTTCACCGGTCAGCGCCACCTCGCCGTAGATCTCGCACCAGCGCTCCGCCATGCCGGGGTCGAGTTCACGGATCCGCTTGCCCGTTGCCCGGAGCAGGCCGGACTGCTTCTCGAAGCTGGGGTTGGTCTGCAGGAACTGGTAATCGACCGGGTTGCCCTGCCGGTCGAAGACCATCTCGATGATGCAGAACCCCTCGTCGATGGACGTGAACAGCTTGTGGTAGTTCTCGCCGCTTTCGATCAGGGCCTGTTCGGCCACCTTTCGGGCGGTGATGTCGCTGAAGACTTCCCGCAGCTCGGTTTCACCCTCCAGGTTGACCGAGGTGGTGGCCGACCATTGCACCCACAGCGAGCGGCCGTCCCTGCGGACCATCCGGAATTCGCAGGACTGGGATTCGCCGCTGCCGAGCAGCTTCCTGCTTTGCAGGTAGTAGCGGTCGGCGTCCAGCTCATGGATGAACTGGCTCCAGCGACGACCCAGCAGTTCGCTGCGGGTCGTTCCCAGAAGGCTGGCGGCCGTGAGGTTGGCATGGATCACCTGGCCCTGCCTGCTGACGGTGCAGTAGCCCACCGGGGCCAGGTCGTAGAGGTCGAAATAGCGGGCGCGTTCGAAGTCCAGGGCCACGTGGGCATCGCGAAGCTCCTCGTTCTGCATCTCCAGTTCGATCTGGTGGACCTGCAGTTCGTGCAGCACCTTCCGGGCTTCTTCCTGGCTAAGCGAGTCGATGTCGGCCAGCATGGGAGCCGGTGTGTTGAGCAGGCGCGCCTCCGCCTGCCGCCGCAGAGCCTGTGGCGATATCGCGGTCACGGCGCCGTCCTTCGCGGGCGGGCCTTGTGGGCCGGCGTGCTTGCGCTTGTTGGTCACCGTGCTTCCCCAGCCATGGTCCGTTCCGTGGTTGCGATGGCGTAGATCTCGCCGGACTCATCCAGCAGGGCGGTGGAGACGATGGAGACGCTCATCACCGACCCCTTCTTGTTGAGGCGCTCGGTCAGGTAGGGTTCGATCACCTCGGATTGGCTGAGCTGCCGCAGGGTGGCCAGGGCCTTGTCACGCAGGGGCTCCGGAATGCGCTGCCTCACGTTCATCTGCAGCGCCTCGGCTTCGGTCCAGCCGTACATGCGTTCGGCACCGGGGTTCCAGGCCAGGGTGCGGCCGCTGAGGTCCTGCACCGTGATCGCATCGTGTGCGTCGCGCACGACCACGGCCAGGCGCAGGTGCTCGTTCGCCTTGTGCAGCTGCTCCCGGATCTGCACCGCTTCGGTGATGTCGATGAACGAAATGACCGCGCCTTCGATCACGTTGTCGAGGGTGCGATAGGGCAGGATCCGCATCGTGTGCCATTTGCCGTTGGTGGTGCGCACGTCCACCGCCTTGGGTGTCAGCGAGTCCAGCACTTCGCGCACGTCCGCCGACAGGCTGTCGTAGCCGACCATGTTCGACACGATGTGGCTGACCGGCCTGCCGATGTCGCCCTGTATCAGGTTGATGATGGCGCTGGCGGCCGGGGTGAAACGCAGGATGCGCAGGTCGTGGTCCACGAACACGGTGCCGATGCCGGTGCCGGCCAGCAGGTTGTTCATGTCGTTGTTGGCCCGCGACAGGTCGGCAACCTTGGTCTGCAGCTCGATGTTGACGGTGTTCAGTTCTTCGTTGACCGACTGCAGCTCTTCCTTCGAGGTCTCCATTTCCTCGTTGGTGGACTGAAGTTCTTCGTTCACCGACTGCATTTCCTCGATCGAGGACTTCAGCTCCTGGGTCGAGATGTCCAGTTCCTCCTGGGCGCTTCGAAGGGCTTCGTCCTTGCTGCGCAGCTCGGCCAGGAGTTCCGAGATGCGAATTTCGGCATCGGTCTCCGTTTCCGGGGTGCCGGCCGTGCCTGGCGTGCCCGGCTGCGCGGCCGCCTGCGTCGGGGCTTCCGGCTCCGGCGCGTCTTCCAGGATGGCCAGGTAGAGACAGGCCCCCGTTGGCACGGGAACCGGGCAAACCGTCAGGTCGGTGAAAGTGAAGTGCCCGTTCGTTTTCACCCGCAGGCCGGGGCAGCGCACGGTTTCCCGGTTGCTGGCCGACTTCTTCAGTGCCTTGGCGAGTTCGCGCCGCAGGCCTTCCCGGGCCATCTTCAGGATGTTGCTGGTGCCGGGTTCGCCGGGAGCCGGTTCCAGGAACATGCCCGTGCGGCCGTACAGGTAATAGATGTCGCCCTGTTCATTGACCAGTGCGCTGGTGGGGGCGAGCTGGCGCAGCAGCGCCTGCTCGGTGAGCTCGCGCATGGGCAGCTTGGCCGGACTGGCTGGCCGCTGGCCACCGGCCCTGGGCGCGGGCATCGGCTCCATCGCCGCCATCGGCGGCAGCAGCCGGCCCACCCCGCCGCGCTCCCTGGTCGGCGCGAAGTGCTTGCGCTGGTAGATCTTTGCCTTGCGATCGAGCACGGCGAAGGATTCGCTGAACTCACCCACGCCTTCGGACGTGCCCAGGAAAAGCACGCCGCCAGGCTGCAGGGCGTAGTGGAACAGCGGGATGATCTTCTTCTGCAGCGATACGTTCAGGTAGATCAGCACGTTGCGGCAGGTGAGGAGGTCGAGACGGGAGAACGGCGGGTCCTTGATGATGTCGTGTTCGGAGAACACCAGCATGTCCCGCAGGCTCTTGTGCACCCGGTAGGTGCTGCCGTCGGCGTCGGCGCTGAAGTGCCTGGCCAGCCGTTCGGGGCTGATGTCGGCGGCGATGCTGGCCGGGTAAATGCCGGCCCGGGCCGTGGCGATGGCGCGGCTGTCGATGTCGGTGGCGAAGATCTGCACGGCGTAGTGCTGTTTCAGCCTTTCCATGCATTCGCGCAGCAGGATGGCGATCGAATAGGCCTCTTCACCGGTGGAACAGCCGGCGCACCAGACGCGGATGGCCGAGCCCACCGGCTTGTTGGCGAACAGCTTGGGCAGGACGTGTTCTTCAAGCACCTTGAAGGCGTCGGGGTCGCGGAAGAAATTGGTGACGCCAATCAGCAGGTCGCGGAACAGCGCCTCGACTTCGGCTGGCGTCTGCTGCAGGAACCTCACGTAACTCTCCAGCAGGTCGATCTGGTGCACGGCCATGCGCCGTTCGACGCGGCGGTTGATGGTGCTGGGCTTGTACTGGGAAAAGTCGTGCCCGGTCTGGGACCGGAGCAGGACGAATATCTTCTTGAGCGTGGTTTCGGCCAGGGGTGTTTCAACCGCGGCCGGAACCCGCGTTTGGCCGAAGGCATGTTTGGCGAAGGCAGCCAGGCGGGCGGGCATCTCGGCCGGGGGCAGCTGGTAGTCCACCAGGCCGGTGGCAATGGCGCTGAGCGGCATGCCGTCGAACTCGGTGGAGTCCGGGCTTTGCACCATGACCATGCCGCCGCTGCCCTTGATGGCGCGCACGCCCTGGGAGCCATCGCTGCCGGTGCCCGAGAGAACGATGCCAATCGCGCGCTGGCCCAGGTCCTGGGCGAGGGACCGGAAGAAGAAATCGATCGGCAGCCGCTGGCCACGCGGGGACGAAGGTTCAAGCAGCTGAAGCGTTCCGTTCAGGAACGCCATGTCGTGGTTGGGCGGAATGATGTAAACGCAGTCGGGCTGCACCACCATGCCGTCATCGACCTCGAAGACCTGCATGGGTGTGTAGCGCCGGATCAGGTCGGTGAGCAGGCTCTTGTGGTCGGGGGCCAGGTGCTGGACCAGCACGAAGGCCATGCCCGGCTCCCCGCCCGCGGGCATGCCGGAAAAGAAGGCCTCGAACGCCGCCAGCCCGCCCGCCGACGCACCGATGCCGACCACCGGGAAAGCCGCATCGGGAGGCGATTCCGGGCTGTCCGCCGTGGCGGCCGCACCGACCCCGGCCGCGATGGACACGGGGCGCTTGTTCTTGCTGGTCTTGCCGGTGGCCATGCTTCCATCCCGGCAGCTGAAAGAGTGCCTTTGGGACAGGTTACACCTTGCCGGCCCGGCTGCATCTTGGCTTGGGAGGAGATGGAAATCCCGCGAAAGCGCAGGTCGCTTACCTGGAGACATCCTCCAGGAACCGGACGAGGGCGTCCCATTCCGCCTCGGTCGTGAGCGCGGAGTCGTGGTCGGCGCCTTCCTGCACTCTCAGGCGTGGCGGACGCGGCAATGAAGCGACGAGCCGCCGGGTGCTGGCCGCGGGGATGACACGGTCATTGGCGGCCTGAAGCACCATCACGGGGCCATTGAACTCGGCCAGGTGGCGCGCCGAGTCGTAGCGATCACGCGCCAGCGCATCTTCGAACAGCAGGGATTCACGCGGCGCGCCGTCGCTGGCCCCGTAACCGCGATAGGCCAGCAGGTAGATGCTTCAGCATCGTCTTGCGCATCCGGGTCACCGATGGGTATCGACCATGTCGCCGCTCTGGAGGCTGCGCGGCGCCTCGCTGAACGGCAATTCGATGTTGCTGAAGGCTACGGGCAGGCCGGCGCATTGCAAAGGATCGGGGCCATCGCAGAGGTGGAAGTGCAGGTGTGGCTCAGTGGAGTTGCCCGACCCGCCGAGAAGGCCGATGGCCTGTCCCGATTGCACGCGGTCCCCCACGGCCACTTTCAGGCTGCCCGGCGACAGGTGTGCGTAAACCGAGTAGACGCCCTCGGCGTGGCGGATAACAAGATGATTGCCCGAGATCTGGTCCAGGCCGCCGGCGAGCAGTTGCGCCTGGCTCTCGTGCAGGCGCCCAATGTAGTCCGGAAGGGCTTCACCGGGAGCTCGCAACATCGCCACGTTGTCGGCGATACCGTCCACCGCCTTCACCACTTCGCCATCCGCGCTGGCCAGCACGGTGGCCCCGTAGGCGTGGTAATCCTGCATGCGGCTGCCATCGCCGCGGTATGTCAGTCCGCCTTCGCCCAGGCGGGAAATGTCCAGCGCGAACTCCTGCGGCACCACCCAGCGGTGATGGCCGTGGGCACTGGCCGCGGCCCCGACGAACCAGCGTCCTTCCAAGGGGAAACGGAATTCGCCGGGGGCCTGCCCGTTCCGGATCGGCAGTTCGCGGACACTCGGCGTCGGGTCGCCCTGGGTCGTTATCACCACCCGCAGGGTGTCTCCGGGCCCCCGGTAGGCAACGAACTGCTGCGGCAGCATCAGCGCCTCGCCCGGTGCGAGCGTCGCCGTCGCCGCCAGGGGCGTACCGGTGCCCAACAGGTGTTCCGGCGCAAACTGGAAGGCCAGCGCATCCAGCATGCCTGCCTGCGACATGGCCTGGCCCTGGGCCGCCATCCTCGCCAATTCGGGCGCACCCAGGCGCACGCTGGACAGGACCTGGCCCTGGCGCAGGGCCTGCACCTCGACGCCCTGCACGGTGACCGGATGATCTTCGCGATTGACCAAGGCGGTGTTCTGCACCAGTACGCCGTTGAGGCTGCGGGCGTCCTCAAGCGGATAAGACCAGACGGCAGCGGACGGGTGAAAGCGGATGTCCAGGTCGGTGGCAACCGCGGCGGCCGATGGCAGCAGCGCGGCGAGCGCAAGGGCGAGCAATTTCGGGGGCAGGTTCATGGTGGGACTCCGGGGGTGCATGGGGCGGCCAGCCAGCTTGTGGGCCGTCGCTCAGGTTTGGATGGACTTGCGCCCACGCTTCATAGGCGGGGCAGGTCTGCGAGGGAGGTCCGACGGGGACAGCAGGAACTGCAGGGCATACATGCGGTTGCGGGCGGGACTGCGTGCCGACGAAAGCAGCGCGCCCGCTTCTTCCAGCAGTTGGTTGAGCCGGCGCAGCTCCGAAGGTGTCACCCAACCCACGGCGCGACCGGCCCAGAGCTCACGCAACTCACCGTCGAGCACGCAGTCGGGGTCGGCGATGGCGCGGTCGAAATCGCGGCGGGCGCCGCGCAGCATCGAGGCCACCAGGTCCCGCAGAGGTTTGGTTGCGGTGGGCTTGCCGCTGCGGTACCGCAGCTTCAGCCGACTGGCCGGCTCGGGCGTGGAATAAAGCTTCTCGACATGCCGGCCGCGCTGTCGGCTGCCGACCGTCACCAGAAGGCCGGCGCGTTCAAGCGCACGTACATGGTAATAGAGCGCGTCCGCAGGTCGCTGCAACTGCGCTGCCAGTTCGGGTATCGATGCCTGGCCCAGTGCCTGCACCAGGTCGACCAGTTCCTGTCGCAGCGTGGAGGCAAGTGCCCGCAGCTGGCGTGGCGTTTCGACGGCGGTGTACGCCGGTGGGTCCTTGGGTTTTCGGAAGGTCGCCATGGGTGAAATATCATGGAAAATTTCACCCGTTGGAATAGGCCGGAAGACAGGGGGCCGATCGCCTCCCGGCGATCAGGCTTCTGCGGGGTCGTCCTTGTAGGCGTCGACCGGGATGCAGGCGCACATCACGTTCTTGTCGCCGTAGACGTTGTCCACGCGCGCCACCGGCGGCCAGTACTTCTGCTGGCGCAGGCTGGCCAGCGGGAAGGCGGCCAGTTCACGCGGGTAGGCATGGGTCCACTCGCTGGCGGTCACCGCGGTGGCGGTGTGCGGGGCGTTGCGCAGCGGGTTGTCGTCGCGGTCGAGCTTGCCTTCCTCGACGGCGCGGATCTCGTCGCGGATCTGGATCATCGCGTCGATGAAGCGGTCGAGTTCGTGCAGGGATTCGCTTTCGGTCGGTTCGACCATCAGCGTGCCGGCGACCGGGAAGCTCAGCGTCGGCGCGTGGAAGCCGAAATCGATAAGGCGCTTGGCCACGTCCTCGGCGCTGATGCCGGTGCTGTCCTTGAGCGGGCGCAGGTCCAGGATGCATTCGTGGGCCACCAGGCCGTTGCGGCCGGTGTAGAGCGTCTTGTAGTGCGGCGCCAGGCGGCGGGCGATGTAGTTGGCGTTGAGCAGGGCGACCTGGGTCGCCTTGCGCAGCCCCGCGGCGCCCATCAGCGTGATGTACATCCAGCTGATCGGCAGGATCGAGGCGCTGCCGAACGTGGCGGCGCTGACCATGCCGACGTCGCCGCGGCCGCCCAGGGCCTTGGGCAGGAAGGGCGCCAGGTGCGCCTTCACCGCGCAGGGGCCGACGCCCGGGCCGCCGCCGCCGTGCGGGATGCAGAAGGTCTTGTGCAGGTTCAGGTGGCTGACGTCCGAACCCCACTTGCCGGGCTTGGCCAGGCCGACCAGCGCGTTCATGTTGGCACCGTCGGTGTAGACCTGGCCGCCGTGCTGGTGCACGACTTCGCAGATTTCGACCACGTCTTCCTCGAACACGCCGTGGGTGGACGGGTAGGTGATCATCAGCGCCGCCAGGCGGTCGGAATATTTCTCGGCGTTGCGGCGGATGTCGGCCAGGTCGACGTTGCCGTTGGCATCGCACTTGGTCACCACCACGGTCATGCCGCACATCTGCGCCGAGGCCGGGTTGGTGCCGTGCGCCGATTCCGGGATCAGGCAGATGTCGCGTTCGGGCTGGCCGTTGGCGCGGTGGTAGGCGCGGATCGCCAGCAGGCCGGCGTATTCGCCCTGGGCACCGGAATTGGGCTGCAGGCTGACGGCGTCGTAGCCGGTGCACTCGACCAGCATCGCTTCCAGGGTGTCCACCAGTTCGCGGTAGCCGCCGGTCTGGTCGGCCGGCGCCAGCGGATGGATGTTGGCGAACTCCGGCCAGGTCACCGGAATCATCTCGGCGGTGCCGTTGAGCTTCATCGTGCAGCTGCCCAGCGGGATCATGGTGCGATCCATGGCCAGGTCCTTGTCGGCCAGCGAACGCATGTAGCGCAGCAGCTCGTGTTCGCTGTGGTGGGTGTTGAACACCGGGTGGATCATGAAGTCGGACTCGCGGCGCAGCGGCGCCGGCAGGGCGTCGGCGGTGGTGGCGTCGAGTTCGTCGATGTCTTCGATGCGGGCGCCGAACAGCTTGGCCAGGGCCAGCACGTCGGCGCGGGTGCTGGTTTCGTCCAGGCTGATCGCCAGGCTGCGGCCGTCGATGCGGCGCAGGTTGATGCGCGCGGCGGCGGCGCGGGCGTGCACGGCGTCGGCATCGACGCCGGTGACGTGCAGGGTGTCGAAGAAGCCGGTGCCCACTTCGACGTCGGCCTTGCGCAGCGCCGTGGCCAGCAGCGCGGCCAGGCGATGGGTGCGGGTGGCGATGCGGCGGATGCCATCGGGGCCGTGGTAGACGGCGTACATGGACGCCATCACGGCCAGCAGCACCTGGGCGGTGCAGATGTTGGACGTGGCCTTCTCGCGGCGGATGTGCTGTTCGCGGGTTTGCAGGGTGAGACGATAGGCGGCCTTGCCCTCGGCATCGATCGAAACGCCAATCAGGCGGCCCGGCATCGAGCGCTTGAAGGCGTCGCGGCAGGCCATGAAGGCCGCGTGCGGGCCGCCGAAGCCGAAGGGCACGCCAAACCGCTGGGTATTGCCGACCACGATGTCGGCGCCCCATTCGCCCGGCGGGGTGAGCAGGGCGAGGGCGAGCAGGTCGGTGGCCACGCAGACCAGGCCGCCGCGCGCGTGCACGGTCTCGGCCAGGGCCCGGTAGTCGTTGGCGTGGCCGTAGGTGTCGGGGTACTGCAGCAGCACGCCGAAGGCTTCGACGCCGGCCAGCTCGGCGTCGGCGGCGATGGCCAGTTCGATGCCCAGGGGTTCGGCGCGGGTGCGCAACACTTCCAGCGTCTGCGGGTGCACGCCGTTGGACACCGCGAATACGTTCGACTTGGACTTGCCCGAACGCTTGGCCAGGGTCATGGCCTCGGCGGCGGCGGTGGCTTCGTCGAGCAGGGAGGCGTTGGCGATCTCCATGCCGGTGAGGTCGGCGCACATGGTCTGGAAGTTGATCAGCGCTTCCATGCGGCCCTGGGATATCTCGGCCTGGTAGGGCGTGTAGGCGGTGTACCAGGCGGGGTTTTCCAGGATGTTGCGCAGGATCACGTGCGGCGTGTGGGTGCCGTAATAACCCTGGCCGATGAAGCTGCGGAAGACCTGGTTGCGGCTGGCGACGGCGCGGATCTTGGCGATCGCCTCGACCTCGGAAATCGCTTCGGGAAGTGCCAGCGGCGCGGCCGACTTGATGCTGCCGGGCACGATGGCGTCGGTCAGCGATTCAAGCGAATCGTGGCCGATGGTGCGCAGCATGTGCGCGATCTCGGCGTCGTTGGGGCCGATGTGGCGTTCGAGGAAGGCGTCGTGGTGCTCGAGCTGGCGCAGGCTGTCGCGATTCATGGTCGATCCGGACGAGGGAAGGGTCCGTGCATGCCGCACGGGGCGCCCCTCTGTCCTTTTGCCTGAGAGTTTTGGCCCGCATCTGAATGCGGCCATGCCCCTTCGGCGCCGGCTGGTTCCGGTCTCTCCAGAGTCGCTCGCGCGGTTGCGGTTCCGGGTCCTGAGCGATTACGGGCGTTACGCCTTCGGCGCTGGCCATGGCCAGCCTCTCCCGCTCCGCGCATCGAGCCCGGCCATTCTACCCGATGGCCGTGAAGGCGGGTTGTTGATCCCGGGGCTTGACCTGGTCCGGGCAGGGGAATATGGTTGGCACACGCAACTAAAGGGCCGCACCCCATGGCAAGCACCGCCAACACCAAGCTGATGCAGGACGCCCGCAGCCTCCAGGCCGCCGTGGCCGAACTGGTGCGCATCTACCAGGTCCGCGACCGCGACCGCATCTGCTGCCACGACATCTCGGTCACCCAGTGCCATGCCCTGGAAGTCCTGGTGGCACGCGGCCCGATGCGCGCCCAGGCCCTGGCCGAGGCCCTGAGGCTGGACAAGAGCACCGTCACCCGCGTGGTCGATGCCTTGGTGCGCAAGGCCTACGTCGAACGCCTGCCCGACCCCGATGACGCCCGCGCCCAGTCGTTGCGCATCACGCCTGCCGGTCGCGACCTGTTCAAGCGCATCGACGAAGAGCTGGTGCAGCAGCAGGCGGCCCTGCTGGGCGACCTGGCCCCCGAGGTGCGCGCCGGCGCCACCGAGCTGATCCAGCGCCTGGCCCGGGCCGCCGAACAACGTTTTGTTCCGGGCGCCTGCGCCCCGTCCCGCTGTGCCCCGGGCGAACCCGGCCCGGGCTGCGGCTGAGTTTTTTTGCCCGAATAGTTGTCTCTACCAATCAAATCCCGGTCCGGGAGTCCACAGGAGATCGTCATGAACACCCCGCTTCCCGTTGTCATCATCGGCGCCGGCCCGGTTGGCCTGGCCGCCGCCGCCCACCTGCTTTCGCGCGGCCTGGAGCCGCTGGTGCTCGAGGCGGGTGATTCCGTCGGCGCCGGCATGCAGCGCTGGGGCCATGTGCGCATGTTTTCGCCCTGGGAGTTCACCATCGACAGCCAGGCTCGCGCGGTCTTGGCGGCCAACGGCTGGAAGCAACCCGAGCTCGCCGCTTTCCCGACCGGAGGCGAGGTGGTCGACCATTACCTGCGGCCCCTGGCCGCCACCCCGGAGATAGCGCCGCGGCTGCGCCTGGGTGCGCGCGTGCTGGGCGTGGCCCGCCACCGACGTGACCTGATGAAGGACGCCGGCCGCGAGGCGCAGCCCTTCGTGGTGCAGTACCAGGACGCCAGCGGTGAACACGAGGTGCGGGCCCAGGGCGTGATCGATGCCTCGGGCACCATCGAAAACCCCAACCCCCTGGGCGCTTCCGGCCTGCCGGCCCTGGGCGAGCGTGCGCTGGGCGAGCGCATCAGCTACGGCATCCCCGACGTTCTCGGCAGCGCACGCGGGCGCTACGCCGGCAAGCGCGTGCTGGTGGTGGGCAGCGGCCATTCGGCCTTCAACGTGCTCAAGGACCTGGCGCGCCTGTCCACGCTGTCGCCGGGCATGCACGTGCACTGGGCGCTGCGCCGCAATGCGCTGGCACGCGTGCTCGGGGGCGGCGACAACGACCAGCTCAAGGAACGCGGCCGGCTCGGCCAGGACATCGCCCGGCTGGTGGGCGAGGGCATGCTGACCGTGCACACCGGCGTCGAGATCGACGCGCTCGAAAACACGGCCTCGGGCATCGTCGCCCACGCCGGCGAACGAAGCCTGCCTGCCGTGGATGAGATCGTCGCGGCCACCGGCTTCCGCCCGGACCTGTCGCTGTTGTCGGAAGTGCGGCTGAAGCTGCACGCGGGCACGCAAAGCCCGGCCGCGCTGGCCCCGCTGATCGACCCGAACCAGCACAGCTGCGGCAGCGTTCGCCCGCACGGTGCGCAAGAACTGCGGCATCCGGACGACGGCATCTACATCGTCGGCATGAAGAGCTATGGCCGCGCCCCGACCTTCCTGCTGCTCACCGGCTACGAACAGGTGCGCTCGGTCACCGCCGCCCTGGCGGGTGACTGGGAGGCCGCGCGCCGGGTCGAACTGGTGTTGCCGGAAACCGGCGTCTGCATCACCCAGTTTGCCGATGAAGCCACTGCTGCCGGCCTGCCGGCGAAAGCCGCCGGGGGGTGCTGCGGCGGCGCGCCTGTCCAGGACAGCTCGGCCTGCTGCGTCGCCGACGAGGACGCGAAGGCCGAAGGAAAGACGGGCTGCGGCTGCGGGTCCCCGAAGCCGGCTGCCCCGGTAGACAAGCCGCCCGTCCAGACCACGGCAGGTTGCTGCGGCTGAGGTCCTGGCGATGTCGCGAAGCGGCGGTGCGGCAGTGTGGTGGCTGGGTCTGGCGCAGTGCGTGGCCTGGGGCGTGCTGTATTACGGCTTCCCCGTCTGGCAACTGCCCATGCAGGCGCAGTTCGGGCTGTCGATGGCCTGGGTGGCGGCGGCGTACTCCGCCGCCTTGCTGGTGGCGGCCCTGGTGGCCCCGCGGGTCGGGAAGGGTTTCGACGGCGGCCACGGTGCGGCGCTGTTCCGGGTCGGGCTGCTGGCGGGGGTATCGGGCTTGCTGGTGCTTGCCTTCCTCCGGCATCCGGCGGCCCTGTTCCTGGGTTGGCTGGGCATCGGAACGGGCATGGCGCTCACGCTCTACGAAACGGCTTTTGCCCTCGTGCATCGGGCGATCGCCGACCCGGCGCCCCGCCTTCGCGGACTCGCGGCGGTCACGGTGATGGGGGGATTGGCGAGCACGATTTTCCTGCCGCTGCTCGGGACCCTGGTCGAATACGCCGACCTGCGGACGTCGCTGCTGGCCGGTGCCGTGGCGGTGCTCGCAGCCGGCTGGCTGGTGGAGCGCAAGGTGCTGCCGGGCCTGCCCGCCGTGCCGGAACACCCGGCGCCACCGCCGGCGCAGCACCCACGCCCGCGGGGTTCGATCACCGCGCTCGCGACGGTATTCACTTCCGGCACCGTCGCCGGCATGGCCCTGATCACGCTGTTCGTGCCGCTGCTCGTCGCGCGCGGCATCGAGCTGGCGCAGGCGGCCCTGGTGCTGTCGGCCTTCGGCGTGGCGCAGTTGCCGGGAAGGATGTGGCTGCTGCGCGGCGGCCGCCTGCCTTCGGTCGCCGTGCTCACGGTCTGGCCGATGGTGATGCAGGCCGCCGGGCTTGCCGCGGCGGCCTTCGCCCATTCGACCTTCATCGCCGCCCTGGGCGTGGCCTTGTTCGGCCTGGGTGCCGGCCTGCATACCCTGGCCAGGCCGTGGCTGGTGCAGCTGCGCTTCGGCGCGGACGCCGGCCATCGCAACGGCCAGGTGGCCCTGAGCCAGGGCATCGGGCGTGCCCTGACGCCGGTTGCCGCGGCGCTGGCGGGGGTGTTGGTGGAGCCGCGGTGGATCCTGCTGGCGCTGGCCGTGGTCCTGCTTTCCCTGCTGCCTTCAGCGGTTCGCCTGTCGGCGCAGGCGGTCGTCCATCACGGCGGTGACCAGGGCGCCGCAGAAGAACACCAGCGCGGCGTAGTAGATCCACACCAGCAGCAGCACCAGGGTTCCGAAGGAACCATAGGCGCTGCCCGGGGTCGCCTCGGCCAGGTACAGGCCGATGGCCCAGCGGCCCAGGACAAACAGCGCGGCGGTGATCGCGCCGCCGATGAAGGCCCGCGGCCAGGGCACGGGGCGGTCGGGCAGGAACCGATAGAGCAGGGCGAAAACCATCAGGTACATCAGCAGCGTGACCACGTTGCCCAGCAGCGGCAGCAGGGACGGCGCATGCGCCAGCACCACCTGCAGCGCGGTGGCCAGCAGCATGGACACCAGCAGCAGGAAGCCCAGGGCAAAGACCACGCCGAAGGAAAACACCCGCTTGCGCAGCCAGGGCATCAGCCCGCGCGGCAGGTTCGTGGCGTCGGTGCTGAAGATGCGGTTTAGCGTGGCCTGCAGGCGGGCAAAGACGGCGGTGGCACCGATGAACAGCAGCAGGATGCTCCACCAGCCGGCCAGCGAACCGATGTCGGGCTGGTACTGGGCGTTCTTGATCACGGTGCGGGCGACCTCGCGCGCGTTGTCGCCGGCGACCACGCCGATCTGCTCCATCAGCGCGTCCTGGGCGGGCGGGTAGAGCGAGGCGGTGAGCCAAAGCACCAGCACCAGCAGCGGCGCCATCGACAGCATCGTGTAGAAGGAAAGCGAAGCCGCGTGGGTCAGCAGGTCGATGTCGACGAAACGCCGCATCGCTTCGGCCGGCAGGCTTTCGCGCAAGGGCGACAGCCTGGACGCAAGGCCCTCGCGCAGCTTCCGCCAGCTGCGCAGGACCGCGACGGCGCGGTTTTGCTTTGGGACTGGGCTCATGCCCGCCATTATGGCGGGCATGACGCCGTGGGTCGCGCCTTACTGGCCGGCCGTTACCTGGCTGGTCAGGTCACCCTTCTCGCGATCGCCTTCCGGCAGTTCGCCGTGCACCAGGAACCAGGTGTTCTCGGCGATGTTGGTGGCGTGGTCGCCGATGCGTTCGATGTTCTTGGCGATGAACAAAAGGTGGGTGCAGGCGGTGATCTGGCGCGGGTCTTCGGCCATGTAGGTCAGCAGTTCGCGGAACAGGCCGGTGTATTCGGCGTCGATCTCCACGTCGCGGCCGCGCACGGCCAGGGCGCGGTCGGCGTCGCGCTCGCGGTAGGCTTCCAGCGCCTCGGTCACCAGGGCGTTGGCCAGCTTGGCCAGGGCCGGCAGGCCGCGGGCGGCCGATACCGGCGCGGTCTGGTTGAGCACCATGCTGCGCTTGGCGACGTTGGCGGCGTAGTCGCCGATGCGTTCGATGTCCGACGAGATGCGCAGCGCGGCGTAAACCTCGCGCAGGTCGCGTGCCATCGGCTGGCGCAGGGCCAGCAGGCGCAGCACGTCGTGGCTGACTTCGTGTTCGAGCGTGTCGATGGCCTCGTCGTTGGCCACCACGCGCATGGCGGCCTGGGTGTCGCGGCGCTGCAGCACGTCGATGGCGGCGTCGAGCTGGGCGACGGCGATCTGGCCCATGCGGATGATCTCGCCGTCGAGGCGAGTGAGCTCTTCGTCGTAGCTCTTGACGATGTGGTCGTGGGAAGTGGGCATGGCAGGGGTCCTTGGCTCAGCCGAAACGACCGGTGATGTAGTCTTCGGTCTGCTGCTTGGTGGGCTTGGTGAAGATGGTGGTGGTCGGGCCATGCTCGACCAGTTCGCCCAGGTACATGAAGGCGGTGAAGTCCGAGCAACGCGCCGCCTGCTGCATGTTGTGGGTGACGATGAGGATGGTGAACTGCTGCTTGAGCTCGGCGAAGAGCTGCTCGATCTTGCCGGTGGCGATGGGGTCGAGCGCCGAGGTCGGTTCGTCGAACAGGATCACCTGCGGCTTCAGGGCCACCGCGCGCGCGATGCACAGGCGCTGCTGCTGGCCACCCGAAAGTCCAAGGGCCGTCTGCTTGAGCTTGTCCTTCACCTCGTCCCACAGCGCCGCCTGGCGCAGGGCTTCCTCGACGCGGTTGGCCATGTCGGCCTTCGACAGGTTTTCGTAGTGGCCGATGCCGTAGGCGATGTTGTCGTGGATCGACATCGGGAACGGCACCGGCTTCTGGAACACCATGCCGATCTTGCTGCGCAGCTTGTTGAGCGGGTACTTCGGGTCCAACACGTCCTCGCCGTCAAGCAGCACTTGGCCGCTGGCACGCTGGCCCGGATAGATCGAGTAGATGCGGTTGAACACGCGCAGCAGCGTCGACTTGCCGCAGCCCGAAGGGCCGATAAGCGCGGTCACCTTGTTCTTGGGGACATCGAGGTTGATGTCCTTGAGCGCGGCGAAGTCGCCGTAATGGAAGGCGAGGTCGCGTGCGGCCAGCTTGACCTCCAGCGGCGAATCGTCGACGGCCGCTTTCGGCACGGCGGTGGCGAAGGTGATCGGGGCGTTAGTCATGTTGGGTCTTGTTTCGCAGGAGGAGGAAGCGTGCGAGCAGGGACACCGTCAGCACGAACAGGGTGATCAGGAAGGCGCCGGCCCAGGCCAGCTGGTTCCAGTATTCGAAGGGGCTCATGGCGAACTGGAAGATGGTGACCGGCAGGTTGGGCATGGCGCTGCCCAGGTCGGTGTTCCAGTACTGGTTGTTGAAGGCGGTGAACAGCAGCGGCGCTGTTTCGCCGGAGATGCGCGCCAGCGCCAGCAGCACGCCGGTGATGATGCCCGGCAGCGCGGCGCGGTAGAGGATCTGCGTGGTCACCTTCCACTGCGGGATGCCCAGCGACAGCGCCGCCTCGCGCATCTGGCTGGGCACCAGGCGCAGCATCTCGTCGGTGGTGCGCACCACCACGGGCAGCACGATGAAGGCCAGGGCGACCGCGCCGGCCCAGCCCGAGAAGCTGCCCGTCGTGCGCACCACCAGCGTGTAGATGAACAGGCCCAGCACAATCGAGGGTGCAGACAGCAGGATGTCGTTGACGAAGCGGATCACCTCGCCGATCTTCCTGGACCGCGCGTATTCGGCCAGGTAGGTGCCGGCGGCGATGCCGACCGGCGCACCCATGAGCACGGCCAGCGCGCTCAGCATCAGCGAGCCGACGATGGCGTTCTTCAGGCCGCCGGTGTCCTGGCCCGGCGGCGGCGTCATCTCGGTGAACAGCTGCAGGCTCATCGCATCGATGCCCCTGCTGATCGTCACCCAGAGGATCCAGACCAGGAAGAACAGGCCGAAGATGGTCGCGGCGCCGGAGAACACCATGGCCATGCCGTTGACCAGCCGGCGACGGATGTACAGGTTGCGGGTGGCGGTATTCATCAGTTGCCCTCCCGCTTGGCCAGGCGCATCAGCATCAGCTTGGCGATCGCCAGCACCACGAAGGTCACGATGAACAGCACGAAGCCCAGCGCCAGCAGCGCCGACTGGTACATCGGCGTGGTGGCCTCGGCGAACTCGTTGGCGATGGACGCGGCGATGGAGTTGCCGGGCATCAGCAGCGAAGCATGGATGTTGTGCGAGTTGCCCAGCACGAAGGTGACGGCCATGGTTTCGCCCAGCGCGCGGCCCATGCCCAGGAAGATGCCGCCGATCACCGCCGAACGGGTGTAGGGCAGCACGATGTCCCAGACCACTTCGAAGGTGGTCGAGCCGAGTGCGTAGGCCGATTCCTTCAGGCGGTTGGGCACGGTCATGAAGACGTCGCGCATCACCGAAGAAATGAAGGGAATGACCATGATCGCCAGCACGATGCCGGCGGTCAGCATGCCGATGCCCAGCGGCGGGCCGCGGAAGAGCACGCCCAGGAAGGGCAGTGCGCCCATGTTCTCGTCGACCCAGGGGTAGACGTTGTCGGCCAGGAAGGGCGCCAGTACGAACAGGCCCCACATGCCGTAGATGATCGACGGGATGCCGGCCAGCAGTTCGATGGCGGTGCCCAGCGGCTGCCGGATCCAGGCCGGCGCCACTTCGGTAAGGAACAGGGCGATACCGAAGCTCACCGGCACCGCGATGATCATCGCGATGATCGTGCTGACCACCGTGCCGTAGATCGCGACCAGCGCGCCGTACTCTTCGGTGACCGGGTTCCAGGCCGTCGAGGTCAGGAAGCCTGGGCCGAACTCCATGAAGGCTTCGCGGCCACCCCAGAGCATCGAGAGTGCGGCCAGGCCCAGGGCGGCCAGTACGAACCAGCCGGCCAGGGTGACGATGTTCCGGAACGCCCAGTCGCGGAAGGCATCGGCGCGGTGCGGACGGTCGACGGGATTCGGGGCGGAAGCGGTGTGCATGCGCGGCGCTCTAGTGTTGGGGGCCTGCGTTCGTAAGCAGGCCCGCGCGCCGGGTGGCGCGCGGGCCGGAACAGCGGTTTGTCAGTTACTTGAAGCTGGCAGCCCAGTAGGCTTCGATCTGCTCGACCAGCGCGTCCGGCAGCGGCACGTAGCCGAGCTGGGTGGCCGACTCGTCGCCGTTTTCGTAGACCCAGTCGAAGAACTCGCGGGCGGCCTTGTTGCCTTCGGCGTTCTTCGGGCGCTTGGACATCAGGATGAAGTTGGTCGCGGCGATCGGCCAGGCCTCGTCGCCCGGGGCGTTGGTCACCACCAGGTAGAAGTCCTTGGCCTTGCCCCACTCGGCGCTGGCCGCGGCGGCCTGGATCGACGCGTCCGAGGCCTGCACGTACTTGCCGTTGGCGTTCTTCATGCTGGCGTAGGCGACCTTGTTGGTCAGCGCGTAGGACAGCTCGATGTAACCGATGGCGCCCTTGATCTGCTTCACGTAGGCGGTCACGCCTTCGTTGCCCTTGCCACCCACGCCGGTCGGCCAGCGCACGGAGGTGCCTTCACCGACCTTGGTCTGCCATTCCGGCGACACCTTGGACAGGTAGTTGACGAAATTGAAGGTGGTGCCCGAGCCGTCCGAGCGGTGCACGACGGTGATGCGCAGGTCCGGCAGGGCCAGGCCGGGGTTGAGGCCGGCGATGGCCGGGTCGTTCCACTTGGTGATCTTGCCCAGGTAGATGTTGGCCAGGGTGGCACCGTCGAGCCTGAGGTCGTTGGCATTGATGCCCGGCACGTTGAAGGCCGGCACGATGCCGCCCATCACGGACGGGAACTGGGCCAGGTTGGAGGCGGCCAGGTCCTCGGGCTTGAGCGGGGCGTCCGAGGAACCGAAGTCGACGGTGTTGGCCTTGATCTGGGCGATGCCGCCGCCCGAGCCGATGGACTGGTAGTTCACGCGGTGGCCGGTGGCGGTGTTGTAGTCGGCCGACCAGCGGGACATGGTGGGAAACACGAACGAGGCGCCTGCGCCGGTGATTTCGGCGGCATGGATGGCGGGGGCCAGGCCGGCGGCCAGGGCGATGGTGGCCAGGCTGCACTTGAAGGTCTTGAGCACGTTGCGACTCCTTGGAAGGTGGGTGCGGCGACGGGGCGTGCCCCGATGCCGGGCCATTACAGGCCGGACCGGTGACAAGCTTGTTTCCTGTTCATGACATTCGTGTGACAAGCCGGCCGCAGGCCAGGCGGCCACCGTCACCTGGCTGTCATGAAACCCACAAGTTGCCGTCACAATGGCGCGTCAGTCTGTGCTCGCTTAACCGCCCTCTAACGGTTGTCCATTCTCCAAGGAGTTCATGTCATGCGTTTGACCATCCTGGCCGCGTCGCTCGCGGCCGCCATCGCGGGCCTCAGCCCCGCCACCGCCCACGCCCAGCAGGCAAGTGACCAGGAAATCGCCGAACTCAAGGCCCAGGTGTCGATGCTGATGAACCGGATCGAGCAGCTCGAGGCCCGTGACGACGCCCAGTCGGCCGTGAACGTGGACACCGCGGAAGCCATCAAGGGAATGCAGGCCAGCCAGCCCAAGGTCGAGACC
This sequence comes from Arenimonas soli, assembly GCF_014643775.1. Classification (GTDB taxonomy): domain Bacteria; phylum Pseudomonadota; class Gammaproteobacteria; order Xanthomonadales; family Xanthomonadaceae; genus Arenimonas; species Arenimonas soli. Next base: position 677,745 of record NZ_BMKC01000001.1, read on the forward strand.
AAGGGCGGCCTGAAAGTGACGTCGGCGGACGGCAAGGCCTCCTTCAGCCTCGGTGGCCGGCTCCACTTCGATGGTTACGCCTGGGACCGCGACCTGGCCGCCACCACCGGCACCACCGAATTCCGCCGCGCCCGCCTGACGCTGGGCGGTACGGTCGCGGGCTGGGAATACAAGATGGAGCAGGACTTCGCCGGCGGCACCAACCTCGACGGCCTGCGCGACCTCTACATCGCCAGGAACCTGGGCCCGGGCAAGCTGACCATTGGCCACTTCAAGCCCTACCGGTCGATGGAGGAGCTGACCAGCTCCAACGAGATCCTGATGATGGAGCGCCCGTTCGCATCGGCCACCGGCCTGTTCAGCGGCCGCCAGTTCCAGCAGGGCGTGGGCTACCTGGTGGCCGGCGACAACTGGACCGCCGGTGGCACCGCGTTCAACCTGCGCGGCGCCACCGGCCCGCGCAACGAGGGCATGGGTTTTGCCGGCCGTACGACCTGGGCGCCGATGATGGGGACAGAACAGGTCCTGCACCTGGGTGCCTGGTACAGCCACGAAAACATCAACCAGGGCTCGGCCAGCCTCTCGGCTTCGGCCAACTACGCCGGTCGGCGCGGCCCGAGCCTGGGCATCGCCACGTCCCCGGGGGCCGGTGGCGAGCAGGTCGGTGCGCTGGGCCTGGAAGTGGCCGGACTGTTCGGCCCGGTCTTCTTCCAGTCCGAATTCGCCAACGCCAGCTTCGGCCAGCCGCTGGGCGCCGACCAGGACGTGCAGACCTTCTACCTGCAGGGCAGCGTGATGCTCAACGGTGGTCGCAAGGTCTACAAGGCGGGCAATGGCGTGTTCGGTTCGCCCAAGGTCACCGACCGGGGGCTGTGGGAGCTGACCGCGCGCTACGACCATATCGAGAACCAGGACATCCCTGGCCTCGAGGCCAGCGCCTGGATCCTGGGCATGAACTACTACGTCAACTCCAACCTGCGCGTGATGTTCAACTACACCCAGGGTGACAACGACTTCAGCGGCGACGAGACCGGCCAGTTCGCGCTGCGCACGCAGTTCAACTTCTGATCCGTTCCGACCGGACGGGTGCGACCGGGTTCGCCTGGTCGCACCCGTCTTTTTTTTCCGGGACCGTCGATTCCGGGACTTCCGGGGCCCGCCCGTGGCGCTACCATGGGGCGGCCAGGTCCGAAGCCCCGGAGAATTGATGAGCACGCTCGAATCGCCCGCGCCCGTGCGGGAATGGATCACCGAACAGGCCCGCGCGGGCCGGGAGCCGCTGGAGGTGGTGGCCGCGATGGTCGCCGAAGGCTGGCAGCAGGACGAGGCCATCACCGTGGTGCAGGACGTCCTGCACGGCCTGCTGGTGGAACACGCGCGCGCCAATGGCCTGCCGGAACCCACTCCCGTGCCCGAACCCATGGAAGCCGGCGGTTCGCACCTGCTCGACGGTGGCGACCGCAAGGTGCCGGTGCTGGCCTACCTGCGGCATCCGCGCGTGGTGGTGCTGGGCGGCCTGCTGTCGGACGAGGAATGCGACGAGTTCATCGCGCTGGCCCGGACCCGCCTGCAGCGCTCGGAAACCTTCCTGCTCGACGAAGGCGTCAGCCAGGTCCACGAGGCCCGGACGAGCGAGGGCATGTTCTTCACCCGCGGCGAAAACGCCCTGTGCCGCCGCCTGGAAGCCAGGCTGGCCAAGCTTTGCGCGTGGCCCGTTGAATTCGGTGAAGGCCTGCAGGTGCTGCGGTACGGTCCCGGTGCCGAATACAAGCCGCATTTCGACTATTTCGACCCGGCCAAGTCCGGCACGGCCGGCATCCTGGCCAATGGCGGCCAGCGCGTGGCCTCGATTGTCATGTACCTCAACACGCCCGACGCGGGCGGCGAGACGACCTTCCCTGACGCGGGCTTCAAGGTGGCGCCCGTGAAAGGCAATGCCGTCTTCTTCAGCTACGACCGTCCGCACCCGATGACCGGGACCCGCCATGGCGGCGCGCCGGTGGTGGCGGGCGAGAAATGGGTGGTCACCAAGTGGCTCCGGCTGGGCGAGTTCCACTAGGCCCCGCCCGGGCCGGCATCACCGGCCGGCGGGGCCCGGCGTCTTGTCGCGATAGCGGCACAGGTCCCGGATGACACAATTGGGGCAATCGGGCTTGCGTGCCTTGCACACGTAGCGGCCGTGCAGGATCAGCCAGTGGTGGGCGTCGAGCCGGTATTGCGCCGGCACGGCCTTCATCAGTTTGTCTTCGACCGCGCGGACGGTCTTGCCGGGTGCCAGCCCCGTGCGGTTGGCCACGCGGAAGATGTGCGTGTCCACGGCGATCGTGGGTTCGCCGAAGGCGGTGTTGAGCACCACGTTGGCGGTCTTGCGGCCGACGCCGGGCAGGGCTTCGAGCGATTCGCGGTCGCGCGGGACCTCGCCGCCGTGTTTTTCCACCAGGATCCGGCAGGCGGCGACGACGTTGGCGGCCTTGGCGTTGTAGAGGCCGATGGTGGAGATGTAGGACTTCAGCCCCTCCTCGCCAAGCGCCAGGATCGCCTGCGGCGTATTGGCCACCGGGAACAGCCTGCGCGTCGCCTTGTTGACGCCGACGTCGGTGGCCTGCGCGGAAAGGGTGACCGCCACCAGCAGCTCGAAGGGCGTGGAGTATTCGAGCTCAGTGGTGGGCTTGGGATTGAGTTCGGCCAGTCGCGAAAACAGCTCCTGGCGATCGGCCAGCTTCATGCCGCGCCACCCGCCGCCCGAAGGCGCCAGGCCTGGCGGATCGCCACCAGCCCGGCCAGCACAACGAACGCACCGACCGGCAGGATCGCCAGCACGAAGCCCGGGTACCCGACCGCCGCCAGTTCCAGGCCGGGCAGGCCGAGCAGCGCGCCCGCGCCGGCGAACAGGCTGCCTTCGCCGATCAGTTCACGCAGCGCGCCGATCAGCAGCAGCACCCACAGGAAACCCAGGCCGATCGCCAGTCCGTCCAGTGCGGCCCGGCCGGGGTTGTTGCGCGAGGCGAAGGCCTCGGCCCGGCCCATCAGCGCGCAGTTGGTGACGATCAGCGGGATGAACAGCCCCAGCACCGCGTGCAGCTGCGGCAGGAAGGCGCGCATGGCCAGTTCGATCGAGGTCACCACCGCGGCGATGACCATGATGAAGGCGGGAATGCGCACGTCGCGGCGGGTCAGCTTGCGGATGGACGCGACCGCGGTGTTGGTGACCAGCAATGCCAGCACGGTGGCCAGGCCCAGGCCCAGCGCATTGACTGCGTTGTTGCTGACCGCCAGCAGCGGGCACAGCCCAAGCAGCTGCACCAGACCGACGTTGCCGCTGGACAGGCCGTATTCGAGGATGGCGCGGGGCGTGGCGGAGCTCATCGGGCAGGCGGGGGATCGATCGGGGCGTCGTCGAAGGAAAGTGTAGCGCCGGCATCGGCGGCGCGGACGGCGTCGCCGTGCGCGGCGACGAAGTCGAGCACGCGACGCACCGCGGACACCACCGCGCGCGGCGTCAGCGTGGCGCCGGCGAACTGCGGGAAATGGCCGCCGTCGCGCTGCACGCGCCAGCGCTCGCGCGCTGGGTCGGCCAGAGACCGTCCTTCGAAGCCGAAGATCCAGTTGCTGCGTCCGGCTTCGATATCGTCGCCCAGGCCCGGGGTCTCCTGGTGGGCGGTGATGCGTACGCCCAGAACCGTGCCGGACCGGTCCACCGCCACCAGCAGGCGGATCGGGCCCGAATAGCCGTCCGGCGCCGTGGCTTCGATCACCAGCGCGGAATCTGCACCTGCCAGGCGCGCCCGGTAGACCGTGGCCGCGGGCTGGCCCAGCCACGCAGGGGCCTGCACCTGCACGCTGTCGGCAATGGGATCGTTGTCGTAGCGGTTGGCGGGCAGCACGATTTCCAGTGCCTGCAGCCGCGCCTGGCGTTCGCTTTGTGCGATGCGGTCGCGGGTAAGCGCCCAAGTGCCGGCCAGCAGCACCGCCGCGGCCAGGCCGGCCAGGGCCAACTGGGCGCCGGCGCGCAGGGATTCGCGAAGGCTTGTTTTCATGGCGTGGCGTCCCCGCCGGGCGCGCGGCCTTCGCCAAGGATGCGCGGGCGGGTGTGGGCGTCGATCCACGGCGCCGCGCAGTTCATCAGCAGCACGGCGAAGGCGACGCCGTCCGGGAATCCGCCCCAGCGCCGGATCGCCAGGGTCAGCAGCGCCACGCCGGCGCCGAACACCAGGCGCCCGCGCGGCGTCGTGCAGCCGCTGACCGGGTCGGTGGCGATGAAAAACGCCGCCAGCACCAGGCCGCCGGAAAAGACATGCTGCAGCGGGAAGGGATGCAGGTCCGGGTCGGCCAGCCAGAACGGCAGCGCCAGCAGCACCACCGTGCCCAGGGTCGCCGCCGGCACCTGCCAGGGGATGACCCGCTTGAACAGCAGGAACAAACCGCCCAGCGCGAAGAAATTGGCGACCCACTCCCAGCCGCGGCCGCCGAAATCACCGAACACCGGCACGTCGCGGATCTCCGCCAGGGTCGCGCCCTGGCTGCCGAGCGTGCGCACGGTGTCGAGCGGCGTCGCCTGCGCCAGCGTGTCCCAGCCCCAGGGGGCGGGCAGCTGACCGGTGAGGATGGCGATCAAGCTGTCGCCCAGGCCCGGCGTGCCCATGGCCTGGTCCAGCCCCGCCGGCGCCAGCCACTGCGTGAAAACGCGCGGGAAGGCCAGCAGCACGACCGCAAGGCCGACCATGGCCGGATTGAACAGGTTGTGGCCCAGGCCCCCGAAGAGATGCTTGGCGAACACGATCGCCGCCAGCATGCCGATCGCCGCCAGCCACCACGGCGCCAGCGGTGGCAGGCACAGCGCGAACAGCACGGCGGTGAGCGGTGCGCTGAGGTCGGTAAGGAAAGGCCGCATCGGTTTGCCGCGCAGTTTCAGCATCGCGGCTTCAAATGCCATCGCGAATGCGGCCGCCAGCAGGATCTGCACGAAAATGCCGGGCCCGAAGAACCAGCCATGCGCGAGCACGCCCGGCACCAGCGCCAGCAGCACCAGGCCCATGGTGCCGCGCACGCTGCGTCGCGGCGGCAGGTGCGGGGCCGGGGCGGTTTCGAAAGTCTTCACGGGCGGTCGCCGGCGTCGTCGGATGCGGCGCGTTTGGCCCGGGCGCGTTCCAGGGCAGCCGCCACCGCATCCGGGCTGGCGGCGGCCTTGCGCGCGGCGCGGCGCGCCTCGCGTTCGCCCGCTTCGCGTTCAAGGCGCTCGCGGCGGCTTTCGAAGCGCTGGCGCGCGGCTTCGGCATTGGCGGCATCGGCGTCGCGTGCCAGCAGTTCGCCCTTGGCCAGGCGGAACTGCTGCGTCAGCGGGATGTGGCTGGGGCAAGCGAGGTCGCAGCAGCCACATTCGATGCAATCGAAGAGGCCCTGCCCGCGCGCTTCATCCAGCCGGCCGGCGCGCGCCTGCCAGTGCAGCTGCTGCGGCAGCAGGCGCGAGGGGCAGGCAGTGGCGCAGTCGCCGCAGCGGATGCAGGGCATTTCATCGCCAGCCGTGCGAAGGTCGGCGTCGCCCAGCACCAGGACGCAGTTGTGGGTCTTGCCGATCGCGAATCCATCGTGGGGCAGGGCGGTGCCCATCATCGGGCCGCCCAGCATCAGTCGGCGCGCGGCCGGCGTGTAGCCGCCGGCGTGCGCGACCAGGTCGCAGACCCGCGTGCCCAGCGGCACGATGAAATTGCCCGGCCTGGCCACGCCCGGACCGGTGACGGTGACCACGCGTTCGCAAAGCGCTTCGCCCAGCACCACCGCGCGCCAGGCCGCGCGCACGGTGGCGACGTTGAGCACGATGACGCCGATGTCGCGCGGCAGGCCGCCGCGCGGCACCTCCTGGCCGGTCAGCACCTGGATCAGCTGGCGCTCGCCGCCTTCGGGGTAACGCGTGGGCACCACCACCAGTTCAACCAGGTCCTGGCCATGCGCCTGCACGGCTTCGCCGCAGGCGGTGATCGCCTCGCGCATGCTGTCCTCGACCGCCAGCAGCACGCGCGACGCGCCGCTGGCACGGGCCATCATCCGGGCGCCGCGCACCACCTCGTCGGCATGTTCGCGCAGCAGGGCATCATCGCAGGCGATCCAGGGTTCACATTCGGCGCCGTTGATCACCAGCGTGGCGCGCGCGGCCGCGAGTTTGCCGGCGGTCGGAAAGCCGGCGCCGCCCAGTCCGACGATGCCGGCGTCGCGGATGCGCGCACGCAGGGCATCGGCGTCGGCGTCTTCCGGCAGGGCGGGCTGGGCCTGCAGCGCGCCGTCCGGCGCGGGTTCGATCACGACGTGGGGGACTTCGATGCCCGGGGTGCCCGGCAGCGGAAGGGCTTCGATGGCAATTACCCGCCCGGCCACCGGTGAATGCAGGTCCGCGCCGGCGCCGCCTTCGGCGATGGCGATGCGTTGCCCGCGCGCGACGCTGTCTCCCGGGGCCACGCAGGGTTCGGCCGGCAGGCCGGCGTGCTGCAACACGGACAGGTACAGCCGTGCCGACGGCGGCAGCCGGCGCAGCCCGCCGGCGGTGGACTCGGCCTTGTGGCCGGGCAGGTCCAGGCCGCCGTGGAAGCGATGCAGGTGCACGGCCGGCCCGGGTCCGGTCAGCGGCCGGTGAAGCTGGGCTTGCGGCGGGCCAGGAAGGCGTCGGTGCCTTCCTTCATGTCCTGGGTCGAGAAGGTGACCGCGAAGACCTGGGTTTCGTGGTCCAGCCCGGAATCGATCGGCGCTTCGCCGCCCAGTACGATGGCGTCGAGGATGCCGCGCAGCGCCAGCGGCGCCGAATTGGCCAGCTGCGTGGCCAGGGCATCCACGTCGGCGTCGAGCTGGTCGGCCGGCACGACCCGGGTGACCAGGCCAAGCTCGGCCGCGCGCGCGGCCGTGATCGGCGCACCCAGCAGGCACAGCTCCAGGGCCACGCCGCGTCCGGCCAGGCGCAGCAGGCGCTGGGTGCCACCGAAACCGGGCACCAGGCCCAGATTGATCTCGGGCTGGCCAAGCTTGGCGCTGTCGGCGGCGATGCGCAGGTGGCAGGCCATGGCCAGTTCCAGGCCACCGCCGAGCGCAAACCCGTTCAGGCGCGCGATGACCGGCTTGCCCAGGCGTTCGATGCGGGTCATCAGGGCCTGGCCGTGGGCGGAGAAATCACGCGCCTGGGCCGGGCTGAGGCCGTTCATCTCGGCGATGTCGGCGCCGGCGACGAAGGCCTTGGGGCCGGCGCCGGTCAGCACGACCACGCGCACCGAAGCGTCGGCGGCGGCATCGGAAAACGCGGCGTGCAGTTCGGTCAGGGTTTCGCGGTTGAGCGCGTTGAGCTTGTCGGGGCGATTGAGGATGATGCGACGGATCCCGTCCTTGTCCTCGACGAGCAGGGTATTGAAGGCCATTTCGTAAAACTCCGTTAAGCGGGGAACTCGGGGCGTGCGCACCGGTCGCAGATGGGCCGGTGGCGTGATGTCAGTGGCGGTTCAGCCGCGCGGGGGCTATCCTAGCGCGGCATTCGGGGCACCACATCGCCCCATCCAACCAACGGAGATTCCCTGATGAAGTTGCGTCTGATCGCTGCCTGCCTGGCGGCTTTTGGTCTGAGTGCCGGCGTTGCGCTGGCCCAGTCCGCCCCGGCCAATGCGCCGACGCCCCCGCCGGCCAACAAGCCGGTGCTGAGCTACGCCATCGGTTACGACCTGGGCAAGGACCTCGCGGACCAGAAGGTTGACGTCGACATCAACCAGGTCATCAAGGCCCTGCAGGACGGCTTCGCCAAGCGCGCGCCGGCCCACCCGCAGGACCAGATGGACGGCCAGTTGGCCGGCCTGCAGCAGCGCATGGTCGCCCAGGCCCGCGCCGAGTTCGAGCGGGTCGCCAACGAAAACAAGACCAAGTCCGACGCCTTCCTGGCCGCCAACCGCGGCAAGCCGGGCATCACCGTGCTGCCCAGCGGCATCCAGTACCGCGTGATCGAAACCGGTTCGGGCGCCAAGCCGACCCAGGCCAGCACCGTGACCATGCACTACCGTGGTTCGGTGTCCACCGGCCAGGAGTTCGCCAACACCTACGCCCAGCAGAACCCGACCCCGGCCTCGTTCAAGGTCAGCGAGTTCCCGATCCGCGGCATCCAGGAAGTCCTGGTGATGATGCCGGCCGGCTCGCGCTGGGAAGTGTTCCTGCCCTCGGACAAGGCCTTCGGCAACGACCCGCGTTCGCCGGTCGGCCCGGGCCAGGCGCTGGTCTTCGACATCAAGCTCGAAGGCGTCCAGTAAGCAACCCGCGGGGCCGCGCCGGCGACGGCGCGGCCCCTGCGTCTTGACACGATGTCCATGACCCCCGGTTACCGCGCCGTGCTCAGTCCCTGCATCGGTATTTGTTCGCTCGACGCCAGCGGCCTCTGCGAAGGCTGCCACCGCAGCGTGGCCGAAATCGCCCGCTGGTCGCAGATGGGCGACGACGAACGCCTGCAGATCATGGAAACCGTGCTGCCGGCCCGCGAGGCGCTGCGCGTGTGACCCCGCCGTTCGAACTGCTCGAACGGATACCCCAAGCCCTGCATCCGCTGGACCGGCCTCCGCCCGGCCCGGGCTGGAACCATGCCGAACTGGCCGACCTGCTGCCCGCCGGGCTGCCGCTGCGGCAGGCCGCGGTGCTGGTGGCCCTGGTCGAACGCCCGGGCGGCCCGCAGGTGCTGCTGACCCGCCGCACCGAAGCCCTTCGGCACCACGCCGGCCAGATCGCCTTTCCCGGTGGCCGCATCGAAAACAGCGACGCCGACCCGGTCGAGGCCGCCCTGCGCGAAGCCCACGAGGAAGTGGGCCTGGCGGGCGCGCTGTCCACGCCGCAGGGTTACCTCGATCCCTTCGTCACCATCACCGGATTCCACGTGTTCCCGGTGGTGGCCAGCGTGCGGGGCGCTTTCCGGGCCACGCCCGATCCGAACGAGGTGGCCGAAGCCTTCGAAGTGCCGCTGCAGTTCCTGCTCGACCCGGGCAACGTGCACGCGCTGGACGTGGACTTCCAGGGCCGCCAGCGGCGCATACTTGAGTTCCGCTACGGGGGGCACCGCATCTGGGGCGCCACCGCCGCGATGCTGGTCAATTTCAGGCAACGACTGGAGCAGGGCTGATGCACTGGACCACCTTGGTTTCCGCGCAGGACCTGGCCGCGCACTTGGGCAAGCCAGGCCTGGTGCTGGTGGATTGCCGGCACGCGCTGTCCGATGTCGACGCCGGCGAAGCCGCCTGGGCCCGGGGCCATCTGCCCGGCGCGGGGCATGCCCACCTCGAGCGCGACCTGTCGCGACCCGGTCCGGCGTCCGAGGGGCGGCACCCGATGCCTTCCCAAGCGCAGTTCGCCGCGCTGTTGGGCCGCCTGGGCGTCACGCCCGGCGACCAGGTCGTGGCCTACGACGAAGATAGTGGCGCCATGGCCGCGGCGCGGTTCTGGTGGTTGCTGCGCCTGTTTGGCCATGCGCGCGTGGCCGTGCTCGATGGTGGCCTTGCGCACTGGCGTGCACTGGGCCTGCCGCTGGACACCCGCGAACCCACGCCGGTGCCGGCTTATCCGGGCCGCTTCGACAGCGACGCCTGCGTGTCGACGGACCAGGTGCAGGCGCGCTTGGGCGAAGCCCCGGGCTGGCTGCTCGATGCGCGGTCGCCTGAACGTTTTCGCGGCGAGGTCGAACCCCTGGATCCGGTTGCCGGCCATATTCCAGGCGCCGGAAACCGGCCGTTCCCGGCCAACCTGTGCGAAGGCCGCTTCCAGCCGCCCGACGAGCTGCTGCGCCAGTTCACCGCGCTGCTGCAGGGTCGGAAGCCCGGGGACGTGGTGCTTTCCTGCGGCTCCGGCGTCACCGCCTGCCACAACCTGCTGGCGATGGAACATGCCGGCCTGCACGGTGCGCGCATCTATCCGGCTTCGTGGAGCGGCTGGGTGGCCGATCGTTCGCGGCCGGTCGCGACCGGCACCTGAGGCCTACAGCGAATAACTGTCGCGGTCCGGGCGTCCGGGCAGTACCTCGACCCGCACCAGTTCGTGGCCGTCCACGGTCATGCGCCAGCGCCCGTCCGACAGGTGCGGCGGCTGTTGCACCTTGAATCGCGCGCTGAAAAAACCGACGCCGATCCTGAAGCCCTCCTGGTTGAAGCCATGCACCGGGCCCTGGATGCGGGTGCGCGAGCCGTCCCTGACGCGTTCGTAATTGGCCTGGCCATCGGGCTGCAGCACCAGCCGAACGCCGTCGCCGCGCCAGTGGCCGATGTATTGGGAGTAGTCCGCCGGGACCGGCTCCCGGCAGGCCGCCAGGGCCAGGCAGGCCCAGGCCAGGACCGCCGGCATCAGCCAGCGGCGTGCCCTCACTTGCCCAGCCGGGCGACCAGCGCCTGCAGGGCGGCCTGGGTTTGCGGCGAATTCCACTCGTCCAGGAAGCCGTCGAGGTCGTCGTCGCGGAAGGAAGCGAGCGCGGAGACCAGGTCGGCCCTGGCCAGGGCGCGGGTGGCCAGCATCGCCTGCGCGGGCAGCTTCAGCAGCTCCTGCAGCCAGACCAGGGCACGCTGGCTGACGTGTTCGGCGTCGGTCAGTTCGTCGACCAGGCCGCAGGCCAGGGCCTGTTCGGACTCGACCAGTTCGCCGGACACCAGCAGGCGTTCGGCCCGGTAGGTGCCGACCACGCGCCGCATCAGGTGCTGGATGGCGTCGGGTGCGACCAGGCCCACCTGGACTTCGTTCAGGCCGATGCGGAAGGGGCCGCGCGCCATGATGCGGTAGTCGCAGCACAGCGCCAGCACGCAGCCACCGGCGGGGCTGTGGCCGGCCAGGGCGGCGGCCACCGGCACCGGCGAGGCGGCGATGGCGCGCGCCGCCGCGAACAGCGAAGCCCAGCCGGCCTTCAGGCCGGCGGCATCCAGGGACATCAGGTGCGGGACGTCCATGCCGGCGGAAAAGACCTTGGCACCGCCGGAAAGGATGATGCCCTGCGCACCGTCCGCGGGCGCCGCCTCCACCGCGGTGCGCAGGGCCGACAGCAGTTCCGGCGTCAGCGCGTTGACCGGCGGGCGGGCCAGCTGGATCTCATGGATGGGTCCGTGGCGATGGATCTGGAGCATGGGTCACCTCAGGGCAGGCGGACGTCAGGTGCCCAACGATAACGCACCGTGTAACGCAGCTGGGCCTGGCCACCCGCCGGTACCGCGACTTCGAAGCCGGCGGCCTGGGCGTCGAGCTTCTTCGCCGGCACGCTGCTCTGCGTCACTTCCCAGTCGGTCCAGCGCGACAGCACTTCGCGCACGTGCACGGTGGCGGCCTCGTCCTTGGCGTTGCGCAGCGTCAGCACGATGGTTTCGGTCATCGTGCGACCGCTGCGGTCGAGCTGGAAATCGGCGCGTTCGCGTTCGGCGGTGATGTCGAAGACGGTGCCCAGCGCCAGCGACACGTTCGCTTGCGCAGGAGTGTGGCCCAGCGCGGCTTCACCCAGGAAGTCCTTGCCGTCGAAAACGCGCACCCGGCCGGCGGGCAGGGGCACGCCAAGCCCGCCGGACTTCGCGTTTTCGAAAAGCAGGTTCGCGATGACGGGCTGTTCGCCTTCCTGGCGGTTGTAGTTCGGGTCGATCATCGGCTGCGGCGGCTGCCATTCGCCCATCGGCGAACGGGTTTCGTAGCGGCGTTCGCAGGCGACGCCGGTGGCGGCGTCCACCAGGGGCAGGCGCTGCACGCTGCCGGTGGGCAGGTCGCCGGTGCCGGGCAGGCGGTAGGCGTGGTATTCGCCGGAGGCCTCCGGCGAAGGCGCAGCGTCGGCCACCACCATCATGCGTTCGGACTTGGCGGCCATGGGTGCGGCATAGCCGGCGTCGGTGACGCGGTTGGGCTGGCCGGCGACCAGGCTCAGTCCGACGTCCCTGAAGTCCATGCCCGAGGTATTGGCCACCATCGCGGCACCGTCGAAGGCCATGCGGCAGGCCTTGCCCTGGCCGCGCAGCGTGGCCTGGTATTCGGCGCGCCAGGCCAGGCCGCCGGTGGCGTAGCTGAGGTCGAAACTTTCGCGGCCCGCGGCGGGGGAAGCGATCGTCCAGGCCAGGCCGGGTTCGGCGGCCAGGCCTTCGGGCAGGGCCGGCAGTTCGAAGCTGGCGTAGTTCGACAGCACCTTCACGCGGCCATCGGGCAGCTGCAGGGTGAGGCCGTTGCCGGCCGCCAGCAGGGTGCCGGTATGGCGTTCGAGGCCGTTGCCGACGCCCTGTTCAACGGTGACGGTCTGGCCGATCGCCCGGCGCAGCAGCGCGTCCTGGTCGGCGAGGGCGAAGTCGTAGCGCTGGCCGCGCACGCTCGCCTTGCCGCGCGGTTCCAGGCGCACCGAGCTGGCGTCCAGGGCCTGCGGCAGGCGCGAATAGCGCACCGCGTTGTCGCCGGGCTTGAGGTCCCAGGCCAGCGTCGTGTCGACGAGTGCATGGCCGGCATTGGCGGGGTATCCGCCGGAGCGGGCGACGGCGTCGAAATCGCCGCTGTAGATGGTCAGGCGGGTCGGTTCGGCGGCGATGGCGGGCGAGGCCAGGGCGGCGGCGGTGGCCAGGGCAAGCAGGTGGCGGTTCATTCAGTGCTCCCATGCAGTCGTCGGATTATCATAGGCCCATGAACGCACGACGCTTCTTGATGGGGTTGCCGCTGTTGATGTTGGCTTCAGGGTCCGCGGCCCTGGCCGCCCCGGCGGCGGCAGCCAACGATGAAACCTGCCGGCCAACCATCGAATCCCCCTGGGTGCGCGCCGCGCCGCCGGGGGCAAAGTCCCTGGCGGCCTACCTGGTGCTGCGCAACGGCTGCGGGACCGCGGTTGAAGTGGTGGACGTGGAAAGCCTGGACTTCGGCACGCCGATGATCCACCGCACGGTCGAAGAAGGCGGCGTCAGCCGCATGCGGCCCGCGGGAAAACTGGTGCTGGCGCCGGGCGAATCGCTGCGCTTCGAACCCGGTGGCCTGCACCTGATGCTGATGCAGCCGCTGCGGCCGCTGGCCGAGGGTGACGTGGCGCGCGTGCGGCTGGTGCTGGCCGATGGCAGGCGTTTGTTCGCTCAATTCCCGGTGCGCCGTTCAGCGCCCTGAAGGACTCAGCCCGCGCAGGCGGCGAGCACGGCGTCCGGCAGCGGCACCGACTGGCCGCTGCGATCGACCCACACCAGCACGGTATGGCCGTCGCAATAGAGCACGCCGTCTTCGCTGGCCGAGCTGATGCGGTGGCCCAGGGTCAGGCTCTTGGTGCCGATGCGTTCGGCGAACAGTTCCACGCGCACCGTTTCCGGCCAGTTCACCGGCCGCCGGTAGTTGAGCTGGACGGCGGCCATGATCGGTGCCGCGCTTTCGCCGGCCCAGTCGCTGCTGAGCGACTTGAACCAGCGCACGCGCGCCTCTTCGATGTAGCCCAGGTAGCTGGCGTTGTTGACGTGGTTGAACGCATCCAGGTCGCGCCACCGAACTTCCAGCGCAACGCCGTAGACGACCGGGTTCATGCCTTCTTCCTCTTGCGCGGGGCCGGCGCGGACGCGGCCAGCAGCTTGGCCAGGAACTGGCCGGTGTGCGATTTCTTGTTCGCCGCCAATTGTTCGGGCGTGCCCTCGGCGATGATCATGCCGCCGCGGTGGCCACCTTCGGGGCCGAGGTCGATGACCCAGTCGGCGGTCTTGATCACGTCCAGGTTGTGTTCGATGACCACGATGGTGTTGCCGTCGTCGCGCAGCTTGTGCAGGACGGCCAGCAGGTGTTCGATGTCGTGGAAGTGCAGGCCGGTGGTGGGCTCGTCGAGGATGTAGAGCGTGCGCCCGGTGTCGCGGCGGCTCAGTTCCTTCGAGAGCTTCACGCGCTGGGCTTCGCCGCCTGAAAGCGTGGTCGCCGACTGGCCCAGCTTGATGTAGCTCAGGCCCACGTCCACCAGGGTTTCGAGCTTGCGCGACAGCGCCGGCACCGGGTCGAACAGGGTCAGCGCGTCCTCGACCGTCATCTCCAGCACGTCGTGGATGGAGTAGCCCTTGTAGCGGATTTCCAGGGTCTCGCGGTTGTAGCGCTTGCCGTGGCAAACATCGCAAGGCACATAGACGTCGGGCAGGAAGTGCATCTCGACCTTGATCAGGCCGTCGCCCTGGCAGGCCTCGCAGCGGCCGCCACGCACGTTGAAGCTGAAGCGCCCCGGCGCGTAGCCGCGGGCGCGCGCTTCCGGCACCTGCGCGAAAAGTTCGCGCAGCGGCGTGAAAAGGCCGGTGTAAGTGGCCGGGTTCGAACGCGGCGTGCGGCCGATCGGGCTCTGGTCGATGTCCACGACCTTGTCGAACAGGTCCATGCCGATCACTTCGCGATGCGGCGCGGCCGTGTGCGAGGCGCCGTTGAGCTCGTTCGCGGCCAGGTGGTACAGGGTGTCGTTGACCAGGGTGGACTTGCCCGAACCCGACACGCCGGTGATGCAGGTGAACAGCCCTGCGGGAATCGACAGGTCGACGTCCTTGAGGTTGTTGCCGCTGGCGCCCTTGAGCTGCAGGATCATCTTCGGGTTGGGCTTGTGCCGCTGCTTCGGGATCTCGATGCAGCGGCGTCCCGACAGGTAGTCGCCGGTGATCGAACGCGGCGCCTTCAGGACGTCGGCATAGCTGCCCTGGGCGACGACTTCGCCGCCGTGCACGCCGGCGCCGGGGCCGATGTCGACGATGTGGTCGGCCAGACGGATGGCGTCCTCGTCGTGTTCGACCACGATGACGGTATTGCCCAGGTCGCGAAGGCGGGTAAGCGTGCCCAGCAGGCGCTCGTTGTCGCGCTGGTGCAGGCCGATCGAGGGTTCGTCGAGCACGTACATCACGCCCACCAGGCCGGCGCCGATCTGGCTGGCCAGGCGGATGCGCTGGGCTTCACCACCGGACAGGCTGTCGGCCTTGCGTTCGAGCGTGAGGTAATCCAGGCCAACGTCCACGAGGAAACGCAGGCGGTCGTGGATTTCCTTGACGATCTTGACCGCGATTTCGCCGCGCCAGCCCGACAGCGACAGGTGCGAGAAGAACTCCAGCGACTCGTCCACCGGCAGCCTGGTGATTTCCGGCAGGTTGCGTTCGGCGACGAAAACGTTGCGCGAGGCGCGGTTGAGCCGGGCGCCGCCGCAGTCGGGGCAGGGGCGGTCGGAGATGAACTTGGCCAGTTCTTCCTTGACCACCTGCGATTCGGTTTCGCGGTAGCGGCGCTCGAGGTTGGGCACGATGCCTTCGAACTTGTGCTTGCGCTGGGTGCGGCCACCGGATTCGGTGAGGTAGGTGAAGGTGATGATTTCGTCGCCGCTGCCGTACAGCACCGCCTGGCGCACCGGTTCGGCCAGGTCCTGCCAGGCCACGTCGGGGTCGAAGCCGTAGTGCTTGGCCAACGAGGCGATCAACTGGAAGTAGTAGGCGTTGCGGCGGTCCCAGCCACGCACGGCGCCGGCCGCCAGGCTCAGTTCCGGGTGCACGACCACGCGCGAGGGGTCGAAGAACTGGGTGATGCCCAGGCCGTCGCAGCCCGGGCAGGCGCCCACCGGCGAATTGAACGAGAACAGCCGCGGCTCGAGCTCGGGCAGGGCGTAGTCGCAGACCGGGCAGCTGAACTTTGACGAAAACAGCAGCGGCGCCTGCGAGGGGTCGTCCAGGTCCTGCACCTGGGCCAGGCCGTCGCCCAGCTTCAGCGCGGTCTCGAAGCTTTCGGCCAGGCGCTGCTTGAGGTCCTCGCGGGGCTTGAAGCGGTCAACGACCACTTCGATGGTGTGCTTCTGGCGCAGGGCCAGGGTGGGCACGGCGTCGAGTTCATAGAGTTCGCCGTTGACCCGGACCCGCACGAAACCCTGGGCGCGCAGCTGGTCGAAGACCTGGGCGTGTTCGCCCTTGCGCTCGCGCACCGCCGGGGCCAGCAGCATGTAGCGCCGGTCGGCGGGCAGGGCCAGCACCTGGTCGACCATCTGGCCCACGGTCTGGGCCTCGAGCGGGTAGTGGTGGTCCGGGCAGCGCGGGGTGCCCACCCGCGCGAAAAGCAGGCGCAGGTAGTCGTAGATTTCGGTGATCGTGCCCACGGTCGAGCGCGGGTTGTGCGAGGTGGACTTCTGCTCGATCGAGATGGCCGGGGACAGGCCCTCGATATGGTCCACGTCCGGCTTTTCCATCACGCTCAGGAACTGGCGCGCGTAGGCCGACAGCGACTCCACGTATCGGCGCTGGCCTTCGGCATAGATGGTGTCGAAAGCCAGGGACGACTTGCCCGAGCCGGACAGGCCGGTGATGACGATCAGCCGGTTCCGGGGCAGGTCGAGGTCGATGTTCTTGAGATTGTGGGTGCGTGCACCGCGGATGCGGATCGTATCCATGCGCCGGGGAGCGCTCCTTTTTGACGGGCGGGAACGGGAACCGGGCAGTCTAGCAGTCTGGACTGCACGGGCCGTGACCCCGGCTGGGCCGGGTATAAAACCCTGCCTCGTCAATCACTTGGGAGCAGCCGGCGCGCCGGTTCCACAGCCCGGACGCCGGCCTTGCGCAGGCGCGGGCGGGCGCCTCGCCCGGGCCCGGCCCGCGCCCGCCATGCCGGGGTGTCGGAAGGGTTTGACGCAAAAGGGCTTTTTCACCTAGAATTCCGCTTCTGTCCCGTGACCGCGGGCAGGTGTGTCCAAAATAACTACTAGAGGAATTCCGGTCATGTACGCAGTCATCGTTACCGGCGGTAAGCAGTACCGCGTTATGCAGGGCGAGACCCTGAAGGTCGAGAAGATCGACCTCGAGGAAGGCAAGAGCTTCGACATCGAAAAGGTGCTGATGCTCGGCGACGGCGACAAGGTCACCGTTGGCGCGCCCCTCGTTGATGGTGCCAAGGTCACCGCGACCATCAAGTCGCACGGCCGCCTGGACAAGGTCCGCATCGTCAAGTTCCGTCGCCGCAAGCACCATCGCAAGCAGATGGGCCACCGGCAGTACTACACCGAAATCGAAATCACCGGCATCGCCGGCTAAGCCAGAGGAGACAGCGTCATGGCACAGAAAAAAGGCGTAGGCTCGTCCCGCAACGGCCGCGATTCCAACCCGAAGTACCTGGGCGTCAAGATGTACGGTGGCCAGGCCATCGACGCCGGCAACATCATCGTGCGCCAGCGCGGCACCGAGTTCCATCCGGGTCCGGGCGTCGGCCTCGGCCGCGACCACACCCTGTTCGCCCTGGTGGACGGCGTGGTGGATTTTTCGGTCAAGGGCCCCAAGAAGCGCCGCACCGTGAGCGTGGTCCCGGCGGCCTGAAACCCGCCCGGTTCCGCCTGAAGGGCCCCGCTTCGGCGGGGCTTTTCGTTTCCGCATGACGGCCAATTTCCGGCAAAACCCCGGCCAGACCGGCCTGCGCCCTTCACGGCGCGGCGCGGACGGCCCACAATCAGCGCGGACGGCCCCGGGCCCCGCCAGGGAAACACCTCGTGAAATTCGTTGACGAAGCCACCATCACCGTGTCCGCAGGCAGCGGCGGCAACGGCTGCATCAGCTTCCGGCGGGAGAAGTTCATCCCGCTGGGCGGGCCGGACGGCGGCGACGGCGGCAACGGCGGCAGCGTCTGGCTGCAGGCCGACGAAAACCTCAACACCCTCATCGACTTCCGCCACCAGCGCCAGTACCGGGCCCAGCGCGGCCAGAACGGCATGGGCCGGCAGATGTTCGGCAAGGCCGGCGACGACGTGGTCATCCGCGTCCCGGTCGGCACCGAGGTCATCAACGTCGGCACCGACGAGATCATCGGCGACCTGACCGACCACGGCGACCGCCTGCTGGTGGCCCAGGGTGGCCTGGGCGGCAAGGGCAACGTGCATTACAAGAGTTCGGTGAACCGGGCGCCGCGCAAGGCCGGCACCGGCACCCCGGGCGAAGAGCGCGAGATCCGGCTGGAGCTGAAGCTGCTGGCCGACGTCGGCCTGCTGGGTTTCCCGAACGCCGGCAAGTCCACTTTCATCCGCGCCGTGTCCTCGGCCACGCCGAAGGTGGCGGATTACCCCTTCACCACCCTGTATCCGAACCTGGGCGTGGTCAGCGTCGAAGTGGACCGCAGCTTCGTCATCGCCGACATCCCCGGCCTGATCGAAGGCGCGGCCGACGGCGCCGGCCTGGGCGCGCAGTTCCTGCGCCACGTGCAGCGCACCCGCCTGTTGCTGCACCTGGTGGACATGGCGCCCTTCGATGAAGGCACCGACCCGGTTTACCAGGTGCGCGCGATCGAGGCCGAGCTGCGCAAGCACGACCCGGCGATGCTGGAAAAACCCCGCTGGCTGGTGCTGAACAAGGCCGACCTGCTGCCCGAGGACGAGCGCCAGGCGCGCGCCGAAGCGCTGGTGAAGGCGCTGGACTGGAAGGAGCCGTGGTTCATTTCCTCGGCCATCGGCCGCGAGGGCACCTGGCCGATCGTGCTGAAGGTGCAGCAGTTCTTCGACGACCAGAAGGCCGCGGCCCTGGAGGCCGCCGAAGACGTCGCGGCCCGGGCGGAGATGGCGCGCAATGGCTGAGGCGGCGGCCGCCGGCCGCTGCAGCCGTCGCTGCAGTCCGTGGGCCGGCAAATCGCGGGCAGCAAAAAGGCCGGCTTTCGCCGGCCTTCGTGCGCTGGCCAGGGCGCCTGCCTGGGTGACCAGGGGCGCCGCGGGCTCAGGCCTGCTTCAGCGCCTTGATGTGGGCGGTGATGCGGCTCTTGTGGCGGGCCGCCTTGTTCTTGTGGATCAGGCCACGGGCCGAGTAGCGGTCGAGGATCGGCTGCGCGGTCGCGAAGGCGGCCTCGGCGGCCGGGGCGTCCTTGGCTTCCAGGGCCTTGAGGACCTTCTTCACGGCGGTGCGCAGCATGGAACGCTGGCTGGCATTGCGGGCGTTGCGGACGACGGTCTGCTTGGCGCGCTTCTTGGCGGACTTGATGTTGGCCACGGAGGGCTCCTGAAAACGTTGGACGAGGGCCGGGCGTTGGGTTCCCGGCCGGGAATAGGGGGTCGAAAGACCCGAAATTATGGGGGATTCAGTAGCTTGAGTCAAATACCCCCCGGGGGGTGCCCGTGAGCCCGCCGGAGGCGACCCAGCCCAAGGGCGGCCTGCTGCGTTCCACCGCGGTTTTCAGCGCCATGACCCTGCTTTCGCGCATCGCCGGCTTTGCCCGGGACGTGGTGCAGGCGCATGTCTTTGGCGCCGGCGGCATCGTCGATGCCTTCGCGGTCGCCTACCGCATCCCCAACTACCTGCGCCGGATCTTCGCCGAGGGTTCGTTCGCCTCGGCCTTCGTGCCGGTGCTGTCGGAACTGCGCCAGCGCGGCGACCAGGCGGCGCTGAAGGATTTCCTGGACCACGTCGCCGGCGCCCTGTGCGCGGTGGTGCTGGTGGTCAGCGGCCTGGGCCTGCTGGCGGCGCCGCTGGTGGTGGCGGTCATCGCCCCGGGCCAGCTCGACGACCCGGCCAAGTTCGCGCTTACCTCCGACCTGCTGCGCATCGTTTTCCCCTACCTGGCGCTGGTGTCCATGACGGCCCTGGCCGGCGCGGTGCTCAACAGTTTCCAGCGGTTCGCCCTGCCGGCGGTGACGCCGGTCCTGCACAACCTGTCGGTGATCGCCGCCATGCTGCTGCTGGCGCCGATGCTGGCCGTGCCCATCCACGCCCTGGCCTGGGGCGTGCTGGCCGCCGGTTTCCTGCAGCTGGTGCTGCTGTGGCCGGCGATGGGGCGGCTGGGGCTGCGGCCGAGGCTGCGGCTGAACTTCCGGCACCCGGGCGTTCGCCGGGTCGGCGCGCTGATGCTGCCGACCCTGTTTTCGTCGTCGGTGGCGCAGCTGAACCTGATCGTCGGCACCATGTTCGCCTCGCTGCTGATCGACGGCAGCCAGAGCTGGCTCTATTACTCCGACCGCCTGGTGGAATTCCCGCTGGGCCTGTTCGGCGTCGCGTTGGCCACGGTGATCCTGCCGCACCTGGCGCGTCGCCACGCCGACATCGACACCGCCGGCTATGCCAGCGCCCTGGACTGGGGCCTGCGCAGCGTGCTGCTGCTGGCGGTGCCGGCCGCCCTGGGCCTGGTGCTGCTGGCCGAACCGCTGGTGCTGACCATCTTCGAACGCGGCGCCTTCAGCGCCGGCGATGCCCGCATGACCTCGCTGAGTCTGATGGCGATGTGCATCGGCATCCCGGGGTTCATGGCGACCAAGGTGCTGCTGTCGGCCTTTTACGCGCGCCAGGACACCCGCACCCCGATGCGTGCCGCGGTGCGCACAGTATTTATCAACGTGGCGCTGACGGCCGCGATCACCACGCCGCTGTGGCTGTGGGACGTTCCTGGCGCGCACGCCGGCATCGCCCTGGCCACCGGCCTGGCCGGCCTGGCCAATGCCGTCCTGCTGTGGCGGGCCCTGCGTCGTGAGGGCACGTTCGTGCTTTCGCCGGGCTGGGGCCGGCACCTGCTGCGCGTGGGCGTGGCCAGCGTGGCGCTGGCGGCGGCGGTGCTGGCCTGCCTGCAGGCCATCGGCGACTGGCGGGAATGGGCCGGTATCGCCCGCTGGGGCCTGCTGCTGGCCGTGGTCGGTGCCGGTGCCGGCGCCTACGGGCTGGGGCTGCTGGCCACGGGCTGGCGGCCGCGCGAACTGCGCGGGCCGTGACCGGGCCCGGCTATAATTCCCTGATGGACAAGCTGTTCCGGGACGTCGAGGGCGAATGCATCGCCCCGCAGGGCAGCGTGGTTTGCATCGGCGCCTTCGACGGCCTCCACCGGGGGCACCAGGCCCTGGTCGGCCACGTGCGGGCGCGTGCGCGCGCCCTGGGCCTGAAGGCAGTGGCGCTGAGCTTCGAACCCCTGCCTCGCGAGTATTTTTCCCCCGCCGACCCGCCGGCGCGCCTGCTGCTGCCGCGGGCCCGTTTCGAGGGCCTGTGCCGGCTGGGCATGGACGCCGTCGGCCTGCTGCGCTTCAACGCGGCGATGGCGGCGATGTCGCCGGAAACCTTCGTTGAAAAGGTGCTGGTCGAACGCCTGGCCGCGCGCGAGGTCTGGGTGGGGCCGGGATTCCGTTTCGGAAACCGCCGTGCCGGCGACCTGGCGACCCTGCAGGCGCTGGGGGAAGTGCACGGGTTCAAGGCAACCGAAGTCGCGGTCGTGGCCGACGGCGGTGAACGGGTGTCGGCCAGCGCCGTGCGCGCCCAACTGGCCGCCGGCGACCTCGACGCGGCCGCCCGTGCCCTGGGCCGCCGCTACGCCATCGCCGGCACCGTGGTGCGCGGCAAGCAGCTGGGCCGCCGGCTCGGCTACCCTACGGCGAACATCCGCCTGGCCGGCAAGCGGGCGCCGCTGGGCGGCATCTTCGCGGTCTGGGTACACGGCATCGGCCCCGTACCGCGCGCCGGCGTGGCCAGCCTGGGCACGCGGCCGACGGTGCAGGGCGTCGAGCCCCTGCTCGAGGCGCATGTGTTCGACTTCGACGGCGACCTCTACGGAAGCCGCATCGAAGTGGAGTTCGTCGCCAAGCTGCGCGACGAGGAAAAATTCGACGACCTGCCGTCCCTGGTCCGACAGATGGACGAGGATTCCCGGCAGGCCCGGCGCGCTTTGCGCCACGACAAGGAAACATCCGGAGTAAGTGCGTGAGCGAAGTGACCGACACTGGCGGCAAGGACTACAAGCACACCATCAGCCTGCCCGAGACGGCGTTCCCGATGCGCGGCGACCTGCCCAGGCGCGAGCCGGGCATGCTGGCCGCCTGGCAGCAGATGGGCCTGTACCAGCGCGTGCGCGAAAAGGCCCGGGGCCGGCCGCTGTTCGTGCTGCACGACGGCCCGCCGTACGCCAATGGTTCGATCCACATCGGCCACGCGGTGAACAAGATCCTCAAGGACCTGGTGGTGAAGTCCAAGCTGCTGTCGGGCTTCGACGCGCCCTACGTGCCGGGCTGGGACTGCCACGGCCTGCCGATCGAGCTGGTGGTGGAAAAGAAGCACGGCAAGGTCGGCACCAAGCTCGACGCCGCCGCCTTCCGCGCCAAGTGCCGCGAATACGCCGCCGAACAGATCGAAGGGCAGTCCAAGGACTTCCAGCGCCTGGGCGTGCTGGGCCAGTGGGACAAGCCCTATCGCAGCATGGACTTCCGCTTCGAGGCCGACATGCTGCGTTCGCTGGCGAAGATCGTCGAGCGCGGGCACCTCACGCGCGGCGTCAAGCCGGTGCACTGGTGCTTCGACTGCGGTTCGGCCCTGGCCGAGGCCGAGATCGAATACGCCGACAAGGTGTCGCCGGAAGTGGACGTGGCCTACGACGCCCACGAACCGGCGGCGCTGGCGGCGAAGTTCGGCGCCGATGCCGGCGACGCCATCGTCGCCGTGCCCATCTGGACCACCACGCCCTGGACGCTGCCGGCTTCGCTGGCGGTCACCCTGGGCGCCGAAATCGACTACGTGCTGGTCGAAGGCCCGGCGCGTGCCGGCAGGCGCGTGCTGCTGGTGCTGGCCGACGCCCTGCACGAAGCCGCGCTCAAGCGTTACGGCATTGAAAGCCCGGTGGTGCTTGGCCGCGCCGTCGGCGCCGACCTCGAAGGTGGGGTGCTGTCGCATCCGTTCTACGCGCGCGACATCCCGCTGATCCTGGGTGACCACGTCACCACCGAAGCCGGTACCGGCGCCGTGCACACCGCGCCCGGGCACGGCCAGGAGGACTACCAGGTCGGCGTGAAATACGGCCTGCTGGAGAAGTACACCCAGCCCCAGCTCAACCCGCTCGGCGGCAACGGCGTCTACCTGCCGGGCACGCCGCTTTTCGAAGGCCAGTTCATCTGGAAGGCCAACGACACCATCACCGCGCTGCTTGCCGAACGCGGCGTGCTGCTGGCGTCGGGGAAGATGGAGCACAGCTACCCGCACTGCTGGCGCCACAAGACGCCGGTGGCCTTCCGCGCCACGCCGCAGTGGTTCATCTCGATGAGCCAGGCGAACCTGCGCAAGGACGCCCTGGCGGCGATCGGCCAGGTGGGCTGGGTGCCGGACTGGGGCCAGGCGCGCATCGCCGGCATGATCGAAGGCCGGCCGGACTGGTGCATCAGCCGCCAGCGCACCTGGGGCGTGCCGATCGCGCTGTTCATCCACACGGTCAGCGGCGAACCGCATCCGCGGTCGGTCGAACTGATGCGCGCCGTCGCCGACCGTGTGGCGGAGCAGGGCACCGACGCCTGGTATTCACTGGACCCGGCCGAGCTGCTTGGCGACGAGGCCGGCGACTACGAGAAGGTCAACGACATCCTCGACGTCTGGTTCGATTCCGGCGTCACCCACGAGGCCGTGCTGGCCGCGCGCCCGGAAGACGGCCTGTGCAAGCCCGCCGACCTGTACCTGGAGGGCAGCGACCAGCATCGCGGCTGGTTCCAGAGTTCGCTGCTGACCGGCATCGCGATGGACGGCGCGGCGCCCTATCGCGAAGTGCTGACCCACGGCTTCACCGTGGACGCGCAGGGTCGCAAGATGTCCAAGTCGGTCGGCAACGTGGTCGACCCGCAGAAGGTGAACGATGCCCTGGGCGCCGACGTGCTGCGCCTGTGGGTGGCGTCGGCGGACTACCGCAACGAAATGTCGGTGTCCGATGACATCCTCAAGCGCACCGCCGACAGCTATCGCCGCATCCGCAATACGCTGCGCTTCCTGCTGGGCAACCTGCACGGCTTCGACCCGGCGAAAAACGCCGTGGCCCACGACCAGCTGCTGCTGCTCGACCAGTGGGCGGTGCACCGCGCGCACGCCCTGCAGGCCGACATCACCGCCGCCTATGCGCGCTATGACTTCGCCGCCGTGGTGGCCAAGGTGCAGAACTTCTGCACCAACGACCTGGGCGCGGTGTACCTGGACGTCACCAAGGACCGCCTGTACACGATGCCGGTGGACAGCCTGGGCCGGCGTTCGGCGCAGACGGCCATGTTCCACATCGCCGAAGCCTTCGTGCGCTGGATCGCGCCGGTGCTCAGCTTCACCGCGGCCGAGGCCTGGGCATTCCTGCCCGGCAAGCGCGAAGAACACGTGCTGTTCGCGACCTGGTACCAGGGGCTGGCGCCGATGCCGGCCGACGCAACGCTGTCGGCCGCCGACTTCGACCGCCTGCTCGAACTGCGCGAAGAAGTGAGCAAGGTGCTCGAGCCGATGCGCGCCGGTGGCGACATCGGCGCCTCGCTGGAGGCCGAGGTGGACCTGTCGGTGGACCCGGCGCTGGCGACCAAGCTGGCGCCGGTGGCCGACGAGCTGCGCTTCTTCTTCATCACCTCGCGCCTGGACCTCAGGTCCGGCGCCGGCGCCACCCGGGTGGACGCCAAGGCCAGCGAGCACGGCAAGTGCGTGCGGTGCTGGCACTACCGCGCCGACGTCGGCAGCCACGCCGACGACCCGCAGCTCTGCGGCCGCTGCGTGGTGAACGTCAACGGGGCCGGCGAAGCCCGGCGGTGGTTCTGATGGCTGCCCCGCGCCCGAACGCGCTGGCCTGGCTGGGCCTGTCGGCCGTGCTGGTGGTCGTGGACCAGTGGAGCAAGTGGCTGGCGATGGCCAAGCTGGAGTACGGCAAGCCGGTGCCCTTCATCGAGGGCTTCTGGAACTGGACCCTGGTGCACAACTACGGTGCCGCCTTCAGCTTCCTGTCCAATGCCGGCGGCTGGCAGCGCTGGTTCTTCACCGTGCTGGCATTCGGCATCAGCGCCGGCCTGGTGGTCTGGCTGGCGCGCACGCCGCGCAGCGACTGGCGCACCGCGCTGCCGTTCGCGCTGGTCATCGCCGGCGCCATCGGCAACGTCATCGACCGGATCCGCTTCGGCTACGTGGTGGACTTCGTCGACTGGTACGCGGGCACCTGGCACTGGCCGGCCTTCAACGTGGCCGATTCAGCCATCGTGGTGGGCGCGGTGCTGATGGTGCTGTTCAGCTTCAGGTCGCCGGCAGCGGCCGGCAAGGGCGGATAATCCGGCCATGGACATCCTGCTCGCCAATCCCCGTGGCTTTTGCGCCGGCGTCGACCGCGCCATCGAGATCGTCAAGCGCGCCATCGATTCCCTGGGCGCGCCGATCTACGTGCGCCATGAAGTGGTGCACAACCGCTTCGTGGTCGAAGACCTGCGCCAGCGCGGCGCCGTGTTCGTCGAAGAGCTCGACGAAGTGCCGGCCGGCGCCACGGTCATCTTCAGCGCCCACGGCGTGTCGCAGGCGGTGCGCGCCGAAGCCGACCGCCGCGGCCTGAAGGTGTTCGACGCCACCTGCCCACTGGTCACCAAGGTGCACATCGAAGTGGCGCGCCACTGCCGCGCCGGCCGCGACGTGGTGCTGATCGGCCACGCCGGGCACCCGGAAGTGGAGGGCACCATGGGCCAGTGGCGCCGCGAACACGGCGAAAACCACATCCACCTGGTCGAAGACGTGGCCGGCGTGGCGACGCTGCAGCCCACCCAACCCGACAACCTGGCCTACACCACCCAGACGACGCTGTCGGTGGACGACACCAAGGAGATCATTTCAGCCCTGCAGGCGCGTTTCCCGTCCATCCAGGGTCCGAAACACGACGACATCTGCTACGCAACCCAGAACCGCCAGGACGCCGTGCGCGTGCTGGCCGGGCAGGCCGAAGTGGTGCTGGTGGTCGGCTCGGTGAACAGCTCCAACTCCAACCGCCTGCGCGAGCTGGCCGAGAAGCAGGGCGCCCGCGCCTACCTGATCGACGGCGCCTCCGACATCAACCCCGACTGGGTGGCCGGCGTGGCCCGGGTGGGCATCACCGCCGGCGCCTCGGCGCCGGAAGTGCTGGTCCAGGACGTGGTCCAGCGCCTGCGCGACCTGGGCGCCACCGGGGTGGAACACCTGGAGGGCAAGCCCGAGGACGTGGTCTTCGCCCTGCCCAAGGAACTGCGGATCCAGCTGGTGAATTGACCGCCGGGGTGAAATTCAGGACAGGTCTTTGGGTGCCTGCGCCTCATAGTCCGCGAGTGCCGCGTTCAGCGCCTGGGCCTGCCTGTTTGCCAGCACTTGCATGTCAGTGGAAAGGTGCGCCACCCGATCCGGGTGGCACAAGGCCATGCCCCGCTTGTAGGCCAGCCGGACCTCCGCGTCGGTTGCCGACTCGGTCACTCCCAGCACGTCCCACCAGACGGTTTCGGCTGCTTCCCACGTCTTGTGGAGGGTAGAGGCATCTTCATCGGCTGACGGTGTGCGGCGCCGCGATCCGTCTATGAAGGCGCTGACCAGCCAGTAGCCCGCCAACAGGCCACCAAGTCCCACAACAATCTCAACGGTGCTCACCGGGCCAGCCCCTCCGTGTGGGAAGTGGCCGCCAGGAACGCTTCGCGGTCTTCGTCCTGCAGTGAGCGCATGTAGGGTTCGAGTGTTCTCATTGCGGCATGCCGCTCCTGCCGGCTCAAGCAGCTGCGGTAGACCTGTGCGAAGTCCAGAGCTCGTCGATCGAGCACTGCCCGCCGCAACAGATTGAGAGCATTTGGGGGGCAGATAATGGAGGAAAACAGATGTGTCCGCGGCAAGCCGTCGCCTTTCAACGCCACGAGCAAGCAGTATGTCCAAGTGCTGAGGTAGAGCCAGCCCAACGCAATTAGAAGCACAATGTTGGAGCCGCCCCAAACCGCGATGGCTACCGTGCTCGCCAGGTGACCGAAGGTCAGGCAAATCGTCAGTAGCACCCACGGCGCTCCAGGTGTCGACCTTTCCGCGTGCACTGCCTGGCCCGAAGCGAAGTGGGCGCGACGCACCGGGAACCAAGGCGTAATCGGCGGCAGCAGGTAGATGATCCTTCCTGCCACGATCGTTACCCGTCCCGGTGACACCAGGGCGAAGGGGCGCCCCTCCGATCCGCAACGGCAGAGCACGGTGTTGCCTTCCACCAGGACGAAGCAGTCGGCCAGATATAGCGCCAACAGGGCACAGGCGGTCAGGACGGAAATGGGCAGGTCAACCATCGGAATGTGCTCCCGGTTGATCCTTCCGGCGGCCCGGTTGCGTCATTCGGCCTTCTTGCTCCCGAAAAGCCCCTTGATCCGGCTCCAAAGGCCCGCGAACAGCGCGAGAACACCGAACAGGATGAACTTGCCCACTGACTTGAGCAGGCCCGACTTGGCACCTGCCGCGGCAGCCCCTCCGAGAATCAGTGCGCCGAGCCCGTATGCGGCGACCTTGTCCCCTTCACGGAAGGCGGCGTATTGCTCGTCAGGCAAGAAGCCGAACCCCGCCAGAGCCGCCTTGAACCCCGGCACGTCCGCTTCCAGGTGTACCGGTTCCGTCACCAGGGTCACCTTCATGACGCCCCTGCGGCCGAGGATACGTGTATTGAAGTTGACGACCTTCTGGCCCGTGGGGTGGCTGGTGGCCGTTAGTGCCCACTCAAGCCGGTTGCTTTCGGGGTCATAGCGGGGGTTATAGGACCAGCCGTCGATGGTCATCGTGGCCCAGCCGCGCTTTTTCAACTCCTCGTTGGCTTCGCGCTGGCTTTCCCTAATGCCTTCCAGGATGGCGTCGGCGTCAATCTCCTCGTTGTCCTGGATGTATCCCGTGTCCTCGAACTCGAAAAGGGCGAACCATTCGAGATTGAGCGGCGCGAACACCGTTTGACGGTTGCCCGGGATGTTCTGGTTGATTTCCTGGAACTTCACGGTCTCGTCGGCATCGAGGAAGGCGAAGCCCTCGGGCACCTCGAACTGGGCCCCGCCGGGGACGGACACCGTTGCCGGGCCGATCGTCCAGTCCAGGGAGCCAATCGGGTCGGCTTCCGCCTCCTGTGCGTGACTGGTCAGTGCAACGAACATCAATGGTGCGGCGATGATGCCGCCCAAAATGCGAATCAACGCCATGGACTTTCCCCTTTTGTGGCGGCCGTGTTTCCCGCCCCCCTTTTAGCGGCAGATTTTCCGGGACCGCTGCGTCACTTTCTACAGCCGGGGATGATGGTCGGCACCAATTACGGCTCTCTTGAGAAAAAGTCTTATCGCTGCCCACGGTGCGCGGTCGCTGGCGACCCGGCCTGCGTGTTCCAGCCGGCGCCTCGGCCCCGGAAGTGCTGGTCCAGGACGTGGTCCAGCGCCTGCGCGACCTGGGCGCCACCGGGGTGGAACACCTGGAGGGCAAGCGCGAGGACGTGGTCTTCGCCCTGCCCAAGGAGCGGCGGATCCAGCTGGTGGGTTGAGCCCGGGCTGCGGAGTGATCGTGCAATCCCCCCGCTGCGATCATGCAGGATGCCCGGCGGCTAGCCTTCCAGGTGGGCCTCGAGCGAAATCTCGGGCACCGAGGCCAGGGCCTTGGACAAGGGGCAGTTGGTCTTGGCGTCCTGGGCGATTTCCTCGAAACGTTTCGTGTCCAGCCCTTCCACGCTCGCGTGCAAGGTCAGCTCGATACGGTCGATCACGAAGCCGTCGCCGTCCTTGGACAGGCGTACCCGGGCCTCGGTCCTGGCCGTTTTGGTGTCGTAGCCCGCTTCCTTGCAGCCAAAGGAAAAGGCCATGGTGAAGCAGGCGGCATGCGCGGCGGCCAGCAGTTCCTCGGGGTTGCTGCCGGTGCGGTCGTCGCCGAAGCGGCTGCCGAAACCATACGGGTAGGCCTGCAGCGCCTGGGTTTCGGTGCTGATCTTGCCGGATCCTTCCTTGCCGGCACCCTGCCACTGCACGTTTGCCTTTTTCTCGCTCATGCTCTCGCTCCTTCGGTCCTGGGGGAGGCCCTGGCGCGGGACGTGCGACAGGACACGAGCAAGAGGCAGCAAGTCGCGTGCCACCGGGGCCCGGCGGCTCGCGGATCCAGCCGGCAAATTGACCGCGAGGGGCCCGTCGCCCTAGAATTCGCGCCTTCCGCCGGAATAGCTCAGTTGGTAGAGCGGCGCATTCGTAATGCGTAGGTCGCAGGTTCGACTCCTGTTTCCGGCACCACCTTCGACGCCATGGGATCCGGTCCAATGCGCGCTGCCTTGGACCTCCCGGGCTCAATCAAGCACGCCGCGCTGCGGCTGATGCCCTGGGTGCAGACGGCCTGGGCCACGCACCGGGCCACCGGGCTGCGGTTCCTGGTGTCCCCGCGCGACGTGGTCGGCCGCACCATCATGCGGCGCCATGGCTACGAACCCGGCCTTACCGACTGGCTGCTGGCCGCGATCAACGCCGGTCCTGGCGGGGTGTTCGTGGACGTCGGCGCCAACCTGGGCTGGTTCACGCTGCAGGCGGCGCGGCTGGCGAAGGTCCAGCGCGTGGTCGCGGTCGAGCCGGACGTGGGCAACCATCGCCTGCTGCAAACCAACCTCGATCGCAACGGCCTGGCATCGCGCGTGGACGCGGTGGCCTGCGCGGTGGGCAAGGGCAGTGGCCTGGCCTTGCTGAGCCGCTACAAGGGTTCGAACCTGGGCAAACATTCCCTGGCCGTGGACCACGGCCAGGGCGGCACCTGGGTGCCGGTGGAATCGCTCGACGCGCTGCTCGACCGCCTTGGTCTGGCGCAGGCGCCGCTGGCGGCGATCAAGGTTGACGTTGAAGGTTACGAACCGCTGGTGATGCAGGGCGCACAGGGCGCGTTGGCTCGCGCCCGGGCGCTGCTGGTCGAACTTTCACCGGCGCTGTCGCGCGCCGGTGGCCTGGACGTGACGCAGGCGCTGGACGATATCGCCAGCGCCGGTTTCGTGCCCGACACCTGGGACCAGCCGGGCGCCGTGCCGGATTTCGCCGGGCTTCGCGAATTCTCCGGCCAGGCCACGGTGGGTTTCCTCAAAGCGCGCGCCTGAGGCGCTTCTTCCTTCGTTCTTGCGGGCCGATTTCCTACGGCGCCCCGGCTGCTGCCTTGCCACCCTAGTCGCGTCCAATGACGGGCGAGGGAGGAATGATGAGCAGTCTCAAGACGATGGTGATCGGATGCCTGTTGGCCGGCTGTGGCGGCCTGGCGCTGGCGGCGCCCGCGGCGGGCGTGGGCAAGGGGCCGGCGCGGCTGGCGCCGAAACCGGCCGAAGTGTGTTCGGCGATGTCGGTGTCCAAACACTTCACCCTGGCCGACGCTGATTTTGGTTGGGTGCGGGACCAGCTGAATGCCACCCTGGCCCGCGTGCCGCAGGATCCGGCGGGCAATTTCAGGAAGGCCGCCGGCCACCGTATCCCGGCCAATGCCACGCAATTCGGCCTGCGCCTGGACCACGCACGCTGTGATGCCGTGCAAGGTCCGCTCGCCGGCGAAACCTTGCGCACCCATTCCGGCGTCTCGACCAAGGACTGCCGCGAAGTCGACTGCGAGGACCCGCTGCCGGGCTGGACGGCGCCGGAAGGGTCGACCATGGCGATCTGGACCTGCGAGGGCAATGTATTTCGCGAAGTCGTGTACGAGCGCATCAACGGCACCTGGCGCGTCAAGTCGGTGCGCGAGGAGTTCGTGGTCACCTGCCAGGTGGGCAAGGAGCCGGCAGAAGGCAAGGAGCCACGCGACGGCAAGGAGTAGGTGCGGCGGCCGGGGCGGGCAGGTGGCCCGCCCCGGTCAGGCGAGGTTCGGCTGCACCGCCGCTGCCGGGGCTAAGCTGGGTGCCGTGATCGCCGACGGAGTTCCCCATGCCACAGGACACCGAACGACGCGCACGGCTGCACCGCATGGTCATGCCGGGTCACGTTTGCCCCTATGGCCTGAAGTCGCGCTGGCTGCTGCGGCGCAAAGGTTTCGACGTTGACGACCGCTTGCTCACCACGCGGGCGGAAACCGACGCGTTCAAGGACGAACACGGCGTGGAAACCACGCCGCAGACCTTCATCGACGGCCGCCGAGTGGGCGGTTACGACGACCTGCGCAAACATTTCGAATTGAAGGTGCGCGGGGATGACGACACCAGTTACACGCCCGTCGTGGCGGTTTTCGCCGTGGCGGCGCTGCTGGCCATCGCCAGCCTGTGGCCGGCCCTGGCGGCGGTGCCGCTGGCCGAACGGTTCATCGCCATCGGCATGTGCCTGCTGGCCATGCTGAAGCTGCAGGACGTCGAGCAGTTTTCCAGCATGTTCCTCAACTACGACCTGCTGGGCCGGCGCTTCGTGCCCTATGCCTATTTTTATCCGTTCGCCGAACTGGCGGCGGGCGTGCTGATGCTGGCTGGCGCGCTGCATGTCGTGTCGGTGCCGCTGGCGCTGTTCATCGGCGGCGTCGGCGCGGCGTCGGTGTTCAAGGCGGTATACGTGGACAAGCGCGAGCTGCGCTGCGCCTGCGTCGGCGGCAGCAGCCAGGTGCCGCTGGGCTTTGTCTCGCTTACGGAGAACCTGATGATGCTGGCCATGGGCGCCTGGATGGGCTGGCGCTACCTGCTGCCGGCGCTTTAGGGCCCGGCGCCCGCCCGGGCAGGGCGGCGGTAGACTGACAGCCATGTGCGCACGCTACGCCCTGTTCGGCCCCTTCAGCCCGGGCAACCTGGTGCCGGGTTTCGTCGAGCACGTCATCAACCCGCTCGCCGGTTTCGCCCACTACAACATCGCGCCGAGCCTGGTGAACCCGGTGGTGGTGGCCGGTGGCGGCGGCCCTGGCTTGGAGTCCATGCGCTGGGGCCTGCTGCCGCACTGGGCCAAGGACCCGAAGATCGCGTATTCCACGATCAATGCCCGCGCCGAAACCCTGGTCGATAAACCCGCCTTCCGCGACGCCTGGCGCCGAGGCCAGCGCTGCCTGGTGCCGGTCACCGGCTGGTACGAATGGGTGGACCAGGGCGGCAAGCGCAAGCAGCCGTACTTCCTGCGCGCCGCCGACGAAAGCAACCC
This sequence comes from Arenimonas soli, assembly GCF_014643775.1. GTDB lineage: Bacteria > Pseudomonadota > Gammaproteobacteria > Xanthomonadales > Xanthomonadaceae > Arenimonas > Arenimonas soli. The sequence goes on from NZ_BMKC01000001.1 coordinate 709,459, forward strand.
GATGATGTTCGCCGGCCTGTGGTCACGCTGGACCGACGCCGACGGCAAGCAGGTGGCCACCTACACCGTGGTCACCACCGAAGCCATGGGCGAGGTCCGCCGCGTGCACGACCGCCAGCCGCAGGTGCTGCCTTCCGAGGCCTGGGACACCTGGCTGCAGGCGCCGGTGCCCGAAGCCGCGGCGCTGCTGCAGCCCATCGTGACCGCGCTGCGCATCCACCCAGTGGGTTCGGACGTGGGCAATCCGCGAAACCAGGGGCCGTCGCTGGTGGAACGCCTGGCCGATGCAAGCTGACACAATGGAGCCGCGGTCCGGCTACCATAGTCTACGCCCCGAAACCGGCGGCCAGATCATTCGCAACCCAAGGACCCATGGATGCTGCGTCTCGTGTTTTTTCTGCTTCTTGCCGTCGCTTCCAATGCGGGTGCCATCGTTATCCGGGATGATGTTCAGGACGCCCAGTACCGGGCGGCAGCCTCGTCGTTTCCTGCGCTCGCGGACGTCCCGGCCGAAGGGCATGGCGTGCTGATCGCCCCTCGATGGGTGGTGACCGCCGCCCATGCCGTCGCATGGCAATCGCAGGTCGACGTGATCGTGCTCAATGGCGAGCCTCGTGATGTGGACAAGGTCATTTTCCATCCCGGCTTCAAGAAGTTGCCGCAGTCGCTCATCGATGCGGTGATGAAGGAGAAGGATGCCACTGCCGCGATGGAATTCCTGGTTGATTCGGACGATATCGCGCTGGTAAGGCTCGCCCATCCGGTGGCCGATGTGGTGCCGGCGAAGATCTACAGGGGCTCGCCACTGGGGAAAGTGATACGGATACTGGGCAAGGGTGCCACCGGTACCGGCGAGGCCGGACATCATCCCCATGGGCCCAACCGCACCGACCTTCGCCATGCCTTCAACGTGGTCTCCACGTCAGACGGCAGGTGGATCGGTTATGTGTTTGACCGCCCGCCCGCCGCCCATCCCCTGGAAGGATCGGCGGGCAATGGGGACAGTGGCGGGCCCCTGCTGGTTGCAGTTGGCGACCAGTGGCAGGTTGCCGGGCTTACCTCCTGGAAACATGTTGACGGAGATCCCGCGACCTACTGGCCCGGCAAGTACGGACAGATAAACTACGGATTGCATCTCGACCACTACGCCGAATGGATCGAGACCACGATGGCCCTGGACGAAGAATCGTGATCGGCACGAACCTCGCCATCCGAAGCTGGCTGTCAAGGCATTGGTTTCTTCCAGTCGCGCTTGCTGTTGCGCTCGGTGACCTGAGCTCGGTGTACTTCGCTGGATGGACGGACGCCAGGCTGGTCGAAGCCGCGCTCCTCTTTGATTTCGTGGTCCTTTTGCCCTGTCTTTACTGGTGGTGCTATCGCAGGAAGGGCCGGGCGGCTGTCGTCCAGGCCGTGGCCCTTGCGTGCTTCGCGATCTGGTGCACCGGGAAGCTCATCCCCAACGAGCACCGGTATCTCATCGACTCGGTCGGTTGGCTTCGCTACGTTGGCCTGGCCGGTCTGCTGGCCCTTGAGATCAAGCTCGGGATCATGGTTTACAAGGCCGTGGTTTTCTCCGGCCAGTCGAAGTCCGATGCGCAGCAAACGTTCGAGTCCGAGGGCATGCCGCCATGGGCGGCAAAGTTCATGGCATTCGAAGCGTCCTTGTGGCGCAAGGCCTGGCTGTTCGTGCAGCGTGTTTTCCGCCACAAACGGAAGTAAGCTGCTAGCGGAAATCCCGAGATCGCGCATTGAGCTGCCGCGCCAGCGCGCTTTCGTCGTGCAGGCGGCTGGCGATGAGGTGGTGCACGCCGTCGACGGTTTCCCAGCGGCCTTCGACGCCCAGCAGGCGTGATTCGATAAGCACGCGGCGCTGGCGTTCGCCGAGGTCGCGCCAGACCACCACGTTGACCATGCCGTCTTCGTCCTCGAGGGTGATGAAGGTGGTGCCGCTGGCGGTTTCCGGGCGCTGGCGCATGGTCACCAGGCCGGCGGCGCGCACGCGGCTGCCGTGCGGCAGTTCGCGCAGCTCGCGCGAACGCCGGTAGCGGCGGCTGGCCAGCTGGCGGCGCAGCAGCGACAGCGGATGCGGGCCCAGGGTCAGGCCCAGGCGGGCGTAGTCGGCCAGCAGGTCTTCGCCGGTGCTGGGCACGGGCAGGCTGGCGGCGTCTTCGGCCGGCGAGCCGTCGAACAGCGGCAGCTGCGCCTCGACCCCGCCCACGGCCCAGCGCGCGCGGTGCCGGTGGCCGGCCAGGCCCTTCAGGGCGCCGGCTTCGGCCAGCAGGGCGCGGGTGCGTTCGTCCAGGCCGGCGCGATGGCACAGGTCGGCGACGTCGTCGAAGGGCCGGGCCGCGCGCGCCGCCGCCAGCGCTTCGCCGGCAACCCGCGAAAGCCCCGTGATTTCACGCAGCCCCAAGCGAATGGCCGGCTGCCGGGCGGCATCGCCGGGCCAGGCTTCCAGCGTGTTGTCCCAGTGGCTGTGGCGCACGTCCACCGGCCGCACCACGATGCCGCCGCGGCGCACGTCCTGCACCAGCTGGCTGTTGGAATAGAAGCCAAGCGGCTGCGAGTTCATCAGCGCGCAGGTGAAGGCGGCCGGCTCGTGGCACTTTAGCCAGCAGCTGGCGTAGGTGATCAGCGCGAAGCTGGCGGCGTGCGATTCCGGGAAACCATAACTGCCGAAGCCGCGGATCTGTTCGAAGATGCGTTCGGCGAAGTCGGTGTCGTAGCCGTTCTTCGCCAGGCCGGCGAACAGGCGGTCGCGGAAGTGTTCCAGGCCGCCGCGGCGTTTCCAGGCGGCCATGCCGCGCCGCAGTTCGTCGGCTTCGCCGGCGGAAAAACCGGCGGCGACGATCGCCACCTGCATCACCTGTTCCTGGAACAGCGGCACGCCCAGGGTGCGCCGGAAGACTTCTTCCAGCGCCGCCGACGGGTAGGTGACCGGCTCCAGGCCCTGCCGGCGCTGCAGGTAGGGGTGCACCATCTTTCCCTGGATCGGGCCGGGGCGGACGATGGCCACCTGCACCACCAGGTCGTAGAAGGTGCGCGGCTTCAGGCGCGGCAGCATGGCCATCTGCGCGCGCGATTCGATCTGGAACACGCCGACGGTGTCGGCCTTCCGGATCATCGCGTAGGTGGCCGGGTCTTCGGCGGGAATGGTGGCGGGCGTCAGGTCGCGGCCGCGGTGTTCGCGCAGCAGCGCCAGGCATTTGCTGACCGCGGTGAGCATGCCCAGCGCCAGGCAGTCGACCTTCAGCAGGCCCAGGGATTCGAGGTCGTCCTTGTCCCATTCGATGAGGGTGCGGTCGGGCATCGCTGCGTTCTGCACCGGTACCAGGTGGTGCAGGGGCTGGCCGGAGATGACGAAGCCGCCGACGTGCTGGCTCAGGTGCCGGGGCGCGTCGAGCAACTGGCGGGTCAGCGCCAGCACCCGCCGCATCACCGGCGCCCCGGGGTCGAAGCCACGTTCACGCAGGCGGTCTTCGATGGGTGATTCGCCGTCCCACCAGGCGAAACAGCGGCTGAGCTGGTCCACCTGGTCCGGCGGCAGGCCCAGGGCCCGGGCGACGTCGCGCACGGCGCTCTTGCCGCGGTAGCAGATGACCGTGGCCGCCAGCGCGGCGCGGTCGCGGCCGTACTTGCGGAACACGTACTGGATGACTTCCTCGCGGCGTTCGTGTTCGAAATCGACGTCGATATCGGGCGGTTCGTTGCGTTCCTTCGACAGGAAGCGCCCGAACAGCAGGTTCATGCGCGCCGGGTCCACCTCGGTGATGCCCAGCGCGAAACACACCGCCGAATTGGCCGCCGAACCGCGGCCCTGGCACAGGATGCCCTGGCTGCGCGCGAACACCACGATGTCGTGCACGGTCAGGAAAAACGCTTCGTACTGCAGTTCGGCGACCAGCCGCAGTTCCTGTTCGATCTGCGTCCGCACTTTTTCCGGCGTGCCTCCGGGCCAGCGCCGCGCCATGCCTTCGATCGTCAGTTCGCGCAGCCAGCTCGACGGCGTGTGGCCCTCGGGCACCAGTTCGCGCGGGTAGCGGTATTGCAGCGTGCCCAGGTCGAAGGTGCAGCGGGCGGCGATGCGGCGGGTTTCTTCCAGCAGCTCGCGTGGATAGATGGCCGCCAGCGCGCCGCGCGTGCGCAGGTGGCGTTCACCGTTGGGGAAAAGGTGGGCGCCGGCGTCGGCCACGCTGAGATGGTGGCGGGTGGCGGTAAGCACGTCCTGCAGCGCGCGCCGGCCGCGCACATGCATGTGCACGTCGCCGCTGGCCACCGCCGGCAGGCCCAGCGTGGTGGCCAGCGCCTGCAGCTTCGCCAGCCGGGCGTCGTCGTCGGGACCCCGGTGCAGTTCCACCGCCAGCCAGCAGCGGCCGGGAAACCGGCCGTGCAGCCATTGCCCTTCGCGCGGGTCGGGTTCGGCGCCGGGCAGCCACAGCGCCAGCAGGCCGCTGTTGTCGGCTTCAAGGTCGTGGCGGTGCAGGCGGTATTCGCCCTTGGCGCTGCGCCGACGGCCGGTGGTGACCAGTTCGCACAGGCGCCGGTAGCCGGTTTCATCTTCGACCAGCAGCACGCAGCGCAGGCCGTCGTCCAGGCGCAGTTCGCTGCCGGTGATCAGCGGCACGCCGGTGGCTTTGGAGGCCTCCCAGGCACGTACGATGCCGGCCAGGGTGCATTCGTCGGTGATCGCCAGCGCGGTGTACCCCTGCTGCCTGGCGCGTTCGAACAGGTCGCGTGCGCCCGATGCCCCGCGGCCGAAACTGAAGGGCGACAGGCAGTGCAGTTCGGCGTAGCCGGGGGTGCTCACGCGAACCAGCCGTGCAGCATGAAGGGCCCGCGTTCGCCGGCGGCGCAGAAGATCCAGGCGCGCTGGCCTTCGGCGGTGAGCGCGACGTAGTAGTCGCGGCGCAGGTCGTCGCCGTCCCACCAGCCCGATTCGATGCGCTCGGGCCCGGCCAGCAAACGGGGCGCCGCGCCGCGCAGCGGGATGGGGCGTTCAAGCAGCCAGGTCGGGCGGGGCAGGGCCGGCGGCAGCAGGTAACGGCCGCGCAGTTCGCGCACCCGTCGCTGGGCGTGTTCGGGGCGCGGGTCGGCGTGCGGCGCCCACTGGTGCACGGCGTCGTCGCCCAGGCGGGCCTGCAGTCGCGCCTGCAGGGCCGGCCAGTCCATCGCGCCGGCGGGCCGGGCTTCGAACAGATCGCGCCCGGCCGGCACGAAGGGCGGCAGGTCGGTGGCGCGGATGCCGAAGGCGCGCACCGGCGCCGGGATCGGTTCGCGTTCGAGCACCAGCTTCGCCAGCTCGAACAAGCGCGCCGGGTCGCGTTCGGCCGCCACCGCGCCGACCACGTGCGCGCTGGGCGGGCGCAGGTCGTGTTCGTAGACCAACTCGAAGCCCTGTACGCCCCCGTCGCGACCGATCAGGAAGGCGCAGAGATCGCCGAGCAATCGCTTGAGCGGGAACAGCAGGCCGGTGTGGTATCGGATTTCGTCGTCGAACTCGAAGCGCGCCTCGAAGATGTCCGGCGGCTGGTAACACGGCCGCGGGTCGGGCGCGTCGCCGGTGAGCCGGTCGAGGGTGTCGAGCAGCCCGACGCCAAAACGCCGGCGCAGGCCCGGCCGCGGCAGCGCGAACAATTGCCGCATGCGGCGCAGGCCCAGGCTGGCCAGGGCTTCGTGCGTGCCTTGATCGAAGGGCGCCAGCGCCATCGGCAGCGCATCCAGCGCGCGGCGCAGCTGGATGCTGTCGCGCACCATCAGGCCGTCCTGCTGTTTTGCCAGGCACAGCGCGCCCAGCGGCGTCGGCGCCACCGCCAGCGTATGCGCCAGGCCCAGTTCGCGCAGGTCGTCGCGCAGCAGGCGTTCAAAGCGGGGCCAGGGCCCGAACAGGCCCAGGCTGCCGCCGACTTCCAGCCACAGCGTGTCGGCGCCGTCGCGGCAGACCTGGCCGGAATAGCGGTAGGCCCAGGCGCAGGCCAGGTCGAGCAAACGGCTGGCTTCGCCCGCGTCGAAGGACACGCAGGCCAGGGTGGGGCACAGCGCCATCGCCGCCGCCAGCGGCTGCCCGGCGCGCACGCCGACGGCCAGCGCGGACGCATTGGCCTGCACGACCATCCGCCGCTGCGGTGGCCCGTCGGCCAGGGCCAGCGGGGCGCCGGGGTCAGGCTGGCGCCGGAGCGCGGCGTCGAGCGCCCGTCGCGGCAAATGGATGGCGGCCCAGAGCACGGCGTGCCGGCATCAGTGCCGAAGGGCCGGTGCCCAGGGCACCGGCAACGCCGGGGGATGGCTGCCGCGGCATTTGAGCACCCGCAGCCCGCCGCTTTCGAACTGCAGCCGCAGCGCCGCCGGCGAAGGATTGCGCGCCGCCGACAGCGGCCGGAACAGGAAGCCCATGGCCTGGCCGGCTTCGGCCGCCACCTGCAGCCGGCGCAGGGTTTTGTCGTCGGCGCGCTGGGGCCAGCCCAGCACGGCGCCGCAGGCCTGGCTGCGCAGGCATTGTTCCAGCGCCCAGGCCGACTGCCGGCCGCCGGTGTCGACGATGTGCAGGCGGGCCAGGTCGATGCCGGCGCGGGCCAGCGCCGGCGCGTAGGGCCGGTAGGGCGGGTCCACCCAAGCGATGTCGCGGCCGGCGCGGCTGAGCCGGGCCAGGGTGGGCAGCAGCAGCGAGAGTTCGCCGACGCCGTCGGCCGGCAGCAGCAGTTCGGTGAGCGCGGCCTCGGGCCAGCCGCCGGCGGGCAGGGCGGCGTCGAGCGCGGCGTGGCCGGTGGGCTCGCGCGTGGCCTGGGCCTGGCCGCGGGGCTGGCCGCGCCAGAGCCGGCGCTGGGCCAGCAGGGTGTCGAGGGAAAGCACGGCGCCCATGTCAGCCCCGGCGCACCAGGCCGCAGTAAACGCCTTCGATGGCGAACACGGCGCCAACGGGCACCTCGATGGGTGCGTGGTCGGGATTGCGCGGCAGCAGGGTGATGCGGTCCTTGCGCCGGCGCAGGCGCTTGACCGTGAGTTCGCCGTCCAGGCGCGCGACCACGATCTGGTTGTCGCCGGCGTCGGGCGTGCGGTGCACGGCGATCAGGTCGCCGTCGAAGATGCCGTCGTCGCGCATCGAATCGCCCTTCACCCGCAGCAGGTAATCGGGCCGCGGAAAAAACAGCGCGCGGTCGAGCAGCAGGTGGCCTTCGAAGTCCGGGTCGCCGATGGGTTCGCCGGCGGCGACCTTGCCCAGCACCGGCAGCGCCAGCGAATGCGCCGGTGCCGGCAGCGTGGCCAGGCGGATGCCGCGGGCCTGGCCCGGCAGCAGGGTGAGCGCGCCCTTGGCCTCGAGCGCCTGCAGGTGCGCCTGCGCCGAGCGCGCCTGCCGGAAGCCGAAGTGGCGGGCGATTTCGGCCAGGGTGGGGGGGCGGCCCTCGCGCGTGACCTGGGCGGTGACGAAGTCGAGGATGGCCTGCTGGCGGTCGGTGAGGGTATCCATGACACAAATATATGTGGTATTCCTGTGGCCGGCCAGTCCCCCGTCGCCGGGCGTGGGGGCAGCCTGCCCCCGGGCAGGCTCACGGCCTGAGACGCGGCCCGGCTACCCTTTGTTTCCCGTCCGATTCCCCCAGCGAGCCCCCGCCCCATGGCCAAAGCCAAGACCGCCTACGTCTGCAGCGACTGCGGCGCCTCCACCACCCAGTGGCAGGGCCAGTGCGGCGACTGCGGCGCCTGGAACACGCTCACCAGCTTCGTGGTCGAGCCGGCCAGCAGCGCCAAGGCCGCGGCGCCGGCGGCGGTGCGCCACGGCAGCTGGGTCGGGCGTCCGGAAGCCGCCGGCGTCACCGCCCTGCGCGACGTCAGCCAGGACGCCGAGGTGCGCGTGTCCACCACCATCGGCGAACTCGACCGCGTGCTTGGCGGCGGCATGGTCGAAGGTTCGGTGGTGCTGGTCGGCGGCGACCCGGGCATCGGCAAGTCCACCCTGCTGCTGCAGGCGCTGGCGCTGATGTCGGCGCGGCTGCCGGCGCTGTACGTCACCGGCGAAGAAAGCCTGGCCCAGGTCGCCGGCCGCGCGCAGCGGCTGGGCCTGCCGCTCGACAACCTGCATGCGCTGGCCGAAACCTGCGTGGAAAAGATCCTGGCCCAAGCCGCGGCCACCAAGCCGGCGCCGCGCCTGCTGGTGGCCGATTCCATCCAGACGCTGTGGAGCGAACTGCTGACCGCCGCGCCGGGTTCGGTCAGCCAGGTGCGCGAAAGCGCCGCCAAGCTGGTGCGTTTCGCCAAGGAAACCGGCACGTCTGTCTTCCTGGTCGGCCACGTCACCAAGGAAGGCGGCATCGCCGGCCCGCGCGTGCTCGAACACATGGTCGACGCGGTGCTGTATTTCGAAGGCGAAGCGGGCAGCCGCTTCCGGGTGCTGCGCGCGTTCAAGAACCGCTTCGGCGCGGTGAACGAACTGGGCGTGTTCGCGATGGGCGACAAGGGCCTGCGCGAAGTACCCAACCCGTCGGCGATCTTCCTGTCGGGTTCAAGCACGGCGCAGCCGGGCAGCGCGGTGATGGTGACGCGCGAAGGCACGCGGCCGCTGCTGGTGGAAGTGCAAGCGCTGGTCGACCAGTCGCCGCTGGCCAACCCGCGGCGCGTGGCCCTGGGCCTGGAACAGAACCGCCTGGCGATGCTGCTGGCGGTGCTGCACCGCCACGGCGGCGTCGGCGTGTTCGACCAGGACGTGTTCGTCAACGTGGTCGGCGGCATCCGCGTGCAGGAAACCGCCGCCGACCTGCCGGTGCTGCTGGCGGTGCTCAGCTCGCTGCGCGACCGGCCGCTGGCCGAAAAAACCATCGCCTTCGGCGAAGTGGGGCTCAGCGGCGAAATCCGCCCCGTGCCCAACGGCGAGGAACGCCTGAAGGAAGCCGCCACCCACGGCTTCCGCCGCGCCATCGTGCCCAAGGCGAACGCGCCGAAGAAGGGCGCCTACAAGGACATGGAAGTCATCGCCGTCGAGCGCCTCTCCGAAGCCCTCGAAGCCGCCGCCGAGTAGATGTCGCCTTTTGTAGGAGCGCCTTCAGGCGCGAATCTTTTGCCTTGCCGTTCGGCAAGCAGGGCGCCGCTACCGCAGCTGCCGCGAGTGGAGGCGCCGCGCATTCGCCCCGGCCGACACGCCGCAAGTACGTCCATGTAGTCTCATCGTCGACATCCATGTCTCCGATGGTCGGCCGGGGCGAATGCGCGACACCTCCTCAACGCCACGTGGTGGCCGATGGGAAAGCAGCTTCCCGGCAACTCGGGGCGATGGCCAGAGCTTGCGGCGCGAGGGCGCCTGCCGCTCTTGATCTCCTGGCGGCCCCGACGTCCATTCAAGGAGGTAGCGTGCGGTCGCCCTGGCCGACTCTCGGAGACATGGATGTCGACGAGAAGCCCCCTGCAATGCGTTCACGGTCGCGGTCAGGGCGACTGCACGCTGCCTCCACTTGCGAAACAACCGGGAACGACACTTGGCCGAAGGCCAAGCCCAAAGGGACTGAAATCCCTCCCACAAGAAAACTCAGGGGCGGTGCAGCACCAGTTCGTAGACGAACTTGCTGCCGAAGAAGGCCAGCAGCAGCAGGACCATCGCGAACAGCGTCAGCTTGGCCGCGCGTGGCCCGCGCCAGCCCCAGCGCCAGCGGCCGAACAGCAGCACCGCCAGCACGATCCAGGACAGGATCGAAAGCAGGGTCTTGTGGCCCAGGTCCTGGGCGAACAGGTCGTCCACGAACAGCACGCCCGTCAGCAGGGTCAGGCTGAGCAGGACGAAGCCGGCCACCAGGCTGCGGAAGAGCAGGGTTTCCATCTGCGTCAGCGGCGGCAGCAGGCGCATCCAGCCGCCCAGGTGGCGCTGGCGCAGGGCGTGGTCCTGGAACCACAGCATCAGCGCCAGCAGCGTCGCCACCGCCAGCGTCGCGTAGGCCAGCAGCGCCATCAGGGCGTGCAGCTGCAGGCGCCAGTCCAGGTCCGTGCGGGCGATGCTGCCGCCCAGCAGGGCATAGGCCAGCAGCACCCCGGCCGCCAGCGGGAAGACGATGATGCCCAGGGCTTCGATGCGCTGGGCCGGTCCCAGCGCCGTGGTCAGCGCCGCCATGCCCAGGCCCACCAGCGAAAGCGCCGGGAAGAAGTGCAGGTCGGCGGCCCCCGTCTGCTGCCAGGCCCAGCCGTGCACCGCCGCATGCAGGGCCACGGCCGGCAGCGCCAGCCACAGCCAGCGGCGCGGCGCCGGATGTGGGGCCTGTGCATGCCCGGCCAGCTGCTGGCTGGCGAAGGCGTACAGGAGGGTCGCGAGCAGGGCGAGGACGAGGGCGGGCATCGGCCGAGTTTGGCACAGCGGCGGGCCAGCCGAGAACCATTCTCGACTGGCCGGGGGCCGCCGGCGGCCCCGCGTTATACTTCGCCCCCCTTCGGAAAAGACCCCTGGCCCATGTTCGAGTCGCTGACCCAGCGCCTGTCCGGCACCCTCCAGAAACTGCGCGGCCGCGGCCGCCTGACCGAGGAGAACATCCGCGAAGCCACCCGCGAGGTGCGCATCGCGCTGCTCGAAGCCGACGTCGCCCTGCCGGTGGTTTCGGCGCTGATCGAACGCATCAAGGCGCGTGCGGTCGGCCAGGAAGTGCTGACCAGCCTCACCCCGGGCCAGGCCCTGATCAAGGTCGTGCGCGACGAGATGGCCGCGGTGATGGGTTCCTCGGCCAGCGAACTCAACCTCAACGTGCCGGCCCCGGCGGTCATCCTGATGGCCGGCCTGCAGGGCGCGGGCAAGACCACCACGGTCGGCAAGCTCGCCAAGCACCTGAAGGAACGCAAGAAGAAAAAGGTGATGGTGGTGTCGGCCGACGTCTACCGCCCGGCCGCGATCGCCCAGCTCGAGACCCTGGCCAGGCAGGTGGACGTGCTGTTCTTCCCGTCCAGCGCCGACCAGAAGCCCGAGGCCATCGTGCTTGCCGCCATCGATGCCGCGCGCAAGAGCTTCGTCGACGTGCTGCTGGTGGACACCGCCGGCCGCACCACGATCGACGAGGCCATGATGGCCGAGATCCAGGCCCTGCACGCCGCGGTCAACCCGGTCGAAACCCTGTTCGTGGTCGATGCCATGACCGGCCAGGACGCGGCCAACACCGCCAAGGCCTTCGCCGAGGCGCTGCCGCTGACCGGCGTGGTGCTGACCAAGACCGACGGCGACGCCCGCGGCGGCGCCGCGCTGAGCGTTCGCTACATCACCGGCAAGCCGATCAAGTTCGTCGGCGTCGGCGAAAAGCCCGACGGCCTAGACGTTTTCCACCCCGACCGCGCCGCCAGCCGCATCCTGGACATGGGCGACGTTCTCAGCCTGGTCGAGGAGGTCGAACAGAAGGTCGACAAGGACAAGGCCCAGAAGCTGGCCGAGAAGGTCGCTAAGGGCAAGAAGTTCGACCTCAACGACATGCGCGACCAGCTCGAGCAGATGCAGAACATGGGCGGCCTGTCGGGCCTGATGGACAAGCTGCCCGGCATGGGCCAGATGCCCGAGCACGTGAAGGCTCAGGTGACCGGCAAGGAAGTGCCGCGCATGGTGGCCATCATCAACTCGATGACCAAGAAGGAACGCCGCAACCCGGGCCTCCTGAACGGCTCGCGCCGGGCCCGGGTGGCCCGGGGGTCGGGCACCACCCCGGCGGATGTGAACAAGGTCCTCAAGCAGCACCAGCAGATGGAAAAGATGATGTCCAAGCTGTCCCAGGGCGGCATGAAGGGCCTGATGCGGGGCATGAAGGGCATGATGGGCGGGGGTTTCCCGGGCCGCTTCCCGGGCCGCTGAGCCGCCAGCCTTCCCAACTCCGGCAATATCCCGCTATAATCCGCGATTCCCCGGGCCGCTTGCGGTCTGGACCACCGTCCCAGAACTGCATAAAGAGCTAACCCACATGGTCAAGATCCGTCTGACCCGCGGCGGCGCCAAGAAGCGCCCCTTCTACCACATCATCGTCACCGACTCGCGCAACAAGCGCGACGGCCGCTCGATCGAGCGCCTGGGTTTCTACAACCCGGTCGCCCAGGGCAACGAAAAGCGCGTCGAGCTCAACACCGAGCGCGTCGAGCATTGGGTTTCCCACGGCGCCCAGCTGACCGAAAAGGTCAGTGCGCTGGTGAAGGAAGTCTCCACGGCCAAGGCTGCGGCCTGAGGCCCCGGCCTCGCCCCGCGCGAGGCCTGATCACATGACCAACGGGCGCCGCATCCTGCTGGGCAGGGTCGCCGGCGCCTTTGGCGTCCGGGGCGAGATAAAGCTCTTCTCCTGGACCGAGCCCCGCGACGCCCTGTTCCGCTACCAACCCTGGATCCTGCGTTCCGGCGAGTCCGAACGCGAGATCACGGGCGTGTCTGGCCGGGACACCACCAAGACCGTCATCGCCCGTTTCCCGGACGTGGAAACCCGCGAACAGGCCGAAGCCCTGGCCGGCACCGAAATCTGGGTGCCGCGCGACCGGCTGCCGCCCCCGGCCCCCGGTGAGTACTACTGGGCCGACCTGGAAGGGCTGGCGGTGGAAACCACCGAAGGCGTGTCCCTGGGCAAGGTCTCGCACCTGTTCGAAACCGGTGCCAACGACGTGATGGTGGTCGAGGGGGATCGCAAGCGTTTGCTGCCTTTCGTCACCGGCCAGTACATCGTTTCCGTGGATTTCGAAGCCGGCCGCATCGTGGTCGACTGGGACCCGGACTTCTGAGCCCGGTGCCGCCCATGCGCATCGACGTCATCAGCCTGTTCCCCGATTTCATCCGCGACAGCGCCGCGCTGGGCGTGGTCGGCCGCGCGCAGGAGCGGGGCCTGCTGGCCGTGCAGGCCTGGAATCCGCGTGATTACGCCACCGACAACTACCGCCGGGTCGACCAGCGCCCCTTCGGCGGCGGCCCCGGCATGCTGATGCTGGCCGAGCCGCTTTCCGCCTGCCTGGCGGCGGCAAAGGCCGCCGATCCGGCGCCGGCCCGGGTCATCTACCTCAGCCCCCAGGGCCCGCGCCTGACCCAGGCCAAAGTCCGGGAACTGGCCGCGCTGCCGCGCCTGCTGCTGCTGTGTGGGCGCTACGAAGGCCTGGACGAGCGGTTCATCGAGCGCGAAGTGGACGAAGAACTCTCGATCGGCGACTACGTGCTGTCCGGCGGCGAGCTGGCCGCGGCGGTGCTGGTCGACGCCGTTGGCCGGCTGCAGGAAGGCGCCCTGAACCACGCCGACTCGGCCACCCAGGACAGCTTCGAGGACGGCCTGCTGGACTGCCCGCACTTCACCCGCTCGGAGACCTCGGGCACCGAGGGCGTGCCGGCGGTGCTGCTGTCCGGGGACCATGCCGCCATCGCCCGCTGGCGCCGCCAGCAAAGCCTGGGCCGGACCTGGCTGCGCCGCCCGGACCTGCTGGCCCGGGCCCGCCTGGACGCCGCCGACCGGGCCCTGCTGGCGGACTTCATCGCCCAGTGGCGGGCCAGCCACCCTCCGGGGGGCTGAACCGCTTCCCTTTCAAGGGCTTGCGCGGGTATACTGCGCGGCTCCACGGTCAGCCCACCGACCAGTTCCACGATAGCCACGCACGGTTCCCGGGCCTCTGGCGCGCACTCAAAACAAACATCACAGGCGTAAATATCATGAGCATCCACAAGCTGCTGCAGCAGTTCGAGGCCGAACAGGCCACCCGGGAAATGCCGAAGTTTTCCCAGGGCGACACCATCGTCGTCAACGTCAAGGTCAAGGAAGGCAACCGCGAGCGCGTGCAGGCCTACGAAGGCGTGGTCATCGCCATCAAGAACGCCGGCCTGAACTCCGCCTTCACCGTGCGCAAGATCTCGCACGGCTTCGGCGTCGAGCGCGTGTTCCAGACCCACAGCGCGATCATCGACTCGGTGACCGTCAAGCGCCACGGCAAGGTCCGCCAGAGCAAGCTGTATTACCTGCGCGGCCTGCAGGGCAAGAAGGCGCGCATCAAGGAAGACCTGGCGGCGCGTTCGAACAGCTGATCCGCACTGCAAGCTTGAAGCGAACGGCCGCCCCAGGGCGGCCGTTCGCGTTTGCGATGCCGGCAGCGCCCGCACTTGCCCGGTGGAGCCGGGAGTAGCAGGATCGCCCCATGGTCGCTGCCTGCAAAATGCCGATCGCACCTTGCCGCGCCATGTCGCGTGCACGCGCTGCGGTTCCGGCCCTGGCGCTGCTGCTCGCCTGCGCGGTTCCCGCCCCGGCGACCGCGCAAACACCCGCCACGGGCCTGCTGGAAGACCAGCCGGTGGAGCGCCCGTCGAACCGCGTCGAAGGCGCGGAATTCGCACGGCGTTTGCTGAGCCCGCTGTCGGGCCGCGACGTCTCGCGTTTCCTGGCCGCCGAAGGCAGGCGGCTCGCCGCCGAACCATTCGCGCCGGGTGATTTCGCGGTTGACCTGTACGTGCCCAAACGCCAGCCCGAGGCAGGTTATGGCCTGCTGGTGTTCGTGCCGCCGATGGACGAGTTCGCCATCCCTTCGGACTGGAAGCGCGTGCTCGAACAGCGCGGCCTGCTGCTGGTGATGCCGCGCGGCGCCGGCAATGATGCCGACGTGTTCGGCCGGCGCATCCCGGCCGTGCTGCACGCGCAGGCCCATGCCGCGTCCACGTACCGGCTTGATCCCGCGCGGCGCTACGTCGGCGGGTTTTCCGGCGGCGCGCGCCTGGCCCAGCGGGTGGCGCTGGCCTGGCCCGATGTTTTCCAGGGCAGCCTGCAGTTCGCCGGCAGCGTGGTGGTGGGCGAAAGCCTGATGCCGCCACCGCAGCGTGAACTGTTCGACCAGGCCCGGATGCACGGACGCTTCGTGCTGGTTTCCGGCGGGCAGGACCTGCCCAACCGTCGCAACGACGCGCTGGCGCGCGAACGCTTCGAGGCCCTGTGCTTCGCCGGCGTGCGCAGTTTCGGCCCGGCGCGCCTGGACCACTGGGTGCCCGACGCCCGCGGCTTCGCCAAGGCACTCGACCGGCTGGAAGCCCCGGCGCAAGCCACCCCGGAAATCGAAGCCTGCCGGCGCGATCTCGACGCCGCCGTGGCGGGCGCGCTGGACGAGGTCCAGGCCCGGCTCGAGGCCGGTCAGGTGGTTGCCGCGCGCGATGCGCTGGTGGCGCTGGACGACCGCTACGGAGGCCTGGCCGTGCCGCGTTCGCTCGATCTTGCCCGCGCCATCGAAGCCGCGTTGGCAGCCCAGGCACGTTGAGCCCGGGCCGCGCCCGGACGTAGCATGGCGCATGGCAAAACAATCCCCGTCCGCCGATGCGGGCGCCCCCGTGCGGCTTGATGTCTGGCTGTGGGCGGCCCGCTTCTTCAAGACCCGCGCCCTGGCCAAGGAGGCCATCGAGGGCGGCAAGGTACAGGTGGCCGGGCAGGGTGCCAAGGCGGCGCGCAGCGTGCGCGTGGGCGAAACCATGCAGGTGCGCCGCGGCGAAGACGTCTTCGAGTTGCAGGTGCTGGGCACCAGCGCCCGGCGCGGCCCGGCCAGCGTCGCCCAGGGCCTGTACGCCGAAGACGAGGCCGCGCGCGAAACACGCCTGCGGCTGGCCGCCGAACGCCGCGCCGCCGTCGCCGGCTACCGGCCGCCGGCCGGCAAACCCGACAAACGCGCGCGCCGGCTTATCCAGGCCCTGGGCGACCTGGACTCGCTGTAGGTCAGGGCTCGTCGCCGTCGAGGTAAACGGGCAGGTCGGTGCTGCGCTTGAAGGCGAAGATCAGGTGGGTTTCGATGTGCGCCACTTCCTCGCGGCTGGTCAGGGCGGCCATCGCGAAGTCGCGCAGGTGGTCGCTGTCGCGCACGCCCACGTGCACCAGGAAATCGTCGGCACCGGCCACGTGGTAGAGGCTAAGCACTTCCGGCAGCGCCAGCAGGTGGGCGTGGAAGGCCTCCACCTGCGGCCGCGAATGCCGTGCCAGGCGCACGGCCACCATGGCCTGCAGGCCGATGCCGATCGCGGCGGGCGCGACTTCGGCGTGGAAACCCTGCAGCACCCCGGCTTCGCGCAGCCGGCGCACGCGCTCGAGCGCGGTGGACGGGGCCACGCCGACCCGGGCGGCCAGGTCCTTGTTCGGCAGCCGCGCATTCTTTCGCAGAAGCCGCAATATGGCGAAGTCTGTTCGGTCAAGATGCATGCTTGGCCCCTGATTCGGAAATAGTGTTCGGTCGGCCCGAACCAGGCCGAAGTCTACGCCATAGTGGCCGCCTGCCGTCCCCGGAGCCCGCCATGACGCATTTCGACACCCTCGCCGTGCACGCCGGCCGCGAAGACTTCGCCCGCCTGGGCGTGCACGCGCCGCCGATCGACCTGTCCACCACCTACCCAGTGGCCGACCTGGATGCGGGCACCGAAAGTTTCGATGCGCTGGTCGGTGGCGCCGCCAGCGCCGCCAACCCGATCTACGCGCGCCTGCACAACCCGACCGTGGGCCGGGTCGAAAACGCGCTGGCCCGCCTCGAGGGCACCGAAGCCTGCGTGGCCTACGGCTCGGGCATGGCCGCGCTGACCGCGGTGCTGCTGGACGCCCGCTCGCGCGGGAGCCACGTACTGGTGGTGCGGCCGCTGTACGGCACCTCCGACCACCTGCTGGCCTCGGGCCTGTGCGGGCTGGAAGCAGAGTTCGTGGACGCCGCCGAAATCGCCGCACGCCGCCGTCCCGACACCGCCCTGGTGATCATCGAAACCCCGGCCAACCCGACGCTGGACCTGGTGGACATCCGCGCCGTGGTGGCCGCCGCCGGCGAGGTGCCGGTGCTGGTCGATTCCACCTTCGCCACGCCGGTGCTGCAGCAGCCCGCCTCGCTGGGCGCCACCTACGTGATGCACAGCGCCACCAAGTTCCTGGGCGGCCACGGCGACGTCATCGCCGGCGTGGTCTGCTGCAGCGAAGAACATGCCCGGCCGCTGCGCACCGTGCGCGCGGCCACCGGCGCGCTGCTGCATCCGCTGGGTGCCTACCTGCTGCACCGCGGCCTGCCGACCCTGGCCATCCGGGTCGAACGTGCGCAGGCCAATGCCATCACCATGGCCGAACGCCTGGCTGGGCATCCGGCCGTGGCGCGGGTTTTTTTCCCGGGCCTGGGCACGGTGCGCAATGCGCACCTGGTGGGCACGCAGATGGCCGGCCCCGGCGCGCTGATGGCCTTCGACCTGCACGGCGGCCACGAAGCCGCGGCTTCGGTGATGTCGCGCGTGCGGCTGATGACGCCGGCCGTGAGCCTGGGTTCGGTGGATACGCTGATCCAGCACCCGGCCGGGCTGACCCACCGCGTGGTGGACGCGCAGGCGCGCCTGGCCAGCGGCATTGGCCCGGGCCTGCTGCGGCTGTCGGTGGGCGTCGAAAACGTCGAAGACCTCTGGGCCGACCTGGCCCAGGCCCTGGAAGGCTCTCGCCTCAGCGCAGCTGCCTGAGCCGGTAGAGCGCCTCGAGCGCCTGCTTCGGCGTCAGTTCGTCGGGGTCGATCGCGTCCAGCGCCTCGAGCGCGGGCGAAGGCTGCGGCGCGAACAGGCCGAATTGCTGCGGCGCATCCAGCGCCGCCGGGCTCATCTCCGCCACGGCATGCGGAGCGCCGCGCTGTTCCAGGCTGGCCAGGGTGCGGCGGGCCTGTTCGACCACGCTGCGCGGCAGGCCCGCCAGCGCCGCCACCTGCAGGCCGAAACTGCGGTTGGCCGGGCCGTCCTTCACCGCGTGCATGAACACCAGCCGGTCGCCGTGTTCGATCGCGTCCAGGTGCACGTTGGCGATGCCGCTGCCCGGTTCGGCCAGCGCGGTGAGCTCGAAATAGTGGGTGGCGAACAGCGTGTAGGCGCGGTTGGCCTGCGCCAGGTGGCGCGCGCAGGCTTCGGCCAGGGCCAGGCCGTCGTAGGTCGAGGTGCCGCGGCCGATTTCGTCCATCAGCACCAGCGACTGGGCGCTGGCGTGGTGCAGGATGTAGCTGGTTTCGGCCATTTCCACCATGAAGGTGGACTGGCCGCGCGCCAGGTCGTCGCCGGCGCCGATGCGCGTCAGTACCCGGTCCACCGGGCCGATCACAGCGCGTGAAGCCGGCACGAAGCTGCCGATGTGCGCCAGCAGCACGATCAGCGCGTTCTGGCGCATGTAGGTGCTCTTGCCGCCCATGTTCGGGCCGGTGATCACCAGCATGCGGCGGTTTTCGTCCAGCACCAGGTCGTTGGGTTCGAAGGGTTCGTCGCGAACGGCTTCGACCACCGGGTGCCGGCCGCGTTCGATGCACAGGCCGGGCGCGTCGGTCAGCTCCGGGCGCGACCAGTCCAGGGCCTGGGCGCGTTCGGAGAAGGCCGCCAGCACGTCGAGTTCGCTCAGGGCGGCGGCGCAGCGCTTGAGCGGTTCCAGCGACTGGTTCAGGGTTTCCAGCAATTCTTCGTACAGGGCCTTTTCGCGCGTCAGCGATCGTTCGCGGGCGCTGAGCACCTTGTCTTCGAAAGCCTTCAGTTCTTCGGTGATGTAACGCTCGGCGCCGGTCAGGGTTTGCCGGCGCGTGTAGTGCGTGGGCGCCTTCACCGACTGGCCCTTGCTGATCTCGATGAAATAGCCGTGCACGCGGTTGTAGCCGACCTTGAGCGTGGCGATGCCGGTGGCGGCGCGTTCGCGGGCCTCCAGGTCGACCAGGAACTGGTCGGCGGTGGTGGACAGCGTGCGCAATTCGTCGAGTTCGGCGTCGAAGCCTTCGGCGAACACGCCGCCGTCGCGCATCAGCACCGGCGGCTGCGGCACGATGGCGCGGGCCAGCAGGTCGGCGGTGGTCTCGTGTTCGCCCAGCGCCGCGGCCAGGGCGTCCAGGCGCGGGGAATCAAGCGGTGCCAGCACGGCGCGCACGCCCGGCAGCAGGGCCAGGCCGTCGCGCAGGGTGGACAGGTCGCGCGGGCGCGCCGAGCGCAGGGCCACGCGCGAAAGGATGCGTTCGATGTCGCCCAGGCCGCGGAAGGTTTCGCGCAAGGTTTCGTGGGCGCCGGAATCGATGAAGGTGGCCACGGCGTGGTGGCGCTGGCCCAGCACGCCGCGGTCGCGCAGCGGCCGGTTCAGCCAACGGCGCAGCAGGCGTCCGCCCATCGGGCTGACGCTGGTGTCGAGCACGCCCAGCAGGGTGTGTTCGCTGCGGCCGTCGGTGCGGCTGTCCAGTTCCAGGTGCCGGCGCGTTGCCGCGTTGAGCGCGATGCCGTCGCCGGCCGATTCAAAGGCGATGGCGGTCAGGTGCGGCAGCTGCTGCTTCTGGGTTTCTTCGACGTAGGCGAGCAGGGCGCCGGCGGCGGCGGTGGGCAGCGCCTTGTCTTCCAGTCCGAAACCGCTGAGGTCGTGGAGCTTGAAGAACTTCAGCAGCTGGCGCCGGCAGGCGTCGGCGTCGAAACCCCAGGGCGGGCGGCGGCGCAGGCCGGGCTGGGTGGCCAGGAAGGGCGGCCAGCCGTCTTCGTCGGGCAGCAGCAGTTCGGCCGGATCCAGGCGGGCGATTTCCGCGGCCAGCTGGTCCTCGTCGGCGACTTCAGAGACCAGGAAACGGCCGCCGGCCAGGTCGGCCCAGGCCAGGCCGAAACCGCTGCGGCCGCGGCTGAGAGCCATCAGCAGGGTGTCGCGGCGTTCCTGCAGCAGGGCTTCGTCGGTGACCGTGCCCGGAGTGACGATGCGCACGACCTTGCGTTCGACCAGGCCCTTGCTGGCGGCTGGGTCGCCGATCTGTTCGCAGATGGCCACCGACTCGCCCAGCGCGACCAGGCGCGCGAGGTAACCCTCGTAGGCATGCACCGGCACGCCGGCCATCGGAATCGGCGCGCCGCCGGAGCTGCCGCGCTGGGTCAGGGTGATGTCCAGCAGCCGCGCCGCCTTGCGCGCGTCGTCGTAGAACAATTCGTAGAAGTCGCCCATCCGGAAGAACAGCAGGATGTCGGGGTACTCCGCCTTGGCGGCGAAGAACTGCTTCATCAGCGGCGTGTGCTGGGGCGTTTCCGAGGCGGGCATCCGGATGGCAATGGCGGGGGCGGCCCTATAGTCTAGCGGCCATGGCCACCGACGCCCTGCCGACCGACGATCAATTGCATGCCCTGGCCGAAGACGTGGGCGTGCGCCTGCAGGCCAGCCACCTGATGCTGGCCACCGCCGAAAGCTGCACCGGCGGCTGGATCGCCAAGATGATCACCGACATCCCGGGCTGCTCGGCCTGGTTCGACTGCGGCATGGCGGCCTACAGCTACGAGGCCAAGCAGGCCTTGCTGGGCGTGCGGCCCGAAACCCTGATCGAACACGGCGCCGTCAGCCGGGAAACGGTGATGGAAATGGTGTCCGGGGCCCTGGTGACGTCGGGCGCCAGCATCGCCGTGGCGGTGACCGGCATCGCCGGCCCCACCGGCGGCAACCCGGACAAGCCGGTCGGCACGGTCTGGATAGGCTGGAAGCGCCGCGGCGGTTACCCCAAGGCCGAACTTTTCCACTTCGACGGCGACCGCGACGCGGTGCGCCGGCAAACCGTGGCCGCCGCCCTGCATGGCCTGATGGCCCTCGCCGGCTAGCGCCGCACGCGGGGCTTGACAGCCCGGAGGGGTTCGTTAGTAGTATTACTACTAATGGACATCACCGACACCCAACAGGCCATCCTGGCCATGATCACCGAGCGCATCGAGGCCGACGGCGTGCCGCCGTCCCAGGTCGAGATCGCCCACGCCTTCGGCTTCAAGGGCGTGCGCGCGGCCCAATACCACCTCGAAGCCCTGGAGCAGGCCGGCGCCATCCGCCGCGTGCCCGGGCAGGCGCGCGGCATCCGCCTGGCGGTGTCCCCCGGTTCGTCGTCCCCGGCCGCCGACCTCGTCCCGGCGGCCGGGGACGCACCCCTGCGCCTGCCGGTGCTGGGCCAGGTCGCCGCCGGCCTGCCGATCGGCGCCGACGCCGGCCTTCACGACATGGTGTTGCTCGACCGTGTCTTCTTTTCCCCGGCGCCCGACTACCTGCTGCGGGTGAAGGGCGACTCCATGCGCGACGAAGGCATCCTGCACGGCGACCTGATCGGCGTGCACCGCACCAATGACGCTCGCAGCGGCCAGATCGTGGTCGCCCGAATCGATGAGGAAATCACCGTGAAACTGCTCAAGATCGGCAAGGAAGGCATCCGCCTGCTGCCGCGCAACCCCGACTTCGCCCCCATTGTCGTCCAGCCCGACCAGGACTTCGCCATCGAAGGTCTGTACTGCGGCCTCGTAAGGCCGAACCGTTGAGCCTGGGCCAGAAAAAGGCCGGCAGGAAGAAGTCCAATTCCCTACTGCGCATCGAGGCACAAGAGGCTGCCGCCGCTCCGGCGGGGCAGGCAGATTCAGGGGCGCCGGAGCCTTCTCAATCCGTGAGACCCGGCCCCGCTAACCTGGCGACCACCGACAACAAGACACCAAGGACCAAACCCATGGACGAGAACAAGAAGCGCGCCCTCACCGCCGCCCTGAGCCAGATCGAAAAGCAGTTCGGCAAAGGTGCGGTCATGCGCATGGGCGACAAGGCCATCGAGGCGGCCGAAGTCATTGGTACCGGCTCGCTGATGCTCGACATCGCGCTGGGCATCGGCGGCCTGCCCAAGGGGCGCGTCATCGAAATCTACGGGCCGGAATCCTCGGGCAAGACCACGCTTACCCTGCAGGCGATCGCCGAGTGCCAGAAGGCCGGCGGCACCGCCGCCTTCATCGACGCCGAACATGCCCTCGACCCCACCTACGCCCAGAAGCTGGGGGTCAACGTCGACGACCTGCTGGTCAGCCAGCCCGACACCGGCGAACAGGCGCTGGAAATCGCCGACATGCTGGTGCGCTCGAATTCGGTGGACATGGTCGTGGTCGACTCGGTCGCCGCGCTTACCCCGCGCGCCGAAATCGAGGGCGAAATGGGCGACCAGCTGCCCGGCCTGCAGGCCCGCCTGATGAGCCAGGCCCTGCGCAAGCTCACCGGCAACATCAAGCGCAGCAACTGCATGGTCATCTTCATCAACCAGCTGCGCATGAAGATCGGCATCATGATGCCGGGCCAGAGTCCGGAAACCACCACCGGTGGCAACGCGCTCAAGTTCTACGCCTCGGTGCGCCTGGACATCCGCCGCATCGGCGCGGTCAAGAAGGGCGACGAAATCATCGGCAACCAGACCAAGATCAAGGTGGTCAAGAACAAGATGGCGCCGCCGTTCAAGATCATCGTTACCGAAATCCTCTACGGCCAGGGCATCAGCCGCGAAGGCGAGCTGATCGACATGGGCGTGGACGCCAAGCTGATCGACAAGGCGGGCGCCTGGTACAGCTACAACGACGAGCGCATCGGCCAGGGCAAGGAAAATGTCCGCCAGTGGCTCAAGGACAACCCGGCCGTGGCCAAGGACCTGGAAGCCAAGCTGCGCGAGAAGTTCGTGCCCGGCCTGGTGATCGGCGACGAAAACGCCGAGGCCGTCGAGGGCTGAGGCCGGCATGGGCCGGCCGCGCGGCGAAGCCGCCGACGCCTACCAGCGGGCCCTGGGCCTGCTGGTAAGGCGTGAACATTCCCGCCGCGACCTGTCCCGCAAGCTGGCGCAGCGCGGCGTCGAGCCCGCCGAGGCCGACGCCGCCGTCGAGCGGCTGGCCGAGCAGGGTTACCAGGACGACAGCCGTTTCGCCGCCAGTTTTGCCCGCGACCGCGCCGGTTCGGGTTACGGGCCGGTCCGCATCCGGGTGGAGCTGGCCGGCCATGGCCTGGGAGAAGACGCCATCCAGGTGGCCCTGGACGCCTGCGAGGCCGACTGGCCGGCGTCCGCCCGGCGCCAGGTCGAACGGCGCTGGACGGCCGCCGTGCTGGCCGATCCCAACCGCCGCCGCAAGGCAGTCGAATTCCTGCTGCGGCGGGGTTTCGACCAGGACAGCGCCTGGGCGGCGGTGCGCGGCCGGGCCCGGGCTGAAGACGAGGACGGGTCTTAGACGATTCAGCTGGGCAGGGTGGGGACGGCTGCGCGCTCCGGGCTGGTAATCTTGTGGGTCTGGCCGCACCTTTCAGGCGTGGCCCCCGACATTATTGCCAGCCAGCCCATGACCAAGACCAGCCACCAGATCCGCCAGGATTTCCTCGACTTCTTCCAGTCCAAGGGCCACCAGGTCGTGCCTTCGAGCCCGCTCGTGCCCGGCAACGACCCGACCCTGTTGTTCACCAATGCCGGCATGGTGCAGTTCAAGGACGTCTTCCTGGGCGCCGAGAAGCGCAGCTACACGCGCGCCGTTTCCTCGCAGCGCTGCGTGCGCGCCGGCGGCAAGCACAACGACCTCGACCAGGTCGGCTACACCGCGCGCCACCACACCTTCTTCGAGATGCTGGGCAACTTCAGCTTCGGCGACTACTTCAAGCGCGAAGCCATCACCTGGGCGTGGGAGCTGCTGACCGAGGTCTGGAAACTCCCGAAGGAGCGCCTGCTGGTCACCATCTACCACACCGACGACGAAGCCTTCGACATCTGGCACAAGGACGTCGGGCTGCCGGCCGAGCGCATCATCCGCATCGGCGACAACAAGGGCGCGCCGTTCGCCAGCGACAACTTCTGGCAGATGGCCGACACCGGCCCCTGCGGCCCCTGCAGCGAAATCTTCTACGACCACGGTGAGCACATCGCCGGCGGCCCGCCGGGCAGCCCGGACGAGGATGGCGACCGTTTCATCGAGATCTGGAACAACGTCTTCATGCAGTTCGACCGCCAGGCCGACGGCGCCCTGCTGCCGCTGCCCGCGCCCTGCGTCGACACCGGCATGGGCCTGGAACGCATTTCGGCCGTGCTGCAGCACGTGCACAGCAACTACGAAATCGACCTGTTCCAGCACCTGATCAAGGCCGCGGCCGCGCTGACCGGCAAGCAGGACGACCTGGAAAACAAGTCGCTGCGCGTCATCGCCGACCACGTGCGCGCCTGCAGCTTCCTGGTGGTGGACGGGGTGCTGCCGTCCAACGAAGGCCGCGGTTATGTGCTGCGCCGGATCATCCGCCGCGCCATCCGCCACTTCTGGAAGCTCGACGGCCTGGCTCCCGAGGGCAAGTTCTGGCGCATGGTGCAGCCGCTGGTGGAGGTGATGGGCGAGGCCTATCCGGAATTGGTCGCCAAGCGGAAGCTGGTCGAGCAGGCGCTCAAGGGCGAGGAAGCCGCGTTCGCGCAGACGCTCGACGCCGGCATGACCCGACTGCAGGACTACCTGGCGGCCTCGGGCAACCGCATCCGCGGCGACCAGCTGTTCCAGCTGCACGACACCTACGGCTGCCCGCCCGACCTGATCGCCGACCTGCTGCGCGAGAACGCCGACAAGGGCTGGGCCCTGGCCGAGGGCGCGCTGGACGAGTACGACACGCTGATGGACCAGCAGCGCGACCGCGCCCGCGCCGCCAGCAAGTTCGCCGGCGGCGTTGTGCTGCCGGCCGAACTGGTCTCGGGGCTCAAGCCCAGCGAATTCCGCGGTTATGAAGAGCTGGAAGCCGACGGCTGCCGCGTGGTCGCACTGGTGCGCGACGGCAAGCCGGTCGAAGAAATCGCCGCCGGCGACGAGGCCGTGGTGCTGCTCGACGGCACGCCCTTCTACGCCGAGTCCGGTGGCCAGGTCGGCGACACCGGCACGCTGCTCGATTCGCGCGGCATCCGCTTCGTGGTCGCCGACACCCTGAAACTATCCGGCGTTTTCCATGGCCACGTCGGCAAGCTGGTCGCCGGCAGCCTCAAGCGCGGCGACCTGGTGTCCGCGCGCGTCGACCCCGCCCGCCGCCAGGCCACCGTGCTCAACCATTCGGCCACCCACCTTCTGCACGCGGCGCTGCGCAAGGTGCTGGGCGAACACGTCACCCAGAAGGGTTCGCTGGTCGCTCCCGACCGCCTGCGCTTCGACTTCGCGCATTTCCAGGCGATCACGCCCGAGGAGCTGGCGCGCATCGAGGCCATGGTCAATGCGGAAATCCGCGGCAACGCCGAAGCCGAGATCCACCAGATGGGCATGCAGGAAGCCATGGACTTCGGTGCCATGGCCCTGTTCGGTGAAAAATACGGCGAACGCGTACGCGTGCTGCGCATGGGCGATTTTTCGACCGAACTGTGCGGCGGCACCCACGTGCACCACACCGGCGACATCGGCTTGTTCAAGATCATCAGCGAAGGCGGCGTCGCCGCCGGCGTTCGCCGCATCGAAGCGGTCACCGGCGAAGGCGCGCTCGCGCACATCGCCGAGGAAGAGCGCCGCCTGGCCCAGGTGGCCGGCCTGCTTGGCGGCAGCCCGCGCGACGTGCTCGACAAGCTCTCGCAGCTGCTCGATCGCCAGAAGAAGCTCGAACGCGAGCTCGAATCGATCAAGGCCAGGGCCGCCGCCGGCGCCACCGCCGACCTGGCCGCCTCCGCCCCGGAAGTGGCCGGCGTGAAAGTCGTCGCCGCACGCCTGGAAGGCCTGGATGCCAAGTCCCTTCGCGAAGCGGTGGACCAGCTCAAGTCGCGCCTGGGCGACGCGGTGATCCTGCTGGCCTCGGCCCAGGACGGCAAGGCGTCGCTGGTGGCGGGCGTGCAGGGCGGCGCGCTGGGCAAGGTGAAGGCGGGCGAGTTGCTGGCGCACGTTGCCGCCCGAATCGGCGGCAAGGGTGGCGGTCGGCCCGACATGGCCCAGGGCGGCGGCAGCGACGGCCCCGAACTGCTTGCCGCGCTGGCCGACGTGCCGGCCTGGGTCGCAGGGCGGCTGGGCGACTGATCGCGCCCGCCCGGGCCTTCGTTGCGCCCCGGGCGGCGGAGAACTATCCTCCGGGACATGCCGCGCGTCGTGCGCGGTCGGGGAACCGCGGGTCACGCGCCATGCGGGCCGGTGCAGGGACGTATCGGGAGGGAAAGGGATGCTGATTCTGACGCGAAGGGTGGGAGAGACCCTGATGATCGGTGACTCGGTCACCGTGACGGTGCTGGGCGTCAAGGGCAATCAGGTTCGGATCGGCATTACTGCGCCGAAGGACGTGGCCGTGCACCGCGAGGAAATCTTCCAGCGGATCCAGAAGGACGACGTACCGGCGACCGGATCGGGCGACGCCGATGCGGGTTTACCTAAGCCGGGCTGAAGGGCTATCCTATGCGGCCGGTTTCACCCGCAGGGTGATTGCCGGGAACTGTTTCCGGAGTGATGCCCGAGTGGCTGAAGGGGCTCCCCTGCTAAGGGAGTATAGGGTCAAAAGCCTTATCGAGGGTTCGAATCCCTCTCACTCCGCCAGGTCGATGGATCGCCGCCCCAGGGCGGCGATTTTTTCGCCCCGGCAGCAGGTGGTGGCAGCCTGGTAGTGCGAAAAAGTTGTTACGAAAGTATTGACGGTTTCACTGCAGTGCCCCATAATTTCGCTTCTGCGCGCCCGTAGCTCAGCTGGATAGAGCACCAGGCTACGAACTTGGTGGTCGGGAGTTCGAATCTCTCCGGGCGCGCCACTAATGCAAACAGGGTGCTTCGGCACCCTTTTTGTTCGGACGACGGGGCCACGGCGCATTGCGCCCGAATCCCCGCCGGCCGTACAGTGAGACTCCTCAAGGCGTGCCGGTCCGGGCGTCGGGCTTCACCGCCGGGGTATAGCTCAGCCTGGTAGAGCGCCAGCTTTGGGAGCTGGATGTCGTGGGTTCGAATCCCTCTGCCCCGACCAGGCCGTTCTGCCCCGGACCTGCGATCCGCATGGATGCGGCGTGCACCAGACCGGTATCATCCCGGCCAGGCGCCCGTAGCTCAACCGGATAGAGCACCGGCCTTCTAAGCCGGCGGTTGCAGGTTCGAGTCCTGCCGGGCGCGCCAGGTGGGCAAGGTGGCGGAGGCAGGGTGGTTTTACATTGGTGGATGTAGCTCAGTTGGTTAGAGCATCGGATTGTGATTCCGAGGGTCGCGGGTTCGAGTCCCGTCTTCCACCCCAGTTCCAAGCGCGGCATAATGTCGCGTCGCAGCCGCTTCGGCGGGAAGATAACGGGCCGTTAGCTCAGTTGGTAGAGCAGTTGACTCTTAATCAATAGGTCGTAGGTTCGAATCCTACACGGCCCACCATCTTCCCCAAGAATCGAACCCGCGCGGCGTTGCGAAAGTGGCGAAACTGGTAGACGCGCTGGATTTAGGTTCCAGTGGGGCAACCCGTGAGAGTTCGAGTCTCTCCTTTCGCACCATCCGGCAACGGAGGCGCGGGGACGAGCCGAAGCTCCGCGGGTTTTTTCATTTTCGCGCCCCATCCAAAGGCGCGTCGCAGGAGTGAACATGCAAGTCTCGCTTGAGAACACCGCCAACCTGGAACGTCGCCTCACCGTCAGCCTGCCGGCCGACCGTCTCGAGGGTGCCGTCGGCAACCGCCTGCGCGAAATCGCGCGCACGGCCAACATCAAGGGCTTCCGCAAGGGCAAGGTCCCGACCAAGGTGATCGAGCAGCGCTTCGGCCCGCAGGTCCGGTCCGAGGCCTACGGCGACCTGGTGCGTGAAAGCCTTGGCGAAGCCATCCGCCAGGAGAAGCTGCAGGTCGCCGGAAACCCGGAGATCAAGGCCGAGCCGGAAGGCGAGGGCGGCGAGATCCGCTACACCGCCACCTTCGAAGTGGTCCCCGAATTCGGCGAGATCGATCCGGCCAAGCTCGAGATCGAACGTGTCACCGCCACCATCGAAGAGTCCGACATCGACACGATGATCGAGACCCTGCGCCAGCAGCGCCGCAGCTGGGAGCCGGTCGAGCGCGCCGCGCAGGCCGGTGACCTGGTCCAGGTCGAAACCTCCGCCACCACCGACGCCGGCCGCGTGCCCGCCGAGGGCGTCGAGCGCGGCGCCACGGTGATCGGTTCGAACGTGATGTACCCGGAGCTCGAGCAGCGCCTGGCCGGCATGAAGGCCGGCGACGAGGCCGAGTTCGAGGTCACCTTCCCGGAAAACTGGCGCAATGCCGACCTGGCCGGCAAGGCCGCCAAGGTCGCGGTCAAGGCGATCAAGGTGTCGGCGCCCAAGCTGCCCGAGGTCGACGAAGCCTTCATCAAGAGCTTCGGCATCAAGGGCGGCAAGCTGGAAGTGTTCCGCAAGGAAGTGCGCGCCAACCTCGAGCGCGAGCTCAAGGGCAACCTGATGCAGCGCCTGCGCGCGGAAGTGGCCAGCAAGCTCGTCGCCGCCTACGCCGACGTCGAACTGCCGCCGCGCATGGTCGAGGCCGAAGCCCGCAACATGGCCGCCAGCGCCCAGCAGCAGGCGCGCCAGCAGGGCCAGGCCAACGCCACCTTTGAAGCCGCGCAGTTCAAGGACGCCGCCCACAAGCGCGTCGCCGCCGGCTTGCTGGTGGGTGAAATCGCCCGCCAGAACAAGCTCACGCTCGACAACAAGCGCCTGACCGAAACCCTGCAGCTGATCGCCTCGACCTACGAGGACCCGGCGCAGGTGGTCGAGCTTTACCGCACCGACGCCAACCTGATGGCCGGCCTGCGCAACCGCGTCATGGAAGAGCAGGTGATCGACTGGATCGCCGAGCGTGCCAAGGCCACCGAAAAAAGCGTCAGCTTCACCGAACTGATGCGTCCGGCCGCCTGAGGCGGTCACCAAGGAGGAATCGCGAATGGATCCGATCAAGGGCTTGAACCTGGTGCCGATGGTGGTCGAACAGACCAGCCGCGGTGAACGCGCTTACGACATCTACTCGCGGCTGCTCAAGGAACGCGTCATCTTCCTGGTCGGTCCCATCGACGACTACATGGCCAACGTCATCGTCGCCCAGCTGCTTTTCCTCGAGGCCGACAACCCCGAGAAGGACATCAGCCTGTACATCAACTCGCCGGGTGGCATCGTCACTTCCGGCATGGCGATCTACGACACCATGCAGTTCATCCGCCCCGACGTGAGCACCATCTGCGTCGGCCAGGCGGCTTCGATGGGCTCGCTGCTGCTGGCCGCCGGCGCCGCCGGCAAGCGCTATTGCCTGCCCAGCTCGCGGGTCATGATCCACCAGCCGCTGGGCGGCTTCCAGGGCCAGGCCAGCGACATCGAGATCCACACCCGCGAAATCCTGACCATGCGCGACCGGCTCAACGCCATCCTGTCCAAGCACACCGGCCAGCCGGTCGAGCGCATCGCCAAGGACACCGATCGCGACAACTTCATGGACGCCGAGACCGCCAAGGCCTACGGCATGGTCGACGAAGTGCTCGACCGCCGCCCTGAAGACAGCATCCAGGCGGGCTGAACGCCCGTCCCCACGCGGCCTTCACGCGCGCTCCGGCCCCCGCCAGGGGCCGGGGCTTGACCCGCGCCGGCCTGTGATATTCTCGCTCCCGACCCACTTCACCAGGGCCCAGACAGCATGACCGAAGACCGCCAGGGCCGCTCCGGCGACAGCAGCAAGATCCTTTACTGCTCCTTCTGCGGCAAGAGCCAGCATGAGGTGCGCAAGCTGATCGCGGGCCCCAGCGTGTTCATCTGCGATGAATGCGTCGAGCTGTGCAACGACATCATCCGCGAGGAGCTCGAGGAGAAGGCCCATGCCGCGCGCAGCCACCTTCCCAAGCCCAAGGAAATCCTCGAGGTCCTCGACCAGTACGTGATCGGCCAGCACCGCGCGAAGAAGACGCTGTCGGTGGCCGTGTACAACCACTACAAGCGCATCGAAAGCCGGATCAAGAACGACGACATCGAACTGTCGAAGTCCAACATCCTGCTGGTCGGTCCCACCGGCTCGGGCAAGACCCTGTTGGCCGAAACGCTTGCGCGCCTGCTCAACGTGCCCTTCACGATCGCCGACGCCACCACCCTCACCGAGGCCGGTTACGTCGGCGAGGACGTCGAGAACATCATCCAGAAGCTGCTGCAGAAGTGCGACTACGACGTCGACAAGGCGCAGCAGGGCATCGTCTACATCGACGAAATCGACAAGATCTCGCGCAAGTCCGAGAACCCGTCCATCACCCGCGACGTCTCGGGCGAGGGCGTGCAGCAGGCCCTGCTCAAGCTCATCGAAGGCACGGTCGCCTCGGTGCCGCCGCAGGGTGGCCGCAAGCACCCGCAGCAGGAATTCCTGCAGGTGGACACCAAGAACATCCTGTTCATCGTCGGCGGCGCCTTCGCTGGCCTGGACAAGATCATCCAGGCGCGCAGCACGGACGCCGGCGGCATCGGCTTCGGTGCCAAGGTCAAGTCCAGCGAGCGCAAGATCGAGGTCGGCAAGCTGCTGGCCGAGGTCGAGCCCGAGGACCTGGTCAAGTTCGGCCTGATCCCCGAGTTCGTCGGCCGCCTGCCGGTGGTCGCAACGCTCGAGGAACTCGACGAAGCGGCCCTGGTGAAGATCCTCACCGAGCCCAAGAACGCCATCACCAAGCAGTTCCGCAAGCTGTTCGAGATGGAGGGCGTCGAGCTCGAGGTCCGGCCGGACGCCCTGCTGGCGATCGCGCGCCGGGCGCTCAAGCGCAAGACCGGTGCCCGAGGCCTTCGCACCATCATGGAGTCGGTGCTGCTCGACACGATGTATGAGCTGCCGTCGCTGGAAAACGTCAGCAAGGTCGTCGTGGACGAGTCGGTCATCAACCACCAGACCGAGCCCTACCTGATCTACAGCTCGGGCCCCCAGGCCAGCCCCAAGGCCGCTTCCGCGGACTGAACGGGGGCACGCAAGTCCTTGAAACACGGGCCGGTTTTTCCGGCCCGTGTGCGTTTGCGCGGCAAAGCTTGCAAGCAGCCCCCCGGGACCCCATAACCTGAGCCATACCGGGGCCTGGCCCCCGAGGAGCCTTCACATGCAAGACACCCCCAAGATCGCCCTCCGCGTCGACCTGCCCGTGCTGCCCCTGCGCGACGTGGTCGTGTACCCGCACATGGTGATCCCGCTGTTCGTGGGCCGGGACCGGTCGATCAAGGCGCTGGACCTGGCCATGGCCGGGGACAAGCAGATCCTGCTGGTCGCCCAGAAGAGCCCGGACACCGATGACCCGGCCGCCGGGGACCTCTATTCGGTCGGCACCCTGGCCCAGGTGCTGCAGCTGCTCAAGCTTCCCGACGGCACCATCAAGGTGCTGGTGGAAGGCTCCGGGCGCGTGGCCATCGACGGCTACGGCGAGCGCGAAGGCGCGCTGACCGCCACCGGCGAGGAAGTGGACTCGGTGCACGAGCGCGACGAACGCGAGCTCGAGGTCACCCTGCGTTCGCTGATGAGCCTGTTCGAGCAGTACGTCAAGACCAACCGCAAGCTGCCGCCGGAGTTGCTGACCACCCTGTCGGGCATCGAGGACCCCAGCCGCCTGGCCGACACCATCTCGGCCCACCTGGGCGCGCGCCTGGCCGACAAGCAGCAGCTGCTCGAAACCCTCGAGGTCGGCCAGCGCCTGGAAATGCTGATCGGCCTGGTGGACGGCGAAATCGACGTCCAGCAGATCGAGAAGCGCATCCGCGGCCGTGTCAAGTCGCAGATGGAGAAGAGCCAGCGCGAGTACTACCTCAACGAGCAGATGAAGGCGATCCAGAAGGAGCTCGGCGAGCTCGACGAGGCGCCCAACGAACTCGAGGAACTGGCCAAGAAGGTCGCCAAGGCGGGCATGCCCAAGGCCGTGGAAACCAAGGCCAAGTCCGAGCTCAACAAGCTAAAGCAGATGTCGCCGATGTCGGCCGAAGCCACCGTCGTGCGCAACTACATCGACTGGCTGGTCGGGGTGCCCTGGAAGAAGCGCAGCAAGGTGCGCAAGGACCTCAAGGCGGCCCAGGACGTTCTCGACGCCGACCACTATGGCCTGGAGAAGGTCAAGGAACGCATCCTTGAATACCTCGCCGTGCAGTCGCGCGTGAAGCAGATGCGTGGCCCGATCCTGTGCCTGGTCGGACCGCCGGGCGTGGGCAAGACCTCGCTTGGCCAGTCCATCGCCAAGGCCACCAACCGCAAGTTCGTGCGCATGTCGCTGGGTGGCGTGCGCGACGAGGCCGAGATCCGCGGCCATCGCCGCACCTACATCGGCTCGATGCCGGGTCGCATCGTGCAGAACCTGAGCAAGGTCGGCAGCAAGAACCCGCTGTTCATGCTCGACGAACTCGACAAGATGAGCATGGACTTCCGCGGCGACCCGTCGTCGGCCCTGCTCGAGGTCCTGGACCCGGAGCAGAACAGCGCCTTCAATGACCACTACCTCGAGGTCGACCTGGACCTGAGCGAAGTGATGTTCATCGCCACGGCCAATTCGCTCAACATCCCGGGCCCTCTGCTCGACCGCATGGAAGTGATCCGCATCCCCGGCTACACCGAGGACGAGAAGCTGCACATCGCCCAGCGCTACCTCATTCCCAAGCAGCTCAAGGCCAATGGCCTGCAGCCGGCCGAACTCAAGATCGGCGAGAGCGCGGTGCGCGACATCGTGCGCTACTACACGCGCGAATCGGGCGTGCGCAACCTCGAGCGCGAGGTGTCCAAGGTCTGCCGCAAGGTGGTCAAGGAAATCGCGCTTGCCGGGCCACGCAAGGCCGGCAAGGGCGGGATCAACGTCACCTCCAAGAACCTCGACAAGTACCTGGGCGTGCAGCGCTTTGATTTCGGCCGCGCCGAGCAGGAAAACGAAGTCGGCCTGGTCACCGGCCTGGCCTGGACCGAGGTCGGCGGCGAACTGCTGCAGATCGAAGCCACGCTGCTGCCGGGCAAGGGCCAGCTGATCCTCACCGGCAAGCTGGGCGACGTGATGCAGGAGTCGGTGAAAGCCGCCTACAGCGTCGTGCGTTCGCGCAGCGAACGCCTTGGGCTGGACGCCGAGTTCCACCAGAAGTTCGACACCCACGTGCACGTGCCCGAGGGCGCCACGCCCAAGGACGGGCCGAGCGCCGGCATCGCGATGGTCACGGCCCTGGTGTCGGTGCTGTCTGGCGTGCCGGTCCGTGCGGACGTGGCGATGACCGGTGAAATCACCCTGCGCGGCCGCGTGCTTCCCATCGGCGGCCTCAAGGAAAAACTGCTCGCCGCGCTGCGTGGCGGCATCCGCACGGTGATCATCCCGGAAGAGAACCGCAAGGACCTGGTGGACATCCCCAAGAACGTCACCCAGGGCCTGGAGATCATCCCGGTCAAGTGGATCGACGAAGTGCTGGACGTGGCCCTGGTGCGCACCCTGGCGCCGGAGTCAACGCCCGAGCCCACGCCCGATGCGGCCGAGGGGCAGGACCAGAAGGACACCGGAGGTGCCCCGCTGCGGCATTGAGTATTTGCACGAAACAATGGCTGGAAGCCGCGAAATAAAAGGCTTTCGCTTGTTGCGCATGCAAAATGCCGCTGGTATAAATCGTTCAACCGCCGCACGGAGCAGGTTCCGGGCAGTGGCGGTACAGGTGGATCGGGGCGAGCCCAGGCCAAGCCGGGCGCCCCCGGTTTTCAAACACGCGGGTTCAACTCGCTCAGGGAGTCAATAATGAACAAAGCCGAATTCACGGGTGCCGTCGCCGACGCCGCCGAGATGTCCAAGGCCGACGCCGCGCGCGCCGTCGACGCGATGATCGAGACCATCAGCAAGGCCCTCAAGAAGGGTGACACGGTCACGCTGGTCGGCTTCGGTACCTTCTCGGTCCGCAAGCGTGCTGCCCGCCAGGGCCGCAACCCCCAGACCGGCGAGACCATCAAGATCAAGGCCTCGAAAAATCCTGCGTTCAAGGCTGGCAAAGCCCTGAAGGATGCTGTAAACTGAGCGTCTTCCTTGGGAAGGGTGCTTAGCTCAGCGGTAGAGCGTCGCCCTTACAAGGCGAGGGTCGGGGGTTCGAAACCCTCAGCACCCACCAGGTAAGTGATACGCGGAGTGGTAGTTCAGTTGGTTAGAATGCTGGCCTGTCACGCCGGAGGTCGCGGGTTCGAGTCCCGTCCACTCCGCCATATCCCCGAGGGCGCCCCAAAAGGGCGCCCTCGTTTTTTCCGGCCCCGGAAAACCCGGGGTCCCACTCGGACGGCATAGCGCACATGCTCCAGACCATTCGCGACAAGTCTTCAGGCTGGATGGCATTCACCATCCTGGGCCTGGTCATCATCACGATGGCCTTCTTCGGCGTCGAATCTTATTTCTCCCCGAAAATCGAAACCTACTCGGCCAAGATCGAAGGTCCGGCCAAGTTCTGGATATGGGGCAAGCAGGTCCGGGAAATCCCCCAGGACCGCTTCCAGCGCCGCTTCGAACAGGCGCGCCAGGCCGAACGCAGCCGGCAGGGCGACGCTTTCGACTCGGCCAGATTCGAAGCCATCCAAAGCAAGCGCGAAGTGCTCGATCGTTTGATCGACGAAGAAGTGCTGGCGATGGCCGCCGAACGCGACGGCATCACCATCGGCGAGGCGGAAGTCGCCGCCGAGCTCAAGCAGATGGAAGAATTCCAGGTCAACGGCCAGTACAGCGCCGACCAGTACCGCCTGGGCCTGGCCGCGCGTGGCATGACCCACGGCCAGTTCATGGCCACGGTCGCCGCCGACATGGCCAGCCGCACGGTGCCCGGTGAAGTCGCCGCCACGGGCCTGGCCACCGATGCCGAGCTCGAGGCCTACCTGGTCCTGGCGCGCCAGGAGCGCGACGTCGAATTGATCGACCTGCCGACCCCGGCCGCGCCCGAGGCGCCGACCGACGAAGCGCTCAAGGCCTGGTACGACAGCCACGGCGACCGGTACACCAAGCCCGAACAGGTCGCGGTGGAATACGTCGAAATCGACGGCGCCACCCTGGAGGTGCCGACCGTGGTCGACGAGCAGACCCTGCGCCAGCGCTACGACGAACAGCGCCGTCGCTACGTCACCGAGCCGGTTCGCACGGCGGCGCACATCCTGGTTTCCGTGCCGGCCGACGCCGACGAGGCCGAAGTCGAGGCCGCGCGCGAACGCGCCCAGGCCCTGGCCGACCAGGCCCGCGAACCCGGTGCCGATTTCGCCGCGCTGGCCCGCGAAAACTCCGATGACGTCGGCTCCAGGGCCGACGGCGGCATGCTCGGCCCGATCGAAGCCGGCGTGTTCGAGGGTCCGTTCCAGGACGCGCTGTTCGGCCTGGACGAAGTCGGCCAGGTGGCCGACCCAGCGCGCACGCCCGAGGGCTGGCACGTCATCCAGCTCGCCGACCTGGAGCCGGGCAGCGAACGCAGCTTTGACGAAGTGCGCGGCGAGATCGAAGCCGAATACCTGGCCACCGAGCGCGACCGCGTCTACAGCGACCTGGGCAACCGCCTGATCGAGCGCATCTACCGCGACCCCACCGCGCTCGCGCCGGCAGCCAAGGAAGTGGGCCTGGAGGTCAAGCGCACCGGCCTGTTCGCCCGCGATGCCGGCGAAGGCATCGCGGCCATGGCGGAAGTGCGCCAGGCCGCCTTTGCCGACGCCCAGCGGGTCGACCGCCAGGTCAGCGATGCCGTCGAGATCGGCCCCAACCACCTGGTGGTGCTGCACGTGGTCGAAGTCGAGCCGGCCGCGCTGATTCCCTTCGAAGAGGTGCGTGAGCAGGTACGCGCCGACCTGGTCGCCGACAGCCTGTCCAAGGCGTCGGAGAAGCAGGCCCAGGCCCTGCTTGAACGTGCCCGTGCCGGCGAGTCCTTCGCCGACCTGGCCAGCGACGTTGGCCGCACCGTGGCCGAGCTGCCGGCGCTGACCCGCCAGTCGCCGCTGCCGCCGATGCTGCTTGAAGAGGCCTTCCGCCTGTCGGCGCCTACCGGGGACGCCCCCAGCGTCGGCATGGTGCGCCTGGGCGCCGATCGCCATGCCCTGGTGCGGGTGACCGCGGTGCGCGAAGGGGAGGTCGGTGAACTCGACGACGCCACCCGCGACGCCCTGCGCCAGCAGCTGGCCCAGGCACGGGCCGTGGTCGAGGCCGAGGCCTACGTGCGGGCGCTGCGCCGCCAGTACACCGTCACGGTGGCCGAAGACCGGCTCTGAGCCAGGCACGCCGCCCACGAAAAAGGCCCGGGATTTTCCGGGCCTTTTTCTTGGTGCCGCCGGACGGTCCCGGTCGCTGGTTCAGACCCCTTCGATGCCGGTCATGCCCAGGATGTTGTAACCCGCGTCCACGTAGGTCACTTCGCCGGTGACGCCCGAGGCCAGGTCCGAGCAAAGGAAGGCGGCGACGTTGCCGACGTCCTCGATCGTGACGCTGCGGCGCAGCGGGGCGTACTCCTCGACGTGGCCAAGCATCTTGCGGAAGTTGGCGATGCCCGCCGCCGCCAGGGTCTTGATCGGCCCGGCCGAGATCGCGTTCACGCGGGTGCCCTCGGGGCCCAGGTTCAGGGCCAGGTAGCGCATGTTCGCTTCAAGGCTGGCCTTGGCCACACCCATGACGTTGTAGTTCACCAGCGCGCGCTGGGCGCCCAGGTAGCTCAGCGTCAGGATGCTGCCGCCGCGGCCCTTCATCATCGGCCGGGCGGCCTTGGCCAGGGCGGCCAGGCTGTAGCTGGAGATGTCGTGGGCGATGCGGAAGTTCTCGCGGCTCAGGCCCTGCAGGTATTCACCCTCGATGGCCTCGCGCGGCGCGAAGCCGACCGAGTGCACCAGGATGTCCAGGCCGTCCCAGCGCTTGCCCAGTTCGGCGAAGACGCTGTCGATCTGGGCATCGTCGGCCACGTCCAGCGGCAGCACGATGTCCGAACCGTTTTCGCGCGCGGCGTCTTCGACGCGCGACTTGAGCTTGTCGTTCTGGTAGGTGAAAGCCAGTTCGGCGCCTTCACGGTGCATGGCCTCGGCGATGCCGGTGGCGATGGAACGCTGGCTGGCGATACCTACGATCAGGGCACGTTTGCCCGTCAGAAATCCCATGTTCTCCTCCTGATGCCGCCGTGTCGGCGGTGCGAACGCCCTAGTTTCGCCCGGCGCGGGCCATACCGCCAAGCATGGAGCCGTATCAGGGGTCCACCTGCACCTCCTGGCCGACCTGCAGCACGGACCGGGCATCCATGTCATTGAGCCGGTAGAGCTGGCGCAGGCCAACGCCGTACTTGCGGGCGATGCCCGACAGGGTGTCGCCGCTGCGCACGCGGTGGCTGCGCGCCGGCGCGTCGCCGGCGGGCGGGGCCGCGGGCAGGTCGCGTGCCGCCAGCAGCATGGCCGGGTTGGCGGGCACCAGCACTTCGCGCGGGGCACCTGCGGGCAGGCGGCCACCCCGGTAGGCGGGGTTGAGCCGGCGCAGTTCGCGGGCATCCACCAGCAGCTTCAGCGCCGCCTGGTCGAGACTGCTGGTGCCGGGCGGCAGCGGCAGGCGCGCCAGCGGCACGAAGCGCGCATCGCGCGGCAGTTCCAGGTCGTGCCGTTCGGGTTTGGCGATCAGGCAGGCCAGGGCGCGCAGCTTGGCCACGTAGTCGTAGGTGATGCGCGACAACCCCTGCGGCAGCCTGCGTTCGCCCGAGGCGTTGCGGTGCCCGTTGGACCTGAAGGCGCGCAGGATCCTGTATTCGCCGGCGTTGTAGGCCATGGCCGTGGCTCGCCAGTCGCCGTCGAAACGGGCCGACAGGTCGACCAGGTAGTCCAGCGCGGCGTCGGTGGACGCCACCGGCGAAAGGCGGCCGTCATAGCCGGACTGGATGCGGATGCCGTGGTTGCGCGCGGTGCTGGCGATCATCTGCCACATGCCCGCCGGCCCGCCCGGGCCGATGGCGGCCGGGCGATACCAGCTTTCGACGATGGGGATGAGCGCGAACTCCGCCGGCAGGCCGCGCCGGTCCACTTCCGTGGCGACGTAGGCCATCAGCGGCAGGACTTCCTCCAGGTGCCGGGCGAAGGACGCCGGGTGCCCTGCGTAGCGCTTGCGCCAGGCCCGGTTGGCCTCGCCCTTGATGCAGACGGGCGACTGGAAGTTTTCGGCCAGGTGGTCGAACAGTTCGGCGCCGGTATCGATGGGGTCGGGCGGCGGTGGGGGTTCGGGCGCCGCCAGCGCCGGGGGCGCGCCGCGCGCGACGGCGTCCGCGCGGGGCGTCGGCTCGGCAGGCCCGGCTTCCGCGGCCGGCGCGACCGCGGCGGGCGGCGACGCATCGTCTTGCGTCGCCACCGGTTTGACCGGCAGCTGGCAAGCGGCCAGCAGCAGGGCCGGCATCAGCAACAGCGCCTTCAAGGACCTCATCCGGCGAACCCGTCCTTCCAGGCACGCAGCTCGGCGAAGGTCTCGAGCCGGTCCCGGGGCGGGCGGCCCAGGCGCCGGCCGATGCTTTCGCGCACCTGCGGGGTGTCCACGCGCAGGAAGGGATTGCAGGCACGTTCGCTGGCCAGGGACACCGGCAGGCTGGGTTCGCCGCGGGCGCGCAGCTGACGTACGTCGTCCAGGCGCTGGTCGCGGTCGGGGTTGCCGGGTTCGGCCTCCCTGGCAAAGCGCCCGTTGGCTTCGGTGTACTCGTGGGCGCAGCAGACCCGGGTATCGCCGGGCAGGGCGGCCAGCCGGTCGAGCGAGGCGAGCATCTGCGCCGGGCTGCCTTCGAACAGCCGGCCGCAGCCCAGGCTGAACAGGGTGTCGCCGCAGAGCAGCAGGCCGGCGCCGTGGAAGGCGATGTGGCTGCGCGTGTGGCCCGGTACGGCGATAACGTCGAAGCTGGCGCCCAGGGCAGGTACCTTCACCTGGTCGCCGTCAGCGACCTGCGTGGTGCCGGAGGGCATGCGCGGGTCGTCCGGGCCGTGGCAGGGAACGGGGAACGCTTCCAGCACTGCCTGGACGCCACCGACATGGTCGGGGTGGTGGTGGGTCAGCAGCACCGCCACCGGCCGCAGGCCGCGCGAGGCGGCGGCCAGGACCGGCGCCGCGTCGCCCGGATCGACCACGATGCAGTCGCCGCCGGGGCCGGCCAGCAGCCAGATGTAGTTGTCCTGGAATGCCGGCAGCGCGATGACTTCCAAGGGGCTGGCGGGGTTTTCCGGGACTTCGGGCAAGCGGGGTGACCTCGATGGCGTGAATGACGCAGAATCGGAAACATGCCCGCGGCTCCCACCCCCCGTCAACACGAAGGCAGCGCCGACTCCTGGTTCTGCCGGGACCCCGGCCTGGCCCTGCTGCACCAGATCCAGCGCGAGGCCATACCTGAGCTTACGCGCGTATTCGGGCACAGCGGCCTGTACCTGCGCCCCTGCCAGGCGCTGCCGGAAACCCTGTCGGGCAACATGCTGGCGCAGGTACTGGGCCTTTACCGACACGAGGACCACCTGCAGGGTGCGCTGGCCTGCCGGGACGAAGCCCTGCCGCTGGCCAGCGGCAGCCTGTCGCTGGTCTACGCGCTGTGCGTGCTGGAAACCTCGCCCGCCCCGGACGCCCTGGTGGGCGAAATCGCCCGCGTGCTCAAGCCTGGCGGCGTGGCCCTGCTGGCCAGCCTCAATCCCTGGAGCCTGGCGCGCCTGCGCTGGGCCCTGCGCGGACTGCGCGGCATCGATCCGGTGCGGCTGGGCCAGCAAGTGGTCGACCACGGCCTGGAGATCGAGCGCCAGCACTGGCTGGGGCCGGTCTGGGCACCGGTGTCGGGACTTGAACTGCGCGAACCACGTGGCCAGGGCCTGTTTGCCGGCCTGCGGGCGGCCCA
This sequence comes from Arenimonas soli, assembly GCF_014643775.1. Classification (GTDB taxonomy): domain Bacteria; phylum Pseudomonadota; class Gammaproteobacteria; order Xanthomonadales; family Xanthomonadaceae; genus Arenimonas; species Arenimonas soli. Next base: position 748,886 of record NZ_BMKC01000001.1, read on the forward strand.
CCTTATCGTCGCGCGCCGGCGCGAGCCCGGCATGACGCCGCTTCGCGCCGGCACCCCGACCATGGCCCTGCGGCCGGGAATCACTGCTGGATGAGCCCTACTTGAGCAAGAAGATCGTTGAAATCCACACCGATGGTGCCTGCCTGGGCAACCCCGGGCCGGGCGGCTGGGCGGCGTTGCTGTGCCATGCCGGCCGCGAGCGTGAACTGGCCGGCGGCGAGTCCGAAACCACCAACAACCGCATGGAGCTGATGGCGGCGATCATGGCGCTCGAGGCGCTGAAGTCGCCCTGCGAGGTCGAGTTGTCCACCGACTCGCAGTACGTGCAGAAGGGCATCGGCGAATGGCTGCCCAACTGGATCCGCCGTGGCTGGAAGACCGCCGCCGGCCAGCCGGTGAAGAACCAGGACCTCTGGATCCGGCTCGACGCCGCGGCCAGGCCGCACACGGTGCGCTGGAAGTGGGTCAAGGGCCATGCCGGCCACGTCGAAAACGAACGCGTGGACAAGCTTGCCCGCGCCGAAGCCGAAAAATTCAGGAGTTGAACCGCCGCATGCGCCAGATCGTTCTCGACACCGAAACCACCGGCCTGTCCTGGGAAAAGGGCAACCGCGTGGTCGAGATTGGCTGCATCGAACTGGTCGAGCGGCGGCCGACCGGGCGGCATTTCCACCGTTACTTCAACCCCGGTCGCGAAATGGAACCGGGTGCGCAGGAAGTCACCGGCCTGACCCTGGAGTTCCTGCAGGACAAACCGCGCTTCGAAACCGCGGTCGATGAGTTCATCGAATTCATCCGCGATTCGGAGCTGATCATCCACAACGCCAGCTTCGACGTCGGCTTCCTGGACTACGAACTGTCGCTGGCGGGAAAACACTTCGGCCGCATCACCGACCACGCCGGCGTGCTCGACACCCTGGCGATGGCGCGCGAACGCTACCCGGGCCAGCGCAACTCACTCGACGCCCTTTGCCGTCGCCTGGGCGTGGACAATGGCCACCGCAAGCTGCACGGCGCGCTGCTCGACGCCGAGCTGCTGGCCGAGGTGTACCTGGGCATGACCTCGGGCCAGGGCGACCTGGGCCTGGCCGCGAGCGGCGAAGGCGACGGTGCCGCCGCCGCGGCCACCGCCACCCGCCTGGCCAGCGCGACGGTGCCGCGGGTGCTGCGGCTCGCCAGCGCCGCCGAAGAGGCCGCCCACGCCGAACGGATGGCGAAAATCGCCGCAAAAGCCGGCAAACTGCTCTGGCCCGGGACCGCATCCGGCGCCTGAGCCCGTTGTTGGATGAGCCAAGGGTTTCCACCCGCGAGGTCGCCTTGAACGCCACTGTCCTGCTTACCTCGGTTGACATCGACATCCCCGGCTACCGCATCCTGCGGCCGATCGGCGAGGGCGGCATGGCCTCGGTGTTCCTGGCGGTGCAGGAATCGCTGGACCGCGAAGTGGCGCTGAAAGTCATGGCGCCCGCGCTGGCGGCCAACGCCGAGTTCGCGCACCGCTTCCTGACCGAAGGCAAGATCACCGCCAAGCTGCAGCACCCGAACCTGGTGACGGTCTACGACATCGGCAACCACGGCAACGTCTATTACTTGGCGGCCGAATACATCCCGGGCGGCACGCTCAAGGACCGCATCGAAGAAGGCGGGCTCAGCGTCGGCCAGATCCTCGACATCACCGCCGACATCGCCCACGGCCTGGACTTCGCCCACCAGAAGGGTTTCGTGCACCGCGACGTCAAGCCGGGCAACGTGCTTTTCCGCAACGACGGCCGCGTGGTGCTGGCCGACTTCGGCATCGCCAAGGCCATGGACGGCAGCAACAGTTCCACCGTCGCCGGTACGTCCATCGGCACCCCGGACTACATGAGCCCGGAGCAGGCGCGCGGCGAATCGGTGGACGGGCGCTCCGACCTCTACAGCCTGGGCGCCGTGCTGTTCGAGATGCTGGCCGGCGAGCCGCCCTACCAGGCCAGCGACGCCTTCACCGTGGCGCTGATGCACGTCACCCACCCGGTGCCGGCCTTGCCCGAAGAACATGCCTGGCTGCAGCCGCTGGTCGAGGGCCTGATGGCGAAGGACCCGGCGCAGCGGTTCAACACCGGCGCGGCCTTCGTGGAAGCCATGCACAAGTGCGTGGCCGGCGCCCCGGCCGGCGCCGTGGGCGTGGAAACGCGGGCGCGGCGTCCCGGCAACGACCGCATCGCCGGCGCCACCCAGCAGCGCACCCGCATCCGCGCCAGCGAGAAGGCCGCGCGGCCGGCCTGGTTGCTGCCGGTGGCGGGCGCGGGCGGCGCGTTTGTGGTCGCCGTGCTGGCCTGGTGGCTGATGACGCCGTCTGCGCCCGAAGTCGCCGCCTCGCCGGCCACGGTGCAGATGCCCACGACGGCCGCTTCGGCGGCCGATGGTCCGCTGCCCGAAGGGTTCAGCCTGCCGGCGCCGGTGGATGCGCCGGCCGACGACCGGCTTGAGAGGCTGCTCAACGCCGGCGACGCGCTTTACGAAAACGCCATCAAGCCCGGTCCCGACTTCGGGCGAAAGCTCGACTATCCCGACGACGACAGTGCACTGGGCTACTACCGCCAGGCGCTGGCCGTCGACTCCGAAAATGCCCGCGCCCGGGCCGGGGTGGCGAACGTGGTCGCCTTCTACCGGAGCAATGCCTACGAAGCCTGCAAGCTGGGCCGCTGGGTGCAGTGCCAGGTGCTGGTGATGAAAGGGCAGGCGGTGGACCCGGCCGACCCCTTCCTGCAGCAGCTGCAGGACGCCGCGGTGGCGGGGAAGAACGGCGAAGACCCGGCGCTGCCGGCACCGCCCGCGGGCTGAAGCCGCCTAGCGGCGGCGCAGCAGGATGACGGTGACGTTGTCCGAGCCGCCGCCGTCGAGCGCGGCCGACACCAGGTGGTCCACGCATTCCTGGGCCGACAGTTCGGTGCGCGCCAGCAGGGAAGCGATGGTGGCGTCGTCCACTTCCTCGGTCAGGCCGTCGCTGCACAGCAGCAGCTGCTGGCCGGGGCGCAGTTCCCCGGACAGGGTTTCCACCTTCAGGCTTTGCGGGTCGGTGACGCCCAGGGCCTGGGTGACCACGTTGCGGTGGGGGTGCACGCGTGCCTGTTCGGCGGTGATGGCGCCCTGGTCGATAAGTTCCTGCACGTAGCTGTGGTCGGCCGAGAGCTGGCGCAGTTCGCCGTTCCACAGGTAGGCGCGGCTGTCGCCGACCCAGCCCACCTCGAAGCGGTTTTCGGCGATGCGCAGGGCCACCATGGTGGTGCCCATGGGCAGGCTTTCCGCACGCTGCTTGCTGTGCCGGATGATGTCTTCGTCGGCGCGGCGGATGGCGTCCGCCAGGGACCGCCCGGCGCGCACCTCGCGCACCACCGCGTCGCGGGCGAGCGCGCTGGCGACTTCGCCGAACTCGTGGCCGCCCATGCCGTCGGCCACCAGCCAAAGGCCCAGCTCGGCGTCGCCGTAATAGGTGTCCTCGTTCAGCTCGCGACGCAGGCCGACGTGGCTCAGGTGGCCGAATTCGATCATGCGCGCTGTCCGTGGTTGGCCGGCGTGGGGGTCGGGTCCATTCGCGACATCATGCGTTCGCCCCGCGCCGGGCTGCAAGCGGCCACTCAGAACTCCATCCGGAAGCCAAGCGCGAGGTTGTACTGCGAGCTGCGGTCCTTGCCCATCAGGCGTTCGTAGTAGAAGAAACCCGAGCGGCCCTTGGTCAGCACCATCGACAAGCCCAGGCCGATCCGGAAATAGTCGGTATCGAGCGGATCGCCGCGCAGCCTCATCGCCGTTCCGGTGGGGTCGTTGAGGAAACGCGCCTCGACCGCCTGCGGGTCGTCGCGGAACTCGTGCTCCCATTCCAGTTGCAGGTGGGGCATCAGCACGCCCCAGCTGGCGCTGTGGGTGTAGGTGAGCTTGCCGCCGAGCACGCTGGCCAGGGACTCGAGTTCACGCTGCTCGATGCGCAGGCCCAGGCCCGAACCCGGCCCCGGCTGCAGGGTTTCTTCGATGGCGTCGAAGTCGAGCCGGGTGAACAGCAACCGGCCATAGGGCCCCAGGCCCCAGGCGCCGCGGTTGAAATCGCGGCCGAAGGTGACCGCCATCGACAGCATGTCGCCGTCGGACGAGGACACGGCGCTCTGGTCGATGGTCTGCGTGCCACCGCCCGCCAGGGGCAGGGTGTAGCGGATATGGCGCAGCATGTCGTAGTCGTTCCGGCCCCAGGTCAGCACGCCGTCCACGTACCAGCTGTCGGGCTGGTAGAAGGTGGTGTAGCCGGACACGCTCCAGCCCGAGGTTTCCACCTCGCCGCGGCCGTCGGGAAGGCGGGTGTCCTGGCGGGTCATGCCGACGGCGCCGCCGAGGATCCAGCGGTCGCTGATGCGGTAGTCGAAGCCCGCCGTCACGCCTTCGATGTCGGTGTCGTAGGCCGGATCGACCTGGCCCGGCTCCACTTCGCCGCGGCCCAGGGTGCCCGAGGCGAAGAAGCCCCAACGGCTGAAGTCGGTGCCGACCTCCATGGCCGGCTCCTCGTCCCCCAGCGCCTGCGCCACCAGTCCCAGGGAGAACAGCCCCTGGGGCGTGGTCAGGGCCAGGCCGCCGAAGTCGGTGCCCTGGGTGCCGCTGCGCAGCGCGGCGATGCGCGCCCGCAGGTTCTGGAACTGCGACTGCGCGGCCGCGAAAGCGGCGTTGCCCTGGGCCAGCGCCAGGTCGGCCATCAGCTGGTCGAGCGCCAGCACCGTCGCGGCCGGGTCCAGGGCGGCCGCCTCGATCAACTCCAGGCAGCGGTCCAGCAGGTCCTGCTGTGCCGCATTCCGGGCCGGCAACGCCGCCAGGGCCGGGCACAGGCTGTCCACGGCATTGGCGACTTCCGCGGTGGTGGCGTCCAGCCCGGTCAGCCCGGCCAGGGCGCCCTTGAGCGAGATCACCAGGGGCGCCTGGGCCAGGGGCGAGGTGGCGACGATCTCGGCGCCACCAGCGATATCCGGCGTGACGAAGTTGCTGGTTTCGCCGTTGGCGTCGGTGGTGCTGGTTGCCGTATCCAGGCTGCCATTGTTGCTGGTCCAGGCGATGCTGGCGCCGGCCACCGGCAGGCCACCGGCGTCCACCAGTTTCACCACCAGCGGTTCGGAAGGCTGGCCGGCCCGCATCAGCTGGTCGTCGCCGGACACCAGCTCCAGCGTGCCGGCCGGATCGACGGCGAGGGTGAACGCCACGCTGACGGCGGGTGCGTCCTGGCGGGTGGCCGTAACGACCACGGGCCCGGCCGTGGCGCCGGCGGTGACGGTGGCGCTGGTGCGGCCATTGGCGTCGGTAGGGCCACCCGCGGTCACCGTGGCATCGCCGGCCACCGTCCAGGTGATGCCCACGCCCACCGCGGGCAAACCACTGTTGTCTGCGACCACGACCAGGGGCGCCGCGAAGGGCTGGCTGGTGGTGACCACCTGGCCGTCGCCGCTTTCGATGGCCAGGCCGGGAATCGCCGTGGTGGTCAGGTTGAAGGTGACGCTGGCGCCGGGCGCGTCCTGGCGGGTGGCGGTCACGGTGACCGGCCCGGCGGTGGCGCCGGCGGTGACCGTGGCGCTGGCCTGGCCGGCACCATCGGTGGCGCCGCCGGGGGTGACCACGGCGTCGCCGGTCACCATCCAGGTGATGCCGATACCCGCTGCGGGCACGCCGCTGTCGTCGGCCAGCACAACCAGGGGCTGGGCGAAGGGCTGGCCGGTGTCAGCCTGCTGGCCGTCGCCGCTGGCGATGGCCAGCCCGGGCACGGCGGCGATGGTGGCGTCGAAATCGACGCTGACCTCGTCGCCGCTGGCCGGCACGCCGTCGGGGTCGTAGCTGGCGGTCAGGGCGCCGGGGAAGGTGCCGGCCGCGGTGGGCGTCAGAGTGACGCTGGCCGTGCCCGCGGCGTCGGTGAGGCTGGTGGTGCTGGCCGGGCCGAAGGGCGCGGCGGCGGCGGTCCACTGGATGGATTCGGCCGGCACCGGCACGCCGCCCTGGTCGAGCTGCACGGAGAAGGTTTGCGCCACCCCCACCGTGCCGGTCGCCGGGTTGGCGCTGGCGGCGACCAGGGTGAAGGGCAAGGCGGTGGTGGTCAGGTTGAAGGTGACGCTGACGGCGGGTGCGTCCTGGCGGGTGGCGGTCACGGTGACCGGCCCGGCGGTGGCGCCGGCGGTGACCGTGGCGCTGGCCTGGCCGGCACCATCGGTGGCGCCGCCGGGAGTGACCACGGCGTCGCCGGTCACCGTCCAGGTGATGCCGATGCCCGCTGCGGGCACGCCGCTGTCGTCGGCCAGCACGACCAGGGGCTGGGCGAAGGGCTGGCCGGTGTCGGCCTGCTGGCCGTCGCCGCTGGCGATGGCCAGCCCGGGCACGGCGGCGATGGTGGCGTCGAAATCGACGCTGACCTCGTCGCCGCTGGCCGGAACGCCGTCGGGGTCGTAGCTGGCGGTCAGGGCGCCGGGGAAGGTGCCGGCCGCGGTGGGCGTCAGGGTGACGCTGGCCGTGCCCGCGGCGTCGGTGAGGCTGGTGGTGCTGGCCGGGCCGAAGGGCGCGGCGGCGGCGGTCCACTGGATCGATTCGGCCGGCACCGGCACGCCGCCCTGGTCCAGCTGCACGGAGAAGGTTTGCGCCACCCCCACCGTGCCGGTCGCCGGGTTGGCGCTGGCGGCGACCAGGGTGAAGGGCAGGGGCGCGGCGACGGTCACCTGGAAAGTTCGCGTGTTCACCGCGCACGGCACGCAGACGACGCTGGCCTCGACCGTATAGACACCCGGTACGGTGGCGGTGAACGTGGCGTCACTTTCGCCGGCCGCCAGGACGCTTCCGGTGACGGCGCCGTCGCCGCCGCCTGGCTGGCCGGTCAGGACCCACGACACCGCCGTGCCATCGGGCCCCGGGAAGCTGGGGCTGCCGAAGTACACGGTAAGGGTTTCGATGTCACCGGCCGTCATCGCAACCGTCAGCGGCGTCACCGGATCGAGCGCGACGGCTTCGACCTGCACGGTGAAATCCACCGGCGGCACCGCGCCGCAGCCTTCAAGGAAGAAGGCGGTCGGGCAGACCACGTTGCCGCGTACGGTGTAGTTGCCCGCGGCGGTGATGGTGTCGGTCAGTGTCGCTATGCCGAAGGTGTCGGCGGGGCGCGTCCCGTAGGCCGTGGCATCGGTCAGGTTGTTGTAGTTGGTTGCCAGTCCGCCGGGATTGCCGTTGATCTGCAGGCTGGTCGCAACCGTGAAGTCCTGGATCTGGTTGGTCACCACCGTGGCGGCGGTGGAGTTGGTGTACGTGAACTGGTTGTTGGTGGTGAAGCTGAAAACCAGGGTGTCGCCCGCGCAGCCGCCATTGAGGCAGGTGGCGGTGACGGTGCCGCCGCCGCCGGGGTTCGGGCCCAGGGTGACGTCGAATGTATAGGGTGTGTCGAGCGCGATGGTCGGGTTCGCCGGTGGCACGATGGTCGCGCCGCCGGTGTTGTCCGGCGCGTCGACCACCAGGGAGACGTCCACCGTGGTCGCGCAGGCGGTCTGCGCCTCGATCGTGAAGCTGACGGTGCTGCCTGCCGGGGAGAGCTGGCTGGTGGGGCCGATGGCGACGAAGTCGCAGGTCTGGGCGTTCGCCGCCCCGCTCCAGGCCATGGCCAGGGCGGCGAGCGAAATGACGACCGCCCATTGCCAGGCCTGCCGAAGAAAGGAATCGACCGTCCGTCGGCCCGTCGCGACGCTGCCATTCGCGTACATCGCATTTCCCCTGGTTTACCGCTATAACGGCGGCACGAGTATAGCGGCTGACGCGCCGCTGCAAGTGCCTCGGCGCGGGTCGCATTGCTTTCTTGGGAGCCATGCCAAATGAACCTGTCCCGCGCTTGTCCGGTCCTGTCCCGACTCTTCGTTTTCGCTTTTGGTTTTGGCCTGGTGTTGATGGCCGGTTGGCCGGCCAGTCCGGCCCAGGCCGCGGTGCGCAACGCCGAGGACCTGATGATCGTCGACTGCCTGCTTCCCGGGCAGATCCGGAAACTCGGCCGCCAGGCCACCTACCTCAGCGCCCGGCGCCCCGTGCGCACGACCCAGGCCGACTGCGAAATCCGCGGCGGCGAATACGTGTCCTACGATCGCGCCAACTACCAGACCGCACTGAAGGTCTGGCTCGAAGGCGCCATGGCCGGCAGCCCCGAGGCCCAGAACAACGTCGGCGAAATCTACGCCAAGGGCCTGGGCACCGCGCCCGACTACGGCATGGCCTTCCAGTGGTTCAAGAAGGCCGCCGAGCAGGGCTACGGACGCGCCAAGATCAACCTGGGTTTCCTGTACGAACAGGGCCTGGGCGTGGCCCAGGACCAGGCGGCGGCACTGAACCTCTACCGCGAAGCCTCGGGCATCGAGGACGAGCTGCTTTACGCCTCGGTGGTGCAGGTCGAGATCCGCGCCAAGGACGAGCGGATTTCCGGCCTGCAGCAGCAGGTGGAAGAGGGTGAAGCCGAATCGGCCGCGCTGCGCGAAAAAGTGCGCAAGCTTGAACAGGAACTCGTGCAGCGCCGCAGCGCCCTGCAGCAGACCCGCCAGGAACTGGCGCGCACCGAGCAGCGCCTGGCCGATGCCCGCGCCAGCCGCGACGACCAGCTCACCCAATTGCTGGAGAACCAGCTGCTGACCCAGCAGGAGCAGATCAACGACCAGCGCACCCAGCTGGCCGCGCTTGAACGCGAGGCCGGCAGCGGCGGCGCGATGCTGGCGGGCGCGCCGCGACTGGAAATCCTCGACCCGGTGTTCGTGGCCACCCGCGGCCGCAACACCGCCGTTTACCGGGGCGGCCCCGGCACCCGCAAGATCGTCGGCCGCGTCACCGCGCCGCAGCTGGTGCGCGAGATAACCATCAACGGCAAGCCGGCGCCGATCGGCGCCAACGGCGCCTTCAGCGCCGAAGTCGACGTGCCGGCCGGGGGTGCCCAGGTGCAGGTGGCGGCGATGGACACCGGCGGCGCCCGCGCCCAGCTCGACTTCACCCTGCTGCCGCAGGCGGGCGGCGGCAGCGCGCCGACGACATTGGCCCCGGCGACGGCGGGCACGGTGCCGCGCGGCGTCAAGCTGGGCCGCTACCATGCGGTCGTCGTGGGCAACAACAGCTACCGCGACGCGGGTTACCCGACGCTGCAAAGCGCGGTGAACGACGCCAACGCCGTCGCCAACATGCTGCGCAGCCGCTACGGCTATGAAACCACCGTCGTGCACAACGCGACCCGGCTGGAACTGCTGACCGCGCTCAATGAAATGCGCGAGAAGCTCAAGCCCGAAGACAACCTGCTGATCTACTACGCCGGCCACGGCGAAATCGACGCGCAGGGCCAGGGATACTGGGTGCCGACCGACGGCGTGCAGGGCAACCCGAAGTCCTGGGTTTCCAACGCCGTCGTCAGCGACATCCTCAACACCGTCGCCGCGAAGCACGTGCTGGTTGTCGCCGATTCCTGCTACTCGGGCACGATGACGCGCGCTTCGGTGCCGACCTTCGCCACCGGCACCATGCCGCCCGACAAGTGGAACGCCTGGGTCAAGGCCATGGCCGACGGCCGCAGCCGCACGGCGCTCACCTCGGGCGGGGTGATGCCGGTGCCCGATACCGGCAGCGGCAAGCACAGCTATTTCGCGCGCGCGTTCCTGAACGTGCTGCAGGACAACGACCGCCTGCTCGAGGGACAGCGCCTGTTCCAGGAAGTGGCGACCTCGCTGGCCCTGGGCGCCATGGACGCGCCGCTGGCGCAGATGCCCGAATACGCGCCGATCCGCTACGCCGGCCACGAAAGCGGCGAGTTCTTCTTCATGCCCAAGGGGGGCGGTGCCGCCACCGGCCCCTGAGGCTGGCGGGCCGGCCCCGCTGCCCCTATAATCGCGGGCCCGGCGCCAGCCAAGGCAGCGTCGGGTCCGGAGAGGTGGCAGAGCGGTTGAATGTACCTGACTCGAAATCAGGCAGGCGTTTATAGCGCCTCGAGGGTTCGAATCCCTCCCTCTCCGCCAGATTCAGCAAGCCAGAAGGGGCCCGAAAGGGCCCCTTTTTCATGGCCGCCGCGCCGCCCGCGCTACACTTCCGGCCTTGCCACGGAGCCCGTCATGTCCGAAATCCACGTCCCCGTTTCCTTCGGCGAACTGCTCGACAAGATCGCCATCCTGCAGATCAAGTCCGAGCGCATGTCCGACCCGGCCAAGCTGGCCAATGTGCGCACCGAACTGTCCGCGCTCGAATCCACCTGGATGGCACACCCCGCCGCCGGCAACGACATCGCCCGCCTTCGCGCCGAGCTCAAGGCCGTCAACGAGCGCCTGTGGGTGATCGAGGACGACATCCGGCTCAAGGAAAAGGCCCAGGCCTTCGACCAGGAATTCATCCGGCTGGCGCGCGCCGTCTATTTCGAGAACGACGAGCGTGCGCGCATCAAGAAGGACATCAACCTGGCCTTGGGCTCGGCCTACGTCGAGGAAAAGTCCTACCAGGACTACCGGTCCGGCCCGCGCCCCTGAGTCAGGCGCCGGCCTGCGCGCAGAAGGCGTCGAAGCGGGCGACCACCTCGTCCACCTGCACCAGGTCCATCACGCCGGGAAACTCCACGCGTTTGCCCCAGGGCAGGGCGGAGGCCGGTTTGCCCAGGAACTGGCGCGCTGCCTGGTCGTAGTGGTTCACCGTCCAGCGACGGTCCGAATAGGGGCCGGATCGTTCGGCGTCGGTGCAGGCGTGCAGGCCCAGCACCGCCGTGCCCATGGCGTTGGCCATGTGCGCCGGCCCGGAATCGGGGCTCAGCACCAGCCTGGCGCGTCCGAGCAGGGCCAGCAGCTGTTTGAGCGTGTCCTTGCCCACCAGGTCCAGCGCCGGCACATGCATCGCGGCCAGGATGGCGTCGGCGGTCTCGCGTTCGAGCGTGCTGCGCCCGCCGCACAGCGCCACCCGCCAGCCCTTCGAGGCCGCGTGGTCGGCGACCGCGGCGTAGCGTTCGGGCCGCCAGTTGCGCAGTACGTGGCTCGAGCACGGCGAGACCAGCAGGGTCGGCGCGTCGCCGGGCAATTGTTCGGCCGCCCAGCGATGCGCGTCTTCGGGCACCGGCAGCCGCCACTGCACCGGCCCCGGCGTCGCCCCCAGCGGCAGCAGGAACTGCCGGAAAGCGTCCTGCACGTGGTGGCCGCCGGGCGGGATGCGTTCGTTGACGAACAGGCCGTGGCCTTCCTTGCTGCGGCCGCGGTCGAAGCCGATGCGGCGCCCGGCGCGGATGGCGGTGGACGCCAGGCCGGCGCGCAGGGCCAGCTGCATGTTCAGCAACACGTCGAAGCGGCGGCCGGCCAGGCGGGCGCGCAGCTCGCGCCAGGCCGCCAGTCCGGCCTTCTTGTCGAAGACCACGAGTTCGACGCCGTCCAGGCCCTCGAGCAGCTTGGCCTCGCCCTTGCCGATGACCCAGGTGATGGGCACCCCGGGGAAAGCGTGCTGCAGGTCGCGGACCAGGGCCACCGCGTGCACGGCGTCGCCCAGCGCCGACAGGCGCAGCAGGCAGATCGATCGCGGCGCGGGCTTCACGGGCATTGGTTAGACTGCACGAATGGGAAACACCACCGCCATCGCCGCGACCAGGCAGCCGATCCGCGATGCGCGAGGGGAGGGGGCGATTGTGTTCGACGCCGCGCGCTGGCCGCAAGCCACGGCCGACGCGCTGGAGCCGAGCACCTGGAATCCCGCGGCAAGCCCGGTCGCCGCCGGCGGACGCGGCGCGGCCTGGTTCGTCGAAGGCGCTTTCGGCCGCGGCGTGCTGCGCCGCTATCGCCGCGGTGGCCTGGCGGCACGCGCCAGCCGCGACAGCTACCTGTGGCTGGGCGAAAGCCGCGTCCGCAGCTTCGCCGAGTTTCACCTGCTGGCCGCGCTGCGCGCGCAGGGGCTGCCGGTGCCGGCGCCGCTGCTGGCCGGCTACTGGCGCCGCGGCCTGGGCTACCGGGCGGCGATCGTGGTCGAACGCATCGAAAGCGCCACCGCGCTGGCCGGGTACCTTGACGACCCCGCCGCCGCCGCCTGGGCCAGCGCCGGCCGCAGCATCGCGCGGCTGCACGCCGCCGGCGTCGACCATGCCGACCTCAACGCCCACAACGTGCTGTTGGACGCCGGCGGCAAGGCCTGGCTGATCGATTTCGACCGGGGCCGGCTGCGCCGGCCGGCGGCAGGCTGGCGCGAAGCCAACCTCGCCCGGCTGTCGCGCTCGCTGGCCAAGCTGTCCGGCCCGGGACGCGACGCCTGGCGCGACGGCTTCACGCGCCTGCGCCAGGCTTATGCGGAAACCCTCGCCGGCACCGTGGCCGGAACCGCCGTGGAGCTGTCCCGATGAGCTGGTCGCTGCGCTTCCTGGGCGTGGGCAATTCGCAGTCGGCCGTGCAGCTGGGCTCGTCCTCGGCGGTGCTCGAGCGCGACGGGGAGCCGCTGCTGATGGTCGACTGCGGCCAGGAAGCCCTGACCGCCTACGAAAGCGCCTACGGCCGGTTGCCCGACGCATTGTTCATCACGCATGTGCACATGGACCACGTGGGTGGGTTGGAGCGGCTGTTCTTCGCCACGTACTTCGATCCGGCGCGGCGCGGCAAGGTGCGCCTGTACGTGCCGGTCGGCGTGCTGCCACACCTGCAGGCACGGCTGGCCGACTATCCGGGCGTGGTCGCCGAAGGCGATGCGAACTGGTGGGACGCGTTCCAGCTGGTGCCGGTGAGCCGCGGCTTCTGGCACGCCGGCCAGTGGTACGACGTCTTCCCGGTGCGCCACCACCTGCCCGACACGGCCTTCGCACTGCGCCTGCCGGGCAGCCTGGTCTGGACCGGCGACACCCGGCCGATTCCGGAAATGCTGGCGAAGTTCGCCGGCGCCGGCGAAATCGTCGCCCACGACTGCGCGCTGCAGGGCAATCCTTCGCACAGCGGCCTGGACGATCTCGAGCGCGAATACCCGGTCGGCCTGCTGTCGCGCTGCGTGCTCTACCACTACGCGTCGCCGGCCGACGGCGCGGCGATGCGCGAACGGGGCCATCGGGTGGCGAAGGCCGGCGATGTACTGGCCCTGGCCGAGCCCTTGCCGTCGCCCGGCCGGCCGGAGGCGCCATGAACGCGCTGACCGCCGACGCCCCGGCCCCGCGCGACCGGTTGGGCCGACCGCTGCGCGACCTGCGCGTGTCGGTCATCGAAACCTGCAATTTCCGCTGCCCCTACTGCATGCCGGCCGACAGCACGCCGCCGGACGGCACGCTGGGCCGCGCCGGGCGCCTGGACTTCGATGAAATCGAGACCGCGGTGCGCGCGTTCGCCCGCCTGGGCGTCAGCAAGCTGCGCCTGACCGGCGGCGAACCGCTGCTGCGCAAGGACCTTCCCGACCTGGTGGCGCGCCTGGTGCGGGTGCCGGGCATCACCGACCTGGCGCTGACCACCAACGGCGCGCTGCTCGCCGGGCAGGCGCGGGCGCTGCGCGAGGCCGGCCTGAGCCGGCTGACGGTCAGCCTGGACGCGCTCGATCCGGCGCTGTTTCGCGAACTTACCGGCGGCCGCGGCGAACTGGCCGACGTGCTGGCCGGCATCGCCGCCGCCGAAGCCGCGGGCTTTGAATCGCTCAAGATCAACTGCGTGGTGCAGCGCGGCGTCAATCAATCGCAGGTGCTGGCGCTGGCCGGCCACTTCCGCGGCACGCCGCACGTGCTGCGTTTCATCGAGTTCATGGACGTGGGCAACTGCAACCGCTGGCAGGCGGCGAACGTGGTGCCCTCGCGCGAACTGCACGACACCATCGCCGCGCGCTGGCCGCTGCGGCCGCTGCGCGAGGCCTACCGGGGCGAGGTGGCCAGCCGCCACGCCTACGCGGACGGCGCCGGCGAAGTGGGTTTCGTCAGCTCGGTCAGCGAACCCTTCTGCGGCGACTGCCACCGCGCCCGGCTGTCGGCCGACGGCCAGCTGTTCACCTGCCTGTTCGCCGGCAGGGGCCTTCCGCTGCGCGAGGCGATCGCGGCCGGCGAAGACACCGTCGCCGAACGCCTGCGCGAGGCCTGGCTGGCCCGCGCCGACCGCTACAGCGAACAGCGCGCGGCCGGGGCCGGCAAGGGCCGGCGCATCGAAATGTATTTCATAGGCGGCTGAGATGGCGAAGAAAAAACTCACGCACGTGGACGCGGACGGACGTCCGGCGATGGTGGATGTCACCGGCAAGCCGGTGACGGCGCGCGAGGCCGTCGCCGAATGCCGGGTGCGCTTTCCGCCGGCGGTGGCCGCGGCGCTGCGCAAGGGCGGCATGAAAACCGCCAAGGGCGCGGTGATGGACACCGCGATCATCGCCGGCACGATGGCGGTAAAGCGCACGCACGAACTGGTGCCGTTCTGCCACCCGCTGCCGATCGAAGGCTGCCGCTTCGACCTGGCCTGGCACTCGGAAAATGTGCTGCGCATCGAGTGCGCGGTACGCACCACGCACCGCACCGGCGTTGAAATGGAGGCCCTGACCGGCGCCACCATCGCCGCGCTGACGGTCTACGACATGTGCAAGGCGCTGTCGCACGCCATCGTCATCGGACCCGCGAAGTTGCTGGCCAAATCCGGCGGCAGGCGCGACGTGGGAAAGGCGCGGGCATGAGCGTGACCGTGCTTTATTTCGCCAGCCTGCGCGACGCCGCCGGCGTGGCCAGCGAAACCCTGCCGCTGCCGGCCTCACTTCCGGCCCTGTACGAAAACCTGCGCGAAAAACACGGCTTCAGCCTGCCGGCGCAGCGCCTGCGCGTGGCCATGGACGGTGAGTTCGTCGACTGGAACGCGGCGCCGCGCGAAGGCGCCGAGATCGCCTTCATCCCGCCGGTGTCGGGCGGATGACCCGTTTTGCGCTCAGCGACGCCGCGTTCGATCCGGCGCCCCTGCGCCGGCGGCTGCAGTCGCCGCAGGCGGGTGCCTTCGCCAGCTTCGAAGGCTGGGTGCGCGACCACCATGCCGGCCGGGCCGTGCTGGGACTGCGCTACGAAGCCTATGCTGCCCTGGCCGAGGCCGAGGGCCTGCGCATCATCGCCGAGGCGACGCGCCGTTTCGACATCGCGGACGCGGCCTGCGTGCATCGCGTGGGCGGCCTGGCCCCCGGCGAGATGGCGGTCTGGGTCGGCGTCAGCGCCGCCCACCGCGGCCCGGCCTTCGACGCCTGCCGCTGGATCCTGGACGAGGTCAAATCCCGCGTCCCCATCTGGAAACACGAACGCTACGCCGATGGCTCAAGCGACTGGCTACACCCCGAATAGCCTTAGCCCCCCTTGGTAAGGGGGGCGCGCCGACAGGCGCGGGGGATTGGGAGTGCAGGCCGGGCCCCGGGGTTTGCGAAGCAAATCCTGGGCCGCCGTTTGGGCTGCGCCCAAATGGCGGTGGCCCCGCCGGCTGGTCCCGGCACCCGCGTCATCCAATACCGTTGCTGCCTTCCGGCCCTGGCGGAGTTTTCGGACTAGCGTCGCGGGAGGCCGACGGGGCCACCATTGAAGCAAACGGCGCGCCGGGGCCGTGCTGGCCGGGCGCGCCGCTGGATTTTGGCGGAGAGAGGGGGATTCGAACCCCCGAAGCGCGGTTTAGACGCTTACACACTTTCCAGGCGTGCTCCTTCAACCACTCGGACACCTCTCCGCAGAGGTAACTGACTGAATCAAGCAGGAAATGATACCGGCCGGCGGGTCCGGCCACAAGCGCCGCGTGGGGCCGCTGGCCGGGGGGCAGGGGGGTTGGCACAATGGCGGGGTCGGTCCCGACCCGCTGCAGAGCCTCGCATGTCCTATCTTGTCCTTGCCCGAAAATGGCGCCCCCGGCGCTTCTCCGAACTGGTCGGACAGGAACACGTCGTGCGTGCGCTCTCCAATGCCCTGGAAACCGGCAAGGTGCACCACGCCTTCCTGTTCACCGGCACCCGCGGCGTCGGCAAGACCACCATCGCCCGCATCTTCGCCAAGTCGCTCAACTGCGAGCGCGGCAGCGGCGCCGAACCCTGCGGTGAATGCGGCGCCTGCGTGGACATCGACGCCGGCCGCTACGTCGACCTGCTCGAGATCGACGCCGCCAGCAACACCGGCGTCGACGACGTGCGCGAGCTGATCGACAACGCCCAGTACATGCCGGCGCGCGGCCGCACCAAGGTCTACCTGATCGACGAAGTGCACATGCTGTCCAAGAGCGCGTTCAACGCGCTCCTGAAGACGCTCGAGGAGCCGCCCGGCCACGTCAAGTTCCTGCTGGCCACCACCGACCCGCAGAAGCTGCCGGTGACGGTGCTTTCGCGCTGCCTGCAGTTCAACCTGCGCCGGCTCGAGCTGGGCCAGATTTCCGGGCAGATGCAGCGCATCCTCGAAGCAGAGGGCATCGCCTCCGAACCCGCCGCGATCGAACTGCTGGCGCGCGCCGCCGATGGCAGCCTGCGCGACGGCCTTTCCCTGCTCGACCAGGCCATCGCCTACACCGGTGGCCAGCTGGGCGAAGCGGCGGTGATCGCCATGCTCGGCACCGTCGATCGTGGCCAGGTCGGCGGCCTGCTCGACGCGCTGGGCACCGGCGACGGTGCCGCGCTGATGCAGCGCATCGAGGCGCTGGCGGCCTACTCCCCGGATTTTGGCCACGTGCTCGAAGACCTGGCGGTCGCCCTGCACCGCATCCAGCTGCAGCAGCTGGTGCCCGGCGCCGCCGGCGACGACCTGCCCGCGGCCTGGGCTGCGCTGGCGGCCGATCATTCGGCCGAACTGGTGCAGCTTTGGTACCAGATGGCCGTCACCGGCCGTCGCGACCTGGGCCTGGCGCCCAGCCCGCGCACCGGCTTTGAAATGACCCTGCTGCGCATGCTGGCCTTCCGGCCGGCCGGGCAGGGCGGCGGCCCGCGCCCTGCCGCCATCGGCCAGGGCACGGCTTCGGCGGCGTCGGCACCGGCCCCGGCCCCGGCCCCGGCAGCCTCCGCGGCCAGCCAGCGCCCGACGGCTGCGGCACCGGCAGCGGCTCCGCCGAGGCCGCCGATGCAGCAACCCGTCGCCATGGTGGCCGAGCCCGCGCCTGCCTTGGTGCCGGCGCCCGCACCCGAACCGGACCATGCAGCGCCGGCCGCGCCCGTGCCCGCCACTGCGGGAGCCCCTTCGCGCCTGGCCACGGTCGAAGACTGGCTGGACCTGGTGGCCGACGCCGGGCTGCGCGGGCCGGTGCGCGAGCTGGCGGCGCACTGCGCCTTCTGCGGCTTCGCCGACGGCGTGCTGTCGCTGTCGCTGCCCGACAGCTTCGACCACCTGCGCAGCGATTCGCTGGTGCGCCAGCTGGCCCAGGCCCTGGCCGGGCCACTGGGCCAACTGCCTCAGGTGCGCTTCGAATCCGCGCGCGCCGCCGCCGGCACCGAAACCCTGCACGAACGCACGCAACGCCAGCGCGGCGAGCGCCAGGCCGATGCCGAGGCCGATTTCCTGGCCGACCCCGTGGTCGCCCGGCTCGTGCAGCAGGGCGCCCGGCTTGTTCCCGATTCCGTCCGTCCCCTCGACGAACACTGACAGCAAAGGAAACCACCATGCGAGGCAACATCGCCCAACTCATGCAGCAGGCCCAGCGCATGCAGGACAACCTCAAGAAGGCCCAGGAAGAACTGGGCGGACTGGAGGTGCAGGGCCAGTCCGGCGGCGGCATGGTCAAGATCACCCTGACCGGCAAGATGGAGTGCCGCGCCGTGCGCATCGATCCTTCGGTGCTGGCCGACGCCGAAATGCTGGAAGACTTGGTCACCGCCGCCTTCAACGACGCGGTGAACAAGGCCAATGAAGAAAGCCAGAAGCGCATGTCGGCGGCCACCGCGGGCATGCCGATCCCGCCGGGGATGAAGATCCCGGGCATGTTCTGAGCCGTCCGTGAGCGCCTCGCCGCTGCTGTCGCAGCTGATCGAGGCCCTGCGCTGCCTGCCCGGCGTCGGCCAGAAGTCGGCGCAGCGCATGGCCTACCACCTGCTTGAACGCGACCGCGAAGGCGGGCTGCGTCTATCCGCCGCGCTCGCCGAGGCGGTGGAAAACGTGGGGCACTGCGACACCTGCCGTGATTTCAGCGAAACGCCGGTCTGCGCGATCTGTGCCAGCGGCTCGCGCGAACGCGGCCTGCTTTGCGCCATAGAAACCCCGGCCGACCGGCTGGCGATCGAAGCCGCCACCGGCTACCGCGGCCTGTATTTCGTGCTGCAGGGGCGGCTGTCGCCGCTCGACGGCATCGGCCCGCGCGAACTGGGGCTCGACCGGCTGGCCGCGCGCCTGGCCCAGGGCGAGGTGCGCGAGCTGATCATCGCCACCAACCCCACCGTCGAAGGCGAAGCCACCGCGCACTACCTGGCGCAGCTGGCGCACCAGGCCGGCGTCAGTCCCAGCCGCCTGGCCCACGGCGTGCCGCTGGGCGGCGAGCTTGAATTCGTGGACCGCGGCACCCTGGCGCACGCCTTCGGGTCGCGCACGCAGATAACTTCCTGAGGAGCGAAAGATGGCCACGATCTTCGACAAGATCATCGCCCGGGAGATTCCCGCCGACATCGTCCACGAGGACGAGAACGTGCTGGCCTTCCGCGACATCAATCCGCAGGCGCCGGTGCACGTGCTTTTCATTCCCAAGCGGCCGGTTGCCACGCTCAACGACCTGGCGCCCGGCGATGAAGTGGTGGTGGGACGGCTGGTGACCGCCGCGGCGGCGTACGCGAAGGCCGAAGGATTCGCGGACAGTGGCTACCGCGTCGTGATCAACTGCAACGGCGACGGCGGCCAGTCCGTGTACCACATCCACCTGCACCTGCTGGCCGGGCGGGCCATGGCCTGGCCGCCCGGCTGAGGCCGGCGGCTGTCACCACCAGAACGGGTGACGTTCGACGATGACGTCCACGTCCTTGCGCTCGGGCCACAGGTAGATGACGTCGGCGTCGACGCTGGGATAGCGGTAATCGTAGTCGCCGACCTTGCGGGTTTCGAAGCCGGTGACGCGGCCGGTGATGGTGACCTCGCGGCCGGCCAGGAACACTTCCGGGTCGTAGAAGCCGGCGCGGCAGGCGATGAAGCGGCCGTCGCTCTGGTCACGCGCCAGCGGGCGGCCATCGCTGCCCACGCGCACGCCGACGATTTCGAAGCAGCTCTGCGTCGCCAGCGGATCGACGCGGACGATGCGGCCGCCCCAGCGCACGATGTCGCCGGTGGCGCCCGAACGCGCCACTTCACCCGGCTGCACCGGGGCGTAGGCTCCCTCGAGCACCTTGGGCGCGGTAACGCAGCCGGCCAGGGCCAGCGCGGCGAACACGGGAAGCAGGCGGGTCGGCATACGGGTCATCGGGAGTCTCCGGTGGGGCGGGGTGGTTTTCCGGGCCGGAAGGCGCGCAGTTCGGATATCAGCTGGCGTCTTTCTGCCTCGGGCAATCCCCCGCGAGCGTATCGGCCGGCGGCATAACGCCGGCTGAGTGATTCGAGTTCCGCCGACCGGGCGGGCAAGGCCGCTGACAGACGGCGACCGAAAGCGATCGGCGGCTCCGAGGGCTGCTTGGCCAGGCCGGCACGGCGCAGGCGCCGGGTGAAGCCCAGCCAGGCCGCCACCAGCGGGTCGCGGCTGGCGGGCTGGCCGCGCATCAGGTACCACAGGGTCAGCAGCATCGTCGCCCCGGCGCCGATCGCAAAGGCCATGCCCAGCTGCATGGCGCTGGCCTGGTCGATGCCCAGGGGCCGGAACAGCTGCGCCTGGCGTTCGGCATCGAAGGCCAGCACCAGGTCGTTCCAACCGCGGCGGGCCCAGTCGGCCAGGTCGCGCAGCGGCGCCAGGCCCTCGGGCAGCAGCGCCTCGCTGCGCTGGCGGTCGGCGATGGTGTCGAGCACGCGCGCCGGTGCCACCGCCGCGGTCGGGTCCACCCGCACCCAGCCGCGGCCTTCGAGCCAGACCTCGTTCCAGGCATGGGCGTCCATGCGCCGCACCACCCAGTAGTCGGCATAGGGGTTGCGGTAGCCGCCCGAGTAGCCGAGCACCACGCGGGTGGGGATGCCGGCCGAGCGCATCAGCACCGCAAAGGCGGAGCTGTAGTGCTGGCAGAAGCCGACCTTGGTCTCGAACAGGAACTCGTCGACGCCGTGGCGACCGGTGGGTGGCACCGACAGGCTGTAGCTGAATTCCTGCTCGATCCAGTCCAGCGCGCGCCTGACCACCAGCACGTCGTTGTCGCCCGCTTCCGCGCGCCACTGGCGGCCCAGCGCCAGCGCGCGCGGATTGAAGCCGGCCGGAAGCCGGGTCGCCAGCCAGCGCAGGCTCGGGTCCATCTGCGCGCCGAGCCGGCCATCGGGGGAAGACACGGCCTCGTACTTGCGCATGCGGCTGACCGGCGAAGGCGTGACCACGCTGGCGTCGGCCAGCAGTCGGCCGCCGTCGGGCGACTGCAGCGGCAGGTCCAGCACGGCCAGGTACCTCTGGTCCGTCGGTTCCAGCGTGACTTCGTAGCGCACCTGGCTGGTGCCCGCCTCCACCTGCGCGCCTGCCAGCTCCTGGATGCCCCGTTCACGCGTCCAGCTGCCGCCGTCGAAGTTCCACAGCACCTGGGCGCGCCAGTACATCTGCCGCGGCGGCGGCGCGGGGTCCAGGAATCGCACGCGCAAGGCCGGGGCGTCGTCGGCGAACAGGTCCACCCACTGGTCGGGCGTCATGCGTTCATCGAGGCCACCCTGGCCAAGCACGTTCTCGGGCATGCCCCACAGCGGCGTGGACAGGCGGGGAAACAGCCAGAACGCCGCCAGCGCCAGGGGCAGCGCGATTGCGACCGCGCGCACGGTGGTCCAGCCGCGGTCCCGGTCAAGACGGGGCGGCGCGGCACCGGGGCGGTGTTCGGCCAGCATCGCCAGCCCGACCAGCAGCAGGCCCAGCGCCAGCATCGCCAGCACCAGCACCAGCGGGCCCTGGTCCTGCAGGAAGGCGGCGAAGGGCGCGAACAGCGAAAATCCCAACAGGCTGCGGGCATCGCGCAGGCTGCGGGTTTCGCCCGGCTTCACCGCCAGCAGGGTGGCAAGCAGCGCGGTGCCCGTGTCGCGCCCGAGGTTGAAGCCGAAGGTGAAGAGCATGTAGCCCATCACCATCGCAATCACCGCGATCCGCAGCAGCCCCGGCCAGCGGCGATCGAAGGAATAGCCCAGCCCGGCGACCACGCCCAGCGCGAGCGTGAGTCCGGTGGGGAGTTGCAGCAGCAGGGGCAGCAGGCAGGCGCCGGCGGCGGCCATGCACCAGCGGCGCAGCGACGGCGGCAGCGGCACCGGCTCAGCCATGGGGCATCAGCGCCAGGGCGCGCAGGCAGGCGTGGCGGTGCTCCGGGCCGCGGCCAGGGCCGAGGGTGGCCGGCGGCAGGTGCAGCCGGTAGCGGTGGCCCAGGCGTTCGGCGTCCACCACCCAGCGTGCCAGGCGGCGGATGCGGGCTTCATGGGCCATGCCGTGCAGCGCCTGCCAGTCGAGCTCGAGTTCGCGCGGGGCACTTGCTTCGTATTCGCGCACCAGCAGGCGATCGGTGCGCGCGGACGGCTTCCAGGCCACCTGCTTGAGCGCGTCGCCGGGCCGGTATTCGCGCAGGTGGTGCGGCTGTTCGCCGTGCTGCCGGGTGCGGCGCGAGGTGCTGTCGCCGCCGTGGTCGGGCAGCGGCACCTCGCCCGATTCCGGGCAGGGGTAGACCAGCAGCCGGGTGCGTGGCAGCAGCCAGGTCCAGGCCCGGGCCAGGCCCAGCGGCCGGATCGTGGACAGGCGCAGCCGGCCGACGTCGAACCAGCCGCGGCGCTGCGTGGGCAGGGGCAGGGTGATTTCGGCCCGCTCACCGGGAGCCAGGTCGAGGAAACCTTCGGCCTCGCCCGCGCGCAGCTCCAGGCCGGGACGGCGGCGTTGGCCGGTGGCTTCGAAGGCGGCGCGCACCGCGAGGGGCTGGCCGGCGAACACGGGTTCGGCATGCAGCGCCACCAGCCGCAGGCCCGACAGGGTCAGGTGGGCCTGCACCAGGCTGTTGTGCGCCACCGCGATGGTGACGAAGGCCAGCAGCAGGGCGGGATTGTTGTTGTAGTTCAGGCCGCCCAGGACCATGGCCAGCAGCATCAGCGACAGGAACAGGCCGAAGCCCGTGGGCAGCACGTAGATGCGGCGCCGGTCGATGTGCACCGGCAGGTCCTCGACCTGGCGCGGTTTGACCAGCGGCAGGCGGGCGAGCCGTTCGCTGAAGCGGTCGACCAGGTCGGGCGTGCGCGCCACGGCTCAGTCCACGGCCACCGCGCGAAGGATGCCGTGGGCGAGCGAATCGCGGCCCTCGGCTTCCGATTCGGGCACCAGCCGGTGCGCTGAAACAGCGGCGAACAGGGCCTGCACGTCTTCGGGAAGCGCGTGGTCGCGACCGTCAAGCAGGGCCAGGGCGCGGGCGCCGCGCAGCAGGCCCAGGCCCGCGCGCGGCGAAAGCCCGACCTGCACGCCCGGGTGCCGGCGGCTTTCCTGTAGCAGCGCCTGCACGTAGGCCACCAGGGCGTCACTGGCATGCACGTTGCCCACCGCGGTGCGCAGGGCAAGCACCTCGTCGGCGGACAGGCGCGGCATCGAGTGGGCGATGAGGTCGCGGCGGTCGGCGCCGGCCAGCATCTCGCGTTCGGCGCCGGCATCGGGATAGCCCAGGTGCAGGCGCAGCAGGAAGCGGTCCATCTGGGAATCGGGCAGCGGGAAGGTGCCGGCCAGGTCCACCGGGTTTTGCGTGGCGATGACGAAAAACGGCTGCGACAGCGAATGCGTGGTGCCGTCGAGCGTCACCTGGTGTTCGGCCATGGCTTCGAGCAGGGCGCTCTGGGTGCGCGGCGGCGCGCGGTTGATTTCATCGGCCAGCAGCAGCTGGGTGAACACGGGGCCGGGGTGGAACCGGAACTCGCGCGCCGCCTGGTCGTAGATGGACACGCCGATGATGTCCGAGGGCAGCAGGTCGGAGGTGAACTGCATGCGCTGGAATTCCAGGCCCAGGGTCGCGGCCATGGCCCGCGCCAGGGTGGTCTTGCCCAGCCCCGGCAGGTCTTCGATGAGCAGGTGGCCACCGGCAAGCAAGGTGGTGAACGCCAGCCGCACTTCGCGGGGTTTGCCCAGCACCAGCTGGTTGACCTGGGCCAGGGCGTCGTCGAGGGCCTGGCGGGTGCGCTCGGGTAGGATGTCGGCGTCTTTGGCCTGCGCGTGCATGCGTGCGTCCCGGCGTTGAGTTGAAGGAAGGATACCTTGTGGATGCTGGCATGCGGACCAGTTCGAAACGCGTGAAGTTCCTTGTGCTGTGGGCTTTGTTGCTGCTGGCGAAGCTGGTGCTGGCGGCCACGCTGCAGCCATTCGGCGACGAAGCCTTTTATGCCTGGGAAGCGCGGCACCCGGCCTGGGTCTATTCCGACCTGCCCGGGCTGACCGCCTGGATCGCGTGGCTCGGCGCGCAAGTCGGCGGGCCGGGCGTGTTCGCGCTGCGCCTGCCGTTCGTGCTGCTTGGCGCGGCCCTGCCCTGGCTGGTCGTGCGCATCACGCGGCGCTGGTTCGGCGCCGAGGCCGGCTGGCAGGCGGGCCTGCTGGCGCTGCTGATGCCGCTGGGTGGGCTGATGGGCCTGCTGGCCTTGCCGGACGTGCCGATGCTGGTGGCGGCGCTGCTGTGCCTGGATGCGTTCGCGTCGCTGATGCGCCGGGTCACGGTCTGGGGCCTCGTGCAGCTGGCGCTTGCCCTGGCGATGGGTGCGTTTGCGCACTACCGTTTCGCCCTGGTGGTGCTGGCCGGTGCCGCTGGCCTGGCCTGCACGCCCGCGGGTCGCGCCCTGCTGCGACATCCGGGACTATGGCTTGCGCTGGCGATCGGGGCGCTGGCCTGGGCGCCGGTGCTTGCCTGGAACCTGTCGCACGCGGGCGCCGGCCTGGGCTTCCAGTTCGTCGACCGCCATCCCTGGCAGCCGCAGTGGCGAGGCCTGTGGTGGCCACTGGTGCAGGGGCTGCTGCTGACGCCCCTGCTGGCCTGGCTGCTGGGCCGGTCCTTGCTTGAGTGCTGGCGTCGCCGGCGCGACAGCGAACCGGCCTGGGCTTTCATGCTGGGCCTGGGCCTGGTGGCGGTGCCCGGCTATTTCGTCTTCGGATTTTTCACCGACGCCGAACGCGTGACCTTCCACTGGCCGCTGGCGGGCTGGCTGGCGCTGTGCTGCGTGGCGCCGCCGGTGCTGGCGCGCTGGCCGTCCCGGGCGCGCCGCCTGCTGCACGCCACCGCGGGGCTGGGTCTGGCGGCGATGCTGGCCTACCTGGCCCTGCTTGCCAGTGCACAAGGACGCAGTTCGCTGGCTGCGGGCCCGGCATACGCCGACAACTTCAGCGGCTGGTCGGAAGTCGCGACGGCGGTGCGCGACGATCTGCGCGCCATGCCGGACGACACGCTGCTGGTGGCCGACAACTTCATGCTGGCCGCGCAGCTGCGGCTGGCGCTGGGGCGCGACGACGTGCGTGTGCTGCCGCATCCGATCAACCAAAAGCACGGCCGGGAGGTGCAGCTTGCGACCTGGGGCCTGCTCGACGATGGCGCGCAGGACTGGGCGGGTCGGCCGGTCCTGCTGGTGCTCGAGGACACGGCGCGGCCGCTGCGCCAGCGGCTGGCGGGTTACCGGGAACTGTGCGACCGCGTCGGCCGCCTGCCGGTGCCCCGCGTGCTGAACGTGGACCACGGCCGCAAGCGCTTCCTGCGTTTCGTGCTCGGGGAGGCCGTCGCGACGGGGCCGGCGGGCGGGTGCAGGTTGCCCGCGCTGGCCTGGCTCGAGACGCCGGCACGCGGCGATACCCTGGCGCCGGGCGACGAGGTCCGCGGCTGGGCGCTAGCGTCGGGCAGTGGCATCACCCGGGTCGAGCTGCGGCTCGGCGGAGAGGTCGTGGCGGGGCTGGAGCCCGACTTGCCGCGACCGGACGTGGCGGCTTACTGGGGGCTGGGCCCGGACGACGGCGACCGGTTCGGCTTTCGCTTCGCGATGCCTGCTGTCCCCGGCGTGCCCGCGGGCCGGGCCTGGCTGGCGCTGCGGCTGTACACCGCCGATGGCGGGGTCGAGGACTGGCCGGCGCAGCCGGTGCGGTGGCGCCCGTCAGGGCAATCGGAAGCCGGCGCGGCGCAGGGCGGCCGAGAGGCTGATCAGCGGTAGGCCGACCAGGGCCGTGGGGTCCTGGGTCTGGATCGCTTCGAACAGGCAGATGCCCAAGCCTTCGCACTTGAAGCTGCCGGCGCAGTCCAGCGGCTGCTCGGCGGCCACGTAGCGCGCGACTTCGTCGGGGTCCAGGTCGCGGAATCGGACCACGGTGAGGTCTTCGCCCGCGAACAGCCCCCCATCGGCTTGCCGGAACAGGCAAAAAGCGGTGTGGAAGTGCTGCTCCCGGCCCGAGGCGGCCAGCAGCTGGGCCACCGCCGCGGCGTCGTCGCCGGGTTTGCCGACCGGCTGGCCGTCGCGTTCGGCGACCTGGTCCGATCCGATGACCCAGGCCCCGGGATGGGCCGCCGCCACCGCGCGGGCCTTGGCTTCGGCCAGTCGGCGGGCCAGGGCCAGCGGGCTTTCGCCCGGCAGCGGGCTTTCGTCCACGTGCGGGCGCTCGACGCTGAAGGGCAGGGCGAGGCGTTCGAGCAGTTCGCGCCGGTAGCGCGAAGTAGAGGCCAGGACGAGGGGCGTCACGGCTTCGATGCTGGCCGGCGCAGGGTGGGCGGCTCGCGTTCGGCGGCGCGCTCGCTGGCTTCGGTGGCCTTGGCCAGTTCGGCGCCGGCGCGTTCAAGCTCCGCCAGGCCGCTGGCCAGGCGTTCGCGGGCCCGGTCCAGGGCGGCGCAGGCAGCGTCGAGTTCGGCCTGGCGGGCCTCCTGGCCGTGGTGTTTGATCCACAGGCGGTGCTGGAGCAGGTCGCGTTTGGCTTCGCGCACGGGCAGGGCGCTTCCCAGCGAGGCCTGGGCCACGGCCGCCATGTCGGCCGGCACCCGCCCGACCACGGCCTGCAGGGACTGCATGTGCACCTGGCTGCGGTCGAGCAGGCCTTCCATTTCGTCGGCGAGGTCGAGCAGGCGCACCAGGCTGCGGTCCCGTCGCCGCCCGCGCAGGATCCACCAGAGCAAGGCGACGGCCAGGGCCAGGCAGGCCAGCCCGAGGGTTATGAGGGTATCCATGCGGTTTTCCGTTGGCTGGGGGCAGTCTGCACCAGCCCCGCGGCGGGCGGCAAACCCCTGTCGCTGCAACCACTTGGGTTTGACATCGGTAGCAGCGGAGCCTAAAATCCCGCGCTTATGTCCGCTCCCTTGCCCCCTGTGCTTGATGCCTGGCGCATGGTTGCGGCCAAACGGCTGTTCGATGGCCGCCTGCCGCTTTCCGGGATGCCCCGGCTGCGGCCGGTGCTGGCGGATGCCGAGGGAGATTGCCGGTTCGAGGTCGAATTCGGCGTGGACGCGTTGGGAATGCGCTACGTCGAAGTGCGTGCCGAGGCCGAATTGCCGCTGCTGTGCCAGCGTACGCTCGAAAGGTTCCTGCATCCGGTGCGCATAGACCAGCGCCTGGGCCTGATCACCGACGAGTCGCAGGAAGCAGCCTTGCCGGAGGGCGTCGAACCCCTCCTGCTCGACGCCAGTGGCGAGCTCAACCCTGCCGGCCTGGTCGAGGACGAACTCATCCTTGCCGTGCCGGTGGTACCGATCGACCCCGATTCTGCGGAAATCGAGGCCAACTGGCCCGATGAAGCCGAAGAGGATGAGAAACCAAACCCTTTCGCCGCGCTCGCCGCGTTGAAGGAACAGAAGAAGTAGTTGGAGACAAGCCATGGCCGTCCAGAAGTCCCGTGTTTCCCCGTCCCGCCGCGGCCAGCGCCGCGCGCACGACTCCCTCACCGCCAAGCAGCTGGCCACCGACCCGACCACGGGCGAGACCCACCTGCGTCACCACGTGACCAAGGACGGCTACTACCGCGGTCGCAAGGTCATCGCCACCAAGACCTCGGTGGTCGAGGAAGACTGAGGCCGTTGGCTGCGCCCTGCCGTCGCAGGGAGTGGCCCCACGTGAGCCTTGCGCGGCGGGCCAGGCCCGCCGCGTGTGTTTCTGACGGTTGGCAGAGGAAGTGACCATGGCCGTGTTCTCGCGTATTGCAGGGACGGGCAGCGCCCTGCCCGAAAAGGTCCTGACCAACAAGGACCTCGAACAGTTCGTCGAAACCACCGACGAGTGGATCGCGTCGCGCACCGGTATCCGCCAGCGCCACGTCGTGGCCGAGGGTGAAACCACCGCCGACCTCGCCGAGCGCGCCGCGCGTGCGGCCATGGAAGCGGCCGGCGTCACCGCCGACCAGCTGGACATGATCATCCTGGGCACCACCACGCCCGACCTGATCTTCCCGTCCACGGCCTGCCTGGTGCAGCACCGCCTGGGCGCCAACGGCTGCGCCGCGTTCGACGTCAACGCCGCCTGCTCGGGCTTCATCTACGCGCTCAGCGTCGCCGATGCCTTTGTGCGCTCGGGCAATGCCCGCACCGTGCTGGTGATCGGCGCCGAAACCCTGACCCGCATGCTCGACTGGTCCGACCGCAACACCTGCGTGCTGTTCGGCGACGGCGCCGGCGCGGTGGTGCTCAAGGCCGATGCCGAGGCCGGCATCCTCTCGACCCACCTGCATGCCGACGGTGGCAAGAAGAACCTGCTGTACAACCCCGTTGGCGTGTCCGTCGGCTTCAAGCCCGAAGAGAAGAACGCCGGCGTGCGCGTGCTGATGACCGGCAACGAGGTCTTCAAGCATGCCGTCAAGGCCCTGGACGCGGTGGTTGATGAAACCCTCGCCGCCAATGGCCTGGACAAGTCCGACCTGGACTGGCTGATCCCGCACCAGGCCAACCTGCGCATCATCGAGGCCACCGCCAAGCGGCTGGAAATGCCGATGGACCGGGTCATCGTCACCGTGCACAAGCACGGCAACACGTCCTCGGGCTCGGTGCCGCTGGCGCTGGACGAAGCCGTGCGCTCGGGCAAGGTGCAGCGGGGCCAGCTGCTGCTGCTCGAGGCCTTCGGTGGTGGCTTCACCTGGGGCTCGGCGCTCATCCGCTACTGACCATGGCGGCCACGCGCGTCCAGCGCGAAAGCTGGCAGGGCCAGGTCGCCTGGCGCAAGACCTATGCCGAGGGCGGCCGTCGCCGCCGCGTCGCCGCGCTGCGCTGGGTGGCGCGACGCCTGGGTGCGAACGCGCTGCTGGCGCCCATGCCGCTGTCGCCCGAACTGGCCTGCCGTACCGAGCAGGCGATGATCAACCGCCTCGCCGCGCTGGGCGCCCACGTGCCGCCCTTGCTGGCCGTTGCAGATCGCGAACTCCTGCTCGGTGACCTGGGGCCGACCCTGGCCGTGGCCTGCCGCGCCGAGGCCGACGCCGGCAAACGTCGCGAGCTCGTGCAGCTTGGCCTGGACGCACTGGCGTCCCTGCATGCAAGCGGCGGCTACCTGAGCCAGGCCTTCGCCCGCAACATGACCCTGCGCGACGGCCGGATCGGATTCATCGACCTCGAGGAAGATCCCTGCACGATGATGTCGCTGCCGGCGGCGCAGGCGCGCGACGTGTTGTTCTACGCACACTCGACCGCGCGTTTCCTTTCCGGCCAGCCGGGCGAACACGCCCGCCTGCTGCAGGCCCACCTGGCGCGCGAAGCCCCCGAGGTGCGCCGTGAGGTCGCGCGCACGGCGTCGAGGCTCGCCTGGCTGGCGCCCCTGGCCAAACCTTTCGGCCGGCGCTCGCGCGACGTCGCCGAAGCCCTGGCCAGCCTGGCGCGCGCCACCGCCTGACCCTACGCGGCGGTACAGACGTTTTTGCGGCTGCCTCGCTTATCATTCTCCGATTACGCACACCGGACCGCCGATGAGCCAGACCATCGCTTTCGTGTTTCCCGGCCAGGGTTCCCAGTCGCTGGGCATGCTGGCCGAACTCGCCGCCGCCCACCCCGAGGCGCGCGCCGCTTTCGACGAAGCCTCGGAAGGCGCCGGCGTGGACCTGTGGGCGCTGTCGCAGCAGGGTCCCGAGGACCGGCTCAACCAGACCGAGTTCACCCAACCGGCCCTGCTTGCCGCCGGCGTGGCCACCTGGCGCGCCTGGTGCGCGCGCGGCGGCGCCCGGCCGCAGCTGCTGGCCGGCCACAGCCTGGGTGAATACGCGGCGCTGGTCGCCGCCGGTTCGCTGGCGCTTGCCGACGCCGCGCGCCTGGTGCGCGAGCGCGGCCGGCTGATGCAGCAGTCGGTGCCCGCAGGCACCGGCGCCATGGCCGCGGTGCTGGGCACCGAAGACGAACTGGTTGCGGAAGTCTGCACCGCCGTTTCCGGCGACGACATCGTGGTGCCGGCGAACTTCAACTCACCGGGCCAGGTGGTCATCGGTGGCCACGCCGCCGCGGTGGACCGCGCCATCGCGGAGCTGCAGGCGCGCGGCGTGCGCAAGCTGGTGAAGCTGGCGGTGTCGGTGCCTTCGCACACGCCGCTGATGCGCGAGGCGGCGAACCGCCTTTCCGAGGTCATGGCCGGCATGGACTGGCGCGAGCCGCAGCTGCCGGTGGTGCAGAACGTGGACGGCGAAGTGCACGAAGGCGTGCAGGCCATCCGCGACGCGCTGGTGCGCCAGCTCTACCTGCCGGTGCGCTGGACCGAGTGCGTGCAGGCCCTGGCCGCGAAGGGCGCCACCCGGATCGCCGAATGCGGCCCCGGCAAGGTGCTCACCGGCCTGGCCAAGCGCATCGACAAAACCCTCGACGCCCGCGCCCTCGGCACCCCCGCCGACTTCGACGCGGCCCTGTCGGATTGGAAAAGCTGATTCTGGAGAACTGCAGATGTCTGAAGTCCTGAAGGGTGAGATCGCGCTGGTGACGGGTGCAAGCCGGGGCATTGGCGCGGCGATCGCCGACGAACTGGCCGCCATGGGCGCCACCGTCATCGGCACCGCGACCAGCGACGCCGGCGCGGCCGCGATCGGCGAGCGCCTGGCCGCGTCGGGCGGGGCGGGGCGCAGGCTCGACGTTTCCAGCAGCGCCGACGTCGAAGCCGTGCTCGATGAGATCGCCAAGTCCTTCGGCGCCATCTCCATCCTGGTCAACAACGCCGGCATCACCCGCGACAACCTGCTGATGCGCATGAAGGACGAGGACTGGCAAGCCATCCTCGACACCAACCTCAGCTCGGTGTTCCGCACGTCCAAGGCGGTCATGCGCGGCATGATGAAGGCCCGCAAGGGCCGGATCATCAACATCGCCTCGGTCATCGGCGTCACCGGCAATGCCGGCCAGGCCAACTACGCGGCGGCCAAGGCCGGCATCATCGCCTTCAGCAAATCGCTGGCCAAGGAAATCGGCAGCCGCGGCGTCACGGTGAATGTCGTGGCGCCCGGATTCATCCAGACCGACATGACCAAGGACCTGCCGGAGGCCTCGCGCGAGGCGCTGGTGGGCCAGATCGCCCTGGGCCGCCTGGGTGAGCCGACCGACATCGCCCGGGCGGTTGGCTTCCTCGCCAGCCCGGCCGCGGCCTACATCACCGGCGAAACCCTGCATGTAAACGGCGGCATGTACATGCCCTAAGCCCTTGTGGCGGCTGGATTTGCGTTAGAATCCCGCTACCCGATCCCAGGCCGCGGCGCGACCGGCGCCCGCCGCGGCCGGCATTTGATTACAATGCGCCCGCAAACATCCCTCCGGGAGGAGACAGATCCATGAGCAGCATCGAAGAACGCGTCAAGAAAATCGTCATCGAGCAGTTGGGCGTGAAGGAAGAAGAAGTCACCGTGAACGCCTCGTTCGTGGACGACCTCGGCGCCGACTCGCTGGACACCGTCGAGCTGGTCATGGCCCTCGAGGAAGAGTTCGAGTGCGAGATCCCGGACGAAGAGGCTGAGAAGATCACCTCGGTCCAGCAGGCCATTGATTACATCAAGGCCCACGTCAAGGCCTGATCGCCTGACGGAAGTTACGCCGGGGCCGCGCTTGCGCGGCCCTGCGCGTTTGCGGCATCCGGTCCAAATGTCGGCATGATCGCCGGCGCACGCGCGGCCTGGCCGCGCACCCTGAATCCATCGCGGAGTTTCGCCATGAGTCATCGTCGCGTCGTCGTCACCGGCATGGGCATCGTCTCGCCCATCGGCAACACCCTGGCCGCGGCCTGGGAAAGCATCGAGGCCGGCCGCAGCGGCATCGGCCAGATCACCCACTTCGATGCCTCGGCCTATGCCACCCGCATCGCCGGCGAGGTGCGCGACTTCGACGCCAGGTCCTTCCTGCCGCCGAAGGACGTCAAGAAGATGGACACCTTCATCCACTACGGCCTGGCCGCCAGCTTCCAGGCGCTCGACGACGCCGGCCTGGAGATCACCGACGAAAACGCCGAACGCATCGGGGTCCTGGTCGGTTCGGGTATCGGCGGCGTGCGTGGCATCGAAGACACCGCCATCGCCCTGCACGAGGGCGGCCCGCGCAAGATTTCGCCGTTCTACGTGCCCAGCACCATCATCAACATGCTTCCGGGCCAGCTGACGATCCTCAAGGGCATCAAGGGCCCCAACTTCTCGGCGGTCTCGGCCTGCGCCACGGCCAACCATTCGATCGGCATGGCCATGCGCATGATCCAGTACGGCGATGCCGACATCATGGTCGCCGGCGGCGCCGAACACGGCTGCACGCCGACTTCGGTGGGCGGCTTCTGTTCGATGAAGGCCATGTCCACCCGCAACGACGACCCGACCCGCGCTTCCCGTCCGTGGGACAAGGACCGCGACGGTTTCGTGCTCGGCGACGGCGCCGGCATCCTCATCCTCGAGGAATACGAACACGCCAAGGCCCGCGGCGCCCGCATCTACTGCGAGCTCGCCGGCTTCGGCGCCACCTCCGACGCCTTCCACATGACCGCGCCCAGCGAATCGGGCGACGGCGCCGCACGCTGCATGCGCGCCGCCCTGAAGGACGCCGGCGTCAATGCCGAACAGGTCGGTTACCTCAACGCCCACGGCACCTCCACCCCGCTGGGCGACCTGGGCGAAACCCTGGCGATCAAGAGTGCGCTGGGCGACCACGCCTTCCAGACCATGGTCAGCTCCACCAAGTCCATGACCGGCCACCTGCTTGGCGCCGCCGGCGGCGTCGAGGCGGTGTTCACGGTGATGGCGCTGCACACCGGCGTCATCCCGCCGACCATCAACCTCGACGAGCCCGGCGAAGGCTGCGACCTCGACTACGTGCCCAACACCGCGCGCCAGAGGCAGGTGGACGTGGCCGTGTCGAATGGTTTCGGCTTCGGCGGCACCAACGGCAGCCTGGTGTTCAAGCGGCTCTGAACCCGGCAGGCCCGGCCTGAGCGATGAACACCCTCGCGCTGCCGCCGGGCACCGACCTGCTGCGCCTGCAGGCGGCCGACCCGGCCCGCTTCCCGCTGCTGCTTGAAAGCGTGGCGGGTGGCAACGCGCTCTCCCGCTGGGACCTGCTGCTGGCCACGAACGGCGAAGGGCTGCGCCTGGACGTCGACGGCCAGGTGCGTTCGCTGTCCGATGGCGCCGTGGTCGGCCTGGATTTCCTGCGCGAACTCGACGCGCGCTGGTCGGCGGCGCGGCAGCCCCGGGTGGACGACGACATCCCGTTCCAGGGCGGCTGGGCCCTGTTCCTGGCCTACGAATTGGCGGCGCAGGTGGAAGCGCGGCTTCGGCTGCCGCTGGCGCCGGGCCCGCTGCCGGTGGCGGTCGCCTGGCACTGCCCGGCCGCCGTGCTGCGCGACCGCGACAGCGGCCAGTGCCTGGCTGTCGCCGAAGCCGGGTCGGCGCACTGGCTCGATGACCTGGCCGGCGCGGCGATGGCACCGGAAGCCGGCGGATTCGCGCCGCCCGTGCTCGAAGAAGACCGGCCCGGCCGATTCACCGACGGGGTCGCCCGCATCCACGACTACCTGCGCGCCGGCGACGTTTTCCAGGTGAACCTGTCGCGCGCATGGCGCGCGCGTTTCGACAAGGCGCCGGACCCGGCCGCGGTTTACGCCCGCCTGCGCGAAAACAACCCGGCGCCTTTCGCCGGGCTGATGCGATTCGGCGGCGCGGCGCTGCTGAGCTCGTCGCCCGAACGCCTGGTGTCGGTGCGTGGCCGCCGCGTCGACACCCGCCCGATCGCCGGCACCCGGCCGCGTTTCCCGGGCGACGACGACCAGGCCCGCATCCGCGACCTGGTCGGCAACCCCAAGGAACGCGCCGAACACGTGATGCTGATCGACCTCGAGCGCAACGACCTGGGCCGCGTCTGCGAGCCCGGCAGCGTGCGCGTGGACGAGCTGATGGGCGTGGAAAGTTACGCCCACGTGCATCACATCGTCTCCAACGTCACCGGCAGGCTGCGCGATGACGCCACGCCCGGCGCGATCGTGCGCGCCGTCTTCCCCGGCGGCACCATCACCGGCGCGCCCAAGGTGCGCTGCATGGAAATCATCGCCGAGCTCGAAGGCGAAGGGCGGGGCGCCTATACCGGTGCCTTCGGCTACCTGGGCCATGATGGCGACATGGACCTGAACATCCTGATCCGAAGCGCCTGGCTGGACGGCGACCAGCTGCAGTTCCGCACCGGCGCCGGCATCGTCGTGGATTCCGACGCGGACCACGAACTCGAGGAAACCCGCGCCAAGGCCCGGGGCCTGCTGCGCGCGCTGGGAGCCGCCGGGTGAGCGCGCTCGCCACCCGCCTGTTCCGCGGTCGCGAGCGCGTGCCGGCGCTGGACCCCGCCGACCGGGGCCTCGCCTACGGCGACGGCCTGTTCGAAACCATGCGGGTCGCCGACGGGCACGTTCCCTGGTGGGACGCGCACCTCGCGCGCCTCGCCCTGGGCGCCCGCGTGCTGGGTTTCCCGGCGCCCGAGGCCGGCTGGCTGCAGGCACAGGCCAGGGCGTTGCTTGAAGGCGCACCGGAACAGGCGGTGCTGAAGCTGGTGCTGACCCGCGGCGCCGGTGGCCGCGGTTACGCGCCGCCCGCCGCGCCCGAACCCGCCCTGCTGCTGTCCCTGCATGCCCTGCCGCCGACGCCTGCAGCGCTGCACCTGCGCTGGTGCAGGACGCGTTTGTCGCTGCAGCCGGCGCTGGCCGGCATCAAACACCTCAACCGGCTCGACCAGGTGCTGGCCCGCGCCGAGTGGCAGGACCCAGGCATCCACGACGGCCTGATGCTCGACGCCCGCGGCCATGTGGCCTGCGCGACGTCGGCCAACCTGTTCGCGCGCATCGATGGCCGCTGGCTGACGCCCGCACTGGCCGACGGCGGCGTGGCCGGCCTGGCCCGGGCCTGGGTGCTGGCCAACGCAGCCGACGCCGCCCAGGCCACGCTGCGGCCGGACGACCTGGCTTCGGCCGAAGCGCTTTTCCTGTGCAATGCCGTGCGCGGTATCCTGCCGGTCGGCCAGCTCGACGATATTTGCTGGCCATCGCACCCGGCGACCGAAACCCTGCGCCGGGACCTGGGCCGCGAACTGTCGGCCGCCTGACCGGAGCCCCCCTTGCCGAAGTCTTCGTCGCACAAACTGCTCAAGGCCCTGGTGGCGCTTACCCTGCTGGTCGCGGTCGCCCTGGGCGGTTGGTTCTGGCAGCGCTACGAGGGTTTCGCCAATACGCCGATCGCCCTGGCCCAGTCCGAGCGCATCCTGGTGGTCGAATCGGGCGATGGTTTCCAGGACATCCTCGACAAGCTCCGCGACCTGGGCGTGGATGAAGGCCACGACCTGGAATGGAAGGCGCTGGCCCACGAAATGAAGGTGGTCTCGCGCCTGCAGGTGGGCGACTACACCATCCGCCACGGCATCACGCCGGCCGAACTGCTGCGCAAGCTCGAACGCGGCGACGTCATCCACTACCGTTTCACCGTCGTCGAGGGCTGGAGCCTGCGCGAACTGCGCGCGGCGCTGGCCCGTGACGAACGCATCCGCCAGACCCTGGCCGACACCGACGACGCGGCGCTGATGGCGGCCCTGGGCCGCGAGGGCGTGCATCCGGAGGGGCGTTTCCTGCCCGAGACCTACCACTACACCCGTGGCATGAGCGACCTCGACCTGCTGCGGCGCGCGCTGCTGGCCATGGACAAGGCCCTGGCCGAAGCCTGGGAAAGCCGTCTGGACGACCTGCCGCTGGAAACGCCGGACCAGCTGCTCACGCTGGCCTCGATCATCGAAAAGGAAACCGGCAAGGCCTCGGAACGGCCCGAGATCGCCGGTGTGTTCGTGCGCCGCCTCAGGCTGGGCATGCGCCTGCAGACCGACCCGACCGTCATCTACGGCATGGGCAGCGCCTACGACGGCAACATCCGCCGCCGCGACCTGACCACCGACACGCCCTACAACACCTACACCCGCGGCGGCCTGCCGCCGACGCCGATCGCCATGCCCGGCCGCGCCGCGCTGGAAGCGGCCGCGAACCCGCTGCCCGGCAATACGCTGTACTTCGTCTCGCGCGGCGACGGCAGCCACGTGTTTTCGTCCACGCTGGCCGAACACAACCGCGCGGTGGCCTGCCACCAGCTCAAGCGGTGCCGCTGATGCCCGGCCTGTTCATCAGCCTCGAGGGCGGCGAGGGCGCCGGTAAGTCCACCGTGCTCGCGGCGCTTCGCGAGGTGCTGGCCGAAGGCGGGCGCGAGGTGGTCTGCACCCGGGAACCCGGCGGCACGCCCGAGGGCGAAGCCATCCGCGAACTGTTGCTGGCCCCCGGCCGCGATCTGGTGCCGGAAGCCGAACTGCTGCTGATGTTCGCGGCGCGTGCCCAGCTGGTGCGCCGGGTCATCCGGCCCGCGCTCGGACGCGGCGCCGCGGTGCTGGCCGACCGGTTCACCGACGCCAGTTTCGCCTACCAGG
This sequence comes from Arenimonas soli, assembly GCF_014643775.1. GTDB lineage: Bacteria > Pseudomonadota > Gammaproteobacteria > Xanthomonadales > Xanthomonadaceae > Arenimonas > Arenimonas soli. The sequence goes on from NZ_BMKC01000001.1 coordinate 784,742, forward strand.
GCGGTGGCCGCGGGCTGGATGCCGGCCACATCGCCGAACTCGAACGCTGGGCCGCCGGCCTGCGGCCGGACCTCACCTTCCTGCTCGATGTCGGCGTCGCCCAAGGCCTGGAACGCGCCCGTTCGCGCGGCGGCGAGCCGGACCGCATCGAATCGGAACGCGAGGATTTTTTCGAACGCGTGCGCCGTACCTACCTGGCCCGCGCCGCCGCCGAACCGGAGCGCTTCCGGGTGATCGACGCCAGCCAGTCCGCCGACGCCGTGCGTGACGCCGCCGTCGCCGCCCTGCGCACCTGGCTGGGGCGGGCACCGTGAGCGAACTCGCGCCCTGGCAGCAGCGGCCGTACCACCAGGCCATCGCCGCGCTGGCGGAAGGCCGCCTGGGCCACGCCCTGCTGCTGATGGGACCGGCGCTGATGGGCAAGCGCGAGGTCGCGCTGCGGCTGTCGCGCCGCCTGCTGTGCGCCACGCCCGGCGCGGACGGCCAGGCCTGCGGCGCCTGCCGCGGCTGCCGCCAGTTCGAGGCCGGCACCCACGCCGACTTCAAGCACGTCAGTTTCATTCCCAACGACAAGGGCGACAAGCTGCGCAGCGAGATCGTGGTCGACCAGATGCGGGCCCTCGGCCACTGGTTCGCGCTGACGCCGCAGCTGGGCGGCGCCCAGGTCGCGTTGGTCGAACCAGCGCACGCGCTCAACACCGCCGCCGCCAACGCCCTGCTCAAGACCCTGGAAGAGCCGGCGCCCGGGCGTTACCTGCTGCTGGTGACCGACCAGCCCGGCCGGTTGCCGGCGACCATCCGCAGCCGCTGCCAGCGCCTGGAGTTCCGGCTGCCGCCGCGCGACGAGGCCGAGGCCTGGCTTGCCGCGAAGGGCCACGGCCCGCAGGCGCGCCAGCGGGCCCTGGACGCCGCCCGCGGCCACCCGGGCCTGGCCGCGGACTGGCTCGACGGCGGCCACCTGGCGCTGCGCGGCGACGTGATGAAGGAGCTGGGCGCCGTGGCCGAGGGCCGGCGGGCCCCGGTCGAACTGGCAGGCGCGTGGCTGGGTGACGAACTGGCGCCGCTGCGCCTGCGCTTCGCCGCCGAAGCCGTGCTCGACGGGCTTTCGCACCGCCTGGCGGCGGCGCCGGCACCGGGCTTGACCCTGCCCGACGATTTCCAGAAGCTCTCGGCATGGTTCGATGCCGCCAACCGGCTGCGCAACCAGCTGAGCCTGCCGGCCCTGCGCCACGACCTGGCATTGGCCGGGCTGCTGCTCGAATGGCGTAGCATGTTCAAGGACACGGCAAGGACGGGAGCACGACGATGATCGGAGGCGGCGCGGGCGCGAGGCAGGGCATCCTGTCCCTGGCCATCAAGGACAAGGCGGCGCTCTACAACGCCTACATGCCCTTCGTGAAGGGCGGCGGCATCTTCGTGCCCACCACCAAGCGCTATTCCCTGGGCGACGAGGTGTTCATCCTGCTGTCGCTGATGGAAGAGAAGGACCGCCTGCCGGTGGCCGGCAAGGTCGTCTGGCTCACGCCGGCGGGTGCACAGGGCAACCGCGGCGCCGGCATCGGCGTGCAGTTCGCCGACACCGCCGAAGCCGAAGCAGTGAAGGGCAAGATCGAAACCTTCCTGGCCGGCACGCTGGAAGCCGACAAGCCCACGCACACGATGTAGGCGCCGGGCTCAGCCCATCCGGCCGCTGAGCCACAGCCCCAGCACCAGACCCGCCGAACCCAGCAGCAGGCCCGCGATGGCGCCGACGCGGCCGTTGCGGCGTTCGCGCGCCTGCCGTTTCGCGGCGCCCACCGGGTCGAGTTCACGTTCGCGCGCCCGACGTGGGGCCAGCACCCGCGGCAGCCACACCGCGCAAAGCAGGGTGATGCCGGCCATGAAGGCCAGCGACAGGGCCAGGTGTGGCACCCAGCCGGGCACCTTCGCCAGCAGGTTGATGCCGACGCTGAAACCGACCACCAGCACCGTGCCCACGGCCACGTAGAGCAAGACGCCGCGGCGCTCGCGCTCGTCGAAAGGCTCGCGCAGGTAGCGGCGCACGCCGAACCACAGCCCCATCAGGCCACCGATGATGCCCAGCGCCGCCGCCCCGAACGCGCCCAGGCCCAGCTTGGACAGGCCCTTGGCGCCACCGAGCGCGCCGGCGCCCAGGGCGGTGGCCGCGGCGGCCGGCGGCGCGGCGATCGTGAGCGCCGTCGCCACGGCGGCGGTGAAGGCCAGGCCCGGCGCCGTGCCGCGGGCGAACGTGCCCAGGCGTTCCAGCAGTTCGCCGCGCACCCGGTCGCGTGCTCGCTGCAGGCGCTTGCGCACGGCGGCGTCCTGCAGGCCCAGCAGGCCGGCGACCTGGCGCGAATTCTGGCCTTCGCGGTAATACAGCAGCAGTACTTCGCGGCTCTCCTCGGGCAGGCTGTCGATCACGGCCGCGGCGATGTCGTGTTCCTCGTGCTCGGCGGCCTGTTCGCAGGGCTGCGGATGCGGGTCGGCGACCTGGGCCAGCAGCGCCTCGACGTCACCGCCGGGCTCACGCCGCCGGGCCTGCGCACGCAGGTGGTCGCGGGCCAGGTTGCGGGTGATCTGGCGCAGCCAGGGCAGGAAGCTGTCGGGGTTCTGCAGTTTTCGAAGGTTCTGCCAGGCCGACAGGAAGGCTTCCTGGGCCACGTCTTCGCTGGCCGGCACGTCCCGGACGATCGCCAGGGCGATCGAGGCCACGGTGCCCTGGCAGCCGGCGACGATGCGGCCATAGGCTTCCCGGTCGCCGCGGGCGGCGGCCGGCAGCTGGGCGTGGATCAGGCTTTCGACGAGGTCGGTGCTCATGGCGTACTCCGGCTTGTGTTCGAACCCGGGACGCCGCGCGCGGGAAGGGTGTGACCGGAATCAGGCCAGGAAGGTCCTGGCCGTCATCACCACGCCGGTGAGCAGGACGGCCACCAGCAGCACGATGCGCAGCTTGGACACCTTGCGGCCGGGGTCGTTGGCCGCGGCGCCGCGGAACTGCAGCGGCGCGGGCACGTAGCCGCCGGCCTGGCTGGTGGTTTCGAGCAGGCCGGCATCGTGCAGGATTTCGCGCGCCTTCTTGAAGTCGTCCGGGCGGACCACCCACACCGACGGCTGCTGGCTGGGGTCGTGGTTCTTGTTCGAGTAGCTGAATTCGCGGCGGCTGTTGCCCTTCCAGGTGCGGCCGCCATTGACCTTGGTCTGGATGCCGGCCTCGTTGAGCATGCGCTCGACGGCCTCGACGTTTTCCAGCCGCACGGAAGTGAATACCTGGCGCATCAGTTGGGGCTCCATGCTTCGGGAAGCACGCGGATCAGGCCTTCCTGGGCGGTGGACGCCACCAGGCGGCCGTCGCGCGCGTAGATCTGGCCGCGGGCCAGGCCGCGGGCGCCCTGGGCGCTGGGGCTGTCGAGGGAATACAGCAGCCAGTCGTCGGCGCGGAAGGGACGGTGGAACCACATGGCATGGTCGAGCGAGGCCATTTGCACGTTCGGCTGGTAGTAGCTGATGCCATGCGGGAAGGTGGCGGTGCCCAGCAGGTGGAAATCCGAGGCGTAGGCCAGCAGGGCCTGGTGCAGCACGCGTGAATCGCCCACTTCGCCGGTCAGCCGGAACCAGACCTGCTGGTAGGGCGGCCGCTTGGGCGGCTTGACCTCGTCGCGCGGGTACACCGGGCGGATTTCGAAGGGCCCCATGCGCGACAGCCAGCGCTGCGCCTTGGCCGGCAGCTGCGCCAGCTGTTCGGCGGTGGGGGCGGGGACCGGCTCGATGTCTTCGGGTGGCGGCACCGTCGGCATGGCCAGCTGGTGTTCGTTGCCGGGCTCGTCTTCCTGGAAGGACGCGGCGAACACGAAGATCGGCTTGCCGTGCTGGATGGCGGTGACGCGGCGCACCGAGAAGCTGTTGCCGTCGCGGGTGCGGTCGACGTCGTAGACGATGGGATTCTCGACGTCGCCGGCGCGCAGGAAGTAGGCATGGATCGAATGCACGTGGCGATCGCCGGCCAGCGTTTGCTGGGCGGCCGACAGGGCCTGGCCCAGCACCTGGCCGCCGAAGACGTACTTGGTGCCGATGTCGCGGCTCTGGCCGCGGAACAGGTTGTCTTCAAGGCGCTCGAGGCGCAGCAGGTCCACCAGTTCGGCGGCGACGGAAGCGGTCATGGTGACTCCGGGGTTCGGCCGCCGATTATACCCGGCCGCCTAGGGCCGGATGCGTTCGAGCGGCACCGCGTCGAGCACCTTCGACCAGGGGAAGCGTGGCCCCGGGTCACGCTTTCGGAAGACCTGCTGGTGCAGGTTGTCGCTGGCGGGCACCCGGGTCAGGTCCAGGTCCTCGTGGCCGGCGATGAATTCCAGCGAGGGGATTTCCCGGCGCAGCCAGGCCAGCAGGCCCAGCAGGGCGGCGACCTGTTCCTCGGTGTAGGGCTCTTCCATGGTCTGCCGGCGTGAATCGAGCCAGTCCGGATAGCGGCCGCGGTTGACCAGTTCGATGCCCACCGATCGTTCGTTGTAGCTGCGCGTGTGGTGGGCGATGCGGTCGGGCGAAACGAAGACGTGGATGCTGCCGTCGCGGTCGATGTAGTAGTGGCCGCTGTTGCCGGTGCCGCTGTCGTAGAGCGTGCGTTCACCGAACTCGCGGGCGCTGGCGAGGTCGGGCAGCTCGGTGCAGTGGATCACCACCAGGTCGATGCTGGCGCGGGGCCGGGTCTGCAGACGCTCTTCGTAGGGCAGGGGCCAGGGGGTGAAGACGGGCTCTGGCGGCAGGTCCGGGGTCATGCCCGCATGCTAACATCGCGGCCGTTTCCGGAGTCCCCCATGCCGTTTCCCGCCGACCTCGCGCCATGACCGGCCACGCCATCATCTCGCACGGTCTCGAAAGCGGCCCCGGGGCCAGCAAGGCCGCTGCCCTGGCGCGGGTCGCCGGCGAGCTGGGCTGGACCCATGAACGCCCCGACTACCGCGACCTCGACGTCCTGGGTCCCCTGGGCGACGTACAGGGCCGCATCCGCCGCCTGGCCGAACGCGCCCACCTGGCGAGCCGCCGGCCGCTGGTGCTGGCGGGTTCGAGCATGGGCGCCTACATTTCCGCGCACGTTTCGCGCGAAGTGCCGGTCGGGGGCCTGTTCCTGATGGCGCCGCCGGTGGCGCTGGAAGTCGAACCCCGCCAGCTCAAGGCCGCCATGGTGCCGACCCGCATCATCCACGGCTGGGAAGACGAGCTGATCCCGGCCATGGACGTGGCCCGCTGGGCCCAGCGCCGGCTCGACCCGCTGGTGCTGGTGCCCGACAGCCACCGCCTGGCCGCGCACGTCGAGTACTGCGCCGAAGAATTCGGCCGCTTCCTGCAGATGCTGTCCCCATGAAGTTCTTCGCCGCCTGCGCCAAGGGTCTGGAATACCTGCTGGCCGACGAACTGCTGGCCCTGGGCGCGACCCGCGCCAGCGCCGCGCTGGCCGGCGCCAACTTCGAAGGCGAGCCCGAGGTCGCCTACCGCGCGGTCATGTTCTCGCGCCTGGCCAGCCGCGTGCATTGGCCGCTGGCCGAGTTCGACTGCGCCAACGAAAACGACCTCTACCAGGGCGTGCACGCCATCGACTGGCCTGCGCACCTGGACGCGGAAGGCACGCTGGCGGTGGACGCGCACGTGTCCGGCCCGGCGCTCACGCACGAACGCTACGCCGCCCAGCGCACCAAGGACGCCATCGTCGACCGCATGCGCGCCGCCCACGGCGTGCGCCCTTCGGTGGACACCGAAAGCCCCGACCTGCGCGTCAGCCTGGTGGTGCGCAAGGGCCGCGGCATCGTCTCGATCGACCTGGGCGGCGGTCCGCTGCACCGCCGCGGCTGGCGCCAGTCGCAGGGCGAGGCCCCGCTGAAGGAAAACCTCGCCGCCGGCATGCTGGTCCGCGGCGGCTGGCCGAAAATCTACGCCGAAGGCGGCGCCCTGCTCGACCCGATGTGCGGCAGCGGCACGCTGCTGATCGAAGGCGTGCTGATGGCCGCCGACGAAGCGCCCGGCCTGCGCCGGCTTGCCGGCACGCTGCCCACGCGCTGGAAACAGTTCGACGAAGCGCTGTGGTCGCGGATTGAAACCCAGGCCCGGCAGCGCGCCGAAGCGGGCCGGGCGGCCCTGCGCCAGGTGTTCTTCGGCGCCGACCTCGACCCGCGCGCGCTGCAGTCGGCGGTGGCCAATGCCGACCGCGCCGGCGTCGCCGAGTGGATTTCGCTTGAACGCCGCGACATCACCGCGCTGGCCGCACCCGGGGCGGCGCGTGGCCTGGTCGTGTGCAACCCGCCCTACGACGCCCGGCTTGCCGCCGACCCGGCGCTGTACCGGGCCCTGGGCGACGCGCTGCGTTCGGCGGTGCCGGACTGGCGCGCGGTACTGCTGTGCGGGTCGCAGGAACTTGCCCAGGCCACCGGCCTGCGCGCCAGCAAACGGTATGCCTTCTTCAACGGTGCGCTCGAATGCACGCTGCTGCTGTGCGACCCGGTGCGGCCGCCCGAGCGCGCGCCGCGCGAGGCCAGGCCGCTGGGCGAGGGCGCGCAGATGGTGGCCAACCGCCTGCGCAAGAACCTCAAGCACCTCAGGTCCTGGCGCGAACGCGAGGGCGTGTCCTGCTTCCGCGCCTATGACGCCGACCTGCCCGAATATTCCGCGGCCGTGGACGTCTACAACGAAGACGGCGGCGAGGCGCGGCTGTTCGTGCACGTGCAGGAATACGAAGCGCCGCGCAGCATTCCCGAGGCCGACGCCCGGCGCCGCTTCGGCGAACTGCTCGACGCGGTGCGCGACACCTTCGCCGTGCCGCCGGCGCAGGTGTCGATCAAGACGCGTGCGCGCGGCAAGGGCGGCAGCAAGTACGGCAACATGGACCGCCGCGGCGAAACCTTCGTCGTGCGCGAGGGTGGCGCCCGCCTGCGGGTGAACCTGTTCGACTACCTCGACACCGGCCTGTTCCTGGACCACCGCCCGATCCGCCGGCGCATCGCCGCCGAGGCCGGAGGCAAACGATTCCTCAACCTGTTCTGCTACACCGGCGCCGCCAGCGTGCAGGCGGCGGTGGGCGGGGCGGCGGAAACCACCAGCGTGGACCTGTCGGGCACCTACCTGGAATGGGCCGCCGCCAACCTGGCGCTCAACGGCGCCACCGGCCGCCAGCATCGCCTGGTGCAGGCCGACGCCATGGCCTGGCTTGATGCCGACCGCGGCCAGTATGACCTGGTGTTCTGCGACCCGCCGACGTTTTCCAACTCCGCGCGCGCCGAGGATTTCGACACCCAGCGCGACCACGTGCGCCTGCTGCGCGCGGCCATGGCCCGGCTGGCGCCGGGCGGCGTGCTGCTGTTCTCGAACAACTACCGCCGCTTCCGGCTAGACGAACCGGCGGTGGCGGAGTTCGCGCTGGCCAGGGAAATCACCCCGGAGACGATCGCGGCGGACTTCGGGCGCAACCCGCGCATCCACCGCTGCTGGGAACTGCGCCGGCCCTGAGGCCGGCCCTGAGGCCGGCGCGCGGTCCGGTCCCGGGCTCAGTCGTCGCCGCGCCGGCCGTCGCCGGCCTGCACGGCGTCCAGGTAGGCGGCATCGTCCAGGCGCTCGACGCGCTGGATCCGGCAGCGCTGGCGTCCCGAGACCACGTATTCGCCGACGTGGCCGCAGACGCGGTTGTTGATGCTGTCGCCTTCGAAGCGAAGCTCGGGCGAGGTGCCCAGGGAAAAGCACGATTCGGCCAGCACCACGCGGTATTTGCGGTTGCCGGCATCGACCAGCAGGGTGCTGTCGTCGATATGCGTCCAGCCGCGCGCGCGGTCCGGATCAAGGCATTCGCTGGGATGGGCCACCACGCCCGCCCGCGACGGGGCCGGTCCGCTGCCGGTACCGGTGCCGGTGCAGGCAGCGAGGGGAATCAGGGCCAGCAGGGACAGGACGTGACGCATGGCGGTTGCCTCGATCGGGGTCGATGCCCCAGTGTTGTCGGGAATCACTTAACCTGCACGAAACGACCGGGCCGGCATTATCCTTCGATGATGGATCGTAATCCCCATTCCGCGCTGGCACAGACCTGGACCTTCTTTCGCCAGTGGCTGAAGAACCCCCGTGGCGTCGCCGCCATCTCGCCCTCCAGCCAGCAGCTGGCCCGGCAGATGATGTCCGAGCTGCCGCGCGGCTCGCGCCGGGTTATCGAACTGGGCGGCGGCACCGGGGTGTTCACCCGGGCCCTGCTCGGGCAGGGCATCGCCCCGGCCGACCTGCTGGTGCTCGAGCTCAACGAAGAACTCCACCAGCACCTGCAGCGGCATTTCCCGCAGGTGCACGTGGCCTGCGCCGACGCCCGCGACCTGGCCGACGTTGCCCGCGCCCATGGATTCCACGGTGAAACGCCGGCCGATGCCATCGTCTCGGGCCTGGGCCTGCTGTCGATGCCGCGCCCGACCCAGCAGGCCATCCTGTCGTCGGCCTTCGAGTGCCTGCAGCCGCAGGGACGCTTCGTGCAGTTCACCTACGGCCCGGCCAATCCGGTGGCCAAGGAGGTGCTTGAAGCGCTCGACCTCACCGCCCGGCGCGGCAGTTTCACCTGGTGGAACGTGCCGCCGGCGACGGTGTACGTCTATACGCGGCGCGTGTCTCGCGCCATCACGCCCCGTTCGATGCGCTGAAGGCTTCCGGCCCTACTGGCCGGTCTTGATCGTCGTCCAGGCCCGGACGCGCTCGCGCGTGGTCTGGGCCGGCAGCGTCACCGGGTCCACCAGTTTGGCCATGACGTCCGCCGGCGGGTAAACGCCCGGGTCGCCGGCGATCTCCGGATCCACCAGCGCCATGGCGGCGGTGTTGGGGCTGGCGTAGGACACGTAGTCGACGATGCCGGCCGCCACCTCGGGCTCAAGCAGGTAGTTGATGAAGGCGTGGGCGTTTTCCGGGTGCGGCGCGTCCCTGGGGATGGCCATCATGTCCACCCAGCGCACGGCGCCTTCCTTCGGGATGATGTAGGCGATCTCGATGCCGTTCTCCGCGTCCACCGCGCCGTCGCGGGCCTGGAAGATGTCGCCCGAATAGCCCATGGCCAGGCACAGGTCGCCGTTGGCCAGGTCGTCGATGTAACGCGAGGAATTGAAGTAGCGCACGTGCGGGCGGATGCCGGCATAAACCTCGCTGACGACCCCGGTTTCGTCACCTTCCAGGGCATTGGCGTTGCGGCCCTTCCAGATCAGCGCGGCGGCGAAGGCTTCCTGCTCGTCGTCAAGCACGCTGATGCCGCAGGCGGCGAGCTTTTCCGCATTGGCCGGGTCGAAAAGCAGCGACCACGAATCCAGCGGCGCGTCCTCGCCCAGGATCTCCTTCACCTTGCCGACGTTGATGCCCAGGCCGGTGGTGCCCCACATGTAGGGAAGCGCGTGGGCATTGCCCGGGTCGACGTCCTGCAGGCCCGCCAGCAGGGCGGCGTCGAGGTTGCCCAGGTTGCCCAGCCGGGCCTTGTCCAGCGGCGCGTAGACACCGGCCTGGATGTGCCGCTGGGCAAAGGGCCGCGCCGATGGGAACACCACGTCATAGCCCGACGAGCCGGCCATCAGCTTGGTTTCCAGCATCTCGTTGCTGTCGTAGACGTCGTAGACCACGCGGATGCCGGTCTGCGCCTCGAAGTTGGCCAGCGTGTCCTCGGCGATGTAGTCCGACCAGTTGTAGACGTACACCAACCTGTCGCCGCCGCCGGTTTCGGGGGTGCCGGCCGGGGCGCCGGCGTCGCCGGATTCCTGGGACGGGCTGCAGGCGGCCAGCAGCAGGGCGGAGGCCATCAGGCCCAGGCGCAGGGACAGGCTCGACATGTTCGACTCCGGGCGAAGCGGGGCCTTCATGGTCCTGGCGGGCCCGGTGGCTGTCAATGCGTCCGCCGGCGCCGGCGTGGGCTCAGGCCGGGCCGGCCCATTCGCTGGCCAGCAAACCCATCAGCACGCTGTCCTGGAGTTCCCCGGCCACCCGCCAGCGCTGCCGCAGGTAGCCCTCGCGGCGGAATCCCAGGGCTTCGAGCGTATTGAGCGAGCCCTGGTTGCGCGGGTCGACGTCGGCTTCGATGCGGCGCAGGCCGAGGCCACCAAAGGCGTGGTCGAGCAGCACCGTCAGCGCCTCGCGGGCGTAGCGCCGGCCCCAGTGGTCGCGCGCCAGCGCGAAGCCGAGCTCGGCCCGGCCCTGGGCGTGGTCGATGGCGTAGAGGGTGGTGGTGCCGATCAGGCGGTCGTCGCCGCGCAGGGCGATACCCCACTGGAACAGGTCGCCCTGTTCGAAGCCCCGATGGATGGACTCGAGATAGATGGCCGCTTCGTCCCGGTGCGGCCAGGCGACGTGGCTCCAGTAGCGCATCACGTCCGGGTCGGAAAACACGGCGTAAAGCCCGTCCAGGTCACGGGCCTCGATCCAGCGAAGCTGCAGGCGGGGTGCCACCAGGGTCGGCAGCCGGTCCGGTTGGGTCGGAGCGGGGCCGGGCGACGGGCGTCTTCGGGCGGTGGGCATGTCGTGCAGGGCCATCGTCTGGGGGGTGGCGCTATCGTCGGCGGGCTACCGGATGAGAACGCGTGACGGGGGTGATTCCGGCCGTCCCGACGTCCGGGAAACCCAGCGTTGCGGCGCCGGCACCTCGTGCCGGCCACCGGCAGCCCCCATAGTTGCACCATCGCCTCGCCACGAGGCCCCGCCTGGAGTCACCATGAGCCTGTCCATCCGTCCCGTCCTGCGCACCCTGCGCGGCCAGCCTGCCTCCGATGGCGCCGGCGTGAAGCTCACGCGCGTCATCGGCAGCCCGCAGCTGCCCGACCTCGACCCCTTCCTGATGCTCGACGAGTTCGGCACCGACCGGCCCGAGGATTACCTGGCGGGTTTTCCCGAACACCCGCACCGGGGTTTTGAAACCGTCACCTACATGCTCGACGGCCGCATGCGCCATCGCGACAACCACGGCAACGAAGGCGTGCTTGTGCCCGGCAGCGTGCAGTGGATGACCGCGGGCCGCGGCATCGTGCATTCGGAAATGCCCGAGCAGGAAGAGGGCCGCATGCGCGGCTTCCAGCTGTGGGTGAACCTGCCGGCACGCGAGAAGATGACCGCCCCGAAGTACCAGGAGTACGGCCCGGAGCGTTTCCCGGAAGTGGAGGCGGCGCCGGGCGTGCGTGCGAAGGTGATCGCCGGCGAAGTGGCCGGCGTGCGCGGTCCGATCGAGCAGCCCGCGACCCGCCCGACCTACCTTGACCTGCGCCTGGGCGCCGGCGACCGCTACCAGCACCCGTTGCCCGCGGGCCACACGGCCTTTGCCTATGTCTACGAAGGCAGCGCCCGCGTAGGCGACGGCCAGGGTGCGGCCACCGTGCAGGCGCGCGAGCTGGCGGTGCTGGGCGAAGGCGAGGCGGTGGTGCTGGAAGGTCGCGAGGCCGACACGCGGCTGATCCTGGTTGCCGGCCAGCCCCTGCGCGAACCGGTGGCGCGCTATGGCCCCTTCGTCATGAACACCCAGGCCGAACTGCGCCAGGCCTTCGAGGACTACCAGGCCGGCCGCTTCTGAGCGTCAGCGTTCGGGCAGTTCGATGCGCTCGGTTTCGCCGGGCACCTGGCCCAGGCGGTCCTCGCGCCAGGCCTGCTTGGCCTGTTCGATGCGCTCGCGCGAGCTGGACACGAAGTTCCACCAGACATGGCGGCGGCCGTCGACCGGGTCGCCGCCCAACAGCATCACCCGGGCGTCGCAGCGGGCCTTGAGCAGGGGTTCGCTGCCGGGGTCGAGCACGACCAGGTGTTCGAGCGGCACGGGTTCGCCGTCGAGCGTGAGTTCGCCCTCGACGGCGTAGATCGCCCGTTCGGCATGATCGGCCGGCAGCACCAGGGAGGCTTCGGCGGACAGGTCGATGGCCACGTACAGCGTGCGCGCCAGCACCTGCACCGGTGATGTTTCGCCGAAGGCGTCGCCGGCGACCACGCGCATCCGGACCCCGGGCAGTTCCACCACCGGCAGGGTGGCGGCGGGGTGGTGGGCGAAGTCCGGCGCGGTTTCTTCGTGCGCGCGCGGCAGCGCCACCCAGGTCTGCAGGCCGTGCATGCGGTGGGATTTCCCACGCAGGCGTTCGGGCGTGCGTTCGGAGTGCACGATGCCGCGGCCCGCGGTCATCCAGTTGACGTCGCCGGGCTGGATCTCCTGGGCCGATCCCAGGCTGTCGCGATGCATGATCGCGCCTTCCCACAGGTAGGTGACCGTGGCCAGGCCGATGTGCGGATGCGGGCGCACGTCCAGCGGCGTGTCCGGGCCGAGTTCGGCCGGGCCGATGTGGTCGAAGAACACGAAGGGGCCAACGCTGCGGCAGCTGGCGTGCGGGATCAGGCGTTTGACCGTGAAGCCACCGCCCAGGTCATGAACGCGCGGGGGAACGACCAGGGTCATGGCGGGCTCCTCAGTAGCGGGTGGTGATGACCCGGGCGCCACCGTCGGCGTCGAGCAGCACCAGGGTGTATCGATCGTATTCGGTTTCCGGCATGGCTTCCGCGGCCTGGCCCGACAGGGCCAGCACGATGTCCGGCACGGTGTTGCTGTGGCCGACCACCAGCACCGTGCTGCCGGCTGGCATGGCGCGCAGGTCGCTGGCCAGGTCGGCGGCGTAGCTGGCGGCATTGCCGGCGTTGATCTCGCGCACTTCAACCGCGATGCCCGCGGCCGCGGCTGCAGGTTCCGCGGTCTGGCGCGTGCGCCGGTACTGGGTGGTGATGGCCCGGTCCAGGCCGGCGCCTGCGAGCGTGGTCGACAGCGCCTGTGCGCGCACTTCGCCGTCGCCGGCCAGGGACGGGTCGTGTTTGTCGTCGTCGTCCTTCTCAGCGTGCCGAACCACGACCACGGCGACGCTGTCGTTGGCATTGGCGGGCCCAGGCGCGGCGAGCGAGATCGAGAGCAGCAGCAGGGGCATCAGTGACATGGCCGGTTCCTCAGGGGCGACGGGCCAAGTCTAGCCGCCCCGGCGCGGGGCGGCAGCACCGGGGCTCAGCCGTGCACCAGCAGGGCCAGCAGGCCGCGCGCGGTGCGCAGGCGGGAGCCGGCGTCGGGAAGTTCCATGCGGATGCGCAGCTTGTCCGGCCCGTCCATCGAATACACCCTGGGCTGGGACTGGATCAGGCGGATCACCGACATCGGGTCGATGTTGGGCTGGGGCAGGAAGTGGCAGCGACCGCCCGTGGGGCCAAGTTCAAGCTTGCGTATGCCCAGCGGCGTGGCGTCGAGCTTGAGTTCGGCGATGGCGAACAGCTGCTTGGCCGGGTCGGGCAGCAGGCCGAATCGGTCGACCATCTCGACCTGCAGTTCCTTCAGGGCGTCGGTGTTGCGCGCCGAGGCGATGCGCTTGTACAGCGTCAGGCGGGCATGCACGTCGGGCAGGTAGTCTTCCGGGATGAGCGCCGGCACGTGCAGTTCGACGTCGGCGCCGTGGCGCTGGGCCGGGTCGAGTTCGGGCAGCTTGCCGGACTTGATGGACTTCACCGCGCGCTCGAGCAGCTCGGTGTACAGCGAGAATCCGATCTCGGCCATCTGGCCGCTCTGGTCCTCGCCCAGCAGTTCGCCGGCGCCGCGGATTTCCAGGTCGTGCGTGGCCAGGGTGAAGCCGGCGCCCAGTTCCTCCAGCGAGGCCAGGGCTTCCAGGCGCTTGCCGGCGTCGGAGGTCAGCGACTTCTTGTCCGGCACCACCAGGTAGGCGTAGGCGCGGTGGTGGCTGCGGCCGACGCGGCCGCGCAGCTGGTGCAGCTGGGCCAGGCCGAAGCGGTCGGCGCGGTTGATGATGATGGTGTTGGCGCTGGGGATGTCGATGCCCGATTCGATGATGGTCGTGCACACCAGCACGTTGAAGCGCTGGCGGTGGAAGTCGAGCATCACCTGTTCGAGTTCGCGCTCGGGCATCTGGCCGTGGGCCACGCGCACGCGCGCGGCCGGCACCAGCTCGGCCAGGTCGCGCGCCATCTTCTCGATGCTGTCGACTTCGTTGTGCAGGAAGTAGATCTGGCCGCCGCGCGCCAGCTCGCGCTGGAAGGCTTCGCGCAGCAGGTTGGCGTCCCATGGCGTGATCACCGTCTGCACCGCCAGGCGGTGCGCCGGCGGCGTGGCGATGATGCTCAGTTCGCGCAGGCCGCTCATGGCCATGTTCAGGGTGCGCGGGATCGGCGTGGCGGTGAGCGTGAGCAGGTGCACCTCGGCGCGCAGCGCCTTCAGGGCTTCCTTCTGGCGCACGCCGAAACGCTGTTCTTCGTCCACGATCACCAGGCCCAGGTCCTGGAACTTCACGTCCGGCTGCAGCAGGCGATGGGTGCCGACGATGACGTCGATCTTGCCGTCGGCCAACAAGGCCAGCGCCGCCTTGATTTCCTTGGCGGACTTGAAGCGGCTAAGCACCTCCACCCGGATCGGCCAGTCGGCGTAGCGGTCGCGGAAGTTGCGGTAGTGCTGTTCGGCCAACAGCGTGGTCGGCACCAGCACGGCCACCTGCTTGCCGGCGACGGCGGCGACGAAGGCGGCGCGCACGGCGACCTCGGTCTTGCCAAAGCCCACGTCGCCGCAGACCACGCGGTCCATCGGCTGGGTATTGCCCAGGTCGGCGACCACGGCGTCGATCGCGGCCAGCTGGTCGGGCGTTTCCTCGAACGGGAAGGTGGCCGCGAAGGGTTCGTACATGGCGCGGTCCAACGGCAGCGCCAGGCCTTTCCGGGCCTGCCTGCGGGCCTGGATTTCCAGCAGTTCCGCCGCGACGTCGCGCACCTTCTCAGCGGCCTTGCGCTTGGCCTTTTCCCAGGCTTCGCCGCCGAGCGAATGCAGCGGCGCGTGTTCGGGCGAGGCGCCCGAATAGCGGCTCACCAGCTGCAGCTGGGACACCGGCACGTAAAGCTTGTCGCCCTTGGCGTATTCGATCTGCAGGAATTCGCTGGTAACGCCGCCGGTGTCGAGCGTGACCAGGCCCTGGTAGCGACCGACGCCGTGGTCTTCGTGCACGATCGGCGAGCCGACCTGGATTTCGCTCAGGTCGCGCAGCACCGCATCCGGGTCGCGCACGGCCTTGCGGCGGCGGCGCGACTGTTCGGCACGTTCCGGGAACAGCTGGCGTTCGGTCAGCACCGCCAGTGCCGGCTTGCTCAGCGCGAAGCCGTCCTCCAACGCCGCGGCGGTGATGGCGAAGGGTTGGTCGCCGGCCAGGAAGGCGGCCCAGTCCGCGACCACGGCCGGGCGCAGGTCGGCCGAGGCCAGCAGTTCGAGCAGGGCTTCGCGGCGACCGGCGGAATCGGCGGCCAGCAGCACGCGGCCCGGATAGGCGCGCAGGAAACCCAGCAGCGCACTGCCCGGTTCGCCGCCTTTCTGGCTCCAGGGCAGGACGGGGGCGGGCTGTTCCGGCAGCGCGATGGCCTTGCCGGCCTGGGCATGGCCGGGGTCGAGCACGTCGATGCGGCTGGCCTTGTTCCAGCGGGCGCGCAGCTCTTCGGGCGAGAGGTAAAGCTCGCCGGGCGGCAGGATCGGTCGTTCCAGGTCGTGCCGGCGCTGTTCCCAGCGGTCGCCGGTTTGCGCCCAGAACGCTTCGGCTGCTTCGACGACGCCATTGCCCAGCACCAGCAGGGTGTCGTCGCCCAGGTGGTCGAACAGGCTGGCGGTCTGTTCGAAGAACAGCGGCAGGTAGTACTCGATGCCGGCCGGCGTGCCGCCTTCCTTCAGGTCCTGGTAAAGCGGGCAGCGGCGCGGGTCGAAGTCGAAACGTTCGCTCAGGCGTTCGCGCACGCGTTTGGTGCTGGCCTCGTCGAGCGGGAATTCGCGCGCCGGCAGCAGGCGCACGCTGTCCACGGGGTGGTCGGAGCGTTGGGTTTCGGGGTCGAAGCTGCGCAGCGAATCGATTTCATCGTCGAACAGTTCGACGCGGTAGGGCCGGTCGGCGCCCATCGGGTAGAGATCGAGCAGGGCGCCGCGCACGGCGAAATCGCCCGGGTCGAGCACCTGCGGCACGTTGCGGTAACCGGCGGCTTCGAGCCGGCGCTTTTCCGCGTCCATGTCCAGCCGCTGGCCCTTGTGCAGGTCCAGGGTGTTGCCGGCGATCCAGCTTGGCGGCGCCAGCCGCTGCATCAGCGACGCGACCGGCACCACCAGCACGCCCTTGCGCGTGGTGGGCAGGCGGTACAGCGCCGCCACGCGCTGGGACACGATGTCCGGGTGTGGGCTGAACAGGTCGTAGGGCAGGGTTTCCCAATCCGCGAAATGCAGCACCGGCAGCGCATCCGCGCCTTCGCCGGCGAACACGCGCAGGTCGTGTTCCAGGGCCTGGGCACCGTGGCTGTCGCGGGTGATCGCCAGCACCAGGCCATCGTGCTGGCGCGCGGCTTCGGCCAGGGCCAGGGCCTGGAGGCTGGCGCTGGTGGGGGCGCGCCAAAGGGCGCGCTGCTGGCCGGCCCGGGGGCGGGGCGCGCTGGGGAGGGAGTCTTGGGTCATCAGACCCGGGATTTTACCGGAGGTCGAGCGTGACGCGGACCTGGCCGCCTGAACCCGGGATGTGTTCACGCCGGAAACCCACGGCCTGGGCCAGGGCCAGCATCGCGGCGTTGTCCTCAAGCACGTCGCCCCACAGACGCTTGAGGCCATGGGCCTGGGCCCATTCGACGATGCGCTTCATCATCAGCTTGCCCAGGCCCTGGCCGGCCACGAAGTGCGAGACCAGGATGGCGAACTCGGCGCTTTCGGTGCCCGGGTCCAGGTCGACGCGGGCGACCGCGCCCACCAGCGCTTCGCCCGGCGGCAGTGGTTCAGCCGCCACCACCACGTAGGAGCGGCCGGGATCGGGCGCCACCAGCTGGGCCAGGTAGACCGGCGCCAAAGCCTTCACCGGGTGCAGGTAGCGGCGGCGAACCTCGTCTTCGCTGAGCAGGTCGAAGGCCCCGGCGATCGGTCCGGCATCGCCCGGATGCACCGGCCGCAGCCACAGTTCCCGGCCGTCGGGCAGCCGCACGGCCTCGCAGCGCCCGGGGTCGGGCGCGGCGGCGGGCTTTTTCCGGCGGCGCTTTTTTTCCACGGTGCCCAGTGTCCCTGCCTGGTGTTGCAGGCTTGCTCTAAACGCCTTGGCTGCCGTTCACGCCGGGTCCGGGTCAGTGCCGCTGAACTGTGCGAAGGTCACCGCGTGGCCGCCGGGCTCCCGGTAGCCCACCTCGGTGGCGCCGTAGAAGGTGGTCCGGCGCGGCAGCAGCACCGTGAAGGCCGCCAGTGCGCGTTCGATGGCGTTGATGTCGGCGACTTCGATGAACAGGTACGCCTTGGCGGCACGGGCTTCTTCGGCCTGCGCCGGCACGTCGTCGGCGATGGAATCGTAGGTCTGCAGCATCACTTCCAGCCCATGGCCGGCCAGGATGACAAAACCGAGCCGGTCGCCGTGTGGCACTTCCACCGTGCGCACCATGCCCACGGCTTCCCAGAAGGGCAGGCAGGGCTCGATGGCGTCGACAGGCAGGACGGCGGTGATGCGCTTGAGCTGGGGCTTCATCGCGGGCTCCCGTGGTCAGGTGTCCCTGATCATACGCGCAGGCACAATGGCCGGAACCAGGAGGTGGCGCATGGACATCGGCGAACGTTTCCGTACCCACGACGTGGAAAACCAGCCGCCGCCGCTGGCGCCCAGCGACCTGTGGCAGGGCGACGTCGCGCTGCGCGAAGCCGTCGCGCGCGAAGGTGGCGGCTGGGCCGCGGATGTCCTCGCGGCCTACGGGGCGCTGGCCGGCGGCGAGCTGCAGGAGCTGGGCCGGCTGGCCAACGAAAACAAGCCGCGTTTCCTGTCTTTCGACGCACGCGGCCAGCGCATCGACCAGGTCGAGTTCCATCCTGCCTACCACCAGCTGATGCGCACGGCCGTGGAACATGGCGTGCCTGGTTTCGCCTGGCGACACGACGGCCGCGACGGCGCGCACGTGGCGCGCGCGGCGCTGATGTTCCTGCACAACCAGGCCGACCAGGGCAGCAGCTGCCCGCTGACCATGACCTACGCCAGCGTGCCGGCCCTGGCGCACGCGCCGGCGCTGGCGAACGACTGGCTGCCGCGGATCCGTTCGGCCAGCTACGATCCCGCGCACCGACCCGGCTGGGAGAAGGCCGGCGTCACTATCGGCATGGGCATGACCGAAAAGCAGGGCGGTTCGGACGTGCGCGCGAACACGACCCGGGCGACGGCGCTGCCGGGCAACGAGGGTCTGTATAGCCTGGTCGGCCACAAATGGTTTTTTTCCGCGCCGATGTGCGACGCCTTCCTGGTGCTGGCGCAGGCGCCCGGCGGCCTGAGCTGTTTCCTGCTGCCGCGGTTCGCGCCCGACGGCAGCCGCAATGCCGTCCATATCCAGCGTCTGAAGGACAAGCTCGGCGACTGGAGCAATGCCAGCGCCGAAGTCGAGTTCCAGGGCGCCGTGGCCTGGCGGATCGGCGACGAGGGCCGTGGCGTCGCGACCATCCTGCAGATGGTGGCACTGACGCGGCTCGATTGCCTGCTGGGTTCAGCCAGCCTGATGCGCCAGGGGCTGGCGCGGGCGCTGCACTTCGCGCGCCATCGCCGTACGTTTGGTGCGCCGCTGGTCGAACACGGGCTGATGCGCAACGTGCTGGCCGACCTGGCGCTGGAGTCCGAGGCCGCCACCGCGCTGGCGTTCCGGGTGGCGCGCGCCGTCGATGCCAGCGGCCGCGATCCGGCCGAAGCGGCGCTGGCCCGGCTCACCACCGCCCTGGGCAAGTACTGGGTGTGCAAGCGCGCGCCGGCCTTCCTTGGCGAAGCCATGGAGTGCCTGGGTGGCATCGGCTACGTCGAAGAAACCGGCATGCCGCGCCTGTACCGGCAAGCACCGCTGAACTCGATCTGGGAAGGCAGCGGCAACATCCAGTGCCTGGACGTGCTGCGCGCGCTGGGCCGGGAGCCCGGGTGCGCGCAGGCCTTCTTCACCGAACTCGCCGCGGCACGCGGCGCCAACGCCGCGCTGGACGCGGAGGCCGGCGCGATCGAAAGCCTGCTGCGTCAGCCCGCCGACGCCTTGGTCCCGCGGGCGCGCGAACTGGCCGAACGCATGGCCCTGGCGTTGCAGGCCAGCGTGCTGCTGCGCGGCGGGCCCGAAGCCGTGGCGCAGGCGTTTTGCAGCGCGCGACTCGGGGACGGCCGTGGCCTGGCCCTGGGCAGCCTGCGCTGCCAGGACGGCTGGCAGGAGCTGCTGGCGCGCGCCTTGCCCTGAGCACGATGCCGGGTCGCCTTTGCGGCGTGTTCATGTTGCCGACGTTTAAATAGTCGGCCAATTCGAACCGAAAAGACGCAGGTGCCCATGAACCGAACCCTCCTCGTGCTGGCCGTGCTGGCCAGCCCCGCCGCGGCCACGGCCGCGACCTGGCAGCCGAGCGCCGAGCTCGGCATCGTCAACACCACCGGCAATTCCGAGACCACCAGCATCAACGGCCGCTTTGGCCTCAAGGCCGAAGAAGACCTGTGGTCGCACGACTATCACCTGGCCGCCCTGCGCTCGGAAAGCGACGACGAGCTGACCGCCAACCGCTACGAGCTGGGCGCCAAGTCCGACCGCAAGCTCACCGAACGCAGCTACCTGGGCGCCGCCGCGCGCTATGAAAACGACGACTTTTCCTCCTACGACTACCAGGCCACGCTGGCCCTGAACTACGGCGGCTGGCTGCTGCGCGAGGAGGGCCACAGCTTCAAGATCGAAGGGGGTCCGGGCATCCGTCGGGCGCGGCTGGCAGGTACCGGCGAAGTGGAAACCGGCGCGCTGCTGCGCGGCTTCGCCGACTACCAGCACCAGGTCACCGACAGCACCCGCTTCTTCAACACCACGCTGGTCGAGGCGACGAGCGACAACACCTTCGCCCAGAACGACATCGGCATCGCGGTAAGCATCAACAAGACCCTGGCCCTGAAGGCCGCCTTCCAGGCCCGCCACAACACCGACGTGCCGGTGGGCACCGAACGCACCGATACGCTGACTTCGGTGAACATCGTCTGGACGCCCGCCGCGAACTAGTGGCGGGGCCGGCCGGATTGACCCCCGGCCGGCCCGCGGCCTAGCCTCGGGAACTTCTTTTCCGAACAAGGCAGGCAGATGGCCAACAATCCCCCGGCTGGCGGTTCCTTCATCGAGCGACTGCCACGCATGCTGGCCTATCCCGCCAGCAAGGACATGATGCTGATGTTCGCGGGCCTGGCCTTCTTCCGCCTGCTGTCGAACCTGCCCAACATCATGGGCTTGCTGTTCGAACTGGCCTTCTGGGTCATGGGCTTCAAGATGGCGGTCGAGGCCCTGACCAACACGGCCCACGGCCGCTACCAGGCCCTGCACGGCGAAGACATGCTGGCCACCGACGGCGACGCGATCGAACAGATGGTGCTGGGCGTGCTGGTCGGCGTGGGAGTGACGCTGGTGGCGATGTTCCTGGGGCTGCTGCCCACGGCCGCGGCGCTGCTGGCCGTTTTCCTGTTCATGCCGGCGGCGGTGATGCTGTTGGCGATCAACCACCACTACCTCAATGCCCTGAACCCGCTGGCCTGGTTCGAACTGATCAGCCGCCTGGGTGGTGCCTATTTCGGCGTGGTGCTGGTGTTCGCGATCCTTGGCCTGCTGTCCGAGGTCCTGCAGTGGGGACTCCAGGCCGCTTTCGGAGGGCCTGGCCAGATCCCCGGCAGCTTCATCGCGCTGTATGCGCTGGTGGCCAGCTACCACGTGCTGGGTGACGCGCTGCACCGCAACCACGAGGTGCTGGGCCTGGACATCACGCCGGCGGTGGCGCGTGCGACCTACGGCAATCCCATCGAGGATGAAACCATGGCCCGCGCCGCGGAACTGGCCGGGCAGGGCAGGCAGGCGGCCGCGGCGGAGCTGCTGGCCGGCTTGTTCCGGGGCCGCGGCGCATCGGACCCGGTGCACGAGCGTTACCGGGAACTGCTGATCGCCGAAGGCGACCTGGATCGCCTTGCCGCGCACGACCGCGAGTACATCTCCAGCCTTGTGGTCACCGACAAGGACAAGCGGGCCCTGGCGGTCTACGCCGACACCGCCGGTCGGGTGCCCGGATTCGCGCTGGACCTGCCGGACCAGATCGCAAGGCTGGTGGCCCTGGCCGCGCGCCTGGGCCAGGCGCAGTGGGCCGTGGCCCTGGCGCAGGATTTCGAGGCGCGATTTCCCGACAGCCCGGACCTGCCGCAGGTGGTGGTGACCGCCGCGACCCTGCTCAGCGAACGCCTGGGCCAGGACGAGCAGGCCCGGGACCGGCTCAGGGCACTGCTGGACACCCATCCCGGGCATCCGCTGGCGGCGTCGGCCCGGGCCCAGCTGGCGGCCTTGGAGCAGGTCATCGCGGCCACGCCCGGTCGCCCCTGAGCCTGGGCGGGCTTGCCGACCGCCCGGGGAAAGCTTCAGGAATTCAATATTTTACGGAACATGACTTCCGGCCCATGGCGCCTGCGATTAGGTGTTGTAGATTACCAGCACACCAACTCACGAGGCCCCGGCCATGAATGCCCTGAACACCCTCTACCGCCTGTTCCCGACCCCGCCGGTCGCGTCCGTGCCGGTGACCCGGGCGTCCGCCGCCAGGCTGCTGCCGACCGCCACCCCGGTGGCGATCGAAGTCGCCGAAGCCATGCGTCCCGACCGCTATCGCCGGCGTGACTTCGGCACCGGCTACGGCCGCAGCAGCGGCTACGCCCAGGACCGCAGCTACGCCAACGACTCCAGCCACCGCCTCGTGCGGGTGGGCTGAAGTCGCCCGGACCGGCCGGCCTGGGGCCGGCCGGCCAGGTCAGCCGGCGATCGTCGCGGCCGCCGCGCCGGTCGCCGGTTCCACCGCCCGGCGCGTCACCAGCTTGCGCAGGGCCACGTAGAACACCGGCGTCAGCAGCAGTCCGAACAGCGTCACGCCCAGCATCCCGGCGAACACCGTGATGCCCGTGGCCGAACGCACCTCGGCGCCTGCCCCGGAGGCGAATACCAGCGGCACCGTGCCGGCGATGAAGGCGATCGAGGTCATCACGATCGGCCGCAGGCGCAGGCGGCAGGCTTCCAGCGCCGCTTCGACGATTCCGCGGCCCTGCAGCTCCAGTTCGCGGGCGAATTCGACGATCAGGATGGCGTTCTTGCAGGCCAGTCCCATCAGCACCACCAGCCCGACCTGGACGAACACATTGTTGTCGCCGCCGGTCAGCCAGACGCCGGCCAGCGCCGAAAGCAGGGTCATCGGCACGATCAGGATCACGGCCAGCGGCAGGGTCCAGCTTTCATACAGGGCCGCCAGCACCAGGAAGGCCAGCAGCACCGCCAGCGGGAACACCACCAGCACGGCATCGCCCTGGGTCGCCTGCTGGTAGCTCAGGTCGCTCCATTCAAAAGCCATGCCCGGGGGCAGCGCCTGCGCCGCGATTTTTTCGACCTCGGCCATGGCCTGGGCCGAGGACAGCAGCCGCGGGTCGGCTTCGCCGAGGATGTCGGCGGCCGGATAGCCATTGAAGCGGATCACCGGGTCGGGGCCGAAGGTCCGCCGGACGTCCACCACGCTGCCGATCGGCACCATCTCGCCGCGGTTGTTGCGCGTGCGCAGCCTGGCGATGTCCTCGACGTCGTCGCGGAAATTGCCGTCTGCCTGGGCGATCACCTGCCAGGTGCGGCCGAACAGGTTGAAGTCGTTGACGTAGGCCGAGCCCAGGTAGGTCTGCAGCGTGTCGAAGACTTCGGTCAGCGGCACCCCCTGCGCCTTTGCCTTCACCCGGTCGACGACGGCCTCGAGCTGGGGCACGTTGGCCTGGTAGCTGGTGATGGGGAAGCCCATTCCGGGTGACTGCGAGGCCACGCCCTGGAACGCCGCGACGGCGTCCTGCAGCGCGCCATAACCCAGCCCGGCCCGGTCCTCGATGAACAGCGAATAGCCCGAGCCATTGCCCAGGCCCTGGATCGGTGGCGGCATCAGTGCGAAGGCGAATCCTTCTTCGATGCCGGCGATCTGCTGGTTGAGCCGGGCGGTGATCTCGGCGGCGCTCAGCGAGCGTTCGTTGGCCGGGGTCAGCGAAAAGAAGGCCACGCCGCTGTTGGGGGTGTTGGTGAACTGCAGCGGGTTGAGGCCCGGGAAGGCCACTTCGCTTTCCACGCCTTCGATCTGCAGCGCGATGTCGGCCAGCTTGGCCAGGGCCCGGTCGGTGCGTTCGATGGACGCGCCTTCGGGTAGCTTGACGCCGGCGATCAGGTACAGCTTGTCCTGCACCGGAATGAAGCCACCCGGCACCGCCGACGAAATCGCCACCGTGGCCGCCAGCAGCGCGCCGTAAACCGCGAACACCGCGCCGCGCCGGCCGAGGATGCGCGACACCGAGCGGCCATAGGCCTCCGAGCTGCGCCCGAAGAAGCGGTTGAAGGGACGGAAGATCCAGCCGAACAGGCGATCGATGAGCCGGGTCGGAGCGTCGGGCGCCGCGCCGTGGGGCTTTAGCAGCCGCGCCGCCAGCGCCGGCGACAGGGTCAGCGAGTTGATCGCCGAGATCACTGTCGAAATGGCGATGGTGACCGCGAACTGCTTGTAGAACTGGCCGGTGACGCCGTCCAGGAAGGCCATCGGCACGAACACGGCGCACAGCACCAGGGCGATGGCGATGATCGGCCCGGACACTTCGCGCATGGCCTGGTGGGCGGCGGCCAGCGGTGCCAGGCCTTCGGCGATGTTGCGTTCGACGTTTTCCACAACCACGATCGCGTCGTCCACGACGATGCCGATCGCCAGCACCAGTCCGAACAGGGTCAGCGTGTTGATCGAAAAGCCCAGCAGGTGCAGCACGGCGAAGGTGCCGACCACCGACACCGGGACCGCGATCAGCGGGATGATCGAGGCGCGCCAGGTCTGCAGGAACAGGATGACCACCAACACCACCAGCAAGGTGGCCTCGAGCAGGGTGGTCACCACCGCCTTGATCGAATCGCGGACGAAGACGGTGGTGTCGTAAACCGACTTGATCTCGACGCCCGGCGGCAGGCGCGGCGAAATTTCTTCCATCTTCGCCACCACGGCGTCGCGGATGTCCAGCGCATTGGCGCCCGGGGCCTGGAAGATGCCGATCGCCGAGGCGTTCATGCCGTTCAGGCGCGAACGCAGGGTGTAGTCGCCCGCCGCGAGCTCGATACGGGCCACGTCGGCCAGTTGCACGATTTCGCCGTCGGGTCCGGCCTCGAGCACGATGGCGCCGAATTCCTCCGGGGTTTCCAGACGGCCTCGGGCGTGGATGGGCAGCAGGAAGTCGCTGCCGTTGGCCATCGGTTCGGCGCCCAGCTGGCCGGCGGAGACCTGCACGTTCTGTTCGCGCACGGCGCGCAGCACGTCGCCGGCGGTCAGCCCGCGCGCGGCGATCTTCTCGGGGTCCAGCCACAGGCGCATGGCATAGTCGCCGCCGCCGAAGGCCTGGGCGTCGCCGACGCCGGGAATGCGCGCCAGTTCATCCTTGACGTGCAGGCGCATGAAGTTGCGCAGGTACAGCGAGTCGTACTTGCCGTCGGTGGACACCAGGTGCACCACCATCAGGAACACCGGCGACTGCTTCTGGGTGGTGACACCCTGGCGGCGTACATCCTCCGGCAGGCGCGCCAGCGCCTGGCTGACGCGGTTCTGCACGCGCACGGCGGCTTCATCGGGATCAACGCCCGGGCGGAAGGTGACCGTCAGCTGCAGCACGCCGTCGGAGCCGGCGACCGACTTGAGGTACATCATGTCCTCGATGCCGTTGATCGCTTCTTCCAGCGGCGTGGCCACGGTTTCGGCGATCACCTTGGGATTGGCACCCGGATAGACCGTGCGCACCACCACCGACGGCGGCACCACTTCGGGATACTCGCCGATCGGCAAGGAGGGCAGGGCGACCAGGCCGGCGGCGAAAATGATGATCGACAGCACCGCCGCGAAGATCGGCCGGTCGATGAAGAAGCGGGAAAAGTCCATGGAAGCTCCGGGTCAGTGCGCGCTGGCAACCGCGGCGGCGGTGGCGATGCTGGCGGGTTCGCCCGCCGGCCTGGGATCGAGCGGCATGCCCGGGAAGAAGATGCGCTGCACGCCGCCAACCACCACCTGGTCACCTTCGGACAGGCCCTGTTCGACCACGCGCAGACCGTCAACCAGGCGGCCCAGGCTCACGTCGCGGCGTTCGGCCGTGTTGTTTTCGCCGACCACGTAGACGTACTTGCGGTCCTGGTCGGTCAGCACGGCCTTGTCGTCGACCAGCAGCGCCGGCTCGGGCGAATTGGCCACCAGCTGCACCCGGGCATACAGGCCGGGCGTCAGCGTCCGGTCGGGGTTGGGCAGCACGGCGCGGGCGCGGATGGTGCCGGTGCGGGCATCGACCTGGTTGTCGATGAAGTCCAGCTCGCCTTCGTGGGGGTGGCCGCTTTCGCCGGCCAGCCCCACGTGCACCGGATTGCGGGCGCCTCGCACGTTGCCACCGTTCTTGGCGTGGCGCAGGTAGGTCTGTTCGTCGCTTTCGAAATACACGTGGACCGGGTCGAGCGACACCAGCGTCGTGAGCACGGTGCTGTCGGGCGCGGCCAGGTTGCCGGTGGTCACCAGGGCCCGGCCCGCCATGCCGTCGATCGGCGCGCGCACGCGGGTGAAGTCCAGGTCCAGCCGGGCCTGCGCCACCAGTGCCTGCGCCGAACGAACCTCCGATGCGGCCTGGGCGGTGGCGGCGCGGCGCTGTTCAAGCAGTTCCGCCGAGATCAGCTGTTCGGCGGCGAGCTGGCGCGCGCGCCTGAGTTCGCTGTCGGCCAGCGCGGCATGGCTGCGGGCGCGGCTGAGTTCGGCTTCGGCGCGGTCGAGCGCGGCGCGGTAGCTGCGGTCGTCGAGCACGAACAGCACCTGGCCCTTCTTCACTTCCTGGCCCTCGGTGAACTCGACGCTTTCGACGTAGCCTGAAACCCGCGGCCGCAGTTGCACGGTTTCGATGGCGGCCACCCGGCCGGTGAACTCGTCCCAGGGCGTGATGCTGCGCGACTCGACCGGTGCCACGGACACCTGGGCCGGCGCGATGGCGCCGTGTTCCTGGGCCTGGCTGCCGCAGGCGGCGGTGATGGCGACGGCCAGGGCGAAGCCGGCGAGGTGGAGCAGGCGGGTGATCGGGCGTGCGTTCATGGCGAGTTCTCGGATTGCAGATCAGGGGAGGGGGACGACCGGCTGAGTGCCTGCCGGCGGTCGAAGCGGACCACCGGCTCGGTGCCGGGCGATGCCAGCAGTTCGACCACCTGCAGGCCCAGTTCGGAAGGTTCCGGCCAGTCGGGGCAGGCGGCGTTGCCGCGTTGGCGGGTGCGCAAGGGTGCGCAGACCGAAAGCTGCTGCACGCGCACCGGCGTGCCCAGGGTTTCTTCGCGCAGCGCCCGGCTGAACATGCGCAGCGCCGCCGAGGCCACCGAAGCATGGCCATAGCCGGCCCAGGGCATGTCGGCGGCGGGTCCGCCGACGACCAGGTAGTGGCTGGCGAACGGGCTTTCGGAAAGCAGGGGCAGCAGGTGGCGCGCCGCGACCAGGTGCGGGAAGACGCCTGCGTCGAGCGCCTCGCGAAGGAAGCGCGTGTCCTGGTCGAGCAGCCGGCCCGGCATGAGTTCGCCGCCCAGCAGGGCCACCACGGCGCCCGGGGGACGCCGAAGCAGGCGCACGGCGTTGGCCAGGGCAGCGCCGGCGGTTTCGGTGTGTGTGCTTCCCTGCACGCGCAGTAGGTCCGGAGCGCCGGGCGGCGGCGTCGGCAGTTCGGCGAGGGCGTGCGCTGAGGCCGCCGCCGCGATCACCGGCCGGCCGCTGGCCAGCAGGGCCGAAACAATCGCCGCGCCAGCTTCTCCCGCCGCGTCGAGCACCAGGGCCGGACGCGCTATTGTCCCGCGGGTGGGACGGTATAGCCCATTATCTGTACGAATCGGGACAATGCTCATGGCCGGGCCTGGAATCGAGGGGGATCCGAACCTTGCCAGGGGGGAGGGTTTGGCGGCAGGGCCCGGATCCGAGGTGCACAATCTAGGCGCCCCGATGGCACTTGATAAGTCCGTGAAGAAGGGAATAATTGTCCCGCCAGCGGGCCAATTGCCCGGAACAGGAGACAGGCATGGCCCGCGATCTGAACGACACGCTGATATTCGCCAAGGTGGTTGAGCAGGGCAGCTTCACGGCCGCCGCCCGCACCTTGGGTTTGCCCAAGACCACGGTGAGCCGGAAGGTGCAGGAGCTTGAAGAGCGCCTGGGTGCGCAGCTGCTCAATCGCACCACGCGCAGGCTTGGCCTGACCGAAGCGGGCGCGGTGTACCACGACCACAGCGTGCGCATCGCGCGTGAACTCGAGGAGGCCGAGAGTGCCGTCGGCCAGCTACAGGGCGGGCCGCGCGGCTGGCTGCGGATCACCGCGCCGTATTCGATCGGCGTGATGTGGATCGCGCCTCTGCTCAGCGAGTTCCACCAGCGTCACCCGGAAGTGCGCATCGACATGAACCTGGGCAACGAAAAGCTGGACCTGATCGCCACCGAAACCGACGTGGCCCTGCGCATCGGCAGCCTGCCCGACTCGTCGCTGGTGGCGCGCCGGCTGCACAGCTTCCGCACCCAGGTGTATGCCAGCCCCGAATACGTCGCGCGCCACGGCGAGCCCCTGCATCCGGACGACCTGCAGCACCACCGCGTGCTGGCGTTTTCCAAGCACCGCCACGGCAACCGCTATTGCTGGCCGCTGGTCGCGGCGGGCGAACAGGCGACGCAGGAATACGTGGTCAACCCCATTTTCGTCGCCAACGATCCGGCGCCGCTGCAGGGCGCGATGCTTTGCGGCGAAGGCCTGCTGATGTCCACCGACGTCAGCATCAAACCCTTCATCGAATCAGGGCGCGCGGTGCGCGTGCTGGCCGGCTGGACCGGGCCGCAGGTGGACTTCAATGCCGTGTTCACCCGCGGCCGGGTGCCGTCGCCGAAGGTCCGCGCCTTCGTTGATTTCCTGGTCGAGCGCCTTAGCTTCGACGTCAACTACATGCTCAAGACCTGCCCGCAGGGCAGCGGCTTGAGCTGCGAAAGCCGGGCGCTTGAACTGCCGGTGCTGCAGGAGTCCCGGCCCGCGCCGGCGACGCCGGCCAGGCCGCGGTCGAAACCGGTCGCGGCCTAGTCTTCGCCGACCTGTGGCAGCAGCCGCAGGTGGTGGAAGTCGAAGCTGAAGTCGGTCAGCGAGGACGCCGCCTGCATGCGCAGTTCACGCACCTTGCCATCCGGGTCCAGCGCGAAGCTGGCGAAGGCGTCGGCATTGAGCGCACGGTCGTGCCAGCGCACCAGGAAGGTGTCGTGCTGCCAGTGTTCCAGCGTGCCGACCAGGGCCGGCGTGTGCGCGAAGCGCATCACCAGCCTGCGGCCCTCCACGGAAAGCGTGACGTCGCCGTACCAGGCGTCGCGATAGGTTGCTGCGTATTCTTCCAGCGGCAGCGAGGGCCGGCTGCGCCGATCGCGTGCCGCCTGGTGTTTTTCCCAGGCCTCGTCGGCCTTTTTCCGCGATTTGGCGACGGCGGCTGCGTAGGCAGCCAGCCAGTCGGTGTCCGGGGCCTGCAGGTAATGGTCCAGCGCTTCGAGCGTGACCGCCTGGAAGGCGGCGCCCACCTCCTGGTTGGTCAGGACCACGATGCCCAGGTCGAGCTGCGGCACCAGGGTGACGCGCGACACCATGCCCGGCCAGCCACCGCTGTGCGTGACCACGCGGTGGCCGCGATATTCGCTGATGAACCAGCCTTCGCCGTAGCCGAGGAACTGGGGCATCGCCGGGGCCAGGGCGGGCACGCTGGGTTCGGCCGGAATGCGGATCGGCGTCACCACTTCCCACATGCCGCGATGGCGTTCGGCGCTGAAGAGGCGCCGTTCGCTGCCGTCTTCGTTTTTTCCAAGCACGCCGCCATCGAGCTGCAGCTGCATCCAGCGCGCCAAGTCGTCGACGCTGGCATAGATCCCACCGGCGGCATTGTTGTTAGACCAGGACATCGGCGCCACGGTCACCAGCTCGCCCGCAAAGCCCGGCTTGGCGTGTCCCATGGCGGCATTGGCGCCTTCGGGCAGCAGGTCGCTGTTGACCACGGCCCCGGACATGCCGGCCGGGACGAAAATGCGTTCGCGCACGAAGTCCGCGTAGCTCTGGCCTGAAACGCTTTCGATCACGCGCTGCGCGACGGCGTAAGGCGCGTTGGCATAGGCGTAGTCAGAGCGGAAGCTGTTGTCCAGGGGGACGTGCGCGAGGCGGCGGACGATTTCCTCGGTCGGGAGGTCGCTGCCTGGCCAGAACATCAGGTCGCCGGCACCCAAGGCCAGGCCGCTGCGATGGGTGAGCAGGTCGCGCACCCGCATTTCGCGGGTGACGTAGGGATCGCTCATGCGAAAGCCGGGCAGGTGGTCGATCACCCGGTCGTCCAGCGCCAGCTTGCCTTCGTCGGCCAGGATCGAAAGGGCCGCCGAAGTGAAGGCCTTGGTCTGGGATGCAATGGCGAACCGGGTCTGCGCCGTCACCGGTTCGCCGCTGCGGATGTCGCGCACGCCGAATCCTCGTGCCGCGACGACCTCGCCGTCCTTGACGATGGCGATGGCGATGCCCGGCACGTCGAAGGCCAGGCGCGTGTTTTCGACCACGTCGGCCAGTTGGGGTGGAACGGCCAGCGCGGCCGGTGCGAAAGCGAGCAGGGCGAAGGCGAGGGTGCGCAAGCGGGCGGCTCCTTGAGGGGGGGGCCGCCCGATTATGCCCAAGCGCGTCATTCCAAGGGCGGCAGGTCGAACACCAGCACTTCGGCGCCGCGTCCCGCGGCCACCTGCACCCGCGGCTCGTCGCGGAACTTCAGCGCGTCGCCGGCCTGCAGCCGCCGGCCGTTGACCTCCAGTTCGCCGCGCACCAGGTGCACGTAGGCAAGCCGGCCCGGGGCGATCGCCAGCTCCGCGGATTCGTCGCCGTCGAACAGGCCCGCGTACAAACGTGCGTCCTGGTTGATCGGCACCGAGCCGTCGGCGCCGTCGCCGCTGGCGATCAGGCGCAGGCGGCCACGCTTGTCCGCGTCGGTGAAGGTCTTCTGCGCATAGCCGGGTTGCACGCCCAGGGTGCGCGGGATGATCCAGATCTGCAGGAAGTGGGTTTCGCCCGTGGCGCTGTGGTTGTACTCGGAGTGGGTGACGCCGGTGCCGGCGCTCATTCGCTGCACTTCGCCCGGCACGATGCTGGCGGCGTGGCCCATCGAGTCCTTGTGCCCCAGCGCGCCTTCGAGCACGTAGCTGATGATCTCCATGTCGCGGTGGCCGTGGGTGCCGAATCCCTGGCCCGGGGCCACGCGGTCTTCGTTGATCACGCGCAGCGGACCCCAGTGCACGTGCTCGGGGTCGTGGTAACCGGCGAAGGAAAAGCTGTGCCAGGAATCCAGCCAGCCGTGGTTGGCATGCCCGCGTTCGCGGGCCGGGCGCAGGCTGATCACCGGACACCCGCCTGGCGCTCGCCCAGCCAGCTGTCCGGCCCCAGCGAGCCGGCGATGATGAAGATCAGGGCCAGGCCGAGCCGGGCGGTGAGGGTGGCCAGGGAAGTCATGCTGCCTCCGGGGTGGGATGAGGTGGCCATTGTCGTTGGTAATGCAGGTGGGACAAAGACGCCGAATGGAAACCTATCGTTGCACCAGCGTCACCACCTTCCGGCCCATGCCGGCGCCTTCGCGCCTGCCTAGACTGCGTCCCGAAATCCATTCCCGTGGCCATGTCCGGGCCGTCCGGACCAGGATCCTCCCATGCGCCGGATTAGTCTCGCCCTCGTTTTCCTCCTTTGCTTGCCGGCGTTGCCGGCGCTGGCCGCCGACGCCCTGGGTGTGTTGGCGCCGGTGCTTGAGGATGGCCGGGTGCGCGAACGCCCCGACCCCGCCGGCCGCGCCGTGCCGGTGGTCTCGCGGGTGCAGGACGGGGAAGTGCATGCCGCCGTGCAGCGCGAGGCGCGCGAGGGATTCACCGCGCGAATGCTCGAGCTCGATGCGCTGGCGCGCGGGCTGGCGGCGCCGTCGCGCCGGGAGCCAACGTGGCTGTATCTGTCGCCCGAAGACGGCGGTTTCGCGCGCCATGGTTTCTGGCTGCTCGAAGAAGGCGGCGAGCGCTACGTGGACGCGCCCTACATCGACCTGGTGGTGGACGCGGACAGCCTGGCCGACGGCGGCTTCGAGGAGGTCTTCGCGCACGAGATGGGGCATGTATTCCTGCGCCGGCTGCTGCCGTCGCTGCCGGCGGGCTATTCGCGCGCGCCGCACCATGCCTTCAGCCTCACCGATTACCCGACCGCGTTCGACGAGGGCTTCGCCATCCACTTCCAGCTGCTTGCGCGCCGGCTGACCGCGAACGCCCGGCTGCAGGCGATCGACCACGGCTTCGACACCCGGCCTTTCCTGCCCTGGTGGCTCAGCCATCGCGACCGCAGCCTGCGCATCCAGGGCGTTCGCGCGAACCTGTTCGTGCAGGCACAGCGCCCGATGCAGGGCGTCGCCGACGTGCTGGCCGCCGAGCAGCTGAGCCCGGAGTTCGACGCCACGCGCCTGCGCAACGGCCAGCAGATGCTCAGTTCGGAAGGCGTGGTCGCGACGCTGTTCCACCGCTGGATCGGTGAAGCCCCGGCCGATGGCCTGGCGGCGGCCTACCGGCCCTGGTTCGAGGCCATGGCCGCGATGCAGGCCAGGCCGCTGCAGGCGGACTCGCCGCTGCCGGTGCTGCTGCTGCGTGAACTCCACGCCCGCGACGCCGCGGCAGGTCGGCACGCCATCGGCATCTTCATCGATACAACCTACGGGGCGACCGTGGATCCGGCACTTCCGCGCCAGGCGGGTGAACTGGCCCTGGCCGGGGCGACCGGCGATATCGAAGCCTACGTCAGCCGCCTGAAGCCGGCGCGCGATGCGCTGGCGGCGGCACGTGAATCCGCGCTGTCCGATCCGTCCCGCCTGGATGCTGCCCTGGGCCCCGGCCTGTGGCTGCTGGCCGATGGCGAACAGGGCACCGCGGTGAACCTCAACAGCGCCGAAGCGGCGCAGCTGTCGGCGCTGGGGCTGTCCGACCAGGCCGTCTCGCAGCTGCTGGCAAGCCGGCGATCCGGGGCTGCCTTTGCCGGTATCGAGGACGCCGTGGCGCGTGCCGGCCTGGATGCCCGGACCGCAGCGCGCATGAAGGCGCAGGCGGCGGCCATGGCGTCGGCGGGACCTTATCCGCGCCGCTGATTTGTCGCGTGATCCGGCTCGGCTGATTCCGGCTTGCCCCGTCGCGCCGGCCGTCCGGGCGTGGGCGCCAACACGAAGGACAGGCTGAAAAGCTGGTCCTGGCCGGGTTGGCGCGGGCCCTGCAGCAGGGCCTGCAGGCGTTCAAGCAGTTCATTGGCTTCGCGCAGGCCGGCCTCGTCCAGCCAGCCGCGGCTGCGGCCGGCCCAGAGTTCTCGATCGGGTCCGCGGGTGCGTACGCCGTCCCGGGCCAGGGCAGCGCGGAAGTCGCGGCCGGCGGCCTGAAGTTGCCGGGCGACGACGGCCTGCACGGCTTGGGCGCTTTCACCGCCAGGTTCATACGCCAGGCGCAGCGCCGTGCCGGGCCGGGTGCCGATGCGGTAGCGGCGGGCGTCCCCTTCGGTTTGCACGCGTGTGATCAGCCCTGCGTCGGCCAGCAGTTCGAAGTGGTAGTAGAGCCCGTCCGCGGCCCGCCCGAGCTCGCCGGCGACGGTCGCCACGTCGGCTTCCCCGTCGAGGGCGGCCAGGGTGTCGACGATGTCCTGGCGCACCGGGCTGGCCAGCAGGCCGATCCCGGCCGGGTCGGCCACGTCCTGGTAGCGGCGCTTCCGGGGCGGACGGGGGAGTGGGGACCGTGCCATCGGTTGGCTTGCCTGTGTTGAAAAACAGGAGCAAATTTCAACGCACTTGCCGCGCCCTGGCAAGTGCCGGCCTTCGGTCCGGCCCTGTCCGAGTCCACGAGGTCGCCATGAACAAGCCCAGAGCCACTGCGCGCCGTACGGTTCTTGCATGCCTGTTGATCCTGCTGCTGCAGGGCCTGGCTGGCTGCAGCCAGACCGAGATGCTTCGCCTGTATTTCGCCAACTCGGGCACCCAGGCCCGCCTCGACCAGCCCTTGCCGGTGCGTATTCCCTTCCGTGAACACCAGGGTTGGGTGGTGGTGAAGGCCAGCATCAACGGCGCGCCGCCGCTGGACTTCGTGCTCGATACCGGCGCCGGCATGCTCACCGTGCTCACCGGGCCCAAGACCGCCGCGCTGCCCTTCGACATGAGCCAGGTGCGCAGGATTGGCGGTGACGGCGTGGCGGGCATCAGCGCCGCCGTGCAGCAGGACCTGGACATCGATTTTGGTCCGGTGACGCTGCTGGGCCAGACCGCGCTGGCGGTGCCGCTCGATACGGTGCTTTGCGATGCGTCGATCCAGGAGCCGCCGTTCCAGGGCGTGATCGGCCACGAACTCTTCCACCGCTATGTCGTGGAAATCGACCATGCACGCGGCGAAGTGGTGCTGCACGACCCGGCCACCTACCGCTACACCGGCATGGGCCACCTGGTGCCGCTGGACATCAGCAGCCGCCATGCCTACGCGAAGGCGCGGGTGCACGGCCCCGGGGGTGCGGACTACCAGGCACGCCTGCACGTCGACAGCGGCGCCGGGATCGACCTGAGCCTGTTCCCGCAAACCCACGAGGCCATCGAAGTGCCGGCAGGCGGCGAAGAGACCGTGGCCTGTTTTGTCGGTGGCCTGGCGCGTTACCAGACGGGAAGTTCGGTGACCCTGGGGCTTGGCGACGCGCCCGGGGTGGAAACGCCGGCGCGCTATTCGCTGGGGGACGAGATCATTGATACCGGCCAGCACGGCCGCATCGGGGCCCGCTACCTGGCGCGCTTCAACGTGGTCTACGACTTTCCCGGCGAACGCCTGTTTCTCTCGCCGCGCACGGCGGGCGAACAGGCTGCCCCCTAGCCGATGGCCATCAGCGCAGCAGCAGCACCGGCAGCAGGCAGCTGCGCAGGACCTGGGTGGTGGTGCTGCCCAGGATCAGGTTGCGGATGCGCGAGTGGCCATAGGCGCCCATCACCAGCAGGTCGCTGCCGCGTGCCTTGCTGACCTCGGCGATTACCGCGTCGGCGGCGCCGGCCTGGAACAACGCCCCGGGGCTGAAGCCTGCCCCGCGCAGCGCCGCCAGCGCCCAGTCCATGTGTTCTTGCGCTTCCGGACTGGCTTCGCCGGCGGTGAGCACGTCGCAGGCCAGGCCCTGCAGCAGCGGGCTGGCGCAGACCATTTCGACGCAGCGGCGGGTGGTGGCGCTGCCGTCGTAGGCGATCAGGAAACGCGCGGGCGGCTTGAACGCCCGCGAGGCCACCAGTACCGGCCGGTGCACCGAACGCAGCACGCGTTCGAGATTGCTGCCCAGGTGGCCGCTGGCGAAGTCGGCGTGTTCACCGCGCTTGCCGAGCACGAACAGGCGCACGCCGGCTTCAAGTTCGAGCAGGGTGTCGACCAGCGAACCCTGGCGCTGCCGGGCCTGGGACGCCAGGCCGAAGCCCTTTTGCACGCGATCGCGCGCCTGGTCGAGCAGCAGGCGGCCGCGGGCCTGGTCGACGCGGCCGCGCTGTTCGTCCAGGTCGGCCAGTTCCTGCAGCAGGTTTTCCTGTGCGCCCAAGGACAGGCTGCCGCTGAGGTTGGTGCCGGCGGCGGCGCCGTGGCGGCGGTCGATCACGTGCATCAGTTCCAGTGGGGCTTGAAGCCGGGACGCGGCCCAGCCGGCGTGGTCGGCGACGGAGTCGGCATACACCGACGGGTCGAGCGCGGCCAGGACCTCGCCGTCGGCGTGGATGAGCGGGCGGGTGTCGTTCATGGCCAGGTGTCTCCCTTAGTGGCCCATCAGCCGTTCGACGGCGTCGGGCTTGTCGTGCAGGCCTAGCTTGTCCACGATCGTGGCGCTGGCTTGATTCATGCCGATGATCTCGACCACGGTACCTTCGCGGCGGAACTTGAGCACCACCTTGTCCAGCGCGCCGACCGCCGTGAGGTCCCAGAAGTGCGCGCGGCTGACGTCGATGCTGACGTGCGCCAATACTTCCCTGAAGTCGAAGCCGGCGATGAAGCTGTCGGCCGAGGCGAAGAACACCTGGCCGGTGACCACGTAGTCGCGGCGGTCGCCGTCGGCGGAAAGCGTGGAGCCCACGTGCAGCACGCGCCCGACCTTGCGCGCGAAGAACAGCGCCGAAAGCAGCACGCCGGCGCCGACGCCCTTGGCCAGGTCGTGGGTGGCGACGGTGACCACGACGGTGGTGATCATCACCAGGCTGGAACTCCCGGGATGCTCGCGCAGGTTGCGGATCGAGCCCCAGTTGAAGGTGCCGATCGAGACCATGATCATCACCGCCACCAGCGCCGCCATCGGGATCTGCTTCACCCAGGGGCCGGCGAACACCACCAGCACGAGCAGCACGACGCCGGCCACCAGGGCCGAGAGGCGACCGCGGCCGCCGGACTTCACGTTGATCACCGACTGGCCGATCATCGCGCAGCCGGCCATGCCGCCGACCAGGCCCGAGGCGATGTTGGCCACGCCCTGGCCCGCGGCTTCGCGGTTCTTGTTGCTGGGGGTGTCGGTCAGGTCATCGACGATGGCCGCGGTGAGCAGCGACTCGAGCAGGCCGACCACGGCCAGCGTCGCCGACACCGGCAGGATGATCCACAGCGTTTCCAGCGTCAGCGGCACCTGCGGGAACAGGAACACCGGCAGGCTGTCGGGCAGTTCGCCCATGTCGCCGACCGTGCGCACGTCCCAGCCGAACCACACCGCAAGCCCGGTAAGCAGCACGATGCAGATCAGCGGCGAGGGCACGACCTTGGTGAGATAGGGCAGGCCGTAGATGATCACCAGGCCGGCGACGACCAGGGCATACACCAGCCACGGCACGCCGATCAGTTCGGGCAGCTGGGCCATGAAGATAAGGATGGCCAGCGCATTGACGAAGCCGGTGATCACCGAGCGCGACACGAAGCGCATCAGGCTGCCCAGCTTGAACACGCCCGCCACGATCTGCAGCACGCCTGTCAGCAGGGTAGCCGCCAGCAGGTATTGCAGGCCATGGTCGGCGACCAGGTCCACCATCACCAGCGCCATGGCGCCGGTGGCGGCCGAGATCATGCCCGGCCGGCCGCCGGTGAAGGCGATCACCACCGCGATGCAGAACGAGGCGTACAGGCCGACCTTGGGATCGACGCCGGCGATGATGGAAAAGGCGATGGCCTCGGGGATCAGGGCCAGGGCCACGACCAGGCCGGCGAGCACGTCGCCCTTGACGTTGGCGAACCAGTCGCCGCGAAAATTCTTGAACATGAAGTCTGCGTCCGACCCGGCCGGGAGCCGGGTCATGGAAGAAGGGAATGGGCGGGGGCGCCGCGACGCGCGGCCACCGGGATCGCCCGACGCGAGGCGCCGGGCCTAGGGTGGCGTCAGGAGAGGCAGGGTCGGGCTCATCGGGCGGGAAGTATACCCGCGGCGCCGGTCCGGCACATGCCGTACCTGCGTGCCGGCGCGCACACCGACGGGGTCAATAGGGGAACAGCACGACATAGCTCGTCGCGAGCTGTGCGGCCAGCAGGCTCAGGACCAGGTCCATCGCGACGATGGCCAGGCCCCGGAACACGCTCGAAAGCCAGCCGCGGGAATAGACCCGCCGCACCCCGATGA
Source organism: Arenimonas soli (assembly GCF_014643775.1). GTDB lineage: Bacteria > Pseudomonadota > Gammaproteobacteria > Xanthomonadales > Xanthomonadaceae > Arenimonas > Arenimonas soli. The sequence continues at coordinate 821,473 of NZ_BMKC01000001.1, forward strand.
CCGCCCACGCCAGCAACATCAGCACGACCGTGGCCAGGATGCCGTTGAACACCGCGGTGGCCATGGCCGGCGGGGAGAAAGCCAGCAAGGGCGAGGCCAGCGAAAACAGCACGAAATCCGCCGTGGTGTAGTGCAGGGAGAAGACCATGTGCTCGCCCACGGGCCGCCGGTTGCCCCACATCAGCAGCGCCATCCACAGGCCCATCGGAATCACGAACAGGAACTTGAGCACGGAGGTCAGGTCGCTCATCCGGTCGGAAGCGGCAGGGTCGGCGAAGATCGCCTTGACCTGGGGCGGTACCGCGGCATCCGGCGCGGCCTGCATCTGCGAGGCGTTGAGCGCGAAGTAGGGGTCCCAAGCCAGGAAAAAGTACACGCCCGAAGCCACCAGGAACAAACGCAGGGGTGGCATGTAGCGCTGCCACTGGTAGTCCAGGTAAGCCCGGGTCAGCAGCCCTGGCCGGAAAATGCCCACGAGGCTGCGCCAGAGGCGTGAGTCGGCGTCGGTGAGGGCTTCGCGGGCCTCCCCGGCCAGCCTGCGCAGGCTGAAATCGCCCGCCCTGGGCTGTCGCTGGCCACACGCGGCGCACCAGTCCCCTTCCGCCGGCCGTCCACAGCTGGAGCAAGCTCGTGCTGGCATCGCGCCTCCCCGTCGCTGCCGGCAGTCTATCCCAGCCTCCCTGTCACGTTTTGCTTCGTCGTCGCGTCTGGGGTTTTATCCCCGCCGGAGGGGCTTTCGTCCCATTCCCGGCCAACGGGGCCGGCAATCGCCTACCATTCACGCTGCGATTCAAGGGGAGTCGCGGTCACACCAGCCAGGAGCCTTGCATGTCCCACCTGATCAACATCTTCCTCGAGCCGGCCAAGGTATTCGCCGACCTGCGCGAAAAGCCCACCTTCTGGGTGCCGTTGCTGCTGATGGCGGTGCTAACGGCGGTCTCCACCCTGCTGTACTTCATGACCGTCGACCCGGCCTGGTTCGCCGAGCACCAGTCGGCGCAGGTGCTGCTGCAGAACCCGGAAATGACCAGCGCGGAGCTGGCCCAGATGCAGTCCTTCATGCCCGGTGCCCGCACCATGGGCTGGATCGCGGCCGCCGGCGCCCTGTTTGTCATCGCCATCGTGTTCCTGGTCTACGCGGTGTACTACCTGCTGGCCGGCAAGATCACCGGGCAGGCGGTGGGTTTCCGCCACGGCCTGGCCCTGGTCAGCTGGTCGACCATGCCGATGGTGCTCGGCAGCCTGGTGGTCATCGGCGCCGTGCTGACCAGTTCCCCGCAGACGCCGCTCGAAAGCATGCAGCTGACCAACATCGACCCTTTGCTGGTGCAGCTGCCGATGGACCATGACTGGTCCATGCTGGCCAAGAGCTTCAGCCTGCTCAACTTCTGGGTCTGGTTCCTGGCCGCGCTGGGCTGGAAGACCTGGTTCCGCACTGGCTGGGGCCAGGCGCTGGTCGTGGTTCTGCTGCCTTCGATCGTCATCTACGGGGTAATGGCCCTGTTCGCGATCCTCTGATTCGATTCCTGGAAACCTGTCCTGATGAAGCTCAACAAGAAGTGGCTGATTGGCGGCGCGATCCTTGCCGTGATGGCCCTGCTGCTGGTGGTCAAGTCGCTGCGCGGCGAGTCCCGGACCGAGGTCGAGGTGGTGCTGGCGTCCGAACAGGACATCCGCCCTTCGATCCTGGCCTCGGGCCTGCTGGCCTACCTGGACGAGGTCAACCTGACCGCCGAGCTGGTGGCCAAGGTCGAGGAAATCCTGGTCAAGGAAGGCGACCAGGTGGAGAAGGGCCAGCTGCTGCTGCGCCTTGACCCCGAGACCTACCGCAACGCCATCGAACGCGAGCAGGCCAGCCAGCGCCAGGGCCAGATCAGCATCGAGCGCCAGCGGCTGGCGCTGGCGCTGGCCGAAACCCGGCTCAAGCGGGGCGAGGAGCTGCTGGGCAGGCAGATGATCGGCCAGGCCGATTTCGACGACCTGCGCAACGCCCGCGACCTGGCCCGGGTCGAGCTTCGCAGCACCCAGGAATCACTGCGCCGGGCCGAAGCCATCCTCAGCGAGGCCCGCGAGCAGCTGCAGAAGACCGACATCCGCGCCCCGATCGCGGGCACCATCGTGGCCCTGCCGATCAAGGTCGGCGAAACCGCGATCCCGTCCACCATGTCCCTGGCCGGCGCCAGCCTGATGAAGATCGCCGATACCTCGGCGATCCAGGCCGAACTGAAGGTCGACGAGGCCGACATCGCCCGCATCCGCCTGGGCCAGCAGGCCGAAGTGGTCGCGGCCGCGCACCAGGACACGCCGCTGCAGGGCACGGTCGCGCAGATCGCGCTGGCGCCGAGCCTGGAACCGGGCAGCCAGGGCCGGTCCTACCAGGTGGACGTGCTGCTGGACGTGCCCGAGGACCTGGGCCTGCGGTCGGGCATGAGCGCGCGCGCCGACATCTTCCTGGGCGACGGCGGCAAGACCCTGGCGGTGCCGGTGGAAGCCGTGGTCACCGAGGAGTCCGAGGACGGGCAGGTGAAGCGTTTCGTCTGGATCGACCGCGACGGCAGCGCCCGCAAGGTCGAAGTTGAAACCGGCCTGTCGGACGACCGCTGGGAAGCGGTTGCTTCCGGCCTGGAAGCCGGCGACCGGGTCATCGTCGGCCCGGCCAAGACCCTGCGCATCCTGCGCGACGGCGCCGCCATCGACGCCGAGCTGCGCGACGGCAAGGCCAAGGCCAAGGCCAAGGCCGACGCGGAAGACGACGAAGACGAGGACGGGGACGCTTCCGAATGATCCGCCTCACCGGCATCGTCAAGCGTTACATGATGGGCGAGGAAGAGGTGCTGGCGCTAAACGGCGTCGACCTGTTCGTCGGTTCCAATGAATACGTGGCGCTCATCGGCCCCTCGGGCTCGGGCAAGTCCACGCTGATGAACCTCATCGGCTGCCTGGATTCGCCTTCGGAAGGCACCTACGAGCTCAACGGCCGCGACACCTCGACCCTCAACGACAACGAGCTGGCGCAGGTGCGCAACAAGGAAATCGGCTTCGTGTTCCAGTCCTTCCACCTGCTGCCGCGCATGACCGTGCTCGAGAACGTGATGCAGCCCCTGGTGTACCGGGGCATGCCGCGCGCCGAGCGCAAGGTGCTGGCGACCCGGGCCCTGGAACAGGTGGGCCTGGGCAGCCGCATGGGCCACCGCCCGAACCAGCTTTCCGGCGGCCAGCGCCAGCGCGTCGCCGTGGCCCGGGCCCTGGTCGGGCGGCCCTCGATCCTGCTGGCCGACGAACCCACCGGCAATCTCGATTCAAAAACGTCGGCCGAGATCATGGCCCTGTTCGACGAACTGCACCGCGCCGGCCAGACCGTCGTGGTGGTGACCCACGAACCCGACATCGCCGCGCATTGCCGCCGCACCATCCGCGTCTCCGACGGCAAGATCGTCGAGGACACCGTCAATCCCTCGCCCGCGCAGGTGGCCTGACATGTACGCCTTCCTCGAAGCCTTCCGCGCCGCGCTGACCAGCCTGATGGCGCACCGGATGCGCAGTTTCCTCACCACGCTTGGCATCCTGATCGGCACCGCTTCGGTGATCGCCGTGGTGTCGCTGGTGCAGGGGTTCTCGCGTTCGATTTCCGACCAGTTCTCGGACCTGGGCGGCAGCACGCTCACGCTGCAGCCCTACACGTCGTTCGCCGACGCCAGCCTGGGCAAGGAAAACCGCCTGAGCTTCGACGACGTCGACCTGCTGCGCTACCGCATCGCGGGCGTGGGCGACGTGGTGCCGATGATGATGGTGCCGATCAACGGCGTCGGCTACCGCAGCCGCACCGCCATGGCCTCGGTCATCGCCACCACGGCCGACTTCACCGCCGTGCGCGGCATCTACCCGCAGAGCGGGCGCTTCATCGTCGAAAGCGACGACCAGAGCCGGCGCCGGGTGGCGGTGGTCGGCACCAAGGCCATCGAGGACCTTGAGCTGCCCGAAGACCCCGTGGGCGAATACATCCGCCTGGGCAACGAATGGTTCAAGGTCGTGGGCGTGATGGAAAAACGCGGCGAGCTGCTCGGCATGAGCCAGGACAACTACGTCGTCATTCCCTTCGACGTGGGGCGTGCGATGACCGGCAACGAAGTGCGCCCGCGCATGTCCATTTCGTTCACGGCCCAGGACCTGGAAGGGGTCGAACCCCTGCGCGAGCGCGTCAAGCGTGCCATCCGGGCCTCGCACCGGATCAAGCCGGGCCAGGACGACGACTTCAAGGTCGAGGCGGCGGATTCGTTCGTCAAACAGTTCGAGCAGATCACCGGCACCGCCACCGCGGTGGTGGGCGGCGTGGTCAGCATCTCGCTGCTGGTCGGCGGCATCGGCATCATGAACATCATGCTGGTGTCGGTGACCGAGCGGACCCGCGAAATCGGCATCCTCAAGGCGCTGGGCGCGACGCGCCGGGACATCCTGGTGCAGTTCCTGCTCGAGGCCGGCCTGCTGGCCCTGCTGGGCGGACTGATCGGCATCGCGCTCGGTTACGGCGCCGGCACCCTGGTGTCCTCGATGATCCCCAACTTCCCACCGGCGCAGGTGCCGCTGTGGGTGGTCGCCGCGGCCGCGGGCTTCTCGGCGCTGGTGGGCGTGGTGTTCGGCATCATGCCGGCGTCGAAAGCCGCCGGCCTGGACCCGATCGAGGCGCTGCGCTACGAGTAGCGCAGCGCGGCAGCGGCCTTCAGATGGCGGCCCGCGAAGGGCCGTTGGGTTCGATCACGATCTTGCCGTCGCGGGCACCGGACGCGGCCGCCTGCACCGCTTCGCGCACGTGGTCGATGCCGTAGCTGGCCTGGATGCGGGCGTGCAGGGTGCCGTCGGCCACCAGGCCGGCGAGTTCGGCGAACAGCGCCTGGCGCCGCTCCGGCCTTGCCTTGCGGAACCACTGCGCCAGCCAGAAGCCGCGCAGGTGGATGTCGTTGAAGACCAGGTAACGCGGCGACAGCATGCAGCGGTCGCCGCCCATGGCGCCGTAGTTCACGACCGTGCCGCCCGGCACCAGGCAGCGCGCCAGGTGCTCGGTGTGCACGCCGCCGACGCAGTCGATGCCCAGCCGCACGTGCACGTCGCCGACGGCGTCGCGCACGCGCTTGGGCAGGTCTTCGGCGTCCACCAGCACGTGTTCGCCACCCAGGTCGTGCACGGCCTGCACGGCCGAGCTGCGCCGCACGACGTTGATGACGTTGATGCCGCGCCGGCGCGCCAGCTGCAGCAGGTAGCCGCCGACGGCGGAGTTGGCGGCGTTTTGCACCACCCAGTCGCCCGGCTGCAGTTCGATGATGTCCGAAAGCATCAGCGCCGCGGTGGGCGGGTTCACCGTCAGCATGGAAAGCTGCACCGGGTCGACGTCGTGCGGCAGCTTCACGAGGGTCTTGCTGGGCAGGTTGAGGTGCGTGGTCCAGCTGCCGCAGCCCACGGGCAGCAGCACGATGTCGCCTTCGGTCAGGCCGTGGGCTTCGCCCCGGATGGCTTCGACGCGGCCCACGCCTTCATTGCCGCCGACCGCGGGCAACGGCGGCAGCTGGCCGTATTCACCGGTCAGCGTAAGCACGTCGGATGGATTCACCGGCGCGGCCAGCACCGCCACCCGGCTTTCGCCGGCGGCCGGCGGCGGCAGCTCGAACTCCACGGCACGGATGACCTCGTGCGGCACCGGGCCGCGGGACTCGTAGCGCGCTTGCTTGGGCGTGGACATGGTCAGGGTTTTTCCTGCTTGAGCCAGGTGAGGCGCCAGGAGGCACCGGATTCGCCCATGGCCTGGGCGAGGGGACGCAGGGCCGGTTCGACCGTGCGTTCGAACTGCCAGGGCGGGTTGATCACCACCATGCCGCTGCCGTTGAGGCGCAGCGGGGAGTCGTCGGGGCGGACCAGCAGCTCGATCGCCAGCGCCGACTTCATCGGCAGGTTGGCCAGCTTGCGCATCAGCGGCTGCAGCGGGGCGCGCTGCTTGATCGGATACCACAGGGCGAAAATGCCCTGCGGGAATCGTTCCAGCCCGTCGCGCAGGGCGGCGGTGATAAGCGGGTATTCCTCGGCCTGCGATTCGTAGGGCGGGTCCACCAGCACCAGTGCCCGGGCGAAGCGGGTGCTGCCTTCGCGCGGCGGCAGCAGGGCCTTGATCGCGGCGTAGCCGTCGCGCTGGTGCACGTGGCAGCGCGGGTCGCCGTGCAGCAGCGACTTCAGGGCCTCGGCTTCCTCGGGCTGCAGCTCGCAGGCGGCCAGGCGGTCCTGTTCGCGCAGGGCGCGGGCCACCAGCAGCGGCGAACCGGGGTAGGTGTCGGCACCCGGCGTCCAGCAGGCCGCCACCGCCGCCAGGTAGGCGGCCAGGGCCGGCGGCTCGGACGGCCGCGTGGCCCACAGCCGGCGGATGCCGGCCTCGGCTTCGCCGGTGCGCTGGGCCTGGCTGGCGGCCAGGTCGTACTGGCCCCGGCCGGCGTGGGTGTCGAGCACGAAGAAGGGAGCGTCCTTGCGCTTGAGCGCATCGAGCAGGGCGACCAGGACCAGGTGCTTGAGCACGTCGGCGTGGTTGCCCGCATGGAATCCGTGGCGGTAGTTCATGGTCGCCAGTGTAGCGCCCGGCGGACCGCGCGGCGCGGGCTCTGCTAAGGTTCCGGGCATTCCCGGAGGCCCCATGAAGACCCTGTTCAAGTTCCTTGCCTGGACCCTGCTCGCCCTGATCCTGGCCGCCGTCGCGCTGGGCCTGCACACCGCCTACGGCAAGCCCCTGAAGATCGGCTGGTTCTACGAGCGGGTGTTCATCGAGTACGCGCTCGACGACCCGGAGATGCTGACCTCCCTGCGCATGCTGCCGCCCTGGCTGAACTGGTACGGCGACGACCTCACCGACCGGTCGCCGGCGCAGGCGCGCGCCATGCAGGAAAAGCTGCGCGAGGACCTGGCCACCCTGCGCAGCTACGACCGCGCCGAGCTGGACGAATCCAGCCAGCTGTCCTACGACATCCTCGAGTATTTCCTGGCCGTGCAGCACGAAGGCGAGCGGTTCGCCCGGCACGACTATCCGCTCAACCCCCTGTTCGGCGTCCAGAACGGCCTGCCGACCTTTCTGGCCGTGCAGCATGCCGTCAATTCCGAGGGCGACGCCGAGGATTACCTGGCGCGGCTGGGAAAGTTCCCGGAAATGGCCGGGCAGGTGCTCGAAGGCCTGCGCGAGCGCGAACAGGCCGGCATCCTGCCGCCGACCTTCGTGGTGGAGAAAGTGCTGGCGGAAATGCGCGCCTTCGAACAGGCGCCGGCGACGCAGAACATCCTGTACACCTCGTTCGAAGGAAAGCTGGCGAAGCTTCCCGAAGGCGAAATCGACGACAAGTCGCGCGAGTCGCTGCTTGAACGGGCCCAGGCCGCCATCACCGGCAGCGTGCAGCCCGCCTACCGCGAGTTCATCGATTACTACGCGCAGCTGCTGCCCCGCACCAAGGGCAACCACGGCGTCTGGTCGCTGCCCGATGGCGATGCGTATTACGCCTGGGCGGCGCGCATGCACACCAGCACCGACATGACGCCCGCGCAGATCCACCAGCTGGGCCTGGACGAGGTCGCCCGCATCGAAGCCGAGATGCACGCGATCCTGGTGGCCGAAGGGCTGGCCGAGGGCAGCATCGGCGAACGCGTGCAGGTGATCGCCACGCGGCCCGACCAGCTCTACCCGGACACCGACGAAGGTCGCGCGGCGATCATCGCGGACTTCACGGCCATCATCGAAGAGATCGACGCCGGGCTTGGGGACGCCTTCAATGTCCGTCCGAAACAGGGCGTGGTGGTGGAGCGCGTACCCGAGTTCCGCGAAAAGACCGCGCCGGGCGCCTACTACAATCCCCCCGCTTTCGACGGTTCGCGGCCCGGCATCTTCTCGATCAACCTGCGCAACACCGCCGAGGTGGCGCGTTTCGGCATGCGCACGCTGGCCTACCACGAAGCCATCCCCGGCCATCATTTCCAGACCACCATCCAGCAGGAACTGACCGGGGTGCCGACCTTCCGCAAGGTGCTGCCGTTCACGGCGTTCTCGGAGGGCTGGGCGCTGTACACCGAACAGCTGGCCTGGGAACTGGGCTTCCAGGACGAACCGCTCGACAACCTGGGCCGCCTGCAGGGCGAGATGATGCGTGCGGTGCGCCTGGTGGTGGACACCGGCCTGCACGACAAGCGCTGGACCCGCGAACAGGCCATCGCTTACATGCTGGAAAAGACCGGCATGCCGGAAACCGACGTGGTGGCCGAGATCGAGCGCTACCTGGTGATGCCCGGCCAGGCGCTGGCCTACAAGGTCGGCATGCAGAAGATCCTGGAACTGCGCGAACGGGCAAGAACAAGGCTCGGTGATCGCTTCGACCTGGCGGCCTTCCACGACCTGTTGCTGACCGGCGGCGACCTGCCGCTGGCCCTGCTCGAACAGCGGGTCGATGCCTGGATCGCGGAGCAGGCCGGCCAGTGAGTCCCGGCATCACGGTCCGGCGCCTGGCGGGCGCCGGCATCGGCCCCTGGCTGGACGACGTGGCGCGGCTGCGCGTGGCGGTGTTCCGCGACTGGCCCTACCTGTACGAAGGCGACCCGGCCTACGAACGCGAGTACCTGCAGGCCTACGCGAACTCGGCCGACAGCGCCGTGGTGCTCGCCTTCGACGGCGACAGGGTGGTCGGCGCCTCGACCGGGCTGCCGCTCGCCGACGACAGCGCCGAGTTCCGCAAGCCCTTCCTGGACGCGGGGCGGTCGGTGGAGGAAGTGTTCTATTTCGGCGAGTCCGTATTGCTGCCGGCATACCGCGGCCAGGGCCTCGGCCACCGGTTCTTCGACGAACGCGAGGCGCACGCCGCATCCCTGGGTCGATTCGACTTCACGGCGTTCTGCGCCGTGGATCGCGACCCGACCGACCCGCGCCGCCCGCCCGGGCACCGGGGCAACGAAGCCTTCTGGGAAAAACGCGGCTACGTCCGGCAGCCGGGACTCACCGTGCGCCTGGCCTGGCGCGAGATCGGCGAAGACGAACCATCGGAAAAGCCGCTGACCTTTTGGCTGCGCCCGCTCGGACACTGATGCACCCCGCGTGGGAGGGACTTCAGTCTCTTGCCCCTTGGCCTTCGGCCAAGCAAAGCGTCGCAACTGCAGCTGCCGCGGGTGGAGGCGCCGCGTCTTCGCCCCGACCGACACGCCGTGAACCCATCCATGGGGGCTTCTCGTCGACATCCATGTCTCCGAGAGTCGGCCGGGGCGAAGACGCGACACCTCCTCAACGCCACGTAGTGACGGACGGGAGAGCAGTCTTTCAGCAGATCGCAACCTCAGCGCGTTCGTTGCAGACAGGCAAGCCCGCATCCCGCCTTTGATCTTCTGGCGGCCCCGACGTCCATTCCAGGAGGTAGCGTGCAGTCGCCCTGGCCGACCTTCGGAGACATGGATGTCGACGAAGAGCCTACAGGGACGTACTTGCGGCGTGTCGGCCAGGGCGACTGCACGCTGCCTCCACCCGCGCAACGAGCGGAGGCGACACTTGGCCGAAGGCCAAGAGCAGAGGCACTGAGGACCCTCCCACGGCGTCACGCCGGAGCGACGATCCAAAGGGACAGTGTGCCCAGGGCGAGCCCGATGCCGGTGGCGGCGAGCACGTCGCTGGGGTAGTGCAGGCCCAGCACGATGCGCGAAGCGGCGACGCTGGCGGCGAAGGGCAGCAGCAGCGGCGCCAGGCCCGGGTAGTGGGCGAGGGCGACCATGGTGAAGGCCACCGCGTGCAGCGTGTGGCCGGACGGGAAACTGAACTCGTCCAGCGGCGCCACCCAGGCACGGATGCGCCCGTCCGCGGCGAAAGGGCGGGGGCGCCGGGTCCAGCGCTTGAGCTTGCGGTACAGCAGCAGCGCCACCAGGCCGGTGGCCGCCAGTTGCGCCGACACCGCCAGGCCGCGCCAGCCGTCGAAGACGATCAGCGCGGCCATCAGCGCATACCAGAACGCGCCGTCACCCAGGCGGCTGACGGCGCGGAACCAGGCGCGCACGATGCTGCGCGTGCCCCAGCGGTTGGCGACGAGGCACCAGGCTTGTTCGCGGTCCGACAATCGACGGACCCGGACGTTCACGCCGCCTGCTCCCGGCGGCCACCCAGCCCGGCCAGCAACGTGGCGAAGTCGCGCGCCACCTGGCCCGGGTGCAGGTGGTGCACGGCGCGCCGAGCCGATTCGCCCTGGTGGCGCAGGCCGTCGCCGGTGGCGGTGGCCACCAGTGCCTGCACGAAACCCGGTTCGTCGCCGAAATCCACCGCCGCGCCGTGCAGGCCGTTGCGCAGGTGTTCGCGCGCGGCGCCGTAGTCGAAGGCCACCGTGGCGATGCCGCTGGCCATCGCTTCTAGCGTGACGTTGCCGAAGGTTTCCGACAGGCTGGGGAAACAGAACAGGTCGGCGCTGGCGAAGTGCCGCGCCAGGTCTTCGCCGCGCAGCACGCCGGCGAACAGGAAGTCGGGGTTGGCCGCCTGCAGGCCCGCGCGCGCCGGCCCGTCGCCGACCCAGACGAAGCGTGCATCCGGCCTGAGCTTCTGCAGTTCGCGATAGGCGCGCACCGCCAGCGGCAGGTTCTTTTCCGGGGCGATGCGGCCCACGTGCACCAGTACCGGCGCATCGTCGGCGGCGCCCCAGCGGGCGCGAAGCGACGGGTCGCGGAAGTCGGGATGGAAGCCGTTCGTGTCCACCGCCCGGCCCAGGTGCGCGACCCGGCGGAAGCCCTGCTGCGCCAGCTGGTCGCGCAGTTCGGCGGTGGGCACCAGGGTGGCGTCGGCGCGGTTGTGGAAGCGGCGCAGCCAGGCGAACACCCAGGGGCTGAGGAAGCCCGCGCCGTAGCGGCCCACGTAATCGTCGAAGCGGGTATGGAAACCGGTGGCGACCGGGATGCCGAGCTGGCGGCAGGCGCGCAGCGCCGACCAGCCCAGCGGGCCTTCGGTGGCGATGTAGACGGCGTCTGGACGCTGGGCCCGCCAGCGCGCCTGCAGCCGGCGGCCGGCCGGCAGGCCGAAGCGCAGGCCCGGGTAGCGCGGGATCGGCGCGCCTTCGACCAGCAACAGCATCGGATCCGGCCGCGGGCCGTCGTGCTCGCGTTCGGGGCGCACCACGCCGACCGCGTGGCCCAGGCCACGCAGCCCCTGCTCCAGTGATTGCACGGTCAGGGCGACGCCGTTGACGTCGGGCGGGTAGGTTTCTGTGACCAGTTCGATGTGCAGGCGCTTGTCCATGCGCCGAAGATTGCCGCCCTCGTGTGCCAGGCCCATGACCGGGGCATGACGCCGGCGTTACGGCGGTCAGGTCGTGCGCAGCAGCAACCGGTGGCCGTAGCCGGGCAGGAGATCGCGCTCGGTTTCCAGGTCGAGCCGGGTCAGCGGGTGGCCTTCCAGCCAGCGCTTGGGCAAGCGCAGCAGCAGGTCGTTGCCATCCACGTCCAGTTCGACCACAGGCAGCGGGTCGCGGTCGTGGCTGCGGTGCATCAGCACCGCCAGGCGCAGCAGCAGGGCGCAGCGCTGCACGTTGGCGACCAGGCGGTCGGGCACCTTGTCGAAGCTGGCCGGGTTGGGGTTTCGGCGCTGGTTGCGCACCAGCGCCGCCAGGGTTTGCTGCTCGGTGCGCGAGAAGCCGGCGATGTCCGAGTTCTCGACCAGGTAGGCGCCGTGCTGGTGGTACTGGCTGTGGGCGATGACCAGGCCGATTTCGTGGATGCGCGCGGCCCAGGCCAGCAGGCGGCGGTTGTCGGCGTCCAGGCGCCAGGGCAGTTCGGCCTGGTCGAACAGGCTCATTGCCGTGGCTTCGACCCGCGCCGCCTGTTCGGTGTCGACCACGTAGCGCGACTGCAGCGCCCGGATCGATTCGTCGCGTGGGTCCTGCTGGCGGTCGCGGCCGAGCAGGTCGTAGAGCACGCCTTCGCGCATCGCATGGTCGCTGACGTACATGCGTTCGATGCCCAGCGCGCCGAAGGCCGCGTCGAGCACCAACAGGCCGCCGGCGAAGATCGGCCGGCGTTCGGACGACAGCCCGGGCAGCTTGATCGAGTCGATGGTGTCGTAGTCGAGCAGCTTGTCGCGGATCGCGGCGAGGCTGTCGCTGGTGACCGACACCTTGGTGAGCTTCATCTTCACCGATACGTCGCAGATGGCCTTGATCGTGCCCGAGGAGCCCATGGCTTCGTGCCAGCCGCGGCGGCGGTAGGCTTCGGCGAACTGCTGGAATTCGGCGGCCAGTTCGGTGCGGGCCTCCTTCCAGCGTTTGCGGTTGATCCTGCCGTCGCCGAAGAACCGCCGGGTGGTGGCGATGCAGCCCATCTGCAGGCTTTCGCGCTCGAGCGCTTCGAACCCTTCGCCGATGATGACCTCGGTGGAGCCGCCGCCGATGTCCATCACCAGCCGGCTGCGCCCGGGTTCGGGCGGGTTGCCGTGGGCCACGCCCAGGTAGATCAGGCGCGCTTCCTCGCGGCCGGCCACGACTTCGATGCCATGGCCCAGCGCGGTTTCGGCGGGCATCAGGAAGGCCTGCGGGTTGGCCAGCTGGCGCACGGTGTTGGTGGCGATCGCGCGCACGCGCGGCGCCGGCAGGGTGCGGATGCGCTGGCCGAAGCGGGCCAGGCAGTCGAGCGCACGCGGCATCACCGACGGGTCGAGCCCGCCGTGGCCATCGAGGCCCTCGGCCAGGCGCACGGTTTCCTTGATGCGGTCGACGATGCGCAGCTGGCCCAGCAGGTAGCGGGCCACGACCATGTGGAAGCTGTTCGAGCCCAGGTCCACGGCCGCCAGCATGTCGCCGTCCTTGAGCGGTGGCGTGGCTTCGGTCGGCATCAGGTCATCCGCAGAGTTTGGCCAGGAGCGCGCCCTGCGCAGAATAGGGCATCTCGCCCTCGGCGGGCGAAACATGGTCGTAGCTGCCGTCCTCGCGCAGTTCCCAGGCCTGCTGGTTGTCGGCCAGGTAGTTGGCCAGCTCCTCGTCGTACACGCGTTCGGCCAGGCGCGGGTCGATGATCGGGAAGCAGGTCTCGACGCGGCGCAGCAGGTTGCGTTCCATCCAGTCGGCGCTCGAGCAGAAGATTTCGGGCTTGCCGCCGTTGCCGAACCAGTACACGCGGCTGTGTTCAAGGAAACGCCCCACCACCGAGCGCACGGTGATGTTCTCCGACACGCCCGGCACGCCCGGACGCAGGCAGCAGGCGCCGCGCACGATCAGTTCGATCTTCGCGCCGGCCTGCGAGGCTTCGTACAGGGCCCGGATGACGCTGGCTTCGTTGAGCGCGTTCATCTTGGCGATGATGTGCCCGCCCTTGCCCGCGCGCGCCAGCTTCGCCTCGCGTTCTATGCGCATCAGGATGCCCTTGTGCAGGGTGAAGGGCGATTGCATCATCCGACGCAGCTTGATCGACGGCGCCAGGCCGGAGAGCTGCTGGAAGATGTCGTGCACGTCGGCGGCGATGTCCGGGTCCGAGCTCATCAGGCCGATGTCGGTGTATGCCCGGGCCGTGCCGGCGTGGTAGTTGCCGGTGCCCAGGTGCACGTAGCGCTGCAGCTTTTTTCCTTCCCGGCGCACGATCAGCATCATCTTGGCGTGGGTCTTGTAGCCGACCACGCCGTACATCACCTGCACGCCGGCCTCCTGCAGCTGGTCGGCCAGGCGGATGTTGGCTTCTTCGTCGAAGCGGGCGCGCAGTTCCACCACCACCGTCACGTCCTTGCCGTTGCGGGCGGCCGTGATCAGGTGGTCGATGATCTTGCTGTCCTTGCCGGTGCGGTAGAGCGTCTGCTTGATCGCCAGCACGTCGGGGTCGTGGGCGGCATGCTGGAGCAGGTCGAGCACCGACTGGAAACTCTGGTAGGGGTGGTGCAGCAGCACGTCGCGCTGGCGCAGCGTCTCGAACGGCGCCTCGGCGTCCAGCGCCACGGCGCCGGGCTTGAAGGCCGGGAACTTCAGGTCGGGGCGGTCGACCAGGTCGTAGACCTGGGTGACGCGGTTGATGTTGACCGGGCCGTTGATGCGGTACACGGCGTTTTCGGTCAGGCCGAAGTTCTGCAGCAGGGTGCGCACGATGGGCTTCGGGCAGTGTTCGGCGATCTCCAGGCGCACCGCCGGCCGGAAGCCGCGGCTGGCCAGTTCGTCCTTGAGCGCGCTGGCGAGGTTTTCCACTTCCTCCTCGTCGACGAACAGTTCGGAATTGCGGGTGACGCGGAACTGATAGGCGCCCTTGACCCGCATGCCGGTGAACAGGTCGTCCACGAAGGCGGTGAGCACGGCCGAGAGCAGCACGAAGTCGTGTTCGCCGCCCGAAATTTCCGGCGGCAGCTGGATGATGCGCGGCAGCGAGCGCGGCGCGCGCACGATGGCCATGCCGCCATTGCGGCCGAACGCGTCCTTGCCTTCCAGCACCACCACCACGTTGAGCGACTTGTTGAGGATGCGCGGGAACGGATGCACCGGGTCCAGGCCCAGGGGCGAGAGCACCGGCAGCAGTTCGTCGCGGAAATAGCGGTGCAGCCACTTGCGCTGGCGCGCGTTCCAGGACGAGTGCGCCAGGATGCGGATGCCGGCGCCGTTGAGCTCCGGGCGCAGGCATTCGTTCCAGTAGCGGTACTGTTCGGCCACCAGTTCGGCGGCCTTGTCGTGGATCAGCTCCAGCGCCCGCGAGGGCGGGATGCCGTCGGGCGGCAGCGGCCCGCCGAACTGCAGCGCGGTGCGCACGGTGGCGGCGCGGATCTCGAAGAATTCATCGAGGTTGGTGCAGCTGATGCACAGGTAGCGCAGGCGTTCGAGCAGCGGCACCCGGGGGTCCTTGGCTTGGGCCAGGACCCGGAAATTGAACTCCAGCTGCGACAGTTCGCGGTTGAGGTAAAGCTCGGGTGCGTGCAGGTCGGGCGGGCTGGTGCCGGCTTCGGGGCTGTCGGGACTCATGCGCCTAGCTTACGACGTCCGGGCCTTCGTCGGCGCCCGGGTTGCCCGCCGGGCCGCGCATGCGCACCCGGGCCGGGCCGAACACGCAGGCGAAGGTGCTGCCGCGGCCGACCTCGCTTTCAAGCTCGAGCCGGGCCTGGTGCAGGCTGAGCACGTGCTTGACGATCGACAGCCCCAGGCCGGTGCCGCCGGACTCGCGCGAACGGCTGGTCGAAACCCGGTAAAAGCGCTCGGTGATGCGCGGCAGGTGTTGTTCGGGGATGCCGTAGCCGGTGTCCTGCACGGCCAGGCGCACGCCGCCGCCGGCCACTGGCTCGAAGCGGATCAGCACGCTGCCGCCGGTGGGCGTGTAGCGGATGGCGTTGGACACCAGGTTGGAGAAGGCGCTGTGCAGCTCCTTGGTCGATCCGGTGAGATCGCAGCCGGCGGTGTCCTGGACGCGCACCGTATGCCGGCCCTGGCTCAGGGCCTCGGCCTCGCGGCGCAGCGTGACCAGCATCGGCGCCATGGCCAGGGGTTCCTCGGGCAGCGACTCCTGGGCTTCCAGGCGGGACAGGGTCAACAGGTCCTCGACCAGTTGGGTCATGCGCTGGGATTGTCGGCGCATTTCCTCGACCATGGTCGCCAGCTCCGGGTGTTCCCCGGGCTCGATCATGTCCAGGTAGCCGTGCACCACGGTCAATGGCGTGCGCAGTTCATGCGAGACATTGGCGACGAAGTCCCGGCGCACCTGCTCGAGCCGCATCAGCTTGGTGACGTCGCGCACCACCACCAGCCACTGCGAGCTGGAGTAGGGGATCAGGCGCAGGCTGATGCGCACCATCGGGTCGGCCGGGCTGGCCAGGTCGGTCAGCGGTTCGTCGGTTTCGCCGGCGGCCAGCCAGGCCTGGACCCGCGGCTGGGCCAGGAAGGTTTCCGACAGCGGCTGCCCCAGGGCCTGCGGGTAGCGCAGGCCGAGCAGGTGCCGGGCGGTCTTGTTGAACCAGACCAGGCGGCCGTCACGACGGCCGATCACCAGCGCGCCGTCGGGCATCGCGGTGGCCGCCTGCCGATAGGCGCGCAGCAACTGCACCAGGCGCCGGCCCCGCCGGCGGTTTTCGGTCTGGCGGCGGTGGATCAGGGTTTCCAGCGCCGCCCACAGGCCCTGGCCGTCGACGGTGCGCAGCTGCTTGCGCCAGTCCAGGAAACGCAGCACGCGGTACAGGCGCCAGTAGGCCCGGGCGGCCACCACGGCGGTGGCCAGGCCCAGCGCCCACCAGACCTCGCCCAGCCACAGGCCCAGCCCGGCCGCCACGGCGTAGAACAGCAGCAGCCGGATCAGGGATTGGCGCCAGGCCAGCCGCAGCAGGATCGATACGGTCATCCGCGGGCCCGACCTCAGCCGGTTGCCGCGGAAAAGCGGTAGCCGGCACCGCGCACGGTCTGGACCATGTTGTCCAGGCCGAAGGGCTCAAGCGCCTTGCGCAGGCGGCGGATGTGAACGTCCACGGTGCGTTCCTCCACGTAGACGTTGCCGCCCCAGACGTGGTCGAGCAGCTGGGTGCGGGTGTAGACACGTTCGGCGTGGGTCATGAAGAAGTGCAGCAGGCGGTACTCGGTGGGGCCCACGTGCAGGGGCTGGTCGCCGGCGAAGACCCGGTGGGCGGCGCCGTCGATGCGCAGGCCGCCGACGGCCACGGAACCGTCATCCTCGTCGTCCCGGGCCCGGCGCATGACGGCCCGGATGCGGGCCAGCAGTTCGCGGGCCGAAAAGGGTTTGACCACGTAGTCGTCCACGCCCGATTCCAGGCCAGAGACCCGGTCGTTTTCCTCGCCGCGGGCGGTGAGCATGATGATCGGCACGTCGCGGGTCAGTTCGTCCTTGCGCCAGCGCCTGGCCAGTTCCAGGCCGGACGTGCCGGGCAGCATCCAGTCGAGCAGGATCAGGTCGGGGACCTTCTCCGAGATGGCGACCTGGGCTTCCCGGGCGTCGCCGGCGTGGGCGGGCTCGTAGTCGGCCTTGCGCAGGGCATAGGCCACCATCTCCCGGATGGCGGGTTCGTCGTCGACGATGAGGATGCGTTTCTGCACTGGCGTACCGTGTCATCGGGTGGGGTCGGGTGCAAGTAGATAAAACTTTTGTGACCTCCCCGTGACAGCCCGTTCCGGCGGGCCTCGCCGCCCCTAGCGCCGGTCGGGGCGCTGTTCCTCGGCCCGGATGCCCTGGCGGCGCATTTCCAGCACCACCGGGGTGATCGCGGCCATGCGCGCCTCGATGCGGGCGCGCTGGTAATAGCTCAGGTCCTCGCGCTGCTTGAGGCGCTCGAGCTGGTTGAGCGCGTCCACCGCCCGGCCGTTGAGGAAGGCGGCCTCGGCGTAGGCCTCGCTGGCCCGGACTTCGTCGCCGGCCAGTTCGCTGGCGCGGGCGAAGTTGCGCTGGAACAGCGGATCGTCGCCGGCGGTCGGCAGCAGTGGCCGCAGCACGTCCTGGGCGCGGCGGCCGGCTTCGGCCGTGGCCCGTTCGCCCAGGACCTCGGCATAAGCCAGGCGCACGGCCCGGCTTTCCGGGTGGCGCCTGAGCAGGGCCTCGAACAGCTCCGTGGCTTCGGCGGGCTGGCGGTAGTGGGCCGCGGTTTCGGCGCGCGCCAGCTCCAGCCACAGGTCACCCGGGTGCCTGGCGATCAGCGCGTCGAGGGTGGCGGCGGCCTCGCGCGGCCGGCCGGCGCGCTGCTGGGCCAGGGCCAGGCCATAACGCAGGGCGTCGTTGTCCTGCTGGCCCGGGGCTTTGGCCAGGGCTTCGTATTCGAGCACCGACTGGCGCGGGCTGCTGGCGCTGAGCACGCGCAGGCGCTCGCGCGCCCAGGGGAAGATGTCGTCGCGGTCGAGCGCGGCGGCGCCGTGGGCGGCCAGGCTCAGTTCGCCGGGCAGCAGCAGCGAGGTCCGCACGGGCGCCGCGACCGGGCCCGGCACCGACGCACCCTGCATGCGGCTGGCCAACTGGCGGGTTTCGCTGATGCGCGTGGTGGTGACCGGGTGGCTGCGCAGGTATTCGGGCAGCTGGTAGCCCCCGGAATTGCCGCGGTTCACGCGCTGCATGCGCTCGAAGAAGTCGGCCATGCCGTTCGGGTCGTAGCCGGCCCGGGCCAGGGTCTGGATGCCGATGCGATCGGCTTCCGACTCGTTCGACCGGGTGTAGTCGATCCGGCGCTGCTGGATCAGGGCCATGGCGCCGGCGACGGCCGCCATCGAGGCGTTCCCGCTGGAGCTGTCGCGGCCACCGCTGTCGCCCACGGCCTGGGCGGCGGCGATGGCGCCGAGCATGGCCAGCATGATCGGCACCTGGTCCTTGCTGGCGCGTTCGTAGGCGCGAAGCACGTGGCGCTGGGTGACGTGGGCGATTTCGTGCGCCATCACGCCGGCGACCTCGGCTTCGGTTTCAGCGGTGAGCACCAGGCCGGCGTTCATGCCGATGTAGCCGCCGAGCGTAGCGAAGGCGTTGATCTGCCGGTCGCGCATCATGAAGAAGGTGTAGTCGTTCATGGGCACGTCGCTGGCCGCGGCCAGGCGGTAGCCCATGGACTGCAGCCAGTCATCCACCAGCGGGTCTTCGACCAGCATGTTCAGGCGGCGCAGTTCGTAGCGCAGGTAGGCGCCGTATTCGGCCTCGGTGGCCGGGTCGATCATCCCGGCGGCCGACGATCCGATGTCGGGCAGGCTGGCGTCCTGCGCGCGGGCACCGCAGGCCAGGGTGATGGCCAGGCTGAGGGCGGCGGTGGCGAGGATGCGCAAGGCGGACTCCATGCAGGGGTGGCCGAAGCATAGCGGCTGCGGCGGGCGCCGCGGGTGAACCCGCGGTTAACCCGCGCGCCCCGTGCCGCAGCGTTGCAGGCGCTGGCTGGAAAAGGCGGTCGCCGGGCCCCACACTGCGGGCTGAACTTCCGGAGAGTCCCGTGTCCAAGGTCCTGATGTACACCACCGCCGTCTGCCCGTTCTGCGTGGCGGCCAAGAATTTCCTCAAGTCGCGCGGTGCCCAGTGGGAAGAGGTCCGCGTCGACCTCGACCTGGAGCGTCGCCGCGAGATGATGGCGCGCACCGAGCGCACCTCGGTGCCGCAGATCTTCATCGGCGACACCCACGTGGGCGGTTACGACGAGCTGGTGGCCCTGGACCGTGCGGGTGGACTCAAGCCCTTGCTCGAGGGCCAGGCATGAGTGCGGACAAGGGCAAGGGCGGCGATGATCGCGTCGCTGAATTCAGCGCCTTCCGCAAGCGCATGAACGAACGCATCCTGGCCGAGGACAACCAGGTGGTGCGCCGCTTCTTCGCGCTCGACACCCAGACCTACCGCGCCGGCGCCCTGGACGTGAAGACCAAGGAACTGATGGGCCTGGCGGCGTCGATGGTGCTGCGCTGCGACGACTGCATCGCCTACCACGTGGCCCAGTGCAAGCAGGCCGGGGTCAGCCGGGACGAGCTTTTCGAAGCCTTCAGCGTGTCCCTGGTGGTGGGCGGTTCGATCGTCATCCCGCACCTGCGGCGGGCGGTGGACTTCCTCGACCAGCTCGAAGGCGGCGACGCCGGCGCGGCCGCCGAACCGGCCGGCCACGGCCACTGAGCCGGCCTACGACCAAGGTCCAATCGGGCAGGGGCAGGGCGATTGAGGCATAATATTGCGCCTCCGGCGGCCGCCTGGCCGCCAGAACCCTTTGGAAGAACAAGAACTTATGACCCAGACGATTGCGGTGATCCGCGGCGACGGCATTGGCCCGGAGATCATGGATGCCACCCTCAAGGTGCTCGACGCCCTTGACCTGGGCCTGTCCTACGACTTCGTCGAGGCCGGCCTGGTCGCCTACGAAAAGCAGGGCGAACTGCTTCCCGCCGCCACCATGGACGCCATCCGCAAGCACCGCGTGGCGCTAAAGAGCCCGCTGACCACGCCGGTGGGCGAGGGCTTCTCGTCGATCAACGTCGAGTTGCGCAAGCGCTTCGACCTGTACGCGAACGTGCGTCCGGCGATCAGCTTCCCGAACACCAAGTCGCGCTACGAGAACATCGACCTGATCACGGTGCGTGAAAACACCGAAGGCGCCTACATCGGCGAGGGCCAGAACCTCACCGCCGACGGTGAAACGGCCACGCTCACGCAGAAGATCACCCGCCGCGGCTCCGAGCGCATCGTGCGCTACGCCTTCGACCTGGCGCGCCGCATCGGCCGCAAGAAGGTCACGGTGGTGCACAAGGCCAACATCCTCAAGTCCACCTCGGGCCTGTTCCTGAAGGTGGCGCGCCAGGTGGCCACCGAGTACCCGGACATCCAGTGCAACGACATGATCGTCGACAACACCTGCATGCAGCTGGTGATGCGTCCCGAGCAGTTCGACGTCATCGTCACCACCAACCTGTTCGGCGACATCATTTCCGACCTGTGCGCCGGCCTCGTCGGCGGCCTGGGCCTGGCCCCGGGTGCCAACATCGGCACCGAGGCGGCGATCTTCGAGGCCGTGCATGGCTCGGCGCCGGACATCGCCGGCAAGGGCATCGCCAACCCGGTGGCCCTGCTGCTGGGCGCCGCCCAGATGCTCGACCACCTGGGCCACAACGACGCCGCCCGCCGCCTGCGCCAGGCCATCGTCGAGACCATGACGGCCAAGGACAACCTGACGCCCGACCTGGGGGGCAGCGGCACCACCGAGTCTTTCGCCCAGGCCATCGCGAACCGCGCCAGGGCCTGAGGTCCCGGCGTTCCGGCGTGAAACAGGAAGGGCGCCATAAGGCGCCCTTTTCATTGCTGGCCTGAAGTCGCCGGCAATCAGTCCGAGGCGGGAACGTCCCGCGAAGCCGGCGGCACATAGATAGCCACCGCGTGCGCCTTCTTGCGGCTGGTGGGGATGCCGAGGCCGACGCCGACGGCGCTGTTCCTGCCGTAGCTGGCGCCGCCGACCGACATGCCCACGGGCGAGCGTGCCTGGCCGACGCCGACGATGACCAGCCCGTTGGCCCCCAGGGCGGCGGCCTCGGTGCGCAAGCGATCGATCACGGCACGTTCCTGGCCCGGGGTGCCGAACCCGATGCCGCTGGCGGCTTCAAGCTGGGCCACGTCCACGGATCCGGGTGGCGCCGCGCGGTAGATGCGCACCTCGGACGGGTCGATGGGCGCGCGGGCCGGGCCCAGCATCAAACGCTGGGTGCTGGCGCAGCCCGCCAGCAACAGCAAGACCGACAGGAGGGTGAAAGCAATCCTGGCCATGGCGAAAGACTCCGGCGCTGGCGGCACATGCCGCCAGCGCCGATGGTCGCACGGCTTCGGCCACGATGCGCCGGCCCTGGCGGTGTAGGGCGTCCGGGTGATGTGCCTGGTTCAGGGTTCCGGCCGCGGACCGGAACGCCTGCGCGTCAGTCGCGCGACTGCAGCTTGGCCAGCAGGCGCAGGATCTCCAGGTACAGCCAGACCAGGGTCACGACCAGGCCGAAGGCGCCGTACCATTCCATGTACTTGGGCGCACCGGCTTCGGCACCGGCTTCGATGAAGTCGAAGTCCAGCACCAGGTTCAGGGCGGCGATGACCACCACGAACAGGCTGAAGGCGATGCCCATCGCGCCCGAGTCGTGGATGAAGCCCATGCCCTCGAAGCCGAACATGCGCATGCCGATGTTGATCACGTAGAGCAGGGCGATGCCGCCGGTGGCGGCGACCACGCCCAGCTTGAAGTTTTCGGTGGCCTTGATCAGGCCGGACTTGTAGGCCATCAGCATGGCGGCCAGCACGCCCAGGGTCAGCATCACCGCCTGCATCACGATGCCGGGGAACTGCGCTTCGAAGAAGGCCGAGATGCCGCCCAGGAACAGGCCCTCGAGCAGCGCGTAGACCGGCGCCGTGACCGGCGACCAGGTCTTCTTGAAGACCGTGACGATGGCGACGATGAAGCCGCCGATGCCGCCCACCAGCATCCAGGGCATCATCGCGCCCGGGTTGGCCGGGTCGAACAGGTTCCAGGTGTAGGCGGCCGTGGCCACGCACAACAGCAGCAGCAGGCCGGTCTTGTTGACCGTGCCGCCCAGGGTCATCACCTGGCTGGCGTCGCGGGAGACGACTTCGCCGCTGCCGACGTCGAGGAAGGTGTTCTGGTTCAGGGCGGGATTGCCGCTGCGCATGGCTGGCTCCGTGAAGGGTTCTGGACTGCCGCCGATGCTACCGGAGCCGGGGCCGCCCGGGCCAGTCCGTCAGACCCCGGCGATGTCCCGGACCAGGCCTTCACCGGTCAATGACCGGGCCAGGCGCAGGGCGGCCGGAAAATCCGCGGCGAAGTGCAGCTCGCCCGGCCTCTCGACCAGGCCCAGGCGCCGGGCCACCGCCATCGGCTGGGGCTGCATGCCGGAGATCACCAGCACGATGCCCTGGCGTTTGCAGCGTTCGGCCAGGGTGGTCAGCGAGTGCACGCCGCTGGCGTCGACCAGCGGCACCAGCCGCATGCGCAGGATGAAGACGTTCGGGCGCGTGAACAGCTGGTCGAGCAGGTTGTCGAGCCGGTTGGCGGCGCCGAAGAACAGCGGCCCGCGGATCTGGTAGACCTCCACGCCCGGCGGCAGCTGTTCGCGCTGGGTCGCATCGGTGGCAGATTCACCGTCCGAGTCGTCTTCGATCAGCTGCACGCCGGCGGTCACCTCGACCAGGCCGGCCATGCGGTGCATGAAGGCGAAGGCCGCCACCACCATGCCCACCTCGATGGCCACGGTGAGGTCCACGAACACGGTCAGGCCGAAGGTGAGCAGCAGCACCAGCTTGTCGCCGCGCGGCGCCGACCGCAGGGTGTGGCGGAAGTGGCCGTGTTCGCTCATGTTCCAGGCCACCACCACCAGCAGGCCCGCCAGCGCCGGAAGCGGCACGTAGCTGGCCAGGTCGGCCGCCAGCAATACGAAGGCCAGCAGGAAGGCCGCATGCAGCATGCCGGCCACCGGGGTCCGGGCGCCGGCGCGGATATTGGTGGCGGTGCGGGCGATCGCCCCCGTGGCCGGCAGTCCGCCGAACAGGGCCGAGGCGCCGTTGGCGATGCCCTGACCAATCAGTTCGGTATTCGAACGATGTCGCCGGCCGGTCATGCCGTCGGCCACGACCGCCGACAGCAGTGACTCGATGCCGGCCAGGAAGGCGATGGTCAGCGCCGCCGGCAGCAGCGCGATGCAGCGCGCCAGGTCGAGCGAGGGCAGCGCGGGCAGGGGCAGGCTGGACGGCACGCCGCCGAAACGGCTGCCGATGGTGTCGACCGGCAAACCGAACAGCGCGACCGCGCCCGAGGCCAGCACCACCGCCACCAGGAAGCCGGGCGCGCTGGGCGCCAGCTTGCGCAGTCCGACGATCAGCCCGACGCAGGCAAGGGCCAGTGCCAGGGCCCAGCCATTGAAGCTGTCCAGGTGCGCCCACAGCACGCCCAGCTTGGGCAGGAATTCGGCCGGCACCCCGTCGACCTGCAGGCCCAGCAGGTCCTTGAGCTGGCTGGCGAAGATGATGACCGCGATGCCGGCGGTGAAACCGGTGACCAGCGGCTGCGGCAGGTACTTCATCAGCGTGCCGACCTTGAGCAGGCCGGCGACCACCAGGATCAGGCCGGCCATCAGGGTGGCGATGACCAGGCCGTCGTAACCGTGGGTGGCGATGATCGCGTAGATGACCGGGATGAAGGCGCCGGTCGGGCCGCCCACCTGCACGCGCGAGCCGCCCAGGGCGGATATCAGGAACCCGGCAACGATGGCGGTAAGCAAGCCGGTGGCCGGGTCGGCACCGCTGGCCACCGCCAGGGCCATGGCCAGGGGCAGGGCGACGATGGCTACCGTCAGGCCGGCCACGCTGTCGGCGCGCAGGTCCGACCACCGGTAGCCCTCGGCGAATACCGTCAGCAGTTTGGGGTGGAAATGGCGCGCGATCCGCTCGCGCAGGCTCACTGCTGCGGCTCCTTCAGGCGCACGCCGCGGCCCTGGCCCTGGCTGGGCTGGCCGTTGCCGATCAGTTCAACGCCGGCGGCGTCGAGTGCCTCGACGATTCGCGTCAGGGTGTCGATCTTGCCGCGCACGTTGCCGGCGCTGGCTTCCATGCGCTGCACGGTGGGCAGGGACACGCCGGCCAGTTCGGCCAGGCGGCGCTGGTCGATGCCGATCAAGGCGCGGGCGGCACGCAGCTGGGCGGCGCTGATCATCCGGGTTCCCTCGCAAAAGCCTGGGCGAACTTTAGGACCCGGAACGTCTTAAGACAAGCTCAGGATATCTTTAGTGATGTTCCAGACATCATTCCTGCGTGCGCTGCCAGAAGTGCGCCAGCACCCGCACCGGCCCCTTGCCCGGGGCAAACCCGTGCTTGAGCGCGCCGTGCACGTAGTTGGTCGCGGCCGAGCAGGCCTCGCGCAGCGGCATGCCGCGGCACAGGTTGGCGGCGATGGCCGAGGCCAGGGTGCAGCCGGTGCCATGGCCTTCGACATCCAGGCGCGGATTGACGAATTCGATCAGCGCTTCGCCGTCGTCGAAGCGATCCACCATGTCGCCGCTGCCGGGCAGGTGGCCGCCCTTGAGCAGCACGGCGCTGGCGTCGAGGGCGAGCAGTTCCACCAGCGCCGCTTCCGCGGCTTCGTCGTCGGCAATCGCATGGCCCAGAAGCAGTTCGGCTTCGGGGATGTTGGGCGTGAGCACCGTCGCCAGCGGCAGCAGCCGCGAGCGCAGCATGTCCAGGGCCCCGTCGTCGAGCAGCTTGGCGCCGGACGTGGCCACCATCACCGGGTCCAGCACCACCGCCCGCGGGCGATGGGTTTCCAGCGCGTCGGCCACGGCGCGGATCACACGCGCATTGGCCAGCATGCCGATCTTCACCGCGCCGATGTCGAAATCGGCGAAGCAGGCATCGATCTGTTCGCGCAGGAAATCCACGGGCGGCACGTGCACGGCCGTCACCGCCCGCGTGTGCTGGGCGGTGAGCGCCGACAGCGCGCTCAGCCCGTGCACGCCGTGGGCGGCGAAGGTCTTGAGGTCCGCCTGGATGCCGGCACCACCGCCGGAATCGGATCCGGCGATGGTCAGCGCACAAACGGGGCGGGCATTGCCGGTCAAAGCACTTCCGAAGCGTAGTCGGCCAGGCGCGAACGCTCGCCGCGGCGCAGTGTGATGTGGGCGCTGTGATTCCAGTTCTTGAAGCGGTCCACGGCGTAGGTCAGTCCCGAGGTGGTTTCGGTGAGGTAGGGCGTGTCGATCTGCTCGACGTTGCCCATGCAGATGATCTTGGTGCCCGGGCCGGCGCGCGTGACCAGGGTCTTCATCTGCTTGGGCGTGAGGTTCTGCGCCTCGTCCACGATCACCCAGCGGTTGAGGAAGGTGCGCCCGCGCATGAAGTTCATCGAGCGGATCTTGATGCGGCTGGCCAGCAGTTCGTTGGTGGCGCCGCGGCCCCAGCTGCCGTGGTCCTCGGTGTGGGTCAGCACCTCGAGGTTGTCGGTCAGGGCGCCCATCCAGGGCGTCATCTTTTCTTCCTCGGTGCCGGGCAGGAAGCCGATGTCCTCGCCGACGCTGACGGTGGCGCGGGTCATGATGATCTCGCGGTAGCGCTGCACGTCCATGGTCTGCGTCAGGCCGGCGGCCAGGGCCAGCAGGGTCTTGCCGGTGCCGGCGGTGCCGAGCAGGGTGACGAAGTCGATCTCGGGGTCCATCAGCGCGTTGAAGGCGAAGTTCTGCTCGCGGTTGCGCGCGTTGATGCCCCAGACCTGGTGCTGCGGGTTGCGGAAGTCGTCGACGATCTGCAGCACCGCCTTCTCATCGTCCAGCCGCGCGACCTTCATTTCCACTTCGTCGTCGCCGGGCATGTACAGGAACTGGTTCGGGTACCAGCCGTCGTCGTCCTTGCGCGCCACTTCGTAGAAGGTGCGGCCGCGGTCGGTCCAGCTGCGCAGGCTGCCTTCGTGCAGCTCCCAGAAATCCTCCGGAAGTTCGGTGGCGCCGGTGAAGAGCAGGTTGAAGTCGTCGATCGCGCGGTCGTTTTCGTAGTCCTCGGCCTTGACGCCGCAGATCGAGGCCTTGATGCGCAGGTTGATGTCCTTGGACACCAGCACCACCGGCACGCCGGGGTGGTCTTCGATCAGCTGCAGGATCGAGCCCAGGATCTGGTTGTCCGGCAGCACGGTGCCGAAGCGCTTGCCGACCTCGACCGGCTTGAGCTGGAACATCAGGCGGCCGATGGCTTCGGCCGAGCGCAGCTGCAGCCCCTGCGGGCGCACCAGCTTGACGCCTTCGTCGATGCTGTCGCTGCCGTGGGCGACGATGATCTCGTTGAGGAAGCGACTGACCTGGCGGGCGTTGCGGCTGGCTTCGGAGTGGCCCTTCTTGCCGTTGTCGAGTTCCTCGAGAACCATCATCGGTATGAAGACGTCGTGCTCTTCGAACTTGAACAGGGCGGTGGGGTCGTGCATCAGCACGTTGGTGTCCAGGACGTAGATTCGCTTGGATCGGGTCATGGGCTTCTCGGGCTAGGGGCGCGGGCCCCGGAAAGGACAGGGCCGCCGAAGCTCGCGGGGCGAGTCGGCGACGGAAATGTTCGGGAGCAAGGTCACTTTGCCTTGTTGGCCTGCTGGTGCTGCTTGAGCGATTCGTACACGGCGTCGGCGTGGCCGGCCACCTTCACCTTGCGCCACTCGTCGGCGACGCGGCCCTGCGGATCGAGCAGGAAGGTGCTGCGCTCGATGCCCAGCACCTTGCGGCCGTACATGTTCTTTTCCTTGATGACGTCGAAGGCCTTGCACAGGGCCTCGTCGGCGTCGGACACCAGGTCGAAGCGGAAGCCCTGCTTCTCGCAGAAGTTCGCATGCGATTTCACCGAATCTCGCGACACGCCCAGCACCTCGGCGCCGGCGCGGCGGAATTTCGTGAGCAGGGCGTTGAAATCCAGGCCTTCGGTGGTGCAGCCGGGCGTGGAATCCTTCGGGTAGAAGTACAGCACCAGCCACTTGCCGCGGTAATCGGAGAGCTTCGCGGCCTTGCCGCTGCCCAGGGTGAGCGGGAGATCGGGGATCTTGTCGCCGTTTCCGGTCATCGCGTCCTCAGAATTTCATCGGGTCCATGATGGCGTCGAGGTTGAGGTGGTCGCAGAACTCGAGGAAGTCGTCGCGCAGCGCGGCGATGTGCATGTTCGCCGGGATGCCGATGGTGACCTGGGCCGAGAACATGTCGGCGCCGGTCTGCATCGCCCGGTAGCGCGAGCTGTGCAGGTTCTCGACGGTGATGCCCTGGCGGTCGAAGAAGTCGGCAAGCTGGAACAGGATGCCGGGTTTGTCGGCCGCCACCACCTCGACGATGTAGGGCAGCAGGTTCGATTGCGGGGCCTTGGGGCCGGTGCGGTACCAGACGAGCTTGTAGCCGTCCTCGCGCTCAAGCCGGCCCAGCATGGCCTCGAGCTTGGCCACGGCGTCCCAGGAGCCCACCGCCAGCGCCGTGACCGAGACGTCGCGGCCGACGGTGGTGAGGCGGGCATCGACCAGGTTGCAGCCGCTGTCCGAAATGCGGCGGCTGACCGACAACAGCGGTGACTGCGGATGCGTGGTGTACGCGCTGATCAGCAGGTGGTTCTCGTTGGCGGTCGGGCGTGCGGCAGGGTCGGTCAAAGCGAAGGTCCAAGGGGGCGCGGCAGGGGGCGCGCCTGGAGGTCCCGGCCAGCATACTTGCCGCCGCTTTGAGCCCGCAAGTAAGATCGCAGGCAGTCCCTGCAAGGCATTCATTTTGCAACTTTCCGGCAGCATCACCGCGCTGGCGACGCCGTTCACGGCCGCTGGCGAACCCGACTTCCCGGCCTGGTCGCGCCTGATCGACCGCCAGATCGAAGCCGGCACCGCCGGCATCGTCGTCGCCGGCTCCACCGGCGAAGCCGCCGCGTTGACCGATGCCGAGTACATGGCGCTGCTTCGCGCCGCCGTCGCGCAGGTGGCCGGGCGCATCCCGGTGCTGGCCGGCACCGGCCACTCCAACACCGCCAAGACCATCACCCAGACGCGCCTGGCCCGGGACGGCGGCGCCGACATCGCCCTGGTGGTCACGCCACCCTACGTGCGGCCCACGCCCGAAGGCCTGGTGGCGCACTACCGCGCCGTCGCCGACCAGGGTGGGCTGCCGGTGGTGCTTTACAACGTGCCCGGCCGCACCGGCTGCGACATGTCGCCGGGCGTGGTGGCGCAGCTGTGCAGCCACGACAACATCATCGGCCTGAAGGAAGCGCGCGGCGACGAGGAGCGCTGGCAGGCCCTGTATCCGCTGGCCGGCAAGGACTTCGCGCTGCTCAGCGGCGACGACCCGACGTTCGTGCGGGCGATGCTGGGCGGCGCCGCGGGCGTCATTTCGGTGGCTTCGAACGTCGTGCCGCGGGCCTTCGCCCGGCTTTGCCGCCTGGCCCGGGCCGGCGAAGCCGACCAGGCCCGGGCGCTGGACGCCCGGCTGGCCGGCCTGAACGACTTCCTCGGCGTCGAACCCAATCCGATCCCGGTCAAGGCCATCCTGGCCCGCCAGGGCATCGGCCACGGGCTGCGCCTGCCACTGCTGCCCCTTTCACAGGCGCACGCCGCCGCCGCCGACGCCATGGCGGCACTGTGCGAGCAGATCGAATCCGAACTGAAGTAACCTTGCCGATTGAATCCCCGCGAGCGCGGACCACCGCGCCGCTCCCCAGGAGAACCCCATGACCGCCGCCACCCTTTCCTTCCGCCCGCTGATGGTCGCCACCCTGGCCGTGGCGGTGCTCGCCTCCAGCGGCTGCAGCTGGATCCGCAACAAGTGGGGCAACGAGGCCGAATACCAGGCCAGTCGCCAGAACCAGCCACTGGAAGTGCCGCCGGGCCTGGACGTGCCATCCACCGCCGGCGCCGTCACCGTGCCCGCGGCCAACCCCAACGCGCCGACGGCGGCCGTAGGCCAGGGCGTGCCCTCGGCCTCGTCCGGCCAGGCCTACGTCGAAGGCATCGAGTCCTTCATGCTGGCCGACTCGCTGGCCAGCAGCTATCGCCGCATCGGCATCGCCCTGGACAAGATCGAGGGCGCCACCATCGGCGACCGCGCGCAGCTGCTCAACAGCTACGAAGTCACCTACAAGGGCGTCACGGTGCTGCTGCGGGCCGAAGCGGTCGACGGCCAGACCCGCGTCGTCGCCCTGGGCCCGGACGGCCAGCCGGTGCGCAGCGGCGTCGCGACGGAGCTGCTGGCCGTGCTCAAGGCCCGCCTGGGCTGATTCAGCGTTTCAGTTCACCCAGCTTGCCCGTCTTGCCGTCCCATTCGGCGGCATCGGGCAGCGGATCCTTGCGCGTGGTGATCACCGGCCAGTCCTTCGACAGCTCGGCGTTGAGCGCGATGTAGCCTTCCTGGCCGGCGGGCACGTCGTCCTCGGGATAGATGGCCTTGGCCGGGCATTCGGGTTCGCACAGGGTGCAGTCGATGCACTCTTCGGGGTCGATGACCAGGAAGTTCGGGCCCTCGTGGAAGCAGTCCACCGGGCAGACCTCGACGCAGTCGGTGTATTTGCAGCGGATGCAGTTCTCGGTGACGACGAAGGGCATGGGTTTTCCCGGTTCTTGCGAGTCTGGCCCGCGATTCTAGCGCCCCGGGACTGCAACGAAGAAGGCCCGGCATGGCCGGGCCTTCGGAATGGGTGGCGCTCCCTAGGGGACTCGAACCCCTGTTCCAGCCTTGAGAGGGCCGTGTCCTAGGCCACTAGACGAAGGGAGCGCGGATGGCGAAGCGATGAAGCGGGCGTTAGTATAGCGGGCTTGACCGCCCGCGGGAAGCTGC
The DNA here is from genome assembly GCF_014643775.1 of Arenimonas soli. GTDB lineage: Bacteria > Pseudomonadota > Gammaproteobacteria > Xanthomonadales > Xanthomonadaceae > Arenimonas > Arenimonas soli. The sequence goes on from NZ_BMKC01000001.1 coordinate 851,193, forward strand.
AAGGCCCCCGGGCGCCGCCCGCCGCGCAAGGATCCCGCGCCGCCTTCAGCCCATGACGGACACCGCCATTCCCAGCCTGAACCCGCCCCAGGTCGTGCCGCGCGCCGAGCACGGCATCTCCCGCAAGGACATCAGCCCGAACGCGCTGCGCGTTCTGTACCGGCTGCGCGACGGCGGCTTCCAGGGTTACCTGGTCGGCGGCGCCGTGCGCGACCTGCTCGCCGGCGGGCACCCCAAGGACTTCGACGTCGCCACCGACGCCACGCCGGAACAGGTCAAGCACCTGTTCCGCAACTGCCGGCTGATCGGTCGCCGCTTCCGCCTGGCGCACGTGGTCTACGGCCGCGAGATCATCGAAGTCGCCACCTTCCGGGCGAACAGCTCCAACGACACCGACGACCGCGAAACCGACGACGGCGGTCGCCTGCTGCGCGACAACGTCTACGGCAGCATCGAAGACGATGCCGTTCGCCGCGACTTCACCGCCAACGCGCTTTATTACACCGTCGAGGACTTTTCGGTCCGCGATTATGTCGGTGGTTATGCCGACGTCCGCGACCGCGTGCTGCGCCTGATCGGCGATCCGGTCGAACGTTACCGCGAAGACCCGGTGCGCATGCTGCGCGCGGCGCGACTGTCGGCGAAGCTGGGTTTCAGCATCGCGCCCGAAGCCGCCGAACCGATCCCCGAACTGGCCGGCCTGCTGTCCTCGGCGCCGCCAGCGCGCCTGTTCGACGAATGCCTGAAGATGTTCCTGGCCGGGCATGCGGAAAAAAGTTTCCTGGTCCTCGAGCAGCTCGGCCTGATGCCGGCGCTGTTCCCCGAAACCGCCAAGGCCCTTGCCACCAACCGCAGCGGTGCGCTGCGTTCGATGCTGCTCCAGGCCCTGCGCAACACCGACGCGCGCATCGCCCAGGACAAGCCGGTCACGCCGGCCTTCCTGTTCGCCGCGCTGCTGTGGCCGGCCTATTGCCGGGAACTGGCCCTGCTGCAGGCCCAGGGCGTGGACAGCACCGTCGCCCAGCAGCGTGCCGCCGACCGGGTCACCCTGCACCAGGCCCAGCGCATTGCCCTGCCGCGGCGGTTCTCGCTGCCGATGCAGGAAATCTGGCTGCTGCAGACGCGCTTCACCCAGCGCGTGCGCAAGCGGGTGTTCCGCCTGCTTGCGCACCCGCGTTTCCGCGCCGCCTTCGATTTCCTCGAGCTTCGCGCCAGCGCCGCGCCGGACGTCGCCGAGGACCTGGCGTTCTGGCGCGAAGCCCAGGCCCAGGCGCCGGAACAACTGGCCAGCCGGCTTTCGCCCAAGACCTTGCCGCATGGCGCCCACGACGAAGTGGACGGCGAACCTGGCGACGCCGGGGACGACGACCGCGGACCGCGGCGCCGGCCCCGCCGCCGCCGGCGCAAGCCCGCGGGCGGCAGTCCCGAGTGAATCCCGCTGCCCCGGTGCCGGCCTGGATCGCGATCGGCGGCAACCAGGGCGAGGTCCGGGCCACGCTCGAGGCGGCCATCGAAGCCGTCGACGCGCTGCCCGGCACGCGGGTGCTGCAGCGCTCGACGCTTTACCGCACGCCGGCCTGGGGCCGCACCGACCAGCCGGACTTCATCAACGGCGTGATTGCCGTCGAAACCGGGCTTGCCGCGCCCGACCTGCTGGGGAACCTGCTCGGCATCGAAAGGCGGTTCGGTCGCCTGCGCGACGAAGACGCCGGGCGCTGGGGACCGCGCACGCTCGACCTCGACTTGCTGCTTTACGACGACCAGGTGCTGGAGCTGCCCGGCCTGAGCCTGCCGCACCCGCGCCTGCACGAACGTGCCTTCGTCCTGGTGCCGCTGGCTGAAATCAGCCCCGGCCTGGTCGTGCCCGGGCGGGGCAGGGTGGACGGCTTGCTCGCGAAGGTGGATGCCTCGGGCATCGAAGCGATACCTTAGGCGTTCCCCACCCTGGACGCCGCCATGTACGCCAACGAGCAAAAGGCCGCGCCGCGACCGCGCCTGACCGTACCCGGCCTGCGCAAGATGAAGGCCGAAGGCCGGCGCATCGTCTCGGTGACCGCCTACGACGCCGGTTTCGCGCGCTGCGTGGACAGCGCCGGCCTTGATTTTGTCCTGGTCGGCGATTCGCTGGGCATGGTCTGCCAGGGCCACGACAGCACCCTGCCGGTCACCGTGGCCGACATCGCCTACCACGTGGCCTGCGTGGCGCGCGGGCTGTCGTCGGCCCTGCTGGTCGCCGACCTGCCGTTCCAGGCCGACGCCACGCCTGGGGCTGCGCTGGAGGCATCCACGCGATTCCTGCAGGCGGGCGCGGCCATGGTCAAGCTCGAAGGCGCGGGGCCCAAGCTCGAGGTCATCCGCTTCCTGGCCGAGCGTGAAATCCCGGTTTGCGCGCACCTGGGGCTGACCCCGCAATCGGTGCTGCGCCTGGGTGGCTACAAGGTGCAGGGACGCGAACAAGCCGCCGCCGACCGCCTTGTCGCCGACGCCCATGCGGTCGCCGAAGCCGGCGCCGACATGCTGGTGCTCGAATGCGTGCCCTCGGCCCTGGCCAAACGCATCACCGCCGACATCCGGATACCCACCATCGGCATCGGCGCCGGCCCCGACTGCGACGGCCAGATCCTGGTGCTGCACGACCTGCTCGGCCTCAACAGCGGCCACCGGCGCCCGCGCTTCGTCAAGGACTTCCTGGCCGAAGGCGGTTCCATCGAAGGCGCCCTGCGCGCTTATGCCGACGCGGTGCGCGACGGCAGTTTCCCCGCCCCCGAACACGGATACGCATGATGCAAACCCATGACACGCTGGCGTCCCTGCGCGCGCAGCTTCGCCAGTGGCGCCGGGAAGGTGCCAGCGTCGGCTTCGTGCCGACGATGGGCAACCTGCACGCCGGGCACTTCGCGCTGGTCGAACTGGCGCGCAAGCACGCCGACAAGGTGGTGGCCAGCATCTTCGTCAACCCCACCCAGTTCGGTCCCAACGAGGACTACGCGCTGTATCCGCGCACGCCGCAGCGCGACATCGACGCACTGGCGGCGCACAAGTGCGACGCGCTGTTCCTGCCCGACGTCGAGCAGATGTATCCCTTCGGCACCATGGGCTGCGTGCAGATGCACGTGCCCGGCATCACCGACATCCTGTGCGGCGCCCACCGGCCGGGCCATTTCAACGGCGTTGCCCAGGTGGTGGCGCGGCTGTTCAACATGGTCCAGCCCGACCTGGCCGTGTTCGGCCGCAAGGATTACCAGCAGCTGCAGGTGGTCCGCTACATGGCCCGCGAGATGAGCTTCCCGGTCGAGATCATCCCGGCGCCGACGCTGCGCGAACCCGACGGCCTGGCCATGAGTTCGCGCAACCAGTACCTGCAGGGCGACCAGCGCCAGACCGCCACGCACATCCACCGCACGTTGCTGTTCATGCGCGACGCCGCCCGCCAGGGCCTGCCGGTGCGCGGCATCGAGGACGAGGCGCTGTCGCGGCTCGAAGCCGCCGGCTTCGACGTGGACTACGTCGAGGTGCGGCGCGCCGACCTGTCGCGGCCACGTTCGCCGGACGAGCCGGGCCTGCTGGCCCTGGTCGCGGCGCGGCTGGGCCGCACCCGCCTGATCGACAACCTGGCCTTCGACGACGCATGAGACGGTACGTCACCTCCTGGATGCACGCATGCTGACCGACGGACACTGGCAGGCCCTGAAGCAGCACGGTGAGCGCCTGGCGGCCAAGCCGCTGGCCGAACTGATGGCCGCGGAGCCGGCGCGGGCCGGCACCTGGGCGCTGCGCGTGGGTCCGATCCACGCCAGCTTCGCGCGCCAGCGCATCGACGACGCCGCCTGGGCGCAGCTGCAGTCGCTGGCGAACGTGGCCGGGCTGGGTGCTGCGCTGGCGGCCTTGTTCGACGGCGAAATCGTCAACCCCACCGAAGGCCGCCCGGCGTTGCACAGCGCGCTGCGCGGCGACGTCGGCCGCGGCCAGGCCGCGCGCGCCGCCGCCGCCCAGGCCCGCGAAGCCCGCGAGCGGGTGGACCAGTTGCATGCCCGCCTGGCGGACAGCCCGGTCACCGACATCGTCAGCGTCGGCATCGGCGGCAGCGACCTGGGGCCGCGCCTGGCCGTGGACGCCCTGCGTGATTTCCACGACGGCCGCTTCCGCGTGCACTTCCTGACCAACGTGGACGGCAGCGCCGCACGCCACCTGCTGGCCGACCTGGACCCGGCACGCACCGCGGGCATCCTGGTGTCCAAGAGCTTCGGGACCCAGGAAACCCTGCTCAACGGCGGCATCCTGCGTGACTGGCTGGGCGGCACCGATCGCCTGTACGCGGTCAGCGCCAACATCCCGCGCGTCGAAGCCTTCGGTATCGCGCCCGACCGGGTGCTGCCGATGTGGGACTGGGTCGGCGGGCGCTATTCGCTGTGGTCGGCGGTGGGTTTCGCGCTGCAACTGGCGATCGGCCACGACGGGTTCGCGCGCCTGCTCGAGGGCGCGGCGATGATGGACAAGCACGTGCGCGACGCGCCGCCGGCGCGGAACCTCGCGGCCTGGCACGGCCTGTTCGCGGTCTGGAACCGCAACGCGCTGGGCGCCGCCAGCCATGCCGTGATGCCCTACGACCAGCGGCTGGCGCTGCTGCCGGGCTTCTTGCAGCAATTGGTGATGGAAAGCCTGGGCAAGTCGGTGCGCATCGACGGCAGCCCGGTGCCGGTCCACACCGTGCCGGTGCTGTGGGGTGGGTCGGGCACCAACGCCCAGCACAGCTTCTTCCAGGCCCTGCACCAGGGCACCGACATCCTGCCGGCCGATTTCATCGGCGTGGTGCGGCCGGCGCATGGTTTCGACGACAACCACCATGCGCTGCTGGCGAACCTGCTGGCGCAATCCGAAGCACTGGCCAACGGTTCGCCCTCGGACGACCCGCACAAGCGTTATCCCGGCGGCCGGCCGAACACCCTGCTGCTGCTCGACGAACTGACGCCGTATTCACTGGGCGCGCTGCTGGCCATGTACGAACACAGCGTCTACGTGCAGTCGGTGATGTGGAGCATCAATGCCTTCGACCAGTGGGGCGTCGAGCTGGGCAAGAAAGTCGCCGGCGAGCTGCTGCCCGCGGTCGCGGGGGATGCGGAGCCAGCGGACCCGGTGACCCGCGCCCTGGTCAACGAAATCCGCTCGCGTCGCTGAAAACCGGGGTCATGAAAACCGGTGTCGGGGTCGACTCTGCCGCCGACCGACACCTCGGTTTCACCGCCTACGCTCAGGCGGTGGAAGTCGACTCCAACCCCGGTTTTCGTGGTGGGCCAGGGCCCAGGCGACATGTTCGCGGACCAGGGCGCTGGGGTGGTCGCGGCGCGAGGCAAGCGCGGCCAGTACCTCCGGGGTGGTCGGCGCATTGCCCAGGGCCACGGCAAGGTTGCGCAGCCAGCCTTCGTGGCCGGTGCGGCGGATCGCGGAGCCTTCGGTGCGCTGCAGGAACTCCTCCTCTTCCCAGGCGAACAGCTGCGCCAGGCTGGCCTGGTCCAGGCCATTGCGGGCGCGGAAATCCGGTTCGTCGTGGCGCACGGCGAACTTGTTCCAGGGGCAGGCCAGCTGGCAATCGTCGCAACCGAAGATGCGGTTGCCGATGAGCGGGCGCAGTTCCTCGGGGATCGCCTCGCGCAGTTCGATCGTCAGGTAGCTGATGCAGCGGCGCGCATCCACCCGGTAGGGCGCGACGATGGCGCCGGTCGGGCAGACCTCGATGCAGCGCGTGCAGGTGCCGCAGTGTGCGCTGGCGGGGGCATCCACCGGCAGCGGCAGGTCGGTGTAGATCTCGCCCAGGAAAAACCAGCTGCCGGCGCCGCGGTTGATCAGGCAGCTGTGCTTGCCTATCCAGCCCAGGCCGGCGTCGCGGGCGAGCGCACGTTCAAGCACCGGTGCTGAATCCACGAACGCGCGATAGCCGAAGGGCCCGGTTTGTCCGGCGATGCGGTCGGCCAGCTTCTGCAGGCGGTTGCGCATCAGCTTGTGGTAGTCGCGGCCCAGGGCGTAACGCGCAACGTAGGCGCGCTCGCCTTCCGCAAGGGTCTGCCAGGCTGCGTCGTCCTCGCCGGTGCCGTAGTCGAGCCGCACGGACACCACGCGCACGGTGCCCGGCACCAGTTCGGCGGGGCGCGATCGCTTGTCGCCGTGGCGGGCCATGTAGGCCATGCGCCCGTGCTGGCCCTTGGCCAGCCAGTCGCGCAGGTGCTCGGCATCCTGGTCCAGCGTGACGCCTGCGATGCCGACCTGCTGGAAGCCAAGCTCGGCGCCCCAGGCCTTGATGTCTTGGGCCAGGGCAAACATGTCGGCCGGGTCGTGCATGCCGGCAAGTATAGAATCCCGGCATGGCCGACATGTTCCCCCTTTACCGCGCCGACCAGGTGCGCGCGATGGACCGACGCGCGATCGAGCAGTGGGGCATCCCCGCGCTCGAGCTGATGACCCGGGCCGGCGCCGCCGCCTGGGCGCTGCTGCAGGCGAAGTGGCCGCAGGCGCGTCGCATCGGCGTGGCCTGTGGCCCGGGCAACAACGGCGGCGATGGTTACGTGCTGGCGCGGCTGGCGCGCGACGCCGGCTGCCAGGTGCACCTGGTGTCGGCGCCCGGGGGCAGCCCGCGCCGGAATCCGGCCCGCGCCGCGCTGGCGGCCTGGCGTTCGTCCGGGGGCCGGGTCGATTCCTTCGACGGCATGCTGCCGGACGTGGACGTCTGGGTGGATGCGATCTACGGCATCGGCCTGTCGCGCCCGCCCGCAGATGCCGTGCGCGCGCTGATCGAGCGCATCAACGCCAGTCGCCGGCCCGTGCTGGCGCTGGACGTTCCCTCGGGCCTGGATGCCGACCGTGGCCATGCCCCCGGCGTGGTGGTCCAGGCGCATACCACCCTTTCCTTCGTCGCCGGCAAGCGCGGCCTGTACACCGGGCAGGCACGGGACGTGGATGGCGACGTGCGCGTGGACCGGCTGGGCCTGCCGCCGATCGACACCGACCAGGACCCGCCCGCGGCCTGGCTGGTTCGCGACAAGGATCTTTCCGCCTGGCTGGCACCGCGCCATGCCAACGCGCACAAGGGCGAACACGGCCACGTGCTGTGCATCGGCGGTGAAGTGGGCATGGGCGGTGCGGTGCGCCTGTGTGCCGAAGCCGCGCTGCGCACCGGCGTCGGCCTGGCCAGCGTCGCGACCCGCAGCGCCGGCGTCGCCGCCCTGGTGGCCGCCCGCCCCGAGGCGATGACCCATGCGGTCGAAGACGCCCAGGCGCTGGCGCCGCTGCTTGAGCGCGCCAGCGTGCTGGCCGTGGGGCCCGGGCTCGGGCAGGGGGCGTGGGGCCGCGCGCTGCTGGCGGCTTCGGTCGCCACCGGCAAGCCGGTCGTTCTCGATGCCGATGCCCTGAACCTGCTGGCTGCGGCACCGGCAACCCTTCCCCAGGCCGTGCTCACCCCGCATCCCGGCGAAGCCGGTCGGCTGCTCGGATGCAGCACCGCCGATGTCCAGGCCGACCGTTTCGCGGCCGCCGACGCCATCGCCATGCGCTACCAGGCGGTGGTGGTGCTCAAGGGCGCCGGCAGCCTCGTCGCAGCGCCGGGCCGCGTGCCGGTGGTCATCGGCGCCGGCAATCCCGGCATGGCCACGGGGGGAATGGGGGACGTGCTGTCGGGCGTCATCGCCTCGCTGCTGGCGCAGGGCTTGCCGGCCTTTGAAGCGGGCGTCGCCGGGGCGCTGCTGCACGCGACCGCTGGCGATGCCGCCGCCCGCGTGGACGGCGAGCGCGGCCTGCTTCCCTCCGACCTCTTCCCGCACCTGCGCCGCCTGGCCAACCCCGCATGAGCGAACGCGACATCTTCCTGGCCGACGCCGGGGCCACCGACGCCCTGGGCCGGCAGCTGGCCGGCAGCCAGCCGCCGGGCGCCGTGGTGTTCCTCGACGGCCCGTTGGGCGCCGGCAAATCCAGCCTGGCCCGGGCCTGGCTGCGCGCCCTGGGGGTCACCGGCGCCATCAAGAGCCCGACCTACACCCTGGTCGAACGTTACCCGTTGCCGGCCGGCGGCGAAGCGGCCCACCTGGACCTCTACCGCCTTGCCGAGGCCGGCGAACTGGACTTCCTGGCCCTGGATGAACTGGCCGACGCCCGCCTTTGGCTGGTTGAGTGGCCCGAACGGGCTGCGCTGGGCCTGCCGCCGCCCGACCTGCGGATCCGCCTGGCCCTGGCCGGGCCGGGGCGTTCGGCCCGGCTGCAGGCCACCAGCGCCCGAGGCGAGGCCTGGCTGGCCGCCATCCCCGGATAGTGGGTTTGGGGCCACCTTCTTACCCATTTCCTAGGAAGGTGGGGCAGGTCCCGGATTCCAAAGGAAAAAGTCCTTGCATTCCCCCGGGTGCGGTGCTTCAATCGGCCCCATGCGCCGGAACCGGGTCCTTGCCATTTCTTTCGCCGCCCTGCTGGGCGGCGCTGCCTTCGCGGCCCAGGCCGCGCAGCTGCGCGGCGTCACCCTGGTCGAAGGGGAGACCGGCACGCACGCGGTGCTCGATCTGTCGGCCCCGGCCGACTACAAGGTTTTCACCCTGGCCAACCCGCACCGCCTGGTGCTGGACCTGTCGGACTCGACGGTGGCCGGCGGATTCCGGGCGCCGTCGCCCAACGGCCTGGTTTCGGGCGTGCGCATCGGCAAACCCGCCGAAGGCGACCTGCGCGTCGTGCTCGACCTGGGCAGCGCCGTGCAGCCGCGCAGCCGCATCGAACGCGAAGGTGATTCGGCCCGCCTGATCGTCGAACTGATTTCCAACGACCGCCCCAGCGGCACGCCCGCGGTGGCGCGCACGCTCGAGGACGTCATCGGCCCGGGCGAGCGCAAGCTGGTCATCGCCATCGACGCCGGCCACGGCGGCAAGGACCCGGGCGCGATCGGCCCGAGCCGCAAGTACGAAAAGGACATCACCCTGGCGATGGCGCGCGAACTCGCCCGCCAGGTGAACGCCGACCCGGGCATGGAAGCCTTCCTGGTGCGCGACGGCGACGTCTTCATCCCGCTGCACGAGCGCTATCAGAAGGCGCGCGAGGCCCAGGCCGACCTGTTCATCTCCGTGCACGCCGACGCCGCCCACAACAAGGCCGCCAGCGGTGCTTCGGTGTACGTGCTGTCGCTGCGCGGCGCCTCGTCCGAAGCCGCGCGCTGGCTGGCCGACCAGGAAAACGCCGCCGACCTGGTGGGCGGGGTTTCGCTCGACGCGCGCGACAAGAACCTGGCCGCGGTGCTGCTCGACCTGTCCCAGAACGCCACCATGCGCGTGTCCGACGACGTCGCCGACGAAGTACTGTCGGCGCTCAAGGGCATGGGCAAGACCCACAAGAAGCAGATCGAGCGCGCCAACTTCGTCGTGCTGCGTTCACCCGACGTGCCCTCGATGCTGGTCGAGACCGGCTTCATCACCAACCCCGGTGAAGAAACACGGCTGTCCGACCCGGCCTACCGTGGCCGCATGGCCACCGCCATCGTCTCGGGCGTGCGCAATTATTTCGCCAACCAGGCGCCCCCGGGCACCTGGTATGCCGCACGCCAGGGCACCCTGGGCGGCAGCCGCCAGCACGTGGTCAGCCGCGGCGAAACCCTCAGCCTGATCGCCCAGCGCCATGGCGTGCCGATGAACTCCATCCGCGCCGCCAACCGCCTCCAGGGCGACACCGTGAAGGTGGGCGAACGCCTGACCATCCCGGTGGCCAGCGCCACGCTGGCCGGCCTGCCCGAGTAAGCCACGCCGCCGCTGTTATCATCGGGCCTGTTCCCGTACAGGCCCCGCGCGACGTGCCGATCCAAGCCCTGCCCGACACCCTGGTGAACCAGATCGCCGCCGGCGAAGTGGTCGAACGCCCTGCGTCGGTGGTCAAGGAACTGGTCGAGAACGCGCTCGACGCCGGCGCCCGCCGCGTTGACATCGACCTTGAAGAAGGCGGGGTGCGCCTGATCCGGATCCGCGACGACGGCGGCGGCATTCCGTCGTCGGAACTGGCGCTGGCCATCTCGCGCCACGCCACCAGCAAGATCACGTCCATCGAAGACCTCGAGGAAGTCGCCACCCTGGGCTTCCGCGGCGAAGCGCTGCCGTCGATCGCTTCGGTCAGCCGCTTCGCGATCAGTGCGCGGCCTCGCGGCGAAGACCAGGGCGCGCGGCTGGAGGTCGATGGTGGCCGCGTCGGCGAGGTGGTGCCGCATCCGCATCCCGAAGGCACCACGGTGGAGGTGCGCGACCTGTTCTTCAACGTGCCGGCGCGGCGCAAGTTCCTGCGCGCCGAACGCACCGAACTGGGCCACATCGAAGAATGGCTGCGTTCGCTGGCGCTGGCGCGCCCCGGCGTCGAACTGCGCATCAGCCACAACGGCCGCGCCAGCCGCCACTACAAACCGGTGCGCGACGGCGGCGAACGCCTGCGCCGCGTCGCCGAAGCGCTGGGCGAGGATTTCACCCGACAGTGCCTGGCCATCGAACACGCCGCCGCCGGGCTGCGCCTGCACGGCTGGGTCGGCCTGCCGACGGCCGCGCGCTCGAGCGCCGACCAGCAGTATTTCTACGTCAACGGCCGCGCCGTGCGCGACCGCACCGTTGCCCACGCGGTGCGCCAGGCGTACTCGGACGTGCTGTTCCACGGCCGGCATCCGGCCTTCGTCTTGTTCCTGGAATGCGACCCGCGCCAGGTGGACGTCAACGTGCACCCGGCCAAGCACGAGGTGCGGTTCCGCGAACAGCGCCTGGTGCACGAATTCATCTACCGCACGCTGCACGAAGCGCTGGCCTCGACCCGCGCCGGCGTGGCGGCGGCGGCCGCGGCCGCTCAATCGCCGGCCCTGGCCATGCCTTCCGGCTTCGCCGCTTCGCCCGGTGGTGGCGGCTGGTCACCGCGCCAGGATGGGCTGGGACTGCCGGTGCGCGAAGCGATGTCGGCCTACGCGTCGCTGTACCGTGCGCCGGAACCGGGCCAGGCTGGCGTGGCCGCGGCGCCGGCGGAGGCGGCCAACCAAGGCGAGGCGCCGCCGCTGGGATACGCGCTGGCGCAGCTGCACGGCATCTTCGTGCTGGCGGAAAACCACCACGGCCTGGTGCTGGTGGACATGCACGCCGCGCACGAGCGCATCACCTACGAACGCCTGAAGTCCGCGCTCGACGGCGAAGGGATCCGCAGCCAGCCGCTGCTGGTGCCGGTGTCGCTGGCAGTGAGCGAACGCGAGGCCGATGCCGCCGAACAGCATGCCCAGGCCCTGGCAGACTACGGCTTCGAGATCCGCCGCGCCGGGCCGCAGGCCCTGTCCATCCGGTCCGTGCCCAGCCTGCTGGCCGACCTGGACCCGCGCAGCCTGGCGCTGGACGTGCTGGCCGACCTGCGCGAACACGGCAGCAGCCGCAAGCTCGAACAGGCCCGCAACGAACTGCTTTCCACCCTGGCCTGCCACACCTCCGTGCGGGCCAACCGGCGGCTGACGCTGCCGGAAATGAACGCCCTGCTGCGCGACATGGAAGCCACCGAGCGCAGCGGGCAATGCAACCACGGCCGGCCCACCTGGGTGCAGCTGAGCAAGGCCGAACTCGACCGACTTTTCCTCAGGGGACGCTGATGCGATCGATCCTGCTGCCTGGACTGGCCCTCTCCGCCGCGCTTGCCGGCTGCGGCGGTGGCGACGGTGAAAGCACCGCCGGCAGCGCCGGCGCCGAACAATCCGCGCGCAACGCCTACGAACGCGAAATCCGCGCGTGGCGCGAAGAACGCGTCGAGCGCCTGGTGCGGCCCGATGGCTTCCTGTCGCTGGTGGGCCTGCACTGGGTCGGCCCCGGCAGCACCTTCGTCGGATCGGCCAAGAGCAACGGCACCCGGCTCACCCTGGGTCCGCCGCAGCTGGGCATGCTCCATCTGGAAAAGGACGGCCGTGCCCGCCTGGACATCGCCGAGGGCGCCGAGGTCTGGGTGGACGGCGAACCGGCCACAGGCAGCGTCGAGCTGGTGTCCGATGCCCGCGGCAAGCCCACCGTGGTCGCCTTCAACCGCGGCGACGCCAGTTTCCTGCTGATCGAACGTTCGGGCCGGCACGCCCTGCGCGTGCGCAATGCCATGGCGAGCACCCGCACCGGGTTCCCGGGCATCGACTATTTCGACATCGATCCGGCGTTCCGCTTCCAGGCGCGCTTCCAGGCGCATCCGCCGGGCAAGACCCTGGACATCGTCAACATGCTCGGCATGGTCGAACCGATGGCCAACCCGGGCCGGGTGTCGTTCGAAAAGGACGGCGTGTCCTACAGCCTCGAGGCCCTGGACGAAGGCGACGGCCGGCTGTTCTTCGTCTTCGCCGACCGCACCAGCGGCCACGAAACCTATGCCGCCTCGCGCTTCCTGTATGCCGAACCCGCCGGAGCCGACGGTCTGACGGTGCTGGACTTCAACCGCGCCTACAACCCGCCCTGCGCCTTCACCGCCTATTCGACCTGCCCGATGCCGCCGCCGGAAAACCGGCTGGACCTGCGGATCGAGGCCGGCGAAAAGAAGCCGCTGCCTTTCCCCCGATAACCTAGGACACCCCCCGATGCGCCTGGCCTGGATCGCCTGCCTGCTGTCCCTCACCGTCGCCGCCGGCTGCGCCCGCGCCGAACCGCCGCGTCCGCTGCTGTGGAAGGTCAGCGACGCCGACAACAGCGTTTACCTGCTCGGTTCCTTCCACCTGCTGCGCAAGGGCGACTACCCGCTGGCGGCCAGCACCGACCTGGCCTTCGAAGACGCCGAGTCGCTGGTGTTCGAACTGTCGCCGGCCGAAATGAACGACCCGGCGCTGGGCCAGTTGATGGGGGCCGCGGCGCGCCGCGACGACGGCAAGCGCCTGCAGGACACCGTGGACGCGGACACCTGGAGGCGGCTCGAGGCCTGGTCGGCGCGTCGCGACGTGCCACTGGAAAACCTGCAAGGGTTCGACGCCTGGTTCGTCAGCCTCACCATCTCCCTGCTCGAAATGCAGGCCCTGGGCCTGGATCCGCAGCTTGGCCTGGACCGTCATTTCGCCCGGCGCGCCACCGCCGCCGGCAAGGCCACGCAGGGCCTGGAGACCGGCGCCCAGCAGATCGCGCTGTTCGAGGGCATGGATCCAGCCCTGCAGCAGCAGTCCCTGGAAGACGTGCTGCTGGACGCGGAGAAGATGGAGGAGAACATCAACCGCCTGCACGACCTTTGGCGGCGCGGCGACGTCGACGGCATGGAAGCGGAAGCCAACCAGCGCATGCGCGACGAATACCCCGAGCTCTACGCCCGCATCAATCGCGACCGCAACCTGGCCTGGCTGCCGGTGCTCAGCCAGCGCCTGGATGGCGGCGGCAAGGACGAAGACGTGCTGGTGGTCGTGGGCGCCCTGCACCTGCTGGGCGACGACGGCCTGGTGCAGCTGATGCGCGAAGCCGGCTACACCGTCGAGCGGCTCTGAACCACGGGCCGCGGCCAGCGGTACTCGCTGGCCCGCGGCGGCGGCGGCACCAGTTCGATGCAGTCGACGGGGCAGGGCGGCAGGCACAGTTCGCAGCCCGTGCACAGTTCCGGGATCACCGTGTGCATGCGCTTGGGCGCGCCGATGATCGCGTCCACCGGGCAGGCCTGGATGCACTTGGTGCAGCCGATGCAGTCTTGCTCGACGATCAGCGCCAGCAGCGGCGGCTTGATGGCGCCGTTTTCCGGATTCACCGGTTTCGGCTCGCGCCCCAGCAGGTCCGCCAATGCGCGCACGCCGGCTTCGCCGCCAGGGGGGCATTGATCGATATCGGCCTCGCCGGCGGCGATGGCCTGGGCGTAGGGCTTGCAGCCCGGGTAGCCACACTGGCCGCACTGGGTTTGCGGCAGCAGGCGGTCGATGCGTTCGACCATCGGGTCGGCCTGCACCCGGAAGCGAACCGTGGCCCAGCCCAGGATCGCCCCGAACAGGGCCGCCAGGCCCACCACCACCAGCACCGAAAGCCCCATCAGGCCGGCACCATGCCGGTGAAGCCCATGAAGGCCAGCGACATCAGCCCGGCCGTGACCAGGGCGATCGGCGTGCCGCGCCATGCCGCGGGCACGTCGGCGGCCTCGAGCCGTTCGCGCATCGACGAAAACAGCACCAGCACCAGGCCGAAGCCCACCGCCGCGCCGAAGCCGTAGCAGACGGCTTCGAACAGGCCGCGGCGCGCCTGCACGTTCAGCAGGGCCACGCCCAGCACCGCGCAGTTGGTGGTGATCAGCGGCAGGTACAGGCCCAGCACGCGGTAAAGGCGGGGGCTCTGGCGGTTCATGACGGTTTCCGTGAACTGCACCACCGCGGCGATGACCAGGATGAAGCCCAGGGTGCGCAGGTGTTCCAGGCCCAGCGGCAGCAGCAGCCAGTGGTGCACGCACCAGGCCAGCGCCGCCGACAGGGTAAGCACGAAGCCGGTGGCCAGGGCCATGCCGTAGGCGGCGTCGAGCCGGCGCGAGACGCCCATGAAGGGGCACAGGCCCAGGAACTTGACCAGCACGAAGTTGTTGACGAACACCGCGCCGACCAGCAGCAGGGCGATGTCGTCCATGGCGGCCTCAGCGCACCGGCATGCCGGCCTCGGCGCTGGCGTCGGCGCCCAGCAGGGCCAGCGCGCCGCCGTCGTGGCCGGCCGAGAGGATCATGCCTTCGCTAAGGCCGAAGCGCATCTTGCGCGGCGCCAGGTTGGCGATGAACACCACGTGGCGGCCGACCAGGCTTTCCGGTTCGCCGTAGCTGGCGCGGATGCCGCTGAAGATCTGCCGCTGGCCCAGGTCGCCGGCGTCGAGCAGGAAGCGCAGCAGCTTGTCCGAACCTTCCACGTAGCCACATTCGATGACCTTGCCGATGCGCAGGTCGAGCTTGGCGAAGTCGTCGATGCCGATGGTGGCGGCCCCGCCGGCCGGCTTGGCATCGGCCTTGGGCGCGGACGCGGTGGCCCTGGTGGCGGCCGTGGCCGGCTCCGCGGCGGGCTTGAGGTCTTCCTTGCTGGCGTCTGTCATGGCTTCAATGTTCTTGGGGTCGATTCGGGTCATAAGTGCTTGGAAGGGCTCGATCGCGTGGCCGAGCAGCGGCGCGGCGACGTCGTCCCAGTGCTCCACCGGGGCGCGCAGGAAACCTTCGGCGCGCGCCACCGTGCCAGGCAGCACCGGCTTGAGCGCGGCCGCCAGCACGCGGAACAGGTTCAGGCCCTGGCTGCAGACGGCCTGCAGCTCGGCATCGGCGCCTTCGCGCTTGGCGATGACCCAGGGCTTGTTTTCGTCGATGTAGCGATTGGCTTCGTCGGCGAGCGCCATGACCTGGCGCATGGCCTGGCCGTATTCGTCGCGCGCGTAGCTGGCGGCGACGTCGCGCGCCCCGGCGACGAAGCGCGCGTACATCGCCGGGTCCGGCAGCGTGGCGGCCAGCTGGCCATCGAAACGCTTGCTGATGAAACCGGCGCAGCGGCTGGCGATGTTGACGAACTTGCCGACCAGGTCGGCGTTGACGCGGGCGACGAAGTCCTCGAGGTTCAGGTCCAGGTCCACGACGCCGGCGCCGGTCTTGACCGCGAAGTAGTAGCGCAGCGCCTCCGGGTCCAGGCCCTGGTCGAGGTAGGTGCGCGCCATCACGAAGGTGCCGCGCGACTTGCTCATCTTGGCGCCGTTGACCGTGAGGTAGCCGTTGACGTGCAGCGCGGTCGGCGGCCGCAGGCCGGCGCCGTGCAGCATGGCCGGCCAGAACAGGCCGTGGAAGTTGATGATGTCCTTGCCCAGGAAGTGGTGCATTTCCGTGGGCGCGGCGCCGGCCGGGTTGCGCGCCTCGTCGGTGAAGGCGCCGAAGTCCAGGCCGGCCTTCGCGCACAGGGCCTTGAACGAGGCCAGGTAACCAATGGGTGCGTCGAGCCAGACGTAGAAATATTTGCCCGGTGCATCGGGAATCGGGAAGCCGAAGTAGGGCGCGTCGCGGCTGATGTCCCAGTCGCGCAGGCCACCCTCGAGCCATTCCGCCAGCTTGGCCTTCACCGCCGGGTGGGCGACGTCGCCGGCCAGCCATTCGCGCAGGAAGGCTTCGAACCGGCCCAGTTCGAAGAAGTAGTGCTCGGAGTCGCGCAGTTCCGGCGTGGCGCCGGACACCACCGAACGTGGGTTCTTCAAGTCGGTGGGCGCATAGGCCTTGCCGCAGACCTCGCAGTTGTCGCCGTACTGGTCGGCGGCGCCGCAGTTGGGGCAGTCGCCCTTGATGTAGCGGTCGGGCAGGAACATCTGCCGCTCGGGGTCGAACAGCTGCTTGATCGACCGGCTGGTGATCGCCTTCGGCCCGTGGCTGCCGTCGCGCAGGCGCGTGTAGATGAGGCTGGCAAGCTCGCGGTTTTCGTCGGAATGGGTCGAGTGGTAGTGGTCGAAGTCGACGCCGAAACGTGCGAAGTCGGCCTCGTGCCCGGCCTGGATGCCGCGGATGAAGTCCTCCGGCGTCATGCCGGCCTTTTCGGCGGCCAGCATGATCGGGGTGCCGTGGGCGTCGTCGGCGCAGACGAAGTGCACTTCGCCGCCGGCCATTCGCCGGGCCCGCACCCAGATGTCGGCCTGGATATAGCCCACCAGGTGGCCAAGGTGCAGGGGGCCGTTGGCGTAGGGCAGGGCGGTGGTGACGAGGGCGGGACGGGGCGTCATCGGGGCTCGGGTCGGTCAGCGGGCCGCCATTATCCCACGCGCGCGGGCAAAAAAAGGGCCCGGCTTTCGCCGGGCCCTTGGTCATGCGACCAGTGCAGCAGGTATTACCAGGTGAACTCGGCCTGCACGAAGACCTCGCGGCCGATCGGGCTGTAGGCGCGCCAGAAGAACGGGTAGGTGAAGTAGGTGTCGTCCTTCGGGGCGAGCTTGTCGAGCACGTTGTTCACGATCAGGCTGGCGCGGAAGTTTTCGGTGAACTCGTAGCCAACGTTGAGGTTGTACACGTGGTACGGGGCGATGCGGCCGGTTTCCGCCCAGTTCGGCAGCGAGCCGTAGCGGGTACCGAACACGGTGACGTCGAGGTCCTTGTACTCCCACGACACGCTGCCACGCATGCGGCTGCGGAAGTCGAAGTTGGTCAGGTCGTCGCGGTAGCTGTCGCGCGGCTCACCCTGGAACTCGGCGAACTTCTGGTCCAGCACGTGCGACCAGCCAAGCTGGAAGCCGAAGTTGCCCCAGCGGTCGGTGTCGATCGTGTAACGCAGGCTCGCGTCGATACCTTCGTTGGACAGGTAGGAGCGGTTGATCGGACCGCGGTTCACCTGCTCGATGCGGCCGTCGTTCGGCCCGCCCACCGTGCGGATCACGCTGCTGATGATGAACTGGCAGAAGGTCGAGCTGCCGTCCACCGGGTTGCCCTGGCGGTCGACGCCCAGGCGGCAGTCGGCTTCGTTCTGCAGGATGTAGGCCGAGCTGATGTCGCCGACCACGCCTTCGAGTTCGACCTTGTAGTAGTCAACCGTCAGCGACAGGTTGTCCACGACGTCCCAAACGAAACCGAAGGTGTAGGACTGACCCTCTTCCTCCTCGAGGTTCGGGTTGCCCTGGCGAACACCGAAGGCCGTGTAGTTGTAGGCCGCCTGGTTGCCGCACTGGGTGACCGTGAAGCCGGCGTTGCGGCAGGTGTACTCGTCGAAGATGCCCGAGAAGAAGCCGCTTTCGTCGGCGAAGACGAAGTGCATGTCCGGGGCGCGGAACGAGGTGGAGTAGGCGCCGCGGATGAGCAGGTTGTCCAACGGACGCCATTCCAGGCCGGCGTTCCAGGTGAACGCGTCGTCGACCTGGGTGATGTCGTCGTACAGGTCGTAGCGCGCCGCCAGGGTGGCCTTGAAGGTGTCGTGCAGCGGGATCGCGAACTCGGTGCCGAAGGCGTAACGATCACGCTCGCCGCCGCCGCCGGTGCCGGTCAGGTTGTAGATGATGTTCTGGCCCGGGAGGATGCGCGGGTCGGCGTTGAGCTCGTATTCCTGCGTGCCCATCTCGAGCACCGCCGCGAACGCCAGCGGACCGGCCGGCAGTTCGAACAGGTCGCCGCTGACGACGAACTGTGCGTTGGTGGCGCTGGAATCGGCGCGGGTCTTGACGATCGTGGACAGCGCGTTGAACTCGGCCGGGGTGATCGGGTTGAAGTAACGATCCTGGTTGAGTTCATACACCGGGTAGGCACCGAAGAACGGATCCGCGCCCGGCAGCTGCGGGCCGAGGAAGAAGTCCGTCAGGGCCTGGGCCAGGAAGCGCGGGCGGTCGCTGTCGGTTTCATAGCGCGAATGGCTAAGCACCAGGTCCCACGAGTAGCGGTCGTCGGCGAAGGAGCCGCGCAGGCCGGCCGCGAAGTCCATCGCCTGCTCGTTGTAGATGGTGCGCTGGGCGTTGACGCCGCCGGTTTCGTTCGGGGTGAAGATGCGCTGGCCGTCGAGGATCGAGCCGAAGTTCGGGTCGTAGAACAGCGGCACCGACCAGAACTGGGTGTTGGAGGCGGTGGAGGCCTTCGAATCCCAGACGTTCAGGCTGACGAAGCCCTGGGTGTTGTCGGTGATGTCCAGGGTGCCGTAGATGTAGCCCGAGATGTTCTCGTCGGCGTTGCGGATGGCCTGGGTCGCCGGGTAGCCGTAGTAGCCGCACCAGGTGCCGTTGTTGGCGGGATTGGCATTGCCGGTGCGGGTGTCGGGTTCGAAATCACCGCCCCAGCGGTCGCAGGTGGATTCAAGGGTCTGGCCGGGCTGCCAGACCTGGCTGCCGGGGCCGGTGCCGACCAGGCGGTCGCGCAGGCGGATGCCCTGCACGGCGGTGGCATTGGCTGGATCAACCGTCGGGTCGTCGCGGTAGGAGTCCATGAAGTCACGCTCGGAGGCGAACATCTCGCCGCGCTCGTAGTACTCCACGGCGTAGGTCAGGCTCCAGCGGTCGCCGGTGTTGCCGCCCACCCACTGGATGTTGTTGGTCGGCGAACCACCGCGGGTCGGCCGGCCGGTCAGGTAGGACAGGTACTGACCTTCGAAATTGGTCTTGAGCACGATGTTGATCACGCCCGCGACCGCGTCGGAACCGTAGATGGCCGATGCGCCGCCGGCGAGCAGCTCGATGCGCTCGACCGCCGCGGTCGGGACCGACGACAGGTTCACGAAGTTCGACTGGCCGTTGTAGGGCAGCGGATAGTCCGCGGCGCGACGGCCGTTGATCAGGGTCAGCACGCGGCCCGGGCCCAGGCCGCGCAGGTTCAGCACCTGGGCGTTCGGGGTGAAGCCGTTCTGGAAGAGTTCGTTCTGGATCGAACCGGTGGTCTGGGTCAGCGTGTTCAACGCGTCATAGACGGTGTTGAAACCCTCGGCCTCGATCTGGGCGGCCGTGATGACGGTGACCGGCGACGGACCCTCGATCTCGGCGCGCTTGATGCGCGAACCCACGACCTCGACGGTGTCGAGCTGGGTGGTTTCCGCGGAACCCTCTTCTTCCTCATCGGCCGCTTCCTGGGCAAACGCAGCGCCGCAGGCGAACGGGATGGTCAGGGCAAGGGCAAGGGAACGCGCCAGCACCGAACGACGGTACCCGGCAATTGGAGCAGTAGTCATTGGACCCCCTAGAATGGACACGTTGTTATATGGATCTGGTGAATGTTGCTGTCCGGCATTGCCCAACCCCGGCGCTGCCTTAACCGGAACGTAACACAAGGCTGGGCCGAATTGCATCATGACTTCCGGCCTATTCGCAAAGCTGAACCCCGGAAGCGCAAATCCGTCACGAAGTGCCGGAAAAACAGGAGCTTGAGATGCCCTTGAACGAACAATCCGTCCGCGCCGCACTGGCCGCCATCGTTGATCCGCACACGGGTCGCGACCTGGTCGCCCAGTCCAGCGTGCGGGGCATCGGCCTGGACGGTGACCGGGTGGCGGTCGAGCTGCTGCTGGGTTATCCGGCGGCCGGCTGGCACGACGCCCTGGCCAGCCAGGTCCGCGGGGCCCTGGAAGCCCTGCCCGGCGTGGCCCGGGCAACGGTCTCGGTGGCGTCCCGGGTCCAGGCCCACAAGGTGCAGAAGGACCTGACCCCCTTGCCGGGCGTTCGCAACATCATCGCCGTGGCCTCGGGCAAGGGCGGGGTGGGCAAGTCCACCACGGCGGTCAACCTGGCCCTGGCCCTGCAGGCCGAAGGCGCCACGGTCGGCGTGCTCGACGCCGACATCTATGGCCCGTCCATCCCCAAGATGCTGGGCCTGGAAGGCCGCCCCGACAGCCCGGACGGCAAGTCCATCGAACCCAAGCGCAACCACGGCCTGCAGGCGATGTCGATCGGCCTGCTGGTCGGCGAGGACACCCCGATGATCTGGCGCGGCCCGATGGTCACCCAGGCGCTCCAGCAATTGTTGAACGACACCCGCTGGGACGGCCTGGACTACCTGGTCATCGACCTACCGCCCGGCACGGGCGACATCCAGCTGACCCTGGCCCAGCGCGTGCCGGTATCGGGCGCGGTCATCGTCACCACGCCCCAGGACATCGCCACCCTGGACGCGCGCAAGGCCCTGCAGATGTTCGCCAAGGTCGAGGTGCCGGTGCTGGGCATCGTCGAGAACATGGCCGTGCACACCTGTTCGAGCTGCGGCCATACCGAGCACGTCTTCGGCGCCGGCGGCGGCGAGCGCATGGCCGCCATGTACGACGTGCCGCTGCTGGGGGCCCTGCCGCTGGACATCCGCATCCGCGAACAGGCCGACTCGGGCACCCCCACCGTGGCCGCCGATCCGGAATCCCCGCTGGCGCTGGTCTACCGGGACATCGCCCGGCGCACGGCGGCCCGGCTGTCGCTGGAGGCGCGCAACAAGGCCATCGGCCTGCCCAACATCGTCATCCAGAACACCTGATGCCCGCCATCCTGCGCCTGCTGCCGTGCCTGCTGGTCCTGCTGGCCGGGCCCTGCCTGGCCCAGGCCGGCCAGGTCGAACGCGTGCTGGCCGCCGCCCATGGCCAGGTCGGCACGACCCTTCATTACGACGGCAGCTACCGCCGGCTCGACTACCCCGGCGGGGACGTGCCGGCGGACCGGGGCGTGTGCACCGACGTGGTGGTCCGGGCCCTGCGCGCGGCCGGCCTGGACCTGCAGCAGGCGGTGCACGAGGACATGCGCCGGGCGTTTTCCGCCTATCCGGCCCTGTGGGGGCTGTCGCGGCCGGACCGCAACATCGACCACCGGCGGGTGCCGAACCTCGAAACCTGGCTGCGGCGCCAGGGCCATGCCCTGCCGGTGGGCAACGAAGCCGGCGCCTTCCGTCCCGGCGACCTGGTCAGCTGGCGCCTGCCCAACGGGCTGCCGCATATCGGCATCGTCTCGGACCGGCGCGCCGAGGACGGGTCGGGGCGATGGCTGGTCGTGCACAACATCGGCGCCGGCACCCGGGTCGAGGACGTGCTGCTGGCCTGGCCGGTGGTGGGGCACTTCCGCCTGTTCCGCGACGTGCCGGCGGCCACGGGGGCGCCGGAGCCAGTAGAATCCCGGCTTTCGCCCAGGACCCGAGAATGAGCATCAAAGCCGACAAGTGGATCCGCCGCATGGCCGCCGAGCAGGGCATGATCGAGCCCTTCGAACCGGGCCAGGTCAAACACGCCGCCGACGGCCACCGCATCGTCAGCTACGGTACGTCCAGCTATGGCTACGACGTGCGCTGCGCGCGCGAATTCAAGATCTTCACCAACATCAACTCGACGATCGTCGACCCGAAGGCCTTCGATCCGTCGAGCTTCGTGGACGTGGAGTCGGACGTCTGCATCATCCCGCCCAACAGCTTCGCGCTGGCGCGCACGGTCGAGTTCTTCCGCATCCCGCGCGACACCCTGGTGGTGTGCCTGGGCAAGAGCACCTATGCGCGCTGCGGCATCATCGTCAACGTCACCCCGCTCGAGCCCGAGTGGGAAGGCCACGTGACCCTGGAGTTCAGCAACACCACGCCGCTGCCGGCCAAGATCTATGCCGGCGAAGGCGTGGCGCAGATGCTGTTCTTCCAGTCCGACGAAGTCTGCGAAACCAGCTACCGCGACCGCGGCGGCAAGTACCAGGGCCAGACCGGCGTCACCTTGCCGCGCACCTGAGGCCTGGCGCCGGGGTCAGGTCTTCCTGACCAGCATGTTGATGCCCAGGGCCACCAGCACCAGCGGCCACCAGTCGAGCAACATTTCCCAGACGCGGAAATTGGGCACGAGGTTGTTGGCCAGGAGCAGGACGCCGAGCACGATCAGGATGATGGCGGGGATGAGGTTGGCTTTCATGCGGGGTCCGGTTCAGCGGCCGGGATCGTCCAGGCCTTTGCGCAGGGACGATACCAGCGCTTCGCGCGCCGCGTCAGGATAGGGCTGGCGCGGGCCGCTGCCCCAGACCGGGCCCGGCCAGGCGGCGTCGCCTTTCCGGCGCGCCACCACGTGCACATGCAGCTGGCGCACGATATTGCCCAGCGCGCCGATGTTGAGCTTGTGCACCGGGCCAAGCGCGCGCAGGGCGCGCCCGGCGAGGTTGATCTCGGCCAGCAGCAGGCGCTGGGCGTCGCCGTCCAGGTCCAGCCATTCCTCGGCGTCCGGCAGGCGCGGCACCAGCACCAGCCAGGGGAAGCGGGCATCGTCCATCAGCCGCAGCTGTGAAAGCGGGCCGTCCGCGACCAGCACCGAGTCGCCCGCCAGCCGCGGGTCGAGGCGGAAGCCGCCGGGCATGGTCAGCGCAGGTTCTTCTGCAGGAACATCAGGGTGCGCTGCAGGGCCTGCTGGGACGCCTCGGCGTTGTAGTCGGCGCGCTGGTCGCAGTCGAAGCCATGGCCGGCACCCGGCCAGACGTGGATTTCGGCGCCCGCCAGCGCGTCGCGGTGTTTTTGCACGTCTTCGGGCGGGATGATCGGGTCGTCTTCGCCAAAGTGCAGCAGCAGCGGCGCCTTGGGGCGTTCGCCCAGCAGGGGCACGGTGCGTCCGCCGTAGTAGCTGACGGCGGGCAGGCCCAGGCGGGTATTGGCCAGGTAGGCGACGGAGCCCCCCCAGCAGTAGCCGACCACCGCGACCCGGTTTTCCGCTTCGAGCATGTCGTAGGCCCCGCGCACGCCGTCGAGGGCGCCGTTGAAGCCCAGCTCTTCGGCGATCGCCCGGCCCCTGGCCACCGATTCTTCGTCGTAGGCCAGTTCGGTGCCCGGGTGCACCCGGTCGAACAGGGCCGGGGCGACGGTGATGTAGCCGTAGTTGGCGAACCGGTCGGCCTGGGCCCGGATGTAGTGGTTAACGCCGAAGATTTCATGCACCAGGATGATGGCGCCGCGCGGCGTGATGTGCGGCCTGGCCTGGTAGCCGGAAATCCGCCCGTGGCGGGTGTTGATGGAAATCGATTGGCCCATCGCCGCTTCCCCCGGTTCAGCTGTCCCCGGCGCCTAGCCTACACCGGCCGGGGCGCCGGGGGAGGGTATACTCCGCGCCCCCGCCCCGAACCCGCGCCCATGTCCGCCAGCCAGCCCAAGGTGGGCTTCGTCAGCCTCGGCTGCCCGAAGGCCCTCGTCGACTCCGAACGCATCCTCACCCAGCTCCGGGTCGAGGGTTACGACATTGTGCCCAGCTACGACGACGCCGACGTGGTGGTGGTCAATACCTGCGGCTTCATCGATTCGGCCGTCGCCGAAAGCCTGGACGCCATCGGCGAAGCCCTGGCCGAAAACGGCAAGGTCATCGTCACCGGCTGTCTGGGCAAGCGCCCCGAGCAGATCCTGCAGGCGCACCCGGACGTGCTGTCGATCAGCGGCCCGCAGGACTACGCCAGCGTGATGTCGGCCGTGCATGCGGCCCTGCCGCCCAAGCACGACCCCTTCGTGGACCTGGTGCCGGACTACGGCCTCAAGCTAACGCCGAAGCACTACGCCTACCTGAAGATTTCCGAAGGCTGCAACCACCGCTGCAGTTTCTGCATCATCCCCTCGATGCGCGGCGACCTGGTTTCGCGCCCGGTGGACGAGGTGCTGCGCGAGGCCGAAAAGCTGGCGCGCGGCGGCGTGAAGGAGCTGCTGGTGGTGTCCCAGGACACCAGCGCCTATGGCGTCGACCTGCGCTACGCCGCGCGCGAATGGCGCGGCAAGTCCTACCAGACCCGCATGAAGGGCCTGTGCGAGGGCCTTTCCGAACTGGGCCTGTGGACGCGCCTGCACTACGTGTACCCCTACCCGCACGTGGACGACATCATCCCGCTGATGGCCGAGGGCAAGCTGCTGCCCTACCTGGACATCCCGTTCCAGCACGCCAGCCCGCGCATCCTGAAGCTGATGAAGCGTCCCGGCGCGGTGGAAAAGACCCTCGAGCGCGTGCAGCGCTGGCGCGCCATCTGCCCCGAGCTGACCATCCGCAGCACCTTCATCGTGGGCTTCCCCGGCGAAACCGAGGAAGACTTCGAACAGCTGCTGGCCTTCATCGACCAGGCCGAACTCGACCGGGTCGGCGCGTTCGCCTATTCCCCGGTCGACGGCGCGGCGGCCAACGCCCTGCCGGACCCGGTGCCGGAAGAGGTGAAGCAGGAACGGCTCGCACGCTTCATGGCCCTGCAGGCGGAGATCAGCGCCGAGAAGCTCGAGCGCAAGGTCGGCACCGTGCAGCGCTGCCTGGTGGACGCCATCGATGGCGAACTGGCCATCGCCCGGTCGATGGCCGACGCGCCCGAAATCGACGGCCTGGTGCAGATCCAGGACGGTGAAGCCGCGGGCCTGAGGGCCGGCGACTTCTGCGACGTGCGCATCATGGGCAGCGACGAGCACGACCTGTTCGGCCTGGTGGGCGACGACGAGGAGTGA
Source organism: Arenimonas soli (assembly GCF_014643775.1). Taxonomy (GTDB): domain Bacteria; phylum Pseudomonadota; class Gammaproteobacteria; order Xanthomonadales; family Xanthomonadaceae; genus Arenimonas; species Arenimonas soli. The sequence continues at coordinate 875,986 of NZ_BMKC01000001.1, forward strand.
ACCCGTAGGTGCCCCTTGCGGGCTTCCTACGAGATGACTTCGTAGGTCACGGCGATGACCAGGTAACGCGCCGGCCCCGCCGGCAGCTGTACTTCGAATTCATCGTCCACGCGCTTGCGCAGGGCCGCGCGCGCCAGGGGGGAATCGACGCTTATCCAGCCGGCCCTGGCATCGGTTTCGTCCGGTCCGACGATGCGGTAGCGCACGTTGTCGCCGCTTTCGACGTCTTCGATCTCGAACATCGCGCCGAAGAAGATCGCGCCCGGGTCGGACGGCGGGCCTTCGGCGACCTTCAGGACCTCGATGCGTTTGGTCAGGTAGCGCACGCGACGGTCGATTTCGCCCAGCTGCTTCTTGCGGTAGGTGTATTCCGCGTTTTCGCTGCGGTCGCCCTCGGCCGCGGCGTCGGCCAGGGCCTTCACCACCACCGGCCGCCGCACGCGCCAGAGCTCGTCGAGTTCGGCGCGCAGGCGGTCGAAGCCGGCGCGGGTGATGATCGCCGTTGATTTTTCCCCCGGCGGACGCCAGCGCGACATGGCTCAGCCCGCGACGGGCGTCGCCGGCACGTAGATCAGCGGCGAGTCGGGGCCGATCGGCAGTTCGAACCAGATCCAGAAGCCGAACATGATGCTCCAGCCCAGCAGGAACACGATCGAATACGGCAGCATCGTCGCCACCAGGGTGCCGATGCCGGCCTTGGGTTCGTAACGCTGGAAGAAGGCGATGATCAGCGCGAAATAACTCATCATCGGCGAGATGATGTTGGTGACGCTGTCGCCGACGCGGTAGGCCACCTGGGTCATTTCCGGCGAATAGCCCAGCAGCATGAACATCGGGATGAACACCGGCGCCATCAGCGCCCACTTGGCCGACGCCGAACCCATGAACAGGTTCACCACGGCGGTGAGCAGGATGAAGCAGATGAACAGCGGGATGGTCGGCAGGTCCCATGCACGCAGCAGGTCCGCGCCCTCGACCGCGAAGATCAGGCCCAGCTGACTCCAGTTGAAATAGGCTACGAACTGAGCCGCGAAGAACACCAGCACCATGTAGCTGCCAAGCGTGCTCATGCTGACCGACATGCCCTTGAGCACGTCGTTGTCAGAGCGGATCGTTCCGGCACCGACGCCGAAGGCGACGCCGGCGATGACGCCATACAGGAAAATGACGACGACCACGCCCTTGAGCAGGGGCGAACGCAAGATGTCCTGGTCTGCATAGAGCAACCAGCCCGAGCCAGGAATCTGTGGCAGGTGGATGACCGCGCCGAAGAGCTCGAACTGCGGGCCATGTGCCGGGTAGCCGCCCCAGAACAGCAGCACGCTGAAGACCATCACCGCCCAGAACGCCCAGCGCATCCCTCGCTGTTCGGCCGGACTCAGGGCCTGGGAGTCCGGGGTGGCCCCATCGGCCATCGGTAGCGCCGAGCCTTCCGGCGGGTCCGGGAACTTGGGGGCGATCACCTTTTCGGTCACGAACCAGCCCAGCAGCGTAATCACCGGGGTCGAGGCGATCATGAAGTACCAGTTCGCCGCGGCGCTGACCGTGTAGGTCGGATCGATGATGCGGGCGGCTTCCTGCGAAAGGCCGGATAGCAGCGGATCGATGGTGCCGATGGCCAGGTTGGCCGAATAGCCGCCGGAAACGCCGGCGAACACCGCGGCCATGCCCAGGATCGGATGGCGGCCCGCCGAGATGAAGATCAGGGCGGCCAGCGGGATCAGCAGCACATAGCCGATCTCGCTGGCGATGTTCGACATCACGCCTGCGAATACTAGTACGGGCGTCAGCAGGTGCCTCGGGGCCGCCAGCACCAGGCGCCGCAGCGCGGCGCTGATCAGGCCGCTGTGTTCGGCCACGCCGATGCCGATGAGCGCGACCATCACCACGCCCAGGGGCGCGAAGCCGGTGAAGTTGGTGACCGTGCCGGTGAGCATGCGGTGCAGGCCGTCGATGCTGAGCAGGTTCACCGGGGTGACCGGCTCACCGGTGGATGGGTGCGCCGCGCTCAGGCCCGCCATCGACGTCACCCACGACAGCACCACCACGCCCAGGGCCAGCAGGGCGAACAGGGTGGCGGGATGGGGCAGGGCGTTGCCACCGCGCTCGACGATGGTCAGGAAGCGGTCCATGAGGCTGCGCTTCTTGGTCGCGAAATCGGCCATTCAACTCTCCGGGAATCGTGGGTGGGCCGCCATGACCGGCCCGGGGCGCCCGACTATAACCGAGGGTGGGCAGCCATCGCCCGGGATGTGGATAATCTGCCAGGTCTCGCAGGGGGAACCGAACATGACGATGTTCCTGGCCATCACTGGCCTGGTGCTGGTGCTCTGGGCCGTATTCACGTTCAACCGGCTGGTGCGCCTGCGCAACCAGGTGCGGGCCGGCTGGAGCGACATCGACGTGCAGCTGATGCGCCGCCACGACCTGGTGCCGCGCCTGGTCGAAGCGGTGCGTGCCTACGCCGGCCATGAAAAGGCCGTGCTCGAGAACGTCACCGAGCTGCGCGCCCAGGCCATGCAGACCTCGTCGCCGGCGCGCCTGGCCGGGCTGGAGGGGCAGCTCGAGGCGGGCCTGGGCCGATTGATGCTGCTCAAGGAGGCCTACCCCGACCTCAAGGCCAGCGAAAACTTCCTGAAGCTGCAGAACGACCTGGTCGAGGTCGAAGACCACCTGCAGTACGCCCGGCGCTTCTACAACGGCGCGGTGCGCGCCAACAACGACGCCGTGCAGCGTTTCCCGGACCTGGTGGTGGCCCGCAGCTTCGGTTTCGGCGAAGCGGAATTCTACGAAGCCGACGAAGGCTCGCGCGCGGCGCCGCGGGTGTCGGCATGAGCCGCCTGTTCGCGCTGGCCGCCTGCCTGCTGCTGGCCTGGGTCGCCCCGGTGGCCGCGCAGGAACGCATCAAGGTCTACCACGCCGACATCACCGTGCTGGCCGATGGGTCGATGGAGGTCACCGAAAACATCACCGTGCGCGCCGAGGGCAAGCGCATCCGCCGCGGCATCTACCGGGATTTCCCCACGCGCTACAAGGACCACCTTGGCAACCGCTACGTGGTGGATTTCGAGGTGCTCGGCGTCAAGCGTGACGGCGAGCCCGAGGCCTGGTTCACCGAAAAGCAGTCCAACGGCGTGCGCGTGAACACCGGCGGCGACAACTTCCTGCCGGTGCCGGCCGACTACACCTTCTCCATTCGCTACCGGACCACGCGCCAGATTGGCTTTTTCGACGAACACGACGAGCTTTACTGGAACGTCACCGGCCTGGGCTGGGACTTCAGCATCGAACGCGCCAGCGCCACGGTGAAGCTGCCGGCGCCGGTCGCGCCCGCGGACATGCGGCTGGAGGCCTACACCGGCCGCGGCGGCGAACAGGGCAGTGATTACGTTGCCCGTGCAGCCGGTCCGGGGGTGGCCGAATTCGAAACCACGCGGACGCTGGGGAGCTACGAAGGACTTACCCTGGTGGTCGGGTTCCCGAAGGGCCTGGTCGAACAGCCGTCGACGAGCCAGCGCCTTGCCTGGCTGCTGCGTGACAACGGCGGCATCCTGGTGGCGCTGGCCGGCCTCATGCTGCTGCTGGCCTGGTACCTGCGCAGCTGGCACCGCGTCGGCCGCGACCCGCCGCCGGGTTCGATCTTCCCGCGCTACGAGGCGCCGGAAGGTTTCACCCCGGGCGAACTGCGCTACCTGTGGAAACAGGCCTACACCGACCGCTGTTTCGCCGCCGACATCGTTGACCTGGGCGTGCACGGGCACGTCCTGGTGCAGCAGGACGGGGCCAAGGACTGGGTGCTCGAACGCAGCGCCAGCGCCGAGCCGATCGCCTCGGAAGCGCAGCGCCAGCTGCTGGACAAGCTGTTCTCCAAGGGCAACCGGGTCGAGCTGGAGAACACCAACGCCTCGGTGATCGGCGGCGCGCGCATGAAACACATCGCCGCCCTGGACAAGCGCATGCACCCGGCCTACTTCAAGCGCAACGGCCTGCCGCTGTTGCTGGGCTGGCTGTTTTCCTTCGGCTATGGCTGGCTGGCCTTCGTGGTGGCGGGCGGCAGCGGCATACCCTTCATCATCCTGCTGCTTGCCCTGGCCCTGGTTGCCCACCTGCTGTTCGCCTACCTGATGAAGGCACCGACGCCCGATGGCCGCGAGCTGCTGGACGCCATCGAAGGCCTGCGCCTGTACCTGGGCGTGGCCGAGCGCGACGAGCTGGCCCGGCTGGCCAAGCCGGGTGGCCCCGCGGCGCCGTCGCCGGATCCCGAACGCTACCAGGCGCTGCTGCCCTATGCGCTGGCGCTGGACGTGGAAGAGGCGTGGACCAAACACTTCACCGCCGCGGTCGGTGCGGCCCAGGCCCAGGAAACCGCGCGCTCGATGGGTTGGTACCGGGGCTCGACGGCGTCCATGGCCAGCCTGGGGGCGATGAGCAGTTCGCTGGGCAATGCGCTCAGTTCGCAGATATCGTCCTCGTCGTCGCCGCCGGGATCGAGTTCCGGTGGCGGTGGTGGCGGTTCGTCGGGCGGTGGTGGCGGCGGTGGCGGCGGTGGCGGGCGTTAAGCCCGCCTCAGCGCTTCTTCCCGCCCATCAATCCGCCCAGCAGGCCACGCAGGATCTGCCGGCCGATGCCGTTGGCCACCGTGCGCGTGGCCGATTTGGCGGCGGCCTCGACCGCGCCCTGCCGGCGCTTGGTGCCCCAGAGGAATTCTTCGAAGCGGGACTTCTTCTCCGGCTCGCCCTTCGCCGCCGGGCCACCCGGTTTCGCCGAGGGGGCCTCGGTCGCCGCTGCCTGCTCGGCGCGCGCGGCCAGCATCTCGAAGGCCGATTCGCGGTTCACAGCGGTGTCGTACTTCCCCCCGACCGGGCTGCGCGAGCGCACCAGTGCGCGTTCCTCATCGGTGATCGCGCCCATGCGGCAGCGCGGCGGGCAGATCAGCGCACGCTCGACCGGCATCGGCACGCCCTTGGCCATCAGCATCGACACCAGGGCCTCGCCGACGCCCAGTTCGCCGATGGCCTTGGCCACGTCCACCTTCGGGTTCTGCACGAAGGTTTCCGCGGCAGCGCGCACGGCTTTCTGGTCGCGCGGGGTGTAGGCACGCAGGGCGTGCTGGACACGGTTGCCCAGCTGGCCCAGGACTTCGTCGGGCACGTCGTCGGGATTCTGCGAGCAGAAATACACGCCCACGCCCTTGGACCGGATCAGGCGCACGACCTGTTCCACCCGCTGGCGCAGCGCCGGCGGGCAGTCGTCGAACAGCAGGTGGGCTTCGTCGAAGAAAAAGACCAGCTTGGGTACGTCCAGGTCGCCCACTTCCGGCAGGGTCTCGAACAGTTCGCTCAGCAGCCACAGCAGGAAGCTCGAATACAGGCGCGGCCGCAGGATCAGCTGGTCGGCGGCGATCAGGTTGATGACGCCCCGCCCGGACATGTCCTGGCGCATCAGGTCGGCCAGCTGCACGGCCGGTTCGCCGAAGAACTGCTTGCCGCCGTCCTGTTCCAGGCGCAGCAGGGCGCGCTGGATGGCACCCACCGACTGCGGGCTCACCAGGCCGTATTGCCTGGAGATCTCTGCGCGGTTTTCGGTGACGAAGTTCAGCAGGGCGCGCAGGTCGTCGAGGTCGAGCAGCAGCAGGCCGTGGTCGTCGGCCATCTTGAAGGCGATGTCCATCACGCCCGACTGGATGTCGTTGAGCTCGAGCATGCGCGACATCAGCGGCGGCCCGATTTCGGACACCGTCGTGCGCAGCGGATGGCCGAGCTTGCCGTACAGGTCCCAGAACACCACGGGGCTGGCTTCGTTGGCGTAGCCCTGGATGCCGATCTGCTGGACGCGGGCGGCGATCCTGTCGTTCATCGTGCCGGGCATGGCCAGGCCGGCGATGTCGCCCTTCACGTCGGCCATCACCACCGGCACGCCCAGGCGGGAAAAGCCTTCGGCCATCACCATCAGGGTGACCGACTTGCCGGTGCCGGTGGCGCCGGCGACCATGCCGTGGCGGTTGCCGTACTTGCCAAGCAGGTGCACGGGCAGCTCGCCCTTGCCGATCAGGAGGTCGCTCATCCGGTTGGAGCTCCGCTGGGGGTCGGCCCGATTCTAGCCGCTGACAGCCGGCAGCTGCCCGCGCCTTGCCGGCACCGCGTCCGGGCCGCTAGGCTGCGCGCCTGATCCGCCTTGCCCGTGAGCCCCGATGCCCCGTTCCCTGATCCTGGCGGCCCTGCTGCTGTCCCTTTCCGCCGCTACCGGGGCCGAGGCCAAGCGCACGCCCAAACGCGTCGACGTGCTCTACCAGGGGCTGGACCAGGCCAACCAGGCTTACCGGTCCGGGCTCGAGCAGCTGCGCGCCGGCGAAACCGACGCCGGCCGCGAGGCGATGCGCCAGGCCGCCGCGGCCCTGATGGATGGCGCGCGCCGCTGCCAGCACACCCGCGGCTGCGACGTCGAACGTTTCATCGGTGCCTACGACGCCCTGCTTCAGCACGGCGCGACCCAGCTGGCCGGTGACGGCGAAGGCTTCGGCGCCACGGGCGAGGCCGGCACCAGCCAGGGCGAAGGCGGCGTGCTGGCGACGATGCCGGCGTCCGGCCGCGCCGTGGCGATGCTCAACGGCCGCGACCTGCGCGAGGTGATCGAGCTCAACGAGCCGGTGCGCGCGGCCATGGCCGAATGGCTGACCTGGATGCGCCCGCAGCTGATCACCAGCTGGGAAAACTACCAGCAGATGCGATTCCTGATGTGGCCCGAGTACGAACAGGCTGGCCTGCCCGAAGCGCTGCTGTTCGGCATCCTGGCCAAGGAATCGAACGGCCGCGTGCATGCGGTGTCGCGCGCGGGCGCCGCGGGGCCGATGCAGTTCATGCCGGCCACCGGGGCACGCTTCGGCCTGGGCTGGCGCGACGGCTTCGACACCCGCTACGACCCGCAGCTGGCCGCGCGCGCCAGCGTGCTGTATTTCAACGAACGTTTCGCCGAACTGGGCGACGACCTGGCCTTCGCCGTGGCCGCCTACAACGGCGGCGAGGGCAGGGCGCTGCGGCTCAAGCGCGAGGCCGGCGACAAGTCCTTCTGGGATCCGCAGGTGTACGGACAACTGCCGCCGGAAACCCGCGACTACGTGCCCTACGTGCTGGCCGCGGCCTGGCTGTTCCTGCACCCGGAAGACTATGGCCTCGAGTTCCCGGCCGTGGACGGGGCCGCGACGGTGATGAAGCTGCAGGCGCCGGCGTCGATCTACCAGCTGTCGATCTGCCTGGGAGGCCCGCGCGAGGGGTACTTCCGCGCGCTGCGCAATCTCAATCCGCGCCATGAACCGCACGCGGCCATCGCCGCCGGCACCGAACTTCGCGTACCGGTGGCGGTACCGCCCGAGTACCAGGCCCACTGCGTGGCTGGTCCCCGCGCGCAGATCGCCTCGAACCTGATGGCGGCCAGCAAGCCCACTACGGTGGCGACGGCCACGCGCCAGCCGGCCAGGACCTACCAGGTGAAGTCCGGCGACACGCTCAGCGGCATCTCGCGCCGGCACAACTGCGAAGGCCCGGTGGCCCTGGCCAAGGCCAATGGCCTGCGGGCGCCGTATGTCATCCGTTCCGGCCAGCGCCTGCGCCTGGTCGGCTGCAGCTGAGCCGGCTGGCCACCTGCACGCGGATTTAAGGTCGGGCAGGGCTACTATTCCGCGGGTCAGCTTCCCGGGGAACGCCATGAGCCAGCGCCAGGATCCGGACGGGCGCCGCCTGCCGGTCAAACTCGACAGCACCAGCAACGGCGAGTTCACGCCGGTGCCGCTGGCGCCCGAACACCACCACGCCAACGCCCTGGCGCACGACCAGGCCGAGCTCAACGCACGCCGGCTGGGCGTGTCGCGACGCGGCTTCCTGGTCTCGGCCTGCGGCGCCGCCAGCAGCCTGCTGGCGATGAACGCGGCCTATGCCGCGGCCGGCAAGCGCGGCGGCTTCTTCCAGGTGCCGGCCGAGGCGGCGCTGGAACCGGCGGCCGCCGAAGCGGCGGTGTCGGGCAAGGAATTCATCTTCGACGTGCAGGGCCATTTCGTGAACCCGACCGGCGCCTGGACCCGGGCGCTGCCCGAGGCCGCGAGGCCGCTGTCGGGGTTCGGGACGCAGGGCTGCGCCGCGGCGGCGCTGGGTGGCCGGCTCGACCACCTGCAGTGTTTCGGCCCGGATGCGTTCCTGCGGGACATCTTCCTGGACTCGGACACCTCGCTGATGGTGCTGAGCTTCGTGCCGTCGACGCGCGAGGGCGAGCCGCTGACGATCGAGGAGGCGGCGGCGACCGCGGCGATCGTCGAAACGATGCAGGGCACGCACCGGTTGTTCCTGCACGGCCGCGTGAACCCGAACCAGGCCGGCGACCTGGAGGACATGGACCGGCTGGCCTCGCAGTTCAGGATCAGCGCCTGGAAGACCTATACGCAGTGGGGGCCGAACGGCGAACGCGGTTTCTGGATGGACGACGACGCCGGCCTGGCGATGATCGAAAAGGCCCGCAAGCTGGACGTGCGCAACATTGCGATCCACAAGGGACTGCCGTTCGGGCCGCGTAGCTACGAGTACAGCACCTGTGCGGACGTGGGGCGGGTGGGCAAACGCTTCCCGGACGTGAACTTCCTGATCTACCACTCGGGTTTCGTGACGGACAAGGCCGAGGGCCCCTACGACCCGGCGCGCAAGGACGGGATCGATGCGCTGGTGACGTCGGTGCGGGAAGCGGGGCTGGGCAAGGGCAGCAACGTGTACGCGGAGCTGGGTTCGACCTGGCGGTTCCTGATGCGCGACCCGGATTCGGCGGCGCACGCGCTGGGCAAGCTGCTGCTGCACCTGGGCGAGGACAACATCCTGTGGGGCACGGATTCGATCTGGTACGGCAGTCCGCAGGACCAGATCCAGGCGTTCCGGACGTTCCAGATCAGCGCGGAACTGCGAGAGAAGCACGGGTATCCGGAGCTGACGCCGGCGATCCGGGCGAAGATCTTCGGGCTCAACGCGCTCAGGATCTATCCGGTGGCCCGCGAGGTGCTCGACCAGCACCTGCGCGGCGACGCGGTGGCCCGCGCCCGCGAAAACTATCGCAACGACCCGGACCCCAGTTTCCTCACCCACGGCCCGCGCACCCGCCGCGAGTTCCTCAACTTCAAGGCCTGGGGCGGCTGACCCCGCCGGGGTCTTGCGGGAGCGCCTTCAGGCGCGAAGCCTTTGACTTTGGCCTTTGGCCTTTGGCCTTTGGCCTTTGGCCAAGTAAAGCGTCGCCCTCGGTGCTTTCGCGAGTGGAGGCGCCGCGCATTCGCCCCGTCCGACACGCCGCAAGTACGTCCATGTAGGCTCATCGTCGACATCCATGTCTCCGATGGTCGGCCGGGGCGAATGCGCGACACCTCCCGGAAAGGGCGTCGTTGGCGAGGTGAAAAGCGACAGCCAAAGAGCGACAGCCAAAGAGCGAAAGCCAATGCACCGCCTGATGATTGCGGTCTTCTTTTGGCTTCTCGGGCTTTTGCTTCCCGGCGCGGGCACCGCGCCGGCATTCCTGTCGGCCCCGACAGTCTGTCGAGGAGGTAGCGTGCATCCGCCTTTGCCGACCATCGGAGACATGGATGTCGACGATGAGCCTACATGGATGTACTTGCGGCGTGTCGGCAAAGGCGGATGCACGCTGCCTCCACCCGCGAATGCGGCCGGCCCTGAACTTGGCCGAAGGTCAAGGGCAGAAGCTTCGCGCCTGAAGGCGCTCCTACAAAAATGTGCAGGAGCGCTTCCGGTCAGTCCGCGAGGGAGTCCCAGCCGGGGCGGGGAGTGAAGCGGTCGCCGTGTTTGGCGGCCAGTTCCTGCAGGCGGGCCTTGAGCTTGGCCGCGCCGACTGCGCGGATGTGCTGGATCGGGCCACCGCGGAAGGGCGCGAAGCCGGTGCCGAAGATCACGCCTGCGTCCAGCAGGTCCGCGTCGGCCACCACCCCGTCGTGCAGGCAGCTCACCGCTTCGTTGAGCAGCGGCAGGATCAGCCGGTCCTCGAGGTCGTCGGGCGCCGTGTAGTCGGCCGGCACCGGTGCCTTCACCGGCTTGCCGTCTTCCCACTTGTACAGCCCCTGGCCGTCCTTCTTGCCGCGCTTGCCTTCTTCGACCTTGAACGCATCCGGCAGCGCCTGCCCGTGGAAGTCGGCCATGATCTTGCCCACGCTCGCCGCCACGTCCAGGCCCACCGTGTCCACCAGTTCGATCGGCCCCATCGGCATGCCGAATTTCAGCGCCGCCTTGTCGATCACCGGGCCCGGGATGCCTTCGGAGAACGCGATGATCGCCTCCTGCATGTAGGGCGCCAGGATGCGGTTGACCAGGAAGCCCGGCGTGCCCGCCACCGGCACCGGCAGCTTGTCGATCGCGCGGCAGAACGCCGCCAGCCGGCGCTGCGTGTCTTCGGCCATGGCGTCGTGCTGCACGATCTCCACCAGCGGCATCAGCGCCACCGGGTTGAAGTAGTGCAGGCCGGCGAAACGCGACGGATCCTTGCGGCCCTCGCGCAGCTGTTCCAGCGGAATCGACGAGGTGTTGCTGACCAGGAGCGCACCCGGCTTCAGGGTTTCTTCGACTTTCGCGAACAGGGCCTGCTTGGCTTCCAGGTTTTCGAAGATCGCCTCGATCACCAGGTCGGCCTGGGCCACGCCGGCGCCTTCGATGTCGGCCTTCAGGCGTTCGCTGGTGGCCTTGCGCTTGCCCTCGTCCTTGACCTTGCGCTCGAACAGCTTGGCGGCGCGGTCGAGCGCCGGCTGCACGTATTTCATCTCGCGGTCCTGCAGCGTCACCTCGAAGCCGCGCAGCGCGCACCAGGCGGCGATGTCGCCGCCCATCACCCCGGCGCCGATGACGTGCACCTTCTGGATGCCATGGTCCTTGCCGCCCAGGCTCTTGAGCCTGTCCATCAGGAAGAACACCCGCACCAGGTTGTGCGCGGTCGGCGTGCCGGCCAGTTTCACCACCGACTTCGCTTCGGCCTTGAGCGCGGCGTGCACGCCCAGGCCGCCGCTGCGGCGCCAGGTGTCGATAAGCGCGTAGGGCGCCGGGTAGTGCTCCTTGCGCGCCTTGCGGGCCACCTGCTTGCGCATCTGCGGGGCGAGGATGGCGCGGGCCGGGCCGGTATTGGTGGCCCAGGCCAGGAAGCGCTGCTTGAACGGGCGCTTGGCGCCGCGTTGCGCCAGCTTCACCGCTTCGTCGAGCAGCAGGGCTGGCTCGACCACCTTGTCGACCAGGCCCATGGCCTTGGCCGCCGAAGCCGACAGGCTGCGGCCGGTCAGCATCAGGTCCATGGCCGCCGGGGCGCCGACCAGGCGCGGGGCGCGCACGCTGCCGCCCCAGCCGGGATAGATGCCCAGCTTGATCTCGGGCAGGCCGATGCGGGTCTTTTCGTCGCGGCTGGCGACGCGGTAGCGGCAGGCCAGGGAAATTTCGGTGCCGCCGCCCATGCAGTGGCCGTGGATGGCCGCGACGGTGGGGCAGCGCAGTTCGGCAAGTTTCTGGAACACCAGCTGGCCGTGGCGGATCCAGGCTTCGGTCTGGCCCTTGGCAGCGATGTCCTCGAAACCCTTGATGTCGGCGCCGGGGATGAATCCTGCGGCCTTGCCGGAAATGATGACCACGCCCTTGGGTGGCTCGAGCGCGATGCGCTCGACCATGGCCTCGAGTTCGTCGAGCACGGCGCGGCTGAGGGCATTGACGTTCTGGTCGGCGCGGTTGAGCGTCAGCACCAGGATGCCGTCGGGGCGTGGGTCGGCCTGCCAATGGGCAAGGCGAAGTCCGTCGAACATGGCGGGCTCCATACGTGGGGGTAGGGAAGGAAGCCCGTATCATCCCGGTGGGACCCCGGGGGGTCAACGTCGGCCGCGGGCCGGGCGGAACTTTCCCGGGTCACGGATGTCCATGTAGCGGCCCGGATGGCCGCAGGAGCAGCGGCCCGGATGGGCGACAACGAACAGGACCTGGCCCTCGTCAAGCGTGTTCAGGCAGGCGAAAACGCGGCTTTCGACCTTCTGGTGCGCAAGTACCAGCACCGGATCGGCGCCGTCATCTATCGCTTCGTGCCCGACCACGCCGAGGTCCAGGACATTGCCCAGGAGGCCTTCATCCGCGCGTATCGCGCGATGGCGGGCTTCCGTGGCGACGCCCAGTTCTATACCTGGCTCTACCGGATCGCCGTGAATACCGCCAAGAACCACCTCGCCGCCGCCAAGCGCCGCCCGCCCACCGCCGACATCGCCGCGGAAGACGCCGAACACCACGCCAGCGCCGGCCGGCTGCACGACCACGACACCCCCGAGCACCAGCTGCTGCGCGGCGAAATCGAGCAGACCGTGACCGACACCGTCGCGGCGCTGCCCGAGGAACTGCGCCAGGCCATCACCCTGCGCGAGGTGGACGGCCTGAGCTACGAAGAAATCGCTCAGCTGATGCAGTGCCCGATCGGCACCGTGCGATCCCGCATCTTCCGCGCCCGCGAGGCGATCGACGCCCGCTTGCGCCCCCTGATGGACACAGAGCGAGTCCGCCCATGAGCCCGCCCGACCAGACACTGCTTGAAGACCTCTGCGCCTGGATCGACGGCGAACTGCCGCCCGACCAGGCCCGCTTCCTCGAACGCCGCATCGCCAACGAACCGGCGCTGCGGGCGCAGGTCGAACGCTGGCAGCTGGCCTCGGCCAGCCTGCGTGGCCAGCCGCTGCGCCTGATGCCAGGCGACCTCGCCGACCGGGTGGCGGCAGCCGTGCGCGCCGAGCCGGCGCCGCGTTCGCGCCATCGCTGGTCCTGGGCCGCGGGCATCGCGGCATCGGTGCTGGGCCTGGCGCTGCTGCCGGGCCTGGTCGGGCAGGGCGGCTCACCGGGCCTGCCGCCGGCGCCGGAGCTGGCGCGCAATGAAGCCAGCGTGCGGCCGCCGCTGCTGGACGTGCCGGCCACCCGTGTTTCCCCGGTGCCGCGCGAGGACATCCGCGAACTGGCCGCCGGCCTGGCCGGCGAGCCGTCCGCGCGTCCGTGGCCACGTTCGCCGCTGGGCCAGGACGACCGGGCGATGGAGGCCTACCTGGTGCGGCACAACGCGCTGATGGCGTCGGACGGCCTGGGCGGTTTCATGCCTTACGTGGACGTCGTCGCGCACGGGGAGCCGGGCGCCGTCGAGCAGGACAGCGAACAAGACCGCCAGTGAAACGATTCCTGCTGACCGCCGCCCTGGTCCTGCTTGCGCCTGCGGCGCTGGCCGCCGCGGACGCGGCCAGCTGGCTGGCCCGGGTGGGGCCCGCGCTTCGCGGCCTGGACTACCAGGGCACCCTGGTGGTGGTGGCCGATGGCCGCGTGGACACGCTGCGGGTTTTCCACCGCGTCGACGGGGGCCGCGAGCGCGAGCGCCTGGTGGCGCTGAGCGGCCCGCCGCGCGAGGTGATCCGCGATGGCAGCCGGGTGATGTGCATCGGCACCGGTGATGCGCCGGTGGCCTACGACATGGGCCAGGCCGGACGCTGGAGCGAGGCCCTGGCGATTTCCGAAGCCGCCGGCCTGGCCGGCTACCGGGCCCGCCTGGGCGGGGCGGGCCGCGTGGCCGGACACGCCGTGCAGCGGGTGGAAGTGCTGGCCACCGATCCCTGGCGCTACGGCTATCGCCTTTGGCTGGAAACGCGCACCGGCCTGCCGCTGCGCGTGGACCTGCTCGACGGCCGCGGCCGGACCATCGAACAGGTGGCCTTCACCGACATCAGCCTCGACCAGCGACCTTCCGACGCCGACCTGGCGCCGTCCGCGCCGGCCGAACTGGAGCAGGTGTCGGCCCTGCCTTCTCACGCCGGCGAACCGGCGGGCTGGGGCGTGCCGGCGCCGCCGGCCGGGTTCCGGCTGCGGGCGACGCGGCCACTGCCCGACGACGGGGTGCATCTGCTTTACAGCGATGGGCTGGCCAGCGTTTCGGTCTACGTCGAACGCGTCGGCGGTGGCCTGCGCGGCGATGCCCGTCGCCAGCGTGGCGCCGTGCATGCACGGTCGTTCTGGCTCGATGGCTGGCAGGTGCTGGCCATCGGCAAGGTGCCGGCGGCGACGGTGGACCGGTTCGCGCGCACCGTGCGGGCGGTGCCGGTCGATGGCTGAGCGCGACGCCGAAGTCATCGGCGCCCAGGGTCGGCGGCTGTCGCTGCGCCTGCTGGGCAGCGCCTGCGACGGCTGCGCCGGTGGCTGTGGCGGCCGCTGCAGCCTGTTTGCCGGCGCCGGCCGCGATGCGTTCGAACTCGACGTCGACGACAGCGCCGCGTTTGAACCGGGTCGGCGCCTGCGCCTGCGGCTGGACGACCAGGCCCTGCGCCGGGCGGCCTGGCGGGGCTATGGACGCGTGCTGCTGGGCCTGTTGGCCGGCGCCGTGGCCGGGCACCTGATTGGCCTGGCCTGGGGCCGCCATGGCGACCTGCTCACGCTTGCCGGCCTGCTGTCGGGAACTTTACTGGCGGCGCGCTTCTCCAAGCCGCGCCTGCCCGAGCCGGAAATCCTGAGCCTTGGGGCCGAACCAAATTCCGATCCACGAGGGAAAACACAGCCATGAAAAATTCCATTCCCCGAAGCCTCCTGCTGGCCCTGGCGCTTGCCGCGGTATCACCGGGCCTGGTCGCGCAGACACGCGACGCGGCGCCGGCCGGGCAGGCGACGCTGGAAACCCCGGTGGTGAACCTCCCCGACTTCACCCGCCTGGTCGAAGCCGTCGGTCCGGCGGTGGTCAACATCGAAGCCAGCAGCGGTGGCAACGGCGGCCGGGAAGCCGCCGGCGCGCGCGGTGGCGCGGAGCCGACGCCGGAGGACATGCCCGAGTTCTTCCGCCGCTTCTTCCGCCAGCCCGGCATGCCGGGCATGCCCGACCGCATCCCGCGCGGCGGCACCTCGCAGGGCAGCGGCTTCATCATTTCCAGCGATGGTTACGTGCTGACCAACCACCACGTCGTCGCCGGCGCCGACCGCATCATCGTGCGCCTGAGCGACCGCAACGAACTCGAGGCCGAGCTGGTCGGCTCCGACCCGCTGTCCGACGTCGCGCTGCTCAAGGTCGAAGGCCGGGGCCTGCCGGTGCTCAAGACCGGCGACTCGCGCAATCTCAAGGCCGGCCAGTGGGTGCTGGCGATCGGCTCGCCCTTCGGCTTCGAACATTCGGTCACCGCCGGCATCGTCAGCGGCGTCGGCCGCCGTTCGCTCGACCCGAGCCAGCAATACGTGCCCTTCATCCAGACCGACGTGGCGATCAACCGCGGCAATTCGGGCGGCCCGCTGCTCAATACCCGCGGCGAAGTGGTGGGCATCAACTCGCAGATATTCTCCAATTCCGGCGGCTACATGGGCGTGAGCTTCGCGATACCGATCGAAGTGGCCATGAACGCGGTGCGCCAGCTGCGCGAAACCGGCACGGTCACCCGCGGCCAGCTCGGCGTGCGCATCCAGGACGTAGATCGCGAGCGCCTGGCCGAACTCGGCCTGGACCGTCCGACCGGCGCTTTCGTCGACTCGGTCGAAAACGGCAGCGCCGCCGACAAGGCCGGCATCCGCCCCGGCGACGTGATCACCCGCTTCAACGGCCGCGAGGTGCTGCGTTCGTCCTCGCTGCCGCCGATGGTCGGCGCGCTGCCGCCGGGTAGCCGCGCCACGGTGACGGTGATGCGCGAAGGCAAGGCCCGGGAACTTGTGGTCACCCTGTCGGCGCTGGACGTGGCCTCGGTGAACCCGACGGGCCCCGCCGGCCGCCCGGCGGCCCCGGAGGCGGCCACCAACCCGCTGGGCCTGGAAGTCGAGGCCCTGGACGCCGCGGCCCGCTCGGCCATGGGCCTGGGCGCGGGCGAGGGGGTGCTGGTGTCCCGGGTGACCGGTCTGGCGGCCCGCCAGGCCGGGCTGGCCCCGGGCGACGTCATCCTGCGCGTTGGCCAGGACGAGGTCGGCTCGGTGGCCGAGTTCGAGGCCGCCACCGGCGGCATGAAGTCGGGCGACGAGGTCCGCCTGCTGGTCCGCAACGCCCGCAGCACGGGGTTCGTCAGCTTCGTGCTGCGCTGAACCCCTGGCGTGCCCCGGCCGGCCCGTGCGGGCCGGGCCGGGGTCGCTGTGCGATAATGGCCCGTTTATGGCCACGTACCGGTAATCCGACCGCCCCGCATGCAGCACATCCGCAATTTTTCCATCATCGCCCACGTGGACCACGGCAAGTCCACGCTCGCCGACCGCATCATCCAGCTGTGCGGCGGCCTGCAGGCGCGCGAGATGGAGGCCCAGGTGCTCGACTCGAATCCCATCGAGCGCGAGCGTGGCATCACCATCAAGGCCCAGTCCGTCTCCTTGCCTTACACGGCCAGGGACGGCGTCACCTACCAGCTCAACTTCATCGACACGCCGGGCCACGTGGACTTCAGCTACGAAGTCAGCCGGTCGCTGGCGGCCTGCGAAGGCGCGCTGCTGGTGGTGGACGCGGCCCAGGGCGTCGAGGCGCAGTCGGTGGCCAACTGCTACACCGCGGTCGAGCAGGGCCTGGAAGTGGTGCCGGTGCTCAACAAGATCGACCTGCCCACGGCCGACATCGACAAGGTGAAGAAGGAAATCGAGGCCGTCATCGGCATCGACGCCGAAGACGCCATCGCCATCAGCGCCAAGACCGGGCTGAACGTGGTGGACGTGCTCGAAGCCATCGTCAAGCGCATACCGCCACCGAAGCCGCGCGAAACCAACAAGCTGCAGGCGCTGATCATCGACTCGTGGTTCGACAACTACCTGGGCGTGGTGTCGCTGGTGCGGGTGATGCAGGGCGAGATCAAGCCCGGCGACAAGATGCTGGTCATGTCCACCTGCCGCACCCACCTGGTCGACAAGGTCGGCGTGTTCACGCCCAAGCGCAAGGAGCTGGCCAAGCTTGGCGCCGGCGAGGTGGGCTGGATCAACGCCTCCATCAAGGACGTGCATGGCGCACCGGTCGGCGACACCCTGACCCTGGCCAACGACCCGGCGCCGGGCCCGCTGCCCGGTTTCCAGGAAATGCAGCCGCGCGTGTTCGCCGGCCTGTTCCCGGTGGACGCCGACGACTACCCGGGCCTGCGCGAGGCGCTGGAGAAGCTCAAGCTAAACGACGCCGCGCTGCGCTTCGAACCGGAGAGTTCCGAGGCCATGGGCTTTGGCTTCCGCTGCGGCTTCCTGGGCATGCTGCACATGGAGATCGTGCAGGAGCGCCTTGAGCGCGAGTACGACCTCAACCTGATCACCACCGCGCCCACCGTCGTCTACGAAGTGCTGATGAACGACGGCACGACGCTGCCGCTGGACAACCCGGCCAAGCTGCCGCCGCCGACCAAGGTGCAGGAGATCCGCGAGCCGATCATCCGCGCCAACATCCTCACGCCGCCCGATTACGTCGGCAACGTGATCAAGCTGTGCGAAGAAAAGCGCGGCCGCCAGGTCGGCATCAACTACCTTGGATCCCAGGTGCAGATCAGCTACGAACTGCCCATGGCCGAGGTGGTTTTGGACTTCTTCGACCGGCTCAAGTCGGTGTCGCGGGGCTACGCCTCGCTCGACTACCACTTCGAACGCTTCGAGGCCGGTCCGTTCGTGCTGGTGGACACGCTGATCAACGGCGACAAGGTCGATGCGCTGTCGTCCATCGTGCACCGCAGTCACGCCGACCGCCGCGGCCGCGACATCTGCGAGAAGATGCGCGAGCTGATCCCGCGGCAGATGTTCGACGTCGCCATCCAGGCCGCCATTGGTTCGCAGATCATCTCGCGTTCCACGGTCAAGGCCATGCGCAAGAACGTGCTGGCCAAGTGTTACGGCGGCGACGCCACCCGCAAGAAGAAGCTCCTGGAGAAGCAGAAGGAAGGCAAGAAGCGCATGAAGCAGGTGGGCCGCGTGGAAATCCCGCAGGAAGCCTTCCTGGCCGTGCTCCAGGTAGACAATAAATAAGCGGCCCCCGCCGCGAGGAAGCCACACGCGTGAAAATCGACCTTGCCCTGATCCTGACGTCCCTGGCGGCCCTTACCGGACTCGTCTGGCTTCTCGACCGCCTGCTGTTCGCGCCCAAGCGCCGCCTGATGCAGGCCGAGGGCGAGGAAGTGCACGAGCCGGTGGTGGTCGACTACGCCCGCCAGCTGTTCCCGATCATCTTCATCGTGCTGGTGCTGCGCAGCTTCCTGGCCGAACCCTTCCGCATCCCGTCCAGTTCGATGATGCCGACCCTGCTGGTCGGCGACTTCATCCTGGTCAACAAGTTCGCCTACGGCATCCGGCTGCCGGTGCTCAACACCAAGATCATCGACGTCGGCGCGCCCGAGCGCGGCGACGTGGTGGTGTTCCGCTACCCGGGCATGGGGCCGGACGACCCCAACGCCGGCGCCGACTACATCAAGCGCATCGTTGGCCTGCCGGGCGACCAGATCACGTTTCGCGACCAGACGCTGCTGGTCAACGGTCAGCCCGTGCCCAAGCAGGCCGCCGGTGTCTACGTGGGGTCCGGCCAGGGCCGCGCCATGACCGGCGCCACCCGCTTCGAAGTGGACCTCGATGGCCGGCTGCACGCCACCCTGGAAACCAGCCCCTTCTCCAGCCCGCGCGCCGAAGGCGTATGGGAAGTGCCGGCCGGGCACTATTTCGCCATGGGCGACAACCGGGACCGCAGCGAGGACAGCCGCTACTGGGGTTTCGTCCCGGAGAAGAACCTGGTGGGCAAGGCGTTCACCATCTGGCTCAACTGCGAGGGCTGGTTCTGCTCCGGGGCGTTTGACTACACCCGGATTGGCGATACCATCCGCTGAAAGGGGCGATCCCCGGGGGAGTGGACATGGTTAGCAAGCCGCGTGGCATGACGTTGATGAGTTTCCTGATGGTCCTGGTGGTGGTCGGTTTCTTCGCCCTGATCATCATGAAGCTGTTCCCGATGTACAGCGAGTACCTCAACCTCAAGGGGGTGATGGAAGAGTTCGCGGCGCAGCCGAACTCCGGGTCCACGCCACCTGCGACGATCTTCCGTGACCTCGAGCGCCGTCTTGACATCGCCTATGTCAATTCGGTGAAGAAGGAGCACGTCAAGGTCTTCCGCGAAGGTGGCGTTGCCAAGCTCAACATCGCCTACGAAGTGCGCGTGCCGCTGTTCGGAAACCTCGACGTGGTTGGCAAGTTCGACAACACCGTCGACCTGACCGGCCGTCCTGCGAGTGACTGACCCGATCACCCATCGATTCAGATCACCCGAACTGCTGCAACAGGCCCTCCGGCACCGCAGCGCCGGATCGCCGCACAATGAACGCCTTGAATTCCTCGGCGACGCCCTGGTCAACCTGGTCGTCGCCGAGGCGCTTTACGAGCGCTGGCCCAAGGCCGACGAAGGCACCCTGACCCGCGCCCGCGCGAGCCTGGTCCGCGAATCCTCGCTGGCCGAACTGGCGCGGCGGCTGGAGCTGGGCGACCGGCTCGAGCTGGGTCCCGGCGAAATGAAGAGCGGTGGCCATCGCCGCGACTCGATCCTGGCCGATGCCGTCGAGGCGATCATCGGCGCCGTGCATCTTGATGCCGGCTTCGAGGCCTGTCGCGAGATGGTGCTGGGCTGGTTCGATGCGTCGCTGGACGAACTGCCCACCGGCAAGGCGGAAAAGGACCCCAAGACCCGCCTGCAGGAATGGCTTCAGGGTCGCCAGCTGCCGCGTCCGACCTATCGTCTGGTCGAAACCACCGGCGACGACCACGCCCGCGTGTTCCACGTCGCCTGCGAAACCACCGATCCCCCGCTCGAGGAGCAGGCCCAGGCCAGCTCCCTGCGCGCCGCCGAACAACTCGCCGCCGAACGCGTGCTGGCGACGCTGGAGAAGAAGTGAATCCCCCCGAGTCCCCGCAGACCGCCTACCGCGCCGGCACCGTCGCCGTGCTGGGCCGCCCCAACGTCGGCAAGTCCACCCTGGTCAATGCCCTGGTGGGGGCCAAGGTCAGCATCGTTTCGCCGCGGCCGCAGACCACCCGCCACCGCCTGTTGGGCATCGCCAGTTTTGACAACGGCCAGCTGCTGCTGGTGGATACGCCGGGCATCCACCGCGAGCAGAAGCGGGCGATGAACCGCATGATGAACCGTGCTGCGCGCGGCGCCGTCGAAGGGGTGGACGCCGCCGCGCTGGTGATCGAGGCCGGACGCTGGACCGAAGAAGACGCCCTGGCCTACGGCGCCCTGCACGCCGCCGGCGTGCCGGTGGTGCTGGTGGTCAACAAGGTCGACAAGATGCCGGACAAGACGGCCCTGCTGCCCTTCATCGCCGAAGTCACCCGCGAACGCGTGTTCGCCTCGGTGCAGCTGGTGTCGGCGCTCAAGTCCAAGGGCCTCGATGTCCTGGTCAAGGACCTGCTTTTCCTGATGCCGGAATCGGCGCCGATCTACGGCGAAGACGAGATCACCGACCGGAGCGAACGTTTCCTGGCCGGCGAACTGGTGCGCGAACAGCTGATGCTGCGCCTGGGCGAGGAGTTGCCTTATTCGACCACCGTCGAGATCGAGCGTTTCGAGGAAGACGGCGAGATGCTGCGCATCGCCGCCATCGTCTGGGTCGAACGCGAAGGCCAGAAGCCCATCGTCATCGGCAAGGGCGGCGAGCGCATGAAGGCCATCAGCACCGGCGCCCGCATCGGCATGGAGCGCCTATTCGGCCGCAAGGTCTTCCTGGAAACCTGGTGCCGAGTGCGCGAGGGCTGGTCGGACGACGAGGCCGCGCTGCGGCGCTTTGGTTATTCGGACTGACCCATGCGCGTGCTCGCGCAGCCGGCCTTCGTGCTGCATGCGCGCCCCTGGCGCGAAACCAGCCTGATCGTTGAACTGCTGACCCGCGACCACGGCCGGGTCGGCGTGGTCGCGCGCGGCGTGCAGGGCGCCAAGCGGCACCCGCTGCGCGCAGCCCTGCAGCCCCTGCAATGCCTGCGCGCCGATTTCCTGCCGCGCGGCGAGCTGGCGCGTCTGCTGCAGGCCGAAGCCGTCGACGCGGCGCCGCGCCTGGCCGGCGACGCGCTGATGGCGGCGTTCTACGTCAACGAGCTGGTTCTGCGGCTGTTGCCGCGCAACGACCCGGCGCCGGAACTGTTCGAGCGTTACGGCGAGCTGCGCTCGCGGCTTGGCGACGAGGCGGGGCCGGCCTGGCAGCTGCGGCGCTTCGAGCGCGACCTGCTAGAGCTCCTGGGCTACGGCCTGTCCTTCGAAGAGGGCGAAGACGGCGAGCCGCTCGACCCGGCCGCCCGCTACCTGCTCGACGCCGAGCGTGGCGCACTGCGCGACCGCAGCCACGCGCCGGGCTCCACGTCCGGGGCGGCCCTGCTGGCGCTGGCCCAGGACCGGCAGCCCCCGCCGGACCAGCTGCAGGAACTGCGCGGCGCCCTGCGCGGCGTACTGGCCGCGCACCTGGGGCCGACCGGGCTCAAGTCCTGGGGCCTGCTGTCGGAACTGGCGCGACTGGGCCGCGACTAGGGCCGCGACCAGGGCCGCGAACAGGGCCGCGAACAGGGCCGGTCAGGCGCCGGCAAGCAGGCGCGCCGAACAGGCATCGAACCGCTGCAGGGCGACGGCATCGTCCGGTGCCGCATGCAGGGCGCCTACGGCGGCCAGCAGGGGCAGGGCGCCGACAAACCCGCAGCCGGCCTTGAGCCGGTGCAGCTGCGCGCGGGCCGCGGCCTGGTCGCCCGCGCGGCAGGCGGCCAGCACCTGTCGGCGCTGTTCGGGCAGTTCGTCCAGGAACAGCTGGCGCAAGGTATGCAGCGCCGCCGCCTGGCCGGCCACCGCGGCCAGTCCCGCGGCATCATCCCAGGGCGGCAGCAGCCCGGCCGGCAATACGGCCGCCACCGCGGTTCGCAGATCGGCCAGGGCCAGGGGCTTGGCCAGCACGCGCAGGAATCCGTCCACGGCGGCATCCGGGTCGGCGCTCAGCGCCAGGGCCGGCGTCGCCAATCCGGCCGCCCGCAGCCGGGCCAGCAACGCATCGCCGCGACCATCGGGCAACTGCAGGTCGAACAGCCAGAGCGCGTGCCCGCCGCCGGCCGCCAGGTCGGCCGCTTCGGTGACGCTGGCGGCGTGGTCTACCCGCGCCGGGAGCGATTCAAGCCCGGCCCGCAGCGCGGCCGCGCTGGTGGGGTCGTCTTCGAGCAGCAGCAGGTGCGGGATCAAAGGCACTATGCTGGCAAGCATGCGGCGACCCAACCGACTCGGCAAGTTCCTGTGTGGCGGATTGCTGGCGCTGGCGCTGACGCCGGCGGCAGCCCGCGAACTGCAGCTGCAGGTCGGGGCCGTGCGCAATGAAGCGGCCAGCCTTGAAGACGTGCGGGTGACGCTGGCCTGGCCCGACGGTGCCGCCGCCGGGGAACTGGCGCTGGAAGCGTCGCGCCTGCAGGTGCCGTCGCTGGGCCAGGACCTGCGCGCAGTGCGCTGGCGCTGCCCGCTGTCGCGGGACGCCGACGGCCAGTGGCAATGCGAGGGCCCGGTCGGCGCGGCGGGTGGCAGCGGATCGCTGGCCGTGTCGCTGTCCGCGGCCCGCATCGACGCCTTGCTGGCCACGCGCGGCAGCGGGCTCGGCTACGCCTGGCACGCCGGCGCGCCCGACCGCCACCAAGTGGACCTGCGCGCGGTGCCTGTGGCCTGGCTCCGGGCCTTCCTGGCGACGCTGTGGGAAGACGGGCAGTGGACCGGCGGCCGCCTGGACGGCCGGGTGTCGGTTCGCACCGGCGAGGCCGTGTCCGTGGACGCCGACCTCGGGCTCGCGGATGTCGGCCTGGAAACCCCCGACGGCTGGCTGGCCGCCGCCGGCATGCAGGGCCGCCTGCAGGTGGACTACGACGGCGTGGCGCCGCGCCCGCGCACGGCGATCGAATACACCGCGCGTGGTGGCGAATTCCTGGTCGGCAGCCTGTACGTGCCCCTGCCCGCAACGCCGGTGCAGGTGGACGTCGAAGTGTTCGCGCGCGATGGCGGCGGCTGGGACCTGCCGGCGTTCTCCTGGCGCGATGGCAAGGTGCTGCAGGCCAGCGGCTCGGCGCGGCTGGGCGCGGACAACGCGCCCACCGACCTGGACATCAGGCTTGCCCTGGACGACCTGGCGCCGGCCCGCGACCGTTATCTGGCCGGCTTCCTTGCCCCGGCCGGCTTCGGCGACCTGGTGCTGACCGGCGGCATGCAGGCGCAGCTGCGCATGGCCGACGGCCAGTGGCGATCGCTGGCGCTCGGCCTGGAGCGCCTGAACGCGATCGATCCGCGCCAGCGTTTCACCCTGGCCGGCCTGCACGGCAACCTGCGCTGGAACACCGGCGACGCGCCGGCGCCGGGCGAACTGGCCTGGGACAGCGCCGCGCTGTTCGGCATCGGCCTGGGCCATGCCCGGCTGGGTTTCACCAGCGCCGACGGCCAGCTGCAGCTGGCCGCCCCGGTGCCCATCCCGGTGCTCGACGGCCAGGTGCGTCTGGACCACCTGCGCTGGCAGCCGCCAGGCGACGGCCAGGGCACCCGTTTCGCGCTGGGCGCGACGCTGCAGGACCTGGACCTGGGCAGCCTGTCCCAGCGCCTGGGCTGGCCTGCCTTCGAGGGCAGCATCAGCGGCCGCATCCCGGCGGCGCGCTACCAGGACAACCGGCTCACCCTCGACGGCGGCCTGACGATGCAGCTCTTCGGTGGCTCGGTGGCGCTGTCGAGCCTGGAGATGGAACGTCCCTTCGGCGTGGCGCCGACGCTGTCGGCGGACGTGGTGATCGAGGACATCGACCTTGAACCGCTGACGGCCGCCTTTGGCTTTGGGTCGATCACCGGCCGGCTCGATGGCCGCATTGACGGACTGCGCATGGTGGACTGGTCGCCGGTGGCCTTCGATGCGCGCCTGCAGTCGGACCCGGACTGGAAAGGCCGGCGCCGGATCAGCCAGCGCGCGGTCGAGGACATTTCCAAGGTCGGTGGTGGCGGTGGGCTGATGGGCGGCCTGCAGGCGCAGGCGCTGCGCCTGTTCGACGACTTCCGCTATGCCCGGCTGGGCCTGGCCTGCCGGCTGCGCGACAACGTCTGCCAGATGGACGGCGTGGATTCAGCGGGTGATGGCTATACCATCGTGCAGGGTGCGGGCCTGCCGCGTATCCAGGTGGTGGGCTTCCGCCGCCGCGTCGACTGGCCCACGCTGGTGGACCGCCTGAAGGCGGCCACCGAAGGGCAAACCCCGGTCATTCAATAGAGGGCAAGACAATGGGCAAAACATTCAAGCGGCTGCTGCTGGCCCCCACCGCGGCGCTGGCGATGCTGGCCCTGGGCGCCTGCGTCACCATCAACGTCTATTTCCCGGCGGCGGAGGCCCAGGAGGCGGCCGAAGAATTCGTCGAGAAGGTGCTGGGCGAAGACGCCGCGGCCGCCGAAGGCGAACCACAGGCCTTCGTGCCCGCCAGCCGCCCGCGCTGGAGTCCGATGTCGCTGCTCATTTCCTCGGCCCACGCCCAGGAAGCCGACATCACCATCCGCACGCCGGCCATCCAGGCCATCCAGAACCGCATGGCCGAACGATTCAAGTCTGGCCTGCAGGCCCACTTCGATTCCGGCGCCCTTGGCTTCGGCAACGACGGCCTGGTGGTGCTGCGCGACCCGGCCAAGGTGCCGCTAAAGGACCGGGTGTCGGTGAACCAGCTGGTGGCCGAGGACAACCGCGACCGCAACGCGGTGTACCGCGAGATCGCCGTGGCCAACAACCACCCTGAGTGGGAAGCCCAGATCCGCCAGACCTTCTCGCGCCAGTGGGTCGCCAGCGCCCGCGCCGGCTGGTGGTACCAGGCCGCCGACGGCAGTTGGAAGCAGAAGTAAGCCCGAGCGCCGGGGGCGCGGATTTGCGACAATCCGCGCCCCCTTGTTGTCGGCATCACCCGTGGCCCGTACCCGTTTCAAGCAGTGTCCTCCCTTCGACCTGGAAATCACCGACCTGAGCCACGACGGCCGCGGGGTCGGCCACCGCGAGGGCAAGGCGGTCTTCGTCACCGGCGCGCTTCCCGGTGAAACCGTGCGGGTCGAACAGACCGGCCGCAACCGCCATTTCGACGAAGGACGCACCCTGGAGGTGCTGGTCGCTTCGCCCCACCGCATCGAGCCGCGCTGCCCGCACTTCGGTACCTGCGCCGGCTGCGTGCTCCAGCACCTGGCCGAACCGCGCCAGATCGCCGCCAAACACGGCGTGCTGATGGACAACCTGCAGCGTATCGGCCACGTGGCACCCGACCAGGTGCTTGAACCGCTGGTGGACGCCGCCTGGGGCTACCGGCGCAAGGGCCGGTTTTCGGTGCGCTTCGTCGAAAAGAAGGGCAAGGCG
The DNA here is from genome assembly GCF_014643775.1 of Arenimonas soli. Classification (GTDB taxonomy): domain Bacteria; phylum Pseudomonadota; class Gammaproteobacteria; order Xanthomonadales; family Xanthomonadaceae; genus Arenimonas; species Arenimonas soli. The sequence goes on from NZ_BMKC01000001.1 coordinate 901,316, forward strand.
GTGGTGGGTTTCCGGGAAACCAACCCGCGTTTCGTCGCCGACCTGTCGGTCTGCCACACCGTCATCCCGGAAATCGGCGAACGCCTGCCGGCGCTGTCGGCCCTGGTGGACAGCCTGGACGGCAAGCGCACGCTGCCGCAGATCGAATTCATCGCCGGCGAACAGGGCGTGGCCCTGGTGTTCCGCCATCTCGAGCCCTTGTCCGCCGACGACCAGGCGCGACTGGTGGCCTTCGCGAAGGAAACCGGCTTCGCCGTGTTCCTGCAGCCCGGCGGCATCGACACGGTCAGGCCGCTGTGGCCGGAACAGCTGGAGCTGTCGTTCGCGCTGCCCGATTTCGACCTGCACCTGGCCTTCCGGCCGCTGGACTTCATCCAGGTCAACGCCGGCCTGAACGACAAGATGATCCGGCGCGCGCTGGAACTGCTCGACCCGCGGCCCGAAGACCGCGTGCTGGACCTGTTCTGCGGCCTGGGCAACTTCACCCTGCCGCTGGCGCGCCGGGCAGGAACCGTGGTCGGCGTCGAGGGTGACGCCGGGCTTGTGGCGCGGGCGCGGGAAAACGCCGCCCGCAACCAGGTCGCCAACGTCGAGTTCCACGCCGCCGACCTGGCCAAGGACCTTGCCGGCGAACCCTGGATGAAGGCCGGCTTCGACAAGCTGCTGCTCGACCCGCCGCGTGCCGGCGCCGCCGAGGTGCTGGCCCAGCTGCCGCTCAAGGGCATCCGCCGCATCGTGTACGTGTCCTGCCACCCGGGCTCGCTGGCGCGCGACGCCGGTTTCCTGGTGCGCGAGCGCGGCTATCGCCTGGTGGCGGCGGGCGCGATGGACATGTTCCCGCAGACGGCGCACGTTGAATCGATCGCACTGTTCGAGAAGTAGGGCATGGGCATCGAAATCGAACGCAAGTTCCTGGTCACCGACGAGCGCTGGCGCGAGGGCGTGCTCAAGTCGGTGCGCATGGCCCAGGGTTACATCAACGACATGGCCGCGCTGCGCGAGGCCCGGCAGAACGCCTCGGTGCGCGTGCGCATCGCCGGCGACGCCGCCTTCCTCAACCTCAAGTCGCGCGAGCCCGGGCACACGCGGCAGGAGTTCGACTACCCCATCCCGGTGGCCGACGCCGAAGCGCTGCTGGCGCTGTGCGTGGGCGGCCGCATCGACAAGGTGCGCCATTACGTCGGCCACGCCGGCCACACCTGGGAAGTGGACCAATTCGCCGGCGACAATGCCGGCCTGGTGGTGGCCGAGATTGAACTGGCGGCCGCCGACGAAGTGTTCGAACGTCCCGCCTGGCTGGGCCGGGAAGTCACCGACGAGACCCGTTGGTACAACCTGGCGCTGGCCGAGCGCCCGTTTTCGCGCTGGAACGCGCAGGAGAAAACCTGATGCTGGTGATTGGAGTCGGCGGCCTGGTGCTGTCGGACGAAGAGCGTGACTGGCTGCAGGACCCGCGGGTGTCGGGCGTGATCCTGTTCAAGCGCAACTTCGCCTCGCGCGCCCAGGCCGGCGAACTGTGCCAGGCCATCCGCGAAGCCGCGCAGCGGCCGCAGCTGCTGTGCGTGGACCAGGAAGGCGGACGCGTGCAGCGTTTTCGCGAGGGTTATTCCGAGCTGCCGGCACTGGAGGGGTTCGGCCATATCTACGCCACCGACCGCGACGCCGCGCTGGCCCTGGCCCATGAGCACGCCTGGCTGATGGCCAGCGAAATCCTGGCCACCGGCCTGGACCTGAGTTTTGCACCGGTGGTGGACCTGGGCCGCGGCAACCTGGCGATCGGCAACCGCGCCTTCCACGCCGAGCCGGGCATCGTCGCCGACTTCTGCCGTGCCTACGTGGCCGGCCTGCACGAGGCCGGCATGGCCGCGACCATCAAACATTTCCCGGGCCACGGTTCGGTGCTCGAGGACACCCACTTCGACGACGCCGTCGATCCGCGCCCGCTGGCCGAGCTGCAGGCACTGGACCTGGTGCCCTTCGCCGCCGGCATCGAGGCCGGCGCCGAGGCGGTGATGATGGCGCACGTGAAATACCCGGCGGTCGCGCCCGAGCCGGCGGGTTATTCGCCGCGCTGGATCCGCGACATCCTGCGCCGCGACATGGGCTTTGGCGGCATCGTCTTCAGCGACGACATCGGCATGGCCGCGGCCGAGTCCGCCGGCGGCGTGAAGGCGCGCATCGATGCCCACCTCGACGCCGGCTGCGACGCGGTGCTGGTGTGTGCGCCGGCGCTGGTCGCCGATTCCCTGCGCGCGGTCGCCGACCGCGAACCGGCGCCGGCCGGGCTGCTGTCGCCGCTGTTCGCGCGCCAGTTCCCGGCCTGGGACACGCTGCTGGCGCACGCACGTTACGATGGTGCCCGCGAAGCGCTGCGGCGCCTCGACCATGGAGTTGCCTGACATGTCCCACGACCTTGGCGCCGCGCTGGCCCTGTCCGACCTGCTGTTCGACCGGCAAACGCTGGAAGCCGGCATCCACCGCATCGCCGGCGAAATCGACCAGGCCTATGCCGGCACCGGCGGCGAACGTCCGCTGCTGCTCACAGTGATGCACGGCGGGCTGCCGTTTGCTGCGCAACTGGCCATGGCGATGAAAACCGACCTGCAGTTCGACTACCTGCACGCCACCCGCTATCGCGGCGCCACCCAGGGCGGCGGGTTGGAATGGAAACACCGGCCGGCGACGCCGCTGCAGGGCCGCAGGGTGCTGGTGGCCGACGACATCCTGGACGAAGGCCACACGCTCAAGGCCATCATCGGCTGGTGCCAGGAGCAGGGCGCCGCAGAAATCCGCGTCGCGGTCATGTCGCTCAAATTGCACGATCGCCGCGTTGCCGGCGTGCAAGCCCAGCACGTCGCCGTCGAAGTGCCCGATCGCTACGTGTTCGGCTACGGCATGGATTATTACGAGCAGGGCCGCAACCTGCCGGGCATCTACGCGCTCAAGGAATGAACATGCCGCCACTCGACCTGGCCGTCATAGGCGGCACCGGCCTCTACCGCCTCGCGGCGCTGACCGGCGTTCAGGCCGTCGAGGGCGACACGCCCTATGGCGCGCCCTCCGGGCCCGTGCGCGTGGGCCAGCTGGCCGGACGCCGCGTGGGCTTCCTGGCCCGGCACGGCGAAGGCCATTCGCTGCCGCCGCACCGGGTGAACTACCGCGCCAACCTCTGGCGCCTGAAGGACCTGGGCGCCCGCCGCGTGCTCGCAGTGAACACCGTCGGCGGCATCACCGACGCCTGGGGCCCGCAGGTGCTGGGCCTGCCCGACCAGCTGATTGACTACACCTGGGGCCGCACGTCCAGCTTCTGGGACGGCGAGGGCGGCGAGGTGCTGCACGTGGACTTCGGCGAGCCCTACACGCCGTCACTGCGCGCCGCGGTGCTGGCCGCGGCCAACAAGGCCGGCGTGGCGCTGGTGGACGGCGGCTGTTATGGCGCCACCCAGGGGCCGCGCCTGGAAACCCGCGCCGAAATCGCCCGCATGCGCCGCGACGGCTGCGACCTGGTCGGCATGACCGGTATGCCCGAAGCCGGCCTCGCCCGCGAACTGGGCCTGGACTACGCCTGCCTGGCCATCGTGGCCAACTGGGCGGCGGGCTGCGGTGACGCCGCCGAAATCACGCTCGAAGAGGTGCTGGCCAACGTCGAGGCCGCCAGTGCGGGCCTGCCGGGCCTGCTCGAAGCCCTGCTGGGGTAATTGTCAGCCGTTTTGCCCTTGTTCATAATCGGGCCGTGCACGGGACCGAGCCATCGGCACGCGGAGCACGACAGTTCCTACAGCAAGTGAGGGCAAGACATGAGTTTCGGTACCGTGAAGTGGTTCAACGACGCCAAGGGTTTTGGTTTCATCGCCCCCGAAGACGGCAGCGCCGACGTGTTCGTGCATTATTCGGCCATCAGCTCGCAGGGTTTCCGTTCCCTGCAGGAAGGCCAGCGGGTCAGCTTCGAGGTGGTGCAGGGTCCGAAGGGCTCGCAGGCCGCCAACGTGTCGCCGGTCTGAACCACGCCAACGCGAAGACTTCGAAGCCCCGCCGCGTGCGGGGCTTCGTTTTTTGAAGGGGGCTCCATGCAAGCGCTCGACATCGCCATCGTCGGATACGGCAGCGGCGGCCAGGCCGCGGCGCTGGCGCTGTCGCGCGACGGCCACCGGGTCGAGGTGTTCGAACAGGCACCCGCGCTGCGGCCCGTCGGCGCCGGTTTCCTTCTGCAGCCCACCGGGCTGTCGGCGCTGTGGGAACTGGGCCTGCTGGCGCCGGCGCTGGCGCTGGGCCGCCGGGTCGATCGCCTGTATGGCGAAAACGAGGGCGGCCGGGCGGTCATGGACATGGCCTATGCCGGCCTCGACCCGCGCCTTTTCGGGCTGGGCCTGCAGCGCAACGCGCTGTTCGAACTGCTGCGGGACGCCTGGCCGGGCGCGAGCGACGTGCGCGTCGGCAGGCGCATCCGCGCGCTGGCGCCCGGTGGCCGCGAACTGCTCGACGAATCAGGTGGCCGCCATGGCCCCTACGACCTGATCGTGGCCGCCGACGGCGCGGCCTCCTGCCTGCGGGCTTCGGTGGGTGCGCCGCGCCTGGACCGGCCCTATCCCTGGGGTGCGCTCTGGTGCCTGCTGCCCGAAGCCGACTGGCCCTGGCGCAGTGAGCTCCGGCAGCGCTACCGCCGCGCCCGCGAGATGGCCGGCATGCTGCCGGTGGGCGCGCGCCCGGGTGATGCCACGCCGCGCCTGAGCTTTTTCTGGAGCCTGCCGGCCGCGGCCCTGCCGGACTGGTCGCGTGAAGGGCTGCCGGCCTGGAAAAACCGGGCAAGCTCGCTTTGGCCAGCGCTGGCACCGATGCTCGAATCGATTCAGGACTCCGCCCAGCTGGCGCAGGCCCGCTACCGCGACGCCATCCCCGGCGCCTGGTCGCGCGGTCGCCTGGCCCTGCTGGGTGACGCCGCGCATGCGATGAGCCCGCAGCTGGGGCAGGGCGTGAACATGGCGCTGCTCGATGCCCTGGCTTTGCGCGATGCACTGCGTGGTTCGGATGAAGTCGAAACCGCGCTGGCCGCCTATGGCGCCGCACGCCGCCGGCACGTGGCGATCTACCAGTTCTGGAGCCGCTGGCTGACGCCGGTGTTCCAGTCCGAGGCCGACAGCCTGGCCTGGCTGCGCGACCGCTTCTTCCTGCCCATGGGCCGCTTGCCGGGTGGGCGTGGCCAGATGCTGCGGGTGCTGACCGGTACCCAGCGCGGCTGGCTGGGGCGTCATGGGCTGCCGCCAGGCTTCCTGGACGCGTTGGGCTGAATTCAGTCCGCGGCGGGGCCGTGGTCGAACTGCAGGCGCGCCAGGTCGGCGTAGAGGCCGCCGCGCGCCAGTAGTTCCGCATGCGTGCCCTGGGCGACGATGCGGCCCTGGTCCATCACCACGATGCGATCGGCCTTGAGCACCGTCGCCAGGCGATGCGCGATGACCAGGGTGGTGCGGCCGCGCATCAGGCGTTCGAGCGCCTGCTGCACGGCGCGTTCGCTTTGTGCGTCCAGCGCGCTGGTGGCTTCGTCGAGCAGCAGCACCGGCGCGTCCTTGAGCAGGGCGCGGGCAATCGCCAGGCGCTGCTGCTGGCCGCCGGACAGGCGGGCGCCACGTTCACCCAGTTCGCTGTCGTAACCCTGGGGTAGGCTGGCCAGGAAGTCGTGCGCTTCGGCGCTGCGGGCGGCGGCCTGGATCTGTTCGTCGGTGGCGTCCAGGCGGCCGTAGCGGATGTTTTCGCGGGCGGTGGTGCCGAAGATCACCGGGTCCTGCGGCACCAGGGCGATGTGTGCACGCAGTTGCATCGGGGCGATGCCACGCAGGTCGTGGCCATCGAGCGTGATCGAACCGGCCTCGGGGTCGTGGAAACGCAGCAGCAGCTGCAGCACCGTGCTCTTGCCGGCGCCCGAGGGACCGACCAGGGCCACGGTTTCGCCGGGCTGCAGGTCCAGGTTGAAATCGTCCAGCGCCGGCGCGTCGGGCCGGGTGGGGTAGTGGAAACGCACGCCGCGCAGCGAAAGGCGGCCCTGCACCGGCGTCGGCAGCGGTTCGGACGTCTCCGGCACCGGCAGCAGGGAACGTTCGCCCAGCAGTTCGGAAATGCGCGCCATGCCGCCGGCGGCGCGCTGCACTTCGGTCCACACTTCCGCCAGCGCGCCCACCGAGCCGGCACCGATCAGTGCGTAGAGCACGAACTGGCCCAGGGTGCCGGCGGTCATCTCGCCGGCGATGACATCGCGCGCGCCCACCCAAAGCACCGCCGTGATCGAACCGAACACCAGCACGATGACGAGGGCGGTCAGCGCCGCCTGCAGGCGGATGCGCTTGCGGGCCACGCCCAGGGCCAGCGCCACGGCCTGGTCGAAGCGCCCGGCCTCGTAGGATTCGCGGGCGTAGCTTTGCACGGTGTGCATCGCGCCCAGGGTTTCGCCGGCGCGGGCGTTGGCGTCGGCGACGCGGTCCTGGGCAGCCTTGGCGACGCTGCGCACGCGCCGGCCGGAAAACGCCATCGGCAGCACGATCAGCGGGATGCCCAGCAGCACGAACAGCGCCAGCCGCGGGCTGGTGACCGCCAGCATGACCGCGCTGCCCAGCACCGTGATGCCGCTGCGCAGCGCCACTGACATGCTGGACCCGACCACGCTGCGCAGCAGTTCGGCGTCGGCGGACAGCCGCGACAGCAGTTCGCCGGCGCGGGTGCGTTCGAAGAAGGCCTGGTCGAGCGACAGCAGGTGCGCGTACAGGGCCCGGCGCAGGTCGGCGACCACGCGTTCACCCAGCAGGGTGACGAAATAAAAGCGCGCCGCCGTCGCCAGGCCCAGCGCCACCGCCACGCCGAACAGCAGGGCGAACCAGCGGTCGATTTCACTGCCGCCGGTGAACCCCTGGTCGATCATGTACTTCACCGCCACCGGCAGGGCGAGCGTGGCGCTGGACGACAGCGCCAGCGCGCCCAGCCAGGCCGCCACCAGGCCGCGGTGCGGCCGCACGAAGGGCAGCAGTTCGCGCAGCGAATTCACGGGCGGCTTCTGGGCCGGAGTGGCGGTCATGGGGAAGGGGTCTCGTCGGGGCGCAGGCTGGCGGTGCCGCGGCTGATGTCGCGCAGGCGCCGGGCCAGGGAATCGACAGTGTAGTCGGGCAGGCGCACCCGCAGGCGCAGGCCGGCTTCGTCGAAGGCCTCGTCGAGCTTTTCGCCGCCGAACTCGGCCAGCAGGCCATGCACGGCATTGGCCAGTTCAAAGCCGCAGGCCAGTTCGGCCCCGACCCAGGGCACCAGTTCGCGCCGCGCGGCGGTGCGCAGGCACTCGGCCGCGGCGCCGCCGTAGGCACGCACCAGCCCGCCCACGCCCAGGTTGGTGCCGCCGTACCAGCGGGTGACCACCACCACCACCTGGTCCACGCCCTGGCCTTCGATGGCGGCCAGGATGGGGCGGCCGGCGCTGCCGCCGGGCTCGCCGTCGTCGGAGGAACGGTAGTCGGCGCCGATCCGGTAGGCCCAGCAGTTGTGCGTGGCCTGCGGGTCGGCGACCTCGTGCAGGAAAGCCAGCGCGGCCTCGGGTGATTCGACCGGCGCGGCACGGGCCAGGAAGCGACTGCGTTTGGCCTCCAGCTCGAACGTGGCCGGGCCGGCAAGCGTTTGTGCCGCGGTCACGGCCGGAACGCGGCCAGGTCTGGCGGCAGCGTGATGTCGGGATGGGCGCGTTCGAAGCGCTGCAGGCTGGCTCTGGCGCCGGCGCGGTCGCCCTGGCGGATTCGGTCGCGGATGCGCTCAAGCCACGCGTCGGGCGCAAGCCGGCTGTCGTCGGCCACCGGCGGCAGCACCTCGTCGGCGCCGAAGGCCGAAGGCGGTGCGGCGCCCGCGCTTTCGGCCATTTCCCGGGTCGGCGCGGGCGCGGCCACCGGCGCGGCCACGCGGGCTTCTTGCCTGCGGGCTGCGCCGCGTTCGCGTTCGGCCGAGGCCGCGTCTTCGCGGGAGCGGACGTCGTCCGCCAGGACCCGGGCGGCAGCGGCTTCGGCTTCGCGTCCAGGTTCCGCGGGCGGCGCGGTTGGCCGTGGCGGTGCCGGCGGCGCCGCCGGAGGCGGGGGCGGGGGAGCAACCACCGCGGCTGGCGCAGGTGGCTCCACGAACCGGGGCGATTCAAGGGGTTTGGCCTGTGGCTCGACCGTGCCTGCCTCGTCGGTCTCGGTGCGCTTGAGGCGCGAGCCGGTCACTTCGACCTGTTCCAGTTCGGCGTCCGTGGCCGACGCCGACGCCGGCGCTTCAGCGTTGACGCCATCGGGCAGGGCATTGCGTCCGGGCTGCAGCTGCAGGCCGATGCCCACCGCCAGCACCGCCGCGGCCGCCGTGCCCAGCGCCCAGCCGGGAAGGCCGCGGCGGCGGTGTGGCTGCGCCGGCGAGGCCGCGGTGGCGTTGCGGGCCGCCGCCAGGATGGCGGCATCCACCTGCGGCGAGGGTTCGCCGCCCGGCAGGGCGCGCAGAACCCGGGCCAGGGCGACTTCATCGTCCTGCAGCGGGTCCTTGCGCGGGTCCTGCGGGCTGTTCATCGGGATGCGTCAGTCCTGGCTGATGTGGGTGTCGGGGCCCGGTGCCGGCGCCAGCGAACGGGCCTGCGCCACAAGCTGCAGGAACTCGCCGCGGTAGCCCCAGGGGTCGTCGCCGCGGGCGCCACGCGCCAGGGCGTCCACCTGGTCCCAGCTGAAGCCCGACATGTTACGCCCCCCGCGCAGCAGGTCGGCGTAGGCGGCGACCGCCGCCGCAAAACGCAGGCTTTCGCCGGCCTTCGCGCGCAGGTCCTGGCGGCGGATGGGCTGTTCGACCAGCACGCTGCGCGCCTGGCCGGGCTGCTTGTAGCGCAGCTTGAGGAAGGCGATTTCGCCGGTGCCTGCCGCCTGCGGCGCGGGCGCGGCGTAGCGCAGCGCGTCGCTGGATTCGCAGCCCATGCCGACCAGGCAAAGTTCGTACAGGGCGGTGACGTCGTGCCCGGCGCCGATCTCGCCGGCATCGACCTGGTCGTTGTTGAAGTCCTCGCGCGCCAGCTGGCGGTTCTCGTAGCCAACCAGGCGGTATTCGGCGACCTGGGCCGGGTTGAACTCGACCTGGATCTTCACGTCGCTGGCGATGGTCAGCAGGGTCGAGCCCATCTCCTCGACCAGCACCTTGCGGCCTTCCATCAGGTTGTCGATGTAGGCGTGGTTGCCGTCGCCGACGTCGGCCAGCTTCTCCGCCAGCGCGTCGTTGTAGTTGCCCTGGCCGAAGCCCAGCGTGGTGAGCGCGACGCCGGCCTTGCGGCCCGCCTCGACCTTGGTCTCGAGCGCGCGCTGGTCGAAGACGCCGACGTTGAAGTCGCCGTCCGTGGCCAGGATCACCCGGTTGACGCCGCCTTCGACGAAGCCCTGCCGGGCCATCGCATAAGCCAGGTCGATGCCTTCGCCGCCGTTGGTCGAACCGCCGGCTTCAAGCTGGCCCAGCGCCGCCAGGATCTCGCCGTGGTGGTCGCCCGGGGTCGGCGGCAGCACCAGGCCGGCGCTGCCGGCGTAGACGACGATCGACACCCGGTCCTGCGCACGCAGGCGCGGCACCATCTGCCGGAAACTTTCCTTGAGCAGGGGCAGCTTGTCGGGCGAGTTCATCGAACCCGAGGTGTCGATCAGGAACACCAGGTTGCTGGCGGGAATCTGCTCGCGCGCCACCTCGTAACCCTTCAGGCCCACCTGCATCAGCACGCGCTTGTCGTCCCAGGGCGCGGGCGCAAGTTCCGTGCTGACGCGGAAGGGCTGGCGTCGGTCGGTGGGCGCCGGGTAGCCGTAGTCGAAGTAGTTGATCATTTCCTCGACCCGCACGGCGTCGCGCGGCGGCAGCATGCCCTGCGCCAGCATGCGGCGAACGTTGCTGTAGCTGCCGGTGTCGACGTCGATGGAGAAAGTCGATACCGGCTGTTCGGCGGTGCGCTGGATGCCGTTGTCTTCGAAGGCGGCATAGTTTTCCGTATTGCGTTCGACCGCCGGCCGCGGCATCGCCATGTAGCTGGTCGGGACGGGAGGCGCGGCGGGCGCCGCCGCGACCGGGTCCCTGAGCAGGCGGCTGCCGGACACTTCCACGGCTTCGAGTTCCGCGCGCTTGGCGCGGCTGCGGTCCTGTTCGCGGCGTTGTTCCTGGGCGTCGGCGCTGGCGGCCTGGTGGGCGGCGCTGTCGTCGGCGCGGTGGGCGCAGCCGGCGGCGATGGCGAGGGCGAGGGCGGTGACGGCGATCTGGCGCATGGGGTGGCTCCGGTTGGGATGGGCAAGGCTTCCAACGGGCCACCGGCTGGAACGGGGTTGACGGATCATGGCCGCAGCCTCGCGCGCAGCTTGTCCATGGCGTAGCGGAGGCGGGATTTGACGGTTTCCCGGCCGACGCCGGTGATTTCGCCGATTTCCTCCAGGCTCAGCTCCTGCTCCAGGCGCAGCAGCAGCACCTGGCGCTGGTCGGGCGGCAGTTCTTCGAGCGCCAGCTGCAGGCGCCGGCGCTCCTCGAAGGCGGAAAGCTGGCGCTCGGGCGTGTCGGGGTCGGGCAAGCGTTCGGCCAGCTCGCGGGCGTCATCCGGGGCGTCGGGCCGGTGCGACTTGGCGCGCCAGTGGTCGGTCAGGCGGTTGTGGGCGACCTGGTGCAGCCAGGTGCTGAACCTGGCTTCCGGCCGGTAGCGTTCGCGGGCCGCGATGACCCGCTGCCAGACGTCCTGGAACAGCTCTTCGGCGAGGCTGGCGTCGCGGACCTGGCGCTGCAGGTGCCGGAACAGGCGCAGCCGGTGCCGGGAATAGAGGGTCTCGAAGGCGCCGGCATCGCCGGCACCAAAGGCCAGCATCAGATCCTCGTCGGTCGGCTCACCCTGCATGGGCTGAGGGTACGGTCTTTCCCCGGGCGGGTGAAGCGCATCCGGGCGGGCCCGCCGCAGGCGTTGTACATTGCCGCGATGGCTGGCCCCGACGCCACTACCGAATCGTTTCCCGCCACCGGCGCCGACCTGGCCGGCGGCTGGCTGCGACCGGGCAAGCCGCTGTTCGTGGGGCTGCTGGTGCTGGCGCTGGGCGTCTACCTGAGCATCAGCACGGCGCAGCTCGAGCGCGAGCGCTACCTCAGCGAACGCCAGTCGCGGGTGCAGCGTGAACTCTCGGACTTCCGCGCCCAGCTCGAAACCCAGGTTTATGCCCACGTGGGTCTGGTGCGCGGCCTGGCCGTGCAGGTGATCCGCCAGGAGGGCATTTCCGACGCCGAGTTCAAGGCCATCGCCGCCGAGCTGGTGCGCGGCCAGCCGCAGATCCGCGACCTGAGCCTCGCTCCCGGCTTCGTCATTTCCTCGGTCTATCCGGAAGCGGGCAACGAGGCGGCCCTGGGCCTGGACCTGCTCGCGGACCCGGTGCAGAAACACGCCACCCTGCGTGCCATCCGCGAGGACGGTCCGCTGCTGGCCGGACCCTTCGAACTGCGCCAGGGCGGCCGCGCGCTGGCCATCCGCATTCCGCTGTGGGTCGAGCGCGATGGCGTGCCGCGGCTGTGGGGCGCGGTGAGCCTGGTGCTCGACCACGAACGGGTGATGCGCGATGCCGGCATCCTCAACCTGGAAAAGGAGCTGCAGCTCAGCATCGTCGGCCGCGACGCCGCCGGCCCGGGCGGCGACATCATCCGCGGCGCGCGCCTGCCGGCGTCGGCGGACGCGGTGCGCGTGCCGGCCTTCCTTCCCGGCGGCAGCTGGTTGATTTCGGCGGTGCCGCTGGAAGGCTGGGATGCACGCGCCTGGTGGCAGACACCGGGGTTCCCGGCCCGCCTGGGCCTGAGCCTGCTGGCGGCCCTGGCGATCACGCGCATCCTGCACGACCGCCAGCAAATCCGCCGCCTGGCGGGACGCGACGTGCTGACCAACCTGCCCAACCGTCGCCTCGCCCTGCACAGCCTGGCCCGGATGATCGCCCGCGGGCGCCGGGGCGATACCCGGTTCGCGCTGCTTAGTTTCGACCTCGACGGCTTCAAGCCGGTCAACGACACCTATGGCCATGCCGCCGGCGACATGCTGCTGGCGGAGATCGGCCGCCGGCTCAGCGATTCGGTGCGGCCGGGCGACCTGGTGGCGCGCATGGGCGGCGACGAGTTCCTGGTCATCGTCACCGTCCAGAGCGGTGACGACGAACACTGGCTGCGTGCGGTGGCGGCGCGCGTGCAGGCGGCGATCAGCCGGCCGGTCCCCATAGAAGGCCACTGGGTGGTGGTGGGCGCCAGCATCGGCATCGCCCGCTTCCCCGAGGACGGCGACGATTCGGAAAGCCTGCTCAGGCGCGCCGACGAAGCCATGTACCGGGCCAAGAACGACCGGGCGGCCGGCGTCGAGTTCGCGCACTCCCTGCCGCTGGGGCAACCGCCCCGGGCCGGCGACTAGTCGTCCCCGGACTCCACCTTCAGCGTCAGGTCGCCGTCGGCCAGCCGTGCCCGCAGGCGATCGCCGTCGCGGGCGTCGGCGGCCCGGCGAAGCACCTGGCCTTCCTTGTCGAACACGATGGCGTAACCACGTGCCAGGGTCGCCAGCGGGCTGACGCTTTCCAGTGCCCGCCCCAGTCCGCGCAGCTGCTGCCGGCGCGGTTCCAGCAGACGCGCCGGCAGGGTCGCCAGGGCGCGCTGGAGCAGGGCCAGGCGATGGCGGTGCGCTTCCAGGCGGCGGCGCGGATGCGCCTGGTCCAGTCGCCGCAGCAGGCGGGACAGGCGTTCGCCGCGCCGGGCCGACGGCGCCTGCCAGGCCTGGTCGAGGCGATGGCGCAGGGCATCGAGCCGGTGGCGTCCGCGCTCGAGCCGCAGCTGCGGACGCAGGGCCTGCAGCTTAAGGAAAGCCTGGTCCACGCGCTGGGCCTGGGCGCCCAGGGCGCGGGCAAGCAGGGCGTCGAAGCGCTGGCGGTCCCGGCGCAGCCGGTCGATCAGCTCGCCGCGGTCGGGCACCAGCAGTTCGGCGGCCGCCGAGGGCGTGGGCGCACGCAGGTCGGCGGCGAAGTCGGCCAGGCTGACGTCGACCTCGTGGCCGATGGCAGCCACCACGGGCACCGGCGAGGCGACGATGGCCCGGGCCAGGGCTTCGTCGTTGAAGGCCCAGAGGTCTTCGAGCGAGCCGCCGCCGCGGGTGAGCAGGATCAGGTCGTAACGACCACTCCGCCCGGCCCGCTGCAGCATGTCCAGGATCTGCGCGGCGGCACCGTCGCCCTGCACGGGCACCGGCAGCACCTCGACGTCGAGCAGTGGGAAACGCCGCCCCAGGACGCTCAGTACGTCGCGTATCGCCGCGCCGCGCGGCGAGGTGAGCACGGCCAGGCGTCGGGTGTAGGCCGGCAGCGGGCGCTTGCGGCCGGCATCGAACAGGCCTTCGGCGGCGAGCCGGGACTTGAGTTCCTCGAAGGCCCGGCGCAGGGCACCTTCGCCGGCCTCCTCCAGGTGGTCGAGCACCAGCTGGTAGTCACCCCGCGCCTCGTAAAGCGTCAGCCGGCCGCGGGCCAGCACCTGCATGCCGTCGCGCGGCGCGAAGCGCAGGCGGGCGGCATTGGACCGGAACAGGGCGCAGCGCACCTGGGCACGCGCATCCTTGAGCGTGAAATAGGCGTGGCCCGACGCCGGCCGGGAAAAGTTGCTGATTTCGCCCTCGACCCAGACCTGCGGGAAGCTGCCCTCGAGCAGATCCCGCGCCAGCGCATTGAGCTGGGACGGACGCAGGACCTGGCGTTCGCGGGCTAGGGTGGACATGGCTCGGGCCGGGGACGGCCCCACAGGATACCCGCTGCCGTTCAAGGGGGGTGGGGCCGGCCCCCGGCCCGGTCTAAACTGTGCCCGCCACGAGGATCCCGAATGAGCGAGAGCTACCGCCGTCTGTGCCAGGACCTGCCACCCGCCGTGGGGGGTGCCGTGCGTTTCCCGGCTGACCCGAAAAAGGTGAAGGCCTGGGTCGCGGCCCTGCCGCGCGCCAACCCCCAGGCCGCCGAGCAGGAAATCGCCCGCGCCCTGGAAGGCCTGGCCGGCCAGCGCCTGGACGGCGGGCAGCGGTTCGCCGCGCTCGAAGAACTGCGTGGCACCGCGCTCGAAGCGATCGCGCTGCTCGAAGGCGGTTTTTCCGGCAGCTCCCTGCCGCTGCCGCCGGACAAGGCCCGCTCGGCCGCCTCCGCCGGCAAGTTCCATCTCGACCTGGCCCTGGGCTACCGGCAGGCCGCCTGCGAACTTTGTGCGCCCTCGGGCAGCGTGCCCTTCCTGCGTGGCGGCAACGTGCTGGCGGCGCTGGAACGTTCGGCCTGGCATTACGTCCGCGCCCTGGCCATGGCCTGGCGCGTCTATCGCCCGGCGCCGGCCGGCGCCTGGCAGGGACTGCACCGGCTGCATCGTTTCGCCAGCGCGCTCAAGCTAGAGCGCAAGTCGGTCGAAGACAAGGCCGCCGGCGGCAGCCATGACGTGCACACGCTTTACCTGCAGGCACTGCTGATGGCCTCGGTGAATCCCTATGCCTTCGCGCAGTCGGAACAGGACGCGCTATGGCCGGCATCCCGCGGTTACGCCGCGCGCTGCAGCCTGGTACCCCGTGCCCCGGAAGGCATCGCACCGGTGGTGCCCGAGGACGCCGACCGCGGCCCCGGCGGCGGCGTCCCCGAAGAAGCCCCCTCAACCTGGCTGGACCTGGCGCCCTTCGCGGCCGACGTGGACCGCGCGCTCGAGCGCGTTCGCGACGGCCAGGGCCAGCTGGCGCCGACGCCGGGCCTGTCGGTCGCGGTCGGCAACGACCTGCTGATCCGGCTGCGCCGCGCCTTTGGCCAGATGGCGGCGCGCGGCCTGATGCGCCTGCCGGCCGGGCATTCGCTGGACACCGTGCTGGGCCTGAGCGGGCTGCACTACCTGCTCGCAGGCCAGCGCGACTTCGACACCTTCATGCGCCAGTCGGCCCAGGGCACCGTGCACGTGATCGCCGGCGCCGCCTGGACCCAGGGCAGCGCCAGCATGACCCGCGTGCCGCGCTTCACCGCGCGGGTTCTCGACCAGAGCCTGGGCGGATACCGCATGGCCTGGGACAGCGCCGAGCAGGCCCGCGCCAAGGTCGGCGAACTGGTCGGCCTGGGCTTCGGCGAAGGGGGTGACGACCCGGACTGGATGGTCGGCGTGATGCGCTGGCTGCGCTACGAAACCGACGGCAGCCTGTCCGCCGGCGTCGAGCTGCTGTCACGGCGTTCAAGCCCGGTGGCCCTGCGCGTGGTCAGCGCCGACGGCGGCAGCCGGCAGGTGCAGCGCGCGGTCGAAGTATTCCCGATCGACGGCAGCGTGGGCCGGTGTTTCGTCTGCAGTGCCTCCATCGAATCGGGCAGCCGTGTCGAAGTGATCCACGACACCGCCAGCCACTTCCCGGAAGTGGGCATGCGCGGTCCCGACCTGCTTGACGATGTCGAAGTGCTGCTCAACGCCGGCGATTACGTGTTGCTTGGCGAACGCCTGCCGACGTCGACCGAGGGCGGCGACGCCGACGCCCGCGAAGCCCGCGAAGGCGAACCGGCATGAGCGAGGCGAAGGCGATGCCGCGGCGCGAAACCCGCGCCGTGGCGGTGGGTCCGGTCCGCATCGGCGGCGGCGCCCCGGTGGTCGTGCAGTCCATGACCAACACCGACACCGCCGACGTGAACGCGACGGTGAAGCAGGTGGCCGAACTCTGGCGCGCCGGCTCCGAACTGGTGCGCGTGACGGTGAACAACCCCGAGTCCGCCGCCGCGGTGCCGCGCATCCGGGACAAGCTGGCCATGATGAACGTGCCGGTGCCGATCGTCGGCGACTTCCACTACAACGGCGACCGCCTGCTGGCGGCCGAGCCGGCCTGCGCCGAGGCGCTGGCCAAGTACCGCATCAACCCGGGCAACGTCGGCTTCGGCAAGAAGCGCGACACCCAGTTCGCGGCGATCGTCGAGAAGGCCATCGAATACGGCAAGCCGGTCCGCATCGGCGTCAACTGGGGCTCGCTCGACCAGGCCCTGGCCGCGCGCCTGATGGACGAAAACGCCGCCCGCGCCGAACCCTGGGACGCCGCCCGCGTGCTGCGCGAGGCCCTGGTGGTGTCGGCGCTGGAATCGGCCGAACGCGCCGTCGAGATCGGCCTGGCGCGCGAGCGCATCGTGCTTTCGGCCAAGGTCAGCGGCGTGCAGGAACTGATCGCGGTCTATCGCGACCTGGCGGCGCGCTCGGACTTCCCGCTGCACCTGGGCCTGACCGAGGCCGGCATGGGCAGCAAGGGCATGGTCGCGTCCAGCGCCGCGCTGGCCGTGCTGATGCAGGAAGGCATCGGCGACACGATCCGCATCTCGCTGACGCCCGAGCCCGGCGCCGCACGCACCCTTGAAGTGCAGGTCGCGCAGGAACTGCTGCAAACCATGGGCCTGCGCGCCTTCACCCCGCTGGTCACCGCCTGCCCGGGCTGCGGCCGCACCACCAGCGAGTTCTTCCAGGTGCTGGCGCAGAAGGTGCAGGAACACGTGCGTGGCCAGATGCCGGTCTGGAAGCTCAAGTACCCCGGCGTTGAAAACCTGTCGCTGGCGGTGATGGGCTGCGTGGTCAACGGCCCCGGCGAGTCGCGCCACGCCGACATCGGCATCTCGCTGCCGGGCACCGGCGAAGCGCCGTCGGCGCCGGTCTTCATCGACGGCCAGAAGGCCATGACCCTGCGCGGCGAAAACATCGCCGATGAACTCGTCGGCGTCATCGACCAGTACGTCGCCCGGCGATACGGCGGCTCGGGCGCCTAGGCTTCGACGCAGACCCGGTTGCGGCCTTCGTCCTTGGCCCGGTAAAGGGCCAGGTCGGCGGCCTTCATGAGGTCGCTTCGTTCTTCGCGGCCCGGCACCAGGCCGGCGATGCCGATGCTGATGGTCAGGCGGTGTGGCTCGCCCTCCAGGACGAAGGTGTCGGCGGCCACCGCTTCGCGCAGGCGGTCGGCGAAAGCGCGGGCGGCCTCGATGTCGGTTTCCGGCAGCATCACCGCGAACTCTTCGCCGCCGATGCGCGCGGCGATGTCCTCGCCCCGGACGAAGCCGCGCACGATCGCCGCCAGCTGGCGAAGCACGCCATCGCCGGCGATGTGGCCGAAGCGGTCGTTGACCGGCTTGAACAGGTCCACGTCGATGATGCACATCACCAGCGGCCGGCCATGGCGGTTGGCGCGGGCGATCTCCTTGTCCACCAGTTCGACGAAGTGCCGTCGGTTGTAGAGTTCGGTCAGCGCGTCGTGCGTGGCAAGTTGGTAGACCTCCTCGTGGTAGCGGGCCTCGACGCTGGAATGGCTGATGAACTTGAGGATCGATTCGCCCAGGGTGATGTGGTCGCCGTCGGCCAGCAGCGATTCGGTCACCGGCTGGTCGTTGACCCGGGTGCGGTTGGTCGCGTCGAGGTCGCGGATGCGGTAGTGGTCGCCGTCCCGCCAGATCTCGCAGTGGTGCCGGGACACGGACTTGTGCGGGATATGCAGGTCGGAGTCCTGCGAACGGCCAACGACCACGGTTTCGTCGGCCAGGTCGGCACGTTTTCCCAGGCCTTCACCGTGGATGACGACCACGCAGGCCGAACGTGGCCCGGTGCTGCGCGGGCCGTCGCTGAGCAGGGTCAGCTGCGTGGTGACGGGGTCCTGGTCGTTCTGGCTCATCGTCGGCAGGCGAGCGGGCGTGACAGCGAGTTTAACGGCAATTGTCCGGGAAACTGGCCGGCTAGCCCGGGCCGGGGCCGGCCGGCTTTTGCCATGCGCTAACATCGCGGGCAGCAAGGGGGAGGGGGCATGGCGGGCACCGAAGACGAGGACCTGGCACCAACCGAAGGCCTGCAGACGCGCGCCGGCGACCTGGGCGCGGATGCCGCCGGCGCCGCGCAGGCGCCGGGCGCCCGCCTGGGTCGTTACCGCATCGAAACCTTGCTGGGCCGGGGCGGCATGGGCGAGGTCTACCGCGCCGGCCAGCTCGAACCGGTCCGGCGCACCGTGGCGATCAAGCTGCTGCACGCCCGGCGCCTGGATGCCCGCCACCTGGCCTACTTCGAGATCGAGCGCCAGCTGCTGGCGCAGATGAAGCACCCGGCCATCGCCCAGGTCTACGACGCCGGCGCCACGCCCGAGGGTTTCCCTTATTTCGTGATGGAGTTCATCGAGGGCAGCCCGCTCACCAGTTTCTGCGAACAGCGCGGGTTGCCGCTGCGCGAACGGCTGGCCTTGTTCATCCGCGTCTGCGAAGGCGTGCAGCACGCACACCAGAAGGGCGTCATCCACCGCGACCTCAAGCCCGGCAACATCCTGGTGGCCGAAGTGGACGGCCGGCCGCTGCCCAAGATCATCGATTTCGGCATCGCCACCGCGGCCAGTCGCTCCCTGGCCGCCGGTGAACGCGCCGGCGAACTCGAGCGCGCCGGCACGCCCGATTACATGAGCCCGGAGCAGGCCGGGATGGAGGGCGTCGAGGTCGACACCCGTTCCGACGTCTATTCGCTGGGCGTGCTGTTGTACGAACTCCTGGCAGGGCGCCGTCCCGGCGTTGGCGACGACACCCCGGCGGCGGCGCACACGGCCAGCACGACGGTCCGCCCGCCGTCGGCGCAGATCGAAACCCTGGCCCCGGGCAATGCCGCCGCGCGCGCCGGCCAGCTGGGCCTGAGCCAGCCGCGCCTGCGCCAGGTGCTGCGCTCGGAACTGGACTGGGTGGTGCTCAAGGCCATGCGCCGCGACCGCGCCGAACGCTACAGCTCGGCGGCCGAGCTGGCCCAGGAACTGCAGCGTTTCCTCGACGACCAGCCCCTGCAGGCGGTGCCGCCAAGCCGTCGGTATGCGCTGGGCAAGTACCTGCGCCGGAACCGGCTGGCCGTCGCCGCCGCCGGCGCGGTGTCGCTGGCGGTGCTGGTCGGGCTTGGCCTGTCGCTGTATGGCCTGCAGCAGGCGCGCGAGCAGCGCGCGCTGGCCGAACAGCGCAGCGCCGATCTTGAACGCGTGGCGGCGTTCCAGCAGTCGATGCTCGAGGACATCGACGTCGAGGCCATGGGCCTGGGGATCGCCAACGGCCTTCGGGATCAGGTGGGCAAGGCCGACCCCGACGCCCTGGCGCCGCTGGAACAGGCGCTTGCCGCTGCCAGTCCCGCCGACCTGGCACGCAGCCTGGTGGGCCTGGAGATCCTTGAAAGCGCCCGCGAAACCATCGCCCGTGATTTTTCCGACCAGCCGTCACTGGCAGCCCAGCTGCGGCGGTCGGTGGCCCGGGTGCAGCTTGCCCTGGGCCTGCACGAGCAGGCCGAAACGCTGTTCGCGGAGGTCGCCGGCTATTTCGCCCAAACCCAGGGCCCCGCGGCGCGCGAGACGCTGGAGGCCCGCAACCTGCAAACCGAGGCGATGTTCTGGGTCCGGGGTTCCGGGCAGACGCTTGAAGCGGTCGAAGCCACCCTGGCGCTTGCGCAATCACTGCCGCCGGGCGATCCGGTCCGGGTCGAGACCGAACGCCAGCAGGCGCGGGCAGTCTTCGCCCAGGGGGACCGGCCGCGTGGCCTGGCGATGCAGCAGGCGCTGCTGGCGCGCGAACGGCAAATGCGGGCGGAGGACGATCCCGTGCTGCTGGACCTGGCCGAGGACCTGGGCCTGAGCATGGGGCGCATGGGTGAGGCCGACGAAGCCCGCGAAATATTCGAGGACCTCTTCGCACGGCGCCGACAGGCCCTGGGGCCCGAAGACCCGGCCACGCTGACGACGATGGGCCGGCTGGCGGTGATGCGGGCGATCGCTGAAGACGTGGAGGCCGCCGTCACGCTGCAGCGCGAGCTGGCCGCCGTCAGCGAACGGAAGTTCGGCGCCGAACATCCGCGGACCCTGGTCGAGCGGGGCAACCTGGCCAACATGCTGCTTTCGCATCGCGACTTCGACGAAGCCGAAGCCCTGATGCGCGAGGTGCTGGAGGCACGCCAGCGGCTGTATGGCGCCGATTCCCCCGGGGCCCTGCGAACCAAGCTAAATCTCGCGGCCCTGCTGGCACGACGATCCCGGTTCGACGAAGCGCTGGTGATGGAAGCCGACCTGCTGCAGGCGCGCCGGCGCGTGCTGGGCCCGGAACATCCCGACACCGTGTTTGTCGAAGTCAACCACGCCGCAACCCTGCATCGCGCCAACCGGCCCAAACCCGTCGTGCAGGCCCAGATCGATCGCGCCAAATCGCTGGCCCTGGACGTCCTGGGCAAGAAGCATCCGCAGACCGAAGCCATCGATCGCATCCAGGCCTACAGCGACCTGCGTGCCGGACGATGGTCCGAGGCCGTGGAGCAATTCAAGGCGCTGCGGGAAAAGGGGCAGGCCGAACGCAAGCCGGGTGACCCTCCGAAGGCCCAGATCGGCTGGGGGCTGGCGACCGCCCTGGAACGAAGCGGCCAGCCTGAAGAAGCGGCCCGCATCCGCGCCAGCGATGTTGACTGGCTGTATGAACGTCCGGAGCAGGCGCTCACGGCCGATGATCGTAATGCGCTGGAAATCATCGCCGAAGAAGCAGGGCACCTGGGTAAGCAGCGCTAAACCCGACAGCGATAAGGTCTCTGTGCGGGCCGGGAGGCAATTTTTATACTCGCCGCTCCCTGTCCAACCGAGAACCCGATGCGCACGCCCATCGCATTGATCCCCGCCTACGCACTGGCCCTGATCGCCGCCGCGTCCCCCGCGTCCGCCGCGGAGCCCTCGCCGCAGGAACTGGCCTGGGCGCAGATGACCGGCCAGGCCATCGGCGCGGGTGCCGGCACCCTGAGCACTTCGCCGCCCCCGCCCCCGCCGCCCCCGCCGCCGCCGCCGACCGGAGGGGGTGGATCCACCAGCAGCTTCCCCAGCGTCGAGTACGATTTTTTTCCGAACAACTGAGGATCCGAGCTGGTGCCGCCTAGCGCGGCGCCGGCGTTTCCGGGTTGATTTCCGGGTCGGTCACCGCCTGCCGGGCCAGCTTGGCCTCGCGGCGGGCGATGTAGACGTTCGAGCCGAAGATGATCGCGGCGCCGGCCACGGTCCAGCGGTCCAGGGTTTCGCCGAACAGCCACCAGCCGAACGCGCCGACCACGATGATCTGCAGGAAGCTGATCGGCGTCAGCATCGAGGCATCGCCCAGGCGCAGGGCGCGGGTCCAGAACATGTGCGCGATGCTGCCCAGCGAACCGGCCAGCACGATCCACAGCCAGGTGATGCCCACCGGCGTTTCCCAGACCATCAGCGCCGGCACCAGCGACATCGGGATCCACAGCATCGTCGTCCAGATCACGATGGCGTCGGGGTGTTCGGTGCGCGAGAGGAACTTGATGCTGATCGCGGCGCTGGCGCTGGCCACGGCCGCCAGCACCGCCACCAGGCTGGCGGCGGTGAAGGACTGGCCGAAGGGCTGCACGATCAGCATCACCCCGAGGAAACCGACGATCACCGCCGTCCAGCGGCGCGCCCGGACCACTTCCCCCAGCACCAGCACCGCGGCGATGGTGACGAACAGCGGCGTCGAATACGACAGGGCGATGGCCTGGGCCAGCGGCAGGTTCACGATCGCCCAGAAGCCGGCCAGCATGGACACCATGCCGATGCTGCAGCGGCCGATGTAAAAGCCAAGCTTGTCGGTGCGCAGCAGCGACGGGCCGTGCCGGAACAGGATCGGCAGCAGGATGACGAAGCCGAAGAAGTTTCGGAAGAACGCGATCTCGAACGGGTGCAGCTGTTCGGACGCCAGGCGGATGCAGACCGCCATGAAGCCGAACAGCACCGTCGACAGCGCCATCAGCCCGACGGCGCGGCCTACCTGCGAAGCCGGGGCGGCGGGGGCGTTCAAGCCGGGTCGAAGCGGGCGCCGATGATGCGCGGTTCCGGCTCCAGGCTGACGCCGAAACGTTCGCGCACCGACCCGGCGATACGGCGGGCCAGTTCGAGCAGCTGCTGGCCGGTCGCATTGCCGTGGTTGACCAGCACCAGGGCGTGCTGTTCGGCGACGCCGGCATCGCCTTCGCGCTTGCCCTTCCAGCCACAGGCTTCGATCAGCCAGGCGGCGGAAAGCTTGTGGCCACCGTCGGGGCCGGCGAAGACGGGCAGGGCGGGGTGGTCGGCCTTCAGGGCCGCGGCCGTCCCGGCGTCCACTACCGGGTTCTTGAAGAAGCTGCCGGCGTTGCCCAGCAGGGCCGGGTTGGGCAGCTTGCGGGTGCGGATGCGGCTGATGGCCTCGGCCACGTGCACGGCGCGCGGGGTGTCGATGCCCATGGCTGCCAGCTCCTCGCGCACGCCTGCGTAATCGAGCCGCAGCGCGCGCTGGCGCGGCAAGCGCAGTTCGAGCGCGGTGACCACCCAGCGCTCGGGTTCGCGCTTGAACAGGCTGTCGCGGTAGGCGAAGCCGCAGTCGGCGGCAGGCAGGCGCTTGACCTGGCCGGTGTCGCGCTGGAAGGCCTCGACCGCTTCGACGAACTCGCCGACCTCGGCGCCATAGGCGCCGATGTTCTGGATCGGCGCGGCGCCCACCGTGCCCGGGATCAGGGCCATGTTCTCCAGGCCGCACAGGCCGCGGGCCAGGGTCCAGGCAACCAGGTCGTTCCAGTTCATGCCGGCTTCGGCGCGCACCACGGCACTGTCGCCGTCGTCGCGGACAATGCTTGCACCGGCCATGGTCAGGCAGATGGCCACGCCGGGGAAATCGCCGACGAACAGCAGGTTGCTGCCTTCCCCGAGCACAAGCACGGGGCCCTCGCGCAGCATGGCGAACTCGAACAGTTCGCCCAGCGCATCGGCGCGCGAGACATCGGCCATCATCGCCGCGCGGGCGGCGACCCGGAAGGTATTGCGGCCGGCCAGGGAAACATTGTCGGCCAGCTGGTAACCCGTCACGCAACGCCCTCGCGGCGGCGCCGGATCGACTGCACGCACTCGGCAATCAGCTCGGGGCCGCGATAGACCAGGCCGGTGTAGAACTGCACCATCAGCGCGCCCGCGGTGATCTTGCCGGCGGCGTCGGCGCCGCTGAGGATGCCGCCCACCCCGATGATCGGGATGGTTTCGTCCAGGCGGCCACGCAGCCGGCGCAGCACCGCGGTGGACTTGCCGTACAGCGGCGCGCCCGACAGGCCGCCGGCTTCCTTGGCCAGCCTGTGGCCTTCGATGGGCAGGCGGTCGAGCGTGGTGTTGGTGGCGATGACGCCGTCCACCTTCATGTCGCTGAGCACGCGCGCGCAGGCGTCGACGTCGTCGTCGGACAGGTCGGGCGCCACCTTCACGAGCATCGGGACGCGCTTGCCGTGCTGGGCACCGAGTTTTTCCTGGGCATCGCGCAGTTCGCCGACCAGGCGGCGCAGCTGCTGTTCTTCCTGCAGCTCGCGCAGGCCGGCGGTATTGGGCGAGGAGATGTTGATGGTGATGTAGTCGGCCAGCGGATACACCCGTTCCAGGCAGTACAGGTAGTCGTCCGCGGCGTCTTCGTTGTGGGTGTCCTTGTTCTTGCCGATGTTGATGCCCAGCAGGCCGTGCCGGCGGCGCGCCCGCGAGACGTTCTTCACCAGCGCGTCCACCCCCAGGTTGTTGAAGCCCAGGCGGTTGATGACGGCATTGTGTTCGGGCAGGCGGAACATGCGCGGCCGCGGGTTGCCTTCCTGCGGCCGGGGCGTGGTGGTGCCGACCTCGACGAAACCAAAGCCCAGGGCGAGCAGGGCGTCGACGTGGGCGCCGTCCTTGTCCAGGCCGGCGGCGCAGCCGACGGGGTTGGGGAACACCAGCCCGAAGGCCTTGGTCGGCAGCGGCTTGGGCCGGCCGGCCAGCAGCGGGCTCATGCCCGTGCGGTAGGCGGCCTCGATGGCGCGCAGGCCCACGCCGTGGGCCTGTTCCGCGTCAAGGTGGAACAGGAAGGGTCTTGCCAGCGAATACATGGTGCCTGCCTGTCAGAGCTGGCCGCTGATGCCCAGCAGGGCGAACAGTGCCGCCAGCCCGCCCAGGAAAACAACAAAGACCAGGAGGGTGAGCACCGAGATGGCGATCACCAGCCAGCCCAGCACCAGCCCGGCGATGGCGAGGCCATCGCCATCGATCTGGCCGTTGCTGCGCTGGATTTCGGCACGGGCCATGTGGCCCGTGACGATGGCGACCAGGCTCCCCACCAGGGGCAGGAAGGTCCAGCCCAGCAAACCGCTGACGAGGCTGGTGATCGCAAGGGCGCTGGTCTGCCGGGGAGCCATGTTCATGGGCGTAAACCTCAGATGTCGAACTTGATGCCCTGTGCCAGCGGCAGCGCGTCGGAGTAGTTGATGGTGTTGGTCTGGCGGCGCATGTAGACCTTCCACGCGTCGGAGCCGGATTCACGGCCACCGCCGGTTTCCTTCTCGCCGCCGAAGGCACCGCCGATCTCGGCGCCGGAAGTGCCGATGTTGACGTTGGCGATGCCGCAGTCCGAACCCCAGGCCGCCAGGAACTGCTCGGCCGCCTTGAGGTTTTGGGTGAAGATCGCCGACGACAGGCCCTGCGGCACGTCGTTCTGCATGGCGATGGCTTCGTCCAGGTCGGAGTAGGGCATGACGTAGAGGATCGGCGCGAAGGTCTCGTGCTGGACGATTTCGTGGCTGTTCTTGAGGCCGGTGATGATGGTCGGCAGCACGAAGTTGCCCGGGCGGTCGATGGCGGCACCGCCGGTCTCGACCTTGCCGCCGGCGGCCTTGGCCTTGGCGACGGCGTCGAGGTAGGCCTGCACGCCGTCCTTGCTGTTGAGCGGGCCCATCAGGTTGGCCGGGTCGGTCGGGTCGCCGATCTTCTTTTCGACCTGCTTGTAGCCGGCGACCAGCTTGGCCAGCACGTCGTCGAAGATCGATTCGTGGATGAAGGCGCGACGGGTGGAGGTGCAGCGCTGGCCGGCGGTGCCGACGGCGCCGAAGACGATGGCCGGGATCGCCAGCTTCAGGTCGGCGGTGGCGTCGACGATCATGGCGTTGTTGCCGCCCAGCTCGAGCAGGCTGCGGCCCATGCGGCGGGCGACGCGCTCGCCGACGTGGCGGCCGACCTTGGTCGAACCGGTGAAGCTGACCAGGGCGACGCGCTTGTCGTCGACGAAGGCCTGGGCCAGGTCGGTGCCGCCGTCGTTGAACAGGAAGAAGATGTCCGGGAAGCCGCCCTTGCGCAGTGCTTCGTTGCAGATCTTCATCGAGGCGATCGCCGACAGCGGGGTCTTGGGCGAGGGCTTCCAGATGCAGATGTCGCCGCAGACGCCGGCCACGAAGGCGTTCCAGGCCCACACCGCGACCGGGAAGTTGAAGGCCGAGATGATGCCGACGATGCCCAGCGGGTGGTACTGCTCGTACATGCGGTGGCCCGGGCGCTCGGAGTGCATGGTCAGGCCGTAGAGCTGGCGCGACAGGCCAACGGCGAATTCGCCGATGTCGATCATCTCCTGGACCTCGCCGTCGCCCTCGGGCTTGGACTTGCCCATTTCCAGCGCGACCAGCGAACCCAGCGCGTCATTGTGGGTGCGCAGCGCGTCGGCGCACAGGCGGATGGCTTCGCCGCGGCGCGGGGCCGGGGTGCTGCGCCAGACCTTGAACGCCGCCTGGGCGCGCTCGAGGATCTTGTCGTAGTCGGCCTGCGACGACGCATAGACCTTGCCCAGCACTTCGCCATTGCCCGGGTTCACGGGTTCGATGACGCCGGCATCGCGGGTCTGCGACCACTCGCCGTGGCCGAGGTAGGTGCCGGATTCCTGGCCGGTGAGGCCAAGGGAAGTGAGGACTGCGTGGGTCATTGTTTGCTCCAGGTACTGGGGCCGCGGTGCGGCCTTGGGAATGGCGACCCCGACACGATTCGAACGTGTGACCTTCCCCTTAGGAGGGGGATGCTCTATCCAGCTGAGCTACGGGGCCTTGCGGCCCGCCGGGGGCGGGCCAGCGGCTTAACCCCGAGATTGTCTCACGGGCGACCGGGCCGGGGCCAACGGGCGGGCAAAAAGAAAGGGCCGGACACCGGGTCCGGCCCTTTCAGGAATCGTGGTGGAGAGGATGGGGATCGAACCCACGACCTCATCGATGCGAACGATGCGCTCTCCCAGCTGAGCTACCCCCCCACGGAAGGTCCGGAAATTATAGGGGCATGTCGCGGCGAAGGCTAGCCGTCGGCCAGCAGCGGCCCCAGGGCGGGTTCCAGCAAGCCCCGGCGCCAACCTTCCAGCGCCGCCGGCCAGCCGCGGCCGGCCAGCAGGGCCTCGAGGTGCTTGCGTGCGCACAGCAGCCCTTCGGGTATCTCGTGTTCGGCGGCCACGGCCGCCACCGCCTGCTGCATGGCCTTGATGCGGGCCTTGTCCAGGCTGTCGCCCTGGGCGAGCGGAATATCCCGTTCGCCCTCGGCCAATGGTGCCGACAGCACGTCCCAGAGTTCGCCGCGCGCCTTGCGCGGGGCCTTGGGGTGGCGGTCGAGGGTGGCGTGGAACTCCGACAGGCTGCGCGGCGGTCGCCGCGACAGCGCCACGGCCAGCTCGTTGTCGAGCACCCAGGACTTGGGCTTGTCGCTGCGCCGCGCCTGCACCTCGCGCCAGCGCAGCAGCCGGGCCAGCCGCGCCTGGCCTTCGGCGTCCAGGGTCTGGGCGCTGCGCAGCGCCAGGTGCGGGAAGGGGTCGTCGGAAT
This sequence comes from Arenimonas soli, assembly GCF_014643775.1. Classification (GTDB taxonomy): domain Bacteria; phylum Pseudomonadota; class Gammaproteobacteria; order Xanthomonadales; family Xanthomonadaceae; genus Arenimonas; species Arenimonas soli. The sequence goes on from NZ_BMKC01000001.1 coordinate 927,950, forward strand.
CATCGGCGGCGTTGTGCAGCGCGCGCTCGGCGTCCTGGCGCAGCCAGGCATGCCGGCCGCGCGCGGCCAGTTCGCGGTCGAGGTATTCGTGCAGGGCGTGCACGTGGCGCACGTCGTCGGCGGCGTATTCCTTCTGCGAATCGCTCAGCGGCCGACGCAGCCAGTCCGAGCGCGTTTCGCCCTTGGCCAGCTGCACGCCGGTGACCTGTTCCACCAACTTCTGGTAGCCCAGGCCCGCGCCCAGGCCGCACATCGCCGCCGCCACCTGGGTGTCGAACAGCGGCGCGGGCAGGGCGGCGCAGCCGCGCTGGAGCGCCTGCAGGTCCTCGCTGGCGCTGTGCATGACCTTGGTGATGGCCGGGTCCTCCAGCAGGGGGCGAAGCGCCGCGTCCATGCCCGCGACCAGCGGGTCCACCAGAAGGATTTCCCCCGGGACGGCCAACTGCACCAGGGCCAGCTGCGGGTAGTAGGTGCGTTCGCGGATGAATTCGGTGTCCAGCGCCACCAGGGGCTGGCCAGTCCAGCGCGAAAGGCGGTCGGACAGGTCGTCGGGGCGGTCGATCCAGGAAGTCACGGGGGTCCATTCGGTTGCCAGGAGCCGGCACCTTAGCCTAACTTCGGCTCGCCAGACCGAACCGAGGCCCCGGGGCGCCCGCGCCCGACCACGATGAGCAAGCATGCGAAAATCCTGCCGGTCGGGCTGCTGGCCGCCCTGCTGGCGGTGGCCTGTGGCGGCTCGTCGGAACCCGACGGCGTGGCCGCGGACAGCCCGGCGGCGCCGGTCACCGTGGACCCCGAGGATCTCGAACGCGAAGTCGTCCTGGCCCCGCGCACGGAGGAAGCTCCCGTGCCGGCCTGGGCACCCGACATCACGCCGGTGCCGGCCGCGGGCATCCGCAAGGCCCTGGCCGCCGCCGAAGACGCCGAGGAAGCCGGACGACTGTTCGTCGACACTCCGGCCGCGACCGGGGCGGTTCCCTCAGACGACCCCGAAGCCGACGAGCCGGCCGCGCCCGGGCCGGGGGCCCTTGAACTGCTGCTGGGCGTCCTGGCCACCGAAGGCGACAACGCCGCTGCACTCGCCGGGGTCGAGCGCATCCTGGCCGAACTGATGCAGCGCGGCCGCATCGCCCTGTCCGAAGGTCGTTTTGCCGACGCCGAGCAGGTGGAGCGCGTGTCCTCGCGGGCCCAGCCCCAGCATCCGGACCTGGCCGCCTACCGCGAAGCGCTGGCGGCCGCGCGCCGCGCCCAGGAAGCGGTCCGCCTGGCCGAGGCCCGCGCCGTGGCCAACCGCATCTTCAAACCCGAAGGCGAGGGCGCGGTGGCGGCCTATCGCGATGCGCTGCGCAACTACCCCGACTACCTGCCCGCCAGCGACGGCCTGGCCCGTCTGCAGGCGCGGCACCTGGACCGTGCGCTGGCCGCGGCGCAGAAGGGCGATTACCTGGCGTCCGAACGCCTGCAGGCCGAGGCCGGCCGCATCATTCCCGAATCGGCGGCCCTGCAGGACATGATCGCGCGCATCGTCGAACTGCGGCAGGCGCGCACCGAAGCGCTGCTGGCCCAGGGGCATTCGGCCGTGGATGCGCTCGATCTCGAGCTCGCCGCACGCCGCCTGGCCGAAGCCGAACAGGTCTCCCTGCAGGCCCAGGGCCTGGACGGCCTGCGCGAACGCATCGAGCTGGCGCGCCATTACGGCCATTTCCGGCCGGGCCAGGTGTTCCGCGAACCGCTCGCGATTGGCGGCGAGGCGCCGGAAATGGTGGTGCTGGCCTACGGTAGCTTCAAGATGGGTTCGCCCGAGGACGAGCCGGGCCGTCTGGACAACGAAGGCCCGCGCCACGAGGTGGCGTTCGAACGTGGGTTCGCCATCGCCCGCAACGAAACCACCGTGGCCGAGTTCCGCGCCTTCGTCGAAGCCAGCGGCCACCGTTCCCTGGCCACGCGCCGCGGGCGTTCGACCGTCTACGATGAAAAGGGCGGCGTGATGGGCGAACACGGCCGCGTCGACTGGCGGCGCGATTACGCCGGCGCGCCGGCCACGCCGGACCTGCCCGTGGTGCACGTTTCGTTCGAGGACGCGCAGGCCTACGCCGCCTGGCTGTCGGCGCAGACCGGCCAGCGCTACCGCCTGCCCAGCGAGGCCGAATTCGAGTATGCGCTGCGTGCCGGCCGCGATGAACCCTGGCCCTGGGGCAGCGGGGCGCCCACGCGGGTCGTCGGCAACCTCACCGGCGACGGCGACCAGTCGCGGCTCAAGCGGCAGTGGGCCAACGCCATTCCCGGCTACAGCGACGGCCATTGGGGCCCTGCGCCGGTGCGCACCTACCCGGCCGAAGCCTTCGGCACCTTCGACCTGGTCGGCAACGTCAGCGAGTGGGTGCTCGATTGCTGGCACGACAGTTACCGGCGTGCGCCGCGCGACGGCAGTGCCTGGGTCAACCCGGGCTGCAGCGACCGGGTGATCCGCGGCGCGTCCTGGGCCAGTTCGCTCGACCGCGCACGTTCGGCCTACCGGCAATCAACGCCGGCCGACACGACCAACGCCCGCGTCGGCTTCCGGGTGGTGCGCGACCTCTAGGAAAGCTTCAGCGCGCCCGCGACTTCGGCGTGCGCGGGGATTTGCGGGTCGGCGGGGTGACGCCACCGCTGCCCAGGCCCTGCTGGAAGGATCGCCACAGGTCCAGGTTGCGCTCGGCAAGCTGGTTGAGCAGGGCCCAGGGTGCCTGGCCGACGAGGTTGCCGATCTGGCCGCGGATCTGCTGCTGCTGTTCCAGGAAGAACTGCAGGCTGCGCTCGAGGAAACTGCCCAGGTGCCCCTGCATGGAATCACCGCGGAAGCGGATGACCTGGGTCAGCAGTTCGGTGGTGAAGATCGGCTGCCCGTGCTCTTCGTGCTCGGCGATGATCTGCATCAGCACGGGCCGGGTGATGTCGTTGCCACTGCGTGCGTCGCGCACCACGAACGCCTCGCCGTCCACGATCAGCTGGCGGACATCCTCGAGCGTGATGTAGCTGGAAATGTCGGTGTCGTACAGGCGACGGTTCGGGTACTTCTTGATGATGCGGACATGCGACATGCAGGGCACCGGAAGTTCGCGACGACGGACGGGTCACGGAGCATCCCCCACGCGACTGTGGGATGCAAGCAGCAGGCCATGCCTTCACTTTTCCTGCACGGGCGACCAGTGGTTCTGGCGAGGAATGCGGGTCGCGTCGAAGCCTGCGACGGCGGCCGCAAGCACCTGCTTTGGCGTGCCGCGGGCGGGCAGTTGCGCCGGATCCTGGCCCAGGAACCGCCAGGCCGCGTGCAGCGCGGGCAGTGGGTCCTGGCCGTCCACCGGCAAGGCCGCCAGTGACTTGCCCAGCTTGCGCCCGTCGGCGTCGCGCACCAGCGGCAGGTGTGCGTAGGCCGGCGTCGGCAGCCCCAGCCGCTGCTGCAGGTAAACCTGCCTGGGCGTGGAATCGAGCAGGTCGGCGCCGCGCACCACGTCGCTGATGCCCTGGTCGGCGTCATCCACCACCACCGCCAGCTGGTAGGCCCAGAAACCGTCGGCGCGCCGGAGCACGACGTCGCCGACCTCGCGGCCCAGGTCCTGCCGGACGTCGCCCTGGATGCGGTCATGGAAGGCCCGTTCGCCGTCGGGCAAACGCAGGCGGATCGCCGGAAGGCGGCCGGGTCGCGGCCGGCCGACGCAGCGGCGATGCACGCCGCCGCTGGCTTCGAGGTCGCCGCGGCTGCAGTGGCATTCGAAGGCATCCCCCGAGGCCAGCAGGGCGTCTAGGGCCAGCGCATAGGCGCCGCCACGGGTGGACTGGAACCAGGGCGCCTGGTCGGGCACGAGGCCGAAGGCCGCCAGGGTTTCGAGCTGCCGTTCAGCCGCGCCCGGAACTTCACGCGGCGGGTCGAGGTCTTCGATGCGGACCAGCCACTGCCCCCGGGCCTGTCGCGCGAACAGCCAGCTGCCCAGGGCCGCCACCAGCGAACCAAAATGCAGGGGTCCGGTCGGCGAGGGCGCGAAGCGGCCGCGGTAGGAAGGCTCGGTTTGCATCACCACTTGAATTTAACCGTCACTGCGTACATTTAACCCCAGAACGGCGGCCCGGCCGCCACCCCTACGAGAGAAGCCCCCATGTTCAAGCGAGTCGCCCTGTTCCTTGCCACCAACCTGGCGGTGCTGGTCCTGCTGGGCATCGTGATGAGCGTGCTGCAGAACGTCTTCGGCATCAGCCTGGGCAACAACGGGGTCCTGCTGCTGTTCGCCGCGGCGTTTGGCTTCGGTGGCGCCTTCATTTCCCTGGCCATCTCCAAGTGGATGGCCAAGCGCACCACCGGCCTGCACCTGATCACCCAGCCGCGCAACGAAGGCGAAGCCTGGCTGCTGGCCACCGTGAAGCGCCAGTCGGAGGCCGCCGGCATCGCGATGCCGGAAGTCGGCATCTACGACGCGCCGGAGATCAACGCCTTCGCCACGGGCCCCAGCCGCAACAATTCACTGGTGGCGGTGTCCACCGGCCTGCTGCGGGCGATGAGCCGGGACGAGGCCGAAGCGGTGCTGGCCCACGAAGTCAGCCACGTCGCCAACGGCGACATGGTCACCATGGCGCTCATCCAGGGCGTGCTGAACACCTTCGTGATCTTCCTGTCGCGCATCGTCGGCCGGGTCATCGACGCGGCGCTCAGCGGCAACCGCGATGGCGGCACCGGCCCGTTCTACTTCATCACGGTGCTGGTGCTGGACATCATCTTTGGCATGTTCGCCTCGGTGGTGGCGATGTGGTTCAGCCGCTGGCGCGAATTCCGCGCCGACGCCGGCGGTGCCCGCCTGGCCGGCCGCGAGAAGATGATCGCCGCGCTCGAACGCCTGTCGCAGACCTACGGTGAAAGCACGCTGCCCAAGGAAGTCCGCGCCTTCGGCATCTCCGGCGCCGTCGGCCACGGCCTGCGCAAACTCTTCATGACCCACCCGCCGCTGGCCGAACGCATCCAGGCCCTGCGCAACATGCCGGCGACGATCTAAAGCGGTTTTAGCCACGGATGAACACGGATGGACACGGATGGACACGGATGGACACGGATAAGAGCGGATAGAGCGAATTTTGATCTTGCTCTATCCGTGTCTATCCGTGTTCATCCGTGGCAAAAACGCACTTATCCGAAGTCGTAGTTCATCTGCGGGCCGGGGGCGGCGAGGAAGTTGCCCTCGACGAAATCCACGCCCATGCCGAACAGCACGCTCATCGTGCCGGCGTCGGAGACGAACTCGGCCAGGGCCAGCTTGCCGGCTTCGTGGGCTTTTTCGACGATCTCGCGCACCTGCTTCTGCACGTCGGCGTTCTTGCCCAGCTCGGTGATGAAGCTGCGGTCGATCTTCAGGATGGCCGGTTCGAAGTGGGTGAGCATCTGGAACGAGTTCAGGCCGGTGCCGAACTGTTCCAGCGCGACCCGGCAGCCCAGCTTCGACACCGCCTTCTGGAAGGACTGCAGCGACTTGAGGTGGGTGAACACCTTCGATTCCGGGATCTGCAGCACCAGGCGTTCGCCGGCGACGCCGTGGGCCTTGAGCTGTTCGGCGATGTGGGTCTCCAGGCCGCCTTCGACCAGCGAGGCCGGGGTGATCTTGACGAACAGGTTGGTGACCTTCCCGTCCTTGGCGCGCTCGGCGATGACGCCGATGGCGTGGCTGATCACCCAGCGGTCGATGTCGTCGAGCAGGCCGTGCTCTTCGGCGATCGACAGGTAGGTGACCGGCGGGATGACTTCGCCGGCCGGGCCCTTCATGCGCAGGTAGACGTCGTAGTTTTCTTCCTCGGCGCCGGTCAGGCTGATGATGGGCTGGTAGTGCAGCACGAACTGGTCGCCGGCCAGGGCTTCGCGGATGCGCTGCACCCAGGCCTGGATGCGTTCTTCTTCGGCGCGGTCGCGCGCGGCCGGGTCGAAGATTTCGGTGCGGTTGCCGCCCATGCCTTCGCAGGACGCCAGGCACTGGCTGGACTTGGCCATCACCTGGGTGACCGAGGCGATGCGTTCGCCGATCTGCACGCCGCCAACGCTGACGCTGAGGTTCACCGAACGTTCGCCCAGCTCGAGGATGTGGTCCTTGAAGGCTTCGCGGATGCGGTCGGCCTGGGCCTGGCTCTGGTTGTGGTCGTGGTCCTGGCACAGCACGGCGAACCCGTGGTCGCTCATGCGCGCCACCAGGGTGTTTTCGTCCAGCGCACCCTTGAGGCGTTCGGCCACGCCCTTGATCAGGTCGTCGGCGGTGGCCAGGCCCACTTCGGAAAGCAGGTTTTCGTAATGGTCGGGTTCGACCAGCAGCAGCGCCTGCTTGCCCTTGCCCTCGGTGGCGCGCATCACGGCGCTTTCGAGTTCGGTCATGAAGTGCTGGCGGTTGAACAGGCCGGTGAGCGCATCGCGCTGGCGCAGCGAATCGAGCTCGGCCACCATGTCCGCGTCCACCGTCTGCTGGCGGAAGACGATCTGCAGGCAGCTTTCGCCTTCGTAGGTGGCCGGGGTGAATTCCATCACGGCGTCGAACGTGCTGCCGTCGGTGCGCTGGGCCTGCAGCTCGAGCTGGCGCGGTGGCGCCTCGCCCTTGCTCATCTTCTTCAGGACCTGGCGGAAGTTGTCGGCATGCTGCGGCGCGATCAGGTCGAGCACGGTCAGGCCTTCGATTTCCTCGAAGTCCTCGAAGCCGAACATTTCCAGGTAGGCGTCGTTGGCGCGGATGTGCATGCCTTCGTGCACGTAGGCGACCGGGTCGCGCGAGGAGGCGATGAGCGCGTCGCAGCGGCGTTCGGTCTCGCGCAGCGCGGCCTCGAGGTGGCGCAGGCCGCGGCGGGCGTGCAGGGCGGAGAACTCCGAGCGCACCACGGCCTGCATGTGTTCGGCGCGGCCGCGGATGGCGACGTCGCGGGTGCCCGCGGCCAGCGCCGCCAGCGCCACCTTTTCGTCGAGCGTGGTCACCGAAGCGATGACCGGGATGTCCTTGCCGGTGGCCGTGACGCGCTCGAGCACGGTGGCCAGCGGCAGGTAACTGGCCTCGAAGGCCGCGATGACGATGTCGATGCTCTGCTTGCCGAGGATTTCGACGAGTTCGTCCTCGGATTCAGGGCGCTGCGGACGCACCGCCATGCCGCCATTGCGCAGGTGGCTGATGATTTGTTCGGCGTCGTCCAGGCGGTCTTCCACCAGGAGCAAACGGATCACGGCATCCTGCTGTGCCATCCGGGGCACTCCTTTACGTATCAATGGCTTGCACGGGGGGATTGAGACAATACCAGAATGCCGGCGGGGGCAACATCCTGGGCCGTGGGACGGGTCGGCTACAGCGGGGTCTTGGCGGGGGCCCCGGCCACCTCGCGCACCAGTCGGGGCACCAGGTAACCGGGGAGCTGGGCGGCCAGGGCTTCGTGCAGGGACCGGGCCTGGTCGTCCGTCACCTCGAAGTGGGCGGTGCCGGCCACGCGGTCGAGCTGGTGCAGGTAGTAGGGCAGTGCGCCGGCGGCGAACAGGCGTTCGGACAGGTCGGCCAGGGCCGGCAGGGAGTCGTTGACGCCCCTCAGCAGCACCGCCTGGTTGAGCACCTGCGCCCCGGTTGCGCGCAGGCGCGAGACCGCGGCGGCCACGGAGGCGTCGACTTCGTTGCCGTGGTTGGCATGGATGACCACCACCACCGGCCAGGGCAGGCCGGCCAGCCAGGCCAGCAGTTCTTCGTCCACGCGCTCGGGCAGCACCACCGGCAGGCGCGTGTGCAGGCGTAGCCGGCGCACGTGCGGCAGGCCGGCCAGGGCCCGGGTGAACTCGGCCAGCTTGGCCGTCGACAGCGATAGCGGGTCGCCGCCCGACAGCAGGACCTCGCTGACGCTGGTGTCGGTGGCCAGGTAGTCCAGGGCTTCGCGCCAGCCGGCCGCGGCCGCGGTCTGTTCGGCATAGGGGTAGTGGCGGCGGAAACAGTAGCGGCAGTGGATGGCGCAGCTGCCGGTGGCGACCAGCAGCACCCGGCCGCGGTATTTGTGGATCACCCCGGTGCCGCCGCTGGCGGCCAGGTCGCCGACGGCGTCCAGGCCAAAGCCGGGGGCGGGGCGGTCTTCGTCGTCCAGGGGCAGGACCTGGCGAAGCAGCGGGTCGTGCGGGTCGCCGCGGCGCATGCGGTCGACGAAGCCGCGCGGCACCCGCAGGGGGAAGCCGGCCATGGCCTCCGGGGACAGGCGTCCGGCCAGCTCCGGCAGGTCCAGCAGGGCCAGCAGCTGCGCCGGATCGCGGATCGCATCGCGCCAGAGCTGCTGCCACCGCGCGGGCGGGGCCGGCGGGACAGGCTGCAGGGCAGGGGCGGGGACGGGTATCATATTCGGCTTCACCCATTGTAACCGGGACTTCCAGGAGCAACGCATGGCCAGCTATGGCATGAACGACGTCAAGAACGGCATGAAGATCATCGTCAACGGCGAGCCGTGCGTGATCACCGACACCGAGTACGTCAAGCCGGGCAAGGGCCAGGCCTTCACCCGCATCAAGTACCGCTTCATCAAGTCCGGCCGCACCGTCGAGCTGACCATGAAGGCCACCGACAGCCTCGAGGCCGCCGACGTCGTCGATACCGACATGCGCTTCCTGTATGCGGACGGCGAGTTCTGGCACTTCATGGACCCCGACACCTTCGAGCAGGTGCAGTGCGACGAAGCCGGCATCGGCGAGACCAGGAACTACCTCAAGGGCGAAGAAGACTGCGTGGTCACCCTGTGGAACGGCACGCCGATCTCCGTGCAGGCGCCGAACTTCGTCGAGCTCAAGATCATCGAGACCGACCCGGGCGTGCGCGGCGACACCTCGGGCGGCGGCGGCAAGCCGGCCAAGCTCGAGACCGGCGCCGTGGTGCGCGTGCCGCTGTTCGTCAACCAGGACGAAGTCATCAAGGTGGACACGCGCTCCGGCGAATACGTCTCCCGGGTCAAGTGACCGGATGACCACGAGCACCGCGCCGCAGGCCTGCGACCTGCTGATCGAAGCCGGCTGGGTGGTCCCGGTCGAGCCTGCCGGCGTGGTGCTTGAAGACCATGCCGTTGCCGTCAGCGACGGCCGCATCCTGGCCGTGCTGCCGCGCGAGCAGGCGCGGGCGCGCTTCAGCGCCGCCGAAGTGGTGTCGCGGCCCGAGGCCGCGCTCATCCCCGGCCTGGTCAACAGCCACTGCCACAACCCGATGACCCTGCTGCGCGGCGTCGCCGACGACCTGCCGCTGATGGTCTGGCTGCAGGAACACATCTGGCCGGTCGAAGGCCAGGTGATCGGCCCGGAGTTCGTCGCCGACGGCATCGAACTGGCCGTGGCCGAGATGCTGCGCGGTGGCACCACCGCCTGCGCCGAGAACTACTTCTTCCCCGACGTGCAGGCCAGCACCTATTCGCGCCTGGGCTTCCGTGCCCTGGTCGGCCTGCCGGTCATCGATTTCCCGACCGCCTGGGCCCGCACCCAGGACGAATATTTCGACAAGGGCCTGGAAGTGCACGACAACTGGCGGCGCGACCCGCTGGTGTCGCTGTGTTTCGTGCCGCACGCGCCCTACACGGTCAACGACGCGGCCTTCGAACGCATCCGCATGCTGGCCGACCAGCTCGACCTGGTCGTGCACTGCCACATCCACGAAACCGCGCAGGAAAACACCGACGCCATCAAGGCCCACGGCATGCGCCAGCTGGCCCGGCTCGACCGCCTGGGCCTGGTCAACGACCGCCTGATGGCCGTGCACATGACCGACGTCACCGACGCCGAGATCGCCCTGTGCGCCGAACGCGGCGTCTCGGTCGTGCACTGCCCGGAATCGAACCTCAAGCTGGCCTCGGGTTTCTGCCCGGTGGCCAAGCTGCAGAAGGCCGGCGTCAACCTCGGCATCGCCACCGACGGCTGCGCCAGCAACAACGACCTGGACATGTTCGGCGAAATGCGCACCGCGGCCCTGCTGGCCAAGGGCGTGTCGGGCGACCCGTCGGCGCTGGATGCGGCCAGCGCCCTGCGCGCCGCCACGCTGGGCAGCGCCCGCGCCATGGGCCTGGGCGAGGACATCGGTTCGATCGAACCGGGCAAGCTGGCCGACCTGGCCTGCGTCGACCTGTCGCCGCTGGAAACCCAGCCGCTGCACAACGTCGTTTCCCAGCTCGTCTACGCCACCGGCCGCCAGCAGGTGTCCGACGTCTGGATCGCCGGCAAGGCGCGCCTGGCCGGCGGCAAGCTGCTGGACATGGACACCGACGCCATTCGCGCCAAGGCCCGGCGCTGGCGCGATCGCATCGCCGGCCTGCGGGGCGGCGCATGAATGCCGCGGGCGCCAACGTCAGCCAGGCCGAGCTCGACAAGTTCGGCGCCCTGGCGCGCCGCTGGTGGGACCCGCAGGGCCCGCAGCGGCCGCTGCACGAACTCAACCCGGCGCGCCTTGGCTACGTCGCCAGGCACGTTTCGCTGGCCGGCGCCCGCGTGCTTGATGTCGGCTGCGGCGGTGGCCTGCTCAGCGAGGCCATGGCGGCCGAGGGTGCGCGCGTGACCGCGCTCGACCTGGCACCCGAGCTGGTCGAAGTCGCCCGCCTGCACCTGCTCGAATCCGGCCTGGACGTCGATTACCGCCTGCAGTCGGTGGAATCGCTGGCCGACGAAGTGCCCGGCAGCTTCGACGCCATCACCTGCATGGAAATGCTCGAACACGTGCCCGACCCGGGCTCGGTGCTGCGCGCCTGCGCCAGGCTGCTCAAGCCCGGCGGCGTGCTGCTGCTGTCCACGCTCAACCGCACGCCGGCCGCGTTCGCGCTGGCCATCGTCGGCGCCGAATACGTGGCCCGGCTGCTGCCGCGGGGAACCCACGACTACAAGCAGTTCATCAAACCGTCCGAGCTCGGTGCCTGGCTGCGCGCGGCCGACCTGCAGCTGCAGGACGTCTCGGGCCTGGCCTACGACCCGCTGCGCCGCAAGGCCTGGGTGGGTGGCCCGACGGCGGTGAACTACCTCGCCAGTGCGGTGAAGCCCGGATGAGCCATCGGCCGGCGGTCGTGCTGTTCGACCTCGACGGCACCCTGGTGGACAGCGCCCCGGACCTGGCGCAGGCCGCCAACCGGGTGCTCGCCGACCATGGCCGGCCGCCGGTTGCCTACGAACGCCTGCGCCAGGTCGTGTCCAAGGGCGGTCGCGCCATGCTGGCGGTGTCCTTCCCCGACCTGTCCGACGAGCAGCGCGAGCCGCTGCTGCCGGTGTTCCTGCGCTTCTACGGCGAGGCCCTGGCCGTGCACAGCACGCTCTTCGACGGCGTCGACGCCCTGCTGGCGGCGCTGGATGCGCGCGGCATCCGCTGGGGCATCGTCACCAACAAACCCGAGGGCCTGGCCCGCGGCGTGCTTGAAGGTTTCGGCTGGCGCCAGCGCTGCGCCGTGCTGGTCGGCGGCGACACGCTGCCCACGCGCAAGCCCGACCCGGCGCCGCTGCTGCACGCCTGCGGCCAGCTGGGCGTGTCGCCCGGGGACGCCCTCTACGTCGGCGACGACCTGCGCGACGTGCAGGCCGCGAAAGCCGCCGGCATGCCCTGCGTGGCGGCCCTGTGGGGCTATCGCGAGGACGGCGACGACCCGCTGCGCTGGCAGGCCGATTTCGTCGCCGCCCACGCCAGCGAGGTGCTGGAGCACCTGCCGTGAGCGCGGCGCGCGGCGAGGCCATCGAACACTTCGTGGCCAAGTGGCAGCGGCGCGAGCCGGAAATGGCCCAGGCCGAAGTGTTCTGCCCGCCGCCGATGCGCCCGCGCTACCGCGCCTGGGGCAGCCTGCTGCATGAACTGCGCGAGGCCGCTTTCGAACTCAGCGACCCGCGCGTGGCGGAAGTCAAAAGCCAGTGGTGGGCCGAAGAACTGCTGGGCCTGGCCGAGGGCCGCAGCCGGCATCCGGTGACCGCGCCGCTGGCCGGTACGCCCGCCGACTGGCCGGCCCTGGTGCGTGCCCTGGTGGCGCTGCCGGCGCAGCCTGCGCGTCCGGGGGACACCGCGGCGGCGCTGGCGCGTTTCGACGTCATCGCGGCGGCGATTGCCCAGGCCGAAGCGCAGGTGTTCGACAGCACGCCGGGCCCGCGCGATGCCGACGCCGTGGCCGTGCACCTGCTGCTGCATCGCCTGCCCGAAGGCCTGGCCGCCGACGACCAGGCCGGCCTGCCGATGAACCTGCTGGCCCGCCACGGCCTGACCGCCGCCCAGGTCTCAGCCGGGCAGGGCGAGCCCCTGCTGCGCGACTGGGCCGGCGAACTGCTGGCCGCGCTGCCGCCGGCGTCCTCGCATCCGGGCCTGTTCCGCCGCCTGCGCGGCGGCTTCGACCGGGCCCGGCTGGCGCGCCTGGCCGCGGGCCGCGGCTTTCAACCGCCCGGTCCCTTCGCCACCCTGCTGCGCGCCTGGCGCCTGGCGCGGCAAGGTTGAGATGCACTGTTGCGCCTGAACGCTCCGGCCGGCCACGCGACTTGACGTAGCCTGCACTGCCCCCCACCTAGCTTGTCCGCGACACCGATAAGGAGAGCCACCTTGGCCCCCAGCAACTTCGAAAACACCGCCCGCGTCCTGCCCGACGTGGCCAATCAGCCCCGCGTCGCCCTGGCGGGTGCGCTCGATTGGGTGGGCATGGGCGAAATCGAGATGCCGGTGAGCCTGCAGGGCGAACACGGCCGCCAGGCCAGTGCGGCCGCGCGCGTCAACGCCTTCGTCAACCTGACCCAGCCGGACGTGCGCGGCATCCACATGTCGCGCCTGTACCTGCACGTGGACAAGATGCTTTCCAGCGAACCGGCGACGCCGGCCTCGCTGCGCCGGCTGCTGAAGGACTTCCTGGATTCGCACGCGGGACTTTCCGACCGGGCGATGGTCAGCCTGCGCTTCGAACACCTGGTGCGCCGCCCGGCCCTGGCCAGCGACAACAGCGGCTGGAAGGCCTATCCGGTGACGATAACCGCGGTGATGGACCGCGGCCATTTCGCGCTCGAGCTGGGGCTGTCGGTGGCGTATTCGAGCACTTGCCCGTGCTCGGCGGCGCTGGCGCGCCAGCTGATCCAGGAACAGTTCGAGGCCGATTTCGCCGCCGGCAAGCCGCTCGACCGCGAGGCCGTGCTGGCCTGGCTGGGCACCGAGCAGGGCATCCGCGCCACCCCGCACAGCCAGCGCAGCCACGCCGACGTGAAGCTGCGGCTGGTGCCCTCGTTCCAGGACTTCCCGATCATCGAGGTCATCGACCGCATCGAGGCGGCGCTCAAGACCCCGGTGCAGACGGCGGTCAAGCGCGTGGACGAACAGGCCTTCGCCCTGCTCAACGGCCAGAACCTGATGTTCTGCGAGGACGCCGCCCGCCGCATCAAGGCCGCCCTGCAGGACGACGAACGCATCGCCGACTTCTGGCTGCGTGCCTCGCACCTGGAAAGCCTGCACCCGCACGACGCCGTGGCCGTGGCCACCAAGGGCGTGGCGGGCGGTTATTCGGCCCTGCCCGAAGGCCTCGCGCCCCGCTGATTCGCGCCTGCCGGCGACCGGGGCGCTAGTTGCAGTCCAGGCCGGTGGTGCGCCCCAGTCGCTCGAGGGTAAGCACCTGCGTGCCGTCGGGGCCATCGAGTTCGGCGACGGCGGTTTCGCAGCTTACCCAGGTCACCCGGGCCTGGCCCCAGGTCGGCCGCTGGATCGCGCCGGGGTCGAGGCCGTTGAAGCGTCCGCCACGGGTTTCGTAGAGCTCGAACACGACTTCCTGGCCGAAGTCCCAGGCCCCGTCGCGCTGGCCGATAAGGAACATGTTGCTGCCGTCGTCGCGGTGGCCGTAGAAGAACAGCAGCGCGGTATTGCCGTTGATCCACTGCAGTTCGAACCCCTGGCCGGAGGTCGCCGGCTCGTACCAGGCGCCGATCAGGCCGCGCATGTCGCCCACGGCGGTGGTGGTGTCGCCGACGCGGAAGAAATGGCGCTTGGTTTCGCCCTCGAAGGTGGCTTCGTAGGTCCACAGGCCATCCGGCGCATCCAGGGGCAGCGAATGGGACCAATACCAGTAGGCGGCGCTGTAGTACTGCGGCGTGGCGCCCTGTTCGGACATGTCGAAGTTCCAGCTGGTGAATACGCTCTGGTCCGGGCGCAGCACCCGGAATTGCGTCACCTGACCGCGGCCCTGGTCGCGGTAGGCGGCCATCAGGGTGATCGGGTCGCCGGGCTGGAAGTGGTCCTTGTAGCGCGGCTGGTCGGTGTTGTGCTGGATGGTGCCGACGGTCGGGCAGCCGAGCAGGGTCGGCGTGGCGGAATGGGTTGAAAGCTGGTTGATGGCCGAGTCGCGGTAGGGGCGCTGGTCGACCCAGCCTGAGGCGACGCTGTTGCAGTCGCCCGCATGCGGTTCGAAGGCCGCGGCGCCGGCGATTTCGCTGGCCCGGATCTCCACGTGCAGGTGCGGCCCGGTGGAAATGCCCGAGCTGCCGACCTTGCCGATGACCTGGCCGGCGGCGATCGCCGAGCCGATCGGCAGCGTGGTGACCGAATCCTTCTTGAAATGCAGGTAGCGCGCGACGGTGCCGTCGGCATGGCGGATGACCACGTAGTTGGGCGTGTTTGGCGCGTTCATCGAACACGAACGGTCGTTGTTGCCGTCGCCGCTGGCGATCAGCGTGCCCGGCGCGATGGCGCGCACGTCCACCGCGCCCTGGTCCATCAGGTGCCAGGCGAAGGGCCAGATGAAGTAGTCGATGCCGGGGTGGTTGTAGCCGCTGGTGGTGTCGTAGGTGCGGGTGCCGCAGCTGTAGTCGCGCAGGTGGCTTGGGTAGGCCGCGTCGAGATCGACGAAGTTGGAGATGCCGTGCAGGTCGGTGCCGGCGCCATCCACCGGGCCCAGCGGCCAGACCAGCCCGGAGACCTTGGCCTGCGCCTCGGGCAGGCGCCCCTCCCGGCGCAGCATCGCGATGTTGGCGATCGCTTCATCGGCCAGGCGCTTGTCCAGTTCCGGCGTCAGGTGGTCGGAGAAGGCGCCGTCGTCCAGTCCCTGGCCACCGTCGGGCGGAACGGCGAAGACGGGCAGGGCGAACGCGGCGGCGAGGGCCAGCAGGGCGCAGTGGCGGCGCATGGGGACTTCCTCCGGGGTTGCCGTTTGATGATACGCCTACTGGCAGTCCAGGCCGTCGGTGCGGCCAAGGCGTTCGAGGTTGAGCACCTGGGTGCCGTCCAGGCCGTCGAGTTCGGCCACCGCGGTATCGCAGTTGACGAAGGTGATGCGCGCCTGGCCCCAGGCGGGGCGCTCGATCTGGTCCGGATCCAGCCCGTTGAAGCGGCCGCCGAGCGTCTGGTAGAGGTCGAACACCACTTCCTGGCCAAAATCGAAACGGCCGCTGCGCTGGCCCAGCACGAAGAAATTGCGGCCGTCGTCGTGGTGGCCGTAGAAGAACAGCAGGGCCATGTCGTCGTTGATCCAGTGCAGCTCGAAACCCTGTCCGGAGGTCGCCGGTTCGTACCAGGCGCCGACCAGGCCACGCATGTCGGCGATGGCGGTGGTGTTGCCGACGCGGAACGCATGGCGGCGGGTTTCGCCTTCGAAGTCGGCCTCGAAGGTCCACAGGCCCGCCGGCGCGCTGGCCGGCAGGACGTGGGTCCAGGTCCAGTAGGCGCCGGCCACGTAGTCGGTGGTCACTTCGGGGTCGTTGGCCGTGTCGAAGCTCCAGCGGGTGAATTCGGCGCCGTTGGCGTCGACCACCCGGAACTGGCTGGCCTGGCCGCGCCGCACGTCGCGGTACGACGCCAGGAAGGTGACCGTCTGGCCGGGCTGGAAGCGGTCGCTGAATCGCGGGATTTCCGTGGTGTCCGGGCAGCTGGGGTAGTGCGGCTCGCCCGAGTGCGTGGACAGGCGGGTCAGCCGCGGTTCGCGGTAGGGCCGCTGGCTGGCCCAGGTCGAGTTGCTGGCGTTGCAGGCGCCCTGGTGGGGCTCGATAACCGCCGCGTTTATCAGGTTGCTGGCCCGAAGTTCGAAATGCAGGTGCGGCAGTTTGGAAATGCCCGAACTGCCGACCTTGCCGATGACTTCGCCGGCGGCGATCTGGCTGCCGATCGGGCGGGCGGTGACGCTGCCGCGCTTCATGTGCAGGTACCGGGCGATGGTGGCGTCGGCGTGCCGGATGATCACGTAGTTGGCGTTGTCCGGGCCGTCCCAGTTGCAGGCCCGGTCATTGGCGCCGTCGCGCTTTTCCACCAGCACGCCGGGCGCGGCGGCGCGGATGTCCACCGGCGCCGTGTCCATCAGGAACCACGGGAAGGGCCAGGGCACGTAGTCGATGCCGCGGTGGTTGTAGCCGGCGGCGGTGTCGTAGGTGCGGGTGCCGCAGGTGTAGTCGCGCAGCTGGCCCGGGAAGGCCGGATTGAGGTCGACGAAACCCGAGGTCGCGTGCCATTCGCCGGCCTCGCCCGTGCCGGGCCCCATTGGCCACAACAGGCCCGAGACCTTGGTCTGCACCTTGGGCGGCAGGCGGCCTTCGCGGCGCAGCATTTCAAGATTGCGATCCACGGCCTCGACGATCTGGCGGTCGAGCTCCGGGGATACGTGGTCGGCGGCGGTGTCGTCGGCCAGCAGCTGACGGCCCTGCGGCGCGATGGCGGCCACCGGCAGGGCCACGGCCAGCAGCAGGAGCGTCAGGGCCTGGCGGCCGGACTTCAGGAAAGCAGCGTTCATGCGCGGGCTCCGTCGACGGGCCAGGCCAGCATACCCGCGCCGCCGCGGACGTCGCGGGCCAAAAGTAAGCTATCGGCCGTCGGGGGCCGGCCACTTCTCCAGGACCGCGCGTGGATCGACGCGCACGCCGAACCAGTTCATGCCCCAGTGCATGTGCGGCCCGGTCGCGCGGCCGGTGGCGCCGACCTGGCCGATCACCTGGCCGGCCTCGACCCGGTCGCCCACGGCGACGTCGATCTTGCTCAGGTGCAGGAAGTTGGAGCTGACGCCGTGGCCGTGGTCGAGCAGCACGGTGCCGCCGGTGAGGTACAGGCCGGGGTCGGCGAAGGTGACCACGCCGGCCGCCGGGGCGCGGATCGGCGTGCCATTGGGTGCGGCGACGTCCAGGCCCGAATGCGGCGAACGCGGCGTGCCGTTGTAGATGCGCTGGCTGCCGTAGACGCCGCTGATGCGCCCCTGCAGCGGCCAGCGGAAGCCCGCCGCGTAGTCGCTGCGGTCGTCGTCGCGTTCGCGGGCGGCGACCACCCTGGCCTGTTCGCGGGCGATGCGGGCGGCGTTGGCGGGGTCGGGCGTCACCGTCTGCTGGGGCACGCCGTCCACGCGTTCGATCTTCCACTCGCGGCTGGCCACGGGGCGCTGCACGGTTTCCAGGCGGCCGTCGGGCAGTTTCACCAGCAGGCTGACCGGGCCGGCCTCGTCGCGGCCCAGGCCGAAGACGAAGTGGCCCTGGGCGTCCACGCGCAGGCTGCGGTCGCCGTAAACCACTTCGCTGCCGGGCTGGGTGCGGCCCATGACCAGGTCGCCCTGGGCCAGGTTGTCAGGCAATTGCACCGGCGCGGCGTCCCAGGCGGCCGCCAGCAGGGGCAGCAGCAGCCCCAGGCACGCGGCGATTTTCAGAAGTGGTCGATTCATTCAGGTCCTTTTTTGTTCCAGGTCTCGGGCACCGGGTCGGGCCCGCCGGGGTGCAGCGGGTGGCACTTGCCGATGCGCTTGACGCCCAGCCAGCCGCCGCGCAGCACGCCGAAGCGTTCGATCGCCTCCATCGTGTAGCTCGAACAGCTGGGGTAAAAGCGGCAGCGCTGGCCCAGCAGGGGGCTGATGGCCACCTTGTAGCCGCGCAGGAGGAGCAGGACGGGTTTTTTCACTGATTGCGCCGGCGGGGCCGTCGGCATAAGGTTGCCGCTGGAGAAGGACTAGGCTATAACACGCCGCCTTCGAGCCTCAAGGAAAGAGAGGAATTGCCCTAGTGGCCGCTAAGAAAACCATCAAGAAGGCCGGCAAGCCGGCCGCCAAGAAGCCCGCCAAGGCGGCCAAATCCGTAAAGCCCGCCAAGAAGACGGCGGCAAAGGCCAAAGCGCCCGCCAAACCGGCCAAGAAGGCGGCCAAGCCGGCGGCCAAGCCGGTCAAGAAGGCGGCCGCCAAGGCCAAACCGGTCAAGAAGGCGGCTGCCAAGGTCGCCAAGAAGGCCGTCAAGGCGGTCAAGAAGGTCGTCAAGGCGGTCAAGCCGGCCGCCAAGCCGGCCAAGAAGGCGGCTGCGAAGCCGTCGGCCAAGCCGGCCGCCAGGAAAGCGGCGGCCAAGCCGGCGCCGAAGGCGGCTGCGAAGCCCATTGCCAAGCCGGCCCCGAAGCCGACCGCGAAGCCGGCTGCCAAGACCGCGACCAAGGCTTCGGCCAAGTCCGCGGCCAAGGCGGCTCCGGCGCCCGCACCGGCCCCCAAGCCGGTGGTCAAGCGCAACAGCGGCGTGGTGGCGGGTTACGTCAAGCCGACGACCCCGCGCCCCGAGCGCATCAAGCCGGCGACGGCGCGCACCGTGCGCGTGGACCTGCCGGCGGGCTACAAGCCCAGCGCGAAAGAGGAATACATGGGCCCGATGCACCTGGAATACTTCCGCCAGCGTCTGCTGCAGTGGAAGGAAGACCTGGTCGAGGAGTCCAAGCAGACCATCGAGAACCTCAAGGAAGAGGTGCGTGACGTCGGCGACGAAGCCGAGCGCGCCAGCCGTGAGTCCGAAAACAGCCTGGAACTGCGCACCCGCGACCGCTACCGCAAGCTGATCAGCAAGATCGACAGCACGCTCAAGCGCATCGAGGACGGCAGCTACGGCTACTGCGTGGACACCGGCGAAGAGATCGGCCTCGAACGCCTCGAAGCCCGCCTCACCGCCGAACGCACCATCGACGCGCAGGAACGCTGGGAACACCGCCAGAAACAAATGGGCGAGTAAAACCCGCTGCGTGGTTCATCCAAGAAGCCCCGGGAGACCGGGGCTTCTTTTTTGCCTACCGTCGGAAGTCGTAGAAGCGCCAGTCGGCGCGAAGGTCCTGCACCGGGACGTCGCCCGAAAGGCGGGCGCGGACGGCCGCCACGGGCATGGGGCCGCCCATCAGGATGCTGTCGTGGAACTCGCGTTCGGTCATCTTGCCCGAGACGACGAATTCTTCGTGCAGGGCGCGGAACTGCAGCCCGCCGATCATGTAGGCGATCTGGTAGAGCGGGCCGTAGTCGCCGGCGAAGCTTCGGCGCACTTCGGCGCGGGCGTTTTCGCGTTCATGGCCGACGCGTTCGACCAGCAGGTCGACCGATTGGTCCGGCGTCATCTTGCCCAGGTGGAAGCCCAGCGAGAACAGGATGCGCGCGGCGCGGTGGCTGCGCCAGAACAGCATGCCGATCTTGTCCTCGGGGGTCTTCGCGAAGCCGCGGTCCCACAGGCGGAACTCCCAGTACAGCGCCCAGCCTTCGGTCCAGAACGGCGTGTCGAACAGTTCGCGGTGGGTCTGGTAGCGCGAATTGTAGAAATACTGCAGGTGGTGGCCGGGAATGAGCTCGTGGTGCACCACCGCGCGCGAGAAGTGGCGGTTGTTGCCACGCAGGGCCATCAGCTTTTTTTCGTGCGGCATGGTGTCGGTGGGATAGGCCACCCAGACGTCCTGGCCGCCCAGGAAGAACGGCGCCTGCAGCTGGAATTCGGGCGACAGCATGGTCATGCGCCAGTCGCGCTTGGCCAGTTCGGGCACGGTGACCAGGTCGTTGGCGACCAGGTAGTCGATGGCTTCGTCGGCCAGTTCGACCACCAGCCTGGGCTGGTCGCCGGGCGCCGGATGCAGCGCCTTCACCTGTTCAAGCGCGGCTTTCCAGTCCCTGGCGCCCATCTCGGCGGCGGCCTTGGCCAGTTCGGCTTCGCACCAGGCCAGTTCGCGTTCGGCCAGGTCCATCAGCTGTTCGGGCGTGTAGGGGATCAGCTCGTGCCGGAGCGCGGCCAGCAGCGCATCGCGGCCGATCGGGTCGCCGATGATGGTTTCCGGGTCGCTGGCGCCGGCCAGCTTGTCGCGCAGCAGCTTGGCGTGGGCCTCGAGCTGCTTGTCCAGGGCTTCGTAGGGCTGGCGGGTCCACCAGGTGAACTCCGGGTCGTAGCCGGCGTGGAAGCCGTGCCATTCCTTCAGGTCCTTGCGCACGCCATCGACCAGGCCGGCGGCACGGTAGGCCAGGATCGGCGAGGTGCCCAGGGCCTTGGGGTCCTTTTCCAGGCGAGCCTGCAGGTCGGCCAGCTGCTGCCGGGTCCTGTCGAGCGTGGCGGCGCTGGCCCGGCCGTCCGGGTACTCCAGCGCACGGCGGGCTTCGGCCAGATCCACCAGGGCGGCGACACCCGGCAGCAGCGGCGCCGCGTCGGTGAAGCGGCCGCGGCGGAAGTCCAGCTGTTCCAGGCGGTAGGCCAGGTCGCGGCGGAACAGGGCGTGGTCGAGGCGGTCTTCGCCGGAGAGGCCGGCCGGGTCGATCTGGGCCAGGCGCTGCTGCCAGTCGGTGTAGAGGCGGCGCAGCGCGGCTTCGCGGCGGGTGCCGGCAGTGGTGTCGTGCACACGCTCCAGGCTGCCCAGGTCGGCGCGGAAGCGGGCCACCACCGGCGCCATCACCTGGGTTTGCACCGGCATCTGCGCCAGCGGCGGCGCCAGGCTGGGCAGCGCGCCGGCCACGGCGGGGAAGGCGAGGGCGGCGGCCAGGCAACTGGCGAGCAGGCGGCGGTGCGGCATGGAAGCTCCTGGGATCAGGCCGGCAGGTGCCGGCGGGCAGTGTCCTGGATGAACTGCAGCAGCGCGGCCAGGCCGTTGCTGCGGGTGGGCGAAAGATGTTTGGCCAGGCCGATGTCGGCGATGTAGTCGGGCGTGGTGGCCAGGATTTCTTCGGCGCTGCGCCCGGAGTAGACGCGCAGGGCCAGGTAGATCAGCCCCGAGACGATGCTCGAATCGCTGACGGCCTTGAAGGCCAGGTCGGCGGCATCACCCTCGGGCACGATCCAGACCATCGACTGGCAGCCCTGCAGCCGGTTTTCCTCGGTTTTCCACTCTTCCGGGAAGGGCGGCAGCTTGCGGCCCAGGTCGATCAGGTACTGGTAGCGTTCCGACCAGTCGCCGAAGAAGGAAAATTCCTCGGCGATCGCGGCCTGGGCTTCGGCGGCGGTGGCTTCGGTCGGGCGCATCAGGCGCGCCTCCAGCGCACGCCCTGGGGCGTGTCCTCGAGCAGGATGCCTTCCTCGGCCAGCTGGCGGCGGATGCCGTCGGCGCGCGCGAAGTCGCGCGAGGCCTTGGCGGCGTTGCGTTCCTCGACCAGGGCTTGGATGCGGGCGTCGTCGCCGGCGTCGGTGCCACGGTTGAACCAGGCTTCCGGCGCCTGCTGCAGCAGGCCCAGCAGCAGGCCGGCGCCCAGCAGTTCGGCTTTCAGGCTGGCGCGGGCTATGGGCGACTCGGCCTTGCGGGCTTCGCCGGCGATGCGCGACAGCTCGGCCAGGGCCGCCGGGGTGTTGAGGTCGTCGCACAGGGCAGATTCCACCGCCACCGGCACGATCGGTTCCGTGGCCGGCACGCCGGCGAGGTCGCGCAGGGTCCCGTAGAGGCGGTCGAGCGTGCGCACGCTTTGTTCGATGACCGCGTCCGACCACTCCAGCGGCTGCCGGTAGTGCGCCGACAGCAGGGCGTAACGCAGGGCTTCGGGCGGGTGCAGGGTCAGCAGTTCGTGCACCAGCGCCACGTTGCCCAGCGACTTGGACATCTTCGCGCCGCCGAAATTGAGCAGGCCGTTGTGCAGCCAGTAGCGCGCGAACACCTGGCCGCCGTGGGCGCAGGTGGACTGGGCGACTTCGTTTTCGTGGTGCGGGAACTGCAGGTCAATGCCGCCGCCGTGGATGTCGATGCTGTCGCCCAGGTGCGCCTCGGCCATGGCCGAGCACTCGATGTGCCAGCCCGGGCGGCCCACGCCCCAGGGCGAGTCCCAGCCGGGCAGGTCGGGCGTGGACGGCTTCCAGAGCACGAAGTCACCGGGGTCGCGCTTGTAGGGCGCCACCTCGACCCGGGCCCCGGCCAGCATTTCCTCGGGGTCGCGGCCCGACAGCCGCCCGTAGTCGGCGTAGCTGGCGACCGAGAACAGCACGTGGCCTTCGGCGGCATAGGCGTGGCCGGAGTCGATGAGCCGCTCGATCATCGCGATGATGTGCGGGATGTGCGCGGTCGCGTGCGGGGTCAGGTCGGGGGCTTCGACGCCCAGGCCGGCCATGTCCTCGGCGTAGGCCTGGGCAAAGCGGTCGGTTATGGCCGAGATCGGGACGCCCTGTTCGCGGGCGGCCTGGTTGATCTTGTCGTCCACGTCGGTGATGTTGCGGGCATAGACCAGGCGCCCGTAGCGCCGGCGCAGCAGGTTGGCCAGCACGCCGAACACCACCGGTGGCCGGGCATTGCCGATATGCACGTAGTTGTAGACGGTGGGCCCGCAGACGTACATGGTGACCCGGTTGGGATCCTGGGGTTCGAAAACCTCCAACTGGCGGGTCAGGGTGTTGTAGAGGCGCAGTTCCATGGCGGGGCAGGCAGTCAAAGTCCGGAGTCTACCAACGGATGCCCCCCGTTTAACGAAAATCTTAGGCCGGGGTTCAGCGTCGCGATGCTTGAATTCCCGGGTCCGTCCGGAGACCCATCATGTCGTTTGTCCTGCGTCTGTTCCCCCTGCTGGCCCTGGCCGCGGCGCCCGCCCTGGCCCAGTACCCGTCCGAGCCCTACCAGGACGAGGACTACGACCAGTACGCGGCGACCGCGGTGCCCGAAAACGTCAGCTATGGCTATGCCCAGGTGCTGCGCGCCGACGAGGTGACCGAAATCGTCCGCACCCGCACCCCGGAAGAGCGCTGCGACGACGTCGAATACCGCCAGGGCGGCCAGACCACCGGCGGCACGGTCATCGGCGCCCTGGTCGGCGCCGCCATCGGCAACCAGGTCGGCAAGGGCAATGGCCGCAAGGCCGCCACGGTGGCTGGCGCCGTCGCCGGCGGTGCCATCGGCAACAATATCGCGCGCAACAAGGCCGAAGCCGAAGCCCGTGGCTGCCGGATCGTCGAGGTCGAGCGGGAAGAGACCCAGGTGGTCGGCTACGACGTCGAATACATGTACAAGGGCGAAAAGTACATGTCGCGCCTGCCCTACGACCCCGGCAACCGCCTGCGCATCCGCGTGGCCGTCAGCCCGGACCAGACCGGCTACGCCCGCTGAGTTGCGGCCATCCCGGCCCCCCGGCATACTCCCGCCCCATGACCTGCACCGCGCCCACCGCCGCCGTGATGACCTCCGCCTGGATGGCGGCGGGCATGACCTCGCGTGCGCGTCGACCGGAAGCCCACCTTTCCGCTGGGTAGCCGGGGGCGTTTGCCTGTCCGCTGATGAAAGCCCAGCCTAGTGCTGGGCTTTTTTGTTTTTCCGCTTCCGCCAACCCCTTTCCCTTCACGCCAGGACCCACCCCATGAAGCACTTCCTGAACACCCAGGACTGGAGCCGCGCCGAACTCGACGCCGTGCTGGCCCAGGCCGCCGCCTTCAAACGCGGGGAGGCCGGGCGCCAGCTGGCCGGCAAGTCCATTGCCCTGGTGTTCTTCAACCCGTCGCTGCGTACGCGCACCAGCTTCGAGATCGGCGCCTTCCAGCTGGGTGGGCATGCGGTGGTGCTGCAGCCGGGCAAGGACGCCTGGCCGATCGAATTCGAGCTGGGCACGGTGATGGACGGCGAGGCCGAGGAGCACATCGCCGAAGTGGCGCGGGTGCTGTCGCGCTACGTTGACCTGGTGGCCGTGCGCGCCTTCCCGAAGTTCCAGGACTGGTCGGTGGACCGCCAGGACCGGGTGCTGCGCAGCTTCGCCCGCTATTCGACGGTGCCGGTGATCAACCTCGAAACCATTACCCACCCCTGCCAGGAGCTGGCGCACGCGCTGGCGCTGCAGACCCACTTTGGCACCACCGACCTGCGCGGCAAGAAGTTCGTGCTGACCTGGACCTACCACCCCAAGCCGCTGAACACGGCCGTGGCCAATTCCGCCCTGACCATCGCCACCCGCCTGGGCATGGACGTGACCCTGCTGTGCCCGACGCCCGAGTACGCGCTGGACGAGCGTTACCTGGGCTGGGCCCGCGACAACGTCGCCGAAAGCGGGGGTTCGTTCCGTATGGGCCATGACATCGAGTCTGCCTACACGGACGCCGACGTCGTGTACGCCAAGAGCTGGGGCGCGATTCCGTATTTCGGCCGCTGGGAGCAGGAAAAGCCCATCCGCGAGGCGCATAAACACTTCATCGTCGACGAGGCCAAGATGGCCCTGACCAACAACGGCGTGTTCAGCCACTGCCTGCCGCTGCGCCGCAACGTGAAGGCGACCGACGGCGTGATGGATTCGCCGCAGTGCATCGCCATCGAAGAGGCCGAGAACCGGCTGCATGTGCAGAAGGCCGTGATGGCCAAGCTGGCCAACCAATAATTCCCTGGAAACCACCATGACCGACAAACACATCGTCCTTGCCTTCTCCGGCGGCCTCGACACCAGTTTCTGCATACCCTGGCTGCAGGAACGCGGCTGGGCCGTGCATACCGTCTTCGCCGACACCGGCGGCGTGGATGCCGGGGAGCGCGCCACCATCGAAGCCCGCGCGGCCGAACTGGGCGCCGCCAGCCACGTCACCGTCGACGGCGGTCCTGCCATCTGGGACGGCTTCGTCAAACCCTTCGTGATGGCGGGCGAGGGCTACCAGGGCCAGTACCCGCTGCTGGTGTCCGACCGCTACCTGATCGTCGACGCCTCCCTGAAGCGCGCCGCCGAGCTGGGCACGCGCGCCATCGCCCACGGCTGCACCGGCATGGGCAACGACCAGGTGCGCTTCGACCTGGCGGTGAAGGCGGCTGGCGAATACCAGATCGTCGCGCCGATACGCGAGATCCAGAAGGAACACACCCAGACCCGCGCCTACGAACAGGCCTACCTGGAAGAGCGCGGCTTCGAAGTGCGCGCCAGGCAAAAGAGCTACACGATCAATGAGAACCTGCTGGGCGTGACGCTTTCCGGCGGCGAGATCGATCGCTGGGAAGTGCCGGGCGAGGGTGCCCGCGGCTGGTGCGCGCCGCGCGCCGAGTGGCCGGCCGAGGCCCTGCGCGTGACCCTGACCTTCAGGGACGGCGAAGCCGTGGCCCTGGACGGCGAGGCCATGCCCGGCGCCAGGCTGCTGGCGAAGTTGAACGGCCTGTTCGCGAAATACGGCGTCGGCCGCGGCATGTACACCGGCGACACCACCATCGGCCTCAAGGGCCGGATCATCTATGAAGCTCCCGGCCTGGCCGCGCTTCTGGCCGCGCACCGCGCGCTGGAAGAAGCCGTGCTGACCAAGCACCAGAACCGATTCAAGCCCGACGTCGCCCGCAAATGGGTGGAGCTGGTGTACGAGGGCTTCTACAACGACCCGCTGAAGACCGACCTGGAAGCCTTCCTGGCCTCCAGCCAGCGCTGCGTCAATGGCGAGGTGGTGATCGAAACCCAGGGCGGCAAGGTCGACGCCGTCGCCGTGCGCAGCCCGCACCTGCTGCACGCCAAGGGCGCCACCTACGCCCAGTCCGCCGACTGGGGCGTGGAGGAGGCCGAAGGTTTCATCCGCCTGTTCGGCATGTCCAGCACCCTGTGGGCCGAGGTCAACCGCAAGTGAGCGCGATGCTGCCCGACGTCCTCAAGCACCTCGAAGCCCTGGTCGGCTTCGACACCCGCAACCCGCCGCGGGCCATCGGCACCGGCGGCATCTTCGATTACCTGCGCGCGCAGCTGCCGGACTTCGAAGTGCGGGTGACCGACCACGGCGCCGGTGCCGTATCCATGCTCGCCGTGCGCGGAAACCCGACGCGCGTGTTCAACGTGCACCTGGACACGGTGCCCGGCTCGCCGGACTGGAGCGCCGACCCGCACACGCTGCGCGTCACCGCCGACAAGGCCATTGGCCTGGGCGCCTGCGACATCAAGGGCGCCGCCGCCGGCCTGGTGGCCGCCGCCAATGCCACGAAGGGCGACGCCGCCTTCCTGTTCAGCAGCGACGAAGAAGCCAACGACGCCCGCTGCATCGCCGCCTTCCTGGCCAGCGGGCACGGCTTCAGGGAAGCGATCATCGCCGAGCCGACGCTGTGCGAAGCCGTGCTGGCCCACCGCGGCATCAGCTCGGTGCTGATGCGCTTCAAGGGCCAGGCCGGGCACGCCTCGGGCGCCGATGCCTTCGAACTGAGCGCCGTGCACCAGGCCATGCGCTGGGGCACCCAGGCCCTGGACCACGCCAGGGCGCAGTCGCATGCGCGTTTTGGCGGCCTCACCGGCCTGCGCTTCAACATCGGCCGGGTCGAAGGCGGCATCAAGGCCAACATGATCGCGCCCGCGGCCGAAGTGCGCTTCGGCTTCCGGCCGCTGCCGTCGATGGACATGGACGCCATGCACGAACAGTTCCGTGGACTGGCCGACGCCAAGGCCCTGGCCCACTACGAAGAAACCTTCCGCGGCCCCTCGCTGCCGGCCGGCGACATCGCCCGCGCCGAAGAAAATCGCCTGGCGGCCCGCGACCTGGCCGACGAACTGGGCCTGCCGATCGGCAATGCCGTCGATTTCTGGACCGAAGCCTCGCTGTTCTCCGCCGCCGGCCTGACCGCCTTCGTTTATGGCCCCGGCGACATCGCCCAGGCCCACACCGCCGACGAATGGGTGACGCTGGAACAACTGGCCACCGCCGCCGCCACCTACACCCGCCTGCTGGAGCAAACCGCGTGACCGAGATGCGCACCACGATCGTCCGGCTGCTGTCGAACATGGCCAGCGCCAAGGAGATCCAGCAATACCTCAAGCGCTTTTCCCAGGTCGACGCCGCGCGCTTCGCCGTGGTGAAGGTGGGCGGCGCCATCCTGCGCGACGAACTCGACGCGCTGGTGTCCTCGCTGTCCTTCCTGCAGCAGGTGGGCCTGACGCCGATCGTCATCCACGGCGCCGGCCCGCAGCTGGACGAAGAAATGACCGCCGCCGGCATCGGCAAGAAGGTGGTCGACGGCCTGCGGTTCACCGACAGCGAGGGCCTGGCCATCGTGCGCCGGGTCGCCCAGCGCGAAAACCTGCGCCTGGTCGAGGCCCTGCAGGCGCAGGGCGTGCGCGCCACGTCCATCACCGCCGGCGTGTTCGAGTGCGATTACCTGGACCAGGCCAGGTTCGGCCTGGTCGGCCAGGTGCAGCGCGTGGACGACGCCGGCATCCAGGCCGCGATCAAGGTCGGCTCGATCCCGGTGATCGCCTCGCTGGGCGAAACCACCGGCGGCCAGATCCTCAACGTCAACGCCGACTGGGCCGCCAACGACCTGGTGAAGGCGCTGCAGCCCTACAAGATCATCTTCCTCACCGGCACCGGCGGCCTGCTCGACGGCGACGGTGACGTGATCGATTCGATCAACCTGAGCACCGAATACGAAGACCTGCTGGCCCAGCCCTGGCTGCACTCGGGCATGCGGGTGAAGATCCAGCAGATCCACGACCTGCTGATGCAGCTGCCGCTGTCGAGTTCGGTGTCGATCACCCGGCCCGACCAACTGGCCAAGGAACTGTTCACCCACCGCGGCTCGGGCACCCTGGTGCGGCGCGGCGAGCAGGTGCGCAAGGTCACGCGCTGGGACGAACTGGACCTGGCCCGCGTGCGCGCCCTGGTGGAACGCGGCTTCGGCCGCAAGCTGGCGCCGGACTATTTCGAAAAGACCCCGTTGCTCAAGGCCTTCGTCAGTGAACACTATCGCGCCGCTTTGCTGATCACCGACGAGGACGGCCTGCCGCACCTGGACAAGTTCGCCGTCAGCGACGACGCCCAGGGCGAAGGCCTGGGCCGCGCCGCCTGGCAGGTGATGCGCGCCGACACGCCGCAGTTGTTCTGGCGCGCCCGCAGCGGCAATCCGGTGAACGACTTCTACTTCGACGAAGCCGACGGCTGCCTGAAAGGCGAACAATGGAACGTGTTCTGGTACGGCCTGGAGGGCTGGGACCAGATACGCTACGCCGTGGACCACTGCCTGGCGCGTCCCGCCACCTTGAAGGGCTGACATGCAGAACCTGCACTGGACGATTCCCCCCATCCTCGAGGGCACCCACGTCGCCCTCGAGCCGCTGCAGCCGCACCACGGCGACGACCTGCTGGCCGCGGCCGCCGACGGCGAGCTGTGGAACCTCTGGTACACCAGCGTGCCCAACACGGAAACCATCCGCGGCTACATGGCCCGTGCCATGGCCGACCGCGAAGCCGGCACGGCCATGCCCTTCCTGGTGCGCGACGCCGCCGGGGATCCGGTGGGCTGCACCCGCTTCTTCCGCATGGACCCGGTGATCCCCAGCCTGGAGATCGGCTTCACCTGGTATTCGGCGCGGGTGCAGCGCAGCGCCCTGAACACCGAAGCCAAGCGCCTGCTGCTGGGCCACGCCTTCGACGCCATGGGCTGCAGCGTGGTCGAACTGCGCACCCACGTGATGAACCACCGCTCGCGCGCGGCGATCGAGCGCCTGGGCGCGCACTTCGACGGCATCCTGCGCCGGCAGATGCGCATGCCCGACGGCCACCTGCGCGACACCGCCGTGTATTCGATCCTGGACACCGAATGGCCGGTGGTGCGCCGCGGCCTGGACTTCAAGCTCGAACACGGGGGCAGGGCGTGAGCGAGCGTCTGTCCCTGGGCCTGGTCGGCGCCCGCGGTTACGTCGGCGCCGAGCTGATCAAGCTGGTGGCGGCGCATCCGCGCTTCGAGCTGGCCTTCGTATCGTCGCGTGAACGCGACGGCCAGCGTCTGGCCGACCATGAAGCCGCTTACACGGGCGAACTGCGCTACACCAACCTCGGCCCCGACGCGGTGGCCGGGCAGGGCGTCGATGCCCTGGTGCTGGCCCTGCCCAACGGCATGGCGGCGGGTTTCGTATCGGCGCTCGGTGCAGCCGGTGCCGACCCGGTGGTGGTGGACCTTTCGGCCGACTTCCGCTTCGACGACCACTGGCACTACGGCCTGCCCGAACTTACCCGCCACCATGCCGGCGGCGCCCGCCGCATCAGCAACCCGGGCTGTTACGCCACCGCAATGCAGCTGGCCGTGGCGCCGATGCGCGAGGTGCTGGCCGGGCCGGTGCAGTGTTTCGGCGTGTCGGGTTATTCCGGCGCCGGCACCAGTGCTTCGGACAAGAACGACCCGGACAAGCTGCGCGACAACCTGATGCCTTATGCGTTGGTGAACCATATCCACGAACGTGAAGTGACCCGGCAGCTGGGGCACGCGGTGGAGTTCATGCCGCACGTGGCGCCGCACTTCCGTGGCATCACGATGACCGCCAACCTGCACCTGCAGCGCGCCTTCGGTTTTGATGGAGTGCAGCAGCGCTACCGCGACGCCTACGCCAACGAACCGCTGGTGGCCGTCGTGGACGACGCGCCCTGGGTCAGCCGCATCGCCGGCCGCCACGGCGCCGAGGTCGGCGGCTTCACGCTGTCGGTCGACGGCCGGCGGCTGGTGGTGGTGTCGACGCTGGACAATTTGCTGAAGGGCGCCGCCACCCAGGCCCTGCAAAACCTCAACCTGGCCTTCGGCCTGCCCGAAACCCTGGGGATCCCGACATGAGCGACCTGCTGTGGCAAAAACCCGGCGTGCAAGTCGACCCGCGCATCCAGGCCTTCCTGGCCGGCGACGACGTGGTGCTGGACCGCGAGTTCATCCAGGACGATATCACCGCCTCGGCCGCGCACGCCCGCGGGCTGGCGCGCATCGGCATCCTGACCGCGTCGGAGTGTGATGAGCTTTGCCGCGAGCTGGATGCCCTGTCGGAAGACCTGAAGTCCGGCGCCTTCGTACTGGACGACCGCTTCGAAGATGGCCATTCGGCCATCGAATCTCGGCTGATCGAACGCCTGGGCGACACCGGCCGCAAGATCCACACCGGCCGCAGCCGCAACGACCAGGTGCTGGTGGCCACGCGCCTTTGGCTCAAGCGCAAGCTGCTTGAACTGCAGGCCCTGTGCCGCGAAACCGCCGAAGCCTGCCTGCAGCGCGCCGAAGCCGACGCCATCCCCATGCCGGGCTACACCCACCTGCAGCGCGCCGTGGTCTCGTCCACCGCCATGTGGTGGGCCGGCTTCGCCGAGGCCTTCATCGACAACGCCGTGCGCGCCGGGCAGGCCCACGACTGGATAGACGCCAACCCGCTGGGCACCGCCGCCGGCTACGGCGTCAACCTGCCACTGGACCGCGAGGGCAGCACGAAGGAACTCGGCTTCGCCCGCATGCAGGTGAGCCCCATCTACGCCCAGCTGAGCCGCGGCAAGTTCGAAATCGCGGCCGTCGATGCCCTCGGCGCAGCCGCCCTCGACCTGCGCCGCCTGGCCTGGGACCTGAGCCTGTTCACCACGGCCGAGTTCGGCTTCGTCAGCCTGCCGGCGCAGTACACCACCGGCAGTTCGATCATGCCCAACAAGCGCAACCCGGATCTGGTGGAATTGCTGCGCGCGACCTACGCCAGCATCGCGGCTTCCCGCACCGAACTTGAACAACTGCTGTCGCTGCCCAGCGGCTACCACCGCGACCTGCAGTTCACCAAGGGCGCGCTGTTCCACGCATTCGGCCGCGGCCTGGGTGCGATGGCGCTGCTGCCGGACCTGCTTCGTGGTTTGGAATGGAAGACCGACCGGCTGGCCGGCGCCTTCGATGACGGCATGTATGCCACCGACAAGGCGGTCGAGCTGGCCCTGGCTGGCCTTCCGTTTCGCGAGGCCTACAAACAGGCCGCCGCTGAGCCGCTGCCAAAGTCCGGGGCGGATGCGCAGGCGAGCCTGGATGCGCGGGTGTCGCCGGGTGGGGCGGGGGAGTTGCAGCTGGCGGTGCTCAAACAGCGGCTGGGAACGATTACGGCTTCGGCCTGAGGCGCTTGAGTACGCTGCGTCTGAGCAGACGGTCGGTTCGCATGACGTGGACGACAATGATCCGGATGCCATCGGGCCGATAGAAGACCCGGCAAGCTGGCTCGACACGCTTGAATCAAGTCGCACCCTCGCGTCGTGCACGAACGCGGCCGAATTGCCAGAATCCTATGAAGCCAAGCGCCATCACGAGCATATAGCTGAGCGACCCGACGGTTACAGCGCGAGCAGCAGGCTCGGGAATCACCAGATGCCATAGTCCTGCCCCGTCCTTCTCGCCGACACTCCATCCCGCCAAATTCCACGCGGCGTGTACACCGATCGGCACCGCCAAGCCACGAGTAACCAACGCAGCGATGCCGAACAGCAGCGCACCAGCGCCGGCGCCAAGCATAGCCGCGCCGAGTGTCCAGCCATACGCGAGGTGCAAGGCGCCGAACGCCAATGCTCCCAAAACAAGCGCCAAGGCACGACCCGTCCTTTCTTCGAGCCGGCGAAGCGCGTACCCCCGGAACCCAATCTCCTCCATCATGGCCAGCACCAAGTACGTAGCCAACGCGAGCAGGAGAGTCGCCGTGGGTATTACGGGTGCGGGCACGATACGAACGTCGGTAAGACTCAGGAGGACGAGCAAATGACCTCCGTATAGGGCGCCTCCAATGGCGGCGCCGATGCCGAAGCGACCGATGCTGCGGCGCTCAAAGCGTAAGCCTGCGCTACCCGCATCACGTCGTTCCCAGTGCAGGAAGGCGGCAGTGAGCGCCAGGAGACCGATGCTGCTGGTGGCGCCCCACGCCATGGCCGAGAACGGGGCCGGTGCGATGTGACTGACCATGCCGAATCCAATGAGGATGCCGATCGTGGCGAGCCAGAAGAGCGCGACTGCGGCGAGCGTGCGCCACCTTGTGGGAACGGCGGTCATTTGGGTGTCGTGCATCTCGGAAGGCAATCAGTCCGCCTTCGGATGCCGAAGCACCTTCAGCGACACCGCCAGCACCAGGGCTGCCCCCACTGCCAGCACCGCCCACAGCAACCAACGCTGCCAGTCCTCGCCGCGCTTCGGCGCCAGGGCCTGTTCGCCGCCGGCTTCGGTCCGCATGCCCAGCGTCGCGGGCACCGGTGGCGCGCTCGCGGCTTCCAGCGCGGCCTTGACGGGATAGTCCTCGCGCTCGGCGCGCACGCTGCCGGCGGCCAGGGTGTACGGGCTCGGACCCTGGGCCAGCAGCACGAAACGTTCTGGGCGATAGCCCAGCACCAGCTTCGGGGCCTTGCTCAGCGCGGGCTGGGTGGTCAGGCGCCATTCGCGCTCGCGGCGGGGGTCGATGCGGGGCGCAATGTGGCGCACTTCGTCCTTGCCATTGCCCAGGCGGAAGGCGGCGAAGTTGGCCACGGGGCGCCACCAGTCTTCGCCGGGGTTCCTTGCGCCTATCTGGGCGGCGGCCACGGAATTGGCGTCGGCCAGGGTCAGGTCCACGCGTTCGACGGCGATGGGGCCCGGGGTGGTGAAGTCGTACACGCCGGCCTCTGCGCCGGCCTGGGTGCCGGCCAGTTCGATCTGCAGCCACGGGCGGCCGTCGCCGGCGTCCACGCGGCGTTCGCCCTTGAGCGCGGCCAGCATCGGCCAGTTGCCGTTGCCTTCGATGGCCAGGCGCAGGTAGCGCGCCTGGGTGGCGTCGAACGCCAGCTGCAGGCGTTCGATGCGCAGGCCGTTGTCGTCCAGGGCCACCAGCGGCAGGCCGCTGCCGATGCGCTGCCAGTCGGCCAGGTCATCCGAGGCGCTGATGCGCACGCGCAGGTTCACCGGCAGTTGCGCGGCTTCGGCCAGCTCGACGTGCAGCACGGAAATCGCCGGCGGGTCTTCGCCGCGGTCGAGCAGCAGGTCGTGGCGTTCTTCGGGCGGCGGTGTGTCGTCGGTCGTGCGCAGGTCCAGGCCGCGCAGCGTGCCGTCGGCGTCGCGTTCCAGGCGCAGGGCCAGGCTTTCGGGCTGGCCGGGGGCGGGCAGGGGCACGCGCAGCCAGGGAATCGCATCCAACTCTTCCTCGTCCCGGGCCTTGGGCGGCCAGGGTGCGAAGGGTACGGGTTCGCCGTCGGCGTTGAACACGGCCAGGTCGCGCAGGTCGCCGCGGGTCACGTACTGCAGCACTTCGGCGTCGAGCTCGAGCACGTGCGCGGCGCCTTCGCCTTCGGTCTGGATCGGCCACTGCCAGGCGTAGTCCTGCGGCGAAGCCGCCCGGGCGGGGCTGGCCATCACGGTGGCCAGGGCGGCGGTTATCAGGAAGCAAGCACGCATGCAGTTACTCCGAACGACGGGGTGGGGTGGGGGCGATGCGGCCGACCACGATCAGCAGCAGGCCCACGACCACGAAGGAAACGATGCCGGCGACGTTGCCGACGAAATGGCGGTCCACGAACAGCAGCTTCAGCAGCACCACGCCCAGCAACGCGGCGCCGAACCACCACAGCGCCCGGTCCCCGCGG
This sequence comes from Arenimonas soli, assembly GCF_014643775.1. Taxonomy (GTDB): domain Bacteria; phylum Pseudomonadota; class Gammaproteobacteria; order Xanthomonadales; family Xanthomonadaceae; genus Arenimonas; species Arenimonas soli. The sequence goes on from NZ_BMKC01000001.1 coordinate 961,350, forward strand.
CGCGAGCCCATCACCCAGGCGGTGACGCCGGCCAGGCCCCAGGCGATGGTGAGGCTGGCCTGCGCCGCGGTTTCGCCCAGCAGGTCGGGCGACCAGGGCAGGCCGCCCAGCTGGTGGCAGGCCCGCAGCACGCTCATTGACAGCATGAACAGCGCCGCGCCGGCCCAGGCCAGCCAGCCCAGGCGGTGCGGGTCGCTGTGGCTGCGCAGCCACAGCGCCGCCATCACCAGGCCCAGCAGCAGCCACAGCTCCAGCGGGTTGAGCAGCGGCAGCCAGGGCAGCGGCGCGCTGTCGCCGGGCAGGAAGTGGCCGAACAGCCAGCCCAGGCCCAGGCCCAGGCCAGCCATCACCAGCCAGACCTTCCGCCAGCGCGGGAACTGGTCGGCCACCGGCCAGCCGCCGATGGCCGGGCGCTTCCAGGCCAGCACGAACAGGACGGCCAAGGGCGCCAACACCGCCGGCAGCAGCCAGCCGTCGGCCAGCTGGCTGCGGTCGGCCAGCACCCGCAACAGGGTGATGCCGCCGGCCAGGGACACGGTCAGCAGCCAGGCGACGTGGGCGAACGCCAGCCCCAGCGAGCGCGGGCTGCGCAGCGCCCGCAGCGTCACCAGTGCGCCGGCCAGCAGCGGCCACCAAAGCACAAGCGGCCAGTCGAACAGCGTGGTGTCCCAATGGTCCTGCGAGGCCAGCGACAGCGGCAGCAGCAGCATCACCGACACCGCCACCGGCCACGACAGACGCGGCCAGACCAGCGGCTTGCGCAGCGCCGCGGCCAGCGCCGCGGTCAGCACGCAGAAGCCGGCGTAGTACAGCGCGTCGAAGCGCGGCGACAGGTTCACTCCGATCTCGCGCATGCCCAGCAGCGCCCACCAGCCCAGGCCGACCAGGAACAGGATGATCTGCAGCACGCGGCTGGCACCGGCGCGCATGTACAGGAAGGACGCCGCCAGCCAGGCGAAGGCAAGCAGGCCCAGGTTCATGGCGTGGCCGTTGAACACGAAGCGGTCCTGCCAGTCCAGGTTCCATGTGAACAAGCTGGCGAACCAGGCACCGCTGGCCAGCACCAGCAGCACCAGGCCGGACCAGTGGGTCAGGCGGCGGCTCTGGCGCAGGCCCAGCCAGATCATGCCCACGCCCTGGATCGCCCAGGCCGCGGACGTCCAGCGCGCCGACAGCGCCAGCGGAATGGCCAGCGTCGCGAACACCACGCCCATGCCGGCGGCGCTTTGCGCCAGGTCGCGAAGGCGCTGGTTGCGCTGCGCCCAAAGCGCCAGGCCGGCGAAGATCGCGGCCACCACCACGGCGCTGGTGGCCAGGCCGAAGCGGTCGCCTTCGAGCAGGCCCACCTGCATCGGGAAGGCAAGCAGCGGCGTGCCGAACAGCAGGGTGCCGTCCACCTTGCCGTTTTTCTGCCGCCCGGCCAGGGCGTACAGCACCGGGATGGACACATAGAAGAGGAAGAACAGCACCAGGAACGGTTCGACGCTGGCGAACAGCTCGGGCCGGTAATACTTCGCGCCCCAGACCCCGCCGATGGCGAAGGTGAACACGAAGCCCACCAGGTTCAGCGCCCGCCACGGTTTTTTCCAGGCAATGGCGAAGACGGCGGCGTTGAGCACGGCGTAATAGCTGAACAGCGCGACATGGTTGCCGCTGCCGGTGGAAAGCAACACCGGCGCCAGGTAGCCGCCGATGAAGCCGAGCACGGCCAGGGCCGGCGCGTCCTGCTTCACCGCCAGCACGCTGGCACCGGCGACCAGGACCACCACCAGCACGAAGGCCGGCAGGGCGGCCAGCACGTGGTAATTGCGGAAGGCCGCGAACACCACCAGCAACAGGATGCCGATCGCGCCACCTTGCAGGCTCAGGCCGAAGGCCGGGCGTTCGGCGGCGTTGCGCAGGCCCCAGACCAGCAGGGCGATGGCCGCGGCGGCGATGCCGGCCAGGCGCAGTTCGATCGGCACCACCAGCCAGCCGGCGTCGGCGGCGTACTTGATGCCGGCGGCGACGCCGAACATCAGCACCAGCACGCCCAGCTTCACCGGCACGTTGCCTTCGAACAGCCAGGCCTTGGCGACCAGGATGGCGCGGGTGAACGGGTCGGGTTCCGCCGGTCTGGCGGGTTCGGCCGGGCTTTCGATGCGCGGCGCAGGCGCGGCGGCGGCGACGGGCCGGGCCGGGGTGGGTCCGGGCTGGGCGGGCTGCGCCTGGGCAGGAACCGGGGGTGGCTGCGGCGCCGGGGCGGCGGCGGGAGCCGGGGCCGGGGCGTCCACTTCGGGGCGCAGGCCAGGGGTGCCCACGTCCGTTTCTGGCAGGGGTGCCGGCGCGGGCCGGGCCTGGGCCGCCGTTGAAGCGGCCTGGCCACGCAGCGCGAGCACTTGCTGTTCTAGCAGGCCGACCCGGCGGCGCAGCAGCAGCAGGCTGCCGGAAAGCAGGCCCAGGCCGGCTCCGGCCAGGAAGCCGAAGAACATCCGGCTCTCGTCGGCGATCAGCGCACCCAGCAGCGCCCCTACAAACCCCAGGATCCAACTCATCCGCTTCCCCCAGCGACCAGTCGGGCGAGTGTAACCAACCCCATGGCCCCAGGTGCCGGGTCCGATATCGCCAAACGCGTCACATTTTGACCCTGCTGCGCCCCGGCCGGCCCGCGTGAAGGGCGGCCTGGCTGCCATGCCGCTGTCATTTGGCTGTAACCCAGGCTGGCACGGGAATTGCATCTACTCCCGCGACAACTCAGGGGGCTTCATCAATGCTGGATCAATCCCAGGCGCCAGCCCGTTTCGAGGGCGACGCCGGCGACATGCTGCAGGCCGACGATTCGAATGCGCGGCCCCTGCGCCAAGGCTTCTACCTGCCGGTGCCCGCCAAGTTCGTCCTGGTGCTGGTGCTGGCCCTGGCGTGGATGGCGGCCAGCGTCTGGCTGTCGCTGCCCTGGCTGCACGAGCTCAGCCGCCTGGCGGGCCTGCCGCTGGCCCTGGTCGCGATCGGCTTCATCGCCTACGTGCCCGGGTTCATGAATGCCTTCCTGGTCGGTTCGATCCTCAGCGACCGCCGCCCGAAACGGCGCCTCGTTATCCACTACCCCAAGGTGGATGTCCTGGTGGCCTGCTACAACGAACGCGACAACATCGCCGACACGCTGGCCAGCCTGGCCGCGCAGGACTATCCCGGCCTCATCCGCGTCACCCTGATCGACGACGGCTCCACCGACGACACCCTGGCCGTGGCGCGGGCCGAAACCCGTCGCCTGGCGAGTGCTTCGGTGGAAATGCGCGTCATCGCCATGCCACGCAACGGCGGCAAGGCCAGCGCGCTCAACCATGGCCTGGCCGGCACCTCGGCCGGGCTGGTGATCACCGTCGACGGCGATTCCTACCTGCGCGCCGACGCCATCCGCAAGCTGGTCGAGCGTTTCCTGTCCGATCCGCCCAACACGGTGGCGGTGGCCGGCGCCGTGCTGGTGCGCAATTCGCGCCGGAACTGGCTGACCCGCGCCCAGGAATGGGACTACTTCCACGGCATCGCGGCCGTGAAGCGCATGCAGAGCATGTACCACGGCACCCTGGTGGCGCAGGGCGCGTTTTCGCTCTACACCCGCGATGCGCTGGAACAGGTGGGTGGCTGGCCCGATTGCGTGGGCGAAGACATCGTGCTGTCCTGGGCCCTGCTCGAAACCGGGGCCCGGCTGGGCTATTGCGAAGAAGCCTGCCTGTTCACCAAGGTGCCCGACCGCCTGCGCCAGTTTTCCCGGCAGCGCCAGCGCTGGTCGCGCGGGCTGATGGAAGCGTTCGCGCGCCATGGCCGGCTCCTGTTCAAGCGCCGCCTGAGCACGCTGTTCATCTGGTGGAACCTGCTGTTCGTCCCGATGGACCTGGTGTACACGCTGGTGTTCATCCCGGGCGTGATCGCGGCGTTCTTCGGCTACTACTGGATCGTCGGCATCATGACCCTGCTGGTCCTGCCGCTGGCCGCGATCTGGAACGCCATCATCTTCCGCGTCCAGCGCCGCATGTTGAACGGCCAGGGCATGAGCGTGCGCCGCAACATCGGCGGTTTCCTGGTCTATTCGCTGGGCTATACCGCCATCCTGCAGCCGGTCTGCGTGGTGGGCTACGCCGCCGAGCTCCTGCGCCTGCGCAAGACCTGGGGCACCAAATGAAGGCGCGCGCGCCCGGCCGCGAACCTGAACCTTGTCCGCGGGGTGGGGCCGGGTTCAGGGCCTTGCCCTCAGCGTGCACGAACCGCGGGAACCCCCGCGGGATCTTTCCCAAGTTCAAGGCGATCACCTGATGCTGGACAATTCCCGGACGCCGGTCCTCGACACCGAGGGCGCCGGCGTTCTGCCGCGTCCGCCCGTGCCCAGCGGGACGGCCACGCAACGACCCGGCTTCTACGTCCCGGTGACCGTCAAGTTCGTCCTGCTGCTGGTTTTCGCCCTGGCCTGGATGGCCTTCAGCATCTGGCTGTCCCAGCCCTGGCTGCGCGAACTGAGCCTGCTGGCGGGCCTGCCGCTGGCGATCGTCGCCATCGCCTTCATCGCCTACCTGCCGGGACTGATGAACGCGTTCCTGGCCGGTTCGATCCTCAGCGACCGCCGGCCCCGGCGCCTGGCCATCCAGCATTACCCCGACCTGGACGTGCTGGTGGCCTGCTTCAACGAAGCCGGGAACATCGCCGACACCCTGCAGAGCCTGTCGCTGCAGGACTACCCGGGCCGGATCCGGGTCACCGTCATCGACGACGGGTCCACCGACGACACCCAGGACATCGCGCGCCGGCAGGGCGCGCGCCTGTCGACGCCGGACATCTTCTTCCAGACCAATTCGCTGGCCACCAACGTCGGCAAGGCCGGGGCGCTCAACCAGGGCCTGGCTGCCACCGACGCCGCGCTGGTGATCACCGTGGACGGCGATTCCTACCTGCGCACCGACGCCATCCGCAAGCTGGTCGAACGTTTCCTGTCGGACCCGCCCAACACCGTGGCCGTCGCCGGCGCCGTGCTGGTGCGCAACTCGCGTGAAAACTGGCTGACCCGCGCCCAGGAATGGGACTACTTCCACGGCATCGCCGCGGTCAAGCGCATGCAGAGCATGTTCCACGGCACCCTGGTGGCGCAGGGCGCTTTTTCGCTCTACACCCGCGATGCGCTGGAACAGGTGGGCGGCTGGCCGGACTGCGTGGGCGAGGACATCGTGCTGTCCTGGGCGATGCTCAAGACCGGCGCCCGCATCGGCTACTGCGAGGAAGCCTGCCTGTTCACCAACGTGCCCGAGACCCTGGGCCAGTTCGCCCGGCAGCGGCAGCGCTGGTCGCGCGGCCTGATGGAAGCCTTCGGCCGCCACGGCAGCCTGCTGGTGAAGCCGCGCCTTAGCACGTTCTTCATCTGGTGGAACCTGATGTTCCTGCCCATGGACCTGGTGTTCACCCTGGTCTTCATTCCGGGCATCATCGCGGCGTTTTTCGGCTACTTCTGGGTGGTGGGCCTGATGACCCTGCTGGTGCTGCCGCTGGCCATGCTGTGGAACGCCATCATCTTCCATGCGCAGCAGCGCATGTTCAAAACCCAGGGGCTGGCGGTTCGCCGCAACGTCGGGGGTTTCCTGTTCTATTCGCTCGGTTACACCCTGCTGCTGCAGCCGATCTGCGTCCTTGGATACGGCTCCGAGCTGCTGGGCTTCCGCAAGACCTGGGGTACGAAATGAATCGCTACGTTTACACCCTTCTCGCGTCGGCGCTGCTGGCCGCGCTTCCGGCCGCGGCGCAGGAATCGAACCCGGCGCTTCGCGCCGAGGGCTTCGTTTCCTCCGACTCCGACGGCAACGACGTGCAGCGCGCGTCGCTGGGCTGGGACTTTTCGCGCCGGGACATCGAACACTGGTGGGGCATGCGGGTCGAACACGCGCGCTTCTCGGGCGATGGCTGGAGCCACGAGGAAGAACGCGTCTTCCTGCGCGCCGCCGGCGGTGAAGGCGGCTGGCGCTGGATGGGCGAGGCCGGCACCAACGGCGACGACCTGCTGGGCAGCGCCAGCGTGTACAGCACCGACAAGCGCCGCAAGGAATTCTTCCTCGAGCGCGACGTTCTCGAAACCCGCCAGGGCGTGGAACAGGGCCTGGTGCACACCTATGCCGGCGCGGCCATCGACCTGCCGCTGTCCGAACGCTGGACCGCCACGGGCCTGGTCGGCCTGCAGGACTTCGGTGGCGACAACCTGCGCCGGCACCTGCGCGCCAACCTGATCTACGCGGTGTTGCCGGAGCAGGGCATCAGCCTGCAGCTGCGCCTGCGCCAGTTCAACGACAGCGATCCGCGGGAAGCCGACTATTTCGCGCCGGGCCGCTACCGCCAGGCCCTGGGCGTGGTGTCGATGCGCAGGTTCTTCGGCGACGGCTACCAGCTGCGGGCCACGGCCGGCTACGGCCGCCAGGATTTCACGGGCGTCGACAGCCACCCCTCGCGCCTGCTGGAAGTGGACTTCCAGACCCCCAAGGACCGCGGCCACTTCCTGCGGGCCACCGCCGGCTACACCGACGCCCCGGGCGACGGCGCCAGCGTGGGCACCGGCTACAGCTACCGCTACGTGCGGGTCGAGGGCGTCTGGGAGTTCTGACCCGGCGCGGGCCGGGGCAGGGCGCCGGGCAATAAAAAGGGCTGCCTGCGGGCAGCCCTTCTTGCGATCGATGGTCGGGGAGACAGGATTTGAACCTGCGACTTCTACGTCCCGAACGTAGCGCTCTACCAGGCTGAGCTACACCCCGAGGGATCGAGCCGGCAATTCTAGGGACTCGGGCCGGATTCGGCAAGCCCGGCGTGCCGGCGGCGGCCCCGGGGACGCGCCTGGACGGCCGCAGCCGCTAGAATGCGCAGGTTCGCCCTGGAGTGCCCGCCTTGATCAAGCCCCGCACCACGCCCGGGGTCATGGAGCTGCTGCCCCGTGACCAGATTGCCTTCCAGCGCATGCTGGACGTCATCCGTCGCAACTATGAACGCTTCGGCTTCCTGCCGGTGGAAACGCCGGTGTTCGAACTGTCCGAGGTGCTGCTGACCAAGACCGGCGGCGAAACCGAGCGGCAGGTGTATTTCGTGCAGTCCACCGGCGCCCTCGAGCAGGGCGGCCAGCCCGAACTGGCCCTGCGCTTCGACCTCACCGTGCCTCTGGCCCGCTACGTGGCCCAGCACGAACACGACCTGGCCTTCCCGTTCCGGCGCTACCAGATCCAGCGCGTGTACCGCGGCGAACGTGCCCAGCGCGGCCGCTTCCGCGAGTTCTACCAGTGCGACATCGACGTGATCGGCAAGGACACGCTCAGCGTGCGCCACGACGCCGAGATGCCTGCGGTCATCCACGCGGTCTTCTCCGAGCTGGGCGTGGGTGATTTCACCATCCAGTTGAACAACCGCAAGCTGCTGCGCGGCTTCTTCGAAGGCCTGGGCATCGCCGAAGGCGAGCGCCAGGCGCTGGTGCTGCGCGAGATCGACAAGCTCGACAAGCGCGGCGCCGATGCGGTGCGCGCCACGCTCACCGGGCAGGATTTCGGCCTGGCCGACGACGTCGCCGACAGGATCATGGCCTTCGTGCAGGTGCGTTCGACCTCGCACGCCGACGCCCTGGCGCGCCTGGATGCGCTGGGCACTGGCAATGCCACCCTGGCCGAAGGCGTGGCCGAGCTGCGCGAAGTCATCGAGCTGCTCAAGGCCCAGGGCGTGCCGGAAACCGACTACGCGGTGAACTTCTCCATCGCCCGCGGCCTGGACTACTACACCGGCACCGTCTACGAAACCACGCTCGACGAGCACCCGCAGATCGGCTCGGTCTGCTCGGGCGGGCGCTACGAAAACCTGGCCAGCCACTACACCAAGTCCAGGCTGCCGGGCGTGGGCATCTCCATCGGCGCCACGCGCCTGTTCTTCCAGCTGCGCGAGGCCGGCATCCTGTCCGGCGCCGAAAGTTCGGTCGACGTCATGGTCGGCCTGATGGACGAAGAACGCCTGGCAGATTCGCTCGACATCGCCCGCCAGCTGCGCGGCGCCGGCATCAATGCCGAAGTGCAGATGGAGGGCAAGAAGCTGGCGAAACAATTCCAGTACGCCGATAAGGCCGGCATCCGCTTCGTGGTGCTCTACGGCGAAGACGAAGCGGCGCGCAGCGTGGTCACCGTCAAGGACCTGCGCGCCAAGGAACAGTTCGAAGTCGCCCGCGACGACCTGGCCAGGACCCTGCGCGTGGAAATCGAACAACAGCGCGCCATGGGAGGCGTCTGACATGAAACCCATCACCCTCGACGGCCGCAGCCTCAACCGCGCCCAGGTCGCCGAAATCGCGCACGGCGCGCCGGTCACGCTCGACGCCGGCCAGATGCAGGCCGTGCAGCGCGCCGCCGACTTCCTGGCCGACCAGGTCAAGAAGCAGGAGCCGATCTACGGCGTCTCCACCGGGTTCGGATCCAATGCCGACAAGCTGCTGGGCTCGCGCCGCGTGCGCCACGGCATGCCGGGCGCGGCCGACACCGACGAAACCGTGCTCGAGGAACTGCAGCGCAACCTGATCGTCACCCACGCGGTCTGCGTGGGTGAACCCTTCGGGCCCGACGTCGTGCGAGCCATGCTGGCGATCCGCATCAACACCTTGATGATGGGCCACTCGGGCATCCGCCCGCAGGTGCTCGAAGCGCTGGCCGCGATGCTCAATGCCGGCATCGTGCCGGTGGTGCCGCGCAAGGGCAGCGTCGGCGCCAGCGGCGACCTGGCGCCGCTGTCGCACCTGGCCATCGTGCTGCTCGGCGGCGGCGAAGCCTTCTACGACGGCGAACGCATCCCCGGCGCCGAAGCCCTGGCCCGCGCCGGGCTTGAACCGGTGACCCTGTCGCACAAGGAAGGCCTGGCGCTGAACAACGGCACCGCCCAGATGCTGGCCACCGCGGTGCTGGCGATCGAAAAACTCGAAGACCTGCTCGACACCGCCGACCTGGCCGCGGCGATGACGCTCGACGCCTTCGCCGGCCGCCTGCGCGCCTTCGACCCGCACGTGCACGCGCTGCGTCCGCACCCGGGCCAGGTGCACGTGGCGCACCAATTGCGCCGGCTGCTGTCCGGCTCCACGCTGTCGGACATCGCCTACCACCTGGTGCCCCGGTTCCGTTCCTGGCTGCCCGAAAGCTGGACCGACCCGGAACAGCAGGCCCTGGGCTTCGACATCGGCTGGGACTGGGTGCCGCTGACCCAGCGCCACGGCCGCGAGCGTTTCTACCAGCGTTTCCGGCCCTTCCGCGGCGGCAAGAAGCACCAGCCGCAGGACAGCTACTCGCTGCGCTGCATCCCGCAGGTGCACGGCGCCGTGCGCGACGCGCTGGAACAGGCCAAGCGCGTGGTGGACATCGAACTCAACGCCGTCACCGACAATCCGCTGCTGTTCCCGGGCCTGGAAGGCGCCAGGGAAATCGAAGACCAGGTGGTGTCGGCCGGCCACTTCCACGGCATGCCGCTGGCCCTGGCCATGAGCTACCTCAAGGCAGCGATCCCGGTGCTGGCGTCCATTTCCGAGCGTCGTTTGAACAAGCTGGTCGACCCGGCCACCAACGACGGCCTGCCGGCCTTCCTGATCGGCAACGAAGACGGCACCGAAAGCGGCTTCATGATCGTGCAGTACACCGCGGCGGCGCTGGTGAACGACCTGTGCAGCCGGGCGCATCCGGCCAGCGTCTATTCCATCCCGACTTCGGCCAACGCCGAAGACCACGTGTCCATGGGCGCCAACGAAGGCCGGCACGTGCTGGAAATGGTGGAAGACCTGGCCCACGTGCTGGCGCTGGAGCTCTACACCGCCGCGCAGGCGCTGGACTACCGCCGCGACATGATCAACGCCGCCCGTGCCCTGGCGCGTGCTTCCGACGCCGAGGGCCTGGCGGCGAAGGTGCAGGGTGCGCCGCTGCCCGGCCACGCCGACCGCGCGCCGTTCCTGGAGGAAGTCGAAGGCCTGCGCCGGGAGCTGGCCGAATCGGCCGAGTTCGAACCCGGCATCGCCGTGCGCGCCGCCTGGGCCGCGCTGCGCGAAGCCATCCCCTTCATGCCCCGGGACCGGGCGATGGACGGTGACGTGGCCACCGCCGTGCAGCTGGTGCGCAGCGGCAAGCTGCTTACCGCTGCGCGGCATTCGCTGCTCTGATCAGGTCGTGATGTCTTCGGCCGCGTGCACGCAGTTGCGGCCGCGGTCCTTGGCGGCGTACAGGGCGTCGTCGGCGCGGTGCAGGGCTTCGTCCACGCCGATGCCGGTGCCCGGATGCAGCACGAAGGCGCCGATGCTGGCGCTGATGCCGATGTTGTTGCCGGCGTAGCGCACCGGTTCGCTGCAGATGCGCACGCGCAGCTGTTCGGCCAGGTGCAGCAGGCGGTCCCCGTGCATGTCGGGGATCACCGCCACGAACTCCTCGCCGCCAAAACGCGCGGTCACCGCGCCGTGCACCGACAGCGTGTCGCCCAGGCAGCGCCCCAGCCAGCGCAGGCATTCGTCGCCGGCCAGGTGGCCATAGGTGTCGTTGACCCGCTTGAAGTGGTCCAGGTCGATCAGCAGCACGCCCAGCGCCTGGCGGTGTTCGGCGGCGTGGTGCATCTGGTGCTCGAACACGTCGCGGAAGTGCCGGCGGTTGAACAGCCCGGTCAGGGCGTCGCGCCGGTTCGACTCGCGCAGGCGCTGGTTGGCTTCGGCCAGTTGTTCAAGCGCGGTGCTCAGCTCCGAGGTGCGGCGGGCGACGTGGCGTTCGAGCTGCTCGTTGTGTTCGCGCACCAGGGTTTCGTTTTCGCTGCGCAGCCGGGCGTAGCGGTAGGCCAAGGCGAAGGAGAGCAGGATCATTTCCAGCGCCGAACCGATCTGGATGCCGTATTCGGTGAAGAAGTTCTTCTGCAGCAGGCCGAACGACACCGAGGCGTACAGCGCCGTCCCCAGCAACAGGGAACCCCAGGCCATCAGGAAGATCTTGGCCGGGGCATAGCCGCGCCGCAGCGAAATGACGGCCAGCGCCAGGATGAACATCGCGCCCGGGAACACCGCCAGCGTCATCGGCAGCACCACGGTGCGGTACTCAAGCACCAGCGAGCCCAGTCCCATCAGCGCGTAGAAGGCGATGATGGCCAGCGATATGCGATTGGCCCAGGGCAGGCGGTCGCGAAGTTCCAGGAACACCCGGCAGAACTGGTGCATGGCGATCTGCGAAATCGCCATCGAAAGCGGGATCGAGTGGTTCGCCAGCCAGGGCGAGTTGGGCCACAGGTACTCGAAGGACAGGCCGTTCAGGCACAACATGACCAGGCCGAAGCCGGCGACGTGGAACATGTACCAGAAGTGGCTGGCGTCGCGCAGCGACATCCACAGCACGAGGTTGTAGAAGAACAGCGCCACCAGGATGCCGTAGAACAGGCCGATGCCGAACTGCGAGTCACGCTCCATCTCGGCGAAGGCGGTGGGCGTGTACAGCACCAGCGGCACCTGCAGCGAACTGCGGCTGGAAACGCGCACCATCACCTCCACGCGGCTGCGCTGGGGCAGGTCGAGCCAGAAGTTCGGGTGCCGGTAGCGGATGCTGCGCGCCGAGAACGGCAGGCTGTCGCCCGAGGCCATGTGTTCGACGCGGCCGTTGGGGTAGCGCAGGTACAGGTCGACGTTGTCCAGCAGCGGGTAGTGGAGCACCAGCAGCCAGCGCTTGAGGTCGGCGTGGCTGTTGAAGAGTTCGGCGTGGAACCAGTAGGCGCCGTCGGTGAAGCCGAAGGTGCTGCTGCCGTCGGGCAGGGGCTGGAACTCGCCGCGACCGGCGCGGGCGAACATGGCGGCGGCGTCCGCCCGGCCGTCGGGGTCCACGGCGTAGCCCAGGTGGGGGGTCAGCCGGACCAGGTCGGTGTGCTCGTCCAGCAGCGCCGGCTGGGCCCGGGCCGGGGAGGCCACGGCGGCCAGCAGCAGCGCCAGGAACACCGTGATTAGACGCATAGCGGCCAGATTCCCCCGAGTCGGGCTCACTGTAGTCCGCGGGGAGGGGGATGGCCAGCCGAACCGGTCCCGCTTTTACTCTTGACAATGTAATAGCGCGTTATTACATTAGCCCGACCATGAAGCGCCGCGACCCCGCCACCCGCCCCGATGACGCCGACCTGGACGCCCTGGTCGGCGCCCTGCTCAGCCTTCGCGAGCCGGCGGAGCTGCGCGCCTTCCTGGACGACCTGTGCACCCCCGCCGAGCTCGAAGCCCTGTGCGACCGCTGGCGGGTCATCCCGCTGCTGCAGCAGGGCGTTCCCTACCGGGAAATCCACGACCGCACCGGCGTCAGCGTCACGACCATCGGTCGCGTCGCCCGTTGCCTTGAACGCGGCGCCGGCGGCTACCGCCTGGCCGCGGAACGTCACGAACAGAACCTGCCGCACGACGCGGCGCACTGAATTCCCCCTTTCAAGTAAACGGAGGCGTCATGAGGACGCACGACCGACTGCGCATTGCCATCCAGAAATCCGGCCGCCTGTCCGACCCGGCCCGCGACTTGCTAGCGCGTGCCGGCCTGGCGTTCCGGGAAAGCCGCGACCGCCTGTTCTGCTACGGCGAATCGCTGCCCATCGACCTGCTGCTGGTGCGCGACGACGACATCCCCGGCCTGATCGCCGAAGGCACCTGCGACCTGGGCGTGGTCGGCCAGAACGTACTGGAGGAACAGGCCCTAGAACGCGCCGCCAGCGGCCAGCCCGAGGCCTACCGCGCCATCCGCGACCTGGGTTTCGGCCGCTGCCGCCTGTCGGTGGCGGTGCCCAACGAATGGGAATGGCCGGGCCCCGAACGCCTGGCCGGCCTGCGCATCGCCACCAGCTACCCGCAGCTGCTCGCGCGCTGGCTGCAGGGGCAGGGCGTGCAGGCCGATCCGGTGGTGCTGTCGGGGTCGGTGGAAATCGCCCCGCGCCTGGGCAAGGCCGAGGCCATCTGCGACCTCGTATCCACCGGCGCCACGCTCATGGCCAACCAGCTCAAGGAAGCCGCCATCGTGTTCGAAAGCCAGGCCGTGCTGGCCGCGCCGGCGCAGCACTTCGGCGATGCCCGCGCCGAGCTGGCGGCGATGCTGCTGCGTCGTCTTGACGCCGTCTTGAGCGTGCGTGCCAGCAAACTGGTGCTGTTCCAGGCCGCGCGCGAGGCCGTGCCCGGCCTGCTCAAGCTGCTGCCCGACGCCGAACCGCCCACCGTGATGGCCATCGAAGGCCAGCGCGACCAGGTGGCCCTGCAGGCCCTGTGCCGCAGCGCCATGACCTGGCAGCGGCTGGAAGACATGAAACGCGCCGGGGCCACGGGCCTGCTGGTGCTTCCGGTGGAGCAGATGCTGCAATGAAAAGACTGGACTGGACGGCCATGGACTCCGGCAACCGCGCCCGTGCGCTCGACCGCCCCGGCGGCGGCGAACAGGACGGCCTGGAGGCCGCCGTGCGCCGCATCTTCAACCAGGTGTGGGCCGACGGCGACGGCGCGCTGCGCGCGCTGACCCGGCGCTTCGACAACGTCGAAGTCGCCGACTTCGCGGTCAGCGACGCCGAGTTCGCCGAAGCCGAAGCCGGCCTCGACCCGGTGCTGCGTGCGGCGATGATCGAAGCCATCGGTCGCCTGAAGGCCTGGCACAGCGCCGGCATGGGCCAGGGTTTTGAAGTCCAAACCGCGCCGGGCGTTGCCTGTGGTCGTTTGCTGCGGCCGATCGCGCGCGTGGGCCTCTACGTGCCCGCGGGCACGGCGCCGCTGCCTTCCACCGCGCTGATGCTGGGCGTGCCGGCCGCGCTGGCGGGCTGCCCGCAGGTGGTGCTGTGCACGCCGCCGCGCGCCGACGGCCGCGCCGACCCGGCGGTGCTGGTGGCGGCGAAGCTGTGCGGCATGGGCCAGGTGTACAAGCTCGGCGGCGCCCAGGCGATCGCCGCCATGGCCCTGGGCACCGACAGCGTGCCGCGCTGCGACAAGCTGTTCGGCCCGGGCAATCGTTACGTCACCGCGGCCAAGCAGTACGCCGCGATGATGGCCGGTGGCCCGGCCATCGACATGCCCGCCGGCCCGTCCGAAGTGCTGGTGATCGCCGACGCCGGCGCGCCGCCGGCGCACGTGGCCGCCGATCTGCTGTCGCAGGCCGAACACGGCCCGGATTCGCAGGTGATCCTGGCCACCGATTCGCTGGCCCTGCTCGATGCCGTCGAACTCGAGGTGCGCCGCCAGCTGGCCGAACTTCCGCGCCGCGACATCGCCGGCAAGGCGCTGCAGCACGCCCGCCTGTTCCAGGTGGCCAACCTCGACGAAGCTTTCGCGCTGTCGAACGACTACGCGCCCGAACACCTGATCCTGGCCCTGCGCGAACCCCGCGCCTGGCTCGACAAGGTGCAAAGCGCCGGTTCGGTGTTCCTGGGCGATTACGCGCCCGAGGGACTGGGCGACTATTGTTCCGGCACCAACCACGTGCTGCCCACCCATGGCGCCGCGCGCGCCTGGAGCGGCGTCAGCGTCGCCAGTTTCCAGAAGGCCATCAGCTACCAGGAAGTCAGCCAGGCCGGCCTGGCCGCCATCGGCCCCTGCGCGGTCGTGATGGCGCGCGCCGAAGGCCTGGAAGCGCACGCGCAGTCGGTGCTGCGCCGCCTGGAAGGTGTGGCATGAACGCGCTGCTCGAGCTGGTGCGCGAGGACCTGCGTTCCTTCGCCGGTTATGCCTCGGCGCGCCGCAGCGGCACCAGCGGCAGCATCTGGCTCAACGCCAACGAAAGCGCCTGGCGCAATCCGGCCGATGGCGGCCTGGGCGCGAACCGCTATCCCGACCCCCAGCCCGAAGCCCTGCGCGCCCGGCTGGGCTTGCTGTACGGCGTGCGCCCCGACCAGGTGCTGGTGGGCCGCGGCAGCGACGAAGCCATCGACCTGCTGGTGCGCGCCCTGTGCCGCCCGGGCAAGGACGCGGTGGTTGTCGCGCCGCCGGTGTTCGGCATGTACGCGGTCAGCGCGCGCCTGCAGGGGGCGCCGCTGGTCGAGGTGCCCCTGCGCGACGGCGCCAACGGCTTTGAATCCGACCTCGATGCGATGGCCAGCGCCGCCATCGCCCACGGCGCCAAGCTGGTGTTCGTGTGTTCGCCGGCCAACCCGACCGGGCAGGCCATCGCCGCCGCCGACCTGCGCGACCTGGCCCGGCGCCTGGCCGGGCGCGCGCTGGTGGTGGTGGACGAGGCCTACGGCGAATACAGCGACCAGCCGTCGCTGGCGCGCGACATCGATGACCAGCCCAACCTGGCCGTGCTGCGCACGCTGTCCAAGGCGCACGCACTGGCGGCGGCGCGCATCGGCTGCCTGCTCGCCGACGCCAGCCTGGTGCAGGTGCTGCGCAACTGCCAGGCGCCGTACCCGCTGCCTTCGCCCTGCGTGCAGCTGGCGCTGGCCGGGCTTTCCGACCAGGCACTGGCCCTGACCCGCCAGCAGGTACAGGCCGTTCGCGCCGAACGCGAACGCCTGCGCGCCGAACTGGCGACCTGCCCGGGCGTGCGCCGTGTTTACGCCTCGCAGGGCAACTACCTGCTGGCCCGGTTCGAAGACGCCGGCCTGGCCTTCGCGCGCCTGCTGGCGGCCGGCGTGGTGGTGCGCGACATGCGCGCCTCGCCGCAGCTGGCCGACGCGCTGCGCATCAGCATCGGCAAGGCCGAGGAAAACGACGCGGTGCTTGCCGCACTGCGGGCGGGGAGGGCGGCGGCATGAGCGGCCAGCGCATCCTGTTCGTCGACCGCGACGGCACCATCATCGAAGAACCGTCCGATTTCCAGGTGGACGCCTTCGAAAAGGTGCGTTTCGTCGAAGGCGTGATCCCGGCCATGCTGCAGCTGCGCGACGCCGGCTGGCAGTTCGTCATGGTCACCAACCAGGACGGCCTGGGCACGTCATCATTTCCGCGCGAGCAGTTCGAAGGCCCGCAGGCGCTGGTGATCCAGGTACTGGCCTCGCAGGGCATCGAGTTCCGCGACGTGCTGGTGGACGAGAGCTTCGAGCACGAAAAAAAGTCCACCCGCAAACCCGAACTGGGCCTGCTGATGGACTACCTGCGCGACCGGTCCATCGACCTGGCCAACTCGGCCGTCGTTGGCGACCGGGAAACCGACCTGCAGCTGGCGCGCAACCTGGGCTGCCGCGGCTTCCGCCTGGCACCGGGCCCGGACACCTGGGCCGGCATCGCCCACGAACTGGCCAACGGTCCGCGGACGGCCGTGGTGGAACGCACCACCAAGGAAACCCGCATCCGCGTCGCGGTGGACCTGGACCGGCCCGCCGACCCGAAGGTCAGCACCGGCCTGGGCTTCTTCGACCACATGCTCGAACAGCTTGGAAAGCACGGCGGTTTCGCCCTGGATATCCGCTGCCAGGGCGACCTGCACATCGACGAACACCACACGGTCGAGGACTGCGCCCTGGCCCTGGGCCAGGCCCTGCGCGAAGCCCTGCAGGACAAGCGCGGCGTCGGCCGCTACGGCGACTCGGTGGGCCGCGGCGCGATCACCCTGCCCATGGACGAAACCCTGGCCGGGGCGGCGGTGGATCTTTCCGGGCGGCCGTACTTCGTCTTCGAAGGCAGCTTCGCCCGCAGCGAAGTCGGCGGCCTGGCGACCGAGCTGGTGCCGCACTTCTTTCGGTCGCTGGCCGACGAGGCGCGCATCAGCCTGCATCTGCGCGTGCAGGGCGAAAACAGCCACCACCAGGTCGAGGCCTGCTTCAAGGCCGTAGCGCGCGCGCTGCGCAAGGCCATGCGCCGCGAAGGCCGCGACCTGCCCAGCACCAAGGGGGTGCTGTGAAGGTCGTGCTGGTCGATTCCGGCGGCGCCAACCTCGGCTCCGTGCGCTATGCCCTCGAACGCCTGGGCGTGGCGCCGGTGGTCAGCGGTGATCCGGCGGTCATCTCGGCCGCCGACCGCGTGATCCTGCCCGGCGTCGGCGCCGCCGCGCCGGGCATGGCCCGCCTGCGCGAACTGGACCTGGTGCCGACCCTGCGGGCGCTGGACAAGCCGCTGCTTGGCATCTGCCTGGGCATGCAGCTGCTGTTCGAGTCGTCGGAAGAAGGCGAGGTGGATTGCCTGGGCCTGCTGCCCGGCCGTGTCCGCCGCATGCGGCCGGCCGCCGGCCTGCGCGTGCCGCACATGGGCTGGAACCGCCTGGCGCCGTGCGGCGACAGCCCGCTGCTCGACGGCATCCCCGACGGCGCCCAGGTCTATTTCGTGCACGGTTACGCCGCGCCCGTGGACGCCAACACCGTCGCCAGCAGCGAGCACGGCGAGGCGTTCTCCGCCGTCGTGCAGCGCGGCCGCGTCGCCGGCGCCCAATTCCACCCGGAACGTTCGGCCGCTTTCGGCGCACGCCTGCTGGCCAACTTCATTCAGCGGGGCCTGTGATGTCCGATTTCCTTCTCTATCCCGCCATCGATGTGCGCGACGGCCGCGTCGTGCGACTGCGCCAGGGCGACTACGCCCAGGAAACCCGCTATCCGGCCGATCCCTTCGAACTGGCACGACAGTATGCGCAGGCCGGTGCGAGCTGGCTGCACCTGGTCGATCTGGACGCCGCCCGCGCGGGTGGCTACACGCTGGCGCCGCTGCTGCGTCGGCTGAAGGCCGAAACCCCGCTGAAGGTGCAGACCGGCGGCGGCGTGCGCAGCGAAGCCGACGTGGATGCCTTGCTCGAAGCCGGCGCCGACCGCGTCGTGGTCGGCTCGCTGGCCGTGCGCGAATCCGGCCGCGTGGCGTCCTGGGTGGCGCGCTACGGCGCCGCGCGCCTGACCCTGGCGCTGGACACCCGCCGCGACGCCGAAGGCCGCTGGCGCCTGCCGGTGCACGGCTGGACCGAAGACGGCAGCAAGGAACTCGACGTGCTGGCCGCGGCCTATGACGAAGTCGGCCTGCGCCACCTGCTGTGCACCGACATCAGCCGCGACGGCATGCTGTCGGGCCCGAACATCGAACTCTACCGCTACCTGTGCCAGCGCTTCCCACGGCTGGCCGTGCAGGCCTCGGGCGGCGCCCGCGACCTGGCCGACGTTGCTGCCGCCCGCGAGGCGGGCTGCAGCGGCATCGTGCTGGGCAAGGCGCTGCTCGACGGCAAGCTGGACCTGGGCGAGGCCCTGGCGCAGGTCGCGCCATGCTGAGCCGCCGCATCATTCCCTGCCTGGACGTGCGCGACGGCCAGGTGGTCAAGGGCGTGCGCTTCCGCGACCACGTGGTCATGGGCGCCATCGAAGACCTGGCGCTGCGCTACCGCGACGAAGGCGCCGACGAACTGGTGTTCTACGACATCACCGCCAGCCCGCAGGGCCGCGGCGTGGACGTTGCCTGGGTCGAACGCGTGGCCCGGCTGCTGGACATCCCGTTCTGCGTCGCCGGCGGCATCCGTTCGGTTGCACAGGCGCGTGCCGTGCTGCATGCGGGGGCCGACAAGGTGTCGGTGAACACGCCGGCCCTGGACCGCCCGGAACTGGTGTCCGAGCTGGCGGCCGAGTTCGGCGTGCAGTGCGTGGTGGTCGGCATCGACAGCCTGCGCGACGCCGATGGCGAATGGCGGGTGCGCGCCTACACCGGCGACCCCGAGCGCACCCGGGCGCTGCCGCGCCGCACCCTGGACTGGGTGGAAGAGGTGCAGGCCCTGGGCGCCGGTGAAATCGTGCTCAACTGCATGGGCGCCGACGGCGTGCGCAGCGGTTACGACATCGAACAGCTGCAGGCGGTGCGCGCCCATTGCCGGGTGCCGCTGGTGGCCTCCGGCGGTGCCGGCGAAGCCGCGCATTTCGCCGCCGCCTTTGAACAGGCCGACGCCGACGCGGCCCTGGCCGCCAGCGTCTTCCATGCCGGCACCGTCCGGATCCGGGAACTGAAAGCCACGCTGCGTTCGCGCGGCATCGAGGTGCGTGATGACGCCTGAACAGATCGACGCCCTGGCCTGGGACAAGCAGCAGGGCCTGCTGCCCGCCATCGTGCAGGACGCCAACGACCACCGCGTGCTGATGCTGGGCTACATGGACCGCGCGGCGCTGGACGCCACCCTGGCCACTGGCCGCGTCACTTTCTACAGCCGCAGCAAGCAGCGTCTGTGGATGAAGGGCGAGTCCACCGGCCACGTGCTGGCGCTGGTGTCCGTGGAAGCCGACTGCGACGCCGACACCCTGCTGGTGCAGGCGCGACCCGCGGGGCCCACCTGCCACTTGGGCCGTGCCAGCTGCTTCCCGGCCGCGCCCGCCGCCTTCCTGCCGCAGCTCGACGCGCTGGTGGCCCGCCGCGAGCGCGAGCGCCCCGCGGGCAGCTACAGCAGCCGCCTGTTCGCCGACGGCACCCGTCGCATCGCCCAGAAGGTGGGCGAGGAGGGCGTGGAAACCGCGCTGGCGGCGGTGGCGCAGGACGACCCGGCGCTGCTGGGCGAGGCCGCCGACCTGGTCTTCCACCTGCTGGTGCTGCTGCGTTCGCGCGGCCTGGGGCTGTCGGACGTGGACGCCGTGCTGCGCGACCGCCACGCCGCCGCGGCGCGCTGAGGGCGGGGCGGTCGCGGATTGGCGATAATCGCGGCGTCCTTCCTGGAGCCGTGCATGCGCCTGTCCTTGTTCGTTTGTCTGCTGCTGCTGGCGGGCCTGGCCCCGGAAGCGGGGGCGCGTACCTGCAACGCCGGCGTGGTGTTCGAAGACACCGACGGCAATGGCAGGCGTGATCGCGGCGAGCCGGCGTTGGCCGGCGTGCAGGTCTCGGATGGCCGCCGCATCGTTCGCACCGATGTGCAAGGGCGCTGGTCGCTGCCGCTGTCGCCCGACCACACCGTGTTCGTGATCAAGCCGGCCAGCCACGATTTCCCGACCGGCACCGACGGCCTGCCGGTGTTCTGGCGCCACGTGGTGCGAAGCCGGCAGCGGGCGCTGCGCTACGGCGGGCTGCCCAGGTCGACGCCGCGCTGCCACGACTTCGCGCTGTTGCCGAAGTCCGCGCCGGCCAACGAATCCCTGAAGGTGCTGGTGTTCGGCGACCCGCAGCCCAAGACCTCGGTTGATGTCGACTACTACGCGCGCGACATCGTAGCGCCGATCGTTGAGGCCGCCGGTGGCGCCCCGGCGGCCGACCTGGGCCTGACCCTGGGCGACGTGGTCAGCGACGACCTGTCGCTGTACCCGGCCATGAACCGCCATACGGCGACCCTGCGCACGCCCTGGCTGCACGTGGCCGGCAACCATGACCTCGACTTCGATGCCGCTGGCGACGCGCGTTCGCTCGATACCTTCCGCCGCCACTTCGGGCCCGACACCTTCGCCTGGGAAGAGGCCCAGGCCAGCTTCGTCGTGCTCGACGACGTCATCTACCAGCCCGGCGCCGCCAAGCCCTATGTCGGTGGCCTGCGCGAGGACCAGTTCAGCTTCCTCGCGGCCTACCTTGATCAACTGCCGCGCGACCGCCGCCTGGTGATTGCCGCGCACATCCCGTTCTTCGACGAGCCGAGCCGCGAGACGTTCCGCCGTGCCGACCGGGAGCGGCTGTTCGAACTGCTCCGGCCCTTCACCCGGGTGTTGCTGCTGACCGCCCACGGCCACGTCCAGCGCCACCACCGCCACGGCCCCGCCGACGGCTGGTTCGGCGCGACGCCGCTGCACGAATACAACGTCGGCGCCGCCTGCGGCGGTTACTGGAGCGGGGTGAAGGACGCCGACGGCATCCCGGATTCGCGCATGTCCGACGGCACGCCCAACGGCTATGCCACGGCGAGGTTCGCGGCCGACGGCAGCCATGACCTGCGCTGGCACGTCGCCCGCGGCGGTGACGCCGCGATGCACCTGCACGCGCCGCGGGTGCTGCGCGCCGGCGCCTACCCGGGCACGGGCGTGTACGCGAACGTCTACATGGGCGAAGCCGACAGCCGCGTCGAATATCGCGTCAACGGCGGCGACTGGCAGCCGATGCGCCTGAGCGACCAGCCCGACCCGGCCCTGCGCACGCAGAACCTGCTCGACGATGCCGCCGGAAACCTGCGCGGCTACGACCGCCTGCCGGAAGCCGCGGAGACCACGCATCTTTGGCGCGGCACGCTGCCGACCGACCTGGGTCCGGGGCAATACCTGATCGAGGTGCGCGCCTTCGACCGCTGGCGCGGGGAAATCAGGGCGTCAACGTCCTACCGCCTGGAAACAGCGGCGCCCTGACGCCGGTTCAGGGCGTGATGGCGGAGAAATCCTCGACGCGGGCATGGCCGTGGGTGGCATCGCCGGTTCGCGGCGTCGGGTAGTCCTGGCGGCGGTCCACCAGCACGGTGTCCAGGCCGGCCTGGCGGGCGGCGTCGAGCTCTTCGACCACGTCCGACAGGAACAGCACCTGCGCCGCCGGCACGTCCAGGGCCTGCACGATGCGCCGGTAGCTGTCGGCTTCGCGCTTGCCGCCGTATTCGGTGTCGAACCAATCGGTGACCAGCCCGGTCAGGTCGCCGGCGTCGGAATGCCCGAAAAACAGCTTCTGCGCCGGCACCGAGCCGGACGAATAAACACTGATCGAATGCCCGGCCGCATGCCACTTCCGCAGCGCCTCGACGGCATCGGGGTAGATGTGGGCGGTGAAGTCGGCCTGGCCGTAACCGTCCTTCCACATCATGCCCTGCAGCGCCTTGAGCGCCGTGTGCTTGCGATCCTGGTCGATCCAGCCCTGCAGCGTCTCGACGATCATTTCGTCCTGGCAGACGCCGCCGGTTTCCGCCGCCACCTGGTCCAGCCAGCGGCGCACGTCCGGGTCCTTGCCACGCGTCGCGACGAAGCCCGGCAGGGCCCGCCGCGCATACGGAAACAGCACGTCCTTTACGAACGAAATGCTGGACGTGGTGCCTTCGATGTCGGTGAGGATGCTCTTCATGGGACTGCCGGAGTTGGGTGGACGGTCAGGACCCGGCCTCGACCAGGGACTGGGCGGCGCCATTGCTGGCGCCGATGGGCCCGATGGCCGACAGGTCAACGCCTTCGATGCAGGCCAGGTTGAAACCGTACTCCGTGGGCACGCTGCGGCGCTGGTGGTGGGTGTAGATGCCGCAAACGCTGCAAAAGTAGTGCTTGGCCGTTTTGGTGTTCCACTGGTAGAGCGAAAGCTTGTCGGCCCCGTGGGTCACCCTCAGCCGTTCCAGCGGCACGCCTGCCATGATCGCGCCCTTCCGGCTGCACATGGAGCAATTGCATCGTCGGATGTTCTCGAAGCCGTTCTCGAGATCAACTTCGAATCGCACGGCCTTGCAGTGGCAGCTTCCTTTTTCGGTCCGCATGATTTCCTTCACCCCGCCTGGCCGGGTTCGTAGCGCGGGAAGCGCCGCGCGATGTCGGTGCCGGTGAAGTGGCCGACCCAGCCGTCGGCTTCGGTGAAGAAGCGGATGGCGATGAAGCTAGGTTCCGGGCCCATGTCGAACCAGTGCGTGGTGCCGTCGGGCACGCCGACCAGGTCGCCGGCCTCGCAGCGGATTTCGTAGACCTTGTCGCCCACGTGCAGCGAGAACAGGCCCGAGCCGGCGACGAAGAAGCGCACTTCGTCTTCCTTGTGGTAGTGCTCGTCCAGGAACTTGGCGCGGGCCGCGTCCTTGGCCGGGTTGTCGGGCGAGATCGACACCACGTCGACGCTGTTGAAGCCGTTCTCGGCGACCAGCTTGTCGATGTCGGCGCGGTACGCGGCCATCACGTCCTCCGGCGAAGCGCCCGGCTGCACCTGCGCGCTGGCCTGCCATTGCTCGAAGCGCACGCCGATCGGCTTCAGGCGTTCGGCGATCTGCGCCAGGTCCTCGGTGCTCGAAAGCGGGGTGGACGGGTCGTCGTGGTCGAAAATGCGAAGGCGGCTCATGCTTGCAGTCTCCGGAGGTCGAGTTCGCAGGACAGCAGGAATTCAAAGGCTTCCAGGTGCCGGCGGGCTTCGGCCATGTCCTTGCCCCAGGCGTATAGCCCGTGGCCGTTGATCAGGTAGCCCCACATGGGCTGCCGGTCGAGCAGGGTGTCGACCCATCCGGCCAGTTCGTCCATGTCCTGGGTGTTGGCGAGCACCGGCACGTCGACGGCCATTTCGTGGGTCTGGTTGCCGGCCAGGGCCTTGAGCAGCTCGTAGCCTTCCAGGTGCACGTGGCCCTGGGCGGCATACAGGCGCGAGGCCACCGTCTGCACGTGCGAATGGGTGTGCAGCACGCAGCCAACGTCCGGGTAGCGGGAATAAAGCTGGGTGTGCAGCAGGGTTTCGGCCGAAGGACGGTGCTCGGTGGCCACGGCCTTGCCGGCCATGTCCACCACCATGATGTCGGTGGCCATCAGCCGGCCCTTGTCGCGGCCCGACACGGTGATCGCGGCGTGGCGCGCGTCCAGGCGCATCGAAAAATTGCTGCTGGTGGCCGGCGTCCAGCCCAGGGCGGATAGTTCGCGGGTGGCGGCGACGATCTCGTCGGCCCGGTTGGCCAGCTCGGCGGGGTCGTAGGGCAGGGTGTCCATGGGCCAAAGTCTAGCCGATGGGGCCAGGGTGGGTGGGCTTGACCTGCATCAACGCAGCATTCACCCGGTGCGCGTAAACTGCCGCCAGCCAACGGAAACCCTCCGTAGCCAAGGAGCATCCCATGAACACCCCGAACACTTCCCGCCGCGGCTTCCTGGTCAAGGCCGCCCTGCTCGCCGTCGCCGCGCCCTTCGTGGCCCCGGCCCTGGTCGGCCGGGCCTACGCCCAGGAACTCAAGCCGCTGCCGCTGGACAACCCGCAGGCCAAGGCACTGGCCTACGCGCTGGACTACAAGACCGTGAAGCACCCGAGCTTCAAGCCCGACAGCAACTGCGCCAACTGCCAGTTCTTCACGGCTTCCAACGGTGCCTGCACCCTGTTCCCGGGCTTCTCGGTCCCGGCCGAAGCCTGGTGCAGCGCCTGGGCCAAGAAGGCCGCCTGAGGCCGCGTCGCCGGCCGTCTCGGCCGGTGAGACGCCCCGGAGGCTAGAATCCCCGGCATCGACCGATGCCGGGGTTTTCTTTTGTCCGCGACGCAGCTTGTTTTTCTCCTGATTGGCGTGCTGGTGGGCGCCGTGCTCGCTTTCCTGCTGGTTTCCGCCGGCGGCCGGCGCCAGCGCGAGGTCCAGCAGGCCGAACACCGCGAGGCCCAGGCCCGGCTCGAAGCCGAACTGCGCGAAACCCGCGCCGCCCGCGAAGCCAGCGAGTCCCGGGCCGCCGGCGCCGATACCCGCGCCGCCGCGCTCGAGGCCCGGCTGCAGGCCGAGCAGGCCGCCGCCCGGCAGCGCTACGCCGACCTCGAAGGCGCCCGCGAACGCCTCAAGTCCGAGTTCCAGGCCCTGGCGGCGGAAATCCTGGAAGACAAGTCGCGCCGTTTCGGCGAACAGAACGCCAACCAGCTGGGCCAGTTGCTCAACCCGCTGCGCGAACAGCTGGTGGACTTCCGCAAGGTGGTTTCCGACACCTACGAAAAGGAAGGCCGCGAGCGCGTCACCCTGCAGGCCGAGCTCAAGCAGCTGCTGGAACTCAACCGCCAGCTCAGCGACGAGGCCGGCAGCCTCACCCGGGCCCTGACCACCGACAACCGCACCCAGGGCTATTGGGGCGAGCTCAAGCTCGAACGCCTGCTCGAAAGCGCCGGCCTGGAAAAAGGCCAGCAGTACCTCACCCAGGAAAGCTTCAAGGACGAAGCCGGCGACCGCTACCGCCCCGACGCCCTGCTGCTGCTGCCCGAAGACCGCCACATCGTCATCGACGCCAAGGTGGTCCTGCTCGACTACCAGCGCGCCTGCGCCGCCGACATCGACGACGGCGATCGCGAACGTTTCCTGGGCCAGCACACGGCGGCCCTGAAGAACCACGTGCGCGAACTGGGCGACAAGGACTACAGCCGCCTCAAGGGCCTGACCAGCCCCGACCTGGTGCTGATGTTCGTGCCGGTCGAGGCGGCTTTCCTTGAGGCCCTGCGCCGGGATCCGGGCCTCTACGACTTCGCCTTCGGCAAGAAGATCATCCTGGTCGGGCCCAGCAACCTGCTGGCCTCGCTGCGGCTGGTGGCGCAGATCTGGCGCACCGAGGCCCAGACCCGCAACGCCAAGGCCATCGCCGATCGCGGCGCGGCCCTGTACGACAAGTTCGTCGGTTTCACCGAAGACCTGGGCCGCGTCGGCGAACACCTCGATCGTGCCCAGAAGGCCCAGCAGGATGCCCTGGGCAAGCTGTCCCAGGGCCGGGGCAACCTGGTCCGCCAGGCCGAAATGCTGCGCCAGCTGGGCGTGGCCCCGTCCAAGAAGCTGCCGGCCGCCCTGCAGGACGCCTCGGCGCCCGACGAGGGCGAGGGCGACGAGGCGCCGGCCCCGCCGGCGGGCTGATCCCGCCCCGGCCTTCACGCCGCCCTGTGGGCAGCGGGCAGCCGCTCGGGTTAGGCTGCGCGCTGGCTAGGGAGGAGCTGCAACAATGCTGAAACGTCTTTTGATGGTCGCCCTGATGTGGCTGGCCGTGGGAACCGTGGCCGTCGCGCAGGAGGCCGTCGAGGGAACGGTCGCCGAACCGACCGTCGCCGAGCGCATCGACGCGGCCGTGCGGCCGGTCGCCGATGCGGTTTCGGGCGGCATCTTCTATTCGGTGCCGGTTGGCGGCGTTCAATTCCCGCTGATCGTGGGCTGGCTGATCCTGGCCGGTTTCATCTTCACGCTGTATTTCGGCTTCATCAACGTGCGCGGCTTCAAGCACGGTTTCGACCTGATCCGCGGCAAGTACAGCGACCCGAAGTCCAAAGACGCCGGCGAAGTCAGCCATTTCCGCGCGCTCACCTCGGCCGTGTCCGGCACGGTGGGCCTGGGCAACATCGCCGGCGTGGCCGTGGCCATCACCATCGGCGGCCCGGGCGCCACGTTCTGGATGATCCTGGCCGGCTTGCTGGGCATGAGCACGAAGTTCGTCGAGTGCACGCTGGGCGTGATGTACCGGCTTGAAAAGCCCGACGGCACGATCTCGGGCGGCCCGATGTACTACCTCAGCCGCGGCATCACCGAAAACTACCCGGGCCTGCGCCATTTCGGCAGCGCGCTGGCGATCATCTTCGCCCTGTGCGCCATGATGGGCGCGATCGGCGCCGGCGCGATGTTCCAGGCCAACCAGGCCTATGCGCAGATCGAAAACGTCACCGGCGGCATGAGCAACGGCAGCCTGTGGTTCGGCCTGCTGTACGCGGTGCTGGGCGGCGTGGTGGTCATCGGCGGCATCACCCGCATCGGTTCGGTGACGGCACGCCTGGTGCCGGGCATGGCGGCGCTGTACATCATCGGCGCGCTGTTCGTGATCTTCACGAACATTGGCCAGGTGCCGGCAGCCTTCGGGGCGATCATCGACGGCGCGTTCACCGCCGAAGGCGTCACCGGCGGCGTGATCGGCGCGCTGATCCAGGGCTTCCGCCGCGCGGCGTTCTCGAACGAAGCCGGCCTGGGTTCGGCGGCGATCGCCCACTCGGCGGTGAAGACCAAGGAGCCGCTGACGGAGGGTTTCGTCGCGCTCTGGGAACCGTTCATCGACACGGTGGTCATCTGCACGATGACGGCGCTGGTGATCATCATCACCAACCAGCACATCGTCGGCGGCGCCGACGGCGTGCAGCTGACCTCGAACGCGTTCGCGACGATCGGTGACTGGACGCCCTATGCACTGGCGGTGATCGTGCTGCTGTTCGCATTCTCGACCACGATTACCTGGGCCTATTACGGGGCGAAGGCCTGCAGCTTCCTGTTCAATGAATCGAAGGTGGCGCTGTACGGCTTCAAGTTCTTCTACCTGGTGATGGCGGTGGTGGGCTGCACGATGCCGCTGGGCAGCATCGTGGACATCGCCGACGCGCTGCTGTTCATCATGGCCATCCCGAACCTGATCGGCGTCTACCTGCTGATGCCGGTGGTGAAGAGGGCCCTGGACTCGTACTGGTCCCGCCTCAAGTCCGGCGAAATCCACAAGGTCGCCTGACCGGCTCCTGTGGGAGCGCCTCCGGGCGCGAAAAAACGGCCCGCGAAAGCGGGCCGTTTTTGTTGGCCGGGGCGGCGGGGAATTCGCGGCCCTTGCCGGGTTGATGTCGTTCTTGTTGCCCGGCCAGGCAGTGCCTAGAATCCGGCAGAATCATCGGGGCGCGGGCCACTCAGTCTGGCAGGGCGTTGCGATAGGCCACCGGACCCCGGGGTCCGTTCCTGAGGTCATTGGGGCGAAGAATGGGGATGTTCGATGAGGCGGGGGATCCCGAGCCAATGACTGCCGAAGTTGCCATTGGTCGGGGCGAAAAGTGCGTGGAGGCGATTTCCCATTTTCTTGTGTTGATGGTCGTTTTGCTCTTCATACCGGCCTATCTGATCCAGGACTTGCCGAAGTGGTCGATTTACGTGTTCGCCATTCCTGTCTGGTACCTCATTTGGATCGTGCTTTTTCGCCGGTGGCGAAGTTGGGCAGTCGCCAAGGGGTGTGATCCTCAGGCGCTCCAGGAGGAAGGCGAATCCACGGGTTTCATCCCGCCGCGGGGGTCGCTGTTCTGGTACCTCGGGTGGCCGGCGTATGCGGCCTAGCCATTTCTTCCGGCCGGCGCCCTTGGCTCCGCCTGGCCCGGGGTGTCGGGCGTCATGACTGACTTGCAGAAGCGTTCCTTGGCCTTCCACCCATTGGCCACGTTCGTGCTGCGCTTTTCGCTTGCCCTGGCAGCGGCGCTTCTGGTCTTCTACATCATTCCGGGGTTTGACGTGGAAGTTGGCCATCGGTCGATCACGCTCAGTCATCCGACAGGGCTTACTCCAGTCCTGGCCGCGTTCTATCTTTTGCTCGCCGTCGGACTTTCCCTGTTTGGATGGCGCGCCTGGATACGTCATATCGGTCCCTGGTGGCGCTCGGGTGGCGACGGCTGAGCCATCGCCCAGGCCGGATGCGCAGGACCTGGTGACGTGGTGCGTTCCAGCTTGATGATCCCTGCTGCCCGAACCAGAAGAAACGGCCCGCTTTCGCAGGCCGTTCTTCGCGCTTGAAGGCGCTCCTGCTGGGGTGTCGGGTCAGCCGAGGATCTTGGCCGCCAGCACGATCAGCACCAGCACCGGGGCGATGATGCAGATCAGGAAGCGCCAGGCCTGGAAGCCGAAGTCGCCCAGGTGGGAAAGCTGCTCGCGGGTGATCCTGCGGCTGAGCACGTAGCCCGCGAAGATCGCGATCAGCAGGCCGCCCACCGGCAGCATGATGTCGGAAGCCACGAACTCGATGGCGCCCTGCAGGTCGCGGCCGAACACCCGCACGTTCTGCCAGACGTTGAAGCCCAGCGCCGTCACCAGCCCGATGGCCCAGATCACCAGCGCCGCGATGATCGCCGAGGTCTTGCGCGACATGTTGCCCTTCTCGACCAGGAAGGCCGTGGGCGGCTCGAGCAGCGAAATCGACGAGGTCCAGGCCGCCACGAACAGCAGGCCGAAGAAGGCGACCGCGTACGGGATGCCGAAGGACATGTCGTTGAAGGCCAGCGGCAGCGAGGTGAAGATCAGGCCCGGGCCACCGCCCGCCGGATCCAGGCCGAAGGCGAACAGCACCGGGAAGATCGCCAGGCCGGCCAGCAGCGCGATGGTGGTGTCCATGCCGGCCACGGTCACCGCCACGCGCGGGATGGAGATGTCGCGGGGCAGGTAGGCGCCGTAGGTCATGATGCCGCACATGCCCAGGCTCAGCGAAAAGAAGGCCTGGCCCAGCGCCGCCAGCAGGGTGTCGCCGGTGACTTCGCTGAAGTCGGGCTTGAACAGGAACTCGAAGGCCTGGCCGATCTTGCCGGTGCTGATGCCGTAGGCCAGCAGGCCCAGCAGGATCAGGAACAGCAGCGGCATCAGGAACTTCACCGCACGCTCGAGGCCTTTTTCAACGCCCATCGCCACCACGCCCAGCGTCACCAGCATGAACATGCTGTGCCAGAAGACCAGGGTGGACGGGCTGGCGAGCAAGGCGCCGAAGGTGGCGCCCGGGTCGGTGATGGGCGCGCCGCCGAACATCTGCGCCACGTACAGCCAGACGTAGTGCAGGGTCCAGCCGCCGACCACGCTGTAGAAGCTGAGGATCGCGACCGCGGCGAGCATGCCGATCCAGCCGATGACGGTCCAGCCGCCGCTGTGGCCACCTTCGCGGGTGAGCTTGCGCAGCGTGTTCACCGGGCTCATGCGGCCTTCGCGGCCCATCAGGATTTCCGCCGCCATGATCGGCAGCCCGACCAGCAGGATGCAGCCCAGGTAGATCAGCACGAAGGCGCCGCCGCCGTTGTCCGAGGCCAGGTAGGGGAAGCGCCAGATGTTGCCCAGGCCCACCGCCGAACCGCTGGCGGCCAGGATGAAGGCCAGGCGCGAGGACCACATGCCGTGGATTGATTTGGTGTCCATCAGGTTCGTATTCCGGTTTGGATGGGGGGATCAGCCGGGACGGCGGTGTTCGACCACGACCCTAGGGCTGGTCTTGAGGATCTTGAAGCCGATGTAGGCAAAGATGCCGGCCAGGATCGGGTTCACCAGGTTGAACAGGGCGTAGGGCAGGTAGTCGAGCGTGGCCACGCCGAGGGTGGCGGCCATGTAGGCGCCGCAGGTGTTCCAGGGAATAAGCGGCGAGGTGATGGTGCCGGCGTCCTCGAGCGCACGCGAGAGGTTCTCGGGCGCCAGGCCGCGCTTTTCGTATTCACTTTTGTAGATGCGGCCCGGCAGCACGATGGCCAGGTACTGGTCGGCGGCCAGGATGTTGGTGCCGAAGGCGGTTACCAGGGTCGCGACGATCAGCGAACCGGTGGAGCGCGCCATCTTCAGCACGCTGCGGATCAGCCGCTCGAGCAGGCCGACCTTGTCCATCACCGCGCCGAAGGTCATCGCGCAGACGATCAGCCAGACGGTGTTGAGCATGCTCGACATGCCGCCGCGGTTGAGCAGGTCGTCGACGGCGGCGTTGCCGCTTTCGCCCTTGTAGCCGTCGAAAAGTGCCGTCCAGGCCCCCGACAGCAGGGCCATGGGGCGGGAAAGGGCTTCGTTG
Source organism: Arenimonas soli (assembly GCF_014643775.1). Lineage (GTDB taxonomy): Bacteria > Pseudomonadota > Gammaproteobacteria > Xanthomonadales > Xanthomonadaceae > Arenimonas > Arenimonas soli. Next base: position 991,359 of record NZ_BMKC01000001.1, read on the forward strand.
CCGGCCAGGGCCACGACCAGTTCGGGCTGGAAGATGACGGCGAACACGGCACCGAGCAAGGCGCCGATGAAGATGGTCGGGAAGGCCGGGAAGCGCCGGATGGCCAGCGCGAACACCACCACCAGCGGGATCAACAGGTGCGGGCCCAGGGCGAATTGCTTCTGCAGTTCGTTCGACAGGTCGCCGAAGCCCACCGCGGCGTCGCCGGCCTTGCCGCCGAGGCTGAGGAAGGCGAAGCCGACCAGGGCGATGGCCAGGCTGGGCAGGGTGGTCCAGGTCATGTGCCGCACGTGGGCGAACAGTTCGCCGCCGGCGGCGGCCGGGGCGAGGTTGGTGGTGTCGGACAGCGGCGAAAGTTTGTCGCCGAAGTAGGCGCCGGAAATGATCGCGCCGGCAGTGATCGCCACGTCCAGGCCCAGGCCCTGGGCCACGCCGATGAGCGCCACGCCCAGGGTGCCGGCCACGGTCCAGGAACTGCCGATGGTGATCGCGACGATGGCGCAGACCAGGCACACGGCCGGGTAGAAGAAGGACGGGTGCAGGATCGCCAGGCCGTAATGGATCATCGTGGGCACGGCGCCCGAGAGGATCCAGGTGCCGATGAGCGCACCGACCGCCAGCAGGATCAGGATGGCGGTGCCGGAAATGGCGATGCCGTTGATGATCGCTTCCTGGATGTCGTCCCAGCGCATGCCGTTGCGCAGGCCGACGATGGCGGCGACGCCGGCCGCCAGCAGCAGCGAAATCTGGTTGGCGCCGTAGGACGAATTATCGGCGTACAGGTAAACCGCCAGCGGCAGCAGCAGGAACAGCACCAGCAGCGGCAACAGGGCCTGCAGCAGGCTCGGTTCGCGGCCCGGGCGGGCCGGCGAGGTCTCGGACATGAACACTCTCTCCCCAGAGGTATCGGCCGAGTTTACCCGAGCGGGCGGGGCGTCGTGGGTAGACTGGCGGCCTCTTTCTGGTACATCCGTGGCCCATGCCCCCTGAATTCGACCTCGCCGCCGCCCTGGCCGGCTACCGCCGGCGCCACCCCGGGGAAGCCGCCGTGGTGGACCTGTTCCAGGCCCTGCTGGCCGACCCGGGCCCGGTTTACGAACGGCGCCGCCTGGCCGGGCATTTCACCGGCTCGGCCTGGCTGGTGGACGCGGCCGGGCAACGGGTGCTGCTGACCCACCACCGCAAGCTGGGCCGCTGGCTGCAACTGGGCGGGCACGCCGACGGGGACGCCAACCTGGCGGCGGTGGCGCTGAAGGAAGCCCAGGAAGAGTCAGGGCTGCCCGACCTGGTGGTGGAACCGGTGATCCTCGACCTGGACCGGCACGCCATCCCGGCCCGCGGCGAGGAGCCGGAACACTGGCACTACGACGTGCGCTTCGTCGTACGGGCCACGGGCAGCGAGGAATTCGCCGTGGGCGAGGAATCGCTGGACCTGGCGTGGAAGCCGATCAGCGAAATCGCGGCCGATCCGGCGGCGGACGAATCGCTGCGCCGGATGGCCGCGAAGTGGATCAGGCGCGACCGCCAAACTCACCCGTCGTCGTACTGACCAGGATCTTCTCGCCGTTGGAAATGTACTCCGGCACCATGATCTCGATGCCGGTGTTGAGCTTGGCCGGCTTCGGGCGCTTGGTGGCGGTGCCGCCCTTGAGTTCCGGCGGGGTGTCCACGACTTCCAGCACCACGCTCGGCGGCAGCTGCACGGCCACCGGGGCGTCTTCGATCAGCTGCACGTAGCAGCCTTCCAGGCCGTCGGTGATGTAACCGGCGTCGTCGCCGATGACGTCGGCATCGAGCTGGTAGGGCGTGTAGTCCTCGGCGTCGAGGAACACGAAGGCGTCGCCGTCCTTGTAGCTGAAGGTGCTGGCGCGGCGGCTGAGCTCGACTTCGCGCAGTTCATCGTCGCCGCCGACGCTGAGGTCGTACTTCACCCCGCCCGGCACGCTGTACATGGTGAAGCGGAACTTGACGTTGCCACCGCGACCCTGCGGCGAGCTGCGTTCGATGTCGCGGATCTGGTAGACGGTGCCGTTGTGTTCGACGACGTTGCCTTTCTTGATGTCGGAAGCTTTCATGGATTGGGCTCGGGGGTTACTTGGGGGCCAGGCGCACGGCGCCGTCGAGGCGGATGGTTTCGCCGTTGAGGTAGCGGTTGCCGACGATGTAGGCCACGAGGTCGGCGAACTCTTCCGGGCGGCCCAGGCGGGACGGGAAGGGGATGGACGCCGACAGCGACTGCTGCACGGCTTCGGGCATGCCGTCGACCATCGGGGTCCAGAAGATGCCCGGTGCCACGGTGTTCACGCGGATGCCGAAACGCGCCAGTTCGCGCGCCATCGGCAGGGTCATGCCGACCACGCCGCCCTTGGACGCCGAATACGCGGCCTGGCCGATCTGGCCTTCGTAGGCGGCGACCGAGGCGGTGTTGACGATCACGCCGCGCTCGCCTTCGTCGGCTTCGTTGTGCTGCATCAGGTTGGCCGCGGCCTTGGCCACGTTGAAGCTGCCGACCAGGTTCACCATGACGGTCGTGGCGAAGTTCTTCAGGGGCATCGGCGCTTCCTTGCCCAGCACGCGGCCGGCGCCCAGGATGCCGGCGCAGTTCACGGCGGCATTGAGCCCGCCCATGAAGTCCTTCGCGGCGGCCAGGTTGGCGGCGACCTGGGCTTCGTCGGTGACGTCGGTGCGCCAGTAGCGGGCATTGGCCTCGCCCAGCTCGGCAACGGCGGCCGCGCCCTTTTCGTCGTTGATGTCCAGCAGCGCGACCTTGCCGCCGGCGCCGACCAGGTGTTTGGCCACGGCCAGGCCCAGGCCGGAAACGCCGCCGGTGATGACGGCGCGGGTGTCTTGGATATTCATCGGTGTCCCTGGGGATGCGAAAACCGGGATTTTAACCGGTTGCGGCGCTACTACGGGGATGTCCGGCGCAGGTAGGCGATGAAGGCGTCGGGGTCCATGGGCGGGCTGAACAGGAAGCCCTGGCCGGTGCGCACGCCCAGCCCCAGCAGGAAGTCGCGCTGGGCGCTGCTTTCCACGCCCTCGGCGACCAGGTCCAGGCCCAGGGCCTGGGCGATGCCGGCCACGGCCTGGCAGATGGCGGCGTCGGACTCATTGCCCGGTACGCCATGCAGGAAGGCCTGGGCCAGCTTCAGGCCGTGGATCGGCAGCCGGCGCAGGTAGTTGAGCGCGCTGTAGCCTTCGCCGAAGTCGTCGATCGTCAGCACCACCCCCAGCTGGCGCAAGCCTTCGAAGGTGCGGTGGGTGTCGGGCGCGTCCTCGATGAGCACACGTTCGGTGAACTCCAGTTCCAGCAGGTCGCCGGGCAGGTCGTTGTCCTTCAGGCACTGCGCCACCAGCGGCACCAGGTCTTCGGTGAGGAACTGCCGGTAGGACACGTTCACCGCCATGCGCGCCGGGGCCAGCCCGGCCTTGCGCCAGGCGGCCATCTGCCGGCAGGCCGACTGGATGACCCAGGCGCCGATGCGCACGATGTCGCCGGTGGTTTCGGCGTGGGTGATGAACAGGTCGGGGCTTAGTTCGCCCAGGGCCGGGTTGCGCCAGCGGATGAGCGCCTCGGCCGAACGCACGCGGCCGTCGGCCAGGTTCACCAGGGGCTGGAACACCAGCCGGAATTCTTCGTTTTCTAGCGCCCGCCGCAGCTGCGCCTCGACCTGCACGCGGTCGTGCTGCTGGCGCGCCAGCTCCGGGGTGAAGGTTTGCCAGGTGTTGCGGCCGCGGCGCTTGGCGTCGTACATGGCCGCGTCGGCGTTGTTCACCAGCTGCTGCACGGTGGCCCCGTGTTCGGGGTAGCGCGCCAGGCCGACGCTGGTGGTGATGGTGAACTCCTCGCCGGCGTAGCGGAAGCTGTCGCCGAAGGCCCGGGTGATGCGCGTGGCCAGGGCCTCGGCGGCGCCGGGGTCTTCGCGCGTATCGGCCAGCACCAGGAATTCGTCGCCGCCGAAACGCGCCAGGATGTCGTGTTCGCCGGTGCAGCTTTCCAGCCGGCGCGCGGCGTTCACCAGCAACTGGTCGCCGGCGGCGTGGCCCAGCAGGTCGTTGACCAGCTTGAAGCGGTCCAGGTCGATGTAGACGATGGTCAGGCCACCTTCGCCTTCCATGACGCGGCGCTCGAGTTCGGTCAGCGCGCCGTCGCGGTTGAACAGGCCGGTCAGGGCGTCGGTGCGGGCCTGGCTGCGCAGGGCTTCTTCGATCTGTCGGCGCTGGGTGATGTCCTGCAGGATGCCGGTGATGCGCGCCGTCATCGGCGCCCGGCCTTCGGACTGGCCAATCAGGCGCGCCCAGTTCGACCGGCCGTCGGGCCGGCGCAGCTGGATTTCCATGTCGAAGGCACCGCCGTCGCGCAGCACGCTCTGCAGGGCTTCCTCGACGCGGTCGCGGTCGGCGCCGTCCACCTGCGCCAGCGCGTCTTCGAGCGTGCGCGGCGGGTCCTCGCGGCGGCCGATGATGCGCAGGGCTTCGTCGGTCAGGTACAGGCGCTCGCGGCCGCCGTCCCACTCCCAGCCGCCGATGCGGGCCAGGGCCTGGGTGCGCAGGAACAGGGCGCTGTCGCGCTTGAGGTCGGTGACGTCGGAGAACAGCGAAATCACCCGCGAAGGTGAACTCTCGCCGGCGCGGAACTGCGGCACCGACGTCGCCGACAGCCAGGTCAGCTGCTTGCGACCGGTGTGGTAGACGCCCATCAGCGTGGATTCGATGATGCGCCCGGTGCGCGCGGCGCGCAGCGAGGGCAGGTCGCCGAAACGCAGCGGCCAGCCGCGGTGGTCCACCACCAGCCATTCCTGCCAGCGCAGGCTGGTGCCGATGCCTTCGTCCTCGGGCAGGCCCAGGATGCGCATCGCGGCGGCGTTGGCGGAGAGGACGTTGCCGTCCTGGTCCTGCACCAGCACGCCCTTGTCCATCACCGACAGCAGGGTGTTGAGGTTTTCCTCGGCCTCGCGCCGGCCGGTGAGGTCGCGCGCCACGGCGATGACGAACTGGTTCGGGCCGTCCACGAAACGCGCCGAGTGCACTTCCACCGGGAAGCGGCTGCCGTCGGCGCGCTTGTTGTAGACCTCGACCACGTGGGTGCGCTTGCGCGCCAGGGTTTCCAGCACCGGCGCCATGTGGTCGGGCGGCAGGTCGGGGTTGATGACGTGGATGAGCTTGCCGACGATCTGGTCGCGCGGCAGGCCGTAGGCCATCTCGCCGGCGGTGTTGAGGTCGACGATGCGGCCGTCGGCGTCGATCAGGCTGACCGGATCGGGCACCGCGTTGAACAGCTTCTGGTAGCGCATGCTGGCGCTGTCGGCTTCGCGCCGCAGTTCGTGCAGCATCGCCAGCAGCTCGGAAAGCAGGACCGGGTCGTCGCAACCCTGGCCGTCGGCCAGCAGGGCCTCGAGCTGGGCCAGCATCGTTTCGTCGTCGTGCCTGCCCTCATCCATGCCGTCGCGACTCGCCGCCCCAAGCAGTGAAGGCCGAGAATACACCGCCGGGCGCAATGCACACCCCCGCGGCGCGGGGTCAGGCGGAGGCGAGGGTGACCTTGCTGCCGGAGCGGCGGCCCAGCTTGCCGGCCAGCCAGCGGCCGGTTTCGACCAGCTTCGCCAGGTCCACGCCGGTCTTCACACCCAGGCCGTCGAGCATGTAGACCACGTCTTCGGTCGCCACGTTGCCGCTGGCGCCGGGTGCGTAGGGGCAGCCACCGGTTCCCGAGACGGACGAATCCACCACCGCCACGCCGTCCTCCAGGCAGGCCAGGATATTGGCCAGGGCCTGGCCGCGGGTGTCGTGGAAATGCACGGCCAGCGCCGCCATCGGAACGTCGGCGGCGACCGCGCGCAGCATGGCCCGGGCCTTGCCGGGCGTGCCGATGCCGATGGTGTCGCCCAGCGAGACTTCGTAGCAGCCGGCCTCGTGCAGGCGCCGCGCCACGCGCACCACGTCGGCCAGCGGCACGTCGCCCTGGTAGGGGCAGCCCAGCACGGTCGAGACGTAGCCGCGCACCTTCACGCCGTCGGCGCCGGCGCGCTCGAGCACGGGCAGGAACCGTTCGATGCTTTCGTCGATCGAGGCATTGATGTTCTTGCGGTTGAAGGCTTCCGACGCGGCGCTGAACACGGCGACTTCGGTGGCACCGACCGCCAGCGCACGTTCGTAGCCCTGCAGGTTGGGCACCAGCACGGGGTAGGCCACGCCGGGCGCCTTGGCGATGCCGCTGAAGACCTCGGCGGCGTCGGCCATCTGCGGCACCCACTTGGGGCTGACGAAGCTGGTGGCCTCGATGCAGCGCAGGCCGGTGGCCGACAGGCGATCGATGAGTTCGATCTTGTCGGCGGTGGGGACCAGGGCCTTTTCGTTCTGCAGGCCGTCGCGCGGGCCGACTTCGACGATGCGCACGTCGGCGGGCAGGCCGGTCACGGTTGGCGCTCCTCGCGGCTGAACCGCTTGGGTTCGCTGCCGAAGAGGCCGTCGAGCTCCAGCACGGCCGGGTTGGCCGGCCCGGTGATCCAGCGGAGCTTTTCGTATTCCTCAGGCTGTTCGAAGCGGCGCACCAGCCTGCCCTGGTCGTGCAGCCGGTCGACCGCCTCGTCGTTGACCGGCCAGATGTCCAGGCGTTCGCCCCGCAGGCGATAGCGCACGACGACGACATCGGTGGGTTCGACGCGCGCGTCGGCGCTGGCGACTTCAAGCATCCAGTTGGCGTCGAACCAGGCGTAATGCTCGCCCGCGTGCTGGCCAAGGTGCAGCTGCACGGGGGCGCTGGTGCTGACGTCCGTGCCACGGACTTCGTCGACCAGCAGGCGGCAATCGGTGTCGATGCGAAGCCGGCTGTGTTCGCCTTCGGCGTCGGACTCTTCCGGGACCGAAAGCCAGGACCCCACGGCCTCGGGATCGCAGCCCTGCGACGCCAGGGGCGGGGTTTCGAAGAACGTGGCGGTGCAGCCGGCCAGCAGCAGCACCAGGAGTGCGGCGATCAGGTTCTTCATGGCTCCTCCAGCGTCAGCAGCACGGCGTCGGCCTCGACGAACTCGCCTTCCGCGGCCTGCACCTTGGCGACCGTGCCGGCGCGCGGGGCACGCAGGCTCAGCTCCATCTTCATGGCTTCCATCACCAGCAGTTCCTGGCCTTCTTCGACGGCCTGGCCGGGCTGGGCCTTCACCACGACCACGCGGCCGGGCATCGGGGCGGTAAGGCGGTCGGCGCCGGCGGCGGCGTCGGCTTCGTCGAAAAGGAAGGCGGGCACGCGCTCGAGCGTGAAACGCTGGTCGCCGTCGTGCACCAGCACGCGCTGGTCGTCGGCGCGGGCGCGTACGCGCTGCTGCTGGTCGCCCACGCGCGCGACCAGGCGGCCGGCGACGAACGCCGCGCCTCCCACGCGCAGCGTGTCGCCGCCGCTTTCCAGGGTGTAGTCGCCGGCGCTGCCGTGGGCGCGCAGTTCCAGGCGTTCGCCGCGGTAGAGGAAACTCAGCAGGCGTTCGCCGCCGTGGCCCAGGCGCCAGCCGTCGGCGATGCCCCAGGGTGAATGCGGGTCGGGGCTGGCGGCGGTGCGGGCGTGGGTGGCGTCTTCGTCGTGCAGCAGGCAGGCGGTGGCGGCCAGGGCCAGCAGGGCCGGCGGCAGCGGGTCTTCCTTGGGCAGCACGTCTTCGAGGTGGCGGTCGAGGTAGGCGGTGTGGATGGTGCCGTTCACCACTTCCGGGTGGCGCACCAGTTTTTCCAGGAAGGCGATGTTGGACTTGGGGCCGACCACTTCGCAGTCGGCCAGGGCTTCGCGCAGGCGGGCGAGGGCACGCGGGCGGTCGGCGTCGTGCACGATGAGTTTGGCGATCATCGGGTCGTAGTGGATGGTGACCGTGTCGCCTTCGACCACGCCGGTGTCCAGGCGCACGTGTTCGCTGGCGGCCGGCAGGCGCAGCACCTCGAGCTTGCCGGAGCCGGGCAGGAAACCCTGCGACGGGTCTTCGGCGTACAGGCGAACTTCGATGGCGTGGCCCTGGCGTTCGATGGCGTCCTGGGCGAGCGGCAGGGGCTCGCCGGCGGCCACGCGCAGCTGCCATTCCACCAGGTCCAGGCCGGTCACCAGTTCGGTCACCGGGTGTTCGACCTGCAGGCGGGTATTGATTTCCATGAAGTAGAAATCACCCCGGGGGCCGACGATGAATTCGACGGTGCCGGCGTTGACGTAGTCGATGGCGCGCGCGGCTTCTACCGCGGCCTGGCCCATGCGCTGGCGCAGGTCGGGCGTGACGAAGGGCGAGGGCGATTCCTCCACGACCTTCTGGTAGCGACGCTGGGCCGAACACTCGCGTTCGCCCAGGTGGATGACCTGGCCGTGGCTGTCGCCGAAGACCTGGATTTCGATGTGGCGCGGGGTTTCGACGAAACGCTCGAGCAGCACGCGGTCGCGGCCGAAGGCGCTGGTGGCTTCGCGCTGGCAGCTTTCCAGGGACGCGGCGAAATCCTCGCTGGCGCGCACGATGCGCATGCCCTTGCCGCCGCCGCCGTGCGCGGCCTTGATCATCAGCGGGTAGCCGATGCCGTCGGCTTCGATCTGCAGGCGGCCGGGGTCCTGGTCCTCGCCGGTGTAACCGGGCACGACGGGCACGCCGCGGGCTTGCATCAGCTGCTTGGCGCCGGCCTTGCTGCCCATCTTGCGCATGGACGCGGCGCGCGGGCCGATGAAGACCAGGCCGGCGGCTTCGACCGCTTCGGCGAAGTCGGCGTTTTCGCTTAGGAAGCCGTAGCCGGGATGGATCGCCTGGGCACCGCTCTTTTTCGCGACCTCGAGGATGGCGTCGCCGCGCAGGTAGCTGTCCTGCGGCCGCGGCCCGCCGATCGGCCAGGCTTCGTCGGCCAGCCGCGCATGCTGCGCCCCGGCGTCGGCTTCCGAATACACGGCCACCGTGCGGATGCCCAGCCGGCGGCAGGTGCGGATGACCCGGCAGGCGATCTCGCCGCGGTTGGCAATCAGTACTTTTTCAAACATTCTGTTTTTGGCCACGGATGAACACGGATGAACACGGATGGACACGGATAAAGGCGGATAAAAGCGGATAAGAGCGGATAAGAGCGGATAAGAGCGAATTTAATGGATTCGGCGTTTGAACTGGGGTTTTGGGCCGAAATTGAGCAATAGACCGACCCGTACTCCAGTTGCCCTCAGGTAGTTGATGAGTTGGGCTTCGTGGGAGGAGGCGAGAACGGAAGCCGCCTTTACCTCGATAATCAGTTTTCCTGGGATCAGTAGGTCGGCGCGGTATTCGCCTACCCGACAGCCCCGGAAGTACACGTCCAGCGCCGGCTGTTGAATGACGTTTAGACCCTGGATTCGTAGCAAGTGTGCCAGGGCATTCTCGTACACGCTTTCCAGGAATCCGTAGCCCAGTTCCTTGTAGACAGTGAAAAAGGCTCCGATGACGGTCTCGGTCACGGACTCTTCCAGTAATCCGCTCTCATCCGTGTCCATCCGTGTTCATCCGTGGCTAAAAACTAAGACCACGAAGGCCGGCGCTTTTCGAGGAAGGCGGTCAGGCCTTCCTGGCCTTCGGGGGAGACGCGGAGGCGGGCGATGAGGGCGGCGTTGTGGATGTCGGTTTCCGCGGCCGATTCGGGGGTCATGCCGGCCATGCGCAGCGCCAGCTGCTTGGCTTCGCGCTGCGCGACCGGGCCGCCCTTGAGCCAGAAGTGCAGGGTGCGGTCCAGGCGTTCATCAAGCTGGTCGGGCGAAACGACCTCGTGCAGCAGGCCGATGGCCAGGGCTTCGCGGGCCTCGAAGACCTCGGCGCCCGTGAACAGGCGACGCGCGTGGCGGCCGCCGATGGCGTGCACCACGTAGGGCGAGATCACCGCCGGCACCAGGCCCAGCTTCACTTCCGACAGTGAAAACTTGGCCTGGTCCACGCCGATGGCGTAGTCGCAGCAGGCCACCAGGCCAACGCCGCCGCCGTAGGCCGAGCCGTTCACCCGGCACAAGGTGGGCTTGGACAGGAAGTTCAGGGTGCGCATCAGCCGGGCCAGGCGCAGGGAATCGGCGCGGTTTTCGTCTTCGCTGGCCTGGGCCATGCGGCGCATCCAGCCCAGGTCGGCGCCGGCCGAGAAGGTGCTGCCTTCGCCGGTCAGCACCACGGCGCGCACGTCCGGGTTGGCGTCGGCGTCTTCCAGGGCGGCGGTGAGGTCGGCGATCAGGGCATCGTCGAAGGCGTTGTGCACGGACGCCCGGTCCAGGGTGAGGCGGGCGACGGCGCCTTCGCGGTCAAGTCGGATGGCAGAGGGCATGCGGTCTCCTCGGGGCAAGCCACCATGATACCGGCAGGCCTGCGGCGGCCGGCACCCCGGGTGTGTCGCAGGGGCGGGGCCGATCAAATAATGCGAATCATTCGCAGCCAAAGCCGGCCTACATCCGGAAGACGCCGAAGCGGTCCTTTTCGATGGGGGCGTTGAGGCTGGCGGAAATGGCCAGGCCCAGCACGCGGCGGGTGTCGGCGGGGTCGATGATGCCGTCGTCCCAGAGGCGGGCGCTGGCGTAGTAGGGGTGGCCCTGGCGTTCGTACTGGTCGCGGATGGGTGCCTTGAAGCCTTCTTCCTCTTGGGCGCTCCAGGTCTTGCCGGCGCCTTCGATGCCGTCGCGCTTGACGGTGGCCAGCACGCTGGCGGCCTGTTCGCCGCCCATCACGCTGATGCGGGCATTGGGCCACATCCACAGGAAGCGGCCGCCGTAGGCGCGGCCGCACATGGCGTAGTTGCCGGCGCCGAAACTGCCGCCGATGACCACGGTGAACTTGGGCACGTGCGAACAGGCCACCGCCGTGACCATCTTGGCCCCGTCCTTGGCGATACCGGCGTTTTCATACTTCTTGCCAACCATGAAGCCGGTGATGTTCTGCAGGAACACCAGCGGGATGTCGCGCTGGTTGCACAGTTCGATGAAGTGCGCGCCCTTGAGCGCGCTTTCGGCGAACAGGATGCCGTTGTTGGCGATGATGCCCACCGGGTAGCCGTGGATGTGGGCGAAACCGCAGACCAGGGTCTTGCCGTAGCGCGCTTTGAACTCCTGGAACTCGCTGCCGTCGACCACGCGGGCGATGACTTCGCGGATGTCGAAGGGCCGCCGGGTGTCCTTGGGAATGACGCCGTAGAGCTGCTCGGCCGGGAACAGGGGTTCGCGCGGCGCCTGCACGGCCACCGGCAGCTGCTTGCGGCGGTTGAGGTGGCGAACCACGTCGCGGGCGATCTGCAGCGCGTGGCGGTCGTTTTCGGCGAAATGGTCGGCCACGCCTGAAACCGAGGTATGCACGTCGGCGCCGCCCAGGGATTCGGCGTCCACCACTTCGCCGGTGGCGGCCTTCACCAGCGGCGGGCCGCCCAGGAAGATCGTGCCTTGTTCCTTGACGATGATCGATTCGTCGCACATCGCCGGCACGTAGGCGCCGCCGGCGGTGCAGCTGCCCATCACCACGGCGATCTGCGGGATGTTCTTCGCGCTCAGCCGGGCCTGGTTGTAGAAGATGCGGCCGAAGTGTTCCTTGTCCGGGAAGACCTCGTCCTGCAGCGGCAGGAAGGCGCCGCCGGAATCGACGAGGTAGATGCAGGGCAGGTGGTTTTCCAGCGCCACTTCCTGGGCCCGAAGGTGCTTTTTCACCGTCATCGGGAAATAGGTGCCGCCCTTGACCGTGGCGTCGTTGGCCACGACCACGACTTCGATGCCATGCACGCGGCCGATGCCGGTGATGACGCCCGCGGCGGGCGCGGCGTCGTCGTACATGCCGCCGGCGGCCAGGGCCGAGAGTTCAAGGAAGGGCGAGCCGGGGTCGAGCAGGGCGGCCACGCGTTCGCGCGGCAGCAGCTTGCCGCGTTCGGTGTGCTTCTTGCGGGCCTTCTCGCCGCCGCCTTCGGCCACCTGGGCCAGGCGGGCTTCGAGGTCCCGGACGGCGGCGCGCAGTTGCGCGTCGTTTTCCTGGAACTGCGGGTCGCGGGGATCGATGTGGCTGCTGAGGATGCTCATGCGCGGCGGTCGTTGGGCAATCCCCGGAGTTTAAGCGCCCCGGCAAAAAAAAACCGCCGGCACGGGGCCGGCGGTTTTTTCAGGCCCTGGCGGGATTATTCGTCGCCGGTGGCGGCCTCTTCGTCGGTGGTGATCGACTCGTCGATGCTTTCGGCGGCGTCATTGACGGCTTCGGCAGTGGCATCGCCAACGGCCTCGGCGGCGTCTTCGATGTTCTGGCCAGCTTCGTCCATGGCGACTTCGGTGCGGTCGGCAGCGGCGTCCATGTCGGCGGCGGCCTCGTCGGCGGCAGACTCCATCACGTCCGCGGATTCCTCAGCGGCGTTCTCGATGGCGGCGCCGGCTTCGTCGGCTTCCTGCTCGGTCTGCGGGCTGCAGGCAGCGAGGCCAAAGGCCAGGGCGATGGCGGTGGCCAGGGCAAAAGTCGGATTACGCATGGTGTATCTCCCCATATAGGTGGTTGTCGCGACCGTCACGGTCGCCGTCGTGCAGCATACCCGTGTCGGCCGCCCTCGGTGCAATTCCGGCAAAAAAAACGGGTGCGACCTTGGTCGCACCCGTTCTTCAACGCGACGGCCGAGCCAGGCTCAGTACTCGTCGGCAGCCTCGTCGGCCGCTTCTTCAGCGGCGTCGGCGGCGTCTTCGGCCACTTCTTCCGCCTGCTCGGCCAGGTCGGCAGCGGCGTCAGCCATTTCTTCGGTACCGGCAGCAGCGGCGTCGGCAGCGGCTTCGGCGGCCACGTCGGCGGCATCGGAAGCGGCATCGGCCGAATCGGCGGCAGCGTCCGCGGCGACGTCGGTGGCAGCGTCGGTGGCGGCAGCGGCGGCGTCAGCGGCGTCGGCGGAGGCGTCGGCGGCGGAAGCGGAAGCAGCGGCTTCTTCGGCCGAGTCGGCCGCCTGCTCAGCCTGGTTGGAGCAAGCCGCCAGGGCCAGGCCCAGGGCCGTGGCGAGCAGGATCTTGTTCAGGGACATGGGTGAATTCCTCGTCTGGACGTATGGGAAATCTGAAACGTGTCCTTCAGCACACGGACACGTCGGCAAAATCATGTCAGGAACTGAACGGGAGTCAAGCATTCGTTTGTTTTAACTAAATTTGAACGAATCCGTGATGCCGGGGAAACAAGGTTTCTGAGTGGCCCCGGGGCGTGCCGGGGCCCGCGGGCTCAGGCCAGCTCGATCGCCAGGGCGGTCGCCTCGCCACCGCCGATGCACAGGGCGGCGACGCCACGCTTGCCACCGCGGCGCTTGAGCGCATTGACCAGGGTAACGACCAAACGCGCGCCGGAAGCACCGATGGGGTGGCCCAGGGCGCAGGCGCCGCCGTGCACGTTGAGCTTGTCGTGGGCGATGCCCAGTTCCTTCATCGGCGCCATGGCGACGACGGCGAAGGCTTCGTTGACCTCGAACAGGTCGACGTCCCCGACCTTCCAGCCGGCCTTGTCCAGGACCTTCTGGATGGCCGCCACCGGTGCGGTGGTGAACCATTCGGGTTCCTGCGAATGGGTGGCGTGCGCGACGATCGTGGCGATCGGTGCCAGGCCCTGGGCCTTGGCGGCTTCTTCGGAGGCCAGCACCACGGCGGCGGCGCCGTCGTTGATCGACGACGAGGCGGCGGCCGTGATGGTGCCGTCCTTCTTGAAGGCCGGGCGCAGGCTCGGGATCTTTTCGATGTTGCAGCGGCCCGGCTGTTCGTCGGTGTCGATCACGGTGTCGCCCTTGCGGCCGGCGACCGTGACCGGGGCGATTTCATCCTTGAAGCTGCCCTCGGCCTGGGCAGCCAGGGCGCGGCGCACCGATTCGGCGGCGTAGGCGTCCTGCTGCTCGCGGGAAAAGCTGTACTTGTCGGCGCACATCTCGCCGAACACGCCCATGGCCTGCTTGTCGTAGGGATTGACCAGGCCGTCCCAGGCCATGTGGTCAAGCATCTCGGTGCTGCCGAACTTGGTGCCGGTGCGCGAGTTCATCAGCAGGTGCGGGGCGTTGGTCATCGACTCCATGCCGCCGGCGACGACGACGCTGGCCGAGCCGGCCTTGATCAGGTCGTGGCCCATCATGATGGCCTTCATGCCCGAACCGCAGACCTTGTTGACGGTGGTGCAGCCGGCCGAGATCGGCAGGCCGGCGCCCAGCGCCGCCTGGCGGGCCGGGGCCTGGCCCAGGCCGGCGGGCAGCACGCAGCCCATGATCACCTCGTCGACCTTGTCGCCGGCGACGCCGGCCTGTTCAACCGCCGCCTTGATGGCGGTGCTGCCCAGCTGCGTGGCGGGCACGCCGGTGAACTGGCCCAGCAGGGCCCCGAGGGCGGTGCGCTTGGCACCTGCGATGACGACCTTGGACATGGTGACTCCGGAATCGTTGAGGTAGTCGGACATTATAAATGGGTGGCCGGGCGGGGTGGGGCTTGGCGTTTTCCGGGGAGTGCTTCCGGGGAGGGGCTGAATATGCGATGGCTCGGTCTGCTTGGTCTTGCTCTGGCGTCAATGAGTGTCGGGGCCGCTGACGCTCCTGCCGGACCGGAGCGCTTGTCGGAGAGCCGGCAGGAGGCCACGCCCGCAGGAACCCGGTTCATGGCGCCGGCCGGTTGGCGCCTTGTCCGTATCGAGGGAGGGCTCGTCCTGGCTCCGCCGGAGGACGGGTCGCACATCGTGGTGATCGACGTCCCCGGCGCCGATGCCGGCGAGGCCGTGGCGGCCGCCTGGGAAGGGTCGGGGCTGGCAATGCCCTGGCCGGTCAAGCTGTCCGCCGAACAGGCCCCTTACGACGGCTGGGACCTGATCCATATCTTTGATTACGACGTGCCCAAGAACGAGCGCCGTTTCGTGACGGCCGCCGCCCACCGGGCCGCCGGGCAATGGACCGTGGTGCTGTTGAGCATGGACCGCGCCGTACTGGAGAAACGCGGCGGCGAGATCGCGACGATCGGCGACCAGTTCCTGCCCAAGGGCTACGAGCGCGAAAACTTCGCGGACCGGCGGCCGCACCGGCTCGACCAGGCCCGGCTGGACCAGCTTCGCGCGTTCGTCCGCGAATCGCAGGCGGCCTTGCAGATTCCCGGCATCAGCATCGGCATCGTGCAGGACGGCGAGGTGGTGATGGCCGAAGGCTTCGGCGTGCGCCAGCTGGGCAAGGACGCGCCTGTGGATGCCGACACGCTGTACCTGGTGGCTTCGACCACCAAGGCCATGACCACCCTGATGCTGGGACGGCTGGTGGATGCCGGCAAGCTGCAGTGGCAGGACCCGGTTCTCGGGCTCATGCCGGGCTTCGCGCTGGGCGACGCCGCCACCACGGCCAGGGTGAGGGTCGAACACCTGGTCTGCGCGTGCACCGGACTGCCCCGCCAGGACTACGAATGGCTGATGGAGTTCCGCGACGCCAGCGCCGATTCGACCCTGGCTTCGCTGGCGAAGATGCAGCCGACCAGCGGATTTGGCGAGCTTTACCAGTACTCCAATCCGCTGGCTTCGGCTGGCGGCTACGTGGGTGGCCACGTGTATTCCCCCGGCGTGGAAAAGGGCGCGGCCTATGACCGGGCCATGCAGGAACTGGTGTTCAATCCCTTGGGCATGACCCGGACCACCTTCGATTTCTCCCAGGCCCAGGCCGGCAACCACGCCCGTCCGCATGCCCTGGACATCGACGCGGTGAACGTGGTCACCGGCATGGACGTCAACTACGCGATCAGGCCGATGCGGCCCGCGGGCGGCGCCTGGAGCAGCGTCAACGACATGCTGCGCTACGTGCAGCTTGAACTCGACCGTGGGCTGCTGCCCGATGGCAGCCGGCTGGTTTCAGAGGCCGTGATCGATGAACGGCGCAAGGCCAAGGTCGCCATCGGCAACGAAGGCGCTTACGGCATGGGCCTGATCGTTGACCGTCGCTGGGGCCTGGAGGCGGTTGGCCACGGCGGCAGCCTGTTTGGCTACAAGAGCAACATGGTGTGGCTGCCCGAACACGGGGTGGGCGCGGTGATCCTGGCCAACTCCGACCAGGCCAGTCCGCTGCTGGGCCCGTTCCAGCGGCGGCTGATCGAGCTGCTGTTCGACGGGGTCCCTGAGGCCGCGGCCGAGGTTGAAGCCGCCGCGCGAACCGAGCAGGAGTACCTGGCCTCGCAGCGTGCGGGCGTGGAACGGCCGGCCGGCCAGGAGGCCGCCGCGGCACTGGCCAACCGCTACCACCATCCGGCCCTGGGCGAACTGGCGGTCAGGCGGGAACCCGACGGACGGCTGGTGTTCGACTTCGGGGAATGGTCGAGCGAAGTGGGCTCGCGCGTCGAATCCGACGGCGCCCAGACCTACGTGATGTTGCGTCCGTTCTTCATGGGGCGGGCGTTCGTGGTGGTCGAGAAAGTTGATGGCAAGGCCACGCGACTGGCCTTCCGCACCAACCAGCAGGAATACATATTCCAGGCCCGGTAAGCGAAATGGGGTCGGCGGCGGTGTACCGAAGGTCACTGGCACTTCCGGGAGCCGCGCCGGGCCTGCCGGGTGCGCTTGAATGCGCATCCCCCCAAAGGCAGGAAGTTTCCCATGACGGCCCTCGATTCCCTCGGTCATCCCCTTTCCGGCGCCTCGCCCCGTGCGGCGGCGCTTTACGACGCCGCGCTGGCGCAGCTGCAGTGTTACCGCGGCGACCCGGTCGCCACGGCCACCGAGGCCGTGCAGGACAGCCCGGGCTTCGTGATGGGCCATGCGCTTTTGGCCTGGCTGTATCTCACGGCCTCGGAGACGGCGCCGCTGGCGCTGGCGCGCGAGTCGCTGCAGACCGCCCGGGCCCTGCCGGCGACGCCGCGCGAACAGGCCCACCTGCAGGCCGCCGGCGACTGGCTGGATGGGTCCTGGCACCAAGCCTCGCGCCGCCTTGAAGACCTGAACATCGCCCACCCCCGCGACGCGCTGGCGCTGCAGATGGGCCACCTGCTCGACTTCTTCAACGGCAACTCGCGCCTGCTGCGCGACCGCATCAGCCGCGCCATGCCGGCCTGGTCCGAAGCGATGCCGGGCTACCACGCCGTGCTGGGCATGCATGCCTTCGGCTTCGAGGAAGCCGGCCAGTACGACAAGGCCGAAGCGGCCGGCCGCCGCGCCGTCGAGCTCAACCGCCACGATGGCTGGGCCTGGCACGCGGTGGCGCACGTGATGGAGATGCAGGACCGGGTGGACGAGGGCATCGCCTGGCTGGGCCAGGACCCGGCGGCCTGGTCGGAAGAAAGCTTCTTCGCGGTGCACAACTGGTGGCACCTGGCGCTTTACCACCTGGAACGCGATGAAATCGAACGCGTGCTGGAACTCTTCGACGGCCCGATCTTCGGCCACGGCCCGGCCTCGGCGCTGGAGCTGGTGGACGCCTCGGCCATGCTCTGGCGCCTCCAGCTGCGCGGCGTCGACGTGGGTGACCGCTGGGCCAGGGTGGCCGCCGCCTGGGCCCCGCAGGCCGGTGCCGGCTGGTATGCCTTCAACGACGTGCATGCCGCCTTGGCCTTCGTCTGCGCCGGTCGCGACGACCTGCTCGAGCAAGTGCGCGAAGGCCAGCGCCGGGCGATGGCCGGCAAGGGCGACAACGTCATGTTCACCGCCGAGGTAGGCAACCCGCTGCTTGAATCGCTGGTGGTGCTGGCCCGGGGCGAGCACCGCGCCGCGGCCCGCGGCCTGCGCGACGTCCGCCGCATAGCCCACCACTTCGGCGGCAGCCACGCCCAGCGCGACCTGATCGACCTGAGCCTGATCGAAGCCTCCCTGGGCAGCGGTGACCGGGCCCTGGCCGAAGCCATCGTCGCCGAGCGCGCGGCGATGAAGCCGGGCCGCGCGAGCACGGCCGGTTTCCTCAAGCGGGTGTGGAACCAGGCGGCTTAGCCGCGGTCTTCGAAGAGCTCGCGACCGATCAGCATGCGGCGGATTTCATTCGTGCCGGCGCCGATGGCGTACAGCTTGGCGTCGCGCAGGATCCGGCCGGTGGCGTATTCGTTGATGTAGCCGTTGCCGCCCAAGGCCTGGATGCCTTCCAGGGCCACCTGCACGGCGCTTTCGCTGGCGTGCAGCAGGCAGCTGGCCGAATCCACGCGGCTGGCGTGGCCGGCGTCGAAGTCGCGGGCCACCTGGTAGGCGAAGGCGCGGGACGACTGCAGCGCGGTGTACATGTCGGCGATCTTGCCCTGCATCAGGCCGAAGGTGCCGATTGCGGCATCGAACTGTTTGCGCTCGCGCACGTAGGGCAGGGCGATGTCGAGCGCAGCCTGCATCAGACCCAGCGGGCCGCCGGTCAGCACCAGGCGTTCGGTGTTCAGGCCGCTCATCAGGACCTTGACGCCCTGGTTCACTTCGCCGAGGACGTTTTCGGCCGGGATTTCGCAGTTTTCGAACACCAGTTCGCAGGTGTTCGAACCCCGCATGCCCAGCTTGTCGAGCTTCTGGGCGGTGGAAAAACCCTTCATGCCCTTTTCGACGATGAAGGCGGTCATGCAGCGCGAGCCCGCGTCCTTGCCGGCGGTGCGCATGTACACGACCAGCACGTCTGCCTCGGGGCCGTTGGTGATCCACATCTTGTTGCCGTTGGCGACCCAGACCCCGTCGCGGAGTTCGGCGCGGCAGCTCATCGAACCCACCACGTCCGAACCGGCGCCCGGCTCGGACATCGCCAGCGCGCCCTTGGCTTCGCCGCTGCACAGCTTGGGCAGGTACTTGCGACGCTGTTCGTCGCTGCCGTTGGCGTACAGGTTGGCCACGCACAGGTTGCTGTGCGCGCCGTAGCTAAGGCCGACCGAACCCGAGGCACGGGAGACTTCCTCCATCGCCACCAGGTGCGCCAGGTAGCCCATTTCCGAGCCGCCGAATTCGGCGGGCACGGTCAGGCCCAGCAGGCCCATTTCGCCCAGCTTGGGCCACAGGTCCTGCGGGAACGCGTTGTCGTGGTCTATCTGCGCCGCGCGCGGGGCGATTTCGCTGTCGGCGAAGCGCCTGACAGCGTCACGCAGCGCATCGAGGTCTTCGCCCAGGGGAAAGGTTCGCATGCTTGTCCGAATTAGGTTGCGAGGAAGATCGTCGCGACCAGGCCGACGACGAGCAGGATCAACAGCACCGTCGCGACCTTGTCGCCCGTGGTCGCCTTATAGCGCACGTCCGGTGTCGAACGGATGATGGCGGCGTAGTCGGGCTGCAGGATGCGCTGGCCTTGCCCGCACCAGATCAGGTACAGGATGTAGCCATGGAGCAGGGTACCGACGGGGACGGCGAACAGGCCCAGGCAGGACACCGGCGTGCCCACGTACTTAACCCAGGGACGCAGCGTCCGGTAGCCGTAAGCCAGCGCCCCGAAAAACAGCCCAAGGATCGTCAGCGTGGCCATCAGCGGCACCGATCGATCCAGCACTTGCGCCTCGAGGGCCCCGTAGGAGATGCCCATGGCCACGGAGCCAAGCGAGACCAGGGCGGCGAGCCCGAACAGCAATCCGACCGACTTCAGCTGCCGCTCGTGCCGGATGTGCTTCTGGCGGACGACGACGAAATCGCTGGCGGGGACCGGGAGGTCTTCCGCCAGCGGCAACGGCGGCGGCAGCGGCGGCGGGCCGCCGCCGAACGTGGGTTCAATTCGTCGGCGGCCGTCCATTTCAGTTGCCGCGGCGGCCCTGGAAGCGCGGGGCGGCGGCGCCCAGGTGCGGCAGGCGCAGCTTGCCGATGGCGATGATGCGCTCTTCGGCCATGCGGTCGGCGGCCTTGTAGGTCGGGATCTTGTCGCGGTTGGCGATTTCGAAGATGCGACCCAGGTTGTAGTAGATGGTGCGCATCATGCGCATGGCGCGCTCGCGGTTGTAGCCGTCGATTTCCAGCGAGACGTTCATCAGGCCGCCGGCGTTCACGGCGTAGTCCGGGGCGTAAAGCATGCCGCGCTTCTCGAGCTCGACGCCGATCTCGTCGTTGGCCAGCTGGTTGTTGGCGGCGCCGCAGATGACCTTGCACTTCAGGCGCGGCAGGGTCTGTTCGTTGATCGTGCCGCCCAGGGCGGTCGGGGAGTAGACGTCCGCATCCACGTCGTAGATGTCGTCCAGGGCCACGGCCTCGCAGCCGAACTCGTCGACGGCGCGCTGCACGGCGTCCTTGTTGATGTCGGTGACGAAGACCTTGGCGCCGCGCTCGCGCAGCAGCTTCACGAACTCCATGCCGACGTGGCCCACGCCCTGCACGGCGTAGGAGTAGTTGCCCACTTCTTCGTTGCCGAACTTGACCTGCAGCGAGGCCATCAGGCCCTGCAGCGTGCCGTAGGCGGTGAACGGCGACGGGTCGCCCGAGCCACCGTGCACCTGGTGCACGCCGGTGACGTAGTCGGTTTCGCGCAGCACGTATTCCATGTCGTTGACGTCGATGCCCACGTCTTCGGCGGTGATGTAGCGGCCGCCCAGTGAGTTGACGAAACGGCCGAAGGCGCGGAACAGCGCTTCGGACTTGTCCTTGTTCGGGTCGCCCCAGATCACCGCCTTGCCGCCGCCCAGGTTCAGGCCCGACACGGCCGCCTTGTAGGTCATGCCGCGGCTAAGGCGCAGCACGTCCTTCAGGGCCTCTTCCTCGCTGGCGTACGGCCACATGCGCGTACCGCCCAGGGCCGGGCCCAGAACGGTGTTGTGGATCGCGATGATGGCCTTCAGGCCCGCGTCCTTGTTGTGGCAGAACACCACTTCCTCGTGGTTCGAGGTCGAGATGGTTTCGAAGATCATGGAAGGCTCCGGTCTGGCGGACTGCGCGGGGCCGGGGGTGTGGGCCTCGTGCGAGATTGGATTAACAAGCGTCCGCAAGTTATTGATTTGAATGGCCTGCATATTTGAGACGCAGGGCCTCGCCGGTTTCCGGCGCGGCGTAGTGTAAAGCAAACGCTCTAGTCGGGCAGGGCCGGGCGTCATGCCCCGGCGGCCCACGTCCGTCGGCCGGGAAGGGCCGTCCGGCGGGTGCGCGGGCCGGCGTGGCCGGTCGGCTCCGGGGCCGGCGTTGGTATTAGTGCTTGGCGGTTTTATCTCTCCCCGGAGAACCGCCAGCCTCCAACCCTTTAGAGCAGGGTTCATTGGGCGACCACCACGTGGTCGCCCTTTTTTTGTCCGCGGCTTTCACGCCCCCTGCAACCCCGGCAGCGGTTAATGGCGGCGTTTCCCCCGCGGACCGCCCATGCCCCAGCTGCACAGCCCCACGCGCCTGCGAACCCGCTGCGACGAAGCCGCGCTGGTGGCCCTGCTGGGCCGCATCCGCTTCGGCGACGCCGAGGCCCTGGGCCAGCTGTACGACCAGGCCCTGGGCCAGGTGCACGGCCTGGCCCTGCGCGTGCTGGGCAACCGCCAGGATGCCGAAGAGGTGGTGGCCGACGTCTTCCTGCAGGTCTGGGACCGGGCCGTCAGCTACTGCCCGCAGCGTGGCGCGGTGATGGCCTGGCTGCAGACCCTGGCCTGGAGCCGGGCGATCGACCACAAGCGCAGGCGCCTGCGTCGTTCCCCGCCGGGACTGCATCCGGACGACGCGGTCCTGGCGTATACAGAAAGTGAAGACCCGGCCCCGGAGCATCTGGCGGAAAGCCAGGCCCTGGCCACCCGGGTCCGCCAGGCGCTGGACGCCCTGGCCCCCGGCCAGCGCCGGGTGCTTGAACTGGCTTTTTACGAGGACCTTTCCCACGCCCAGATCGCCCAACGCACCGGACTGCCCCTGGGCACCGTGAAATCGCATGCCCGTCGCGGGCTGGCGAGCCTGCGTTTGGCGATGGACGGCGAGGACCACGCGCCATGAGCAGCGGCAAGGACAACGACGACAAGGCCCTGCTGGCCGCCGCCCTGGCCGGCCTGCTGCCTGACGACCCGCCCGGGGCCGCGCGGGCCGCGGCCCTGCGCGCGCGCATCCTCGACACCGCCCGCCGCAGCCGCACCCAGGTGGTTCGCGCCGGGGAAGGCGACTGGATCCCGTTCGTGCCCGGCATCCACATCAAGAGCCTGCGCCGGGACCCGCACTCGCGCACCCAGACCAGCCTCTGGCGCATCGAGGCGGGCGCGGTGATCCCGCCGCATCCCCACGCCAGCGAGGAAGAATGCCTGGTGCTGTCGGGGTCGGTGGTGCACGACGGCGTCGAATACCGCAGCGGCGACTATCTGTTGGCCGCGCCGGGCGAACGTCACCAGGCCTTCACTTCACCCGAAGGCGCGCTGCTGCTGATCCGCGGCGAGCTGCTGCCCGACCCGGCGCGCGTCCGCGCCCTGCTGGAAAACCCGCCGGACGCCTGATGCATCCAGCCGGCACCTTGCCGGCGTAAGGGAACAGGTACGCAAGCCGCGTGCGTCATCCCGACGATGCCATGAAGCTGCCGTCCCGCCTGCTGTTCGCCTGCCTGTTCGCCTGCGCGCTGCCCGTCGCCGCCGCGACACCGGCACCGGCCGCCGTGCCGGCTTCGGCGCCCGCCAAGGCCCCGATCGCCGAAACCCCGCCGCGCCTGTCCCCGCGCGAGATCGCGCTCAACAGCCCGGTGCCGATCTGGCAGCGCCGCGGCATCCTGGTCGAGCAGGGCGGTCGCGCGCTTTACATCTTCACCGAAGACGAACCCGGCCAAAGCCGCTGCGACCGCAAGTGCGAACGCCTGTGGCCGCCGCTGTTCGCCGAAGAAACCGCCCGCCCGCACGGCCCCTTCACCATCGCGCGCAGCCACGACGGCCGGCCGATGTGGGCCTGGGAAGGCAAGCCGCTTTACCGCTGGCTGTCGGACCGCAAGCGCGGTTCGGCCGGCGGCGACGGCGTGGCCGACGTCTGGTTCCTGGTGCAGGTGCCGCCCGAACTCGACGGCTACGTCGTGCCGTATTTCCCGATGCCCATGCCCCGGCGCAGCGCCGATGCCCCTGCCACTTTGCCCCGACCGAGGACGCCGTAAATGACAGCCAAACCCCATTCCCTGCCGCGCTCCGCGCTGGCCTTGGCCCTGTGCCTGCCGCTGGGCCTGGCCCACGCCCAGTCGGGCGACGATGAAGCCGACCTGAGCGGCAAGCTGCTGCTGACCGGCGGCGTCAGTCAGGTCGAAGGTTCGGCCGGCGGCGGCCTGACGCCCTGGGCCGTGATCGGCGGCTACGGCACCCGCGACCAGATCGGTGGCAACGCTTATTTCACCCGCGTGGACGTGGACGATTATTCGCTCGACAGCTACGGCGTGCTGGTCGGCCTGTACGACCGGGTCGAGCTTAGCTTTTCGCGCCAGGCCTTCGACACCCAGGCCATCGGCGGCGCGCTGGGCCTGGGCAATGGCTTCACCTTCACCCAGGACACCATCGGCGTGAAGCTGAAGGTCGCCGGCGACGCCGTGCTCGAGCAGGACAGCTGGCTGCCGCAGATCGCCGTCGGCGCGCAGTACAAGAAGAACGACCAGCCCGGCGTGCTGGCCTTCGTCGGCGCCCGCGACGACAGTGGTGTGGACTACTACGTCAGCGCCACCAAGCTGTACCTGGACAAGAGCCTGCTGCTAAACACCACGCTGCGCCTGACCAAGGCCAACCAGTTCGGCATCCTGGGTTTCGGCGGCGACCTCAACGACGACTACGAGGCCCAGCTCGAGGGCTCGTTTGCCTACCTGCTGACCCGCAACCTGGCGATCGGCGGCGAATACCGCATGAAGCCCGACAACCTGGGCATCGCCGAGGAAAACGACGCCTGGGACGTGTTCGTTGCCTGGGCACCGGTCAAGAACGTGTCGCTGACCCTGGCCTACGTGGACCTGGGCAACATCGTCATCGCCGACGACCAGCGCGGCGTGTACGCCTCGCTGCAGGTGGGCTTCTGAGCCATGGAGAACAAAATGACTACGACCAAGACCCTGGCGCTGGCCTGCCTGCTGGCGTTCGCTGCGCCCACCTTCGCCCAGCAGACCGTCAGCGCCGAAGAGCAGGCGATGCTGGAGGAAGAAGCGCGCCTGGAAGCCGAAGAAGCCGCATTGGACGACACGCCGCGCCTCGACCCGAACGCGCCCGACCCGGCGCCGGCGTTCCCGGAGCTTCGCCCCGTGCTTGAAGACTTCGGCGGCCGCGAAGGCCTGGACCGCCTGATGGACACCTTCATGGCCGGCCTGCTGACCGACGAACGCATGGGCCCGTTCTTCGCCAATTCCGACCAGGAACGGGTGAAGCGCCAGCTGGCCGAACAGTTCTGCGCCATCCTCGGCGGCGGCTGCGAATACAGCGGCCGCGACATGAAGTCTTCGCACGCCGGCCTGGGCATCGACCGCGCCGACTTCAACCGGCTGGTGGAAGTGCTGCAGGTGGCGATGAACGAACACAAGGTGCCGTTCCGCGCCCAGAACAATCTGCTGGCCAAGCTGGCGCCGATGCACCGCGAAATCGTCACTGAATAGGGACCCCGTGGGAGGGGCCGGAGTCCCTCCCACGAAAAGCCGGGTGGTCTAGACTGCGGCCCATGGGCGACCTCACCCGCGTCGACGACCTTCCGGGCAGCTTCGGCTACGGCGCCGGGGTGCTGTACGGGCTGCCGCAGCCGCCGCGCTGGATGGGCGAGGTGGGCCCGGACCTGCGCAAGGTGCTGCTGCTGATGACCGGTGGCGAAATCCTCTACGGGCACCTGACTGGCCTGGACTGGGAAGGCGGCAACGTCATCCTGCGCGCCGAAGGCGAAACCCTTTCCAACCCACTTTCCGACCTGCGCGGCATCCTGCTAAGCGGCGAAGCCCGGCTGGGCCGCACGCCGGTGGCACCCACCGGCACCATCACCAGCACGCTGCGCTACCGCGACGGCGGCGACTGGATGCTGCAGGCGCATGCGGTGCACGTGGACCTGTTCGGCGCCGGCTTTTTCACCATCGCCGACGACCAGCTGCACGCGGTGTTCGTGCCCTGGCGGGTGCTGGCCGACAATCAACTGAACCTGCGATCGGGGCTTTCCGACCACCAGCGGGCGCGCATCCAGCGCGAGGTGGCCTTCCGCCGCGGCGCCGACATCGACCGCCTGGAGAAAGCCAGCCTCAGCCGCGTGCCGGGTGACACCCGCGACGACGCCGACATCCGCCGCAGCGCCTTCGCCAGGGCCTTCTGCAAGGCCCTGGGCGGCTAGCGGCGATTGCCAGCCCGCCGCCGGCTGGCCGACACTGCACGCATGACCGCCGACGACGCACTGGCCACCTGGCAGGCCGCCGAAACCTTCCGCAGCCGCGGCCAGCTGCCCGAAGCCGGCGCCGCCTACACCCGCCTGGCCGCCCATGCCGACTGGCAGGCCCCGGCGCGACTACGCCTGGCCCAGCTGGCCCTGGCCCGCGGCGACCTGCGCGAAGGCGTGGCCCAGGCCCTGCTGGCCCGCGACGCCGACGAATCCGACCCGGTGGTGCTGGAAGCCATCGTTGAACTGCTGTGCCAGGTGGGCGAACTCGAGGCGGCGCTGTCGCTGGCGCAGTCGCCGGCCCTGGCCAATGCGCCGGACCCGGCCGTGCAGATGGGCGTGGGCCAGCGCCTGCAGGACCAGAGCTTTCCGGCCGAAGCCCGGTTTTTCCTCAAGCGCGCCCGCGCCCTGGGCGGCGACAGCCCGGGCCTGCACTACCAGCTGGGCCTGTCGGCGCTGTACGCCGGGGACCACGACGAAGCCAACACCGCCTTCGAAGCCTGCCTGGCCCGCCAGCCGCTGCACGCCGCCGCGCACCGGCAGCTGGCCAAGCTGCGCCGGGCCACGCCCGAGGCCAACCATGTCGCCCGCCTGCGCGCCGCGATTGCCTCCGTGCCGGCCGATTACCCCGACGCACCGCCGCTGCACTACGCCTTGTTCAAGGAGCTCGACGACCTGGGCGACACCGAGGCCGCCTGGGCGGCGCTGGAAGCCGGCATGCAGTCGCGCCGCCGCCAGGTCAGCTTTGATCCGGCGCAGGAACAGGCCGTGTTCGACCGCCTGATGTTGGTGGACGGGCAGGGCGCCAACACGCAGGCGCAAGAGGGTCCGGCCCCGGTGTTCATCCTGGGCCAGCCGCGCTCGGGCACTACCTTGCTGGAACGCATCCTGGCCGGCGCCGACGACGTGGCCGATGCCGGCGAACTGCGCGACTTCGGCTTCCAGGTGCGCTGGTGCGCGAACACGATGGGCCGGCCCGGCCCGGACCTGGCGCTGCTCGAGGCCGCAGAGAAGATCGACCCGGCCGAACTCGGCCAGCGCTACCTCGGCCACACCCAGTGGCAGGCCCGCGGCAAACGCCTGTACACCGACAAGCTGCCGGCCAACTTCCTGTGGCTGGGCCATATCGCCCGGGCGTTGCCGCAGGCGCGTTTCCTGCACCTGGTGCGCGACCCGATGGACGTGGGCTTTTCCAACCTCAAGGAACTGTTCGCCGACGCTTACCCGCACAGCTACGACCAGGTCGAGATGGCCGGCCACCTGCGCCGGTACCAGGCGCTGATGGCGCACTGGCACGCGGCCTTCCCGGGCCGGATCCTGGACGTGGCCTACGACGCCCTCGTCACCGACCCCGAGGCCACGGCCCGGCGCGTGCTCGATTTCCTGGGCCTGCCGGCGCAGGCCGGGTTGGCCGATATCGCCGGCCGCCAGGGGGCGGTGGCCACCGCCAGTGCGGTGCAGCTGCGTGAGCCGGTGCATCGGCGTTTCGTGGGGCAGTGGCGGCGGTATGAACGCCATCTGCAGCCCTTGCAAGACGCGCTGGGGGCCGGTTCCGGCCCGGCCGGGGCCGGTTAGGGCAGACCATACGGTCGGCGCTACAATCGGGCGATTCCGTCTTTAGCTTTAAGAGACCGCCCATGAGCACCCCCGCCAACCAGCTTCCCGACCGCGACCCCGAGCGCAGCCCCCTGCGCTTCGTCACCGCCGCCAGCCTGTTCGACGGCCACGACGCCGCCATCAACATCATGCGCCGGCTTATCCAGTCGCAGGGCGTGGAAGTGGTGCACCTGGGCCACAACCGCAGCGTCGAAGACGTGGTGCGCGCGGCCCTGCAGGAAGACGCCGACGGCATCGCGCTTTCCAGCTACCAGGGCGGCCACACCGAATACTTCAAGTACATGGTGGACATGCTGCGCGAGCGCGGCGCCGGCCACATCCGCGTGTTCGGCGGCGGCGGCGGCACCATCACGCCGGAAGAAATCAAGGACCTGCAGACCTACGGCGTCGAACGCATCTACCACCCCAACGACGGCATGCAGATGGGCCTGGTGGCGATGATCGAGGACCTGGTGCGCCGCACGAACGAACACCGCGTGCCCGCCGGCAAGCCCGACAAGGTCGACCCCAGCGACGAAATCAGCATCGGCAAGATGCTGACCGCCATCGAAGAGGGCCTGCTGGAAGAAAAGCAGCTCGAAGCCCTGCGCAAGGAATGGCAGCTGGCCGGCGGCAAGACCCCGGTGGTCGGCCTGACCGGCACCGGCGGCGCGGGTAAGTCGTCAGTGACAGACGAACTCATGAACCGCTTCCTGCAGCACTTCCCGGACATGCGCATCGCGGTGATCTCGGTCGACCCCACCCGCCGCCGCACCGGCGGCGCCCTGCTGGGCGACCGCATCCGCATGAATTCCTTGAGGTCATCCCGCGTCTTCATGCGCTCCATGGCCACCCGCCGCCAGCACGTGGCCACCAATGCGGTGCTCAAGGACTGCATCGCCTTCCTGCGCGCCCAGGGCTACGACCTGGTGATGGTGGAAACCGCCGGCATCGGCCAGTCCGATTCGGAAATCGTCGACCTGGTCGATTTCCCGATGTACGTGATGACCAGCGACTTCGGCGCGCCCAGCCAGCTGGAGAAGATCGACATGATCGACTTCGCCGAGCTGATCGTGCTGAACAAGTTCGACAAGCGCGGCGCCGAAGACGCCCTGCGCGACGTGCGCAAGCAGTGGAAGCGCAACCGCACCGCCTTCAAGCTGGCCGACGAAGACGTGCCGGTGTATCCGACGATCGCCAGCCAGTTCAACGACCCGGGCGTGACCTGGATGTTCGCCAACCTCTGCCGCCTGCTGCGCGAGAAGCTGTCGGCCAAGTCGCCGGGCTGCGATTTCAAGCCGGACATCGAAGAAGGCGAGAAGTCCCCCCGCGCCACCATCCTGATCCCCGGCAACCGCACCCGCTACCTGGCCGAAATCGCCGAGCAGGGCCGGCAGGTCAATGCCAGCATCGAAAAGCAGGCCGACGCCGCCGAGCGCGCCCAGCACTACTGGGAATCCCTGCGTGAGCTGGGCGACCCGGAGATGCCCAAGGCCCTGGGCCTGTACGACCCGCACCACCTGGTGGTGCCGAGCCCCGGTTCGGCCGCCGCCGCCCGCGACGCCGCGCAGTGGCCCGACTGCGGTGAACGTCGCCACGGCATCCCCGACCGTCGCAAGATGGTGTTCCAGTGGGAGCGCCGCCAGGGCGCCGCCGCCGGCGACAACCCGCAGGCCGCGCAGGTGGCGATCGACCGCAGCCTGATCACCCTGCGCCAGCGCTACAACGACGCGGTGAAGTCGCTCAGCGCGCAATCGGTGAACCTGCTGCGCGAATGGCCCGACCGCCTCAAGTCCGTCACCGACGACGTGACCGAATATTCGGTGCGCGGCAAGGTCATCCAGGTCGAAAACTACCGCGAGTCCCTGAGCCACCAGAAGATCCCCAAGATCGCCGCGCCCAGGTTCAAGAGCTGGGGCGAACTGCTGGTCTTCCTGGGCAAGGAAAACCTGCCCGGCCATTACCCCTACACCGGCGGCGTGTATCCATACCGCCGCACCGGCGAAGACCCCATCCGCATGTTCGCGGGCGAGGGCACGCCCGAGCGCACCAACCGGCGCTTCCACTACCTGAGCAAGGGCCAGCCGGCCGCGCGCCTGTCCACGGCCTTCGACTCGGTCACGCTGTACGGCGAAGACCCGGCCGAGCGCCCGGATATCTACGGCAAGATCGGCAACTCCGGCGTGTCCATCGCCACCCTGGACGACATGAAGAAGCTGTATTCGGGCTTCGACCTGTGCGCGCCGACCACCAGCGTGTCGATGACCATCAACGGCCCGGCGCCGATGATCCTGGCGATGTTCATGAACACCGCCATTGATCAGCAGGTGGAAAAGTACCTGCGCGAGGACCAGAAGCGCTGGGACGACGCCCACGCCAAGATCGAGAAGTTCTTCGAAGGCAAGAAGCGCCCCGAATACGGCGGCGAAGTGCCCGAAGGCAACGAAGGCCTGGGCCTGGGCCTGCTGGGTGTCACCGGCGACCAGCTGGTGGACGCCGAAACCTACGAGCGCATCAAGAAGCACACCCTTGCCACCGTGCGCGGCACCGTGCAGGCCGACATCCTGAAGGAGGACCAGGCGCAGAACACCTGCATCTTCAGCACCGAATTCGCCCTGCGCATGATGGGCGACATCCAGCAGTACTTCGTGGACAACAAGGTCCGCAACTTCTACTCGGTGTCCATTTCCGGCTACCACATCGCCGAAGCCGGGGCGAACCCGATTTCGCAGCTGGCCTTCACGCTGAGCAACGGTTTCACCATCGTCGAGTACTACCTGGCGCGCGGCATGCACATCGACGACTTCGCGCCCAACCTGAGCTTCTTCTTCAGCAACGGCATGGACCCGGAGTACACCGTGATCGGCCGCGTCGCCCGCCGCATCTGGGCCCGCGCCATGCGCGAACGCTACGGCGCCAACGAACGCAGCCAGATGCTGAAGTACCACATCCAGACCAGCGGCCGAAGCCTGCACGCCCAGGAAATCCAGTTCAACGACATCCGCACGACCCTGCAGGCTCTGTACGCGCTGTTCGACAACTGCAACAGCCTGCACACCAACGCCTACGACGAAGCCATCACCACGCCGACGGAAGAGAGCGTGCGCCGGGCCGTGGCCATCCAGATGATCATCAACAAGGAGCTGGGGCTGAACTTCAACGAAAACCCCTGGCAGGGCAGCTTCGCCGTCGAACAGCTGACCGACCTGGTGGAAGAGGCCGTCTACAAGGAGTTCGAAGCCCTAAGCGAACGCGGCGGCGTGCTCGGCGCCATGGACACCATGTACCAGCGCGGCAAGATCCAGGAAGAAAGCCTGTACTACGAGCACAAGAAGCACGACGGCAGCCTGCCCCTGATCGGCGTCAACACCTTCCTGCCCAAAGACCACGCCGGCGAAGTGATGACCGAAATCGAGCTCATCCGCTCGACCCCGGAAGAAAAGGGCGCCCAGATCGCCAACGTCCGCACCTTCCAGGCCGTCCGGAACGAGGCCGTTCTTCCTCTCCAGCTTGTGGCAGAGGGCCGGGGAGAGGGCACCACCCCCCTGAGAATTCTTCAGCACACCGCCCGTGACCGCCAAAACATCTTCGCCGCGTTGATGGAAGCAGTGAAGACCCACAGCCTCGGCCAGATCAGCCATGCGCTGTATGAGGTGGGTGGGGAGTATCGGCGGAATATGTAGTAGGAGTAGCCAAGTTTAGGGGGCTCTTATGGCGTGCCAAAATCCTCGGGGGCTGCGGTGAGTAGATTCTCGGCAATCATGACGATTCAGTTCAAATCGCCGTTGCCGGATCGGGCGAGCCTTGTTGAGGAGTTAGTCGGTCAGCTCGGACCCTCTGTGAAGCCCGCAGCGGCGGCAGTGGGTACGACCTTTGAAGAGAGAACTCATGTCCATTCAAAATCACTTTTTGCGCAACGCAATGACACGTCAGTAATACTAATTGCCGAGGAAGAAGATACAGCAATAAAAATATTCGTATCTGACATTCGAGAGACGGAGTTTAGCCATAGAGACGACTATCGAGTGTATCGGGAGCAAAGAGAGCGGTTTGTCAGAGACATTAGAACTTGGATTGCAAAGAGCAGGCGATTCGGTGATCGGATTGGCGTAAAGGTGCAGAAAGTTGATATCGCGATGTCCTTCGGCGAGCGCGAAGTAATGCTCGGAATAACGCGAAGCTTTAGAGTGAGGTTGTGGCGAGATATTGAGAAAGATGGGTTGACCCGGCTTGTTGGGCCAGTGGTGAGCATTCTAGTTGGCCCGTTGCTTTCGCTTTCGGCTCCGATATCTATCCTAATTTTTACGTCATCTACCCTGACGGTGTTAGTGAATTCGTTGGCCGTAGCCTTGAAGGCGGATGAGCTGCAGCTCGAGGAGATACAGAATGGGTCTTGAACACCAAGTCGCGGAACAATTATCGAAGGAGCTGCAGCTCGAACTTGGTGGAAAGTTCGAAGTTGGCGCGGATATGACAGTTGATGACTTCCAGCAGCTAGGTAGCCTCGGTAGTCGGATTGATCTTGTAGTTAGGTCCGTTAGCGGCGATGGAGAGCCCTTGTTTCTGATTGAGTTAAAGACTGGGAAGAGTCCCTATGAGGTTCCGTATAGCGTCTTGAACAGTTTCAAGTTGTGGAAAACTGCGAGATCTGCTCGGGATGCAGTGCTTGTGCTGGCTACGACAAGAAAGATTGGAAGCCTTCTTCGCGGTGAGTTAAGTAGTCAAGGCGTCCAAGTGGTTGAGTCGAGTTCGATTGAAAGGCTTGTTTCAGAGTTGACCAAGTTGATCCGCTCCAGGGGGCCTGGGGCGCGCTCAGATGCGTAGGATCAAGCCTGAGAGGCGGGACGCGCGAGTGAGTTCCTTCGATTGGAGACAAGGTAGAGTGATATGAGACTCGTCAAGTCTGTTCGGATTGCGGGTTTCCGATCGATATTGGAAGAGTCGTTGCCAGACTGCGGAGAGCACTTTGTCTTCGTCGGGCGAAATTCATGCGGCAAATCGAATGCGTTGCGAGCTCTGAATGTGTTCTTCAACGGTGAGACTTCTCCGGGAGATCCGTTGGACTTCGAAAGGGATGTCTATTTCAGACCACTTCGAAAGCAAAAGAAGCGAATCGCCATTTCGGTGGGCTTTGAGTTGCCAAGCAACTTCAACTTTCGAAAAGAACTACGCGAGCTTGAGGATCTGGGTAGAGAGTTCTCAGTCACGAAGTCATGGGAGCTCGACAGTCTCCGTCGCGTTCAGGAGTCTGCGAAAATTGTTCGGTTCGATGGTTCTGAATTGGCAAATGAAACCCTAGTCCGCGACTTCTTAGCCCTGATTAGGTTTAGATACATTCCGAATCGAACTATTCCTGCAGAACTTCTCAAAGACGAGAGCCAGGTCATAGCTGGTGCTATCTTCAAGAAGATGAAGGAGTCCAGCAAGGCTGACGATGTGCTCCGCGGAATGTCCGACTCGGCGGGAAAGCTGCTGAACGCCACGTCGGAAGCCTTTAAGGTGGCGGGGGCGCCACTTCAAGAGCCCAACATCATGACCTCAGCCACATTGGGCGAAATGCTTCGTATGGCTGGCTTTCAAGCCAAAGGTCTCAACGGCGCTAGTGTTAGGGACGAGGACTGGGGCTCTGGTCATCAAGCCTTTTTTCTGATGAATCTCCTTCGAGAGATAGACACTGACTACAGCCGGCAGTTTGGTTGGCGGCAAGCATGTATCTGGGCCGTGGAAGAGCCCGAATCTGGTCTCCATCATGATCTTCAGACCCGAATTGCCAGGCAGTTCTATGAATGGGTTGGGGATGGCGCTAGACGTCTTCAGATTTTTACAACAACGCACTCTCCAGTGATAGCGATGTCTGCCGATTCTGGGTGTCTTGTCGAGCTTGCGGATACCACTTCAGTGCTGACCGCGATGCCGGTTCCTGAACTTGTGAGGCAGGCGGAGGATCGAGGGGTAACTACGTATTTGCATCCGGCGCTTGCGTTCCCGTTCAACCCTGTAGTGATAGTTGAGGGAGAGACTGATGAGTTGGTTCTCAATCACGTTGCTAGGATCTACGGCCGAGCAAATTTGAGGTTTGTAACTCTCCCAAGAATTGAGTCCGGAGAGCCTACGGGTCTCGATGCGTTTGCTCCTTATCTCAAGAACAATCAGAAGCTGCTCTCAAAGAGGCAGAAGGATGCGCCACTCATCATACTTCTCGACTGGGAAGCATCTAATGAGCAACTTAAGAAAATTCGCTTGGCATATGGCGATGGCTCAGAGGACTACGTAGTTAGATGTAATCGCACCTTCGTGAATCCTCTTCTCGGCGAGTCTTTTCGTGGGCTGGAGAGGTACTATCCGGAGGTCGTAATCAAAAGTGCGCATGAGGCAGGCGAGTTGGTCGTTGGCTTCCCGAAAGACCCTGGCTGCCCTTGGTCTGTTGCCGCAGGCGAGCTCAGTAGAGCCAAGTCTCGTCTTGCCAAGCGTGTAACTACGCTGGTTCGCCCGGAGGCGCTCTCCAACCTCTATGGCGTGCTTCAGCAGGTTGTCGAAGCTAGTTCGGCATATGCGGAGCGACAGCGTCGCATGCTTTTGTAGGGTTTCAGACGATCGCTGAGCCCAGATGGTGTGCTTAGCCTTTGCAGCGCACCTGACTGTTGCTATCCAACTCCCTTAACCCTCTCCCGATACGCCCGCACATTGTCCCCAGCAATCCGCGTCTTCCGCGTCCCCTTCACTTCGCCCACCTTGTGCTCCGAGCCCGTAACCGGCCCGGCATCCACGGTCGTCTCGCGTTCGAACGCATGCGACTTGTCGGTGTTGCGGTAGTACCGGTAAATCGCCCAGTACAGGGCGCCGGCGCCGGCGGGGCCCAGGGCGAGCAGCCAGAGTCCACTGTCGTCGCTCATCAGTTCATTCCTATCAGGACGGCGATGACGGCCGTTTCGATGAAGGTGCCGGCGGTCAGCGCGGCCAGCAGCAGCTTCCAGTGCTGGATCGGGATGCTGCCCATGGTTTCGCCGGTGCGGCCGTTCACGGCGATGTAGTGCAGCATGCCGCCGTTGGCGCCGGGCTGGTGGTAGGAGTAGAGCCACACCGGCAGGTACATCGCCACCCAGCGGGTGCCGTGCACCTGCAGGCTTTCTTCTTCCCAGCGCACGCCGCGGTCGTAGCCACTTACCGACGATTCCACTTCGCAGCGGGCGATCGACAGCAGCTGGTCTTCCAGGCGCGGGCGCAGGTGCTCGACGTCGCTGTCGCGTTTCTCGGACGTGAAGCCCGACAGGTAGGACGCGTTCCACTTCACCGCGTTCTTGGTGTCGAAGGGCAGGATGGTGTTGATGATGTTGTTGGTGTTGACCTTGGTGTCCATCTTGCTGCGTTCGCGCGAGGATTCCAGCGGCAGGTCGTCCACGGTGAAGTCCACGTGCCGCTGCACCTGGTAGACGTCGGCGTCGTAGTAGGTCTTTTTCTTGTCGCCGGTGCCCTTGGTGTAGCGCCGGGTTTCGATCTCGCCCTTGCCGGCCACGTCGGCGCTCGCCCTGCCGTCGACGATCATGTAGGGCATGTAGACGCCCACCACGTTCTCGGGCGTGAACTGTTCCTTGAATTCCTTCAGCGCGAACAGCTTGCGCTTGCCCACGAACTGGCGGATGCGCTCGACCGCGTCTTCCTTCTTGATGCGGAAGGGCAGCAGGGCGTCGGGCACGGCGCCGTTGGGCACCTGTTCGTTCACGCCGAAGACGTGCCGGCACCAGTGGCAGCGCGCCGTCATCGTGCTTTGTGTGTTGACGGTGACCTCGGCGCCGCAGCCGGTGCACTTGAAGCTCATCAGGGTGGCGGCGTCGGCCGCGATGGCCTGCGCGCCGGAGGCGATGATCGTGCCCGACAGCTCGTCCAGGCCCTCGCCGAGGCCGAAGGCTTCTTCCACGCCCTCGCCATGCCATTCATTGCGGCAGAACAGGCAGATCAGCATGTCGGTGCCAGGCCGGTGCCGGATGTCGGTGGCGCCGCACTTGGGGCAGTGGTTCTGGCCGTCCTTGAGCTCGTCGGATGCGGTGTCGATGGCGACCGGGTCCGGCGCCTCGATTTCCTCGCGGATGGCGTCGGGCAGGGTGGCCGGGTCCACCGGGAAACTTCCCGGTGGCGGCGGTACGTCCTGCGGCGAACCGGGTCCGATGCCGGGCGGCAGCGGCGGTGGCGTGGAAGCCTTGTCGTTGGCCATCGTCGCTTACAGGCCCAGGGCCTTGGCCTTGAGCGCGTCGTAGTCGTCCTGGGTAATCAGGCCCAGGTCCAGCATCTCCTTGGCCTTCTTCAGCTTGGCGATGGGGTCATCGGCCGCCGGCGCGGCCGGCGCCACCGGCTGCTGCAGGCTGCCCACGCCACCCATCATGCCGCCGGCCATTCCCAGGCCCACCAGGCCCGCCGCACCGCTGTTCTCGCCGGCCGACTGCATGCCGGCCGCCACGCTGGCCTGCAGGTTGGAATTGCCGCGGCTGCCGGTCAGCGCATCGGCGCGCTGCACGGTCTTGAGCAGTTCCTTGGTGTTTGCGTCGTATTCAATGGAAATGATGGCGGTCTTGACGATGGCCAGGCCGCGGTCGGAACTCCACTGGTAGGCGTGTTCCACCGCCGCCGAAAGGCTCTTGGCGAAACCCACCGAGTCCTGCTGCAGCTTGGTGATGCGGTTGCCCTTGCCCGGGTCGTTCGTATACAGGCTGAAGGCCGGCGCCAGCGAACCCACCACTTCATTGAACAGCTGGCTGGCCGCGGCGTTGTCGATGTCGGTGAAATCAAACACCTGGCCGGGCTGCAGGTACTTGGCCGGCACGAAGTTCTTCACGAACAGGATAGGGTCGGTGATCTTGAGCGTGTACGAGCCACGCGTCACCGCGCCGACCTGGGTATTGAGGAAGCCGTCGTCCCAGTAGATTTCCGACTGGGTGCCGAAGCGGTTGTCCGGCAGTTCCTTCAGGGAGACGAAGAAGGCGCGCTGCTGCGAGCCCGGCTGGCCGCCGAACTTGAAGCGCTCCCAGCTCTGCTTGATCAGCGAAGACACCAGGCCGTCGCCGGCGAACACGGACTTGGAGTTGTTGTCGTCCGAACGCCACTCGTAGCCACCCGGTTCCGCGGCGAAGCCGGTGATGGCGCCGTCCTGCATCAGCAGCAGGCCGTAACCTTCGGGCACGACGATCTTCGAGCCGTTGGTGATGATGTTGGACGAGGCGCTGGTATTCGATCCGCGCCCGGCATTGGTGCCCTGCGGCACGGCGGCGAACAGCGCGGCCGTGGCCGGCAGGCCGCTTGGTACCGTGTAGAAGTCCTTCCACTGGTCGGCCAGCACGCCACCGACCGAACCCACCACCGCCTGCACAAGACCCATGTCTTTTCTCCCCGATTCGTGGCCGGAACAGTACCGGCCATGTGTTTCAAAAACATACCGGGGCGACGCCTGGGGCGCCAGCATCATTGGTAATGGGTGTCTGTGCCCATCGCTGGCCGCCGATGGTGCAGGGGGCTGGGCTCTAGAAGCCCAGATCGCCGAGCGCCGTCGAAACCCGCGCCCGCGCCGATGCCGACTGCATCGGGAAGGCCCGGAAGAAGTCCCCGCTGCGCAGGGCCGGGTTCCGGGACTGCACGTTGCGGACCCAGGCCTGGGCCTGGCTGGCATTGCCGGCCAGCGCATGCGCCACGGCGGCGATCAGGGCGATCAGCACATGGGCTCCCGGCGCCCGTGCCGCCCGATCCGCCCAATCCGCCGCCTCGGCATCCTCGCCCTGCACCAGGTGGGTGAAGGCGCGGGTGCCGACCATGGCGTAGTGCATCGGGTCGATCGGGCTCAGGCGCATGGCCAGGTCCACGTGTTCGCGGCTTTCCAGGGCGCGCTCCGACAGCGACTCGGCCCAGGCCCGCGCGTAAAGCCCGTGTGCGTAGTGCGGGCTCAGCGCGGTGGCGCGCTCCAGCCAGCCCAGGCTGCCGTGCAGGTCGCTTTCCAGCCAGTAGCTGCGGCCCATGGCGAAGTTTACGAAGGGGTCCAGCGGGTCGAGTTCGACGCCGCGTTCGGCGAGCTGGCGGGCCAGGGCGGTTTCGCCGGCAATGTCTTCGCTATGGCGCAGGAAGGCGCTTTGGAAGTGCACGAATGACAGCCCGGCATGGGCGCGGGCGAAACCGGGGTCCTTGGCGATCGATTGCCGGAACAGGGCCAGGGCCGTCGCATTGTCGCTGCGGTTGAAGCGGTACATATGCTGCAGGCCCAGGTGGTAGGCCGACCAGGCGTCCAGGTTTTCGCTGACCGACAGGCGCGCCCGCGTGGCTTCGTGCGCGGGGATGCGTATTTCCAGTGCGGACAGGGTCTTGGCGCGGATGTCTTCGCGCAGCGGGTGCACGTCGCCGAGGGGCACCACGAAGTTTTCGGCCCAAACGACGCCGCCGTCGCGGGTATCGGTCAACTCGACCATGACGGCCAGGCGGCTCCCCGTTTGTTCGACGCTGCCGGACAGGTAATAACGAACGCCCAGCAGCCGGCCGATTTCGCCGGGGTCGGCTTCGGCGCCGCGCAGGCGGAACGAGGACTCGCGTGCGGTGACGAACAGCCAGTGCAGCCGGGCCAGGTCGGCGATCAGCTCGTGGGCAAGGGCATCGGCCAGGGTGGCGTAGGTGGCGTTCTGGCCGATCAGTCGGAAGGGCAGCACGGCGATGGAAGGCCGGACGCCCGGCGTCGCCGCCGCGGGTTCGTCATCGGCAGCCGCCACCGTCACCAAAGGCTCGGCGCGAACCACCCGCGCTTGCGCGACGAAACGAAAGCCCTTGCGGTGCAGGGTTTTGATGAAACGCTGGGTCCGGCCGTCGTCGCCCAGGGCCTGCCGCGCGGTCTTGACCCGGCTGTCGATGGCGGAATCGGACACCACGCGGCCGTCCCAGACCTTTTCGATGATTTCGTCGCGGGACACCACGCGCTCGCCGTTGGCCACCAGCAGCGCGAGCAGGGCGAACACCTGCGGTTCCAGCGGGCGCACGGCGCCGCCGGCGCGCAGTTCCAGCCTGGCCAGATCCAGCTCGAAGCCGTCGAAACGGTAGATCATGGCGCAGTATAGGGCCGCCAAAGGCGCTGCCAGGCAGTGTGGAATGTCATATCTCCAGCACTTCTCCAGGAAACCTCCAAGCCTTGCCGGCCGGGCGGGTGTGAACTGGCACCTCCCCAACCCAAGCAGGAGAAACCCATGCCCCTGGTCACCATCGACGTCATCAAGGACGTTTTCACCCCGCAGCAGAAGCAGGCCCTGATCAACAAGGTCACCGAAGCCGTGGTCGCCGTGGAAGGCGAAGCCCTGCGCGGCGTCACCTGGGTGCGCATCAAGGAGTTCGAAGGCGGCGACTGGGCCATCGGCGGCCAGCCGCTCGCAGCGAAGGACGTGCACGCCATGGCCAAGGCCAACGCCGCCTGACGCCCGGCAAACCGGGGCGGGGCGGCGGCGCCTGCCGGGCCTGTCGCCCCGTGCCCGGCGGATTCCGGCGCGGCGATCGCCGCAACGGGCTACTCTAGACCGACAAGTCCGAAGGCCATGCCGGCCTTCGGGGCGGCATTGTCGGAGACCGCATGGACGCCTACGAATTCGCGCTGTTGCTGGTCGGGCTCGCGCTTCTGGGCGCCGCCTGGGTGCCCCACCTGGTCAAGCGCAACCCGCTGACCCTGCCCATCCTTTATGTGGCGCTGGGCGCCTTCGTGTACACGCTGCCGTTGCCGCTGGTGCCGGCCAATCCGGTGCGTTTCCCGCTGATCACCGAACGCCTGACCGAACTGGCCGTGCTGGTGGCGCTGGTGGGCGTGGGCCTGCGCATCGACACCCGCTTTGGCTGGAAGCGCTGGTCGCTGACCTGGCGGCTGCTGGGTATCACCATGCCGCTGACCATCCTGGCCGGGCTGTGGCTGGGCCAGGCCTGGCTGGGCTACAGCGTGGCCACGGCGATGCTGCTGGGTGCGGTGCTGGCGCCCACCGACCCGGTGCTGGCCGGCGATGTGCAGGTGTATGCGCCCGGCGAGGGCGGCGAAGACCCGGTGCGGTTCGCGCTGACCTCGGAAGCCGGCTTCAACGACGGCCTGGCCTTTCCCTTCGTCTGGCTGGCGGTGGCCCTGGCCCTGGCCACCGATGGCGCGCCGGTGGACTGGAACAAATGGATCACCATCGACGTGCTGTGGCGCGTGCTGGGCGGCGCGGCGATCGGCATCCTGGTGGGCTACGCGCTGATGCTGCTGATTTTCCGCAGCGAAAAGGAGCCCACGCTGTCCAAGAGTGGCGAAGGCCTCACCGCCCTGGCCATCACGCTTATCGTTTATGGCGTGGCCGAGCTATGCCACACCTACGGTTTCCTGGCGGTGTTCGTGGCCGCGCTGGTCATCCGCCAAAAGGAAGAAACCAGCAAGTTCCACGGCGTGCTCGACACCTTCGCCCAGCAGTGCGAGAAGCTGCTGATGGCCCTGATGCTGCTGCTGCTGGGTGGCGCGCTGGCCAGCGGCATCCTGTCGGCCCTTAGCTGGGAAGGCGTCGTCTTCGCGCTGGTGTTCGTGCTGGTGGTCCGCCCCGTCGCCGGCTGGCTGGGGCTGATCGGCGCCAAGGTGCCGCCGCGCGACCGCT
Source organism: Arenimonas soli (assembly GCF_014643775.1). Classification (GTDB taxonomy): domain Bacteria; phylum Pseudomonadota; class Gammaproteobacteria; order Xanthomonadales; family Xanthomonadaceae; genus Arenimonas; species Arenimonas soli. Next base: position 1,030,672 of record NZ_BMKC01000001.1, read on the forward strand.
GGGCCATTGCCATCTTCGGCGTGCGCGGCATCGGCTCGTTCTATTACCTGGCCTTCGCCATGAACCACGCCTACTTCCGCGATTCACGCGAGCTGTGGGCGGTGGTGGTGATGGTGGTGGTGCTGTCGATCCTGTTCCACGGCCTGACCGCCAGCGCGGTGATGGGCTGGCTGGACCGCCGCCGGCGCGACCGCGCCTGACGGCGGCCCGAAGGCTTCACGCCAGGGCCAGTTGGTCGGACACGCCGGCCGTCGCGGCCGCTACGCCGGCGTGTAGCGCGGCCATGTCGGCGGGAAGTCTGGCCGAGGCGGCCAGCGCGGCCTGTGCCAGCCGCCGTCCGCTGCGCGTGCCGATCGGCAGGTGTGCGGTCAGCAGCAGGGAGGGTGACAGGCGCTCCACCGCGCCGAAGCGCTGGCTGCGCAGCCCGGCATCCAGGTCGGCCTGCCAGGGCGCATCGATGGCTCCCCAGGTGACCAGGCCATCGCGCAAGGTGTCCTCGCTGACGTCGTCCAGGCTCGGGGTCGCGCCCGGCAGGATCGCGCCGAAGCTGTCCACGGCATACATGGCACCGGCGTCGTCGATGAAGCCCAGGGTTTCCGGGGCGTCGTAGGTGGGCGGGCGCACCGCACGCAGGCGGCGGTCGCCGAGAGTCAGTTCGTCACCGGGCATCACCACCTGGGTGCGGGAAACGTCCATGCCGGCCAGCTGCAGTTTCGCCTGGCCAAGCATGCCCACGAGCACGCGTGCCTTGGGCGCAAGCGCCAGTATGCGCTGCAGGTTGCCGGTGTGGTCGGGGTCGGCGTGGCTGAGCCAGATCCAGTGCAGGTCGGCGGGGTCGAGCACGCTGCCCAGCGCGTTGATGAAGCTGTCGCCGAACGGCGCCATGCCGGTGTCGACCAGCATCGGCTCGCGTCCGGCGTGGACGAAGGCGTTGTTGGCAAGCATGCCAAGGCCGGGGATCTCGGCCCATGCGGGAAGGGCCGTCCATTCGGAACCGAGGGCCTGGATCGGGGCCAGGGAGGGGGCGGGGGTGTCGGAAGTCATAATCAGTGAACATGGCTGTTTAGGGAAAAGCAGCCTAAATCCGGTCCGGCGGGCTTGTCAAGTATTCAGTGAACACCTATGATTCATGAATGAACGAAAAGCGAAACTACCGGATGCGGCGGCGCGCCGAGAGCCAGGAAGAAACCCGCCAGCGCATCGTCGAGGCCACCATGCAGCTGCACGAAGAGCTGGGGCCCCGGGCGACAAGCATCAGCGCCATTGCCGATCGGGCCGGCGTGCAGCGGCTCACCGTTTACCGGCATTTCCCGGACGAAGCGGCGGTGTTCGCGGCGTGCACCGGGGAGTGGGGCCGGCGCAATCCGCCGCCCGATCCGTCCCAATGGGAAAGCGTGGTCGACCCGGCGAAGCGGATATCCGCGGCCCTGGCGGCTTTCTACGCCTACTACGCCGCGACCCGGCGCATGTGGTCGGTAGCCCATCGCGAGGCGCCCGACGTGCCCGTGCTGCAGCCCGTGCTGGCCGAATACGACCACCTGCTGGCCGACCAGGCTGCGGCACTGGCGCCGGGGCGCCGCGGTAGCAAAGCACACAAGCGTGCCGTGGCCACGATCCGGCACGCGCTCTCGTTCCCGACCTGGGAGTCGCTACAGGGCCAGGGCCTGGACGACAAGGAAAAGCTTGCGTTGGTCGAAGCATGGCTCGAAGGAGTCATGCGTTGATCAGGGTGGGGCAACGTCCGGCTGCCCGAAGGTCGACTAACGGCAGGTGATCTCGAAGCGCCCCTGGGCCTGTCGCATGGCACCGCGCAGGCTCCCGGCGAAGTAGCCGGCACCCCTGACCCGCTTGCCCGTGATGTCGAAGTTCATCGCGCTTTCGGCGTGCCACTCGGTGGTGCCGTTGGACGGGCTGACGCTGACGCCGGTCGGGCCGTCGGGCAGGTTGAAATCAACCACGATTTCGGTGCCTTCATCTTCGGCGGCGTGGCCGGCGATGGCCACCACCGGGCCGGGGGCCACCATGCACTGCACGTCGGTAATCACGGTCCAGGTCTGGCCGTCGATTTCGATGAAGCCGGCGGGGGCCGGGGCTTGTGGAGTGGCCGGAGCCTGCGTCGCCGGGGCCTCGCTGGCGCTGCCTTCCGTTTCACCGCCTCGCCCGCAGCCGGTGGCCAGCGCCGTGATCACGATAAGGGCGCTCAGTGACGTCGCAATCCTCATGTCGGCTTCCTCGGCTGGTGGGTGGAGCCCAGTGTGCCAGAGACGCCCGGGCAGCCGAAGTCAGCCCTTGCGGGCGGCCTCGATGGCGGCGATGTCGATCTTGCGCATGGTCATCATGGCTTCGAAACAGCGTTTGGCCACGGCCGGGTCGGGGTCGGTATAGGCCTCGGTGAGCACGCGCGGGGTGATCTGCCACGACAACCCCCACTTGTCCTTGCACCAGCCGCACTCGCTTTCCTGGCCGCCGTTGCCGACGATGGCGTTCCAGTAGCGGTCGGTTTCTTCCTGGTCGTCGGTGGCCACCTGGAACGAGAAGGCCTCGCTGTGCTTGAAGGTGTCGCCGCCGTTCAGTCCAAGGCAGGGGATGCCCATGACGGTGAACTCCACCGTCAGCACGTCGCCCTGCTTGCCGGAGGGGTAGTCACCGGGCGCGCGATGCACGGCCTTGACCTCGCTGTCGGGGAATGTGGCGGCGTAGAACTGCGCGGCCTCGAGCGCGGTGCCGTCGTACCACAGGCAGATCAGGTTCTTGGGGATCATGGGGGGGCTCCTGTTGGAAAGCAGGGGGCTTCGTATATAGCGGAACCTGAGTTTGGGTGCACCTCACGCCCGACTAACGCCCGAAGGCGCACTCTGTCCGTTGCACGGGCCTTCGGCCCGCTGCCGCCCCCTGCCACCGGCCCGCCGGTGCCGCACGTCCGCCGTACTCCCGCCTCCCGCTTGGCTGCCCGTGGCGCGCCTTATCAAGGACCCGCCATGAGCCTTAGTCCGAATTCCATCGGCATTGTGGGTACGTCCCGCAAGCCCGACGAACGCCGGTTTCCCGTGCATCCCGACCACCTGCCGCGCTTGCCCGAGGCGGTGCGGCGGCAGATGGTGTTCGAAACCGGCTATGGCGACGCTTTCGACGTCTCCGACGGCGAACTCGCCGCCCAGTCCGGCGGCGTGGCGCCGCGGGCGCAGCTGCTGGCGGAGGCCGGCACGGTGGTCATCGCCAAGCCCACCGTGGCCGACCTGCAGGAACTGCGACCCGGCGGCCTGCTGTGGGGCTACGTGCACTGCGCCCAGCAGCGCGCCATCACCCAGGCCGCCATCGACCGCAAGCTGACGCTGATCGCCTTCGAAGACATGTTCGTCTGGGGTCCGGACGGGCGCATCGGCCGGCACACCTTCTACAAGAACAACGAAATGGCCGGCTACTGCGCCGTGCTGCACGCGCTGGCCCTGAAGGGCATCGACGGCCACTACGGCAACCAGCGCAAGGTGATCATCTTCAGCTTCGGTGCGGTCAGTCGTGGCGCCATCTACGCCCTGAAGGCGCATGGCTTCCGCGACATCACCATCTGCATCCAGCGCCCCGACCACGAAGTGCGCGAGGAAGTGCTGGACTGCCACTACGTGCGCCTGGAAGCCGGCCTGGCCGGCGAGGCCCGCGTGGTGGTGGTCGAACACGACGGCTCGCGCCGCCCGCTGGGTGAACTGATCAGCGAAGCCGGCATCTTGATCAACGGCACCTTCCAGAACCCCGCCAGCCCCTTCGACTTCGTCACCGAAGACGAAGCCGGCTGCCTGCGGCCGGGCAGCCTGGTCATTGATGTCAGCTGCGATGAAGGCATGGGCTTCCATTTCGCCAAGCCGACGACCTTCGCCGAGCCCATGTTCAAGGTGGGCACGGTGGACTACTACGCCGTCGACCACACGCCCAGCTACCTGTGGGAAAGCGCGACGCGCTCGATTTCCGCCGCGCTGGTGGTGTACATGGAAACCATGGCCCGCGGCCGCGAAGGCTGGGAGCACGACGGAACCCTCAGCCGGGCGCTGAACATCGACCGGGGCGTGGTGCAGAAGCCCGGCATCCTCGCGTTCCAGGGCCGCGCGGCGGTGTATCCGCATGGGCCGGCAGCCGATCTTGCGGCGGCTGAACCGTTCATCGGCCTTAAGATTGCGTGAATCCGCGAAAAGTCGAGGTGTTACCCTGAGCTTTCATTCGTTGAAGGAGCCAGGATGACGCCGCAAGCGCCGCCGTTCGACGAAATGGGCTGGCCCGACCAGATCCGGCCGCCTTACGCGATGATCGATGCGTGGCTCAAATCCGCCACGCCTGAACAGCTGGCGCTCAAGCGCCGTGAGGCCGAAGTCCTGTTCCGCCGCATCGGCATCACCTTCGCGGTGTACACCGAAGGTGGCGACGCCGAACGACTCATCCCCTTCGACCTGATCCCGCGCGTGATGGCCCAGGCCGAATGGCAGCGCCTGCGCCAGGGCCTGGAGCAGCGCGCCAAGGCCCTGAACGCCTTCCTGCACGACGTCTACCACGACCGCGACATCATCCGCGCCGGGCGTATCCCCGAGAAGCTGATCCTGCACAACGCCGAGTTCCGCCCGGAAATGAACGGGCTGGATCTGCCGGGCCACATCTATTCGCACATCTCGGGCATCGACATGGTGCGCACCGGGCCCGACGACTACTACGTGCTCGAGGACAACTGCCGCACGCCGTCGGGCGTGTCGTACATGGTGGAAAACCGCGAGGTGATGCAGCGCCTGTTCCCCGATCTGTTCCGCAGGGCGCGGGTGGCGCCGGTGGCGCACTACGCCGACGAACTGCTGGAAACCCTGCGCTCGGTCGCGCCCGCCAACTGCCACGGCGAGCCCACCGTGGTGCTGCTGACGCCCGGCATCCACAACAGCGCCTACTACGAACACGCCTTCCTGGCCGACGAAATGGGCATCGACCTGGTCGAAGGCGCCGACCTGCTGGTGCGCAACGACATCTGCTACATGCGCACCACCGCCGGCCTCGAACGCGTGGACGTCATCTACCGCCGCATCGACGACGACTACCTCGACCCGCTGGTATTCCGCCCCGAATCGGCCCTGGGCGCGCCCGGCCTGCATTTCGCCAGCCGGGCCGGCAACCTCACCCTCACCAATGCCGTGGGCGCGGGCATCGCCGACGACAAGGCCGTGTACATCCACGTGCCGGAAATGATCCGCTTCTACCTGGGCGAAGAGCCGCTACTTTCCAACGTGCCCACCTACGACTGCAGCAAGGCCGACGAACTCAAGTACGTGCTTGAACACCTGGACGAACTGGTGGTGAAGGCCGTCCACGGCTCCGGCGGCTACGGCATGCTGGTCGGCCCGCAGGCCAGCAAGGCGCAGCTGCAGGAGTTCCGCGACCTGCTGAAGACCAAGCCTGAAACCTATATCGCCCAGCCCACGCTGGCGCTTTCCACCGTGCCCACCTTCGTGGAATCGGGCGTGGCGCCGCGCCATGTTGATTTGCGCCCCTTCGTGCTGTCGGGCAGCGACAAGGTGCGCGTGGTGCCCGGCGGGCTCACCCGCGTGGCGCTGAAGGAAGGGTCCCTGGTGGTGAATTCGTCCCAGGGTGGCGGTACCAAGGACACCTGGGTGCTGGAGGAATGATGCTCGCAAGGACCGCAGGCGACCTGTTCTGGCTGGCGCGCTACATGGAGCGGGCCGATTACGTGGCGCGGCTGCTGCAGGTGGCCGGGCACATGAACGCCGTGCGCGTGGACACCAACCGCAGCAGCGAATGGGAATCGGCCATCGTCGCGTCCGGCTGCCGGGAAAGCTTCAACGCCGCCGGCGACACCCCGGACGAAGAAAGCGTCATCCGCTTCCTGGCCTTCGAGCGCGACAATCCCTCGTCCATCGTCAACTGCATCGAAACCGCCCGCCGCAACGCGCGCTCGGTGCGCACCTCGCTGACCACCGAGATGTGGGAAGCGGTGAACCAGACCTCGATCGAACTGACCGATTTCATCCAGACCCCGCTCGACGCCGACCGCCTGGCCGAGTTCCTGGATTGGGTGAAGGCGCGCGTGGGCCTGTTCCACGGCGTGTGCTCGAACGGCATGCTGCGGCGCGACAGCTTCTGCTTCATCCGCACCGGGCAGTTCCTGGAGCGCGCCGACAATACCGCCCGCCTGCTGGACGTGAAGTACCACGTGCAGCTGCCCGACGTCAGCGACGTCGGCGGCGTGGTCGACTACTACCAGTGGCTGGCGATCCTGCGCGTGGTCGGCGCCCGCCGCGCCTACCGGGTGCTGTTCAAGGGCAGGGTGCAGCCGGCGCACGTGGCCGAGCTGCTTATCTCGCGGGATGTCTTCCCGCGTTCGCTGGCGTTCTGCTACGAGCAGATCACCCAGCACCTGGACGCCATCAAGGCCCAGGACCCGCAGCTGGCGTCCGACGCCAAGCGCCACGCGCACGCCATGTATGCCCACCTCCGCTTCGCCAACATCGACACGGTTATCGAAGACGGCCTGCACGAATACCTTACCGATGTGATCGACCGCACCCGCGACCTGGGGGCCGAGATCGCCAAGGGACACTTGTTCTGATGCTGCTCACCATCGCCCACGACACGCGTTACCACTACGGCCAGCCTGCCTGGCTGGTGGTGCAGGCCCTGCGGCTGTGGCCGGCGCCCAGCGCCAGCCAGCAGGTGAAGTCCTGGCGGGTGGAGGTCAACGGCAAGCTGTTGCCGTCCACCGGGGTGGATGGTTTCGGCAACCCGGTGGCCACGCACGCCATCGATCGCCAGATCAGCGACCTGCACCTGTCGGTGCGCGCCCAGGTGCGCACGCTCGACAAGAGCGGCGTGCACGGCGAGGACGCCGGCGGCCTGCCGCCGATGTTCTTCCTCAAGCCCACGCCGCTGACCCTGCCTTCGCCGGGCATCATCGCCCTGGCCGACGCCGCGGCGGGCGAGGGCGGCGGCCTGGAGTGCGTGCACCGGCTGGTCAATGCCGTGCGCGACCAGGTGGACTACGTAAGCGACACCACCCACGCCGAAACCAGCGCCGCGGAGGCCTTCGCCGCCGGTACCGGCGTTTGCCAGGACCACGCCCAGGTGCTTATCGCCGCGGCCCGCCACCTGGGCTACCCGGCCCGGTACGTCAGCGGCTACCTGTGCCCGATGGAGGTCGGTTACCCGGCCGCCAGCCATGCCTGGGCCGAATTGTTCGTCGATGGCCTGGGCTGGGTGGGTTTCGACCCGGCCAACCGGGTGTCGCCGGACGAACACTACGTGCGCGTGGCCTGCGGCCGCGACTACCGCGACGCCGCCCCCGTGCGCGGCCTGCGCCGGGGTGGCGACGACGAAACCCTGGATGTCAGTGTGAACATCACGCAATTGGCGCAGACTAGCCAATAGCGTTCGCGTTCGATGGAGAATCCCTAAGTGACTTATTGCGTTGGCTTGCTGCTTGACGAGGGCCTGGTGATGCTGGGCGACACCCGCACCAATGCCGGGTTCGACAACATTTCCTGCTTTTCCAAGCTGCAGAAGTTCCACGTGCCGGGCGAGCGCCTGATGGCGACGCTGACGGCCGGCAACCTGGCGATTTCCCAGGCCGTCATCAACCTCATCCAGGACGGCTTGCCCGACCCGGAAACCGGCAACGTCGAAACCATCTACACCGTGCCCACCATGTTCCGCGCCGCGGCGCTGGTGGCCGAGGCCGTGCGCCGGGTGCACCGCACCCACGGCGAGGCGATGAAGCAGCAGGACGTGTCCTTCGATGTTTCGATCATGCTGGGCGGCCAGATCGCCGGCCGCACGCTGCGCCTGTTCCACATCTACGCCGCCGGCAATTTCATCGAAGCCACGGCCGACACGCCCTACCTGCAGATCGGCGAGCACAAGTACGGCAAGCCCATGCTCGACCGCGCCGTCACCCGCGGCACGTCGCTGGAGGAGGGCGTGAAGCTGTCGCTCATTTCCATGGACTCGACCCTGCGTTCGAACCTTAGCGTCGGCATGCCGCTGGACCTGCTGGTTTACCGCAACGACAGCATCGACGACATCGTGGAGCAGCGGCTGGACGAAGACGATGCCTACTTCGCCATGGTCCGCGAACGCTGGTCGAAGGCGCTGGTCGAGGCACACCAACAAATCCCGGCGCCTGACTGGCTGTCGCCGTAATCTCCGGACAAAAACAATGAAGCAGCTGGCCGACACTTTCTGGAACATCCGCGGCGTGTTCCGCGTCGTTGGCATCAACATCGGCACGCACATGTCGGTGGTCAGGCGCGGCAATGGCCGCTTCGTCATCATCGACGGCTGCGACCTCGACGACGCCCAGCGCCAGCAGCTGATGGCGCTCACCGGCAACGGCGAAAAGGTGGATGCGGTGGTCCACGTGCATCCGTTCCACACGATGTACGTGGAGGCCATGCACGCGCTGTTCCCGGCGGCGGCGCTGTACGGCACCGCACGCCATCGCGAAAAGGCGCCGGCGCTGCCGTGGTCGCAGACGCCGGTCGAAACCTGGGGAGACGACCATCCGCTGGCCGACCTGCTCAACCTGTCCGTGCCCGAGGGCGTTGACTTCGTCTGCGCCGACGAGCGCGTGCACGTGGCCTCGGTGCTGGTGCGCCACCGGCAAAGCGGCATCGTGCACGTGGACGACACCTTCAACGTGATGGCCGCGTCCGGAACGCTGGGCAAGATCCTGCCGCAGTCGTCGCTGCGCATGCACCCCATGCTGTCGCGTGCGCTGACGCAAAGCGCCGGCGCCGCCGACGCCTACGCCGGCTGGGCGCGCTGGCTGGCCTCCGCCTGGTCGAAGACCTCCATCGTCTGCGCCGCCCATTCCGCCGTGCGGGAGCTGCCCGCCGGCGGCTTCAAGAAGGAAGTGGAAGATGCGCTGGCGAAAGTCGCCGACGTCCTGGACCGCCATCGCAAGCGCTTCGGCTAGGGTCGGGCGGCGGCGTCAGGCGTCGAGCCCCAGCGTGTCGCCGGCAAGCGACAGCGTTCCGGCGACCAGGAGGGCGGCGGCCAGCACGTAGGGCAGCGCGCCCAGCCAGGCCGAATCGGGCAGTGCCTGCAGTTGCGGCCACGCCTGCGCCAGCACGCTGATCCCGGGCAGGGCCAGGGCCGTGACGCCGGCCACCAGCACGACAGCGAGGCTGAGCAGCCTGCGCGCCCGTTCCCGGCGGCGCAGGCGGTCCAGGGTGGCGCGGACGAAGGCTTCGTCGTATTCACTTCGTTGTACGCGCGTCGCCCAGGCATCCAGGGCGAGATCAAGATCGTCGCGGCGATCGGGGTCATTGTTCATCGGCATAGCCCTCCAGGGCGTCGCGCAGGCGCCGCTTGGCGCGCTGTACGTGTGATTTGACCGTGCCAAGCGGCCAGCCGGTCAGGTCGGCGATTTCGCCGTGGCTCAGGCCACCGAGGCTCGACAGCACGATGGCGTGGCGCTGCGCCGGGGGCAGGGCCGAGATGGCGTGGTCGAGGTCGATGCGTGGCCCCAGCGCCTGGGCCTGGTCCGGGTCCGGCAGGTCGGTTTCGTCATCCTGCCCTTGCTTCCTGCGGCGTTGCTGCTTCGCATTGAGCCGGTAGGCGATGGTGCACAGCCAGGCGCGGAAGCTGCCGCCGCGAAAGCCCGCCAGCTTCTGCCAGGCCAGCAGGAAGGTGGCCTGGCACAGGTCGTCGGCCGTGGCATGGTCGGTCAGCCGCCGCATCAGGGCGCGGACCACGCCCTGGTGCCGTCGCACCAGGCACTCGAACGCGGGCATGTCGCCCAGGGCGGCCGCTTCGACCAGGCGGGCATCAAGGCCCGCATCGTCGTCCATCAGCCGCGGTGCCAGAAGCGCCAGAAGACAAGGTGCATCAGGCCCAGCGCCGCCGGCATCACCGACACCGCCAGGAAGGCCTGCCGGCCTGCGGGGTCCTGCAGCGGCAGCAGCCAGCCCAGGGCCGCGACCACGACCGCCAGCACGCCAAAGACGATGGCGCGCCGCAGGTCGAGGCGCTTCGGGTCGACGGCGGCCACCAGCCGCGACCAGACCTCGGCGGGAAGCTCGGCGCCGCCGTCCATGGCGGCGCGCAGGGTTTGCTGCAGGGCCTTTCGGCCCTGGTCGCGGTGCACCAGCCAGGCCCTGAAAGCGAACAGGGCGACGACCAGCAACGTCATCGGGACCAGGATGTCGGGGTTGAACTCGGTGATGTTCATGGGTTTGCTCCGGCCTGCATCTGCAGGAAGGCGTGGACGGCGGGGTTTTCATACAGTGCGGCGACGGTATCGCGGACCACCGCCATGCCGCCTGCGCCATTGGTAAGCACCACGATGCCAAACTGGCGCTCGGGGACGATAAGCACGAAAGCGCGCTCGCCCCAGTCGCCGCCGCCGTGGAAGAACACGGTTTCGCGCTTGGTTTCGTATCTCACCCAGCCCTGGGCGAAACCCATGCGCCGTGGGCAGGCGTCACCCTCCAGCCGGCCGGGCTGGCACAGCTGCGAGGAAACGTCGTGGTCGATCAGCCATCGCCTTTGTGCCACGTCGGCCGAAAGGCCGTCGCCGCGGACCACGCTGGCGGCGAAGCGGGCGTAATCGCCGATGCTGCTGTGCAGGTCGTCGGCCGCGGACGCCTGCTGGCGGACATCGGGTTCGCCCCCGCTGCCGTCCGGGCCGCGGGGGGCGGCGACATGGCCTTCGAACCAGGCTTGCCCGGTGAACGCCGTGCGGTGCATGCCGGCCGGCTTGAAGACCAGGCGCTCGGCCAGGGCTTCCAGGGGCATGCCCGCGGCGTGCTGCAGGTAGCGCGCGACGTACTCGAAGCCCTCGCCGGAATAACTGGGCCGGGATCCGGGCGGCCACTGGATGGCCAGCACGTCGTCGGTTTCGTGGCGCCAGTTGGGAAAGCCGCACTGGTGCGACAGGCAGAGGCGGGCGGTCAGTTCGTCGCGCCGTGGGTCGGCGGCGATGTCGGGGTCGGTCCAGTGTCCGGTCATGGGCGCGTCCAGAGCCGCCAGCCCCTCGCTCGCCGCCCGCAGGGCCACTTCGGCGGTAACCGGCTTGGTCAGCGAGGCCACGTTGTAGAGCGTGTCCTTCGTCGCGGGCACGCCTTCGGCCTGCTCGCCCCGCACTAGGGTCCACTGCACCTGGCCATCCCGGATCAACGCCACGCCGGCGCTGGGGGTGCCGCTTTGCGCCAGCCACTGCGGCATCTGTCCGGCGAGTGTTTCCCTGGCCTCATCGGCCGCCGGGGCCAGTCCCGGGTTTGCCACCAAAAGCATTGCCATCACCAGTCGTCCCCGTCGCATAACTCACTCCATCAGCCTTGCGCGGCGCCACGTCGGCGCTGCTTGTGTTGACTGGAGGGCAGGACAGGGGTGTTTGGATGCAGCCGGCAGCGGGTTTCGTCAGCGCTGGTCGAGTTCGTGGTGGATCAGCACCACGCACTGGGAGGCGAACAGCATGGTCTTGCCCAGCGTTATCCGCACCGCGCCAAGGCGGTCCAGGGTGTGGAAAGTGTTCTTGGGCATCGGGATGTGGTCGGTCAGCAGGAAGCAGGGGTTGCCGGGAAAGGCCTGCTCGCGGATCGGCTTGCCCTTCTTGTCCATCACGTACAGCGGGTGGGTTTCCGCCAGCTGCTGCACCAGCCGTTCGAAGCTGATCGTCTGCACGGTGACGCCGCTTTCCACCGGGCGGGTTTCTTCCTTGCCCATGCCCCGGGAGGCGTCCAGCGCCTTGGCGACCTTGGCCAGCAGGGCGGCTTCGTTGAAACCACCGATCTCGTGCATGGCGCTGGCTTCGAACCGGATCGTGCGCGAATAGTCCTGGGTGCTTTCCAGCACCAGGTACACCACCACGTCGGGCCGGTGCGACTGGGCCACGAAAATGGCGTTCATCAGCGTATGGGCCAGGATCTCCGCATGCGCGTCGCCGCCGACCGAAGCCAGTAGTTTGGCGCTGTCCGTGGGGGCCGCCCGGGCCCTGAGTACGAAGGTTCGCATGGGCCCATTGTCCACGATTGCGGGTTTGTCAGCGCGGGGCCACGTAACCCCCGGGCCGGCCGCGGGGCGAAAGCATGATCTGCCAAAGCTGGATGTTGCGGACCCGGAAGGCCGCCATGCTGGCGGCCAGGTAGTAACGCCACATGCGCCGGAAACGTTGGTCGTAGCGGGCCGGCAGGCGGTCCCAACCGGCTTCGACATTGTCCCGCCAGGCCTGCAGGGTGCGGTCGTAGTCGGTGCCGAAGTTGTGCCAGTCTTCCAGCACGAACAGACCCTCGCTGGCAGCGGCTATTTGTGCGGCCGAGGGCAGCATGGAATTGGGGAAGATGTAGCGGTCGATCCACGGGTCGGTGTGGTTGGTCGAGACGTTCGTGCCGATGGTGTGCAGCAGCGCCAGCCCGTCGGCCGGCAGGCACTGTGCGGCGAGTTGGAAGAAGCGCCGGTAATTGCGCACGCCAACGTGTTCGAACATGCCGATCGACAGGATCCGGTCCACGGGTTCATCGAAGCTACGGTAGTCCTGCAGCCGGATCTCGACGGGAAGGCCACGGCACAGCTCGCGGGCATAGTCGGCCTGCTCCCGGGAGATCGTCAGCCCGATGCCGCTCACCCCGTAGCGTTCGGCGGCGAACTTCAGCGCCTCGCCCCAGCCACAGCCTATGTCGAGCAGTCGCTGTCCCCGGGCGAGTTCCAGCTTCCGGCAGGCCAGGTCCAGTTTGGCTTCCTGGGCAGCGTCGAGGTTGGCCGCCGTGCGCCAATAGCCGCAGCTGTAGACGAGCCGCTTGCCCAGCATCAGCTGGTAGAGATCGTTGCCCAGGTCGTAATGGCGCTTGCCGACCACGTAGGCGCGTCGTCGTGATTGCACGTTGATGAGCCAGGCGCGCAACGAGACCCAATAATCGCCCCAGCCCAGCACCTGGCGATTGAGCCGGGCGGCCAGAAGGCGCGCAAGCAGCCCGTCCAGGGAACCGGTATCCCAGTCCCCGTCCATATAGGACTCACCCAGTCCCAGTGAGCCCTCGGCCAGGACGCGGGCGAACATCCTCGGGTTCCGTACCTGCAGGTCCCAGGGCCTGTCGCCGTCAAGTTGCACGTCCGCCCGTTGCAGCAAGGCGGAGACTCGGGCTTGCATATGCCCTCCCAATATTGCGTGGGAAGTTGCCTCAGGCTAGCGCAAAAGCCGGTTCAGATGTCCAGCACCGGGCGGAACCCGCCGTAGATCATGCGCGCACCGTCGAGCGGCATGGGATTGGTCTTGGGATCCATGCGCGGGTCTTCCATCATCTTTTTCATGCCGGCGTCGCGGGTTTCCTTGTCGGGCCATTCGATCCAGGAAAACACCACGGTTTCGTCGTCCTTGCACTGCACGGCGCGCTTGAAATCGGTCTGCTTGCCGTCGGGCACGTCGTCGCCCCAGCACTCGACCACGCGCAGGGCGCCGAACTCCTTGAAAATGGGGTCGAACTTGCCGGCGAAATCCAGGAAAGCCTGCTTGTTGGCATTGGGTACCGCCAGAACAAAGCCGTCGACATAACTCATGGGGTTTCTCCTGCCATAGCGCGGGGGCGCGGGTCGGATGGCCAGCCTACTGCCGGGCGGCGGGCACCGGAAGTCCCTGCGGCCGGATTCAGGCCATCGATCCGTTTCACTTGTTCAATACCGCTAACTGCCCTGGTTGAAGCGGCCTCAGGGGTATCACAAGGTTCGGGGCAGCACCTGAGCCAGCGCGAGGTGCGCGACATCGTGGCCTGGATGCGGTCGCTGCCCGAGGTGCCCAACGGTGCCCAGTTAGCCACAGGGGCGAAAAAGTCGCCTCTGGCCGTGCATTCCGACCCTATACTTCCGCGACTCCACCTGCCTCGGATCCTTCATGCTCACTTCGTCCCTGATTCTCATCGGTCTGGCCTCCGCCGCGGGCATCGCCCTGGTGACGGCCTTCTTCTGGGTCATCGCGTTGCGCCGGGTGGTGCCGGTGAACGAAGTGCACATCGTGCAGACGCGCAAGAACACGGTGTCCTACGGCAAGGGCTTCGATTCAAACACCTACTACGAGTGGCCGTCGCGCCTGCCCATGATCGGCCTGACCCGGGTCACGCTGCCGGTGTCGAACTTCGCCATCGACCTGCCGGACTACGCCGCCTACGACAAGGAACGCGTGCCCTTCCTGGTGCATGTGATGGCCTTCTTCCGCATCAGCGATTCCAATACCGCCGCCCAGCGCGTCGCTTCGTTCGAAGAGCTCAAGCAGCAGCTCACCGCCATCGTGCAGGGTTCGGTGCGTACCGTGCTGGCCGCGCACGAAATCGACCAGATCATGCTCGACCGCAGCCGCTTCGGCGAAGCCTTCACCAAGGAAGTGCAGCCGCAGCTGGGTGGCTGGGGCGTGGAGGCGATCAAGAACATCGAACTGATGGACATCCGCGACTCCAAGGACAGCGACGTCATCCACAACATCATGGCCAAGCGCACCTCGGGGATCGAGCGTGAATCGCGCCTGGTCGTGGCCGACAACAGCCGCCAGGCCGAGATGGCCGAAATCGCCGCCAAGCGCGAGATCGAGATGTCCCGCCAGCTGGCCGCCGAACAGGTGGGCCTGCGCACGGCCGAAAAGGACAAGAACGTCGGCGTCGCCAACGAGCAGGCTTCGCAGCAGGTGAAGGTGCAGCAGCGCGAAACCGCCGCCAAGGAAATGGACGTGGTGCAGGTGAACACCGTGCGCGGCGCCGAAATCGCCCGCGAGGCAGCGGTCATCGCCGCCGCCCAGGCCAAGGACGTGGCCATCGTGCAGGCCGACGCCGCCAAGCAGGTGGCCGTGGTCTCGGCCGAAGCCAGCAAGCAGGTGGCCATCGTTTCGGCGGAAGGTAACAAGCAGCAGACCGTGCTTACCGCCGAAGGCCAGCTTGAGGCCGCCAAGCGCAACGCCGAGGGCATCACCGCCGAGGGCCACGCCAAGGGTGCCGCCGAAACCGCCATCCTGATGGCGCCGGTGGACGCGCAGATCAAGCTGGCCGAGAAGATCGGCGCCGACCAGGGTTACCAGAACTACCTGCTGGGCATCCGCAACATCGAAGCCGCCCAGGCCGTGGGCATGGCCCAGGCCGAGGCCCTGAAGTCCGCCGACGTCAAGGTGATCTCCAACGCCGGTTCGCCGGGCAAGGGCCTGTCGAGCGTGATGGACCTGTTCTCCGCCGACGGCGGCACCGCCATCGCCAGCATGCTCGAGGGCCTGGCGCAGTCACCCGAAGGCAAGAAGATGCTGGAAAAGTTCGTCAACAAGCCTGAAGAGAAGAAGTAGGGCCGGGAGCGTCCGTGGCCGACCAGATCCGCGCCATCCAGATCGACGGTGAAATGACCTTCGCGCAGGCCGTGGACGACGTCGATGCGTGCATCCGCCAGGCCCGTGAGGAAGGTGTCCGGCGCCTGCTCGTGGACCTGCGCGGGATGTCGGGATTCAGGAAGCCCGACGTCGTGGCGCGCCTGGGCATGGTGCGGCGCTGGGCGGCCACGGCACAGGGCCGGGTCAAGGTGGCCTTCGTTAGCCCCGCCGAGCTCAACGACGGTGAACGCTTCGACGTCGTGCTGGCCCGGTCCCTCGCCTTCGAAGGCGATGTTTTCGAACAAGAGGAAGACGCCCGCCACTGGCTTGAGCAGACGCCTTCGCTCTGGACTGGCTCGCCGCCGGAGTTCTAGCGCAGACCCTGGTCGCGGGCGGCGCTAGACTGGCCACCCAAGCCGCTGGCGGTCCGAGATGGCGAAAGACCTCAAATCCAAGGTGCCTGGTATCGAGCCCTTCGAAGGCCCGGC
Organism: Arenimonas soli; assembly: GCF_014643775.1. Lineage (GTDB taxonomy): Bacteria > Pseudomonadota > Gammaproteobacteria > Xanthomonadales > Xanthomonadaceae > Arenimonas > Arenimonas soli. The sequence continues at coordinate 1,046,470 of NZ_BMKC01000001.1, forward strand.
CGGGGGCTGGTCGGCGCTGGGCTCGGTGGCGCGGGTGCTGAAGGACCAGATGGCGGTGGGTCGCGAGACCGCCGCGTTGCGCAAGGTCAACCAGCCTGCGGGGTTCGATTGCCCCGGCTGCGCCTGGCCCGACCCGAAACACACCTCGTCCTTCGAGTTCTGCGAGAACGGCGCCAAGGCCGTTGCCTGGGAAGCCACCGGCAAGCGCGCCACGCCGGCGCTTTTCGCGAAAAGCACGGTGTCGCAGCTATGGCAGTGGACCGACCACGCGCTCGAAGATGCCGGCCGGCTGACCGAGCCGATGGCCTACGACGCCGCCAGCGACCGCTACCTGCCGATCGGCTGGGACGAGGCCTTTGCCCGCATTGGCACGGCGCTGCGGGCGCTGCCCGACCCGGACATGGCCGAGTTCTACACCTCGGGCCGCACCTCCAACGAGGCCGCCTTCCTGTACCAGCTGATGGTGCGCGAGTTCGGCACCAACAATTTCCCCGACTGTTCGAACCTCTGCCACGAGGCCACCTCGGTGGCGCTGCCGCAGTCGATCGGCGTCGGCAAGGGCACGGTGACGCTGGACGATTTCGCGCTGTGCGACGCGCTTTTCAGCTTCGGCCACAACCCGGGCACCAACCATCCGCGCATGCTGTCCACGCTGCGCGAACTGTCGCTGCGCGGCGTGCCGATCATCGCCGTCAACCCGCTGCGCGAGCGCGGCCTGGAACGTTTCGCCTCGCCCCAGCATCCGACCGAAATGCTGGGCGGGCAGGGCACACCCATTGCGCAGACCTACTACCAGGTGAAGATCGGCGGCGACGTCGCTTTCCTCAAGGGCATGATGAAGTGGCTGGTGGCCAACAACGCCCTGGACCACGCCTTCATCGCCGAACACACCAACGGCATCGAAGCGCTGTGCCAGGACCTCGATGCCACGTCCTGGGACGACATCGTCGCCACCTCCGGCCTGGCCCGCGATGACATCGAAGCCGCGGCCAGGGTCTACGCAAGCGCCGAACGCGTGATCGTCTGCTACGGCATGGGCATGACCCAGCACCGCTTCGGCACCCGCAACGTGCACCAACTGGCGAACCTGCTGCTGCTTCGCGGCAACATCGGCAAGCCCGGGGCCGGCATCGCGCCCATCCGCGGCCATTCCAACGTGCAGGGCGACCGGACGGTGGGCATTACAGAAAAGCCGACGCCGGCTCTGGCCGAAGCCATCAGGCGCACCTACGGCTTCGACGTCCCGTTGGCCCATGGCCACGACTCGGTGGCGGCGGTGCGCGCCATTCGCGACGGTCGTTCCAGGGCGCTGGTCTGCCTGGGCGGCAACCTGGCGGTGGCGATCTCCGACCCGGACATCACCTTCCAGGCGATGCGAAAGCTCGACCTGGCGGTGCACATCGCCACCAAGCTCAACCGATCGCACCTGATCACGGCGAAAGAATCAATCCTGCTGCCCTGCCTGGGCCGCACCGAAGTGGACCTCACGGCCCGCGGGCCGCAGTTCGTCACCGTCGAAGATTCGATGTCGATGGTGCATGCCTCGCAGGGTGGGCTGAAGCCGGCCTCGCCGTGGCTCAAGTCCGAACCGGCCATCGTCGCCGGCATCGCCAAGGCCCTGCTGCCTGGTTCTAGGGTGGACTGGGACCACCTGGTGGCCGACTACGACCGCATCCGCGACGGCATCGAAGCGGTGTTCCCGATCTTCCACGACTTCAACCGGCGCGTGCGCGAGCCCGGCGGCTTCCGGCTTTACGTGGGCGCTTCGGTGCGCGACTGGGGCGAGGGCGGCAGGGCCCGTTTCCTGGTTTCCCCTGGCTTGAACGAAGACCTGCGCCTGCAGGGCGACGGCGTGCTTACGCTGACCACCGTGCGCTCGCACGACCAGTACAACACCACCATCTACGGCTACTCCGACCGCTATCGCGGCGTCGAGGGCCGTCGCGACATCGTTCTCATCAGCGCCCAGGACCTGCGCGACCGAGGCTTGGCGCATGGCGACCGCATCGACGTCGAGTCCTGCCTGGAATCGGCCGAAGACCCCGGCGTCCGCGCCGTGCGCGGTTTCACGGCGGTGGAATACGACCTGCCGCGCGGATCGGTGGCCATGTACTTCCCCGAAGGCAACGTGCTGGTGCCGCTGGACTGCCACGATGCCCACTCCGGCACGCCCGGCTACAAGTCCGTTCCCGTGCGCATCCGCGCGACTGCCGATGTCTGAGGCCGGCCGCCGCCGCGAGGGCCTGGCCGAACGCAGCGTGCTGGACCTGCAGGGCGGGCAGGTCAGCCCGCGTCAGGACCAACTGGCCGAGGAAGTGCCCGTGGCCCTGGAATTCGACGGTGTGCCCTACGCGGTGATGATGGTTTCGCCGGGTGACCTGGAGGACTTCGCCCACGGCTTCTCGCTGACCGAGCTTGGACTGGGCACCGACGACCTGCTGGGCATCGAAGTCCAGCCCGAACTCGAAGGCTGGCGCATCCGGATTGGCACGCGCGAACCGCAAGCCTTCCAGGCCCGCCATCTGCTCGGCCGCAGCGGCTGCGGCCTGTGCGGCAGCCGCGACCTGGAGCACGTACTGCGGCGCCCGGGGCTGGTGGGGCAGGGGCCAGTCATCAGCGCCGGAGCCCTGGAAACCGCGCTGCACGCCCTGCAGCGTCGCCAGCCGATGAACGCCGCCACCGGCGGCCTGCACGCCGCGGCCTGGTGCGACGTGGCCGGACGCCTGCAGCTTGTACGTGAAGACATTGGGCGCCACAACGCGCTCGACAAGCTGGTGGGGGCGATGCAGGGCCAGTCACTCTCAACGACGGACGGTTTTGCCGTGATCACCAGCCGCGCTAGTTATGAAATCGCCATGAAGGCGGCGGCTGCGGGCATCACACTGATCGCCGCGGTGTCGGCGCCCACGGCCCTGGCGGTCGACCTGGCCCGGGCCTGCGGGCTGACCCTGGTCGGCTTCGCGCGGCCGGGGCGGCAGGTCCTCTACAGCCATCCACAACGTTTCGAGGGCGCCGGTCCGGCGTGAGGGGAAGTCCATGGGCGTGAAGTACGCGTGGCTGGCGGTGGTCGCGCTGTTCCTGGCGGGCTGCAACAGCAGCCACTACGAGGAACCCGAGATCCAGGGCAACCCGGGCCTGGTGCAGCACGACGAGGGGGCCGACTTCGTGGTGCTCACCCAGCTCGAGGAGGTGCGCGAGGTGAAGGTGGGCGGGGGCCGCCACAGCATCACGATGTTCCGCAAGGACACCTACTTCCATTTCGACCTCAGCGCCTACGACGGCGCCACGCTTGAACCCAGCTGGACCCTGCGCCTGGCGACCTACGGCGACCCCGACCTCAAGCCGTTCCAGCGTTACCCTTCGAAGGTGGTGGGCTCGTCGGTAAGTGGCCGCATGCTGGGCAAGGACGGCAATCGCATCTGGCTGCTGATCGACAGCGCCCCCTACGTGGTCGACGCCACCCGCGGTGAACTTGTCCTGGGTCCGGACGCCTTGCTGGACGCGCAGCCCTCGCTCGAAGGCCTGCTGCCCACCGATGCGCGCTTCTGGAAATTCGACCGCGGCCCGGTGGTCACCCTGGCCGATGGCCGCACGGTGCGCCTGGCGGGCGAATCGCTGGCCATCGAAGACTGGGCGCCGCCACCGGCGAAGAAGGTCGAGCTGCCCACCCGGGCCAACGGCATGCCGCGGATCATCCCCACGCCGCCGATGCAGCCCAAGGTGCGGCACGTGCCGCGCGACGACCGCCGCTGGCTGGCCCTGCTCGCCGACAGCGAAGCCCTGGACGCCGTGAACGACGAGAATGGCAACAAGGCGAGCTACCCGTATTCGATCGCCGACCAGGGGCCGATGGCGCGGCGCCGGTTCCACGAGGTCCGGCTGGACGAAACCGTGCGCTTCGAAGAGCGCCTGCTGCGCATCGTCGCCGCCGAGTCCGTGCCGGATTCGCCGGTGCTGCTGCGCGCCCGCTTCGTGCGCGACCCGTTCACCGGCGAAGCCATGCCCACCGACAACGGCGACCTGCTGGTGCTGCACACCGACCGCGTGGACGACGCCGGCACGCTGCAGCTGGCGCGCCTGGGCCAGGACCTGCAGCCGCGCTGGCAGGCGGCGCTGCCGCTGGGCGACGAAAGCGGGTTCGGCGCCCGTTTCTGGCCGGCGGGCGACCACCTGGTGTTCTACGGCTGGAAGACCACCGTCAAGAACCACGTGCTCGACCGCAGGCCGCACGTGGTCAGCGTGTCCCTGGCGGACGGCCGCGTGGTTGCGCGCAACCTCGCCGAACGGGCGCAGTAGGCGCGGCCGGGCCGCGAGCCCGTTCGCGGGGCGTTACGGGCGCGGGTGATATCGTTGGCCGCGAATCCAGACCCACGGTGAACCAGCACGTGACCATCCCCCGTTTTTATCCGATCGGAACCCCGGGCCAGCCCTGGGGCGAGCACGAACGCGCCCAGTGGCGCGCCAGCCAGAAGGCCAGCCGCAGCTACGCCGCCGACGTCCTGGCGCGCATCGAAAAGCTGCGCGACAGCACCGACGTGGTGGCCTACGCCGCGATCGACCATGGCCCCGACGGCAGCTATCCGCTGTACGCGCTGCGCAGCAAGCAGTGGGACGACGCGCTGCCCACCGCGCTGGTCACCGGCGGCGTGCACGGTTACGAAACCAGCGGCGTGCACGGCGCGCTGCAGTTCGTCGAACGCCACCTGGCCGATTACGACGGCCGGATCAACGTGCTGGTGGTGCCCTGCGTCAGCCCCTGGGCCTACGAGCGCGTGCAGCGCTGGAATCCCCATGCCATCGACCCCAACCGCAACTTCGTGGCCGACAGTCCCTGCGCCGAATCGGCGGCGCTGCTGAACTTCATTGCGCCGATGGCCGACCGGTTCGTGCTGCACATCGACCTGCACGAAACGACTGATTCCGACGATTCCGAATTCCGCCCGGCCAAGGCCGCCCGCGACGGCAAGGGCACCGAGCCCGAGGGAATTCCGGACGGTTTCTACCTGGTCGGGGACACCGAGGACCCGCAGCCGGCGTTCCAGCAGGCCATCATCGCCGAGGTGGAGAAGGTGACCCACATCGCCCCGGCCGACGAAAAAGGCGAGATCATCGGGTCGAAGGTGGTGGCGCACGGCGTCATCAACTACCCCTGCCGCGACCTCGGCCTGTGTGCCGGCATCACCCGCGCGAAATACCGCAGCACCACCGAGGTTTATCCGGACAGCCCGCGGGCGACGCCGCAGCAGTGCAACGACGCCCAGGTCGCCGCGGTGCGCGCGGCCCTGGACTACGCCCTGGCCCACTGCTGAAAGCGAAGGCCCGTTGCGCTTCCGGTCTCTTCGCCCTGTCGGTCGCGTGCTGCTTTCCCTGTTCACTGCAGGGCCAGACCCGGGTCGGGATACTCGGGCTCCCCCCAAAGAATCAGGAGCCCACGCATGAGCACGAACAAGCGCATCGCGATACTCGCCACCAACGGCTTTGAACAGTCCGAGCTGATGGACCCGCGCGAGAAGCTCAAGAAGGCCGGCTTCACCGTCGACGTGGTGTCGCCCGAGTCGGGCAGCATCAAGGGCTGGAAGGGCAAGGACTGGGGCGAATCGGTGGACGTGGACGTCGCGCTGTCCGGCGCCAGGGCGCAGGACTACGACGCGTTGGTGCTGCCCGGCGGCGTCATCAATCCCGACCAGCTGCGCGTCAACAAGGCGGCGCTGGATTTCGTGCGCAGCTTCGACGCCGACAACAAGCCCATCGCCGCCATCTGCCACGCGCCCTGGCTGCTGGCCGAAACCGGCATCGCCAAGGGCCGCGACCTGACCTCCTGGCCGTCGGTGCGCACCGACCTGGAAAACGCCGGCGGCCGCTGGCAGGACAAGGACGTGGTGGTGGACGGCAACCTCATCACCAGCCGCAAGCCCGACGACATCCCGGCCTTTACCCAGGCCGTCATCGACAGCCTGGCCTGATGCTTACCGGGGCCAGGGACGGCCCCGGACCGGCCAGGGCCGGCTTGAAGTCGGCCCGCTTCGGCGCCAATTGAAGGATTCGCGCATCCTTTTGCCCTTTGCGGCACTCTGGCAAAGGGAACCCACGCTGGAGACCTCCATGATCCGCCATGCCCTTGCCGTACTCATGCTCACCGCCGCCAGCGGTTGGGCCGCCGCCGCAGAAATCGCCGCCTCGGCCACTGAAATCCGCCCGATCCTGCTGGGCTCGAAGATGCCCGACGTCGCCCTGCGCACCGTCGAGGGCAAGCCCACCACGCTGGCCAAGCAGGTCGGTGGCAAGCCCGCCATCCTTGTTTTCTACCGCGGAGGCTGGTGCCCGTACTGCAACCTGCAGCTGAGCGAACTGCGCCTGGTCGAGGACCAGGCCAAGGCGCTGGGCTACCAGATGATCGCCATCAGCCCCGACCGCCCGGAGGAGCTGTCGAAGTCGCTCGACGCCGGTGACCTGACCTACACGCTGCTGTCCGACAGCCAGGCCGATGCCCTGCGCGCCTTCGGCATCGGCTTCCGCGTGGACGATGCCACCACGGCGCAGTACAGGGAGTTCGGCATCGATCTGGAAGCCGCGTCGGGCGCCAGCCACCGTGCCCTGCCGGTGCCGTCGGTCTTCATCGTCGATGCCGAAGGCACGCTGCAGTTCGGCTACAGCCATCCGGATTACACGGTACGCATCCCCGGCGACGTGATCCTGGCCGCGGCCAAGGCCATCGCCGAACGCCGCGACCACCTGCAGCCCAGGCGCTGACGGGCGGGCCCCCAACTTTCGCCATGTGCGGCCGGCCCCGGGGCCTGCCACTGTGCGAGCCTGGCGCCGTGCCAACCAACCCTGGGGAACACCATGACCACCCGTCGCGACCTGCTCAAGCTCGGGGCCCTCGCGGCCGCCGGCGCCGCCTTGCCGTCCTTCGCCGCCGCGTCCGCGGCCGTGGCGGACGTCCCCAAGGCGGAAAAGCCCCTGGACATCCTGATCCTGGGCGGCACCGGCTTCACCGGGCCTTTCCAGGTGGCCTACGCGCTGGCGCGTGGCCACAAGGTCACCACCTTCAATCGCGGCAAGCGCCCGGCGCTGGAGTGGGCCGGGCAGGTGGAACAGCTGGTGGGCGACCGCACCACGGGCGACCTGAAGTCACTGGAAGGCCGCAAGTGGGACGTGTGCATCGACAACCCCACCAGCCTGCCGTACTGGGTGCGCGACGCCGGCAAGGTGCTGGCCGGCAACGTCGGGCAGTACCTGTTCATCTCCACCATTTCGGTGTACGCCGACGGCAGCAAACACGGCATCGACGAAGACTCGGCGCTGGCGCAGTACGCCGGCAAGGACGCCATGGCCGAAACCTGGGACACCATGCGCGCGAACATGGAGCTCTACGGCCAGCTCAAGGCCCTGAGCGAAGCCGAGGCACACAAGCAGTTCGGCAGGAACGTCACCATCGTGCGCCCGGGTTACATCGTCGGCCCGCGCGATGAAACCGACCGATTCACCTACTGGCCCAGGCGCATCGCCCAGGGTGGCGAAATCATGGTGCCCGGGGACGGCGACGACCCGATCCAGATCATCGATGGCCGCGACCTGGGCGAGTGGATGATCCGCCTGGCCGAAAACGGCACCACCGGCGTGTTCAATGCCTGCGGCCCGGACTACACGCTGACCATGGACGCCGCCGTGCACGGCTGCCACGCGGTGACCGGCGGGCCGGCCAGCTTCACCCACGTGCCGCTGGAGTTCATTGAAAAGAACGAAGTCGCGCTGCCGATCTGGGTGCCGCGCGCCGGCTCGCCGTACTCGGGCTACGGCACGGTCAGCAATGCCCGCGCCATCGCCGCCGGGCTGACGTTCCGGCCGCTGGCCACGACCGTGGCCGACCTGCTGGCCTGGTACCAGGGCCTGCCGGCGGAACGCCAGGCCGAGGTGCGCGCCGGCATTTCCCGGGAACGCGAAGCGGAGCTGCTGGCTGCCTGGCGGGCGGAAAGCGCGGCCTGAGGCCCGTGCTTCGCCGGCCCATGGCCGGTCCATCGCGGACCGGCCGTATGGCACAGTAGGGGTCCGTCCCTGCGGAGCGCGAGACCGGCATGAACACATCACGTCCCAGCTTCCTGCTGGCGGCCCTGCTGCTGGCCTCGCCGCTGGTCCAGGCCGCCGCTCCCCGGCCCATTCCGCCGCTGCTGCCCGAAGATGCCGCAGCCGCGGAGGCCGACTACCAGCGCTACTGCGCCCTGTGCCACGGCGCCGACCGGGCCGGGCATGCCAACGACCACGCGCCATCGCTCAAGTCCGAATCGCTCCTGCGCACGGCCTTTCCCTGGCTGCTGCGCGAGTCCATCGCCTATGGCCGCCCCGGCACGCCGATGGGCGGCTACCTGGACGAAGTCGGCGGCCCGATGAGCCTGGACGAGGTGCGGCGCATGGTGATCTGGCTGCGCGAGAAGGGCGGCAGCCCGGAACCGCTGCGGCTGGGCAGCGAACGCGTGGCGGGGGATGCCCAGGCCGGCGCGGCCGTTTACGCGCAGCACTGCGCCAGCTGCCACGGCGGGCAAGGCGAGGGCGGCACCGGCACGGCCCTGGGCAACCCGGCCATGCTGGCCACCACGCCGGACAAATTCCTTCGCCATGCCATCGAACACGGCCGCGACGGCACGCCGATGGAAGGCTTCGCCGGTACGCTGTCGCCGACCCAGATGGACGACGTCACCGCCTTCCTGCGCAGCCGCGCCACCGGCTGGAACGCCGAGCCGCGCCCGCTGGTGCCGCCGCCGGCGCTGGCCGATGCGGTGCTCAACCCCGACGGCGAGGCGCCGGAGTTCGAGTTCAAGAACGGCCACTACATCACCGCCGCCGACCTCGACCGCATCCTGAAGGAAAAGCGCCGGCTGGTGCTGCTCGACACCCGCGTGGCGTCCATGTGGCAACTGGCCCACATCAAGGGCTCGGTGCCGATCCCGTATTACTCCGACCCGGAGGCCGTGATCGGGTCACTGCCCAAGGACGGCACCTGGATCATCAGCTACTGCGAATGCCCGCGCGCCGCCGCCGATTCGGTGAACAGGTTCCTGCGCGAGGAAGGCTTCAAGAACACGGCGGTGCTGTGGGAAGGCATCGGCGGCTGGGTGGCCCTGGGTTATCCGACTTCGGTGGGGCGCGCCGACCCGTAATCCGCGGGCGGTTCAATCGTTCCGGGCGCCGTGCATGGCCCGGATCACGGCGTACAGGTCGCCGCCGTTGAAAGAGTAGGGTTGTTCGGTGTTCACCCGGTGCACCATCACCAGGTCCAGGTCTGGGTAGACGCCGAGCATGTGCACCCCGACGCCGGCGTGGTAGAACGACGGCCGTTTCTGGTCCGGACCGGGCACCAGTGATGACCAGAGCATGCCGTAGGCCAGCCCATAATCGGCATTGGTCACCGACGCGGGCGCCGTGCTTTCGTCCACCCAGTCCGCCGGCACCAGCGAACGCCCCTGCCACTGGCCACGCTGCAGGTAAAGCTGGCCAAACAGCGCCAGGTCACGTGCGGAAAGGCGGAAATGGTAGGCCCGGTAGCGGGAGACGTCCGGTTCCAGCTGGCGGAAGCCATCCGCCCAGACGGGCAGGGCGGCGACGTCGGGCAGCGAAACAATGCGACCCGTGAAGTCGCGCATGCCCAGAGGGGCCGCGATTCGTTCCGCGAAAGCCTCGTGCACGCCCTGGCCTGCGCATTTTTCAAAGATGGCGCCGGCGACGTTGAAGTCCCAGTTGTTGTAGTAGTAGTGCGTGCCCGGGGCGTGGCTTCCCCGGGCCGGCCGGGCAGCCGCCATGTCCTCGGTTTCGGCGGTCGCCGGATGGTAGACACCGGACCTCGACTGCAGCACTTGCCGCAAGGTCGCGGACTTCTCTGCTTCGCTGAGACCTGGTGGGCGTTCGTCGATGCCGTAGTCGGCAAGCGTCTTGTCCAGGTCCAGGCAGCCGCGCCCGAGTTCAGTGCCGATGAGCGCGCTGAGCAGGGGCTTGCGCATCGAGTGCACGAGTCGCTTGGCGTCGATGTCCCCGTATTCGAAGAAGACCTTGCCATCCTTGAGCAGAAGCATCGCTTCCGATCCCCGCTCGCTTAGCAGCAACCGGAGCTGCTCAAGCCGGTCCGCGTCGTAGCCCGCCTGCGCGGGCGTGATTCGTTCGAAGGTTTCGGCGCTGGCGGCGTCCGCCGCCAGGCACGTGCAGGCCGCGAGCAGCCAGGCGAGGCAATTTTTTCCCACGATGTATGGTTCCCTGCGTTGGATGGAATCCGTCAGGTGGCCGCTGCGCGGACGCGATTGCGGCCTGCCGATTTGGCACCGTATAGGGCCAGGTCGGCATCGTGCAACAGGCTTTCGGGCGTGTCATCGGGTAGCGGAACCCGGCTCAGCACGCCGGCGCTGATGGTCAGCGTCTGGGTGTCGTTGCCCAGGGCGCGCGGCGGCAATGCTTCGACGAGCAGGCGCATGCGTTCGGCCACGCGCTGCACGGTGGCAAGGTCGGCGTCGATCATCAGGCAGGCAAACTCCTCGCCGCCAAAACGCGCCACCAGGTCCTGTTCGCGCATGGCGCTGCCCATGGCGGTGGCGATGGCGCGCAGCGCGGCATCGCCGGCGAGGTGGCCGAAGCGGTCGTTGTACTGCTTGAAATGGTCGACGTCGGCGACGATCAGGCCCAGTGGCTTTTGCTGTTCCAGGGCGCGCTGCAGTTCCGCCTTCATGGCCTCGACCAGGCGCCGGCGATTGGCGATGCCGGTCAATGGGTCCAGGTAGGACAGTTCGGTAAGGCGCTGGTTGGCGTCGTTGAGCGCGGAGGTGCGGTCCGCCACTTCCTGGCGCAGCTGTCGCTGGCGCCGGCGCAGGCCTCGGTTGTACAGCGCCACCAGCAGCAGGCTCGCAAGCAGCAGCGCGACCACGGCCAGTCCCTGCAACCAGGCCTGCTGCCACCACAGCGGCGGCACCGTCACCGCCAGTTCGATCGGCGTTGCCTCGATGCCGGCGAAGTCGCGCGCTTCCATGCGGAGCCGGTAGTCACCCGGCGCCAGTCCCGAGAAGGTCCGGTCGCGCTGGGTGGTCCAGGCACCGGGATTGCGTTCCATTCCAAGCATCTGGGTTCGGTACATCGACTCGCGTTCGCGCAGGCCGGTGAGCAGGCTGTATTCGACGCGAAGCTCATGCCGGCCCGAGGGAAGGCGCAGCGTGCCGTCGGCCGGCAGGGGCACGGTGTCGCCGGCCAGGTACAGGGCGGTGAGGCGCAGCGGCTTGGGCGAACGCGCCGGGCCGGGCAGGCTCAGGTTCGGGTCGTACATGGACAGGCCGCCCAGGGTGCCGACCCAGTAGCGGTCGTGGTTGTCGATGAACTGCGCGTTGGTGTTGCACTCGTCGTGTACCAGGCCATCGCGTCGGCGGAACACGCGCTCGTTCCAGCCGCCGTCCGCGCGCGGGATGAGTTGCTGCACGCCATTGTTGGTGCACACGTAGATGCGCCCCTGGCTGTCGCGCAGGGTGCTGTAGATGGTGGGGTCGGGCGGCGGCGGGGGCGCGTCCCGGGTGATCCGAAGCGGGCGCAGGGGATCGTGCACGTCCAGGCGCACGATGCCGTGGTGGGTGCTGCTGCCCCAGAGCACGTCGCGGCCGTTTTCCTCGTGGATCGCCAGCGAACGGAAGCCGTCGCGGGGCAGGCCCAGGTCGCCGTTCAGGCGCTGCCAGCGCTGGCCGTCGAAGCGGGCGATACCGCGCGAGTCCGCGGCCCACAGCCATTCGCGCCCCTGGGCGTCGGTTTGCGCCAGCAGCCAGTGCACCGAACTGTGGCCTTCCTCGCCCAGGAAACGAAAGCTGGTCCACTCGCCGCCGCGAAGCCGGTGCACGCCGGCATGGTTGGTGGCGGCCCACCATTCCACCTGGCCGTCGATGCGACGCGCGATGACGTGGTTGGCGCCGGTTTCCGGCTGTACCGGCCAGGGCACGTCGATGGGGCGGAATTCGAAATCGCCGTCGATTTCGAGCAGGGGTGCCCCGGGCTGGGCAAGCACCCGATGCAGGCGGCCGTCGTCGCCGGGAATGCGCCACAGGCCGCGCACCGACCGGGCCGGCAGCCCGCCAGGGCCTTGCCGGAAATAGCGCCAGTTGCCCTGTTCAAGCAGCGCCAGCCCGTCGCGTGACGAGCCCACCCACAGGCGTTCGCCGCCGCGGCCGTCGGGTTCGACCAGCACGCCGAAGCTGCCGTTGTCGGCGGCGCCAAGCAGGGACACGGTGTTCCAGGGGCTGGCGGCAAGCGTGGCGCGGGCTACACCGCCTTCGGTGGCCAGCCACAGCGATTCGACCCCGTCGCTGCCGTGCTGGAGTTTGATGCCGCGCACGGCTTCCGCGGGCAGGCCGTGGCGACGGTCGAACACATCGACCCGTTCGCCGCGGAAACGCAGCAAGCCCGCGCGCGACGCCATCCACACCTGCGCTTCGCCATCGGCATCCTGGGTGGCGACGGCCGAATACACGGCTTCGGTGGGCAGCTCACCGGTTTCGGCGCGCCACAGGCGCAGCTGGTTGCCGCGCAGTCGCGCCACGCCGCCGCCGTAACTGACCACCCACAGCGACTCCACGCCCCTGTCCTCGACCCGCTTGATATCGGTCAGCGCCAGGTTGGCCAGGGTCGGGTGTTCGTGGCGGCGCCAGGCTTCGCTGCTGGCGCGTCGGTACCAGAGGCCGCGATCGGCGGTGGCCAGCCATTCGCGGGGTTCGCCGCCCACGCTAGCCGTCCGCGCAAAAGCGATGGCGCGGCCAAGATTGCCCACGGGGTTGCCCGGGTCTTCGACCCAGGTGTCGCCTTCAAGCCGCGCCAGGCCGTCGTTGTGGGCCACCCAGAGTTCGCGCGAATCGCCCTCACCCACGGTCGAGAAGCGCTGGTGGAAACGCGCCTCGCCGACCCGGTGCCAGCCCTTGCCGTCGTAGTAGGCCAGGCCTTCGCGTTCGAAGATGACCCACAGCCGGCCCTGGCGGTCGTTGGCCATGTCGCGCACCAGGCTGCGGCCCGGGGCATCGGGAACCTCGTGCCAGCGGTAGCCGTCGAAACGCGACAGGGTGGACGCCGAGCCGGCCCAGACAAAGCCGTCCGGGCCCTGGCCGACGGTGCTCCAGATTTCGTCGCCCAGACCGTCGCGCGGAGTGAAGGTAGTGAACGTCGGCGGGTTGCCGGCGGGCACCTTCAGCGGCGAAAGGTTCGCGCCGATGCCGCTGGAAGAGTCCTGCGCCGCGGCCAGCGGCGCCAGGGCCAGCAGCAAGGCGAGCACGCGCAGCGCGGCGACGACGCCGAACTTCACGGAGCGACCGCCACCGGCGTCGCCGGGTGCCGGGGCAGGTCGTCGTTCCAGCCCACCACGCGGTCGCGCCCCGTGCGCTTGGCGGCGTAGAGCGCTTCATCGGCCGCGCGGAACAGGCCGCGCGGATCGGCGAAGGCGTGGTCCTCGGTGCTGGCCACGCCGATGCTGGCGGTGACCGGGATGGCCGGTGAACTGGCGGCGACCGCGCGGCGCAGCTGCTCGGCGAGCGTCATCAGGGCAGGGCCGTCGGTGCGCGGCACCAGCACGACGAACTCTTCGCCGCCGTAGCGGCTTGCCACGGCCTGCGGCGGCAGCTGGCGGCGCAGGGATTCGGCCACGCCTTCAAGCACCCGGTCGCCCACGGCATGGCCGTGGGTGTCGTTGACGTGTTTGAAGTGATCGACGTCGATCACCAGCAGCCCCAGCGTGGTGCCGGCGCTGGCGGCCTGGGCGAAGGCGTGTTCGACCAGTTCGTCGTAGCGGCTCCGGTTGGCCAGCCCGGTCAGGCTGTCGGTGCGGCTTTGCTGGCGGATTTCCTTGACGCGAATGCCCAGGGCCACCGACAGCAGCACGAACTCGAAGATGGTGCCGATCTGGAAGCCGTACTGGGTCAGCCAGGTGTGTGGCAGCAGGCCCACCGACTTGACCAGGTACAGCAGCACGCCACCGAGGAACACCGACCAGGCCAGCAGGAAATAGCCGGCCGCCGCCTGCCGTGCCCGCAGCCCGCTGATGCCGATCGCCACCACCATGAACACCGTGATCGCAACGATGACCGTGATCGGCTTCACCAAGGAGCCATAGGACACGAAGGGCGACGCCAGCATCAGCGTGAAGATGGCCACCTGCAGTGCCCCGAAGGCACGGTCAAGCCATCGCGACCGGCCCTTGGCGCGCAGCAGGCTGCGCGAAAACAGCAGCAGGAAATGCAGCGCCAGCATAAGCAGCACCACCTGGCCCACACCCCAGAGCGAAGGCGTCTCAGGCCACAGGTGCTGCTGGGCGATGCCGTTGAACACGGCCATGTAACCGCCGTAACAAAGCACGTAGCACAGGTAATAGGCGAAGGCTTCGTCGCGAACGAAGCCGTACAGCAGGGCGGTGCACATCGCGAGCAGCACGAAGCTGCCAAACAGCGCACCCATCGCCAGTTGTTCGGCACCCAGCCCCGGCACCAGGGCCTCGGGCGCGTACAGCGCCAGCGTGACGTTCACGGGACCCTCGGACCGGGCCCGCAGGTAGATGTCCAGCGACTGACCCGGCGCGATCGTCAACGGGAACAGATAGTCGCGATGTGGGATCGGCCGGGTGGAATAGGGCAGGGTGTCGCCGGTGGTCCAGCGCTGCAGCACGCGCCCCTGGTCGACCAGGTACAGGTCGAAATAGTCAAGCAGCACGTAGCTTTGGCGCAAAACCAGGTCGCGCGGCTGGTCGCCGGTGTTGGTCACCGAGCCGCGCAGCCACCAGGCCGACCGGCTGTAGCCGAAGCTGGCGGTGCGCCCGCCCAGCGGTACGAAGCGGCGGGCAGCCTCGGGTTTCAGCAGGTCCCGGAGCTGCAGTTCCTGTCCGGGGTCCTCGAGCACCGAAAGATGCGGCAGCAGGTCCAGTTCCTGCACGCCGGGGCCGAGCTGCGCTACCGGCGGGGCCGCCACGGCGGCCGCGGCCAGCACCAGCCAAAGCACGCCGGTCGCCAGGGTTCGGCAGAACCCGGCGTACAGGGTTTCCGGCGGTGCGGTCCTGCAGCAGGCGGCGCTCAACGGGGCGGGCCACGGGTCCAAAGTTGGTACCCGATAGTAATTAAACCTTTTGAAGTCTGCATGGTTGCGAGTCGGCGGCTCAAGCAATGTTAGTAATGCTTACTGACAAGGGCGCGTGACGGCGACTTGACCGGGGTCAGGGCGTGCCCGGGCCGGGTGGGCGACGCTGGGCACCTGGCGGCCAAAGGGCCCACGCGCAGGAAAACGAACATGGAATTCAATGTAGTAATGCCGCAGGCCGACGTGGACCTGGACGCGCTGCGAAAGGCGCTGTGCGAGGTGGATCCGGCGGCCCTGGTCGACCTGGATCCGCTGCACGCCGGCCTGCGCGTCGCCGCGCAGCTGACCACCGGCGAACTGGCCGGGCTGCTGGCGGAAGCGGGCTACCCGGTCGGTCCGACCGCCATCCAGCCCCAGCCCTCGGTGTGCTGCGGCGGCTGCGGCGGCTGAAGCTGGCCCGCGGCTGAAGCCCGCGGGGCGCGCCCACCGGCGCCGGACTATAATGGCGGCCCTTCTTGACCCCTCCCCAGGAGACCGCCATGGCGACCGGTTGGGCCGGCGACGGCGCTGTCCAGGACCAGATCGACGCGACCGTGAAGGACGCGATCAAGCGCGCCCGCAGCCAGCTGCCCAAGGGCCCGAGCCTGGCGCATTGCGAAGAGTGCGACGAGCCGATCCCCGAGGCGCGGCGTCGCGCGCTGCCGGGCGTCCGCCTGTGCGTGCCCTGCCAGGAGGCCTCGGACAAGGACCAGGCCGCCGGCGGCACCTATAACCGCCGCGGCAGCAAGGACAGCCAGTTGCGCTGATCCCTGCGTCGGCCGTTTACGGCGGCGGGCGAACGCTTTAGCCTGCTTCGCCATGCCTACGACCACGATCATCGTCGACGACTTCTTCGACAACGCCGTGCAGCTGCGCGAGGCGGCGCTGCGGCTCGACTATCCCCAGGTGCCGGGTAAGTTCCCGGGCCGCAATTCGCAGCAGCGCCTGCAGCTTGAAGGGCTGGACCAGGAGGTTTCACGCCTGGTCGGCGAACCGCTGGTGGCGATGCCGCCGCCGCAGGCGCACGGCAAGTTCCGCATCGCCACGGCGGGCGACCAGGGCAGCGCCAAGGTGCACGTGGACACCGCGCACTGGTCGGGCATCCTTTACCTGAGCCGGCCCGAAGATTGCCGCGGCGGCACCGAATTTTTCCGGCACCGGGCCACCCACAGCGACCGCGGCCCGATCAGCGACGACGAAGCCCGGGCACAGGGCTATCCCAGCGCCAGGCAGATGATCGCGGACATCCTCGAGCGCGACACGATGAACGACGACGCCTGGGAAATGACCATGCGCGTACCGATGCGCTTCAACCGCCTGGTGCTGCTGCGGCCCTGGCTGTGGCACACCGCCGGCGAAGCCTTCGGCGACTCGCTCGAAAACGGCCGGCTGATCTACCTGATGTTCTTCGCCTCGGCGGGCCAGGCGCCGTCCTACAACGCCCAAGCCTGATCAGTCGCCGGCGGCTTCGCGCTGGGCCCTGATCTTGCGCGCCCAGTCCTCGCGCAGGGCGCTTGGCATCGCCATCACGGCGTCCACTGAACCGCCGACCAGTTCCGAGCGCGTCGGTTCGGGCAGATCCCGGTACAGCCAGGTAGCAAGTGAAAGGATTTCGTCCTGACGCGTTTCGCCTTCCTGTGGGCATGCTTCGTAGACGGCCGGCATCAGCTGGCGACAGGCCTGGCTGACCTTGCCGGTCCTCAGGGCGGCGCAGTCCATCGGGCAGGCTTCCCCGGCGCCGTCCGGCGGCGGTGACGGGCTGCGCTGCCGGGGCGGCTTGCGCCGGCCGAGCTGCGCACGCATTTCTTCGGGACTCCTGCCCATGGCGGCGAAGGTCTGCAACAGGTCGCTGGACGCGTAGTCAAGGGGGTCGGAGACGGCCAGCCGCTGGTCCGTCGGCGCCCGCCAGGTGACGAAATCCCCGCGCAGCTCACCGTTGGCGGTGTCGGCAGGCGCAGTGAAACGGGCGACGAAACGACCGCGCACGAATGCCGGGTTGGCTTGCTCGATCTGCAGCTGCACGTCCCGGGTCCGGGCGTGGACATGCTGCACGCCAGGCTTGCCCAGATCGGGGTCGGTCCAGGTTGCAACGACCTCGCCGCCATCGATAGGGCCGGAATGGCCGTCGGCTACCGCCGGAAGCTTGAGCTCGACATCGGGCTGGCGTGCAGGCCGGAGGCTTGCCCGCGTGGCGGTGGCGGCCACCTCCAGGCAGATCGACATCAGGTTGCCGGTGCCCGTTGCCGGGCCTGCCTTGTCCATGCCCAGGGCCACCTGGCCGGCGGTCTTGGCGGTGGCATTACTGCAATCGTCCTTGCCGGCGGCAGGCGACGGCGTCAGCGCCAAGGACAATGAATCACCGGGCGGCAAGGGCACCACCGTGCCGGGTTGCACCGAGCGGCGCGAGCCGACGCGCACGCGGGACGCCGGCCGGAAGCCTTCCTCGGCGGGTTTGTCGAGCTGGCCGGTCACCGTGGCGGTCGCCATTCCCACGTGGATCTCGTAAATGCGGCGGGTGGTCGCGAGTGGGTCCCGGGCAACATTGGTGAAGGTGATTACGGCTTCGCCGTCGGTTTCCATCGGATGCAGCGGGTCGAGCGACAGGCCGCCCCAAGCCAGGCTGGGCAAGCCGGATTTCGGGTCGTTGTAGGGGTCGGACTTGCCCAGGTTGGTGCCGTGCAGGCCGAGGTGCAGGTCGGACAGGGCGGCCTCGCCACCTCCGTCGGCGGGCACCACGACCAGGGCGGCCGCTGGCCAGCCACTCCTGCCGACCGATGCCCCGGTCCACCTCACCCGCACGCAGTAAGCGGCCAGTTCACGAATGGGCGCCTTGAACGAGGCCGTGGGGTTGGCTTCGTTCAATTCGTACAACGGGCAGCCGTCGATGAAGGCATGTCCCAGCCATCGCGAATGGGCGAACTCACCCCGGCGACTGCGCATCACTTCGTCGGGGAACGCCACCCACCAGGGGATAAAGGCAGGCAGGGCGTCATACAGTCCACGCGTCCACGCGGGGTGGTACCGGGCCAGGGTCTGGTTGGTCCAGGTCACGGAGTCTTCGCGCAGGCTGGCGGTGCCGGTTTGCGGCGTGCGCAGCAGCAACGCCCGCGACATCGGCGTCCATGCCTTTCCCGCGGGCATGCTGTGGTCCCAGGCGTAGCTCCAGAACGAGCTGGTCATGTAAGACGCCATCTGACGGCGTTTTTCCGGGGTGTCGCCATTCGGGTAGATCGGCATGCGCATCGGTGCGACGCGCATGTCCAGGGGGTAGTCGTAGGGGCGCATGCCCAGCGACATGCCGAAGCGCGGGTTGCCGCTGGCGAAGCGCCGGCGCGGGTCGAATGGCGGGCCACCCATGAACGAAAGTCCCTGGATCGACCATTCGCCGATGGCTTCGGGCAGTCCCTCGGTCACCCACTTTTGTTCGTGCGCATCGCTCTTGTCGTGGCCGCTCCAGTGGGCATAGCTGGCCTGGACGCCGTGGAAGAGTTCATGGGCCACGGAGCTGGCGACCTGCTCCGGAAAAATGGGCATGTCGCTGCCGAATCCGGCGGCCTCGCCGACGATCACCACCCGGTCCCAGTCATCGTTGTAGATGCGGCGGAGTTCGGTGATGCCAACCTCACCGAAGCCGGGTCCGTACTGCGCGGCGGAGCCGCCCAGGTCGCGGACCAGATAGATCGGGTATACGCCGTCGCGGCGGTGGATCCGCGGCGCCCGGAGCCCGATGGCGGCCATGCGCATCGCGCTGTGCGACGCGGCCGCCTCCAGTGCGGCAACCCGCCGTGGGCTCGGGTCCAGCGGCGGCAGCAGCCAGGGCAGCACGAAGCCGCGCATTTCCCGCGCCGCGCTGCCATCGGCCGGTGCCGACATGCCATCGGCGTAAAGCTTGAAGGGCGGCGGTTGGCGGCGCCAAAGTTCTTCGCTTGTCGGCTCGGCACTGGTCCCCGCCAGGGGCCAGGCCAGCGAGATGGCGGCAAGAACGGCGGCGAAGTGTCGGGGCATGTGGCGGTCTCCGTGACTGGAGGTGTTACGCAAGCCAGAGGCCTCGCCCGCCACGTGCCGGGGCTTACAGCCCCAGCACCGACGGACCTTGCTTGAACACGATGTCCACCGGAATGCCGGCGGCTTCGACGCGGTCGAGATCGGCCTGCAGGTCGGGGCCGATGACGCCCATTTCATCGAGCAGGGCCTGCGCGCCGTCGTAGTCGCCGTCGCCCTGCAGGGTGAGGATTTTCGCCGACAGTGAGTCAACCGCCGCTTCCATCTTGTCGTAGTCCACGCGGTAGGCGCCGGTGGCCGGGTCGCGACTGAACGCGCCCTCGCGCTGCAGCCAGTTGAAGGCGACCATGTTCGCCTTGCCGTGCGCGCTGGAAGCGCCAAAGCGCACCGAGCGGAAGATGCCCGCCAGGAAGGTGACGTAGTTGTCCATGCGCTTTTGCTTGTCCAGCTCGCCCATGTCGCCCAGCGCGCCGATCATGTACAGGCCCAGGATGTCGGCCTTGCCTTCTTCGTAGGCGCTGGTGAGGTCGGTCAGCGCCTCGCGCACCGTACCCTTGCCGTCGAGCGTGTTCTTGATGCCCAGGCCGTGCGCGACCTCGTGGAACATCACGTTTTCGAAGAATGCGTCGAAAGTGATGTGCTGCTGCTGGTCGTCGGCGATGAGCTCGTCGGAAATCGGCACCAGTATCTTGTCGAACTTGGCGCGCATGGTGTTCTTGAGCTGCAGGCGGCGCGAGCCCATGGCCAGTTGCACCTGTTCGTCGTTGGGCAGGTTGATGGCGATGGTCTTTGCGCCCGAATTGGCATCGCCGCCGTAGTAGATGGCGTCGTAGGCGTTGAGATCGGCGTCGGAGCCGGGTCGCTCGGACTTGTAGGCCTCGTCCACCGGCAGGCCGCGCTGCAGCGCCGGCAGGTGCGCGGCGAACCGCGACAGGCGTTCGCTCCATTCGATGTCGCGCACCAGAACGAAGGCTTCGAAGGCGGTCTTGGTTCCGAACAGCGCGTCCTGGTAGCTCTCGATCGGACCGATCACCACGTCGATCGGGCTGGTCTTCATGGCCATCCAGGCCATGTCGCTGGGCTGGTAGTCACCCGACACCAGGGCGTCGGCGCGCAGGCGCAGGTAGGTGCGGAAGCCTTCGTCGCTGGCGACCTCGGCGGCCTGGCGCAGCAGGTCGGCGGCCTTGCCCAGTTCGTCGGCCCATTGCACGTGGTAGGGCACGACGACCAGCTTGCCCGCGTCGTTACGGCGGACCAGGGTGTACAGGCCGTCCTTGCCGGGCAGGTCGGCGGCTTCGAACTCGGCCTTGTCCATGTCCGGCGGATAGAAGCGCGCCCCGGGCGGGCGTGGGCCGACGCCGTCGATGAAGGGCGCGTCGCCGTCCAGGCGGTCCCAGGGGCCGTAGTTGATTTCGATGAACCGGCGCGTCGCAGGGTCGTCGATGCCTGCCAGCAGCAGGTCCTTGTCGCTGTAGACCTGCTCCCAGAACAGGGCGTCCATGATCGCCCCGGCGTCGAGCAGCAGGCGGATGGCCTCGCGGTCACCGGCGGCAAGGTGCGAGAGATCGGCCGTCAGCGGGACTTCGGCGTAGGCAGCGACCTTGGCGGCGACATCGGAATCGGCGGCGCTCGTTTCGCCGGCCGATTCGCCTGAGGCGGGCGAGGGCGCTTCGTTGGCGGGCTGGCAGGTGGCCAGTCCCAGGGCCAGGGCGGTCGCGGCGGCGAGGAGGGGCAGGCGGCGGGTCATGGCAGGCTCCGTAGGCGTCAGACTGGGCCCATCGTAGTGCAATCACGCGCCGCGGGCGTCCTGCCGTCGGTCAGGGTGCGTGGCTGGTTTCGCGCGGCTGCAGCTGTTCGGTCCGGTTGCGGCCGCCGTGTTTGGCGCGGTAGAGCGCGGCGTCGGCGGCCTCGAGCCAGGCGCGCAGGTCGCCGGCCGCGGGCGGCGCGGCGAGGCCGACGCTTATCGAGATCTCCAGGCCGGGCTGGTCGGGGAACTCGAGCGCCTGCACGGCCGCGCGCAGGCGTTCGGCGTGCGCAAGCGCCTGGTCGGTCGGAAGCGCGAGCGCGACCACGAATTCGTCACCGCCCAGGCGGCCGCGGATGCCGTCGGCGGGCAGGGTGTCGCGCATGCGCTGGGCCAGCGCCCGCAGCACGTCGTCGCCGACGCCGTGGCCGTGGCGATCGTTGATGGTCTTGAAGTGGTCGATGTCCAGCAGCAGCAGGCTGGCCGGCACCGATTCCTCGCGATGGCGCTGGAGCAGGCGGCGGGCCTGCTGTTCCCAGTGGCCGCGGCTGTCGACGCCGGTGAGTCCGTCGCGGCGGGTCATTTCCTCGAGCTGCAGGTTCTGCGCCTGCACGCGGCGCATGAGCCGGTAGATGTTGGAGCTGACGGCAAGGGTGTGGATGGCCAGGATAGGCAGGCAGGCCAGGATGACGGCGGTGCGGCTGGCCAGGTCCACTTCGAACCCCGTGGCCATCCCGACCACCAGCGTTGCCAGCAGCATGGCCGGCAGGGCGCGCAGCCAGAGGCGGGGAATGCCCGAGTTGACCTTGTCGGCCGTGACCACGATCACCAGCACGGCGGAAGGCAGCAAGTTGAAGTGCATCATCGGTACCCAGCTGCCTGCCAGGATCGAATCGATAAGGAAGTTGCGGGCTTCGGCCGCGTAGGGATCGGCGCTTCGGCGCGCCCACAGGTAGGCCAGGTGCGGCCAGATCCCGCAGCTCAGCACCAGCCAGGTCCAGGCGGGCCATCCGGCCTGCAGGTCGTACAGGACCACGCCGATCGGCAGCGCCGCCAGGCCCATGCCGAGCACGCGGAACGGGTAGGTGAGCCGGTGGAGGTACCGTGGGCGGAAGGACATGGGTGCATCTCACCACATCTGGCCGCGACCGGGTGGGCCGGGCGGCGTGGGCCGCCCGGCCGGCGGGTTCAGCGCGGGATCTTGCGGTGCATGTAGCGATGGCCGTTGTTGGGCTTGAACTTCGAGCCGTGCGGGCCGGGCAGTTCACGCTGCAGCGGGATGTGCGCCTTCTGCGAACGGGCCTGCTGCGGCCCCTTGCCGGTTTCGTTGGCCGCCGCAGCCGCGACGGGCAGGGCCGGGGCCAGTGCCGCGGCCGCGGTCATCGGTGTCGGCGCGGCGGCCTTGGGCGCCGGCGCCTTGGCCGCTACGGGCTTGCGGGCTGCGGGCTTCGCGACGGGCTTGCGGGCTGCGGGCTTCGCGACGGGCTTGCGGGCTGCGGGCTTCGCGACGGGCTTGCGGGCGGGCGCTTTTTTCGCGGGAGAATTTTTCGCAGTGGCCTTCCTGGCGGCGGGCTTGCCGGTGGACGCCTTCCTAGCCGTGGATTTCTTCGCCACCGACTTCTTCGCAGTGGCCTTCTTTGCAGTCGTCTTCTTTGCAGTCGACTTCTTCGCCGGGGACTTCTTCGCCGAAGACTTCTTCACCGCGGCCTTCTTGCCCGCGGCTTTCCTGGCCGGGGACTTCTTCGCGGCGACCTTCTTCGTCGCTGCCTTCCTGGTCGCGGTCTTCTTTGCTGCCTTCTTCTTCGCGGCCGGCTTGCTTGCGGTGGTCTTCTTCGCCACGGTCTTCCTGGCGGCCGTCTTTTTCGCGGGCTTCTTCTTCGCAGCGGTCTTCTTTGCGGCTACCTTCCTGGCAGGCTTCTTCTTCGCGGGGGCTTTTTTCGCCGCCGGTTTGCGGGCCGGGGACTTGCGTGCGGTACTGGCCATTGCAACCTCCTTGGCTTCGGGGAAGCGGTCACGGCCAGTCTAGACCAAAGCCGCCCACACGCGGCCGGCTTGCCTGCCGGTCCGCGTAACCTATGATCAAAGTCTCCTCAAACGGATTGCCAGCCCATGAGAGGCCTGCTGCACGTGATTTTCCCGAGCGGTGCCACGACACGGTCCGTGCCGGCCGGAGCCGTCTTTCCTAAATGCACCTTCAACGGCGAACCCCTGAATCCAAACGGCCGGGCATGCCGGTGAATCGTCTTTGCCGGCTACTGGCCGCCTGCGTCCTCTGGGGGCTGGCGACCCTGGTCCAGGCCACGGTGCCGGTCAGGGTGGGTGGCGATCCGCACTATCCGCCCCATCACTACCTGGGCGTCGACGGCGAAGCGGCCGGCTTCGACATGGCCGTGCTGCGCGGCATCGCCAACCAGCAGGGCCTCGAGCTGAGCTTCGAGTTCGGCGAGTGGGGCCGCACCCTGGACCGGCTTGAGCGCGGTGAGCTGGACGTCGTACCGATGTTCATCTCGGCCGACCGCGAACAGCGTTTCCTGTTCAGCAAGCCTTTCCTTCGCCGCAGTCACCTGCTCTTTGGCCGCGGCGGGGAGTGGATAGACGATCCTTCGCAGCTGGCCGGCCGGCGGGTGGCCGTGCAGTTCGGCGGCATGGCCTGGGAGTGGCTGATCAACGAGCGCGTGGACGCCGAGCTGCACCCGGTCAACGAAGAATCCCTGGTGCTGGCCGAAGTGGCGCGCGGCGACGCGGATTTCGCCCTGCTGCCGGCCGACATCGGCCAGTACGCCATCGCCATGCAGGGCCTGGAAGGGGTCGAGCCGGTCAGCGCGCCCTGGCTCGAGCGCGACTATGCCTTCGGCATCAATCCGGCCCGCCCCGACCTGGTGGCACGGCTTGATGCCGGCCTGGCGCACCTGGAAGCACAAGGGGAGATCCAGGCGCTGCGCAGCCGCTGGCTGGAACCCAAGGCCGGACGCGACGACGCGAGCTGGTCGTCGTGGTGGCTCCTGCCGGCCGTGCCCGTGCTGCTTGCGGGGCTGGTGTACCTGGTTGCCGGGCGGCGCGCGGCACGTGGCCGGGTGGGGCGCAGGCCTGCGTAACTCCAGGGTAGTGGCCTTTCGGGGCGTGGCCGTGGGTCGGGTTCGATGGCGATTCCAAAGCAGGTGGTCCTGGGTGTCCTGCTGGCGTTTTCCGGCTGCGTCGGCGGCGGAAACGGGGGTGGCGGCGCGCCCGGCACCGTCGCGCCGCAGGTGCTGCCGGCCCCGGTGGGGGAAACGCTGGCTGGCGGCAACCAGGTCCATTTCGAAGTTGACGGGCAGGCCTACGCCTTCCGGACGCCGGAGGTCAGGCACAGCCGGTCGCGGGTCGGCGAACAGGTGGTGGCGCACAGCTTCGAACTGGCCAACCCCGACAACAGCCTCTACGCCCGCATGGTCCTGAACGTGGCCGAAGACCTTGCCGACCTGTCCGGCGAATACGCGGCGGTGTCGCTGGGCGACCCTGACCAGCATGCCCGCGCCGGGGTGGGGGAGGTCGTGCTGGCCGAAGAAGCAAATCCGTCGCGGGGCCGGCGCATGCTGCCCAGCGGCAGCGGCGTGATCGTGGTCGAGCAGCGGTCGGGCAGGCTGCGGGTGCGCTTCGAAACCCGCGGCGACGGATTGTTCCGGGAAGCAGCGGCCGCGCCGGTCACCGGGACGCTGGACTTCCACTGGCAGCCCTGAGCGGGCGTGGAACTGTGATGCCGCTCTTGGGTACCCCGGCGGGCTTGCGGTAACGTGGGGCGGGACCGTCACGGCAGGGGCAGCCAATGAGCGTCGAGGGCACGGGCAAGGCCCGCATCCTGGTGGTGGATGATTCCAAGCTGATGCGCAAGGCGGCGCACAAGATGCTGGGCGACGAATTCGACGTCATCACCGCCGACGATGGCCAGGACGCCTGGGGACAAGTTGGCCGGGACACCGGCATCCAGGTGGTTTTCACCGACCTCAACATGCCCAACATGGACGGCTACGAATTGCTTCGCGAAATCCGCGGTGCGCAGGACGCGGGCATCCAGGGCCTGCCCGTGATCGTGGTCACCGGCGCCGAGAACGACGAAACGGCGCGGATGAAGGCACTGGAGCTGGGAGCCACCGACTTCATCACCAAACCCTTCACCACCTCCGACCTCGTGGCGCGGGCCCGCGCCCATTCCACCTACCAGCGCGTCACCCGCCAGCTGCAGTCGCAGGTGATGCTGGACGGCCTGACCGGCCTGGCCAACAAGGCCGGGTTCATGGACCGGCTGCGCCAGGACATGGCCTATGCGCGCCGGCACGGGCAGGCGCTTTGCCTGGTCCGGCTGGAGGTGGAGGACTTCCAGCGGTTCTTCCTGCACAACGGCCGCGATGTCGCCGAAGCCCTGGTGCTGCAGGTGGCCCGCCTGCTGCGCGCCCGGATCCGCAAGGAAGACACCGCCGCGCGCGTCGGCCTGGGCAGCTTCGCGCTGAGCCTGCCGGGCGGCGAGGAAGCCGGCATCGCCGCCATGGTCGAGAGGGTCCAGGCCGAGATCATGGCCAGCCCGCCGATGCACGAGGGAGAACCGGTGGCGGTGGTGCTGCACGCCGCGGTGCTCAGCCCGCTGACCGATGCCAGCCTGGGGCCGGACGAGGCGATGGATGCCTGCCAGGCACGCCTGGACGTGGCGCGTGAGTCTGGCCTGGCGGTGCTGGCACCGGCGGCGCCCGCTGCCACTGAAGCGTCTGCAGCGACCGAAGCAACCGAAGCCAACGTTGCCCAGCCCTCGCCTGCCAAGCCCGTGGCTGCCGAACCCGTGGCGCCCTCGGCGCCGGCACCCGCCGCGGCAGCACCGGCCAGGACGGTGGCAAGCGTTGACGAGGTCCTTGAACAACTGCAGGCCGGCCGCGTGCAGGACGTGGTGCCGAAGCTGCCGGCGGTGATCGGGCGGCTGCTGCCCTTGCTGCGGCTGCTCGGACCCAACCAGCGCAAGCAGCTGGTGGAGTTCCTGCAGAAGTAGGGTTCAGGCGGCCTGGATGCGGTGCGTCGCGCCGCTGACCCGTACCGGCGCGCCCGAGCCGGGTCCGATGGACACGTGCAGGCGCGAGGGCACGCCCATGTCATGCCCCTGCAGGATTTCAACCCTGCCGCCATGGGGCCAGCCCAGGTCGCGCAGGGCGCCGCCGAGGGCCGCCGCCGCCGCGCCGGTGGCCGGGTCTTCGAGCACCCCGCCGACGGCGAAGGCATTGCGGGCGTGGAACAGGCGCGGCGTTTCGGCGACGACCAGGGCAATCGTGGTCAGGCCGGCGTCCTGCATCAGGCAACGGCCGGCTTCGAGCGGGTAGTCCATGCGGGCAAGGCGGCGGCGTTCGCGCAAGGGCAGCAGGAGGTGGTCGGCGCCGGCATGCATCAGGATCGGCGGCAGGCGCGGGTCGAACTCGGCCGGCCCCAGGTCGAACAAGGCCATGGCCGCGGCGAACAGGCTGGGGTCCGGGGCCTGGCTGCGGGTGGGTGGCGACTGCAGCGCCGCCAGCAACTGCCCGTCTTCGTGCCAGGCCTCGACCTGGATGCGCGCCTGGTTCAGCTGCAGGGCGTATACGCCGTCGCCGTCGCGCCCGGCCAGGGCCGCGCCCAGGGCGATGGTGGCGTGCCCGCAGAAGGGCACTTCCGCCAGCGGCGAGAAATAGCGCACCCGCCAGGCATCGCCGGTGGGTGCGGCGAAGACCGTTTCCGAATAGCCCACCTCGGTGGCCAGGGACTGCATGGTGGCCTCGTCGGGCAGCACGTCGGCCAGCACCACGCCGGCGGGATTGCCGCCACGGCCGGACTCGGAGAAGGCGGATATTCGCTGCAGGTGCACCAGGAAGGGCCGGCCAGGGGAGGGATTGATGCTGCCCCGGCCGGCGCCGGCCCCGCATGGGCCGGAAGTCCCGACGCCGGCGCCCGCCGAAGGTATGCTCAGCGCCAACGTTCGACGGGGGAACCACGACACCATGCATCGCCATCCCTGGGGCCTGGCCCTGCTGCTTTTCCTGCCTGCGCCCGTATTGGCCGCCCCGGATTCGCCGCCGATGCCGACCCTGTTGGCGCCCGAGGCACGCATCGCGGTCGAGAACCAGATTCTCGAGGAGCGGCTTGGATCCCTGCTGCCGCGCCTGATGGCCGAGACCGACCTGGACATGTGGCTGGTGCTGTCGCGCGAATACGCCGAAGACCCGGTCTATTTCACCCTGGTGCCGCAGCCCAGCTTCGCGGCGCGCCGGACCACGCTGCTGGCCTTCCATCGCCGCGCGGACGGCACGGTCGAGCGCCTGGCGGTCAATCGTTACCCGTTGGGCGGTCCCTACGAATCGGCCTGGGCGGGCGGTGACCTGGATGAACAGTGGCAGGCCCTGGGCCAGCTGATCGCCGACCGCGATCCCGGGCGCATCGGCATCAACGTGTCCCGCGACTGGGCCATCGCCGACGGCCTGAGCCACGCGCTGCACCAGCGCCTGCTGGCGGTGCTGCCGGACGGCCACGAAAGCCGCCTGGTGTCGGCGCAGGACCTGGTGGTGCGCTGGACCGAAACGCGGCTGGCGTCCGAGCGCACGCACCACGCAGCGGCGATGGCCGCGGCCCGCGCGATCATCGCCGAAGCCTTTTCGAACCAGGTGATCGAGCCCGGCAAGACCCACACCGACGACGTGGCCTGGTACATCCGCAAGCGGCTCGAATCCCTGGGCATGCCGGTCTGGTTCCATCCCGACGTCAACCGCCAGCGCGCCGGCGACGACTGCACCCGCGACAGCGTTTTCTGCGGCAGCACCGGCATCATCGAACGTGGCGACGTGCTGCACACCGACATCGGCGGCTGTTATCTCAAGCTGTGCACCGACACCCAGGAAATGGGCTACGTGCTGCGCGAAGGCGAAACCGAAGTGCCACGAAGCCTGCGCAAGGCCCTGGCCGCGGGCAACCGCTGGCAGGACCTGCTGGCCGCGAATTTCGTCGCCGGCCGCAGCGGAGACCATATCCTGCACGCCACCCATGCCGCGGTGGAAAAGGAAGGCCTGGCCGCCAGCACCTATACCCATCCCCTGGGCTTCTTCGGCCACGCCGCCGGTCCGACCATCGGCATGTGGGACGCGCAGCAGGGCGGCACGCCGGGCAGCGAGTGGGCCCTGCATCCGTCGACGGCCTACGCCATCGAAGGCAACGTACGTTCACCCGTGCCCGAATGGGACGACACCTGGGTGCAGGTGAAGCTGGAGCAGGGCGGGTACTTCGACGGTGAAACGCTCGAGTTTCCGGCGGGCCGGCAAACCCGCTGGCACGTGGTGCGCTGAGCGGCGTTCAGTGCGTCGCGGCGGGTTTGCCGCGCAGCTTGCCCCAGGCGGTGATCGCCGCCACCGCGACGATGCCCACCAGGATGCCCACCACGGCGTCCACCAGCAGGGTGACCGGCAGGGCCATGGCGCCTTCGGGGATCAAGCCCACGACCAGGTGGTGCAGCACCGGGATGGAGTGGGTGAAGATGCCGCCGCCGACCAGGAACATCGCGGCGGTGCCGGCCACCGACAGGAACTTCATCAGCCACGGCGCGCTGTAGAGGATGCCGCGGCCAAAGGCGCGGACGGACCGGCCGAACCCGCCGCTGCCCGGGCGCTTGCTCAGGTGCAGGCCGGCGTCGTCGAGCTTGACGATGCCGGCGACCAGGCCATAGACACCGACGGTCATCAGCGCCGCGATCGCCACCAGCACGCCGAGCTGGACGCTGAACTCCCGGCCGGCCACGGTGCCCAGGGTCAGCACGATGATCTCGGCGGAAAGGATGAAGTCGGTGCGGATCGCGCCCTTGATCTTGTTCTTTTCGAAGGCGACCAGGTCGATCTTCTCGTCCGAGGCGGCTTCAAGGAGCTGGGCGACTTCGGCTTCCTTTTCTTCCGGCGAGCGCAGGAACTTGTGCGCCAGTTTTTCCACGCCCTCGTAACACAGGAACGCGCCGCCGAGCAGCATCAGGCTGACGATGATCGGCAAGTCCCACCCCTGCTTGCGCAACCAGGCCTCCAGCGCCGCGATGGCCAGGGCCCCGGGCACCAGGATCAGCTTGTTGCGCGCCGATCCCTTGAAGACGGCCCAGACCACCGGCAGTTCGCGATCGGGCTTCACGCCCGACACCTGCTGCGCATTGAGCGCCAGGTCGTCGCCCAGCACGCCGGCGGTCTTCTTGGTGGCGACCTTGGTCATCACCGACACGTCGTCTAGCAGGGTGGCGATGTCGTCAAGCAGGGCGAGCAGGCTCGAGGCCATTGAACAAGTCCGCGGGAAACCAGGCCGTGATTCTGGCATCCCTGCGACACGCCGTCCCGTCGCGGGCTTGCCAGCGCCGGGCCGGGCCGGGCTAAATGGCGGCATCCCGCTGGAGACCAGTCATGCGTTTGCCCGTGATCGCCCTGTTGGCCTGCCTGCTGCCGCTGCCCGCGGCTGGCGAGGTCAAGGACAGCCAGCCTGACGGCTTCACCCTCGAAAACAGCGCCTGGGTGCCTGCGCCGGCCGACCTGGCCTGGGATGCCCTGGTCAACCACGTTGGGCGCTGGTGGCCGGCGAGCCACACCTGGTGGGGCGACCCGGGCAAGCTGAGCATCGAAGCCCGCGCCGGCGGCTGTTTCTGCGAGCGGGCTGGAGACCGGCAGGCCCGGCACCTCGAGGTCGTCTTCGTGGATCCGGGCAAGACCCTGCGCCTGGCCGGCGGCCTGGGCCCACTGCAGGGCATGGGGCTGGATGGAATCCTGGAGTTCCGCCTGGCGCCGGCCGACGAAGGCGGCACCCTGGTCACGCTGTGGTACCGGGCCGGCGGATACAGCCCGGACGACCTGTCGGCGTTCGCTCCGGTGGTGGACCGGGTGCAGGCGCAGCAGCTCGACGGCCTGGTGCAGTTCATCAAGGCCCGGCATCCGGGCACCGACGCGGAGCAGGGCGACTGATCATGCCGACCCTGCTCCTGAACCTGCGCAACGTGC
Source organism: Arenimonas soli (assembly GCF_014643775.1). Classification (GTDB taxonomy): domain Bacteria; phylum Pseudomonadota; class Gammaproteobacteria; order Xanthomonadales; family Xanthomonadaceae; genus Arenimonas; species Arenimonas soli. The sequence continues at coordinate 1,076,308 of NZ_BMKC01000001.1, forward strand.
CCGAGGACGAAGCCGACGAGGTGCGTTCGCTGCTGGAAGGCCACGACATCGATTATTACGAAACCAAACCCAGTCTCTGGGGCGTGTCCGGCGGCGGCCTGTGGCTGCCCGACGACCGCCAGGCCGCGGTCGCCAAGGCGCACCTGGCGAGCTACCAGGCGCAGCGGGGCGAGCGCATGCGCCGTGAGCGTGCCGAGGCCATTGCCCAGGGGCGGGCGCCCAGCGCGTGGTCGGCGTTCCGCGAAGACCCGCTGCGGGCCCTGGCCACCGTGCTGGGCATCCTGCTGATGCTGGGCCTGGCCACGCTGCCTTTCCTGTTCTTCACCCGTGGCTGAGTCGTCCGGCCCGGCCGCGCCGGAAACCCGCTCGCTTTTCCTGCGCCTGCCGTCGGCGCTGCGCGTGCCGATGGCGGCCCTGGGCTTCATCGCCAACACCCTGGTCCACGGCCCGGTGCTCATCGTCGCGGCCCTGGTGAAACTGCTGCCGGTTCCGGCCTTGCAGCATTGGCTCGAACGCCGGTTGCCGGGCATCGCCGAGAGCTGGATCGCGATGAACAGCGCCATGATCGACGGCTTCACGCGGACCCGCTTCCTGGTGGAAGGCCTGGAAAGCCTGCGGCCCGGCGGCCATTACCTGGTGCTGGCCAACCACCGCAGCTGGGTGGATATCCCGGTGTTGCAGAAGATCTTCAACCGGCGCATCCCGCTGCTGCGCTTCTTCCTCAAGCGGCAGTTGATCTGGGTGCCCGTGCTTGGCCTTTGCTGGTGGGCCCTGGACTTCCCGTTCATGCAGCGGGCGACCAAGAGCCAGCTGGCGCGCCGTCCGGAACTCGCCGGTCGCGACCTGGCGGCCACCCGACGTGCCTGCGAGAAGTTCCGGCACCTGCCGGTTTCGATCATGAACTTCGTCGAGGGCACCCGGTTCACGCCCGCCAAGCACGCCAGCCAGGGCAGCACGTATCGCCACCTGCTGCGGCCCAAGGCCGGCGGCGCCGCCTTCGTGCTTGGCGCCATGGGCGATGCGCTCGACGGCGTGCTTGACGTCACCGTGCACTACGACCGCGCGCAGCCCAGCCTGGCCGACCTGTTCGCGGACCGCATCCGCACCGTGCGCGTGCGGGTGGTGGAACGGCCGATTCCCGAAGGATTCGTCGGCGCCGACTACGAAGGCGACCGGGACTACCGCCGTCGCTTCCAGGCCTGGCTCAACCAGATGTGGATCGAGAAGGACCTGTGCCTGCAGGGCTGGGAAACGGAGGCTTCCCGATGATGGGGCTGCTGGCCGGGTTGATGCTGGCCACCGTGGACCCTGGCATCAGTGCGTCGCCCGCCTTCGATTACGTCGAGAAGCGCCAGACCTACCCGGTGCACGCCAGCACCCGTCGCGAACTGGTGGCGGCCCTGCGACACGCGCGGACCCGTGAAATCGACGGCAGCGGCGGGTCGGTCGCCCGGACGTCCCAGGACCTGGGCATGCGCTACGAACTCGAGCCCGTGGCCGGCGGCTGCCGGTTCAAGGACCTGCAAGTCAGCCTGTCGGTGACCATCCACCTGCCCGAATGGGAGCCTGCCGGCAGGCCCCGGGAATCGCTGGTCGAGAGCTGGACCCGCATGCGCGACGCCCTGGAGCGCCACGAAGAAGGCCACCGGGATATCGCCCTGGACAGTGCGGACTACCTGCACAAGGGCCTGCTGGCCCTGGGCGTGCAGAAGGACTGCCAGTCGCTGCGGCGCGAGGCGCAGCGGCTGTTTTTCCGCGCCCAGCTGCGCCACTCCGTGCGCGATGGTGCCTACGAACGCCGCACGCGCCACGGCATTGCGCAAGGCGCCGTGCTCTAGGGCAGGGCGCGGAACATCAAAGCTGGCTGGCCGCGAAAGTGTCGCAGCGTTTCACGTCGCCCGATTCGAAACCGATCCGGAACCAGCGAACACGCTGCGCGGCGCTGCCGTGGGTGAACGAATCGGGCACCACCTGGCCCTGGCCCTGGCGCTGCAGGGTGTCGTCGCCGATGGCGGTGGCGGTGTTCATCGCTTCTTCGAGGTCACCGTCCTCGAGCCAGGCATGCCGGCGCTGGGCGTGGTGGGCCCAGAGCCCGGCATAACAGTCGGCCTGCAGTTCCTGGCGAACCAGCGGGCCTTCGGCGCCTTCGACGTTGCCGCCGCGCTGGCGGATGGCGTTCACCCGGCCGGAGATGCCGGTGAGCGTCTGCACGTGGTGGCCCACTTCGTGGGCGATGACATAGGCCTCGGCGAAGTCACCGCCGCCGCCCAGCCGGCGTTCCATCTGGTCGAAGAAGCTCAGGTCGATATAGACCTTCTGGTCGGCCGGGCAATAAAACGGACCGACCGCGGCGCTGGCGCCACCGCAGGCCGACTGCACCTGGCCGCTGAACAGCACCAGCCGGGCCGGCGTGTACTGCGTGCCGCTGGCTTCGAAGATCGCGCCCCAGACATCCTCGGTTTCCCCAAGGATGCTGGCGACGAACTGCGAGGCTTCGTCGTCCACGGGCGGGGCGTCGCCCCGGCCGGCGGAGTCGGCCGGCATCTGCTGCTGCACCTGCGTCACCAGCCCCAGCAGTTCCATCGGGCTCTTGCCCAGCAGCAGGCCGATAACCACCACGGCGGCGATGCCGCCCAGGCCCAGCTTCATGCCACCGCCGCCGCCGCCGCGACGGCCGCGGATGTCCTGGACGTTGCTGCTACGCCGTGCGCTGCGCCATTTCATGGACGTGTCTCCGCGGGGGGATGGATGGATTGTGGGCTATCGGGCCGGGGCGGGCGAGGGGCGGTTTGCGCGCAGTGCCTGCAGCGCCTTCTGGCCGGCGCGTCCGTCCGCCGGCAGGCCCAGGCGGGCCTGTTCACGCGCCAGGGCTTCGCGCGTGAGCTTGCCGACCATGCCGTCCACCGGGCCGATGTCGTGGCCCAGGTCCACCAGGATCTGCTGCAGTTCCCTCCGCTGCGCTCGTGAAAGGCCGGGGTCGTCCGTGGGCCAGGCCGCCCGCAGGCCCTCGTCGCCGCGCAGGCGCTGTGCCAGCAGGGCGATGGCCAGCGCGTAGCTTTCGGCGGCGTTGTAGGAGTAGATCGCGTCGTAATTGCGAAAGACGATGAAGGCCGGGCCCTCGGCGCCAACCGGAAGCAACAGGGCGGCGGCGCGGTCGTCGGCAGGCAGTTCGCCGCCGTCCGCGCGGACCAGGCCGCGGCTGCGCCAGGCAGACAGCGGCCGGCGCGCGGTGCGGCCGTTCACCGATGTGTCGAAACCCTTGGGCAGCGTGACTTCGTGGCCCCAGGCCTGGCCGGGGCGCCAGCCGGAACGCTTGAGGTAGTTGGCCGTCGAGGCCAGGGCGTCGGGCACCGAACCGACCAGGTCGCGCCGGCCATCGCCGTCGCCGTCCACGGCGATGCGCGCATAGGTCGAGGGCATGAACTGGGTGTGCCCGAACGCCCCGGCCCAGGAGCCGGTGAGGCCGGTGGCCGAAAGGTCCCCGGACTGGATGAGCTTGAGCACGGCGAACAGCTCGCCCCGGAAGAAGTCCTGGCGCCGGCCGGCGCAGGACAGCGTCGCCAGCGAGCGCAGCAGGGACTTGCTGCCGAAGGTGCGGCCGTAGTCGCTTTCCACGCCCCACACCGCCACCACGGTGGCCGGATCGACGCCGTACTGCACGTCGATGCGTTCGAGCAGGTCGGCATGTTCTTCGAGCAGGGCACGGCCGTCATCCACGCGCTGCTGGTCCACCAACCCGGCCAGGTAGTCCCAGAGCGGCGTCCGGAATTCCGGCTGGTAGTCCAGCGCCTCGAGCACCGACGGGTCGGACACCAGGCCCTGGGTGTGTTCGCGGAACAGGGCTTCGCCGATTCCGGCCGCGCGGGCCTTGGGCGCCAGGCGGTCGAGGCAGGCAGACAGGTCGTCCGCCGCCAGGGCGGGCAGGGCGGCCATGGCCAGCAGCAGGGATGACAGCACGTGGGGGCTTCGCATGGCCGCCACTTTGCCAGCCCGCGTCTGAATCGTCGCCATGGCTCGCGTTATGCTGGCCCGCCCCCTCGTACGGAGTCTCGCCATGTCCCGTCCCCGCAAGGCCGGCCTGTTGCCCGCCCTGATGTTGCTACCTTCGCTGGCGCTTGCCGGCCCCGCGCCGGCGCCCGCCGCGCCGGCTGCCGACCCGGCCGCGGCCAACCTGGCGTTCGCAGCCGCGCTGGAAGCCTGCGTGGAGGCCAGCCACCAGTCGCCGCATCCTTTCGTGCGCGATTTCGTCATCGAACACACCGTCAGCGGCATGGACGGTGAACTTTGTGGCTACAGCCAGACCATGCCGGGCGACATGCGCATGGCCTGCGAGCTCGACGAGCCGGCACGCGTTGGCCTGGCGGCCGAATTCCGGGAGCTGGCCGAGGGCCGCATGAGCGGCGGAACCGGCGAACAACCGGCATGGACCGGCAGCTGCGAAGTGATCACGGCGGACGGCGAAAGCATCAAACTCGACCAGGACTGAGCTGTCCGCACAGGAAGGGACTCCCATGGAACTGAACTTCACGATCGGCATCATCGCCGTCACCGGCCTGGTGTCGTGGCTGGCCTTCTCGAACGAAAAACTGCTGCAGCGGCTGCTGCTGTGGCCGCCGGCGGTGACGCGCGGGCGCGAATTCCACCGTTTCGTCACCTACGGCTTCGTGCATGGCGACTTCATGCACCTGGCCTTCAACATGATCACGTTGTACTTCTTCGGCCGGCTGATGGAAGGCTTCTACGGCGACTACCTGGGTCCGCTGGGCTTCGCCGGCTTTTATCTGTCGGCGCTGGTGGTGTCGGCGTTGCCGAGTTACCTGCGCCACCGCAACGATCCCGAGTACGCCACCCTGGGCGCGTCGGGCGCGGTGTCGGCGGTGTTGTTCGCCTTCATCCTGCTCCAGCCCTGGCAGATCATCTACGTGTACGTGATCCCGGTGCCGGCCATCATCTACGCGGTGCTGTACGTGGGCTATTCGATCTACGCCGAACGCAAGCAGTCCGACCGCATCAACCACAGTGCCCACCTGGCCGGCGCGGCCTACGGCGTGCTGTTCACGGTGCTGATGGAGCCGCGGGTGCTGGGCCATTTCTGGCAGACCCTGCTCAGCCCCTGAGCGGAAGCTCCACGGCGGCGTGCGAGAATGCGCCATGACTTCCTTCTCCGCATTCGCGCTGCCCGCCGCCCTGGCCGAAACCCTGGCGTCGCTGGGCTTTGACACCCCGACCCCGGTGCAGGCGGCCAGCCTGCCGGCCCTGCTGGAGGGGCGCGACGTCAGCGCCCGGGCCCGCACCGGCAGCGGCAAGACCGTGGCCTTCGGCCTGGGGCTGCTGGCGCGGGTGGATGCCGCGGCCGGCGGCGTGCAGGCACTGGTGCTGTGCCCCACGCGCGAACTGGCCGACCAGGTGGGCAAGGAAATCCGCCGCCTGGGCCGCCAGCTCCCGAACCTGAAGGTGTCCGTGTTCTGCGGCGGCGTGCCGCTGCGCCCGCACCTGGCTTCGCTGGTGCATCCGCCGCAGGTGGTGGTGGGCACGCCGGGGCGACTGCAGGAGCTGATGGACGAAGGGGCGCTCAGGCTCGACGGGCTACGCGTGGCCGTGCTCGACGAAGCCGACCGCATGCTCGACATGGGCTTCGCCGACGCCATCGCCGGCATCCTTGGCCAGGCGCCGGCCTCGCGCCAGACCCTGCTGTTTTCGGCCACGCTGCCCGAAGCGGTGCGTGACCTGGGCGCGCGCTACCAGCGCGATCCGGAATGGATCGAAGTGGCCGACCCGGAGGGCGAGGCCATCGAGCAGCGCTTCTACGAAGTCGAGGCACCACGCAAGGCCGACGCCGTGGCCCTGCTGCTGGGCGACCTGGCGCCCGAATCGGCCCTGGTCTTTTGCAATACCCGCCGCGACGTGGCGCAGCTGCACGAAGACCTCCAGCAGCGCGGTTTCGCGGCCATGGCCCTGCACGGCGACCTTGACCAGCGCGAACGCGACGAGGTGCTGGTTCAGTTCTCCAACGGCAGCTGCCGGGTGCTGGTCGCCACCGACGTGGCCGCGCGTGGCCTGGACATCGCCGGCCTGCCGCTGGTCATCAGCCACGGCCTGGCCAGCGATGCCGACATCCACACCCACCGCATCGGCCGCACTGGCCGGGCCGGCCTGGCCGGGCGTGCCCTGGCCCTGGTGTCGGGCGATGAGCGTCGCCGGGTGATTCCCATCGAAGAGGCGCTGGGCGGGGCGGTGCGCTGGGAGCGCATCGACCTGTCGCGCAAGCCGGCGCGACCGCCACTGCCGGCGATGCAGACCCTGGTGATCGACGCCGGCCGCCAGGACAAGCTGCGACCGGGTGACGTGGTGGGCGCGCTGACCGGCGCCGGTGGGCTGGACGCGGCGGCGATCGGCAAGATCGCCGGGTTTGCGACCCGGACCTACGTCGCCATCGAACGCAGCCAGGTCCAGAAGGCCATGGACAGGCTGCGCACGGGCAAGGTCAAGGGCCGCAGCTTCCGGATCCGGAAGCTGGGCTGATGCCGATGGCGGCGCCGGGCGCGGCCCCGGCCCGCCCAGCGCGTTTCAAAATGCACGACCACGGGCTCAGCGCGCCGGCATGGCGACGCTGGCGGCCGGGGCGCGTGCGGCGCGGCGGCGGTTGATCTCGGCGTCCAGGCGGCGGTACTCGGGGCTGCCGATATCGCCTGCCATCACCAGCTCCCAGAGCTGGATGGCCAGTTCGTCGTCCATGACCTGCTTGGCGGGGAAGGGGATGACAATGCCCATGGTGTTCTCCTGTTGCAGTCGGGGGATTGGCTTGCAGGCAAAGCGCTGCATATTCCGTGCCATGTCCCGGGGGATCCCGACCCGTGTGCGATTAGAACGGCAGCCACCCCCAGCGGGGGACATCCGCGGTCCTCCGGACCCCCATATATTCGGGTCCGGGCCAGTCCCGGCCACGGGTGGACGGGATGACTTGCCCGGCCCGCCGTGCCAGCATGCGCGCCACTTCTGACGCGGCGCGGCACCCATGCGAGTCAACAAGCACATCGCCGAAACCGGCTACTGCTCCCGCCGGGAGGCCGACCGCCTGGTGTCGGAGGGCCGGGTCAGCGTCAACGGCGTTCGGGCGGGCATCGGCACCCAGGTCGGTCCCGAGGACGAGGTCCAGGTGGACGGTCAGGCGCTCAAGGCCCGGGAGGCACGGCCGGGGCGGCGCCGCCACGTGTACATCGCGCTGTACAAGCCGGTGGGCATCACCTGCACCACCGATGCCTCGGTGAAGGGCAACATCGTCGATTTCGTCGGCCACGAACAGCGCATCTTCCCAGTGGGCCGGCTGGACAAGGACAGCGAAGGCCTGATCCTGCTGACCAGCAACGGCGACATCGTCAACCGCATCCTTCGCGCCGAAGAAAAGAAGGAGAAGGAATACCTGGTCGGCGTCAACAAGGCCGTCACCGAGGATTTCCTGCGTGGCATGGCCAAGGGCGTGCGCATCCACAACCAGATGACGCTGCCCTGCCGCACCCGCAAGATCGCGCGCTATGGCTTCTCGATCGTGCTTACCCAGGGCCTGAACCGGCAGATTCGGCTGATGGCCGCCGCCTTCGGCTACCGCGTGACCCAGCTGCGGCGCATCCGTATCGCCAACGTCAAACTCGGCGAGCTCAAGCCCGGCCGCTGGCGGAACCTGACCGACGTGGAACTGCGCGGCCTGGTACCGGGCGAAGCCGACTGGTAATGCCGGCTTTGTTACGCTGCGCGTCCCGCAAGTACCGTCGAGGCATCGAATGATCCGCCCAGGTTTCCGCGTCTGGCTGCCCGCCGCCCTCGTGTTGATGCTGCTCTGCGCCGGCGCGGGCGCGCAGGTGGCGTCCCTGCCGGCGCCGGCCCCGCTCGATGCCCCGCCGCCGAAGGCCACGGGCACGGCCACGGGCATGGCCTACCTGGTGCTCAAGGCGGGACCCGATCCCTCGGCCTTCGTGCGCGAGCCGGTCATCGAGTACCGGCTCGACGGCTGGAGCGCCGACGGCGTGACGCGATTCAACTCCCGCGAGACGGGCACCACGACGGCACCGATTCGTGAGTTGGTGCGGTTCCAGCCGGGCCTGGCCCGCGCGCTGCTGACCACGCCCGTCGGCGAGACCCGCCGCTGGTGGCTGAGCAGCGCGGCGATGGCGCCGGGCTATCCCGGCATGCCCGCGCTCGCGCACGTCCTGGACGTCACCGTCGTCGGCGGCAGCGACCCGACCAAGGCGCCGCCGGACGTCGCCGCCGTGCCCGAAGAAGCCACTCGCACGCCCAGCGGCCTGGCCTACAAGGTGCTGGCCAGTGGCCCGGGCGGCGCGCGCCCGTCGCCGGGCGACATCGTGCTGGTGCACTACACCGGATGGACCCCCGATGGCCGCGTGTTCGACAGTTCGGTGACCCGCGGAAGCCGGGCCTCGCTGCCGCTCGATCGCGTGATCCCCGGCTGGCAGGAAGGCCTGCAGCTGATGGCGCGTGGCGACCGCTTCCGCTTCTGGGTTCCGGGTGCCCTGGCCTACGACCCTGCGCCCGTGCCCGGTGCGCCGCTGGGCATGCTTGTGTTCGACATCACGCTCTATGGCTTCGCCAGTCCGGCCCAGGCGCCGGACGGTGATGTCACGAAGGCGGACCCGGACGTGCTTCCGGAAGGCTAGGCGCGCCGTCGCGACGCAGCCAGCGCGCGGCGGCCGCACCGGCCAGCCGGCCGCTGGCGAAACACGCCGTGAGCAGGTAACCGCCCGTGGGGGCTTCCCAGTCGAGCATTTCGCCCGCGGCGAACAGACCCGGGTGGCCGGCGATCATCAGGCCCTCGTCCAGCGCCTCCAGCCGGATACCGCCGGCGCTGGAGATGGCTTCGGCCAGGGGGCGGGCCGCGCGCAGCCGCAGGGGCAGGGCCTTTATCGCCGCCGCCAGGGCCGCCGGGTCGCCATTGAGGACGTTGGCCGGCAGCACTTCGCGCAGCAGGCCGGCCTTCACGCCGCTGATGCCGGCGTGTCGGCGCAGGTGCTCGCTGAGGCTGCGGCCGCCGCGTGGTCGCGCCAGGTCGGCGGCCAGGCGCCCGGCTGCGCGTCCGGGCACCAGATCGGCCAGCAGCACCGCCTCGCCGTCGCGGGCGATGGTGTCGCGCAGTGCGGCCGACAGCGCGTAGACCAGGCTGCCTTCCAGGCCCGTGGCGGTGGCGACGCATTCGCCCTGGCGCCATTGCGGTGGGTCCTTGCCGGCCAGGGCAAGGCGCAGTGGTTTTATCGGGGCGCCGGCGAACCGCTGGGCGAAATGTTCGCTCCAGCCGACGTCGAAGCCGCAGTTGGCCGGCTGCAGCGGGGCGATGTCGACGCCGGCGTCGGCCAGGGGCTGGGTCCAGGCGCCGTCCGAACCGAGCTGCGGCCAGCTGCCACCGCCCATGGCCATCACCGTGGCGCCAGCCAGGAAGCGCTGTTGGCCATCGGGCGTCTGGAAACGGTGGGCGCCGGTCGGGTCCAGGCCCAGCCACCGGTGCTGGACGTGGAACCGCACGCCTTGTTCGCGCAGACGCCGCACCCAGCCGCGCAGCAGCGGGGCGGCCTTGAGGTCGGTGGGAAACACGCGTCCCGAGGAGCCCACGAACGTGTCCACGCCCAGTCCGGCGGCCCACTCCCGCAGTTGGTCCGGCCCGAAGTGCTGCAACCAGCGGGACACGTCGCCGCTGCGTTCGCCGAAGCGGCGACAGAACGGGCCGAAGGCTTCGCTGTGGGTGAGGTTCAGGCCGCCCTTGCCGGCGATCAGCACCTTGCGGCCGACCGAGCCTTTCGCATCGAACAGATCGACTTCGATACCCGCGGCGCGGGCGGTTTCGGCCGCCATGAGGCCGGCGGGCCCGCCGCCGATGACGGCCAGGCCGGGGAGGGGAGTCGGTGGCATGGGGCGATTATGCTTGCAGGTCCCCCGTCCTGCCGAGGTCCGCGTGCCCTACACCCCGATCGTCGCCACCCTGGGCTACGTACTGTCCGCCGATCGCGAGCGCTGCCTGATGGTCCACCGCAACGCCCGGCCCGGGGACAACCACCTGGGCAAGTACAACGGCCTGGGCGGCAAGCTCGAACCCAGCGAGGACGTGATGGCCGGCATGCGCCGGGAAATCCGCGAAGAGGCCGGCATCGAATGCCTGTCCCTGCGCCTGCGCGGCACGATCAGCTGGCCGGGCTTCGGCAAGCACGGCGAAGACTGGCTGGGTTTCATTTTCCTGGTCGAGGGCTTCAGCGGCGAACCGCCGGCCCACAACGCCGAGGGCGACCTGCACTGGGTGCCGCTGGACCAGCTGGCCGGGTTGCCGCTGTGGGAGGGCGACCGGCATTTCCTGCCCCTGGTTTTCGACGATGATCCACGGCCGTTCCACGGGGTGATGCCCTACCGGAATGGTCAAATGCTGTCCTGGGCCTATTCGCGTTAGAAAATCGGCTAACATGCAGCCAACGTCGGCAAACGGGACCTTGAACGGTCTTTGCATGCCCTTCGGCCTGTGGATAACCTAATTTTTACGCCTCGTCGCGTATCCTTGCCGGGCTACCGCAAGAGCTTTCCTTCGCGATCGCCGGGTCCCGGTTCCGGGACGCACCGCTGCCTGGTTTGGGCCGCGGCACGATCGCGCTGTCCTTCCATCACGCCAAGGAGCGACGCATGACCGACACCACCAGCAGCATTTCCGACCTGATCGAGATCAGCGAGGATGGCACCGCGTTCTACGAAGAAGCGGCGCAGAAGGTGAAAGACAAAAAGGTCAGCACGCTGTTCGCCCGCCTGGCCAAGGCCAAGTCCGAACTGGCGGCGGAACTCTCCGGCGAGGTCAAGCCGGCGCCCAAGTCCAAGAAGCCCGCGAAGAAGCCGGTCAGCAGCCTGGTCGAGCTGAGCAAGGTCTACGCCGGCATGCGCAAGCAGTGGCCCGAATCCCCGGTCGAACGCTTCACCCGCATGGCCGAGATCGAAGGCCAGTTCCAGACCACCTTCCAGAAGGTCGTCCTGGACCGCGACCACAGCTTCGTGGTGCGCGTGCTGGCCAAGCAGTACGTGTCCAAGGCGGAAGTCCTGAACAAGGAACTGCGCGCCTGCCAGCGCAACGCCTGATCCACGCGCAACGCAACCGCACAACAAAAAAACCGCCCGGAGCGATCCGGGCGGTTTCTTTTTGTCCGGTGCCGCTACTTATTCGGCGTCGGGCTTGGCTTCCAGGCCACGGCGCTTGAGCAGGGGACCGACTTCCGGGTCGCGGCCGCGGAAGTCGCGGAAGATCTGCATGGCGTCGGCGCTGCCGCCGCGCGAAAGCAGGGTCTTGCGGAAGTGGTCACCGTTCTCGCGGCTCAGGCCGCCGTTTTCCTTGAACCATTCCACCGACTCGGCGTCCAGCACTTCCGACCACAGGTAGGCGTAATAACCCGCCGAGTAGCCGCCCATGATGTGCGAGAAGTAGGCGCTGCGGTAACGCGGCGGGACCGGTGCGTAGTCCAGGCCGGCGGCGTCGAGCGCCTTGGCTTCGAAGGCCAGGGTGTCGGTGGCGACGTTGCCGGCGGTCTGCTGGTGGATGGCCTGGTCGAGCATGGCCGCGGCCAGGTATTCGGTGGTCGCATGGCCCTGGCCGTACTGTTCGGCGGCCAGCACCTTGTCCAGCAGTTCCTGCGGGATCGGTTCGCCGGTTTCATGGTGCTTGGCGTAGTTGGCCAGGATGGACGGCCAGGTCGCCCACATCTCGTTGACCTGCGACGGGTATTCGACGAAGTCGCGCGGCACCGAGGTGCCGGCGAACTGCGGGTACTCCACGTCCGAGAACAGGCCGTGCAGGGCATGGCCGAACTCATGGAACATGGTGGTGACTTCGTCGAAGCTCATCAGGGTCGGCTGGCCGTCGGCCGGCTTGGGGATGTTCTGGTGGTTGGCGACCACCGGCTGGGTGCCGGTCAGGCCGTTCTGCGGCACGTAGGCATTCATCCAGGCGCCGCCGCGCTTGCTCGGGCGGGCATAGAAGTCGCCGTAGAACAGGCCCAGCTTGCTGCCGTCGGCCTCGAAGACCTCCCAGACGCGCACGTCGGGGTGGTAGACCGGGATGTCCTTGCGCTCCTTGAAGCTCAGGCCGTAGAGCTGGCTGGCCGCGTAGAACACGCCCTTCTCGAGCACGTTGTTGATCTCGAAGTAGGGCTTGAGCTGCGCTTCGTCGAAGGCGTACTTCTGCTGGCGCACCTTGTCGGCGTAGAAGGCCCAGTCGGCGGCCTCGAGCTGGAAGTCGCCGCCTTCGGCATCGATGATCGCCTGCATCTCGGCCGCTTCCCTGCGGGCGTTGGCGACGGCGGCCGGGGCCAGGTCGGACATCAGCTTGTTCACCGCCGCGACGGTGCCGGCGGTTTCGTCCTCGAGCACGTACTGGGCGTGGGTGTCGTAGCCGAGCAGCTTGGCGCGTTCGGCGCGCAGGGTGGCGACGCGGGCGACGATGCCGGTGTTGTCCCATTCGTTGCCGCGGGTGCCGCGCACCAGCGAGGCGGCCATGATCTTCTTGCGCAGGTCGCGATTGGTGAGGCTGGTCAGCGGCGGCTGCCCGGAGGTGTTCTGCAGGGCGATGAGGTACTTGCCCTCGTGGCCGGCTTCCTTGGCAGAAGCGGCGGCGGCGGTGATCGCCTGGTCGGACAGGCCGTCGAGCAGGGCCACGTCGTCCACCAGCACGGCCGAGTCGTTCACTTCCTTGAGCACGTTCTGGCTGAAGGTGGTGGCCAGGCTGGCCAGCTCGGAGTTCATCGCCTTCAGGGTTTCCTTGTCGGCGTCGGACAGATTGGCGCCGGCACGGATGAAGTCGGTGTGGTAACGCTCGAGCAGGCGCTTGGATTCGTCGTCCAGGCCCAGCGAATCACGCTGGTCGTAGAGCGACTTGATGCGGGCGAACAGCTTACCGTCGAGCACGATCGCGTCCTGGTGGGCGGCGAACTTCGGCGCCAGCGTGGCCTGCACCTTCTGGATCTCGGGGTTGGTGTGGGCGCCGGCCAGGTTGCCGAACACCGCGCCGGCGCGGTTGAGCAGGGCGCCGGTCTTTTCCATCGCGACGATGGTGTTCACGAAGCTCGGCGCATCCGGGTTGTTGGCGATCGCCGCGACTTCGGCGCGCTGCTCGGCCATGCCGCGCTCGAGCGCCGGCTGGTAGTGCTCGTCCTTGATCAGGTCGAAGCGCGGCGCCTGGTAGGGCAGGTTGCTGACCACGAAGAAAGGATTGCCCGATACCGGCTCGACGGCGGAGTCGGCGGCCTGTTCGGCCTGGGCAAGCACCAGGCCCGGGGTGGCGGCGGCCAGGGCGGCAGCAAGTGCGAGGGAAAGCTTGTGGTTCATCGGGAATCCTTGCGTGGCGGTAGACCATCGAGACTACCGCATGGCTCCTGAAGCCGACCGTGACGAAAGGCATGGCGCGGGCCGGTCTCGTAAAGGCCGCGTGAAAACCGCGCAGCGCCGCCTGCCTTGCGCTAGGCTGATCGCCCCGCCAGGAGACCGCCATGACCAGTGCTTTCGACTTCTCCGCCCAGGCCATCGACGGCAGCCCGCAGTCACTGGACGCCTACCGCGGCAAGGTGCTGCTGGTGGTCAACACGGCCAGCAAGTGCGGGTTCACGCCCCAGTACGAAGGCCTGGAACAGCTGTGGCGCGACTACAAGGACCGCGACCTGGTGGTGCTGGGTTTTCCCTGCGACCAGTTCGGCCACCAGGAGCCGGGCGACGCCGAGGAAATCCGCAGCTTCTGTTCGCTCACCTACGACGTCAGCTTCCCGATGTTCGACAAGGTCCAGGTCAACGGCGCGGCCGCGCATCCGCTGTGGAAGTGGCTCAAGTCGGAAAAGGCCGGCCTGCTTGGCCTGGAAGGCATCAAGTGGAACTTCACCAAGTTCCTGGTCGGCCGCGACGGGCAGGTGATCAAACGCTACGCGCCGACCGACAAGCCCGAATCGATGCGCAAGGACATCGAGAAGGCCCTGGGCTGAGCCTGGCGGCTACTTCTCGACGAAAGCCCGCTCGAACACGTACTGGCCCGGCGTGCCGATGCGCGGCGCGGCGCTGAAGCCGCGGCCGTCGAGCAGGGCGCGGAAGTCGGCCAGCATCTGCGGACTGCCGCAGATCATGGCGCGGTCCTTGTCCGGGTCCAGGGCGTCCAGGCCCAGGTCGCGCATCATCTGGCCCGATTCCATCAGGCTGGTCAGGCGGCCGGCGTGGCGGAAGGGCTCGCGGCTGACGGCCGGGTAATACAGCAGCTTCTCGCTGATCACCTCGCCCAGGTATTCGTGGCGGGGCAGTTCGCGGGTGATGTAGTCGTGGTAGGCCAGGTCGGCGATGTTGCGCACGCCGTGGGTCAGAATCACCCGGTCGAAGCGTTCGTAGGTCTCGGGGTCCTTCACCACCCCCAGGAAGGGCGCCAGGCCGGTGCCGGTGCCCAGAAGGTAAAGGTTCCGGCCCGGATGCAGGTCGGAAATGAGCAGGGTGCCGGTGGGCTTGCGGCTGACCAGCAGGTCGTCGCCGGGCTGGATGTGCTGCAGCCGGGAGGTGAGCGGGCCGTCGGGCACCTTGATCGAAAAGAACTCCAGGTGCTCTTCCCAGTTGGCGCTGGCGATCGAATAGGCCCGCATAAGCGGCCGGCCGTTGACCTCCAGCCCGATCATCACGAACTGGCCGTTGTCAAAGCGCAGCCCGTCGTCGCGGGTGGTGGTGAAGCTGAAGTAGGCGTCGGTCCAGTGCCGTACGGACAGGACCCGCTCGGTGGCGAAGGCGGACATGGCTGACCCAGGGAAGGCTTTTCAGGGGGGATCGGCGGCCGGCGGGCGGCGATCCGTTAACCCGCCATTCTAAAGCATTCGCTTTCCCGGCCGTAAGCGCGTATGTTCAGCAAACTACGGTTGCCCGGTATGGCCGATCGTGGGTACCCAACCTTAATTGTTACAAGGAATGAGATATGTCTGACCGTCAGACCGGCACCGTGAAGTGGTTCAACGACGCCAAGGGCTTTGGCTTTATCACCCCCGAAAGTGGCGAGGACGTGTTCGTCCACTTCCGCTCTATCCAGGGCACCGGCTTCAAGTCCCTGCAGGAAGGCCAGAAGGTCTCCTTCAAGGTCGTGAAGGGCCAGAAGGGCATGCAGGCGGACGAAGTGCAGCCGGAATAAGGCGCCTTCCCGCGTAAACCCGGGGCCCCGGTCGGAAACGACCGGGGCCCCGCGTTTTAGGGGTCGCCGGTTTGCGCCCATCGGGCGCATCGCCTAGCCTATGCCCCCTTCATTCCCCCACGCCGCCTGGTTTCCCGGCCGGCCCGATTCCCCAAGGATTTCCAACCATGCAGATCGCCGAGCGCACCGTCGCCACTTTCCACTACACGCTGACCGACGATGCCGGCAAGGTGATTGATTCTTCGTCCGGCGCCCAGCCGCTGGCCTACCTGCACGGCGCCGGCAACATCGTGCCGGGCCTGGAAAAGGCCCTGGAAGGCCGCAGCGCCGGCGACAAGTTCGACGTCGTGGTCAGCCCCGAAGAAGGCTACGGCAGCCCCAACGAAATGCTGGTCCAGACCGTGCCGCGCGAGGCCTTCCAGGGCGTCGACGACATCGAGGTCGGCATGCACTTCCAGGCCCAGACCCCGCAGGGCGCCATCTCGGTCGTCATTTCCAAGATCGAAGACGGCATGGTCACCGTCGACGGCAACCATCCGCTGGCCGGCCAGAGCCTGCACTTCGCGGTCGAGGTGATGGACGTGCGCGACGCCAGCGTCGAAGAGCTGGCGCATGGCCACGTGCATGGCGCCGGCGGCCACGAGCACTAAGCCATGGCGACCCCGGGCCGATTGATCGACGACGACGACGGCCTGCGGGCGCTGCTGGGCCGGGTACGGCGAATCGCCGTGCTCGGCATCAAGACCGAGTCACAGCGTGGCCAGCCGGCCATCGACGTGCCGCGCTACCTGGAACGGGTCGGTTACGACATCGTGCCGGTGCCGGTGTATTACCCCGAGGTCGAGCGGATCCTGGGCCAGCCGGTGTTCCGGCGGCTGCAGGACATCCCGGGCGGCGTGGACCTGGTGAACGTCTTTCGTCGCCCGAAGGACCTGGCGCCGCACCTGGACGACATCCTGGCCAAGCGGCCGGCGGCCGTCTGGCTGCAGCTGGGCATCCGCGACGACGCCTTCGCTGCCGCCCTGGTGGCCCAGGGCATCGACGTGGTGCAGGACCGCTGCATCCTGGTCGACCACCGCCGCCTGCTGGCGGCGGAGTGATCCCCGCCTAAAGTCACCCTGCGCTCCGGCACGCGTGCCGGACCCGCGCCCTGCCGCAATCTCCTGCCAAGGCCGGGCGGCCACGACCGCCCCGCCAAATTTCCATCTTTTCCTGGCGTGGGTAGGACAATGCACTGCGAATTGCGCGTCGAAGGCGTGGGTTACCGTTATCCGAACGGCCATGAGGCGCTGGCCGGCGTCGACCTGGCCCTGGGGCCGGGCATCCTGGGCCTGCTGGGCCCCAATGGCGCCGGCAAATCCACCCTGATGCGCATCCTGGCGACGCTGTCGCGGCCCGGCAGCGGCAGGGTCACCTGGAACGGCACCGACATCGCCCGCCAGCCCGACGCCCTGCGCGCCGAACTGGGTTACCTGCCGCAGGATTTCGGCGTCTATCCGGCGCTGAGCGCCCGCGAATTCCTGGCCTACCTGGCTGCGGTGAAGGGCCTGCCCCTGAAGCGGGCCCGCGATCGCGTCGACGAATGCCTGGCCCTGGTCGGCCTCTCGGAGGCGGCCGACCGGCGCCTGGGCGGTTTTTCCGGCGGCATGCGCCAGCGCGTGGGCATCGCCCAGGCCCTGCTCAACGATCCGCGCCTGCTGATCGTGGACGAACCCACGGTCGGCCTGGACCCGGAGGAACGCCTGCGCTTCCGCCACCTGATCACCGACCTGGCCGGCCAGCGCCTGGTGATCCTGTCCACGCACATCGTGTCCGACATCGAGGCCAGCGCGACCTCGCTGGCGGTGATGGCGCGCGGAAAGCGGCTTTTCCACGGCGAACCCGAGCAGCTGATGGCCCAGGCCAGCGGCCATGCCTGGGAATGGACCGTGCCCGAGTCCGAACTGGCCGACGCGCGTGCTCGTTTCGCCATCAGCAGTTCGCTGCGCCGTGCCGACGGCATCCGTCTGCGCCTGGTGTCGGAACAATCGCCGGGGCAGGGGGCGACGGTCGTCGAGCCCGACCTCGAGGATGCCTACCTGTGGCTGCTCGAGCGCCATGGCGCGCGCTGACATGGACGCGCTCAGACGCTTCGCCGCGATCGTGCACGCCGACTTCCGGGAGCGCAGCCGGAGCACGCGCTTCTGGGTGGTGCTGTGCGGCGTCGGCATCGCGACCTGGTGGCTGTTCCCGACCGCGGACGCCGGTTATGTCACGGTGGGCGTCGGCGGCGCGCGTGGCCTGTACTCCAGCGCCTGGGTCGGCATGGTGCTCGGCCTGCTTTACGCCAGCACCCTGTCGCTGTTCGGTTTCTACATCGTGCGTGGCACCCTGGCGCGCGACTTCGAGACCCGGGTCTGGCAGCTGCTGGTGGCGACGCCAATGACGCGGCCGGGCTACCTGCTGGCGAAGTGGACCAGCCACATGCTGGTGTTCGCATTGCTGGTCGCGGTGGGCCTGGGCATCGGCCTGGTGGCCCAGTGGCACCACGCCGAGGCAAGCGGCATCGACCTGTGGCAGCTGCTGCTGCCGTCCCTGGTGTTTGCCATGCCGGCGCTGGCCGTCGCGGCGTTTTTCGCGGTGCTGTTCGACCTGCTGCCCTGGCTGCGTCGAACCGGCGGCAACGTGCTGTATTTTTTCCTCTGGATCTTCGTTTTCATCAGCCTGGCCCAGTTTTTCGACCCCGAAAAATCCGCCTGGGCGGCCTCCACCTGGCTCAGCGAACCTTCGGGCATCTCGCTGGCGATGCGCGACATCCAGGCCTGGCTGGCGCAGACCCAGCCCGAACGCGCCCTGTCCGGATTCAGCATCGGCATGAGCGTCATGGAAGGCGGCATCGAGACCTTTGCCTGGAACGCCTGGGAACCCCGCGCCATCGACCTGCTTGGCAGGGCGCTTTGGCTGGCAGCCGCGGCCGGCGGCGTTCTGGCGCTGGCCCCGGCGCTGGACTGGGCCGCGGCGCGCACCGAAGCGCGGGCAGGTGGGCGCAGCGAACGGGCGGGCCTGCGCCTGCGCTGGCTGGACTGGCTGCTGCGTCCGTTCGAACTGTTTCCCGCCGGCCGACTGGCGGCCGCCGAAGTGCGCCTGGTGCTTCGCCAGCGCCGGATCACCTGGTGGCTGGCCTTGCTGGTGTTGTTGGCCGTGCAGGCCTTCGCGGCGCCCAAGGGCATGGCGGTCGCGGCGATCCTGGCCTGGCTGCTGTGCGTCGATGTCTTCGCCCGCGCCGCGCTGCGTGAACGCGACACCGGCACCGCCAGCCTGGTTTTCAGCGCCGCGGGCGCGGGGCGGCGCATCCTGGTGGCCCGGCTCGGCCTTGCGCTGGGACTGGCCTGGGCGGTGGTGCTGCCGGCACTGCTGCGCAGCCTGGGCACGGACCCGGGCCCGCTGCCGCTGCTGGCCACCGGCGCCAGCGTGGCCGTGGCCGGCCTGGCCCTGGGCGCGGGCTGCCGCAACCCCCGGCCCTTCGAGCTGGCGATGGTTTTCCTGGCCTACATCGGCATCCAGGGCGACCCCCTCCTGAACACGCTGGCCGATCCGGCGGCCAACCTGGCGCGCCACGCCTGGCTGCTGCCGGCCTCAGCGCTGCTGCTGCTGGTCGCCTGGTTCCTGGGCCTGCGCCGCCGCTGATCCGCGCCGCGGCAGGAAAGGCGCCAGGTGCTGGCGCCAGATCCCGGTTGGCACGCTTCCGGCCTCCATCACGCCGTACTCCTCGGGCCAACTGCCGTCGCGGGGGAGCCGGAACGTGCCCATCAGCATGTCCACCAGGGGCAGGTGGATGGCGTAGTTCGCGTCCACGTAGTCGGCGCGCCGGGCGTGGTGCCAATGATGGTAGCGGGGCAGCACCAGCACGTATTCGAGCCAGCCGAAACGCAGGCCCAGGTTGGCGTGCGCGACCACCGCCTGCAGCCCCACGAGGATGACGTAGGCATTGATCGCGGCAGGCGCGAAGCCCAGCAGCACCAGCGGCAACAGCACCATCGCCCGGGTCAGCAGGATCTCGACCAGGTGCATGCGCGAGCCGGCCAGCCAGTCCAGGTGCCGGCTGGAGTGATGCACGGCGTGGAATCGCCAGAGCGGCCCCCAGCGATGGTAGCCACGATGCAGCAGGGCCTGGGCGAGGTCGGCGCAGAAGACCGCCAGCAGGAACTGCACCCACAGCGGCAGCGACTGGATCGCCGCCTGCAGCGGCGGAAACGCCGCCAGCGAAGCGACGCCGGCGGTCCAGGCGGTGACGGCGATCAGGATGAACTGGATGCCGACATGGCCGACGAAGAAGTAGGCCAGGTCGGTCCGCCACTCCGGGCGCAGCGGCGACTGCGGGATCCGGCCCAGCAGGCGTTCGATGGGCACGAAGACCAGGGCCGAAAAGAACAGCGACACCACGAACCAGTCCAGTCCCAGCGACCAGGGACTGTCGCCGATGTCGGTGAAGCCCACGCGGGCGCCGCCACCCAGCACCGCCAGCGTGGCCGCGCCGACGCCCACCAGGGCGACGCGCCGGTCGCGGCCGCGCAGTATGGCCAGGGTGCCCAGCGCGAACGCGGCGACCAGCCCGACCAGGAGCAGGCCTCGCGCGAAGCCTTCGGTATAGACCTGCCGGAACTCCCGGCTGGTGAGCAGCGCGGGAAAGTGGAAACACAGCACGCCCAGCAGGCTCGAAAGCCCGAGCAGGGCGGCGATGTGGGCGGTCCATGAACGGGGGGCGGCCATGTCGGCCACCATAACCACCCGGCGCCCGGACGCAAGCGGGGACGAGAGGCTAGAATGCGCGTCCCCCCGATGCCTGATGTCCCGTGAAACCACTGCCTCCCGATATACGGCTCGTGTTCGAAGACCGCGCCGACTACCTCTACGCCGCCGTTACCGGTCCCCGCGACAGCCTTGAAATCTCCATGGCCTACTGGCGCCAGATCGCCGCCGAATGCGAACGCCGAAACACCCGCAAGCTGATGGTCGTCGAGAACCTCGGCGACTACGAGGGCGAGCGCGACATGGCCCGGACCGTGGACTACCTGTTCGAACTGGGCATGGACAAGCTGCAGGTCGCCTTCGTGGTCGGTCGCATCGAGCTGGTGGCCCACATGGAGCACGGCGAGATCCTGGCCCTTGAGCGCGGCGCCCGGGGCCGGGTGTTCGGCTCGGCCTCGGTGGCCGAACGCTGGCTGCGCCACGGCGCGGCCTGAATCCACGCGGCGCCCGCCGCCCGCGATAGAATTGGCCCATGTCCCTGATAACCCTGCAAGGCGTCGACTACGGCGTCGGTGGCCCGCTGCTGCTTGAAGCCGTCGACCTGGCGATCGAGCCCAACGAGCGCGTTTGCATCGTCGGCCGCAATGGCGCCGGCAAATCCACCCTGCTGCGCCTGCTGGCGGGCGACATCGTGCCCGACGACGGCGTGCTGCGCCGGGAAGGCCGGGTTGCCGGCCTGGCCCAGGAGGTGCCGCAGGGCCTGGCGGGCAGCGTCTTCGACGTGGTCGCCCTGGGCCTGGGCGAGGTCGGCGCCGACCTGGCCCGCTACCACCACATGCTTCACGACGGCGACGACATCGACATGACCGAGCTGGGCAACGTGCAGGCGCGCATCGACGCCGGCAACGGCTGGCAGATCGAACAGCGCGTCGAACAGGTCATCAGCAAGCTCGACCTGCCCGAAGACGCCGAGTTCTCCGCGCTCTCGGGCGGCATGAAGCGCCGCGTGCTGCTGGCCCAGGCCCTGGTGGCGGCACCCGACCTGCTTTTGCTCGACGAACCCACCAACCACCTGGACATCGAGTCCATCGCCTGGCTCGAGGAGTTCCTGAAGAACTTCGGCGGCTCCGTGGTCTTCGTCACCCATGACCGCCAGTTCCTGCGCAACCTGGCCACCCGCATCATCGAGATCGACCGCGGCCAGGTCAGCAGCTGGCCGGGTGACTACGACAATTTCCTGCGCCGCCGCGAAGAACGCCTGCACGCCGAAGCCCAGGCCAATGCGCTGTTCGACAAGAAGCTGGCGCAGGAGGAAATCTGGATCCGCCAGGGCATCAAGGCCCGGCGCACCCGCAACGAAGGCCGCGTCACCGCGCTCAAGAAGATGCGCAGCGAGCGCGCCGAGCGCCGCGAGCAGCAAGGCAACGTCAAGCTGGCCGCCGCCGGCGCCGAGAAGTCGGGCAAGCGGGTATTCGAAGCCAAACACGTCGATTTCGCTTTTGGCGACCGGGTGCTGGTGCGCGACTTCAGCACCGTCATCCAGCGCGGCGACAAGGTCGGCCTGATCGGCCCCAATGGGTCGGGCAAGACCACGCTGCTCAAGCTGCTGCTGGGCCAGCTGCAGCCCGATGCCGGCGAGATCCGCATCGGCACCAACCTCGAGGTCGCCTTCTTCGACCAGCTGCGCGGCGCCCTGCGCGAGGACTGGAACGCGCTCGACAACGTCTCCGAAGGCCGCGAGTTCATCGAGATCAATGGCGCCCGCAAGCACGTAATGGGCTACCTGCAGGATTTCCTGTTCAGCCCCGACCGGGCGCTGGCGCCAATCACCAAACTCTCCGGCGGCGAACGCAATCGCCTGCTGCTGGCCAAGCTCTTCGCCAAGCCCTCCAACCTGCTGGTGATGGACGAACCCACCAACGACCTGGACGTGGAAACGCTGGAGCTGCTCGAGGAACTGCTGGCCGACTACCCGGGCACGCTGATCCTAGTCTCGCACGACCGCGCCTTCATCGACAACGTCGTCACCAGCTCGCTGGTGATGGAGGGCAGGGGCCGCGTGGGGGAATACGTGGGCGGGTATTCCGACTGGCTGCGCCAGCGTCCCATCGCCGACCGCATCGCCGCCGCCGCGGCCCAGTCCGCGCCGAAGCTGACCCCGCAGGTGGCGCCCCTGCCCAAGGCAGCGCCACCGCCCGCCGCCCCGGCGCCCGCCAAACGCAAACTTTCGTTCAAGGAGCAGCGCGAGCTCGACGACCTGCCGGCGCGCATCGAAGCCCTGGACGGACATATCGCGGCCCTGACGGCCCAGATCCAGGATCCGGCCTTCTACCGCCAGCCCGCCGACGAGGTCACCGCCACCAACGCCCGCCTGGCCGCCCTGCAGGCCGAGCTGGAACAGGCCTACGCCCGCTGGAACGAGCTGGAATAGCGGCGCCGGATTAGACTGCGGGGACGGCGCCCGCCGGGCGGCCGCCGCCCACCACCACCAGGAGTCGACGCATGTCTGTACTGCGCACGCTGCAAACCATTGTGTTGGGCCTCAGCCTGCTGGCACCGGCAGCCCTGGCCAAGTCCGAGGTCGAAATCGAGGCCTCCTCGGCCACCAACCCGGCGCCGCTCGAAGCCTTCGGCGCGTTTACGCGCGTCGAGGTCGACAAGATCGCGATGGACGCTCCCTGGGCCGGACAGAAGGCCAACGAGGCTGCGCGGGACAACCTGCAGGCCAACCTCGACGAACGACTCGGGCCGTGGGTCGAGCAGTTCAATGCGGCATCGGCGCCCACGGCCGATCCCCGGGTCCTGCGCATCGAACCCTACGTGGCGGGGATCCGCTACATCAGCGGCGGCAAGCGCGTGTTCGCCGGCGCGTTCGCCGGGAAGTCGCGGGTGCTGCTCAAGCTGCGGATCGTGGACGCGGCCACCGGCGCGGTCATCGCCGAACCCGAGTTCTACCAGCACGCCGCGGGCATGGCGGGTGCCTACAGCTTCGGTGGTGCCGACAAGGCCATGCTCGCACGCGTTGCAACCCTCGCGGCGGACTACCTGCGTGCCAACCAGGCGGCCGCCGTCGGCGGACCGACCGGCGCCCAATAGCGGGGCGAACCGGGCCGCGCCGCAGGGGCGCGGCCCGGACACCCTGGGGTAAAATGCGCGCTTCTTCGCCAGCCCCGTGCCCGCCGTGAGCCAGATCAAGCAGGAAGACTTCATCCAGTCCGTCGCCGACGCGCTGCAGTACATTTCCTACTACCACCCGGTCGACTACATCCGGAACCTGGCTGCGGCCTACGAGCGCGAGCAGTCCCCGGCGGCCAAGGATGCGATCGCCCAGATCCTGATCAACTCGCGCCTGTGCGCCGAGGGCCACCGACCGATCTGCCAGGACACCGGCATCGTCACGGTGTTCCTGGAAATCGGCATGCAGGTGCAGTGGCCCGACGCCACCATGGGCATCGAGGACATGGTCAATGAAGGCGTGCGCCGGGCCTACAACCACCCCGACAACAAGCTGCGCGCCAGCGTCCTGGCCGACCCCGCCGGCAAGCGCACCAACACCCGGGACAACACCCCGGCCGTCGTGAACATGAAGCTCGTGCCCGGGGGCGTGGTGGACGTGATCGTCGCGGCCAAGGGCGGCGGCAGCGAGGCCAAGTCCAAGTTCGCCATGCTCAACCCTTCCGATTCGATCGTGGACTGGGTCCTGAAGACCGTGCCGACGATGGGCGCCGGCTGGTGCCCGCCGGGCATGCTGGGCATCGGCATCGGCGGCACCGCCGAAAAGGCGATGCTGATGGCCAAGGAATCGCTGATGGAGCCGATCGACATCACCGACCTGCAGGCCCGTGGCCCGGCCAACCGCGCCGAAGAACTGCGGCTCGAGCTGTACGAAAAGGTCAATGCGCTGGGTATCGGCGCCCAGGGCCTCGGCGGCCTGACCACGGTGCTCGACATCAAGGTCAAGGACTGCCCGACCCACGCCGCCAACCTGCCGGTGGCGATGATCCCCAACTGCGCCGCCACCCGCCACGCCCATTTCACCCTGGACGGCAGCGGTCCGGTGCAGCTCGACCCGCCTTCGCTGGACGACTGGCCGAAGCTGACCTACGACGCCTCCAAGGGCCGGCGCGTGGACCTGGACACGGTCACCCGCGACGAGGTCGCCAGCTGGAAACCAGGCGAAGTGCTGCTGCTCAACGGCAAGCTGCTCACCGGCCGCGATGCCGCGCACAAGCGAATGGTCGACATGCTCAACAAGGGCGAGCCGCTGCCGGTCGACCTGAGGGGTCGTTTCATCTATTACGTCGGCCCGGTCGATCCGGTGCGCGACGAAGTGGTGGGCCCGGCCGGCCCGACCACCGCCACGCGCATGGACAAGTTCACCGAGCAGGTGTTGGCACAAACCGGCCTGATGGGCATGGTCGGCAAGGCCGAGCGCGGCCCGGCCGCCATCGAGGCCATCCGCAAGCACCGCTCGGCCTACCTGATGGCCGTGGGCGGGGCTGCCTACCTGGTGTCCAAGGCGATCAAGGCCTCCCGGGTGGTGGGCTTCGCCGACCTGGGCATGGAGGCCATCTACGAATTCGAGGTCCGGGACATGCCGGTCACCGTGGCCGTGGACGCCCAGGGCGAGTCGGTGCACCGCACCGGACCCCGGGAATGGCAGGCGCGCATCGGCAAGATCCCGGTCGCCGTCGAGTGACCTTCCCGTGGCGGCCAACCTGAACCACGGGTGCGCCGCGGGGGCGCAAATCGCCCCAAGGCACCGAAATCGTTGGCTTTCCTGGCTGGAAAGGTGTAGGGTGCGCCCGACTGTGTTTGCGAAGGGTCACTGTGAATCGTGGCCTGATGCGGTAGATCCAGAAAGATCCGCTACATCTTTTCACCTCGCTTCTCCTTGCAACCCCAGTCGCGCGGCGGGATGTCCCCGTCAGCGATATCCATTTAATTGTTCCAAGGAGTTAGCAATGTCGGATCGTCAGATCGGTACCGTAAAGTGGTTCAACGATGCCAAGGGCTTCGGCTTCATCAGCCGCGAGAACGGCGAGGACGTGTTCGTCCATTTCCGTTCCATCCAGGGCACCGGCTTCAAGTCGCTGCAGGAAGGCCAGCAGGTCTCCTTCAAGCTCGTCAAGGGCCAGAAGGGCATGCAGGCTGACGAAGTGCAGCCGATGTAATTGAAGTCCCCACGGACTTTTGCGAAGCCCCGGGTGGCGACACCCGGGGCTTTTCTTTTGCGTCGGTGCCCGTCGTATGCTTGCCGCTGACCCCCCGTTTGGATGGACGCATGTACACGTTGTACTACGCCCCCGGCACCGCCAGTCTCGTCGTGCATTGGCTGCTTATCGAAATCGGCGCCCGCCACGAACTGCGCAAGCTCGACCTGGCGGCGCGCGAGCACAAGCGCCCCGAGTACCTGGCGCTCAATCCCGCTGGCCGCGTGCCCACCCTGCTGATCCACGGCGAGCCCATGACCGAAGCGGCGGCCATGGTGATGCACTTGGCCGATGCCCATCCGAACTTCGGACTGGCGCCGCCCCCGGGAACGGTCGAACGGGCGCGCTACTACCAGTGGATCGTATTCCTGGCCAATACGCTGCAGCCGGCTTTCCGCCACTTCTATTACCCGGAAGAGGCCGCGGGCCCCGAGCATGCCGATGCCGTGCGAACCCACGCCGCCAGAACCATCGACGCGGCCTGGGACCAGGTCGAAGCGCACCTGGTGCGACGTGGCCCCTACCTGCTGGGCCCCTCGGTCAGCGCCGCCGATTTCCTGCTGACCATGCTGATGCGCTGGTCGCGCAACCTGCCGCGCCCGGCCACCGATTGCCCGCAGCTTGGCGCGCTGGCGCAGCGCATGAAGGCGCGTCCGGGCTTCCGCCTGCTCTACGAACGCGAAGGCCTGCAGGAGTGGGCCTGAGCCCGTGAACCCGCGCCCGGCGGTGCTGCTGGCCGGGGCGACCGGGCTGGTGGGCGGCCTGGCGCTGCAGCGCTGGCTGGCGAAGGCCGACGGCCCGCTGCTGCTGGCACCCGTGCGCCGGTCCCCTGGAGTCACCCATCCGCGCCTGCTGGCCTTGCCCGGCGGCTGGGACGAAACATCGATCCGAACGGCGCTGGAAAGCCATGGCGCCAGCCTGGACGCCTACGCCTGTTGCCTGGGCACCACGATCCGCAAGGCGGGTTCGCGCGAGGCTTTCCTCGAAGTCGACCGCGACCTGGTGCTGGCCCTTGGCGGACTTGCCCATCGCCTGGGCGCGCGCCAGGCGCTGCTGGTGTCGTCGGTGGGGGCCAGCGCCCAGTCCGGCAATTTCTACCTGCGGGTGAAGGGCGAGGCCGAGCGGGGCCTGTGCGCACTGGGCTTCGAGCGCGTGGACTGCCTGCGCCCGGGCCTGCTGCTGGGCGAGCGCGGCGAGCGCCGGCCGGCCGAAGCGATGGGCCAGCGCCTGGCGCCTGTGGCCAACCTGTTGGCGCTGGGGCCGCTGCGCCGCTACCGGGCGATCGCCGCGGACGAGGTCGCGGCCGCGCTGGTGAACCTGTGCGGCCGCGCCGGCGAGGGCCGCCACGTCCACGAACACGACGCGATCAAGGCCCTGGCGGGCAGATAGCCCAGGTCTATTCGGTCTTCAGGCCGACGCGCAGGATGTCGCCGTCGGCGTCGTCGGTGAGCAGGTAGAGGTAACCGTCCGGGCCCTGGCGTACGTCGCGGATGCGTTCGCCCAGGTCCACCAGCAGCGGTTCTTCGGTGACCACCTTGTCGCCGTCGAGTTCCAGCCGCACCACGCGCTGGAAGGCGAGGGCGCCGACGAACAGGTTTCCCTGCCAGGCCGGGAAACGATCGGCCGTGTAAAAGGCCAGGCCGCTGGGCGCAATGGACGGCGTCCAGTGGTGGATGGGCTGTTCCATACCCTCCATTTCCTGCTTGCCCGAACCGATCGGGGCGCCGCTGTAGTTCACGCCCAGGGTGATCACCGGCCAGCCGTAGTTCTTGCCGGGTTCGGGGATGTTGAGCTCGTCGCCGCCGCGGGCGCCGTGTTCGGTCTGCCAGAGTTTGCCGGTGCCCGGATGCAGCGCCGCGCCCTGCACGTTGCGGTGCCCGTAGGACCAGATCGCCGGGTTGGCGTCGTCGCGGCCGACGTAGGGATTGTCGGCGGGGATCGAACCGTCCTTGTTGATGCGGAATATCTTGCCCTGGCCCTTGTCCAGCAGCTGCGGGTTGTCCCAGTTGCCGCGGTCGCCGCTGGTCACGTACAGGCGGCCTTCGCGGTCGAAGACCAGGCGCGAGCCGAAGTGCTGGCCGGCATCGAGCTTGGGCGCCTGGCGGAAGATGATTTCCACGTCTTCGAGTGCGTTGCCGGCCAGCTTGCCGCGGCCGACCGAGGTGCCCGCGCCGCCTTCACCGGGCTCGGAAAAACTGAAGTACACCCAGGGCGTACTGGCGAAATCCGGGTCGATGGCCACGTCGAGCAGGCCGCCCTGGCCGCGCGACCAGACCTCGGGAATTCCTGCCAGGGGCTCGGACAGGTCGCCATCGGCCTCAACGATGCGCAGCCGGCCCGGGCGTTCGGTGACCAGCATGCGGCCGTCGGGCAGGAAAGCCAGGCCCCAGGGATGTTCAAGCCCCGAAGCCACGGTGCTGACTTCGACCTGGCCGTGCTCACTGGCGAAGCTGCGTCCGGCGGGTTCGCCGTCCTTGGCGGTGCAGGCGCCGACCGAAAGCATCAGGGCGAGGGCGAGGGGCGTCTTCATGCGCGGGCTCCTTGGGATGTGGGTTCAGTCGAGCAGCGGCACCAGGGCCGGCCAGACATGGTCGCGCAGCTTGGGCTGGGCGTCGGCGACCGGGTGCAGGTTGTCGGCCTGGAAGGCCTCGCGGTCCGTGGCGATGGGCTCAAGAAGGAAGGGTAGCAGGGCGACCCCGTGTTCTTCGGCCAGCGCGGTGTAGTTGCGCTCGAAGCCCCGGGTGTAGTCGGGGCCGTAATTGGGCGGGATGCGCATGCCCAGCAGCAGCACCTGTGCGCCGGCGGTCTTGGCGGCGGTGACCATGCGCTCGAGGTTTGCGCGGGTCTGGTCCAGGTCGAGGCCGCGAAGGCCATCGTTGGCGCCCAGTTCGATCACCACCACGTCGGGCTGGTGGCGCTTGAGCTCGCCGGCGATGCGGCTGGCACCGCCAGCCGTGGTTTCGCCGCTGATGCTGGCATTGGCTACGCGCCAGCCCGGCTCTTCGGCACGCAGGCGCTCGGCCAGCAGCGCCACCCAGCCTTGTTCGGGAGCCAGCCCGTAGGCGGCCGACAGCGAATCGCCCATCACCAGCACGGTGCGCTCGGCGGCGAGGGCCGGCGACGCCGCCGCCAGCCACAGCAGCGCCAGCAGCGCCAGCAGCGCGGCCATGACTGAGCGTTGAACCCCGCGGGTGCAAGCTCCATATACTGACCCGAGACGCTTCATCACCTTTTATCCTCACGAGTGACTTATGGCCGACAGCCGCGGAACGCCCGACACCCGAACCTCGCTGCAGGTTGAAAACCTCGGCAAGCGGGTGCCCCTGCCCTCCGGGGACCTGACCATCCTTGATGGGGTCGGTTTTACCATTCAACAGGGTGAAGCGGTCGCGATTGTCGGTGCCTCCGGTTCAGGCAAGAGCACGCTTTTGTCGCTGATGGCGGGCCTGGACACCCCCAGCGTCGGCGAGGTCCGGCTCGACGGCAGCGCGCTGTCGGGCCTGGACGAGGATGGCCGGGCGAAGATCCGCGGCGAAAAGGTCGGCTTCGTTTTCCAGAGTTTCCAGCTGCTGCCGTCGCTGACGGCGCTGGAGAACGTGATGCTGCCGCTGGAACTGCGCGGCGACGCCGACGCCGAAGGGCCCGCGCGCTCGATGCTGGGGCAGGTGGGCCTGGCCGAACGCCTCGGCCATTACCCGCGCCAGCTCTCGGGCGGTGAACAGCAGCGCGTCGCCCTGGCCCGGGCCTTCGTCACGCGGCCGGCGGTGCTGTTCGCCGACGAACCCACCGGCAACCTCGACACCCGCACCGGCCAGGCCATAATCGAGCTGCTGTTCCGCATGAACCGCGAGTCCGGCACCACCTTGGTGCTCGTGACCCACGACGAAGCCCTGGCCGCGCGCTGCGGCCGCCAGCTGCGGCTCGATTCGGGCCGGCTGGTGGCGGCGTGATCTCGCCGGCACTGGCCCTGCGCCAGCTGCGCCGCGACCTGGCCTCGGGCGACGTACGCATCCTGCTGGCCGCGCTGGTGCTGGCGGTGACGGCCGTGTGCGCGGTGGGATTCATCACCGACCGCGCCGAACGGGCCCTGGCCCAGGAAGCCAACCGCCTGCTGGGCGGCGACGTGGTGGTGCGCGCCGATTCGCCGATCGAAGAGCCGCTGCGCAGCCTCGCCGCGGCCCCCGGCCTGGCCAGCACCGAAACCTGGTCCTTCCCGAGCATGGTGCGCGTGGGTGATTCACTGCGCCTGGGCGATCTCAAGGCCATGGCCGAAGGCTTTCCGCTGCGCGGTCAGTTCATCGTGCTTGAAAGCGCCGGCGGCCCGGAGTCCGTGGCGCCCGGTATTCCCGCGCCCGGCACGATCTGGATGAGCCGCGCCGGCGCCGACGCCCTGGATGCCCGCATCGGCGACAGCGTCGGCATCGGCAGCAGCCAGCTGCGCCTGGCGGCGCTGGTGGTGCAGGAGCCCGACGCCGCGCTCGACTATTTCAATACCGCGCCGCGCGTTTTCCTCAACCTGGCCGACCTGCCGGCCACCGACCTAGTGCAGCCGGGCAGCCGCATTTCCTATCGCCTGGTGGTGGCGGGTGATGCGTCCTCGGTGGAACGTTTCACGACGGTCGCCGGCGAAAACCTCGGTCGCGGGCAGCGCCTGGAAACCGCCGCCGAGGCGCGGCCCGAAATCCGCCGGGCCCTCGACCGCGCCGACCGGTTCCTTGGACTGGCCGCCCTGGTTTCCGTGGTGCTGGCCGCGGTCGCCGTGGCCATGGCCGCGCGCCGGCACAGTGCCCGCCACCTGCAGGGCGCCGCGGTGATGCGCTGCCTGGGGGCCAGCCAGGCCACCCTGGTCGGCATCCACGTGGGCGAACTGGTTTTGCTGGGCTTGCTGGGCAGCCTGCTGGGCGTGGTGCTGGCCTACGGGCTGCAATGGGGCGTGGCCGGCTGGTTGGCCAGTGCGCTGAAGCTGGACCTGCCGGCGGCCGGCCTGCGTCCCGCACTGGAAGGCCTGGGCGTGGGCATGACCGTGCTGCTGGCCTTCGCGGTGCCACCGGTGCTGGCGCTGCGCCGCGTGCCGGCCCTGCGCGTGCTGCGCCGCGACCTCGACCCCACCGAACCCGCCGCCTGGGTGGTGGGCGTGGCCGGCCTGGCTGGCCTGGCCGCCCTGCTGTGGTGGAAGGCCGGCTCGGCGACGCTGGGCACGGCCATGCTGGTTGGCATCGTGGTGACGGTAGGCGTGCTGGCGTTGCTGGCCTGGGGCCTGATCCTGCTGATGCGCCGGCTGCGCACCCGCCTGCGCGGACCACTGCGCTATGGCCTGGCCAACGTCAGCCGGCGCGCCGGCGCGTCCATCGCGCAAGTCTCGGCCCTGGGCCTGGGCCTGATGGCGCTGTTGCTGCTCACCTTCGTGCGCACCGACCTGCTCGACCGCTGGCGCAATGCGATGCCTGCCGATGCGCCAAACCGTTTCATCGTCAACGTCCAGCCCGACCAGGTGCAGCCGGTGCGCGACTTCCTCGCCGCGCAGGGCGTGGCCGAACCCGAGCTCTACCCGATGATCCGCGCCCGCCTGGTCGAAGTGAACGGCGAAGTGGCCACCGGCGACAGCTTCCCCGAAGGCAGCCGCGGGCGGCGCATGGCCGAGCGCGAGTTCAACCTCTCCAGTGCCGACGGACTGCGCGCCGACAACCAGGTGACTTCGGGACGGTTCTGGACCGGCGTGCCGGCGCAAACCGAGCTGTCGGTCGAGGAGGAGTTCGCCGAATCGATGGGCTGGACCGTTGGCGACCAGGTCACTTTCGACGTGGCCGGCTCGCGCTACGCCGGCCGCATCACCAGCCTGCGCAAGGTGGACTGGGAGAGTTTCCGGCCGAACTTCTTCGTGATCGGCTCGCCCGGTTCGCTTGATGAATTTTCCGGCAGCCACATCACCGCGGTGAAAGTGCCGGAAGGGCGCCCGCGCTTCACGGCCGAGCTGGTGTCTGCCTTCCCCAACCTGTCGGTGATCGACATCGATGCGGTGCTCGACCAGGTGCGCGGCACGGTCGAGCAGGTCAGCCTGGTAGTCGAAGCCGTCTTCGGGTTCTCGCTGCTGGCCGGGCTGCTGGTGCTGCTGGCGGCGGTCAGCGCCAGCCAGGACGAGCGATTGCTGGAGGGCGGTGTCATGCGCGTGCTCGGCGGCAGCGGCCGCCAACTGCGCCTGGCACAGGCATCCGAGTTCGCGGCGATCGGCCTGCTGTCGGGCGTGGTCGCGGCCATCGCCGCCTCGGTGCTGGCCGGCGTGATCGCCAAGGAAGTCTTCGACCTGCCCTGGCAAACCGATTGGGGCCTGGCCGCCAGCGGTGCGCTGGCCGGCACCGTGGCCGCCCTGCTGGCGGGCATGTGGGCGACCCGGCGCATCGTCCGGGTGCCGCCGTCGGTGACGCTGCGCGAGCTCGACGCCTGAGGTCTAGTTGATCACCAGCGCGCCGATGAAGATCACCAGCATCGCCAGCGCCAGCATCACCTTGAAGATGGCGCCGACCAGCAGCCCGATCCAGGTGCCGACGCCGATGCGCGAGGCGTCGCGCCAGGCCCGGCCGTGGGCCATTTCGCCGGCGGCCGCGCCCAGCAGCGGCCCGGCCAGCAGGCCGGGCAGGCCGAAGAAGATGCCGACGAAACCGCCGATGCCCGCGCCCCACATGCCCTTGTTCGACGCGCCCGCGCGCCTGGCGCCGAGCAGGCTGGCAAGGAAATCCGTGGCGATCGAAATGGCGACCAGCAGGCCCAGCACCACCAGCACGCCGCTGCCGATGCGCTGGTAGCCGTCGGCCCAGGCCGCCAGCCACATGCCCGCGAACATCACCGGCAGCCCCGGCAGCACCGGCAGGATGGTGCCGAACAGACCGATCACGATCAGCGCGCCGGCCAGGATGTACCAGGTGGTTTGCGGGTCCATCGCCGGAGCATAACAAGCGACGGCCCGCCGAAGCGGGCCGTCGAGGAACAACGCAGGGGAGGGTACAGGTCAGTCCGGGAGGATGACGGTGTCGATGACGTGGATGACGCCGTTGCTGGCCTTGATGTCGGTGGCGGTGACAGTCGCGCCGTCGATGCGCACGGTGCTGCCGGTCACTTCGATGTCGGCGGCCTGGCCGTTGACGGTGGTGGCGGAATCAAGCTTCACCACGTCGGCGGCCTTCACCTTGCCGGCGACCACGTGGTAGGTGAGGATCGCCACCAGCTGGTCCTTGTTCTCGGGCAGCAGCAACGACTCGAGCGTGCCGGCCGGCAGCTTGGCGAACGCATCGTCGGTCGGCGCGAACACGGTGAACGGGCCCTCGCCCGACAGGGTCTCGACCAGGCCGGCGGCCTTGACGGCGGCGACCAGGGTTTCGAAGTCGGCATTGCCGGCGGCGACGTCGACGATGGTGCCGGCGGCCTTTTCCTTGCCTTCGTGGTGGCCGGCGAGCGCCGGGGTCGCGACCAGGCCGGAAAGCATCAGGGCGAGCGCAGTTTTGCGAAGCAGGGTCATGGGTTTCTCCAGGGTGGGGGTGATGCCCCGTTCGGGCACGTTTGCAGTGTCCACGGGGGGCCGTCATGGGGCCGTCGTGGTGGCGTCAGGGGCGCGTGTCGGGCGCGTGTCGCCGGCGTGAGGACAGGCGCGCAGGGCAAGGCGGGCTGGGTATGCTTGGTGTTTTGCGGGGAGTGAGCCAATGCCGGTCGACGAATCAAGGCTGCAGGCGCCCGATGGCCACGGCTTCGGGCTGCGCCGCTGGCGCCCGCGCAAGGCCCGGGGCGGTCTGCTCTTCCTGCCCGCGCTGGGCGTTTCGGCGAACAAGTACGACGCGTTCGCGCAGGCGCTTTGCAAACACGACATCGCCGTCGCGGTGCCGGACTGGCGTGGCACGGGCAGCAGCGACTGGCGCGCGGCCAGGGGGCGGGACTGGGGTTATCGGCACCTGCTCGACCAGGACCTGCCCACGGTCGTGCGGGCGCTGCCCGGAGACCTTCGCTGGTGCCTGGGTGGGCACAGCCTGGGAGGGCAGTTCGCGGCCATGCTGGCCGCACGCCGGCCCGAGGGCTGCGCCGGCCTGGCCCTGGTCGCCACCGGCGTGCCGGACTGGCGCAGCTACCGCGGCTCGAAGCGCTGGGGCATCGCCGGTTTCGCCCATGCCCTGCCGCTGGTCACCCGCATCGTCGGCCACTACCCGGGCGA
Source organism: Arenimonas soli (assembly GCF_014643775.1). Lineage (GTDB taxonomy): Bacteria > Pseudomonadota > Gammaproteobacteria > Xanthomonadales > Xanthomonadaceae > Arenimonas > Arenimonas soli. The sequence goes on from NZ_BMKC01000001.1 coordinate 1,109,609, forward strand.
ACGCCTGGGCTTCGCCGGGCGCGAAGCCGGCGGCCTGATGCGCGACTGGTCGCGCACGGTCCGCCGCGGCCGCTATGCCGACTACGGGGAAACAACGGACCTGGAGGCGGCCATGGCGCAGGTCTCATGCCCGGCGCTGGGCGTGCACTTCCAACATGACGCCCTGGTCCCGGAGCCGACCCTGCACCAGTTGCTGGAAAAACTGGGCCCGGGGCCCCGACGCATCGAACGTTTCGACAGCGGCCGGCTGGGCACGCAGGCCGACCACTTCCGCTGGATGCGCGAACCCGCGGCGGTCGCCGCCGCGGTGTCCGACTGGCTGCCGGTCAGCCCTTGAAGTCGCGGTGGCAGGCCTGGCAGCCGTTCTGGATCCGGTCCAGGGCGACGCCGGCGGCCGCGCAGTCGGCGGGCGGGGTGGCCAGGGCGGCGTCGAGCGAGGCGCGCAACACGGTGGCGTGCTGGACGAAACGTTCGTCGTCCTCGGTCGGCAGGAACGCAGGCTCGAGGTCGTTGCCCAGGTGGCGAAGGGTCTGCAGTTTCGGCAGCAGGTCGGTGCTGGCGCAGCGGTTCTGCTTCACGTTGGCGCCCAGGCCCTGCATCTGCGCCGCCATCACCGCCATTACCCCGTTCGGGTAGGCCGTGCCCTGGCGCAGCGCGCTCATGGCGATCAATGCACAGGCGGCGCCGACGAACAGGCCGATCAGGACCAGGATCAGGGAACGCATGCAGGAGCTCCGGACAAGGAAAGACCGCCGGGAAGATACCACGGCGGTCTGTCCGGGAAGCCTGCGACGTCCGTGTCGCGGTGACGCGGGGTCTTAGCGCAGCAGCTCGAGATTGTTGCCGTCGACGCGCACGTAAGCCCCTTCGCGGATGCCATTGCCCAGGCGATTGCGATTGAGCACGACCAGTCGGCCATCGTCCATGCGGACGTGGATGTCGAAGGTCTCCTCGTTCATCTTGTTTTCGATGGCATTGCCGGCGACCGCGCCAGCGACGGCACCCGCGACCGTGGCGGTGTTTTCCTTGCCTTCGCTGCCGTGGGTCGGGATCTCGCGGGCCGCGACCGCACCCACCAGGCCACCCAGCACGGCGCCGGCGCGGCTGTTGCGACGGGCGCCGTAGACCTGTTCGATGCGCTCGATCCGGCCGCAGTTGTAGCAGCGCTGCTGCGAGTAGCCGCGGTCGTAGCTTTGGTTGTAGCCACGCTCGTAGCCATAGGCCGGTGCGCGCGGTTGGGTGGCGCAGGCCGCCAGCGACGTGGCGGCGACGGCGGCGACGACCAGCATGCGGGTCTTCATGGGGAACTCCTTGCAGTTGGCATCGGGAACGTGGGACCGAAGCTAGGCTTGCCGCGCTGAACCGGGGCCGACCGTCGCCGGCCCGGTTCGCAATCCGTTCATTCCCCGGCGCCCGGCTAGAATGTCGAGATGAACGATCCCCGCTTCGCCGGCATCGACCGGCTCTATGGCCAGGGTGCGGTTGCGCGCCTGGCCCGCCGCCAGGCCTGCGTGGTCGGCCTGGGCGGCGTCGGCAGCTGGCTGGTCGAATCCCTGGCGCGCAGCGGGGTGGGGCGGCTGGTGCTGGTGGATGCCGACGAGGTCTGCGTCAGCAACACCAACCGCCAGTCGCACGCGCTTGAAGGCCAGTACGGCCGCGGCAAGGGCGAGGTGCTCGCCGAGCGCTGCCGGGCCATCAATCCCGGGATCGAAGTCGACGTGGTGCCGGCCTTCCTGCTGCCGTCCAATCTCGAGGCCCTGCTCGACCGGGGCCACGACATCGTGCTCGACGCCTGCGACAGCTTCCGCAGCAAGCTCGAAATGATCGCCTGGTGCCGGCGGCGCAAGCTTCCCCTGGTCACATGTGGTTCGGCCGGCGGCCGCCGCGACCCGACCCTGGTGCGCGTGCGCGACCTCTCGCGCACCGAACACGACGCCATGCTGGCCCTGGTGCGCAAGAAGCTGCGCGCCGACTTCGGTTTCCCGCGCAACCCGGACCGCTACTTCGGCGTGCCCGCGGTGTATTCGATGGAAAACGTGAAGTACCCGCAGGCCGACGGCAGCGTCTGCGGCGTGCGGCCGAAACTGGGGGCGGATGCGGCGCTCAAGCTCGACTGCGGCGCCGGCCTGGGCGCAGCCACCCACGTCACCGGTGCCTTCGCCTTCGCGATGGCGGGCAAGGCGGTGGAATTGCTGCTCAAGCCAGGCGAGGGCGGCTAGGGCCTAGCCGAACAGGCGCAGCGCATTGGCCGACGTGGCTTCGGCGATGCTGGCCGCGGCTTGCCCGCGCAGTTGCGCCACCACGTCCAGGACCTGGCAAAGGCGGGCGGGTTCATTGCGCTGGCCACGCCATTGGGCGTCGGGCTGGTCGGGGGCGTCGGTTTCCAGCAGGAGGCAGTCCAGCGGCATCGACGCCACGGTTCGGCGCAGGCGCCTGGCCCGCTCGTAGGTGACCGGGCCGCCAATGCCCAGGCAGAACCCCAGATCAAACAGCTGCCGGGCCTGTTCCTCGCTGCCCGACCAGCTGTGCACGACGCCGCGCAGGCCGCCGACCTGGCGCAGGGTGCCGATCACTTCCTCGACGGCCCGACGCGCGTGCAGGATGACGGGCAGGTCGAATTCCCGGGCCAGCTCGAGCTGGCGACGGAAATAGAGCCGCTGGGACTCCGGGTCGGGTTCGTCGACGAAAAAATCCAGCCCGCATTCGCCAACGGCCGCCGGGCGCTCGTGTTCGAGCCAGTCGCGCAGCTCATCCAAGTGGCCCGGCTGGTGGCGGTCCAGGAACATCGGGTGCAGGCCATAAGCCGGGCGCAGGCCGGGTTCGGCCGCGCACAGGGCCCGGATGGCGTCCCAGCTGGCACGGTCCACGGCCGGCACCAGCTGCCGGGCCACGCCGGCCTGGCGGGCGCGGGCCAGCACGGCCGGGCGGTCGGCGTCGAATTCCGCGGCGTCCAGGTGGCAGTGGCTGTCGTACAGCGGGCTCATTCGCGGCGCGATTCACCTTCGATCACGTTGCCGGACGGCGGCTCGTCCTTGCGTCGCCAACTGGCCAGCATCAGGGTCGCCAGGGCGGTGACGATTTCGTCGATGAAGGGGATCGGGTCGGGCAGCAGCCAGCTGAGCAGCATCAGCGCCGCCGTAATCTTGAACAGGGTCGGGAAGCGCAGCCGCGCGGCGAACGCGGTCAGCGGGCCGGTGATGGGGTGGGGCATGGGGGGGCTCCGTCAACGTCGCTTCGATTGAAATTAACACGTGGTGAGGCGCCTTCACGCGTTTATGCCCCGGTTCAGGTTTACTGGCCCAAATTGCCCTCGCACAAGCGGGCAAGAAACCGCCCTAGGAGGAAAACGCCATGAACAAGACGATCCTGGCCGTCGCGGCCGGCATGCTGGTCGGGGGTGGCGCCATCGCCGCCTACCAGGTCTATGCAACGCCTTACGCCGAGGTGCTGTCTTCGACCCCGATCACCGAAAAGGAACAGATCTGGGGCGAGGTGGTTGCCTCGACGCCCATCACCGAAATGCGCACCGGTGAACGCCAGGTCTGCGAGGACCGCGTGGTCGAAGTGCGCCAGCCCGAACGCTTCGGCGACAAGGACGGCATGGTCGTCGGCGCCGTCGTCGGTGGCCTGCTGGGCAACCAGGTGGGCAAGGGCGACGGCCGCAAGCTGGCCACGGTCGCCGGTGCCGTGGGCGGCGCCTATGCAGGCCGCGAGATCGACCGCCGCCACGTCGGCGGCAAGAAGACCACCGAGATCCAGCAGGTCTGCCAGACCGTGACCGAGCCGCGCGAAGAAGTGATCGGCTACGACGTCACCTACCGGGCCGATGGCGAACTGGCCAGCATGCGCACCGACCGCAAGCCGGGCGAACAGCTCCTGCTGGGCGAGCGCGACAAGATCGTCGGCTACAACGTCACCTGGCGCTACGAGGGCCAGACCGGCGAGCTGGTGATGGCCGAGGACCCGGGCGAGCGCCTGCCGATCCGGGACGGCACCATCGCCGTGGCCGGCCTCGATACGCCCCCGCAGGGTTAAACCCCGGCAGCGGCGACACCCCCGGAAGGGGCCGGTTCGTCCGGCCCCTTTCCATTTCGTCATGCCAGCGGCCGGCCAAACCGGCTAGAATCACGGGCTTTCCCGACGCCCGAAAACCGCAGCCATGGCCCTGAACCCGACCGACCTGTTCGACATCCGCTCCCTGCTCAGCGAAGAGGAGCGCATGATCCAGGACAGCGTCGCCCGCTTCACCGACCAAAAGGTACTGCCGATCATCGGCGACTGCTTCGACCAGGGCCGCTTCCCCAAGGAACTGGTGCCGGAAATCGCCGCGATGGGGCTGCTGGGTTCCTCGCTTCCGGAAAAATACGGCTGCGCCGAGCTCAACGCGGTCAGCTACGGCCTGATCTGCCAGGAACTCGAGCGCGGCGACAGCGGCATCCGCAGCTTCGTTTCCGTGCAGAGTTCGCTGTGCATGTACCCGATCTATGCCTATGGCTCGGAAGAACAGCGCCAGAAGTACCTGCCCGGCATGGCCCGCGGCGAGATCATCGGCTGCTTCGGCCTGACCGAACCGCACGGCGGCTCCGACCCGGCCAACATGAAGACCGTGGCGAAGAAGGACGGCGGCGACTGGGTCATCAACGGCGCCAAGATGTGGATCACCAACGGCAACCTGGCCGACATCGCCATCGTCTGGGCCCAGACCGACGAAGGCATCCAGGGCTTCATCGTCGAAAAGGGCACCAAGGGCTTCGAGGCCCAGGAAGTGCACAAGAAGATGAGCCTGCGCGCCTCGGTCACCTCGGCGCTGTACTTGGACTCCGTGCGCGTGCCCGACAGCCAGCGCCTGCCCAACGTCAAGGGACTCAAGGGCCCGCTGGGCTGCCTCACCCAGGCCCGCTACGGCATCACCTGGGGCCCGATCGGCGCCGCCATCGCCGCCTACACCTCGGCGCTGGAATATTCGAAGGAACGCGTGCTGTTCAACCGCCCGATCGCAGCCACCCAGGCCGTCCAGCTCAAGCTGGCCGACATGGCCCGGCGCATCACCCTGGCGCAGCTGCTCAGCCTGCAGCTGGGCCGCCTGAAGGACGCCGGCACCATGCAGCCGGCGCAGGTGTCGCTGGCCAAGTGGAACAACTGCCGCATGGCCATCGACATCTGCCGCGAAGCCCGCGACATCCTCGGCGGCGCCGGCATCACCACCGAGCATCCGCCCATCCGCCACGCGCTCAACCTCGAGTCCGTCATCACCTACGAAGGCACGGAAACCGTGCACCAGCTGGTGATCGGCCGCGAAGTCACCGGCATCAACGCGTTCTGACCGCCGGCCCGGCGGGCGGACCCTTTCCATGGACCTCGATGGCCTGAAGCTCGAAACCGCGCGGCTGCTGCTGCGGCCCGTGCGCGGCGCAGACTTCGAAGCCTGGGCGGACTTCTGCGCCGACCCCGAGGCCATGCATCACCTGGGCGGGGTGCAGCCCCGGGCGATCGCCTGGCGCTCCTTCCTGGCCACGGTCGGCGCCTGGCACGTGCAGGGATTTTCCTTCTTCTCGGTTTTCGAACGCGAATCCGGCCAATGGGTCGGCCGGGTCGGGCCGTGGCAGCCGGAAGGCTGGCCGGGCACGGAAGTCGGCTATTCGCTCGCGCGCAACGCCTGGGGCAAGGGCTACGCCACCGAAGCCGCGGCCGCCTGCATCGACTGGGCCGTGGATACCCTGGGCTGGACCGACATCATCCAGACCATCGATCCGGCCAACACCGGCTCCCAGGCCGTGGCCAGGCGGCTCGGGGCGAGCCTGCGTGGTCCCGGCAAACTGCCGCCTCCCTACGAAAACCAACCCGTCCAGATCTGGGGCCAGACGCGTGAACAGTGGCAGGTGAACCGCCTGCGCCTGCGCCGCTGACCCCGCCTTTCGCGAGCCCTCCATGTCCGTTGCCACGCCCATCCCCGCCCGTCACAAGGACGTCAACCGCGCCAAAGTCTGCGACGACAATTTCGTCGAGTTCGTGAAGGCGTGGGACGGCCGGCCCGGCCACCGCCCGGCACCCGACGAAGCCGTGCTCGAAGGCAGCCACTGCAGTGCCCGGGACTTCCTGGAACTGTTCGAATCCCAGCTGGTGTCGCGCCACCTGGACCTGATGGCGCGGGTGCTGCGCGTGCAGCAAAAGGTTTTCTACACGATCGGCAGCTCGGGCCACGAAGGCAATGCGATGGTCGCCCGGCTCACGCGCCACACCGATCCGGCTTTCCTGCACTACCGCTCCGGCGGCTTCATGGCCGAACGCTTCCGCAAGCTGCCGGACATGGACCCGGTGATGGACTCGGCGCTGAGCTTCGCGGCCAGCAAGGACGACCCGATCTCGGGTGGCCGCCACAAGGTCTGGGGCAGCAAGCCACTGTGGGTGTTGCCGCAGACGTCCACCATCGCTTCGCACCTGCCCAAGGCCCTGGGCACCGCGATTGCCATCGAGCAGGCACGCCGCATCGGCCATGCGCTGCCGATCCCGGACGACTCGATCGCCATCTGCAGCTTCGGTGATGCGTCCAGCAACCATGCCACCGCGCAGACGGCCTTCAATACCGCCCAGTGGACGGCCTACCAGCGGCTGCCGGCGCCGGTGCTGTTCGTGTGCGAGGACAACGGCATCGGCATTTCGGTGAAGACGCCCGGCGGCTGGATCGGCAACGCCTTCCGCCAGCGCCCGGGCCTGGACTACTTCTTCGCCGACGGCCTGGACCTGGCCAACGGCTACGGCCAGGTCCAGGCCGCGGTCGAACACTGCCGCCGCACCCGCCGGCCGACCTTCCTGCACCTGCAGACCACGCGCATCATGGGCCACGCCGGCACCGACTTCGAGATCGAGTGGCGAAGCTTCGAAGAGCTGATGGCCGTCGAGGCCAGCGACCCGCTGCTGCGCTCGGCGGCGATCGCGCTTGAATCGGGGGTGATGGGCAAGGACGAACTGCTGGCGAAATACGAGGCCATGCGTGCCCGCTGTTTCGCCGCCGCCGAAGAGGCCGACCGCCGGCCCAAGCTCGACGACCTGGCCGAGGTGATGGCGCCGCTGGCGCCGTACACGCCGGACAAGGTGCAGGCGCAGGCGACCCGCAGTGATTTCGCCGAACGACGCCTGGCGGTGTTCGGCAGCGAGGCGCGCCTGCCCGAGAACCAGGCCCCGAAACACCTGGCGATCCAGATCAACCAGGCCCTGCACGACCTGTTCTGCCAGTATCCCGAAGCCTTGCTGTTCGGCGAGGACGTGGCCCAGAAGGGCGGCGTGTATACGGTCACCAAGGGCCTGCACAAGGCCTTCCGCAACGCCCGCGTGTTCAACACGCTGCTCGACGAGACCATGATCCTGGGCCTGGCCCAGGGTTATGCCAACGTCGGCCTGCTGCCGCTGCCGGAAATCCAGTACCTGGCCTATTTCCACAACGCCTGCGACCAGATCCGCGGCGAGGCCTGCAGCCTGCAGTTCTTCTCCAACGGCCAGTTCCGCAACCCGATGGTGATGCGGATCGCCTCGCTGGGCTACCAGCGCGGCTTCGGCGGGCACTTCCACAACGACAACTCGATCACCGCGCTGCGGGACATCCCGGGCCTGGTGGTCGGCTGCCCCAGCCGCGGCGACGACGCGGCCACCATGCTGCGCACGATGATGGCGCTGGCCAAGGTGGACGGGCGCGTCTGCGCCTTCCTCGAACCGATCGCCCTGTACATGACCAAGGACCTTTACGAACCCGGCGACGGCCAGTGGCTCACTGCGTATCCGGCACCGGGCGAGGCCATGGCGCTGGGCGAAGAGCGGGTCTACGCGCCCGAGGCCACCGACCTGGTCATCTTCAGCTTCGGCAACGGCGTGCCGATGAGCCTGCGCGCCGCCCGCCGCATCGAAGCCGGCAAGGGCTGGAAGGTGCGGGTGGTCGACCTGCGCTGGCTGCAGCCGCTCAACGCCGACGCCATCGCCCGGCATGCCGGTGAGTGCGCCCGCATCCTGGTGGTGGACGAGGGCCGGCGTTCGGCCGGCGTCGGCGAGGGCATCATCACCGCCGTGGTCGAGGCCGGGCAGGGCGCCAAGCCGCTGCGGCGCGTGGTCGGCGAGGACACCTACACGCCTCTGGCGGGCGCCGCGTTCCTGGTCATCCCCTCGGACGACGACATCGTCTCGATGGCCGAGGACATTCCCTGATATCGTTCCTTCCGTCATGAGCCAGTCCCGGCCCCAGACCATCCTTTTCGCCGACGTCAGCGGCAGCACGCGGCTGTTCGAAAGCAAGGGCGACGTCGAAGCACGGCGCCTGATCGCGCTGGTGCTGGACGCGCTGTCCGGGGTTTGTGCCCAGCACGGCGGCCGGGTCATCAAGACCATCGGCGACGAGATCATGTGTACCTTCCCGCGCGCCATGAACGGCGTGCTGGCCGCCTGCGACATGCAGCGGCGGCTGGCGCGGGACATCGTCTTCGTGCGCGACAACCTGGCCGTACGCATCGGCCTGCACCATGGCGACGCCCTGGAAGAAGCCGACGGCGACGTCTACGGCGACGCGGTGAACGTGGCGGCGCGCATGGCCTCGCTGGCCAAGCGCGAGCAGGTGGTCACCACCGCCGCGACCTTCGACGGCCTGACCGGCAAGGTGCCCGAGGCCCGCAGCCTGGGCAAGGCACGCGTCAGCGGCAAGTTGCTGCCCATCGCCATCGTCGACCTGGTCTGGCAGGAGGACACCTCCGGCATGACCCTGGTCCAGGCCGGGCCGCGGGCCGGAAGCAAGGACGACACGGGCGCCGAGTCGGTGCTCCGGCTAAGGCACCGCGGCGAGCTGGTCGAACTGCGGCCAGACTCCGAACCTTTCCTGATGGGCCGCGAGCCCGGCAACCAGCTGGTGGTGGAGGCCGACTGGGTCAGCCGCACGCACGCCATGGTGGAGTTCAAGCGCGGCCATTTCATGCTCACCGACCGGTCCACGAACGGCACGTTCGTGCGCGTGGGCGAGGACGACGAACTGAAGCTGCACCGCGACGAGGTGCACCTGCGCAAGTCGGGCACGATCAGCCTGGGGCAAAGCTTCGCCGCCAACAGCGGCGACGTCATCCATTACGAGGCAGGCTGAGGCCGCTGGCGCGCCCGGCCGTGCGCCGGGCGGCCGCGGTGCACGGATCAGTTGTCCGCGGTGACTTCCAGCCCGCCCAGGTCCTCGTCGCTGATCGAATCGAGGTCGATGGCTTCGGGCTCGGGTTCGACTTCGGCAGCGGGCTTGGCCGGGCGTGGCTTGTAGCCGAACACGCCGGCCAGCAGGCTTTCGCTGTTGGTGTATTCGGCGGCCGGCGCGTCAACGAACTGGGTGGCGCCCAGCTCCACCAGCACCTCGTAGGAGCCCGGGTCTTCGTGCAGCTTGAGCATGGCTTCCTCGACCGCGTCCTGCACGTCCGAAGGCACGGTGCCGGCGGCGCTGAGCGTACGGCCGATGAACTCGCGCGATTCCGAGACAACCACCAGGTTCGGGTACAGCTGCGCGATGTAGTTGGGCACCATCGCCGCGTCGGTTTCCTGGGAGAAGATCATCTCCACGCCGTCGCGCCAGCCGGTGCCGACCGACTTGATTTCAGGCGCGGCGATCGGGTTGCGGTAGATCTCCAGCATCAGCAGGTAACCCATGCTGGGCGAGGGCATCGAAACCACCGGCCGGCCGATCAGGCCGCTGGTGCCTTCTTCGGCGATCATCGCGTCGGCCAGCAGGGAGTAGCGCGTCGGTTCGAGCGTGCGCACCAGCGGCGTGAAGCCCAGCCGGCCCATGCGGTAGCCGGCGAAGTGGGCCTCCTCGAAGGCGAAGTCCACCTTCATGCCGGCGCGCAGGTCGCGCCAGTACACGTGGTAGTTCGCCGCCGTCTTGATCCGGAAGGTGTGTCCGGTGGACGCCGAAAGGTAATCAAGCAGCGGCTGGTAGACCTGTTCGGCCTGCGCCGGTGGGTAGTTGGGCTCGACCGCGAGGGTGTAATTCGCGGCCAGCGCCGGTGCGGCCGTGAAGGCCATGGCCACCGTCAAAAAACACTTCTTGATCATCATGTTCTGTTCCTCCCTGTGGCAGCGGGTATAACAGACAAACGCCCATGGGCCAAGGCGAACCGGGCGTCAGCGTGCCAGTCCGTTAAGCAGTTCACGCCGGACCAGCGGCTGGCCGGCGGCGCTCAGGTCACCGGCGTCCGGGTCGGTCGCCAGGACCGCCAGCAACTGGTCACCGCCCGCGCAGACCAGGCGGCCCAACTCCCGGCCCTGGGGGTCCAGCACCGGCGTGCCGGCGGGCGGCGCTGACTTTGCCTGCAACCGCACCAGGCCGCGCTTGGCCTGGCCCAGGTAGTGGGTACGGGAGACGATTTCCTGGCCGGGGTAGCAGCCCTTCTTGAGACTGAAGGCTCCCAGGCGGTCAAGCGAGAGCATCTGCGGGGTCCAGGTTTCACGCTGGTCACCGGGCAGGCGGGGCAGGCCATGGGCCAGGTCGGCCTGGCGCCAGGCCTGCGTGGTCTCCGGATCTTCGTCGGCGATGGCCCCGTCGCCGGCGGGCAGCAGCCACAGGCCGCGGTCGGTCCCGTCGCCGGACAGGTCAAGCACCCAGCCGGCATCGGCGTCACCGTTTGCCAGGGCGCGGTCCGGGCCCGACGGCGCCGGGCCCGCGCAGGCACGCCACTGGTCGAGCGGCTGCAGGCTGAGCTTGCTGCGGAAGATGAACTTCTTCAGGTGCGCCGCCATGTCCTCGGCGGCGTAGTCCGGCAGCACCAGCAGGAACTGGTCGTCGGCCTCGCGCAGCAGCGCGAACAGCGCAATCACGCGCCCCTTCGGCGTCAGCAGGCCGTTCCACTGCCATCGGCCCGGGGCCAGCGCGTTCACGTCGTTCATGGCCTGGGCCTGCAGGAAAGCCGCTGCATCGCGCCCCGCAGCACGCAGCAGGCCGATGCCGGGCAGGGTCGGGCAGGTGAGCGGGGCTGGATTTGGCTTGAACGACATGGGGGCGGGACTTAACATGTCCGGATGTCTACGGAGCCGCGCATCATAGGCGATACCCGCACCCGACCCGAAACCCCGGCCGGCGGCGCCGGCGGGGAAGAGGCCGGCGCGGCGCCTCCCGCGGAAATCGGCGGACGCGACGGTCCCGACCCAACGCGCTACGGCGATTGGGAGAAGAACGGCCGCTGCATCGACTTCTGACGCCACGCCGACATCCGGCGGGGCATCCTTCCCACTCCAACCGACGAGCGCAGCCCATGGCGACGCAAGAACGACCCCTGTCCCCGCACCTGCAGGTCTACAAGCCGCAGCTGACCAGCACGATGTCCATCCTCCACCGCATCACCGGGGTGGTGCTTGCACTGGGCTCGCTGGCCTTCGCCGCGTGGCTGGTGGCGGTCGCCGGCGGCGCCGAGGCCTTCGAACTCGCCCGGACCGTGCTGGCGTCGGTGTTCGGGCAGATCGCGCTGTTCGCGCTGTCGGCCTGCCTGGTCTACCACCTGCTGAACGGCATCCGGCACCTGGCCTGGGACGCCGGCCACGGCTACGACATCCCCAAGGCCTATGCCAGCGGCTACGCGGTGCTCGTGCTGGCCGTGCTGATCACCGCGGGCCTGTGGTGGGCCGGCCTTTCGATGGGAGGTGCGGCATGAGCCTGCGCAACCCGCTCGCCCGCGCCAAGGGCCTGGGCTCGGCCAAGGACGGCACCGGCCACTGGTGGCACCAGCGCCTGAGCGCCATCGCCCTGCTGCTGATGGGGCCCTGGTTCGTCATCCTGATGGTCGGCCTGATCGGCGCGGACCAGGAACGGGTCCGCGCGGTGCTGGCGCAGCCGTTCACCGCCGCCGTGCTGACCGCCTTCGTGCTGTCGCTGTTCTGGCACGCCCGCCTGGGCCTGCAGGTGGTCATCGAGGACTACGTGCACGGCGGCGCCGAGCTGCTGCTGCAGGTGATCGTCAAGTTCGCCTTCGCGATCGCCGCCATCGCCTCCCTGCTGGCCATCGGCCGCATCGTCTTCACAGCCTGAGAACGCCATGACGTCCGCCTACAAGATCCACGAACACAAGTACGACATGGTCGTCGTCGGCGCCGGCGGTGCCGGCCTGCGCGCCACCTTCGGCCTGGCCCAGAAGGGCCTCAAGACCGCCTGCATCAGCAAGGTCTTCCCGACCCGTTCGCATACCGTGGCGGCGCAGGGCGGCATTTCCGCCGCGCTGGGCAACATGGGCGAGGACGACTGGCGCTTCCACTTCTACGACACCATCAAGGGCTCGGACTGGCTGGGCGACCAGGACGCCATCGAGTACATGTGCCGCGAAGCCATCCCGGCGATCATCGAGCTTGAACACCAGGGCGTGCCGTTCTCGCGCACCGAAGACGGCAAGATCTACCAGCGCCCCTTCGGCGGCATGACCACGCACTACGGCAAGGGCACCGCCCAGCGCACCTGCGCCGCCGCCGACCGCACCGGCCACGCCATCCTGCACACCCTGTACCAGCAGTCGCTGGCGCACTCGGCCGAGTTCTTCATCGAATATTTCGCGCTCGACCTGATCATGGACGAGGAAGGCGCCTGCCGCGGCGTGCTCGCGCTCGACATGAGCACCGGCGAACTGCACTTGTTCCGCGCCCAGGGCACGGTGCTGGCCACCGGCGGCTACGGCCGCGCCTACTTCAGCGCCACCTCGGCCCACACCTGCACCGGCGACGGCGGTGGCATGGCCCTGCGCGCCGGCTTGCCGCTGCAGGACATGGAGTTCGTGCAGTTCCACCCGACCGGCATCTACGGCGCCGGCTGCCTGATCACCGAAGGCGTGCGCGGCGAAGGCGGCATCCTGCGCAACTCGGCGGGCGAACGTTTCATGGAACGTTACGCGCCCAACGCCAAGGACCTGGCGTCGCGCGACGTGGTCAGCCGTTCGATGACCATCGAGATCCGCGAAGGCCGCGGCGTGGGCCCGAAGAAGGACCACATCCACCTCGACCTCACCCACCTCAATCCGGCCGACATCCACGAGAAGCTGCCGGGCATCGCCGAGACCGCCAAGATCTTCGCCGGCGTGGACGTCACCAAGCAGCCGATCCCGGTGCTGCCGACCGTGCACTACAACATGGGCGGCCTGCAGACCAACTACCACGGCGAAGTGGTCACCCTGAAGAACGGCAACCCGGACACCGTCGTCGAAGGCCTGTACGCCATCGGCGAGGCGGCCTGCGTTTCCGTGCATGGCGCCAACCGCCTGGGTTCGAATTCACTGCTCGACCTGGTGGTGTTCGGCCGCGCGGTGGCCAACCGCTGCGCCGAAACGATCAAGCCCGGCGCGCCGCACAAGTCGCTGGGCGCGTCGGCCTGCGACAAGTCGCTGGCCAACCTCGACAAGCTGCGCAACGCCAGCGGCGGCACGCCGACGGCGGTCATCCGCGACAACATGCAGCAGGTCATGCAGAGCAACGCCGCGGTCTTCCGCACCGGCGAAACCCTGCTCGAGGGCGTCCAGAAGATCAGCGAAGTGCATGCCTCCTTCGCGGACGTGCGCGTTTCCGACCGTTCGATGGTCTGGAACTCCGACCTCATCGAAACCCTGGAGCTGCAGAACCTGCTCGGCCAGGCCGTGGCCACCATGGTGTCGGCGGAGAACCGCAAGGAGTCGCGCGGCGCCCATGCCCGCGAGGACTTCTCCGATCGCGACGACGACAACTGGCACAAGCACACGCTGTGCTGGGTGGACGATGCGGGCCAGACCCGCCTCGACTACCGCCCGGTGCACATGTACACGCTGAGCAAGGACGTGGACGTCGTCCCGCCCAAGGCCCGCACCTACTGACCTCCTGGATACCCGAAAATGGCTGAGTTCACCCTCCCCAAGAATTCCAAGGTCGGCAAGGGCAAGCATTTCGCGGCCCAGGGCGCGAAGAACGTGCGCACCTTCAAGGTCTACCGCTGGAACCCGGACGACAGCGCCAACCCGCGCACCGACACCTACGAGGTGGACATGGACGCGTGCGGGCCGATGGTCCTGGACGCCCTGATCAAGATCAAGAACGAGATCGACCCGACCCTGACCTTCCGCCGGTCCTGCCGCGAAGGCATCTGCGGCTCGTGCGCGATGAACATCGACGGCACCAACACCCTGGCCTGCACCAAGGCGATCGAGGACTGCGGCAGGAAGGAAGTGCCGATCTACCCGCTGCCGCACATGCCGGTGGTGAAGGACCTGGTGCCGGACCTGACGCATTTCTACGCGCAGTACGCGTCGATCAAGCCCTGGCTGCGCACGCAAAGCGCGGCGCCGGCCAAGGAACGCCTGCAGTCCAAGGAAGACCGGGCCAAGCTCGACGGCCTGTACGAATGCATCCTGTGCGCCTGCTGTTCCACCGCCTGCCCGAGCTACTGGTGGAACGGCGACCGCTACCTGGGCCCGGCCGTGCTGCTGCAGGCCTACCGCTGGATCGTGGATTCGCGCGACGAGGATACCGGCGCCCGCCTGGACGACCTGGAAGACCCGTTCAAGCTCTACCGCTGCCACACCATCATGAACTGCGCGCGCACCTGTCCCAAGGGCCTCAACCCGGCGCGGGCGATCGGCGAAATCAAGAAGCTGATGCTGCAGCGGCGGGGCGCCTGAGCATGGGCGCCATCGACCTGCTGTTCCCGGCATTCGCCATGGCGGCGCTCACCTTCATCGTGATGGGCCGGATGGCCGTCGAACGCCTGGGCCAGCTGGCGCGCGAACGCATCCACCCGCAGGCGGTGGCCAGCTCGGCGCAGATGGCCGCGCGCATCAAGGACACCCGGGCCGCGGACAACTTCCGCAACCTGTTCGAACTGCCGGTGCTGTTCTACCTGGCGCTGGTGGTCGGCGTGCAGCTCGACCTGGCCTCGCCGCTGACCGTGGGCCTGGCCTGGGCCTTCGTGGCCCTGCGGGTGGTGCACAGCGCCATCCATTGCAGCTACAACAAGGTGCGCCATCGTTTCCTGGCCTACGTGAGCGGCGGCCTGGTGCTGGTAGTGCTCTGGGGCGTTCTGCTGGCCGGAGCGCTGTGAGCGAAGACGCCGAGCTACGCCGCCTGCGCTGGCGCTGCCGGCGCGGCATGCGCGAACTCGACCAGCTGATGCTGCGCTATCTCGACGGCCGCTGGCCGGCCGCCGACGAATCGGAACGGGCCTTGTTCCTACAGCTGATGGACACCGAGGACGATAAGCTCTGGCGATGGTTCATGGGCCGCGAGCGCCCGGAGGACACCGGCCTTGCCACGATCGTCGAACGCATCCTGTCCCTGCCGCATTGACTGGCGACCCTCGCGCTGGCTGGTGGGTGCCCTGTGCGCACTGGCCGTGCTGGCAGCGGTTTCGGTGATGGCCAGCGGCCTGGCGGCGCAGCTCAAGCCCCTGTTCGCCGGCATCGCCGCCATGACTGGCCTGGCCCTGGCCCGCCGCGAGTCCATCCGGCCGCCGCTGGTCCTGGTTTGGCAGGGCGCGACCCTGGCGGTGTCCGACGCCCGCGGCCGGCGCGAGCTGCTGTTCTCCCCGACCCTGCGTGAGCAGGGCCCCTTGCTGCGCATCCAGGCCCGGACCGCCGGCGGGCAGCGCTGGTCGCGCAGCTGGTGGCCCGATACGCTGTCCGCCCCTGGCCGCCGCCGGCTTCGGCTCGCCGCGTCCGTCAGCCCCCGTTCCGGAATCCACCTGCCTTCCATGGCAGCCTAGGCCCCCATGCTCCCAAACCTCTCACTCGCCATCGGCCTGCGCTACCTCCGGGCCAAACGCCGCAATGGCTTCATCTCCTTCATCTCGATGGCTTCGATCCTGGGGATCATCATCGGCGTGATGGCCCTGATCACCACCATCTCGGTAATGAGCGGCTTCCAGCAGGAACTGCGCGACCGCATCCTGGGCATGGTGGCGCACGCCACGGTGTCGGGCATCGGAGGCCCCCTGCAGGACTGGCCGCGCGCGGTCGAACTGGCCGGCGAGGATCCGCGCGTGGTCGGCGCCGCACCCTACGTGGAAACCGAATCCCTGCTGCAGGGTCGCTCGCGCCGCGGCGCGATCATCCGCGGCGTGCTGCCTTCGCTCGAACCCAAGGTTTCCGAACTGGGCGCCAAGATGGTGCAGGGCAGCCTGGACGACCTGCAGCCCGGCGAGTACCACATCATCCTGGGCCGTGAACTGTCGCTGCTGCTGGGTGCCGGCGTCGGCGATTCGGTCAATGTCTACATTTCCGAAGCCACCGTCACGCCGCTGGGCGCGATGCCGCGGGCGCGTCGTTTCGAAGTGGTGGGCGTTTTCGAGGCCGGCGCGCAGGAATTCGACCTGGGCATGGCCCTGGTGCATCTCGAAGACGCCCAGCGTCTGGGCCGCATGGGCGACGGCGTCAGCGGCGTGCGCCTGAAGCTGGTCGACCTGTGGGACGCCTGGCCGGTGGCGCGCGACCTGGCCGACCGCATGCAGGGCCACTACCGCGTGCGCGACTGGACCCGCGACCACGCCAACTTCTTCCGGGCGCTCAAGCTCGAGAAGACGGTCATGTTCATCCTGCTGTCGCTGGTGATCGCCATCGCCGCCTTCAACCTGGTGTCCTCGCTGGTGATGCTGGTGCAGGACAAACAGTCCGACATCGCCATCCTGCGGACACTGGGCATGTCGCCGGGGGCGGTGATGCGGGTGTTCATCGTGCAGGGCATGGTGATCGGCGTGCTGGGCATCGGCATCGGCGTGGCCAGCGGCGTGCTGCTGGCCAGCAACCTGTCGAACATCGTGCGCTCCATCGAAGAAGCCACCCAGACCGAGCTGATGCCTTCGGACGTCTACTACATCAGTGGGGTGCCGACCCTGGTCGACCCGATGGACGTGCTGATGATCGCCCTGGTGGCCTTCGTACTGTGCCTGCTGGCCACCCTGTACCCGGCCTGGCGCGCCTCGCGCACCGATCCCGCCACGGCACTGCGCTATGAATAAGCCCATGAACGACGTCGTCATCCGCTGCGAGAACCTGGGCAAGACCTACCAGGAAGGCGACCTGCGCACCCCCGTCTTCGACGGCCTTGAACTGGCCGTGCACCGCGGCGAGACCGTCGCCATCGTCGGCGCCTCGGGCGCCGGCAAGAGCACGCTGCTGCACCTGCTCGGGGGGCTCGACAGCGCCAGCTCGGGCGACGTGCACGTGGACGGCCAGCGCATGTCCGCCCTGGGTGAACGCGAGCGCGGCCTGCTGCGCAACCGTGCCCTGGGTTTCGTCTACCAGTTCCACCACCTGCTGCCGGAATTCACCGCGCTGGAAAACGTGATGATGCCGCTGCTGATCCGCGGCGACCGCGACAGCACGGCTCGCCCGGCCGCCCAGGCCCTGCTCGAGCGCGTCGGCCTGGGCCATCGCCTGGGCCACAAGCCGGGCGAACTCTCCGGCGGCGAACGCCAACGAGCCGCCGTGGCCCGTGCGCTGGTCACCCGCCCAGCCTGCGTGCTGGGGGACGAACCCACCGGCAACCTCGATGAAAAAACCGCCGCCACGGTGTTCGACCTGCTGCTTGAACTCAACCGCGACCTGGGCACCGCCCTGGTCATGGTGACCCACGATCGCCGCCTGGCGCGGCGACTGGATCGGACCCTGGAACTGACCCAGGGACAGCTGCGACCCGCCACCGGGGACTGACGTGCCCGGCCAGCGCGCCCCGGCGCCGGCGCCTTTCGGGCCCGGTGTCGCGGCTGCCTTGCTGGCGGGCGTGCTTTGGGTCCAGGGGCTAGCCAGCCTGCCCGGGCCCGCCATGTTCCTGGCCTGGCTGGCCTGCGGGCTGTGGCTGTGGCGGTCGGCCACGCGCTGGCGCTGGCTGGGTGCCGGCCTGGTGGGCATCGGCCTGGCGTGTGCCCACGGCACCCATTCGCTTTCCCTGCGCCTGCCCGCCGACCTGTCCGGCGAACTGCTGCAGGTCCGGGGCCATGTCAGTGGCTTGCCGGAGGCAGGCGAGGGCGCCTGGCGTTTCGGTTTCACCGTCGAGCACGGTGAAGGCGCCGCCGCCGTGCTGGCGGGGCGCCGGCTGCAGCTGGCCTGGTACGCCGACCCCGGCGAAAGCCTGCCGCCGATGCAGGCCGGCGGCCGCTGGTTGATGGCCGTGCGCCTGCGGCCACCGCGTGGCGTGGCCAATCCGGGTGGCTTCGACGTCGAACGCCGGGCCCTGGAGCGCCGGCTCGCCGCTGCCGGCTATGTCGTCGAAGGCCAACGGCAGGGGCCGCCGGCCACCGCGCAAGCCCTGGATCGACAGCGCGAAGCGCTTTCCGCCGCCATCGCCCGCGCCGTGCCCGACGCCCGCGCCCGGTTCGTGCAGGCCCTGGCCCTGGGCGACACCCGCGCCCTGGACGACTACGACTGGACGGTGCTGCGCGCCACGGGCCTGACCCACTTGATCGCGATATCCGGTTTCCACGTGGGCCTGGTGGCCGGTTTCGGGGCGCTGCTGGGGCACGGGCTGTGGCGCGCGTTTCCCTTCCTTGCCCGACGCTGGCCGCGTCCGCTGGGCACCGCTGCCCTGGCCCTGGCGCTGTCGCTGGCCTATACCGCGCTGGCCGGCTTCGCGCTGCCCACGGTGCGCACCGCGCTGATGATCGCCGTGGTGGTGCTGGCACGCCTGCTGCGCCGGCCGCAGGGCGATGGCCAGTCACTGGCGCTGGCGACGATCGCCGTCTTGCTGGTCGATCCACTGGCCGTGCTGTCGCCCGGCTTCTGGCTCAGCTACCTCGGCGTGGCCTGGCTGCTGTGGTGCCTGCCCCGCGCACCCGGCCAGGGTTGGTGGCGCCCCTTCATCGGTGGCCAGGCAGTGGCGATGCTCGGGCTGCTGCCGGTCGGCGCCTGGTTCTTCAGCCAGGCCTCGCTGCCGGCGCCGGTGGTCAACCTGGTCGGCATTCCCTGGATCAGCCTGGGCGTGGTGCCGCTGGCCCTGCTTGGGCTGCTGCTGCACCCGCTGCATGAGGGCGCGGCCGCCCTGGCCTGGCAGGCGGCGGCCACGCTGATGCAGTCGCTCTGGCAGGGCCTGGAATGGGTGGCGCGCTGGCCGGCGGCGCTGGCCTGGCTACCCGAACCCGGCCTGGCCAGCCTGCTGCTGGCCCTGGCCGGCGCCTTCTGGCTGCTGCTGCCCCGGGGCGTGCCCGGCAAGCCATTGGCCAGCCTGCTTTTCCTGCCGCTGCTTTGGCCGGCCACCGACCGGCCCGGGCCCAGCGAAGCCGACCTGCTGCTGGTGGACGTGGGGCAGGGGCTTGCCCTGGTGGTGCTGACCCAGCGCCACGTGCTGCTTTACGACGCGGGCCCGGCGCCGCCGCGTGGCCTGGATTTCGGCGAAGCGGCGGTGCTGCCGGCGCTGCGTGCCCACGGCGTGCGGCGCATCGACGCGCTGGTGCTGAGCCATGGCGACAACGACCACGCCGGCGGCGCCGACGCCGTCCGCGCCGGGCTGCCGGTCGGCCGGACCTTCGCGCCCGAGGCCTGGGCCCATGACGGCATGCAGGCCTGCCTGGCCGGGCAGGGCTGGCAGTGGGAAGGCGTACGTTTCACCTGGCTGCATCCGACGCCGTTTTTTCCCTACCTGGGCAACGACAGCAGCTGCGTGCTGCGCATCGAGGCCGCCGGCGCGGTCGCGCTGCTGCCGGGCGACATCGGCCGGCATGTCGAGGCGCGACTGGCGAAACTGCCGACGGAGCTGGTGCGCAGCGACGTGCTGGTGGTGCCGCACCACGGCAGCGACACGTCCTCGAGCCTGGACTTCCTGGCCGCGGTGCGGCCGACGCTGGGCTTGCTGCCGGTGGGTCATGGAAACCGCTTCGGACTGCCCAGGCAGATCGTGCTCGATCGCTACGATCGCTACGGCACGCGCCTGCTCGACAGCGCGTCGTTGGGCGCGGTGCGCCTGCGGCTTGGCCGCGACGGCGTACAGGTGCTCGAACGCTTGCGCCGGGACCGTCCGCGCTACTGGCGCCATGCCCCGGCTGGCGGCACAGGCTATGCTATCGGCATCCCCCCAACGGCAAAGGTGAGGCGTGCTGGAACTGATCAAGGCAGGCGGCTGGGTGATGGCGCCGATCATCGCGTTGGCGGTGCTGGCGCTGGCCATCATCCTGGAACGTTTCTGGAGTCTTCGGCGCAGGGAAGTGCTGCCCGACGGCCTGGGCGCGGAGGTCCGTGACTGGGCCCGCGGCCGCCAACTCGACCCCAAACACATCGACGTCCTGCGCCGGAACTCGCCGCTGGGCGAGCTGCTGGCCGCCGGCCTGGACGTGCGCCACCGCCCGCGCGAAATCATCAAGGAACGCATCGAGGACGTCGGCCGGCACGTCGCCCACCGCATGGAACGCTTCCTCAATTCCCTGGGCACGATCGCCGCCGTGGCGCCGCTGCTGGGCCTGCTGGGCACCGTGTTCGGCATGATCGAAATGTTCCTGGACATCCTCACCGCCGGCGTCGGTGACGCCAACCGGCTGGCAGGCGGCATCGGCCAGGCCCTGATCTCCACCGCCGCCGGCCTGTGCGTGGCCATTCCCGCGGTCATCTTCCACCGTTACCTGCGCGGCCGGATCACCGGCTACGTGGTCGAGATGGAGCAGCAGGCCACGGCCCTGCTCGACGCGCTGGAGGAAGAACCCTCGGCAAGCCCGGGCAAACCGCCGCGCGCCACCAAGCGGAGCAAGGCGTGAAACTCAGTACCGGCCGGGTTCCCGATGAACCGGAAATCAGCCTGGTGTCGCTGATCGACGTGGTGTTCTGCCTGATCATCTTCCTGGTGGTCACCACCACCTTCGACCACCGTTCGGCACTCAAGATCGTGCTGCCCAAGACCGACTCGCGCACCGAAGTGCAGGTCGAACAGCCGCTGACGGTGCTGATCGACGCCGACGGCCGCATCTTCATCGGCAACAACGAAGTGCTCAAGACCGATCCGGCGTCGCTGCGCGCCAGCCTGGCCAGCGAGGCCGGCGCCGACCGCACCCGCCAGATCGTCGTGCGCGCCGACGCCCGGTCCCAGACCCAGCACCTGGTGACGGTGATGGACAGCCTCGGCCAGCTGGGCTTCACCCGCATCAACCTCGCCACCACGCCCGAGGCGACGCCTTGAGCGCGGAAGCATCGGCCTGGGCCGTCTACCGCCGGCTGCTCAAGCGCGCCCGGCGCTACTGGCCGCTGCTGGCCGCGGCGGGCGTGGGCATGGTCTTCGAAGCCGGCGCCGCGGCCGCCTTCACCTGGATGATGAAACCCATCGTCGACGAAACCTTCGTCGCCCAGAACGAAGGCATGCGCTGGACCATCCCCCTGGCCATCGTCAGCCTGTTCGTGGTGCGCGGTTTCGCCACCTTCGCCACCGACTACGGCATGGCCCGCACCGGCCGCAGCGTCGTGCGCGACCTGCGCGAGGACATCCTGGCCAAGTACCTGCGCCTGCCCAGCGAACGCTTCGACCGCGAGCCGGTGCCGGCCATGGTCTCGCGCCTGAATTACGACACCGAACAGGTGACCCAGGCCAGCTCGGACGCGCTCAAGACCATCCTGACCGACTCGCTGACGATCGTCGCGCTGCTCGCGGTGATGTTCTGGTACAGCCCGCAGGTGACCGTGGTGATGCTGATCCTGGCGCCCCTGATCGGCGGCATTTCCGCCGTGGTGGGGCGGCGCTACCGGCGCATCAACCGCGGCATCCAGGACGGCGTGGCCTCCATGGCGCAGATCGCCGAGCAGGCGCTGTCCGCCCAGCAGGAAGTGAAGGTCTACGGCGCCCAGGAAGCCGAACTTTCGCGCTACCGCAAGCTGATCGGCCAGAACCTGCGCCTGGGCGTGAAGGTCGAGGCAACCCGCGCCGGCGCCTCGTCGCTGGTGCAGACCCTGGCCGCGGTGGCGCTGGCGGTGATCCTGCTGGTGGCCGGCCACGAGGCCAGCCAGGGCCGCATGACCGCCGGCAGTTTCGTCGCGATCCTGACCTCGATGATGGCGATGCTGCCTTCGCTCAAGCGCATCGCCAACGTGCAGAGCGTCGTGCAGCGCGGTGTCGCCGCGGCCGACCGCCTGTTCTCCATCCTCGACGAGTCCGACGAGGCCGATACCGGCCAGCGCTCGCTGGCGCGGGCCCGGGGAGAGGTCGAGTTCCGCGACGTCAGCGTCACCTACCCGGGCCAGGAAACGCCGGCGCTGGCGGGCATCAGCTTCCGCGCCGCACCGGGCACCGTCACGGCCATCGTTGGCCGCTCGGGCAGCGGCAAGTCCACGCTGATCCGCTTGCTGCCGCGCTTCTACGAGGCCAGCCAGGGCGAAGTGCGCGTGGACGGCCACGCCGTCGGTGACTACCGCCTGGCCGACCTGCGCCGGCAAGTGGCCATGGTCGGCCAGCGGGTGATGCTGTTCGACGACTCGATCGCCGCCAACATCGCCTTCGGCGCCGACGCCGGCGCCGAAGAGGCGCGCATCCTCGCCGCGGCCGAAGCGGCCAATGCCCTGGAATTCATCAACCGCCTGCCGGGCGGCATGCAGGCCAGCATCGGCGAAAACGGTGGCCTGCTGTCCGGCGGCCAGCGCCAGCGCCTGGCCATTGCCCGGGCGGTCCTCAAGGACGCGCCCATCCTGATCCTGGACGAAGCCACCGCCGCGCTGGACACCGAATCCGAACGCCTGGTGCAGGACGCGCTGAACCGGCTCATCCCCGACCGCACCACCCTGGTCATCGCGCACCGGCTGTCCACGGTCGAACACGCCGACCAGGTGCTGGTGCTCGACGGCGGCCGCCTGGTGGAGCAGGGCACGCACGCCAGCCTGCTGGAAAAGGGCGGCCTGTATGCCCACCTGCACCGCATGCAGTTCCGCGAGCCGGAGGCCGGGTGAAAGCTGGGCTGGAGCGCTGGTTGCTGCAGCGCTGGTACGGCGGCGCAGCGCCCGGACCGGTGCTGAAGTCACTTGCCCTGGTTTACGGCGCCCTGGTGCGCCGGCGCCAGGCCGCCTTCGCCAGCGGCGAACGCACGGTAATCCGGCTGCCCGTGCCGGTCCTGGTCATCGGCAACCTGGTGGCGGGTGGCGCCGGCAAGACCCCCCTGGCCATCGGCCTGGCCCGGGCACTTGCGCGGCGCGGCTGGAAGCCCGGCATCGCCAGCCGCGGCCATGGCCGGCGCGGCAACGCCCCGACCTGGGCACGGCCAGACTCCGATCCCGCCGATTGTGGCGACGAACCCCTGCTGATCGCCCGGCAGACCGGACTGCCGGTGGCGGTGGACCGCGACCGGGTTGCCGCGGCCCGGCGCCTGGTCGAAGAGGCCGGCTGCAACCTGGTCATCGCCGATGACGGCCTGCAGCACCTGCGCCTGGGCCGGGACATCGAAATCGAAGTGCGCGACGGCGAACGCCGGCTGGGCAATGGCCGGCTGCTGCCCGCCGGGCCGCTGCGCGAGCCCGCGCACCGGGAGGTGGACTTCCGGGTCATCAACGGCGGCGCGGCGGCACCGGGCGAATGGCGCATGGACCTGCGGCTCGGTGATGCCCGGCCGCTGGGTCCCGGCGAACCGAAGCCGCTTGGCCTGTTCGCACCCGGGCCGGT
Organism: Arenimonas soli; assembly: GCF_014643775.1. Lineage (GTDB taxonomy): Bacteria > Pseudomonadota > Gammaproteobacteria > Xanthomonadales > Xanthomonadaceae > Arenimonas > Arenimonas soli. Next base: position 1,133,162 of record NZ_BMKC01000001.1, read on the forward strand.
GCACGGCATTGCCGGCATCGGCAACCCGGCGCGGTTTTTCCGGGCCCTGCGCGGGGCCGGGCTGGACGTGCTGGAACACGCCTTCCCCGACCATCATTCCTACCAGGCCGGGGAGCTCGAATTCAGCCCGCCGGCGCCGCGGCTGATGACCGAAAAGGACGCGGTCAAATGCGACGGCCTCGGCCTGCGGGATGCCTGGGCCGTGCCGGCCGTGGCCGAACTACCCGCCGCCTTCGTGGACGCCGTCCACCGCCGCCTTGCCGAGGCCCGGCGCGAACCCAACCCGGTACCCGCCCGTGAGCAAACCTGAATTCATCGTTGCCATTCCCGCCCGCTTCGGCGCCTCGCGCCTGCCGGGCAAGCCGCTGCGGCTGATCGCCGGAGATCCGATGGTGGTGCACGCCGCCCGCCGCGCGCTGGCGGCCGGCGCCCGCGAAGTGGTGGTCGCCACCGACGACGCGCGCATCGCCGATGCGCTGGCAGGACAGCCCCTGCGCGTGTGCATGACCCGCGCGGACCACGCCTCCGGCACCGACCGCCTGGCCGAATGCGCCGCGCAGCTGGGCTGGCCCGATGACAGCATCGTGGTGAACCTGCAGGGCGACGAACCTTTCGCACCGCCGGAAGGCATTCGCGCCGTCGCCGAAGTGCTGGCGGCCGGGCAGGCCGACATGGCGACGCTGGCCGCGCCCATCGACGACGCCGAGACCCTGTTCGACCCCAACGCCGTGAAACTGGTGCGCGACCGCAATGGCCTGGCCCTGTACTTCAGCCGGGCGCCGATCCCCTGGCAGCGCGAGCGCTTCGCCCGCGACCGCGTCGGCCCGGTGGCCGGCAGCGCCCTGCGTCACATCGGTATCTACGCCTACCGGGCCGGATTCCTGCGCACCTTCACCCAGCTGGCGCCCGGGCACCTGGAACAATTGGAAGCCCTGGAACAGCTGCGCGTGCTCGAAGCGGGCTACCGCATCGCCGTCGGGCTGACGCCCGTGCCGTTCCCGCCGGGCGTGGACACCGAAGCCGATCTGGCCCGCGCCGAGGCTCGTTTCCTGAAGGATATTTCACTTTAATTAAGCTCCATAAATTATTGAATATATTGTTTATATGCATGGGAAACATCTGTCGCTCGCCGCTGCTTGAAGGCTGGGCGGCGCACCGGTGCGCGGACAGCCCGGTTGCCTTCACCGTGGATTCGGCCGGCACCGGCGGCTGGCATGCCGGCCAGCCGCCCGACCCGCGGGCCGTCGCCGCCGCGCGAAGACACGGCGTCGACATTGCCGGCCAACGCGCACGGCAACTCCAGCACGATGACTTCCAGCGTTTCGACCTGCTGCTTTGCGCCGACCGCGACAACCTGGCAGCCGCGCGTTCGCTGGCGCCCGGGTCGGCGCACCCACGCATCGTGCTCGCCCTTGAGTGGTGCGGAGTGAAGCGCGGCGGGGAAGTGCCGGACCCGTATTACGGGCAAGAGCGTGATTTCGACCATGTCTGCCAGCTCGCCAGCGAGGCCGCCGACGGCCTGCTGCGGCGTTTGGCATCAGGGGCATAATGCCCACGACCTCCCGGACACCGTGCCCATGAACGCCGCCCACGCCGCGCCTGAATTGCCCGCACAACTGCAGTGGCTCAACGCCGACCCGCAGCGCATCGAAGCCCACCGCGGCCGGGTGCTGGGCCTGGTGTTCTGGAATGCCGCGTCGCCTTACTGCCACACGCTGCTGGGCGAACTGCTGCGGCTACAGGCGAAATTCCCGGTGGGCCTGTCCCTGGTCGGCATCCACCTGCCGCGTTTTGACGCCGAACTCGATGGCCGCCTCGCGCTCAAGGCCGCCAACCGGCTGGGCCTGCCTTTCCCGGTGGCCAACGACCGGGGCTGGAGCACCTGGCAGCATTACGGCGTCCAGTCCTGGCCGTCGGTCGCCCTGGTCGATACCCGCGGTCGCCTGCGCGAACTGTTCACCGGCGACGACCAGGCCGGCAGGCTGGAATCCGCCATCCAGGGCCTGATGGACGAGGCCGGCGTTGCGCTGGTGCAGGCCGAACCGCCGCGCCGGCTCGGTGCCGAATCGCGGCTTCCGCTGGCGTTTCCGTCCGGCCTTGCGGTCGGCGAAAACCACCTGTACGTGGCCGACACCGGCCACCACCGCATTCTCGAGTGCACGCACTCGGGCCGGGTCCTGCGCGAGTTCGGCACCGGCCACGGCGACCTGGTGGACGGTGCCCCGGAAGACGCCGCCTTCCGGCACCCGCGCGGCCTGTGCCTGGTGCGCGAAGCACTCTACGTCGCCGACACCGGCAACCACGCCCTGCGGCGCATACGCCTGCTCGACGGCGTGGTCGAAACCCTGGCCGGCACCGGTCGGCCGGGCACGCCGCGCGAGGGCAGCGGCACTGCATCGGAACTGCCCTTGAACCAGCCCTGGGACGTGGTCGGCAATCTCGATCGCATCTACATCGCCATGGCCGGCACCAACCAGGTCTGGGAGTACGAACTGGGCCAGGGCCGGCTCAAGCTCACGGCCGGCTCCGGGGAACTGGGCATCGCCGACGGCCCGGCCCGCGGCGCGATGTTCGCGCACCCGGCGGCCCTGGCCCAGGTGCAGCAGACCCTCTACATCGCCGATGCCGCCAGCTCCGCCATCCGTTCGCTGCAGATCAGCCAGGGCCAGGTGCAGACCCTGGTGGGGCAGGGCCTGTACGAGTTCGGCGACCAGGACGGCCAGCGCCGCGAGGCGCGCCTGCAATACCCCCAGGCCATCGCGCTCGACCCGGCCAGCCCGGTGCTGTGGATCGCCGACAGCTACAACGGCAGCCTGCGCCGCCTGCGCCTGGGCGGCGGCGACGTCAGCACCCATGCGCTGCCGCAGTCGCTGGAACAGCCCGCGGCGCTCGCGGCGGCACCCGGCTCGCTGTGGATCGCCAACTCCGGCGCGCACGAGGTCCTGCGCTTCGACCTGGGCACCGGCAAGCTCAGCCGGCTGCCGATCGGCGAATGACCGACGCGCCGGCGCAAGCCGGGGATTTCGACGGCAAGGCCTTCGTGCGCCAGCTGACCCCGGCGCCGGGTGTCTACCGCATGCTGGCCGCCGACGGCACGGTGCTTTACGTCGGCAAGGCCGCGTCGCTGCGCAAGCGCGTCGCCAGCTATTTCCTCAAGGAACAGCCCTCGCGGCGCATCGCCCTGATGGTGGCCCAGATCGCCGGCATCGAAGTGACGGTGACGCGCACCGAAAGCGAGGCGCTGATCCTCGAGAACCAGCTGATCAAGTCGCTGCGGCCGCGCTACAACGTGCTGCTGCGCGACGACAAGAGCTACCCGCACATCGTGCTCACCGATGAAACCTGGCCGCGGCTGGCCTACCAGCGCGGGCCACGCTCGGTGGCGGGCCGCTACTTCGGTCCGTTCACCAGTTCCGGGGCGGTGCGCGAGACCCTGGACCTGATGTTCAAGCTGTTCAAGCTGCGCAGCTGCGAGGACAGCGTCTTCCGCAACCGCAGCCGGCCCTGCCTGCAGCACCAGATCGGCCGCTGCAGCGCGCCCTGCGTCGGCCTGGTGCCGACCCGCGACTACGACGCCACGGTGCGACGCGCGGCGCTGTTCCTGGAAGGCCGCAGCACCGAACTGGTGGACGAACTGGGCCAGGCCATGGAAGCGGCCAGCGCCCGGCTGGAGTTCGAACAAGCCGCCATGCTGCGCGACCAGATCGCCGCGATCCGGCGCATCCAGGCCCGCCAGTACGTCGAGGGCGAGCAGGTGGAGATGGACGTGCTGGCCTGCGTGCTCGACCGCGGCCAGGCCTGCGTGCTGCTGATGGCCTTCCGCAACGGTTTCAACCAGGGCACGCGCAGCTTTTTCCCCAAGGCCAACGGCGCCGAGTCCTGCGAAGAGGTGCTGGGTGCGTTCGTCGCCCAGCATTACCTCGAACACCGGCCGCCGCGCGAAATCGTGCTCAGCCATGCCATCGCCGACCAGGCCCTGCTGCAGGAGGTGCTGGGCAGCCAGACCGGGCGCAAGGTCGAGATAAAGGCGGCGGTGCGCGGTGAACGCGCCCGCTACCTCGACATCGCCCGCCAGAATGCCGCCCTGGCCCTGGGCACCGAACTGGCCAGCAGCGCCAGCCAGCGGGCCCGGCTGGAGTCACTGCAGGAGCTGCTGGGCCTGGACCAGGCGCCGGCCCGCATCGAGTGTTTCGACATCAGCCACACCATGGGCGAGGCGACGGTCGCCTCGTGCGTGGTTTTCGACGCCGAAGGCGCGGTGCGCGGCCAGTACCGTCGCTACAACATCAGCGGCATCGAACCCGGCGACGACTACGCGGCCATGCACCAGGCGCTGGAGCGCCGCTTCAAGCGCGGCATGGAGGACGGCGTGCTGCCGGACCTGCTGCTGATCGACGGCGGCGCCGGCCAGTTGGCGCAGGCGCGTTCGGTGCTCGAGGCCCTGGGCGTCACCGGCGTGGCCATGGTCGGCGTGGCCAAGGGCGAAGCCCGGCGGGCGGGGCACGAAGCGCTGGTCTTCCCCGATGGCCGCGAAATCAGGCCAGGCGCCGCTTCGCCCGGGCTGCAGCTGGTGCAGCAGGTGCGCGACGAGGCCCATCGGTTCGCCATCACCGGCCACCGGGGCAAGCGGCAGAAGACGCGCGAGACCAGCCGCCTCGAGGACATCCCGGGCATCGGCCCGCGGCGTCGCGCGGCGTTGCTCAAACACTTCGGCGGGCTGGCCGGACTGCGCGACGCCGGCGTCGAGGAAATCGCCCGTGCGCAGGGCGTGAGCGCCGCGCTGGCGCAGCGCATCTACGATGCCCTGCATGGACTTGAGCCATAATCGGCCGATCCCGTCCCCGGCGAAATGATGACCCTGACCATCCCGACCATGCTCACCATCTTCCGGATCCTGCTGATCCCGGTGCTGGTGGCCGTGTTCTACCTGCCCTACGGCTGGACCAACATCGCCGCCGCGGCGGTGTTCGTGCTGGGGGCGGCCACGGACTGGGCCGATGGCTGGATCGCGCGCCGCTACGGCATGTATTCGGCCTTCGGCGCCTTCCTGGACCCGGTGGCGGACAAGCTGACGGTCGCCTTCGCGCTGCTGCTGGTCGTTGAACGCTACCCGACCCCGGTAATGGCCATGCTCGCGGCGATCATCATCGGGCGGGAGATCACCATTTCGGCCCTGCGCGAATGGATGGCGCAGATGGGCGCGCATGGCCTGGTCAAGGTGGCCGCGCTGGGCAAGGTAAAAACCATCGTGCAGATGACCGCGATCAGTTGCCTGCTGTTCCAGGAAGACCTGCTGGGCCTGCCCGTGTTCCGCATCGGCGAATGGCTGCTGGCGGTGGCCGCGGCGCTGACCCTGTGGTCGGGCTGGGATTACCTGCGGGCGGCATGGCCGACCATGCGCAAGAAGGGTTGAAGCGAAAAAAGTATTGACAGGGACCGGCCCGATCCCCAAAATACGCGTCTCTTGCGGGAATAGCTCAGTTGGTAGAGCACGACCTTGCCAAGGTCGGGGTCGCGAGTTCGAGTCTCGTTTCCCGCTCCAGTTTCAGACAAAGCCCCGTTCGCCGGGGTTTTGTTTTTTCCGGGTCCGCCGCGCTAAGCTTGGCCCCGGATTCGCTTCCCGGCCGGGTGGCAGAGTGGTTATGCAGCGGACTGCAAATCCGCGTACGCCGGTTCAATTCCGACCTCGGCCTCCAAGCTTTCAAGCCCCGCTCCGGCGGGGCTTTTTCTTTGTGGCCAGGCGAGGGGCCTTGCGGCACCATGTCCCGATGCCCGGGTGGCGAAACTGGTAGACGCATGGGACTTAAAATCCCCCGGCCGCAAGGCCATGTGGGTTCGACCCCCACCCCGGGCACCACCTGACGCCGCGGAGACGCCGATGCTGCCCAATCGCTACTGGCCCTTTGCCAGCTGCCTGTTGCTCACCGTGCTTGCCAGCGTCGCCGCCTTGTACTTGCCCATGGCGGGCTGGGGCGCGGTGGCCTTCGGCAGCTTGTCGCTGGTGGGCCTGTGGGACCTGCTGCAGCGCAAGCACACCCTGCGCCGAAACTACCCGCTGACGGCGCATTTCCGCTACGGCCTGGAATCGATCGGCCCGGAGATCCGCCAGTACTTCATCGAATCGGACACGCACGAAGCGCCGTTTTCGCGGCTGCAGCGCGCCATCGTCTACCAGCGCGCCAAGGCGGTCACCGATACCCGGCCCTTCGGCACCATGCGCGACGTCTACGGCGACGACTACGAATGGATCAACCATTCGATGCAGCCGGCGCGCATCGAATCGCACGACTTCCGCATCCCGGTCGGCGAGGACCGCGCCCAGCCCTACCAGGCGAGCGTGTTCAACATCTCGGCGATGAGTTTCGGCTCGCTGTCGGCCAATGCCATCCTGGCCTTGAACGCCGGCGCCAGGCGCGGCGGTTTCTACCATGACACCGGCGAAGGCTCGATCTCGCGCTACCACCGCGAACACGGCGGCGACCTGGTCTGGGAAATCGGCTCGGGCTATTTCGGCTGCCGGGACGAGGCGGGACGTTTCGACGCCGAACGTTTCCAGCGCAACGCCACCGACCCCCAGGTGCGCATGATCGAACTCAAGCTCAGCCAGGGCGCCAAGCCCGGGCAGGGCGGCATTTTGCCCGCGGCCAAGGTCAGCCCCGAGATCGCCGAGGCCCGCGGCATCCCCGAAGGCATCGAATGCCATTCGCCGCCGGCGCACAGCGCCTTTTCCACGCCGATCGGGCTGCTGGAATTCATCCAGGAACTGCGCGGACTTTCCGGCGGCAAACCCACCGGCTTCAAGCTGGCGGTCGGGCATCCCTGGGAGTGGTTCGCCATCGCCAAGGCGATGCGCGAGACCGGCATCACCCCCGACTTCATCGTCGTTGACGGCGGCGAAGGCGGCACCGGTGCGGCGCCGATGGAGTTCATCGACCATGTCGGCGCGCCGATGCGCGAGGCCCTGATGCTGGTGCACAACACCCTGGTCGGCCTGGACCTGCGCTCGCGGGTGCGCGTGGCCGCGGCCGGCAAGATCGTCACCGCCTTCGACATCGCCCGCGCCCTGGCCCTGGGCGCCGACTGGTGCAACGCCGCGCGCGGCTTCATGTTCTCGCTGGGCTGCATCCAGTCGCAGAGCTGCCACACCGACCGCTGCCCGACCGGCATCGCCACCCAGGACCCCAGCCGGCAGGCCGGGCTGGATCCGGTCGACAAGGCCACGCGCGTGTACAACTTCCACCGCAACACCGTGATCGCCCTGAAGGAACTGCTGGCCGCGGCCGGCCTGACGCATCCGTCCCAGCTGGGTCCCGAGCACATCGTGCGCCGGGTGTCCTCGACCGAGGTGCGGTCGCTGGCGACCCTGCACCGGTTCGTGGCCCAGGGCCGGCTGCTCGAGGGCATCCCGGACCATGCGGTGTTCGAGGTGTTCTGGGACCGGGCCCGCCCGGACAGCTTCGAAGCCCCGCCGGAAGCGGCCCGGATGATGGCCAGCAAGCAGCGCTGAACCCGGCCGGCGCCTTGACCGGTTTGTTGCCCTTGGGTAAGATTCGCGGCTCTTCGGGCGGTTAGCTCAGTTGGTAGAGCATTGCTTTCACACGGCAAGGGTCACAGGTTCAAGTCCTGTACCGCCCACCAGGATTCCGAAAAAAGGCCCGGCACTGCCGGGCCTTTTTTCATGTCCGGCCCTGGCCGGGCTATTCGAGCTGGTCACGGGCAAAGCCTGCGTCCAGGGCCTCCATCGCGTCGCGGGGCTTGAGCTTGCCGGCCTTTTCGAACGCCGCGGCGGCCTGGTCTTCCTTCTTGTCGCCGTGCAGCAGCAACAGCAGGTGGGCGTGTTCGACGTGCGCGATGGGGGAGGACGGGGTCAGCTTCAGGGCGGTGGCCATGTGTTTTTCCGCGACCGCGGCCTTGGCACCGTAGGTCAGGCCGCCGACCAGGGCGCCGACCTTGTCGATGATCTCGCCGTGGTAGAGCGCCGTGGCGGTGTGCGCCTCGGCGTGTTTGGGCGCCAGCGCCAGCGCCTGGTCCAGCGCCTTGCGCACCTTGCCGGCCAGGCCCATCTTCAGGGCCTTGGCGATCGAGATGCCCTGGCTGTAGCGGCCCATCGCATGCGCGAATCGGTAGTGGCTGTTGGCTTCGCCGGGCAGGGCGGCGATGGCGGCTTCGGCCAGCTTGCCGGCCTGCTCGTAGCGCTTGAGCTGCTCGTCCTCGTCGTCAACAAGGTAGGAGGCGTGTATGGCCAGCGCCTTGCAGGCCACCGAGGCGCCGACCGGCCCCAGGGCGGAGCCGGCCTCGAAGGCCTGCTGGAAATCGCCGCGGTGGAAGTCGCGCCAGGCGTCCTGCAGGGCCCCGGCCAGGGCCGCGGCGTCCAGGCCCTTGGGCGCGGCCTTGCCGGCCGCCTTGGCCAGGGCGGCCGCACGTTTGTCGTCGGGGAAGGGTTCGGCGTCGCCGGCGTGCAGGGCCGGCCAGGCCTTCTTCAACTTGTCGCCGGCGTAGTCAAACGCCTTGTCGGGATGGGGGAACCGGGTCCAGGCGGACTTCTTGGCGGCCATGCAGATGCTCCGAACGGGATGCGGCCAGCATCACCCGAGCCACGGCCGTCCGCAAGCCGGCGCCGACTAGTGTGAAAGCTCTTGGCGCGGCGACCAGACTCGCTGCCGATACGGGGCCTTCCGCCCCCTGACAGCGAGGTTTGCCATGAGCCGTCCGACCCCCCGTCGCCGCAAGACCCCCATCGAAATCAGCCCGCGCACCCTGCTGCTGGCTGGCCTGGGCGCCGCCGTGCTGGCGCGCAAGCAGGCCCGTCGTTCCTTCGACGCCGCGGCCGCCAATGCCGACCAGCTGCGCGAGCGCGCCGAAGTCGCCGCCAATGAGGCCGGCCGCCAGGTCGCGCGCCTGCGCACCCGGGCCGAAGCCTTCGCCGAACGCGCCCAGGCCGAGTTCGAATCGCGCTTCATCACCGGCAAGCCGGTGCGCGCCCGTCGCGCCTCGCGCGCCGCCGCGCCGCGCAGCCGCCGCAAGCGCGCCTGACACCGTCTCTCTCTATCCCGTCAGTGGGACTTCAACGCCCCGGCCCAGCGGCCGGGGCGTTTTTTTATCCGTGCCGTGCGCGGCTGGCCTCGAAGGCTGCCAGCTGTTCGGGCGTCGCATCGCGCTGGTGCTCGGCCTTCCACTGCGCGAAGGGCATGCCGTAAACCTGTTCCCGGGCCTGGTCGCGGTCCATCGGCACGCCGGCCTCTTCGGCGGCGTCGCGCAGCCAGTCGGCCAGGCAGTTGCGGCAGAAGCCGGCGAGGATCATCAGGTCGATGTTCTGCACGTCGCTGCGTTCGCGCAGGTGGGCCAGCAGGCGTCGGAAGGCCGCGGCTTCGAGGGCGGTGCTGTCATTCATGTGGCGGTACCGGGTGGGGTTCGGGGATAATCGTGCCATGAGCGCCCGCATCCTCGACGGCAAGGGCATTGCCGACACCCTCCTGGACGACCTCGCGCGGCGCGTGAAGGCCCGCCTGGCCGCGGGCAAGGCCGCACCCGGCCTGGCGGTGGTGCTGGTGGGCGCGGATCCGGCTTCGGCGGTTTACGTGCGCAACAAGCGCCGGGCCGCCAAGAAGGTGGGCATCCGCGCCGTGGACTACGACCTGCCGGCCGACACCTCCGACGCCGAACTCGCGGCGCTGATCGACCGCCTCAACGCCGATCCGGCCATCCACGGCATCCTGGTGCAGCTGCCGCTCCCCGGCAACCGCGACGCCAACTGGCTGATCCACCGCATCGACCCGCGCAAGGACGTGGACGGATTCCATCCGGAAAACGTCGGCCACCTGGCCCTGCGCCAGTTCGGCCTGCGGCCATGCACGCCGCGGGGCATCACCACGTTGCTGGCCTACACCGACCAGCCCGTGCGCGGCCGCAGCGCCACCATCGTCGGGGTCAGCAACCACGTGGGCCGGCCGATGGCGCTGGAACTGCTGATCGCCGGCTGCACCACCACCAGCTGCCACAAGTTCACGCCCAAGGACGTGCTGCGTCGCCACGTCGGCGAGGCCGACATCCTGGTGGTCGCGGTGGGGCGGCCGGGCATCGTGCCGGGCGAGTGGGTCAAGCCTGGCGCCGTGGTCATCGACGTCGGCATCAACCGGCTCGACGACGGCCGCCTGGTCGGCGACGTCGGCTTCGCGGCCGCGGCCGAACGCGCTTCCTGGATCACGCCGGTGCCCGGCGGCGTCGGGCCGATGACCGTGGCGACGCTGATGCAGAACACGCTCGAAGCCGCCGACGCGCTCGACGCCGCGCAATCGTCACGCTGAGCCGGCACACTGGGCCCATGCCGATGAACACGCGCCCGACGCTTTCCATGTACTGCCTGGCCGCCGGACTGCTGGTGCTGTTGGCCGGCTGCACGGCGATCGCCGGCCGGGCCGGCGACCGTTTCGCCGGGCAGCTGGGCGACGCGGTCTACAACAGCAACGATCCGGCCACCGTGCGCGACGGCCTGCCGGCCTACCTGCTGCTGATCGACGCGCTGGTGCAGGGCCAGACCCCCGGCAAGCGGGGCAACGCGCCGCTGCTGTTCGCCGCCGCGGGTTTGAACGGCGCCTACGCCGGCAGCTTCACCGGCGACGACGCGGTGCGCGCACAACGCCTGTCGGCCAAGGCCCTGGACTATGCCCGGCGCGGCACCTGCCTGCGCAACGCGGGCCTGTGCGACGCGATGCCGGGTCCGGTCGACGCCTTCCAGGCGCAGGTCGCCGCGGCGCCGGCCGATGACATCCAGACCCTTTACGCCCTGGGCGCCGCCTGGGCCGGCTACCTGCAGGCCCATCGCGACGACTGGGCCGCCATCGCGGACCTGCCCAAGGTGCAGGCGCTGCTCGAGCGCGTGGCCGGCATCGACCCCGGCCACGACCGCGGCATGGTGAGGGTCTACCTGGGCGTGCTGCATTCGCTGCGCCCCGAGTCCGTCGGCGGCCGCCCAGAGCTGGGCCGCGAACACTTCGAGGCCGCCATTGCACAGTCCCGCGGCCGCAATCTCTACGCCAAGGTCCTGATGGCGGAAACCTACGCCCGGCTGGTGTACGACCAGCCGCTGCACGACCGCCTGCTGGCCGAGGTACTGGCCGCCGAACCCGCCGAGCCGGGGCTCACCCTGATGAACGTGCTGGCCCAGGAGCGCGCCCACGCGCTGGTGGCCAGCGGCCGCGAATTTTTCTGACCGGGGAAACGCCATGTTCCGCCCGCTGTTGATGTGCCTGCTGTTCGCCCTGTCGCTGCCCGCCGGCGCCCAGGCGATCAAGATCGCCACCCTGGCCCCCGAAGGCTCGGCGTGGATGCGCGAACTGCGCACCGCCGCCGAAGAGGTGGGGAAGGGCACCGAGGGTCGGGTGCAGGTGAAGTTCTACCCCGGCGGGGTGATGGGCAACGACGCGGTGGTCCTGCGCAAGATGCGCCTGGGGCAACTGCAGGGCGGGGTGCTGACCGCCAGCGAGCTGTCCATGGTCTATCCCGATGCGCCGGCCTACAGCCTGCCCTTCCTGTTCGACGACTGGAACGACGTGCAGCGCGTACGTGCGGCGGTGGATCCGCTGCTGGCCAAGGGTTTCGAAGAACGCGGCCTGCGCATGCTGGGCGTCTCGGGCGTGGGTTTCGCCTACCTGATGGGCGACCGCCCGCTGCGCCGCCAAGCCGACGTGGCCGGCATCAAGCTCTGGGTGCCGCAGAACGACGTCATCGCCATCCGCACCTTCGAGGCCGCCGGCATCAGCCCGATCCCGCTGCCCATCGGCGACGTGTTCACCAGCCTGCAGACCGGCATGGTCGATACCGTCGCCAATACGCCCAGCGGCGCGATCGCCCTGCAGTGGCACGGCAAGCTCAAGCACATGGTGGACCTGCCGCTGACCTTCGTCGTCGGTTACCTGGTGCTGGACGAGAAGGCCTGGAAGCGGCTTTCGCCGGCCGACCAGCAGGTGCTGGCGAAAGCCTTCGGCGAGGCCGCCGCGCGCATGGACGCGACCGTCCAGCGCGACAACCTGGCGGCGCTCGAGGCGCTGAAGGGGCAGGGACTGTCCGTGCACACCCTGGCGCCCGAGGAAGCCGCGCGCTGGCGCGCCGCCGGCAACCAGGTCATTGCCGACATGGAGGCCAGGGGCGAACTCTCGGCCGGCGTGATGTCGGCCGTGCGCAAGGCGCTGGCCGCGGACGGGACGCCCTGATCCATGCCCGGCCGCTGGGTCCGGCGCCTGCACCAGGCCGAGGACGTGCTGCTGGCGGCGCTGCTTGCGTCGCTGCTGCTGCTGTCGCTGGCGCAGATCGGGCTGCGCCTGTTCCTTGACACCGGCCTGGCCTGGGCGGAACCGGCCGGGCGCGCCGGCGTGCTCTGGCTGGCGCTGCTGGGCGCCCTGGGCGCCACCCGCGGCCACCGCCACATCGCCATTGATGCGCTGCCGCGGGTGCTGCCGCCGCCGGCCCGGCGCCTGGCCTGGGCCATCGCGCAGGCGGCCACGGCAGTGCTCTGCGCGGGCATGGCCTGGCTGGGCTGGGGCCTGGTGCAGCTTGAACGCGAAGCGCCGATGCCTTTCATCGCCGGCGTGCCCAGCTGGGTGCCGATGCTGGCGCTGCCCCTGGGCTTCGGGCTGATGGCGGTCCGGTTTGCGCTGGCGGCAGGGGCGCAACCGCCCGAGCCGCGGGACATGGACGCATGAGCCTGGGCCTGGGCCTGCTGGTGGTGGCGCTGCTGGCGGCGCTGGGCATGCCGCTGTTCGCGGTGATCCTGGCCGTGGCCCTGCTGGGCTTCCACCTGGCCGGCTACGACCTGATCATCGTGGCCGTCGAGGTCTACCGGCTGGGCGACCTGCCCGGGCTGGTGGCGATCCCGCTGTTCACGCTGGCCGGCTACCTGCTGGGTGAAAGCGGGGCGCCGCGGCGACTGGTGCGCCTGTCCAATGCCCTGCTGGGCTGGCTGCCGGGCGGCTTGGCGATCGTCGCCATCGTCGCCTGCGCCATGTTCACCGCCTTCACCGGCGCGTCCGGCGTCACCATCGTGGCCCTGGGCGCGCTGCTGTACCCGGCGCTGCGCGAGGCGGGCTACTCCGAACGCTACAGCTTGGGCCTGGTTACGTCGGCCGGCAGCCTGGGCCTGCTGTTCGCGCCTTCGCTGCCGCTGATCGTCTACGGCTTCGTGGCCGGGCAGGTGGGTGGGCCGACGCCGGTCACCATCCCGGACCTGTTCCTGGCCGGCCTGCTGCCGGGCCTGTTGATGATCGCCATGCTGTCGGTGCACGCCATGTGGGCCGGGCGGGGCATCGAGCGCGCCAGCCACGACTTCGACGGCCGCGAACTGCGCGCCGCCCTGAAGGACTGCGCCTGGGAGCTGCCGCTGCCGGTGATCGTGCTGGGCGCGATCTATTCGGGCACCCTGGCAGCCAGCGAAACCGCGGCTGTGACGGCACTTTATGTATTCGTCGTAATTGTCTGTATCAAAAAGGAAATAGCCTGGTCGAAGCTGCCCGGGGTGATGGCCGAATCAATGCGCCTGGTGGGCGCGATCCTGATGATCCTGGCCGCGGCCCTGGCGCTGTCGAACTGGCTGGTGGACCAGCAGGTGCCGACGCGCCTGTTCGACTGGCTCAGCCAGCATGTGGACAGCCCCTGGGTGTTCCTGGGCCTGCTCAACCTGTTCCTGCTGGCCGTGGGCATGCTGCTGGACATCTTCTCGGCCATCGTCATCCTGACGCCGCTGCTGATCCCGGTCGCCGCGGCCTTCGGCATCCACCCGGTGCACCTGGGCATCGTGATGCTGGCCAACCTGCAGCTGGGCTATTTCACGCCGCCGGTAGGCATGAACCTGTTCATCGCCGCCTACCGCTTCGGCAAGCCCATCGGCACCCTGGTCCGCGCCTGCTGGCCGTTCTTCCTGGTGCTGGGCCTGGCCGTGGCCCTGGTGACCTGGTGGCCGGCGCTGAGCCTGGCGCTGCTGTAGGACACAGCAACCCAGCCGCCGGGCCTGCCGACCGGCTATAATGCCGCGCTTCACTCTCCCCCGGAGTCGCTCCATGCTGCGCATCCAGGCCGAAGCGCTGACGTTCGACGACGTCTCCCTCGTTCCCGCCCATTCCGCGGTCCTGCCCAAGGACGTCAGCCTCGCCACGCAGCTCACGCGCGGCATCCGGCTGAACCTGCCGATCGTCTCGGCCGCCATGGACACCGTCACCGAAGCCCGCCTGGCCATCGCCATGGCCCAGCTCGGCGGCATCGGCATCCTGCACAAGAACATGTCCGTGCAGCAGCAGGCCGCCCACGTCCTGCAGGTGAAGAACTTCGAAGCCGGCGTCATCCGCGAGCCCTTCACCGTGGGTCCGGAAACGACCATCGGCGAAGTGATCAAGCTCACCCGCGCCCGCAACATTTCCGGCGTGCCGGTGGTCGACGGCGGCCAGCTGGTGGGCCTGGTGACCAGCCGCGACATGCGCTTCGAGAAGAAGCTCGACGATCCCGTGCGCCACATCATGACCAAGAAGGAAAAGCTGGTCACGGTGCACGAAGGCGCCAGCGACGACGAAGTGCTGCAGCTCATGCACACCCACCGCATCGAGAAGGTGCTGGTGGTGGACGACCAGTTTGCGCTGCGCGGGCTGATCACCGTCAAGGACATCCAGAAGGCCCGCGACAATCCCTACGCCGCCAAGGACGCCGACGAGCAGCTGCTGGCCGGCGCCGCGGTCGGCGTGGGCGGTGACACCGAGGCCCGCATCGAAGCCCTGGCGGCCGCCGGCGTGGACGTGGTGGTGGTGGACACCGCCCACGGCCACAGCCAGGGCGTGATCGAGCGCGTGGCCTGGGTCAAGAAGAACTACCCGAACCTGCAGGTGATCGGCGGCAACATCGTCACCGGCGACGCCGCGCTGGCGCTGATGGACGCCGGCGCCGACGCGGTGAAGGTGGGCGTGGGCCCGGGCTCGATCTGCACCACCCGCATTGTCGCCGGCGTCGGCGTTCCGCAGATCACCGCCGTGGGCATGGTCGCGGACGCACTCAAGGGCCGCATCCCGCTGATCGCCGACGGCGGCATCCGTTTCTCCGGCGACATCGCCAAGGCCCTGGTGGCCGGTGCCAGCGTCATCATGATCGGCGGCCTGTTCGCCGGCACCGAAGAAGCGCCGGGCGAGGTCGAACTGTTCCAGGGCCGCAGCTACAAGAGCTACCGCGGCATGGGCTCGCTGGGCGCGATGGAAATGGGCAGCAAGGACCGCTATTTCCAGGACGCGTCCGACGCCGACAAGCTGGTGCCCGAAGGCATCGAAGGCCGCGTGCCTTACCGCGGCCCCGTGCGCAACATCGTGCACCAGCTGGCCGGTGGCCTGCGCTCGTCGATGGGTTACGTCGGCTGCGCCACCATCGAAGAGATGCGCACCAAGCCCAAGTTCGTCCGGGTCACCAATGCCGGCACCCGCGAGGCGCACGTGCACGACGTGACGATCACCAAAGAGCCGCCGAACTACCGGATGGGCTAAGGCCACCCATGACCGACATCCATAGCGACAAGATCCTGATCCTCGACTTCGGGGCGCAGTACACCCAGCTCATCGCCCGTCGCGTCCGCGAATTGGGCGTGTACTGCGAAATCTGGGCCTGGGACCACGACCCGGCGGAAATCGCCGCCTACGGCGCCCGCGGCATCATCCTCTCGGGCGGCCCGGAATCGACCACCGAAGCCGGTTCGCCGCGGGCGCCGCAGGAAGTCTTCGACGCCGGCGTGCCTATCCTGGGCATCTGCTACGGCATGCAGACCCTGGCGGCGCAGCACGGCGGCAAGGTCGAGGCCGGCCACCACCGCGAATTCGGCTACGCCGAGGTCGAGGTCACGGCGCCTTGCGAGCTGTTCGACGAGCTCAAGGACCACGCCGGCAGCCCGCCGCGGCTGGACGTGTGGATGAGCCACGGCGACCGGGTCACCCAGGTGCCCCCGGGCTTCGAGGTGGTCGGGCGCACCGAGTCGGTGCCGATCATCGCCATGGCCGACAACCAGCGGCGCTGGTACGGCGTGCAGTTCCACCCCGAGGTCACCCACACCAAGTCGGGCCAGCAGATGCTGCGTCGCTTCGCGGTGGACATCTGCGGCTGCCGCACGCTGTGGACCGCGGCCAACATCATCGAAGACCAGATCCAGCGCGTGCGCGACCAGGTGGGCGAGGGCACCGTGCTGCTGGGCCTGTCCGGTGGCGTTGATTCGTCGGTGGTCGCCGCGCTGCTGCACAAGGCGATCGGCGACAAGCTGACCTGCGTGTTCGTCGACACCGGCCTGCTGCGCTGGCAGGAAGGCGACCAGGTGATGGCGATGTTCGCCGAGCACATGGGCGTGAAAGTCATCCGCGTGAATGCAGCGGACCGCTATTTCAACGCGCTCGCCGGCGTCGCCGATCCGGAAGCCAAGCGCAAGATCATCGGTCGCCTGTTCATCGAGATTTTCGACGAAGAGGCCAGCAAGCTCGACGACGTGCGCTGGCTGGCCCAGGGCACGATCTACCCGGACGTGATCGAATCCGCGGGCTCCAAGACCGGCAAGGCCCACGTCATCAAGAGCCACCACAACGTCGGCGGCCTGCCCGAACACATGAAGCTGGGCCTGGTGGAACCGCTGCGCGAGCTGTTCAAGGACGAAGTGCGGCGCATCGGCGTCGAACTCGGCCTGCCGCGCGAGATGGTCTACCGGCATCCGTTCCCGGGCCCCGGCCTGGGCGTGCGCATCCTGGGCGAGGTCAAGCGCGAATACGCCGAGCTGCTGGCCCGGGCCGACGCGATCTTCATCGAAGAGCTGCGCAAGTGGGACTGGTACGACAAGACCAGCCAGGCCTTCGCGGTGTTCCTGCCGGTGAAATCCGTGGGCGTCGTGGGCGATGCCCGCGCCTACGAATGGGTGATCGCGCTGCGCGCCGTGGAGACCGTGGACTTCATGACGGCCCACTGGGCGCACCTTCCCTACGAATTCCTGGACAATGTTTCCCGGCGTATAATCAATGAGATACGAGATATTTCTCGTGTAGTTTATGACATCAGCGGAAAGCCGCCCGCGACCATCGAGTGGGAATGAAACCGACGTTCTCCCCGCAGGACGAAACCTGGATGCAGCAGGCCCTGGCCCTGGCGGCCCGGGCTGAAAGCGAAGGCGAGGTACCGGTCGGCGCCGTGCTGGTCGGCCCCGACGGCGCGCTGCTGGCCGAGGGCTGGAACCGCAACATCGGCGACAAGGACCCGACCGCGCACGCCGAGATCGTGGCCATGCGCCGTGCCGGCCAGGCACTGGGCAACCACCGCCTGGTCGGCTGCACGCTGTACGTCACCCTGGAGCCCTGCGCGATGTGCGCCATGGCCATGGTGCACGCCCGGCTGGCGCGGGTGGTTTACGGCGCCGACGACCCCAAGACCGGCGCGGCCGGAAGCGTGTTCAACCTGCTTTCCGATTCACGGCACAACCACCGCCTGGTCGCCGAAGGCGGGCTGCTGGGCGACGAAGCGGGGCGTCGGCTTACCGACTACTTCCGCCGCAAGCGGGCGCGCCCCGGCCTGTGATCAGCGGGCGCCGCCGCGCCGCGACATCTCGATATCGAGCTCGGCGTCGAAGTTGCGCACCGCCATCACCACCTCCAGGCCCATGAACAGGCTGGCCGCCAGCATGCTCAGCACGCCGGCGATGGCCAGCAGGGTCGGCGCCAGTCCCATCTGGAAGCCGCTGAAGGCGTCCGCCGCCAGCGCCAGGCTGGTGCCGACGAAACAGCCCAGCGACACGTAGAGCATCACGCAGGCACGCATCACATGGGTGGCGCGGGCGCGGTGCCGGCGGATCTGCACCTCCAGCACCGGCCGGTGCTCGGCCCCGGTGTTCTCCCACTGGCCCAGCAGCGCCCGCAGCCGGTCCACCACGCGCGCCAGCCGGTTGTTGGCCGAGATCAGCAGCGAGCCGGTGGCCGCCATCAACAGGGCAGGGGCCAGCATCGAGGACAGGATGCGGTAGTGGTCGAGGTTGTCCACGGGGAACATGGGCGGGCCTGGGAGCGTGGGGGGAGCGGGGTATGATGCCGGCTCCGCCACCTATGCCGCCAGCCGCATGCCCGCCAACCCGAACAACCTGGTCTGGATCGACCTGGAAATGACCGGCCTGGATCCGGACACCGACTCGGTCATCGAGATCGCCACCCTGGTCACCGACAGCGAGCTCAATATCCTGGCCGAGGGCCCGGAGCTTGCCATCGCGCACCCGGTGGAACGACTCGAAGCCATGGACGACTGGAACCGCGGCACCCACACCCGCTCGGGCCTGTGGCAGCGCGTGCTCGACAGCCAGGTCTCGATGGCCCAGGCCGAAGCGCTGACGGTGGCCTTTCTGGCCGACTGGGTGCCGGCGGGCAAGTCACCGATCTGCGGCAATTCGATCTGCCAGGACCGGCGTTTCCTGGTCCGGCACATGCCGCGGCTGGAGCGCTATTTCCACTACCGCAACCTCGACGTGTCCACGCTCAAGGAGCTGTCGCGGCGCTGGTCGCCGGACGTGCTGGCGGGGGTTGAGAAGGTCGGCGCGCATACGGCGCTTTCCGACATCCGCGAATCGGTGAAGGAACTGGCGCACTACCGCCGGCACATGGGCCGGCTGGGCGGGCTGGCGGACCTGGCCAGCCCCGGCGGCCAATAAAACGGGTCAGTCCTTCTCCACGGTCGCGAACGCGGCCTTGGGCAAGTCCAGCACCTGCCCGTCGGGGCCGTGGTGGTAGATGTGCAGGTCGCGCTGCGGGAAGGGGATGGTGATGCCGATTTCGCCGAAGTTGCGGTGCACGGCTTCCTTGAGGTCGCTGCCGGTGGCGATGTAGTCCGGGGTTTGCGTCCAGGCACGCAGCACCAGGTCCACGCTCGATT
This sequence comes from Arenimonas soli, assembly GCF_014643775.1. Classification (GTDB taxonomy): domain Bacteria; phylum Pseudomonadota; class Gammaproteobacteria; order Xanthomonadales; family Xanthomonadaceae; genus Arenimonas; species Arenimonas soli. Next base: position 1,152,062 of record NZ_BMKC01000001.1, read on the forward strand.
CGCCCAGGCCCGTCACCAGCACCTCCGGCGCGGGATCGTCGAGCACCTTGTCGTGACCGTGCGCCAGCGCCAGCAGGGCCTCGCGGGCCTTGCGCACATCGTCGCCGTAGCCGATGCCGATTTCCAGGTCGATGCGACGCTGGCCGCGGGCGGTGAAGTTGATGATCGGCGCGGTGGTGATTTCGCTGTTGGGCAGCACCACGTCGTGGTTCTGGTAGGCGCGCAGCACGGTCTGGAAGATGCCGACGCGTTCGACGATGCCCTGCTGGCCGGCGGCTTCCACGGCGTCACCTGCGCGGAAGGGTCGCAGCACGATCAGCATGACGCCGGCGGCGATGTTCGACAGCGAATCCTTCAGGGCCAGGCCGACCGCCAGGCCGGCGGCACCGAGCACCGCCAGCAGCGACGTCGTGGGGACGCCGACCGCGTCGAGCACCGCGACGAACACGACCACCAGGCCCACCACCCGGATGATCTTGCCCAGGAAGTCGCGCAGGATCTGTTCCATGCCCGAGCGGGTCATTACCCGGTCCGCACCCTTGGTGAGCAGCTTGATCAGGAACCAGCCGATCAGGCCGACCGCCACCGCCAGCATCACCTTCGCCGCCCAGGGCGGCATGTTCAGCAGGTCGGCAAGCTGGGCCTCGACCCCATCTATCCGGGAAGCGGCACGTGCCGCCGCGTTGGCGGCCTCGGTGGCCGATTCTGCCGCCTGCGCCGCCTGTTCGGCGGCGTCGGAGGGCGCGGAAGTGTTTGGGGTCGTGGTCGCTTGGGTCATCAATTCGCCTTGAGTTTGGCCAGTCGCAGCCAGGTATCGATGACGGTATCGGGGTTGAGCGACACGGACTCGATGCCCTGCTGCATCAACCAGTCGGCCAGGTCGGGGTGGTCGGACGGACCCTGGCCGCAGATACCGATGTATTTGCCCTTGGCCTTCGCGGTGGAGATCGCCATGGCCAGCAGCTTCTTGACGGCGGCGTCGCGCTCGTCGAACAGGTGGGCAACGATACCCGAGTCGCGGTCAAGGCCGAGTGTAAGCTGGGTGAGATCGTTCGAACCGATCGAGAAGCCGTCGAACATCTCCAGGAATTCCTCCGCCAGCAGTGCGTTGGACGGCAGCTCGCACATCATGATGATCTTCAGGCCGTTCTCGCCGCGCTTGAGCCCGTTGGCTTCCAGCGTTTCGATGACGGCGCGGCCTTCGGCCAGGGTGCGCACGAAGGGGATCATGATCCAGCAGTTGGTCAGGCCCATCTGATCGCGGACCTTGCGCACCGCCTGGCACTCGAGCGCGAAACACTCGCGGAACTCGGGGTGCACGTAGCGCGAGGCGCCGCGGAAACCGATCATCGGGTTTTCTTCGTGTGGCTCGTACTGCTTGCCGCCGACGAGGTTGGCGTATTCGTTGGACTTGAAGTCCGACAGGCGCACGATGACGGCATTGGGCGCGAACGCCGCCGTCAGCGTGGCGATGCCCTCGGCCAGGCGCTCGACGTAGAAGGACACCGGGTCGGCGTAGCCGGCGGTGATCTGGTCGATCTGCTTCTTCAGGTCGGCCGGCTGCTTGGAATACTCGAGCAGGGCACGCGGATGCACGCCGATCTGGCGGGCGATGATGAACTCAAGGCGCGCCAGGCCGATGCCCTGGTTGGGCAACTGGGCGAAGTCGAAGGCACGTTCCGGGTTGCCGACGTTCATCATGATCTTCAGCGGCGCCGGCGGCATGTTGCCAAGGTCGGTGGTGGTGACCTCGAAGCCGAGCTTGCCGTCGTAGATGTAGCCGGTGTCGCCTTCGGCGCAGCTGATGGTGACTTCGGCGCCGTCCGGGATCGAGGTCATGGCGTCGCCGGTGCCGACCACGGCCGGCACGCCCAGTTCGCGGGCAATGATGGCGGCGTGGCAGGTGCGGCCACCGCGGTTGGTGACGATGGCGGCGGCACGTTTCATGATCGGCTCCCAGTCGGGGTCGGTCATGTCGGCCACCAGCACGTCGCCGGGCTGGAACTTGCTCATCTCGGCCAGGCTGCGCACGATGCGCGCGGTGCCGGCACCGATCTTGTGGCCGATGGCGCGGCCTTCGGACAGCACTTCGCCGCGCTGGTCCAGGTGGAAGCGTTCGATCTGGGTGGCGTGGGCACGCGACTTCACCGTCTCCGGGCGCGCCTGCACGACGTAGAGCTTGCCGGTGTTGCCGTCCTTGGCCCACTCGATGTCCATCGGTCGGCCGTAGTGTTCTTCGATGACCAGGGCCTGGCGGGAGAGTTCCTCGACGTCGGCGTCGGAGATCGAGAACTGGCGCTGCAGTTCGGCCGGCGTGTCTTCGGTGCGCACCCGTTCGCCCGGGGTGTCGGAATAGACCATGCGCAGCTGCTTGCTGCCCAGCGTGCGGCGCAGGACGGCCGGTTTGCCCTGGCGCAGGGTGGGCTTGTAGACGTAGAACTCGTCGGGGTTGACCGCGCCCTGCACGACCATTTCACCCAAGCCGAAGCTCGAGGTCACGAAGACCACGTCGCGGAAACCCGACTCGGTGTCGAGCGTGAACAGCACGCCCGAGGCGCCGATGTCCGAGCGCACCATCAGCTGCACGCCGGCGCTGAGGAATACGTCTTCGTGCTTGAAGCCGTGGTGCACGCGGTAGGCGATGGCGCGGTCGTTGTAGAGGCTGGCGAAGACTTCCTTCACCTTGCGCACCACGTCGTCTTCGCCGGTGACGTTGAGGAAGGTTTCCTGCTGGCCGGCGAAGCTGGCGTCGGGCAGGTCCTCGGCGGTGGCCGAGGAGCGCACGGCGACGGCGATGTCGCTGGCGCCCGCCTCGCTGCACATGCGCCGGTAGCCATCGCGGATGGCCTGGTCGAGATCGGGCTGCAGCGGGGCGTCGATGACCCAGCCGCGGATTTCGCCGCCGGCCGCGACCAGGGCGTCCACGTCCTCGACGTCGAGCGTGGCCAGGCGGTCGAAAATGCGTTTGCTCAGGTCGTTGTGGGCGATGAAGCGCCGGAAGGCGTCCGCCGTGGTGGCGAAACCACCGGGCACCGAGACCCCCAGCTGGGCCAGGTGGCCAATCATCTCGCCCAGCGAGGAGTTCTTGCCGCCAACCTGGGCAAGGTCGGACAGGCGAAGTTCGTGCAGCCAAAGGACGTCGGCGTTCAAGGGTGTCTCCATGCGCTCCAAGCTGCGTATGATGCGACCCGAGCGCACGCCATACAAGCTTGAATTCTCAGGGGAAAGCAGGGCATGGAAGGGGTACGGCCGGTTTTTTACGTCTCCGACGGCACGGGCATCACGGCCGAGACCATCGGCCACAGCCTGCTGACCCAGTTCAGCGGCACCGAATTCGCCACCCGCCGCATCGCCTTCGTGGACAGCGTCGAGAAGGCCGATGCCGCCGTCGCCGAAATCCGGGCGGCCGGCGAGGAAAGCGGGCTGCGCCCGGTGGTGGTGAACACCGTCGTGGACCCCGACCTCAATTCCCTGCTGGCCGAAAGCGGGGCGCTGATGCTGGACGTGTTCGCGCCCTTCATCAGCCCGCTCGAACAGGAACTGCAGCAAAAGCGCCACCCGCGCGTCGGCCACGCCCACGGCATGGTCGATTTCGCGGCCTACGAACAGCGCATCAACGCCACCAACTACGCGCTGACCCACGATGACGGCATGGACGTGCACTACGACGATGCCGACGTGATCCTGGTCGGCGTGTCCCGGTCGGGCAAGACCCCCACCTGCCTGTACATGGCGCTCCACTATGGCGTGAAGGCGGCCAACTACCCGCTGACCATCGAAGACCTGGAAGGGCGCGAGCTGCCGCGGCGCCTGCGCGCCCACCGGCGCAAGCTGTTCGGACTGACCATCGACCCCGAGCGCCTGGCGCAGATCCGCGAAGAACGCCGGCCCAATTCGCGCTACGCCACCCTGGCCACCTGCCGGTCGGAGGTGGTCGCGGCCGAGGCCCTGTTCCGCCAGGAAAACATCCCGGTCCTGAGCACCACCCACACCTCGATCGAAGAAATCGCCGGCAAGGTCCTGGCCAACCTGGGCATCCACCGGCACATGTTCTGAGCCCTCCCGGCGGGCCTTTTCGCCCCCGGGCCGCGTGCTAGCATCGGGCCATGCCTGCCGCCGCGCCATACGCACGAAACCTGCCGCGCCTGGGCCGCTTCGAGTGGCTCATGGGCCTGTACGGCGAGAACTTCACCCGCCTGACCCGCATGTTCCAGCCCCAGGCCCTGGCCGAAGGCGCCTACCTGTCGCGCGTGCCCGATGGCCTGGACCTGCGCGTGGAGGTGCTGGCCCAGCACGCGTACACGGTCGAACTGCGGCTGAGCTACCTGATGATCGACGCCCGCACCGGCCAGCCGGATCCTTCGGCCTACGTGCGCCTGTATCGCGACGCGCGCCAGGCCGAGGCCACGCATTGTTATGTCGGCCGCCACTGGCAGGACGTGCTGGGCCTGCGCCCGAGCGTGCAGGCCCTGGTCGGGCACCGCCTGAGGATGAATGGTTTCCTCAACAAGTGGCTGGACTATCTTGAAGGGCAGGGACACGGACCCCATTCCCTTTCCGACCTGGATCCGAGCGCGGCGGAGAAAAAAAACGCCGCCTGCGCTTGACGGACCTGCGGCTCATGTCTAAACTTCCGCTTCTTCCTTCGGTGGGGCTATAGCTCAGCTGGGAGAGCGCTACAATGGCATTGTAGAGGTCATCGGTTCGATCCCGATTAGCTCCACCACCGATTTAGTTAGAGAACGCTGTCCCCATCGTCTAGAGGCCTAGGACATTACCCTTTCACGGTAGCGACCGGGGTTCGAATCCCCGTGGGGACGCCATCTAGCGTCGTTGAAAAGCCCGGCTCCGGCCGGGCTTTTTCTTTGCCTCCGCTGCGGCGAGGATGTCATCGGGAAGTAGGCCGGGGAGCGTCAGCGCATGCACAACCGATTCGTGGTTTCGGACTGGTCCGCCTTCGCGCCGGGGCTGGAAAGCCGCGAGCAATGGCTGGCCTGGGCCAGGGCGCCGCACCTGCCGGAAGGTGAACAGGCACCTGCACTCGCCGAAATGCCGGCCATGCAGCGCCGCCGGCTGGAGAGGCTCGGACGCATGGCGCTGCAGGTGGCCTGGCGACTGCAGCCGGAGCCCGAGCCTTCGGTGCCGGTGGTGTTTTCATCGCGGCACGGCGACATCACCCGCACCTTCCAGATGCTGCGCGGCCTGGCCGGCGGCGAGCCGCTTTCACCGACGCACTTCGGCCTGTCCACGCACAACGCGGTGGTCGCCCAGTATTCGATCGCGCGCGGCCTGACCGGCAACTACCTGGCGACCGCCGGCGGCGTGGAGTCGCCTGAGTCGGCCGTCACCGAAGCCCTGGGCCTGCTGGCCGATGGCGAAGCTTCGGTACTGGTCGTGCACTGCGACGACCTGACGCCGCCGGACTATGTCTGCTATCGCGACGAACCCGAGGCGCCCTACGCCTGGGCCTGGCGGCTGCGCCGGCCGGGGGAAGGCGAGGCTGCGTTGTCGCTCGGACCGGCCGGGGAGGGCGCGCAGGCGGCATCCGCCCCCGCGCTGCTGCCGCACGGCCTGGACGTCATGCGCTGGTTCCTGTCGGGCGAACCCGACCTGGTTGCGCCCGTTTCGGGGCGCTGCTGGAATCGCGATGCCTGATGGCATCAACCGCGCCTGGCGCCTCGTCGGCACCGCCGTTTCGTTCGCGACCTTCGGGCTGGGCGGGCTGCTGCTGGGCCTGCTGGTGTTCCCGCCGCTTCGGCTGTTCGTACGCGACCCGGTTCGCCAGGGCGAGATCGCGCGGGCGCTGATCCGCCGCAGCTTTGCCGGGCACGTGGGGCTGATGCACCGGCTGGGCGTGCTCAGCTACGAACTGCATGGCCTGGAACGACTCGACCGCCGCGGCCTGCTGGTGCTGGCCAACCACCCGACGCTGATCGACGTGGTGTTCCTGGTGTCGCTGATCCCCCAGGCCGACTGCGTGGTCAAGGCGCGCCTGCTGGCCAATCCCTTCACCCGCTGGCCGGTGAAGGCCACCGGCTACATCTGCAACCACAGCGGCGCCGGCCTGGTCGAGGACTGCATCCGGACGGTGCATTCGGGCCGCAACCTGGTGATCTTCCCGGAAGGCACGCGCACCCCCCGCGGCGAGGTCCTGGGCCCCCTGCAGCGCGGCGCCGCGAACATCGCCATCCGGGGCCGGATCGACGTCACGCCGGTGCTGGTGACCTGCCAGCCGCGGACCTTGGGCAAGGGCGAGAAATGGTATCGTGTGCCTTCACGGCGATTTCACGTCAGGATCGAGGTCTTGCCCGACTTCCCGGTCGCCCCCTTCCTGGACGGCGCCGCTTCCGAAGCCCTCGCGGCCCGGCACCTGACCGAATCCCTGGACCACTTCTTCAAGACGGAGCTGTCGCGTGTCGGCGCTGCAAACTGAAATCAAGGAACTGATCATCACCACCCTGTCCCTTGAGGACATCGGCCCCGACGACATCGACGCGTCGGCACCGCTGTTCAACGAAGGCCTCGGCCTGGACTCGATCGACGCGCTGGAACTGGGCCTGGCCCTGCAAAAGCGCTACGGCGTGACCCTCGCGGCCGACTCGGCCGAAACCCGCCAGCATTTCGCCAGCGTGGACGCGCTTTGCGCCTTCGTCGCGGCGAACCAGACGCAGTAAGGCCCCCCCGGGCCGCCGTACGAGTTCCAGGAAAATGACCAAGGACCAGCTCTTCCAACGCATCGTCGGCATCCTGCACGACACCTTCGACATCGACCCGGCCCGGGTCACCCCGGCCTCGCGCCTGGGCGAAGACCTGGACATCGACAGCATCGATGCCGTGGACCTGATCGTGCAGCTCAAGCCCCTGCTGGGCGGCAACCTCAAGCCCGAGGCGTTCCGTTCCGTGCGTACCGTGCAGGACGTCGTCGACGCGCTGCACGCGATGATGCACGCCGGCGACGGTTCCGCCGCGGTCGGCTGAACATGCGCGCCGCGACCGGCCTGGCCTGGCTGGCGACCCTGCTGTACCCGCTAGCCGTCTGGTTTGGCCTGGCCCACTGGGAAGCGCGCTGGGTCGCCCTGCTGCTTTTGCTGGTGGCCGGCCTGAGGGCCCTGGCGTCGCCCGATGCGATCTGGCGCGTGGCGGCCGCCGGCGCCGGCCTGCTGGTGCTGGCCAGCTTCCTGGCCAATGACGGCCTGCCGCTCAAGCTTTACCCGGTGCTGGTGAACCTGGCGTTGCTGGGCGTGTTCGCCACCAGCCTGTGGCGCCCGCCGACCGTCATCGAACGCCTGGCCCGCCTCCAGCAACCGGACCTGCCGCCGGAAGCCATCCCTTACGTCACCCGGGTCACCCAGGTCTGGTGCGGGTTCTTCCTGGTCAATGGCGGCATCGCCCTGTGGACGGCCCTGGCGGCCTCCGACGCCACCTGGGCGCTGTACAACGGCCTGATCGCCTACCTGCTGATCGGCGCCCTGGTCCTGGGCGAACGCCTGCTGCGCCCGCGCCATGAGCCCTGACGTGCGGCTGCCGCTGGCATGCCTTTGCCAACCGGGCCGTCTGCCCGGCGAACGCGAGATCGTGCCGGGCCTGCGGGCGCCGGACTGGCTGGCACGCGTTGCCGCCTGGCGCCAGGCCCTGGCCGCCGTGCCCCCGGGCGACGTGGCCCTGTTCACCGAAGACGCGGGCGAGTTCTCCGCCGCCCTGTTCGGCGCCTGGCAGGCGGGGCGCACGCCCTGGCTGCCGGGCGACATGCTGCCGGCCACGCTCGAACGCCTCGCCACGCAGGCAAGCCTGCGCCTGGGCGACCTGCCCGGGGCACTTTCGGCCGATGCCCCCGGCGACCCGGCGACCTTGACCGCCCTGGATCCTGCAAGCTGCCGACTGGTGCTGTACACCTCCGGTTCCACCGGTGAACCGAGTGCGATCAGCAAGTCCCTGGAACAACTCGACCGCGAGGTGGAAGCCCTGGAGAGCGCCTTCGGCCCGCGGCTGGGCAAGGCCCAGGTGCAGGGCACGGTTTCGCACCAGCACATCTATGGCCTGCTGTTCCGGGTGCTGTGGCCGCTGTCGTCAGGGCGAACCTTCGCGCCGCGGCGGCTGGCCTTCAACGAACAACTGACCGCCCTGGGCAAGACGCCGGTGGCGCTGGTCGCCAGCCCCGCGCACCTCAAGCGGCTGCCGGCGAACCAGGACTGGTCGGGCCTGGCCGGCGGCCTGCGGGCGGTGTTCTCTTCGGGCGGACCGCTGCCGCCCGACGCGGCGCTGGAGGTGCGCCGGCTCTGGGGCCAGGCCGCGATCGAAGTATTCGGCAGCACGGAAACCGGCGGGGTCGCCTGGCGCGCCCCCGGCGGCGAGCAGGCGCCCTGGCAGGCCCTGCCGGGCGTGCGCTGGCGCATCGAGCAGGGCCGCCTGCACCTGCAGTCGCCGCACCTGGGCCACGATCACTGGCTGGCCACGCAGGACCGCGCCGAAGCGTCGCCGCTGGGCGGTTTCGTGCTGCTCGGGCGCGCCGACCGCATCGTCAAGATCGAAGAGCGCCGCGTCTCGCTCGAAGCCATCGAAGCGGCACTGATCGATGCTTCCTGGGTCACCGAGGCACGGGTCGTCCCCTTGCCGGGGCACCGGATTCTGCTGGGCGCGGCGATCGTGCCGTCGCATGAAGGCCAGGCCCTGCTGGACGCCGAAGGGCGGGCGGCCCTGGCCAACCGCCTGCGCGAGTCGCTGGGCGGCCGGGTCGATCCGATCGCCTGGCCCCGGCGCTGGCGTTTCCTCGACGCGCTGCCCATCGACGCCCGCGGCAAGATGCCGCAGCGTGACCTGCTGGCGCTGTTCCGCCCGCACATGCCCACACCCGCCTGGCAGGAACGAAGCGCGGCGCGCGTGCGCCTGCAGCTGGACGTGGACCCGGGCCTGGCGGTGTTCGACGGCCACTTCCCCGAAGCCGCCATCCTGCCGGGCGTGGCCCTGCTGGACTGGGCGAACCGCCTGGGCCGGCAGGCCTTTGCGATCGAGGGGGGCTTCGAAGGCATGGACGCGGTGAAGTTCCAGCACCTGGTGCGCCCCGGCGACCGGCTCGACGTCGAACTGACCTGGCAGGCCGCGAAGGCACAGCTGGGCTTCCGTTTCAGCTCCGAAACCGGCGTGCACGCCAGCGGCCGGCTGCGCTTCCGGGCGGAGCAGGGCACATGAGCCAGGAATTTTCGCCGCTGGTGGTCGTGCCGGTCTTCGACCACCCGCAGGCCATCGAGGGCCTGGTGCAGACCCTGCGCGGCCTGGGCGCCCCCTGCCTGCTGGTGGACGACGGTTCCGGCCCGGAGTGCGCCGCGCTGCTGGCCCGCCTGGCCGCGGAGTCCCCGGACGAGGTGTCGCTGCTTCGCCTCGACCACAACCAGGGCAAGGGCGCGGCGGTGATGGCCGGCCTGCGCGAAGCCGGGCGCCGCGGCTACAGCCACGCGCTGCAGATCGACGCCGACGGCCAGCACGACGCCCGCGACGTGCCACGCTTCCTGGCGATGGCGCGGGAAGCGCCGGGCGCCGTCGTCAACGGCCGCCCGATCTACGACGACTCGGTGCCCCGGGCGCGGCTCTACGGCCGCTACGCCAGCCACGTCTGGGTCTGGATCAACACGCTGTCGCTGGCGATCCGCGATTCGATGTGCGGGTTCCGGGTGTATCCGCTGGCGTCGACCCTGGCGCTGCTCGATCGCGAACACATCGGCACGCGCATGGATTTCGACACCGAGATCCTGGTGCGCCTGTACTGGCAGGGCCTGGACGTGCGCGACTGCCCGACGCGGGTGACCTACCCGGAACACGGGGTCTCGCACTTCCGGATGCTGCGCGATAACGTGCGCATCACCGCCATGCACACGCGGCTGTTCTTCGGCATGCTCTGGCGCCTGCCGCGGCTGCTGGCCCGCAAGGTGCGCGGCTGATGCGCTCGCATCACTGGGCCGAGGTGGGTGAATCGACCTTCGTCGGCGGCACCTGGCTGCTCTACGGCGTGCACCGTGCGCTGGGTCGCTGGCCCTTCCTGGCCTGCCTGTACCCGGTGGTGCTGGCCTACTGGCTGGGCAGCCCGCTGGCGCGCCGCAGTTCGCTCGAGTACCTGCGGCGCCTGCATGCCGCCGAACCGGGCCTGTTCGCCCGGCGGCCAGGCTGGCGCGCCAGCCTGCGCCACTTCACTTTTTTCGCCGAGACCCTGCTCGACAAGATGCTGGCCATCGGCGGCCGCATCCCGCGCGAGCGCGTCCGCTTCACCGGCTACCAACCCATGCTGGCAGCGTCGCGCGAAGGGCAGGGCGGCATCATCGTCACCGCGCACATGGGCTGCCTGGAACTGATGCAGGTGGCCGCCACCTGGCGCGAAGGCCTGCGGGTCTCGATCCTGGTGCACACCGCCAACGCGCAGCGCTTCAACCAGATCCTCGACCGCATCAATCCCGAGGCCAACGTGCGCCTGCTGCAGGTGGGCGACTTTTCGCCCGCCACCGCCATGATGCTGGCCGACCGGGTCGCGGCCGGCGAGTTCATCGCCATCGCCGGCGACCGCGTGCCGGTGGCCGGCGACCGCATCGCCCGGGCGAACTTCCTGGGCCACGAGGCCGAGCTGCCGGCCGGCCCTTACCTGATGGCCGCCGTACTGCGCTGCCCGGTCTGGCTGCTGTCCTGCCAGCACGAAGGCGAGGGCTACCATGCCCGCATCGAATTCATGACCGCGCGGGTGGCCCTGCCCAGGCAGGACCGGCAGGCGGGCCTGGATGAACACGCGGCGCGATTTGCCGACTGGATGGCGGCGCGGCTGCGAGAATCCCCGTATGACTGGTTCAACTTCTATCCGTTTTGGGAACCCAGCCCCCATGGCAAGCGTGATGACTGACCCGCGTCCGATCGACATCGACGGCAGCCCGCTGCGCATCGAGGACGTGGCCGACCTGGCCCGCGGCGATGCCCGCTGCCGCCTGTCGGACGACGCCGGCTTCCAGGGACGCATCAATCGCGGGGCCGAGTTCGTCGACCGCCTGATCGCCGAGGACGGCGCCGTGTATGGCGTCAGCACCGGCTACGGCGATTCGTGCACGGTGGTCATTCCGCCGGCCCAGGTCGCCGAACTGCCGCATCGCCTGTACACCTACCACGGCGTTGGCCTGGGCCGCTTCCTGGACCCCGAAGAGACCCGGGCCGTGCTGGTGGCGCGGCTGGCGTCGCTGTCGCAGGGCATGTCGGGGGTCAGCCTGGGCCTGCTGCGCCAGCTGCAGGCCCTGCTCGAGCACGACATCCTGCCGCTGATCCCGGCGGAAGGTTCGGTTGGCGCCAGCGGCGACCTGACTCCGCTTTCCTACGTTGCCGCCGTGCTGTGCGGCGAACGCGAAGTCAGCCACCGCGGCCGCATCCGTCCGGCCGCCGAAGCCCTGGCCGAACACGGCCTGGCGCCGCTGAAGCTGCGGCCCAAGGAAGGCCTGGCGATCATGAACGGCACCGCCGTGATGACCGCGCTGGCCTGCCTGGCCTGGCGGCGCGCCGACTACCTGGGCCGCCTGGCCACGCGCATCACCGCCTTCAACGTGCTGGCCAGCGACGGCAATGCCCACCATTTCGACCAGGCCCTGTTCGCGGTCAAGCCGCACCCGGGCCAGCAGCGGGTCGCCGCGCGGCTGCGCCAGGACCTGGCCTCCGACCGGCCGCCGCGCAACGAACTGCGCATCCAGGACCGCTATTCGCTGCGTTGCGCCCCGCACGTGATCGGCGTGCTCGAAGACGCGCTGCCCTGGCTGCGCGCCAACATCGAAAACGAACTCAACAGCGCCAACGACAACCCCATCATCGATGCCGCCCAGGAAATGGTGCTGCACGGCGGCCACTTCTACGGTGGCCACATCGCCTTCGCCATGGACTGCATGAAAAATGCGGTCGCCAACCTGGCCGACCTGCTGGACCGGCAGATGGCGCTGCTGGTGGACGCACGCTACAACCACGGCCTGCCGGCCAACCTGTCGGCGGCCTCGGGCGACCGCGCCGCGCTAAACCATGGCCTCAAGGCGCTGCAGATCAGCGCTTCGGCCTGGACTGCCGAGGCCCTGAAGCTGACCATGCCGGCCTCGGTGTTCTCGCGCTCCACCGAATGCCACAACCAGGACAAGGTGAGCATGGGCACCATCGCCGCCCGCGACTGCCTGCGCATCATCGAACTCACCGAACAGGTGACGGCGGCGCTGCTGGTGACGGCGCGCCAGGGCGTGGCGCTGCGGCGTGCGCTGGAGCGCGACACCGGCCTTTCCGCGGCCCCGGAAGAAATGCTGGTGGACCTGGGCCGGCGCGTGCCGCTGGTCGTTGAAGACCGTGCCCTGGACGGCGAGCTACGGCAGTTGATCCAGGCCATCCGCGACCGCGCCTGGAGCCTGTATGAAGACTGAGTTCAGCGCCGAAGTGGCGCTCACCCCGGCCTTCCACGACATCGATCCGATGGAAGTGGTCTGGCACGGCCACTACGTCAAATACTTCGAGCTGGCGCGCTGCGCGCTGCTGCAGTCATTCGACTACGACTATCCGCAGATGCGGGCCTCGGGCTTCGCCTGGCCCATCGTCGACCTGCGCGCCAAGTACGTGCGTTCGGCGCGCTACGGGCAGTCGCTGGTGGTGCGGGCAACGCTGGTGGAGTGGGAAAACCGCCTGAAGATCGACTACCAGGTGCGCGATGCCGACACCGGCGAGGTGCTCACGCGCGCCACCAGCATCCAGGTGGCCGTGGACGTGGCCACCGGCGAGATGTGCTTTGCCTCGCCCAATGCGTTGCTCGAGCGACTGGGGAAGGCGACGTGATGCGGCGCTGGTTCGCCCTGCTGTTCCTGGCCGCCGGCCTGGCGCAGGCGCCGGCCGCGGCGCGCGGCGACGAAGCGCTGCCCGGCGTGCGCGCCCGCATGGAACAACCCGAGGTCCTGCGCGGGCGTTTCGAACAGGAAAAACACCTCGAGGGTTTCCGCAACCCGCTGCGTTCGGCGGGCCGGATGCTGCTGGTGCGCGAGCGCGGCATCGCCTGGGACACCACCGAACCCTTCGCCTCCAGCGCGGTGCTGACCCGCGACAAGCTGACCAGCGAACTGCCCGACGGCAGCCGGCAGACCCTGCTCGATGCCGCCGACGGCCCGGCGGCCAGCGCCACCGCCAGCCTGCTGATGGCCCTGGTGGCCGGCGACCTGGACGTGCTGGCGGAACGTTTCGACATCGAAGAATCCCTGCTCGACGACGGCACCTGGCAGCTTGAACTCAAGCCCCGCGAACCGGCGCTGCAGCGGGTGTTCGCCCGTTTCCAACTCAGCGGCGACCGCCACGTGCGCGAAGTGCTGATCGAGGAAGCCGGCGGCGACACCACCCGGGTGAGCCTGCTCGAGCTGTCGAGCGAACCGGCCTTGCCCAGCCCGGCCGAGGTGGCCCGTTTTGACTGAAGCCCGTCGTCCGCGCGCCTGGGCCTGGCTGGCCCTGGCCTGGCTGGTCGCCGTTGGCGCGCTGGCCTGGCAGCAGGCCGGATTCTGGCGCGAGGGCCGGCTCGACAGCGACGTGCTGGCGCTGCTGCCGGGCGCGCACGAAGACCCCCGCCTGGCGCAGGCCAATGCCCGCCTGGCCGAGGGCGGAACCCGCCAGTTGGTCGTGCTGCTGGGCCACGCGGACTGGGCCACGCTGCGGCGCGGCGCCGAGGCGTTCAGCGCCAGCCTGCACGAGGACCCTCGCCTGACCGCGCTGGCCGACGACGGCGCGGCGGACGCGGCGATGTCGGCCTACGCGCCTTACCAGCGCGGACTGCTGACCCGCGAGCAGCGGCAGCGGCTGTCGGACACCGATCCGGCCACGCTGGGCCGGCAGGCGCTGGCGCGACTGTTCGCGCCGGGATCGGCGCCGGGCTGGGCCGCCGATCCGCTCGGCCTGGAACTCGACTGGTGGCAGGCGCGGGCAGGGCAGGGGCCGGTGCCCCGCGACGGCTTGCTGGCCATCGAAGAGGCGGACCGGCACTGGGTCGTGCAACGTTTCGAACATATCGGTTCGCCCTTCGCGCTGGACGGCGAACGCCATCTGCAGTTGGCGCTCGAGCGCGCCCATGCCGCGGCCGAAGCCGCCGCCGGCCAGCCCCTGCAGCGCCTGCAGGCCGGGGTTCCGCTGCACGCCGAAGCCGCGGCGGCGCAGGCGAGCCGGGAAGTCGCCACCATCGGCCTGGGTTCGCTGGCCGCCGTGCTGCTGCTGGTCTGGCTGGCCTTCCGCAGCCTGCGGCCGATCCTGCTGGTGGGTGTTTCGCTGGTGGTCGGTGTTGCCGCCGGCGTCGCCGTTACCGCCTGGTGGTTTGGCCAGGTGCACCTGCTGACCCTGGTGTTCGGCGCCAGCCTGGTCGGCGTGGCCGAGGACTACGGCATCCACTATTTCGCCAGCCGCCAGCAGGACCAGTCGCCGCCGCGGCCGCTGATGCGACGCTTGCTGCCGGCCCTTTCGCTGGCGCTGGCCACCAGCGTGCTGGCCTACCTGACGCTGGCGATCGCGCCATTTCCCGGGCTGCGGCAGATGGCGGTGTTTTCCGCGGCCGGGCTCACAGCGGCCTTCCTTACCGTCGTGCTTTGGTTCCCCTTCCTCGACCGGCAGTCGCCGCGACCGAGCGCCTTCAGCCGGGCGGTGGCCGCGAGCCTGGCGCGCTGGCCGCGCTGGCCGCGCGGGCTGGCCGGCCTGGCGCTGGCGGTGCTGCTGGCGGCCGGCATCCTCGCTGGACTGTGGCAGCTGCAGGTGCGCGACGACCTGCGCAGCCTGCAGGCCTCGCCGGCGGCGCTGGTGGCCGGCGAGCGCGACACCGCGCGCCTGTTGTCCCTGCCCAGCCCCGCGCAGTATTTCCTGGTGCAGGGGCCAACGCCCGAAGCGCTGCTGCGCGCCGAAGAAGGCCTGGTCGACCAGCTTGCCGGCCTGCGCCAACAAGGCGTGCTGAGCGGCTGGCGCGCCGTGTCCGATTTCCTGCCTTCGCAGGCGCGGCAGGCGGGCGACGCGGCGCTGCGCGAGGCCGCGGACGCCGCCGCGCTCGCGCTGGCCTCGGACGTCCTGGAAGAAAACCTGGTGCTCGCGCCGGCACCTGCGCGGACCCTGCAGCCGGACACCTGGCTGGCCGCGTCGGCGTCGCTGCCGCTGCGTCCGCTCTGGCTGGGCGAGCAGGACGGCCGCTGGGCCACAATCGTGCTGCTCGAAGGCCTGGCGCCGGCGTCGGTCGCTTCGCTGGCAGGCGTGGCGGCGGATTCGCCGCACGTGCGCTGGGTGGACCGCACCGCCGCGTATTCGGACCTGCTGTCGCACTACCGGCGCATGATGGGCGGCCTGGTGTTCGCCGCCTACGCCGCCGTCGGCCTGGCCCTGGCGTTGCGCTTCCGCCGCCGCGCCTGGCGGGCCCTGCTGCCGACCGCGCTGGCCGGCGCCACCAGCCTGGGCCTGCTGGGCTGGCTGGGCGTGCCGCTGGACCTGTTCGGCGTGCTGGCCCAGCTGCTCCTGCTGGGCTTTGGCATCGACTACGGCATCTTCCTGCTTGAACACGACGACGACCCGGCCAGCTGGCTGGCGGTTTCGCTGGGCGCGGCCAGCACCACGCTGGCCTTCGGCCTGCTGGCGCTGTCGGCCACCCCGGCCCTGCACAGCTTCGGCCTGAGCCTGCTGATGGGCATCGGCCTGGTCTGGCTGCTTTCCCCCTGTTTCCGCATGCGCCGCGAACCCGGCGCATTGGCCCATTGAATCCGACCTGCGAGACTGCCCCGATGACTGCCCGCACCGAAACCACCCAGGTACTGATCGTCGGCGCCGGCCCGGCCGGTTCGGTCGCCGCCGCGCTGCTGCGCCAGCAGGGACGACAGGTGCTGATGCTGGAAAAGCAGCGTTTCCCGCGTTTTTCCATCGGCGAAAGCCTGCTGCCCCAGTCCATGGAATACTTGGAGCAGGCCGGCATGCTGCGCGCCGTGGTCGAGGCCGGCTTCCAGCACAAGAACGGCGCCGCCTTCGCCCACGATGGCCGCAGCACCACCTTCGACTTCCGGCAAAAATCCAGCCTCGGCTGGGGCACCACCTACCAGGTGCAGCGCGCCGAATTCGACCATGTGCTGGCGCGCGAAGCCGAACGCACCGGCGCCGAACTGCGCTTCGAACACGAAGTGCTGGCCGTCGATGTCAGCGGCGACAAACCCCGGGTCAGCGTGCGTTCGCCGGAAGGTGAAACCTACGAGGTGGTCGCCGACTTCCTGCTCGACGCCAGCGGTTTCGCGCGCATCCTGCCGCGCCTGCTCGACCTCGAACGTCCGTCCCGGTTCCCGGTGCGTGGCGCCATCTTCACCCATGTGCGCGACGGCATCACCCCGGGCGCCGCCGGCTTCGACCGCAACAAGATCCTGATCACCGTGCATCCGCGTCACCACGACGTCTGGTACTGGACCATCCCGTTTTCGAACGGCACCTGTTCGCTCGGCGTGGTGGCTGAGCAGTCCTACCTGGCCAGGTACGAAGGCAGCGAAACCGAACGCCTGCAGGCCATCGTCGGCGAAGATCCCGGGCTTTCCACGCTGCTGGCCAACGCGCAGTGGTCGATGCCGGCGCGGCAGATCGTAGGCTATTCGGCCAACGTCGATTCGCTCTGGGGCCGCAACTACGCGCTGCTGGGCAATGCCGGCGAGTTCCTGGACCCGGTGTTCTCCTCGGGCGTCACCATCGCCTTCAAGTCGGCCAGCCTGGCCGCCGCCTGCCTGGCGCGCCAGTTCGGCGGCGAGACCGTCGACTGGGAGGCCGAGTACGGCCGCCCGCTGCGCGCGGGCGTGGACACCTTCCGGACCTTCGTCGAAAGCTGGTACGCCGGCGGTTTCCAGAAGATCATCTTCCACGAGAACGCCAACCCCGCGATCCGCGAAATGATCTGCTCGATACTCGCCGGTTACGCCTGGGACACGTCCAACCCCTACGTCGCCGATTCCAAACGGCGACTGGGCGTGCTGGAGCAGCTGTGCGCGGCCTGATCGTCCTGCTGCTGGCGGCCGTGATGGCGGGCTGTGCCCCCCAGGCGACGCGTGCGCCGGCCAGTGCCATGCCGGCGCTGGCGCTGTCGCCCGCGGCACTGGGCGGCACGCTGGCACTGGAGCAGAGGCTGGTTTTCGAACACGGCGAACGCCGCGATACCGTCGATGCGCTGGTGGAAGCCGACGCCCATGTCGTGCGCATCGTGCTGCACCGGCAGGGCCAGGTGCTGCTGCGGCTGGCCTGGGACGGCAAGGCGCTGCAGCAGGACCGCGCCGAACAGCTGCCGGACGCCTTGTCCGCGCAGCGCGTGCTCGCCGACCTGCAGCTGGTGTACTGGCCGGCCGATGCCATCAACCAGGCGTTGCCGGCGGGCTGGCAGCTGCACGAAGGGCAGGGCGTGCGCACCCTGGTCCACCAGGGCGACGTGGTCGCGACCGTTCACCCCACCGGCGACAGCGCGGCACGCCTGGAAAACCTTCGCGAAGGCTATCGCCTGCACATCCGCTCCGTGCCGGTGCACCCATGAAGCCGGTCTTCCTCAATGAACTGGCCATGGCCTGCGCGCTGGGCGCCGACCTTGAAACCGTGGCCGCCAACCTGTTCGCCGCGGATGCCCCCGGCGGGCTGGTCGAAAGCGACCTCGCAAGCCCGGGACGACCGCTGGCCATCGGCCGCGTGCCGGGTGAACTGCCTTCGCTGGCCGCGCTCGAGGTGCCCCTGCGCGGCCGCAACAACGCCTTGCTGGAGCTGGCCCTGGCGCCGATCCGCCCGGCCGTCGAGCGCCTGGTTGCGCGCCACGGCGCCTCGCGCGTGGCGGTGGTGCTGGGCACCAGCACCTCGGGCGTGGGTGAAAGCGAAGCCGCGCATCGCGCCTACCTGGCCAACGGCCGCTGGCCGGATTCTTTCCACTACACCCAGCAGGAAATGGGCATGCCGGCGCGATTCGTCGCCAGCCGGCTGGGCCTGACCGGGCCGGCGCACGTGATTTCGACGGCGTGTTCGTCCAGCGCCAAGGCCCTGGCCTCGGCCGCGCGCCTGATCAATGCCGGGCTTGCCGATGCCGTGGTCGCAGGTGGCGCCGATTCGCTGTGCGAATTCACGGTGGCGGGGTTCAGCGCGCTCGGTTCGGTGTCGGCGGCGCGCTGCCTGCCGTTCTCCCGAAATCGCTGCGGAATCAACATCGGCGAGGGCGCGGCGCTGTTCGTGGTGAGCCGCGACGAAGGTCCGGTGCGCCTGTCGGGCTGGGGCGAAAGCTCCGATGCCCACCACATGTCGGCGCCGGAGCCGGAGGGGCAGGGGCCCGAGCGCGCGATCCGCGCCGCCCTGCAGCGCGCCGGCCTGGAACCGGGCGACATTCACTACGTGAACCTGCACGGCACCGCCACGCCGCAGAACGACGCGATGGAAGCCCGGGTGATGGCGCGGGTGTTCGGCGCCGGCACGCCCTGCAGTTCAACCAAGGCGCTGACCGGCCACACCCTGGGCGCCGCCGGTGCCATCGAAGCGGCCATCGCCTGGATCACCCTGGCCCGCAACCCGGGGCGCCACCTGCCGCCGCACTGGTGGGACGGCGCCGTCGACCCTGAATTCCCGGCGATCCACCTGGTGGCGCCCGGCACGCGCGCGCTGCATGCACCGCGCCGGGTGCTCAGCCAGTCCTTCGCCTTCGGCGGATCCAACGCCGCGCTGGTGCTGGAGGCGGCATGAACGAGGCCGTGCGCGCCGCCGTGGAACGCCTGGTGCCGCATCGCGGCGGCATGCTCTGGCTTGAACGCATCGTCGCCTGCGACGGCGAAAGTGCCGTGGCCGAGGCCGTGGTGCGCGACGACCATCCCTTCCTCGACGGTGCCGGCGTGCCGGCCTGGGTCGGCATCGAATACATGGCCCAGTGCATCGCGGCCTGGGCCGGCGGCCAGGCGCTGGCGAAAGGCAGGCCCGTCAGCCCGGGTTTCCTGCTGGGCACGCGCCGATACGAAAGCCGGCGTCCGGAGCTGGCCGTCGGCACCCGCCTGCGCATCGAGGCGCGCCGCGAACTGATGGGCGACAACGGCCTGGGCATGTTCGCCTGCCGCATCCTCGACGGCGACGATGAAATCGCCGTCGCCAACGTCTCGGTCTTCGAGCCGCCCGACCCCGACGCCTACCTGGGAAGAACAACCGAATGAACGCCCGTACCGTCCTGATCACCGGCGCCAGCCGCGGCATCGGCCGCGGCATCGCCCTGCGCCTGGCCCGCGACGGCTTCGACCTGGTCGTGCACTGCCGCAGCCAGCGCGGCCAGGCCGAGGAGGTCGCGGCGCTGGCGCGCGAACTCGGCCGCGAGGCCCGCGTGCTGTGTTTCGACGTCGCCGACCGCGCCGCCTGCGCCGAAGCGCTGGCCGCCGACATCGAAACCCACGGCGCCTACCACGGCGTCGTCTGCAACGCCGGCATCGCCCGCGACAGCGCCTTCCCGGCCATGCCCGGCGAAGACTGGGACGCGGTGGTGCACACCAACCTCGACGCGTTCTACAACGTGCTCCAGCCGGTGGTGATGCCGATGGTGCGGCGTCGCAAACCGGGGCGCATCGTCACCCTGTCGTCGGTGTCGGGCCTGGCCGGCAATCGCGGCCAGACCAACTACAGCGCCGCCAAGGCCGGCATCATCGGCGCCAGCAAGGCGCTGGCGCTGGAACTGGCCAAGCGCGAGATCACCGTCAACTGCGTGGCCCCGGGCCTGGTCGACACGGAAATGCTGGACGAAAGCATCCGCGAGGAAGCCCTGAAGATGGTGCCGCTGCGGCGCGTGGGCACGGTCGACGAGGTCGCCGCCGTGGTGTCCTTCCTGATGTCCGACGACGCGTCCTACGTGACCCGCCAGGTGATATCGGTGAACGGGGGCATGCTGTGAGCCGGCACACCATGGACCACCGCGTGGTCGTGACCGGCCGCGGCGCGATCAGCCCGCTGGGCCACGACTGGCCGTCGGTGCTGGCGCACCTGAAGTCGGGCCGCAACGCCGTGCAGCGCTTCGACGACTGGGGCAAGTACCGTGGCCTCAACACCCGCCTGGGCGTGCCGGCCGCCGACTTCGAGCTGCCCGCGCACTACAACCGCAAGACCACGCGCAGCATGGGGCGGGTGGCGCTGCTGGCGACGCTGGCGAGCGAACGGGCGCTGGCCGATGCCGGCCTGCTGGGCGACCCGCTGCTGCAGTCGGGCAAGGTCGGCATCTCCTACGGCAGCTCCGCCGGCACGCCGTCGTCGATGAGCGACTTCGGCCGCATGCTGGCCGAGCTCAACACGCAGTACATCAACGCCACCACCTACATCAAGATGATGAGCCACACCGCGCCGGTGAACATGGGAGTGTTCTTCGGCATCACCGGCCGCATCGTCACCACGTCCAGCGCCTGCACCTCGGGCAGCCAGGGCATCGGCTACGCCTACGAAGCCATTCGCGCCGGCAGGCAGGTGGCCATGCTGGCCGGCGGCTCCGAAGAACTGGACGTCACCGCCGCCACCGTCTTCGACACGCTGTTCGCCACCAGCAACGCCAACGACACCCCGGAGCTGACGCCGCGCCCCTTCGACGCCGACCGCGACGGCCTGGTGGTGGGCGAGGGCGCCTGCACCCTGGTGCTGGAAGACCTGGAACACGCCCGGGCCCGCGGCGCCCGCATCCACGCCGAGATCGTCGGCTTCGGCACCAACAGCGACGGCCAGCACGTCACCCAGCCCAACGCCGCAACCATGGCCGAAGCGATGCGTTTGGCCCTGGACGATGCCGGGCTGGCACCGGACGCCATCGGCTACGTCAACGCCCACGGCACCGCCACCGGCCACGGCGACATCGCCGAAACCACCGCCACCAACGACGTATTCGGCGAGCGCATGCCGATCAGTTCACTCAAGAGCTACACCGGCCACACCCTCGGTGCCTGCGGCGCGCTCGAGGCCTGGGTCACGCTCGAGATGATGCGCGAGGGCTGGTTCCACCCGACCCTGAATCTTCGCAACGTCGACCCGCGCTGCGGCCGGCTCGACTACATCACCGGCAACGGCCGCCTGCTGGAAACCGACTACGCGATGAGCAACAACTTCGCCTTCGGCGGCATCAACACCTCGCTGGTGCTGCGCCGCTGGCACGACTGACCAACCACAGGAGACCCCGCCTGATGAAGCTGCTCGCCCCGATGTTCCTGCTCGCCGCCCTGGCCACCACGACCGCCGAGGCGCGGGATTCGCGCCTGCACCTGGACTTCGCCGAAGCCGTGAAGTCGGGGCTGGCCGACGGCACGCTCGATGGATCGGTCAGTTTCCACCTGGCTGGCGCGGCCACCCCGGCCATCAGCAAGCGGCACGGCGCGGCCAACTCCAACCGCAAGACCAATGCGCTCAACAAGAGCGACCAAGAAGCCTGCCGCTGGGTGCTGATGAGCGTGCTGGTGGCGATGCAGGACCAGGCGCGTTCGCAGGGTGCCAACGCGGTGGTGGACATCACCAGCAACTACAAGAAGCAGGAATTCTCCAGCCCCACGCAGTACGAATGCGCGGCCGGGGCGATCATGGCCGGCGTGGCCCTCAAGGGCACCTACGCCACGGTTTCGCGCTGATTCCGCGCAATGGCCGACTGCCACGTCGAACTGGCCGCGCTGGAAGCGATCGAGTCGCTGGCCACGGTTGGCCTCGACTGGCTGGTCGCCGACGAGCGCGAGCGACTGGACAAGATCACGGCGCCGCTGCGGCGGCGCCAGTTCCTGGCCGGGCACTGGCTGGTGCGCGACCTGGCCGCACGCTGCCGGGGCGGCGCGGCCGCCGACTGGCAATTGCAGAACGACGAACGGGGCCAGCCGTCGCTCCGCCATCGCAAGCTTCGCCTGTCGGCGTCGATAAGCCACAGCGGCGGCTTCGTCGCTGTCGCCGTGGCGAACCAGCCGGTGGGCCTGGACCTGGAATACCCCGGCCGCCCGCGCGACCTGGCGGCACTGGCCGGCTTCACGTTTTCGCCGGAAGAGTGTCTTGGCCTCGAAAACGCTCCGGCCGACCAGCGGGTCCGGCAGTTCCTGTCCACCTGGAGCCTGAAGGAAGCCTTCGGCAAACGAAGCGGGGAAGGCCTGCAGCCATCACGCGCCCGGCGCATGCAGGCGCGCGAAGCCGACCCCGCCTCCGCCGAAGCCTGGCTGTGGGACCTGCCGGGGCAAGGCGTGCTGGCGCTGGCCGCCTGGCCCGGCGCCCGGATCAGCGTGCAGGCCGCCCAGGCGCTTCCCGCGCCCGGTGCCTGGCGCTACGAGAACCTGCCAGCCTGACCCCGCCCCGGCGACAGGCCCCTACATTTCCCCGGCCGCCAGGTCGTCGAGAATAGGGCAGTCGGGGCGATCGTCGCCGTGGCAATGTTGCGCCAGTCTTTCGAGCGTGCGCTGCATCGCCTGCATCTCGGCGATCCGCTGGGACAGGTCCCGTGCGTGCACCAGCGCCAGCTGCTTGACCTCCGCGCTGCTGCGCCCCGGGTTGGACCACAGGCCGAGCAGCTGCTCGATCTGCTTCATGGAAAACCCCAGCGTGCGTGCGCGCTTGATGAAACGCAGGCGATGCAGGTCGGCGTCGTTGTACAGCCGGTAATTGGCGAACGTGCGGCTGGCCGGCGGGATAAGACCGGTGGATTCGTAGTGCCGGATCATCTTCGCCGACACGCCGGTCAGGGCCGAGGCCTCGCCGATGTTGTGCAGGCCCTGGCCCTTGGCCTCGGAAAGTTCAGGACGAATGACGTGACGTGACATGGTCGTCTCCCGGGATCAGTGGTGCGCATGCGGCGACCAGCGCCGCAGCAGCAGGGTGTTGGACACGACGCTGACGCTCGACAGTGCCATGGCGGCGCCAGCGACGACGGGATCGAGCAGGCCAGCCGCGGCCAGCGGGATGCCGACGACGTTGTAGATGAAGGCCCAGAACAGGTTCTGGTGGATCTTGCGGGTGGTGCGGCGGGACACGTCGATGGCGTCGGCAACCAGGCGCGGGTCGCCGCGCATCAGGGTGATGCCGGCGGCGTGCATGGCGACATCGGTGCCGCCGCCCATGGCGAAGCCCACGGCCGCCGCGGCCAGCGCCGGGGCGTCATTGACGCCGTCGCCGACCATGCCCACGGGGCCGTCGGCGGAAAGCTCGCGCACCACGTCGGCCTTGTCGGCGGGCAGCACGTCGGCGCGCACGTCGGACGGATCCATGCCCAGCGCCGCGGCGACGGCGCGGGCGGCGCCGGCGTTGTCGCCGGACACCATGACCGAGCGGATGCCCTGTTCCTTGAGCAGGGAAATCGCCTCGGCGGCTTCCGGGCGCGGCGGGTCACCGAAGGCCAGCAGGCCGACCAGGCGCAATGACTGCCTGGTGCCGGCGGCCAGCCATGACACCGAGTGCCCCTGGCTGGCCTGTTCGTCGCCGACTTGCGCCAACACGCCGGGTTCGACGCCCAGCTCCTGCATCAGCCGTGCGCTGCCCAGCACGACGTGTTCGCCGGCCACCGCGCCTTCGATGCCGCGACCCTGCAGCACCGCTGTATCCACCGCCGGTGCCGGCAGATCACCGCGGGCCGATGCCGCTTCCAGCACGGCGCGGGCCAGGGGATGTTCGCTTCCCTGCTGCAGGGCGGCGGCCAGCGACAGCAGGCGGCTGTCGTCGCCGTCCACGGCCTGCAGCGCCGCCAGCTTCGGCGCACCCAGGGTGAGCGTTCCGGTCTTGTCGAAGGCGATCGTGCGCAGGCCGCGGGTGGTTTCCAGCGCCTCGGCGTCCTTGATCAGGATGCCGGCCTTGGCCGCGACGCCGGTGCCGGCCATGATCGCCGTCGGCGTGGCCAGGCCCAGCGCACAGGGGCAGGCGATGACCAGCACGGCGACGGCGTTGAGCACGGCGTTGGTCCAGTCGCCGGTGGCCAGGCCCCAGCCCAGCAGCGTGGCCAGCGCGATCAGCACCACCACCGGCACGAACACCGCGCTGACGCGATCGACGATGCGCTGGATCGGCGCCTTCTTGGCCTGGGCGTCTTCGACCAGGCGGATGATGCGCGCCAGCGCCGATTCGGCGCCGACCGCGGTCGTGCGCACGAGCAGGCGACCTTCGCCATTGACGGCGCCACCGGTGATCCGGTCACCGAATTCCTTCGGGACCGGCAGCGATTCGCCGCTGATCAGGGATTCGTCGGCGTGGCTGCGGCCTTCGAGCACTTCGCCGTCCACGGGGAAACGTTCACCCGGCAGCACGACGACGGCATCGCCGACGCGCACCTGCGACACGGGCATTTGCGTTTCGCGCCCGTCCGGCTGGCGCACGCGAGCGGTCGTCGGCCGCAGCGCCTGCAGCGCCCGGATCGCTTCGGTGGTCTGGCGCTTGGCGCGGGCCTCGAGCCACTTGCCCATCAGGATCAGCGTGATGATCACCGCCGAGGCCTCGAAATACAGCGGTGGTTCGCCGTGGTGCGGCTGGGTGAAGATCAGGTGGTAAACCGACAGGCCGTAGCCGGCGCTGGTGCCCAGCGCGACCAGCAGGTCCATGTTGCCGGTGCGGGCCTTGAGGGCTTTCCAGGCCGCCTTGTAGAAGCGCGCACCCAACCAGAACTGCACCGGCGTCGCCAGCGCCAGCTGCCACCAGCCCGGCAGCGCCCAGTGCGCGTCGAAGGCCATGCCAACCATGGGCAGCGCCAGTGGCAGGGAGAGCAGGGCGGCGATGATCAGGTGCCGGCGTTCGCGGTCGGCCGCCTGCGCCTGCGGCGTCGCCGGCGCCGCGGCATCGTCGGGTACGCTGCTGGCCGCCTGGGGATCGTCGGCCGCGATGGAGTAGCCGGCGCCGGCGATGGCGTCCACCAGCGATTCACGGGAGGTCCCGGGCAGGACCTGGATGCGCGCGGTTTCCGTGGCGAGGTTCACGCTGGCCGATTGCACGCCCGGCACCCGCGCCAGGGCCTTCTCGACCCGACCCACGCACGACGCGCAGGTCATGCCGAGGATCGCCATGGAAATCTCCTCGATGGCCACGCCGTAGCCCGCCTTTTCCACGGCGGTGGCAAGGGCGGCGGCCGGGGTGCTGCCGTCGGTGGCGACGGTGGCTGTCTCCGTGGCGAGATTGACGCTGGCGGACTGTACGCCCGGCACCTGGGCCAGGGCCTTTTCAACCCGGCCCACGCATGAGGCACAGGTTATGCCGGTCACGCCAAACCGGAAGTGCGACGCGGCGTCGATGGGGGGGCTGGGCAACATCGTGTTCATGGCAGGGCTCCTGCAAGGGGTGGATGCAGGCTGGGGCTTCCCATCATGGCAAGGTCAACCGACTTGTCCAGTGGCTCGACAGGCACCTTGACCTTGCCCCCGGGGCAATCCGGACGATGCGGCCGTACCGGCCCCCGGCCGGCTCCCACAAACACTGGAGAACGCCATGAAATTCAATGTCAGCCCACTCACTTGCGGCCGCTGCGTCATCACCATCACGCAGGCCCTGCTGGCCGTGGACCCGGATGCCCGGGTGACGGTCAACCTGGCGGCCGGCACCGTCGACTTCGACGGCGGCCTGGACGCCGCCGCGGTAGCCGCGACCCTCGCCCCACACGGCTACAGTGCGGTTCCTGCCGACGGCCTGGCCGATCCGGGTCAGGCAATCGTCGACCACTGCTGCGGCACCTGCCACGTCTGATCCCTTCGCGCTGCGCTGCGCCAGGTTTATCCTGCGCGCAGCCGGCGCCCAACCGAGACGACCATGTACATCGCAGCGTTCCATTGGCTACCCGCCCAGTACGACGACCAGTTCCACCAGCTCAACGCACAGATCGACGCTGTCGCGCGCGCCAACCCGGGTTTCGTCGGTGCCGAGTCCTGGCAGAGCGGCGACGGCGCACGTCGATGCGCAACTTACTATTGGCGCGACCTCGACTCGCTCCAGGCCTTCGCAACCGATCCCGCCCACCTTCAGGCCAAGCGCCAGTACGCGCGCTGGTATGCGGGCTACCAGATCGTCATCTCCGAAGTCGTGCGCAGCTACGGCGACGGGCGCATGCCGCACCTGGCCGCGGACACCGCCGGCTGACGCCACCATCGCCGCGACGCAATCGCTGCCGATGCTCGGCCGCCTGCCGGGCTGCCGGGGCGTGTAGTTCCTGGGCGACGGAACCGGGGACGGGTGCTGAGTTCCTGGACCGCCAAGCCCGCGTCTCAGCCGCCGTGGCTGGAGAACGCCTTGGCTTTGCCGTCGGGCGTGATCAGCTCGACGGTGTAAGGCTGCACGCGTCCGTCCGGCATTTCCATGCCGGGCGAACCAGCCGGCATACCCGGCACGGTCAGCCCGCGGGCCTCGGGACGCTCACGCAGCAGGCGCTTGACGTCGTCGGCCGGCACATGGCCCTCGACGAAGTACCCGTCCACTTCGGCGGTATGGCAGGAGCCCTTGGCCGGCGGAATCCCGACGCGCTGCTTCACCGGACCCAGGTCCTCGGCCTCGACGACCTTCACTTCGAACCCTTCAGCACGCATGTGGTCCACCCACAGCTTGCAGCAGCCGCAGTAGGGGCTCTTGTGCACGGTGACCAGGGGCAGGCTGTTGTCCACCGGGCTGGCGTTGGCGGGCGTCTTGGCGGCCGTTTGCGCGGCCAGCGGCGCGGCGAAAAGCAGCGCGACCAAGGCGAGGGTAGTGGCGAAAATCTTCATGGGTGTTTCTCCTTCTCAGGTGTTCTTGCGGCGCACGGGGGCGCCGAACGAGGGATCGTTGCTGACGCGGCGGGCGACCGTGCCGGGCGGGTTGGCGTACCAGCCCGGGTCGCTGAAATCGCCGGGCGCGATGTCGTCGCGCACCTTGACCACGGTGAACATGCCGCCCATTTCGATGTTCCCGAACGGGCCCTTGCCGGCCATCATCGCCAGCGTGTTCTCGGGGCCCTTCATGTGGCCGCTGTCGGTGTGTTCCTGGTGTTCGGACATACCGTGCTGGCCCATGGCCATGTAACCCGGGAGCATCTTGCGGATCTTTTGCTCGACGCCGGACTGGTCCACGCCCTGGGTGTTGGGGATTTCGTGGCCCATGGGCCCCATGGTGTGGTGGGACATGTGGCAGTGGAAGGCCCAGTCACCGGGCACGGCGGTGAATTCGATGTCGCGCATCTGGCCGACGCCGATGATTTCGGTCACTTCCCGGCGCCACTGCGCCTTCGGCCAGCGGCCGCCGTCGCTGCCGGTCACCTCGAACTGCACGCCGTGCAAGTGGATCGGGTGGTTCCACATGCTCAGGTTGCCCACGCGGATGCGCACGCGTTCACCGGTGCGCGCCACCATGGGTTCGATCGCCGGGAAGACCTTGGAATTGAAGGTCCACAGGTCGAAGTCCTGCATCACCGACGGGTCCGGGCGGTAGGTGCCCGGGTGCAGGGCGAAGTTGTGCAGCAGCAACGCGTAGTCGCGATCGACATGGTCCCCGCCGCGCGGATGGATGATCAGCAGGCCCATCATGCCCATCGCCAGCTGCACCATTTCGTCGGCGTGCGGGTGGTACATGTGGGTGCCGTGCTGGACCAGGTCGAACTCGTAGGCGAAGGTCTCGCCGGGCTGGATCTGCGGCTGCGACAGGCCACCGACGCCGTCCATGCCGCTGGGCAGGATCAGGCCGTGCCAGTGGATGGTGGTGGCTTCCTTGAGGCGGTTGGTGACGTAGATGCGCACGCGGTCGCCTTGCACCGCTTCGATGGTCGGACCGGGCGTGGAGCCGTTGTAACCCCAGACCACGGCCTTGGAGCCCGGCGCGAACTCGTGTTCGAACTCTTCGGCGACCAGGTGGAATTCCTTCACGCCGCCGTTCATGCGGTGGGGCAGGGACCAGCCATTGAGGGTGCGCACCTTGCC
Source organism: Arenimonas soli (assembly GCF_014643775.1). GTDB lineage: Bacteria > Pseudomonadota > Gammaproteobacteria > Xanthomonadales > Xanthomonadaceae > Arenimonas > Arenimonas soli. The sequence goes on from NZ_BMKC01000001.1 coordinate 1,179,916, forward strand.
GTGGGCCCGACGCGCCGGCGGCGCGCTTTCGGTCGCCGTGCGCGCGGCCGGCGCGGTCTGGGCGAGGGCGGGCAGGGCGGCGGCACCGGCCAGGCCGGCACCGGCGCCGATCAGCAGCTTGCGTCGGGACAGGCTCATGGAATGGCTCCGTGGTGGTGGTCGTGTTGATCGGATGGCGCTTCGTCGTCGGACTTTTCGGGCACGTCGGCGGGCTCCGGGTCCGCCGGCATGTCGTGACCGGAGTGGTCCATGCCTTCGTGCATCGAATGATCCGCTTCTTCCGCTTCGGCGGGCTTGGCGGCCTTGTGCATCGAATGGTCCATGCCTTCGTGCATCGAGTGGTCCATTTCTTCCGCGTCGGCGGGCTTGGCGTCCTCGTGCGTAGAGTGATCCATGCCTCCATGCGCCGAGTGGTCCATGGCCGGCGCTTCCCCCGGGCCGAGGATTTCTTCCAGCGACGGCGTGCGGGCCTCGATGCCGGCGTCGCTGGGCAGGCGCCGGCCGACCAGGCGGGCCAGCTCGACGCGGGCCAGCCAGTAGTCGCGCACGGCTTCCAGGTAGGCCTGGTAGGCATCGTATTCGGCGACCTTGGCCTGGATAAGCTCGAACACGCCGATCAGCATGAAGTTCTGGCGCTCCTGCTGGCGCGCCACGATGGCCTCGCGCTGGGGAACCAGCGCCTGGCGGTGGATGTCCACCACGTCGCGAAGCGCGGCCACGGTCTGCGCACCCATGCGCACGCCGTTGTCGGCCGCCAGCTCGGCCTGCTGCACGCGCGCCAGCGCTTCCATCAGCCGGGCTTCGGCACGGGCCAGCTTGGCCTGGCCCTGGTTGAAGATCGGCAGCTCCAGCGAAATTTCCGGGCCCTGCAGGCGGGCGCCGTCGGCTTCACGTTCACGCTCGTAGCCGATTTCGCTGCCGCCGAACCAGCGCAGCTTGCGGGTCAGCCCCAGCGCATCGGCCAGCACCTCGGCCTCGGCGCGTGCGGCCAGGACGCCGAGGTTGCCGTCGCCGGCCAGTCGGGCGAGCTGCTCCGGGTCATCTTCCGCCGGAACCGGCAGCGGCAGCGAATCGCTGGCTTCCCAGTTTGTTTCTTCGCCGCGCAGGCCCAGCAGGGTGTGCAGCGCGAGGCGGTGGCGACCCGCGTCGGCGCGTGCCTGCAGGGCTTCGATGTAGGCCTGGCTGGCGGCGGCCTGTTCCTGCGCCAGTTGCAGGGCGCTGATGTTGCCGGCGGCGTGGAAACGCCCGGCCAGTTCGGCGCTGGCTTCGGCCGCTTCGCTGACCGCCTCGCGCATGCCCGCGACCTGGCGGGCGGTGACGTAGGCGTACCAGGCCGCTTCGACGTCGGCGACGGTGTCGAGCACCGCGCCGGCCACGTCGTAGCGCGCGCGGTCGTAATCGGTGGCGGCCAGTCGCGCCTTGGCAGGCAGCAGCAGCAGGTCCAGCAGCGGCATCGACAGGCCGGTCGTGCGGTTGTGGCCGCCGCCGTCGATCGACATGCGCTGGAAGGACAGGCGCGGGTTCTCGATCTCCACCGCTTCCAGCACCTCGGCGCGGGCCAGGCCCAGCCGGGCGTAGTGTTCGCGCAGGCGCGGGCTGCGCAGCATCGCCACGCGGGTGGCGGCGTCGAGGGTCATGGGCTCGGAGAGCCAACGCTCGAGGCTTTCGGCCTCTTCGTCGGTGCCGGCCACGGCCGACCAATCAACGGCGGGGCCGCCGCGTTCGGCAAGCAATTCGGTGATGTCCGCGTTGCGCGGCTGCGGCGACAGCGAGGCGCAGCCGGCAAGCGCGGATGTCAGGACCAGCGCCAGCAGGGCGCGGGAAGGCAGGGTGATCATGGAAATCTCCGAAAACGTCCCGGGAAGGGACCTTGCCCGGTATCAGCCGGGCGGCAGCAGGCGCGGCGGACGGGTGCCCGCCAGGGGCCTCAGGCGATCGGAGGTCGGGTAGCTGGCAGTGTCCGTGCCGGCGCGTGGCTGGCCGTGGCCAGCGGTGCGAGCCGGGAACCGGATACCAGGGGTGCCAGCTGGCGCAAGACCATCACGCTGGCCGTGGTGTGCTGCAGGCAGTCGCAGCGGCACTCGCCTTCGTCGCAGCAGTCGCCGTGGCCGGCAACTTCAGGGGCCGCATCGAGCAGTTCGCCGTCCATGCCATGGCAGGGCGCCTGCATCGCCGTCTGGGGTTCCGGATGCATGTCCTGGGCAAATCCGGGCGCCACGCCGCCGGCCACGAGGGCCAGGGCGAGCAACAGACGGCTCAGGACGCGGAACAGGGGCATGGGCGCGAGTTTACACCGGACAGGTGGAGCAAGCGTGAGCCTTGCCCCCGGGGCAAGGTCAAGCCGGCCCCGCATCGCCCGCCTGTTCGCTGCGCTGGCGATAGAAGTCCAGGATCACTTCGCTGAAATCCCCGATCAGCCAGCGGGCGATAGGCTGCGCGTACCAGTCGAAGGACGTGCTGACGCGGTACTGCATGTCGATCTCGAGCAGGGTCTGCCCGCCCCGGGGGGTCAGCGTGTAGGTCGTGCCCACGAGGTCGAAATAGTGGCCGCCGATGCGCACGTGGTCATCGAGGGCACCCGGCGGCACGGAATCGGGCGCAAAGCGGTACTGCCACTGCACGCGACGACCCGGCTCCCAGTCCCGGGCCACCTGGGTGAAATGGATGCCCTTGCCCATGCGCACGTCGCGCACCAGGCCCTCGGGCGTTTCTTCAGTGACCCCGGCCAGCGGCATCGGCACGCCAATGCGGTACATCCACGCATCTTCGACTTCAGCCGGGGCGATGGCGTCGGCATCCATGAGGTGTCGCCAAACCTGTTCCGCCGGAGCCTGGACCAGCACTTCGCGCTGCACGCTCAGCAGTGGATCGTTGTTCGGTGCCGGCGTGCCCACGAAGGCACCCAGCACCAGGGGCAGGGCGGCCACGCTGTATACCGTGCCCCTGGGCCAGTTGGTCAGGCGACACACCAGGCCCATCAAGAGTCCGCCCAAAGCGCCAAACAGCGAGAACAGCGGGAAGATGACGATGGCGCAGATGATGCCTTCGAACAGCGTGACCAGGCTGCCAAGCACATACATGACATTGGCAAAGACCGACGCCCAGGCGTAGTAGCCCCAGCTTCGCCGATGGCTGCGCTCGGCCACGTAGACGGTGACCATGCCCACCACGAAGGGCGAGAGATAGATAAAGGACGCCATCATCGCCGAGTAGCGCCCGCCCGGATCGCCCATGTAGACCAGGCGGATAAGCAACCCGGCGAGGGCACCGCAAACCAGCGGCCACCAGAACGAGTAGGGCATGGACCTGGCCGTGGGCGACGGCGGGAAGATTTCGTCGTACTTGGGGGAGTTCATTCAGTGAACAGGACCTTGGAAGGATAGGGGTGGCCGCCTGCCGGCAACCGGCGAAGTTCCGGTCGCGGCAAAAGGTCGGCGGGAAGCCGCAGCTGCGAAACGAGACCGAGCCGTCGCAGGCCGCAAAGGGCCCACCAGCCCGGGTCCCATTCGCCGGGATACAGGCCCAGCCGCGAAGAACCGGGAAACGCGTGGTGGTTGTTGTGCCAGCACTCACCCATGGTCAGCAGCGAGGCCAGTGGCACGTTGTGTCCCTGGACCGCGGCGCCGACGACTTCGTGGTGCATCCGGCCATGGTTGTGCGCGAAATAGCCCACCAGCCAGTGCCCGAAGACCCCGGCCGTGACCCGGGCGCACACGCCCCAGAACACGAAACCCCAGCCGCCGACCGCGAAGAGCAGCAGCGCCACGACCACGTGTTGCCACATCCAGGTGCGTTCCAGGAAACGAAGGAATGCGTCGTCGCTGATTCGAGCTTCGATTTCGATCCGCGGCGGGTCTTCAAGGCGAAGTTCGCAATGCAGCTGCCACCAGGCATCCACCAGGAACGAACGGCGGTGGGCCAGGAAGTCGTGGCAGTCAGGCAGGCGCTGGGCGAAGTCGCGCAGGTCGTGGGTACGGACCATGGACAACGGACCAGCCAGCCCGACTTGCGTGCCGAACCAGACCAGCAGGTACTCCAGCCAGCGCGGGCAGTCGAAGCTGTCGTGCACCAGCTTGCGGTGCATGCCCAGCGAGTGGCCCAGCAGCAAAACCGTGGCGGTGCTGGCCACGAACAGCACGAAAGCAGACCAGCTGAAGGTCAATGCGCCGCCAACCACGGCCCCCAGCGCCATGCCCGAAAACCAGAGTGAGCGCACCGGCTCCCAGTGCACGCGACCCTGGCTGACACTGCGCACGGCAGCGATGGCGTCCTGGGACAGCCTGACCCGGTGGTCGCTCAGGCTAGGGGGCAACGCGTCGGAAGGCATGGCACCCCGGAGGCGGGCAGGAAGGCAGGGACGCTCAGGATAGACGCAGGCCGGCTAAAGCCCCTAGTATCAGACTTGACATAATATACATTATGCGCAGTAAACGAGGTAGGCTCTCCCGAGCCGGCTACGCCGCCAAAGGCCCCAGAACCCGCGCCGTGACTGCTTCCCGCTTCCGTGAGGCTCGTTCGACCTGCTGCCTGTCCGTGCCGGCTGCGGCGAAACTTCTTCGGGTCACCGAACGCACGTTACAGAATTGGGAGTCGGACCGCGTCCGCATCCCGTACGCCGCCTACAAGCTCATGCGCGTGCTTCGGGGCCACGAACTGACCGACCCGGCGTGGCGAGGCTTCCGCGTGGTCGGCAATACCCTGTGGACGCCTGAGGGCCACGCGTTCCGACCCGGCCACATGACCTGGTGGTCGTTGACGTGCCGGATGGCCGACGAATTCAGGGCCAGGGCGCGGGCCCGGGCGGCTTGCGAGCCTACCCGTTCCGAGATAGTGTCGAGTGGCGCTGCTGCTGGCCCGGTGAATCGTCCCGACCCAGCTCAATACCCCCCGCCCACGGGGGTGTTAGAACCGCCGCAACCTTCCCGCCCAACTGTTACCCCCCCGCCAGCGGGGGTGTCGATCGTGCCTGCTCGTTGCCGTCGAACCCCGTCCAGTAATCACGGGGTGAAGAACACGAGGAACGTCAGTGGCGTGGAGCATGCGCAATCCGGCGTGGCTTCGGGGATGAACGCATGAACCCGATGCTGCGAAACCTGGACCGGGTGACCGCCGTGACCCTACTGCGAATCAAGGGCAAGCTCGAGCTCATGCTCGCCGAGGCCCGGATCGAGCAAGTGCGGGCGTCCACGGTCCCGAAGCGGACATCCGTACTCTCGTCAAATGCTTCTAGGATCACCCCGAGTCCGGACGCCCCAGAGCGATGGTGTCCGGGTTTGCTCCGGATTGTTTGTCGGACAAGGTCGGTCCAAACTCCCTCAGAGTCATCGGGTAGCGAGCTGCCAGCCCGTGGAGCGATCCCATGTATAGCTTGACCGCAGCGTCCGCACATCAGGGAGTTAGGCGCCACATCGCCATGCTCAAGCCATGCCTTCTACTGGTTTTGATGTTCGTGCTAGCGGCTTGCGGCGTTTCGTATCACCTTGAGCCCGCACGCTTGACGGTTTCGGGGAGCGAGCTAACCTCGCGCGAGGCCGTGTTAGACGCTTTGAGTCCACTACTTCGCGAGCAGGGCTTTGAAGATCTTGGGACTGATGAACAGATGATCAGTCTCTTGAGAAGGACTCGTGGTTCCGATGACCGTCTCCTTTTCGAGCTTCAGAATCGCTACACATATCTGCATAGAGCTAGAGATCTTCGTGTGGAAGTAATTGATTTCACCGTGCCTGGCATGAGAACTAGTGCGCTTCCATATGATCCCCCTCCTGGCCCCTACTTCGAGCTGAGCATCTACGAAGGCAGGCCGGGTGGGTTCAGTGCCGAAGGAAACGCGTTCGTGTCACTGCTGCAAGACGAACTGGGCCGAACACTTGGAGAACCCGTGGCGATGGTGACCCCGCCACCCGCCTCCAATCCTCGCACTTATTGGGTGACCACCATCGTCAATGCCGTGACCACGGTGGTTTGGTGGACGGTCGTCTTTTTGGTAACCATATTTCTATGCGCGGTCCTAGCCCGAATCGCCTTAAGGCGCGCCCCCATCTCACGTGCGGCCAAACGCGGCATATTCGTTCTTGCAGGGACCTGGCTTGCCGCGCCGCTTCCATTTCCTGCGGCTTCAATCTTAGTAGTTATGCTTCCAAACTTCTTCGCGTTTCCTTGGACCGACATTGAGTACTATCAGCGAGTCGGGTCCGTAGCGGCGCTCTCATTTCCAATTGCTTTTCTGCTATGCACGCAGATCGCAGTTTGGGTCTTCCCGGGAGCACCGGGCTCGACAAGCAGAGAGCATCGCGGGAGGACCAGTTGACTCGGCCTAACCAATCCTTCAAGCCGACGCCTTCGGCGCGGCTGAATTCAGTGTGTTAGCTGCCCAATGGGAAATTACTATTACTTAGTTGTTCGCAACATCTATAAATCCATTACTGTATTGGGAGTGGTTGTTTTAGTCTAAGCAGATAACTTATCTTTTCTATGGTCTTATTGCGTAAATGAAACTACTAAGGTGTTCTTCAAATATGAAGTCAATAAGCTGTCTATTGTTTTTACTATTTTTTGCGTCAGGCTGCATGACAAAAAGCGAATATCGAAGTCGTGCTCCAAATCAAGCGGAAGACTCTATCTTGGTCAAAGAGATAGTTTTTGAAAGCGAAGGCGTTAAATTAGCAGGGAGCATATATGCCCCGAAAGATGCTCAAGCAGCAGTGGTGTTAGTACATGGTTCTGATCCCGTACCACGTATGACAAAGTTGGCAGAGTTATTAGCCCAAAATGGCTTACTAGTTTTGACGTATGACAAGCGCGGAGTTGGAGAGTCTGGTGGCGTTTATGTTGGACCTCAGGTGGGAACCAACAATATAAGTGTTGATAATTTGACTTTGCTAGCAAAAGACGCAAGTGCAGCGATAAATGTTATTCACCAGCATGACAAAGATTTGCCTATTGGTCTTGTTGGCGCGAGTCAAGCAGGCTGGATTATCCCAATCGCCGCACATAAAAATCCGTTGGTAGAATTTATGGTTCTTTTTAGTAGTCCTACAATCACCACTCTAGAGCAACTTAGATTTCAGTTCTACACCAATAACAGAGAAGATTTTTGGGAAAATCATACTGATGAAGATGCACGTGAGCACACTGAAAATGATCCTGATAAATACCAGTTTAAAGCCACAGATCCGAAAGTTTCTTTGAGTGCTCTAACGGTACCTGGTCTTTGGCTTTTTGGAGAAAAAGATATACAGATTCCTGTCAAAATGTGTATGGAGCAACTTAATGTTCTAAAAGCTCAGGGCAAGCCTTTTGAATATGTCTTGTTCCCATCGCTAGGGCACAATACTAATAAAACAGAACCCCTAGATATTGCGATACATTGGATAAAGCAAAAAGCTCAGAGTCACTAACCCGCAGCGGTAGTTTCGGTTACGGCGGCAAGCTGCGTAAGGTCACAGCTAACAAATGGCTCAAGTCCGACTGCAACTTACTGCGCGCGCCGCAGCAGCTTAGCCGGGCGTTCTGCCTGGCCCCGATGTCCGTTTCTGGCCGCAAGCGGAAGTTCGCACGCCCAGGAGGTACTAGTCGCCGCGGCCCTAGAGGAATGACTCACTCAACACCCGAATCGCTGGTCAGCTCTTTCCGACGCGGAGGTGAGAGTCGACCAGTGCCTGCAAGAGGAAGCGAAGATGTCGGCTACGGGTCGGAAGCGGGCCTCCCCTACCCCCGATAACGTGCCCTAATCACAACTTTGCGCTAGCTCCGAACTCTCCCGCCAGTCCGGTGCCCAGGGAAGGTTTGGCCTGTAAACTGCCCCCATGGCAGGCCCCGAACCCGCTCTTCCAAAGGTACCGGAAGCAACCCGGAGCCCGCTTTGGCTGGGCGCCATGCTGTTGGCGGCGGCGGTCTTGGCTGCCTTCTGGTTCGTCGGCCAGCTTTCAAGCTTCGGTGAATCCCTGGAACACCGCCACGGCGTTGCCGTCGTCAGCACCGCGGCGGCGCTGCTCGACGCCGGAGAAATCGCGGCCTTGCGCGGCGATGCCAGCGACGCCGGTACGCCCGTCCACGAAGCCGTTCGCTCCCGCCTGATTGCCGTCCGGTCGGCCAACCCGGAGTTTCGTTTCGTCTACCTGATGCGGCCTCAAGCCCCAGGTAGCGACCGCTTTGTATTCCTGGCAGACGCCGAGGACCCGGGGTCGCCGGACTATTCAGCGCCTGGCGACGTCTATGACGGACCCTCCGGCTACCTCCGCCAGACCGCGTCCACCGGCGACCCGCAGTTCTCCGAAGCGATTGAGGACCAATGGGGAACCTGGGTCAGCGCCCTCACCCCCATCCACCACGACGGCCGGCTGGTCGCCGTGCTTGGCGTCGACATCGCGCACCAGGAATGGCTGGACGCGCAGGCGCGCTACCGCGGCATGGGCCTGGTCATTTCGGCCCTGGTGCTGTCGCTGATCGCCTTGTTCCTGGTCGGGCTGCAGCTGCAGCGCCGGGCCGGCAACCGGCTGTCGGCCCTAGGCCACCAGCTTGCCGACCGCCTGCACGAACTGGACCGGGCCCAGGAAGGCCTGCGCCTGGCCGACGTCGTGGTCCGGCACACCAGCGAGGCCATCATGGTGCTCGACCCGCAGATGCGGATCCGGCGCGTGAACCCGGCCTATGAAAAGCTCACCGGGCGCCGGGAAGCCGACGTGCTGGGCGGCATGCCTCCCGCTTTCAGGCACGACCCTGCCCTGCACAAGCGCGTTATGGCCGCAGTGTCCGCCGGCGACCATTGGCAGGAAGAAGTCTGGGCTACGCGCGACGACGGTTCGCGCTATCCCGTGGGGGCGCTGGCCGAGGTGGTGCGGGATGACGACGGCCGTATCGAACATTTCATCGTCGTGCTCCAGGACCTGTCGACGCAGAAGGAAATAGAAGACCGCCTGCGCGAACTTTCGGCCACCGATGGCCTGACCCGCATCCCCAACCGCCGGGCCTTCGACGACGGGCTGGCCCGCGAATGGGAACGCGGCATCCGCCAGCAAAGCCAACTGTCGGTGATCATGGCCGACATTGATTTCTTCAAGCGCTACAACGACCAGTACGGCCACGTCGCTGGCGACACCTGCCTGCAGCAGGTGGCGGCGGCGCTCAAGGCCGGCATTCGCCAGGGCGGCGATCTGGTGGCCCGTTACGGCGGCGAGGAGTTCGCCGTGATCCTTCCCGGCGCGGACCCGGCGGCGGCGCGGGCCGTGGCCGAGGCCCTGCGCCGCCGCGTCGAGGAACTGGCCCTGCCCCACGACGGCAACGACGCCGTGGGCGTGGTCACCATCAGCCTGGGCGTGGCCACCGTGACCCCCTCGCACGATGCGGCGCCCACCACCTTGGTGGAAAAGGCCGACCAGCAGCTTTACCGCGCCAAGGCCGGCGGCAGGAACCGCGTCGAGGGCTGAGCGAACGGCGGGTACAATGCCCGCATGGCCAAACCCAATCCCCTGCAGGAACAGTTGCTCAAGGCCGGCCTGGCCAAGAAGTCCAAGATGGCCGAAGTCGCGCGTGCGCAGGACAAGGCGCGCCATGCCAAGGGCAGCAAGGACCCGGACGACATCCGCCGTGAAGCCGAGCGTGTCCGCGAAGAAAAGGTGGCCCGCGACCGTGCCCTCGCCGCCGAGGCCAAGGCCAAGTCGCAGGCTGCCGAACTCAAGGCCCAGGCCCGGCAGATCATCAAGGACAAGAAGCTGCCGCCCGCCGGCGACAGCGAATACCGCTTCACTGCCAACGGCGCCATCCGCACCCTCCTGGTCAACGACGAACTGCGCCGCAAGCTCTCGGCCGGCCACCTGGTCATCGCCCGCCTGGATGACCGCTACGTATTGCTGCCGCGCGCCGCCGGCGACAAGGTTCGCGAGCGCCACGCCAGCCTGATCGTGCTCGACCACGGCCTGGCTGCCGGCAGCCAGGCCGATGCGCCCTCCTCCGAGGACGACGCTTATTACGCGCGGTTCAAGGTGCCCGACGACCTCATCTGGTGAACGCCAGGGGCCAGGCGGCCCGTGCAGGCTGCAAGGGCCGTCGTGCAATTTCCACGCTCAGGATGAACCTTTGCGCCCGGATCCGGACTTCTTGCCGCCGCCGTCTTCCTTGTTGACGGTGGCCCAGGCGCGCTTTTCCGCCTCGTCCTGCGACACACCGCGCTCCTTGTAGCTCTCTTCGATGTGTTCGGCCTTGCGCTTTTGCTTGTCGGTATAGCTGGATTTGTCTCCGCGTGGCATGGCGGACTCCTTGTTGGTACGGAACTTGGAAGGCATCTGGTGCAATCCAAAAACCATGCCACCCGGGAGACCGCATGAACCCCTATATCCGCTTCGCGCTGATGCTGCTCACGTCCGGCCTGTTGATGTACGGGCTGATGTACCTGCACACCTATGAAATGAGCCACGTCTTCTTCAGCCAGACGCGCGCCTGGATGACGGTGATCATGGTCGCCGGCATGGCCTTGGTGATGCTTGGCTTCATGTGGGGCATGTACAAGGACAAGCGTCTGAACGTAAGCATCCTGGGCCTGGCGCTGGCGGTTTTCGCCGGCAGCCTGTGGCTGCTGCGCAGCCAGACCACGGTGGACGACGTGTCGTACATGAAGGCGATGATCCCGCACCACTCCATCGCCATCCTCACCAGCAAGCGCGCCCGCATCGACGATCCGCGGGTCCGCAAGCTCGCCGACGAGATCATCGCCGCGCAGGAACGCGAGATCGCCGAAATGAAGGCGCTCATCGATGAACTGGAATCGCGCTAGGCACGATGCGCATCGTCGCCGTTCACCCTCGGGGAACGGCCGCCATGCAAGGCTTGTTTCACTGCAAGCACGGTGGAGGTACGAACCATGAGAACCAAACATGTATTCCTTGCACGGGACGTTGATGTCGCCGCACGCGCCGTCGGCGCGCTGCGCCAGGCCGGCGTCGCGGACGAAGACATCGCCCTGATCGCCCGTTCCGACCTGGAAATGCAAGCCATTCCCGAAGAGTTCCGCGAATCGCGCACCGACTTCATGCCGGCGGCGGTCAAGGGCGCGCTGGGCGGCGGCGCCACCGGCCTGGTCGCCGGCCTGGTCGCCGTGGCCATCCCCCCGCTGGGCGTCACCCTGGCGGGCGCCGCCGCCATTGCCGCGGTGGGCGCGGCCGCGGGCACCTGGTCGGCGGCCCTGATGGGCTCCGCCCTGCCCGACCCGGTGCGCCAGCAGTTCGAGGACGAGGTCAAGGCGGGCCGGGTCCTGGTGGTCGTGGATGCCAGCGTTGAAGACCATGCGAAGCTCGAGCCGCTGCTTGTCCAGGCCGGGACGCGCCGACTGGCATTCGAAGAAAGCTCGCAGATGACCTGAGCCGGTTTCACGGTCCGAATGCGCACGGCGGGGCAAGCTGCAGGCCTGCCATCGCCGTCAGGTGCCCCATGTCCCGTCATCTCCGACTCGTCTACGCCAGCCGGTCCACCTTCCCGCCCATCCGGGAAGGGGCCGGCATCCATCCGGAAGTCGCCCGCATCCTGGCGCAATCCCGGCGCAACAACGCCAGGCAGCGCATCTATGGCGGCCTGTATTTCGCCGACGGCAGCTTCTTCCAGTGCCTCGAGGGGCGCGCGGCCGAGGTGCAGGCACTTTACGAGCGCCTGGCCGGGGACGACCGTCACCGCGACGTACGCCTGCTCGACCGCCGCGAGATCGACGAACCCAGCTTCGGCGAGTGGGCCATGAAACACGTACCCAACGCGCCCGAAGTCCAGCAGCTGCTGGCCCGCCACGGCCGCAGCGGCTTCGATCCGCACTCCTTCCCGCCGGCCCTGGTGGACGCCATGGTCGGCCTGCTGCTTGAACGCTCCGATGTCGCGCCGCCCGGCGAACCGGTCGCCGGCCTGGAACCCACCGCGCGGCGCATGTTGCTGGCGCGGGTGGCGGTGGCCACCGGCCTGGTCGCGGCCGTGGGTGCGGCGGCGGCGAACTGGCTGCGCTAGTCCCTGCCCGCCGTTTCCGGTCCGCAGCCGGGGCACTGGGGGTCCGCACGCAGGCGGGTTTCCCGGAACCGCATCGCCAGCGCATCAAAGTGCAGCAGGCGGCCCGACAGGGGTTCGCCGATGCCCAGCAGCAGCTTGATCGTTTCGGTGGCCTGCAGCAGGCCGATCACACCGGGCAGCACGCCCAGCACGCCGGCTTCGGCGCAGTTGGGCGCGTCTTCGGCGGCCGGCGGTTCCGGGAACAGGCAGCGGTAACAGGGCGCTTCGCCGCGCCGGCGTCCGGCATCGAAAACGCTCACCTGCCCTTCGAAACGATGCACGGCGCCGTACACCAGCGGCTTGCGATGGCGCAGGCAGGCGGCGTTGAGCACGTAGCGCACGGGGAAATTGTCGGCACCGTCCACCACCACGTCGGCCGCCTGCACCAGGGCGTCCACGGTCTGCTCGGTGACACGAACCCGTTCGGCCTGCACCTGCACGCGCGGGTTCAGCGCATTGAGCGCCCGGCGCGCGGACTCGACCTTTGGCTGGCCGATGCGGTCTTCGGTGTGCAGCACCTGGCGCTGCAGGTTGCTGCGATCCACCACGTCGTCATCGGCGACTACCAACCGGCCGATGCCGGCCGCGGCCAGGTACAGCGCCGCCGGTGAACCCAGGCCGCCGGCACCCACCAGCAGCACGCGTGATTGCGCCAGCTGCCGCTGGCCTTCCAGCCCGACCTGCGGCAGGCGCAGGTGGCGCGAATAACGCTCCAGGAAATCGGCGTCGTCGGGGGCGCCACCCGTCGTGGGCAGGTCTTCGCGGCACCAGCCTTCGAAGCCGCCGGCCACCGAACACAGGCGCGTGTAACCCCGGGCCTGCAGCGCCTGCGCCGCCATCATCGAACGCCGTCCGCTGCCGCAGATCAGCAGCAGCTCGGCATCGGTGTCGGGGGTGATGCGCGCAGGTTCGGCTTCCAGCGCGGCCCGCGGCACCGGCAGGGCACCTTCGGGCAGGCCCAGCGCGTGTTCATCGGGTTCGCGTACGTCCAGCAGCCGGCTGCCGCGCGCCATGCGGCGGCGGGCTTCGGCGGGCGTGATTTCTTCGATCGGGGGCATCGGGCCAGTCTAGCCGCGACCCGCCGCGCAGGGCAGGCAGTCGACCACGGTCCCGGCGTCGAATTCGCCGGCACCTTCGGGCAACACCAGCAGCACGTCGTTGCCCGCGGCGGCGGCCAGGCGGTGCGAGCCGGTGGCGGCATCGGGGACCACGTGCAGCTGGCCGCCCGCATCCACCTGCAGGCGCCCGCGCATGAACTCGCGCCGGTCGTGGCGCTTGTGCACGGGCTGGGCCAGCCTGGCGCGCCAGTGCGTGCGTGGCTCCTTGCGTCCCTGCAGGCCATCGATCAGGCGGCGTCCCAGCGTCAGGAAGGTCGCCAGCACCGACACCGGGTTGCCGGGCAGGCCCAGCAGCCTCGCCTCGCCCAGGCGCCCGAACAGCAGCGGCATGCCGGGTTTCATGCGCACCTTCCAGAAGTGGGTTTCACCGCGGGCCTGCAGCAGCGCCGGCAGATGGTCCTTTTCGCCGGCGCTGACGCCGCCGCAGGTGATCACCAGGTCGAAGGAAAACGCCGCGTCTTCAAGCATCGCTGTTATGCGCGCCGGTTCGTCGGGCAGGATCGGCCAGGCCACCGGCTCCAGGCCTTCGGCCAGCAGCAGCGTCTGCAGCAGGGCGCGGTTGGAATCGTGGATTTCGCCCGGCGCCAGCGCCTGGCCAGGCGGCTTCAGCTCGTCGCCGGTAGTGAAAACGGCGACGGTCGGGCGGCGCGCAACGGCGAGCTCGGCCAGGCCAAGCGCCGCAGCGAGGCCCAGGCGCGCGGGGGTCAGCACGTCGCCGGCAGACAGCAGCTGCGTCCCGGGCTGCACGTCTTCGCCGGCGCGGCGGATATGGTCGTTCGCGGACGGCGCGCGGTCGGTGGTCAGGCGATCACCGTCCAGCCGTGCGTTCTCCTTGATGACGATCGCTTCAGCGCCGGCCGGCAGCGACGCGCCGGTGGTGATGCGACTGCCCTGCCCCGGCGCCAGCGCCAGGCCCCGGTCGGCGCCGGCGAACTGTTCGCCCACCAGCTGCCAGCCGCCGTCGGGCATCGGCAGGCCGCGCACGGCGAAGCCGTCCATGGCCGAATTGTCGAAGTTGGGCAGCGCGATCGGCGCCACCAGGTCTTCGGCCAGCACCCGGCCCAGCCCACGCTGCAGCGGGATGCGTTCGCTGGAAAGCCGGCGACTGGCGGCAACCCGGTCGATGATTCCGGCGGCCTCGTCGAAGCTGATGCGTGTGGGGAAGTCAGGTCTCATGGGGTTTGATCATAGGCCTCGGGCGTATTGGCATTGCCCAGGCGGGCGGGCGAAATATCCAGCGTGGCCGGGCACAGCGTCGCCAGGGCGCGGTGTACGACGGCTTCACCGGCATCGAGCGCGGACCGCGTGGCGGCTTGCAGCCCGGCGCCCGGCCACAGGCCCACCAGCGGCTGCAGCCCGCCGCCATCGCGCAGCCAGGCCCCTTGCGGCGACGCCAGCTGCGCAAGCCGGTCGAACAGGTTTTCCGGCAGGTCGTGGACATCCACCGGCAGCACCAGCAGCCAGGGCGTGCGGCAGGCGGCGGCCAGTGCTTCCAGGCCGGCCAGTGGACCCGGCTGGCCGGGGCGAAGGTCCTGCACGCAGGTGAATTCGCGCCGGGCCCAACGCGGATCGGGCGTTCGCACGCTGGCGAGCCGCTGGGCGAAGGCCGGAGTTCCGAGTTCCTGCAGCACGGCGTCCAGCGCCGGTTTGCCCGCGCGCGGCAGCCAGGCCTTGTCCCGGCCACCGACGCGTTCGCCGCGTCCTCCGGCCAGCAGGCCCAGGGTGACGTCGGCGCCCGCGATCACTTCCCGCGCTTGACGTGCCGCATCAGGCGGCGCTTGGCCTTGATCTGCCGGTCGCTGAGCGGGTTCTTCTTGCCCTCGTAGGGGTTTTCGCCTTCCTTGAAGATGAAGCGAACCGGCGTGCCGACCAGCTTGAAGCGCTTGCGGAAGAAGTTCTCGAGGTAACGCCGGTAGCTTTCGCTGAGCACGCGCAGGCGGGTGCCGTGCACGATGAAGGTGGGCGGGTTGGCGCCGCCCGGGTGGCAATAGCGCAGCTTCGAGACATGCCCGCGCACGGCCGGCGGCGGGAAGCTCTGGTAGGCGATTTCCAGCGCCTTGGTGACCTCCGAGGTGCTGAATTCCCTGGTGGCCGAGGCGTGGGCGCGGTGGATGGCGCGGAAGAGTTCGCGCATGCCGGTGCCATGCAGCGCCGAAATGGGCAGGCGCTCGGCCCACTCGCAGAACGACAGCTTGCGCACCAGCATGCCTTCGGTCTGCTCGCGCTGGTATTTGCTCTGCCCGTCCCACTTGTTGACCGCGATCACCAGCGCCTTGCCGGCCTGCAGGATCAGGCCCAGCACGGTGGCGTCCTGTTCGGTCACGCCTTCGCCGGCGTCGAGCAGCACCACCGCGACCTGGCAGTTTTCGATCGCCTGCAGGGTCTTGAATACCGAGAACTTCTCGACCGCTTCTTCCACTTTCGAGCGCCGGCGCAGGCCGGCGGTGTCGATCAGGCGGTAGTCGCGGCCGTCGCGGGTCAGGTCCACCGCGATCGAATCGCGGGTGGTGCCGGGCACGTCGGAGGCGATCATGCGCTCCTCGCCCAGCAGGCGGTTCACCAGCGTCGACTTGCCGACGTTGGGCCGGCCCAGGAAGGCGATGCGGATGCGATGCGGGTCGTCGGCCAGCACCGCGGCGTCGCCGTCTTCGGGCAGCTCCGGGATGACCTGTTCAAGCAGCTCGGGCACGCCGCGCTGGTGCGCCGCGGCGACCGGGATGACCTTCTCGACGCCGTAGCGCGCGAACTCGGACAGCACCGGCTGCAGCTCCAGGCCGTCGACCTTGTTGATGACCAGGAAAAACCGCCGGCCGGTCTTGCGCAGCCAGGCCAGGATGGCGTCGTCGACGGCCGAAGGGCCTTCGCGGCCATCGACCACGAACAGCACCAGGTCGGCTTCTTCCACGGCGGCGCGGGCCTGGCGCGCGGTGGCGCCGGCCAGGCCTTCTTCGTCGCCGGACAGGCCGCCGGTGTCGCACAGGCCGAAGGGCCGGTCTTCGACCAGCCGGCAGAATCCGTAGTGGCGATCCCGGGTGACCCCGGGTTCGTCGTGCACGAGCGCGTCACGGCTGCGCGTCAACGCATTGAACAGCGTTGACTTGCCGACGTTGGGACGGCCCACGAGAGCAACCAATGGCAACACGCGGAACTCTCCCGTGGATTACGTCAACCGGCTTCTTATTGCGCCGGCGACGGGTAAGCGGACAGGCGACCCTCGGCGTCCAGCACGATCAAGGTGCCGGTCGGGGTGACCTGGGGGGTGCCGCGGATCGGTGCCTTGCCGGCGCGGTTGCGGCCGACGATGACGCCGTCGTC
Organism: Arenimonas soli; assembly: GCF_014643775.1. Taxonomy (GTDB): domain Bacteria; phylum Pseudomonadota; class Gammaproteobacteria; order Xanthomonadales; family Xanthomonadaceae; genus Arenimonas; species Arenimonas soli. Next base: position 1,196,367 of record NZ_BMKC01000001.1, read on the forward strand.
GCTGCGCAGCCAGTGCACGTAGCCGTCCAGGTCGCCCACCACCAGGTAGTTGCCATGGATGGCCGGCGTGGTCAGCCAGCGGCGGGCCAGGGCTTCCTGGCGCCAGAGGGCCGAACCGGTGTTGCGATCCAGCGCCCAGACCGTGCCGGCGGTGTCGGACAGCACCACGCGGTCGCCCAGCAGGGCCAGGCCGGAATAACCGCCGGTATCGCGGTTCCACAGCGGGCGGCCGTTCTGGGTCGAAATGGCCATGGTCTGGCCGGCGAAGCTGGTGGCGAACAGTTCGGAGAAGCCCAGGGCCAGCTCGCCGTCGACGTCGGCCATGCGGTCGAGGTCGTTGCGGCCTTCGGATTCGGCGACCAGTTGGGTCCAGGCGACCAGGCCGTCGTTGATGCGCAGGGCGACGACGGTGCCGTCGTCATACCCCAGGTAGGCCAGTTGGCCGTCGCTGACCGGCGCGCCGTTGCCGCGCACGCTCAGGGCCGGGATGCCGCGGTCGAACACCCACTTGCGGGTGCCGTCGGCCGGGTCCAGGCCAAAGGTGCGGCCGTCGTTGCTGCGCACGATGATGCGATCGGGGGTGACCAGCGGCGCGGCGATCACCTCGGAGGTGACCTTGGCGCGCCAGCGCTCGGCGCCGGTTTCGGCGTCCAGGGCCACCACTTCGCCATTGCGGCCGCCGGCGACCACCATGCCGTTGCCCACGCCCGGACCACCGCTGAGGCCACCGTCGATGGACTTGCGGCGCCAGAAGAACAGGCGGCTGCCCTCCTTGCGGGTCGGGGCGACTTCGGAATCCCAGAGCACGTCGCCGTTGGTGGCGCTGATCGCCAGCACGCGGCCTTCGTCGTTGGACACGTACAGGCGGTCGCCTTCTATGGCCGGGCGCTGGCGCAGGCCCAGCCTGGCGTTTTCATCGCCGAGCTTGCGCGACCAGGCCTTGTTGACGGCAATGGGGCTGGCGATTTCAACCAGCTCGGCCGGATCGCTGGCCTTGTTCTTGTCGTCGCCGAACCAGCCCTTGAGGGTGGTGCAGCCCGTGGTGGACGCCAGTAGCGCCGCGATGATCAGGGTACGACGCAGCATGCGCTCAGGCCTCCGGGGAATCGGGCAGGCGGCCGCCGGCCGCGGTGAACTTCATTTCGACGATGCCGCGGGTCGGCGACGCCAGGTCAAGCGCGGCAAGCGACTGCTCGTAGGCCGCTCGGGCCTGTTCGCGGTTGCCCAGCGCCAGTTCGGCATCACCCCGCAGCTCGCCGGCGACGCCGGGGTAACTGGGCAGCGGATGCGCGTCGAGGCGTTTGATGACGTCTTCGTGCCTGCCAAGGCCGGCCAGCAGGCGCATCGCGCGCAGCTGCAGCAGCTCGGCCATGGCCGGGTCGACGTGTTCGGGCGACACGGCGTCGAGCTTGGCCAGCGCCTCCTCGGCCTTGCCCTCGGCCTGCAGGCGCTGCGCTTCATTGAGCGCGACAATCGCGATGTAGGGCGTTTCCGGATGGTTCTGGCGCAGCGCCTGCGCATGGGCCAGGGCCTTGTCGGTCTGCCCGCCGTCCGAGGCGCGGCTGTAGGCCAGGAATTCGGCGGCGGCCTCGACCTTGCGCGCTTCCCCCTGGTTCTGCCACCACTGCCAGCCACCCAGGGCCGCCAGGCCCAGCGCAACGCCGGTGATCAGGGAAGAGCCGTTGTTCTTGAGCCAGGCGCGAACGCGTTCGCCCTGTTCGTATTCGTCAATCTGGTCCATGGATCACTTCTTCGGGCCGGCGCACGGACGGCGCGGGCAGTGGGTCGGGTGGCCGGGGCGCCGGTGGATTACCGGGCAGGCTCGGGTTCGCCGCCAGAGGATACCGTAAAGCGGGCGACGTTCGCCGTGCGGAAGGGCTCGAGGTTCACCGGCTGGCCATCGTGCAGCACTTCCACGGCGGCGGCATTGCCCAGCGTGATGTAGCCCACTTCCCCGTCTGCGTAGCGGCGCTCGGCGCCGGCGTCGAGCAGCGCGCGCTCCAGGCTGCGACCCTGGGCGTCGTTCACTTCCAGCCAGCTCTGGCCGCTGAAGCGCAGCACGAGGCCGTCCTGGCCGGTGATCGCAGCCGGGAGTTCCGGCGCCGGGGTCTTGGCCGGGACCGGGGCCATGGAAGCCATCACCGGCTCCGGGGTGACCGGTTCAGGCGTGACGGCAGGCAGCGCGATGGTGCGGTCGGCGCCGGCGACAGCCGGCGCGGGGTCGAGCGCGGGCAACACCGAGGCATCGGGCTCAAGGGTCAGCGACTGCGGCCGGTCGGCGTTCTGGTAGTGCCGGGCGACCAGCACCACGGGAACCACCAGCACCGCGGTCATCACCAAGTAGACGACGTTGCGCAGGGACTTGTCCAGGGTACGGCGCAGCCCGGACCGCGAGGTCAGCGGCACCAGGGCCGGCGTCGGCGCCGGCGCGACCACTGGCTGCAGCAACTCCTGCGGCAGGTCCAGCAGGCGCAGGTAGCTGCCCAGGTAGCTGCGCACGTAGATCGGCGCACCCAGTCGCTGCCAGTCCTCGCGCTCCATCGCTTCAATGATGGCGACCGGCAGCCGCAGCTGCTGGCCGGCCTGCTCCCGGGTCAGCCCACACTTGTCGCGGGCCGCGCGCAGGCGCTGGCCAAGGGGATCTACAAACAAACCTTCCTGCCGGCCTTCGGTAGTCATGACTGCGGGGATTCCTTGCGGGCGGTTGGCGTGTGGTCCGGGAAACCCTGCCGCAGGCGCGTACGGTAGCGCTCGGCAGCGGCGCGGTCGCCGGCACCTTCTTCGATGGCGATGGCCAGCTCGAGCAGCTCGGCGCCCACTTCGGCCACCGATTCACGACGCTGGAAGAAGGCCCGGGCGCCCATGAAATTGCCCTGCTGGTACTGCAGGCGCGCCATCTGCTCGAGCAGCGAAGCGCTCTTTGGGTCGATGGCCAGGCCCTTGCGCAGGGCAACGTCGGCCCGGTCCAGCCGGCCAGCGTGAACGGAACAGCGCCCGGCGTTGAAGTACGCCTGCGCCTTGGCCTCGTAGAAAGGGTCGAGCACCGCACGGGCGAACACCGCATCGGCTTCGTCGTACTTCCGGTGTTCGCACAGCCAGGCGCCGTAGGCGTTGAGTATGTGGCCGGTGTCGGGGGCCAGCTTGGCGGCCTGGGCGAAATGCTCGCCGGCCCGGGTGGAATCGTCCAGGGCCTGGCGGATCATGCCCATGACCACCTGGACGTCGGCCGAGCCCGGGTCGCTGCGAAGGGCGCGCTGGGCGCGGTCCATGGCGACGTCGAGCTTGCCGGCGGAAAGGTAGTTCTGCGCCAGCTGCAGGTTGGCCATGCCCTTGTTGCTCATCTCCGGCTGCGCCTTGGTGGCGCGCGTGACGCCCCCGGTGCCGGCACACCCGGCCAGGACCAGCGCCAGCGCGCCGGCGAAGAGGAACGGGAACGACTTAAGCTGCATCGGAAACCCCCTGTTGTTCGAGCTTGCGCTTGAATTCGGACTGGCGGCGCGTACGGTCCATGACCTGGCCCTTGAGCTGGCCACAGGCCGCGTCGATGTCGTCGCCGCGGGTACGCCGGACCATGGCGAGCACGCCGGCGTCGAGCAGGATCTTCTGGAAAGCGCGGATTTCCGTTTCGCCGCTGCGCTCGAAGCGCGTGCCGGGGAACGGGTTGAACGGGATCAGGTTGACCTTGCCCGCGTCCGCGTACTGCATCTTGTTGGAGAACGACTTCATCAGCTTCGCCAGTTCGCGGGCGATGGCCGGGGAATCGTTGACGCCCTTCATCAGGGTGTATTCGAAGGTGACCGAGTCGCCCTTGCGCTTGTTGCGCAGGTAACGCACGCAGGCGTCCATCAGCTCGGCCACGGGGTACTTCTTGTTGAGCGGGATCAGCTCGGTGCGCAGTTCGTCGTTGGGCGCGTGCAGCGACACGGCCAGGGCGACGTCGGATTCGACGGCCAGGCGGTCGATCATCGGCACCAGGCCCGAAGTGGACAGGGTGACGCGCTTGTTGGCCAGGCCGAAGCCCAGGTCGTCGCGCATGATGCTCATGGCGCGCACCACGTTGTCGAAGTTCAGCAGCGGCTCGCCCATGCCCATCATCACCACGTTGGTGAGCTTGCGGTTGAGATGGGTCTTGTTGCCCAGGTGCTTGGAGGCCACCCACACCTGGCCGATGATTTCGGCAGTGCTGAGGTTGCGGTTGAAGCCCTGGGTGGCGGTGGAGCAGAACTGGCAGTTCAGGCCGCAGCCGACCTGGCTGGACACGCACAGCGTGCCGCGGCCCTTGTCGGGGATGAACACGGCCTCGATGGCGTTGCCGGCGTCCATGCCCAGCAGCCACTTGTGGGTACCGTCCGCCGACGGCTTGTCGAAAAGCACGTTCGGCGGGCGGATTTCGGCGACCGCCTCGAGCTTGGCGCGAAGCGCCTTGCCCACGTCGGTCATTTGCCCGAAGTCGGTGACGTGCTGGTGGTAGATCCACTTCATCACCTGGTGGGCGCGGAAGCGCTTCTCGCCGAGGATGTCGGCGAAGAAGTGCTCCATGCCCTCGCGATCGAGGTCGAGCAGGTTGGTCTTGGCGACGGCCTCGGTCACGGCATCACTCAACGCGGGCAGAGCTCGGTGGCGCTGAAGAAGTACGCGGTTTCGATCGCGGCGTTCTCCAGGCTGTCGGAACCATGCACGGCATTGGCGTCGATGGTTTCGGCGAAGTCGGCGCGGATGGTGCCCGGCGCGGCTTCCTTCGGATTGGTGGCGCCCATCAGGTCGCGGTTCTTGGCGACGGCGTTGTCACCTTCGAGCACCTGGATCATCACCGGACCCGAGGTCATGAACTCGACCAGGGCGTTGAAGAAGGGACGTTCGCGGTGCACCGCGTAGAAGCCTTCGGCCTCCTTGCGGGAAAGGTGCTTCATCTTGGCCGCGACGATCTTCAGGCCGGCCTTTTCGAAGCGGGCGTAGATCTCGCCGATGACGTTCTTGGCGACCGCGTCGGGCTTGATGATGGAAATGGTGCGCTCCAGCGCCATGGTCTAACTCCGTAGGTTGCAAGGGTTTTGGGAGCCCATGAATTTACCACAATTCCCCGGTACGGCGAGGGTTTAGCGCAATTCCCTGATTATTTCCAGCAGTATCGGCCACCCCGCCCTCACCCTCCTCCGGGGAGCCTCCGGTGTTGCACTCGTTTGAATTGCCCATTTGACCCTGGTCCGGCTCCGGGTACACTCGCCAACACCTGTTTCAATCGAACGCTGGCAAGCCATGAGCACGAGCCATTTCAACACCAAGGAACGCATCCTCGGCGCCGCCGAAGAACTGTTCGCCCAGCACGGCTTCGCAGGCACGTCGCTGCGGCAGGTCACCAGCCGGGCCGACGTCAACATCGCGGCGGTCAACTACCACTTCGGCAGCAAGGAAAACCTGGTCAACGAGGTCTTCCGGCGCCGCATGGACGAGATGAGCGAACGTCGCCTGGCCTTGCTGCGGCAGGCCCAGGACAAGCAGCCGGGCGACCTGGAGGCCATCCTCTCGGCCTTCATCGAACCGCCCCTGGCCCTGACCATCGACCGCCACGGCGGCTCGGCCTTCGTGCGGGTGCTGGCCCGGGCCTTTGCCGAAAAGAACGACCGCCTGCGCAAGTTCCTGTCCGACAACTACGGCCACGTGCTGCGCGAGTTCGCCAGGGCCCTGGGCCAGGCCCTGCCCGACCTGGCCAAGGAAGACCTGTACTGGCGGCTGGATTTCACCGCCGGCGCGCTCACCTACGCCATGGCCGACTTCGGCCTGATCAAGCGCCCGGCGGGCGTCTCCGAAAAGGCCCACTGCGAAAAGGCCGCCCAGGCCCTTATCCGGTTCGCCGCCGCCGGCCTGCGCGCCGGCTGAGCCCGGCACCCACCCTCTCCCTTCTCCTCCCACGGAGCTGTTCCCATGCCTCAACTACTCATTCGCAAGGTCGCCGTGCTCGGCGCCGGCGTGATGGGCGCGCAGATCGCCGCCCACCTCGCCAATGCCGACGTCGAAACCGTGCTGTTCGACCTTCCGGCCAAGGAAGGCAAACCCAACGGCATCGTCGACAAGGCCATCGCCAACCTGGGAAAACTTTCCCCCTCGCCGCTGGCCAGCAAGTCGAAAGTCGCGGCGATCACCGCCGCCAACTACGACCAGCACCTGCACCTGCTCCGGGACTGCGACCTGATCATCGAGGCCATCGCCGAGCGCATGGACTGGAAGAAGGACCTGTACGACAAGATCGAGAACCATGTGGCCCCACACGCCATCCTGGCCTCGAACACTTCCGGCTTGTCAATCAATGGCTTGGCGGAGGTTCTTCCAGAATCACTTCACTCGCGGTTCTGCGGCGTGCACTTCTTCAACCCGCCGCGCTACATGCACCTTGCCGAGCTCATCCCCTGCGCGAAGACTGACCGCGAAGTCCTTGAAGGGCTTGAAACTTTCCTGGTCACGACCCTGGGCAAGGGTGTGGTCTACGCCAAGGACACCCCGAACTTCATCGGCAACCGCATCGGCGTGTTCTCGATCCTGGCCACCCTGCACCACACCGCCGAATGCAAGCTCGGTTTCGACGAGGTCGATGCCCTGACCGGCCCGCTGCTGGGGCGCCCGAAGTCGGCGACCTACCGCACCTCCGACGTGGTTGGCCTCGACACCATGGCCCACGTCATCAAGACCATGGCCGACACCCTGCCCGAGGATCCCTGGCACGGCTACTTCAAGGCCCCGGACTGGCTCAAGGCGCTGATCGAGAAGGGCGCACTGGGGCAAAAGACCGGCGCCGGCATCTTCATGAAGAAGGGCAAGGAAATCCAGGTCCTGGACCTCAAGGCACAGGACTACCGCCCCGCCACCGGCGCGGCCGACCCCGAGCTGGTGGCCATCCTCAAGAACAAGGACCCGGCCGAAAAGTTCGCCCAGCTGCGCGCCAGCGAACACCCCCAGGCGAAGTTCCTGTGGGCGATGTTCCGCGACCTGTTCCACTACAGCGCCTACCACCTGTCCTCCATCGCCGACACCGCCCGTGACGTCGACCTGGCCATCCGCTGGGGTTACGGCTGGAAGCTGGGCCCGTTCGAAACCTGGCAGGCCGCCGGCTGGAAGCAGGTGGCCGAATGGATCGCCGAGGACATCGTGGCCGGCAAGGCCATGTCCAGCGCGCCCCTGCCCGACTGGGTGTTCGACGGCCGCGATGGCGTGCACGCCGCCGAGGGCAGCTTCAGCCCGGCCAAGGGCGAGAAGCTGCCGCGCTCGAACCTGGCCGTCTACAACCGCCAGCGTTTCCCCGACCCGGTGCTGGGGGAACGCACCGGCGCCGGCGACACCGTTTTCGAAACGGACGCGGTGCGGATGTGGACCGACGGCGACGGCATCGCCGTGCTGGGCTTCAAGACCAAGATGCACACCGTCAGCGACGGCGTGCTGGCCGGCATCCAGGAAGCCGTGGACCGCGCCGAGAAAGGTTTCCGCGGCCTGGTGATCTGGCAGCCCAGCGAACCGTTCTCGGCCGGCGCCGACCTGGCCGGGGCCCTGGGCTCGCTGCAGGCCGGCAAGCTCGACGAGTTCGAGGCCATGGTCGCCACCTTCCAGGCCACCAGCCAGCGCATCAAGTATTCGCTGGTGCCGGTGGTCGCGGCCGTGCGCGGCCTGGCCCTGGGTGGCGGCTGCGAGTTCCAGATGCATGCGGCGCGCAGCGTGTTCGCGCTGGAAAGTTACGTCGGCCTGGTCGAGGCCGGCGTCGGCCTGCTGCCGGCCGGCGGCGGCCTGAAGGAAATCGCCGTGCGCGCCGCGCAGGCGGCGGGCCCGGGCGGCGACGTGTTCGCCGAGCTCAAGCCCTACTTCGAGGCCGTGGCGATGGGCAAGGTGTCGAGCTCGGCCTTCGAGGCCAAGGAACTGAAGCTGGCCCGCGACGCCGACCCGGTGGTCTTCAATGCCTACGAACTGCTTCACGTGGCCAAGGCCCAGGCCCTGGCGCTGGCCGAGTCGGGCTACCGCCCGCCCCTGCCCGCCCGTGCGATCGCGGTGGCCGGCGACGTCGGCATCGCCACCTTCCGGATGATGCTGGAGAACATGATCGAAGGCCGCTTCATTTCCGAACACGACTACGAGGTCAGCAAGCGCATCGCCACGGTGATGTGCGGCGGCGACGTGGATCGCGGTGCCCTGGTGGACGAAGAGTGGCTGCTGCGGCTCGAGCGCGAGCATTTCGTCGCGCTGGCCCAGATGCCCAAGACCCAGGAACGCATCGCCCACATGCTCAAGACCGGCAAGCCGCTGCGTAACTGAGCGACGACGAGGACAAACAAATGACCAAGCAAATCCAGGACGCCTACATCGTCGCCACCACCCGCACCCCGGTAGGCAAGGCCCCGCGTGGCGTCTTCCGCAACACCCGCCCCGACGAAATGCTGGCCCACGTGCTCAAGGCCGTGGTCGAACAGTGCCCGGGCATCGACACCAGCCGCATCGACGACGCCATCATCGGCTGCGCCATGCCCGAGGGCGAGCAAGGCATGAACGTGGCGCGCATCGGCGTGCTGCTGGCCGGCCTGCCCGACGTGGTGGCCGCCCAGACCATCAACCGCTTCTGCTCCTCGGGCCTGCAGGCCGTGGCGCTGGCGGCCGACCAGATCCGCCTGGGCAACGCCGACCTGGTGCTGGCCGGCGGCACCGAGTCCATGTCCATGGTGCCGATGATGGGCAACAAGGTGGCCATGAGCCCCAAGGTCTTCCAGGACGACAACGTGGCGATCGCCTACGGCATGGGCATCACCGCCGAAAAGGTCGCCGAGGAATGGAAGGTCAGCCGCGAAGACCAGGACGCATTCGCCCTGGCCTCGCACCGCAAGGCACTGGCCGCGCAGGCCGCCGGTGAGTTCAAGGAAGAAATCTCGCCCTATGGCGTGGTTTCCCGGCAGCCGGTGCTGGGCGGTGACACCGTTCAGCAGCGCGAGCTGGTGGTTGAACATGACGAAGGCCCGCGCCCGGACACCAGCGCCGAAGGCCTGGCCAAGCTGCGCGCGGTGTTCCGCAACGGCGGCTCGGTGACGGCCGGCAACAGCTCGCAGATGTCCGACGGCGCCGGCGCGGTGATGCTGGCCTCGGAATCGGCGATCAAGCAGTACGGCCTGACCCCGCTGGCGCGTTTCGTCAGCTTCTCGGTCGCGGGCGTGCGCCCGGAAGTGATGGGCATCGGCCCGATCGCGGCGATCCCGAAGGCGCTCAAGCAGGCCGGGCTGAACCAGGACCAGCTGGACTGGATCGAGCTCAACGAGGCCTTCGCGGCCCAGGCCCTGGCGGTGATCCGCACCTGCGAACTGGACCCGGACAAGGTCAATCCGCTGGGCGGCGCCATCGCCCTGGGGCACCCGCTGGGCGCCACCGGCGCGATCCGCACCGCGACCATCGTGCATGGCCTGCGCCGTCGTCAGCAGAAATACGGCATGGTCACCATGTGCATCGGCACCGGCATGGGCGCCGCGGGCATCTTCGAAGCCCTCTGACGAATACGCTGGCGCTGAGAGAAAACGGGCCCTTCGGGGCCCGTTTTTTTGGCCAATCTCACGCCATCCGCGTCCCGTTGGGGACCGGGCGTTCGAGGGTGGTGATGACGACGCCTGCTTCGGTCGGGAAGCCGGTGAGCAGGAATTCGGAGCGCACCGGGCCGACCTGCTTGGGCGGGAAGTTGATGACGCCGACGATCTGCCGGCCCACCAGGTCCTGGGCGCTGTAGAGGGTCTTGACCTGGGCGCTGGTCTTGCGCACCCCGTGCGGGCCGAAATCCACCCACAGTTTCCAGGCCGGCTTGCGCGCCTCGGGGAAGTCCTCGACCCGCTGCACCGTGCCGGCGCACAGCATCACTTTCTCGAAATCGGCCCAGCTGATCAGGCCTGCCTGCTGTTCCTGGTCTGTCATCGCGATTCCCGCCAGTCCTTCCAGGCGTCCCGGGCCTGGTACCACCAGTAGCTTAACTGCGCACCGGCAAAACCGGCCGGCTTGAGCGCCGACACCAGGCCGTAGTCCGCCATCTCGCGCCAGCGCGGATCACCATGCGCGATCGCCGAGGCCAGCAGCTCGCCCGCGAACGTCGTCGGCGCCACGCCGTGGCCGCCGAAGGCCTGGGCCAGCCAAAGGCCCTCGTCCACCTTGCCCACCTGCGGCATCTGGTGGCGGGCGTAACTCATCAGGCCCGACCAGGCGCGCTCGATCTGCAGGTCATGCAGCTGCGGGAACACCCGCAGCAGGTCGCGGCGCAGCAGGCGGCGCACGGCGCCGGGCGAGCGGTCCAGGACCGAAATGCGTCCGCCCCACAGCAGCCGCGTGTCCGGCAGCGGCCGGTAATAGTCGAAGGCGAAGCGGCTGTCGTAGACCGCCGCACGCGTGCGCAGCACCTCGTCCAGGCGCGGGCCCAGGGGTTCGGTGACCATCACGTAGGTCGCGATGGGCATCACCCCGGCGTCCACCTCGCGGCGCAGGCCAGCCAGGTAGCCGCCGCAGGCCAGCACCACGTGACGGGCGTGCACTTCACCGTCGGGCGTGCGCACGCGCCAGCCGCTGCCGTCGCGGTCCAGCGACAGCGCCGGGCTGCCTTCGTGCACGCACACGCCCTGCTGCGTGGCCGCGTCGGCCAGCCCGCGGGCATAGGCCAGGGGATCGAAATGCAGGGCATTGGCTTCCAGCAGCCCCTCGGAGTAGCGCGTACTGGCGATGCGATGCGCCATCTGCTCGCGATCCAGCCACTGCCACTCCACGCCGAAATGCTCCGCCAGCAGGCGCTGGCGCCCGTGCAGCACGGCCGGGTCACGGAACCAGTTAGCCCAGATCACCCCGGCGTCGGTGGCATCGCAGCGGATGGCGTGGCGCTGGATGCGCCGGCGGATGAGGTCGACGGCATCCACCGTGCCCTGGTACAGCGCCTGCGCCCGCTGCGGGCCGAGTTCGGCCAGCAGTTCGGCTTCGCCACGGGAGAATCCGCCGAAGACGAAGCCTCCGTTGCGACCCGAAGCTCCGTGGCCGATGTCGCGGGCCTCGAGCAGCATGACGTCCCGGTTGTCGCGCTCGGCCAGGCCCAGCGCCGTGTTCAGGCCGGCGAAACCGCCGCCGACGATGCAGGTATGGACCTCGTGCCGGCCGGCCAGCGCCGCACGCGCCGGCGGCGCCGGCGAACGGGCGCGGTAGAAGCTGTCGGCGTGCATGCGGCGCGCGGCCGGGTTCAGCGCGCCAGAGCGGCGCGCATGTACTCGCGCGCCGGTTCGGCCAGGTCCTCGTGGTCGAGCGCGAACTCGATCGTGGCCTCGACCAGGCCGATGCGGCTGCCACAGTCGAAGCGGCGGCCCTGGAAGCGGTAGGCCAGCGTGCGCTTGTTCGCCATCAGCGCGGCGATGGCATCGGTGAGCTGGATCTCGCCGCCGGCACCGGGCGCGGTCTTGCGCAGCAGGTCGAAGATGCTGCCGTCGAGCACGTATCGCCCGACAACGGCCAGCGTGCTCGGCGCGTCCTCCGGGTGCGGCTTTTCGACGATGGCCTCGATCTCGCCAAAGCGCCCGGAAAAATCCCGGGTCGCGACGATGCCGTAGCTGCCGGTCTGTTCGCGGGGCACGTCCTGCACCGCGATCACGCTGGCGTCCTGGGCCTGCGCCAGGTCGGCCATCTGCTTGAGCGCGCCGGGGCCCTTGTTCCAGATCAGGTCGTCGGGCAGCACCACGGCAAAGGGCTCGTTGCCGATCACCGGCTCGGCGCACAAAACGGCGTGGCCAAGGCCCAGGGCTTCGGCCTGGGTCACGAAGACGGCGCGCACGTGGCGCGGCAGCACGTCGCGGATCAGGGAAAGCAGTTCGGACTTGCCCTTCTTTTCGAGCTTGTGCTCGAGCTCGTAGGCCTTGTCGAAATAATCGGCCACCGCGTGCTTGTAGCGGTTGGTGATGAAGACCAGGGTGTCGCAGCCGGCTTCGATCGCTTCGTCCACCGCGTACTGGATCAGCGGCTTGTCCACCACCGGCAGCATTTCCTTGGGCACGGTCTTGGTGGCGGGAAGGAAGCGGGTGCCGAGGCCAGCGACGGGGAATACAGCCTTTCTGATTCGGGACGTCATGCGGTTCTCGTCAGTCGGGTTTCAGGTCCGCCGGGTACGGGTCGTCGCCATTGTGGGTTTCCGGCCGGTATTCCGGCACCGCCTCGCGGAGCAGGTCGGTCAGCGCGGTGTTGGCGCCCGGGTCGGCGAGCAGCGCGTCCAGGCGTGCCAACAGCGCTTGCAGGTGGCCGACGCCGATGTCGCGTGGCTTGGCCTGGAGGATGAGCGGGTGGCGGGTGCGCTGGTAGCGCTCCTGCGGATGGAAAAGGATTTCGTGCAACTTTTCGCCCGGGCGCAGGCCAGTGTAACTCACCGCGATGTCGATGCCCGGACGCTTGCCGCTCAGGCGGATCATCTGTTCGGCCAGTTCACGGATCGCCACCGGGCGCCCCATGTCCAGGGCGTAAACCGCGCCGTTCTCGCTCGCCAGGCTCACCGAATGCAGGATCAGCTGGCAGGCCTCGGGAATGGTCATGAAGTAGCGCGTCACCTCGGGATGGGTGACCGTGACCGGCCCGCCCGCGGCGATCTGCTGGCGGAACAGCGGCACCACGCTGCCCGCCGAGTCGAGCACGTTGCCAAAACGCACCACCGACAGCCGCACCGCGCTGCCGTCGAGCTCCGCCTGGCAAGCCAGCTCGGCGAACCGCTTGCTGGCGCCAAGCACGTTCACCGGGCAGATCGCCTTGTCCGTCGAGATGAACACGAAGTTCTCGACGCCGGCTTCGCGGCAGGCGCGGGCCAGCACCGAGGAAACGACGACGTTGTTGCGCAGCGCCTCGCGCACCTGCGTCTCCAGCAGGGGCACCTGCTTGCACGCCGCGGCATGGAAGACATAGTCGACCTTGCCGGCCAGGGCGATGGTGCAGGCCACGGGATCGCCACAGTCGGCAAGCAGCGACACCACCGGCACCTCGGGGAATCGGCGCTGGAGTTCTTCGGTGATCTCGCACATCGGCAGCTCGGCGCGTTCGAGCACGACCAGCTCGGCAGCCCCGGCTGCGGCGCACTGGCGAGCCAGCTCGGAGCCGATCGAACCACCGGCGCCGGTCACCAGGACGCGCTTTCCGGCCACCGAGGCAAGCCCCAGGGACGGATCGAATTCCACCGGCGGCCGGCCCAGCAGGTCCTCGATGCGGACTTCGGCCAGTTCCAGCCGCTGCGGCCGGCCGGCAAGGACGTCGGTCAGGCGCGGGGCCGCACGGAAAGGCAGGCCGGTGTGGTCGCACAGTTCGACCACGCGCTGCATTTCGCTGGCGCTGGCCGAGGGCATCGCGATCACGATCAGGTTGGGCGCGGTTTCCTGGGCGATGTAGGGCAGGTCGCCGATCGAACCCAGCACCGGCACCCCGCGCACCTTGGCACCCTTCAGCGCCGGGTTGTCGTCGAGCAGGCCCACCGGTGCATAGCGGCCATCGCTGGCCAGTTCGCGAAGCAGGTTCTCGGCGGTCCGGCCGGCGCCCAGCACCAGCACGCGCTTGGCGTCGGCATGGGTGCTGCGAAGGCGATGGTCCTTCCACAGCCGGTACAGGACCCTGGGCAACCCGAGCATGACCACCAGGGCCACGGGATAGGGGAACAGCACGCGACGAGGCACGTCCGGCAGCAGGCCGATCAGGAACAGGATGGCGACGATCAGCAGCACGCCCACCAGGGCGCCCCGCACCAGGTTGGCCAGGTCGGGCACGCTGGCGAACCGCCACAGCCCCTGGTAGAGGCCAACCAGGCGCAGCACGACGCCCTGGACCAGGACGGCCACCATCAGCTCGGTGCCCAGCGACGGGGCCGCCGGCGCGCCCGCCTTGGACGCCAGCCAACGCAGCGCCAGCCAGACGAAGACGATCATCGCCAGGTCGTGCAGGACGATCAGCAGCCGCGGCAGCAAGCGGGTGAAGCTTCGGGTCGGGCGAGTCATCCGGTGGGACTTCCATGGGGGGTACGCCCGGTCGCGGCCGGCCGTGGCCAGGCGCGCCCCAGGAGCGAATACGCAATGATGCCAAAACCAAGGGCCATCCCGCTGCCCGCCATGGCCCACGGCGCCGGCTGGCGCGCCAGCCAAAGCGCCAGGCCGGTGGCTGCGAGGGTCCAGGCGGCATAGAGCGCGCAGATGCCGGCATGGCTCCAGCCGTGGGCCACGGCGCGCTGGTAGAGGTGTTCACGGTGCGCGCGCCACAGCACCTGGCGGCGGCGAGCGCGCGAAAGCAGGGTCAGGCTGGCGTCGAGCACCATCGCCGAAACCGGCAGCACCAGCAGCCAGGGGGAGCCACCGGAGGTTCCGGCCACCATCAGCAGCAGTGCCGCGATCGCGAAACCCAGGGCATGGCTGCCAACGTCACCCAGGAACAGTCGCGCCCGCGGGAAATTCAGCGGCAGGAAACCCAGGCAAGACGCCGCCAGCGCCACCGCCAGCCAGGCGGCCGGTGCCAGCGTGGGCGCCAGCGCCGCCAGGCCCAGCGCGGCGAACAGGGCCTGGCTCGCCGCCAGGCCGTTGCTGCCGTCCATGAAATTCCAGAAGTTCACCATCACCAGCACCACCACCCCGGCCAGCACGTGCCCGACGGCCGCGCCCCAGAGGTCCGGCCACAGCGGGTAGGCGACCGCCAGGCAGGCCGCGCCCGCGGCCTGCAGCAGGCCCTTGGCCAGGGGCGACAGCGGCCGCAGGTCGTCCACCAGCCCGGCGCCGGCGCACAGCACCAGGCCGGCCGCGAACCAGGCGCTGCCCTGCCCCAGCCAGGGTGCGGCGGCCAGCAGCACGATGGCGATGCCGATGCCACCGCCGCGCGGCGTGGGCGTGGCGTGCAGCCGGCGTTCGTCGGGCGCGTCGACCACGCCCCGGTGCCGTGCCCAGGCGCGCCAACCCAGCGCCAGGCCGAATCCGCCGGCCAGCGACAGCATCGCCAGCAGCCACAGCGGCGCCATGGGTGTCACTCGCTTACCGCGCCATGCACGGGCTTGATGCTGCCCCAGCTCTTGCAGCCCGGGCATTGCCAGTGATGGGCGCGGGCGCCGAAGCCACAGCGCTGGCAGCGATAGCCGGGGGTGCGCACCACCAGCTGTTCGGTGATCTGCTTGAGCGTCTTCAGGGCCACGGCCGGATCGGAATCGGCATCGCGCAGGCTGAGCTCGATGTAGGCGGCCTCGCCGCGCACGGAAGGCCGCTGGCGCAGCTGGCCGGACAGGAACTCCAGCGCCACGCCCTTGCCTTCCTCGCGCTCGTATATGCGGGTCAGGGCCAAAACCGGCGACACGCCGGGGTAGTGTTCGATCATCTCGAGCAGGAAGCCACGCGCGCGCGCCGATTCACCCCGGCGTTCGTAGCAGGCCAGCAGGGGCTCGAGGATTTCGGGCAGGAACTCGATGTCGTGGCGGGCCACGCGCTCGAAGGCGCGGATGGCGGCGGCGTCGTTGCCCTGGGCCAGTTCCAGCCGTGCTTCGACCAGGCCGGCGCGCACCGAGTGGCTGTCGGCCGCGTAGGCCTCGGCCACGTGCGTGCGGGCGCTGGCGAGGTCGCCGTCAAGACGCGCCATTTCGGCCAGCTCACAGTGGAACTGGGCGATCAGCTTGCCCATCGGCTCGCCGCCGGCGTCTTCGAGCTTGCGGGCGTGTTCGATCGCCTTGGCCCAGTCGCGCTCGGCCTGGTAGACGGAAATCAGGTGCCGCAGCGCCTGCGGCGCAAGCACGCCCATGCGCACCAGGTCGGTGAACAGGGTTTCGGCCCGGTCGAGCAGGCCGGCGCGCATGTAGTCCTCGCCCAGGGCCAGCACGGCGCGGGTTTTCTGTTCGTCGCTCAGGCCCGGGCGGGCGACCAGGCTCTGGTGCAGGCGGATGGCGCGGTCGACTTCGCCGCGACGGCGGAACAGGTGCCCCAGTGCGAACTGGGTCTCGACCGTGTCCTTGTCCACGGCGGCGATCTGCAGGAACACTTCGATCGCCTTGTCCTGCTGTTCGTTGAGCAGGTAGTTCAGGCCGCGGAAGTAGGTGTTGGACAGGCGCGAGACGCGCGCCCCGCCCCGCCGTTCGCCGCCGCGACGGCCCGCCAGCCAACCGCAGGCCACCGCCACCGGCAGCAGCAGGAACAGCCAGGCCAGTTCAGTCATGGTCTTCCGGGCCGGGGACCGGGGCCTGGGCCGCGGGCTTCTCGCGACGCATGCGGTGGCGTAGCGGCCAGATCACCGATGCCGTCAGCACGAAGCCGGCCAGGATCGCACCGGCCAGGACGGCCAGCAGCAGGCTGGTGCCCAGGGAAAGGTTATGGACCTGCCAGACGCCCAGGTCGATGCTGACCGGATCGCGGTTGAGCGCGCCGAACAGCACGCCGAAAACGACGAACAGCAGTGCGAGCAGGGCTTTGATCAGTCGCATGCGCGGAATTCCCGGTGCCGGTCGGCGGAAAGCTTAGCCGATCCGGGCCGGTGGGCTCAGCCTTCGGCGTGCGGTGTTGCGGCGATGGGTGCGTCGGGCGCATTGCGCGCGTTGACCCGGTCGCGGAGTTCCTTGCCCGGCTTGAAGTGCGGGACGTACTTTCCGGGCAGGGCCACGGACTCGCCGGTCTTGGGGTTGCGGCCCAGGCGCGGCGGGCGGAAATGCAGCGAGAAGCTGCCAAAACCGCGGATTTCGATGCGCTCGCCCTGGGTCAGGGCGCTGCTCATCATTTCGAGCAGGGTCTTGACGGCCAGGTCCACGTCGTCGGCCTTGAGATGCGCCTGGCGCCGCGACAGCACCTCGATCAGTTCGGACTTGGTCATCTCCGGGCGATCCCTCGGTCTTCTTGGGGTGGCGGCGTGGCCCGGGAAAACCCGGGCCACGCGCCGGTACAACAACGGGGCGGTTTACTCGCCCTTGCTCAGCTGTTCGCGCAGCAGCGCACCGAGCTTGGTGGTGCCGGCAGCCGCGTCGGAGGCCTTGTTGACCTCGGCCAGGGTGTCGGCCAGCTCGGCCTCGTCCTTGGCGCGGATCGACAGCTGCATGGTGCGGCCCTTGCGGTCCATGCCCATGAACTTGGCTTCCACGGCATCACCGACCTTGAGGTAGGTGGTGGCGTCTTCGACGCGTTCCTTGGCGATGTCGTTGGCGCGCAGGTAACCCTCGACGCCGCCCTCGAGCTCGATGGTGGCACCGCGGGCATCGACTTCCTTGACGACGCCGTTGACGATGGTGCCCTTCTGGGTACCGGCCATGTACTGGCCCACCGGATCCTGCTCGAGCTGCTTGACGCCCAGCGAGATGCGCTCGCGCTCGGGGTCCACGGCCAGCACGACGGCTTCGAGGTTGTCGCCCTTCTTGAAGTTGCGCACGACGTCTTCGCCGGTGGTGTTCCAGGAGATGTCGGACAGGTGCACCAGGCCGTCGATACCGCCGTCGAGGCCGATGAAGATGCCGAAGTCGGTGATCGACTTGATCTGGCCGGAGACCTTGTCACCCTTCTTGTGCAGGGCCGAGAAGGCTTCCCACGGGTTCGGGGTGCACTGCTTGATGCCCAGCGAGATGCGGCGGCGTTCGCCGTCGACGTCGAGCACCATCACTTCCAGTTCGTCGCCCAGCTGGACGACCTTGGACGGGTTGACGTTCTTGTTGGTCCAGTCCATCTCGGACACGTGCACCAGGCCTTCCACGCCCGGCTCGATCTCGACGAACGCGCCGTAATCGGTGACGTTCGAGACCTTGCCGAACAGGCGGGCGCTGGTCGGGTAACGACGGGCGATATTGTCCCAGGGATCGTCGCCCAGCTGCTTGAGGCCCAGCGACACGCGGTTGCGCTCGCGGTCGAACTTCAGCACGCGCACGTCCAGCTCGTCGCCGACGTTGACGACTTCGGACGGGTGGCGGACGCGCTTCCAGGCCATGTCGGTGATGTGCAGCAGGCCGTCGATGCCGCCCAGGTCCACAAACGCGCCGTAATCGGTGAGGTTCTTGACGACACCCTTGATGACGGCACCTTCCTGCAGGCGCTCCATCAGCTGCTCGCGCTCCACGCTCGACTCGGACTCGACCACCGCACGGCGGGAGACCACGACGTTGTTGCGCTTGCGGTCGAGCTTGATGATCTTGAACTCGAGTTCCTTGCCTTCCAGGTAGCCCGGGTCGCGCACGGGGCGCACGTCCACCAGGGAACCCGGCAGGAACGCACGAACGTCGCGGATGTCGACGGTGAAACCGCCCTTGACCTTGCCGGAGATGCGGCCGGTGACGATCTCGCCGGCTTCCATGGAAGCTTCGAGTTCGTCCCACACCATGGCGCGCTTGGCTTTCTCGCGCGACAGCACGGTCTCGCCGAAGCCGTTCTCGAGGTATTCGAGGGCGACCTTGACGGTCTCGCCGACGGAAACCTCGAGCTCGCCTTCTTCGTTACGGAACTGTTCGATCGGAATGATGCCCTCGGACTTGAGGCCGGCATTGATGACGACCACGTCGTTGCGGATCTCGACCACGGTGCCGGAAACGATGGCACCCGGCTTGAGCTTGGAGAGGGCGCTCTGGCTCTGCTCGAACAGTTCAGCGAAAGATTCAGTCATTGTTGGATACTCGGTTGGACATACGGGCCGGCGGCTCCGCCGCGACCCACCTGTTGGCGCAAATGCGCGTGGATTTACCCCGCGCCATCGGGCGCGGGAGCTGTTTTCTGCATTCGGAAACCGCGCCCGGGGGAACGGAATGCGCCGGGGGATCAGGAGGCCTGTCGCGGCTGGCGGAGTTTTTCCGGCAGCACCGACAGCACGCGCTCGATCACCTCGGTGATGGGCGTGCCGGTGGAGTCCACGACAACCGCGTCGTCCGCGGGTTTCAGGGGCGCCACCGCACGCCCGGCATCGCGCTCGTCACGAGCGGCGATTTCGTGCAGCAGACTGTCAAGATTAACCGAAACCCCTTTTTCCTTCAACTGCTTATGGCGCCTTTTGGCCCGTTCCCCGGCGCTGGCCGTCAGGAAGACCTTGTACGGGGCATCCGGGAAGATCACGGTGCCCATGTCCCGGCCGTCGGCGACCAGCCCCGGCAGGCGCCGGAAACGGTGCTGCAGGTCCACCAGGGCGGCCCGGACCGGGGGATGGGCGGCAATGGCCGAAGCCGCCGCGCCGGCGGTTTCCATGCGCAGCTGGCGGGTGGCGTCCTTGCCGTTCACGATGACGTGCAATTCGCCCGATTCGGCGGTTTCGAAGCGGATTTCGGTGCGGGCGGCGCAGTGGGCCACGGCCTCGGGGTCGCTGAGGTCGACGTTTTCCCAGGCGGCGGCCAGGCCGACGGCGCGGTAGATCGCGCCCGAATCGAGGTAGTGCCAGCCCAGGCGGTCGGCCACGGCCCGGCTGATGGTGCCCTTGCCGGAGCCGGAGGGCCCATCGATGGTCAGTACGGGGATGCGTGGCATGGCCGGGATTCTAGCCGACCGGGCCGTCGGCCTGCAGGCCCAGGCCGACGCCCTTGGCCAGCGCCTCGAAGCCCGGGAAGGACGTGGCGACGTTGGCGCAGTCGCGGATCCGCACTTCGCCGTCTGCGCGCTGGGCGGCGACCGCCAGGGCCATAGCGACGCGGTGGTCGCCGTGGCTGTCGGCCTCCCCGCCCCGCAGCCGGCCGCCCTGGATGATGGCGCCGTCCGGGGTTTCGACGATGCGCGCGCCCAGGGCCTGCAGTGCCGCGGCCATGGCGGCGATGCGGTCGGACTCCTTCACCCGCAGCTCGGCGGCGCCGGACACGCGGGTTTCGCCTTCGGCCAGGGCGGCGGCCACGAACAGCGCCGGGAACTCGTCGATCATGTCCGGCACCAGGGACTCGGGCACGTGGACGCCGCGAAGGCGGGAGTGGCGCACGCGCAGATCGGCCACCGGCTCGCCCCCCTGTTCGCCGGCGGCTTCGACGGTGATGTCCGCGCCCATCGCCCGCAGGGCATCTAGCAATCCGGTGCGGCGCGGGTTCATGCCGACCTGGCGAAGGCGCAGGTCCGATCCCGGCACCACCGAAGCGGCCACCAGGAAAAACGCCGCCGAGGAAAAGTCCGCCGGCACCACCACGCTGGTGGCGCGCAGCCGGTGCCCGCCTTCGAGGCTGGCCTCGCCGGGCGAAAACCGGACCGGCCAGCCGAAGGCCGCCAGCATGCGTTCGGTGTAGTCGCGGGTCGGGTGCGGCTCCCGGACCCGGGTGGTCCCGCGGGCGTAAAGCCCGGCCAGCAGGACCGCCGACTTGACCTGGGCGCTCGCTACAGGCGATTTGAAATCAATGCCTTGCAAGCCTTTATTCGCGTAGATTCTAAGTGGCGGTAGTCCGCCCTCGCCCGCCTCGACGTGCGCGCCCATGGCGCGCAGGGGCGTGATGACCCGGCCCATGGGGCGGCGCGACAGCGAGGCGTCGCCGACCAGCGTGCTGTCGAAGGCCTGGCCGGCCAGCAGACCGGCCAGCAGGCGCATGCCGGTGCCGGCGTTGCCGCAGTCCAGGGCATCGGGGGCCGGCTGCAGGCCGTGCAGGCCGACGCCGTGCACCACCCGCCGGCTGGGCGAAGGTGCGTCGATGCGCACGCCCAGGCGGGCGAATATGGCCGCGGTGGCGCGCGTGTCCTCGCCTTCCAGGAAACCCTCGACTTCGCTGGTGCCCCCGGCCAGGGCACCCAGCATCACCGCGCGGTGCGACACCGACTTGTCACCCGGCACCCGAAGGTCGCCGCGCAGCGGGCCGCCGGTGCCGGCCAGCCAGTCCAGCCGGGGCGCCGTCATGCCAGCACCTCGTCCAGGGCCTGCAGGAAGCGGCGGTTCTGGTCGCGGGTGCCCACGGTGATGCGCAGGCAGGTCGGCAGCCCGTAGCCGCCCATCGGCCTTGGCACCACGCCACGGGCCACCAGGCCCTGCTCCACCGGCGCCGCGTCGCGGCCGAAATCCACCAGCAGGAAGTTGGTTTGCGATGGCGATACGCCGAGTTCCCGGGCGCGCAGGGCATCGGCAAGCGCCTGGCGCTCGTCCGCGTTGGCCTGGCGCACGTACGCCACGTGGGCCGTGTCGGCCAGGGCGGCTTCCCCCGCGGCCAGCGCCGGGCCGTTGACGTTGAAGGACTCGCGCAGCCGTTCCAGCACCGCCACCAGGCCCGGCGCTGCCACCAGGTAACCCAGGCGCAGCCCGGCCAGGCCATGGGCCTTGGAAAAGGTGCGGGTCACGACCAGGTTCGGGAACCGCGGCAGCAGGTCCAGCGCCGTGCCGATTGACGAGTCGGTGACGTATTCCAGGTAGGCCTCGTCCACCACCACCAGCACCGTCGGCGGCAGTTCGGCCATGAAGTCCCCGAACTCACCGGCGCCGAACCAGGTGCCAGTGGGGTTGTTCGGGTTGGCCAGGTAGACCAGGCGAGTGCGCGGCCCGACCGCCGCGGCCAGCGCGGCCAGGTCGTGCCCGCGCGCCATGGGCCGCCCGCCCGGCAGGGCCGGCGCCTGCACCAGGGTGGCGCCGGCGGCCTGCGCGGCCAGCGCATACACCGCAAAACCGAACTGCGAGGCCACCACGTCCAGCCCGGGCCCGGCGAAGGCCTGGCCCAGCATCATCAGCAGTTCGTGCGAGCCATTGCCCAGCATCAGCTGGTTCGGCCCGACGCCGTGATGCACGGCCAGCGCGCGACGGAGCGCGCCACCCAGGGGGTCGGGGTAGACAAACGCGGTGTCGATCGCCGCCACCGCCGCGGCGCGGGCGGCGGCGCTGGGGCCGTAGCAGTTTTCGTTCGAGCCCAGTTCGACCAGGCCGGGATGGGACTGGCGCAGGGCGACCAGGTCCAGGCCCGGATCGTAGGCGCGCAACCGCTGCAGGCCCGGCTGGGCGAGCGCGGAGAAGGCCGCCTCGTCCATGCTCAGAGCAGGGCCACGGGATAGGCCCCGAGGATGCGGATGTCGGCGGCGAACTCGCCCAGTTCGGCCAGGGCCGCGGCCACCGGGCCGTCCTGGGCATGGCCGTCGACGTCGATGAAGAAGGCGTACTGCCAGCGACCCGTGTGCGCCGGGCGCGACTCGATGCGGTTCATGCTGACGCCGTGGCGGGCGAAGGGGCTGAGCACGTTGTAGAGCGCGCCGGGCTGGTCGCGCACGAACACCATCAGCGAAGTGCGGTCGTGGCCGCAGGGCGGCAGCAGTTCGCGGCCCAGCACCAGGAAACGCGTGGTGTTGTCCGGATGGTCCTCGATGGGGCCGGCGATGGTCTTGAGCCCGTAAACGTGGCCGGCGTTCTCGCCGGCGATGGCCGCCGAGTCATCGGCATTGCGCGCCCGGCGCGCCGCCTCGGCATTGCTCGAAGCCGGGATCTTCTCGGCCCTGGGCAGGTTCTGCCGAAGCCAGGCCTTGGCCTGTGCCAGCGACAGCGGATGCGAATAAACGCGTTCGATGTCCTCGATGCGGCCGGTACGCGACATCAGGAACTGGTGCACGGCCAGCTCGACCTCGCCGCAGATCTTCAGCGGCGAGGTCAGGAACATGTCCAGCGTGGACTGGATGGTGCCCTGCCCCGAGTTTTCCACCGGCACGATGCCGAAGTCGGCGTGGCCGGCCTCGACCTCCTGGAAGACTTCCTCGATGCTCGCCAGCGGCAGCCCCTTGGCCGAGTGGCCGAAGTGCTTGTGCAGGGCCTGCTGGGAAAACGTGCCTTCCGGGCCGAGGAAGCCGACCTTCAGCGGCTCCTGCTGGGCCAGGCAGGCGGACATGATTTCGCGGAACAGCCGCAGCAGCACTTCGTCGTTGAGCGGGCCCTCGTTGCGGTCGAGCACCCGGCGCAGCACCTGGGCCTCGCGCTCGGGGCGGTAATAGTCGATCGCGGCCTGCAGCGGTCCCTTGGCGCGGCCGACCTGGTGGGCCCAGCGCGCGCGTTCGGCGATCAGTTCCTGGATCTGGCGGTCGATGCCGTCGATGCGTTCGCGCACCTGGGCCAGGTCGGGGGTGGCCGGCGCGGACTTGCCGGCGCTGCCTTTGCGGGCGGCCATTTCAACCGTGGCGCCGGGCGAAGTCGCCCATGAAGTCCACCAGCGCCTGCACGCCGGCCTCGGGCATGGCGTTGTAGATCGAGGCGCGCATGCCACCCAGGGCGCGGTGGCCCTTGAGGCCGACCAGGCCGGCGGCCTGGGCCTCGGCCAGGAACGCCTTCTCGCGGTCCTCGTCGGGCAGGAAGAACGGCACGTTCATCCACGAGCGTGCCCCGGCCTGGACTTGATTGCGGTAGAACCCGCCGGAGCCGTCGATGGCGGCGTACAGGTTTTCCGCCTTGCGCCGGTTGCGCTCGCCCATCGCCACCGCCCCACCCTGTGCCTTGAGCCACTCCAGCACCAGCCCCAGCACGTACCAGGCGAAGGTCGGCGGCGTGTTGAACATCGAATCGTTGCGGGCCTGGTTCTGCAGCTCGAAGATCGGCGGCAGATTGCGGCCGTGCTGGCCCAGCAGGTCCTTGCGGATGATGGCGATGGCCAGGCCCGAGGGGCCCAGGTTCTTCTGGGCGCCGCCGTAGAGCACGCCGAAGCGGGAAACGTCGATCGGCCGCGACAGCACGTTGGAACTGATGTCGGCCACCAGCGGCACGCCGCCGGTGTCGGGGATGTCGTGGAACTCGACGCCGTGGATGGTTTCGTTGGGCGTGTAGTGCACGAAGGCGGCGCCGGGCGTCAGCGCCCAGCCGGCGCGGTCGGGGATGCCGGTGTAACCCTGGCCCTTGCCGCTGGCGGCCACGTTCGCCTTCACCGAGGGCGCGATGTTGTCCAGGGCCTTTTCGCCCCAGTGGCCGGTCAGCACGACGTCGGCCACCTGGTCCGGGCGGGCCAGGTTGAGCGCCAGCAGCGCCGACAACGTGGTGGCGCCGCCCTGCAGGAACAGCACGTGGTAATCGTCCGGGATGGCCATCAATTCGCGCAGGTCGGCCTCGGCGCGGGCGGCGCACGCGACGAAGGCCTTGCCGCGGTGGCTGACCTCCATCACCGACGCACGTTCATCCTGCCATTCCAGCAGCTCCTCGCGGACCTGCAGCAAGACCGGTTCGGGCAGCGCGGCGGGGCCGGCGCTGAAGTTGTAGGCGCGTGTCATGGAAGTCCTCGGGAAACGTGCATCGGCAAGTTATCACGGGGCCGCGAAGCCCCGGAAGGCGGTCAGCCGACGATGCCCTCGATCCCCGAGAGCATTTGCTCGAACTGCTCCGGCGGCAGCGCGCGGGCGAACAGGAAGCCCTGGCCGAACTGGCAGCCGATGTCGCGCAGGGCGTCGCGCTGGCCGGTGGTTTCGATGCCTTCCGCGGTCAACGCCAGGCCCAGCTCGGTGGCGAAGCTGTTGATCGTGCGCACGATGGCGCGGTGGCGCGGGTTGCTCTGGATGTCGCGGATGAACACCTGGTCCATTTTCAGCGCGTCGAAGGGGGACGAGGCGAAGGATTCCAGCGACGAATAACCGGTGCCGAAATCGTCCACCACCAGGCCCACGCCCAGGGCCTTGAGCGCCAGCAGGCGCTGTTCGGCCTGGCCGCGGCCGCCGCGGAAGGCGGTTTCGGTGACTTCCAGGCGCAGGCAGGCCGGCGGCAGCTGGTGCTTGCGCAGCAGCGAAAGCACCTCGTCGACGATGTCCGGCGACACCATCTGGCGTTCGTCCACGTTGACGTTCATCGACAGGTCGGCGAGCGCCGGGTGCGCCGCGCGCCAGCGCGCCAGCTGCGCGCAGGCCTGCCGGAGCACCCAGGCATCGAGGTCCATGATCAGGCCGGTTTCCTCGGCCAGCGGCAGGAACTCGGCCGGCGCCAGCAGGCCGCGGCGCGGATGCTGCCAGCGCACCAGCGCTTCGGCGCCCACCAGGCGGCCGCCGTGCAGCTCGACGATCGGCTGGTAATGCACGCGGAACTCGGCGCGTTCAAAGGCCAGGCGGAAGTCGGTTTCCAGCTGCAGGCGGCTAAGGGCCTCCTGGTGCATGCCCTCGTCGAAGACGACGAAGCCGGAATTCCCGGCCGACTTGGCCCGGTACATGGCCGTGTCGGCGTCGCGCAGCACCTGGTCGGGCGACTCGTAGTCGCGCCGCCCGAGCACGATGCCGATGCTGGCCGACGAGAACACCTGCTGGCCGCCGATGTCGAAGGGCTGCTCGAACAGCCCGATGACGGTGCGGGCGATCTGCCGGGCGCGGTCACCGTCGCAGGAGCCATCGGGCAGCAGGGTGAACTCGTCGCCGCCGTAGCGGGCGATCAGCACGTCGGCGAGCAGGCTGTCCTCGAGCCGCCGGGCGATCTGCACCAGCAGGCGGTCGCCGGCGCCATGGCCCAGGCTGTCGTTGACCCATTTGAACCCGTCCAGGTCCAGGAACAGCACCGCGTAGGGCGTGCCGCCGGCGCGACTGGCGCCGAGCATCGCCGAGGCCAGCTTCTGGTTGAACAACATGCGGTTGGGCAGGCCGGTCAGCGGGTCGTGGGTGGCGTGGAAGCGCAGGCGGTCCTCGGCCTCGCGCTGGCGGGTGATGTCGAGCACCGTGCCGGTGAGGTGTTCGACGCCGTCGAGAAGGACCGGCCCGATGCTGACCCGCACATAGACCCGCTGGCCGTCCCGGTGCAGCAGGCAGCTTTCGAAATCCGGACTGACCGCCCTGCCCGCCAGCCGGTCGGCATCGCGGCGCTCGGACTGCGCCACCGCTTCGGGCGCCATGATGTCGCGGTAGCTGCGCCCGACCAGCTCGGATTCGCGATAGCCGAGCATGCGGGCGAAGGCACCGTTGGCGTAGGTGTACTGTTCGCCGTCCATGACGAACACGCCCACCTGGCTGTGTTCGACCAGGGTGCGGTACTTGCTTTCCGACCGCGCCAGCGCCAGGCGGGCCTCCTGGCGTTCGTCGATGTCCAGCACCGAACCGGTGAAGTGCAGCGGCTGGCCGTGTTCGTCGAATACCACGCGGACGCTGGCGCTGACCCACTTGGGGCTGCCATCGCGACAGTGGATCCTGGTTTCGTAGTGTTCGAACGACCCATCGCGCAGTGCCTGCGCCACCAGCGCCTGGCGTTCGCCCGGGTCGATGTAGACCGACTGCATGTTGGTGGCCGACGCCCGCAATTGCGCGACGCTGTCGTAGCCCATGATCCGGGCCAGCATGGGGTTCACCTCCATGATCTGGCCATCGAGCCCGGTCCGGAACAGGCCCGCCGGCGAGTTTTCGAACAGTTCGCGATAGCGCAGTTCGGCCTCGGCCACGGCGCGCTGCCGGGCGC
Organism: Arenimonas soli; assembly: GCF_014643775.1. Taxonomy (GTDB): domain Bacteria; phylum Pseudomonadota; class Gammaproteobacteria; order Xanthomonadales; family Xanthomonadaceae; genus Arenimonas; species Arenimonas soli. Next base: position 1,222,608 of record NZ_BMKC01000001.1, read on the forward strand.
GTTCTTCGGTGACGTCGCGCAGGGTCCCGGTGGAAGCGATGTCGCCTTCGTATTCGACGGCGTCGGCGCGGACTTCGCACAGGATGACCTGGCCGTCGCGCCGGCGCAGGTGGATTTCATAGACCTGGGGCTCGTCCGACCCGGCCTCGCGCGCGGCGCGCCGCGCCTGCTGGGCTTCCAGGTCGGCCGGATCGACCAGCGACATGTATTCGATGCCGGTCAGTTCTTCGACCGTGTAGCCCAGGATGTCCGCCAGCGCCCGGTTGGCGAAGGCGACCGCGCCGCGCTGGATGAGGAAAACGCCGTCGCGGCTGTTCTCGACCAGCACCTGGTAGAGCGTGCGCGACTGCCGCAGCGCTTCTTCGGCCTCCACCTGGGCGGTGATGTCGACCAGCGAACCTTCGTAGAACAGCACCTTGCCCTGCTCGTCGTAGATGGCGCGGGCGTTTTCGCTGACCCAGATGATGCTGCCGTCGCGCCGCCGGACCCGCGCCCGCACCCTCTCCAGGCGCTCGCCGGCCTGCAGGCGGGCGTGGCTCTGCGCCGCCCGGTCCGGGTCCACGTACAGGCTGGCCGCATCGCGGGCACATTCGAGCAGCATCTGCGCCGGCGATTCGAAGCCCAGGATCCGGGCCATGGCCGGGTTGACGTCCAGGAACCCGCCGCCGGGCAGGCTGCGATAGATGCCCTCGGCGGCGGCGAGGTAAAGCGCCCGGTAGAAGCCTGCCGGCATGCCGGGGGCGGACCCTGCGGAATCTTCGTCGTCGCCGCGGGCCTGGCCGGCCAGGTGCAGCAGGCAAAAGACGACCGTGCCCTCTTCCGGGTCTTCGGCGAATTCGCAGCTCAGCTGCGCCGGCAGGACCCGGCCGTCCGCGCAGCGGATATCGGCAGGCAGGCAGGCCGCACGGTGTTCGGTGCGCAGGACGCTCCAGACAAGGGCGCGGAAGCCCGGGTCGGGCCACAGCCCGATTTCGTTGGGGATCTTGCCTATCACCTCGTCGCGACGGTAGCCGGTGCTACGCTCGAACGCAGGATTGACGCCGAGGAACACCCCGTCGCTGGCGCGCATCACCGCGACCACGCTGGTGGATGAATCAAACGCTTCGACCAGGCGCATCCTTCCCCCCGGTGGCGACCTCTGTGGGGAGTATATCCACCTGGTCCACCCGAACGTGGACAACGGAGACGACGATGAGCCGCCCGCGCTACCCCCAGCCACCTGCCTCTGAAATCACGCCCGAGCCGGTCTATCGTGCCCGGCGCCAGCTGATGGGCCTGGGCCTGGCCAGCCCGCTGCTGGCCCTGGCCGGCTGCGCCGGCGCCGAGGACGCCGCACCGTCCGCGGCACCGGCCGCCACCGATTCGGCCGACGGTTTCCGCACCAGCGAAACCCTGACCACCTGGCAGGACGCCACCACGTACAACAACTTCTACGAGTTCGGCACCGGCAAGGCCGATCCGGCGCGCAACGCCCACACGCTCAGGCCCGCGCCCTGGACCGTGGTGGTCAGCGGCGAGGCCGGGACCACCGGCACCTTCGCGCTTGAAGACCTGCTGCGACCGCACGCCGTGCAGGAGCGCATCTACCGCCTGCGCTGCGTCGAAGGCTGGTCCATGGTGCTGCCCTGGCAGGGCATACCGCTGGCCGAGGTGATCAGGCGATTCAATCCGAACTCGCGGGCGCGCTACGTCGCCTTCACCACCCTGGCCGAACCCGACCAGATGCCCGGCATCCGATACCCGGCGCTGGACTGGCCCTACCGCGAAGGCCTGCGCATGGACGAAGCGATGAATCCGCTGACCCTGCTGGCCACCGGCCTGTATGGCAAGGACCTGCCCAACCAGAATGGCGCCCCGCTGCGCCTGGTCGTGCCCTGGAAGTATGGCTTCAAGAGCATCAAGTCCATCGTGCGCATCCACTTCACCGAACAAATGCCGGTGACCAGCTGGAACCAGTCGCAGCCCAATGAATATGGCTTCTATTCGAACGTGAACCCGGACGTCGACCATCCACGCTGGAGCCAGGCCAGCGAACGCCGCATCGCCGGCGATGGCAACCGGGTGTTCGCCAACCGCATCGCCACCCTGCCCTTCAACGGCTACGGCGAGCAGGTCGCGTCCCTTTACCAAGGCATGGACCTGCGCAAGTGGTTCTAGGAAAGCGCGGCATCGACTGGCGCTGGGTCGGGCTCAAGGCCCTGGCCCATGCGCTGGCGCTGCTGCCGCTGGCCCTGCTGGTGCGCGGCGTGGTGCACGACAGCCTGGGCGCCGACCCGGTGGCTGAAATCACCCACGCCACCGGCACCTGGGCCCTGCGCCTGCTGCTGCTGGGCCTGGCGCTGACGCCGCTGCGTCGGCTGGCCGGGCAAGCCTGGCCCATCCGGTTCCGGCGACTGGTCGGGCTGTATGCGTTCTTCTACGCCTGCCTGCACCTGGCGACCTGGCTGGTGCTGGACCTGGGCGGCTTCTGGATGCAGGTGTTCGACGACCTGGTCAAGCGCCCCTACATCATGCTGGGTTTCGCCGCATGGCTGTGCCTGCTGCCGCTGGCCGTCACGTCCACCCGCGGCTGGATGCGGCGGCTGGGCCGGCGCTGGGGCCAGCTGCACCGGCTTGTCTACGGCGCCGCTGCGCTGGCGGTGGCGCACTACCTGTGGCTGGTGAAAGTCGACCTGCGCGAACCGCTGGTGTACGCGGCGATCCTGACGGTGTTGCTGGGGCTGCGCGGCTTCTGGCGCTGGCGCGGCCGCAGGGCTCAGGGCGCGTAGACCAGCAGCATCGTCAGGGATGCCGCCAGGATCGTGGCCGCGGCGATAAGCCACCACAGGCTGTTGGGATCCCGCTCCCGGGGCGCATTGGGATCGGCCGGGTCTGCCGCCGGCGGCGGGTCCGGGGCCACCGGCACGTCCACGGCCCGCATGGTCTGGGTGTGCGGCGTCGCCGCCGACTTGCCCAGGCCCGCCTGGCCGCGCAGCGGCAGGCCCGGGGCCTCGAGCACGAAACGATGCTGTTCAATCACGACCTGGTCGCCCGGCGACAGCACGGCATCGGCCACCGGCACGCCATTGACCCAGGTGGCGTCCTTGCCCGGCGCCAGGGAACGCAGGATGACCCGGTCGCCGTGAAGTTCCACCACGGCGTGGCGTTCGGCCACCGCCGGGTCTTCGAGCCGGATGTCGGCCGCCGACGACCGGCCCAGGACCCGCGGATCGGTCAGCGTATGGCAGCGCCCGAAATGCGGGCCGCTGAGCCCACGAAGCACGACGCGCGAGGCGGCGACGCGCTGGGCGTCGCCCAGGCTGGCCGGGGCCGCGGACGGGATGCGCTGCTCGATGGCCGGCTGCTCGTCGCCCTTCACCACCACGCGCAGCTTGTCCAGGCAAACCAGGTCGCCCGGGCGCAGCTGGGCCAGCCTGGATACCGGGCGGGCATTGAGGTGGACGCCCGGCGCGCCATTGGGCACGCGCAGCCAGAGGCCGCGGCGATCGCTCACGAAGCTGGCGTGGTGGGCGGCCAGGCCGCTGCCGGGCAGGCTGACCCGCAGCCCCGGGCGCGTGCCCACGGCCACTTCGCCCTGCAGGGGCACGCTGGGGTGTTCGCCATTGGGGAACGTCAGTTGCATCCGGCCTCCTCCGGCCGCGAATCTAGCATGGCCGTCGCGCCGGGCCTGCTTGGTGGATACGGCGAAGCCAAGCAGAATAGGCCGTCCAGGAGAAAGCCATGTCCCATATCGACATCCAACGCAAACATTCTCGTCCGCTCAAGGAAGCCAAGGCCGCGATCGAACGGGTCGCCGAACACCTGGCCGAGAAGTTCGACGTCGAGTACGGCTGGGAGGGCAATACCCTGGCCTTCACCCGCGGCGGCGTCGACGGGCACATCGCCGTCACGGCCAAGGACGTGCACGTGACCGCCAAGCTCGGCTTCCTGCTGGGTGCGATCAAGGGTCCGATCGAGCGCGAGATCCACCAGTACCTCGACCGCGAGTTCGGTTAGGGCCCGGATGGCCGAAGGGATCGGCGTGGCCGGCGAACAGCCGGCGCGAGGCCTCGCGCTCACGGTGGCCAATGGCTTCCAGGAAGTCGCCGGCACCCCCCAGGGCGTCGAAGGCCCCGAAACCGCGCTCCAGGAACCCCTGCAGCTCGGACAGCCCGGCCGCCCTGGCCGGGAAACGCGATGCCCGCAGGATCTTGTAGACGCCGTGTTTTTTCACCGCCGCGTCCAGGGTCCAGCCCACGCCCAGGATCAGTTCGATCTGCCGGCGGCGGAGCCGGGGGCAGCCCACGGCGCGGTAGGCCTGGCCATAGTCGGCCAACGTGATCGGGGCGCCCGGACGCCGGCGTGCGGCCAGTTGCTGGGCCATGCGCAGGTCGAAGGCGTGGCTGAGCACGGCCAGGCCGATGGCGTCGGCCGCGGCCACCAGCAGGGTGTCGGGCAGCAGCCGCGACATCAGCGGCATCACCTTGGCGACGTCGCGGTCGCGGCCGGAAAAGTCCCGCTCGCCGTAGAGGTCGGTCAGGAAGAACTCCGCCGCCGGGCGCATGCGGGCGTTGTCCTTGAAGTCGGTGAAACTCTCGGACAGGCGCCGCGCCTGCCAGGCCTGCAGGGCCTGCAGCTGCGGCAGCCGGTTGCGCGGGTCGCGCACCGGGTCGTTGACGGCCTTTTGCCAGGCCAGCCGTTTCGCCAGGCGCTGGCGCAGCAGGACCTGGCTCATCGGGCGGTGCCCGGACGGGGGCCGGAGGCCGGGAAATGGAGGCGGTTCACACTGGGCAGGGTATTCATGCGGCTACAATCGCCGCGCCATACAAGGATGATTCCATAGCATGCTCGTTCTGCAGCCAGCCCGGAAGCGCCAACCGCCCAGCCAGCGCCGCATCGGCCTGGCCATTGCCGGCGGCGGGCCGATCGGCGGCATGTACGAACTGGGCGCCCTGCGGGCGCTGGACGTCGCCATCGAGGGCCTGGACCTGACCCGGCTCGACGTTTACGTGGGCGTCAGCTCCGGCGCCTTCCTGGCCGCGGGCCTGGCCAACCGGCTCGACACCGCGGAGATGTGCCGGATCTTCATCAGCGGCGACAGCGACCAGGTGAAGTTCCACCCGCAGATGTTCCTGCGCCCGGCCTTCATGGAATACGTGCGCCGGGCGTCCTCGGTTCCCCGGCTGGCCTTCGACTGGTGGAAGGACCTGCTGACCGACCCCACCGGTTCGCACTTGAGCGAACTGGTCGGCCGCTTCGGCGGGGCCATCCCGACCGGACTGTTCGACAACCGCGGCATCGAAAGCTTCCTGCGCAAGGTCTTCACCATGCGCGGCCGCAGCAACGACTTCCGTGAACTGGCCGCAAAGCTCTACGTGGTGGCGGTGGACCTCGACAGCGGCGAAGCGGTGCGCTTCGGCGGCCCGGGCTGGGACGACGTCAGCATCTCGCGCGCGGTGCAGGCCAGTTCGGCCCTGCCCGGCCTGTACCCGCCGGTGGACATCCGCGGCCATCACTTCGTCGACGGCGCGCTGCGCCGCACGATGCATGCCTCCACGGTGCTCGACCACGGCATCGACCTGATGCTGGGCGTCAATCCCTTCGTGCCCTTCAACGCCAAGACCGCCGGGCGCCCGCCCGAGGGCATGAACATGATCAGCGAAGGTGGCCTGCCGGTGGTGCTGTCGCAGACCTTCCGCACCCTGCTGCAGTCGCGCATGCGCGTTGGGCTGGAAAAATACGCCGAACGCTACCCGGACGTGGACCAGGTGGTGTTCGAGCCCAACGAGGACGACGGCGAGATGTTCTTCACCAACGTCTTCAGCTACTCCTCGCGCCAGCGCGTTTGCGAGCACGCCTTTCGTTCGACCCTCAACGACCTGCGCCGCCGTCGCGCCGAACTGGCGCCGGTGCTGGCCCGGCACGGCCTGCAGCTGCGCGCCGGAATCCTTGATGATCCCGGCGTTTCGATCATGGACGACCTGGGCACGCCGCCGCGGCCGACCGAAGCCACCGCGCGCCTGCGCCGGGCCCTGGACGACGTCGACCTGGTGGTCCGCGAACGCCAGCCCGGCGCGCGGGCCAAGGGTGGACGCCAGGCCGGCAACCGCCGACGCTGAAGGCCAGGGCGACACCGCCCGGACGGCGCGCCGCCAATGGTGTGAAAACTCTAGACACAAGGCCCAGATTGGGGCCACTCGGCACTCGTGCCCAAACCGAACAGATGGAGTAACGCAGCATGGCCAAGCTCAAGAAGAACGCCCGCGCCAAGGCCTCGCCCAAGCGCAAGCCGTCCGCCGCTTCCGCCGCCGACCTGCAGGCCCGCGCCGAGCAGGTGTCGCGTTCGATCGTCGGCTCCGCCCAGCAGATCTGGATGGCCGGCATGGGTGCCTTCCACCGCGCCCAGGGCGAAGGTTCGAAGCTGTTCGAAGCGCTGGTCCACGAGGGCATGAGCATCGAGCAGAACACCCGCAAGCTGGCCACCGGCAGCGTCGACGCCGTGCGTGACGCCGTCGAGGACCGCGTCGGCGTGGTGCGCGAACGCGCCGTGGACACCTGGGACCGCCTCGAGAAGGTGTTCGAGGACCGCGTCCAGCGCGCCCTCAACCGCCTTGGCGTGCCCGGCCGCGAGGACCTGGCCGAACTGAACCAGCGCGTACATGAACTCAACGGCGAGCTGCGCAAGCTGTCCCGCCCGGCGGCGAAGTCCGGTGCCGGCAAGGCCCCGGCCACCCGCAAGCCGGCCGCGAAGAAGGCTGGCAAGAAGGCCGCCAAGCCGGCCGCCCGCAAGCCCGCCGCGAAGAAGGCCGGCAAGCCGGCGCGCAAGTCCGCCCCGGCCAAGGCCACGCGCAAGCCCGCCAAGGCCGCCAGCAAGCGCCGCCTGCCCAAGGCCCCGAAGCCGGTCGCCCCGCAGGCGCCGAGCGCCTGACCCCCTTCCCGTCCGCCAGCCAGCTCGGGAAACCGCACGCTCCCTCCCCTTGCGGCTCCCGGCTGGCGGACGGAATCAGATGACCTTCGGGCCCGGCACTGCCGGGCCCGTCGCGTTTTGGCGGCCATTGCCCCCGGCTTTCCGCGTTATCCTCTTGCACCCTGCCCGCCCCCCTGAATCGGAGTGACCGGATGTTCGGCCTCAGCCCCCTCGTAGCCGCCCTTGTCGTCACCATTGCCGCGCTGGTCGGCAGCACCTGGTGGTTCGGCGTACACCGCCGTCGCCTGGCCGAAACCCAGGTCGGCATCCAGGCGCTGGCCGGCATGAAGTGGCGTGAATGCGCCGGCCTCGTGCTCCAGGCCATGGAAGAGAAGGGCTACAAGGAACTGCCCTCGAGCCGCCAGCCTGGCGACGGCGGCGCGGAGTTCCTGCTGGTCAAGGGCGACGAACGCTGCCTTCTGGGCTACAAGCACGGCACCGCCTACCGGCTGGGCGAGGCCAACGTCCGTGACTTCGCCAACGCCGTGCAGTTGCAGGGCGCCACCAGCGGCATGCTGGTGACCCTGGGCAGCGCCGAAGGCTTCGCCCGCGACCTGGCGCGCCGCTACGGCGTCGACCTCACCGATGGCCGCAGCCTCTGGCCGCAGGTGGAGCCCTTCGCGGCGCCGCAGATGGTGCTGGCGATCCGCGAACAGGCCGCCAGTGAGATCCGCAAGGGCCAGCGCCTGGGCATCTTCGCCAGCGTGGTGCTGGGCCTGCTGGTGTTCGCCGCCGGCTACGCCATGCAGCCCGGCGAACCCGACGCCATGGTCGGCACGCCGGCCAGCACGCCCGAAAACACGAGCCCCGCCGCGACCGCGGCCGGCACCGAAGGGCCCGCGAACGAAGCCGCCGGCGAAACTTCAGCCGCGTCGGCGGGCGAACCCGAGGCCCCGGTGTCGCGTTTCACCGACCAGGCTTCGCGCGACGCCGAAGGCGCGCTGCGCGAGCTCGAGGAGGTGGCCAGGCTGACCGAACAGCAGCGCATCGAACGCCGCCTCGCCGCCGCCGCCGAAGTCGGCGAACTGGACGCAGCCGAACACGCCAACTGGTCCACCCAGTCGACCCTGGTGATCCGGATGAGCCGGGCCGACGGCATCGACACCGGCCTGGTCAACGAGGCCTGCGCCGTGCTCGTGCAGTACGAAGAGCTGCGCTACACCCGCCTGCAGCTCGAGCCCCCGGCCGGCACTGCCGGCCAGGTGCGCTGGAGGCAGTGCCAGTAGGTGCTACCAGTGCACGCCGCGCATCAGCGCGGCGAAGGCCACCTGTTCGTTGGTCGGCTTCTCGTCCCTGAGCGCCTTGCGGTCGCCCTTGGCCGCGGCCGAGTCCGGGAACATCTCGAACGCGGTATTCATGATCACTTCGTAGGCCTTGGGCGCGACGGCGTTGAGCGTGGCGGCGAAGATGCCCATGCGGGTGGCCACGCGACTGGGCCGCTCGATGATCGCCTTCACCACCAGGTCGGCGGCCTCTTCGGGCGTCAGCGTCGGCACCGACTCGTACATCTTGGTCGGGGCGATCATCGGGGTTTTCACCAGCGGCATGTTGACCGTGGTGAAGGCGATGTTCTTGCCGCTGAACTCGGCCTGGGCGCAGCGACTGAAGGCATCGAGCGCCGCCTTGGACGCCACGTAGGCCGAAAAGCGCGGTGAGCTGGCCAGCACGCCGATGGAGCTGATGTTGACCACGTGGCCCTTGCGGCGCTGGGTCATGGCCGGCAGGAAGCCCATGATCAGGCGCAGGCAGCCGAAGTAGTTCAGCTGCATCGTGCGCTCGTAGTCATGGAAGCGGTCGTAGCTGAGCTCGACCGACCGGCGGATGGACCGGCCGGCATTGTTGACCAGGATGTCCACCGCCTTGTGCTCGGCCAGCACCGTGGCCACCAGCTTGTCGCAGCTGGCCAGGTCGGTCAGGTCGCAGGTATAGGCCCAGCATTTGCCGCCGGCGGCGAGGATTTCGTCGCGGGTGGAGAACAGCTCTTCTTCGCCGCGCGCGACGATGATCACCTTCGCACCCGCCTCGGCGACCTTGATCGCCGTGGCCTTGCCGATGCCCGAGGAACCGCCGGTGATCAGCACCACCTTGCCCGTCACGTGGCCACGCAGGGTGCGGTCGACGAACAGGTCGGGGTCGAGGTGGCGCTCCCAGTAGTCCCAGATGCGCCAGGCATAGGAGTCGAGGTCCGGCACCGAGATCTTGCTGCCCTTGAGCGCACGCTCGACCACGCGGGTGTCGAACTTGGTCGGGTAGGTGATGAAGGACAGGGTGGCCGGCGGCAGCTTCAGGTCGCGCAGCAGCATCGCCGTGAAACGCTTGACCGGCGGCAGGTTGGTGACCGCGTTGCGCACCGCGCCGGGCACCACCGCCAGCATGCGCGCGTCCAGGCGCATGGTCATCTCGGGCGCGTGCGCGGCGCGGCAGAAGGTGTTCATCAGCTCGCCAAAGCGCTTGGGGTCCGGGTCGACCAGGTGGAAACACTGGCCATCGAGCCCGCGCTTGTGGGCGATGTGGTCCATGGCGTCGGCGACGAAGTCCACCGGCACCACGTTGATGCGCCCGCCTTCGATGCCCAGGGTCGGCACCCACTGCGGCAGCGCCTGGCGCATCTTCTTGACCAGGGTGAACAGGTAATACGGGCCGTCGATCTTGTCCATTTCGCCGGTCTTGGAATGGCCGATGACCATCGACGGGCGGTAGATGCGGAACGGCACCTTGCACTCCTTGCGCACGATGCCCTCGGACTCGTGCTTGGTGCGCAGGTAGGGGTCGCGCAGGCCTTCGGCTTCCTCGAACATGTCCTCGCGGAACACGCCGGGGTACAGGCCGGCGGCCGCGATCGAACTGGTGTGGTGGAAACAGCCGGCCTTGATGGCCGCCGCCAGCTCGATGGCGTGGCGGGTGCCGTCGATGTTGGCCACCTGCTGGGAGGCGGCGTCGGCGGACAGGTCGTAGATGGCGGCCAGGTGGAAGAAGTGCTTCACCTTGCCCGACAGCGCCTTCACCTTGGCCGGGGCCAGCCCCAGCCTGGGCTTGGACAGGTCGCCGGCGACCAAGACGATGCGCTTGCGGTCCCAGCCCATCGAGCTGGCGATCGCCTCGAGCTTCTTCTCCGAGCCCTTGCGCACCAGGACGTGGATCGTGCCCTTGCGCTTGAGCAGGTTGCTGACCAGGTAGCGCCCGATGAAACCCGTGGCGCCCGTTACGAAATAAGACATGACCTCTCCCCTGCCCTTGACCCCGGGACCGGCCCGAAGCGGCCGGCGATGGGGCTAAGTTGCCAGAGCCCGGCGCGGGCGGCAAACCCCGCGTTGAACTTCAATTGAACTTCCCTTGGGGCCGTGTTATCACCGGGGCTTCGATTGCGGGGATCCAAGACCATGGCCGACCTGAAAGCCGACTTCCAAAATGCCGCCAAGGACGTGATGGACCTGGCCGAAAGGCCCGACAACGACACCATGCTGCGCCTGTACGCGCTGTACAAGCAGGGCTCGGAAGGCGACGTCAGCGGGCCCAAGCCCGGGTTCTTCGATTTTGTCGGCACCGCCAAGTACGAGGCCTGGGAAAAGCTGGCCGGCATGAAGCAGGAGGAAGCCATGAAGAAGTACGTGGCCCTCGTGAAGACGCTTCGCGGCTGACGCCGCCCGATGGCCAGGCAGACCCGCCAGCGCATCCTCGATGCCTCGCTCGCCATGTTCAACGAACAGGGCGAGCCCAACGTCACGACCAACCACATCGCCGACGAGCTGGAGATCAGCCCGGGCAACCTCTACTACCACTTCCGCAACAAGGACGACATCATCGAGCAGCTGTTCGCGCGCTATGAAGAGCGCATGGACACCGCCCTGGTGGCGCCCGAGGGCCGGCTGCGGGACCTGGAGGACATCTGGCTGCAGCTGCACCTGGTGTTCGAGGCGATCTGGGACTACCGCTTCCTCTACCGCGACCTGGTGGACATCCTCAGCCGCAACCGGCGCCTGCGCCTGCGTTTCGCCCGCATCCTCAAGCGTGCGGCCGACAACGCCACCTCGGGCATGCGCGGCCTGGTCCAGGCCGGGGTGATGCGGGCCTCGGCGGCCGAGGTCGAGGCCACGGCCACCAATATCCTGGTGCTGGCCACGTTCTGGCTCAACTACGCCTCGGTCCGGGGCGACAAGGACGAAAACGAGGCCATCCGGCGCGGCATCGTCCAGGTGATGATGCTGCTCTCGCCCCTGCTGCGCGACGCCGAACGCCTGCACCTGAACACCCTGACCCAGGCCTACCTGCGCTGATCCGGGTCGGGTTTTGCCCCCAAACGCTTGTATTGCAAGCCGTTTTGGACTGGGCTATACTCCCGCTTCTTTATCGCCCCAACCCCTTTAAGGAACTGCCATGAAAGTGCTCTCGTCCCTGAAGTCGGCGAAGACCCGCCATCGCGACTGCAAGGTCGTGCGCCGTCGCGGCAAGGTCTTTGTCATCTGCAAGTCCAACCCGCGCTTCAAGGCCCGCCAGCGCTAAGCGCGGCAGCCAGGTTGGATCCGAAGACGCCGGCGAAAGCCGGCGTCTTCGTTTCCCGGCCCCCCTTGCCCCGGGGCGGATGGCGCGTTCAGGCCGGTTTTGCGATGATCCCGACCCTACCCGTCATCCCGACGATCCTGCGGAGGTGTTCCATGAAGGCCCAATCCCACACCTTGGCCATGGCCCTTGCCCTGGCGACCGGCCTGCTGCTGCAGGCGTCCCCGGCCTCGGCCGACATCCTGCTGGTCGAACGCGTCCGGGCCGAATCGGGCGCCCTGCCCGCCCGTGGCCAGACCATGGCGCAGATCGAGGCCGCCTACGGCGCCCCGGTTCGCAAGCACGCCCCGGTGGCGGGTCCGAACTCGCGCAAGCACAACCCGCCGATCACCCGCTGGGACTACGCCGGCTTCTCGGTCTACTTCGAGTACGACCACGTCGTGGACGCCGTGGCCGCCAAGAGCCAGCCCGAAGAGATCGGCCCCAAGCCCATCCAGTAGAGCCTAATGTCACAACTCCTTCGCTTCCCGGCGGAATGGGAACCCCAGTCCGCCGTGCTTCTCGCGTGGCCGCACGAAGGCACCGACTGGGCCGACCGCCTGGCCCAGGTCGAACAGACCTACGTCGGCCTGGTGGCCGCCATCACGCGATTCCAGCCCGCGCTGGTCTGCGTGGCCGGCCCGGCCCTGCGCGCGCGCGCCGCCGCCCAGCTCGCCTCCGCCGGCGTGGACCTGGACCAGGTGCGGTTTTTCGAGGTCGATTACGACGACACGTGGCTGCGTGATTCCGGCCCGATCACCCTGCGCGAAGGCCCGGGATACCGGCTCCTCGATTTCCACTTCACCGCCTGGGGCGGCAAGTTCGAAGCCGGGCGCGACGACCAGCTGGTGGCCCGCTTGCACGCCGCCGGCCTGTTCCGTGATGCCAGCCACCGCCGCGTTGATTTCGCACTGGAGGGGGGCGGGATCGAAACCGACGGCCGAGGCACCCTGCTCAGCACCTGGCGCTGCCTGCACGAGCGCCACCCGGGCAAGTCGCGCGCTGAAATCACCGCGCTGCTCGAGAACGAGCTGGTGCAGTCGCGCACGCTCTGGCTCGACCGTGGTTACCTCGAGGGCGACGACACCGACGCGCACATCGACACCCTGGCGCGTTTCGCCGCGCCCGACGCCATCGTCTACCAGGCCTGCGACGACCCGGACGACAGCCACTACGCCGAGCTGCAGGCCATGGCCGCGGAGCTGGCCGCCCTGCGCACCGCCGACGACCAGCCCTACCGCCTGTTCCCGCTGCCCTGGGCCCGGCCGGTGCTGGACGAAGGACGCCGCCTGGCGGCGTCCTACGCCAATTTCCTGATCATCAACGACGCCGTGCTGATGCCGGCCTACGGCGACGCCGCCGACGAGGCCGCCGCCCAGGTGCTGGCCGACGCCTTCCCGGGCCGCGAGATCGTGCCGGTGAACTGCCGTCCGCTGATCTGGCAGAACGGCAGCCTGCACTGCGTCACCATGCAACTACCCGAAGGCCTGCTGGCATGAAGAAGAACTCCCTGCGCGTTGCCCTGGTCCAGGACCGCGACCACGGCAGCGTCGAAGCCAACCTGGCCAATATCGAGGCCCGCGTTGCCGACGCCGCGGCCGCCGGCGCGAAGCTGGTGCTGCTGCAGGAACTGCACAACGGCGCCTACTTCTGCCAGCACGAGGCCACCAGCGAATTCGACCGCGCCGAACCGATCCCCGGCCCCAGCACCGACCGCCTGGGCGCGCTGGCGAAGAAGCACGCCGTGGTGCTGGTGTCCTCGCTGTTCGAACGCCGCGCCGCCGGCCTGTACCACAACACCGCGGTGGTTTTTGAAACCGACGGCTCGATCGCCGGCAAGTACCGCAAGATGCACATTCCGGACGACCCGGGCTTTTACGAAAAGTTCTATTTCACCCCGGGCGACCTGGGCTTCGAACCCATCAATACCTCGGTCGGCCGCCTGGGCGTGCTGGTGTGCTGGGACCAGTGGTATCCCGAAGCGGCGCGCCTGATGGCGCTGGCCGGCGCCGAACTGCTGCTCTACCCCACCGCCATCGGCTGGGACCCGGACGACGAACCCGGTGAAAAGGACCGCCAGCGCGGCGCCTGGATCCTGAGCCACCGCGGCCACGCGGTGGCCAACGGCCTGCCCGTGCTCAGCTGCAACCGGGTCGGCCACGAGCCCTCGCCGATCGGCGCCTCCGGCATCCGTTTCTGGGGCTCGAGCCACGTGCTCGGCCCGCAGGGTGAATTCCTGGCCGAAGCCGGCACCGACGATCCGGAAGTGCTGGTCACCGACGTCGACCTGGCCCGCAGCGAGGACGTGCGCCGCATCTGGCCCTTCCTGCGCGACCGCCGCATCGACGCCTATGGCGACCTGCTCAAGCGGTACCGGGATTGAACGCCGTCGAAGGCACCGTCCCCGACGGCCTGCTCGACCAGCCCCACGCCATCGTTGAACGCGACGGCGTGCGCTACACGCTGCTGGGCACCGCGCACGTGTCCCAAGCCAGCATCGACGCGGTGGAAGCCGCGCTTGCCAGCGGCCGCTACGACACCATCGCGGTCGAACTCGACGCCCAGCGCCATCGCGCCCTGACCGACCCGGACGCGCTGTCCAGGCTCGACCTGTTCCAGATCCTGCGCGAAGGCAAGACCGGCCTGGTCGCCGCCAACCTGGCGCTGGCGGCCTACCAGCGCCGCCTCGCCGAACAGCTTAAGGTCGAACCCGGCGCGGAACTCAAGGCCGCCGCCGTGGGCGCCCAGGCCCGCGGCCTGCGCCTGGCCCTGGTCGATCGCGATGTCGGCATCACGCTGCGGCGTGCGTTCGGCGCGCTGGGCTTCTGGGGCCGCACCAAGCTCATCGCCGGCCTGGGCGCCAGCCTGCTGGCCGACGAGTCGGTGGAAGAAGAAGAAATCGAGCGCCTTAAGAAGGGCGACTTCCTGGAGGCAAGCTTCGGCGAATTCGCCGCCGGTAGCCCGCCGCTGTACCGGGCCATCATCGCCGAGCGTGACCAGTACATGGCCAACCGCCTGCGCCAGGTCGGCGCCGAAGGCGGCCGCGAGGTGCTGGCGGTGGTCGGCGCCGGCCACCTCAAGGGCCTGGCCGAGCACCTGCGCGGAAACGACGACGCGCCGCAGCCGGCGCTGGATGCGCTCAACGAACTTCCGCGCAGCAGCGACATCCCCTGGTTCACGATCGTGCTGGCGGTGTTCCTGCTGGGCGGCTTCGCCTGGGGTTTCTGGCAGGGTGGCGCCGAACTGGGCGGCGAACTGGTGCTGCAGTGGGCCCTGATCACCGCCGCCGGCGGCGCGCTGGGCTGCCTGGCGGCCGGCGGGCATCCGCTGAGCATCGTCGCCGCGGCGGTGTCGTCACCGCTGACGCCGCTGCACCCGGCCCTGGCCTCGGGCACGGTCAGCGCCGCGGTCGAAGCCTGGGTGCGCAAACCCACCTATGCCGACTTCCTGCGCCTGCGCGACGACACCGGCCACATCAGCGGCTGGTGGAAGAACCGCGTTGCGCGCGTGCTGGTCAACTTCTTCCTGACCAGCCTGGGCACCGCCATCGCCGTATGGATCGGCGGTGCCACCCTGCTCAGCAAGCTGGCCTGAATCCCCTCAGGTGCGGGCCACCGCCCCGCCCAGCGGAGCCAAACCGCGGGCCTGGGCGATGCGGCGGGAGACGGCCAGGCTCAAGTCGTCGAGGATCGCGTAGATCGTCGGCAGGAACAGCAGGCTCACCAGCGTCGAGAACGCCAGGCCACCGGCAATGGCGCGGGCCATCGGGTAGTACGGCGGGCCACTGCCGGCCATCTGGGTGGTGCTGAGCGCGATCGGCACCATGCCCAGGATCGCCGTGCCCATGGTCATCAGGATCGGCCGCAGGCGGTCGCGGCTGCCCTGCACCAGGGCCGTCGTCCGGTCCATGCCCTTCCGGCGCAGCGTATTGATGTGCTCGACCATCACGATGCCGTTGTTCACCACCACGCCCATCAAGACCAATATCCCGATCGACGCCATGATCGTGAACACCGTGCCGGTGATCCAGAACAACCAGAACACCCCGAAGATCGAGAACACGATGCTGGACATGATCGCCGCCGGGAACAGCAGCGACTCGAACACCGCCGCCATCACCACATAGATCATCAGCAGCGCGATCAGCGTGTTGAAGGCCATCTGGGCGCCGGCTTCGTCGTTCCGACGGAACACGCCGTCGAAGCTCCAGTGGTAGCCCGGGGGCAGGCTGAGCGCGCCCAGCACTTCCTCCATGGCCTTGCGGGCATCCGGCGCGGTCACGCCTTCGCCCAGGTTGGACTGGATGTTGAGCGTGGTGCGGCGGTTCTGCCGGAAGACCTGGGTCGCAGCCGCCTGGGTGTCGACCCGCACCAGGGCCAGCAGCGGGATCGAGGTCCCGTCGGGCGCACGCAGGGTGAAACCGGCGAGGTCTTCGACGCCGAAGTTTTCCGAGCCCTCGAAACGCACCCAGACCGGGACTTCGGATTCACCGCGGCGGAATTCGCGCAGCGGCGTGCCGCGCAGGGCGGTGCCCACGTAGCGGGCGACTTCCTCGGCACTGAAACCGTAGGTGAGCGCCTTGTCGCGGTCGACGCTGATCGCCAGCTCTGAGTTTTCGTCGCCGGTATCCACGCGCACGTCGCGCAGTTCGTCGCGACGGTCGAGCAGCGGCACGATCTCCGCGGCCAGCAGCTTCAGCTGTTCCGACGAGTCGCCGATCAGGGAGACCTGCACGGTGTCCTGGCCGCCGCCCTGCCCGCCCTGCCGACCGCCTTGCTCGAAGCCAACGGTCGCGCGCGCCGACTTGGGCATGCCCTCGCGGATCTGCTCCATGATCTCGAGCGGATCGCGCAGGCCGCGCCCCTCGCTGCGCAGCGTGATCTTGGTGCCGGCCCAGCCTTGTTCGCTGTACCAGGAATAGATCTGCTCGATCTGCAGCTCCTCCCGGTTCTGGTCCAGGTAGCGCTCGACCCGCAGGACTTCCTCGGACACCTGCGGCAGCGCGTAGGCGCCGTTCCATCGGTAGAACATGTCCAGTTCGCGGCCCGGCTCCTGGTAGAAGAAGTCGGTCTTGGTCTGGGTCATCGGCACGATGCTGACCGCGACGATCAGCAGGATGCCGCCGACGCTGGTCCAGCGATGGCGCAGCGTCCAGTCCAGGAAGCTGGCGTAACGGTCCTGCATGCGCGCGATCATGCCGGTGCGGGCCGTCGCCGCCGGCGGCGTCTTCATGCGCGCCGACAGCATCGGGATCAGGCTGATCGCCACCAGCCACGAGGCCAGCAGCGACACCGTGATCGTGACCGCGATCTGCACCATGAAGATGCTGATCTGGTTGGTTTCGCCGAACAGGTTGGGCACGAACACGATGCAGTGGCACAGCGTGCCGGCCGACAGCGCGATGGCCACGTGCTTGGTGCCGATGATCGAGGCATAGCGCGGGTTGCCCGGGTGCTTTTCGCGTTCCTGGTAGATGCTTTCCACCACCACCACGGCGTTGTCCACCAACATGCCTACCGCCAGCAGCAGCCCCATCATCGTCAGCACGTTCAGCGTGACGCCCAGGAAGTGCATGAAGCCCAGGGTCATGATGAAGCAGATCGGGATCGCCAGGCTCACCATCAGTGTGGACGGCCAGTGGCGAAGGAAGAAGAACAGCACCGCCACCGAAAGCACCAGGCCGATGATGCCGGCTTCGGTGAGCTCGAGCAGCGAACCGGTGACGTTGTCGCCCTGGTTGTCGATCAGGATCATGCGCACGCCGCTGAAATCGGACTCGCGACCGATTTGCTCGATCTCGGCCAGGACCGTGCGCGAGACTTCCACCAGGTTGGCGTTGCGCTCCTTGAAGACGTCGATGCCGACCGCCGGGCGCCCTTCCAGGCGGCGGCCGTAGTTCATGCGCTGGGGCTTGAGGCGCACGTCGGCGACCTGTTCCAGACGCAGGCCGTTGGCGCCGACCACCAGCTCGCGCAGCTCCTGGATGTCGCGCAGTTCGCCCACCGGCTGCACGCGAAGACGGCGGGCGCCGTCCTCGATGGTGCCGGCCGAGACCGAGAAGTTCACGCCCTGCAGGGTCATGGCCAGTTCGTTGAGGCTCAGGCCATGGGCGGACAGGCGGTTGGGGTCGATCGCCACCTCCACTTCGCTGGGCGTGGCGCCGGAAATCTCGACGCGGGCGACACCCGGCATGCGCTCGAGCCGGCGCTTGAGTTTGAGGTCGATCAGGTCGTATTCGCTGGTCAGGTCGCGTTCGCTGGCCAGGCGCACCCGCAGCACGGGTTCGTCGCTGGTCGAGAACTTCATCACCCGGTAGCGCTGGAAGTCGTCCGGCAGTTCGTCGCGGATGGCGTCTATGCGCTCGCGCGCCTCCGAGGCCAGTACTTCGACGTCGCGGTCCCAGTCGGAAAACTCGATCCAGACGCTGCCGCCGTCGGCCCGGCTCATCGAGTTGAGGTTCTTGATGCCCTGCAGGGTGGACAGGGCCTCCTCGACCGGGCGCACCAGGCTCTGTTCGACCTCGTCCGGGGTCGAACCCGGGTACGGCAGCTCGACCGCGATGAAGGGCGCATTGAGGTCGGGGAACTGTTCCAGCGGCAGGCGGAAGGCGGCGATCAGGCCGATGACCACCATGGACACGAAGAACATGATCGCCGACACCGGCCGGCGCAGGCTGAGTTCGGCGATGGTCATGCGCGCACACCCTCGGGTTCGCCGCCGTCTTCTTCGATGACGATGGGCTTGGCGCGGGCGACGTAACTTTCGTCGCTGCGGCGGTCCAGCAGGTTGTAGACCACCGGGATGACCACCAGGGTCAGCAGCGTCGACACCGCCAGGCCGCCGATGACCGTCATCGCCATCGGCGCGCGCACCTCGGCGCCCTCGCCGGTGGCCAGCGCCATGGGCAGGAAGCCCAGCAAGGCCGTCAGCGAGGTCATCGCGATCGGGCGAAGGCGGGAGGAAGCGCCCTGCAGGATGGCGTCGTGCTTGGGCACGCCGGCGATGCGCAGCTGGTTGACCTTGTCGATCAGGATGATGGCGTTCTTGACCACGATGCCCACCAGCAGGATCAGGCCGATGAAGACCACCACCGACAGCGTCGCGCCGGTGATGAACAGCGCCAGCACCGCACCCACCAGGGCCAGCGGGATGGTGAACATGATCACGAAGGGATGCAGCAGCGATTCGAACTGCGAGGCCATCACCAGGTAGACCAGGAAGATCGCCAGGCCGAAGGCGAACACCAGCGAAGCCACGGAGGCGGCCAGTTCTTCGCCCTGGCCGCCGATGCGCATGCCGACGCCGGCGCCCAGCGGGTTCTCCGCCACCAGGCGTTCGACCTCGGCCACCGCGCTACCCAGGTCGCCGTAGGCCAGGCTCGAGGATACGACCGCGACCCGGCCCTGGTTGGCGTGGCGGATCTCGCCGGGGCCGGTGGTCTGGATCACGTCGGCCACGGCGTCCAGGGTCACCGGCACGGCGGCTTCGGGGTTGACGATCAGCTTGCGGATGTCTTCGACCGAGGCGCGATCGGCTACACGCGAGCGCACCAGCACATCGATCTTGCGGTCGTTGAAGCTGTAGCGGGTGGCCACTTCGCCGCGCACCTTGCGAACGACCTGGTCGGCGACCTGGCGCGTGGTCATGCCCAGCGCGGCGGCCCGCTGCTGGTCGAAGCGGATCTGGATTTCCGGGTAGCCCTCGGCCACCGAGGACTTGATGTCCACGAAACGGTCGGAGCCTTCCATCAGCGCCACCAGGCGCTGGCCGGCCTGCTCAAGGTCACCCAGGTCGGCGCCGTGCAGTTCGATTTCCAGCGGTACGGAGAAGCTGAAGATCTCCGGCCGGCCGAAGCTGACTTCGGCGCCCGGGAAGCGCTGCTCCATAGTCCGGCGCAGGCTGTTGGTCGCGGCCGCTTCGGTGGCCTCGTCGTAGCCCTCGCCCAGCACCACGGTCAGGGTGCCGATGTTTTCACCCGATTCGGTGGGGCTGGCGTCGAGCCGCGTGCCGCTGCCGCTGACGCCGTAGAGCGCGCGAACGCCCGGCTCGTCGGCGTGCTGCCGCTGCACCGTGCGCATCAGTGCGTCGGTGTCGCGCAGTTGGGTGCCGGCGGGAAGCTTCACGGTCATCTCGAAGCGGTCCTGCGCCAGCTGCGGGATCATGTCCAGGCCCAGGGTCGGAACCAGCGCGATGGCCAGCACGAAGGCGAGCGCGGAGAAGCCCAGCACGCGGCCCGGGCGGGCCAGCGCGGCCGGCAGCAGGCGCGCATAACGACGTTCGGCCCAGTAGTAGGGAACCATGACCCAGCCGCCGACCCAGGACAGCAGCTTGCCGGCCGGCACCATGACGCCGCGGAACAACGTGATCACCACGTAGGACAGGGCCATCACCAGCAAGCCCAACACGAGGGCCAGGACGTGC
The DNA here is from genome assembly GCF_014643775.1 of Arenimonas soli. GTDB lineage: Bacteria > Pseudomonadota > Gammaproteobacteria > Xanthomonadales > Xanthomonadaceae > Arenimonas > Arenimonas soli. The sequence goes on from NZ_BMKC01000001.1 coordinate 1,242,511, forward strand.
CGGATCGTGGCGACGACGCGAAGCACCGGGTTGCGCGGCTGCCAGCGCGGGGCCGGGGCCTCCTGCGGGAACGCCAGCGGCGGCTTGGCCTTGAGCGAAGACAGCATCGGAATCAGCGTCAGCGACACCACCAGCGACATCAGGATGGCGATCGAGATGGTCAGCGCCTGGTCCTTGAACAGCTGGCCGGCCACGCCCTCGACGAACACCAGCGGCAGGAACACAGCGACGTTGGTCAGCGTCGAGGCGACCACGGCCATGCTGACTTCCTTCGTGCCGGCCACCGCCGCTTCGACGATGCCCAGGCCGCGCTCGCGGGCCTTGGCGATCGATTCGAGCACCACGATCGAGTCGTCCACCACCAGGCCGGTGGCCAGGGCCAGCCCGCCCAGGGACATCACGTTCAGGCTGAGGCTGAACTGGTCCATGAAGAAGAACGTGGCGATCAGCGAGATCGGCAGCGACAGCGAGATGACGAAGGTGCTCCAGCCATCGCGCAGGAAGAAGAAGATCAGCAGGATCGCCAGGCCGCCGCCGAACAGCGCGTCGAAGCGCACGTCGGCCAGGGCCTGGCGGATGAAGACGGCCTGGTCGTCGACCACCGTCAGTTCGACGCCGGCCGGCAGCTCGCGGCGCAGGCGTTCGAGGTTGGCGTGCACGGCATCCGCGACGCTGACGGTGTTGGCGTCGCCTTCCTTGTAGATCGCCAGCTCGACCGCTTCGTTGCCGGCCAGGCGGATGATCGACTCGCGTTCCTTGAAGCCCTGGGTCACGTTGGCGACATCGCCCAGGCGTATCGCCTGGCCGCCGCCGGCAACGTTCGCACCGCCGCTGGCGGCGCTCTGCGCCGACGCCGACGCGGCCAATGCCTCGGCGGAACCCGTGAGCGCGGCAACACGCGCCGCGGCAGCCGCGGCTTCCTGGGCAGCGGAGTTGCCGCCACCGGCGGTCCGCGCGGTGACGAGCATGTTGCGGATTTCTTCGATATCGGCGAACTGGTTGACCGTGCGCACCAGGTAGCGCTGGCTGCCGTCTTCGATTCGGCCACCGGAGATATTGACGTTTTCGGCGCCCAGGCGGTCGATGATGGTGCCGATGCCGAGGTTGAGCTGCGCCAGCTTCTGCTGGTCGATGTCCACCTGGATCTCGTCTTCGAGGCCACCGCCGGCCTTGACCGCGGCCACGCCTTCGACGGGCTCGAGCTGCTTCTTGAGTTCCTCGTCGGCGTAGCGGCGCAGTCGCACCAGCGAGGCATCGCTGGTTTCCTGCCCGGAATCGGACAGCACCAGGCGCATCACCGGCTCGGTGGACGGGTTGAAGCGCAGCAGCACCGGCTGGTCGGCTTCGAGCGGCAGGTTCAGGGTTTCCAGCTTGTCGCGGACCTCCAGGCCCGCCCGGTCCATGTCGGTGCCCCAGGCGAACTCGAGCACCACGTCGCTCTGACCGGTGCGCGACACCGACTTGAGCTTGCGCAGGCCCTTGACCACGCCCACGGCCTCTTCCACCGGTTCGCTGATCAGGGTTTCGATTTCGGTCGGTGCGGCGCCGGTGTAGTCGGTGCGCACGGTGAGCGTGGGATAGCTCAGGTCCGGCAACAGGTTGACCGGCAGCGCGCCGAAGCCGATCAGGCCGAACAGGACGAAGGTCAGCGTCACCATGAACACGGTGACACGACGGCGGACGGAGAACTCGGCGAGACTCATGTCAGCGGCCGGCCTTGGACGCGTCGGCGACCCGGGCCGCTTCGATGCTGGCGGCGGTCGGCGGATTCAACACTTCCACCGCGGCGCCGTCGCGCAGTGCGACCTTGCCGGCGGTGACCACCTGGTCACCTTCGGCCAGGCCCTTGCGGACCTCGGCCAGTTCGCCGCTGAGGTGCCCGATTTCGACCGGCACGCGCACGGCCTTGCTGTCGCGAACGGCGAACACCGCCGTTTCGCCGGCGTCCTGCAGCAGCGCCGAGCGCGGCACGGTCAGCGCGTCGCTGCGCTGGTCGTACACGACTTCGATGCGGCCGAACATGCCCGGGCGCAGGCCTTCGCCGCCGGGGAAGGCGGTGACCACGCGGAAGGTGCCGCTGCCGGCATCCACCACCGGGCTGACACGATCGATGACGCCCTCGAACACCGCGCCGGGCATGGCGTCGGCGGTCATGCGCACGACCAGGCCTTCCTGCATCGTCGCCAGGTCACGCTCGGGCACGTTGAGCACCGCTTCCAGACGCGAGGTGTCGACGATGCGGAACAGGCTGGAATTGAGCTGGATAAGGTTGCCCGGCTTGACCGCACGGGCGGCGATGACGCCGTCGATCGGCGCCACGATGTTGGTGTAGGACAGTTCCAGCTGCGCCAGCTGGTAAAGGGCCCGCGCGGCCTCGAGGTCGTAGCGGATCTGGTCGCTGGCCTCGGCGCTGACGAGCTTGGATTCCAGCAGTTCCTGCGAGCGGCGGTAGTTGTTCTCGAGCTTGCGCACGGTGGCGCGGGCGCGCTCCATTTCCAGGCGCGGACGCTCCGGGTCGATGCGGGCCAGCACCTGGCCGGCCTTCACCTGGTCGCCTTCCTCGGCCAGCAGCTGCAGCAACACGCCGGACGTCTTGGCGACGACCTGGGCTTCGCCCGGCGCCTCGAGGTTGGCGGTGCCGGTGAAGCTGGCCGCGATCGGGCGCTTGGCGACGGCCGCGACTTCCACCGGCACGGCTTCGACCTTCTTTTCGTCGGTCTTGCCCTTTTCGGCCTGGGCGGTGGTCTTGGCTTCGCTGGCCTCGCCTTCGGCCGGCGGTTCACCGCCGCCGCAGCCCGCAAGCACCAGGGAAATGGCCAGGGCCAGCGCGGCGAGGGAACGGGACGGCGGCACGGTACGGGAAGTCTTCATGGGGGCGGCTTCTGGCTGGGGTGTTGTAGTTGAATAGAACAGTACAGGACAGGCCCGGAGACCCGCACATGCCGGAAGTCAGGATGCCGACCGGTGAAGAAGGGTTGCCACGTCCGGGGCCTGCCCCCTCGTCTCGGGAAGGATGCTCCGGCTATACTTTCGGTTTACGCCGCACCATCCGACCCTATCGAGCCGGAACAAACCCTGATGAAGCGAATCCTGTTGCCCGCCGCCAGCCTGGCGCTCGCCCTTGCCGCCCTGCCCGCCGCCGCCAGTGGCGACGCCGAGAACGGCAAGGCCCTGTTCTACACCTGCACCGGCTGCCACGGCATCGAAGACTATAAAAACGCCTACCCGACCTACCGGGTGCCGAAAGTCGGCGGCCAGAACGAGGCCTACCTCGTGGCCGCGCTTGCCGCGTACAAGAAGGGTGAGCGCAAGCACCCGACCATGCAGGCCCAGGCCGAGTCCTTCTCCGACCAGGAGATCGCCGACATCGCCGCCTACCTGTCCAGTGTGAAGAAGCAGAAGTGAGGGCCACGCATATGAAGTCCATCCGCACCCTCACCGCCTTGTCGCTGCTGGCCCTGGCCAGCCCGGTGCTCGCCGCCGGCCCGGCAGGCAACGTTGCCGCCGGCCAGGAAAAGTCCAAGACCTGCGCGTCCTGCCACGGCCCGACCGGCAACGAATCGCTGGATCCGACCTACCCCAAGCTCGCCGGCCAGTACCCGGAATACCTGGCCAAGTCCCTGCGTGACTACCGTTCCGGCGAACGCCAGAACGCGATCATGGCCGGCATGGCCGCCGCCCTGACCGACGAAGACATCGACGACCTGTCGGCGTTCTACGCGGCCCAGGAAGGCGACCTGCAGGACCTGAGCGACGTCGACCAGCGCTGAGGACCAGGCAACTGCCGCAACCCAGGAGGCCCCGCATCGCGGGGCCTTTTGTCTTGGTCGGCTAGCCCGGGGGCATCGTGTCCTTGAGCGGCGGCTTGCGGCACTCGATTTCGTACAGCGCGCGCGTGCGCCGCCAGGCGGCGTGGCTTTGCGGGTCGACGATCTGTTCCCACCACTGGTCGCATTGGCGCTGTTCTTCCGGGCTGAGCGTATTGGGGTCGTCTCCGGCATTGACCACGGCATCGTTGTCATTGGCGTTGACGATGCCGCAGCCGCCGCCGGCGGCGAGCAGGACCACGCCGCAGCGCAATTTGGAACCCGGGCTGCCCGGGATCGGGATATCCACGTACATGGTGGAGGCCTCGACCGCCCTTTCCAGCAGTTCGGTCAGCAGGTCCTTGTTCGGACGCCAGGCGGCGTCGAAGCGCGTGGGCTCGTATTCAAGCACCTTGCGCCGCTTCATGAACTCGGCGGACTCTTCCAGGCCCGGCTGCCGGAAGCCGAAGCGGCGGTCGTCGCCGCCGGATTCGGCGATCTGTTCGCGCACCTCGTCGGGCAGCGCCAGGGACCCGTCGGGGTTGTAGAGCGACAGCGATCCGCGGCTGGGCGAGGGTTCGACGGCCTGCAGCGCGGGTGAGCCGGATCGTGATTCCGGCGCCCAGACATCCGCCGCCTGCTGCGCCGGGGACGGCGGCGGCGGCGGGTCGCCGGCCGCCATCGCTTCGTCGATTTCGATCGGCTCGAGCGTGATCGGATCGATGACGATGCGGGTCTTCTTTTTCTTGTCCGGGTCCAGCGGCTCGAAGTCCACGCTCGGCCGGGTGCGTTCGACATCGGTGACATCGAATACCGGGGCCAGGGCAACGCCGGGCGTCGGCCTGGGCAGGTCGGTGCGCGGGGTAGGTTCGATGGTCGGGGCCTGCGCCTGGACGCGCGCCAGCTCGGGCGGCGGCGGCGCGTCTTCGACGGCGATGTCCACGGTGACCGGCGACGGCCGCGGTACCGGGGAATCAAAAACGGGCTCGGGGACTTCCACGGCGTCGAGCACCGGGCGATCGAGGGCCGGGAGTTCGACCTCGATTTCAGGCTCGGGGTCGGGCTCAGGTTCCACCGGCTCGGGCTCGGGCTCGGGCTCGGGCTCGGGTTCGGGTTCGGGTTCGGGTTCGGGTTCGGGTTCGGGCTCGGGCTCGGGCTCGGGCTCGGGCTCCGGCTCGGGCTCCGGCTCGGGTTCCGGCTGCGGCTCGGGCTCTGGCTCTGGTTCCGGCTCTGGTTCCGGCTCGGGTTGCGGTTCCGGCTCCGGAACAGGTTTGGGCTCTGGTTCCGGCTCCGGCTCTAGTTCCGGCTCGGGCTCGGGTTCCGGGATGGGCTCCAGGAACACCAGCGTGGTTTCACGCGGCGTCGGTGGCAGCGGGTCCACCCAACGACCCGAGTCCAGGACCCAGAACGCCAGCAAATGGCCGCCGGTGATGATCAGCCACAAGCCGATGCGCAGGCGCATCGGCATGGGATCGGCGTCGGGGATCGGTCGCCAAGGGTGATTGGCATCGACCAGGGCCTGCGCGGGATCGGGTGTCTCGATGTCTTCGGTCACGGTCCACGCGCAGGTAATAGGCCCGGAGAGACTAACGGCCTACCCTGAAAAAAAACGGTTAAGCCGGCGAACGACCCGGCGAGGCGTTCAGCCCCGGGCTATGTAAGGCGCGGCGCCGGTGCTGTGGTCGGTGGCATCGCGCACCGCGGTGACCTCGGGGAAACGGGCCATCATCTGCGTCTCGATGCCCTGCTTGAGCGTCACGTCGGCCATGCCGCAGCCATGGCAGCCCCCGCCGAAGCGCAGGTAGACCACGCCATCGGCGTCGATCGAATCCAGCGCCACCCGGCCCTTGTGCGAAGCCAGCTGCGGATTGATCTCGGACTCGATCAGCCAGCGCACGCGCTCGACCAGGCTGGCGTCGGCGGCCGGGGTTTCGCCCTTGATGCGCGGTGCGCGGATATTGAGCTGGCCGCCGGTCGCCGTGCTGGCGTAGTCGATCTCGGCCGAATCGAGGTAGGGCACGCTGGCGCCATCCACGAACAGCGTGAAACCCTCACACTCGATCGCCCACTCGTCGCCGAGCAGGTCGCCGTTGTCGCAGAACTCCAGGCGGGCGTCGGCGCGCGGGGTGCCCGGCTCGACCGCGGACAGGCGGATGCCGACGGCATCGCCGCCCTGGGTATCGAGCAGGCGGCGGAAATAGGTCTGGGCGCTTTCGGACAGGTTGATCATGCCGTGCATTCTAGCCCCGGGGCCTATACTTGGCTGCCCCCGCACCGGAACGCTGTCATGACCACGATCAACGAACTCGCCGATCGCCGCTGCCAGCCGCTCAAAGGCCCCCAGCACCAGCTCGACGCCCCGTCCGTGTCCGCACGCCTGTCCGCCCTGCCCGGCTGGACGCTGGCCGACGAGGGCAAGGCCATCACCAGGACCTTCCGCTTCAAGGACTACTACCGGACCATGGCCTTCGTGAACGCCCTGGCCTATGTCGCCCACGCCGAAGACCACCACCCGGACCTGGGCGTGCACTACGACCGCGCCGTGGTGCGCTATTCCACCCACGACGTCGGCGGGTTGAGCGAAAACGACTTCACCTGTGCCGCGAAGGCCGAACTGCTGGCCGGCGAATAAGCAGCCGGCCCCTGCTCAGGCCAGGCGGTCGAGCACCGCCACCAGGTCGTCCGACAGCGGCGCGTTCAGCAGGTAGGGCTTGCTGCCCTTCTCCAGCGCGAACTCGATGGAGGCGGCGTGCAGGAACAGCCGGCGCAGCCCGGCCTGTTCAGCCAGGCGCTTGTTGGCCTCGCGGTCGCCGTACTTCTCGTCGCCCGCCACCGGGTGCCCCAGGTGGGCGGCGTGCACCCGGATCTGGTGGGTGCGGCCCGTTTCGATGCGCACTTCACAGAAGCTGTGGCCGCCGCGGCGTTCGAGCACCTTCACGTGGCTGACCGAGGGTTTGCCGGAGGCATCGACCCGCACCATGCGTTCGCCGCCCTGCAGCACCGACTTCTGCAGCGGCGCGTCCACGGTCAGGGTGCCGTTGGGCACTCGGCCGACCAGAAGCGCCAGGTAGCGCTTGGACGGGCCTTCGTCGTCCTCGCCGGCGCGCATCAGGGCCTGCAGCTCCAGCAGCGCCGAACGCTTCTTGGCCAGCACCAGCACGCCCGAGGTGTCGCGGTCGAGACGGTGCACCAGCTCCAGGGGTTCGCCCGGGCGCATGGCCCGCAGCGCCTCGATGACGCCGAAGCTGATGCCGCTGCCGCCGTGGGTGGCGATGCCGCTGGGCTTGTTGATCGCCAGCAGGGCCTTGTCCTCGAAGACGATGCTGGCCGCCAGGCGTTCGAGCATGCCCTTGGGCGGCGCCCGGACCTCGCCCGGTTCGGCCAGGCGCACGGGCGGGATGCGCACCTCGTCGCCCCCGCTCAGGCGGCTGTCGGCCTTGGCCCGCTTGCCGTTGATGCGCACCTGGCCGCTGCGCACGAGCTTGTAGACCAGGCTCCGGGGGGCGCCCTTGAGCTGCAGCAGCAGGAAATTGTCCAGCCGCTGGCCGTCCCGGTCCTCCGGGACCCGGACCAGTCTCACGCCGGTCGAGACGTCTTGGTTTGCCGCCATGGGGGTTGCACCTATACAATCACTGGGCGAGATAACGTCCTGATTTCGCAGGGGCTCCCCGGCCAAAAGCCGACCCCTGAGAATCCCGAGGAACCGCTACCACACCCCACGGGGGTGACCATGTTAGCCGGTGCCGAAGGCGGACGGATATTGCCGCCGGCTTGCGAGCCTGCGAACACCGGACGCCGCGAGGCGGGGTCCGGGCCCTAAGACCGAACAAACAAAACAAGCGCTCCCGTGGGTACGCCCAAGGTCTGTAGCGCTGGAAGTTCCTGCCAGGCCCGGGTGCGCAACGCGCCCCGGACCAGAAACATCGGGCGCGGACCCCGGCGTTCCTCGCGGTACGAGCGCGTGAGGAATCCACCATGAAGCGTATGCTGATCAATGCCACGCAGGCTGAAGAACTGCGCGTGGCGATCGTCGATGGCCAGAACCTGTACGACATCGACATCGAGCAGCCCTCGAAGGAACAAAAGAAGTCCAACATCTACAAGGGCCGAATCGTCCGGCTCGAACCCTCGCTTGAAGCCGCCTTCGTCGAATACGGCGGCGAGCGCCACGGCTTCCTGCCGCTCAAGGAAATCTCCCGCGACTACTTCGTCCCCGGCGTCGACCCGAACAAGGCCGGCCTGAAGGAATTCCTGCGCGAAGGCCAGGAAGTCGTGGTGCAGGTGGAAAAGGAAGAGCGCGGCAACAAGGGCGCCGCCCTGACCACGTTCATCTCCCTGGCCGGCCGCTACATGGTGCTGATGCCCAACTCGCCCACCGCCGGCGGCGTCTCGCGCCGGGTCGAGGGTGACGACCGCGCCGCCCTGAAGGAAGCGATGGACGCGCTGACCATTCCCGAGGAAATGGGCGTGATCATCCGCACCGCCGGCGTCGGCCGCGCCGCCGACGAACTGCAGTGGGACCTCGATTACCTGCTTCAGGTCTGGAAGTCGATCACCGACGCCGCGCTCTCCAAGCCGGCCCCGTTCCTGATCTACCAGGAATCGCGCCTGATCATCCGCGCCCTGCGCGACTACCTGCGCGCCGACGTCGGCGAGATCCTGGTCGACACCCAGGAAATGTACGACGAGGCCCGCGACTTCATGCAGTCGGTGATGCCGCAGAACCTGCGCAAGCTCAAGTTCTACGAAGACCCCACCCCGCTGTTCAACCGCTACCAGATCGAATCGCAGATCGAAGGCGCGTACGAGCGCCAGGTGCGCCTGCCCTCGGGCGGCAGCATCGTGGTCGACCAGACCGAGGCGCTGACCGCGATCGACGTCAACTCGGCGCGCGCCACCAAAGGCGGCGACATCGAGGAAACCGCGTTCAACACCAACCTCGAGGCCGCCGACGAAGTGGCCCGCCAGATGCGCCTGCGCGACCTGGGCGGCCTGGTGGTCATCGACTTCATCGACATGGCCTCGGGCAAGCACCAGCGCCAGGTCGAAGAACGCCTGCAAGTGGCCCTCAAGCAGGACCGCGCCCGCGTCCAGATCGGCCGCATTTCCCGCTTCGGCCTGCTTGAAATGAGCCGCCAGCGCCTGCGCCCGAGCCTGGGCGAGTCCAGCCAGGTGGTCTGCCCGCGCTGCGAAGGCCATGGCCGCATGCGCAGCGTCGAATCGCTGTCGCTGTCGATCCTGCGCCTGGCCGAAGAACACGCGATGAAGGAAAACACCGGCCAGGTGCTGGTGCAGGCCCCGCCGGAAATCGCCAACTACCTGCTCAACGAAAAGCGCCGTGCCCTGGTCGAGATCGAGACCCGGCACGACGCACCGGTGGTGGTGGTCGCCGACGACCAGCTCGAGACCCCGCACTTCAACATCAGCCGCCTGCGCGACAACGAGCTGGGCGAGGACAGTGCCCGTCCCAGCTACCACCGCACCACGCCGCGCAAGCTGGCCGTGCACGCGCTGACCAAGTCCCACATCAACGTGCCCGACATGCCGGCCGTGACCGCCGTGCGCCCGCCGAACCCGGCACCGGTTCGCGAAGAAGCACCGGAGCCGGTGGCGGCGGCGCTGCCCGCGGCCATCCAGGCCCCGGTGGCCAAGCGCGGTTTCTTCGCGCGCCTGGCGGCGCTGTTTGCCGGCGACGACGCGCCGGCGGCCGAAGAAGGCAAGAAGCCCCGTCGCAACGACCGCGGCGATCGCAATGAACGCCCCGACCGCGGCGAGCGCAGTGAACGCGGCGAACGCGGCGGTCGTCGCGAGCGCGGCGGTCGTCGCGACCGCATCGAGCGCGACCGCGGCGGCAAGGCCGCGCAGCAGCCGGCCAAGGCCCGGACGCCCAAGGCCGAGCGCAGCGAAGACCAGAAGCGCCAGGACGAGGCCAAGCGCGCCGAGGCCCAGCAGCGCCGCGAAGAAAACCAGAAGAAGGAAGCCGAGCGCCGCGAGCAGCAGCGCCTGGAGAACCTCAAGCGCGAAGAAGAGCGTCGTGCGGCCCGCGAAGCGCGGCAGGCCGCGCTGGCTGCCGGGGGCGTGGCCTCCGAGCTGGACGAGGGCCAGGATGCCGAGGCCGACAAGGCCGACGCGACGTTGGACCAGGACGAAGGCCGGGAAGGCAACGGCGACGAAGCCGCGAACGCCACCGAGGGCAGCAGCCGCCGCCGCCGTGGCCGACGAGGTGGCCGTCGCCGCCGTCGTGCGGACACCGGCACCGAAGCCAATGGCAACGAAGAATCGGGCAACGACGACGAAGAGTCCGGCGAGACCGGCAGCCCGGCCCAGGGCGGCAGGTCCGCCGACACCTCGGCCCCTGCCGTAACCGCCGCGGAGTCCGATTTCGACGACATCACCCCGCCAACCCCGGCCGTCGTGCCGGCGGTAGCCGCCACGGCGGCCGCCGTGGTGTCGGTGGACGTGCCGGCGCCCGACAAGGCGGTTCCGCCGCCGGCCAGCGAGGCGCCCCGGCCAGAAGCCAAGCCTGCCGAGGCCGTGGCCAAGCCGGTCGTGGAAGCACAACCGGCCCCGCAGCCGGCGGTGCAGGCCGTGGCCATCGAGACCATGCCCGAGCCGGTCGTCGCCCCGCCCGTCGCCGCTGAAGCCAAAGCCGTCGTGCCCGAAGCTGCGCCGGCGCCGGCTGCCGAAACCCCGCGTTCGGCACCACCGCCGGTGCAGCAGAGCCTGATCCCCGACCCCGAGCCGGTGAATCCGTACCTGCGCACCCAGCCGGCGCAGTTCGATTCGCCGCCCAAGCACCCGGCGCCGCCGGTCGTGCAGGAAAGCAAGCCGGTCGAAGAACCTGCACCGGTCGCCAGGACCGAAGCCGAGCCTGAAACTAAGCCCGAAGCCGAAGACGAGCCGGCACTGGCCCAGGCCCCGTCGGCCCCGGACTGGTCGCTGGCTGATCCGGACGAGCCGAAGCAGGCGCCGACCGACAAGGCCGGCTGAGCCCTGGCTCAACCCGCACGCAAACAACAAGGGCGCCCCAGGGCGCCCTTGTTGTTGGTGGGTCCGGCCTCAGGCCGTGAGCGCCGACGCCGGGTCGGAAATACCGTGCTGGCCGGCCAGCCGGGCCAGTGAAATCGCGTCGCGGATGCCCAGCTTTTCAAACAGGCGGTATTTGTGCGTCGCCACGGTCTTGCCGCTGAGGCTGAGGCGGCGACCGATTTCCTCCATGCGCAGGCCCTGGCAAAGCAAGCGCGCCACCTGCAGTTCGCGCGGCGACAGCAGGTCGAAGGGGGACGACTGCCCGCCGAACCCGTCGAGCGCCATGCGCTGGGCGACATCGCTGGCCAGGTAACGCCGCCCACGGAAGACGTCGCTGACGGCGCGAACCAGTTCCTGCGGATCGCAGCCCTTGCCCAGGTAGCCCGATGCACCGGCTTCGATCAGCCGGCGCGGCATGGGCCCGTCTTCCTGGATCGAGACGATGATCACGCGCGTGCCGATGTCAGCGCGCACGATGCGTTCGGTGACGTCCAGGCCGCTGATGCCCGGCAGGTGCAGGTCGCACAGCACCACGTCGGGCTGCAGCCGGCGGATCTGCGGCAGGGCCTCTTCGCCCGTGGTGGCTTCGCCGATGATTTCGACGGCGCCACCCTGCTCGAGGATGAGCCGGTAGCCCGTGCGCACCAGCGCGTGGTCGTCAACGATGAAGACTCGGATCATTTGTTCGTCCCTCCCCCCGGGGTTCGATGTCCACGCTAGGCGAGGCGGCGTGGGCGCGGCTACGGCAACTTGCCGCCTGTTCGCTAGGTTATTTCCTACGCGGCGACAAAGGCGCGAACCTCGTTATCGCTGCCGGACAAGTTGCACCCGCGATCGCCCCGGCCCCGGCCCGGCCGCTGAAAATGCCTACCCCCGCCAGCGCCCGCGACCGACAGACCCGGCGCCCCGGCGCGTGAACACTGGCCTTCCTTCCAAGCACCAGCCCGGCATGACTCCTCCCCGCCTCGCCCATCGCTTCGGCCTGCTGGCCCTCTCGCTGCTGCTCCCGGCGCTGCTGGTGGGGCTGATGGCCGTATGGTTCCTGGCGCTGACCACGCTCAGCCACCACGACCGCACCCTGGTCTGGGTGCAGGGCACTCCGGCGCAGCTGGCGTCCCTGCGCGAGGCGGTGCTGGACCACCCGGTGTTCCCGGAAGGCGACTTCGCCCAGGGCGGCTACGCGGACCACCGTCCCGCCGAATGTGCCGGCCACGAGCTCGCGGTCGGCTTCTCGCGACTGCGCGAGTTCGAACTCTCCGCCGCCAAGGAAACGCTGGACGAACTGGTGCACGAATCGGGCGTGCGTGCCTGCGATGCGCACGTCTTCATCTACAACGACCTGCCCAGCCCGCTCGACTCCACGGCCTGGGACGATTCCCTGGTCACGCTGCTGCTGGCGCTGTTCCTGCCCACCGGCACCCTGCTCATCGCCTACTGGGGTTTCGGGCTGGCCCATGCCCTGCCCACGCCCTGGCACCTGCCCCGGCCGTTGCTGCGCACCCTGGGCCTGGGTGCCGGCGGCGCCGTCGCCGGGCTTCTGGCCGTGACGCTGGTCGAACGGATGCTGCGCCTGGCCTGGCCGGCCGCGTCGGTCGGCAGCGACGCCATATCGGGCCTGGGGCCGGACCCGTTGGCGCTGCCGGTGATCCTGCTGGTGGGCGTGTACGTGCCCTTTCTGGAAGAACTGGCCTTCCGCGCCTGGCTGATCCCGGTCGCCGAGCGTGCCGTCGGCTTGTGGCCGGCCTGCGCACTGTCGGTGCTCGCCTTCGCCGCCATCCACCTCCCGTTCTCCGGTCCCGAACTGCTGGGCACGCTGGTGCTGGGCGCCATCTTCGCCGCCGTCTATGCGCTTACCCGCTCCCTGCCCGCCTGCCTGATCGCCCACGGCGGCTACAACGTACTGGCGCTGGGCTTGCACGTCACCGTTTCAGGTTGAGCCCAGGCGCCCGCGTCGGGCTCTCTGCCTGATCCGGATCCGGCGGGCCGCTCACATTGCACGAAGCCGGGCCTGCGGCTCGAACCTGCCGGAATCCGGCCAACCAACCCAGGACCGCCACCCAGCGGCGTCTCCGGACGCTCCGCCGCGTCAGTCGTCGTCGTGGCACGCCCCTTGCAGCCTCTTTGGCTGCCCCCCATCGCCAAGCGAGGTAATCCATGGCCCGCGACATCCTCAAGACCCTCAAGTCCGAGCACACCGTCCTGCGTGATCTGTTCAAGCAGATCGAGGGCAGCACTGATCGCGCGGAAAAGGGTCGCGCCGACCTGCTGGCGAAGATCGAAGCCAACCTGATGCCACACGCCAAGTGGGAAGAGCAGGTGTTCTACCCGGCGTTCAAGGCGCGTGCGGACCGCGAGGGCCTCAAGACCCTGGCCGAGGCCGTGCTGGAACACGCCTCGGTCGAACAGACCGTCATTCCCAACGTGAAGGCTTCCGATGTCGGCACGCCCGAGTTCGCCGGGCGCGCGAAGGTGTTCGGCGAATTGGTCGACCACCACGCCAGGGAAGAAGAAAAGACCATGTTCAAGATGGCGCGCGAGATGTTTTCCCCCGCCGAACTTGCGCAGTTCGACGAAGACTACGCGGCGTGGAAGCAGTCACCCGTCGCCGCCGCATCGCTGGCCGCAGCCCAGGTCAAGACCGCCGTTCAGGCCACCGCGAAGAGGGTTTCCGACAAGTTCACCGATTGAGGGCCGTGCGCACGGCCCTTTGCAGTGCGTCACCGGGCCAGCAATGACGCCGGCCCATCCCCCCACGACGAGGAAGTCGAAATGACCAACAACACCGACCAGAAGACCAACCACAACGCCCCGGGCAACAAGGATCGTGACGGTCAGGCCCAGGCCGACCAGAAGAAGCAGGGCACCGACCCGAAGCACAACGACCAGCAGGGCGGCAAGAAGCAGGCCGGCGAGTCGGACCGCAAGGATCCGGCCCAGGTCAACGAAAAGCGCTGATCCCAGGCGCCTGAGCACCTGATCCAGACAGGAGGCCCCGATCACCCGATCGGGGCCTCCCTTTTTGTGCCCTGCCCTGCAGGATCAACTGGCGGAAGAGGGGGGATTCGAACCCACGGACGGTTTGACCGGTCGCCGGTTCTCAAGACCGGTGCCTTAAACCGCTCGGCCATCCTCTTGTTGTCGGCAATATGGTCAGGCTGCCGCGCTGGGCAGGCCGGCATTGAAACCGACCGAATACTCCGTTCCCGCGTGTCCCTTCCGCCGGGATGATTTAACATCCGCCAGGCCCACGCGGCGGCAGCGCTGACCATCGTTCCGCAGGACGACGCGATTGCCGACCCGACCCATGATGATGCCGAGGCAGTATGCCCAATACAGATATCGATTCGTTACAAATCCGTCGGGACGCAGATCGGCCTAGAGTCCGCATCATCGGCGACCATTCCGCCTACCACTGCGGATCGGCGGCGGCATTCGAGGCGATCCTTGCCTCCTGCAGGAAATTTGGCCACATCACCCCGAACGAAGACAGCTACGAGATCCTCGTCGTCAACGGCGAGGGTTCGATGCACCATGATTCGACAAGCTTCCGAAAGAAGATGGCGGAGATCCGGCGGGCGATCGACACCGGCAAGAAGGTTTACCTGGTCAACACCGTGTGGCAGGAAAACCCGTCAGAGCACGCCGACCTCCTGAGGCGATGCGAGCGGGTCACCGTGCGCGAGAGCATGTCGCAGGCTGAGCTCGCCGCGATCGGCGTGGTTTCGGATGTCTGCATCGACCAGTCCTTCTTCCTTGACGTGGCTGCCGAAGGGCCAATGCATGATTTTGGCGGCACGACGGTGCTGACCGACTTCTACTCACGGGACCTGGCGACCTTCGCCCGGATCACCACGCAATGGACCCGCACGGTTCCTTATGTGCAGATGCACGAATGGGACTGGTCGACGCTGGTTCGCTCTTTGAGGACCGCGGGCGTGCTGTTCACCGGCCGCCACCATGCCGTATATGCCGCATGCCGCGCGCGGACCCCCTTCATTGCCCTGAAGGGAAACACCCACAAGATCGAGGGCCTGATCGCCACGTCAGGCGTCGACATACCGGTGTTCGACAGCTATCCCGAAGCATTGCGGGCCCTCCGCAGCGAGGCGTGGCGGACCTACGATTACGCGGCCCTGTTCGGGTGGATGGAAAGGCAGGAACCCTGGCGGCCATGAACAAGGAAGAAGCACTGCCTTCGGTTTTCGGTTTCGTCGCCGGTCGCCACTGCACCGTGTTCGGCTCGGCGCCCGGACGCTTACCGCCAACCGGCTATGCCCGAAACACGATCGTCTGCGTCAATGGTTCCGGCCTTGGCCTGGAGCGGCATGCCGACATCACGGTGATGGGGGCCCAGATCTGCAGGGCAGCCACACGTACCTGCCGCCATACACTGCGCAACCTCGGTGGCAGGTACTCCGAGCGGATGCTGTGGGTGCATCCAGGCGAAATGAAGGATTTCGAGGATCGTTACCGGGATTTCGGTTTCGATTGGCGCGAGTCTGAGGTACTTCGCTCCGAGCGCAGGCGGGTATTGGTTAGACAACTGACGGGCTATGAACTTCCGGGCTTGACCGGACCGTCCGCGCCGTCAAATGGCGCGCTCGCCGCACTGCTAACCGCTACGTCGGGCGCGAGCAGAATTGACCTGTGTGGCTTCTCGCTAACGTCCGGCCACTTCTACATAGCCGACGACACCGTCAGGAACCATGTCGACCACGACGAGTACATCTTCGATTGGCTCAGTCGGCATGCGCCGGTGCACGCAACCGATGCCGCAATGCGCGATAGGTTCGGCTTCCAGGCACCCTAGAGGCGAACTGGCGGAAGAGGTGGGATTCGAACCCACGGACGGTTTGACCCGTCGCCGGTTTTCAAGAGCGAAATATCCCAACAATCAACAACTTGTGCCAACTCTCGCCCACTGAGAAATCAAGGACTTCCGCAATAGCCAACATTGGCCGTTAATGTGGGTTTGGGGCGGCGTTGTCCCAAATTTGTCCCAATTTGCGCGAGGTGAACCATGGCAATCGAGTTTTGCCCTCAAGAGGTCGCTTGGGGCGACGTTGCGACTTGGGCGGGATTTGCCGCCACCGCCTTCGCAGCGTGGGGAGTCTTCCGCATTGCGAACCGTGACCGTTCGGAACGCGAACTCAGTCGCAAGGAAGCTGAGCGAGCGCGTGCGTCTTCCCTTCTACCAGAGTTCAATCACGCGACTGCCACCATCTCAGCGATGCTTGAGTACCAAAGGGTCAGGGCGCACGGAGTTGACCCAAAGGGAGAATTTGCAATTCAGATGCGTGACGGGTTCATGCGCCTAACCATAAGTGGAATCTCTGCCCATGCGGACTTGTCCGCTTTGTCTGCGGAGATAACTGGGAGTGTTCGCCTTGCGGCAACAGCGATCCACCGAGACCAAGCCTATTTAGCGGCGCTCCCATCTGCAAATGAAGCTGATTTGATCGCGTTAGCCGACGCAATTCCTGTGCGCGCTCAAGCCTCTCGGAATGCAGTTCTCGCTGCTGCCGAAAAGCTTTGGGAAGTGGTAGAGGGTGCCGACAAAGAGCCACCCTGGCGAGGGCAAGTCTAGAGCACGCCGCCCTCTCAGAAATCCCAAGCGGCGCCGCAAGTCGCGCTAGGCCGTAGTTCGCCCCACGGTCTGCCGGCGCGAACTGCACGGGGCTCCAACTAAGGCAGGGCGGGTTGTACCCCCAAATCTACCCCCAGCAATCTGAGGCGACCGTCTCGGGAAATGCGACCAGCTGCGGCTATGGTTGTGGCTCCCGGGACACGGCCCGGATCAACTGCGTTTCGGAGGCAACATGTCTGCACTCGATCGTGTTCTGCAAAACGAGCTACTTGAGCGGATGGCCGCGGCCTATCCCTCCGCGGTCGACTTCAGCGGCCACAACGGCGAGCGCTCCATCAACGAGATCCACGCCACCCTGGCCTACCTCCACGAGCACCGCCTGGCCAAGCTGACCCTAGAGCGCTACCTCGACAACAGCCTCCAGACGTTCACCGGCCAGATCACGGCGAAGGGGCTCGACTTCTTGGCCGATGATGGTGGATTGGGGGCGATCCTGGACGTGGTGATTGTGAAGCTCCATCACGACACCGTGCGCGATCTGCTGGTCGCCAGGATAGAGGACTCCACGGCCGATGCATCCGTGAAGGGCCGAATGGTCTCCGCGCTCAAGGACCTGCCTGCCGCCGCCATGCAGCGGGTTGCGCAGCAGGCGATCGACGCGGGACTGCGCCAGCTGCCGAACGCGGTTCAGTGGGTCCAGAACGCGATTGGTAGCGTCTGAGCGTGCGGCCAGATTCCGCCGGAATGGACAAGCCCCAGGATCCACCTCGCCCACCTACCAGGGACTGCCTCCGCTACCCGAGGGCGAGGTGATTCCGCGGCCCAGGCCTGTCAAGGACGACCTGCCTTGGGTAGGGAAGCGGAAGACCAAGTCACGGCGGAGACGGTAGCGACCTCACCAGCGCGCCCCAGGGGAAGAATGGCAGTCTCGAAGCGCCGCTGCCGCTACAGGCTGGCCAAGGCGGCGAATAATTCCTTCTTAGACATCCCGATCTGGTTCCGGATATCCCTGAGCAGCGCGCGGTGGTATGGGGCGTGATGCTCGTCTAGGGTCACGACGCGCCGCTGTCCGCCGTACGTGCCTTCCCACATTTCGTGGGAGCCATTGGATCGAACCTTGGTGAACTCAAGCGATTTGAGGAGGGAGACCATCTCCCTGTGGGTGACAGGCCTCTCCATGCGCCCCGATTCTCAGCAGGCGATGGCTGCCCCGCGCTCCACCCAGGCGCTGGCCTGGCCGTCCGGGTTGGCCTGTGGGGGCTTCGAGCGTCGATGCACGAAGTAGCTGAACAGCCAAAGGGCGCGCACGCCGAGAGGCGACTTGCGGCTTAGCAGCTGTCGGCGGTACTCGGGATCTTGCTGTTCGGCCACGTAGGCACAGTAGTCGGTGACCTGCGCATGGATCTTGTCGCGGGCCTCCGCGAACGTGTCTGCCTGGGCCGATAGCGAGAAGTCGACGCAATGCGCGATCCATAGACCGGAACGCGTGCGACGGGCGACGAATCGAAGTCGCTTCGCTTTGTGTTTCATAGCCATGGAACCTGCCCTCCACGTGGAACAAGGACTCGGTTCACTCCTCCCCAGCTCTCCCCTGAGCTGGCGGGACTATAGCAAAGCTTGCTAGTCCGGGGGGTTAAGGGCGGCCGGCCGTTCAGGTTGGGCGCCCCCGGCCCCGGATCCGTTCACGTGGAACCAGCGGCTACCCGCCGCCGGCGAAGCTGACTTCCTCCCGGGCCCGCCGCTCCTATGGACAAGGGTAGCCCCAAGGATCAGCCCCGCCTTTAGACGGGGCGTGCCCCGGTTCCTACCCTCGACCCACCCGCTACCTCTCCTCGCGCTTGCCGATGAGCGCCGCCGCCGCGAACTCGGGCACCGTCTCTGGCTCTTCCTCGCCGGCGAGCACCCGCCACATGTAGTCGACATGGCGCCAGGGTCCGGCCAGCGGCAGACCCGTGGTGTAGCCCACTGCGGTCACCGTGTTACGGGCCGCGCGCCTGGCCTCCACGTCTTCGCCCGCCAGGGTGTCCTCGGCGTCCTTGGCAAGCCTCAGATACGCATTGCCGATGGCATCGGCCGGGGTGGCTCGATAGCCGAACTTCGCGCCCACGATGTCCCGGAAGCCCGGCAGGCCGTAGAACTGGTAGGCCAGCACGCGCATGAAGTAGTAGCTGGCCCAGCCCTCGGGCTCGTCCGGCTCCTCCGCCGCGCCAGCCGCCCGACTGATCAGATCGTCCAGGATCACCGGGAGCACCAGCAGCATGGTCATGCGCGCCGAGAGCAGCGGCAGTTCGCTGGCCAGCTGCTTGGGCCCGCCCTCCAGGGCCTTGCCGAGCTGGCGACCCATGCTCACCTGTCGCTGCAGGAAGGCGCTGGCGTAGCTATAGAACATCGTGAACAGCTCAACCCCGGGCACGTTGCCCTCGATCAAGGCCGTGTCCTTGGCCCCGCCTGCGCCCTGGGAGACGATCACCGCATCGTCGGCCGCCGCGATGGCATCGGCTGCGCTCTTGCCCTGCTGCAGCGCGCCTGAGTGCGCACCCAGCCAGAGCGGGAGGTCCACCAGGTAGAACTGGGCGTAGCGGATCAGCACATGGGCATGCACCCGGGCACCATCGATGGCGGTGCCCGCCTTACCGCGGATGCCGGGTCGCATCCTGCCGCTGAGATAGCGATCCATCGCCAGGCGAATGTCGGCGTCGGCATTGTTCATCCGGTGCCGCATCTCGCCCGAGAGCGCTGTCACCGCATCCACGGCGCCGCCCCAACCCTGCAGGAGCTGGTGATAGCCGCGCAGCAGCAGGCGCGGCGCCTTGGCCCCGTGTCGAGCCGTGAGCACCTCGACCGAGTTGGTCAGGCCGATCAGCTGTTTGAGGCCGGTGACCACGTTCAGACCCATGGCCATGACCCCCACGTGCCGGCGGATCGCCCGGGATACCTTGCGCAGGCCGTCCATTGAGCGCGCCGCCTCGATCACCTGGTCGGTAGCCACCTGCTTGAGCTTGTCCTCGAGCATGGCCTGGAACTCCACGCCTACCGTCTCGCCCAGCGCTCCGATCACGTCGTGGTGCTGGACCAGCTTGCGCAGGCTGATCACCGTTTCGCGGTGCGTCAGATCCTTGAGGATGCTCGAAAGATGCTGGGGCACTACACCCAGATCGAGCTTTACCGGGATGCGGGCCTTGCGCACCCGGGACTCGGTGTGACCGCTCGGCGGGAGGGCCATCATGGCCACCTGATCGAACCAGCTATCGGCATCCTCGCGGCCGAACTGGCGCCACTCGGGCGACTCGCGGTCGTACACGATTGGGTAGTACCCGCCGCGGTACGTGCCGAAGGGCGTGTTCACCGGGCGCGCCTGCACGCGACCAGGCTCGATGCCGGTCAACCGCTTCTGCTGATCGGCAATCTTCGGCCAGAGCGTCTCCAGCGTGTCCCAGACACCCTGCACAAAATCCCAGTCGGCCTTGTCCAGGTGCCGGGTCATGTCCATGAGCTGCACGTCGCCCCACTGGCGGCCGTCGCGGAGGCGCTGGATGTTGCCGGCGTTGCCCAGGTTGAGCGCCACCGCCAGCAGGTCGGCCTTTGCCATGTTCTGGCCGATAGTCGGGATCCAGATCGGACGGCTCAGGTCACGACCCTTGAGGTGCGTCTCGAACAGTCGGGTCACCTTGTTGCCGTACTCGTGCATCGCGTCCAGGTAGTCGGCCTGGGCCTTGTCGAGCGGGCGGATCACCCGGCGGTGGAACACGCCTTCGACGTTGCCATCGCCATCGACCCACGCGGCCAGAGCCCGTGGCCGGGTCAGAATGGCGCCCGCCATGCGCCAGGCTCGCTTGGCCTTCTGGAGCGTGGTCTTGCGCAGCAGATCCGACGCCGGCGGCGGGCCGCGGTCCTTGAGGTTCGTGCGGATTGCCCCGGCCAGCTCGGCAGCGGTCTCGTCCAGCTGCAGGCGCTCGCCGGCCAGGCGGAGCTCACTCAAGGTGGTGGCCTGGTGGTCGAGCTGCTGCAGGGTTTCGGTAACGTCGCGCAGTTGGGCGGGCGTGAGCTCGCGATAGTGCACGCGGTCGACCGAATCGAGGTGGGCCATCATGTGCTCGGGCACCTGCGGTTGCACGCCGGCCTGAATCATGCGGTCGTACCAGCGGCGCAGCCGGCCCTCTCGCCGGCGCTGGGCATCCGACACCGGCCGGAAGTTATAGGCGCTGAGCACCTCGTCCATGGTCGCCAGCATGTCCGCCCCTGCACGGCCCAGGCGCTCGCGTGCCGCCTTCTTTCCGAGGCTGCGGGCGTAGCGCACCTGCATCTCGATCTGCGACTGAGCGCGGCGTGCGGCCGCGTAGAGGGCCGCGTTCTGGGCCTGCCTGCGCTTGGCCTCCAGAGCGGCAGCGAACTCACGGCGCGTGCTTGCCTGCTGCGCTTCCCTGGCCGCTTTGCGTTCGGCGGCGAGGTAGACCCCGGGTCTCAGGTCGGCGATCTGCACCTGGTCGACCTTGGTCTCGGCCATGCGGCGCAGGTTGCCGGCATCGGGGCGGGGCTCGTTGGCAAGCTGCGCGAGGATCCCGAGCTCGGCGTCCAAGGCTTGGAACCGGGCATCGTTGTGCAGTGCTTCCGCAGCCACGTCGGGCAGACTGCCATCGAACAGGGCGTCGGGAACGCGGCCGCGCATCTTGCGCTCGACTTCGACCGCGGCGCGTACCTGCGCCGCCTTCACTTCGCCCAGGGCGCGCACCAATGCGTCACCGGAGGGGAAGCCCAGGGCGACCGCTACCGCGTCGGGGTTCTGGCCGCCCTGCGTGCGATACACGCCCAGCGGCTTGAGGTGGGTCTGCACGTAGTCCTTGCCGAAGGCCTCGACCAGGGCGGCCCGGTCGAGCTTAAGCCCGGCCAGGTTCGCCGGCACGGGTTCGCCATTGACCTCGGCCCGGCCGGCAAGGATCTGCCACGCGCGCATGGTCCGCGGTAGTTCGAGCTCGTCCTCGACCTGGGCGCGCACGCGGGCCTGCTCCTCGGTGTACCAGCGTTCGCGCTTGCGCTGCTCGGCCGACATGAGCCGTTCCATGACGGCGCTGCGGGCCTGCTCGTGGGCTGCGTCCAGATGCGCCTGGTAGCCGTTCCACTGGCTGTCGGTGATGCCTAGGTTCCCCGGCTCAGGGCCCAGGTCCAGGCCGGCGAAGTCAGACTCAGCCAGTGTCACCTCGTCTTCGGCAGCGATGATCCGGGCGGCCACTTCCCTAGCGCGGCTTGTGGCCTCCTCCGGCCCCACACGAGCCGCAATCAGCTGGTCTCGGAGTTGGGCTTCGGTCTCCTCTCGGGGTTGCGCCGGCGTGACCTCCGGCAGCTTCCGGGCCAGAACGGTCTCAAGGTCCAGGCCGTCCAGTTCGGTGGCCGTGAGCCGTTGGGGCGCCAGGCGAGAGGCGTGGCGGATTGCGTCGGCTGTCGGCGCCCGCGTGGCGTGCACCAGGTAGCGCGGCATCGGCACCGGCAGGTCGTGGCCTGCGGTGGCCGCATCGGTGAAGGCTTCGGCATTGCCAAAGACTGTCCGAGCCTGGTCCACCGGGTCGAAACCCTGGCGCTGCCACTCCGCCGCAAGGGCCTGCGCGTCGACGTAGACGTGCTGTGGTCCCCGACCGCTGCGGGCGAGGATCTCTTCGACCAGGGCCTCGGCTTCTGCTGGCGCTCGCGCAGCGACCTTGAGCTGGCTCCCGATGGCATGGAGCTGATCGAGCGTGCGCTGGTCGTCTTGCGATTCCACTACGGGGCGCAGGGGGCTGCGCACACCGAGCAAGGTCCGCACCACGGTGGCCGCAGTGCCGGCGACAGTGGCTTCGCGAGCAACGCCCTCGGTGAGCGTCTGGTCCGGGTTCGTGGTGGCCGCGGTAATGGCGTTCTGTGCGACCGCCTCCACGGCTTCCTGGGTGCCTTCGATGGCAAAGGCGGTCCCCAGGTCAGTGAGCTTGCGGCCCAGCTCATTGCGGATCTTCGGCGGCACCCGCTCCAGGAGCTTGGTCAGGGCGAAGCGCTCGAGCAGAGCCGTCGTGGGCGCGCCGGCGAGTGTGGCCAGGTCTGCCGCGGCGGTCCCTTCCACGCCCTGCTCGCGTGCGCGGTCACTCTGCTGGGCAGCGCCGACGCCGAACAGAGATGGTAGGAGCGTCGGGGGGGCCACGATCGACTGCAGGGCCATGCCCCCCAGTTGGCCAACCCCTCCCGTGACGTCCGTCAGGAAGGTACGGCTCTCCTCCGGCACGGCCATCAAGCCGGCGCCCTCGCGTATGGTCTGGCCCGGCTGGCGGACGATCTCGGCGGGGTTCATCCACCAAGGCCCCTCGACCCACATGGCGTCCGCCGCCTGGTCACCGGCCACCGAGCGAAAAGCCCGATCGAGGCTGCGCGCACCCGCGTCGAGCAGGTCACCTGTTCCCGAAAGCGCCATGCCCGCGTAATCGGCCATCCCCGACAGTGGAGCCCGCACCAGGTTGTCGAAGCCGGCCAGCTGCAGCTCGGCGTAAAGACCCCACGGGGTGCCCCCACCTCGGCGGTCGGGAGTCCATGCGTCCAGAAACCTCTCGATTTCGCCCATGGTGCCCAAGTCGTCCCGGGCCACGGCAAGCCGCTCAGGACGAGCCGAGATCCAGCCTGCCACTCCGGGCGCAGTCTGAGCGAGTGCGTCCATGCGCTTGCGCTCGGCTTCGGCGCGGATCTCGTCCACATTGCGAAGCGCCACCTCGGGCGGGATGCCCTGGGCCTGGCCCTCCTGCCACACCTGGGCCGCCTCGTCCGGGCCGAGCTCGATGTCCTGCTGGCCGAAGGCGCTGGAGCGAGCCTGCGTCTTCTGCTGCTGCACGAAGTCCTCGGCGGCCTGTGCCAGCCAGTCGTCATTCGTCGCCATCGGTGAAACCCTCCCGGTTGAAGCGCTCGGCATTGGCGCGGACGAAGGTGCTCACGTCCGCATCGGTCGGCGGCGGCAGTCCCGCAGCCTGGCGAGAGGCCGTCAGGGCGTTGCGTGCCCGTTCGGTGATGGCGGGGTCGAGGTAGAAGCCCTCGGTCTCACCCTGCACCTGGTAGTAGCGCTCCCGTGCCGGCGAAAGCTCGATGCCCAGGAAGGACCGCTCGCGCATGACGGGGACGGCCAGCTCGTTGAGCAGCTGCCAGTGCTCCTGCTTGGTGAGGCTGCGGTCGAGCTCGCGCTCGCGCTGCGCGACGGCCGCATCCACGGCCATGCGGTACTTGCCCTGGGCCTTCTTGTCCTCGGCAATCCCGAGCGTGTGGACCATCTGGCGATTCATGTCCTCCTCGCTCGACCACCGAAAGCTCGCCGCCTTCGGGTTGCGGATTTCCTCCTGCCTGGCGCGGAAGCGGTTGGCGTGGTCCGGGTGCAGCTGGCGCTCGATCACCAGGCGATTGAGGTCGACCTCGAGCAGCTTCTCCGACGGCATCAGGGACAGGTCGGTGTACACCCTCGGGTCGGTCTGGATTTCTTCGCCCCGCAGTCGGGCCGACTGGAAGTTGTGCAGCGCCATGCGGTCCCGCGGGTTCATCGCCACCAGCAGATCCGGTGGCACGGCTCGGTCGATGGGCGTGGCGGGGTCGGTGCCGGCCACTGCGTTGTAAGCCTGGGCGATCACCGCCGCTTCCGCCTGCGCCTGTGCCTGCTGGCGCCGGCGAGACTCGGCGTCGATGCGCGCGACCACGCGATCCCTGAGCATCGGGTCGGAGATGCGCTCGGCAGCCCGAACCGCACCCGGGCCGGTCCCGTGGCTGGCCATGATTCCGGCCGCTTCCTCGACCTCGCGCAGTTCCAGCTCGGCGTTCCGGATCGTGCCGTCCATCCTGGCACGGTCGGTTTCCGTCATGTCGTCCGCATTCGCACGGTAGAAGTTCACCGCCCCGGCGTAGTCTCCTTGCTCCAGGAATCCGCTGGTGGTGGCGACCATGGCGCGGCTCGTGAAGTCTGCCTTCCGGGCTGCTGCCACCTCCGGTCCAAGCCCCAGCCGCTGGGCCTGTTCCTCGATCGCCGCCTCCGCGAGCAGGAGCTCGTCGGCCATGGCATCGAGGCGCCCCTCGCGCCCGGCGAGCGCAGCACGCTCGCTCAGCGAGGTGAGCGTCGCTTCTTCATTCGCAGCGAGATAGCCCTCGTACTGCTGGGAGCTGTAGCGATCCACACGCTCGCGATAGCGCAGGCCGAACTCGCCGGAGAGGTTGCGAAATGCCTGGCGCTGGCGAGGCTGTAGGTCCTGCTCGATTCGGGAGCGGGTCTCTTCGTAGGCCCGGGCCTGATCATCCCCAAGCCCGAGCGCCTCCCGGCCACGACGGGCAGTGACGCCCTTCGGGTTCTCGGAATCGAACTGCTGCCGCTCCCATTCGGCCAAGCGGGAGCGTGCCTCGAACATGGCCGCATCGTCGGCTTTCTGCTGTTCACGCTGGCCGATCTCTGCGGCAACGGCGCTCGCTTGACGCAAGGCACCGGCCATCGCCTCGCCGGCACGACCATCGGCACGGACGGTGAAGCGTGCGTTCGGCAGCGGCGCCTGCGCAACGCTCAGACCTTCTACTCGGGGAACTACGGGCATCGGGGCATCTCCTCTCAGGCGGCCTTCGGGCCCTTGAGCCCGCGGTCCAGGTCACCGCGCAGGGCGGCAATGCGGCGGCGGGCGTGGGCCAGTACGGTGGCGCGGGTGGCTTCGCTGCCGGGCAGGCACATGCCGGTCACCTGGTCAGACTTCACCGGCTCGGCGCTGCGCCCGCTCGCGTTGCTGCTCACCTCGTAAAGGCGAGCCTGCACGCTGGCGCCGATGTCCTCGGCCAATTGCTGGGCCTCAAGGAACCGGGTCATGGCCTTGGCGGCCAGGCCGGTCAGCTCCTCCAACTCGGTGAGCAGGCCCTCGGCCTCGTCCAGGCCGGCATAGAGCCGGGCCAAGGTGTCCTCGTCGCGTTCGCGCTCCCAGTCGACCTGCGCCTCGCGGGTTACCTGGTCGAGCACCTCGTCCTCGGCGCCCAGGGCGTTGAGCTCGACGATCACCTGCTGCAGCTCGGCGCGCTTGGCCTCGTCCCCCTTCAGCAGCACCTCACGGGCCAGTGTGCCGCGGCGTGCCGTCAGTTCCTGCCGACGCTTGGCCAGCTCCTCGCGGCGGGCTTTCGCCGCTTCCACGGCCTCCTGGGCGGTGCTGGGCGCCTTCGATTCTTCGGTCTGCATTGTCAAATCTCCTTGGTCAGATGTTGTGCGGGTCGTAATCAGGCTCGAACAGTGGCCGGCATGCCTTGGCTCTCAGGTCCGCGACGGTTCGTTCGTTCTCGGTCAGGCCCTCGCGGGGCAGATTCGGCAGCGACGGGGTGATGTCCGACGGGCGCGGCTCGGTGGGCGCGGCGCTCTCGGTGTTCCGCACAGGCCCGGCAAGCTGGGCGTATCCGAGCGGCTCCCGGTTTCCCGCCGGGTTCGACTCCAGGGGCACGGTGTAGCGTCCCTGCTCACCGCTGGGCGTTGCGTTGAGCGCGGGCCGCGGCGTCTCGGGGCCGACAGCACCCGCCACCAGCGATTCGAGTGTGGCGCCGCTGAGGGCGTGTTCGGTTCGGCCGAGCTTCGGAACGACGTACTCGCCAAGGCGCGCCACCAGCTCCAGCGCTCGTGCCGGATCCTTCGCCGCCACCTTCCGCAACAAACTCGGTATCTCCGTGGCGAACCCGTCGAGTGCCATCTGCAAAGCCTTCTTGAGCTCCGCGGGAACCTTGTTCTTGGAGCCCTTGGGCCGCCCGGGACCAGGGGCCGGCGGCGGCTTTCTGCTGGTTTTTTTAAGCGCAGCGGCCATGCTCAGTCCTCGTGGTTCCGGCGGGTGTCGGGCGGCGGGTGTCGGGCGGCGGGTTCCAGCCCGGCTCGACCTTCGCCTGTGGCGTCACGGTCCAGAGCACCGCGCCGGGCCGCCTGGCCTGGGCCACGTGCTCGGGCTTGGACTCCCCGGGGTACATGCGTGCACCGAGGAGCTGCTCGCGGGTCGCCGGCTTGCTGGCGTTCGCCTTTTCCAGTCGGGCTCGTTCGGCCTGGGCCTTGGCCTGCTGCGCCGCAGCCTTGCCCGTCTGCTCGACGGAATTAGTCACCCGAGCGCCGAATTGCTCGCGCGGGCCTGGGCGTTTCTGAGCGCTGCCCCGAGGGATCAGCGATTCGGGGGTGACGGGCTTGCGGTTCATGGCGTTCTCCTGGCTTGGTGTCGGTAATCGGTGTCGGCATTCGTCGGCTTTTTCTGTCGGCAGGCGTCGGCTTTCGTCGGCTCCGAGTGCCTCGGAGGTGTCGGCATTTGTCGGCTCTCCCCTTTAGGGGAGCCGACAGAAGCCGACGCTGACACTTGCCGACGGTCAAACGAGCCGAACATGGGGCATCTCCACGTGGATGGTCTTGCGTTCGATGAGCGACTTCTTGACGCGATCGAAGTCGCGGCGATCCGGGATGAACTCAGCACAGGCGTGCTTCCAGTCCTCGACGGTGACCAGGGCTCGTTCCCTCGGATGGCCTGCGCGTTCCAGGGTGTCGCCCTGCGTCCTGTAGAGCTTTCCCAGAGCATCGAGCGCTCGCTGCTGCCGCTGCCCAAGCCCGCGGCCTGAGGCTTCCGTCCCGCCCTCCGGAGCGTCTGCCGGCACCAGCACCGCGCTGGTCTGGAAGTCGCCGTCCTCGTCGCGCCAGGGCAGTTCGACCTGCTGGAGCTTGAAGTGCTGAGGCTCGGGCATCGGTGCATCCTTGGCCTTGGTGCAACGGAGCGTGACGTGCAGGCCATCCCGCTCTGCCAGGTACTCCCAATCGACCGCGCCGCGCAGTGCGCTGGAGCCGCGGGCTCGATCGTTGGCTCCGTGCCCGACGTGGTGCACCAGCAGCACCGACGCCCGCCAGTGGCTGCGCACCTCGTCCACCGCCTGTAGGAATGCGCCCATGTCCTGGGAGCTGTTCTCGTCGCCGCGGAATGCGCGGGCTACCGTGTCCACTACGATCAACACCGGATCGGCGCCGGCGATCTCACGCAACCCCTGAATGGCCTCTGCCAGGTCGCCGGATGCGTCGGGGTCCGTGAGCGTCACGGCACGTTCGGAGACGAACAGCGGCGCCGCGGCCAGATCCACCTGGTTGGCATTCGCCCAGGCTTTGAGGCGTCGGCGAACACCGTAGTGGCCCTCCCCGACAATCACGAACACCGGCCCGGAGTGAACCCGGTTGCCGTGCCAGGGGGTTCCGCTGCTCACGCAGCAGGCGATCTCGAAGGCGAAGAAGCTCTTGAACGACCCAGGGGCACCGTTGACCAGGCATACCGCGTCTTGCTCGAAGATGTTCCGGATCAGCCAGGCGAGCGGCTTCGGCTCGCTCAGCAGGTCCGCGGCCGGCGTGAACCGGATAAGCGCGCGAGGCTTTCGGGGCTCATCCCTCAGGAGCAGCATTTCGGCGCGCTGCTGGAGGTTGTTCATTTGGACACCACCAGCTGCGGCTTCGGGCGGTTGGTCGGGGCGAACTGTGGGCGCCACTTCGGGCTGTCGCGCAGCAGGCCGCGGGCGCTGTCGATTCGCTGGCGAGCCAGCTCCAGGCGGGCCAGGTCCTCGTCAGAGAGCGTGAGCCCCTGAGCCAGGTCGGCCGCTGCGATCGAAACGATGGTCGACTCCTCGGCCAGCACCTCAAGAGCGGCGCCCCACTGCGTGAGTCGGGCCATCCGTTGCGCCATGCGCCGGGCTTCCGGGGTCTGAGCGGCCAGGCGCTCCGGGAACAGGTCGGCGAGCGTCAGGCCGACGGCCTGGATCACCGCCGCGGCATCGCAGCCGCCGAAGCAGTGGAGCAGTACGCGCCCCTCGTCGGCTTCGCTGATACTCAGCTTCCGAGACCGGCCCTCACACGCGGGGCAACGTGCGCGCCACCCTCCGCCGGAGCGCTGTACACCATCCAATCGGTCGAGAACATGCTGGATTCTGTCGATGCTCATCGGGTCAGGGCCTCTGGGCGTCCGGCGATGATTCCGTGTTCCGGCGGTCAGCTTCCTGACTTTCTTCAGCCTCCCGAACCAGCGCCAGCCGCAGCTTCATCAGCGAGGCGGTGAGCCCGCCCAGCTCGCGCAGCGCGGCGTCGACGTCCGTTACGGTCGGCGCCGTGTGGATGGCATCCAGGCGCTCGTGGAGCACGTCGGCGATGGTTGGCAGGGGCGCGACCAGTTCGGCCGGCGTGGGCCCGTAGAGCTGGGCGTGCAGGCGGGCGGCGGCGTTCAATGGATGCCCCGCTTGGGGCGATTCGCCATGGCCTCGGCGGTGTGCGCGTGGAGCCAGCGCTCAGCACCCTGCACACCCCGGGCCAGGCGCCCGATCTTGGAAAGCTGTGCCTCGTCCGGGACGCGCGGCGCCTGTTGGGTTACCTGCCGGCCGGCGTCACCGAGTAGCAGCAGCGTGCCCCCCAGTGCCCGTGTGACGGCGCCCAGCGGCTCGAGCCCATCCTTGGCAGCTTCCTGCAGGGCGTCAGCCACAAGCCATCCGAAATCCGCGGCGGGCTTCATGCCGCTACCCCTTGCGGACCCCGTGCCGGCGGCTGCCACGCCGGGCCCAGGAGGGTGGCGATAGCAGCCAGGTCGCGGGCATTCAGCGGCCGTGAGCGGGTGCGCATCTGGTGCTCGGGATTCCAGAGCGGTGCCCGCGGCAGCTGCGAAACGTGCGGTTCAAGGCTGGCCATATCAGGCAGCCCGAGCCTGGCAGCCGGCAAGCTGCTGCAGCCAGGCAGCTGCCTTCTCTCGATCAAGAAAAACCGAGCGGCCGATGCGGATCAGAGCGCCGGACGACGCGAGGCCGTTTTCCTGCGCGCGGTGGATCCACCAGCGCCATTGGGCCTCAGTGGTGCCCGTGTCCTGGGCGATCTGCGAAACTCGAGAAAGGGTCGGAAGCATGGGGTGTGGTCTCCGTTATTGGGCGTGTGCCCGCAATCGAGACCAACAATGGCAATCCCCTGCACGAAAATCAGGGCCCAAAAAACCCCTACGGTCGATCTAGGGCTTATTACCAGAGATCTTGGGTTTGCCCTTTCGAACCTGCCGGCTTCCCGGAGAATCACCCGTCAGAAAGTGACCTTCTGCCTCCTTCGCGAGCTTCGCCTCATCGGAGAGCAGTCGCTTGTGCTTCTTCTCAATGCCGCTGCCCACAACACCCAGCTTCTTGGCTAGCTCAGCTCGCGCCTCGTCAATGGAGATCGGCTTGCCGCGCAGCCCGGCATTGAGCCGCAGCAGGTGGATCGAAGCATCGATCTGCAGCTTCTCAAGGAGCGCGCGCGCGGACTTTCCGGGTGGACGGCCAGGCTTTCCGCCGGTCTTCTTGTAAGGCATGCGCGCACCTCCGCGCCCTTCAAAGGGAGCCACGGCAACAGCGGAAGGTGCGCTGCTTTCGGCTGGCCGGCCTAGCCGTGGCGGTTCGATTGTGTCAGGCGACGGGCATCGATGGATCGCGCCGCGGCACCAAGATCACGGGGCCCCGCTGGTTGCGGTCGCAGGGTTCGAATCTGGTGTCGCATGTGCATGGGACGTTGGTGCAGCCATTGTTGTCCCTGCACCAATCGCGGATGGCGTGCATGTGCTCGATGCCGCGCATCGCCCAGGCGATGAAGTCCGGGTGTGAGGGATCGGGGTCACGCATTATTTCCCTGCCCGGGAAGGGAATGATCGTGGCGCTGGAAGCGCCCTCGGGGATTACAATCCTGCCGGCCATCGTTCGTTCTCCTAGAACGGGTGGTGGTAGGCCGCCCGGGTGCTGAACCCACCCGGGCCGGCCGCTTTCAGCCGAGGAACTTCTCGGCCATTCGGTCAACGGCAGCGGTGGTGTGCTGCTCGCTTAGGTGGCTGTATCGCTTCACCATCGCCAGGGTCTTGTGGCCCAGGATGGCGGCAATGTCCATCAGGGAAGCCCCCGACATCGCCAGATAGCTGGCCGCGCTGTGCCGCAGGTCGTGGAAGCGGAAATCGGTCAGGCCGGCCTCTGCCCTCGCCTCCCGCCACGGCTTGTCGACCTGGTCCTTGGACAGGGGAAACACCGGACCCACCGGCAGGCGCCCTTTGCGCCACTCCCGCAGGACGTCGACCGCGGTCTGCGCCAGGGGCACGGTCCGGTTCTCGCCGTTCTTGGTGTCCACAAAGCGCACGGTGCGGCGCTCGAGGTTCACGTTCGCCCACTCCAGCGAGGCGAGCTCCCCCTTCCGCGCGCCGGTGGCCAGCGCCAGGCGCACCAGCGGGCCCAGGGCGTCGAGTGCGGACTTGTCGCAGGCCTGCAGCAGCCGGACGCGCTCGGCATCGCTCAGGAACCGCTCGCGCCCCTTGGAGTCCTCCAGGCGGGAGACGTTCGCCACCGGGTTCTTGTTGAGCCAGCCGTATTCCTTCGACGCCACGCGCAGGACGGCGCTAAGGGCCGTCAGGTGCCGATTGACGGTGGCGCCGCTGATCGGTCGCTTCGCCTTGTTAGTGCGCTTGGCGAGCTCGTCGCGGGCCTCGGCCACCACCGCAGGGGTAAGGCCAGCCAGCGCACGGTGGCCCAGCAGGTCGCGCCACACGGCCAGCAGCCTGGCTTGCTCCGATGCGTTCTTCCGATGCTTGGACCGCGGCAGGGTCACTTCGAGATAGCGGTCGATCGCCTCGGCCACGGTGCGCTTGCGAGCCTCGCTCGATGCCAGCTGCTCGCCGGCGAAGACCTTGGCCTCCTGCTCGGTGGCCCATTCCTGGGCGGCCTTCTTCGTCTCGAAGGACTTGGTGAGCTGGGGCTGGCCCAGGCGGCGCACGCGCACCCGCCAGGTGGTGCCGCCCTTGCCGGATCGCTTTTCGATGGTGGCCATTCGTTGTCCCAAAACGAATGGCCATTTGGGCACAGGCTCAGGCCCGTTGCAAGCCTGAAAGCCTTGTAGATGGCGGAAGAGGTGGGATTCGAACCCACGGACGGTTTGACCCGTCGCCGGTTTTCAAGACCGGTGCCTTAAACCGCTCGGCCACTCTTCCGTAAAAACTCGCGCGTTCGCGGCTACGGAGCCGCGGCGCCCTTTTCGCAGGGCACGCCGCCGGGCGTGCCGCACTTGAGCTTGCTGTCCTGGATCTTCGCCGGCAAGTGTTCGGCCAGGAAGTCGATGAACACCCGCACCGCCGGCAGCAGGCCGCGGCGCGAAGGATACATGGCGTGGCAGATGCCCTGGGGCAGGCTCCACTGCGGCAGCACGACCTCGAGTTCGCCCTGGCGGATCGCCTCGGCGCAGCTGAGTTCGGGCAGCAGCACCACGCCCAGGCCGTCGCGCGCGGCGGCCAGCAGCAGCGGGAAGTCCTGCGCCATCAGCGCCGGCGTCAGCTCCACGCGCTGCACCTGCCCTTCGGGGCCGTGCAGGGTCCAGCGCTGGCGGGCGTCGTCGTCGCTCATCGACAGCGTGGTGTGGCCGGCCAGGTCGGCGGGCACCTGCGGGCGACCGATGCGGTCGAGGTAGCGCGGGCTGGCGACCAGAAGTTCGCGCAGCTGGCCGAAGCTTCGGGCCACCATCTCGCCGTCGTCGTTGAGCTGCGACCGCACCCGCAGCGCCACGTCGAAACCTTCCTGGATGACGTCCACCCGGCGGTTGCTGACGTGCAGCTGGATGCGCACCTGTGGGTGGGTCTTCATGAAGGTGGGCAGCAGCGGCGCCAGCAGTTCCTGGGCCAGGGCCACCGGGCAGCTGACCTTGATGGTGCCGCGCGGGGCGGCCGACACCCGGTCGACCGCCTCGCGCGCCGCCTGGGCCTCGGCCAGCATGGTCTGGGCGTGGCGGTAGACGCTCTGGCCGACCTCGGTGACCGCGAACTTGCGGGTCGAACGCTGCAACAGCCGAACGCCCAGTTCGTTTTCCAGCTGGGCGATGCGGCGGCTCAGGCGCGACTTGGGCACGCCCAGGGCGCGCTCGGCCGCGGCGAAGCCGCCGTGTTCGACCACCATCGCGTAGAACTGCAGGTCGTTGAGGTCGGGGTGGTTCATCCGATGCGCTCCAGGTTGCCCATGTAGGGCCGCAGCGCGGCCGGCACTTCGATACTGCCGTCGGCCTGCTGGTAGTTTTCCATCACCGCGATCAGGGCGCGGCCAACGGCCACGCCGGAACCATTGAGGGTGTGCACCGGCTCGGGCTTGCCCGTGGCCGGGTTGCGCCAGCGCGCCTGCATGCGCCGGGCCTGGAAGTCGCCGCAGTTCGAGCAGCTGCTGATCTCGCGGTACGTGTCCTGGCTGGGCAGCCAGACTTCCAGGTCGTAGGTCTTGACGGCCGAAAAGCCCATGTCGCCGGTGCACAGCAGCACCTTGCGGTAAGGCAGGCCCAGCTTTTGCAGCACGGCTTCGGCGCAACCGGTCATGCGCTCGTGTTCGGCGGCCGACTCTTCCGGGCGCGCGATCGACACCAGCTCGACCTTCTCGAACTGGTGCTGGCGGATCATGCCGCGGGTGTCGCGGCCATGGCTGCCGGCTTCGGCGCGGAAGCACATGGAATGCGCGGTCATCCGCAGCGGCAGGTCGGCGTCCTCGACGATGCTGTCGCGCACGATGTTGGTCAGCGGCACTTCGCTGGTCGGGATCAGGTAGCGGCGGTCGTCACCCAGGTCGGTGGCGAACAGGTCGTCTTCGAACTTCGGCAGCTGGCCGGTGCCGCGCAGGCTGTCGGCGTTGACGATCAGCGGCACGTTGGTTTCCTGGTAGCCGTGTTCGCCGGCGTGCAGGTCCAGCATGAACTGGGCCAGGGCCCGGTGCAGCCGCGCCAGCGGGCCGCGCAGCACGGTGAATCGCGCCCCGCTGAGCTTGGCGGCGGTGTCGCCGTCGAGCCAGCCGTCGCGGGCGCCCAGCTCGACGTGGTCCTTCACGGCGAATTCGAAGGCGCGCGGCGTGCCCCAGCGAAGCACTTCGAGGTTGTCCCTTTCGTCGGCGCCGGCCGGCACGCTGGCGTCGGGCAGGTTCGGAATGGCCAGGGCAATGGCCTCGAGCCCGGCACGCAGTTGATCCAGGCGGGCTTCGGAGGCCTTGAGTTCGTCGGCGATGCCGGCGACCTCGGCCATCAGCGGGGCCGCGTCTTCGCCCTTGGCCTTGGCCTGGCCGATGGCCTTGGAACGGGTGTTGCGCAGGTTCTGCAGTTCCTGCGTGCGGCCCTGGATGGCCTTGCGCTCGGCCTCGAGGCCCTCGAACGCGGCCACGTCGAGGTCGAAACCCCGGGTCTGCTTCAGGCGCGCAGCGGTGTCGGCGAGATGGCCACGCAGCAGGTTCGGGTCGAGCATGGGGTCATTCCATAAATGAAACAGGCCGGTGCATTATCGCGCCGCGCCGGACACCCGTGCAACGAAAATCATGGCGATTCCGGCGCCGTGGGCGCATGCTGTCGCCCGCCGGGCCGCGCATCCGCGCGGCGGCATGACGGAGCACCCCCATGGCCAAGGGCCTGAACCAGAAAAAGAACGAAAAGAAGAAGCCGGAGAAAACCCCGAAGGAAAAGCGCGCGGAAAAGGACCTCAAGAAGGCCGCCCGCAAGTCATGACCGATCCGGTCCGCCTGGCACGCCGCGTGGTCGAGATCACCGGCTGCACGCGCAGCGAGGCCGAACGTTACGTGCAGGGCGGCTGGGTGACCGTGGACGGCGTCGTGGTCGAGGCGCCGCAACATCCGGTCACCGTCGAAAACGTGGCCCTGCTGCCCGACGCCCGGCCCGACCCGGCCGAGCCGGCGACGATGCTGCTGCACAAGCCGGCCGGCCACGACCCGGGCCCGGGCGCGAACCCGGCCGAGGCCCTGCTGGTGCCCGCGAACCGCTGGGCCCAGGACCCGTCCGGCTGGCGCCTGCTGCAGCGCCACTTCCCGCGCCTGCAGCCGGCGATGCCCTTGCCGGCGGAAGCCAGCGGCCTGATGGTCTTCAGCCAGGACGGCCGCGTGCTGCAGAAGCTAAAGCAGGACGGCGAACGCATCGAACAGGAGTTCAACGTCGAGGTCGAAGGCGAACTGGCCCCCTACGGCTGGAAACGCCTCACCGGCGGCACCAGCTTCCAGGGCTGGCCGGTGGCGCCGTTCCGGGTCAGCTGGCAGAGCGAACAGCGCCTGCGCTTCGCCATCAAGGGCGTGCGCCCGGGCCTGCTTGAATACCTGTGCGCCGAGGTGGGCCTGAAGGCCACCGCCGTGCATCGCCTGCGCATCGGCCGCGTCGGCCTGTCGAAGATGCCGGCCGGGCAGTGGCGCTACCTGCCGGTGCTCGAACGCTTCTGATCGGAACTCAGACCGGCCGCAGCCACGTGGCCAGGCGCGCGCCGGCCCAGACCAGGGCCAGGCCGCCGACCAGGGTGATCGCCAGGTAGCCCAGCATCACGCCGGGTTTGGCCGTGCGCGCATACAGAAGGCATTCGAGCATCAGCGCCGAATAGGTGGTCAGGCCGCCGAGCACGCCGACCACCAGGAAGGCGCGCGCATAGGCCGCGCCCGGCCCGCGCCCTTCCAGCCATATCAACAGGAAGCCCGCGGCCAGGCTGCCCAGCAGGTTCACCGCCAGCGTGCCCCAGGGCAGGCCGTCGCCGATCTGGCGCAGCAGCCAGGCGCCGATGAGATGGCGGCCACCGGCGCCGAGTGCGCCACCGGCCATCACCAGCCAGAGCAGGGTCCAGTTCATGGGCCAAGGTTAATCGAATCCAGGCCGCGGAAGCTTGTACGCTTCAGGCTTCCGCCGCTTGCCCCGGACCGCCATGCGCCTTTTCGCCACCGTGCTGCTGCTCACCACCCTGCCCGCCCTCGCCGCGCCGCCGCTGACGACGGTGGCCGAAGAATCGGGCTTCACCCGCACAGGCCGCTACGCGGAAGTTCAAGCGCTGTGCGAAGCCTTCGCCGCCCGCTACCCGACGGCGGTGCGCTGCTTCGACTTCGGCACCACGCCCCAGGGCCGGCCGATGAAGGCGCTGGTGGCGTCCACCTCGGGCGCGCTCGACCCGCTGGCCGCGCGCCGCGAAGGGCTGCCGGTGGTGCTTGTGCAGGGCGGCATCCACGCCGGCGAGATCGACGGCAAGGACGCCGGCTTCCTGGCCCTGCGCGAACTGCTCGAAGGCGAGGCGGCGCCGGGGGCGCTGGACAAACAGGTGCTGCTGTTCGTGCCGGTGTTCAACGTCGACGGCCACGAACGCTTCAGCGCCTGGAACCGCCCCAACCAGCGCGGTCCGGTCGAAATGGGCTGGCGCACGACGGCGCAGAACCTCAACCTCAACCGCGACTACCTCAAGGCCGAGGCGCCGGAAATGCAGGCCATGCTGGCCCTGGTGAACGCCTGGGACCCGCTGGCGGTGGTGGACCTGCACGCCACCAACGGCGCCCAGTTCGAACACGACATCGCGATCATGGTCGAACCGCTCTACGCCGGCGACCCGGCCCTGCAGGCCATTGGCCGCCAGTGGCGGGACGCCGTCATCGCCGACCTGGCCGGACAGGGCTCGCTGCCGCTGCCCTTCTACCCGTCCTTCGTGGTCTACGACGACCCGGCCTCGGGGTTCACCGACTCGGTGGCGCCGCCGCGTTTTTCCACCGGCTACTTCTGGATGCGCAACCGCCTGGGCATGCTGGTGGAAACCCACTCCTGGCGCACCTACCCCGAACGCGTGCGCAGCACCCGCAACACGGTGGTGTCGGTGATCGAACAGATCGCCGAACACGGGCAGGACTGGTTACGCGCCGCGCGCGACGCCGACGTCGCCGCCAGCCAGCCCGACCCCACCCCGGCACCGCTGTCCTTCGCCGCCAGCGACAAGCTGCGCACCATCGACTTCCGCGGTTACGCCTACACCCGCGAACCCTCGGACGTCTCCGGCGCGCTGATGACCCGCTACGACGAATCCACGCCGCAGGTCTGGCAGGTGCCCCTGCGCGACGACGTGCAGCCGGCGATCACCGTGCCGCGGCCCGGCGCGGGTTACCTGGTGCCGGCCGAACATGCGGCACGGGTGGCCGCCAAGCTGCGCCTGCATGACCTGGTCTTCCATGAACTCCCGGGGCTGGCGGAAACCCAGGTGCAGTCCTTCCGCGCCGCCAGCAAGACGTTCGGCGCCACACCGCTGGAAGGCCGGCAGACGCTGGCGGTCACCGGCGAATGGGCCGGCGAGCGCGTGGCGCTGGGCAAGGGTGCCCTGTACGTCCCGATCCGCCAGCCGCGCTCGCGCCTGGTGATGGCGCTGCTGGAACCGCGGGCGCCCGACTCCCTGCTGGCCTGGGGCTGGTTCAACAACCACTTCGAAGCCAAGGAATACATGGAGGCCTACGTGGCCGAAGACGTGGCGCGGGAGATGCTGGCCAAAGACCCGGCGCTCCGCGAGGCTTTCCGGAAGCGCCTGGCCGAAGACGCTGCCTTCGCCGCCAGCCCGGCGGCGCGGCTGGACTTCTTCTACCGCCGGCACCCGTCCTACGACCAGGCCCTGGACCGCTACCCGGTGCTGCGCGTGGACAGCGACCCGCGCTGAACCGGCTCAGCCCTTGCGCGCTGCCTCGCGGTCGGCGCGCAGGCGGTCGAGCTTTTCCTTGAGCTTGATTTCCAGGCCCCGTTCGACCGGCTGGTAATAGACGCGCTCGCCCATGGCGTCCGGGAAGGCGGTCTGGCCCAGCGCGATGCCCTCGGGCGCGTCGTGGTCGTACTGGTAGCCGCTGCCGTAACCCAAGGATTTCATCAGCTTGGTCGGCGCGTTGCGCAGGTGCAGCGGCACGTCCTGGGTGCCGGTTTCGCGAACGTCGGACTGCGCCGCCTTGAAGGCCACGTAGCCGGCGTTGGACTTGGCGGTGCTGGCCAGGTAGATCACCGCCTGCGCCAGCGCCAGGTCGCCTTCGGGGCTGCCCAGGCGATCGTAGGTGTCCCAGGCCTCCACGCAGATCTGCAGGCCGCGCGGGTCGGCCAGGCCGATGTCCTCGACCGCCATGCGGGTGATGCGCCGGGCCAGGTAGCCCGGGTCGCAGCCGCCGTCGAGCATGCGCGCAAACCAGTAAAGCGCCGCGTCCGGGTTCGAGCTGCGCACCGATTTGTGCAGGGCCGAGATCTGGTCGTAGAACTGCTCGCCGCCCTTGTCGAAGCGCCGGGTGCGGTCGGCCAGCACCTGGGCCAGCGTGGTTTCGGTGATGTGGCCGCCCTCGTCGGCGGCCAGCTCGGCGGCGATTTCCAGCAAGGTCAGCGCCCGGCGCACGTCGCCGTCGGCGGCGCCGGCGATGTCGCGCAGGCGCGCCTGGTCCACCGCGATGCCCTGCCCGCCCAGGCCGCGCGTCTCGTCCTGTAGGGCGCGATGCAGGGCGGCGACGATGTCGTCCACCGACACGGCTTCGAGCACGTGCACCCGGCAGCGCGATAGCAGCGCCGAATTGAGCTCGAAGCTGGGGTTTTCCGTGGTGGCGCCGACGAACAGGATGCTGCCGCGTTCGATGTGCGGCAGGAAGGCGTCCTGCTGGGTCTTGTTGAAGCGGTGCACCTCGTCCACGAACAGCACCGTGCGCCGGCCTTCGTTGAAGCGCGTCTCGGCGGCCGCCAGCACTTCGCGCACCTGCGGCAGGCCCGAGAGCACCGCCGAAATGGCGACGAACTCGGCCTCGGCGTATCGCGCCAGCAGCAGGGCCAGCGTGGTCTTGCCGCAGCCCGGCGGGCCCCAGAGGATCATCGAATGCACGCGCCCCGATTCCACCGCGCGGCGCAGCGCCGAACCCGGCGCCAGCAGCCGGCGCTGGCCGACCATGTCGTCCAGGCTGGCCGGACGCATGCGCTCGGCCAGGGGCTTGAGGCCCTCGGGCGGTGCGAACAGCGGGGCGGACGGGGAGGCTTTTCGGCTCACGGGCTCAGTTTAGCCCCGTTCCCTCAATCGGCCAGCGGCATCACTTCGGCGGCCTGGGCCATTTCGCCCACCACTTCGGTGCCCGGCGGCGGCGTGAAGGCGAAGGTGCCGGCATCGAAGTCCGGGTTGCGCTGCCAGCCGCTGAAACGCACCTCGGTGCGCTGGCCCAGGCCGTCGCTCATCTCCATCACCACCAGGCCATTGGCGTCGAAGCCCAGGCGGGCGCTTTCGAACGGGGACTCCTCGGGCTTGCGCGGGGTCAGCGCCAGCCAGGACATGCCGTCGGACTGCACGCCCTCGACCACCTCGAACTGGCGGTCGAGCTCGCTCGGGTCCACCAGCACCGACAGCGGGCTGCCCTGCTCTTCGAGGCTCTGGATGCGCACGGTCACCTGTTCCAGGTCCGGGTCGTGGATCCAGACGTGGGTGCCGTCGGCGACGATCACCTGCGGGAAGGGCTGCACCACTTCCCAGCGGAACTCACGCGGCGCACGCAGCTTGAGCGTGCCGCTGGACGACTCCAGCAGTTCGCCATCGGGGGCATGCACGCGCTGCTCGAAATCCGCCGCCATGCCCGTCATGCCGGCACCGAAGGCGTCTAGCTGGTCGCGCGCACCGGCGTGGGCCAGGGGCGCGGCAAGGGCAAGCAGGAAGAGAACGAACAGGCGCATCGAAGTGACCTCGGTTTGCTTTGGTGGCCAGTGTGTCGCGGCTTGCCTGAACGGCGCTTGCGGCGCTTGAACGGTGGCTTAAACCATCCGGCCGGAAGCCGCTTCAGCGCGGCGGGGGCGGGGCGATCACCTGGCGGTCGCCGTTGTGTTCGGGCGGGGTGACGATGCCGGCGGCTTCCATGGCTTCGATCAGGCGGGCCGCGCGGTTGTAGCCGATCTTCAGCCGCCGCTGCACGCCCGAGATGGACGCGCGCCGGGTTTCGGTGACCACCCTCACCGCCTCGTCGTACAGCGGGTCGGACTCGTCGCCGGCCGCGCCGGACTCGGGCAGGCCGGTCGGGCCGATCACCACGCCGTCGCCCATGGACTGCACTTCCTCCAGCACGCCCTCGATGTAGTCCGGGCCCTTGCTGTTCTGGCGCAGGTGCGCGACCACGCGGTGCACTTCCTCGTCGCTGACGAAGGCGCCGTGCACGCGTTCGGGCATAGCGGTGCCCGGCGGCAGGTAGAGCATGTCGCCGTTGCCGAGCAGGGTCTCCGCGCCGGACTGGTCGAGAATCGTGCGCGAGTCGATCTTGGAGCTGACCTGGAAGGCGATGCGGGTCGGGATGTTGGCCTTGATCAGGCCGGTGATCACGTCCACCGACGGGCGCTGGGTGGCCAGGATCAGGTGGATGCCGGCGGCGCGGGCTTTCTGCGCCAGGCGGGCGATCAGTTCTTCGACCTTCTTGCCGACGATCATCATCATGTCGGCGAATTCGTCGATGAACACGACAATGTAGGGCAGCGCCTCGAGCGGGCGCGGCACTTCGTCCAGGTCCGGGTTGGGCCGGAACAGCGGGTCCATCAGCGGCTGGCCGGCGTCCTGGGCGTCCTTGACCTTGCGGTTGAAGCCGGCCAGGTTGCGCACGCCGACGGCGCTCATCAGCTTGTAGCGGCGCTCCATCTCGGCCACGCACCAGCGCAGGCCGTTGGCGGCCTCCTTCATGTCGGTGACCACCGGCGCCAGCAGGTGCGGGATGTTCTGGTAGACCGACAGTTCCAGCATCTTCGGGTCGATCATCAGCATGCGCACGTCCTTGGCGCTGGCCTTGTACAGCAGGCTCAGCACCATGGCGTTCACGCCCACCGACTTGCCCGAGCCGGTGGTGCCGGCGACCAGCAGGTGCGGCATGCGGGCCAGGTCCACCACCACCGGGCGGCCGGCGATGTCCTTGCCCAGCGCCATCGCCAGCGGCGAGGCCAGCTTGTCGTATTCCTTCGAGCGCAGGATCTCGCTGAGGTAGATCATCTCGCGGTGGCTGTTGGGGATTTCCAGGCCCACCACCGACTTGCCGGGGATGACGTCCACCACGCGCACCGACTTCACGCTCAGGCCGCGGGCGATGTCCTTGTCGAGCGAACTGATCTGGCTGCCCTTCACGCCCGGTGCCGGCTCCATCTCGAAGCGGGTGATCACCGGGCCCGGATAGGCACCGACCACCTGCACCTCGACCCGGAAGTCCTTGAGCTTGAACTCGATCTGCCGCGACAGGGTTTCCAGGGTTTCTTCCGAGTAGCCCTTGGGCTGTTCCTTGGGGTCGTCGAGCAGCGACAGCGGCGGCAGGCCCTCGCCGCCGCCGACGTTGAACAGCGGGATCTGCTGCTCGCGCTGGGCGCGTTCGGATTTTTCGATGACGGGCTTGGCTGGCGGCTCGATGCGCACCGGCTCGCGCTTGGCGCGCTTGGCCGAATCGACCTTGCGCACTTCCTCGCGCTCTTCGCGCAGGGCGCGGGCACGCTGCCATTCGGCGGCCTGGCGGGTGCGCTTGCCCAGGCGTTCGTACAGGGCCAGCACCTTGCCGCCGATCCAGTCCATCAGGGCGAACCAGCTGAGCCCCGTGGCCAGGGTGACCGACATCAGCACGACCGAGACCAGGAACAGGTTGCCGCCCATGCCGCCGAACACCCGGCGCATCGAGGTGCCGACCAGCTGGCCCAGGATGCCGCCGGAACCTTCGGGCAGGTCGGGTGCGGGGCCGCCGAGGATGTGGGCCAGGCCGCAGGCCGAGACCAGGAAGCCGACGATGCCGACCAGGCGCAGCGCGGGACCGAAATCGACCCGGCCGTCGCCGTCGGAGTCGAGCCCGAACAGCGCGATCCAGGCGACGCCGCCCAGCACCAGCGGCACCGTGTAGGCGACATAGCCGAAGAACCAGAAGGCCAGGTCGGCCAGGTGGGCGCCGACGACGCCACCGACATTGTGCAGC
The DNA here is from genome assembly GCF_014643775.1 of Arenimonas soli. Lineage (GTDB taxonomy): Bacteria > Pseudomonadota > Gammaproteobacteria > Xanthomonadales > Xanthomonadaceae > Arenimonas > Arenimonas soli. Next base: position 1,283,644 of record NZ_BMKC01000001.1, read on the forward strand.
GGGCCGGCCACCGAACCGGTGCGCGACAGGCCCGGGTCGTCGGTGTGGTAACTGAGCAGGCTCGCCAGCAGATAGAGCAGCAGCGGCGAGAGAGCGACCAGCGCGAGTTCGCGCCAGAGTTTCTGGCGGCGGTCCATGCCGGCGTTGGTGCTTCGATCTGGAGTGCGCGCCACCGAGAGAAAATGCCTCAGAAGGTCGTTATAGCTGGCTGTTTATACAGCAGTTTGCGATTTCGCGCCCACTGCCCCCCGGGCAGACCCCGGAACGCTGAGGTCCGGGGGTTCGCCTTGATTTGCCTGGCCGCGGCCTACAAGCTACGTGGCCTTCGCGACAACTCCCCACGAACCTGAAGAATCATACATGACCGCCCCCAAACACTGCCGCCTGCTCATCCTCGGTTCCGGCCCGGCCGGCTACTCCGCCGCCGTCTACGGTGCCCGCGCCAACCTCAAGCCGGTGCTGGTGACGGGCCTGCAGCAGGGCGGCCAGCTGATGACCACGACCGAAGTGGACAACTGGCCGGGCGACGCCCACGGCCTGATGGGGCCCGACCTGATGGCGCGCATGCAGGCCCACGCGGAGCGCTTCGAGACCGAGATCGTGTTCGACCAGATCCACACCGCCGACCTTTCGCGCCGGCCCTTCCGCCTGGTCGGCGACAGCGGTGAATACACCTGCGACGCGCTGGTCATCGCCACCGGCGCCAGCGCCAAGTACCTGGGCCTGCCCAGCGAACAGGCCTTCATGGGCAAGGGCGTCTCGGCCTGCGCCACCTGCGACGGCTTCTTCTTCCGCGACCAGGACGTGGCGGTGATCGGCGGCGGCAACACGGCCGTCGAAGAGGCGCTGTACCTGTCCAACATCGCCCGCAAGGTGTACCTGGTGCACCGCCGCGACAAGCTGCGCTCGGAGAAGATCCTGCAGGACAAGCTGTTCGCCAAGGCCCAGGCCGGCAAGGTCGAGATCATCTGGGACCACACGGTGGACGAAGTGCTGGGCGACAACACCGGCGTCACCGGCATGCGCATCCGTTCGACCAAGGACGACGTGGCCCGCGAGATCGCCGTGCAGGGCTTTTTCGTCGCCATCGGCCACACCCCCAACACCTCGCTGTTCGAGGGCCAGCTGGACATGCGCAACGGCTACCTGACCATCAAGTCGGGCCTGGACGGCAACGCCACCGCCACCTCGGTGCCGGGCGTGTTCGCCGCCGGCGACGTGGCCGACCAGGTCTACCGCCAGGCCATCACCTCGGCGGGCTTCGGCTGCATGGCGGCGCTGGACGCCGAGAAGTTCCTCGACAAGGAATGACCGGCGGGACCCTCCGCCTCCACGACCAGCTCGACGACATCCCGGCGCAGGCCTGGGATTCGCTGCACGACGGCAGCAACCCCTTCATCGCCCATGCCTTCCTGGCCGGGCTGGAGCGCCACGGCTGCCTGCGCCCGGCCTGGGGCTGGACGCCGCGGCACGCCAGCCTCTGGCGGGGCGGCGAACTGGTCGCCGCCGCGCCGGCCTACCTGAAGTCGAACTCGCACGGCGAGTTCGTCTTCGACCAGGCCTGGGCCGCGGCCCACCACCGCCTGGGCCGGGAGTACTACCCGAAGTGGCTGGTGGCGGTGCCCTACTCGCCCGTCACCGGACCGCGCCTGCTGGCCCGCGAACCCGAAGACCGCGCCGCGCTGGCGCAGGCGATGCGGCTACGGTCGGCACGCGACGGCCTGTCGTCCCTGCACGTGAATTTCCATCCGGAATACGAAACAGCGGCCTTCGGCGAAGGCTGGCTGCGGCGCGACGACGTCCAGTACCACTGGCAAAACCGCGGCTGGCCCGATTTCGATGCGTTCCTGGCCGACCTGCAGCCCCGCAAGCGCAAGAACATCCGCCAGGAACGGGCCCGCGTCGCCCGCGATGGCTTCGCCTTCCGATGCGTGCACGGCGACGAGGCCAGCGAAGCCGAACTCGAGGCGATGTACTACTTCTATTGCCGCACCTTCGCCGACTACGGCAACCACCCGGCGCTGTCCCTGGCCTTCTTCCAGCACCTGGCCCGGGCCATGCCGCGGCAGCTGGTGCTGGTGCTGGCGCAGCGCCACGGGGAGATCGCCGCCGGCGCGCTGTGCCTGCGCGGCGGCGACACCCTGTACGGACGCTACTGGGGCGCGGTCGAGGCGTCGCCCGGCCTGCATTTCGAGGCCTGCTATTACCAGGGCATCGACTACTGCCTGCGCGAAGGCCTGAAGGTGTTCGAACCCGGCGCCCAGGGCGAACACAAGGTCGCCCGCGGCTTCCTGCCGGTGCTCACCCGCAGCCACCACCACGTGGCCGAAGCCGCCTTCGGCGCGGCGCTGGCGGACTGGTGCGACCAGGAGCGTCGCGCCGTGGCGGCCCACCGGGAGGTGGTGCTGCGGCATCATCCCTACCGTGAACTTCCTGCCGATCCCCCGCCTGCATCCTGACCACCCCGCGGCCTTCCCGCCGGCGGCGCAGGCGCTTGAAGAACCCAACGGGCTGCTGGCCTGGGGCGGTGACCTGTCGCCCGAACGCCTGGGCGCCGCTTACCGCCAGGGCATCTTCCCGTGGTTCAGCGAAGGCCAGCCGCCGCTGTGGTGGTGCCCCGATCCGCGCGCCGTGTTCGACACCCGCGGCATCCGCCTGCCCGGCCGCTTTCGTCGCCAGCTGCGCAAGAGTCCCTGGACGGTGCGCGCCGACACCTGTTTCGACGCCGTCGTCGATGCCTGCGCGCGCGCCCCGCGCCCCGGCCAGGACGGCACCTGGATCCTACCCGCGATGCAGGAGGCCTACGGCCGCCTGCACCGGCTCGGGCACGCCCACAGCATCGAAGTCTTCGACGGCGATACCCTGGTCGGCGGCCTGTACGGCGTGGCCTCGGGCGAGATGTTCAGCGCCGAAAGCATGTTCAGTGGCCAATCCGGGGGCTCGAAGGTGGCGCTGGCGGCGCTGGGCCACTGGCTGTCCGGCTGGGGCTGGCCGCTGATCGACGCCCAGGTCGGCAACCCGCACCTGATGTCGCTCGGGGCTCATGAAATGCCGCGGGCGTCCTACCTGGCGCGCCTGGCGGACCTGGCCGGGCGTCCGGGGCGCCCGGGAAACTGGTCCGCACTACCGCCGCTGGCGGCAGCATCACTGGCAGGCGTCAGCGGCGGTTAACCAAATTTTTGCAAGTGGGGCAAGGAGATGGCAGAATCACCGGCTTCCAAGCGCGGTTCCCCCGCCCAGCGAAACAGAGAATGTCCAAAGACGATTGCATTGAATTCGAAGGTACGGTTCTCGAGACCCTCCCGAACACCATGTTCCGGGTCAAGCTCGAGAACGGCCATGTCATCACGGCCCACATTTCCGGCCGCATGCGCAAGAACTACATCCGCATCCTGACCGGCGACAAGGTCAAGGTCGAGATGACCCCCTACGACCTGACCAAGGGTCGCATCACCTACCGCATGAAATAATCAGACGGTAGCGGGGAGCAGCTTCTCGGGCTCGGCCTGGGAATCGACCACCAGCTCCCCGTCGCGTACGTCCACGGACACGCGACCACCGTTGGCCAGCTTGCCGAACAGCAGCTCGTCCGCCAACGGCCTCTTGATCTTGTCCTGAAGCAGCCGCGCCATCGGGCGCGCGCCCATCTGCGGGTCGAATCCGTGCTGGGCCAGCCACTGCCGCGCTTCCGGCGTCGCCGACAGGCTGACGTGCTTTTCGTGCAGCTGCGATTCGAGCTCGATCAGGAACTTGTCGACCACGCGCAGGATGTGGTCCAGCCCCAGCGAGCCGAACTGGATGATGCCGTCCAGGCGGTTGCGGAACTCGGGCGTGAACGCCTTGCGGATCACTTCCATCGCGTCGGTGGTGTGGTTCTGTTCGACGAAACCCATGGTGCGGCGCGAGGCCTGGGCGGCGCCGGCATTGGTGGTCATCACCAGCACCACGTTGCGGAAGTTGGCTTCGCGGCCGTTGGTGTCGGTGAGCACGCCGCGGTCCATGACCTGCAGCAGGATGTTGAACACGTCCGGGTGCGCCTTCTCGATTTCGTCGAGCAGCAGCACGCAGTGCGGGGTCTTGACGATCTTTTCGGTCAGCAGGCCGCCCTGGTCGAAGCCGACGTAACCCGGGGGCGCGCCGATCAGGCGGCTCACCGAGTGGCCTTCCATGTATTCGGACATGTCGAAGCGCACCAGCTCGATGCCCAGCTGCATCGCCAGCTGCTTGGTCACCTCGGTCTTGCCCACGCCGGTGGGGCCGGCGAACAGGAAGTTGCCGATCGGCTTGTCCGGGCTGGCCAGCCCGGAGCGGGCCAGCTTGATCGCCGACACCAGGGTCTCGATGGCCGGGTCCTGGCCGAAGATGACCATCTTGAGGTTGCGTTCGAGGTTTTCCAGCACGTCCTTGTCCGAAGCGCTGACCTGCTTGGTCGGGATGCGCGCCATCTTGGCCACGATCAGCTCGATTTCCTCGACGTCCACTATCTTCTTGCGCAGCTCGTCGGTGAGCAGGCGCTGGCGGGCACCGGCCTCGTCGATGACGTCGATGGCCTTGTCCGGCAGCAGGCGGTCGTTGATGTGCTTGACCGACAGGTCGACCGCCGCCTGCAGGGCGTCTGACGCGTATTCGACGTCGTGGTGCTGCTCGAAGCGGGTCTTGAGCCCGTGCAGGATCGCGACGGTTTCGGCCACGGTGGGTTCGACCACGTCGATCTTCTGGAAACGGCGGGCCAGCGCGCGGTCCTTTTCGAACACGCCGCGGTATTCCTGGAAGGTGGTCGAACCGATGCAGCGCAGTTCGCCGCTTTGCAGCACCGGCTTGATGAGGTTGGAGGCGTCCATGGTGCCACCCGAGGCCGAACCGGCGCCGATGATGGTGTGGATCTCGTCCACGAACAGGATCGCGCCCGGCTCCTTCTTGATCTGCTGGATGACCGCCTTCAGCCGCTTCTCGAAGTCGCCGCGGTACTTGGTGCCGGCCACCAGCGCGCCCAGGTCGAGCGAGTAGATGGTGGCGTCCTTGAGCACCTCGGGCACCTTGCCCTCGACGATGCGCCAGGCCAGGCCCTCGGCCAACGCGGTCTTGCCCACGCCGGCTTCACCGACGTAGAGCGGGTTGTTCTTGCGGCGGCGGCAGAGCACCTGGATCGTGCGTTCGACCTCTTCCTCGCGGCCGATCAGCGGGTCGATCTTGCCCTCCCGGGCGAGATCGTTGAGGTTGGCGGCGAATTCCTCGAGCGGATTGCCCTTGCTTTCCACGCCCTCCTCGCCCTCGGGCTTGGCCTCGGGCGCGGGCTTGTCCTCGGGACCTTCGCCGATCTTGGCGATGCCGTGGGAAAGGTAATTGACCACGTCGAGCCGGGTGATTTCCTGCTGGTTGAGGAAATACACCGCGTGCGAGTCTTTTTCGCCGAAGATCGCCACCAGCACGTTGGCGCCGGTGACTTCCTTCTTGCCCGAGGACTGCACGTGGTAGACCGCGCGCTGCAGCACCCGCTGGAAACCCAGCGTCGGCTGCGTGTCGCGGGGGTCGTCGGCCGGAAGCACCGGCACGGTGTCGGCGATGATCTGGCGCAGCCCGGTGGCCAGGCGCGGCTGGTCGGCCCCGCAGGCCTTGAGCACGCCGGCGGCGGACGGGTTGTCCAACAGCGCCAGCAACAGGTGCTCGACCGTCATGAATTCATGGCGGGCTTCGCGGGCCTGCTTGTAACACTGGCCGATGGTGTACTCGAGGTCCTTGCTGAACATGCTCTGCTCCGGAACGTTTGCTCCGATATGGGGCCAGCCTAGGCTTTTTCCATGGTGCACAACAGGGGGTGCTGGTGCTCCCTGGAGAACTCGTTGACTTGCGTTACCTTCGATTCAGCCACTTCGCGCGTGTAGACGCCGCAAACGCCCTTGCCCCGCGTGTGGACATGCAGCATCACCTGGGTGGCCTGTTCGCGGTTGAGCGCAAAGAAAACCTGCAGGACCTCGACCACGAAGTCCATGGGCGTGAAGTCATCGTTGAGCAGCACGACCTGGTACAGGGGCGGCCGGACAACCTCGGGCTTGGCGGTCTCGACCGCCACGCCATGGTCGTGTTCGCGTTCGGGTGGGCGATTCTGGGACATGGGGCAAGTATAAGATGGTCGGGCCGGATCCCGCCGGCAACCGACCCGGAGCGCCCACATGCCTTTCCGCCTCGCCCTGATCACCCTCGCCCTGCTGGCCGCCCCCGCCCTGGCGGCGGACCATGACGCCGTCGTGAAAGCCCAGCTCGAATCCAAGGGAACACCCTTCACGATCGATGAAGACGGCGATTTCCAGATCACCGTACGCGTCGCCGGCGACCGCACCCAGCTGGTCTGGGTCCGGTCCACGGTCCAGGCCACCGGCCAGTTCAAGGTCCGCGAGATCTGGTCGCCGGGCTACCGCGCGCCGACCGGGGATTTCACCGCCGCCATCGCCAACGACCTGCTCGAGCGCAGCAACAACCTCAAGCTGGGCGCCTGGGTGAAGCAGGACGACGTGGCCATGCTGGTCATCAAGGTGCCGGCCGATGCCAGTGCCGACGCCCTGGACGAGGCGATCGACCTGGCCGCCGCCGCGGCCGACGCGGTCGAGCGCCAGCTGCTGGGTTCCGACGAACTTTGAACTACCGCAGCGGCCGCTTCTGGCAACCGGATGTCACCGTCGCCACCGTGGTCGTGCGCGGGGGCCGGCTGCTGGTGGTCGAGGAACAGGTGCAGGGCGCGCTGGTGCTGAACCAGCCGGCCGGCCACCTCGAGCCCGACGAAAGCCTGCACGAGGCGGCGCGCCGCGAAACCCTGGAAGAAACCGGCTGGGAGGTCGAACTGACCGCCTTCATCGGCGCCTACCAGTGGGCGTCGCCGCGTGACGGCAAACATTTCCTGCGCATGGCCTTCGCCGCCGAGCCGCGCCGGCACCACCCCGACCGGCCGCTGGACGAAGGCATCGTGCGCGCGCTTTGGCTGACGCCGGGCGAACTGGCGGCCGAATCGGCCCGGCACCGCAGCCCGATGGTCTGGAGGGTCGCCGAGGACTTCCTGGCCGGGCGCCGCCTGCCCCTGAACGCCACGATCCACGTCGCATGACTCCCGCCCGGGTCATCGTCGGCCTGTCCGGCGGCGTCGATTCTTCCGTGGCCGCCCTGCTGCTCAAGCGCCAGGGCGAGTCCCTGGCCGGGCTGTTCATGCAGAACTGGGACGACGACGCACAGGGAGGTGCTAGTGCCGCGGGAGGCAGGATGCCGGGAGCGGCAGACAAGAGTAACTGCCGGGCCGAAGACGACCGCCGGGACGCGCTGCGCATCGCCGGCCTGCTCGGCATCCCCTTCCACAGCCGCAATTTCGCCGCCCAGTACTGGGCCGACGTCTTCCAGCATTTCCTCGACGAATACCGCGCCGGGCGCACGCCCAACCCGGACGTGCTGTGCAACCGCGAGATCAAGTTCAAGACTTTCCTCGACGAAGCCCGCGCCCTGGGCGCCGAGGCCATCGCCACCGGCCACTACGCCCGGGTCGAACAACGCGAGGGCCGTTGGGCCCTGCTGCGCGGCGTCGATACCGGCAAGGACCAGAGTTATTTCCTGCACCAGCTTGGCCAGGAACAGCTGGCCGCCACCTTGTTCCCGATCGGCCACCTGCCCAAGGCCGAGGTGCGCCGGCTGGCCGCCGAGGCCGGGCTGCCGACCGCGGCCAAGAAGGATTCCACCGGCATCTGTTTCATCGGCGAACGCGACTTCCGCGAGTTCCTGGGCCGCTACCTGCCCGCCCGCCCCGGCGAGATCCGCGACCCGCACGGCGTGGTCGTCGGTGAACACGCCGGCTGCTGGTACTACACCCTGGGCCAGCGTGAAGGCCTGCACATCGGCGGCGTGCGCGGCCGCTCGGCCGCGCCCTGGTTCGTGGTGGCCAAGGACGTGGCCAACAACGTCCTGGTCGTCGACCAGGGCAGCTCCAGCCCCTACCTGCTTTCGACCCGGCTGCGTTCGGAGCCGGCGCACTGGGTCGCCGGCGCGCCCGAATCGGCCCGTTTCGACTGCACCGCCAAGACCCGATACCGCCAGGACGACCAGGCATGCACGGTGGAGGTGGACGCGGACGGTGCGCTTTCCGTAGCCTTCGCGTCCCCGCAGCGCGCGGTCACGCCCGGCCAGTCCGTGGTGTTCTACCGCGACGATGAATGCCTGGGTGGCGCCGTGATCGCCGCCACCGACGCCCCCCTGGAAAGGAAAACCGCCCCGCCATGAAGGATCGCGCCCTTGCCCTCGCCGGCCTGCTGCAGGCCGTGCAGCTGGTCCAGCAGATGGCCCAGACCGGCCAGGCCCAGTCGGAACCGCTGGCCGCCAGCATCGACAGCCTGTTCCGCTTCGACGCCGAATCACCCGAAGCCGTCTTCGATGGCGCGCACAAACTGCGGCCCGGGCTGGAACGCCTGATCGGCCAGCTCGACGGCGGCGCCGGCCGCGACGCGGCCCTGACCCGCATGGCCATGACCGTGCTGCACCTGGAGCGCAAGTTCATCAACCACCCGCGGGCGCCCGGCGCCGTGCACGACGGCCTGGAAGACATCGCCCGCCAGCGTGAACACTTCGGCGCGGCCCATCCCACCGTGCTGGCGCGGCTGGGCGAGCTGTACGCCAATGAAGTCTCGCCGGTCGGTCCGCGCGTGCTGGTGCAGGGCAACCCGGTCTACCTGGGCCAGCCCGACGTAGTCGGCGAGGTCCGCGCCACGCTGCTGGCGGCGCTGCGCGCGGCCGTGCTGTGGCGCCAGCTGGGCGGCAGCTACTGGGACTTCCTGGTCGGCCGCCGTGCCCTCGCGCAGGCCACCAGGGAGTGGCTCGCGGCCACGGCCTGACGCCGGCGCGCCGCGGTCGCGGCCCGGACGGGAGGGTACGGTTTGGGGCATAATACGGGGCTAACCAGCCCCCGGAGCCTGTCCATGAGCGACTCCTTCGCCACGCGCGACCAATTGGCCGTCAACGGCAAGTCCTACACCTTCTACAGCCTCGAAAAGCTGGGCCAGCGCTTCGACCTCAAGCGCCTGCCCTATTCGATGAAGATCCTGCTCGAAAACCTCCTGCGCTGCGAAGACGGCGGCATGACGGTGGGCAAGGAACACATCGAGGCGGTGGCCACCTGGGACGCGAAGAAGGAGCCGGACACCGAGATCGCCTTCATGCCGGCGCGCGTGGTGCTGCAGGACTTCACCGGCGTTCCCTGCGTGGTGGACCTGGCGGCGATGCGCGACGCGGTGGTCAAGCTCGGCGGCAATGCCGACCAGATCAACCCGCTGATCCCCTCCGAACTGGTCATCGACCACTCGGTGCAGGTGGACGTCTTCGGCAAGCCCGAAGCGCTCGACCTCAACGGCAAGATCGAATTCCAGCGCAACCAGGAGCGCTACAGCTTCCTGCGCTGGGGCCAGAAGGCCTTCGACAACTTCAAGGTCGTGCCGCCCAATACCGGCATCGTGCACCAGGTCAATCTTGAACACCTTGCCCGCGTTGTCATGACCGGCGAAAAGGACGGCGAACTGGTCGCCTACCCCGACACCGTCTTCGGCACCGACTCGCACACCACCATGATCAACGGCATCGGCGTGCTGGGCTGGGGCGTCGGCGGCATCGAGGCCGAAGCGGCCATGCTGGGCCAGCCGAGCTCGATGCTGATCCCGCAGGTCGTGGGTTTCAAGCTCACCGGCAAGCTGCCCGAGGGCGCCACCGCCACCGACCTGGTGCTCACCGTCACCCAGATGCTGCGCAGCCTGGGCGTGGTCGGCAAGTTCGTCGAATTCTTCGGCGAAGGCCTGGACCACCTGCCCCTGGCCGACCGCGCCACGATCGCCAACATGGCCCCGGAGTACGGCGCCACCTGCGGCATCTTCCCGGTCGATGAAGAGTCCCTCACCTACCTGCGCCTGTCCGGCCGCGACGAAGACCAGGTCGCGCTGGTGAAGGCCTATGCCCAGGCCCAGGGCCTGTGGCGCACCCCCGGCCAGCCGGAAGCCGACTACAGCGCCACCCTGCACCTGGACATGGCCGACGTGAAGCCGTCACTGGCCGGCCCCAAGCGCCCGCAGGACCGCGTGCTGCTGACCGACCTCAAGCGCAACTTCGAGGAAAACCTGGCCGGCCTGACCGCCAAGCGCAAGCCGGCCAACGAAGAAGTGGCGCGCATGGACGCCGAAGGCGGCCACCAGCCGCAGGCCGACCACCTGGCCGCACGCCCGAAGGGCAAGCTGCGCATCCAGGACCAGGACGTCGAAATCACCGACGGTTCGGTGGTCATCGCCGCCATCACGTCCTGCACCAACACCTCCAACCCGGCGGTGATGCTGGGCGCCGGCCTGCTGGCGCGCAACGCCGCGGCCAAGGGCCTCAAGGCCGCGCCGTGGGTGAAGACCTCGCTCGGCCCGGGCTCGCTGGTGGTCACCGACTACCTGAAGAAGGCCGGCCTGCTCGACGACCTCGAGAAGCTGGGCTTCTACGTGGTCGGCTACGGCTGCACCACCTGCATCGGCAACTCCGGCCCGCTGCCCGAGGAAGTGTCCAAGGCCATCGCCGAGCACGACCTGGTGGCGGCGTCGGTGCTTTCGGGCAACCGCAACTTCGAGGGCCGCGTGCACTCGGAAGTGAAGATGAACTACCTGGCCTCGCCGCCGCTGGTGGTCGCCTACGCCATCGCCGGCACCGTCGACATCGACCTGAGCACCGAACCGCTGGGCACGGGCAGTGACGGCAAGCCGGTGTACCTGAAGGACATCTGGCCCACCAACAAGGAGATCGGCGACTTCATCGCGCGCACGGTCGGCCCGGAAATGTTCAAGGCCAACTACGCCAACGTCTTCGCCGGCGACAGCCGATGGAACGAGATCCAGTCGCCGGACGGCGCCAAGTTCGCCTGGGACGAAGCCTCCACCTACATCAAGAACCCGCCCTACTTCGACGGCATGAAGATGGAAGTCGGTTCGATCACCGACATCCACGGCGCCCGCGTGATGGGCCTGTTCGGCGATTCGATCACCACCGACCACATCAGCCCGGCCGGCAACGTCAAGGCCAGCTCGCCGGCCGGCAAGTTCCTGCAGGGTCGCGGCGTGCAGCCGGCCGACTTCAACAGCTACGGTTCGCGCCGCGGCAACGACGACGTGATGGTGCGCGGCACCTTCGCCAACATCCGCATCAAGAACCTGATGCTGGGCGGCGAAGAAGGCGGCAACACCATCCACTACCCGTCGGGCGAAAAGATGCCGATCTACGACGCGGCCATGAAGTACAAGGCCGAGGGCGTGCCGCTGGTGGTGTTCGCGGGCAAGGAATACGGCACCGGTTCGTCGCGTGACTGGGCGGCCAAGGGCACCAACCTGCTGGGCGTGAAGGCGGTGGTGGCGGAATCCTTCGAGCGCATCCATCGCTCGAACCTGGTCGGCATGGGCGTGCTGCCCTGCCAGTTCCTGGACGGCCAGAACGCGAAGACGCTTGGCCTCAAGGGCGACGAGGTGGTGCAGATCACCGGGCTGGACGACGGCAAGGCCCGCCAGGCTACGGTGGTCGCCACGCGCCCGGACGGCACCGAGATCCGCTTCCAGGTGCAGGTGCTGCTGCTGACCCCGAAGGAAGTCGAATACTTCCGCCACGGCGGCATCCTGCACTTCGTGCTGCGCCAGCTGGCGGCCCGCAAGGCCGCCTGATCCCGCCAACCACCGGTGGGAGGGCTTCAGCCCCGAACGAACGGCCCGCGCAAGCGGGCCGTTCTTCTTTCGGTATTCGCCGACGCGAGAATTATTCCCAGTCCGCCGAGATCAGCTTCCAGTCGTCGCCTTCCCGGCGCCAGCCGGTTTTCACCTGGTAGACCTCGGCGCGTTCGGGCATCCAGCCGGTGCCGCCCCGGGCCGCGGCGGTGAAATTCACGCGGGCCCGGTCCTGCCCGACCAGTTCCACGTCCAGCGGCCCCAGGGTCACCCCCACCTGCCGGTTTCGCAGCCACAGCAACGCCAGATAGCGTCGGAAGCGGTCACGGTCCATGCCCTGCGGGCCGGCGAAATCGTCTGCGAAATTTTCCACCAGTGCGTCGCTGTCGCGCGCTTCGGCGGCCGCCTCCATGGCCGCGATGGTCTCGCGCAGGGCCTGTTCCGGTGGCGTCCTGGAACAGCCTGCGGCCAGGGCGAGCAGCCCCAGGGCCAGGGCCGTGAAGACGGCGCGAAACCATACGCCATGCGCCTTGCCTGGCCCCGGACGGTATGCTCCAATCGAGCGAATACTCCAATTCCGTTCATGTGCGCGCAGCGCGCTGCGGGGAGTACCGGCATCGGGTATCGAGGGGAAGTGCATGGATTTCGAACGTCCTTGGCTGGCCAATTATCCGAAGGGCATCGGTCCGGAGGTCGACCTTGAAAAGTATGCCTCCATCGTCTCGGTGCTGGAGGAAACCTGTCGTCTCTACCGCGACAACCCGGCCTTCGCCAACTTCGGCAAGAAAATCACCTACGCCGAGGTCGATGAGCTCAGCACCCGGTTCGCAAACTACCTCCTGCACGAGCTCAAGCTCAAGAAGGGCGACCGCGTCGCCCTGATGATGCCCAACATCCTGCAGTACCCCATCGCCATCTTCGGCGTGCTGCGCGCCGGGCTGACGGTAGTCAACACCAACCCCATGTACACCGCGCGCGAACTGCGCCACCAGCTCACCGACTCGGGCGCCAGCGCCATCGTCGTGCTGGAAAACTTCGCCCACGTGGTCGAAGAAGTCGTGGCCGATACGCCGATCAAGCAGGTCATCGTCACCGGCGTCGGCGACATGCTCGCCTTCCCCAAGGGGGCCCTGGTCAACTTCGTGCTGCGCCACGTCAAGAAGCAGGTGCCCGAATACAGCCTGCCCGGCCACGTTCGCTTCAACGACACCCTTGCCAAGGGCGTTGGCAAGACCCTGCCCGCCATCGAACTGCGCGGCGAGGACATCGCTTTCCTGCAGTACACCGGCGGCACCACGGGCGTCGCCAAGGGCGCCATGCTGACCCACCGAAACCTGGTGGCGAACATGCAGCAGTCGTCGATCTGGATCGGCACCAACGCCACGATGGGCCAGGAAGTCATCGTCACGGCGCTGCCGCTCTACCATATCTTCGCGCTGACGGCGAACTGCCTGGTCTTCATGAAATTCGGCGGGCTCAACTACCTGATCACCAATCCGCGCGACATGCCCGGCTTCGTGAAGGAACTGAGCCGGATTCCGTTCACCGCCATCACCGGCGTCAACACCCTCTTCAACGGCCTGCTCAATACCCCGGGCTTCGACAAGATCGACTTTTCGCGCCTGCACCTGACCCTCGGCGGCGGCATGGCCGTGCAGCGCGCGGTCGCCGAGCGCTGGAAGAAGGCCACCGGTGTCACCCTGGTCGAGGCCTATGGCCTTACCGAGACCTCGCCGGCCGCCTGCATCAATCCCATGGACCTGCCCGAGTACAACGGCTCGATCGGCCTGCCGATCCCGTCCACGGACGCCTGCATCAAGGATGACGACGGCAGGATGCTGCCGGTCGACGAAGTCGGCGAACTCTGCATCCGCGGCCCGCAGGTGATGGCGGGCTACTGGCAGCGTCCCGAGGAAACCGCCAAGGTGATCGACGCCGACGGCTGGCTGCACACCGGCGACATGGCGAAGATGGACCCGCAGGGCTTCTTCTACATCGTCGACCGCAAGAAGGACATGATCCTGGTCTCGGGCTTCAACGTGTACCCGAACGAGGTCGAGGACGTCATTGCGCTGATGCCGGGCGTGCTCGAGGTCGCTGCGGTCGGCGTTCCCGACGACAAGTCCGGTGAAGCCGTGAAGGTGGTGATCGTGCGCAAGGATCCGGCGCTGACGGCCGACCAGGTGAAGGCCTTCTGCAAGGAGAACCTCACCGGTTACAAGCTTCCGCGCTACGTCGAATTCCGGGACGAGCTGCCCAAGTCCAACGTCGGCAAGATCCTGCGCCGTGAACTCAGGGACTCCGCCGCGAAGGCCTGAACACCGGGGCCGCCCCTACACCATCTCGGGGGCGGTTTACAACCTGGGCTGAATGAGGTCTAGAATCGGGCGCAGGGCCCTAAACGGGTCCTTAACCGCCGCCCGGCTCCACGTGCCATGCGGGCGGCTTCAGAGCCCCGAGCCCCGAGGACACGCCCATGAGCCCCGTAGTCGAACTTCACAACCCACGCCCCTTCTCCTACCGCACGCTGCGCACCCAGGAAGATCCCGGGACGCGCACCAGCTGGATGTACATGCACGCCGAGCGTGCCCACGACGGCGAGCGCCGTCGTCCCTGTTTCACCCTGGACCTGATGAAGGACATGCGTGACTACCTGGCCGGGGTCGGCCAGCGCAGCCAGCAGACCGCCATCGATGGCCGCGAGCCGGGCCTGGACCACCTGGTGGTGACCTCGGACGCCAGCGCCTTCAACCTGGGCGGCGACCTCGAGCTGTTCGCCCGGCTCATCCGCGAGCGCGACCGCAGCTCGCTGCTGGCCTATGCCCGGATGTGCGTGGAAGGCGTCTACCACCTGCACACCCAGCTCGGCGGCCGGGTCGACACCGTGGCCCTGGTCCAGGGCGACGCCCTGGGCGGTGGCCTCGAACTGGCCCTGTCCTGCCAGACCATCGTTGCCGAAGAAGGCGTGGGCATGGGTTTCCCGGAGGTGCTGTTCGACCTGTTCCCGGGCATGGGTGCCTATTCCTTCCTGTGCCGCCGGGTCAGCCCGGCCCAGGCCGAAAAGCTGATGCTCGACGGCACGGTCTACACCAGCGAACAGATGTTCGAGATGGGCATCGTCGACCTGGTGGTGCCCAAGGGCCAGGGCGTGCAGGCGGTGCAGGACCTGCTGCGTTGCCATCGCCGTGCCCCGCACGCCCGCCTGGCGATGCAGCGGGTGCGCGACTACGCCCAGCCGGTGACCCTGGAAGAGCTGATGCGCATCACCGAGATCTGGGTGGATACCGCGCTGCAGCTGGGTGAAAAGTCCCTGCGCACGATGGAACGACTGGTCCGGGCGCAGGAGCGTCGCGCCAGCGAAGCCGGCGCCGCCACTTCGCTCGCCGCCGCCCTCTGACGCGCCCCGGGCCCGGGGCCTACCCCGAGGCGTCGTCCGAGTGCTGCCCTCCCGACCGGGAGGGCAGCCGGGCGAGGGCCTCCCGGGCCAGTTCGAACTGCTCGCGCAGCAGGCGTTCGCGCGCGCGCCAGTCCTTGGCCAACTGCCAGTTCGGCAGCTGCATGATCTCGTAACCCAGCGTCGCCACCCGCGACATGCCCAGGTTGCCCGCGACGCCCTTGAGCGCGTGGCAGTGGTCGCGGAACCCATCCCAGTCGCCGGCCTGGCCGGCCGTTTCCAGCGAACCCAGGCAGCGCAGCGCATCGCGCACGCACTGCTGCACGAAGTTGGCCACGAAGTCCTTGCCCAGGTTCAGTTCGGCCAGTTCACCCAGCACGGTGTCGTCAAGCACGACCGCGTCCGCGGAAGCTGCGGTTTCGGCGGCCGACGTCGCCGGCTCGCTGCCGCCCAGGGCGACGTCGGCCAGGGCCTCGAGCAGGCGTCCGGCGACGATGGGCTTGGGCAGGAACGCCCGCGCGCCGGCCTGTTCGCAGGCCTGGATGGCTTCGGGCGTGACGTCGGCGGTGAGCACCAGGAACGGCGTGCGGTGCTTGCCGCCCGCTTCCATCACCCGCACCTCGCGCATCACGTCCAGGCCGCTGACGCCGGGCATGTGCAGGTCCACCAGCACGGCGTCGAAGTCACGTTCGGTGAGCACGTTCAGCACTTCATCCCCGGTTTCGACCTCTTCGACGTGGTGGCCGGCCTTCTCCAACAGGCGGCGCAGCACCATCCGGTTGGCGGCATGGTCGTCGGCGATCAGCGTATGCAGCGGCTTGACCCTCGCACGGTGGCGCACGAAGGGGTCGTCGAAGGCGATGACATTGGCCGGCGACGGCAGCGCCCGGGCGGCTTCGGCGGAAGCCAGTTCGTAGGGCAGCTCGACCCAGAAGTGCGAACCCTGCCCTTCCTCGCTCTCGAAACCCAGGCGGCCACCCATGGTTTCAGCCAGGCCCTTGGCGATCGTGGTGCCCAGGCCCGTACCGCCGTGGCGGCGGGTCTTGGCGGTGTCGACCTGTTCGAAGGCCTCGAACAGGCGCTTCTGCGCCTCGAGCGGGATGCCGATGCCGGTGTCGCGCACCGAGAAGCGCAGCATGATTTCCGACGGCGCGCCCTTGCCGGCTTCGGCCAGCTCGCGCTTTCGCGGTGCCGCCGGCCCCACGTCCAGCGTGACCCGGCCGACGTCGGTGAACTTGATGGCGTTGTTGAGCAGGTTCACCAGGATCTGCCGCAGGTGGTCGACGTCGCCGCGCAGGGTGTCGGGCACGCGGTCCGAGACCTGCACGGTGAAGCCCAGTCCCTTGGCGGCGGCGGCGGGCTGGAGCATGACCTGCACGCCGCGCGTGAGCTCGCGCAGGCTGAAGTCCTCGACGTTCAGGCGCAGCTTGCCGGCCTCGATGGCGGAAATGTCCAGCACGTCCTCGACCAGGGCCAGCAGCGCCCGCGCCGAGGTCTGGATGACCTCGGTGCATTCACGCTGTTCCTTGCTCAGCCGCGTGGTGCTCAGCAGCTGCGACATGCCGACGATGCCATTGAGCGGCGTGCGGAACTCGTGGCTCATGTTGGCAAGGAAGCG
Source organism: Arenimonas soli (assembly GCF_014643775.1). Taxonomy (GTDB): domain Bacteria; phylum Pseudomonadota; class Gammaproteobacteria; order Xanthomonadales; family Xanthomonadaceae; genus Arenimonas; species Arenimonas soli. The sequence continues at coordinate 1,300,352 of NZ_BMKC01000001.1, forward strand.
GCTCTTGGCCTCGTTGGCGCGCTTGGCTTCTTCGGTGGCGCGGGTCAGCGCGCGCAGCAGCGAGGTGAGGTAGGCCGGGATCGCGGTCAGGCCCAGCAGCAGGCCCCAGCCCAGCATCAGGTTCTGCTGCCAGTAGGGCGTGGTGAGCAGCACGCCCAGGAAGCTGGCGCTGGCGATAAGGATGGCCGCCACCAGGTAACGTTCGCCAAAGCGAAGGCCGTTGCCGATCGTCACCCACATCAGCACCACGTAAACCGGCGCCAGGGATTCGCCGAGCACGTGCATGGCCGCGCCCATCATGCCGTAGTCGAGCAACATGCCCACCACCCGGCGCGGATGCGACACGCCCGGTCGCAGCGCGATGCCGACCAGGATGCCCAGGCCGACCACGAACTCGATGGCGAAGAACGCGAAGACGAGCCGAAGCGGCTCGTTGCTTACTTCCGAGGACGACGTGACGCCCAGCAGGTAGACCAGGATCACCGCGGTCACCACGACGCGGGTAATCGCCTGGCCGTGCTCGCTGTCGCTTCGGTTCCGGAAGCGGGCGGCCAGGGCCTGCAAGGGGGAATTCACGGGGCGGCGCCTGCGGCCGGTCTGGTCAGCCGGCCGGCTGCGGTGCCAGCAGCGCGTGGATTTCCTGCACGCGCTCGCGTCGCGCCGTCAAGGCATCGACGACGGCCGGATCGAACAGGACGCCCGCGTGGCTGTGGACGAAGTCCAGGGCGTCCTGGAAGGAATGCGCCGGGCGCCAGGGGCGGTCGGAGCTCATGGCGTCGAGCACGTCCGCGGCCGCGACGATGCGGGCGGCCAGCGGGATGTCTTCGCCCGCCAGGCCGGACGGGTAGCCGCTGCCGTCCCAGCGTTCCTGGTGGCCCAGCGCGATGGTGGCGCCGGTCTGGACGAACTTGCTGGAACTGTCGCTGAGCAGGTCGAAGCCAAGCTGCGGGTGCCGGCGCACTTCGGCGAACTCGGCCTCGTCCAGCGGCCCCGGCTTGCGCAGGATGGCGTCGGAGATGCCCAGCTTGCCGATGTCGTGCAGCGGCGCCGCCAGTTCGATCATGCGCACTTCGTCTTCCGAAAGGCCCATCGCTTCGGCGATGACGCCGGCATAGCGCGCCATGCGTTCGAAACTGGCGACCGACGTGGCGTCGCGGAAGGCCGTGGCCTTGGCCAGGCGATGCAGGATTTCGCGCTCGCGTTCGTCGAGTTCGTGCATGCGTGCCAGCAGCTGGCGCTCGAGCTCGTGCGCGCGCGATTTGAGGTTCTGCTGCTGCTGGCGCAACGCCAGCAGGTTGCGGCAGCGCGAGCGCAATTCGCGCGGACGCACCGGCTTGACCAGGAAATCGATGACGCCGGCCTCGAGCGCAGCGTTGCGGATCGGCTCGTCGCCAACCACGGTGATGAGGATGATGGGCACGTCGCGGTGCGACAGCGGGCGGCGGAAGCGGCGCGCGAACTCCAGGCCGTCGAGCTTGGGCATGCGGTAGTCGAGCAGCAGCAGGTCGGGCGAACTGCGCTGCGACCACAGCAGGGCCTCCACCGGGTCACCGAAGTCGGTGACCTTCACTTCCGGGCTGATGTCCTCCAGCAGGTGGCGGAACATCGTCCGCTGCGAAGGCTGGTCATCGACGATCAGTACGTTCACGTGAAGCTCCCGGGTGCGGACACCGTGATTGCCGCGGATCGCGGCTCAGCCCCAGCTTACTCCTGAGTTTTCAACGCCGGCAAGGACTTGCTGGACATTCTTGCTACCCGATTACCGGTCAGGGGCGGGGAAAATCCCCTGCCGATGCTCAGGATTCAGGCCGCATGTAGGGGAACAGCAGCACATCGCGGATGGACGCCGAGTCCGTGACCAGCATGACCAGGCGGTCGATGCCGATGCCCAGGCCGCCGGTCGGCGCCATGCCGTACTCCAGGGCACGGATGTAGTCGGCGTCGAAATGCATGGCTTCGTCGTCGCCCCCTTCCTTGGCCTCGACCTGGGCCAGGAAGCGCGCCTTCTGGTCCTCGGGGTCGTTGAGTTCGGAAAAGCCGTTGGCGATTTCGCGGCCGCCGATGAACAGCTCGAAGCGGTCGGTCAGGCCCGGGTCGCAGTCGGAGGCGCGCGCCAGCGGGCTCACTTCGACCGGATGGTCGGTGATGAAGGTCGGCTGCACCAGGGTGTGTTCGACGGTCTTCTCGAAGATCTCCAGCAGCAGCTTGCCCCAACCGTAGCCGTCCTTGACCTTCACGCCCAGGCGGGCGCAGTGCGCGCGCATGGCGGCGAGGTCGCGCAGTTCTTCGCGGTGGATCTCGGGGTTGTGCTCGAGCACGGCGTCGGTCATGGACCAGCGCCGGAACGGCGGGCCCAGGTCGATGGCCATGCCCTCCCATTCCAGGTGGGTGGTGTCGCGCACGCGCAGGGCCACTTCGCGGATCAGTTCCTCGGTGAGGTCCATCACCTCGTGGTAGGTGGCGTAGGCCTCGTAGAGCTCGAGCATGGTGAACTCGGGGTTGTGCCGGGTGGACACGCCCTCGTTGCGGAAGTTGCGGTTGATCTCGTACACCCGCTCCATGCCGCCGACCACCAGGCGCTTGAGGTACAGCTCGGGCGCCACGCGCAGGTACAGATCCAGGCCCAGCGCGTTGTGGTGGGTGGCGAAGGGCTTGGCCGTGGCGCCGCCGGGGATGTAATGCATCATCGGCGTTTCCACTTCCAGGAAGCGCCGGCCGTCGAGCCAGGCGCGCATCGCCGAGACGATGCGCGAGCGCTGCACGAACACCTCGCGCGCCTCCGGGTTCATGATCAGGTCGACGTAGCGCATGCGGTAGCGCTGCTCGACGTCGGCCAGGCCGTGGAACTTGTCCGGCAGCGGCCGCAGCGACTTGGTCATCAACCGCAGCGCCGTCGCCTTGACCGACAGTTCGCCGGTGCGGGTGCGGGTAAGGCCGCCCTGCACCGCCACGATGTCGCCCACGTCCCAGCCCTTGAAGGCCTCGTAGGCCTCGCCCAGGTCGGCGCCCTGCAGGTACAGCTGGATGCGGCCGGACATGTCCTGGACCTGGGCAAAGCTGGCCTTGCCCATCACGCGCTTGGCCATCAGCCGGCCGGCGACCGAGACCTTGCGGTCCAGCGCCTCCAGGGATTCGGCGGTCCAGGCGTCCTTGTCGGCGTATTCGGCCTGCAGGTCGCCGGCGTAGTCGGCGCGCACGAAGTCGTTCGGGAAGGCGACGCCGGCGTCGCGCAGCGCGGCGAGTTTGCCGCGCCGTTCGGCGATCAGGGCGTTTTCGTCGGCGGCGGGCGCGGGCTGGCTGGGCTTGTCGGTCATGGTCTTGGTTTCTCAGGCGTCGGAGCGCTTGGCGCCGACTTCCAGGCCGGCCTTGAGGCTGGCTTCGATGAATTCATCCAGGTCGCCGTCGAGCACCTTCTGGGTGTCGGAGCGTTCGATGCCGGTGCGCAGGTCCTTGATGCGGCTCTGGTCGAGCACGTAGTTTCGGATCTGGCTGCCCCAGCCGATGTCGGACTTGGTGGCTTCCACCGCGTCCTTTTCGGCGTTGCGCTTCTGGATTTCGAGCTCGTAGAGCTTGGCGGCCAGCATCTTCATCGCGGTGTCGCGGTTGGCGTGCTGGCTGCGGCCGGTCTGGCAGGCCACCACGATGCCGGTGGGCTCGTGGGTGATGCGCACCGCCGATTCGGTCTTGTTGACGTGCTGGCCACCGGCGCCGGACGAACGATAGACGTCGGTGCGCAGGTCGGCGGGATTGATGGTGATGTCGATGTTGTCGTCGACTTCCGGCGACACGAACACCGAGGTGAAGCTGGTGTGCCGGCGGTTGTCGGAATCGAACGGCGACTTGCGCACCAGCCGGTGCACGCCGGTTTCGAGCTTGAGCCAGCCATAGGCGTATTCGCCCTCGACCCGGAACGTGGCCGACTTGATGCCGGCGACGTCGCCGCCGCTGACTTCCATCAGTTCGGTCTTCCAGCCGCGCGATTCGCACCAGCGCAGGTACATGCGCAGCAGCATCTCGGCCCAGTCCTGGGCCTCGGTGCCGCCGGCGCCGGCCTGGATGTCGACGAAGGCGTTGGCCGAATCCATCTTGCCGGAGAACATGCGCCGGAATTCGAGCTGCTCGACCTCGCGGGCGGTTTTTTCGACGTCCTCGACGACTGAATCGACGGTGTCGGCGTCGTCCTCCATCTCGGCAAGGTCGACCAGCTCGGCGCCGCCTTCCAGGCTGGCGGTCAGCGTGCGGATGCCGTCGACGACCTTTTCCAGGGAGGCGCGTTCACGGCCCAGGGCCTGGGCGCGTTCGGGATCGTTCCAGACGTCGGGGCTTTCCAGCTCCCGGTTTACTTCTTCGAGACGTTCGACCTTGAGGTCGAAGTCAAAGATACCCCCTGAGCGAATCAAGCCGGCCAATGAGGTCGGCGATGCGCTGGCGGATGGGATTGAGTTCCATGGTGTTCCGCGGTGGTGTTGGATCGGCCGCGAATGATAACAGACCGCCTGCCCCGCCCAGCCCCCGGGGCGGCCCGGCGCGAGGCCGTGCCGCCCGCGCCCCTGCCGCCTCAGCGCACCTCGAATTCGCCGACCAGGAGGTTGTCCTCGTCCGGGGCCAGGCGCACGGTGAGGCGCTGGTCGCGCTGACGCGAGGTGCCGAAGTCCGCGCTCAGCCACACCTGCACCGTCACGGCCCCGCTGACCAGGGCCTGCGAGTCCCCGAAATAGTCCACTTCGACCCGGTATTTGCCGGGCGCGGCGCGGCGGATCGAGTACTCCTCGGGGCCGTAGCCGCCGGTGAAGTCCTCGGATATGCGACCACCCGCCGCGGTGCGCGTATTGCTGTAGCCGCAGCGTTCGCCGTCGGGCTGGGTCACCCACAGGTCCATGTCGGTGTTGTCGGCGTCCCAGCTGAGCACGGCGCGCAGCGCCAGCGGCAGGTTGTGGCGAAGGCGCGGGTCGAGTTGGCCGAGGTCGATCCTTCCCTGCTCGCGTCGGGCGATGGCATTGAGCTCGGCCAGGGCGATCAGGGCGATGCCCCCGAAGCGACCATCCCAGGGGCGTTCGACCACGACCCGCAGCGCGTCCACCGCCTCCTGCGCACGTCCCACGGCGTCCAGGGCCAGGCCCAGGTCGCGGTAGCTCTGCGGTTCTTCACCGGCAATCTCGAGCACGCGCCGGAACACCGGCACCGCCTGCTCCGCCGCGTTCGCCTGCATCAGGCGGTAACCGAGCACGCGCAGCAGGGCGCGGTTCTCCAGCTGCATCTCGGCCAGGTTCGACAGCACCCGCAGGGCCAGGCCCCGCTGGCCGCGCTCGAGCAGGATGTCGGCCACGTCCAGGAAGAAGGCGCTGCTGCCGGCGTTCGCCGGGCGCTCGTCCAGGTAAAGCGCGTAAACCTGGTCGGCCGGGGCGGCGCGCAGGCGTCGCGCCACGTCCGAGTCCGGCGCCCAGGGCTGCAATACGATAACCGCGCCCGAGCCTTCGCCGTCGGCCACGTCCTCCATGTTCAACAGCGAGCCCGTGACTTCAATCGTCTCCAGCACGTCGGAGTCATCACCACCGACGAAGGCGCTGGACGGCATTGTCGGCTCAAGGGGCGCCGGGACAGGCACTTCACCGGCAATCCGCGGCGCAGCGGGTTCGGGCAAGGAGCGGTTCCGCCTGGCGCGCGCGCTCGAGCCGGCGCTGAAATCGGTGCGCCACCAGGCCTGCTTTTCTTCGAAGGCCGCGACCAGTTCCTCCAGATGCACGCGCGCCGCGTCCCGCTCCTCTGCGGCCAGGTCGCGCCGGCGGGCAAGGAAGGCTTCGTGCAATGCTTGCGGCGGCGGGATGTCGTAGAGCACGTAATCGTCCAGGGTCTCGAGCACGATCAGCGAGGTTTCCGGCGTGGCCAGGCCAAACTCCTGGCCGAGCTGGCGGATATGGGTGCGATTGCGTTCCGGCTCGGCCTGAAGCTCGCGCAGCCGGTAGCCGGCCCAGGCCTGGGCCAGGAACCGCCCGGGACGCGCCCTGGCTTCGCCCAGCGGCAGTCGCAGTTCGCGAACGCGGCCGCCCTCTTCCAGCCCCAGCACGAGTTCACCGCCGCCGGCGACCAGTTGCCCGGCCAGGCTGATCACGCCGCCACGGGGAAACACAGATGCCGCGACCACGTCCCGGGCGCCGGTGGCGTCGATGCTGCGCAGGCGCGGACCGTCACGCAGCAGTTCGGCTTCGGCCCGGGCCAGGTCAGCCGGCGCCGCCAGTTCCACCAGGCGGCCACCGCGGGCTTCCGCCAGTGCACGAAGGCGCACCGAATCGGCGCGGGCCCCGGCCGTGCTGATCGCATACAGGCGCTGGCCGGCGGCCAGCGTCGGTACGGCGGTGTCGCCGTAGTTGGCCAGGCCGTCGCCGACCAACAGGTACTCCTGCACGTTCGCCTGCACCGTCCACGCCCCCAGGGCGGTGGCGCCGTCGGCGACTTCGGCGCGCAGGGCGGCCTTGAGTGCCGACCAGTCGCCGCCGCGGACCCGGAAACGCCGAACCGGTCCGGCCCGGTCGCGCAAGACCTGCAGGCCCACGTCGGCATCACCAACCGCGGCGAAATAGCGGTCGAGCAGGGCGAACTCCAGCGCCTGGTCGCGTTCGCCCGCCGATCCCGAGGCGTCCCAGAGCAGGCCGACGTGGTCCGGCAGCGGGCGCGGCGCGGCCACGCCCGGCAGCGGCACCTCGACATGGAACCAGCGTTGGCCCTGGTGCTCCTGCACCTGCACCTGCGGCCCCCCGGCCAGCGGCCAGCGCAGCACCAGGCCACCGGCGGCCTTGAGTTGGCGTGGGCCGAGCAGCGCGGACTGGCCCGCGGAAGTTTCATCGAACGCCAGCGCGCCCATCTCGCCTCCGGCCTTCGCCGGTTCGCCCTGCACCCGCAGCGGCACCGCGGCCAGGCCGGCGGCGAAGTCCAGCGGCAGCGACAGGCGGCGTTCGCCCGCCACGCGCGCCAGGGTCTCGACCAGCTGCAGGCGTACGCGGCGCTCGCCGCCGGCCGGCACCGGGAACACGCGCAGGCGGAAATAGTTGCCCTCGGTGCGCTCGAGCAGGGCCGGATCCACATCGCGGCGTTCGATCGCCTCGAAAACCTCGCGCCCGCGCTGCTTGGGCACGGGCACGGCGTCATGCATCCGGCCGTCGATGTCGAGCGCGAAGCCCGACACTTCCTGGCCGGGCTGCAGCGGGAAAGCCAGCTGGCCCTCCAGCGCTCGGTTGCCCGGGTTGCGCAGCACCAGTTCGATGGTGGTCTGTGCCTGGCCACCGGCGACGTCCACGTCAATGCGGGCGGCATGCAACTGCACAGGTCGTTCGGCGCCCGGTGACACCAGCAGCGGCGGCAGTGGCCGATCGATGGGTGCCTGCGCGGCGGCGGGCGCGGCCAGCAGGAGCAGGCAGGACAAGGCAAATGCGGAATGGCGCATGGGATCCCCGGGCGTCTGGGCGCGGCCGGCGGCCACGCTGTCCTAGGTTAACGGCCCGCAGGCAGGAACGGGGCTACCGCTCCGCTCAGGCGGGCTGCCAGTGCCGCACCAGCAGCTGCACGCCCTGCCGGCCATTCCAGTCATCAAGCTCGAGCTGGTAGGCGACATGGATGCGTGGCGGCAGCGGTTCGCCGGTGCCACCGCCGAAGTGGATGGCCGACAGCGGGACGCCGCCGCGCTCGCACAGCAGGCTGAGCTTGAGGTGGCGCCCACCCGAAAGCAGCCTGGACTGCAGCACCTTGAACACGCCGTCGAACACCGGTTCGGGAAAGCCCTGGCCCCAGGGACCGGCGAGGCGCAGCTGTTCGGCCAGCGGGCGCGCGAGCTCCTGCACGCCGAGTTCGCCGTCGCTGAGCAATTCGGACCTGAGCTGTTCCGTTGTCAGCAAGCTGGCCACGCGGGCTTCAAGCGCGGCGCGGAAGGCGTCGAGCTTCGCCGCGTCCAAACTCAGTCCCGCGGCCATGGCGTGGCCACCGAATCGTTCGATCAGATCCGGGTGGCAGGCGTCTACCGCCGCCAGCACGTCGCGGATGTGCAGGCCGGGAATCGAACGGGCCGACCCCTTGAGTTGCGGGCTGCCCGGCTCGGCGGGCGCGAAGGCGAAGACGGGGCGATGCAGACGGTCCTTGAGGCGCGAAGCCACCAGCCCGACGACGCCAGGGTGCCAGTCCGGTTCGTGCAGGCACAGCACCGGCGGCAGCTCGCCCTCGCCCAGCGGCAGGTTCGCCACCAGGGCTTCGGCGGTGTCGACCATTTGCTGCTGCAGGTCCCTGCGCTCGGCATTGATGCCCTCGAGCACGCCGGCCAGCTCGCGGGCCCGGTGCGGGTCGTCGCAAAGCAGGCATTCGATGCCCAGCGCCATGTCCTCGAGCCGGCCGGCGGCGTTGAGCCGCGGCCCGATCGCGAAACCGATGTCGGCGGCGGTCAGCGAGGACTCGTCGCGTTTCGCCAGTTCGATCAGCGCGCGCAGCCCGGGCTGGCCCTGGCCGTTGCGCAGCCGCCTGAGGCCGGCCGACACCAGCAGCCGGTTGTTGTAGTCCAGCGGCACCAGGTCGGCCACCGTACCCACCGCGACCAGGTCGAGCAGCACCGAGAGATCGGGCTCGGGCCCGGTGAACGCGCCCGCGTCGCGCAGATGGCGGCGCAGGGCCAGCAATAGATAGAACACGACGCCGACGCCGGCCAGGGCCTTGCTGGGAAAGCCGTCGTCGCCGAGGTTGGGGTCCACGATCACGTCGGCGTCGGGCAGGGTTTCGCCCGGCAGGTGGTGGTCGGTGACCAGCACGCGCCAGCCGCGCGCCTTGGCGGCGGCGACGCCGGCATGGCAGGCGATGCCGCTGTCCACGGTCAGCAGCAGGTCGGGCGCCATCGGCACCAGGTCGTCCACCAGGGCCGGGCTGAGGCCATAACCATGGCGGGCCCGGTGTGGCACCTGGTAGGACACGCGCCGGGCGCCGAGCAGGCGCAGGCCGCGCACGGCCACGGCGGTGCCGGTGGCGCCGTCGCAGTCGAAGTCACCCACGACCACCACGTGGGCGTCGCTGGCTATCGCGTCGGCCAGCATCGCCGCCGCCTGGTCCACCTGGCCCAGGGCGTCGGGCGGCAGCAGGCGCGCCAGCCGCAGCTCGCCGTCGGCCGGCGTGAGTACGCCGCGGGCGGCGTAGATGCGCTGCAGCACCGCCGGCACCGAGTCGGGCCAGGGGCCGAATGCGGGAACGGCGCGCCGGACGATACGCGTGGCCGGTGGCCTCATGCCAGCTTGGCCAGCGCCGGGCGCAGCAGGCGCCAGCGCTGGCCCGGACGCAGCCACCAGGCCGCGCCGTCGGCGAAATCCAGCACCAGGCCGGCGGTATCCAGGCTGGCCAGGCGTTCATGCACGACCGTTTCCACCGTGGCCCAGTCGCGGGTCTCGCGCAGGTCCAGCAGTTCGCCCTCGGCGCCCGGTGGCCCGGCGGCGGCCAGCGCCGCCAGCGAGGCCAGTTGCGCTTCCTCCGAACGCACCGTGCGCAGGCGGCCCTGCACCTGGTCGGGCAACCGCCCGGCGCCCCAGAAACACAGACTGTTGGCCGGCACCCGGCCACTGGCCACGCGCGCAGCGTTGACCGGATGGTTGTGCAGGATGACCTGGGCTTCGTTGAGCAGGGCGCGCCAGCGGCGGCCTTCCGGACCGTCGGGCAGGTGCAGGAACAGGTCGTCGCCCAGCACCGTCTCGGGCTCGGCGAATGCGGGCAAACGCGCTTCCACCGGCAGCGCCAGGTACCAGCGCGCCGGGTGCGGTGCCGAGATCGGGAAGCCGGTGTCGCCGAACAGCGGCCGCAGGGCGTCGGAAAGGGCCTTGGCTTCTTCGACCGTCAGGCCCAGTTCGCCGACCGCCAGCACGCGCGCGCCGGTCATGTCCGGGCGAACGTAGGCTGGGTCGGCGCGCAGCCAGCAGTGCAGCACGGCATCGCCGGCGTCACGCTGGCGGGTGATGGCGGCCATCGGCCAGCCGCGCGGCAGCAGCTCGAACCAGCGCTGCAGCTGGGCACGTTCGCCGGCTTCGCCGTCGGGCAGGCGGTCGGCGCGGCCCAGGGCCCGGGCCACCGGCTTCGACAGCGGTTGGCCGGCGAAGCGCCGGCGTTCGGGCAGCAGCAGGGCCTGGCGCGGGGCGCTCATCCTGGGCGGCTCAGGCCTCGTAGCGAACGGCGACGATGTCGTAGTCGCGGGTGCCGGCGGGCGCCTGGATGGTGACGGTGTCGCCTTCGTGCTTGCCGATCAGCGCGCGCGCCAGCGGCGACGACACCGACACCAGGCCCTTCTTGATGTCGGCCTCCAGGTCACCGACGATCTGGTAGGTCACTTCGTCGCCGCTGTCGCAGTCGGCCAGTTCGACCGTGGCGCCGAACACCACGCGGCTGCCGGCGTTGAGCGTGGACACGTCGATCAACTGGGCGTGCGACAGGGTGTATTCGAGTTCCTGGATACGGCCTTCGATGAAACCCTGCTGTTCGCGGGCGGCGTGGTATTCGGCGTTTTCCTTCAGGTCGCCGTGGGCACGCGCTTCGGCGATCGCACTGATGACCGCCGGGCGCTTGACCGACTTGAGGTGCTCGAGCTCCTCGCGCAGGCGCGCAGCGCCCTGGGTCGTCAGGGGGGCTCTCATCCGTGAAGCTCCTTGTGCAGTTCCTGCAGCGACCAGACCCGGGGATTGTCACGGGTGTCGGTGCTGCGGATCAGGGCGCGGGCGCCCGGAATGGTGGTGGAATAGGTGACGCGGTGCTGCAGCGCCTCGCGCCGGATCGAGAACGAGTCGGAGATGGCCTGCTTGCCCTCGGTCGTATTGACGATGTAGCTGATCTCGCCGTTCTTGATCAGGTCGACGATGTGCGGCCGGCCCTCGATCACCTTGTTGACGCGGTCGCAGGCGATGTCCTGCTCGCGCAGGAACCGCGCGGTGCCATCGGTGGCCACCAGCGTGTAACCGCGTTCGACCAGTTCGCGGGCGACCGGCAGCAGGCGCTGTTTGTCCGGGTCGCGCACCGACAGGAAGGCCTTGCCCGGCCGCGGGGCGCGGATGTTGGCGGCTTCCTCGGCGCGGCCGAAGGCTTCGGCGAAGGTGCGGCCCACGCCCATCACTTCGCCGGTCGAACGCATTTCCGGGCCCAGGATCGGGTCGACGTTCTGGAACTTGGCGAAGGGGAAGATGGCTTCCTTCACCGAGTAATAATCGGGCACGACCTCGCGGGTGGCGCCCTGCTCGGCCAGGGACTTGCCGGCCATGCAGCGCGCGGCGATCTTGGCCAGCGGCACGCCGATGGCCTTGGACACGAAGGGCACCGTGCGCGAGGCGCGCGGGTTCACTTCCAGCAGGTAGATGGTGTCCTTGCCGTCCTCGTCGAAGGTGATAGCGAACTGGGTGTTCATCAGGCCCACGACCTTGAGCGCCCGGGCCAGCTGGCCCACCTGCACGCGCAGCTTGTCCTGCACTTCGGCCGACAGCGAATACGGCGGCAGCGAGCAGGACGAATCGCCCGAGTGCACGCCGGCCTCTTCGATGTGTTCCATGATGCCGCCGACCAGCACGTTGCCTTCGGCGTCGGCGATGATGTCCACGTCCACTTCAACCGCGTTGTCGAGGAAGCGGTCGAGCAGCACCGGCGAATCATTGGAAACCTGCACCGCCTCGCGGATGTAGCGCGACAGGTCGGCGTCGGTATAGACGATTTCCATGGCGCGGCCACCGAGCACGTAGCTGGGGCGCACCACCAGCGGGTAGCCGACCTGGTTGGCCAGGGCGACGGCTTCGTCGGGGTTGCGGGCCAGGCGGTTGGGCGGCTGCAGCAGGCCCAGGTCGTCGACCAGCTTCTGGAACCGTTCGCGGTCTTCGGCCAGGTCGATGCTGTCCGGACTGGTGCCGATGATCGGCACGCCGGCGGCTTCCAGCGCGCGCGAAAGCTTGAGCGGGGTCTGGCCGCCGTACTGCACGATCACGCCCACGGGCTTTTCGACCTCGACGATCTCCAGCACGTCCTCGAGCGTCAGCGGCTCGAAGTACAGGCGGTCGGAGGTGTCGTAGTCGGTCGACACCGTTTCCGGGTTGCAGTTGACCATGATGGTTTCATAACCATCCTCGCGCAGGGCGAGCGCGGCGTGCACGCAGCAGTAGTCGAACTCGATGCCCTGGCCGATACGGTTGGGGCCGCCGCCGAGCACCATGATCTTCTGGCGGTCGGTGGGCTCCGCCTCGCATTCATCCTCGTAGGTCGAATACAGGTAGGCGGTCTGGGTGGCGAACTCGGCGGCGCAGCTGTCGACGCGCTTGTAGACCGGGCGGACCCCGAAGGCGCGGCGCAGGGCGCGCACCGCCGGTTCGCCGGTGCCGGTGAGCTGGGCAAGGCGGGCGTCCGAAAAGCCCAGGCGTTTCAGGCGACGCAGCGAAGCCGCATCCAGGCCGGCCAAGCCGGCGTCGGCGACGTCCTTCTCGGCGGCGACGATTTCCTCGATCTGGTCGAGGAACCACGGGTCGATGAAGCTCAGCTTGAACACGTCGTCGACCGACAGGCCGGCGCGGAAGGCTTCGGCCACCTGGAACAGGCGGTCGGGACCCGGCTCCTTCAGCTCGCGGCGGATCTTGACCAGGCCTTCTTCGCCCCGGCCGGCGTCCCCGGTGGGGTCGAAGCCGACCTTGCCGGTTTCCAGCCCGCGAAGGGCTTTTTGCATCGACTCCTGGAAGCAGCGGCCTATCGCCATCACCTCGCCCACCGACTTCATCTGGGTGGTCAGGCGCGAATCGGCGGCCGGGAACTTCTCGAAGGCGAAGCGGGGAATCTTGGTGACCACGTAGTCGATCGCCGGCTCGAACGAGGCCGGAGTGGCGCCGCCGGTGATTTCGTTGCGCAGTTCGTCCAGGGTGTAACCCACCGCCAGCTTGGCGGCGATCTTGGCGATCGGGAAACCCGTGGCCTTCGAGGCCAGGGCCGAGGACCGCGACACGCGCGGGTTCATCTCGATCACCACGACACGGCCGTTCTCGGCGTTGATGCCGAACTGCACGTTGGAACCGCCGGTGTCGACGCCGATCTTGCGCAGCACGGCGATCGAGGCATCGCGCAGGCGCTGGTATTCCTTGTCGGTCAGGGTCTGGGCCGGCGCGACGGTGATCGAGTCGCCGGTGTGCACGCCCATCGGGTCGAGGTTTTCGATGGAGCAGACGATGATGCAGTTGTCCGCGGTGTCGCGGACCACCTCCATCTCGAACTCCTTCCAGCCCAGCACCGATTCTTCGACCAGCACTTCGTGCGTGGGCGAAAGCTCCAGGCCGCGGGTGACGATCTCGACCAGCTCCTCGCGGTTGTAGGCGATGCCGCCACCGCTGCCGCCCAGCGTGAAGCTGGGGCGCACGATGGTCGGGTAGCCCACGGTCGCCTGGATGCGGATGGCTTCGTCGAGCGACTTGGCGACCTCGGCCTTCGGGCAGTCCAGCCCGATTTCGCGCATGGCCACGCGGAACAGCTCGCGGTCCTCGGCCATGCGGATCGCTTCGCGCTTGGCGCCGATCAGTTCCACGTTGTACTTGTCGAGCACGCCGGCGTCGGCCAGGTCCAGCGCACAGTTGAGCGCGGTCTGGCCGCCCATGGTCGGCAGCAGCGCGTCGGGTTTTTCCTTGGCGATGATGCGCTCGACCGTGGCCGGGTTGATCGGCTCGATGTAGACGGCGTCGGCCATGTCCGGGTCGGTCATGATCGTCGCCGGGTTCGAGTTCACCAGCACCACCCGGTAGCCCTCGTCGCGCAGCGCCTTGCAGGCCTGCGCGCCCGAGTAGTCGAACTCGCAGGCCTGGCCGATGACGATCGGGCCGGCGCCGATGATCAGGATCGTTTGGATGTCTGTGCGCTTGGGCATGGCGGACTCAGTTGAACAGCACGGATGTGGGGATATCGCAGCGACCCATCCCGCCGAGCATCAGGCTGACGGCCAGGCTGCCGCCCACCTTTTCGCCCCGCGCGTGGTTTTCTTCCGCGGACTCGCCGGGATCGAACGCGTCGCCGATGCCCACCAGGCGGCGCAGGTGCGCGTTGTCCGGATGGGTCATCAGCTCCATGAAGGCCTGCACGACCTCGGGGCGGGCAGCACCGACGATCTCGGCCTCGTCGACCTTGCGGCCGGTCATTTCCTGCTCCACGCCGGCGATGACGAACGCGCCCATCAGCTGGGCGGCCCCGGATTCCAGCAGGCGGATGGACCGGTCCATCACGTCGTCGCCGTGCCCGGCATAGGCCTGGACCTTTTCCCGCAGCACCCTGCGATAACCGGCGGTACTCAGTTCGCCGCGCAGGCAGGCCAGTTGCCCGGCGTCGAGGGCGCCGGGATTTTCCTGGACCGGCCACTGCGGGTCCTTGGCCGCGAACTGCTCGAACACCACGTGCATCGGCATCGCCTGCACCACCAGGTCGGTGAGGCGGTCGACGCGGTCTGGGCCGGTCGCACCGGCGAAGGCCGGCACGACGACCAGCAGGGTTGCCAGCAGCAGCGAGGTCAGGCGCGGGGTCATGGGTGGCTCCTGCGGGTCAGGGTGCGTCGCCGGCCTTGGCGGGCGCGGTGTGCTTGTCGAGGAAGGCTTCCATGGCCGTGTACAGCTCGACCTGGTTGTCGTAGTCGTAGAAACCGTGGCCTTCCTTGGCCTCGACGATGGTCACTTCCGGCGGGCGGCCGGCCTTCTCGAGGTTCTTCTTGAGCAGTTCGTACTGCGAGATCGGCACGCGCTCGTCCTTGGCGCCCTGGACCAGCATCACCGGGATGCGGATCTTGTCGACGTTGTAGGCCGGCGACTGCGCCTGCTGCGCCGCCAGGCCTTCGGGCATGACGCGGTTGAGGTAGTTGCGACCCTCTTCGCGCTCCGGGATGTCGCCGTCCTTGAACATCAGCGGCAGGCTGTAGACGCCGACGTAGCCGATGGTGCACCGGTACTTGGTGGGCTCGCGCACCACGGTCTGCAGCGCGGCGTAACCGCCGTAGGAAGCGCCGTAGGTGCAGATGCGGTCCTTGTCGGCGACGCCCTGCCCGATCGCCCAGTCAACGGCGTCGGTCATGTCGTCGATCATGGTGGTGCCCCAGTTGCGGTAGCCCATGCGCTCGAACGCCGTGCCGTAGCCGCCGGAACCGCGGAAGTTGACCTGCAGCACCGCGTAGCCGCGGTTGGCCAGGAACTGCACTTCCGGATTGAAGCCCCACATGTCGCGCGGGCCGTGCGGACCGCCGTGCGGGTGCAGGATCAGCGGCAGGTTGGTGCCACTGCTGCCCTGCGGGATGGTGAGGTAGCCGTGCACGCGGGTGCCGTCGCGCGCGGTGAACGAAATCGGGGTCATTTCGCTCATCTGCTCGGGCTTGATCCAGTCGCGCGAGGCCAGCAGGAACTGGGCGCGGCCGGTCTCGCGGTCGAACAGGTAGTAGGCGCCCGGGTCGACGTCGCTGTAGGCGCGGAACAGGACCTTGCGGCCGTCGCGGCTGATGCCGCCGAAGCTGACCGCCTTGTCCGGGAAGGCATTGATCAGGCCGGCGTAGGTCTTGGACTCCGGGTGGTCCTGGTTGACGAACACGTAGTTGGGCACGCCGTCCATGTAGGCCACGGCCAGCAGCTCGCGTTCGTCGCTGCTGTACAGGTAGCCGATCGAATCGACGTTGGGGTTGGAGGCCACCGGGGTTTCTTCGCGGCTTTCCGGATCGCGCAGCACCAGCCTGGCGGGTTCGCCGTCCTCGCTGACCTGGAAGAACACGCGCTTGTTCTCGCTGTCGAAGGTCACCGGGTTGCGCACGGCGCCGCCCATCTCCGAGGAGTGGATGGTGGTCCAGCGGTCGCCGTCACGGCGCATGGTCACCGTCTCGAGGTCTTCTTCCTGGCCGACGACGTAGCGGACCTTGCGGTCGTGGTCGAGGATGAAGCTGCCGAAGCGCACCGGCGCCGTGGCGACCGTGGTGACGCGGCCGTTGTAGACGTCGTACTTGGACAGGAAAGCCGAGTCGACCGAGCGCTGCACCAGGATCGTGCGCGGATCGTCCCAGTTCTTGTCGACGATGCCGTAGAAGCCCAGGTTGGGCATGTCGGCGCGCTGGGTGCCGTCGACGTTGCTGGCGTAGACGTCAGGGGTGCCGACGCGGAAATCGAAGCGGCCCAGCTTTTCGCTGACGTACATCAGGAAGCGTTCGTCATTGACCCAGCTGACGCGGTCGATGTGCTTCTTGGAGCCGTAGTTCCACTTGCCGACCAGCTTCATGCCATCGACCTCGAAGGCCGCCAGCACGGTCTGGTCGCCCTGGGGCACCGAGACGGTGATGTACTTGCCGCTGGGCGACAACGACACGGAGGTGAACTCCGGGTCCTTGAAGAAGTCGCCGATCGGCAGCTCCACTGGCTTGGCCAGCACGGTCGCCGGCAGCGCGATCAGCGCGGCGAGCAGCAGTTTCCCGAAAATACGCATTGTTCTTTCCCCGAGTAAAGGTCAGCCCCTGGCTGACATCATGCTGGCAAATTTGTCGAACAATCCGGCCACGTCGCGTGGGCCGGGACTGGCTTCCGGGTGCCCCTGGAAGCTGAATGCCGGGGCATCGGCCAGCTCGATGCCCTGGTTGGATCCGTCGAAAAGCGAACGATGGGTGACGCGCACCCCGGCCGGCAGGCTGGCCTCGTCGATCGCGAAGCCGTGGTTCTGGCTGGTGATCATCACCCGCTGCGAATCGAGGTCGATCACCGGGTGGTTGGCGCCGTGGTGGCCGAACTTCATCTTCATCGTGCGCGCACCCGCGGCCAGGCCCAGCAGCTGGTGGCCCAGGCAGATGCCGAAGGTCGGCACCTTCGCCGCCAGCACCTCGCGGATGGCGGCGATGGCGTAGTCGCAGGGCTCCGGGTCGCCGGGGCCGTTGGACAGGAAAACGCCGTCGGGCTTTTCCGCCAGCACCTGGGCGGCCGGCGTCTGCGCCGGCACCACGGTGACCCGGCAGCCGCGGTCGGCCAGCATGCGCAGGATGTTGCGCTTGACCCCGAAATCGTAGGCAACCACGTGGAAGCGCGGTTCGACCCGCGCGAATTCATTGGCGTCGAGGTCCAGCGAACCCTCGGTCCAGCTGTAGCGTTCCCGCGTGCAAACTTCCTTCGCCAGGTCCATGCCCTTGAGGCCGGGGAACTTGCGGGCCGCCTCGATGGCGGCCTCGCGGTCGATCTCGCCGGCGACCAGGCAGCCGTTCTGGGCACCGCGGTCGCGCAGCAGGCGGGTCAGCTTGCGGGTGTCGATGCCGGCGATGGCCACCACGCCCCGGGCCGACAGCCATTCGGGCAGCGAGGCCTGGCTGCGCCAGTTGCTGGGGCGGCGCGGCACGTCGCGCACGATCAGGCCCGAGGCCCAGGGCTTTTCGGCCTCGTCGTCCTGGGCAGTGAAGCCGGTGTTGCCGATATGCGGGTAGGTCAGGGTGACCAGCTGCCGGGCATAGGAGGGATCGGTGACGATCTCCTGGTAGCCGGTCATGGCGGTGTTGAACACCACTTCGCCGGTGCGGCTGCCGGTGGCGCCTACGGAGAAGCCCTCGAATACAGTGCCGTCTTCGAGCGCGAGGATTGCGGGTTGGTTCACGGGCTATCGCCTTGGCTAAGGGGGAACCCGTTCACAGGGTGTGCGAACACCCGCGGACTGGGCAGGACCATGTCCGGACGGATGAGGGTTCAGGCGAGCCGGAAGTCTAGCGAAACTGACCCGAAAAGGAAACGAGGCGGCCGCTGGTTCAGGGTCGGCCGCCGGCCAGCAGCAGCTCGCCGAAGTCGTAGCGGCCCGGGCCCCGCCCCGACAGGCGCACGGCCGCCTCCAGGGCGCCCCGGGCGAAGATGTCGCGGTTGCTGGCGCGGTGCACCAGCTCCAGGCGCTCGCCAGCGCCGGTGAGTTGGACCAGGTGTTCGCCGACGATGTCGCCGCAGCGCAGGCTGGCGTAATGCGGCGGGCTGCCCCGGCCCTGCTCCACCGCCTGGCCCAGCGACAGCGCGGTGCCCGAGGGCGCGTCCTTCTTGTGCACGTGGTGGGATTCGACGATATCGGCGTCCCAGCCCGGCAGGGCCGCCGCCGCCTGGTGCACCAGGGCGCGCAGCACCGCCACCCCCACGCTGAAATTGGCCGACCACAGCACCGGCACCAGCTCCGAAGCCTCGTCCATGGCCGCCAGCTGGGCCTCGGACAGCCCGGTGGTGCCGCTGACAAGCCCGGCCCCCTTGGCCCGGCAGGCCGCGACCAGCGGCCCGAAGCCTTCGGGCAGGCTGAAGTCGATGGCCAGGTCGAAATCGGGCGCATCGGCCAGCTTTTCCACCGGCAGCACCGGCACGCCGGCCGGCGCCTCGGCCAGCGGCTGGCCGCTGCGCGACACGGCCGCGACAAGCTGGAGCTCGGGTCGTTCGGCGACCAGGCGCAACAGCGCCCGGCCCATGCGCCCGCTGGCGCCGTGGATGAGGATGCGGATGGGGAGCGGTTCTTCCATGGCCGGACGCTAGCGGAAAGCGCCCGGCGCTGGCAAACCGCTACACTCGCGGCCATGCCTGAACGCGCCAGCGTCCCGCCCCGGACGACCACCGCCCGCCACGTGCCGATCCGCCTTCCGCTGCTGGCGCTGGCCGTGCTTGCCCTGGTGCTGCATTTCACCGGGGCCCTGGACCGCGCCGACGACCGGCTGGGCGACTGGCTGCTGGCCCACCACGCCCAGTCCCGGGTTCCGCCCGATGACATCGTCGTGGTGGCGATCGACCAAAAGAGCCTGGACGAGCTTCAGGAAACCGCCGGAAACTGGCCCTGGCCGCGCGCGATCCACGCCGAACTGCTGGCGGGCATGGCGCCGCACGCGCCGCGTGCGGTGGCCTTCGACCTGATGTTCAACGAAGAAGACAAGCTGGGCATCGACAGCGACCTCGCCTTCCGCGAGGTCGTGGCCAGCCTGGACAACCTTTTTTTCGCCTCGCTGCGCCTGGTCGACGGCAACCAGGCCCCGTTGGCGCTGCTGCCGCCCAGCTTTGGCGCCGAAAGAACCGCCGCCGCGGACCCCGGGGCCCGCGCCACCCTGCTGGTGCCGGCGACGCTGCCGCCTGAAAGCTGGCGCGGGGGACTGATCAACTTCGAAGCCGACCGCGACGGAACCGGCCGGCACGCGCGCCTCTACCAGGACATCGCCGGCTGGCACCTGCACTCCATGGCCGCCAACCTGGCCCGGTACTCGGGCACCGCCCTGCCCGACCAGGAACGCATCCGCCTGCACTGGTTCGGCGAGCCGCCGGCGACGATTCCCTACGTGGACCTGTTCAGGGACCTGGAACAGCGCGAGCCGGCGATTGCCCCCACCCTGGCCGGCAAGATCGTGTTGATCGCGGCCACCGCGCCGGGCATGCACGAAAACCGCCCGACCCCGCTGGGCCAGCACACGCCCGGGCCGCACATCATCGCCACCGCCGTCGCCAACCTGCGCGCCGGCGACTGGCTCAGCGACTGGCCCGCACGCTGGCCCCTGCTGCTGGTCCTGGCCGGGGGCACCGCCCTGGCCTTCCACCGTCGCGCCAGCCCGCTGCAGTCGGGCCTGGGCCTGGGCCTGGCCAGCGTGGGCGCCCTGGCCGCCGCCTGGTTCGCGTTCCAGGCCAATCTTTACTTGCCGGTGGGTGCCGCACTGGCGCTGGCCTGGGTGGGTTTTGGCTTGCTCACGGTCGAATCGCAGTGGCTCGAACGCCGACAGCGCGAGGCCACGGTCGGCATCTTCGGGCGTTTCCTGGACCCCCGGGTGGTCGAAGGCCTGGTCGAAAGCGGTGAACTCGACCGCGAACGCAAGCCTGAATCACGCGAGATCACCATCCTGTTCTCCGACATCCGCGGGTTCACCACCCTGTCCGAGTCGCGCACACCGGAACAGGTGGTGGACCTGCTCAACCGGTATTTCAGCCGCCAGGTGGACGTGATCTTCCGCCACGGCGGCACCCTGGACAAATTCATGGGCGACGCGATCATGGCCTTCTGGAACGCCCCGACCCAGACCCCGGGTCACGCGGAAAAGGCGGTGGAGGCGGCGCTGGACATGACCCTGGCCCTTGACGACTTCAAACGCGAACTGGCGGCCAACAATGAAGGCCTGGGCGACTTCGACGTCGGCATCGGCCTGCATACCGGCCCGGCCGTGGTGGGTTTCCTGGGCAGCGACACGCGCATGGAATACACCGCCATCGGCGACACGGTGAACCTGGGCAGCCGCATCGAGGGCACCACCAAGGGCGTGGCCCGGGTGCTGGTGTCGGGGGCCACCAAGTCCGCCTGCGGCAACAATTCCCGTTTCAACTTCCACCATCGCGGGCAATTCAAGGTGAAAGGCCGCGAAGAGCCGGTCGAACTCTACGAACCGGTACGCAACACCGACCCATCCTGAGCAGGAGGCATGCCGTGAAGACAAGACGCAGCAACCCCACCCCAAGGCTGGCACTGGCCCTTGCGCTGGCCGCCACCCTGGCCAGTGGCCTGGCCTTCGCCGAAACCGCCACCACCCTGCGCGCCACCGAAATGCGCAGCGAGCCCCTGGGCTCGGCCGAAGTCGTGGCCAAGCTGGGCGCCAAGGCGTCCGTGGACATCACTGGTCGCAAGGGCGCCTGGGCCGGCGTCAAGAACGCCGAAGGCCTGGACGGCTGGGTCCGCGTGCTGAACCTGCGCACGGGCACGTCCGACGGCAAGTCGGCCGGCGGCGGCAACCAGCTGGCGGCGGCCTTCCTCACCGGTTCGAGCGGCAATACCGTCAGTACCGGCGTCAAGGGCCTGTCGCCGGACAAGCTGCGCAACGCCGGCTCGGCACCGTCCGAGGTCGCGATGCTCGACCAGCTGGCCGTCGGGCCCGACGACGCCCGCTCGTTCGCCACGTCCGCCAGCCTTGAAGCCCACCAGGTCGACTACCTCAAGTCCGACCGCCGCAGCCGGAGGAAGCAGCGATGAAACCCAAATATCTCCTGGCGGCGCTGGTCGCGCTGGCCCTGGCCTCGCCGGCCGCCGGCTTCGGTCGCCTCGGCGACGCCGAAAAACTCCTTAACTTCGGCAAGAAGGCGGCCGACGCCAGCGCGCCGATCACCGACGAAGACGAAATCGAACTGGGCCGCGGCATCGCCGCCCGCCTGCTCGCCGCCCGCCCGCTGGTGCGCGACGAGGCCATGCAGCGGTACGTGAACCGGGTCGGCCTGTGGCTGGCCCTGCAGACCGAACGACCGAACCTGCCCTGGCGCTTCGGCGTCATGGACAGCACCGACGTCAACGCCTTCGCCCTGCCCGGCGGCACCATCCTGATCACCCAGGGCCTGTACGACCGCCTGCGCGACGAGGCCGAGCTGGCCGCGGTGCTGTCGCACGAAATCGCCCACGTCGTCGAACGCCACCAGGTGAAGGCGATCAAGAAGGAAATGGGCACGGCCTTCGCCACCGAACTGGCCGGCGAAGCCGCTGGCCGCAGCGACAACCAGGCGGTGCGCATGTTCGGCCAGAAGGCCTTCCAGGCCGGCACCGAGATCTTCGTGCGGGGCCTGGACAAGGGCGACGAGCACCAGGCCGACGTGCACGGCATGGTCATCTCGGCCCGGGGCGGCTACAACCCCTACGCCCTGGCGTCGGTGCTGCACACCCTGGACGGCACCGCCGCCGACGATGCCGGCGTGGCGCTGATGTTCTCCACCCATCCGACCGCGGTAAGCCGCATCGAACACCTGGAGAACGTCGTGGGCGACAAGCTCGAGGCCTTTGCGGCCGTCGAGGCGCCGGCGCGCATGGTGCGCCCGGGGCAATAGGCGGCCCGACAGGCACGAAAACGACAAGGGCGCCCGAGGGCGCCCTTGTTCTTGCCCGCGACCTCCCGGTCAGGAGGTCATGCGGTCCCAGAAGGATTTCACGCCGTCGAGGAAACCGCTCGAGCGCGGTGAATGCCGGGCCCCGTGCTCGCCTTCGAACGTGGCGTCGAAGTCCTTGAGCAGCTCGCGCTGGCGCGCGGTCAGGTTGACCGGGGTTTCCACGACCACCCGGCACAGCAGGTCGCCGGTGCCGTGGCTGCGCACCGACTTGACGCCCTTGCCGCGCAGGCGGAACAGCTTGCCGGTCTGGGTCCCGTGCGGGACCTTGATGAGCGCCTCGCCCTCGAGCGTGGGCACCACGATGTCGGCGCCCAGCGCGGCCTGGGAAAAGCGCACCGGCACTTCGCAGTAAAGGTCGTTGCCCTCGCGCTGGAAGATGGGGTGCGCACGCACGTCCACTTCAACGTACAGGTCGCCCGGCTGCGCGCCCGGCGGGCCGGCCTCGCCTTCGCCGGCCAGGCGGATGCGGTCGCCGGTATCGACACCGGCCGGGATCTTCACCTGCAGCACCTTTTCGTCCTGCACGCGGCCGTTGCCGTGGCAGGTCTTGCAGGGCTTGGCGATGGTCTGGCCGCGGCCGCCGCAGGCCGGGCAGGCCTGCTGCACGGCGAAGATGCCGCGCTGCATGCGGACCTGGCCACGACCGCGGCAGGTACCGCAGGTTTCGACCTTGCCGTCTTCCGCGCCGCTGCCGTCGCAGGGCTTGCAGGCCACCAGCGTGGGCACTTCGATGCGCTTGTCGACGCCGAACACGGCTTCCTCGAGGTCGAGTTCGACCACGTAGCGCAGGTCGGCGCCGCGGCGCGGGCCGCGCTGGCGTCCGCCGCCGAAGATGTCGCCGAAGATGTCGCCGAAGATGTCGTTGACGTCGTGGAAACCGCCGCCCGGGTTGCCACCGCCCATGCCGTTTTCGAACGCGGCGTGGCCGTGCTGGTCGTAGATGCGGCGCTTGCCGCCGTCCGACAGCACTTCGTAGGCCTCCTTGGCCTCCTTGAAGCTGGCCTCGGCGGCCTTGTCGCCGGGATTGCGGTCCGGGTGGAATTTCTGCGCCGCGCGCCGGTAAGCCTTCTTCAGCTCGTCCTCGGCGGCAGTGCGGGAAACCCCCAGCACCTCGTAGTAGTCACGCTTGCTCATCGAATCCCCAGGCCTTCCCATACATGACGAGGAAGGGCCGCTACTGCGGCCCGCCTCAGCCGGCGTTGAGCCTCACGTACGTGAGGCTCGAACGGCGGCAGTTATTCCGTTGCGCAAAGCGCGACAAGGAATAACCTTATTTCTTTTCGTCGTCCTTGACCTCGGTGAACTCGGCGTCCACCACGTCCTCGGCCTGCGCCTGCGGACCCGGCTCGGCGCCACCTTCCGGCGCGCCTTCCTGGCCACCGGCGGCCGCCGCGTAGAGCGACTGCGCCGCCTGCTGCAGGGACTGGGTCTTCGCTTCGATCTGGGCCTTGTCGTCGCCCTTCATCGCGGTCTCGAGCTCCGACAGCGCGGTTTCGATGCCGGCCAGCTGCTCGCCGGGCACCTTGGAACCGTGCTCGGTGATCGCGGTGCGGGTGGCGTGGATCAGGCCGTCGGCGGCGTTGCGGGCGGTCACCAGCTCGTGGAACTTCTTGTCCTCTTCGCGGTGCGCCTCGGCGTCGCGGACCATCTGGGCGATCTCTTCCTCGCTCAGGCCCGAACCGGCCTTGATCTCGACCTTCTGTTCCTTGCCGGTCTTCTTGTCCTTGGCCGACACGTGCAGGATGCCGTTGGCGTCGATGTCGAAGGACACCTCGACCTGCGGCATGCCGCGCGGCGCGGCATCGATGCCCGAGAGGTCGAACTTGGCCAGCGACTTGTTGAAGCGGGCCTGTTCGCGCTCGCCCTGCAGCACGTGCACCGTGACGGCCGACTGGTTGTCCTCGGCGGTGGAAAACACCTGCGAGGCCTTGGTCGGGATGGTGGTGTTCTTTTCGATGATCTTGGTCATCACGCCGCCCAGGGTCTCGATGCCCAGGCTCAGCGGGGTGACGTCGAGCAGCAGCACGTCCTTGACGGTGCCGGCGAGCACGCCGCCCTGGACCGCGGCGCCGATGGCGACGGCCTCGTCCGGGTTGACGTCCTGGCGCGGGTCCTTGCCGAAGAATTCGGCGACCGCGGCCTTGACCTTGGGCATGCGGGTCTGGCCACCGACCAGGATGACGTCGCCGATGTCGCTGGCACGCAGGCCGGCATCATTGAGCGCCACGCGGCACGGTTCGATGGTCTTCTTGATCAGGTCATCCACCAGCGCCTCGAGCTTGGCGCGGGTGAGCTTGATGTTCAGGTGCTTCGGGCCCGAGGCATCCGCCGTGACGTACGGCAGGTTCACTTCGGTCTGCTGGTTGGACGAGAGCTCGATCTTGGCGCGCTCGGCGGCGTCCTTCAGGCGCTGCAGGGCCAGCGGGTCCTTGCGCAGGTCGATGCCCTGTTCCTTGTTGAACTCGTCGACCAGGTAGTCGATGACGCGGGCGTCGAAGTCTTCGCCGCCCAGGAAGGTGTCGCCGTTGGTGGCCAGCACTTCGAACTGCTTCTCGCCGTCGATTTCGGCGATCTCGATGATCGAGACGTCGAAGGTGCCGCCGCCCAGGTCGTAGACCGCGATCTTGCGGTCGCCGCCCTTCTTGTCCATGCCATAGGCCAGCGCGGCCGCGGTCGGCTCGTTGATGATGCGCTTGACGTCCAGCCCGGCGATGCGGCCGGCGTCCTTGGTGGCCTGGCGCTGGCTGTCGTTGAAGTAGGCCGGCACGGTGATCACGGCCTCGGTGACCGTCTCGCCCAGGTAGGCTTCGGCGGTCTTCTTCATCTTCTCGAGCACCTTGGCCGAGATTTCCTGCGGGGCCATCTTCTTGCCGTCGGCGGTCTGCACCCAGGCGTCGCCGTTTTCATGGGCGAGGATGCCGTAGGGCACCAGGTCGAGGTCCTTCTTGACTTCGGCGTCGGTGAACTTGCGGCCGATCAGGCGCTTGACGGCGTAGAAGGTGTTCTTGGGGTTGGTGACCGCCTGGCGCTTGGCCGAGGCGCCCACGATGACCTCGCCGTCCTTGGTGAAGGCGACGATCGAAGGCGTGGTGCGGTCGCCCTCGGAATTTTCGATGACCTTGGCCACGCCGCCTTCCATCACGGAAACGCAGCTGTTGGTGGTGCCCAGGTCGATGCCGATGATCTTGCCCATGGTGTTACTCCCTGAAGGATCAGTATCTGTGTTGGCGGCGGCGGCCGCGGATGTTCGGTAAATGGGGCCCGCCGCGGGTTGTTCAAGGGGCGTGAAGCCCTCAGCCGGCGGCGACCACCACCAGGGCCGGTCGCAGCAAGCGTTCGTTCAGGGCATAGCCCTTCTGGAAGACCTGTACGACGCTGCCCGGCTCGGCCCCGGGGGACTCGAGCTGGCTGATGGCCTGGTGCCACTCGGGGTCGAAGGCCTGGCCTTCGGGGTTGATCTGGGCCAGGCCGTTGTCCTCGCCCACCTTCAGCAGCTGGCGCAGGGTCAGCTCCAGGCCGTCCTTGAGCGGGCCGGTGGCGTCGCCGGCGGCCTTGAGGCCGGCCTCGAGGCTGTCGAGCACCGGCAGCAGCTGCGAGAGCAGCTTTTCGTTGGCGAAACGGCGGGCCTGGTCGACGTCGCGGGCCAGGCGCTTGCGCTGGTTGTCGAGCTCGGCGCGTTCGCGCAGGGCTTCTTCGCGCAGGTCGCCCAGGGCCGAACGCAGCTGCTCGAGCTCGTTGGCCAGCGAATCGGTGTCCAAATCGGGGACGTCGTCGGGCGCCTGCGCGTCCGGGTTCGGGTTCTGGTTTTGCATGGGATATCCGGTGGCTGCCCCGCGTCCGGCGGGGGTCGGAACTCCCTATGGGGTCGGCGGCTCGGGATTCAAGGCGGCGCCGAGCAGGTCGGCGGTGGCCTGGACCATGGGGATCACCCGCTCATAGGCCATCCGGGTGGGTCCGATGACGCCCAGCACGCCCAGCACCTTGCCGTGGGCGTGGTAGGGCGCGGTGACCACGGTGCAGGCATCGAGCTGGGCCAGGCCGGTTTCTTCGCCGATGAACACCCGCACGCCCTGGGCCTTGAGGGTGCCCTCGAGCAGCTGCAGGATCTCGCGCTTGCGGGAAAAGGCCTCGAACAGGTCGCGCAGCCGCTCCATGTCCGACAGGTCCTGCACGCCCATCAGCCGGGTCTGGCCGGCCAGCAGCATGTCCTCGGGCGAGGAGCCGCCGCCGCCCAGGGCCTGTTCGGAGAGTTCGACCGCGGCCGACAGCAGTTGCTCCATCTCGCTGCGGGTGTCGCGCAGGTCCCGCAGCAGCCGGGCCCGGATCTCGGCCAGCGGCTGGCCGGCGAAATGGGCGTTGAGGTAGTTCGCGGTCTGCTCGAGCTCGGAGGTCGTATAGGTCCGGCGCGGGCTGATGATGCGGTTCTGCACCTCGTTGTCGGTGAAGACCAGGATCACCAGGATGCGCTGGCCGTCCAGGGGCACGAAATCGATGTGGCGGAAGGCGAACTGGCTGCGCTGGGGCACGGTGACCACGCCGACGAACTGGCTCATCGCCGACAGCAGTTCGCTGGTGTTCGAAAGCAGGGCCTGGGTGCCGGCGCCGGCCGGCAGCAGGGCGCGCAGCTGCTGCACCTCGGTGTCCTGCAGGGGCTTCATGGGCAGCAGGCTGTCGACGAACACCCGGTAACCCTGGGCCGTGGGGATGCGCCCGGCGGAGGTGTGCGGCGCCGACACCAGGC
This sequence comes from Arenimonas soli, assembly GCF_014643775.1. Classification (GTDB taxonomy): domain Bacteria; phylum Pseudomonadota; class Gammaproteobacteria; order Xanthomonadales; family Xanthomonadaceae; genus Arenimonas; species Arenimonas soli. Next base: position 1,326,950 of record NZ_BMKC01000001.1, read on the forward strand.
CGATTTCTTCAAGGTCCGACATGATGTTGCGGATGGTGGCCGGGCTGACGTCCAGGCCCGAGCGCTTGGCCAGCGTGCGCGAGCCCACCGGTTCGCCGTCGCGGATGTGCTGGGCGATCAGGGTGCGCAGCAGGCGCCGGGCGCGTGGGTCGAGGTCGAAGTCCATGGCCCATAGATAAGGCCGCTGGCGCCCCGGCGCAAGGCGTGGCGGCGGACGGGGTGATGCCCTACCTGCCGGTGGGCGGCCCGCGTCTTGTTTCCTGAGACAGGGGCAGCCGAAGCTCGGGCTTTCAGGCAGAATCGCCGCCAGCATGCTCAGCCACCTCACCCTCCAGGATTTTGCCGTCGTCAGCCGTGCGGAACTGGCCTTCGGGCCGGGCATGACCGTGGTTTCGGGCGAAACCGGCGCCGGCAAGTCGCTGCTGGTGGACGCGCTGATGTGGCTGACCGGTGCCCGCGCCGACGCCGGCGTGGTGCGCCACGGCGCCGAACGCGCCGAGCTGGCGGCCGAGTTCGACCTGGGCGACGCCCCGGCGGCGCTGGCCTGGCTGCGCGAAAACGAACTCGACGATGGCGACGCCTGCCAGCTGCGCCGGGTCATGCGCGCCGACGGAGGCTCGCGGGCGTGGATCAACGGCCGTCCGGCCACGCTGGGCCAGCTTTCGGCCCTGGGCGGGCTGCTGGTGGAAATCCATGGCCAGCACGAACACCAGGCCCTGCTCGACCGCGGCCAGCAGCTGGCGCTGCTCGACGCCTTCGGCCAGCACGGCCCCCTGCTTGACGCCGTGCGCGAAGCCGCCCGCCGCTGGGCCGGCATCGACCGCGAGCTGGCCGACCTGGCCCGCGCCGGCGACGTCGGCGAACGCCTGGCCTGGTTGGAACACCAGGTCCAGGAACTGTCCGCCGAAACCCTGGACCCCGAATCGCTCGAAGAGCTGGCCGCCGCCCACCGCCGCCAGGCCAACGCCGCCGGCCTGCTGCAGGGCTGCGAAGTCGCCCTGGCCCGCCTGGCCGGCGACGAAGGCCTGTCGCTGCAGCGCCTGCTGCACCAGACCCAGGCCGAACTGGCCCGCCTGGCCGGCGACGAACCCCGCCTGGCCGAAGTGCTTGCCCTGCTTGAATCAGCCGGCATCCAGCTGGCAGAAGCCGCCGCCGGCATCGAACGCCTGCACGACGATTTCGACCTCGACCCGGACCGCCTGCGCGCGCTGGAAGACCGCCTGGCCCGCCTGCACGACCTCGCCCGCAAGCACCGCGTGCCGCTGGAAGACCTGGCCGGCCGCCGCGACCAGCTGCAGGCCGAGCTCGAGGGCCTGGCCGGCGCTGGCGAACGCGCCGCCCGCCTCGGCCGCGAACGCGAGGCCGCCGCCCGCGAATGGAACGAAACCGCCGCCCGCCTGGGCCAGGCCCGCGCCCGTTCGGCCGCCCAGCTGGGCGAGGCCGTGGCCGGCCTGATGGGCGAACTGGGCATGGGCGGCGGCGTGTTCACCGTCGCCCTGGAACCGCTGGACACCACCCGCCCGACGCCGCAGGGCGCCGAACGCTGCGAGTTCCTGGTCTCGGCCAACCCCGGCCAGCCGCCGCGGGCGCTGCGCAAGGTCGCCTCGGGCGGCGAACTGGCGCGCATCAGCCTGGCCATCGAAGTCGCGGCCCTGGGCTTCGACGCCGTGCCGACCATGGTCTTCGACGAAGTCGACACCGGCATCGGCGGCGCCGTGGCCGAAGTCGTGGGCCAGAAGCTGCGGGCCCTGGGCGGCGAGCGCCAGGTGCTGTGCGTCACCCACCTGCCCCAGGTGGCGGCCCAGGGCCACCACCACTACCGGGTCAGCAAGGCGGTCGAAGCCGACGCGACGCACAGCCAGGTCGAAGCGCTTTCGGAAAAGGCCCGCGTCGAAGAACTCGCCCGCATGCTGGGCGGCGTCGAGATCACCAAAGAGGTACGCGCCAACGCCCGCCAGCTGCTGGCGCGGGCCAACGCCAGGTAGGGCTACTTCTTCTTTTTGGCGCGCACGTACAGGACCAGCGAGTGGTCCTCGATTTCGAAGCCGTGTTTGGCGGCGATCTCGTGCTGCAGGCGCTCGATTTCCGGGCTGGTGAACTCGATGACCTTGCCGGTGTCCACGTCGACCATGTGGTCGTGGTGCTGGCCGTGGTCGAGTTCGTACACCGCCTGGCCACCCTCGAAGTTGTGCTTGAGCACCAGGCCGGCCGATTCGAACTGGGTAAGCACCCGGTACACCGTCGCCAGGCCGATGTCGTCGCCGTGGTCGAGCAACTGGCGGTAGATGTCCTCGGCGGTCAGGTGCTTGCGCCCGGTGGACTCGAGCACGTCGAGGATGCGCATGCGCGGGTGGGTCACCTTGAGTCCGGCCTTGCGCAGGTCCTGGGATTCCATGTCGTCTCCTGAATGCCTGCCGTCGCAGGGCGCCGCCCTGGCTGGCGTCGCCGGGCCGTAGTGTATCATCGGCCCCGGACAGTCCCGGATACCCACGCAATGCGCAAGGCTTTCACGCTCCTGCTCGCCACCACCCTGATCGCCGGCTGCGGCATCGTCTACCGCCAGCCCGTTTTCCAGGGCAACCTGCTTGAGACCAGGAGCGTCGAGCAGCTGCAGGTCGGCCTGACCCGCGCGCAGGTGTTCAGCCTGCTCGGTTCGCCGCCGCTGGCCGACCCCTTCAACCAGTCGCGCTGGGACTACGTCGCCACCGAGCGCCGTCGCACCGGCGACACGGAAATCAAGAACCTGACGCTGTGGTTCGAAGGTGATTCGCTGGCGCGCTGGGAGGGTGAATACTTCCCCGAGGCCGACACCGAACTGGCCGCCGAGATGCGCCGTTTCGGCAACCTGGCCCGCGACAAGAACAAGCCGCGCCGTCCGCCCAGCGGCGGCTAGGCGTCGCGCGCCCGGCGCCGCCGGGCCTGCATCGGGTCGATCAGCAGCGGCCGCAGCACCTCGACGCGGTCGCCGTCGCGCAGCGCCTCGGCCGGCGTCACCGTCCGGCCGAAGACCGCCAGGCACTCCGGATCCACCACCAGCCCCGGCACCTTGGCCGGCAGGTCGGCGGCCGCCAGTGCGTCGGCCACCGTGGCGCCCGGCGGCACTTCAACCGGCAGCCGCCAGGCACGACCCGGCTGGGCGCAGACCACTTCGATGCGCAGCGGCGCGGCGGCCATGTCAGGCCCGGTCGGCCTCGCGGCAGAAATCGTCGACCATGCGGTCGGCCAGGCCCTGGAAGCCCACGGCCATGGCCGTGCCCAGCACCTTGCCGGCGACGTCGAACTCCAGGGTCAGGCCGACCTTGCAGGCGTCTTCGGCCAGGGTGTGGAAATGCCAGTGGCCGCTGAACTTGCGAAAAGGCCCCTCCACCAGTTCAAGGTGGATGTGCGTGGGCGCCTCGAGCCGGTTGCGCGTGGTGAAGCTGGTGCGCAGGCCGGCCAGGCGCAGGTCCAGCCGCGCCAGCATGTGCGTCTCGGAGGCTTCGAAGACTTCCGAGGCCTCGCACCAGGCGAAGCGCGCCGCGTAGGACGCGACGTCGTTGACCAGGTCGTACATGCGCCGCGCCGAATGCCGGACCAGGGCGTGCCGATGGATGCTTGTCATGGGCTCCTTGCCGCACCCTCCCCCAGCCGGCCCGCGATGGGCGACAATGACCGCCAAGGAAAGGACATGTCTAAGAAAAACAACGCCAAGAATACCGGAACCGGCAAGCCCAAGGCGGAAGGCAACAAGACCATCGCCCTCAACCGCAGCGCCCGGCACGAGTTCCACCTCGAGGACCGCTTCGAGGCCGGCATCGCCCTGCAGGGCTGGGAGCTCAAGTCCATCCGCGCCGGCCGCATGAACATGGGCGACGCCTACGCCGTGGTCAAACGCGGCGAGATCTTCCTGTTCGGCGCCCAGGTCACCCCGCTCAGCCAGGCGTCCACCCACGTGGTGGCCGACGACCGCCGCACCCGCAAGCTGCTGCTGCACCGGCACGAGATCGACAAGCTGGTCGGCAAGGTCGAACGCGACGGCTACACCCTGATCCCCACCGCCGTGTACTGGAAGGGCAACAAGGTGAAGCTGGAACTGGCCCTGGCCAAGGGCAAGCAGAGCCACGACAAGCGCCAGGCTTCCAAGGACCGCGACTGGGAGCGCGACAAGCAGCGCGTCATGCGAAAACACAACAAGGACGCGTAGTCGACCGGCGTCTCCCCGCGCCTTCGGCGCGCCCCTTGACCAGGGGGGTTGGGCAAACCGCAGATGAACGAGCGGCTTGTGGACTGCACTCCCGACCCCCATACTTCGGACGTCGGTTGATCGATGTGTTCCCAACGTTTCCGGGGGTGACCTGGCTTCGACGGGGGTTGCGAAGTCGACTGGCGCATGCCGAGGGGGTAGCTTTCCTCGTTAATCCAGCTGCAAAATTTAGTTGCCAACGACGACAACTACGCTCTCGCCGCTTAAGGCGTAAGCCCCGAACCCACTTGTGCCCGTGCTCGTGGATGTAGGGTCATTATCACGGAACAGCTGCCGGCGGCGACCCGCCAACCGGTAGTGAACTTAGCGGGTGTGGACGACGGTGTGCCTCGCACGTTGTGTTGCCGTCGTACGAGAATCAACAACGAGCTAAGCATGTAGTGCCGGAGATCGAGTGCTCTCGGACGGGGGTTCAACTCCCCCCACCTCCACCAAACACGCCAACGCCGCCCACCCGGGCGGCGTTGTCGTTTGGGGTCCCCACGTCAGTCGGGAAGTTTCTGCAGCGACAGCGCGTTGGTGCAGTAGCGCAGGCCGGTGGGCGCCGGCCCGTCCGGGAAGACGTGGCCCAGGTGGGCGTCGCAGGCGTTGCAGAGGATTTCGATGCGGACCATGCCGTGGCTTTCGTCGGCCTTGTAGGCCACGGCCTCGTCCGCGAGCGGTGCGGTGAACGAGGGCCAGCCCGAGCCCGACTCGAACTTGGTGCCGGCGTCGAACAGCGGCGTGCCGCAGCAGGCGCAGCCGTAGCGGCCGGGTTCGAACAGGCCGCACATTTCCGAACTGTAGGGCCGCTCGGTGCCGGCCAGGCGGGTCACCTGGAAGACATCGGGGGTCAGCAGCGTGCGCCACTGGTCCGGCGTCTTTTCCACGCGGCGTGCAGGCGGCGGGTTGCCCCGCGCCGCCCGCTCGGTCACCAGGCGCCAGTCGTGCACGCTCAGGCGCCCGGCTCGTCGCCCAGGTAGCTGGCCACGCTGGCGCTGGCGGCGTCCACGGCCGACTTGGCCGCCAGCAGGCTGGCCTGGCCGTCGTTCATGGCCGACTCCAGGGCCCGGATTTCCTCGCTGGCCCGGCGCACGGCCTCGATGGCCCGGTCGGCCGACTGCCGGTCCTGGTCCACCTGCCGGCGGGTCACCCGTCCCTTGGCGGCCTGCGTTTCCGCCCGCGCCAAGCGGTCGGCGGCCTGGTCACGGGCGCGTTCGGCCCGGGACAGGCTTTCGCGTGCGGCCTCGAGCTGGGCCTGGCGGGCCTGCACCTCCTGGCTGGCGGCGTCCACCGCCGCGGCGGCTTGCGCAAGCTGGGCCTCGACCGCGCCGCGATCACCGCCCACCTGTGCCCACGCCGGCACGGCCAGGGCAAACGCCACGGCCAATCCCCAACCCCGTGCGGCATGAAGCCGCGTCTGTTTCGTATCCAAGCGTCACCTCCTGTTATCAGGCAGGCCGCCCCCTTCGGACCACGCCAACGGGCCGAGTCTAGCTTTTTTTGCCGCGTCTGCGACCCCCCTGGGGCTCAGGCGACGTAAATGGTCTGGATATTGGTGAATTCGTGCATGCCGTGTTCGGCGAGTTCGCGACCGAAACCCGAGGCCTTGGTGCCGCCGAACGGAAGGCGCACGTCGGACTTGACCAGCGAGTTGACGAAACACGCCCCGGCGTCGATCTGTCGGGCAACCCGCTCGCCGCGCGCGGCATCCGCGGTCCAGACGCTGGCACCCAAGCCATAGCGGGTGTCGTTGGCCACGCGCACCGCTTCGGCCTCGTCGGCAACCCGCAGGACCGAGGCCACCGGGCCGAACAGTTCTTCGTCCCAGGCCGGCATACCCGGCTTCACGGCGTCCAGGATCGTCGCCGGGTAGTGGGTTTCGCCCTGCCCCGGCTGGCCGCCGAGCAGCACGCGTGCGCCCTTGGCGACGCTGTCCTGTACCTGCCGGTGCAGCTCGTCGCGCAAGTCGGCGCGGGCCATGGGCGCCAGGCTGCTGGCATCGTCGTTGGGGTCGCCCACCACCAGCTTCGAGGCCGCGTCGGCAAAGGCCTGCACGAAGCGGTCGGCGATGCCCGGCGTCACGATGAAACGCTTGGCGGCGATGCAGGTCTGGCCGGCGTTGCCGAAGCGCGAGGCGACGGCGACCTTCACCGTGGCGTCGAGGTCGGCGTCGTCGAGCACGATGAAGGGGTCGGAGCCGCCGAGTTCAAGCACGCATTTCTTCAGGTGTTGACCCGCGGTCGAAGCGACCGAGCGGCCGGCGCGTTCGCTGCCGGTCAGCGTGACCGCCTTCACCCGCGGATCGGCGATCACGTCCGCGGCCTTTTCATTGTCGATGTGCAGCACGCCGAACACGCCTTCGGGAATGCCGGCGGCGGCCAGCACTTCGGCGATCGCGTCGGCGCAGCTGGGCACGTTGGTGGCGTGCTTGAGCAGGGCCACGTTGCCCGCCATCAGGCCCGGCGCCAGGAAACGGAACACCTGCCAGACCGGGAAGTTCCACGGCATGATCGCCAGTACGCAGCCGATCGGCGCGTAGCGCACGTAGCTGCGGCTGGCTTCGGTGCCGATGGCCTGGTCCTGCAGGTAACGCGCGGCATTGTCGGCGTAGTAGTCGCAGGCGGCGGCGGACTTTTCGACTTCGGCCAGTGCCTCGCGGCGCAGCTTGCCCATCTCGGCGGTCAGGGTCATGGCCAGGTCGCGGCGCGCATCGCGCAGGCCCTTGGCGACGCGGTGCATCAGGACGGCGCGCTCGTTGATCCCGCGCCCCGACCAGGCCGGGAACGCGGCTTGCGCGGCGGCAAGCCGCGCTTCGACCTCGGCGTCGGTCTGGCGCGGGAACGGGCGGACTTCCCCGGTCCAGGGATCTCGATTGGCTTGGCTCATGGTTTCAACCCTTCTGCAGCGCCAGGCGGGCGTCGCGCTGGCGTTTACGTTCTTCGCGGTGCATGACCCACCAGCCGATGACCGCGGCCACGGAAACCGCGGCGATCATCAGCGTGGCGAGGGCGTTGATCTTGGGGCTCACGCCAAGGCGCACGGAGGAAAACACCTTCATCGGCAAGGTCGTCGACGAAGGACCGGAGACGAAGCTGGCGATCACCAGGTCGTCCAGGCTCAGGGTAAACGCCAACAGCCAGCCGGAGATGAGCGCCGGTGCAATGATCGGCAGGGTGATCACGAAGAACACCTTCAGCCGGTTGGCGCCCAGGTCCATGGCGGCCTCTTCCAGCGACCGGTCCAGTTCGCCCAGGCGCGAGCTGATCACCACCGTGACGAAGGCCATGCAGAAGGTGACGTGGGCGATCCAGATGGTCAGCATGCCGCGCTGGCCGCCGATGCCGATGACCGGCCCGATGGACACGAACAGCAGCAGGATCGACAGGCCGGTGATCACCTCGGGCATCACCAGCGGCGCCGTGATAAGGCCGCCGAACAGTGTCTTGCCGGGGAAATGCCGGAAACGGGTCATCACCATCGCCGCCATCGTGCCCAGCACCACCGAGGCCCAGGCCGTCCAGAAGGCCACCTGGATGCTGACCCAGGCCGCGTCCATCATCTGCTGGTCGCGAAAGAGTTCGCCGTACCACTTCACCGAAAAGCCCGACCACACCGTCACCAGCCGCGACTCGTTGAACGAATACACCATCAGGCTGAGGATGGGCGCGTAGAGGAAAACGAAGCCCAGGGCCAGCATGCCCTTGGTGAACGCGGAATTGCGCCCCGGCTGGCTCATGACAGCCGCGACTCCAGTTCCTTCGACTGGTAGCGGTGGAAGATGGTTATCGGCACGATCAGCAGCACCAGCATCACGATCGCCACCGCCGAGGCCACCGGCCAGTCGCGGTTGTTGAAGAACTCCTGCCACAGCACCCGGCCGATCATCAGCGTGTCGGGGCCACCGAGCATTTCGGGAATGACGAACTCGCCCACCACCGGGATCAGCACCAGCATCGACCCGGCGATGATGCCGGCCTTGGACAGCGGCAGCGTGACCGTCAGGAAGGCCTTCCAGGGCGGCGCGCCCAGGTCGGTGGCGGCCTCGATGAGCCGGTGGTCGTGCTTTACCAGGTTGGCGTACAGCGGCAGCACCATGAACGGCAGGTAGGCGTAGACGATGCCGATGTACACCGCCACCGGCGTGTGCAGGATCGCCAGCGGCTCGTCGATGAGCCCCATGCCGATCAGCGCGTTGTTGAGCAGGCCGTTGTTCTTGAGGATGCCGACCCAGGCGTAGATGCGGATAAGGAAGGAGGTCCAGCTGGGCAGGATGACCAGCATCAGCGCCACGTTGCGGGTGGCCGGGTCCATGCGCGATATCGCGTAGGCGATCGGGTAGCCGATAAGCAGGCACAGCGCGGTCGAGACAACGGCGATCTCGAGCGAGCTCAGGTAGGCCTTCACGTAAAGGCTGTCGCGCACCAGGAACAGGTAGTTGGCGGTGTTGATGCTCAGCTCTAACTTGTCGCCCGACCAGTTGACCAGGTCGGTGTAGGGCGGCATCGCGATGACGGCGCTGGCGAAGCTGATCTTGAGCGCGATCGCGAACGGCACGGCGAAGAACAGCAGCATCCACAGGTAGGGCACCGCGATCACCAGCCAGCGCGGGCCCGGCAGGCGCCTGCGGATCGAGCGCGGCAGGTTTTTCACGTGGTCAGCACCACCCCGGCCTGGTCGTCCCAGCTCAGCCACACCGGGTCGTTCCAGGTGAACTTCTCGCTGGCCCAGCGCTGGCTGTTGATCATGTTGGCCAGCACCTTCGTGCCGCCCGGCAGGCGCACGTGGAAAACCGAGTGGCTGCCGAAATAGGCGATGTCCTCGATGATGCCCTGCACCTTGTTGTGCGGCTGGGCGGGTTCGTCCTTGTCCACCTGGATCTTTTCCGGGCGGATCGCCAGCGCGACTTCCTGGCCTTCGAAACCGGTGACGCCGTGGCCGACGTAGGCCGGGAACGCCAGCGCCGGGCTGGAGATGGTGACGTAGTCGTTTTCGTCCTCGAGGATCCGGCCCTCGATCAGGTTCACCGACCCGATGAATTCGGCCGTGAAGCGGCAGCTGGGCTGTTCGTAGATTTCGTCCGGGCTGCCGACCTGGCGGATCCAGCCGGCGTCCATCACCGCGATGCGGTGGGCCATGGTCATCGCCTCTTCCTGGTCGTGGGTGACCATGACGCAGGTGACGCCCAGGCGTTCGACGATGTTCACCAGTTCAAGCTGCATCTGCGAGCGCAGCTTCTTGTCGAGCGCACCCATGGGTTCGTCGAGCAGCAGCAGCTTAGGACCCTTGGCCAGCGACCGCGCCAGCGCCACGCGCTGCTGCTGGCCGCCGGAAAGCTGGTGCGGCTTGCGCCTGGCGAACTTTTCCATCTGCACCAGGGCCAGCATCTCGGCGACCTTGCGGGCGATCTCGGCCTTGGCCATGCCGTCCTGGCGCAGGCCGAAGCCGACGTTCTGCTCGACGCTCATGTGCGGGAACAGCGCGTAGGACTGGAACATCATGTTCAGCGGCCGCTCGTAGGGCGGCAGCGCGGTGATGTCCTGGCCGTCGAGCACGATGCGGCCCCGGGTGGGCTTCTCGAAGCCGGCCAGGCAGCGCAGCAGCGTGGACTTGCCGCAGCCCGAGGCACCCAGCAGGGCGAAGATCTCGCCCTGGCGGATCGACAGGCTGACGTCGTCGACGGCGACGAAGCCGTCGAATTCCTTGCGCACCGCTTCGATGCGCAGGTAGCCCTCGGCCCCCAGCATGTCGTTCTTGGGGGCGCCCGCCAGGGCGCCGCTCGCCGTGCTTGCCATCGTGGCTTATTGCCCCGTCTTGAGCGTGGTCCAGTGCCGGTTGAACAGCCGGTCGACCTCGGGCGGCAGCACCGCCAGGGTGAACAGCTTGGCCCGGGTGTCTTCGGGCGGGTAGATGCCCGGGTCTTCAAGCACCGCCGCGTCCACCATCGGCAGGGCGGCGGTATTGGCGCTGGCGTACATCACGTAGTTCTGGATGCCGGCCATCACCTCCGGGCGCAGCAGGTAGTCCAGGAACAGGTAGGCATTGTCGACGTTCTTCGCGTCCTTGGGGATCGCCAGCATGTCGAACCACATCGGCGCGCCTTCCTTCGGGATCGAATAGGCGACGTCGACGCCCTTGCCGGCTTCCTCCGCCCGGGCCTGGGCCTGGATGATGTCGCCCGACCAGCCCACCGCGACGCAGATGTCGCCATTGGCCAGGTCGTTGATGAACTGCGAGCTGTGGAAGTAGGTGACGTGCGGCCGCAGTTCCTTCAGGCGGTCCACGCCCTTCTGGATCACCGCCTCGTCGAAGCTGTTGGGATCTTCGCCCAGGTAATGCAGCACCGGCGGGATGATCTCCGACGGCGTGTCGAGGATGGCGACGCCGCAGCCCTTGAGCTTGGCCAGGTTCTCCGGCTCGAAGACCAGCGCCCAGCTGTCCACCGGCGCGTCTTGGCCCAGGGCTTCGCGCACCTTGTCGACGTTGTAGCCGATGCCGGTCGTCCCCCACAGGTAGGGGATGGAATGGGTGTTGCCCGGGTCGTTGCTGGCCAGCAGGGCCATGAAGGCCGGATCGAGGTTGTCGTAGTTGCCCAAGCGTGACTTGTCCAGTTCCTGGAACACGCCGGCCTGGACCTGGCGCGACAGGAAGGTCAGCGAAGGCACCACGATGTCGTAGCCGGTGTTGCCGGCCATGAGCTTCGCCTCGAGCACTTCGTTGGAGTCGAAGACGTCGTAGGTGACCTTGATGCCGGTCTCGGCCTGGAAACCGGCGATGGTGTCCTCGCCGATGTAATCGGACCAGTTGTAGACGTTGAGCACCTTGTCGCCGGCAGGCGCGGGTGCCGCGGCGACACCGGTGTCGCCGGCGGGCGGGTCCCCGCCGCAAGCGGCCAGGGCAAGGCATAGGAACAGGGCGGACATCCTGGCTTTCATCGGCACACTCCCCTCGGGGTGACTGAAGCGGTTGGACGGCTCGAACATCATAACCACAGCTCAGCCCTGCGCCATGCCCAGCGCGTGGGCGGTCATGTCCAGGGCTTTCCAGGTCTTTTCGGCGAGTTCGTCGACCTGGGACCGGCTGATCACCAGCGGCGGCGACAGCAGCATCGCGTCGTTGGTGGCGCGCAGGATCAGGCCGTTTTGCAGGGCGAAGTCGCGGCACAGCTGGCCCACCCTGCCCCGGTCCGGGAAGTAGGTCCGTGAAGGCTTGGACGGCACCAGCTCCAGGGCCCCGACCATGCCCAGGAACCGGGCCTCGCCGACCAGCGGATGCCCGGCCAGGGCCTTCCACTTCTCGCCCAGGTAGGGCCCGATGTTGTTGCGGCAGGTTTCGACGATGTGTTCTTCCTGCAGGATTCGGATGTTTTCCAGGGCCACCGCCGCGCAGACGGGGTGGCCTGAATAGGTGTAGCCGTGGGCCAGCTCGCCACCGCGGCCCGACAGCACGTCCGCGACCCGGTCGTTGAACATCACCGCGCCCAGCGGGATGTAGCCCGAGGTGATGCCCTTGGCCAGGGTCATCACGTCGGGGCGGAAATCGAAGGTCTGGCTGGCGAACCACTCGCCGGTGCGGCCGAAGCCGGTGATGACCTCGTCGGCCACCAGCAGCACGTCGTACTTGCGGCAGATGCGCTCGATTTCCTGCCAGTAGTTGCGCGGCGGGATGTAGACACCGATGGCGCCCATCACCGGTTCGCCGATGAAGGCGGCGACGCGCTCGGGGCCGAGCTCGAGGATCTTGTCCTCGAGCCGCTTCGCGCAGTGCCGGCCGTAGGCTTCTTCGTCCATGTCGCCGCCGTCGCCGAACCAGTAAGGCGGATCGATGTGCACGATGCCCGGGATCGGCAGGCCACCCTGCTTGTGCATGCCCTTCATGCCGCCCAGGCTGGCGCCGGCCACGGTGGAACCGTGGTAGCCGTCGTGGCGGCCGATGAAGATGTTCTTTTCCGGCTGGTCCTGCACCGCCCAGAAGTGCCGGACCAGGCGCAGGATGGTGTCGTTGGCCTCGGAACCCGAATTGGTGAAGAAGGCATGGTTGAGGTCATGCGGCGTGAGTTCGGCCAGCTTGGCCGACAGCCGCACCGTGGGTTCGGTGGTGCACTGGAAGAAGCTGTTGTAGTAGGCCAGCTGGGTCATCTGCCGCGACGCCGCCTCGCCCAGTTCGCGGCGGCCGTAGCCGATGTTCACGCACCACAAGCCGGCGAAGGCGTCGAGCAGCTGGTTCCCTTCGGCATCCCAGACGTAGCAGCCCTCGCCGCGGGTCAGGATGCGCGTGCCGCGCTTGGCCAGGGCGGCGTTGTCGTTGAACGGGTGCAGGTGGTGGGCGGCGTCCAGGCGCTGCAGGGTGGCGGTGTCGATTTCGGTCATGGTGGATTCCGGGTTCAGACGTTGAGCAGCAGGAACTCACGCTCCCAGCTGCTGATCACGCGCAGGTAGGTCTGGTGTTCCTTGTCCTTGACGGCGGTGTAGGCGCGCACGAAGCGTTCGCCCAGCAGTTCGCGCAGCGGCTTGCAGGCGCGCAACGCGGCGATGGCTTCCTCAAGCGAGCGCGGCAGGTCGTAGCCCTTGGCATGGGCGCTGCCGGCCAGCGGTTCGGTGGGCTGCAGCTTTTCCTGGATGCCCAGGTAGCCGCAGGCCAGGGTCGCGGCCAGCGCCAGGTAGGGGTTGACGTCGGAACCGGCGAAGCGGCTTTCGACGCGGGCGTTTTCCGGCGTGTCCAGCGGCACGCGCAGGCCGCAGGTGCGGTTGTCGTAACCCCACTGCACGTTCTTGGGCGACACCTCGCCGAAGGCCAGGCGCCGGTAGGAATTCACGTTCGGGCCGAAAAAGGCCATGGCCGCCGGCACGTACTTCTGCAGGCCGCCCATGTAGTTGAGGAAGACTTCGGTGTGGGCGCCCGACTTGCCGGCGGAAAACACGTTCTTGCCGGTCTTGACGCTGTGCAGGCTCTGGTGGATGTGCATCGAGCTGCCCGGCTCGTTTTCCATCGGCTTGGCCAGGAAGGTCGCGTAGACGCCGTGGCGCATCGCGGCTTCGCGCATGGTGCGCTTGAACAGGAACACCTGGTCGGCGCGCGACAGCGGGTCGAGGTGCACGAAGTTGACTTCCAGCTGGGCGGCGCCTGACTCGTGCACCAGCGTGTCCACGTCCAGGTCCATGGCCTCGCAGTAGTCGTACATCAGGTCGAGGATGGGGTCGAACTCGTTCACGGCGTCGATCGAATACGACTGCCTTGCGGTTTCCGGGCGGCCGTTGCGGCCAGCCGGCGGCAGCAGCGGGAAATCGGGGTCGGTGTTGCGCTGGACCAGGTAGAACTCCAGCTCGGGCGCGATCACCGGCTGCAGGCCGATGGCCTCGTACAGGGCCAGCACCCGGCGCAGCACGTTGCGCGGCGCCAGCTCGTGCGGGCGACCGTCCTTGGTGAAACAGTCGTGGATCACCTGCGCGGTCGGGTCGGTCGCCCAGGGCACCATGCGGATGGTGTCCGGGTCGGGCCGCAGCACCATGTCCGAATCCGAGGGGCTGACCAGGTCGTCGTATTCGTCCGGATAATCGCCGGTGACGGTGGTGGCGAAGATGCCCTCGGGCAGCCGCGTGCCGTAGTCGTGGGAAAACTTCGCGGCCGGGATGATCTTGCCGCGGGCATTGCCGGTGATGTCGGGCACCAGGCATTCGACCTCGGTGATGCGGCGTTCCTTGAGCCAGCGCTTGATCGCACTTTCCTGCTGCGCCTGTTCTTCCTGGGGACTCGGTTTTTTCCTGGCCATGGGGCTCAGTGCCTTTTTTGCGAACGGTGCCGGCAAGCGGCGGCGAATGCCTGGAAGATGCCCAGGTAAAACGGATTCTCGGTGACCCGCCACTCCGGATGCCACTGCACGGCCAGCAGGAAGGGGTCGGGGGTTCCGGGATTGCCGCGGTCCAGGCGCACCGCCTCGATGAGCCCGTCCGGCGCGGTGGCCTCGACCACCAGGCCTGGCGCCAGCTCGCGGATACCCTGCCCGTGCAGCGAGTTGACCTTCGCCTCGCTGGCCCCGGCGATGCCTTCAAGCCAGCCGCCCGCGGCCAGCTGCACGGGATGCGCCGGCGCGTACTGCACGCCCAGCGGGTCATCGGGATTCTCCCGGTGGTCGGCGAAGCCGGGCACCTCGTGCACCTTCTGGTGCAGGCTGCCGCCCAGGGCCACGTTCACTTCCTGCATGCCGCGGCAGATGGCCAGCACGGGCAGGCCGCGCGCAATCGCCAGCGGCACCAGGGACAAGGTGTTGGCGTCGCGGGCCGGGTCGAGCGGATTGCCTTCGTAGCCGGCTTCGTGGCTGTAGTGATGCGGTTCGATGTTGCTGTGCGCGCCGGTCAGGACCAGGCCATCGAGTTCGTCGAGCAGGGCGCCCAGGTCGAGCGGGGGCGACAGCGAAGGCAGCAGGACCGGCTGGCAACCGGCGCCATCCACCACCGCCCGGATGTACTTTTCGCCCACCGCATGGAAGGGATGGGGTCCGATCTGCTTGCGATCGGAAGGCAGGCCGACCAGCGGGCTCGAACGCATAAGGGCCTCGGCGAAGGGAAAACCGACATTACGCCCGGCGTTCGATTTTATCAACGCATTGGCCAAAGTGATGATTATTCTTTACAGTCGGGGCCGCGGTGATAAACTCCCGCGACCGCCGCCGACGCCTTGCCATGAACCAGCTCGCCCTGCCCACCGAAGACGCCGCCACCCTGGCCCAGCTGCAGGCCTGCGAGCAGGTGGACCTGCTGCTGCCGGACATGAACGGCCTGCTGCGCGGCAAGCGCATCACCCGGGACACCCTGGAAAAGGTTTACCGCGACGGCGTCTGCCTGCCGATGTCGCTGATCGCCACCGACATCACCGGCAATACCGTCGAAGAAACCGGACTGGGCTACGACATCGGCGACGAAGACCGCCTGTGCCGCCCGGTTCCCGGCAGCCTGCGCCCGGTGCCTTGGCACGACCGTCCTTCCGCGCAGCTGCTGCTGCAGATGGAAGACGGCCACGGCGGGCTGTTCGAAGCCAACCCGCGCGAAGTGCTGCGGCGGGTCCTGGCCGGTTTTGCCGAAATCGGCCTGACGCCGGTCGTCGCGGTGGAGCTGGAGTTCTACCTGCTCGACGCCGCGCTCGATGCCCAGGGCCGGCCCCAGGTCGCCCGCAACCCGGCCACCGGCGAACGCAACCACAGCACGCAGGTCTATTACATCCAGGACCTGGACGATTACCGCGGTTTCACCGACGACGTCAGCGCCGCCTGCCAGGCCCAGGGCATCCCGGCCGACACCGCGGTGGCCGAATACGCCCCGGGCCAGTTCGAGATCAACCTGCGGCACCGCGCCGACGCACTGCAGGCCTGCGACGACGCGCTGATGCTCAAGCGCGCGGTCAAGGCGGTGGCAGCCAAGCGCGGCCTGATGGCCAGCTTCATGGCCAAACCCTTCGCCGGCCAGGCCGGCAGCGGTGCGCATATCCACGTCAGCCTGCTTGATGAAAGCGGCAAGAACATCTTCGCCTGCACGCCCGACGCCCCGGCCGACCCGCTGCGGCACGCCATCGCCGGCCTGCAGCGGGCCAGTGGCGACTGCATGCTGCTGTTCGCACCGCATGCCAACAGCTACCGGCGCTTCGTGCTCAATGCCTTCGTGCCGCTCAACGACGCCTGGGGTTTCAACAACCGCACCGTCGCCATGCGCGTGCCGCACAGCGACCCGGCCAACGTGCGCATCGAGCACCGCATCGCCGGCGCCGACGCCAACCCCTACCTGGTCACCGCCGCGGTGCTGGCCGGCATGCTGCAGGGCCTGCGCGACAAGGGCGACCCGGGTCCGCCGACCGTGGGCAATGCCTACGAACAGGGCGAACACCGCGAGCTGTTCTGGCGCGACACCCTGCGCGATTTCCTGGCCAGCGACTTCGTCGCCCGCCACTTCGGCGAAGGCTTCCGGCACATCTACGGCCAGCAGAAGCTCAAGGAACTGCGCAGCTTCCATCGCGAAGTGACCACGCTGGAAGTGGACTGGTACCTGCGCCAGGTCTGACATGAGCCTGCGCGAACCGTCCGCGCACGCCGACTCCTGGTATGCGCGCAGCGCCGGCCCGGGCCAGGCGTTCGCGCCGCTGGCCGGCCGCGAGACCGCCGACGTGGTGGTGCTGGGCGCCGGCCTGACCGGCCTTTCCGCGGCGCTGGAACTGGCCCAGGCCGGCCTGGACGTCATCGTGCTCGAGGCCCGCGAGGTCGGCTGGGGCGCCAGCGGCCGCAACGGTGGCCAGGTGATCTTCGGCTACGGCTGCGACCAGGCGAAGATCGCCGGGATGCTGGGGCTGGAAGCCTCGCGCGAGCTCTTCAGATGGTCGGTCGACGCGGTCGACCAGGTGCGCCGGCGCATCATCGAACACCGCATCGACGCGCACTGGCGCGACGGCCATGCGCACGTGGCGATCAAGCCGCGGCACGTGGCCGAACTCAAGGCCTGGCAGGCCGACCTGGCGGATAACTACGGCTACCCGCTGCAGTGGTGGGAGCGCGAACCGCTGCAGGCCGTGGTGTCGAGCCCGCGCTACATTGGCGCGCTTTACGACCCGTGTTCGGGCCACCTGCACCCGCTCAACTACACGCGCGGCCTGGCGCGCGCGGCGGCGCAGGCCGGCGTGCGCATCTTCGAACAATCCCGGGTGACGTCGCTGCAGCGCGGCACCCGGCCGCTGCTGCGCACCGGCGGCGGCGAGGTGCAGGCGGACTTCGTGGTGCTGGCCGGCAATGCGCTGGTGCACGGCATCGCGCCCGAGCTCGACGCGCGGGTGATGCCGGTGGGCACCTATATCGGCGCCACTGCGCCGCTGGGCGCCGAGCGCGCGCGCGAACTGATCCGCAACGACATGGCCGTGGCTGACATCAACTGGGCGCTGGATTACTTCCGGCTCAGCCGCGACCACCGCCTGCTGTTCGGCGGTCGCGCCAGCTACTCCACCCTGCCCCCGCCCAACCTGCCCGGGGTGATGGCGCGGCGCATGGTGCGGGTGTTTCCGCAGCTGCAGGGCGTGGGCTTCGAACAGGTCTGGGGCGGGCTGATCGACATCAGCCTAAACCGCGCCCCGCACTGGGGCCGGCTGGGCGACAACGTCTATTTCGCGCAAGGCTTCAGCGGCCACGGCGTGGCGGCGACGGGACTGGCTGGCCAGGTCATCGCCGAAGCGATCCGCGGCCAGGCCGGGCGCCTGGACGTGTTCGCGCGTATCCCGCACCGACCCTTCCCCGGCGGGCGCGCGCTGCGCACGCCACTGCTGGTGGCGGCGATGGCCTGGTTCAAGCTGCGCGACGCGCTGTGGTGAGCGCGCCGCGCCTGGCTGCCCCTGGATTGCTCAGGTCGTTGGCACGACGTTGGCGTTGAGCCGGAACAGGTTGCCCGGATCGTAGCGATTCTTCACCTGCACCAGGCGGGCGTGGTTGCCCTGGTAGTTGCGGTCGACCACGTGGGCGGATTCCTGGTCCACTTCGTTCGCATACCAGCCGTCGGTGAATGGCTCGAACCGCGTCCATTGCTCCCGGATGTAGGCGACGTGCTGGTCCGGCGATTCCGCCAGCGGCCACTCGACGAAGAACAGCATGTTGGCGAGGGATTTGCGCTGCGCGAACGCCGTGGCGTCAACCGGCACCCGGCCGATGGCACCGCCGGAGTGCTGGAACAGCAGCATGGTGCCGCGTTCGACGAAACCTTCGAAATTCTCGGCGATGACGTCGACCAGGGCCTCGGGGAATTCATTGATGAACCCCGATTTCAGGTACTCGGCGTGGTTACGCGGATCGGCGTTGTCGTGCGAGCGCTGGATGGCGACGTAATCCCGCCGCTGGATGCCGTCCTGCACCGGCGTACCGGCCTTGTACAGCGGCGCAAGCACCTTCTCGGCCTGCGCTTCCGGGCCGGAATAGCAGGCGTGCAGCGCCACGATGCCGTCCGGGCTGCCGACCGGCGAGCGCGCGAAGAGGTCCAGGTACAGCTCGTCCGGCGCCTGCCGTGAATAGTCCGCATAAAAGCGCACCACATCGCGCAGCTGCGACAGCGGGAACACCAGATCGCCGCCGACGATCGTGCGGGCCATGGGGTGCAGTTGGAACTCGAAGCGTGTGACGACGCCGAAATTGCCGCCGCCACCGCGCACGCCCCAGAACAGGTCCGGGTTGTGGTTCGCGCTGGCGTGCACCAGCTTGCCGTCGGCGGTAACGACGTCGACCGCGGTCACGTTGTCCAGCGCCAGGCCAAACCGCCGCGCCAGGCGACCGAAGCCGCCGCCCAGGGTCAGGCCGCCCACGCCGGTATGCGACACGGTGCCGGCGGTGGTGACCAGGCCCTGCGCCATCGCCTCGCGATCGAGGGAGGCCAGCAGGCTGCCGCCCGCGACGTGGGCCCGGCGGGTGCCGGCATCCACATGGGTGCCGCGCAGCGTGGAGAGGTCGATCTGCAGGCCGCCGTCGCAGGTGGACTTGCCGCCGTAGCTGTGTCCACCGCACTTGACCGCCAACAGCAACTCCCGCTCGCGGGCGAAATCCACGGCGCGCATGACGTCGGCGGCGCCGGTGGGTTGCACCACCAGGGCCGGGTGTTTGTCGATGCTCGGGTTCAGGACGCGCCGCGCCTGTTCGTAGCCCTCGTGGCCCGGCAGCAGCAATCGCCCCTGGAGGCTGTCGCGCAGTTCCTCCAGTTCGGCCTGTTGCAGGGTGAGCTGGCGGCCGGTGCGACTCGCGGCATCGACGGACCCACCAACTTGCGCCAGTGTCTGCACGGCCTGCGCCAGCGCCGTGGACGAGGGCAGCGCGGCCACGGCCGCGGCACCCAAAGCAGTCTGCATGAAACGACGTCTTTGCATGACTCTCTCCCCGCCTCGGGCTCTGTTTATCGGTGGAACGCGCAAGGGGACCTGTCCCGGCCGTCGACGGCTTGCTTGACGGGGACGACTGACCAGGTTTATATAACCACTTGGTTATTTATAGACAGCCCCATGGCCGACCCCCTCAGCGCCACCTTCGCCGCACTCGCCGATCCGACCCGGCGCGCCATCCTGGCGCGGCTGATCGAAAGCGACTGTTCCGTCACCGAGCTGGCGGAGCCTTTCGCGATGAGCCAGCCGGCCGTGTCCAAGCACCTGAAGGTGCTCGAACGTGCCGGCCTGGTCAGCCGGGGCCGCGAGGCCCAGTGGCGGCCCTGCCGGATCGACGCCGGCCCGCTCAAGGACGCCACCGACTGGCTCGAGCCCTACCGCCGCCTGTGGGAAGCACGCTTCGACCGCCTCGACGCCTACCTGGCCGAGTTGCAGGCGCAGTCCCCGGCGCCCAAACCGCCCCGTCCCCGCAAGTCCCGCTGACCCCAACCCCGCCACCCCCTCCCCAGGAGCCCGATATGGCCATCACCGCACTGCACCCCTACCTCAGCTTCCAAGGCACCTGCGAAGAAGCCTTCGCCCACTACGCCAAGGTGCTCGGCGCGAGGAACACCGGCATCTTCCGCTACGGCGAAGCGCCGCCGGAGCCCGACGACAAATCGCACTCGTCTCCCGAAGGCTGCAACCCGAACCTGCCGCCGGGCTTCGACGACAAAGTGATGAACACCTGCCTGGTGCTCGGTGACCTGATGCTGATGGGAAGCGACTGCCCGCCAGCCATGTGGCGCGAAGGCGGCAACATGACCGTCTCCCTGCAGGTCAGCGACGAAGCCGAGGCCGAACGCCTGTTCGCCGGCCTGATGGAAGGCAGCAGCGACATCCAGATGCCGATGGGCGAAACTTTCTGGGCCAAACGCTTCGGCATGGGCGTGGATCGTTTCGGCACGCCCTGGATGGTCAACTGCAGCCGGGAGGGCTGACATGGCGCGCACGACCCTGCAAGCCGACCTGGCCGAGCGCCAGGTCATCCTGACCCGCGACTTCAAGGCGCCGCGCGAGCTCGTTTTCCGCGCCTTCACCGATTCGGCGGCGCTGGCGCGCTGGTGGGGACCGCATGGCTTCCAGACCGAAATCGTCGAAAACCAGGCGCGCGCCGGCGGCAGCTACCACTTCGTGATGCGCGACGCCGAAGGCAATGCCTATCCGGTGCAGGGGAAATACACCGAGGTGACGCCGCCCTCGCGCCTGGTGATGACCGACGACTGCAGCTGCATGCCGCCGGAGTGGCTGGAAAAGTACGCCGCCGAGGAAATCGCCCGCGGCGAAACCATCCTCAACACCAGCGTCACGACCTTCGAGGACCTGGGCGACGGCCGCACCCGCATGCGCATGCAGATCACCTGCACCAGCAACCGCCTGCGCGACGGCCTGGTCGAGGCCGGCATGAACGACGGCTGGGGCGAGAGCTTCGAGAAGCTCGACGCCGTGCTGGAAACGCCATGAGCGCGAGCGCCCTTGCCCCGGTCGAGGAAGGCCGGGACGAACTGGTCATCGTCCGCGAGTTCCGCGCCCCGCGGGCCCTGGTGTTCAAGGCCTGGACCGACGCGGCCATGCTGCCGCGCTGGTTCTGTCCGGAGGGCTGCGACCTGCCTTTCCAGCGTTTCGACCCGCGGGTCGGCGGCAGCTACCGGGTCTGCCTGCGTGGCCGCGAGAGTGGCACCGAGTGGTGGATGCAGGGCGAGTTCCTGGAGATCGAACCCAACGAGCGCATCGTCTTCACCCATGTCTGGGACGATGTCACGCGACGGCCGGACAAGGACTCGGTTGTGACGGTGACCTTGTCCGATACGGCCGATGGCACCCGGATGCACTTCCACCAGCAGCGCTTCGTGTCCGAATTCGAACGCGACGACCATCGTGGCGGATGGAGTAGTTGCTTCAATCGTCTGGACCAGCTGCTGGGTTGAAAAGTGGCCTGCTCCCGGCTCACGCCCTGGTGTGACCTGAGCCACAGCTCATGGTGAGCGCGGCGTCCAGGCCGGAGGTTTCTGTCCCATTTTCAGCACGTGCTTGCGGAAGACGATGGCGCCGCTGACAAGCGCGTCGGTCTTGACGAAGGCGATGGGAAGGCCGGGTTCGGCGTTGAGCACCACCTCCGCTTGCAGACCGGCAGCCTTGAGCATGCGTGCAGTCTCGCGCGCCGACGCATCCGGGTCATCCACGACGAACCCCAGCGCACCGCCGGGTTGGCCCAGCGCGCCGATTATCTGTGGACGCGGATAATTGATGATCGTGCCGTTACTGAAGACCGTGCGGTCGACCTCCTGCGAATCGATGCGGAAGCGCGGCCGATGCCCGTGCTGCTTCATCAGCTGCTCCAGCGCCACGAGCGCCTCGGGCGAGCTGGCCGAAAACACGTGGTAATCCCGGTCGGGGAACGGCAGCGGGTTCCGGTCGGTGACCAGGGCGACCACCATGGCGATGAGCACCAGCATGCCAAGGGCCACAAGGTAGACCACGAGGGTTGGAACGGCGGTTGTCCGGCTGAACATGGCTGGCTCCTGCTGGCTGCCTGCAAGCACACAACGCGCGACAGGCCTCGCCCCGGCCATGCCCGGCCCATGGCCGCCAACTCAGCGGAATTCGAACTTTTCGTGGTGAAGGCGCGATTCCGGTATGCCCTGGCGCGCCATGGCGGCACGCACTATCGCGAGCAGGCCGGCCGGTCCGCAGAAACTCACCGACACGTTCTCGGCACCGACCTGAGCCACGAGCCAGGCAAAGCGGTCCTCGAACACGGCCGAACGCGGGCCGTCGGCCACGTCCACCCAGTCCGCGCCACGACGACGGGCATCGGCCGCGATCTCGGCGACGCCCGGGAAGCCACGTCCCGGGGTCTGGAAGTTGAAGACCGTCACCTTGGCCAGGTCCTGCCTCGAAGGGTCCTGCAACCAGGCTATGAAGGGCGAAAGACCGACGCCGCCGCCAACCCAGACCTCGAAGCCTCCGTGTGGCGGGCGATTGAATCGGCCGAACGGCGCATAGACCTCCGCCCGCATTCCCGGCTCGACGCCAGCCACCAGGCGTTCGGTGTAGTCGCCCAGCGCCCGCACCACGAACTTCACGGGCTGGTCGCCTCCGCTGGCGATCGTGAACGGGTGTGGTTCGCGCAGGCCCGGATGCAGGAAACGCAGGAAGGCGAATTGTCCCGGCTCGAAGGGAATCACGCGTCCGACCGGCACCAGTTCCAGGCGCACGGAATCCACGCCGGCCTCCACCCGCACCAGCCGGTATTCCGCGTGTCCGGACAGGAACGGATACAGCAGCAGCTTGTAGGCTGCGCCCGCCAGCCCCAGCCCCGCGCACAGCACCAGCCAGACACCCGCCGGCGAAGCCAGGGCTATCGGCGACCTGAAGCTCAGCCAGTGCAGCACCACCACGACGAACAGCGGCCCTGACAGCTTGTGCCACCAGCGCCACTGGCCGTAGGGAATCTTGCGGTTGAGCGCAAGCAGCACGATCACCACCAGCGCCACGTAACTGAGCTGGCGCACCAGGCGCGTCCAGTAAGGCGGCAGCGGCAGGATCGCGGCCACGTCCCAGGCCGGCGTCCCGGCCTTGAACACCAGGTGCACCGAGGCCAGCACCAGCGCCCAGACGCCCAGCCACTTGTGCACTTCGTAGACCCGGTCCAGGCCGCCGAACAGGTCTTCGAGCCAGCGCCAGCGCGAGCCCAGCAGCGCCGCCATCGCCATCATCACCAGGGCGGCGACACCGGAGAACAGGCTCAGCGTCGCAGTGCTCGCCCAGGTCGCGGCAGGCAGCGCGGGCAGCAGCACGGCGGCCGACACCCCGGCCAGGGCGGACAGGAAGGGCGCGGTGGTCACTCGCATGCGTACGGACCCAGCGATTGTTCCAAGGGCTACCAGCATGCCCCCGCGGGTGCGGGCGCGGCTTGACCCGCATCAAGCCATGCCAGCTTCGTTCAGGGCTCGAGGTTGATCCAGGTCGCCTTGAGTTCGGTGTACTTGTCGAAGGCGTGCAGCGACTTGTCGCGGCCGTTGCCCGACTGCTTGTAGCCGCCGAAGGGCGCGGTCATGTCGCCGCCGTCCCAGTAGTTCACCCAGACGCTGCCGGCGCGCAGGCGGCGTGCGACGCGGTGGGCGCGGCTGAGGTCGGCAGTGAACACCCCCGCGGCCAGGCCGTAGTCGCTGTCATTCGCAATCGCCAGGGCCTCGGCTTCGTCGTCGAAGGCGATGACGCTCAGCACCGGTCCGAAGATCTCCTCGCGGGCGATGGTGTGCCCGGCGGCCACGTTGTCGAAGATCGTCGGCGCCAGGTAGCAGCCGCCCTCCACCGTGGCCAGCCGGTCGCCGCCGATCACCACCCGGCCCCCTTCTTCGCGGCCCCTGGCGATGTAGTCGAGCACGCGACGGGTCTGGCCTTCGTCCACCATCGCGCCCATCGGCGCGCCGGGGTCGAGCGGATGCCCGGGCTGCATGGCCTGGCCGTGTTTGGCGACCAGGGCGACGAACTCGTCCTTGATGCAACGCTCCACCAGCAGCCGCGAGGCCGCGGTGCAGACCTCGCCCTGGTTGTAGAAGATGCCGCTGGCCGCGGCCTTCGCCGCCTTGTCCAGGTCGGGCGCGTCGGCGAAGACCAGGTTCGGGCTCTTGCCGCCGCATTCGAGGTACACGCGCTTCATGTTCGATTCGCCGGCGCAGACCAGCAGGTGTTTGCCGACGGCCGTCGAACCGGTGAAGACCAGGCCGTCAACGTCCCTGTGCCGGGCCAGTGGCTCGCCGGTGTCCCTGCCGAAACCCGGCAGCACGTTCAGCACGCCCGGCGGCAGGCCGGCTTCCATGGCCAGTTCGGCGAAGCGGATCGCGGTCAGCGGCGATTTTTCCGAAGGCTTGAGCACCACCGAGTTGCCCATCGCCAGCGCCGGCGCCAGCTTCCAGGCCGCCATCAGCAGCGGGAAGTTCCAGGGCACGATGGCGGCGACCACGCCCAGGGGTTCGCGGGTCACCAGGCCCAACTCGTCGGAGCCGGTGCTGGCGATTTCGCCGTAGACCTTGTCGATGGCCTCGCCGGTCCAGGCCAGGCAGCGTGCGGTGGCGGCCATGTCCACGTTCAGGGCGTCGGAGATGGGCTTGCCCATGTCCAGGGTTTCCAGCAGCGCCAGTTCGTCGGCGTGTTCGCGCACCAGCTCGGCCAAGCGCACCAGCACCTTCTTGCGCCAGGACGGCTTGGAATTCGCCCAGTCGCCGGCGTCGAAGGCACGGCGCGCGGCGCGCACGGCGCCGTCGACGTCCGCGGCCTTGCACGAGGCCACCTGTGCCAGCACCCGGCCATCGACCGGGCTGAGGCAATCGAAGGTTTCGCCGGACGCGGCGTCCACGTAGCGGCCGTTGACGAAGGCCTGGCTGCGGATGGCCAGGCGTTTGGCAAGCGCTTCCCAGTCGGCGCGGGTCTTGGGGTCGGTCATGGCGGGCCTTTAGAAAGTGGGGGGCGTGCTGGCGCTGATGATCACGGCGTCATCCTTGCCAACATTGCGGAAACGGTGCGGCTGGCGACATTCGAAATAATAAGCCTCGCCCGGGCCCAGCACCTTGCGCTGGGCACCCACGGTGATCTCCACCTGGCCCCTGACGACCACGCCGCCCTCTTCGCCTTCGTGCTGGATCATGGATTCGCCGGTGTCGCTGCCCGGCGGCATCACTTCGCGCAGCACGCACATGCGGCGGTTGCGCCGGCGGTGGCCGACCAGGAAGTAGTGGATGTCGTTGTTGCCGACGTCGGGCAATTCCGCGGCGGCGTAGAAGGGACCGTCGCCGGCGTCTTCCAGGTCCTGGGTGAAGAAGTCGGCCAGCGAGATCGGGATGCCGTCGAGCACCTTCTTCAGGGAACTGATCGAGGGGCTGACCTTGTTCTGTTCGATCAGGGAGATGGTGGAGTTGGTGACCCCCACCCGCTTGGCCAGTTCACGCTGGCTGAGCCCCTTGCCCTTGCGCACGGCCTGGAGCCGGATGCCGATATCCAATGGATCACCTCGCCGCGGGATTTGCTGAATATTTGACACCCTTTGTAAAGTTTATTCAACGCTGATAGCGTTGCCGGCAGCCCTATACCCTTGCCCGAGCCCCGCCATGCCCGCTTCCGAAACACCCGCCTTCTCCGACCCGCTGGCCGGGGCGACCACGACGCCCGAACACACCGGCGCGTTCTGGATGCCCTTCACCGCCAACCGCCAGTTCAAGAAGACGCCGCGCCTGCTGGCCAGCGCCGAAGGCATGTACTACCGCAGCACCGACGGCCGCGAAATCCTCGACGGCACTGCCGGCCTGTGGTGCGTCAACGCCGGGCACGGGCACCCGCACATCGTGCAGGCGATCCAGAAACAGGCGGCGACACTGGACTTCGCGCCCACGTTCCAGATGGGCCACCCCCTGCCCTTCGTGCTGGCCGAGCGCCTGGCGGCGATCGCGCCGGACCCGCTCAGGCACGTCTTCTACACCAATTCCGGCTCGGAGTCGGTGGACACCGCGCTCAAGATCGCACTGGCCTACCACCGCGTGCGCGGCGAGGGCCAGCGCACCCGCCTGATCGGCCGCGAGAAGGGTTACCACGGCGTCGGCTTCGGCGGCATTTCGGTCGGCGGCATGGTCAACAACCGCAAGTTCTTCGGCGCCATGCTGCCGGGCGTCGACCACCTGCCGCACACCCTGGACATCGCCCGCAACGGCTTCAGCCGCGGCCTGCCGGCGCACGGCGTCGAACTGGCCGACGAACTCGAACGCCTGGTCGCCCTGCACGACGCCAGCACGATCGCCGCCGTGATCATCGAACCGGTGTCGGGCAGCGCCGGCGTGGTGCTGCCGCCGGAGGGTTATCTCAAGCGCATCCGGGACATCTGCACGAAACACGGCATCCTGCTGATCTTCGACGAGGTCATCACCGGCTTCGGCCGCGTGGGCGAGGCCTTCGCCGCCCAGCGCTTCGGCGTGGTGCCCGACATGATCACCACCGCCAAGGGCCTGACCAACGGTTCGGTGCCGATGGGCGCGGTGTTCGCCACCGCGGCCATCCACGACGCCTTCATGCATGGCCCGGAAGGCGCCATCGAACTTTTCCACGGCTACACCTATTCCGGCCACCCCCTGGCCTGCGCCGCGGCGCTGGCCACCCTGGACGTGTACCAGAGCGAAGGCCTGTTCCAGCGGGCCATCGAAATGGCCCCCTACTGGGAGCAGGCCATCCATGCCCTCAAGGGCCTGCCCAACGTCATCGACATCCGCAACGTCGGCCTGGTCGGCGCGGTGGAGCTGGCCGCACGGCCCGAGGGGCCCGGCCAACGGGGCTACGAGGTCTTCAACCGGGCCTTCTTCGAGCAGAACCTGATGGTGCGCTGCACCGGCGACGTCATCGCCCTGTCCCCGCCCCTGATCCTGAACAAGGAACACATAGACCGGATTTTCGACCGGCTGGCGGCTACCATACGCGCCACCGCCTGACCGGCGGACCGTTCCCCCACCAGTTCAGACCCGCCCCGGGAGGGCAGTTTCATGCTTATCGGCGTCCCCAAGGAAATCAAGAACCACGAATACCGCATCGGCCTGACC
The DNA here is from genome assembly GCF_014643775.1 of Arenimonas soli. GTDB lineage: Bacteria > Pseudomonadota > Gammaproteobacteria > Xanthomonadales > Xanthomonadaceae > Arenimonas > Arenimonas soli. The sequence goes on from NZ_BMKC01000001.1 coordinate 1,353,677, forward strand.
CCGGCCGGCGTCCGCGAACTGTGCTCCCACGGCCACCAGGTGATGGTGCAGCGCGACGGTGGCAAGGCCATCGGCCTGACCGACGAGATGTACGAAGCCGCCGGCGCCAGCATCGTCGACAGCGCGGCGGCGATCTTCGCCAAGGCCGAGATGATCATCAAGGTCAAGGAACCCCAGCCCGTCGAGTGCGCCATGCTGCGCCCGGGCCAGATCCTCTACACCTACCTGCACCTGGCCCCGGACCCGGACCAGACCGCGGCCCTGGTGAAGTCGGGCTGCACCGCGATCGCCTACGAAACCGTCACCGACCGCAAGGGCGGTCTGCCGCTGCTGGCGCCGATGTCGGAAGTGGCCGGCCGCATGTCCATCCAGGCCGGTGCGCACGCGCTTGAAAAGGCCCAGGGCGGCGCCGGCGTGCTGCTGGGCGGCGTGCCGGGCGTGAAGCCCGCGAACGTGGTGGTGCTGGGCGGTGGCGTCGTCGGCCTCAATGCCGCGCGCATGGCCATGGGCATGAACGCCCGCGTGACCATCCTCGACCGTTCGCTCGACCGCCTCAAGTACATCGACGAACTCTACGGCGACCGCATGAACACCCTGTATTCCACCGTCGACACGGTCGAATACCTGCTGCCGCACACCGACCTGGTGGTCGGCGCGGTGCTGATCCCGGGCGCCGCCGCCCCCAAGCTGATCACCCGCAAGCAGCTGGCGCTGATGAAGCCGGGTTCGGTGCTGGTGGACGTGGCCATCGACCAGGGCGGCTGCTTCGAAACCTCGAAGGCCACCACCCACCAGAACCCGACCTACGAAGTGGACGGCATCATCCACTACTGCGTCGCCAACATGCCCGGCGGCGTCGCCCGCACCTCGACCTTCGCGCTGACCAACGCCACCCTGCCCTACGCGGTGAAGCTGGCGAACAAGGGCGTGCAGGCGATGCTCGACGACGAGCACCTGCTCAACGGCCTGAACGTGCACGCCGGCAAGATCACCTACGAAGCCGTCGCCCGCGACCTGGGTTACGACTACGTGCCGGCCGCCACGGCCCTGAAGGGCTGAGCCATGGCCGACCCTCGCCGCATCCCGCATTTCATCCACGGCCAGCCGCGGGATGGAACGTCGGGGCGGTGGGGCGAGGTCTTCGACCCGGCCACCGGCGCCGTGCAGGCACAGGTGGCCCTGGCCTCGGCCGAGGAAGCGTCGGCCGCGGTGGCCGCCGCGCAGGCGGCTTTCCCGGCCTGGGCGGCCACGCCGCCGCTGGCCCGGGCGCGGGTGCTGTTCCGCTACAAGGCCCTGCTCGAGCAACACGCCGACGAGCTCGCCGCCGCCATCACCGCCGAACACGGCAAGGTGCTGGCCGACGCCCGCGGCGAAGTGACCCGCGGCATCGAAGTGGTGGAGTTCGCCTGCGGCGCGCCGCACCTGCTCAAGGGCGAACATTCCATGGACGTCGGCCGCGACGTCGATTCGTGGTCCGAACACGCGCCGCTGGGCGTGGTCGCCGGCATCACGCCGTTCAACTTCCCGTGCATGGTGCCGATGTGGATGTTCCCGGTGGCCCTGGCCTGCGGCAACAGCTTCGTGCTCAAGCCCAGCGAACGCGACCCGACGGCGCCGATGATCCTGGCCAGGCTGCTGAAGGAAGCCGGCCTGCCCGACGGCGTGTTCAACGTCGTGCACGGCGACAAGACCGCGGTGGACGCACTGCTCGACGACCCGCGCGTGCAGGCCATCAGCTTCGTCGGATCGACGCCGATCGCCGAATACATCTATGCCCGCGGCAGCGCCAACGGCAAGCGGGTGCAGGCCCTGGGCGGCGCCAAGAACCACATGGTGGTTCTGCCCGACGCCGACCTCGACCAGGCCGCGGCGGCCCTGCTGGGCGCGGCCTATGGGTCGGCCGGTGAACGCTGCATGGCGATCTCGGTGGCGGTGTGCGTCGGCGACGCCACCGCCGACGCCCTGATTTCCCGCCTCAAACCCATGGTCGAAGGCCTGCGCATCGGCCCGGGCCACCAGGGCGAACCGGACATGGGCCCGCTGGTCACCGCCGCCCATCGCGACAGGGTGCGCGGCTACGTGGACGCCGGCGTCGCCGAAGGCGCCACGCTGGTGGTGGACGGCCGCGGCCTGGAGGTCGACGGCGCGCCGGACGGGTTTTTCCTGGGCGGCTGCCTGTTCGACCAGGTCACGCCGGCCATGCGCATCTACCGCGAGGAAATCTTCGGGCCGGTGTTGTGCGTGCTGCGCGTGACCGATTTTGAGGCCGCGCTGGCGCTGGTCAATGCGCATGAATACGGCAACGGTACCGCGGTGTTCACCCGCGACGGCGACGCCGCGCGCCAATTCGCGCACCGGGTGCAGGCCGGCATGGTCGGCATCAACGTGCCGATCCCGGTGCCCATGGCCTTCCACAGTTTCGGCGGCTGGAAGCGCAGCCTGTTCGGCCCGCTGCACATGCACGGCCCGGACGGGGTGCGTTTCTACACGCGGCTAAAGACGATCACCGCGCGCTGGCCGACCGGGGTGCGCGACCCCGAGTTCGTCATGCCCACGATGAAATAGGCCGCCCTGAAGCAGGGGTGTCAGCCGCGAATCTTTTCGCCAAGCCCGTCGGCAAAATACCGTCGCAGCTTCTCCACCTTCGGCGTCGACACGTACTGGATGTAAGGCTGCCCGGGATTGCGCGCCGCGTAGTCGTGGTGGTGGCTTTCGGCCACGAAGAAGGTGTCCATGTCCTCGATGGTGGTCGCGATCGGCGCGGCGTAGATGCCCGCCTGCTCGAGCTGCGCGAGGTAGGCGCCGGCGACATAACGCTGGTCGGCGTCGAGCGGGAAGATCGCCGAGCGGTACTGCGGGCCGACGTCGTTGCCCTGCCGGTCCTTCTGGGTCGGGTCGTGCGCCACCGCCATGAACACCTTCAGCAACTGGCCGAAGCTGATGCGCGCGGGCTCGTAGCGGATGCGGATGGCTTCGGCGTGGCGGGTGCGGCCACTGCACACTGCTTCGTAGTTGGCCGTGTCGGCACTGCCGCCGGCATACCCCGGCAGCACCTCGGTGACCCCCGCCAGCTGGCGATACACCGCCTCGGTGCACCAGAAGCAGCCGCCGGCCAGCACGACTTCGCCGCGGTCGTCGGCGGTGGCGATGTCCTGGGCAGGGTCGGGCACCTCGGAAGGCGGGACACGCAGGCCCTGGCCGGGAATGTCGCAGGATTCATTCGCCATGCGTGGTGTCCTGCAGCAGGGCTTCGGCGGCCTCGGCACAGAACTCGCCCTCCCAGCGCGCCATCAGCGCCAGGTAAAGCAGCTTCTCGAACTCCGGGCGGAACCGGCGGATCACCGAGTCCGGGTCGGGCATCAGCTTGGCGTCGGCGATCAGTCCGAAATGCACGGCGCCGTTGTAGCTCAGGATGGAAATGCCCAGCCCTATCGAACCGTTTTGCGGCACCCAGAACATCAGGTCGCGGATCTTGCTGCCGCCCAGGTACAGGGGCATCTGCGGCCCGGGCACGTTGGTCGCCACCGCCGAGGCCTTGCGGCTGAACATCTCCAGCGCGAAGGACTGCACCGCGGGTGGCGCCATGCCCACCGCCGCCAGGGCGCCGAAGGTGGCCACGGCCTGGCGCGACTTGCGCAGCAGCTTCATGGATGCGGCCACGCGCTCGAGCCGGCGCATCGGGTTGGCTTCGCCCACGGGCAGGTCCAGGAAAACCAGCCCGAAGTGGTTGCCCAGCTGCTTGGCATGCTCCAGCGGCCGCAGGTTCACCGGTACGGTGGCGCGGATGGTGATGCCCTCGAGCTGCTCGCCGCGTTCGATCATGTAGCTGCGCAGGGCGCCGGTGGCCGACGCCAGCAGGATGTCGTTGACCGTGCAGCGCAGGGCGCGGCTGACCGACTTCACTTCCTCCAGCGCCAGCGGTTCGGCCCAGGCGACGCGCTTGCTGACGCCCAGGCGGCCCTTGAGCACGGTGTCGGGGTCGTCGGAAAGCGACAGCGCCAGGCCGATTTCCCGGGCGATGTCCACGCCTTCGCTGGCCAGCACCGCGGCCAGCGACGGGTCGCGATAAAAATCCATGCCCTTCTCGAGCATCTTGTTGCCCAGCTGTACGTAGCGGTCGATGGCGCCCACGCGCTTGGCCACGGGGGCGTGTTCTTCCTTCTTCAGCCAGCGCCGGGCCAGCGACTTCTTGCGCTTGTCGTCCTCGCCCATTTCGGTCAGCGACAACAGCACCTGCACCAGGGCGATGCCATCGGCGTAACAGTGGTGGATGCGCGAGATCAGCGCCGAACCGCCGTCGTAGCGTTCGACCAGATGGAACTGCCAGAGCGGCTTGGACTTGTCGAGCGGCGTCGAGGCCAGCTGGCTGGTCAGGCGCTCGAGTTCGCGCTTGCCGCCCTTGCCGGGCAGCGCGGTCAGCCGGATGTGCCAGTCGAGGTCGAAATCGGTGTCGTCCTGCCAGAACGCGCCCGTGGGCCCGTCCACGGCTTTTTGCCGGAAGCGCGGGTAGGCCAGGAACTTGGTCTCGATCACCTTGCGCAGGGTGCGGATGTCGAGGTGGGACTCGAACATCATCACGCCGGTGATCATCATCAGGTTGGTGGCGCGCTCCATGCGCAGCCAGGCGGTGTCCACCCGGGACATCGGCGTCTTCTTACCCTTGCTGCGCGCCACGGCCATGTTTCCTCCCCGGTTCCGGGCAGGATGCCGGCCGCGGCGCCAGGGCGTCAACGCCGGGCCGGGCCGTCGGCGCGCACGGACGCGTAGGCGGCCAGCGCGGCTTCGCGGCTCGCGCGCAGGTCCACCACCGGCTGGCGCGGGTAATCGGGGGCCTTCTCGCGCATCAGGCCGGGCTGTTCCCAGGGCGCCGCCAGCGCCGCATCGGGCAGCTTCGCCAGCTCCGGCAGCCAGCGTCGCAGGTAGGCGCCTTCGGCGTCGAAACGCTGGGTCTGCGACACCGGACTGAAGATGCGGAAGTACGGCGCGGCATCGGCGCCGGTGCCGGCGGTCCACTGCCAGCCCTGGGTGTTGTTGGCCAGGTCGGCGTCGACCAGGGTGTCCCAGAACCAGTCGGCGCCGTGGCGCCAGTGCATCCGCAGGTTCTTGGTCAGGAAGCTCGCCACCACCATGCGCACGCGGTTGTGCATCCAGCCGGTGGCCCAGAGCTCGCGCATGCCCGCGTCCACCATCGGCACGCCGGTGCGGCCCTGCTGCCAGGCCTGCAGCAGCGCCGGGTCGGGGTCGGCCCAGGGAAAGTCCCCGAACTTCGGGTTGAGGTTGTCCGTGGGCGTGTCAGGGAAATGGAAAATGAGGTGGTGGCTGAATTCGCGCCAGCCCAGTTCGGACAGATAGTGGTCCAGATCGGGCCGGATCGCCGCCGGCCAGTCGCCGGCCTGCAGGGCGGCCACGAGGGTCCGCGGCGAAATTTCGCCGAAGTGCAGGTGCGGCGACAGCCGCGAGGTGCCGACCCGGCCCGGCATGTCGCGCTGGCGCCTGTACCCGTGCAGGGCGCCGTCCAGGAAGACGTCCAGCAGCTCCAGCGCCCCGGATTCCCCGGGCGTCCAATGCTTCCAGAAGCCGGCGTCCCAGGCCGGCTCGTGGGCCGGCGGCGACAGCGCCAGGTCCTTCAGGTCCAGGCCGGCCAGCGTGGCCGGGGGGTCGGGCAGGCGCTCGGGTGGCGGCGCGGCGCGCACCGATTCGAGCACCTGCCGGGCGTTCTTCCAGAACGGGGTGAACACGCGGTAGGGGCCGCCCTGCCCGGTCTGCACCGTCCAGGGTTCGACCAGCAGCGCGGCGTTGTGGCTCTGCACTTCCAGGCCGCGTGATTTCAGGCCCTGCTTGATGCGGGTGTCGCGGGCGATGCTGGCCGGTTCGTACAGGCGGTTCCAGTGCAGGGCTTCGGCGCGGGTTTCACTGATCAGCTTTTCCAGTTCGGCCAGGCTGTCGCCGCGGCGGACCACCAGGCGCGAACCGCGCGCACGCAGGTCGGCGTCGAGCGCCTGCAGCGAACGATGCAGCCAGGCGCGGCTGGCGGCGCCGGGTGCCCAGGGCGCTTCTTCTTCGGGCGCATGGATGTAGACCGGCACCGGCACGTGGCCCGCATCCAGCGCCGCCTGCAGGGCCGGGTTGTCGGCCAGGCGCAGGTCGCGACGGAACCAGACGATCGCGTTGGACATGCCCGCTCAGCCCGCCCGCACCATCGGTCGCACGGCCTGGAAGCCGCCGTCCAGGGCGATCACCTGGCCGGTGACCCAGCCGGCCTCGTCCGAGAGCAGGAAGGCGCCCAGCGCCGCCGCGTCCTCGGCTTCGCCATGCCGGCCCAGCGGATACTGGGCGCGGATGGCCTTGCTCGAGGCGTCGCTGGACAGCAGGCGGGCGGTGGCCGGCGTGCGCAGCAGGCCCGGGGCGATGGCATTGATGCGCAGGCCGGCGGCGGAATAGTCCGCCGCCAGGGCGCGCACCAGGCCCTCGACGCCGCCCTTGGCGGCCGCGATCGCGGCGTGGTTGGCCACGCCCATGCCGGCGGCCACGGAGCTGAAGAACAGCAGGCTGCCGCCCTGCCCCGCCTTCTGCACGCGCGGCGCGTAGGCCTGGGCGACGAAAAACGCGCTGTCGAGGTTGGCGGCCAGGCAGTCGCGGTACATCGCCTCGGTGGTGCGCGGCAGCGACCCCAGCACCACCGCGCCGGCGCAGTGCGCCAGGGCCGTGGGCGGTGCGCCGAAGGCGCCTTCGGCGGCCGACAGCGCATGGTCGGCGCCGGCGGCGGTGGACACGTCGGCTTCGATGACAAGATCGGCCGGGTCGGACGACAGCTTGTCGGGCTGGCGCGTCACCAGCGCCAGCCGCCAGCCGGCCTCGCGCAGGCGGCTGGCCAGGGCGGTGGCGACGCCGCCGGTGGCGCCGGTGATCAGGCAGGTGGGCATGGTGGGTTCCGCGTCATTGACCAGCCCGAAGCCTAGCCCTCGCCCCCGTGTTGCGGCCGTGAACCGGCGGCCAGGCGGGCCCGGATTCCGGCCGCCTGCGCCTGCACGGCGTCAAGCTCGCCCGCCGGGCGACGCCCCAGGTGCGACCACTGCAGGGCCGTGCGCGGGTGCCGTTCAAAACGTTCGCGGTGGCGGACCAGGAAATCCCAGTACAGCGTGGTGAACGGACAGGCCGATTCGCCCGTGGCTTCGTCCGGGCGGAAGCGGCAGCCAGTGCAGTGGTTGGACATGCGCTGGATGTATTTGCCCGACGCCGCATACGGCTTGCTGACCATGCGGCCGCCGTCGGCGTACAGCGCCATGCCCAGTACGTTGGGCAGTTCCACCCATTCCACGGCGTCCACGTAGACGGCCAGGAACCAGGCGTGCAGCTCCCGCGGCCGCACGCCCAGCAGCAGCGCGAACAGGCCCAGCACCATCAGGCGTTCGATGTGGTGGCCGTAACCCAGGTCCAGCGTATGCCGCAGCGCATCGCGCAGGCAGGCCATGTCGGTTTCGCCGGTCCAGTAGAAGGCCGGCAGTGGCTGGTCGGCGCCCAGCGTGTTCTGGTCCAGGAAATGCGGCATGCGCAGCCAGTACACGCCGCGCACGAATTCGCGCCAGCCCAGCACCTGCCGGATGAAGCCTTCGGCGGCTTCGATCGGCACCTGCCCCTCGCGCCAGGCGGCTTCCACCGCCGCGACGACCTCGCGCGGCCCGATCAGCTTGAGGTTCATCGCCGCCGACAGCCGCGAATGGTAGAGCCAGGGTTCGCCGGCCCACATCGCGTCCTGGTAGCGCCCGAACAGCGGCAGCCGGTGGGCGATGAAATCATCCAGCGCTTCCCGGGCTTGGGCCGGGTCCAGCGGCCAGTCGAAGCCATCGAGCCTGCCGGGATGCCCCGTGAAGCGGGCTTCGACCAGGGCCAGCACCTCGCGGGTTTGCGGGTCCGGCGCGAAGGACCGCGGCGCCGGCAGCCAGCCGGGACCGCGGCGGTCGAAGCGGCCGCGGTTGGCGGCGTCGAAGTTCCAGCGGCCGCCGGCCGGTTCGCCGTCGTCGAGCAGCACGCCCTCGCGCCGCCGCAGCCAGCGGTAGAAATGTTCCATGCGGTACTCACGCCGACCCCTGGCCCAGTCCGCGAAGTCGTCGCCGTCGCAGTAGAAGTGGCGGTCGGGCACCTCGACCCAGGGGATGCCCGCGGCCTTGCACACCGCCGGCAGCGACTGCGCCAGGCGCCATTCCCCGGGGCGCACGGCCACCAGCTTGCGCGGCCGCAGGCGGGTCAGGTCGGCCGCCAACGCCTCGTCGAGGCTGGCGGCGTCATGCTCGCCCAGGGCGCGGTAGTGCACGGTCCAGCCGCGTCCACGCAGTTGATCGCGCAGGCGCCGCATCGCGGCCAGGAACAGCGCGATGCGCGGCTTGCCCGACCAGACCTGGGTGGCTTCGTGGTGGACTTCGGCCATCCACACCGCGTCCGTTGCCGGGTCGAAGTCATCGAAGACCGCGGAATCGCGGTCGAGCTGGTCGCCCAGGACCAGCACCAGGTGGCGCAGGGGTTCTGACATGCGCGCAGTGTCGGGCCGTCGCCGTGCAGGCGGCGGCAAGGCCGCTCAGCCGCCGCGGTATTCGCGCGGGATGCGGCCGTTGAGACCGACCAGGATTTCGTAGGGGATCGTGCCAGCGGCCAGGGCCACGTCTTCGCAGCGGATGGCCTGGTCGCCCTGGCGACCGATAAGCACGACCTCGTCTTCGTTGTAGGCGGTGCCGTCGGGGCCGATGTCGACCATGAACTGGTCCATGCAGATGCGCCCGACGATGGCATGGCGCTGGCCGCGCACCAGCACCTGCCCGCGCGAGGACAACGCCCGCGGGAAACCGTCGCCGTAACCGATCGGCACCGTCACCACGCGGGTGTCGGTCGCCGGCGCCCAGGTGGCGCCGTAGCTGACCGGGTCGCCGGCCGGCACCACCTTGAAGTACACGACCTGGGACAGCAGCGACATCGCCGGCCGCAGCTCCACCGTGGGCCGGGAGGCGGCGTCGGGCAGCACGCCGAACAGCGCGATGCCGGGCCGGACCATGTCCAGGTGGGTTCCCGGGAAATGCAGCACCCCGCCGGAGTTGGCCAGGTGGCGCAGCGGCATCGGCGCGCCGACCCGTTCGAAGTGGGCGCAGGCGTCGAGGAAACGTTCAAGCTGGCGCGCCGTCACCGGCGAGTCCGGGTCGTCGGCGCAGGCCAGGTGCGAATAGATGCCCTTGATGTCGCACCAGCGCGAGGCCAGTGCCGCTTCGATGAAGGGCCCGGCGTGGTAGCTGTGCACGCCGATGCGTTCCATGCCGGTGTCGATCTTCAGGTGCACCGTGGCGCGCCGGCCCAGCGACCCGGCCGCGGCCTCGACCTGGCGCAGCTTGTCGATCGACGATACCGTGACCTCCAGGTCGTTGGCGATCACCTCGGCCGCCTGGTGGCCGAAGATGCCGCCCATCACCAGGATCGGCAGCCGTACCCCCGCGCGCCGCAGCGCGATACCCTCCTCCAGGAAGGCCACGCCCAGCTGCCCGGCCCCCTGTGCCTGCAGGTGCAGTCCCACGCGGGCCAGGCCATGTCCGTAGGCATTGGCCTTGATGATGGGCATGACCGGCACGCCGGCGTGGGCGGCCAGGGCGCGCAGGTTGTGCGAGATCGCGTCCAGGTCCACGCGGATGCGCGTGGGCCGCTGGCCGAAGATGTCGTCGCGGTGGGTGGCGGGGTCCATGCCGGGATTCTAGCCCGGCGCCGGCTTATTCGAAGCTGCCGACGCCGTCCCGGGCCAGGTTGTCGAAGCGGGTGTATTCGCCGAAGAACTTGAGCTTGATGGTGCCGGTGGGGCCGGAACGCTGCTTGGCGATGATGACCTCGGCCAGGCCCTTGTCGCCCGAGTCCTTGTGGTAGTACTCGTCGCGGTAGATGAACATGATGATGTCGGCGTCCTGCTCGATGGCGCCTGATTCACGCAGGTCGGCCATGACCGGACGCTTGTCGGTGCGCGATTCCAGGCCGCGGTTGAGCTGGGACAGGGCCACCACCGGCACGTTCAGTTCCTTGGCCAGGGCCTTGAGCGAGCGCGAGATCTCGGAGATCTCGTTGGTGCGGTTCTCGCCGGTGCCCGGCACCTGCATCAGCTGCAGGTAGTCGACGACGATCAGGCCCAGGTCGTGTTCGCGCTTGATGCGGCGGGCCTTGGAGCGCAGCACGTCGGGCGACAGCGCCGGGGTGTCGTCGATGAAGACCTTCACCTCCGACAGCATCTTGATGGCCATGTTCACCCGCGACCAGTCCTCGTCCTCGAGCTGGCCGGTGCGCAGCCGGGTGGCGTTGATGCGGCCGATCGAGGAAATCAGGCGGAAGGCCAGCTGCGAGGACGACATTTCCATCGAATACACCGCCACCGCCTTCTTGGTCTTGAGCGCGGCGAATTCGGCGATGTTGAGCGCCAACGTGGTCTTGCCCATCGCCGGACGCGCCGCCAGGATGATCAGGTCGGAAGGCTGCAGGCCGGCGGTGAGTTCATCGAGGTCGGCGAAGCCGGTGGGCAGGCCGGTGACGTTGCCCTGGTTTTCGTAGCGTTCCTGCAGGACCTGGAAGGCGTCCTTCATGGCGTCGCGCAGGCTGACGAAATCGGCGCGGCCGCGGCGGCCCTGCTCGGCGATCTTGAACACCCGCATCTCGGCGGCCGACAGCACTTCCTGGCTGTCGCGGCCTTCGGGCTGGAAACCGTCGTTGACGATCTCGGTGCCGGCCTCGATCAGCTGCCGCAGCACGGCCTTCTCGCGCACGATCTCGGCGTAGGCACGGATGTTGGCCGCCGAGGGCGTGGTGCTGGCCAGTTCGATCAGGTAACCGGTGCCGCCGATCTGCTCGCTCAGCGAGTTCGATTCGAACCACTCGCCCAGGGTGACGGCGTCGAAGGGTTTGTTCTTTTCGCTCAGCTCGCGGATGGCGCGGTAGATGAGCCGGTGGTCGCGCCGGTAGAAATCGTGTTCGGTGAGGAAGTCGCCGACGCGGTCGAGCGAGTCGGGGGCGAGCATGAGCCCGCCCAGCACGGCCTGTTCGGCCTCGACCGACTGGGGCGGGAGGCGCAGGGCGTCGATCTTGGCGTCGGTGCGGAAGGATTCGGGACGTGCGGACATGTTCGCCTTGTTATTGGATGCGACGTGGCGGGGCCCTCTGGAGCCCGGTCGGTCATCCTAAGGCCCCGGCCCCGGGAGCGTTAGGCATAACCCTGTGCATAACCGGTGGGAATCTCAATACTCCCCGGCTGTCTCACCAGCCGAGACTGCCCGGTCGCCTGTATCAGTGGATTCAGTTCCGCCGCTTTCGGGCTTGATCTCCTGGCGGCCCCGATGTCCATTCAAGGAGGTAGCGTGCGTTCGCCCTGGCCGACCGTCGGAGACATGGATGTCGACGAGAAGCCCCCTGCAATGCGTTCACGGTCGCGGTCAGGGCGAATGCACGCTGCCTCCACCCGCGAAACAAGCGGGGGCGACACTTGGCCGAAGGCCAAGGCAAAAGATTCGCGCCAGGAGGCGCTCCTGCAAGGTCGGGGGCAAATCCGGGGCCCGGAAAGACAACGGGCGCCCGAAGGCGCCCGTTGCGAATTGCTTGCAGCCCGGACTCAGGCTTCGGCTTCGACGACCACCTTGACGGTGGTGCCGACGTCGGCGTGCATGCGCACTTCGATGTCGAACTCGCCGGTGCGGCGCAGCGGGCCTTCGCCCAGCACCACTTCGTTCTTTTCCAGCGGGAAGCCGGCAGCGGTGAAGGCCTCGGCGATTTCGCGCGGGCCGACCGAACCGAACAGCTTGCCTTCGGTCGAGGCGTTGGCGGCGATGGTCACCGTCGCGCCCTCGAGCTTGGCCTTGCGGGCTTCGGCGTCAGCCAGCTGGGCGTTGGCCTTGGCTTCGTACTCGGCGCGCTTGGCTTCGAACGCGGCCACGTTGTCGGCGGTCGCCGGCACGGCCTTGCCGTAGGGGATCAGGTAGTTGCGGCCGAAACCCGGCTTGACCTTGACCTTGTCGCCCAGGCCGCCGAGGTTGACGACCTTCTGCAGGAGGATCAGTTCCATTTTTTTAACTCCGTAACGTTAGCGGGGCACGCGGCCCCGCAACTAAGGCTGTCCGTCAGGATCAGTTCTGGTGGTTGTCGGTGTACGGGATCAGGGCCAGCTCGCGGGCGCGCTTGATCGCCGTCTGCAGCTGGCGCTGGTACTTGGCCTTGGTGCCGGTGATGCGGCTGGGAACGATCTTGCCGTTCTCGGTCAGGTACTGGCGCAGGGTGTTGAGATCCTTGTAGTCGATCTCCTTGACACCTTCGGCGGTGAACTTGCAGAACTTGCGGCGGCGGAAGAACTTGCTCATGGGTTTCTCCTGGCTCAGGCCGCGTCGGCGTTGGAATTGCGGTTGTCGTTGTCGCTGCTGCCGATGCCGGACTCTTCGTCCTCACGGCGCGGGCGGCGCTCGGTCTTCTCGTCCTTGCTCTTCATGATCAGGGACTGCTCGGTGACGGCTTCGTCGCGGGCGATGATCATGTGGCGCAGCACCGCATCGTTGAAGCGGAAACCGTCGACCAGCTCGGTCAGCTCGTTCTTGCCGACTTCGATGTTCATCAGCACGTAGTGGGCCTTGACCAGGTTGTCGATGGCGTAGGCGAGCTGGCGGCGACCCCAGTCTTCAAGACGGTGGATCTTGCCTTCACCGCCCTCGATCAGCGACTTGTAGCGCTCGATCATGGCCGGCACCTGCTCGCTCTGGTCCGGATGGACCATGAAGACGACTTCGTAATGGCGCATTGTTGTTTCCTTGTGGATGCGGCCGAGGATTCGGCCTGGCAGCCCCCGGCCGGGATGGATGGCCATCCGCCGTGGAGCAAGGTCTCCCCGGAATGGGGAGCCGCGCATTATGCCAGAACTCGCCCGGCGGCCGCAAGGCGCTGACCCACAAAGGAATTTACCGGCCTAGCGGTTACGCGAAGCGGCCAGCAGGGCCTGGTCACGGGCCTGCTCGGCCTCGGACTCGCTGACGGCCAGCACGCCGTCGGCTTCGGTTTCGCAGGCGTCGCGCTCTTCGCCGCGGCGCATGCCGTCGCAGCGTTCCATGGCGACCTTGTGGCGACCCTGGGCGGCGGTGTGCATGACGTCGTAGCGGGCATGGGCGGCGGCCACCATGGCCTCGGACTCCGATTCATTGAGGTCCTCGTGGGCGTCGCCTTCGGCCTCGCGGTAGTCCTGGCGGGCCTCGGCCAGCTCGCTGCCGGCATCGGACATGTCCCGGGCGGCGTCTTCGCGGGCGTCGTCGTTGGACTCGGCCGCCTCGACGCGGGCCTCGGCGACGTCACGCGAGGTTTCGGATGCGCTTTCCTGGCAGCCGGCAAGCAGGGCCAGGGTGATGGCGAGGGCGAGCGGAATCAGCGGACGGATCATGGGGCTTGCTCCTGGTTCGGCGGGGGGCGCCCATCGTGGGCGCCGAGGAATCGGGTTACCTGCTGTTCGGCGGCTTCCGGGGCCAGCCCATAACGTTCCTGGATAAGGCCGGCCAGCCGCCTTGCGTGGCCATCGGTGGCGATGAGTTCGGCCACCGTCGCCCGCGGCCAGGTTTCCCTGGCCTCGGCCAGGCGCTTCTTCCAGCGCCCGGCCGAACCGGCGACCCGGCGCAGCGGATGCGGGTCCTCCCCGGACGGGGAAGCCAGGGGCACCGGGCGATCGGTGCCGGGCGCCTTGGGCATGGCCCGAAGCTGACGCAGGGATCTTGCCGGAGGCTCATCCGGCGCCCGTTGCGGAACCGGCGCGGAGCCGGCTTCCAGCGGCCACAGCAGCGACTTGAGGGACAGCAGGAATCCGCCGACCGCGCTGCGCGGTCGAAAGCCGCCGTCGCTGGCCTGGGCGGAAATCCTGGGTGAATCGGAGTGATCGTCCATGCTGGACCTCGCTGGCAACGCGCGCGCCTCGGGGCGGCCCCGCCCTTTCCGTCCGTGACCGGGCGGGGCCTGTCGGGGAAAGCGGAGAGAGGCGCTTTCCCGCCCGAACTCCGGTCAGATCTTCCCGAGCATCCACAGCACGAGCAGGATCACGAGGATGATGCCGACCACGCCGCTCGGGCCGTAGCCCCAGTTGCGGCTATGCGGCCACGTCGGGAAGGTGCCCAGGAGCACGAGGACAAGCAGGATCAGAAGAATCATTGCGACGCTCATGGCGAACTCCCAGTGGATGACCTGGGAGCAATCTAGCCAGTCGTGGCACCTGCTTCGGTGCGTTCGCGCACATAGCGCGGCCCGGCCCCGCCGGACGGGGCTCAGGCGGCGCGGTCGGCCTTGGTGCTGAAGGATTCGCCGCAGCCGCAGGCATCTTCGACGTTGGGATTGCGGAACACGAACTGCTGGTTCAGGCCCTGGCTGACGAAGTCGATCTCGGTGCCGTCCACCTGGGGCAGGCTGTGGGCGTCGACATAGACCGCCACGCCGTCGGTTTCAAAGACCGTATCGTCGGGAGCCGCCGCCTGGGCCATGTCCACTACGTAGGCGAAACCGGTGCAGCCGGATTTGCGGACGCCGAAGCGCAGGCCCAGCGTGCCAGGCGTCTGGGCCTGGAACTTGCGGATGCGGTCGGCGGCGGCGGGGGTCAGCGTGATGGCCATGGCGGGGTCCGTGCTTAGTCGGGGGCGAGGCAGTGCGAAGTATAACGCCGCTGCGCCGGGGCGCGCCTGCGGGTATCCTTGCGCTCTTAACCAGATGGGCCCGGACGGGCAGGGAATCAAGGCATGGCAGTGGTCAGCGTCCAGCAGGCGCTCGGCGGCGAAGTCGCCCCGGGCGGGGAAGTCACGGTCCGCGGCTGGGTTCGCACCCGGCGCGACTCCAAGGCGGGGCTGAGTTTCGTCAATGTCAGCGACGGTTCCTGCTTCGCGCCCATCCAGGTGGTGGCGCCGGCCACGCTGGGCAACTACGAGGACGAGGTCCGCCGCCTGAGCGCGGGCTGCTCCGTGGTGGCCACCGGCACCCTGGTGCCGTCCCAGGGCCAGGGCCAGGGCTTCGAAATCCAGGCCAGCACGATCGAAGTGGTCGGCTGGGTCGAAGACCCGGAAACCTACCCCATCCAGCCCAAGGCGCATTCGCTGGAATTCCTGCGCGAGGTCGCCCACCTGCGCCCGCGCACCAACCTGTTCGGCGCGGTCACCCGCATCCGGCACTGCCTGGCGCAGGCGGTGCACCGCTTCTTCCACGAACAGGGCTTCTACTGGATCAGCACGCCGATCATCACCACCTCCGACGCCGAGGGCGCCGGCCAGATGTTCCGCGTCTCCACCCTGGACATGGCCAACCTGCCACGCGACGGCAAGGGCGACGTGGACTTCTCCAAGGACTTCTTCGGCAAGGAAACCTTCCTCACCGTGTCGGGCCAGCTCAACGTCGAGGCCTACTGCCTGGCGCTTAGCAAGGTCTACACCTTCGGACCGACCTTCCGCGCCGAAAACAGCCACACCACCCGGCACCTGGCCGAGTTCTGGATGATCGAGCCGGAAATCGCCTTCGCCGACCTGGTGGCCAACGCAGACCTCGCCGAAGCCTTCCTGAAGTATCTGTTCGAAGCGGTGCTGGCCGAACGCGCCGACGACATGGCCTTCATCGCCGAACGCGTACAGAAGGACGCCGTCACCCGGCTGGAGAACTTCATCGACTCGCCCTTCGAGCGCATCGACTACACCGAGGCCGTGAAGCTGCTGCGGGACTCGGGCCACAAGTTCGACTATCCGGTCGAATGGGGCCTGGACCTGCAGACCGAACACGAACGCTGGCTCACCGAGGTGCACGTGGGCCGGCCGGTGGTGGTGATGAACTACCCCGAGCAGATCAAGGCCTTCTACATGCGCCTGAACGACGACGGCAAGACCGTCGCGGCCATGGACGTGCTGGCGCCCGGCATCGGCGAGATCATCGGCGGCAGCCAGCGCGAGGAACGCCTGGACGTGCTGGACAAGCGCATGGCCCAGTTCGGCCTCGACGGCGACCACTACGGCTGGTACCGCGACTTCCGCCGCTACGGCAGCGTGCCGCACGCCGGCTTCGGCCTGGGCTTCGAACGCCTGGTGGTCTACACCTGCGGCCTGGCCAACATCCGCGATGCCATCCCCTACCCGCGCGCGCCGGGCCTGGCGACCTTCTGACGATGCAGACGGGCGCCGGTTCGCTGCTGATCTTCCTGATGCTGGGCCTGGCCGGATCCGCGGCGCCGGCGCATTTCGGCTTCCGCGTGCTGGCCTACCGGCAGCAGCTGGACAAGGCCTACGCCTTCGCGCCCGACACGCAGGACGGCGGCTGGGGCTACAGCTGGTGGCTGATGCGCTGGAAACACCGCGTGCACGCCGACCCGTCCCTGAACTTCTTCGGCGGCATCGCCGCCGGCAGCGGCTGGCTGGCCCTGGTCGGCAGCGTCGGCGTCCTGCTGCTGATCGCCCTGCAATAAGGATGACCCGATGAACGATGAAAGCAACCGCGACAACGACCAGTGGTGGCTGGCCGCCCTGCCCCGCATGCTGGTCTGGTCCCGGCTGCGCGTGCTCGAAAGCGGCGTCGCCGAGGTGTTCGACTGCGACGGCCGCATCAATATCTATGAAAGCGAGGACGTCGCCCGATCCATGTTGATGGACGCCGAATTCCGCGAATTTGCCGGCATGGACGAGGAGGATGCCGAGGCCTGGGGCCTGGACCTGGAAGAAATCGAACCGCCCCGGGCCGAAAGCGACGACGAACTGCGCGAGCGCATGATGCAGCCGATGAAAAATCCGCTGTCGGGGCAAGACTGGTAGCGGGCAAAGGCAATCCGGACAAGGAGCAGCACCGATGCAAACGGACCTGGCCGGGCGACATGCCCTGATATGTGGGGGCTCGGAAGGAATCGGCCTGGCGGCCGCCACCGCCCTGGCCGAACTCGGCGCCGACGTGACGGTGCTGGCGCGCCGGCCGGGCCGGCTTTCGGAAGTCGCCGCCGCCCTCCCGCGCGTGCATGAGTCGCAGCGCCACGGCTTCGTGGCCGCCGACGCCGGTGACACCGAGGCCCTGGGTGCGCAGGTCGCCGCGCTGTGCCAAACCCGGCCGGTGCACGTGCTGGTCAACAACACCGCCGGCCCGCCGGGCGGCCCGGCCCACGCCGCCGACCCGCAGGCCTACCTGGACGTCTTCCGCCAGCACCTGGTGGCCGGCCAGGTACTGGTGCAGGCCGTGCTGCCCGGCATGAAGGCCGCCGGCTGGGGCCGCGTCGTCAACGTCATTTCGACCTCGGTGAAGGAACCGATCGCCAACCTCGGGGTGTCCAACACCATCCGCGGCGCGGTGGCCAGCTGGGCCAAGACCCTGGCCAGCGAACTCGGCTCCTTCGGCATCACGGTCAACAACGTACTGCCCGGCTACACACGCACGCAGCGGCTTGGCCAGATCCTCGCCGAGCGCGCCCGCGCCACCGGCAAGTCCGAACAGGACATCGCCAGCGGCATGCTGGCCACCGTGCCGGCGGGGCGCTTCGCCGAACCGGCCGAGGTCGCCGCCGCCATCGCCTTCCTTGCCTCGCCGGCGGCTGGCTACGTCAATGGCATCAACCTGCCGGTCGACGGCGGGCGTACGAAATCGCTGTGAGGCGGGCCCGATGAACGACCATCGCTTCAATCCGCGGGTCCCCTACGCCGCGCGGGTCATGGTGGTGCGCGACGACGAAGCCTGGCTGGGCGAGGTCGTCGACCTCTCGGAAGGCGGCTGCGGCCTGTTCCGGCCCGAGGGCTGCCCCCTGCAGGTGGCCGAGGTCGTGCAGCTGGTGTTTTTCGATGAACCGGGACCGGCCGTGCTGGTCGGCGCCCGCGTCGCCCGCGTCCAGGAAGGCCTGCTGGGTTTCGAATACCACGACCCGCAGCAGGTGCCGCCGGTGCGCGCCGAAGCCACGACGCTGCCTGCACGCGCCTGAGGCCAGGCTGGCGGCATGCCTGAAGGTCCCGAAATCCGCCGCGCCGCCGACCGCCTCGCCGAAGCCGTGGTTGGCCGCCCCCTGGCCGCGGCCTGGTTCCACTTCCCCGAGCTCAAGCGCCACCACAAGACCCTGGTGGGCCGCACGATCACCGCGATCGAGCCGCACGGCAAGGCCCTGCTGACCCATTTCGACCATGGCCTGAGCCTGTATTCGCACAACCAGCTCTACGGCGTCTGGAAAGTCGCCGCCGCCGGCGAACGCCCGGCCGAAGGCGCGCGGTCGCTGCGGGTGGCCCTGGAAACGGACGAGCGCGCGATCCTGCTTTATTCCGCGTCCGACGTGGCCATGTGGAAAACCGCCGACCTGCCCCGACATCCCTTCCTGGCCAAGCTGGGCCCGGACGTGCTCGACGCTTCGCTGACCGCCGCCACCGTCGGCAAACGCCTGCAGGACCCGCGTTTCGCCGGTCGTTCGCTGGTGGCCTTGTTGCTCGACCAGGGCTTCCTGGCCGGCATGGGCAACTACCTGCGCTCGGAAGTGCTGTTCACGGCCGGCATCGCGCCCGAACGCCGGCCCGGCGAACTCAGCGCGCCCGAACGCAAGCGCCTGGCCCGGGCCCTGCTCGACGTGCCGCGCGCCAGCTACCGCACCCGCGGCATCGAAGCGGCCTCGGGCATGAAAAGCGACTACCTCACCGACACCCCGACGGGCTTCCGCTTCCAGGTCTTCGATCGCGAAGGCGAGCCCTGCCCGCGCTGTGGCGACGTGGTCGTTCGCCAGGAGTTGGGCGGCCGTCGCCTGTACTGGTGCCGCCACTGCCAGGCCTAGGCTCCTGACCTGTCCGTACGGCGACGCGGCCGGGTAAGCTTGCACGCATGAGCCTGCGACTGAGCCACCTGATCGGCGGTGACGCCCGGTCCGCCTCCGACGGCGGCTGGCTGGAGGTATTCGACCCGGCCACCGGCGGCGTTTACGCCCACTGCCCCGCCGGCACCGCGCACGACGTGGACGCCGCCGTGGCGGCCGCCCGCGAGGCCTTCCCGGCCTGGTCGGCGCTGCCCGCGGCCGAACGCGCCGCCTGGATGAACCGCCTGGCCGATGCACTGGAAGCCCGGCTCGAGGATTTCGCCGCCGCCGAGTCCCGCGACGTTGGCAAGCCGCTGGCGCTGGCGCGCAGCCTCGACATCCCGCGCGCGGCCAGCAACCTGCGCTTCTTCGCCGCCGCCGCCACCCAGTTCGCCAGCGAATCCCACGCCGGCCCGGGCGTGGTCAACTACACCCTGCGCCAGCCGCTGGGCGTGGTGGCCTGCATCAGCCCCTGGAACCTGCCGCTGTACCTGTTCACCTGGAAGTTCGCCCCGGCCCTGGCCGCGGGCAACTGCGTGGTCGGCAAGCCGTCGGAAGTGACCCCGGTCACCGCCTGGATGCTGGGCGAACTGGCCCGCGACATCGGCTTCCCCGCCGGCGTGCTCAACATCGTGCAGGGCCGCGGCGCCGAGGTCGGCCAGGCGCTGGTGGACCACCCGGACGTCAAGGCCGTCAGCTTCACCGGCAGCACCGCGGTCGGCACCCACATCGCCGAAGGCTGTGCGCGCTCGCTCAAGAAGGTGTCGCTGGAACTGGGCGGCAAGAACCCGACCCTGGTCTTCGCCGATGCGCCGCGGGAAAAGCTGCTCGACACCGTGCAGCGTTCGGCCTTCCTCAATTCCGGGCAGATCTGCCTGTGCGGTTCGCGCCTGCTGGTCGAACGCAGCATCTACGACGGCTTTCGCGACGAACTGGTGACGCGGGCGCGGGCCATGGTGGTCGGCGATCCCGCAGACGCCGCCACCCAGGTCGGCCCGGTGGTGTCGAAGGCGCACTTCGACAAGGTGATGGGCTGCATTCAACTGGCCCGCGCCGAAGGCGGCCGTGTTCTTTGCGGCGGCGAGCCGGTAAGGCCGGAAGGTCGCTGCGCCGACGGCTGGTTCATCGCGCCGACCCTCATCGAAGGCCTGGGGCCCGCCTGCCGCACCAATACCGAAGAAATCTTCGGACCGGTGCTCACCCTGCAGCCTTTCGACACCGATCAAGAAGCCCTGGCCCTGGCCAACGCGGCGCCCTACGGCCTGTCCGCGAGCATCTGGACCACCGACCTGCGCCGCGCCCATCGCCTGGCTGCGGCCATCGAGGCCGGCGTGGTCTGGGTGAACACCTGGATGAACCGCGACCTGCGCACGCCCTTCGGCGGCGTCAAGCAGTCGGGCATCGGTCGCGAAGGTGGCTGGGAAGCCATGCGCTTCTTCACCGAAGCCAAGAACGTCACCATCGACCTGGGATGAAGCAATGCCGCTGAAGGAACTGCTGGACAAGAACAAGGAGTGGGCCGAGAGGGTGCGGGCCGAGGACCCGCAGTTCTTCAAGCGCCTGTCCGGACTGCAGGCGCCCAAGTACCTGTGGATCGGCTGTTCGGATTCGCGCGTGCCCGCCAACCAGATCACCGGCCTGATGCCCGGCGAGGTCTTCGTGCACCGAAACATCGCCAACGTGGTGGTGCATACCGACCTCAACTGCCTGAGCACCATCCAGTTCGCGGTGGACGTCCTGAAGGTCGAACACATCCTGGTGGTCGGCCATTACGGCTGCGGCGGCGTGCACGCCGCGCTGACCGGCACCCGCGTCGGCCTGGCCGACAACTGGCTGCGCCATGTCGGCGACGTCGCCCGCAAGCACGAGGCGCTGCTGGCCGAGGTCGACCTCGAATCCCTGCGCCACGCCCGCCTGTGCGAACTGAACGTGGTCGAACAGGTGGTCAACGTCTGCGAGACCACCATCGTCATGGATGCCTGGGCCCGGGGCCAGAAGCTTAGCGTGCACGGCTGGGTCTATTCGCTGCTCGACGGCCGCGTGCGCGAACTGGGCATGGGCGTGGACGACCAACAGGAGCTGCCCGAAGCCTATGCCCTGGCCATGAAGCACATCCGCGGCCGTCTCAAGGACGAAGCATGAGCGACATCTTCCGCACCGACACCGCGCCCAACCCGGTCGGCGCCTACCCACACGCACGACGGGTCGGCCAGCTGCTGTTCCTGTCGGGCATCGGCCCGCGCACGCCGGGCAGCAACGCCATCCCCGGCAACGTCTACAACGCCGCCGGCCGCCTGATCGACTACGACATCGTCACCCAGTGCCATTCGGTCTTCGCCAACGTGCGGGCCGTGCTCGAGGCCAGCCACTGCCGCTGGGAGTGGCTGGTGGACGTCACCGTCTACCTGACCGATATGAGCCGGGATTTCCAGGCCTACAACGGCGTCTGGGCCGAATATTTCCCCGACATCAACAAGGCGCCCTGCCGCACCACGCTGGGCATCAGCGCCCTGCCCACGCCGATCGCCATCGAGCTCAAGTGCGTGGCGGCCTACCCGGAGTCGCACCGATGATTGGCAACGCCTTCAACCTGCAGCAGTGGATCGACGAGCACCGGCACCTGCTCAAGCCGCCCGTGGGCAACAAGTGCATCGTGGATGGCGATTTCATCGTGATGATCGTCGGCGGGCCCAACCAGCGCACCGACTACCACATCGAGGAAGGCCCGGAGTTCTTCCACCAGATCGAAGGCGAGATGGTCCTGAAGATCCAGGAAGACGGCAAGGTGCGCGACATCCCGATCAAGGCCGGCGAAGTCTTCTACCTGCCGCCGAAGGTGCCGCATTCGCCGCAGCGTTTGGCCGGCGGCGTCGGCCTGGTGATCGAACGCAAACGGCGCGCCGGCGAGAAGGACGGCCTGCTGTGGTACTGCGAAAAGTGCAACCACCCCCTGTTCTCGGAATATTTCGAACTCGAGAACATCGAGACCCAGTTCCAGGCCATCTTCGACCGCTTCTACGGTTCCATCGAAAACCGCACCTGCCCGGACTGCAAGCACCTCAACCCGGCCCCTGCCAAGTACGACGCGGGCTGAGCCATGCCCTTCGAGCTGGATCTTTTCACGGCCAACCTGCTTTCACCGGTCGTGCTGGCCTTCGCCCTGGGCGTGGTCGCGCGCAGCATACGCAGCGACCTGGACATTCCGCCGGCCATCCAGGCCTACCTGTCGATCTTCCTGCTGCTGGCCATCGGCCTCAAGGGCGGCGTGGCCCTGCGCCAGGACCCGCCGGACGACCTGTGGCTGCTGCTTGGCGTGACCATCCTCGCCGGCCTGGCGACGGCCACGTCCGCCTATTTCCTGGCCCGCGCCTGGCTGCGGGACGTGCCGCTGCAGGCGGGTGCGATCGCCGCGCATTACGGTTCGGTCTCGGCCGTCACCTTCATCGCCGCCCAACAGTTCGTCGAACGCACCGGCGGCCAGCCCGTCGAGGTATTGGTCGCGCTGGTGGTGGCGCTGGAAATCCCGGCCATCCTGGTCGGCATCGGCCTGGCGCGCGGCGGCGGGCGACCGAACTGGGAACAGGTGCGTGAAGTCCTGACCGGACGGACCTCGATGCTGCTGCTCGGCGGCCTGGCCATCGGCGCCATCGCCGGCAAGGCCGGCGTGCAGGCGGTGGATGCGATGTACTTCCAGCTGTTCCAGGGCATGCTGATGCTGTTCATGCTCGACATGGGGCTGGTGGCCGCCGGCCAGTTGCGCCAGCTCGGGCGCGGCTTCGGCCGCCTGCTGGTGTATGCCACCGTGCTGCCGGTCGTGCACGGCCTGGCCGGCGTGGCGATCGGGCACGCGGTCGGCCTGGGCCCGGACGGTGCCACGGTTTTTGGCGCCATGCTCGCCAGCGCCTCCTACATCGCCGCACCGGCCTCGGTGCGCGCCTCGCTGCCCGAGGCCGACGCCGGCCGCTGCATCACCGCGGCGCTGGGCCTCACCTTCCCCTTCAACCTCGCCCTGGGCATTCCCCTGTACGCGGCCTTTTCCGGCTGGCTTGCAACCTGAACCCATGGCCGGCGCCGGACCGGGCCCGGCGCCAAAGCGGCTAGAATCGCGCCCATGCTAAAGATCGACAGCCACGCCCACTACCTGCCCCGGACCTGGCCGAACCTTGCCGAGAAGTACGGCGACGTCCGCTTTCCGGTGATCCACCACGAAGACGGCCGCGCCCGCATCTACAAGGACGGCAAGTTCTTCCGGGAAATCTGGTCCAAGACCTGGGACCCGGCCGAGCGCATCGCCGACTACGCGCGCTTTGGCGTGCAGGTGCAGGTGCTGAGCACGGTGCCGGTGATGTTCAGCTACTGGGCCAAGGCCCAGCACGCGCTGGAACTGCACCAGGCCCTGAACGACCACATGGCCGAAGCCTGCCGCGACCACCGCAAGCATTGCGCCGGCATCGGCACCGTGCCACTGCAGTCGCCGCGCCTGGCCGTGCAGGAACTCGAGCGCTGCATGGACCAGCTGGACCTGCAGGGCGTGCAGATCGGTTCGCACATCAACGACTGGAACCTCGACGCGGCCGAACTGCAGCCCTTCTTCGAAGCGGCGCAGGACCTGGGTGCGGCGATCCTGGTGCATCCCTGGGACATGATGGGCACCGAGTCCATGCCCAAGTACTGGATGCCCTGGCTGGTGGGCATGCCGGCCGAACAAAGCCGGGCCGCCTGCGCGCTGATCTTCGGCGGCGTGCTCGAGCGTTTCCCGCGCCTGAAGGTCTGCCTGGCCCACGGCGGCGGCAGCTTTCCCTACACCATCGGCCGCATCGAACACGGCTTCAACATGCGCCCGGACCTGGTGGCCACCGACAACCCGCACAATCCGCGCAGCTACCTGCCGCGGCTGTACTTCGATTCCTGGGTGGCCGACGACCGCGCGCTGCGCTACCTGCTCGACACCGTCGGCGTGCCGCGGGTGATGCTGGGCACCGACTACCCCTTCCCACTGGGCGAACAGGTGCCCGGCGCCGGCATCGCCAACCTGGGCCTGAACGAATCGGACCAGGCGCGGCTTTACCACGGCACCGCGCTGGAGTGGCTGGGCCTGCCACGTTCGAGGTTCGAATGAACGACCTGCACACGATCCCGGCCGAACGCCTGGACGCCGACGATGCGCTGGCCAGTTTCCGCGACCAGTTCCTGATCCCCCGCCACGGCGACGGCGAACAGGCCTATTTCTGCGGCAATTCTCTGGGCCTGCAGCCCCGCGGCGTGCGCGAGGCCCTGCTGCAGGAGCTCGACGACTGGGCGGCGCTGGGCGTCGAGGCGCATTTCCACGGCAAACATCCGTGGATGCCCTACCACAACGAAGTGCGCGACGGCCTGGCCCACATCGCCGGCGCCGAACCTTCGGAAGTGGTGGCGATGAATTCGCTCACTGCCAACCTGCACCTGCTGATGGTCAGCTTCTACCGGCCGACGGCGCAGCGCCCGGCGATCCTGATGGAAGCCGGTGCCTTTCCGTCCGACCAGTACGCGATGGCTTCGCAGGTGCGCTTCCACGGCTTCGACCCGGCGACGGACGTCATCGAAGTCCAGCCCGACGAGGCCAACGGCACCATTTCGATGGCGGCCATCGAAGCGGCGCTGGACCAGCACGGCCACCGCATCGCCCTGGTGATGTGGCCGGGCGTGCAGTACCGCACCGGCCAGGCCTTCGACCTGAAGGAAATCACCCGACTGGCGCATGCCAAGGGCTGCGTGGTCGGCTTCGACCTGGCGCACGCGGCCGGCAACCTGCCGCTGGCCCTGCACGACAGCGGCGCCGACTTCGCCGCCTGGTGCAGCTACAAATATCTGAACTCCGGTCCGGGCGCGGTTTCCGGCGCCTTCGTGCACGCGCGCCACGCCACCAGCGACCGGCCACGTTTCGCCGGCTGGTGGGGCCACGACCAGGCCAGCCGCTTCAGGATGGGCCCGCAATTCCAGCCCACGCCCGGCGCCGACGGCTGGCAGCTGAGCAACCCGCCGATCCTGGCGCTGGCGCCGCTGCGCGTGTCGCTCGACCTGTTCTCCCGGGCCGGGCTGCCGGCGCTGCGTGCCAAGTCGGAAAAGCTCACCGCCTACCTCGAAGCCCAGGTGCTGGCGCGCCTGCCGAACGTGCTGGAAATCGTCACCCCGACCCAGCCGGAACGCCGCGGTTGCCAGCTGTCGCTGCGCGTGCGCGGCGGCCGCGACCAGGGCCGCGCGCTGTTCGATTACCTCGTCGCCCAGGGCATCGTCGGCGACTGGCGCGAACCCGACGTCATCCGCATCTCGCCGGTGCCGCTGTACAACCGGTTCGGCGATGTCAGCCGCTTCATCGCCGCCGTCGAAACCTGGTCGGCCCCAGCCGGCAGCGTCGCATGAGCACGCGCCCGGCGATCACCCTCGTCGGTGCCGGCCTTGCCGGCGCGCTGCTGGCGACCCTGCTGGCCCGCCGCGGGCAGTCGGTGGACGTGTTCGAAAAGCGCCCCGACCCGCGCCGCCGGGGTTACGAGGGGGGGCGATCGATCAACCTCGCGCTGGCCGAACGTGGCCTGCATGCCCTGCGCCAGGCCGGGCTTCAGGACGTGGTGATGGCCCAGGCGGTGATGATGCGCGGCCGCATGGTGCACCCGCTCGGTGACGACACCATGCTGCAGCGTTATGGCCGCGACGACAGCGAAGTGATCTGGTCGGTGCACCGTGGCCGGCTCAACATGGCCATGCTCGAGGCCGCCGAAGCAGCCGGCGCCCGCCTGCATTTCTCGCAGCGCCTGGACGGCGTCGATTTCGAAAGCCGCCAGGCAAGCTTCGTCAACGACCACGACCGCCAGCGTCGCGACCAGGCCTTCAGCGTGCTGCTGGGCTGCGACGGCGCCGGCTCCGGCCTGCGCGCGGCGATGGCGCCGCACGTGGACCTGGGCGAGCGCTTCGAACCGCTGGGCCACGGCTACAAGGAACTGGAAATCCCGCCCGCGGCCGACGGCGGCTTCCGCATCGACCCCAATGCCCTGCACATCTGGCCGCGCGGAGGCTACATGTGCATAGCGCTGCCCAACACCGAAAAGACCTTCACGGTGACGCTGTTCCTGCCCAACGAAGGCGACCCCAGTTTCGCCACCCTGCCCGACCTGGCCAGCGCCCGCGCCTTTTTCGCCCGCGACTTTGCCGACGCGCTGCCGCTGGTGCCGGACTTCGACGCCGACTGGACCAACAACCCCATCGGCGGCCTGGGCACGCTGCGCCTGCAGAACTGGCGGCTGGACGGCCGGGCCGTTTTGCTGGGCGACGCCGCGCATGCCATGGTGCCGTTCCACGGCCAGGGCATGAACTGTGCTTTCGAGGACTGCGTGGCGCTCGATGCCCACCTGGCCGCCGAGCCGGATTTCGAAGCGGCCTTCGCGGCCTTCGAGGCCGAACGCCGGCCCAATGCCGAAGCCATCCAGGCGATGGCGCTGGAGAACTACATCGAGATGCGCGACCGCGTCGACGACGCCGACTACCTGCTGCAGCGACAGCTCGAGGTGACGCTGGCCGACCGCCATCCCGGACGTTTCGTGCCGCGCTATTCGATGGTCAGTTTCGGCCGGGTGCCCTATTCGGTGGCGCTTGAACGCGGCAAGGTCCAGCGCGCGATCCTGGTCGAGGCCACGCAGGGCCTGCAGCGACTGGACCAGGTGGACCTGGTCGCCGCCGACGCCGCGGTGGAGGCAAGGCTGGCTCCCCTGGCATGACAGCCAGCTTCCTCTGGTACGACCTAGAAACCTTCGGCCGCGACCCGCGGCGCACGCGCATCGCCCAGTTCGCGGCCCAGCGCACTGACGCCGACCTCAATCCCGTCGGCGAACCGCTCAGCCTGTTCTGCCAGCCGGCCGACGACCTGCTGCCCTCGCCCGAAGCGACGATGATCACCGGCATCACGCCGCAGCACGCCCTGGCCGAGGGCCTGCGGGAGGCCGAGTTCATGGCCCGGCTGCACGAGGAATTCGCCAAGCCCGGCACCTGCGCCGTGGGCTACAACTCGATCCGCTTCGACGATGAGTTCGTGCGCTTCGGCCTGTACCGCAACTTCCACGACCCCTACGAACGCGAGTGGCGCAGCGGCAATTCGCGCTGGGACCTGCTCGACGTGCTGCGCCTGGCCGAGGCGCTGCGCCCCGAGGGCCTGGAATGGCCCAGACGCGAGGACGGCGCGCCCAGCTTCAAGCTCGAACACCTGGCCTTGGTCAACGGCGTGCGCGAGGGCGACGCCCACGAGGCCCTGAGCGACGTGCGCGCGCTGATCGGCCTGGCCCGCAAGTTCAAGGCCGCGCAGCCGCGCCTGTGGGACTACGCGTTTTCCCTGCGCAACAAGCGCCAGGTCGGCGGCCTGCTGGACGTGGCCAACATGACGCCGCTGCTGCACATATCCTCGCGCTACCCGGCCAGCCGGCACTGCGCGGCGCTGGTGGCGCCGATCGCCCGGCACCCGCGCATCGAGTCGCGGGTGATCGTTGCCAGCCTGGACGAAGACCCCACGCGCTGGCTGGACATGTCGCCCGAGGACATCGCCGAGCGGCTGTTCGTACGCGAAGCCGACCTGCCCGAGGGCGAACACCGCATCCCGCTCAAGGAAGTGCACACCAACAAGTGCCCGGTGCTGCTGCCGCTGGCGCACCTGCGCGGGACCGACTTCGAGCGCCTGGGCATTGACCGGGCCGCCAGCCTGGCCCATGCCGACACCCTGCGCGCCACCCCGGGCCTGGGCGAACGCGTGCGCCGGGCCTTTGCGGTGGAAGCCGCGCGTGAACCCGCCGATGCCGATGCGGCGCTGTACGACGGTTTCCCGGCGGAGGGCGACAAACGCCTGTTTCCGAAGGTACGCAGCACGGCCCCTGCCGGCCTGGCTGCGCTGGCCGGGCAGTTCACCGACCCGCGCTACGGCGAGCTGCTGTTCCGGTACCGCGCGCGCAACTGGCCCGACAGCCTCGATGCCGATGAGCGCGAGCGCTGGGACCTCTACCGCCGCACCCGGCTGGGCGGCGGCGACGGCCTGAGCGAATACGACTTCACTTCCTATTACGCCGCCATCGCCAGACTGCGTGCCGACAACCCGCCGGGCCCGAAGCAGGCCTGGCTCGACGCCCTGGACGCCTGGGGCCACGACATCCAGCGGTCCCTGGCATGAGCACCTACTTCAGCGACAAGACCTTCAAGTTCCTGCGGGCCCTGGCGCGCAACAACAACCGGCCCTGGTTCGAAGACCACCGCAAGGACTACGAGGCCCACCTCAAAGGCCCGTTCCAGCGGCTGATCGGCGACCTGGAACCCGACCTGCTGGCGATCAGCCCGCACTACCGCGCCGACCCGCGCGGCAATGGCGGTTCGTTGTTCCGCATCCATCGCGACACCCGCTTTTCCAACGACAAGACGCCCTACAAGACCTGGGGCGGCGCACGTTTCTTCCATGCCCGCAGCAAGCAGGTGCCGGCGCCGTCGTTCTACCTGCATATCCAGCCCGGCAACAGTTTCCTGGGCGGCGGCATCTGGCATCCCGAACCGGACGTGCAGCGCCGGATCCGCGAGTTCCTGGTCGACAATCCCTCTGGCTGGACGCAGGCCGTGCGCAGCGCGGCCTTCCGGCGCCGCTACGAAATGTGGGGCGACAGCCTGGTGCGGGCGCCGCGCGGTTTCCCCGCCGACCATCCGCTCATCGACGACCTCCGGCGCAAGGACTTCACCGCCGGCTACGCCCTGGACGACGAGGTCGTGCTGGGCCCACGCCTGCGCCAGGCCGTGGTTTCGGGCTTCAAGGGCGTCGTGCCGCTGGTGGATTACCTGTGCGCGGCGCTGGAACTGGAGTTCTGACAGCACAACCCTACTGATTTCCATACGGGGTAAGCAGTGCTGTACCTGGCGGGACCTGCGGCGCCATACGCTGCCGCATTGCAGCATCGAAATGTGTTGACCATCACGGATTTGGCCGTAGGGTGGGTCTCCATACGCCGGCGCAGGGGAGCGCCGGATTCCACCGGGCGGGGTTACGCAAGGACGGGGACACCACGTTTCGCATCGAATTCCTGGGGAGGGATCGTGCGCTATCTAATCTTCGCTGCCTTGGCGGCACTTTCGGGCGTGTGCAACGCAAACACCGGCGTCGCCTTCGTGCATGGCACGGGCAAACAAACCAACGCCACCGCGGACTACTGGACGTCCACCTTCGTCAACAACGTCCGGGGTGGGCTGCCCAACTCGGCCAACTACGTGGTGATCAACTGCGACTTCACCAAGTACATGTGGGACAGCGCGGCGGCCGGCTGCCTGGCGGGCCAGCTCGACACCTTCATCAACAACCGCGGCATCACCCGGCTGATCGTCATCACCCACAGCAACGGCGGCAACGTCATGCGCTGGATCCTGTCCAACCCGACCTGGGACAGCCGCTACCCGAACATCATCAGCAAAACCGTGCGCGTGAACGCCCTGGCCCCGTCCTCCGCGGGCACGCCGCTGGCCAACGCGGTGATCAACGGCAACGTCTTCGAAGGCGCGCTGGGCTGGCTTCTGGGCTTCCAGAACGACGCCGTGCGCATGCAGCAGACCAGCTGGATGGCCAGCTACAACAGCAGCTGGCTCTACGGCACCAGCGGCCGCCCGGCCCTGCCCAGGCCCTTCCGCAGCGTGGTCGGCACCGACGTGGAGTCGGCCATCTGGGATCCGGACAGCTACTGCGGCGGTTACGCCGAAAACGTCGGCCTGGAAACCACGCAGAACTGGCTGAACTCGTGTTCCGACGGTTTCCTGGAGTGTTCGAGCCAGTCCGCCGCCGGCAGCGTCTGGTTCCAGGACAAGGCGCGCATGCGCGGCCGCGAACCGCTTTCGCACAACCAAAGCCGCCGGGCCTGCTTCGGGCTCGACACCATCCTGCGTTCGGACATGGGGGCCTGAGCCATGAAAAAGACCCTTGTCGCCTGCCTTGCCACCCTCGCCTTTTCCTCGGCCCAGGCCGGCACCCTGCTGCCACCGGGCACCGCCGACCAGCAACCTTCGCAACTCATCGCCGCGCCGCTGCCCAAGGGCGACTTCGAACGCAAACCGGTGGCCGTGGCCTGGGCCATGGACCCTGCCGCGGAACTCGCCACCGCGCCGCCCCACCGGGTGCAAAGCCGGGAGTACTGGGCGGCGGTGGACGCCGGCCAGCTCAAGTCCGGTTTTCCGCTGACCACCACGGCACCGGGCGCCCTGGTGCGCATCAGCCCGCAGTCCGGCGCCAAGTCGGCGGCGGTGGATCCGGGCGAAGTGCGCCTGCTGCGCAATGGCCGGCCGCTGCCGGCCACGGCCTTCAAGCGCCTGGCGACCACGGACCAGCTAAGGAAGGCGGGCATGGACGTCTCGGACGGCACCGCGATCGTGCAGCTCGACCCGTCGACGGGCCAGGGCCGTTTCGACCTGCAGTTGGGCCAGGCGTCCGGCCGCTACCTCGTGCACGTCTTCGAACCCAACAGCGAGCTGGTGCTGGTGGCCCAGTCCGAACGCAGCCGACTGCTCGCCGGCGACCGGATCGAAGTGGCGGCCAGCCTGCAGCGGGGCAAGTCGGCCCTGGCCGGCAACGTCATGCAGGCCCAGTTGGTGTCGCCCTCGGGCCGGTCCTGGCCGCTGGCGGTCAGGAACGGCAAGGCCACGGGGCAGTTGCCGCTCGATGCCGATCCGACGCCCGGCCTGTGGGAAGTCCAGCTGTTCGCCGGTGCGGCCAGCAAGGACGGCCCGGTGCAGCGTGACGCCCGCACCGCGATCGAAGTCAGCCGTCCCACGGCCCGCCTGGGCGGTGGCTACGCCTTCGATCCGGGGGCGGTGAGCTTCAGCCTGCCGGTGCAGGTGGCGGCCCCGGGCCGCTACGAGCTTCGTGGCGTGCTCTATGCCACGGGTCCTCGCGGCGTCATGCAGCCCGTGGCCCAGGCGCACTCGGCCAACTGGCTCGAGGCAGGCCAGCGCAAGCTGGACCTCACCTTCGGCCCGGCCAACCTGCCGATGGGCTATGGCGCCCCGTTTGAACTGCGCTTCCTCGAGCTCAAGGACCAGACCCGCCTGGGCACGCTGGAAACCCGCGAACTGGCCCTGCGCGAAGGCGTGCGGCGGCCGCGTCCGGTTATCGCCGGGCCGCGGGAGCGTTGATCGCAGGACCCGGTTCCGCGGCTTCGCGGAAACGGCGATGATGTGACGGCCGGGCCTTCGGGCCCGGCCTTTCTTTTTCCTGCCCGGCCGACATGCCCCGCTCACTCTGGCGATTCGCCGCCTTCTATTTCTGGTACTACGCCGCGCTGGGGGCCTACACGCCCTACGTGGGCCGCTGGGTGGACGCGCTGGGCCACGGCGGCTTCGTGATCGGCGCAATGCTGGGGCTGTGGTACGGCACGCGCATCGTCGCGCCGCCGGCCTGGGCGGCGCTGGCCGGCCGCAGCGCGCGGCCCGGCGAGTGGTTCGTCGCCGGCTGCGTGGTCACCGCACTGTGTTTCGCTGGCTTCCTGGTCACCCGCGAGGCCTGGGCCCTGCTTGGCGTGATGGCCGTGTTCGGACTGTTCTACAACGCGGTGATGCCGCAGTTCGAAGCCATGACCCTGACCGCGCTGGGCCCCAGCCCGGAGCTGTACGGCCGCCTGCGGGTCTGGGGTTCGGTCGGTTTCCTGGCGGTGGCGTCGAGTTACGGCGCGCTGATGGACCGTTTCGGCGCCGACAGCTTTCCCTGGCTGACCCTGCCCCTGTTCGTGGCGATGGCGGTTTCGGCCTGGCCGCATCGGCACGACCGACCGCCGGAAATCGCCGGCCCGGCGATCGCCGAAGCCGGCCACCTGTTCAAGCGCCCGGGCGTGCGCCGCTTCTTGCTGGTGGCGATGCTGATGCAGCTGGGCTTCGGGCCCTTCTACGTGTTCTACACCCTGCACCTGCAGGCCGCCGGCCACTCCGGCGCCGCCATCGGCGCACTGTGGGCGATCGGCGTGCTGATCGAGATCGCGATGTTCTGGCAGGCGCCGAGGCTGATCGCGCGCTTTGGCGCCGGGCGGCTGCTCAGCGTCTGCCTGGGCGTGACGGTGCTGCGCTGGGCGCTGGTGGCGGCCTTCGCCGACCTGTTCTGGGTGATGGCGCTGGCGCAGACCACGCACGCACTGAGCTTCGCCACCTTCCACGCCTGCTGCATGCGCCTGATCACCGACTACTTCCCCGGCCGTCGCGCGGTGGCGGGCCAGAGCCTGCTCTATGGCTTCAGCTCGGGCGTCGGCGGCGTGCTGGGCGCCGGCCTGGCGGCGCTGATGTGGGAGCGGGTGGGCGCCGGCCCCGCGGCCTTCGCGGCCGGCGCCGTCGTGGCCCTGGTTGCCTGGGGCATCCACGCGATGCGCCGGCCCACGCCGGCGGCGACGCCCGCCTAGCCTTCGTTGGTGACGCCGAAGGGCACGTGGCCGGTGGCGACGTGCCGGCGGGCGTTGTCGACGTTGTGCTGGGAGTCGTCGAAGAAGATGTCGGCGCCGAAGGTTTCCAGGAACGGACCCTTGTCGCGCCCGCCCAGGAACATGGCTTCGTCCAGGCGCACCCCCCACTCGCGCAGCGTCAGGATGACCCGTTCGTGCGCCGGCGCCGAACGCGCGGTCACCAGGGCGGTGCGGATGGGCGAGGCCTCGCCGGCCGGGAAGGCTTCCTGCAGCTTGTGCAGCGCCGCCAGGAACCCCTTGAACGGCCCGCCCGACAGGGCTTCGCCGACGCGGTTGGTTTCGTTGTCGTGGAAGGCCGCCAACCCGGACTGGCGCGAGACGCGCTCGGATTCGTCACCGAAGATGACGGCGTCGCCGTCGAAGGCGATGCGCAGCTGGTCGTGGGTGCGTTCGGGCGGCTTGGACGGCAGGATGGTGGCCGCGGCGACGCCGTGTTCGAGCGCGCTGCGCACCGAATCGGGGTTGGCCGACAGGAACAGCTGGGCGCCGAAGGGCCGGATGTAGGGCCAGACCTCGGCGCCGCTGGTGAACACCGCGCGCACGATGCCCAGGCCGTAATGGCGAATGGAATTGAAGATGCGCAGGCCGGTGTCGGACGAGTTGCGCGACAGCAGCACCACCTCGACCCGCGGCGCCTCGGGCGGGCAACCTTCGTTGAGCGCCAGCAGCTTCTGCACCAGCGTGAAGGCGATGCCCGGGGGCAGGACCTCCTTTTCCCGGCTGCGCTGGAACCGGGCGTAGGCCTCCAGGCCACTGGCCTGGAACAGCGCATGGCTGTCTTCGAGGTCGAACAGGGCCCGCGCCGTGATGGCGACGACCAGGCGGTCGGAGGGCGATTCGGGCGGGACGGAATTCGGGGCCATGGGGACATTGTCGCCGGCAGCTGTCTCAGCAGCCGCGACGGCTCAGGTGATGAACTGCTCGTTGAGGATGCGTTCCTCGAGGTTGTGTTCGGGGTCGAACAGCAGGGTGACCGTGCGCTCGAGCGATTCGCGCACGGTGATTTCGGTGACGTCGCGCACCTCGTGGGAATCGGCGGTGGCGCTGACCGGACGCTTGTGGCCGTCGAGCACCTCGATGCGCAGGATGGTGTCCGAACGCAGCAGGGCACCGCGCCAGCGCCGCGGCCGGAAGGCGGCGATGGGCGTCAGCGCGATCACCTGCGAGCCCAGCGGCAGGATCGGGCCGTGCGCCGAGAAGTTGTAGGCCGTGCTGCCGGCCGGCGTCGCCACCAGCGCGCCGTCGCAGACCAGTTCGTCCAGGCGCACCTGGCCGTTGAGCGAAATGCGCAGGTGCGCGGTCTGGCGGGTCTGCCGCAGCATGGACACTTCGTTGTAGGCCAGCAGCGACACCGTCGCCCCCGATTCCGAAGTGGCGGTCATTTCCAGCGGCCGCAGCACGGTGGCGTGCGCGGCCTGCAGGCGCTCGAGCAGGTTCTCGGGCCGGTACTGGTTCATCAGGAAGCCGACGGTGCCCAGCTTCATGCCGTATACGGGCTTTCCCAGCGCACCGTGCCGGTGCAGGGTGTGCAGCATGAAGCCGTCGCCGCCCAGCACGCACAGCACGTCGGCGTCTTCCGGCGCCACCTGGCCAAAGCCGGCGCTCAAATGCTCCCGGGCCGCCTGCGCCTCGGGCGTGGAACTGGCGAGGAAGGCGATGCGGGGCTGGGCGGGCAGGCTCGTCATGGGCCCGAGGATACCCCAGCCAGCCCGCCGTGCTCAGGCCGCGCCGGAGGCGACGACCTGGGCCAGGCGGCGCACCGCCACCGACAGCGTCGGATAGTCGAGGTCGCGCAGGTCGCGCATGTCCGCGAACATCGCCATCGTGTAGCGCAGCGCGGCATCGTCGCGTTCCAGCCAGCGCTCCACGCGCTGTTCCGCCGGCAGCCCGGCGCCGGCCACCAGCACCTGGCCGACCAGGGCCCGCTGCTGGGCCTGCAGTTCGTCGCGCAGCACGCCGCGGGCCTGGGCGTGCCAGCGGCCACCCACCGGCAGCGCCTCGACCGCGTCCATCAGCCACTTGGTGTGCAGGGCATCGGACAGGCTGAAATAACTCGCGGCCACCTCGACCACCGGCAGCGAACGTTCGATGGCCACTTCGACGATGTCCAGTGCATAGGCCAGGAACGGCAGGCTGGCGAAGGCCCGGGCCATGTCCTCCGGGTAGCCGTGGCCCTGCCAGCGGGCCACGTCGGCGGCCAGTTCGGCGCGGGCGCCCTCGGGCAGCACGCGGCCGAGCGAGGCGCGCAGTTCGGCCACGCCACCGGCGTAACGTTCCACCTTTTCGGCGATGTTGAGCACTTCGCCGGGGCGATTGAGCAACCAGCGGGTGAGGTTGCGCTGCAGCTGCCAGATGCTGGACAGGGCCTCGAGCTGGGCGGTCTCGCTGACCTTCAGGTCCAGGGCGTCGATGCCGGCCCAGAGCTCGCGGGCGTCGAGCACTTCGCGGCTGATGGTGAAGGCCTTGGCGATCTGCGCCGCCGACTGGCCGGTGTCTTCCTGCATGCGCAGCAGGAAGGTGGCACCCATGCGGTTGACGGTGGAGTTGGTGACCGCGGTGGCGATGATCTCGCGGCGCAGGCGGTGGTTTTCCATGTCCTGCGCGAAGCGTTCCTGCAGGGCATTGGGGAAATAACGCACCAGCTCCTTGGACAGGTAGGGATCTTCGGGCACGTCCGAATCGAGCATCTGGTTGAACACGACGATCTTGTCGTAGCTCAGCAGCACGGAGAGCTCGGGCCGGGTCAGGCCCTGGCCACGCGCCTTGCGGTCGCCCAGCTCCGCTTCGGACGGCAGGAACTCGATGGCGCGGTCGAGCAGGCCCTGGCCTTCGAGCACGCGGATGAAGTGCCCGAACGAACCCAGGCGGGCCGCGCTCATGCGCTCCATCAGGCTGATGGCCTGGTTCTGCCGGTAATTGTCGTTGAGCACCAGCTCGGCGACTTCGTCGGTCATGCTGGCCAGCAGTTCATTGCGCTGGGGCAGGCTCAGTTCCTCGCGCTGCACCGGCCCGGCCAGCAGGATCTTGATGTTCACCTCGTGGTCGGAGGTGTCGACGCCGGCGGAGTTGTCGATGAAGTCGGTGTTCACCAGCACGCCGTTCATGGCGGCCTCGATGCGGCCGCGCTGGGTCAGGCCCAGGTTGCCGCCCTCACCCACCGCGCGGCAGCGCAGCTCGTTGCCGTTCACGCGCAGGCCGTTGTTGGCGCGGTCGCCGGCGTCGGCGTGGCTTTCGCTGCTGGCCTTGACATAGGTGCCGATGCCGCCGTTCCACAGCAGGTCCACCGGCGCCTTGAGGATGGCGTTCATCAGCGCCATCGGGCTGAGCTGCTCGACGTCTTCGGCCAGGCCCAGGGCCTGGCGCACCTGCGGGCTGACCGGGATGGACTTGAGCGAACGCGGGAAGATGCCGCCGCCTTCGGAAATGAGCGAGGCGTCGTAGTCTTCCCAGCTCGAACGCGGCAGCGCGAACATGCGCTCGCGCTCGGCGTAGCTGCGCGCCGAGTCCGGGTTGGGATCGAGGAAGATGTGCCGGTGGTCGAAGGCCGCCACCAGGCGGATGTGGCGCGACAGCAGCATGCCGTTGCCGAACACGTCGCCGGACATGTCGCCGATGCCGACGCAGGTGAAGTCCTGCGACTGGCTGTCGATCCCCAGCGCGCGGAAATGGCGCTTGACCGACTCCCAGGCACCGCGGGCGGTGATGCCCATGCCCTTGTGGTCGTAGCCGACCGAACCACCGGAGGCGAACGCATCGCCCAGCCAGTAGCCGTGTTCGGCGGAAATGCCGTTGGCGATGTCCGAGAAGGTGGCGGTGCCCTTGTCGGCCGCGACCACCAGGTAGGGGTCGTCGCCGTCATGGCGCACCACGTCCTGCGGATGCACCAGCTCGCCGTCCACCAGGTTGTCGGTGATGTCGAGCAGGCCGTTGATGAAACGTTTGTAGCAGGCGATGCCTTCGGCCAGCTGGGCGTCGCGATCGCCGCCGACCGGCGGCCGCTTGACCACGAAGCCGCCCTTGGAACCGACCGGCACGATGACGGTGTTCTTCACCATCTGCGCCTTCACCAGGCCCAGCACCTCGGTGCGGAAATCCTCGCGGCGATCGGACCAGCGCAGGCCACCGCGCGCGACCGGGCCAAAGCGCAGGTGCACGCCCTCGACCCAGGGCGAATACACGAAGATTTCGCGGTAGGGACGCGGCTTGGGCAGGTCGGGCACCAGGGCCGGGTCGAACTTGAAGGCGATGTAGTCGCGGAAGGCGCCGCCCTTGCGCTGGTAGAAATTGGTGCGCAGGGTGGCGTTGATCAGGGACTGGTAGCCCCGCAGGATGCGGTCGTCGTCGATGCTCTGCACGGCGCTGTCGAGCAGGATTTCCAGCGCGTCGGTGACGGCGTCGATCTGCGCGGCGCGGTCGAGCACGCGGGCCGCGGCGATTTCCTGCGGAATCGTGTCCAGGGCCTTGCGGCGGTCGCTGGGCAGCAGCCAGGCGATCTGGTCGTGCAGGGCCTGGCGGCCGGCGGCGTCGAGCGGCGCCTCGCGGCCTGGCTCGAAGCGCGCCGCAAACAGTTCCCACAGCAAGCGCGCGATGACCGGGTAACGCTGCAGGGTTTCTTCCATGTACGGCTGCGAGAACGGCACGCCGGTCTGCAGGGCGTACTTGGTGTAGGCGCGCAGCATGGCGATGTCGCGCCACTCCAGCCGGGCGCTGGGCAGCAGCTGGTTGAAGCCGTCGTTTTCGGCTTCACCGCTCCAGACGGCAGTGAAGGCTTCTTCGAAGGGCTGGCGGGCGGCGTCGACGTCGATCTCGCCGTGGCGGGCCTGCACCTCGAAATCCTGGATCGAGATGCGTTCGCCCTCGACTTCCATTTCGTAGGGGTGTTCGGTCAGCACGCGCAGGCCGAGGTTTTCCATCACCGGCAGCACGTCCGACAGCGCGATGTCGCCGCTGCGGCGCACCAGCTTCAGGCGCAGGTCCTCGCCGTGGCGGTAGAAGGAAATGCGCTGGTCGCCCGGACCGGCCAGGCGCGAGGCCTGCAGCACGTCGGCGGCGGCCACCTGCGGCGACACGGCTTCGACGTAGCCGGCCGGCAGCGCGCGGCCGTAGGTCTGGGCCAGCTTGAGGCCCTGTTCTTCACCCGCTTCGCGCACCAGGATCTCGCGCAGCTCGTCGTGCCAGTCGCGCACGATGCGCGCCAGTTCGGCTTCCAGCTGGTCCTGGTCGAAGTCGACCCGGCAGCCGGCCTTGGGCCGGATGACCAGGTGCAGCTGGGCCAGCGGCGATTCACCGATCTGCACGCTGTGGTCGAGGCGCTCGCCGCCCAGTTCGCGCATCAGCACCGCTTCGATGCGGTGGCGGATGCTGGTGTTGAACCGGTCGCGCGGGATGTAGACCAGGGCCGAGAAAAAACGCCCGTAGCGGTCGCGGCGCAGGAAAAGGCGGGTGCGGGCGCGTTCCTGCAGGCCCAGGATGCCCATGGCGGTGCGCTGGAGTTCCTCGGCGCTGGACTGGAACAGTTCTTCGCGCGGCAGGGTTTCCAGGATGTGCCGCAGGGCCTTGCCGCTGTGGCTGGTCGGGGCCAGCCCCGACGCCGCCATGACGTGTTCGTGGCGCAGGCGCACCATCGGGATTTCCCAGGGCCTGCGGTTGTAGGCGCTGGAGGTGTACAGGCCCAGGAAGCGCTGCTCGCGCACGGCGCGGCCGTCCTTGTCGAAGGCCAGCACGCCGATGTAGTCCATGTAACCGGGCCGGTGCACGGTGGCGCGGGCATTGGTCTTGGTCAGGATGAGCACGTCGAGCGAAGCGCCCGGCGGCAGGTCGGCGGCGGCCAGGCCGGTGATCGGGCGCGACTGCGCCTGCTGGTCCTTGCCGCGCAGCAGGCCCAGGCCGGTGCCCGGCACGGCGCGCAGCTCGCGATCCACGACTTCGTATTCGCGGTAGCCCAGGAAGGTGAAGTGGTTGTCGGCGGCCCAGCGCAGGAAGGCTTCGGTTTCGGTGCGGCAGGCCGGTTCCACCGGCATGGGCCGGGTTTCGATCTCGCCGGCGATCTGCAGCATCTTTTCCCGCATCTGCGACCAGTCGGCCACCGCCGAACGCACGTCGGCCAGGGCTTCGCGGATGGCTTCCTCGATGGCGGCCAGGGCCTGGGCATCGGCCTGGCGGTCGATTTCCAGGTACATCAGCGATTCGGCCTCGCCCTCGCCCACGGCCTGCAGCTTGCCCGCGGCGTCGCGGCGCACCGTGATCACCGGGTGGGCGATCTGGTGCAGGGTGATGTCGAACTTCGACAACGCCATGCGCACCGAATCGACCAGGAAAGGCATGTCGTCGTTGACGATGCGCACGACCGTGTGGGTGCTTTCATAGCCGTCGCCGGCCTGGGACGGGCTGCCGATGGACACCGACACCGTGCCCGGCGCGCGCTGGCGCGCGAAACCCAGGAAGCTTCGCGCGATCGCGGCCCATTCCCCGGCGTCGCGGCTGCGCAGTTCGTCGTCGGGCACCCGCACGTAGAAGCTTCGGGTGAACGCCTCCAGCAGGCCCCCGTCGGGCTGGGACGCGGGGCCGGCCAGGGCGGCGGCAATGGCGTCAAGGGACTCGGCGGAAGCCAGGGCGTGGGCGTTCATCAGCTGCTTTCTCGCAGGGGCGTGGGTAAAACGTGAATTGTAGTCGCGGGGACTACGCCCGGCCAGCGCAATCGGGCGCAAAAAAGAAGCCCCGCTTCAGCGGGGCTTCGGATACGCCGGGGTATGGGCCTGGCCTCAGCGCAGGCCGGTTTCGTTGCGGGCGATGACCAGCCGCTGGATCTCGCTGGTGCCCTCGTAGATTTCCGTGATCTTGGCGTCGCGGAAATAACGTTCGAGGGCCATTTCCTTGGAATAACCCATGCCGCCGTGGATCTGCACGGCCTGGTGGGTGATCCACATGGCCGCTTCCGAAGCCGTGAGCTTGGCCACCGAGGCCTCGGTGGTGAACTTCTGGTCCTGGCCCTTGAGCCAGGCCGCCCGCAGGGTCAGCAGCAGCGAGGCGTCGAGCTTGCACTTCATGTCGGCGATCTTGGCCTGGGTCATCTGGAAGGCGCCGATCGGCTTGCCGAAGGCCTTTCGTTCCTTCACGTATTCCAGGGTGGCCTCGTAGGCGGCTCGCGCCACGCCGATGGCCTGGGAGGCGATGCCGATGCGGCCGGCGTCGAGCACGCCCATGGCGATCTTGAAACCCTGGCCTTCTTCGCCCAGCACGTCCTCCGGCGCCACGACGTAGTCCTGGAACTCGATTTCGCAGGTGGCCGAGGCGCGGATGCCCAGCTTGGGTTCGGTCTTGCCGCGGTGGAAGCCCGGCTTGGTGGTGTCGACGAGGAACGCGGTGATGCCCTTGGCGCCCTTGTCCGGGTCGGTCATCGCGAACAGCACGATGTACTTGGCGACCGGGCCGGAGGTGATCCAGCTCTTCTTGCCGTTGACCACGTAGCTGCCGTCGTCCTGGCGCACGGCCTTGCAACGCATGGCGGTGGCGTCGGAGCCCGACTGCGGCTCGGTCAGCGCGAAGGCGCCGATTTCCTTGCCTTCGGCGATGGCGCGCACGTACTTCTGCTTCTGGTCCTCGGTGCCGAACTTGAGGATGCCGTTGCAGAACAGCGAGTTGTTCACCGAAACGATGGTGGAGTGGGCGCAGTCGGCCGCCGCGATCTCGACCATGGCCAGCACGTAGCTGATCGGGTCCATGCCGGCGCCGCCGTATTCGGCCGGCACCTCGATGCCCATCAGGCCGTTTTCGCCGAGGGTGCGGATGTTCTCGAGCGGGAATTCGCCGGTGTGGTCGTGGTGTTCGGCGCTGGGGGCGATCTTCTCCCGGGAGATGCGCCGGGCGACGTCCTGGATCATCAGCTGTTCTTCGGTGAATCGGAAATCCACGGGGCACCTTCGGTTCGTTTCGGACAAGAACGCAATTGTAGCGGCTGCCGCCGTCCTCGGCAGGTCCACGCGGCGTGAAGCGCGTGCGGGCGCGGCTTGACGCCTTCGGCAAGCCGGCCTAACCTCGCCATATCTTTGAATCCGGATGGAAGGATAAATCATGGACCTGGACGCCTGGTCGGCCTGTTTGAAGGTCCTTTCCGATCCCACCCGGGTCCGCCTGCTGGCCCTGCTCGAAGGCGAGGAACTGACGGTGGCCGAACTGGCGGCCATCACCCGCCTGGCCCAGCCGCGCGTCTCCACCCACCTGG
This sequence comes from Arenimonas soli, assembly GCF_014643775.1. GTDB lineage: Bacteria > Pseudomonadota > Gammaproteobacteria > Xanthomonadales > Xanthomonadaceae > Arenimonas > Arenimonas soli. The sequence goes on from NZ_BMKC01000001.1 coordinate 1,394,163, forward strand.
CCCGGCTCAAGGAAGCCGACCTGGTGCGCGACCGCCGCGCCGGTGTTTCGGCCTACTACCGCTTCAACGGCGACACCCTGGACCCGGGCGAGGCGCGCCTGTGGGAAGCCCTGCGCGACAGCACCGACGACCCGCTGCTGCGCCAGGACGCCGAACGCCTGCCCGCCGTGCTGGCCACCCGCGCCGCCGACCAGAACTGGGCCGACTCGGTCGCCGGCGACATGGAGCGGCACTATTCCCCCGGCCGCACCTGGGAAGCCCTGGCCCGCTCCACCCTGCCCCTGCTCGAGCCGGGCGACGTGCTCGACGTCGCCTCCGGCGACGGCGTGCTGGGAGAGCTGCTGGCGCCGCATGCGCGCCGCTACGTCTGCGTCGACTCCAGCACCCGCGTCGTCAACGCCGCCCGCGAACGGCTGAGCAAGTACCGCCACGTCGAGGTCCTGGAAGGCGACATGCAGGCCCTGGACTTCCCGGCCGCCCAGTTCGACCTGGTGCTGCTGATGCACGCGCTGACCTACGCCGAGCGCCCGGCCCAGGCCATCGCCGAAGCCGCCCGGGTCCTGCGCAAGGGCGGCCGCCTGGTCGCCACCTGCCTGGGCAAGCACGAACACCGCGCCGCGGTCACGCCCTACGGCCACGTCAACCTGGGCTTCACGGTGAAGGAACTGCGCCGGCATGCCGAGAAGGCCGGGCTCGAAGTCACGGTCTGCGAAGCCGTGACCCGTGAAAAACGCCCGCCCCACTTCGAAGTACTGACCCTGCTGGCACGCAAGCCATGAGCAACCTGCCCTGGCACGACCCCGGCCGCACCGGCCGGCTGCTGCAGGCGCTGGCCGAACGCATCCTGGTGCTCGACGGCGCCATGGGCACCCTGATCCAGCGCCACGAGCTGGGCGAAGCCGACTACCGCGGCGAACGTTTCGCCGACTCCCCGCGCGACCTCAAGGGCAACAACGACCTGCTCACGCTCGTGCGCCCGGACGTCATCGCCGGCATCCACCAGGCCTACCTGGACGCCGGCGCCGACGTCATCGAAACCAACACCTTCAATTCGACGGCCGTGTCGCAGTCCGACTACGGCCTCGAGGACCTGGTGCCGGAACTCAACCGCGAGGCCGCCCGCCTGGGCCGCGACTGCGCCGCCCGGGCCGAGGCCGCCGATCCGTCCCGGCCGCGCTGGGTCGCGGGTGTGCTGGGCCCGACCAGCCGCACGGCCTCGATCAGCCCGAAGGTCGAGGACGCCGGCTACCGCAACACCAGCTTCGACGCCCTGGTGGCCGACTACACCGTCGCCGCGCGCGGGCTGGTCGAGGGCGGCGCCGACCTCCTGATGGTCGAGACGGTGTTCGACACGCTCAACGCCAAGGCGGCGCTGTACGCACTGGACGTGCTGTTCGAGTCCCTGGGCGCGCGCCTGCCGGTGATGATTTCGGGCACGATCACCGACCGCAGCGGCCGCACGCTGTCGGGCCAGACCGCCGAGGCCTTCTGGTACTCGGTGCGCCACGCCAGGCCGCTGTCGGTGGGCCTGAACTGCGCGCTGGGCGCGCGCGACCTGCGTCCACACGTGCACATGCTGTCCCAGGTCGCCGATACGCATGTCAGCTGCCATCCCAATGCCGGCCTGCCCAATGCCTTCGGTGGCTACGACGAAGGCCCGGAGGAAACCGCCGGCATCCTGCGCGAGTTCGCCGAGGCCGGGCTGCTGAACCTGGTCGGCGGTTGCTGCGGCACCACGCCCGCGCATATCGGCGCGATCGCCGAAGCAGTGCGCGGCCTGCCCCCGCGTGCGCTGCCCACCCTGCCCGCCCACACCCGCCTGGCCGGCCTGGAGCCCTTCGTCGTCACGCCCGACACCAACTTCGTCAACGTCGGCGAACGCACCAATGTCACCGGCTCGATCCAGTTCAAGAAGCTGATCCTGGAAAACCGCTACGACGACGCCCTGGCCGTGGCCCGCCAGCAGGTGGAAAACGGCGCCCAGGTCATCGACGTCAACATGGACGAGGGCATGCTCGACGCCGAGGCGGCGATGGCACGCTTCCTCAACCTGGTCGCCGCCGAACCCGACATCGCCCGGGTGCCGGTGATGATCGACAGCTCGAAGTGGAGCGTGATCGAGGCCGGCCTGAAATGCGTGCAGGGCAAGGCCATCGTCAACTCGATCTCGATGAAGGAAGGCGAAGCCGCCTTCCTGGCCCAGGCGCGCGAAGCCCGGCGCCATGGCGCGGCGGTGGTGGTGATGGCCTTCGACGAACAGGGACAGGCCGACACCTTCGAACGCAAGGTCGCCATCTGCAGCCGCGCCCACGCGCTGCTGATCGGCGAAGCGGGCCTGGCGCCCGAGGACATCATCTTCGACCCCAACATCTTCGCCATCGCCACCGGCATCGAGGAACACGATGGGTACGCCGTTGCCTTCATTGAAGCGGCACGCGAACTCAAGCAGCGTTTCCCGGACTGCCACGTGTCCGGCGGCGTTTCCAACGTGTCGTTTTCCTTCCGCGGCAACAACGCCGTGCGCGATGCCATCCACGCGGTGTTCCTGTACCACGCCATCGGCGCGGGCATGGACATGGGCATCGTCAACGCCGGCGCCCTGGCCCTGTACGACGACCTGGACCCGGCCCTGCGCGAAGCCGTCGAAGACGTGGTGCTCAACCGCCGCGCCGACGGCACCGAACGCCTGCTGGCCGAAGCCGAAAAGCACAAGTCCAAGAAGGGCGAGGTCCGCAGCGAAGACCTGGCCTGGCGCGAATGGCCGGTGGACCGGCGCATCAGCCACGCCCTGGTGCATGGCATCGACAAGTTCATCGAAGCCGACGCCGAACTGGCCCGGCAGCAATCCACGCGCCCGCTGGACGTCATCGAGGGCCCGCTGATGGCGGGCATGAACGTGGTCGGCGACCTGTTCGGCGCAGGCAAGATGTTCCTGCCGCAGGTGGTGAAGTCGGCCCGCGTGATGAAGCGCGCCGTCGCCCACCTCATCCCCTACATCGAGGCCGAAAAGGCCCGCAGCGGCGACGCCGGCAAGCCGCGCGGCAAGGTGCTGATGGCCACGGTGAAGGGCGACGTGCACGACATCGGCAAGAACATCGTCGGCGTGGTGCTGGCCTGCAACAACTTCGAGGTCGTCGACCTGGGCGTGATGGTGCCGGCCCAGGTCATCCTGGACCGCGCCCGCGAGGAAAAGGTCGACGCGATCGGCCTGTCGGGGCTGATCACGCCCTCGCTGGAGGAAATGAGCCACGTCGCCCGGGAAATGAAGCGCCAGGGATTCTCGGTGCCGCTGCTGATCGGCGGCGCCACCACCTCGCGCGCGCACACCGCGCTCAAGATCGACCCGCACTACGATTCGCCGGTGGTCTGGGTGAAGGACGCCTCGCGCGCGGTCGGCGTGACCCAGTCCCTGCTAAGCGCCGAACTGCGCGACCCCTTCGTGGCCGCCAATGCCGCCGACTATGCCGAAGTGCGCAAGCGCCACGCCAACCGCGGCGACGCCAAGCCGCTGGCCTCGCTTGCCCGCGCCCGCGCCAACCGCTTCGACGGCGGCTGGGCCGATTACGTGCCGCCGGCGCCGCGGCAGCCGGGCCTGACGGTGTTCGACGACTTCCCGCTCGAGGACCTGCGCGACTACATCGACTGGACGCCCTTCTTCCAGACCTGGGAACTGTCCGGCCGCTACCCGGCGATCCTGAAGGACCCGGTGGTGGGCGCGCAGGCCACCGAACTGTTCGCCGACGCCCGGGCCATGCTTGACCGGATCATCGGCGAAAAATGGCTGCGGGCGAAGGCCGTGGCCGGGCTGTGGCCGGCGCGTTCGGTCGGCGACGACATCCAGGTGCTCGACGACGGCGGCCACCTGCGCGCCAGCCTGCACTGCCTGCGCCAGCAGGCGGAAAAACCCGATGACCGGCCCAACCTGTGCCTGGCCGATTTCGTGGCGCCACGCGACAGCGGCCGCCAGGACTGGGTGGGCGCGTTCGCGGTCACCGCCGGCCTGGGCATCGAACCGCACCTGGCGCGCTTCGAGGCCGTGCACGACGACTACAACGCGATCTTGCTCAAGTCACTGGCCGACCGCCTGGCCGAAGCCCTGGCGGAGGCCCTGCACCGGCGCGTGCGCACGCAGCTGTGGGGCTACGCGCCGGACGAATCGCTCGACAACGAGGCCCTGGTGCGCGAACAGTACCGGGGCATCCGCCCGGCCCCGGGTTACCCGGCCTGCCCGGAACACAGCGAGAAGGCCACCCTCTTCGCGCTGCTGGAAGCGGAAAAGCACGCCGGCATGGCGCTGACCGAAAGTTTCGCGATGACGCCGGCGGCCGCCGTCAGCGGCCTGTATTTTTCGCACCCGGGCAGCCAGTACTTCGTGGTCGGCCGGCTCTCGCGCGAACAGGTGGCCGACTACGCCCGCCGCAAGGGGGTGTCGCTGCAGCAGGCGGAACGCTGGCTGGCCAGCAATCTCGACTACGACCCGGAATAAGACCGGCTTGGGGCGGGTCACCAGACCAGGTCGTCGGGCACCTGGTAGCGCGGGTCGGCGTAGGGGTCGTCTTGCGCCGGGGCATTCGGATCCACCTTCAGCGCCAGCAGGCTGGGCAGCAGGGCCGCCACTTCGTCGGCCAGCGCGGCGGTGACCAGCTGGTAGCGGCCGTCGAGCTGCACCACCGCCAGGTCGCCGGCGTTGAGTGACTTCAGCTGTTCCGGCGTGACGTAGATGCGCTTGATCTTGCCGCCGTATTCGAAGTGGCGCACGAGCTCGGCGTCGGCGACGTTGAGCGCCTTGTCCTTGATCAGTTCGGCCACCTGCGCCTTGGCGGCGCGGCGACGGGCCGCCTCTTCCTGCTTCAGGCGTTCGGCTTCGATGCGTTCGTGCTTTTCCTTCTGCGCGCGGATCGCATACGCCTTGGCCAGGTCGATCTCCTCCCGGCTGCGCGGCGCACGGCCGCCGGGGCGCGGCTTGCCCCGGCCGGCCGGGCGTTCGCCGCCCTTGCCTGGTGCGCGTTCACCGCGCTTGCCGGGCGAGCGTTCGCCGGGTTTGCCGGGCTTTCCGGAGGCACGCTCCCCGCCCTTGCCGGCGGGCTTGCCGCCGCGTTCGGGGCGCTCGCGCCGGGGTTCCGGGTCCGGGGCCTTGAAGCCCAGGCCCAGTAGTTTTTCTCGCAGCGAATTGCTCATCGGGAATGGGGTCAGTAATGCGGCGGCGGGGGTTCGCTGCCGGGGTCGGCGTACAGAAGGGTACGCAGCTGCTTGAGTTCGTCCATGACCCGCACCAGCGTCTGTGCATTGCGGGCCGACTCAAGGCGGGTTTCGGCCAGGGCGTCGCTGAGCTCGGTGAGGGTGTGTTCCTGGAAGGCGAGCCGGGTTTCGAGCTCGGCCAGGCGCTGTTCGATGTCAGTGTGCATCCTGGGCTCCGGGGCCGGCCTGCAGGCTGCGCCCGCGGCCGATGCCGTAATACGCCAGCCCGGCGGCTTCCACCTGCACCGGATCCCAGACGTTGCGGCCATCGAACACCACGCGTTCGCGCAAGGTGCGGGCCAGGGCCGGGAAATCCGGGCTCCAGAACGCCTTCCATTCGGTCACCAGCACCAGGGCGTCGGCGCCTTCCAGCGTATCGGACGGGTCTTCGCACAGCACCAGGTCGGCGCGCCCGCCGAAGAGGCGGCGCGTCTCGGCCATCGCCTCCGGGTCGTAGGCACGCACCTTGGCCCCGGCTTGCCAGAGATCGGCCAGCAGGCTTCGGCTGGCGGCTTCGCGCATGTCGTCGGTATTGGGCTTGAAGGCCAGGCCCCAGACGGCAAACGTCTTGCCGGCGATGTCACCACCGAAGTGGCGCAGGGCCAGTTCGGCCAGTTTGTGCTTCTGGCGGTCGTTCACCGCCTCGACCGCCTGCAGCAGGCCGGCCTGGTAGCCGTGCCGGCGCGCGGTGCGTTCCAGCGCCTGCACGTCCTTGGGGAAGCACGAACCACCGTAGCCGGCGCCCGGGTAGATGAAGTGGTAGCCGATGCGCGGGTCCGAGCCGATGCCCTGCCGGACCTGTTCGATGTCCGCGCCGACGCGTTCGGCGATGTTGGCCATTTCGTTCATGAAGCTGATCTTGGTCGCCAGCATGGCGTTGGCGGCGTACTTGGTCAGCTCGGCCGAACGTTCGTCCATGACCACGAAACGCTCGTGGCTGCGGGTGAACGGGGCGTACAGCCGCTTCATGGTCTCCACCGCCGTGGCGCTGCGCGCGCCCAGCACGATGCGGTCGGGGCGCATGCAGTCGTTGACCGCGGCGCCTTCCTTGAGGAATTCAGGGTTGGACACCACCTCGAAGCGCACATCAGCCCCGCGCGCGGCCAGCTCCGCCGAGATCGCCGCGCGCACCTTGTCGGCGGTGCCCACCGGCACGGTGGATTTGTTCACCACCACCACGGGATCCGACAGGTGCCGGCCGACGGTGGCGGCCACCGCCAGTACGTACTGCAGGTCGGCGCTGCCGTCCTCGTCGGGCGGCGTGCCGACGGCGATGAAGATCACCTCGGCACCCTTGATGGCGGCCGCCGCGTCGGTGGTGAAATCCAGCCGGCCGGCACCATGGTTGGCCAGCACCATCGGCGCCAGGCCGGGTTCGAAGATCGGCACGATGCCGTTCCGAAGCCCGGCCACCTTGGCCTCGTCCACGTCCACGCAGGTCACTTGGTGGCCGACCTCGGCCAGGCAGGTGCCCGTGACGAGGCCGACGTATCCGGTGCCGAAGACCGTTGCGCGCATGGCTTATTCGACGATTTCGAGCAGTTCGACTTCGAAGGTCAGCATGGTGTGCGGGGGAATCACGCCACCGCCGCCGGTTTCGCCGTACGCAAGCTCGGACGGGATCCAGAAGGTGTACTTGCTGCCGACCTTCATCAGCTGCACGCCTTCGGACCAGCCAGGGATGACCTGGCCCAGGCCGAACTCGGCCGGCTGGCCGCGGTCGTAGGAGCTGTCGAAGACGTCGCCGTTGGGCAGCGTGCCCTTGTAGTGCACGCGCACCACGGCGTCGGCCTTCGGGACCGCGCCGTTGCCGGCGCGCTCGACGCGGTACTGCAGGCCACTTTCCGTGACCACGACGCCGGGCTTGTCCTTGTTGGCGTCCAGGAACGCAGCGCCTTCGGCCTTGGCGGCGATGGCGGCGGCTTCCATTTCGGCCTGCTTGCGCGCCTGCAGGCGCACGGTGAAGGCGTCCTGGATCTGCTTCATCTGTTCGTCGGTGATCTTCGGTTCGCGCTCTTCGAACGCGTCCTCCATGGCCTGGCGCACGACGTCCAGGTCCAGGTCCTGCTTGACCACCGACATCGAGCGGCCGATGTCCAGGCCGATCATGTAGCTCACCTGGGCACGTTCGGTTTCCAGGCCTTCGATGCCTTCGATGATCGGCGCGCCGGCTTCGGCGGCGGCGGGTTCGGTGGTCTCGGCAGAAGCGTCGGCTTCACCTTCCGGGGTTTCGGACTTGCAGGCACTGAGGCTGAGCACCAGGCTGGCGAGCACCAGCGGCGCGGCGAAACGCAGGGCGGGATTCATTGGGACAAAACTCCTGAGGGGGCGGGCCGGAACGGCACGTCGCCCGCTATTGTCCCGATGCACCGCCGCCACGGCAATCACATCCGCGGCGGCGGTTCAGGCGCAGGCCCGATCAGCCTGGCTTGGCGGCCCTGGCCGCGGGCGCCGGCCGGGCCAGCTGCTTTTCGATCTCGGCCACCAGCTTGGGGTCGTCCGGGGTCGTGCGGCTGCCGAAACTGGCCACCACCTTGCCCTCGCGGTCGATCAGGTACTTGTGGAAGTTCCAGCCCGGCGCTTCGCCCGTGGCCGCGGCCAGGTCCTTGTACAGCGGCGTCGCACCGCTGCCGCGCACCTGCACCTTCTCGAACATCGGGAACTTCACGCCATAGGTAAGCGTGCAGAACTCCGCGATGTCTTCTTCGCTGCCCGGCTCCTGGCCCATGAAATCATTGGACGGGAAGCCCAGCACCGCGAAACCCTGGTCCTTGTATTTGGCGTACATGGCTTCCAGGCCTTCGTACTGCGGGGTGAAGCCGCACTTGCTGGCGGTGTTCACCACCAGCAGCACCTGGCCGCCATAGGCCTGCTCCAGGTTCACCGTCTCCTTGCCGGCCAGTTTCCGGAAATCCCGGTCCAGCAGCGTTTCCCCGGCAAACGCCGGTGCCACGGCCATCACGCCGGCCAGCAATACAAGCCATTTCCTGCCCATCGTCCACCCTCCGGCGCGGACCATCCGCGCCTATGCCATCAGTTTGGCCCCCCGGGCGTGCAAAAGGTGTTGACAGCCGGTTTCATGGTGTTATAGTTCGCTACAACACCTGACCAATACCTCACCAACGCGGGAGGCCGCACATGACCCCCAAGATCAAGACCAACCTGATGGCCCTGGCTGTTTCGCTCAGCGTCCTGGTGGCCGGCTACGGCCTCGGCGAGGCGCCGAGCCAGCCTGTCTCGCTGGCGCCTGCGACGAACCTCGTCGCGGTCGAAACCGACGAGCAAGCCGCCCCGGACGCCGAAGCCCTGCTGCGGGCACACCAGATCAGCCGCGGCGCCCTCAAGCGCCAGATCGCCATGCCCTACGTGTCCATGGCCGCCCTCATGCCCCGCCGGGAGTCCTGAAATGACCATCGCATGGAATGACAGCGCGCCGATCTACCGGCAGCTCAAGGACAAGGTGGTGGCGATGATGCTCGACGGCATCCTGCTGCCCGGCGAGGCCCTGCCCTCGGTCCGGCAGATCGCCGCCGAATACCAGCTCAACCCAATCACCGTCTCCCGCGCCTACCAGGAGCTGGCGGACGAAGGACTCGTGGAAAAAAGAAGGGGACTTGGCATGTACGTGACCGAAGGGGCGCGCGAAAACCTGCTGGCATCCGAGCGGGACCGCTTCCTGAAGGAAGAGTGGCCGCTGGTGGTCGAGCGCATCCAGCGCCTCGGCCTGGACATCGGGAAACTCATGGCCCAGGCGAAGGAGAGCAACTGATGAGCGCCGTCATTTCCGCACGCAACCTCTCCAAGCGCTACGGCAAGGGCAAGCCCGCCGTTGATTCGATCAGCTTCGAGATCCCCGCCGGCCGCATCGTCGGCCTGATCGGCCCGAACGGGTCGGGCAAGACCACCACGCTCAAGGCCGCGCTGGGTCTGGTGCCCTTCGAGGGCGAACTCAAGGTGCTGGGCAAGAACCCGCGCACCGAGCGCGACGACGTGATGCAGGACGTGTGCTTCATCGCCGACGTGGCCGTGCTGCCGCGCTGGCTGAAGGTGAAGGACGCCGTGGACTTCGTGGCCGGCGTGCACCCGCGCTTCGACCGCAAGAAGGCCGAGGCCTACCTGGCGCACACCAAGCTGCACCCGGAAATGAGGGTCAAGCAGATGTCCAAGGGCATGATCGTGCAGCTGCACCTGGCGCTCGTGATGGCCATCGACGCCAAGCTGCTGGTGCTCGACGAACCGACGCTGGGCCTGGACATCCTCTACCGCAAGCAGTTCTACCAGAACCTGCTCGAGGACTACTTCGACGAGAACAAGACCATCGTCGTCACCACCCACCAGGTCGAGGAGATCGAACACATCCTCACCGACCTGATGTTCATCCGCGAAGGCAAGATCGTGCTTTCCGCGACGATGGACGAAGTGGGCGAACGCTTCACCGAGGTCATGGTGCCGGCCGACAAGGCCGAAGCCGCGCGTGCCCTCAAGCCCATCGACGAACGCACCGTGTTCGGCAAGGCCGTGATGCTGTTCGACGGCGTGCCCCGCGACCAGGTCGCCAGCTTCGGCGAGGTCCGCAACCCCGGCATCGCCGACCTGTTCGTCGCCACCATGAAAGGAACCTACGCATGAACACCTTCAAATGGCTGCTCAAGCGCGAATACTGGGAGCACCGCGGCGGCCTGTTCTGGGCGCCGGTCATCACCTCGGCGATCTTCGTGTTCTTCACCATCGTCGCGCTCACCCTCGCCGCCTTCGGCATCAACCAGGCCGACGAGGTCGAGATCGGGCTCAACCTCTCGGAAGGCATCGCGCAGCTGGCCGACCCGGCCAACCGCGCGGACGTCACCGCCGGACTCGAGCTGATCTTCTACATGCTGGGCAACCCGATCATGGGCGTGATGGCCTTCGTCGGCTTCTTCTACTGCCTGGGCTCGCTGTACGACGAGCGCAAGGACCGCAGCATCCTGTTCTGGAAGTCGCTGCCGATCTCCGACCGTGAAACCGTCGGTTCCAAGGTCTTCACCGCCGCCCTGATCGTGCCTGCGATCGGCGTGGTGGGCGCCACGGTCACGGCCCTGCTGATCATGGTGGTGCTGTCCCTGTTCATCCTGATGCACGGGGCCAACCCCATCTACCTGTGGGACGTCGGCGCCATCAGCCGGGCCATCTTCAACATGGTTGCCTCCCTGCCGATCTACGCGCTCTGGGCACTGCCGACCATCGGCTGGCTGATGCTGTGCTCGGCCTGGTTCCGTCGGGTGCCCTTCATCTGGGCGGTGCTGATCCCGATCCTGAGCGGCGTGCTGGTCTGGATGGTTGGCCTGATGGAGCTGTTCGGCAAGGGCGCCGACTGGTTCTGGGGCCAGGTGGTGGGCCGCGTGCTCAGCGGCACCCTGCCCGGCATGGACATCGTCTACCGCCTGGCCCACGACCCCGTGCAGATCCAGGGTGACGGGCCGCGGGAGATCGCCCAGTACATCTCCGTCGGCGCCAACTACACCGTCTTCGCGATTCCGCAGATGTGGATCGGCATCGCCCTGGGCGCGCTGATGATCTACGCGGCGATCCGCCTGCGCGGCAACAGCGACGAAGGTTGATTCCCCCGGCGGGGCGGGCCTGGTTGGCCGCCCCGCTGTTTTGTCCCACCCATCCCATTGCAGAGGCTTCCCATGTCCCGACTCCTGTTTCTCCTGCTCGTACCGACCCTGGCCCTGGCCGGTTGTGGCGGCAAAGACGACGCCGGGCGCGAACTGTCCCTCTCCGAGAAAGTGACCCGCGAAGTCCGCGAGGAAATGGCCAGGGAAAACCTGGACGTCGGCGGCGGCAAGGACCTGCCCCATGCCGAGCTGACGCCAGAGGGCGAGCTGCTCATCGACGGCAAGCCGGTCGGCCTCGACCCCGCCCAGCGTGAGCTGGCGCTGGCCTACCGCGGCAACATCGCGGCCATCGCCGAAGCGGGCGCCGGCATCGGGCTGCAAAGCGCCGAACTGGCCAAGGACAGCATCGTGCTTGCATTCCAGGGTCTCGCCAGCGGCGAAGGCACCGCTTCGGTGGAAGAAAAGACCAGGGAAAAGGCCAAGGAAATCGAAGCCACCGCCAAGGCCCTGTGCGACCGCCTGCCGGCCCTCTACCAGAGCCAGCAAGCCCTGGCCGCAGCGGTTCCGGAGTACGCGCCCTATGCCGACATGGACGAGTCGGACATCGATGACTGCCACGTCAACGTCAACTGAGCCCGGAGGCCCGACCATGAAGCTCCTCGCCCTGCCCCTGCTGCTCCTGCCCGGCCTCGCCGCGGCCAGCGACTGCAAGCATGAAGAAAACCGCCAGCTGGCGCTCGACCTGGACGGCATCAGCCAGGTACGTTTTGAAGTCACCGCGCACGACCTGCGCGTGGACGGCGTCGCCGCCGAGAAGGCCGAACCGCTGCGCATCCGCGCCTGCGCGTCCGACCCCGACTACCTGCCGCAGCTGGTGGTCGAATCGAGCCGCCGCGGCGACACGCTGGTGGTCCGCATCGAACGCAAGGGCCGCACCTCCGGCATCTTCTTCAGCCCCACTTATGCCAACCTCGACGTTCAGGCGCGCCTGCCGGCGGACCTGGCCTACGACATCGACCTGGGTTCGGGCGACGTGGAGATCAACGGCGTCGCCACCCTGTCCGCCGACGTCGGATCGGGCGACCTGGACGCCCGTTCGATCGCCGGTGCGGTCACGGCCCGGGTCGGGTCGGGCGACATCGAACTCGACGACATCGGCAGCCTGGACCTGCGCGCGGTCGGCTCCGGCGACCTCGACGCCAGCCGCATCCGCGGCGACGTGGACGTCGGTTCCCTGGGCTCTGGCGACATCACGCTCGACGGCGTTGGCGGCAGCGTGCGCGTCGGTCGCATCGGCTCGGGCGACCTCGACGTCGACGACGTCGCCGGCGACCTGGTGGTCGGCCGGCTGGGCAGCGGCGACGTCGACCATGGCCGCGTCCGCGGCAAGGTCAGCGTCCCGAAGGACTGAGGCAGGCATGAGGATGCGTTCGTTCCTGGCCACGGCCACGGCCCTGGCCCTGGCCCTGGCCCTGGCCCTGGCCAGCAACGCTCCTGCCGTCGCGCCCGCGGCCATCGAAACCATCGAGCGCGGGCTCCTGCCCGGGCAGTACCTGGAAGGGCAGCTGCAAACACGCTCGATCGCCGAAGCCATGCTCGAGGACAACATCCCGGGCCTGAGCATGGTCTTCATCGACAAGGGCGAGATTGCCTGGCAAAGAAGCTACGGTTACGCCGACCTCGCCTCCCTGTCCCCCGTCACCCCGGAGACGGTCTTCACGGGCGCTTCGCTGAGCAAGCCGCTGGCTGCGGTCACGGCCCTGCAGCTGGTCGAGAAGGGAAAGATTGGCCTGGATGACGACGTCAATCGCCACCTGGTGTCCTGGAAGGTCCCGGACAGCGCATTCGTCGCCACCCGGCCGGTGACGCTGCGGCAGCTGATCGGCCATCGCGCGGGCATCGCGAATTACGTGTCCGGATCGTACGACCTTGGCCAGGACGTACCCACCGTGACTGAACTGCTTGAGGGCAGCCCGCCCTCCAAGGATCCGAAGACGGCGTCGTTCGCAGTGCCGGGACAGGAGTACAGGTATTCCAACCCCGGCTATCTGGTCGTGCAGCAGCTGATCGAGGACGTGGCCGGAACGAGCTTCGAGGTTGCGGCCCGTTCGGCGATATTCGAGCCGGTCGCGATGGATGACAGCTCCTTCCTTCAGCCCATGCCCGACCGCCTGGGGGTCCGCAGGGCAACCGGCTACAGCGAGGACCTGGACCCGTATCCCTACCAGCTGTTTCCGTTCAAGGCGGCCGGAGGCGTCTGGAGCACCCCGACCGACCTGGCCCGGTTCGCCATGACGTTGATCGACGACCACCATGGCGGCGGCGTCCTGCTGTCGCGTGAAACGACCAGGCAGGTCTTCGCGCGCGACAAGATCAAGCTCGGGTTCACCAAGCATTTCGTGGAGGGCTCGGACGACATCGTCTTCGACCACTGGGGAAGCAACGTGGGCTTCACCAGCTACCTGGTCGGTTCCCTGGAAAAGCGACAGGTCCTGGTCGTCATGACCAACAGCGACAAGGGCTTCGATCTGATGGCCGCGATCGCCCGGACCGTTGCCCGCCAGTACGGCTGGAAGCCCATCGAGCCCAAGGTCCTGGTCCGCCACGAGCTGGACCCGAAGGCGTTGCCGGACTTCGGCGGGGAGTTCGGCGGCGGGCCAGGGGAAAACGAACGGTTCGTCTTCTTGGCTGAAGGCGAGCGCCTTTATCTGGCCAGCAAGGCAGACGAAGAGAGGGCGCCGCTGGTGGCCGTCGGGGAACAGACCTTCATCGACCCGGCGCGCAACACCACGTATGAGTTCCTCAGGAACCGGGCAGGCGAGGTCGCGTGGCTCAGGGTGACTCTGGACAGCGGCTACAACTCTGACTATCCGAAGCGCCCGACGACGTCGGATTTCATCGGCAAGAGCATGCAGCAGGCCGGTGTCGAGGGGCTGGCCGTCGCGGTGATCCGGGACGGCAAGATCGTCCTGGATGAAGGTTTTGGTGTCACCAATGCCCGGACGGGCGGCAAGGTGGATGCGCGGACCCTGTTCGAGGCCGCTTCCCTGTCCAAACCCGTGTTCGCCTACTTCGCGCTGTCACTGGCCCGGCAGGGTGTCGTCGATCTCGACCAGCCAGTGCATGCCTACTGGGACCACCCGGAGCTCGCGGACGACCCCGGGCACGAACGGATCACCGCCCGCATGCTGCTGACTCATACCTCCGGCCTGCCCAACTGGCGCTCGGAAAGCGGTGGCAGGCTCGCGCTGTCGTTCGCACCGGGGACGGCCTTCCAGTATTCGGGAGAAGGCTATGAGTACCTGCGCGGCGTGATCCAGAAGCAGCTGGGGCTCGACGACGACGCATTGCAGGCGCTGCTGGACGAGCAGGTGACACGGGCCGTGGGCGCCGGGTTCATGATGTACACCTGGGATGACGCCATTCCGACGCGGAAGGCCTACGGCCATCGCGACGGCAAGCCCACCGACAACCACCGCCACGACCACAACTTCGGGGCGTCCTACAGCCTCAACACCACGGCCGGCGACTACGCCAGGTTCGTCGCCGCCTTGCTGCGGCCCGAGAGCCCCGACAAGCAGGAAATCGCCGACGAGCTCCTTGCGCTGCAGACAACGCTTCCGACCAAGGCCGGCGAACCCCACCGGACCCTGGGCTTCGCCGTAAAGGACACCGGAGGCCGCCTGATGTACTACCACTCGGGCAACAATGGCGACTTCCGCTCATACGTCCATTTCTACCGGGACACCGGCGATGGCGTCGTCCTGCTGAGCAATTCCGACAAACTCATTGCCTCGGGCCTGGCCCGACAGATCGTCGAGCACCTGGGCCAGCCCTGGCCGCATTCCCCCTGACACTTCCCGGATCCCGTGCTTTCCGCCGCGGGTCTGTCAGCCGCCGCCCCCGCCCGGCGCGCCGTGGATGCCGCCTTCGGCCAGCGCGGCCGGGTCCAAGAGCTTGCGCAAGACCTTTTCCTCCAGCCCGGTGCGCTCCATCGCCACCGCCAACACGGGCCTGCCCTCGCGGTAGGCCTGTTTCGCGATGGCCGCGGCGTTTTCGTAGCCGATCACCGGGTTGAGCGCCGTCACCAGGATCGGGTTGCGGGCCAGCGCCTGTTCGAGCCGGTCGTGGCGCACGCTGAAGCCCGCGATGGCGCCGTCGGCCAGGACCCGCATCGCGTTCGCCAGCAAGTCGATCGACTGCAGCAGGTTGTGGGCGATGACCGGCAGCATCACGTTGAGCTGGAAGTTGCCGCTGGCGCCGGCGACGGTGACCGTGACGTGGTTGCCCATGACCTGGGCACAGACCATGCACAGGGCTTCGGGCAGCACCGGGTTGACCTTGCCCGGCATGATCGAACTGCCCGGCTGCAGCGCCGGCAGTTCGATCTCGCCCAGCCCGGCCAGCGGCCCGGAATTCATCCAGCGCAGGTCGTTGCCGATCTTCATCAGCGCGGTCGCCAGCGTATTGAGCTGGCCGGAGAGTTCGACCGCGCCGTCCTGCGCGGCAATGCCCTCGAACAGGTTGCCGGCCTGGGCGAAGCGCTGGCCCGAAAGTCTGGCCAGGTCCTTGGCCACGCGCCGGCCGAAGCGGGGGTCGGCATTGATGCCGGTGCCCACCGCCGTGCCGCCGATGGGCAGTCGGACCAGGCGCCCCAGGCTGTCGTCGATGCGTTCGGCCGCCGAGGCCAGCTGCGCCGACCAGGCGCCCATTTCCTGGCCCAGGGTCAGCGGCATCGCGTCCATCAGGTGGGTGCGGCCGGTCTTGACGGCCTTGCCGACCCGTCGCGCCTTTCGGTCGATGGCCAGGCGCAGGTGCTTGATGGCCGGCAGCAGGCGCTCCCGGCAGGCCAGCACCGCGGCGACCTGGATGGCCGTGGGCACGACATCGTTCGAGCTCTGGCCCATGTTGACGTGGTCGTTGGCGTGCACCGGCGCCTTGCGGCCCCTTGAGGCCAGCCGGGCGATCACCTCGTTGGCGTTCATGTTGCTGGACGTGCCCGAGCCGGTCTGGAACACGTCCACCGGGAACTGGCCATCCAGGTCGCCCTCCGCCACCTGCAGGGCGGCGGCGCGGATGACTTCGGCCAGATCCTCGGGCAGGTGGCCCAGCGAGGCATTGGCCCCCGCCGCCGCGGCCTTGACCAGGCCCAGGGCCCGGATGAAGTCGCGCGGCATGCGCAGGCCGGAAATCGGGAAGTTCTGCACGGCGCGCTGGGTCTGGGCGCCGTAAAGCGCTTGGGCGGGGACCTGCAGCTCGCCCAGGCTGTCGGATTCGATGCGGGTCTTGCTGGCCATGGTCGGACTCCGGTGGATCGTGCCCGCAGCATAGCGCCCCCTGCAGGAGCGGGGTCCGGCGGCGAGCGGGTAGAATGCGGACCCTCCCCGCCTTGCCCGAGCCCGACCGATGTCCGACGCCGCCCTCACCGCCCTGTCCCCCATCGACGGCCGCTATGCCGGCAAGGCCGAGGCGCTGCGGCCGATCTTTTCCGAATACGGGCTGGTCCGCGCCCGCGTGCGGGTGGAAGTGGAATGGCTGCTGGCCCTGGCCGCGGAAGCCGGCATCACCGAGCTGGCGCCCTTCTCCGACGCCGCCGCGACGCGCCTGCGTGCCCTGGCCGACGGCTTCAGCGTCGCCGACGCGGCCCGGGTGAAGGAGATCGAGCGCACCACCAACCACGACGTCAAGGCGGTTGAATATTTCATCAAGGAACGCCTCAGGGACGACGCCGAACTCGGGCCGGCCCTGGAGTTCGTGCACTTCGCCTGCACCAGCGAAGACATCAACAACCTCAGCTACGCCCTGATGCTGCAGGCGGCCTACACCCGGGTCATCGCCCCGAAAACCGCCGAAGTGATGGACACCCTGCGTTCGATGGCGCATGAACACGCGGACCTGCCGATGCTGTCGCGGACCCACGGCCAGACCGCCTCGCCCACCACCGTCGGCAAGGAAATCGCCAACGTGGTCGCGCGCCTGCAGCGCCAGGTGGCGGTGATGCACGGCGTCGAGTTCCCGGGCAAGATCAACGGCGCCGTCGGCAACTACAACGCCCACGTGGTCGCCTACCCCGACGTCGACTGGCCGGCGCTGGCGCAGCGCTTCGTCGAGTCGCTGGGCCTGGACTTCAACCCCTACACCACCCAGATCGAACCGCACGACGGCATCGCCGAACTGTGCGACGCCCAGCGCCGCATCAACACCGTGCTGGTGGACCTGTGCCGCGACGTCTGGGGCTATATCTCGCTGGGTTATTTCAAGCAGGCGGTGAAGGCCGGCGAAGTGGGCAGTTCGACCATGCCGCACAAGGTCAATCCGATCGATTTCGAAAACGCCGAGGGCAACTTCGGCGTCGCCAACGCCCTGCTGGCCCACTTTTCCGAAAAGCTGCCGATCAGCCGCTGGCAGCGCGACCTGACCGACTCCACCGTGCTGCGCGCGCTGGGCACCGCCTTCGGCCATTCGCTGATCGCGCTCGACGCCCTGCAGCGCGGCCTGGGCAAGCTCAGCGTCAATCCCGAGCGTTTGGCCGCCGACCTCGACGCCGCCTGGGAAGTGCTGGCCGAACCCGTGCAGACGGTGATGCGCCGCCACGGCCTGGCCAACCCCTACGAACAGCTCAAGGCGCTGACCCGCGGCCAGGGCATCACCGAAGCCTCGATGCGCGACTTCATCAACGGCCTGGACCTGCCCGCCGACGCCAAGGCCCGCCTGCTCGCCCTCACCCCCGCCAGCTACACCGGCCACGCCGCGTCGCTGGCGCGTGGGGTTTGATTTTCTGCCACGGAAGCTAAATGCCCCGACACCCGATTGAAGTCGCCGGATCGACCAAGCAGCCGCTGGGCATGCCGGCGGCGGCGTTCCTGCGGGACTACTGGCAGAAGCGGCCGCTGCTGGTCCGGCAGGCGTTTCCGGATTTCCAGTCGCCGATTTCGCCCGAGGACCTGGCCGGGCTGGCCTGCGAAGAAGCGGCGCTGTCGCGCATCGTCATGCACGACCGCGCGCGCGACCGCTGGGAGCTGCGCACCGGTCCCTTCGACGAAGCCATGTTCCCGGACCTGCCGCGCCAGGACTGGACCCTGCTGGTCCAGGACGTGGACAAGTGGGACATGGACATCCGCGCCCTGCTTGACGCCTTCCACTTCCTGCCGGCCTGGCGGCTCGACGACATCATGGTCAGCTTCGCCGCGCCCGGTGGTTCGGTCGGCGCACACGTCGACCAGTACGACGTGTTCCTGCTGCAGGCCCAGGGCCACCGGCGCTGGCAGATCGACAGCCGCACCGGCGCGCCGCTGGACTTTCGCGACGACGTCGAGCTGAAGCTGCTGTCGTATTTCGATCCCGACCACGACTGGGTCCTGGCCCCCGGCGACATGCTCTACCTGCCGCCCGGCGTGCCCCACCACGGCGTCGCCGAAGACGCCTGCCTCACCTTCTCGGTCGGCATGCGCGCACCCTCGCGCGCCGAACTGATGGTGGACCTGGCCGAAGAACTGGCCGCGGCCCTGCCCGAGGAATCCCGCTACGCCGACCCCGACCTGGCGCCGGCGCGCGACGCCTGGGAAATCGACGACGCCGCCTTCGGGCGCCTGCGCGCCGCGCTCGCCGACCTGCAGTCGCCGGACGAGGACCGCCTGCGCGCCTGGTTCGGCCGTTTCATCACCCAGTACCGCGCCGGCGGCGAGATCGAGGCGCCGGCCCGCGCCCCGGATGCCAATGCAGTGGCCAAAGGCCTGGACCAGGGCGGCATCCTGCTGCGGCATCCGCATTCGCGGGTTGCCTGGGCGCGGCAAGGCCGCGGTGCCCGGCTGTTCGCCAACGGCCTGGTCCTGTCGCTGGGCGTCGCCGACGCGCGGCGCCTGGCCGCCGCCGAACGCCTGGACGCCGCCGGACTGGCCGCGCTCGGCGCCCGGGGCCGTGAAGCACTGCATACCCTGGTGGCCGCCGGCCACTACCAACTGGTCAAGCCACGACGCCGACGGTGACGCCATGATCCCGACCGACTTCCGCATCGAACCCGCCGACTACACCACCGACCTGCCCGACCTGCGCAAGGTCCGGGAAACGGTGTTCATCCTCGAGCAGAAAGTGCCCGAAGAAGAAGAATGGGACGACCTGGACCCGCGAAGCCACCACGTGCTGGCCCGCGACGCCAATGGCCAACCGATCGGCACCGGCCGCCTGACCCCCGAACACAAGATCGGCCGCATGGCCGTGCTGCGCGAGTGGCGCGGCCGCGGCGTCGGCGACGGCCTGCTGGTGGCGCTGATGGACCGCGCCCGGGCCCTGGGCTGGACCGAAGTCAAACTCAACGCCCAGGTGTCGGCGCTGGCGTTCTACGCGCGCCACGGCTTCGAACCCTACGGCGAGCGTTTCATGGAAGCCGGCATCGAACACCAGGCCATGCGCCGCGCGATCGAACCGCTGGCCGGTCCGGAGCGCCCGCCGGCGCGGCCGCGAGGCCCGTCGGTGGCGGCCGAGGAGTTCGACGGCCTGTCCGCGGCCACCGAAGCGACGATCCGGCTGGTGGACGATGCGCGGCGCGAACTGGTCGTGTTCAGCCGCGACCTCGACCCGGCGCTGTATTCACAGCCCGCCGTCATCGACGCCTTCCGGCGCTTCGCCACCGCCGGCCGCGGCGGCGTGGTCCAGCTGATCGTGCTCGACCCGGCCGCCGTTCAGGGCCAGGGGCATCCGCTGCTGGGGCTGGCGCAGCGGCTGACGTCGGTCTTCCAGTTCCGCACGCCGGTCGAGGACGTGGACCTGCAATACCCCTCGGCCTTCCTGGCCAACGACCGCGATGGTTACCTGTTCCGGCAGCTTGGCAGCCGCTGGGACGGCGACTGGAGCCCGGCCCACCCCGCGCGCACCCGGCAGCTGGCCGACCACTTCGGGCGGGTCTGGGAACGTTCACGCGCCTGCACCGAACTCCGGGCCCTGGGCATCTGACCAGGTCCGCCCCGGGCCGCCGGCGAGCGGCCCCGCAGCGCCTTCCGGGCCCGGTGTCGGGTTCTAATGCCTGGCCGCGCGGGCTATAATCCCGGGCCTTGCCGTCGCCATCGCGCGACGCCCGACATCCCATTCCATCAATCACTTACCCGTCGTCGAGACGGGCCAGGCCAGGGTCGTGGACAGTCTGATCAAGAAGTTTAAGCAGACCTCTCAGCTCGCCGGCGGCAATGCCGCCTATATCGAAGACCTGTACGAACAGTACCTGGTCGATCCCGATGCGGTCCCCGCCGCCTGGAAAACCTACTTCGACGGCTTCAAGGGCCGCGAAGCGGGCGACGTGCCGCACTCGGTCGTCATGGCCCAGGTACAGGCGGCCGCGCGCGCGCCGCAGTCGGGCGGCGTCGACGACGAAACCGCCCGCAAGCAGGCCGCCGTCGGCAAGCTGGTCACCGCCTACCGCTCGCGCGGCCACCTGGGCGCCCAGCTCGACCCGCTGGGCATGATGACCCGCCCCGAAGCCCCGGACCTGGGCCTGGCCCACCACGGCCTGGCCGAGTCCGACCTCGACCGCGAATTCACCGTCGACACCTGGTTCGGCGCGCCCCGGTACAAGCTGCGCGACCTGCTGGCCAAGCTGCGCGCCTCGTATTCGGGCAGCATCGGCGCCGAGTTCATGCACATCTCCGACGTGCAGCAGCGTCGCTGGATGCAGCAGCGCCTGGAAGGCGCCACCGCCGGCTACGGCCTGGACAAGGACGCCCGCCTGCGCCTGCTCGAACGCCTCACCGCGGCCGAAGGCCTCGAGCGTTACCTGCACACCGCCTTCGTCGGCCAGAAGCGTTTTTCGCTCGAGGGCGGCGATTCGCTGATTCCGCTGATGGACACGCTGGTGCGCCACGGCGGCGGCGCCGGCATCAAGGACGTGGTCATCGGCATGGCCCATCGCGGCCGCCTGAACACGCTCATCAATACGATGGGCAAGCCGCCGCACAAGCTGTTCGACGAATTCCGCGGCCAGTTCGAACACAACGACGACCCGGCCTATTCGGGCGACGTGAAGTACCACATGGGCTATTCGTCCGACGTCGCCACCCCCGGCGGCCCGGTGCACCTGGCCCTGGCCTTCAACCCCTCGCATCTTGAAATCGTCGACCCGGTCGTCGCCGGCTCGGTGCGTGCGCGCCAGATGCGCCGCGGCGACACCAAGCGCGAACAGGTGCTGCCGATCCTGATCCACGGCGACGCCGCCTTCGCCGGCCAGGGCGTGGTGATGGAACTGTTCCAGATGTCGCAGGCCCGCGGTTTCGCGGTCGGCGGCACCATCCACGTGGTCATCAACAACCAGGTCGGCTTCACCATCAGCCGCCCGGACGATTCGCGCTCCACGCTCTACAGCACCGACCCGGCCAAGATCATCGGCGCGCCCGTGCTGCACGTGAACGGCGACGACCCGGAGGCCGTGGCCTTCTGCGCCCGCATGGCCTTCGACTTCCGTCGTGAATTCGGCCGCGACGTCGTCATCGACCTGGTCTGCTACCGCAAGCACGGCCACAACGAAGCCGACGAACCGGCGGCCACCCAGCCGCTGATGTACAAGAACATCCGCGCCCGCAAGTCCACGCGCGAGCTTTACGCCGACAAGCTGGCCGCCGAGGGCGTGATCGACGCCGCCGGCGCCAAGGCGCTTGTCGACGGCTACCGCGAGAAGCTCGACAAGGGCGAGGTCACCACCGAACTGGTGAAGGTCGAAGCCGATCCCTTCGCCGTGGACTGGTCGCCCTGGCTCGACGGCACCCTGGCCGACGAGGTCAAGACCGCCGTCAAGCGCAGCGAACTCGACAAGCTGGCCACGCAGATCAACGCGCCGCGCGAAGACCTCAAGCTGCACGCCCGCGTCGCCAAGATCTACGAAGACCGCCGCAAGATGGCCGCCGGCGAGCTGCCCATGGACTGGGGTTTCGCCGAAAACCTGGCCTACGCGACCCTGCTGTCGGAAGGCTACAAGCTGCGCATCGTTGGCCAGGACTCCGGCCGCGGCACCTTCTTCCATCGCCACGCCGTGCTGCACGACCAGGCCACCGGCGAAGCGGTGATGCCGCTGCGCGAGCTGGTGGACAACCCCGAACACGCCATGATCATCGACTCGCTGCTCAGCGAGGAAGCGGTGATGGCCTTCGAATACGGCTACTCCACCGCCGAGCCGGGCACGCTCAACATCTGGGAAGGCCAGTTCGGCGACTTCGCCAACGGCGCCCAGGTGGTGATCGACCAGTTCATCACCTCGGGTGAGTCCAAGTGGGACCGCCTGTGCGGCCTGGTGCTGTTCCTGCCGCACGGGTACGAAGGCCAGGGCCCCGAGCACAGCTCGGCCCGGCTGGAGCGTTTCCTGCAGCTGTGCGCCCTGGACAACATCCAGGTCTGCACGCCGACCACGCCCGCGCAGATGTTCCACATGCTGCGCCGGCAAATGCTGCGCGCCACCCGCAAGCCGCTGGTGGTGATGACCCCGAAGTCCATGCTGCGCCACAAGCTGTCGGTGTCGGGCCTGGACGACCTGGCCAAGGGCGGCTTCCAGAACCTCATCCCCGACAGCACCTGCAAGGATCCGAAGAAGGCGCGCCGGGTCGTGGTCTGCGGCGGCAAGGTCTATTACGACCTGGTCGAAGCCGCGGCCGCGAAGAAGGTCTCGGACGTCGCCATCGTTCGCGTCGAGCAGCTCTACCCGTTCCCGCGGGCGCTGCTGGCCGCCGAGCTCAAGCGCTTTGGCGCCGCGAAGCAAGTGGTGTGGTGCCAGGAAGAGCCCCTCAACCAGGGCGCCTGGTACCAGATCCGCCACCATCTGGATTTCTGCCTCGCCAAGGGCCAGTCGCTCAGCTACGCCGGGCGTTCGCGCTCGGCCTCGCCGGCCGCCGGCCACCTGAACACGCACAACGCCGAACAGGCGCAGCTGATCGAAGACGCATTGGTCAGCGCGCCCAACACCCATACCGCCGAATAAGCCCCCACTCCACGCCAGCAGGACCTTTTCCATGAGCATCGAAGTCAAAGTCCCGGTCCTTCCGGAATCCGTGTCCGACGCCACCATCGCCACCTGGCACAAGAAGGCCGGTGACTCCGTCCGTCGCGACGAGAACCTGCTCGACCTCGAGACTGACAAGGTCGTGCTCGAAGTGCCCTCGCCGGTCGACGGCGTGCTCAAGGAACTCAAGTTCAAGGAAGGCGACACGGTGAACAGCCAGCAGGTCGTGGCGATCATCGAGGAAGGCGCCGTCGCCGAGGCACCGAAGGAAGAAAAGAAGGCCGACGCCCCCAAGGCCGACGACAAGCCGGCCGCCAAGGCCGAAGCGGCCAAGGCCCCGGCCAAGTCCGGCGGCAAGGCCGAGCTGCCCCCGGGCGCCGCGGCCCACGCCGCCCGCAACGACGTCAACCCGGCCGATATCGCCGGCACCGGCCGCGGTGGCCGCGTGACCAAGGAAGACGTGGTCAACCACATCAAGGTCGGCGGCGGCGCCCGCCCCGAGCAGCGCGTGCCGATGACCCGCATCCGCCAGCGCATCGCCGAACGCATGATGGAGTCCAAGAACTCCATCGCCATGCTCACCTCCTTCAACGAGGTGAACCTGGGCAAGGTGATGGCCATGCGCAAGGAGCTGGGCGAGCCGTTCGAGAAGACCCATGGCATCAAGCTCGGCTTCATGAGTTTCTTCGCCAAGGCCGCGGCCAATGCGCTGCAGAAGCACCCGGCGGTCAATGCCTCGGTGGACGGCACCGAGATCATCTACCACGGCTACGCCGACATCTCGATCGCCGTGGCCACCGAAAAGGGCCTGGTGACGCCGGTGCTGCGCAACGTCGAGAACATGAGCTTCGCCGACGTCGAATCGTCCATCGCCGGTTACGCCAAGGCGGCCCGCGAGGGCGGCCTGAAGCTCGAGGACCTGCAGGGCGGCACCTTCACCATCACCAACGGCGGCACCTTCGGTTCGCTGATGTCCACGCCGATCGTCAACCCGCCGCAGTCTGCGATCCTGGGCATGCACGCGATCAAGGAGCGCCCGATCGCCGAGAACGGCCAGGTCGTGGTGGCGCCGATGATGTACATCGCGCTCAGCTACGACCACCGCATCATCGACGGCAAGGACGCGGTGCTGTTCCTGGTCGACATCAAGAACCAGCTCGAGAATCCCCACCGCATGCTGCTGGGCCTGTAAGGCCGACAAGGAAGGAACCGGATATGTCTGAGCAATACGACGTCGTCGTCATCGGTGCCGGCCCCGCCGGCTACCACGCCGCCATCCGCGCCGCCCAGCTGGGCATGAAGGTCGCCTGCATCGACGCGGCCCTGGGCAAGGACGGCAAGCCGGCCCTGGGCGGCACCTGCCTGCGCGTGGGCTGCATCCCCTCGAAGGCCCTGCTCGACAGCTCGCGGCAGTTCCACAACCTGCAGCACCTGTTCGGCGAGCACGGCATCAGCGCCAAGGACCCGAAGATCGATGTCAAGACGATGGTTGGCCGCAAGGACAAGATCGTCAAGCAGTTCACCGGCGGCATCGCCCAGCTGTTCAAGGCCAACAAGATCACCGCCTACTACGGCTTCGGCACCCTGCACGCCGGCAAGAAGGTCGTGGTCAAGCAGCACGACGGCATGGACGTCGAACTGGTCGGCAAACACGTCGTCATCGCCGCGGGCTCGGATTCGATCGAGCTGCCGTTCGCGAAGTTCGACGGCAAGCACGTCGTCGACAACGTCGGCGCGCTGGATTTCGAAGCCGTGCCCAAGCGCCTTGGCGTGATCGGCGCCGGCGTCATCGGCCTGGAACTGGGCAGCGTCTGGAAGCGCCTGGGCGCCGAGGTCACCATCCTCGAAGCCATGCCCGACTTCCTGGCCGCGGCCGACGCCGAAGCCGCGAAGGTCGCGCTCAAGGAATTCAAGAAGCAGGGCCTGGACATCAAGCTCGGCGCCAAGGTCAGCAAGGCCGAGGTCAAGAAGAACGAAGTGCACCTGACCTACAACGACGGCAAGTCCGACCAGTCCCTGGTCGTGGACAAGCTGCTGGTCGCCGTGGGCCGCAAGGCCGCCACCAAGGGCCTGCTGGCCGACGACAGCGGCGTCAAGCTCAACGAACGCGGCCAGGTCGAAGTGGACGAACACTGCAAGACCAGCGTTGACGGCGTCTGGGCCGTGGGCGACTGCGTGCGCGGCCCGATGCTGGCGCACAAGGGCTTCGAGGAAGGCATCGCCGTCGCCGAGCTCATCGCCGGCCTGCCCGGCCACGTCAACCTCGACACCGTTCCCTGGGTCATCTACACCGAGCCGGAAATCGCCTGGGTCGGCAAGACCGAAAAGCAGCTCAAGGACGAAGGCGTCCCGTTCAAGACCGGCAGCTTCCCGTTCGCGGCCGTCGGCCGCGCAGTGGCCATGGGCGAACCGGCGGGCTTCGTGAAGGTGATCGCACACGAAGAAACCGACCGCATCCTGGGCATGCACCTGGTCGGCGTGAACGTGTCCGAGCTGGTGCACGAAGGCGTGCTGGCCATGGAATTCCACGGGTCGGCCGAGGACCTGGCGCGCATCTGCCACGCCCATCCGACGCTTTCGGAAGCCATCCACGACGCCGCCATGGCGGTCGACAAGCGCGCCATCCACAAGGCCAACTGAGCCGTGGCCGTGCCCGCCAGCTTCCGTGCGTTCCGCATCCACGGCGAAGGCGGCCATCGCGCCGGCATCGAACAGGTCGGCCTCGACGACCTGTCGCCGGGCGAAGTGGTGGTTCGGGCCGAATGGTCCAGCGTCAACTACAAGGACGCCCTGGCCGGCACCGGCGAAGGCAAGATCCTGCGGCGCTTCCCGCTGGTCGGTGGCATCGACGTCGCCGGCCACGTGGTGGCATCCACGGACCCGCGTTTCCGCGAGGGCGACCCGGTGCTGTGCACCGGTTCGGGCCTGTCGGAAACCCGCGACGGCGGTTATTCCGAATTCGTGCGTCTGCCGGCCGAATGGACCATCCCGCTGCCCGCCGGCCTGGGCCTACGCGAGGCGATGATCCTGGGCACGGCGGGTTTCACCGCCGGCCTGTCGCTACTGCGCATGGAAGCCAACGGCCAGACCCCGGCCATGGGCCCGGTGGTCGTCACCGGCGCCACCGGTGGCGTCAGCATGCTGGCCATCGACATCCTCACCCGCGCCGGCTATGAGGCGCATGCCATCACCGGCAAGTTCGACCAGCTCGATTTCCTCACCCGCCTGGGCGCCAGGCAGGTGCTGGACCGCAAGGACATGCAGTGGGGGCAGCGGCCGCTGGAAACCGCGATCTGGGCCGGCGCCATCGACAGCGTCGGTGGCGACACCCTGGCCGGCCTCAGCCGCGCCATCCAGCCCTACGGCAATATCGCCGCCTGCGGCCTGGCCGGCGGCCATGCGCTCAACACCACCGTCATGCCGTTCATCATCCGCGGCGTCTCCATCCTGGGCATCGCCTCGGCCGGCACCCCGCGACCGCAGCGCGAGCAGGTCTGGCAGCGGCTTGCCGGCCCGTGGAAACCCGCGCACCTGGACGCCATCTGCACGCGGGAAGCCACGCTGGACGCGCTTCCCGAGGTATTCCCGACCATGCTGGCCGGTGCATCCTTCGGACGAACGGTCGTCCGTATCTGACCCGGGTTGCACCTTGACCGCCCCCCCGGCATACAATCCCCCTACTTGTTGGAGGCCCATTCATGGCACGCATCCTGATCGTCGATGATTCCCCGTCCCAGCTGATGGGCATGAAGCGCATTGTTGAAAAGCTGGGCCACGAAGCCCTGACCGCCGAAGACGGCGCCGCCGGCGTCGAGGCCGCCAAGGCCAACGTCCCCGACCTGATCCTGATGGACGTGGTGATGCCCAACCTCAATGGCTTCCAGGCGACCCGCGCCATTTCCAAGGAATCGACCACCGCCCACATCCCGATCGTGCTGGTCACCACCAAGGACCAGGAGACCGACAAGGTCTGGGGCATGCGCCAGGGCGCGAAGGCCTACATCACCAAGCCGTTCAACGAAGCCCAGCTGATCGAGGTCATCAACAGCCTGCTCTCCGCCGGCTGATTTCCCCGAACGGCAACAAAAAGGGCCCCGCGGGGCCCTTTCTTTTTTCAGGCCCGGCGTGGGTCGAAGTCGAAGGCCTCGGCCATCTGTTCGTACAGGGCCTTCTGGGCGTCGGTGCTGGCCTTGGGCGCGCGCACCTCGAGTTCGACGATCTGGTCGCCGGCCGCCGGCTTGCCGGGCAGGCCGCGGCCGCGCAGGCGCAGCTTGCGGCCGGTGTCGGAATCCGCCGGCACGCGCAGTTCGACCCTGCCGCCCAGGGTGGGCACGCTGGCGGTCGTGCCCAGGGCCGCCTGCCAGGGCGCCAGCGGCAGGGTATAGAGCACGTTCTGGCCGTCCACTTCGAACTCGGCGTGCGGGCGGTAATCCACTTCCAGCTTGAGGTCGGCGCCGCGGCGGCCCTGCCCGGCCAGCCGGATCACCTGGCCCGGCCTGATGCCCGCGGGGATGCCGACCTCGAGCTTGCGGCCGTCCACTTCGATGCGCTGCTTGCCGCCGCTGTAGGCCAGCTCCAGCGGGATCGCCAGCTTGGCCCGGGTATCGCCGGGCGGCTCGGGCCGGCCGCGCGGACGCGCACCGCCGCCGAACAGGGACTCGAAGAAGTCGCTGAAACCGCCGCCGCCGAAGTCCTGTTCGAAGCGGAAGCCCTGGCCGCCGAAGCCGCCGGCACCAAAATCCGGCGGCGGCCGGAATTCCTCGCCCGGGCGATAGCCCTGCGACTTGAGCTGGTCGTAGGCCGCGCGCTTTTCCTTGTCGCGCAGCACTTCGTAGGCCTCGTTGATGGCCTTGAAACGCTCCTCGGCACCGGCTTCCTTGCTGACATCCGGGTGGTACTTGCGCGCCAGCCGGCGGTAGGCGGTCTTGATTTCCGCCTCGCCGGCCGTCGGCTCGACGCCGAGGGTGTCGTAGTAGTCCTTGAACTGCATGGTCTGGCCTTGGAAAGAGAGGACCCGCGGGGGCCGCGGGTCCAGTTTACTCAGGCTGGGGCATCGGGGCTGAAGCCCGCCCCGCGGGCAAGCATCACGACACCTGGATGCGGCGCGGGGTGGTCTCGGGTCGCTTGGGAATGGCGATCTCGAGCACGCCGTGCTTGCCGGTGGCGGTCACGCCTTCGGGGTTGGCGCTGTCGGGCAGCGCAAAACGCCGGTAGAACACGCCGTGGGCGCGTTCGACGCGCGAGTAGCGCTCGGACTCGGTGACCGCTTCGGTCTTGCGCTCGCCCTTGATCGACAGGATGCCCTTGTCCATCTGCACCTCGATCTCACCCGGGTCCACGCCCGGCAGGTCGGCCAGGATCAGGAAGCGATCGGCTTCCTCCTTGATGTCCACGCGCGGCATCCACTGGCTGGTCACCACGCTGGAGGCATCGTCGGCCTCGCCGTTGAAGAACTTGTCGAACACCTGCTTGATTTCGTCCTGCAGGGCCCGCGGCTGGTTGGCGGAATAGCGGATCAGGCTCATGGTTCGTCTCCGTGGTTGCGGCGGCACCCGGCCGCCATGCCCCGGAAATAGGGACGCCTGCACCGGCTTCAAGCCCCCGGGCCGACAGCGGGTTAATCCCTCATTTTCTTTCCACGGGCCTTCCGATATAACCAAGGGCCCGGCGACATTCCGCCCACCCCGCTCCGGAGCCCCCCATGACCATCCAGGTCGGCGACAAGATTCCCAAGGCCACCCTCAACGTGCTTCGCGACGGGGTCCAGGCCGTGGACACCCACGAATTGTTCGGCGGCAAGAAGGTCGTGCTGTTCGCCGTGCCGGGGGCCTTCACACCCACCTGCTCGGCCAAGCACATGCCCGGCTACGTCGAGAACATGCCCGCCTTCCGCGAGCGCGGCGTCGAAGTGGCCTGCCTGTCGGTCAACGACGCCTTCGTGATGGGTGCCTGGGCCAAGGACCAGGACGTGCCGGCGGACCTGCACATGCTGGCCGATGGCAACGGCGCCTTCACCCAGGCCCTGGGCCTGGAACTCGACGCCACCGCCTTCGGCATGGGCCTGCGCGCCAAACGTTTCGCCCTGTACGCCGAGGACGGCGTGGTGAAGCAGCTGCACGTCGAAGCGCCCGGCGAATTCAAGGTCTCGGCGGCCGACCACGTACTGGCGCAGCTGCCCGCCGCCTAGTCGAGCACGCGCAATCGCAGTTCGGCCCAGGCACCGGTGTCCGCCAGCGCCGTGACGCGCTGGGGTCCGGCCTGGTCGAAACGTATCGTCCAACTGCCCTGGCCGCGGGTTTCCCCGGCCAGGCGCCCGTTCACCAGCCACTGCACCCGTGACGCCGTACCCAGCGCGCGCAGCCGCAGCGTGGGTGGCCGGCTGCTGCCGGGCGGCGCGGCCAGCAGGCTGCCGTCGGCCGGTCCCTCGATACGCAGGTTTTCCAGGCCCGAAAGCGAATCCGCGGCGCAGTCGGCTGAAAGCGGCGGGATCGCCGAAGCCCTGCGTTCGGCCGCCGGCAGCCAGGGCGCCGCCAGGCTGGGCCAGCGCGCGATCTCGCGCCGGCTGCGGGTCACCTGGCCCCGGCAATTGGCCGACAGCCGCTGGCCGCTGCGTGCGTCCACCTCTATCGCCAGGCGGCCTGCACCCCAGGTGCGCGCCTCGCGCTCGGGCAGGGTCGGCGGCAGCTGGCCGGCCAGGGTCCAGGCCTCGCGCCGGCGGTGGCAGAGGCCGGGCGCCTGCGGGTCCGGCGGCAGGCCCAGCGGCCAGCAGATCTCGCGCTTCTCCACGCTCGCCGGCATCGGCGGGCGCTGGCCGTCGCGCGGGTCGCGCGGCAGGCCGTCGATGACTTCGAACAACAGGGGCAGCGCGGTGATCGCGCCGTACTGGCCCGGCAGCGGGGTGCCGTCGGGCCGGCCAACCCAGACCCCGACCGTGTAGCGCGCGGTGCTGCCGATCGCCCAGGCGTCGCGGAAGCCATAGCTGGTCCCGGTTTTCCAGGCCACGCGCTGGCGCCGCGAAGCGTCCACGACGCCGTCGCGAAGGCCCGGGCGGCCGTGCTGCTCCAGGATTTCGCGGACGATCCAGGCCGAGCCTTCGGAAAGCAGCCGGCGCTCGCGCAGCGGCGTGCCTGGGGTGTATCGCACCGCGCCGGCCAGCCCCCCGCGGTTGAAGGCCGCGTAGGCACCCACCAGTTCCTCCAAACGCGTGCCGGTGCCGCCCAGGATGATCGACAGGTTGGGTTTGGCGCCGCGCGGCAGGCGCAACCCGACGCCGCCGTGCGCCAGCCTTGCGGTGAAGCGCTCCGGTCCGACCCGGTCGAGCAGGTCCACGGCCGGCACGTTCAGGGAAAGCCGCAGCGCCTCGGCCACCGACACCGGGCCGTTGAAGGTCGGGTCGAAGTTGGAGGGGCGGTAATTGCCGAAGGACTGCGGTGCATCCAGCAGCAGGCTTTCCGAATGCACCAGGCCGTCGTCCATGGCCAGGCCGTACAGGAAGGGCTTGAGCGTCGAGCCCGGCGAGCGCACGGCCCGCACCATGTCGACGTGGCCCAGGCGCTCGTCGTCGGCGAAATCGAGCGAACCGACATAGGCGCGGGCTTCCAGCGTCGCGTTGTCCACCACCAGCAGCGCGGCCGAACTACGTTCGGGCAGTGGCGCGAAATACGCGGCCAGCCGTGCCTCCAGGCTGCGCTGCAGGTCGGCATCGAGCGTGCTGTGGATCCGGCCTTCGCCGGGGAAGGCGGCGTGCAGGCGCCGGGCCAGCAGCGCCGCGTGCATCGGCGGCCGCAGGCGACGGGAGACGACCGGTTCGATGCGCGCGGCGTCGACCTCGGCCTGCGTCCAGTCTCCCTGCCGGGCCAGGCGGGCGAGCACCTTGTCGCGCGCCAGCCGCGCCGGCTCCGGGTGCCGGTCGGGGCGCAGCCGGCTGGGCGCCTGCGGCAGCACCGCCAGCAGCGCCGCCTCGGCGCGCGAAAGCTCCCGGGAGGACTTGCCCAGGTAGGCCCAGCTGGCGGCCTCCACGCCCTCCACGGTGCCGCCGAAGGGCGCGTGGTTGAGGTACAGCGCCAGGATCTGGGTCTTGTCCAGGCGCCACTCCAGCTGCAGCGCGCGCAGCGCCTGCCGCAGCTTGCCGCCGAAGGAGCGCGGATGCGGTTCGAGGATGCGCGCGACCTGCATGCTCAGGGTCGACCCGCCGGACACCACGCGGCCATGCCGGAGCCGCTGCCAGGCGGCGCGACCCAGGGCCAGCGGATTGACGCCGCCGTGGTGGTGGAACCAGCGATCTTCGTAGGCAAGCAGCGCCTGCAGGTAATACGGCGACACCTCGTCCGGCGCCACCGGATAGCGCCAGGTGCCGTCGCGGTCGGGAAAGGCGCGCAGCGGCTTGCCGTCGGCCGCCAGCACCACGGTGGCGCCGCCGGCGCCGGGCAGCGGCGGCGGCAGCAGGCGGTCGGCCAGCCACCAGCCACCCAGCCACAGACCCAGGGCCAGCAGCAGCCAGCGGCCCGGTGCCCGCGCCGCGCCGGCCCGCCGGCTGCCGGGACCGCCCACTCAGGGCGGTCCGACGGTCACCGTGGCCGGGCTGGCACGACCGGTGCCGCGCAGTTCCGGGCGGTACATGTCTTCCGCCTGCGGCGGCGGCACGGCGTAGGTACCCGGCGTCACCGCCCGCACCAGGTAGAACAGGTGCGCGGCCTGGCCGGGGTAGAGCTTGAGCGCCGCCACGTAGCGGTCGTCGCGGTATTCCTCGTGCGCCAGGTCGGCGGCGAAGCTGCGCTCGGACAGCGTGATGCCGTTGATGGTCACCCCGCTCCACTGCTCGGGATCGCTGAGGTTGAGGTTTTCGATCTCGAGGCCGGCGGCCAGGCGGTCGACCACCAGCGCGTCGGGCATGGCCTCGCGCGCCTCGATGCGCAGCGCGGCCACCAGCACCTGGCCTTCGCGGAGCGGCCCCGGCTTCCAGGGGCTGCCGTCGGGGTTGTGCCAGCTGCGCACGACGCTGATCGCGCTGTCGTCGAAGGCCGGCGCACGCCGCGGGATGCCGGCGACGTCGAGGATGCTGAACACCGGCGCCTCCGAGTCCGCGGTGAAGCGCACGCCCGCGGCGAGTTCGCCGTGGCCGAAGCTGCGCACGTGCACCCGGTCGGGCGTGAGTCCGGAGCTTTCGCCGCCGGCCACCAGGGTGCCGGCGAAGGTGCGCCCGCCGTCCAGCGCCAGCTGCCGCCCCAGGCGCGCCAGGGCGATCTGCTCGCGGGTGCTGTACCAGGCCGGGCTGCCGCTGCCGCGCGCCTGCAGGTCGCGCGACAGGCCCAGCAGGCGTTCATCCTGGCCGGCCGCGTCACGCCCGTGTTCGCGCAGCAGCGCAAGCACCAGGGCCTGGTCGCTGATGTCGCTGCCGTAGTCACCCAGCCAGCGCGGACGTTTGGAGGCCTTGGCCAGGCCTTCGCGGATGGCCGCGTCGCCGCGGGCGGTGTCGCCCTGCAGCGACAGCGCCAGGCCCAGCTGCACCAGCGGCAGGCCGGTCAGCGATTTTTCCCGCTGGTTGTCGTGCAGCGCGCGCAGCGTGCCCAACGGAGCGCGGTTGAGGCTGGCCAGCACCAGGCCGGCCTGGGCCTGGTAGGCAAAGCGCAGGTGGTCGGACTGGTCGTAGGCGTAGAACGGCAGGCCACCCGACAGCAGGTCTTCGTTGAGCCGCTCCAGGGTCTTTTGCAGCATCGCCTCGGGCACCGCGAAGCCGGCGTCGCGCGCGGCCAGCAGGAACTCGGCGATCGCCGGCGTCAGGATCGGCGACGTGTCGCTGCCACCCCACATCGAAAAGTGGCCGCTGTCGGCCTGCAGCGCAGCCAGGCGGCTGATGCTGGTCTCGAGCCGGCGCCGGCGTTCGTCCTGGCCCAGGCCGGCCAGGTCGAGGCTGGCGGCCGTTTCCTGGTCGAGCAGCAGCGCGGCGTGGCCACGGCTGAGCGTCTGCTCGGCGCAGCCGTAGGGGTAGTCGAGCAGGTCGCGAAGGGCCTGCGCGAACGGCACCGGCGGCTGCGCGGCCAGGGTGAGCCGCGCCGACACCGTGGCCGGCATCAGGCCCTCCGCCAGGCTGGCATCCAGGGCCAGCGTGGCCCCCGGCGCCACCGACTGCGCGCTCGAACGCGCCACCGAACCCCAGGCGGGCCGCACCGGCAGGTCGAACTCGCGGTTGACCGAATGGCCGCCGCCTTCGACCTGCAGTTTCAGCAGCCCCAGGCCAACGCCTTCGGTGGCCGTCAGCGGGAACGTCAGGGTTTCGCGGGCCCCCGGCGCCAGCGTCACCTTGCGGACGCCACCGGTGACCGCCAGGGGCCCGTCGGTGCCCAGGCGCAGGCTGAACTCACCGGCCTTGCCGGTGAAGTTCTGCAGGTCCACCGTGACCGTGCTTCGGTCGCCCGGCGCCAGCACGCGCGGCGCGCTGAGCTCGGCCAGCACCGGTGCCCGCAGCACGCTTTCCGTGCTTGCCTGGCCATAGCGCTCGGCGCCGAAGACCAGGGCCGAGACTCGCAGCGTGCCGTTGAAGTCCGGGACCGGCAGGGCCACCGTCGCCCGGCCCTGGGCATCGAGCTTCACCGGGCCGGCGAACAGGTCCACGGTCTTGACCCGCGCGGTCGGACGCCGCGCCTGCGGCAGCGCCGCCAGCGCCATGTCGCCGCCGAAACGCAGGCGGGCCGATTCTCCGTCGAAACTTTCGATCACGCGGCCGTAAAGATCGTGGGCCTCGACGCCCAGCCGGCGCTGCGCGAAGAAGTGCGCGGCGGCATCGGGCACCGGGAAGCGGGTGATGTTGATGATGCCCAGGTCCACCGCCGAAATCGTCGCCCAGGCGGTCTGACCGGCCAGCGCCGGGGCCGCCACCGTCACCGGCAGGTCGGCTTCGGGTTCGGCCAATGCCGGCGCCTCGATGCTGACGTCGATGGTCCGCTCGCCACGGTCCATGGGCACGTGCACCACGCCGACGGCCCGCGCCGGCGTCACCTTTTCCAGCGCCGAGCCGCCGCGCAGCACCAGCGCGGTGATGTAGACGTCGTGGCGCTCCCAGGCCTCGGTGACTTCGAGTTCATAGCTTGCGCCGGGCTTGGCCTCCAGCGGCTGCACGTGCAGCAGTTGGTCGGATTCGACCAGCAGCAGGCCCAGGCCCGGCTGCGGCGGCGTCACCGTGACCACCAGCCGGTCACCGGCGCGGTAGTGGGTCTTGTCCAGCGCCAGCTTGACCTTGTCCGGGCGGGCATCGAGGCCGCGGTTCTGGTTGTCCCAGCTCCAGCCGGCCACGAAGGGCAGGCGCGTCACCAGGCCGGTGGCCGGGTCGCGGACCTCGAGGCGGTACTCGCCCCACTCCACCGGGAAATCGATGCGGGTGCCGCCGTCGCCGCGGGCGGCCACGTCGCGGGTTTCCACGACTTCGTGCCGGGCGGTGAAATCGAAGGCCCAGCCGCTGTCGTCGCGACGCCAGTGGTAGTCGCGGTGCTCGCGCACCAGGCTTACTTCCAGCGCGCCTTCGGCCAGTTCGCCGGCGGCATTGCTGCGCAGCAGGTCGAAACCGGCATTGCCGTTCGCCGGCGCGCCGTCCTTGAGGTCGAACAGCGGCCGCACGCCCACCAGCACGGGTGCCGGCCACAGGTCGCGGATCAGGGTGCGGGTCACGGGCCGGCCGCCGCTTTCGTACACGCTGCCGGCCACCAGCACCGACACCGGGGCACCGGGCTGGGCGACTTCCTCGGGCAGGGCGATGTCCTGGGCCAGCTTGCCACCGGCATCGAGCTTAGCGTCGATGACGTCGCGCGGTTCGCGCGGCATCGCCAGGCCGGGATCGCCGAAGTGATGGTCGGGCAAGGAATCGACCGGGTGCAGCGCAGGCGACAGCGACAGCCGCGCCGTGAACCGGTTGCCGGCCGCGGGCGCGCCGTAGAGATAGGCCGCGTCGACGGCCAGGGCCAGGGGCTCTCCGGGCGCAAGCGTTTCCGGTGCATCCAGGTCGAGGCGCATGCGCTCGGGCAGGAATTCTTCGATGCGCAGGTTCATGCCCTGCACGACGTCCTTCGCACCCGGCGCGGTGCGGAACTCGACGCGCCAGCGGCCGGTCGGCACCTCCGGCGGCAGTGCCTGCTGCCACTCGTAATAGCCGCCCTCGCCCGGCACCAGCCGGGTTTCCAGGTACAGCTTGCCATCGGGCTGGCGCAGCGAAAGGAACAAGGGCTGCGGCTTGACCGCCTTGCCGTCGTGGTCGCGCATCAACGCGGAAACGCGCACGGTTTCGCCCGGGCGGTACAGGTCGCGCCCCGACCAGGCGAACACGTCGAACCAGGCCTGGGCGCGCCCGGCCACCGCGAATTCGGAAAGATCCAGCGCCGGCTGGTTGAAGGGCAGCACCGACACGTCGCTGCCGCTGCGGGCCACCAGGACGTGGCTGGCATCGAGGGCATAGGCCACGCGGGCATTGCCGGCGGCATTGGTCCGGGCGGCGACCACGACGCTGCCGTCGCGGCCCAGCACTTCCAGGTGCACGTCACCGGCTGGATCGCCGGACTTGAGCGAGGCCGCGTGCACGAACACTTCCTCGCCATAGGCGCGCAGGTGCAGGCCAAGGTCGCTGACGAAGAAGATCGCGGTTTCGTAGTCCTCGTCATAGGCACCGACGCGGCGCATAAGCGCGAAATACACGCCGGGTTCCTGCAGTTCGGGGATGTTCTGCACCGGCAGGTAGGCGACCCGCCGTTCGTTCTGCGCGCCGCCCAGCACGAAACGATTCAGGTAGACCGGCGCCGCCACCCGCGTGATCGCCACGCGGTCCTGCCAGGGGCTGTCGGACAGGTCCCAGCCGCCGCGCCGGCCACCGCGCTGGTAGCTGACGAAGAAGTTGGCGAGTTCGGACTCGCGCACGCGCAGGAATTCGACGTCGACCTCGGGCACGTTCACCGACACCACCGGCAGGCCGCGGGTATCGCGCGCCGGCAGGACGTTGCCCTGCGAGGCAAAGCCCACCGCCGGCTCCACCGGCGCGGTGTCGAGCTCGCGCTCGACGTCGCTGCCCAGGGTGGTGCCGTCGGCGGCGGCCAGCGCGCCGCGCAGGCGCACGCGGTACTTGCGGCTGGCCTCGACGTAGGGGAAGCGCAGCACCTTCGCGCTGTCGTCCAGCACCCAGCTGCCCTTCACCACTTCGCCGTCGGGACCGGTGACCGCGATGCGTTCATCGAAGGCCTGGCCGGCGGCAAGGGGCCGGGTGAAGCGCAGCTCGATGGCGGTGGCGCCGTCATGGCGTCCGTGGCCGGCGCCCTCGAGCGCGAATTCATCCGGTGCGGTGCGCGTATCCACCGGGGCGACGCCCTGGAGTTCAGGCACCTGGCCGGCATCGCGCTGGCAGGCGGAGGCCAGCAGCACGGCGGTGGCGACGAGGACGATCGCCGCGGCGCGGCGAAGCACGGATTGAACGGGCATGGCCTGGCTCCCCGGGGGACCCGGGCAGTATAGGCCGGCACGCGGGCGGGCACGCCCGCCCGGGTCTATTCGCCGGCGATCGGCAGGGTCGCGGCCTGGGCGGTCGCGGCGGCGACCTTCTCCACCGGGATCATGCGCAACACCATGTCGGCCATGTCCATGCCGATGCCGGTGTTGCGCGAGCGCATCAGCTGGGCGAGATCCACGTCCACGTAGCCCATGGGCACGCCTTCGTGCGAAAAGGCCAGGCCCGGCACGCCGTCCACCAGCAGGCGAAAGGTCGGCGTATGGGTTTCGCCCAGCACCAGGCCGGGGCGGAACACGGCGACGCCGCCGTATTCGTCCGAGGTGCGCAGCACGGAAAAGAAGGCCATGCCCGGCTCGGCCGGGGCGCCGCGCGAGAGGTCGACGAAGGGTAGCTTGCCCTGCGGGTCGCGCAGGCGCAGCCAGGCCAGGCCCAGGGCACTGTCACGCGTCACCAGGTCGGCCGGGCGCCATTCGTCGCTGCCGGCCAGGCGCACGCGGAAGTCGCTGGACTTGGCCACGGGCGCGCCCTGCGAGTCTTCCTGGAAGCTGGAGAAATCCAGGCTGATCGTGCGCTCTGGCACCAGCAGCAGGCCGTCGGCGCTGACCAGCACGGCCTGGGTGCGGTCCTCGACGCGCTGTTCGTTGCCGGAGTTGGTCACCGACATCACGAACTTCACCGTCACCACCGCATCGGCATGGCGTTCGCCGAGCAGGGTGAAAATCTTGCGGTAGTCATCGAATTCCCCGTCCGCGGTTGCGGCCAGGAGCGGCATCGGGCCCAGCAGCAGGGCCAGGACAAGCAGGCGGACAAGGGTCATGGGGTCTCCGTGAGCCAGTAGCGTTCAAGGTAGAGGATGCGGGTTTCGGCGCCACGCAGCACCTGCACCGGGATGACCCGTCCGTTGCCGCTTTCGAGCGCGGCGTCCAGCGCCGTGCGCAGGCTGCCCAGGTCCTGCACCGGCTGCTCGCCCAGTCGCACGATGATGTCGCCGCGCTGCAGGTGGGCCAGCCCGGCCGGGCCGCCGGCTTCCACGCCGTCGACCATCACGCCCTGCTGGCTGGCCGGCAGGTCGCGGGCGGCGCGGTCGAAGAAGCCCAGCTCGCGGGTCTGCGCGCGCAGGCGGGTCAGGGCCAGCGTACGCAGCGAAGCGGTATTGGCCGGCGCCGCGCGCAGCGAAACCTTCAGCGCCAGCGCCTGGCCACCGCGGGTGGCCTGCACGGTGACTTCCTGGCCCACCGCCAGGTCGCGCACGCGCTGGTGGAAAGGCAGGTCCGAGGTCTCGTTGGCGGCGCGCAGCGACACGCCGTCGATGGCCGTGAGCAGGTCGCCGATCTTCGCGCCCGCTTCGCCCAGCGGGCTGCCCGGGTAAACTCGGGTGATGCGGAAACCCGGGCCGGGCAGGCCGAGTTCGCGCGCCAGCGAACTGGTGATCGGCTGCACTTCGACGCCCGACCAGGCCTTGTCCAGCTCCGGCAGCGGCACCCGCACCTGGTCGCCATGCTTGGGCACCAGCAGCGCGATGCGGCGCTCCGGACCCCGGCGGTATTCAAGCACCAGCGGCCGGCCTTCCGGCGGCGGCTCGCCGGCCACGGCCTCCAGCGCCGCCAGGTCGGGCACCGGCTTGCCGTCGACCTTGACCAGCAGGTCGCCGGCTTCCAGCGCCGGCCGCGCGATCGCCGCCGGGCCACCGGGACGCAGGCCGGTGACCAGCAGGCCACGTTCGCCCTCGAGGTTGCGGCGACGGCCCATGGCCGCGGTCAGTTCGGCCAGCGACGCCCCGAACGGCGCGAAGGCGCGCTCTTCACCGCGATCCTCGGGCTGGGCCCGGGTGGTGAGCCTGAGTTCGCGGCGCGTGCCCTTCTGGGCGATGCCCAGCCGGACATCGGCACCGATGGGCAGTTCGGCGATGCGACGCTGCAGGGCCGGCACGTCCACCGGCTGCAGCGCGTTCACGGCCACCCCGTCCACCGACACGATGCGGTCCCCCGCGCGCAGCCCGGCCTTTTCCGCCGCCGAACCCCGCTCGACCGAATTGACCAGCACGCCCTCTTCTTCGCCGGTGCCCTTGAGCGAGCGCAGGCGGAAGCCCAGGTGCGAGCGCTTGATCTCGCCGCGCTCGACCAGGGCACGCACGATGTCGCCGGCGTCCGGGCCGGGGATCGCGAACGCGAGGTCGCCGCCGAAGATCATGCCGCGCGTATTGACGCCGACGATGCGTCCCGAAAGGTCCACCAGCGGACCGCCGGAGTTGCCCGGGGCGATGGCGGCATCGTGCTGGATCCAGGCGTAGTAGCGGCCGGTGGGCTCATCGGCGCCGAGGCGGTCTTCGTAGTCGGCCTCGTCGTCGAACAGCGACACCAGCAGGCGGCGCGGGTTGTTCACCACGCCGGCGCTCATCGAATTCGAAAGCCCCCAGGGCGCGCCCATGGCCAGCACCGTGTCGCCGGGCGCCAGGTCCAGGGTGTCGGCGAACCGGGCGTAGGCGAAGGTTTCCGGCGCCGGCGGCTGCACCTGCAGCACGGCCAGGTCCGACAGCGTGTCGGTGCCCACCAGGCGCGCGGGCAGTTCCCGGCCGTCGGCGAAGACGACCCGGAAGCTGCGGCCCTTCTGGGTGACATGGGCATTGGTGGCGACGTGGCCCTCGGGCGTGACCACCGTGCCGCTGCCGGAAGAAACGGTCAGCACCGGTTCGCCCTGCTTGAAGTCCTCGCGCACCGTCAGGATGCTCACCACCACGGGCAGCACCTTGTCGCGGGCCGCGGCGATGGTGCGGCCGTCCGGCGCGATGACCGACGGGGACGGAACGGGATCGGCCGCAACCCCGTTCGGGGCAATGGCCAGGCAGGCGGCCAGCACGGCCGCGGCGGGACGAATCAGGATCATCGGACGCTCCATGGGGTTCCGGGCTTAGGGTACAGGTCGCGCGGAGAGTTCCGCGCGACCTCGTCCTTCACGGGCCCCTGCCCGGCTCAGGCGCCGGGCTGGTCGCCCCCGGCGGCGGCTTCGCCGGCCGGGCCGGCTTCAAGCCCGCCGCCTTCGTCGGCATCGGCCTCGGCGTCGACCTCAAGCACGTCCACGCGCTCGACCGCGATCAGCTTCTCGTCCTTGCCCACGCGCATCAGGGTGACGCCCTGGGTGTTGCGGCCGACCTGGCTGACTTCGGCGGCGCGGGTGCGCACCAGGGTGCCCTGGTCGGAGATGAGCAGGATCTCGTGTTTTTCGGTCAGCTGGATCGCGCCCACCAGGGTTCCGTTGCGGTCGGACACCTGCATGGCGATCACGCCCTGGGTGCCGCGACCCTTGCGCGGGAACTCCGACACCGGCGTACGCTTGCCGAAGCCATTGGCGCTGGCGGTGAGGATGTCGCCATCGCCGTCGACGACGATCATGCTGACCACCTTGGCGGCCTGGCCCTCGCCATCGTCCTTCAGGCGCATGCCACGCACGCCGGTGGCGGTGCGGCCCATCGGCCGGACCTCGCCTTCGTCGAAGCGCACCACCTTGCCGTTGCTGGCGAACAGCATGACGTTGCATTCACCGTCGGTGAGCTGCACGTCCACCAGGCCGTCGCCCTCGTCGAGGTTGATGGCCCAGATACCGGTCGAACGCGGGCGCGAGTAATCGGAAAGTGGGGTCTTCTTGACCGTGCCGTCGCGGGTGGCGAAGAACACGTAACGCTGTTCGTCGAACTCGCGCACCGGCAGAACCGCCTGCACCTTTTCGCCTTCCTGCAGCGGGATCCAGTTGATGATCGGACGACCACGCGCATTCGGGCCGGCGTCGGGAAGCTGGTAGACCTTGAGCCAGAACACCCGGCCGGTGCTGGTGAAGGTAAGCAGGGTGTCGTGGGTGTTGACCACCCACAGGCGGTCGATGAAATCTTCTTCCTTCATCGCCGTGGCCGAACGGCCCTTGCCGCCGCGCTTCTGGGCGCGGTAGGTGGTGAGCGGCTGGCGCTTGGCGTACCCGGCGTGCGAAAGCGTGACCACCACGTCCTCGGACGCGATCAGGTCGAGCACGTCGAGGTCTTCTTCGCTCGGGCGGATCTCGGTGCGGCGCGCGTCGGCGTACTCGGCGCGCAGCGACTGCAGTTCTTCGCGGATCACCTGCAGCAGCCGTTCCGGATTCTCGAGGATCTCGATCAGCGCGCGGATGGCCTCGAGCAGCTGCTTGTATTCCTCGGTGAGCTTTTCCTGCTCCAGGCCGGTGAGGCGGTGCAGGCGCATCTCGAGGATTTGCTGGGCCTGGGTTTCGGTGAGCTGGTAACCAGACGGCTGCATGCCGACGCCTTCGGGCAGGTCTTCGGGGCGCGAGGCGTCGGCGCCGGCCGCGCCCAGCAGTGCGCCGACCAGGCCCGGCGGCCAGGTGCGCGCCAGCATGCGTTCCTTGGCGACGGCCGGGTTCTCCGAGGTCTTGATCAGTTCGATCATCTCGTCGATGTTGGCCAGCGCGACCGTCAGGCCCTCGAGGATGTGGGCGCGGGCGCGCGCCTTGCGCAGCTCGAAGATGGTGCGGCGGGTGACCACTTCGCGGCGGTGGCGCACGAAGGCCTCGAGCATCTGCTTGAGGTTGAGGATCTGCGGGCGGCCGTCGACCAGCGCCACCATGTTGATGCCGAACACCGATTCCATCGGCGTCTGCAGGTACAGGTTGTTGAGCACGACCTCGGCCGACTCGCCGCGCTTGACCTCGATGTAGATGCGCATGCCGTCCTTGTCGGACTCGTCGCGCAGCTCCGAGATGCCTTCGATCTTCTTTTCCTTCACCAGCTCGGCGATCTTCTCGATCAGGCGGGCCTTGTTGACCTGGTAGGGGATTTCGGTGACCACGATGGCTTCGCGGCCGTTGTCCTCGTTGACCTCGACTTCGGCCTTGGAGCGGATGCGCACGCGGCCACGGCCGGTGTGGTAGGCCGCGTGGATGCCGGCCGCGCCGTTGATGATGCCGGCGGTCGGGAAGTCGGGGCCCGGCACGTACTGCATCAGGTCGGAGATGCTGGCTTCCGGGTCCTCGATGAGCGCGATGACGGCGTCGATCACTTCGCCCAGGTTGTGCGGCGGGATGTTGGTGGCCATGCCGACGGCGATGCCGGCCGAGCCGTTGACCAGCAGGTTCGGGAACCGCGCCGGCATGACCGTCGGCTCTTGTTCCTTTTCGTCGTAGTTGGGCTGGAAATCGACGGTTTCCTTGTCGATGTCGGCCATCAGCTCGTGGGTGAGCCGGGACATGCGCGCTTCGGTGTAACGCATGGCGGCGGCCGAGTCGCCGTCGACGGAACCGAAGTTGCCCTGCCCGTCCACCAGCAGGTAGCGCAGCGAGAACGGCTGCGCCATGCGCACCAGGGTGTCGTACACCGACTGGTCGCCGTGCGGGTGGTATTTACCGATGACGTCGCCGACGATTCGCGCCGACTTGTAGTAGGGCTTGTTGCTGTGCGCGCCGAGTTCGTTCATGGCGAACAGGACGCGGCGGTGCACCGGCTTGAGGCCGTCGCGGACATCCGGGAGGGCGCGACCGACGATCACGCTCATCGCGTAATCGAGGTAACTCCTGCGCATCTCGTCTTCGAGGTTTACCGGGATGATTTCCTTCGCGAGGTCTGCCATTCGTGATTCCGTTCCAGAGCCTGTGGGCAGGCGTTTCAGTAGCCCGGAATCATACCAGAAACCACCCCGTGGCGGGGCGGTTTAGACGGGCAAAAACAAGCACTTAGACGCCGGCTTGGGCGCCGAAGAGGGCCGCCATGCGATTCGCGTCCGGCTGGTGCACCACGCCACGCTCGGTGACGATGGCGTCCACCAGTCCGGCAGGGGTGACGTCGAAGACCGGGTTCCAGGCCTGCACCCCCTCGGCGACCATGCGCACGCCGCCCACCGACAGCAGTTCGGCGGGGTCGCGCATCTCGATTTCGATGTCGTCGCCCGAGGCGGTGGCCATGTCCACGGTGGACGACGGCGCCACCACCATCAGGCGGGCGCCGTGGTGGCGGGCGACGATCGCGTGCGAGTAGGTGCCGATCTTGTTGGCCACGTCGCCATTGGCGCAGATGCGGTCGGCGCCGACGATGACCCACTGCACCTGTCCGCCCTTGATCAGGTGCGCCACGGCGCCGTCGCCGACCAGGGTGGCGGGGATGCCGTCCTGCAGCAGTTCCCAGACGGTCAGGCGCGCGCCCTGCAGCCAGGGCCGGGTTTCGCTGGCGAAGACCCGGGCGATGCGGCCCTCGGCCACGCCGGCCCGGATGACGCCCAGCGCGGTGCCGAAGCCCGCCGTCGCCAGGGAGCCGGTATTGCAGTGGGTCAGCACGCCGCTGCCCGGTTCGATCAGCGCCGCGCCCAGGGCGCCCATGTGCCGGTTCGCGGCCAGGTCCTCGGCCTCGATGGCGCGGGCTTCGCATTCGAGCACCTCGCGCCAGTTTTCGCCGGCCACCCGCAGCGCCCGGCGCACGCGCGCCAGCGCCCACATCAGATTCACCGCCGTGGGCCGGGCGGCCTGCAGCCGGTCCAGCGCCGGGGCCAGCTTCGACAGCGCGTCGGCGCCGTCGCCGGCCTCGATGCCGCGGCCGGCCAGCACCGCGCCCCAGGCTGCGGAAATCCCGATCGCGGGCGCGCCTCGCACCACCAGGTCGCGGATGGCGGCAGCCACCGCGTCGCTGTCGCCGCAGGCCACGTCTTCGACCACGAACGGCAGCTTGCGCTGGTCGAGCAACGCCAGGTGGTCACCCATCCAGCGGATCGGGCGGATGCGGTCGTAGCGGTCGAAATCCATGGCGGCAGCCGGTGCGGGTGTGAACGCGCAGTTTACCAAGCCCCGCCGGCCGGCCGGCGCGTTATCCTGCGGCCATGGCAAGCCGTCCCAGCCGCCGGACCGCCGGCACCCCGCTCCCCGATTCGGGCATCGAGACCCTGCTCCATGGCGCCTGCGTGCGCGCCGGCGCCGGGGCCGCCATGCAGGTGGTGCTCGACCGCCTGCCGCTGCTGCGGCCGCTGCTGCCCTCGGGCCTTCGTTTCGTCGGCAGCCGCGAATCGGCGCAGGCGACCCAGCGCGCGGTGGTCGAGGAAATCTATCGCCGCTACCGGCTCAAGCCCGCCGCCTGGGAAGTCGAAGGCGTGCTGGCCGTGGCGCAGACGCAAGCCGTGCTCAGCCCGCTGGCCACGCGCGAAAGCCTGCGCGGCCTGCTGCGCGGCTGGCTGCCCGACGCGCTGAGTGCGCCGCTGATGCGCTACACGCCGCTAGAGCCGCTGGTCACCGCCACCGTGCACGCGGTCGCCGAAACCTGGGCGGCCGGGCGCTATGCCGACAGCGTCTGTCGCCTGCGCAAGGCCGGCGCCGACTGGCTGCCCAAACCCCTGGCCAGCGCCCTGAACATGGCGCCTTCCACGCTGAAGTCCTGGAGCGCCGAAGCGCTGTCGCTGGCCATGCCGCCCTTGAAGCTGGCGACCACCCTGGGCCGGCAGCTCACCGGCCTGGCCCTGCCGCGCACGGCCGTCAGCGCCGGGACCCGGAAGCCGGCCAGCAAGAAGGCGCCCGCCAAGAAGCGGGCGCCTTCGAAAACGCCGGCAAAACCTCAGAAGACGACGAAGTCGGCGCGGCAGCCGCGGTCAACCCAGACGCCGTCGCGACGGAAGCCCCAGGAATAGCCGTAGTCACAGCCCGCCTTGCTCAGGCGACGCTCGATATTGGCCTCGCGCAGGCCCCCGGGCACGCGGCAGAAGTTCGGGCGGTTGTCGTGAGACTCGCAGCGCAGCAGGCGGGCCGGGGCCTGGCCATAGCCGTAGCCGCGGTCGTCGCGACCCCGGTAGCGCGGGTCGTAGCGGCCGTTGTACGGACGCTGCGCATAGGCGCGGCCGCCGACCTCGAAGCGCGCACGGCAACCGCGGGTCACCCAGACGCCGCCGCGGTCATAACCCCAGGTGCGGCCCAGCACGCAGTCGGCGCGTGATTCCTGGCGCACGATGCGAACGCCGCCGCGGGTGTCCACCGGGCAGTAGCGGTCACGCTGCTTTATCGATTCACAGCGCAGCACCTGCGGACCATGGCGGTAGTCGTCGTAGCGGTCGCGCGCCTGGGCGGCGCCTGGCAGCGCCACCGCCGCCAGCAGCAGGGAAATCAGAAGTCGGGTCATGGGCTTCCTCCGTCACGCCGGACCGGGCGCCGACGTGGCCCAATCTAGGTTCGCAGGACTGAATACCGGGTCAATCCGGGGTGATTCACCGAGCCGCGCTCAGAAAACGTTCATGCGCGCTCGAACGGGAACGCCAGCACGTCGGCGATCTTGTCGGTGCCCAGCAGGGCCATCAGCAGGCGATCAACGCCCAGCGCCACGCCGGCGCAGCCAGGCAGCCTGGGCAGCGCGGCGAGCAGGCGCTCGTCGATGGCGGGTTCGGCGGCGTTGCGGGCACGCCGG
This sequence comes from Arenimonas soli, assembly GCF_014643775.1. Lineage (GTDB taxonomy): Bacteria > Pseudomonadota > Gammaproteobacteria > Xanthomonadales > Xanthomonadaceae > Arenimonas > Arenimonas soli. Next base: position 1,438,856 of record NZ_BMKC01000001.1, read on the forward strand.
CGCGCGAGGTCGAGCTCGAAACGGGCGCGCTGTTCGTCCGGATCGGTCAGTTCGTGGTAGCCGTTGGCCAGCTCGAGCGGCCCCAGGTAGGCCTCGAAGCGTTCGGCGACCGCCGGCGTGCCGGGGCGTATGCGCGCCAGCGCGCACTGGCTGACCGGATAGTCGTAGACCAGCAGGATGCGGCTGGCCGGGATCGAGGGCTGGATGAGATGGGTCATCAGCAGGTCCAGCCAGTCGTCGCGGGTCAGTCCGTCCGGATCGATGTCGTAGACGCCCAGCGGCGAACGCAGCTCTTCCTCGGGCGCGGACATGGGATCGAAGCCGAACTTGTCCAGGTACAGCTGGCGGAAGCTGGTGTCGCGCACCGTCGCCCGGCGGCCGGCCAGGGCCAGCGCGGCCTTGAGCAATTCGGCGGTTTCGTCCATCAGCCGGTGGTGGTCCCAGCCGACCCGGTACCACTCGAGCATGGTGAACTCGGGATTGTGGCGCGTGCCGGCTTCGCCGTTGCGGAACACGCGGCCCAGTTCGTAGCAATCGCCGATGCCGGCGGCCAGCAGGCGCTTGAGCGGGAATTCGGGCGAAGTGCGCAGCCAGCGGCTGCTGGCGCCCGCCGAACGCGGGCCGGTGAATTCGAGTCGGAAACTTTCGATGTTCGGGTCGGTGTTGCCGGCCATGGACAGCATCGGGGTCTCGACCTCGAGCACCTCGCGTTCGGCGAAAAAACGCCGGATCAGGGCATACAGGTCGGCCCGCAGGCGCAGGGCCCGGGCGTGGGCGGTGGGCTTGCTGTTTTTCATGCCGCTTACTTTACGCCGCGGCCGGGAGAGGGGACGTGATGCCGGTCACCGCGCTTCGTGCTCGTTCAGGAAGGCCAGCAGCCGGGCTTCGTCCCATACCTCCACGCCCAGCGCGGTGGCCTTCTCGAGCTTGGAGCCGGCCGCTTCGCCGGCGACCAGGAAGCTGGTCTTCTTCGAAACACTTGAAGCGACCTTTGCACCCAGGGCCTGCAGGCGGTTGCCGGCCTCGTCACGGCTCATCGCGTCCAGCGAACCGGTCAGCACCACCGTCCGGCCGGCCAGCGGCCCTTCGGCGGCGCGCTGGGGCCCGGTTTCCGGCCAGTTGACGCCGGCGGCGCGCAGGGCGGCGATGACTTCGCGATTGTGCGGCTCGGCGAAGAAGCCAAGGATGCGTTCGGCCACCACCGGCCCGATGTCCGGAACCTCCAACAGGGTTTCGAGGCTGGCGGACATCACCGGATCGAGCGCGCCGAACCAGCGCGCCAGCGTGCGGGCGGTGGACTCGCCGACGTCGCGGATGCCCAGCGCGAACAGCAGGCGCTCGAGCGTGGTGGCCTTGCTGGCGGTGATCGCCGCGACCAGGTTCTGTGCCCAGCGCGTGGCCACCTTGCCGGCCTTGACGGTTTCGGGAACGGTGCCGTCGCGTTCGTCGGCGCGGCGCTTCATTTCCAGGAACTCGTCCAGGCCCAGTGCGTACAGGTCGGCGACCGTGCGCACGTAGCCGAAATCCACCAGCGCCTCGATGAATCGTTCGCCCAGGCCGTCGATGTCCATGGCCTTGCGCGAGGCGAAGTGCACCAGCGCCTGCTTGCGCTGCGCCGGGCAGACCAGGCCGCCGGTGCAGATGAGCGTGGCGCCCTCGGCATATTCGACGCCGGCCTTGGTCTGGCGCAGCACCTTGCGCACCGCTTCGACGTGCGAGCCGCAGGCCGGGCATGCGGAAGGGAAGGACCAGGGCGCGTGCAGCGGCCTGCCCTGCCCGTCCAGCGGGCGCCGGTCTTCGACCACGCGCACCACTTCCGGGATGACGTCGCCGGCGCGACGCACGATGACGGTGTCGCCTTCGCGCACGTCGAGGCGGGCGATCTGGTCGGCGTTGTGCAACGTGGCATTGGTGACCACGACGCCGGCGACCTGCACCGGCGCCAGCCGCGCCACCGGGGTCAGCGCACCGGTGCGGCCGACCTGCACCTCGATCGCCTCGACCGTGGTGGTTTGCTCCTGGGCGGGAAACTTGTGCGCGATGGCCCAGCGCGGTGCCCGCGAAACGAAACCCATCGCCTTCTGCTGGTCCTGCCGGTCGAGTTTGTAGACGACACCGTCGATGTCGTAAGGCAGGCGGTCGCGCAGGGCGCCGATGCCTTCGTAGTAAGCCAACAGGCCGTCGGCGCCGCGCGCGACCGACACTTCAGGCGAAACCGGGAACCCCAGCGCCTTGAGTGCCCGCAGCAGGTCGGAGTGGCGCGGCGGCAACGGCCAGTCACCCGTGGCGCCCAGGCCATAGGCGTAGAAGGACAGCGGCCGCGCCGCCGCCAGCTTCGGGTCGAGCTGGCGCAGCGAACCGGCGGCGCCGTTGCGCGGGTTGGCCAGCACCTTGCCGCCGGTTTCGCGCATGCGGGCGTTGTAGGCCTCGAAGCCGGCGCGCGGCATGTAGACCTCGCCGCGCACTTCCAGCACGGCGGGCAGGTCGGCGCCGCGCAGTTTCAGCGGGATGGCGCGGATGGTGCGCAGGTTCTGGGTGACGTCCTCGCCGGTGGCGCCATCGCCGCGGGTGGCGCCGCGGACGAAGTGGCCGTCTTCATAGCGCAGGCTGATGGCCAGGCCGTCGAGCTTGGGTTCGACCGAAAACGAAGGCTCGGCTTCGCCCAGCTCCTTGCTGATGCGCGCCACGAACTCGCGCACCTCTTCTTCGCTGAAGGCGTTGTTGAGCGAGAGCATGGGTACGTCGTGCACCACGGTCTCGAAGCCAGGCAACACGCCGGCACCGACGCGCTGGGTCGGCGAATCGGGCGTGCGCAGTCCGGGATTCGCTTCTTCCAGTGCCTGCAGCTCGCGCAGCATGGCGTCGTACTCGGCGTCCGGGATCGCCGGGTCGTCGAGCACGTGGTAGCGGTGGTTGGCGTCGTCCAGCGCGAGGCGCAGGGCGGCGATGCGCTTGGCCGGGTCGGTCATGGTGCCGGTCTCAGCGAGTGGTGCGCAGGTCCCACTTGGTCTGCTTGCGGTCGTAGTTGCGCAGGTCCTCGCGGATGTGCGCGATGCGCTGGCGGCCCAGGGTGTTGCGCTCTTCGTCGAGAAGCACGCCGTCGAGCAGTTCGGCCAAACGCTGGGCCGTGGGCAGCATCGCGTCCCAGGCGTCGAGCGCCGGCAGCGGGCCCGGCAGGGCCATGAAAAAGCTGATACCCGGCGTGCGCAGGTCCTGGATGCCGGCCATTTCGAAGGAGCCGGGTTTGACCAGGTTGGCCACTGAAAACACCGGCCCTTGCTCGGGGTGGTTGTCCACCAGCCGGTGGAAGATGTTCATGTGGCCATACACCAGGCCGGCCTTTTCCGCGGCCACCACCAGGTCCGGGCCGTGGAAGGTCTGGCCGGCGCGCGCCGCCAGGTACAGGCTGACGACCTTGTCGAAGTTCTCGTCCGGGCGGGCGCCCGGCGCCGGCGGGCCGGCGGGCTTGCGGTCGGGCACGGCTTCGCCGGCCAGGGTTTTTTCCAGCAGGTCGAGTTCGGACTGCTCCACTCCCGCGGCGTCGCCGCCGGTCTGGGCGTCGGCTTCCATGATTTCGCGCAGCGTCGGTTCCTGGCGGCCGGCGCTGCCCGGCTCACGCGCTGGCGCCGTCGCGCGGCGGCCCTGCCCCGGCCTGCGCCGGCTGCTGACGATGATCACCGCGAACAAGACCAGGGCCGCGACGGCGATGGCGATGCGCAGCAGCGCGGTGTCGCTGAGTCCTTCGAACATGGTCCCTCCCTGTGTCCTTGTCCGTGGGCGGCAAGCGCCGCCCTGCGGAATGATGCACCAATTATCGGCGGCGGTCAGGCCGCGCCGACCAGGCGCGCGGCTTCGGCCAGGTCCACCGACACCAGCCGGCTGACGCCCGGCTCGCGCATGGTGACGCCCGAAAGCTGCTTCGCGGCCTCCATCGTCGCCTTGTTGTGGGTGACGAACAGGAACTGCACCTTTTCGCTCATCTCGGTGACCATGGACGAGAAGCGGCCGACGTTGGCCTCGTCCAGCGGCGCGTCCACCTCGTCGAGCAGGCAGAACGGCGCCGGGTTGAGCCGGAAGATCGCGAACACCAGCGCCACCGCGGTGAGCGCCTTCTCGCCGCCCGAAAGCAGCGAGATGTTCGATACGCGCTTGCCCGGCGGGCGCGCCATGATCGAAACGCCGGTGTCGAGCAGGTCTTCGCCGGTGAGTTCGAGGTAGGCGTGGCCGCCGCCGAACAGGCGCGGATAGAGTTCCTGCACGCCGGTATTGACCCGGTCGAAGGTTTCCTTGAAGCGGCCGCGGGTCTCGCGGTCGATCTTGCGGATGGCGTCCTCCAGGGTTTCCAGCGCCGACGTGAGGTCGGCGTCCTGGGCGTCGAGGTAGGTCTTGCGCTCGCTCTGTTCGCCGTATTCCTGGATGGCGGCCAGGTTGACCGGCTCGAGCCGGCGCATCTTGGCGTCGATGTCGGCCAGCGACTTGCGCCAGACCTCGACGTCGGCCTGTTCGGGAAGCGCGGCCACCACTTCGTCCAGCGACAGGCCGGCTTCGGCCACGGCTTCGGAAAGCTGGCTGGCGCGCAGCTGCAGGGCCTGGTGTTCGAGCTTCTTCTGCGAAATCGCCTCGCGCTGGGCCAGCGACTGCTGGTCGCGCTGCTGGCGCACCTGTTCGTACTTGCGCATCTCGGCTTCGATGCCGTCCAGGGCCGAGCGCGCGGCGCCCAGGGCCTTGTCGGCGACCACGCGCTGGTCCAGGGCGGCCTGGCGCTGGCCTTCGAGCGCGACGACCGGGGCGTCGCCTTCGGCGAGCTGGGCCTGCAGTTCGTTCAGGCGCACTTCGAGCTGGGCCTTCTGGCTGCCCATGCGCGCCAGCGACTGGCTGAGCGCGACCACGCGGGCGCGCTGGGATTCAAGCGTGAGCGCCAGCTGGTGCGCGGCCTCGCGGGCTTCGCGGGCACTGTTGCGGGCGCTGTCGCGCTGTTCGCCCAGGCTGCGGCGCTGGCTGTCGAGGGCCTGGCGTTCGGTTTCCAGGTCGCCCATCTTCGCCACCGCCTGTTCCAGGCGCGCACGCGCTTCGCGGGCGTTGGCCTGGGATTCCTCCAGCGTGGTCGCCAGGCTGGCCAGCTCGGCGTCGATGCGGGCGACCCGGGCCTGGGCCGATTCCAGGCGGCCCTGCTGGCCCTGCAGCTGGCCGGCGAGTTCGGAGACGCCGCGGTGCGCCATGTACAGCGCGCGCTGGGCGTCCTCGCGGTGCTGTTCGGCTTCGAGCAGCTTGTCGCGCATGGCGGTCAGGCCGTCGTTGAGCGCCTGTTCCTTTTTCGCCAGCGCGTCGATGTCGGCGCGCAGGGTCTGGATCTCGCGTTCGCGCGCCAGTGCGCCCTGCTGGGCCTCGCCGCTGCGCAGCACGCGCAGCCAGCCCTGGCCCAGCCATTCGCCGCCGCGGGTGATCGCCGACGAGGCGCCGCCGAAATCAATGCCGGCCGCGTCGCCGGCGCTGTCGATGGCCAGCACGTCCGCCAGCAGGCGGCGCACGGCGTCGGGGCCCTGCACTTTCGCGGCCAGCGAGCCGGCCGGTGCCTGGAAATCGCCGCTGCCGCCGGACACCAGGGCCACGCGGCCCTGGGACAGCCCGGTGATGGCGTCGAGAAACTCGCGCGGCGCGTCCACGGTGACGGCTTCGAGCAGGCTGCCAAGCACGGTTTCGACGGCGGTTTCCCAGCCCGGTTCGACCTGCAGGGCTTCGCCCAGGCGCGCCTGGCCGTCCAGGCCCTGGGCCTTGAGCCAGTCGAGCGCGACGTTCTTTTCCTGGCCCAGGGCCGCGTGCTGCAGCGCCTCGAGCGAAGACAGGCGGCCGCGCGCGGCCTGCGCCTGCTTGCGCACGTCGGCCAGTTCGGACTGCTGCTGGCGCTGCTGGTCCTGCAGCCCGGCCAGGGCCGTCTTGCGCTGTTCGAGCTGTTCGCCCAGTCCATCGAGCCCGGCCTTTTGCTGGTCGTGGTCGGCGGTGAGCTGGGCCAGGCTGGTGGAAATGGCGCTGGTGTCCAGGCCACTGCGTTCGCCGGACAGGGTTTCGCGGCGGCGGCCGGCGTCCAGGGCCTGCTTTTCCAGGTATTCGATCTTGGTGCGTTCGACCTCGGCCCAGCGCGCGGCCTCGGACTGCGCCTTGGCGTAGGTGTCCCAGCGCTGCTGCCAGTCGTGCAGGGCCGCTTCGGCGGCCTTGAGCGCTTCCTGGCGCGCGCTGTCGTCGCTGCGCAGGGCTTCGAGCTTCGGCTCGGCGGCGGCGATAGCGTTGTGCAGTTCGGCCAGCTGGCGTTCGTCGCCGCTGATGTGTTCGCCGACCTGGGCAAAGGCAGCGTCGGCTTCGGTGCGGGCGGTTTCCAGGCGCTGGCGCAGTTCCTTCTGGTGCTGGATCTGCTGCTCGATGCGGGCCAGCTCGCCGCCGATCCGGTAGACCTCGGCCTGGGCCTTGCCCAGGGCGTCGCTGGCCTCGCCCTGCTGGCTGCGGCAGGCCTCGATCTGGGCTTCGGCCTGGCGCTGGTCGGCCAGCAGCGCCTGCAGCTTGATCTCGTCCTGGGTCAGGGCTTCGTTGAGCGCCTTGAGGTCGCCGTCGAAGCGGCGGAATTCCAGCGCCTTGAGCTGGGCGTCCTTGTTCAGGCGTTCGGCCTGCAGGGCCTGGTACTGCTCGGCGGCGCGGGCCTGGCGCTTGAGGTGTTCGAGCTGCTTGTCGACTTCCTCGCGCAGGTCGCTGAGGCGGTCGAGGTTTTCCCGGGTGCCCTTGATGCGCGATTCGGTTTCCTTGCGGCGCTCCTTGTACTTGGAGATGCCGGCGGCTTCTTCCAGGTACACGCGCAGGTCTTCGGGCTTGGCCTCGATGATCTGGCTGATCATGCCCTGTTCGATGATCGAGTAGCTGCGCGGGCCCAGGCCGGTGCCCAGGAACAGGTCGGTGATGTCGCGGCGGCGGCAGCGCGCGCCGTTGAGGTAGTAGTTGGACTGGCCGTCGCGGCTGACCAGGCGCTTGACCGAGATTTCGGCATAACGCGCGAACTCGCCGCCGATGGTGCCTTCGGTGTTGTCGAAGATCAGCTCCACCTGCGCCTGGCTGACCGGCTTGCGCGAGGACGAGCCCGAGAAGATGACGTCGGTGAGCGAATCACCGCGCAGACGGCTGGCCGAGCTTTCGCCCATGACCCAGCGCACCGCGTCGATGATGTTGGACTTGCCGCAACCATTGGGACCGACCACGCCGGTCATGTTGGTCGGCAGGTGCATCACCGTGGGATCGACGAAAGACTTGAAGCCGGACAGCTTTATCGTGGAAAGGCGCATTGATCGGGGTTCTCAGTCGACCGGGCGAACCGGCCGGCCGCGGGGCAGGCAAGCCGCCCCGCCGCAGGGTCCAGGGGAAGTCCACGAACCGGTCCGCCGCCCACGCCAAGATGTTGATTTCATTGGCAGAGCGCGGTCCCCGGTGCGCGGCCGACGGGCAGTATAACAGCGGCCCGGCAGGGCCCGGCGATTGCCGCGACTCAGACTTCGTCGGGCGTGCGGGCCTGGATGGACAGGGCGTGGATGTCGCTTTGCATCAGCGGCCCCAGGGCGGCGTAGACCTTGCGGTGCCGGGCCAGCGGGGCCAGGCCGGCGAAGGCGCGGCTGACGATGCTGACCTTGAAGTGGCCACGGCCGTCCCGGGCACCGGCGTGGCCGGCGTGGCGGTGGCTGTCGTCGACCACCTCCAGCGAGTCCGGGGCCAGCGCCGATTCGAGCATGGCGCGGATGGCGGCCGGGCGTTCTTCCCTCGGCAGGGTCATGGCAGCACCAGCCGGAACGGCCAGACGTCGACCTGGCTGTAGACGCCCGCCTCCAGGTAGGGGTCGGCGTCGGCCCAGGCGCGGGCGGCGGCGAGGTCGGCGAACTCGGCCACCACCAGGCTGCCGGTGAAGCCGGCGGGCCCCGGGTCTTCGGCGTCGATGGCTGGCAGCGGGCCGGCCAGCTTGAGCCGGCCCTCGGCGGCCAGGGCCTGCAGCCTGGCCAGGTGGGCAGGCCGCGCCTGCTGCCGCGCGGCCAGGGCGTTGGCCCGGTCAGTGCCTTTGATGGCGTACCACATCGGACCCCCCGGTTCCGACCCTGTTGGCCGGCATTATGGCCGAATTGCGTTGCGCGGCGCGAACCGCCGCCTTAGCAGCGACAATGGCCCCAGCCTTCCGACCGGACGCGGCCCATCGTGCTTGACGACTTCCTGCAACTGGACGAGATCCGCGACCCCACGCCGGTCGCCCCACTCTACCGCCGCACCTGGGGCGCGGAGCCGCCGGACTTCGAATTCCACGCCGTGGCCTGGCACCGGCGCGTCGACGGCAGCCGGCACCCGATTTCCTACCTGCACCTTTGGCTGCGCGAGGACACCTGCCTGCTGGGCGGCGCCTGCACCGACGGCCCGGCGATCGCCGCGATGCCCGCCGACCAGCGCGAACGCCTGCGCGCCGCCGGCGGCGCGATGCTGCAGGTCACGCGTTTCGCGATCGCCCGCTACGGCGACCGCTGCGACGGCTTCTTCGGCCACTGCGGCGACAACCGGTCCTGGGCGGTGCTGGCGCGCGCCGGTTTCGAGCCCACCGCGTTTCCCAACCGCATCGTGCACTGGCACCGGCCGCTGCCGGAAACCCGCAAGCATGAGCTGGTGCAGCGCGTGCTTGGCTTCGGGACCTTCTGAAAACTCAGGCCAGCCCGGCCAGCAAATCCTCGAACTGCTCCGGCGACGACCAGTGCAGGCCGCAGACATAACGCGGCAGATGCCAGGGGTCGCTGCCCGCCCCTACCGCCCCGCCCTGCGTTCCGAAGGCCGCCTGCAGGCCCAGCGAGGCCCCGTGGCGCGGGAACCAGTCGCGCACCAGGAAGTCCGGCGCGTGGCCGTAGGGATAGGCGAACAGGGGGCAGGCACCGGGACCCAGGCGCGCCGCCAGGTAATCGGCGGCCTGGCGGATCTCGAAGTCGGCGCGCGGCTCGTCGTCAACGACATGGAAGTCGCCGCGCGGCATGCCGCCCGGACCGGGTTCGTGCATCACCGGATGGTTGTGGTCCCAGCTGTGGTTGCCGATGCCCACGCGGCCACCGGCCAGCTCCGGCGCCCACCAGTCTTCGCCCATCCAGTCCAGTCCGTGCAGGCAATCGCGGTCCATGCGTGCCCGCGCCTGGGCGCAGGCGATCACGAAACAGGTGAGGTGCCGGTCCGGCTGCCCGGGCTGCGCCTCGAGCAGGGTCAGCAGGGACGGCTGGAGACCCTGCCCCGGGTACTCGACATCGCGAACGTCCAGCACCGTGCCGTCGTCGCAGCTCAGCGCCAGGCAGCGCGCCAGGTCGCGCTCGGCCAGGCCCAGGCGCTGCTCGACCACCCACTGCAGCGGCACGATGCGCCAGCCCAGGCGCGTGGCGGTGGCCAGGTCGCTGGCGAAGGCGACGTGGTCGTTGCCGGCGTAACCGGGCCCGCCCACGGTGCTGGCGTGGTAGGTCAGCACGGGCACCCGCCAGTCGCGGCCGCTCATGGCAGGTGCATGCCCTTGTAGCGGGTGTTGTGCGGCTCGCGCAGTTCGTCTTCCGGGCGCGTGGTCGTGTAGTAGTACATCGCGATCGAACGCCGCCAGACGCCTTCGGGCGTGGCTAGCGGCGCTGGGTGGCCATGGAAGGTGTCGCTGCGGGTGTTGAAGATGACCGCGCGGTTGAACAGCGGCGCGATCGATTTCTCCCGGCGCGCGGCGTCGGTGGACCACAGCTCGAGGTCGCCGCCCCAGGCGGGGTCCCAGGAGTCGTTCAGGTACAGCAGCAGGTTGATGCGCCGGTGCGCCTGCAGGCCCGGGTGCCAGTTGAAGTCGGCGTGCACGCCCAGGTGGCCGCCGCGGCCGACCAGGTGCACGCCGCCGCCGAGCAGCTGGGGATCGGGCAGCAGGTGGTCGATGCCGGTCAGCGCCTCGAGGAAACGCAGCATCGGACCGGCGTTGAGTTCATGCAGGGCGCGGCAGACGGTTTCGGGCAACACGTCCTCGCGCGAACTCGCCAGCTTCATCTCGAAGCCCTCGGCGGCGTAGCGGTCCCAGGGAAGTCCGCTGTCGGCGGCCGGGATGGCGTCGGCCAGTGCGCGGGCAGCATCGGCCCGCAGGAAGTTTTCGACCACCCGGTGCGGGAACGGCTGCGCCGACCGGTAAGCCTGGCTTTCCGTTTCCGCCAGCGCCATCAGCCGCGGGGTGTCGAAGATGAACTGCATGGTCGGATGATGGCTCGGGGGCATTCCGGAAATGTTAGCCCGGCCCGGACTGCCCCTTCCCCTGGCCCCGGCCGATGGTCCGGTCCAGCATGTTCAGCACCCGGTTGGCCCAGTCGAGCTGGTTGGCCTTGTCGAAGTAGCCATGGCCTTCTTCGCCATAAATCTTCATCTCGACCGGCACGCCGGCACTGTGCAGGGCCCGCCGCATGCTGCGGGTGTGGTGCGGCGGCGCGGTGCGGTCGTCGCCGCCGGCGCCGAGCAGCACCGGCACGCGAATCGCGCGCGCCAGGCTGGGCGGCGAGATGCTGGCGAGGTCGCTGCTGCCCAGGACCTCATCCATGTAGCTGCGTGAGAAACGGCTGCCGACGGATTCTTCCCGGTAGAGCTGGGGAATGTCATAGACCCCGACGTTGCCGATGCCGCAAGCGTAAAGATCAGGTTCGCGGATTAGACCCATCATCGACGCGTAGGCGCCATAGCTGGAGCCATACAGGCAGATCCGGCCCGGGGCAGCGATTCCTTCGGCGATCGTCCAGCGCGTGGCATCGGTTAGGTCGTCCTGCATCCTGCCGCCCCACTGGCGGTGGCCCGCCTCGCGGAATGCCTTCCCGTAGTTGCCCGACCCCCGGAAGTTGACCTTGAGCACGGCGTAACCGCGACTGGCCAGCAGCTGCACCTCAGAATCGAAGCCCCAGCGGTCGAATACGCCGATCGGGCCGCCATGGGGCATCACCACCAGAGCGCCGGGCGTGCCGGCCGGCCGGTCCCTGGGCACGGTGAGGAAACCTTCGATCTCCATGCCGTCCCGCGCCTTGAAGCGCACGACTTGTGTCGGCGACATCTGGCGGGGGTCCAGGCGCTCGCTGCGCGCGGCCAGGAAGTGCGCCTTGCCGTTGGCGTGGTCGACCAGGTAGTACTCACCCGGATCGAGGTCCGAGGACACCTGGTAGACACCCAGCTCGCCGTCGAGGGCGTAGGACGTGGGGTAGACGTAGGCGTTCGGGAAGGCCTTTGCCAGCTTCTTCAGTTCAACGGCATGGCGATCGTCGGGCGCCACGAACTCCAGCTTTGGTTTTCCATCCAGGTACACCACGGCGATGACGCCGCCGTGCACCGGCGAGACCAGCGTATTGAAGGCGTCGACCCGCGGGTTGCGCAGCAGCGGCCGCGTCTTGAGCGTCGCCAGGTCCATTTCCAGGAACTCATCGGTGCCGGTGCTGCGTTCGGCCATCAGGTAGGCACGGGAATTGTCGGCGGAGAAGCCGACGATGTACTGGGCATCGTCCCCGGCGTTTTCGTTGTTGGTCTCCTGCCACTCGCCGGCGCCATCGAGCACCCACAGGCGGGGATACATCTCGTTGTTCATGTAACCGCGCACGCCGCGGACCTGCGCGGCGTTGTCGAGGTAGTAGGTCGAATTGGCGTGCGCCGGCCAGCTGACCTTCTGGGCCTTGATCTTCCCCGTGCGCAGGTCGACCCGACCGATGCCGTGGCGTCGCGACGAGCCGAGCGACACCAGGATGTGGTGTTCGTCGTCCTTGAGCCGGTCGATGAGCCACATCGGCTCGTTCTTGTTGACGGGACGCGGATCGCCGTCGACGTCGACCATGTACAGGAAGGGATTGGAAACCGGGTGGTCGAGCGGGCCGTGGCGGGTGGCCACCTTGTAGAGAAGCTGGTGGTTGTTGGCCCACCAGAAACCGCTGACGATGCCGTTCTTCTCGAGGTTCACCGCCGCCGTCTGTTTCATGTCCTGACGGCGCAGAACCACCAGCACCACGCGGTCGCCATGGGGCACGGTGGCTGCCAGGTGCTTGCCGTCCGGCGAGATCTTCAGGTTGCCGAAGGCTTCGAGGTCGAGGAAGTGTTCGACCGGGATGCCGGAGGCGGGACCGGGCACCGCGGCGGCCGACGGGCTCGCACACAGCAGCGGGGACAGGCAGGCGAACAGCAGCAGGAATCGGAACATCGACGCAGACCCCGGGGGAATTGCGCGGACTGTAACCCGGCCCGGGCAGCGCGTGGGGCGAGAAACATTCGCGCAATCGCCCGGTTCCCGGGCACAATCGGGCATGGCAGAACGATTGATGGTGCACCCGGTCAACCCGCAGCAGCGCCTCGTGGACAAGGCGGTGGCCGTGATCCGCGGCGGCGGGCTGGCCCTGGTGCCGACCGATGCCGGCTATTCCCTGGCCTGGGGCCTGGAGGCCCGGGATGCCGAGGAAAGGGTCCAGCGGCTGCGCGAACTGGACAGCCGGCACCCTTTCACCTTACTCTGTCGGCAATTGAGTGAGGCTGGCCGCCTGGCCCGGCTCGACGATCCAGCCTTCAGGCTGCTCAGATCGCTGACCCCGGGGCCATGCACGTTCATCCTGCCAGCCTCCCCGGACCTGCCCAAGCGCATCAAGAACGCCGGCCGCAGCAAGCGCCGCGACATCGGCATCCGCCTGCCCGACCATGGCGTGATCCGGATGGTGCTGGAGTCCGTAGGTGAACCCCTGTTGTCCACCAGCCTGGTGCTGCCGGACGAAGAACATCCGAACAGCCACGAGGCCGAGCAGGTCGCTGAACGTTGGTTGCGTTGGGTCGACGTGATGCTGGATGCCGAGGACTGCGAGCCCGGGCCCACCAGCATCGTCGACTGCACGGGCGATGAGCCCGAAGTCATCCGCCAGGGTTTCCATCCCGTGGCGCTGTAGCACCCGAACACCCGGGCCGGAGGGGCCCCCGCTCGATGAGAGCCCACGAACATTGCATGAGCCGCCGATGAGCGAACCGATCGCGCAGGACGCCGCGCGCGCCCCGCACCCCCAGCAGCAGGAAATGCCGCTGGCCTTGGTGAAGGGCCAGCCGGTGCTGCAGATGCCGCAGGACCTGTACATCCCGCCGGATGCGCTCGAGGTGTTCCTCGAGGCCTTCGAAGGGCCGCTGGACCTGCTGCTTTACCTGATCCGCCGCCAGAACCTGGACATCCTGGACATCCCCGTCGCCGAGATCACCCGGCAGTACGTGGACTACATCGGGGTGATGCAGGACATGCGCTTCGAACTGGCCGCCGAGTACCTGGTGATGGCCGCGATCCTGGCCGAGATCAAGTCGCGCATGCTGCTGCCGCGCCCACCGGCGGAGGAAGGCCACGAAGCCGACCCGCGCGCCGAGCTGGTGCGCCGCCTGCAGGAATACGAACGCTACAAGAAAGCCGCCGAAGACATCGACCAGCTCGATCGGCTCGACCGCGACACCGCCCTGGCCTCGGTGCACGTGCCCGACCGCAGCGCCGTCAAGGCGCCGCCGCCGGTGGACCTGACCGAGATGCTGCTGGCCCTGCGCGACGTCCTCAAGCGCGCCGACCTGTACACCCACCACGCGATCCGCCGCGAGGCGCTAAGCGTGCGCCAGCGCATGGGCGAGGTGCTCAGCCGGCTCTCGGACCGCCAGTTCCACGGCTTCCAGACCCTGTTCACCGTCGAGGAAGGCCGCCTGGGCGTGGTGGTGACCTTCCTTTCCATCCTCGAGCTGGCCAAGGAACAGCTGCTCGAGATCGTGCAGGAAGCGCCGCTGGCGCCCATCTACGTCAAGTCACTGGCCGCCAGCGACGACGACACCGACGTCGAAGCCGCCCTGCCCGACCCGACTTCCGATCACACCGGCGCCGACGCGCCGAACGACTGACCCCGGACCCGCGAGCCCCATGGACCAGACCCTGATCCGACACATCGTCGAGGCCGCCCTGCTGGCGGCCCCGCAACCGCTTACCCTGGCCCAGCTGGCCGGCCTGTTCCCCGAGGACGAGCCCGCGCCCAACGGCAGCCTGCAGCAGGCCCTGGACGAACTGCGCGAGGCCTGCGCCGACCGCGGCGTCGAACTGGTCGAGGTGGCCTCCGGCTTCCGCTTCCAGGTCAAGGCCGATGTTCACCCGTGGGTGGCGCGGCTGTGGACCGAACGCCAGGCCAAATACACCCGCGCCACGCTCGAAACCCTGGCGCTGATCGCCTACCGCCAGCCGATCACCCGCGGCGAGATCGAACAGATCCGCGGCGTGGCGGTCAGCACCAACACCGTCAAGCTGCTCGAGGAACGCGAATGGGTTCGCGTCGTTGGCCACCGCGACGTGCCGGGCAAGCCGGCGCTGTTCGGCACCACCAAGGCCTTCCTGGACTACTTCGGGCTCAAGAGCCTCGACGAGCTGCCGCCGCTGGCGGAGCTCAAGGACATCTCCGAACTCGAGCCCCAGCTGCCTTTCGACATGCCCGCCGGCGTCGCCGCCGCGGCCGTGGCCCAGGACATCGCGGCCACCCCCTCCCCTTCTGAAGAGGCCGGCGAAGACGCCGCGCCGGAGCAATCGTCATGAGCAACACCCCCAAGAAAGTCCTTTCACTCAAGGAAAAGGGCAGCCAGCCCGCCGCCGCCAAGGCCGAAGAGCGCCTGCACAAGGTGCTGGCCCAGGCCGGGCTCGGTTCCCGCCGCGCGCTCGAAGACCGCATCGCCCAGGGCCTGGTCAAGGTCAACGGCGAGGTCGCCCGCACCGGCCAGTCGGTCTGCAGCGGCGACCGCGTCGAACTCGACGGCAAGGTTTTCGTGGCCAGCGCCCTGACCGAACCGGCGCGCGTGCTGCTGTACAACAAGCCCGAAGGCGAAGTGACCACGCGCGACGACCCCGAGGGCCGCCCGACCGTGTTCGAAGCCCTGCCGCGCCTGAAGGGCTCGCGCTGGATCGCGGTCGGCCGCCTGGACATCAACACCACCGGCCTGCTGCTGCTCACCACCGACGGCGAGCTGGCCAATGCGCTGATGCATCCGTCGTCCAACATCCAGCGCGAATACGTCTGCCGCATCCACGGCGAGGTCGCCGAGGACGTTGTGCAGCGCCTGGCCAAGGGCGTCGAACTCGAGGACGGGCTGGCCAAGTTCGATTCGATCGAACGCATCGGCAGCTCCGATTCGCACGCCTGGTTCAACGTGGTGCTCAGCGAAGGCCGCAACCGCGAAGTGCGCCGGCTGTGGGAATCGCAGGGTTTCCAGGTCAGCCGCCTCAAGCGCGTTCGTTATGGCTCGACCCCGCTGCCGCGGCCGCTCAAGCGCGGCCACAGCGAAGAACTGCCGCAGGCGCAGGTGGACAAGCTGCGCGCCCAGTTCAAGCTCGAGGACAAGCCCGCGGTGCTGACGCTGCAGCCGGTCATCGGCCAGCGCAAGTCGCGCCCGACCGAAATCCGCGTCGGCAAGGACCGCAAGCAGACTTCTTACGTCAACGGCTCGATCGACGAAGAGTCGCGCGAGCTGCGCCGCTTCGACAATGTGCGCGAAGAGCCGCGTGGCCGCGGCCGCGGCCGCCCGGGCGGCGGCGCGGGTGCGGGTCCCGGCAAGGGCAAGCGTGGCCCCGGCCGCGGCGGTGCCCGCGACGACAACTTCGGCAACCGCATCGGCGGCCCCGGCCAGGGCCCGGCCGGCGCCAAGCGCGGCAAGCCGCGCGGCCCGCGCGGCGACGCGCAGCCGACCCACCACGGTGGCCACGACGCCAATCCGGCGGCCTTCCGCAGCTGGTACGTGCCCGAAGGCGTGGAAACCGGCTCCAAGGTCGCGCCGCCGCGCAGCGCACGCCCCGGCAAGCCGGCCAGTCCCTACGGCGCCCGCCCTGCCGCGGGCAAACCCGCCGGTGGCCGGCCCGGCGGTGGCCGGCCGGGCGGCGGCGGCCGGCCCGGTGGCAATGCCGGCGCCAGCCCTTACGCTGGGCCCAAGAAACCCGGCGGCCCGCGTCGCCCCGGCGGCGGTGGCGGCGGCGGACAGAAAGCCGGCGGCGGCCCGCGTGGCTTCAAGCCCAAGCGCCCCGAAGGCCTGCCCTCGGACGACTGACCGATGACCGACGTCGAGGCACGCTGCCTGGCCCGGCAGTGGTTCTACCCGTTCCGCCTCGCTTCCGGCCAGGTGGTGCCCACCTACCCGCCGCCCGAAGTGGCGCCGGTGCACACCACGCGCCTGGCGATGTTGAGCGAGGCCGTGCAGTCGCACTTCGGCGACCTGCCGCGTGAAACGCTGGCCGCCATCGACCTGGCCTGCCACGAAGGCTGGTTCGCCCACCAACTGCAGGACCTGGGCTTCGGTCGCGTGCGCGGTTTCGACGCCCGCGCCGACCATGTCGAACACGCGCGCCTGGCGGCCGCCGGCTGCGGCCGCGACCTGCCCTTCGAACAGGCCGACGTGCATGCACTCGACGCCGCCGCCACCGGCCGCGCCGACCTGGTGCTGTGCCTGGGCCTGATCTACCACTTGGAAAACCCGGTCGGCGCCCTGCGCACCGCCCATGCGCTGACCGCCGAGGGCGGCCTGTGCCTGGTCGAAACCCAGGTCGCGCCCAACCTGTCGGGGCCGCTCGATTATGGCCACCACACCTTCGTCAAACCGATGATGGGCAACTTCGCCATCGTCGATGAAACCGAAGAAACCCACGGCCCCGAGACCTCCACCACCGGCATCTGCCTGGTGCCCAGCCTCGAAGCCCTGCTTTGGGTGCTGCGCAAGGTGGGCTTTCGCGACGTGCGCGTGCTGCCGGTGCCGGCGGACGGCTACGAACAGCTGCGCTACGGCAAGCGCGTGATGGTCGCCGCCCGCCGCTGAATCAGTCGAGCAGGCTGAAGCGGTCGGCGTCGAGCTGGGCCGGGAAACGTTCGCGGTGTTCGGCCAGTCGCGCCGCCGACAGCACGGCGGTCGCCACCTGCGGCTGGTCGCCCAGTTCCACCTGCGGCATGCCCAGGAAGTCGTGCACGGCGCTGTCGCCGGCATAGGCGATGCCGTTGCCGTCGCTGCCGACGCGGTTCACCGCCGCCACGCAGGCCAGGTTCTCGATCGCCCTTGCCATCAGCAGGGTGCGCCAGGCGTGCCGGCGCGGCGCCGGCCAGTTGGCCACGAACAGCAGCAGGTCGTAGTCGAAGCGCCCCGGCGCCTCCGCGTCGAAGCGGTTGCGGATGAACACCGGGAAGCGCAGGTCGTAGCAGACCAGCGGGCGCACCCGCCAGCCCTTGAGTTCCACCGTCATCGGCCGGCGGCCGGCGGCGTAACGCTCGTGTTCGCGGGCCATGCGGAACAGGTGGCGCTTGTCGTAATGCTGCAACCCACCCTCGGGCGTGGCCCAGAGCATGCGGTTGTAGACGCCCTCGCCGTCGCGGATCTGCACGCTGCCGGTGACCACCGCATCCAGCGCCCGCGCCTGGTCGCGCAGCCAGGCGACCGTTGGCCCGTCCATGGTTTCGGCGTCCGCCAGCGCTTGATTGCTGAAACCCGAGGTGAAGGTTTCCGGCAGCAGCACCAGGTCGGTCTGGCCCGCCAGCGGCGCCATCATGTCGGCATACAGGCGCCGGTTGCCGGCCGGGTCGTGCCAGAGGGTGTCGCCCTGGACCAGCGAGACACGAAGGTCGTCCATGTTCAGAGCGCCTTGAGCCGTTCGATGGCGGCATCGAGCGTGGCCGCTTCCTTGGCGAAACACAGGCGCGCCAGGCGCTGGCCCTCGGGCGGCCGGGCGTAGAACGGCGACAGCGGGATCGCCGCCACGCCCTTCTCGACGGTCAGCCAGCGGCAGAACTCGGCATCGGAC
Organism: Arenimonas soli; assembly: GCF_014643775.1. GTDB lineage: Bacteria > Pseudomonadota > Gammaproteobacteria > Xanthomonadales > Xanthomonadaceae > Arenimonas > Arenimonas soli. The sequence continues at coordinate 1,456,692 of NZ_BMKC01000001.1, forward strand.
AGGTCGCTCACCGCCGAATAGTCCACCAGCTGGAAATAGCCGCCCGGCACCGGCAGCGGCCGCAGCTTCGTGCCCTGCAGCTGTTCGCGGAAGCGGTCGCGCTTGCTTTCGTAGAACTCACCCAGCTGTTCGTGGTGCGAGGGCTCGTGCTCGATCATCTCGGCGAAGGCGAACTGCGCCGGGGCGAAGGTGCAGAAGGTGTTGTACTGGTGCACCTTGCGGAACTCGGCGGTCAGCGCCGGCGGCGCCACCGCGTAACCCACCTTCCAGCCGGTGCAGTGGTAGGTCTTGCCGAAGCTCGACACCACGAAGGCGCGTTCGGCCAGTTCGGGATGGCGCAGCACGCTTTCGTGGCGGGCGCCGTCGAAGACGATGTGTTCGTACACTTCGTCCGACAGCAGCACGATGGACGTGTCGCGCAGCAGGCTGGCCAGCTCGCGCATGTCGCCTTCGGTCAGCATCGCGCCCGAGGGGTTGTGCGGGCTGTTGATCATCAGCATGCGCGTGCGCGGGGAGATCGCTTCGCGCACCCGCTGCCAGTCCACGGTGAAGTCCTGCGGGTCCAGCGGCACGTGCACCGCGACGCCGCCGGCCAGGTCGATCGCCGGCTCGTAGCAGTCGTAACACGGGTCCAGCACCACCACTTCCTCGCCCGGCCGAACCACCGCCAGTACCGCGTCGAAGATCGCCTCGCTGGCGCCGCTGGTGACGGTGATTTCGGCGTCGGGGTCGACCTCGCGGCCATAACAGCGCGCCGTCTTGGCGGCGATGGCCTGGCGCAGGGCCGGCACGCCGTGCATCGGCGCGTACTGGTTGCGACCTTCGGCCATGGCACGCGACAGCGCGTCCACCAGACGCTGCGGCACGGCGAAGTCCGGAAAGCCCTGCCCCAGGTTCACCGCCTTGTGCTCCAGCGCCAGCTGGGACATGACCGTGAAGATGGTGGTGCCGACCTTGGGCAGCTTGGTTTCCAGTCGCATTTTTGCTTCCAGTTCGGGGGACGGGACGATCATACGAAAGAAGCGGCCCGAAGGCCGCTTCCCGGGGTTCCGGCCTGGCGGCCGTGGATCAGGGCGCGCAGCCCTGGGTATCACCCAGCGTCACCACCGCATCATTGACGTTCCAGCCGCCCGACACGCCGTTGCCGAAGGTGGCGGCCACGTTGATGCCGGTCAGGGCATTGCCGGTGAACTGCCGGCTGAGCGTGCCGACCGGCGAACGCACCGGCGCCGAATGGGCACCCAGCGGCGCGAAGCCCTGCAGCTGGTCGAGCTGGATCGCGCCGGCGCCGGCGTTGAAGGCGCCGCCACGTTCGGCCGCCAGGAAGCGCGGCACGCCGATGTCGTCGTAGATGAACGCGGCGAAGAACTCGTAGTTGGTCGCCAGCTGCACGCTGTAGCCGCTGCCCGCGCGCGCCGGGTCGAACCAGTTGCCGCTGGCGTCCACCGGCTGCCCGCTGATCGCCGGACAGCCCGTGAGGAAGGCGTCCATCGATTCGACGCCGGTGAAACCGTCGAGGTTGTAGGCGAAGCTGAACTGGCTGTCGGTCGTGGCCGTCATGACCGCTTCGCCCACTTCCACCAGGTGGTTGGCCGAACCGTTCCAGGACGCGCGGTAGATCGGCGTGGTCCAGCTGCCGTTGGCACCCGGCTGCGGCGCCTGCATGTAGTACCAGGTCGGCGTGCCGTCCTGGAAGTAGGTGTACCAGAGCACCGCCTGCTCGGCGCCGGCCGGGTACATGAAGATGCCGTGGCCACCGCGGGACGGCGCGTAATACGAGCCGCCCTTGACCTTGAGCGTGCCGGTGCTGGTGTTGATGGTGGCGCTGACGTCCACCGACGTGGCGCTGCCGCCGGTGTTGACCGGGGTCACGTACCAGCGACCCGGCTGCAGGGTGGCGCCGGTGACCGTGATGGTCTGGTTGGCGCCGGCGCCGGTGGCGGACAGCACCCCGGCGGCGCCGCGCGCCGGTGCCGGCGCGATGACCGGACCGGTCGGATTCTGCACGTGGGCGGCGTACAGCGACACCGAACCGCTGCCCTGGGTCTGGAAGCTCACCGACGTGGCATTGGCCGGCACGTCGAAGACCAGGGTTTCATGCGCGGCGCCCGCGGCCAGCAGCACCTCGCGCGCCTGCCCGGAGGACAGGGCGAAGGGCGACGGCGTGTTGCCTGTACGCTTGATGCGCACCGGGACTTCCAGGATCGTCGCACCCGGTTCGTTCTGGATGGCGATCAGGCCGACGCGCTCCTGGCCCTGGCCCATGCCCGGGTCGTCGTAGCCCACGCGCACCGTGAACGGCTGGTTGACGTCGGTATTGCCCGGACCGGTCGCCACCAGCTGCTCACCCGAACCGGGCGAGGTGGGCACGACGGCCCGGCTGATGCTCACGTCCTGCCCGGGGCCGTCCCAGTTCTGGACCATGAACCAGAAGGTCTGCGGGTTGCCCACGCCGTTGACGTCGAAGCTGCACAGTTCATTGGACGTCGAGGTCGTCGAGCTGCAAAGCACCTCGCTTTCGTCCGGCAGGCCGTTGGCGTTGGCGTCGCGGCCCACGAACAGGTCGATGTCCGGATCCGCCGCCTCGGTCGAGACGCGGATGCGGAAGGATTCGCCGGAACCGGCCGGCACCTGGAAGGTCTCGCTGTAGTTCTGCGAGACGTCGTCGAACGCTTCGTCCCGGGTCGGGTCGACGGGAATGTCGCGCACCTGCACGCTGGCTTCGCCCAGCTCGGTGGCGACAAAACGCGCGTCCGGAAGCGCCAGCAGCGAATGCATGTCGACGTCCACGAAGCCACGCTCGTGGTCGGTCTCGATGCGGATCTCGGCCGGCACGCCCGATTCGTCCGACAGCGGCGTGAAATACACGGCCAGCGGCAGCCGCAGGTCGGGGCGGCCATTGCCGCTGGTATTGACCAGCACGACCTCGCCATAGAGCCACTGGTCGACCAGCGAGGCATCCTGGGCCGTGATGGTGAAGTCCACCGAGGTGCCGCCCGTGCTGGCGGAGAAGCTGGTCACGCTGGGCGTGATGGTGGCGCCGCTCGCCAGGCTGGCCTGCACGCTGTAGGTGGTGCCGGCGGCGCCCGGCATCGCCTTGAAACTGCGCGTCAGGGTGCAGGTCTGGAAGCAGGCGGCGTGCGCCATGGTCGGCAGGTTCAGGTTCTCGGCGCCGCCGGTGAACACGTTTGAACGTGCGGCGCGGAAGGCGCCGGCGGGCACCTCGAGGTACAGGCCGGCCCGCGCCGCCTTGGCCACGTCGACCATGCCCGAACCCTGTTCATGCGGCGTGGCCGGCGGCAACGGTTTCGCACGTCGCACCGACGGGCGCGCGGTGAGGTGCAGGGCCGACATCACCTGGTCGGCATTGAGCGCGAGGTTGGTGGACTTGACCAGCGCGGCGGCGCCGGCGACGTGCGGCGTCGCCATCGAGGTGCCGCTCATCTGGGCGATCGAGGTCGTACCTGTATGGCCCGCCGAAATAATGGAAACGCCGGGCGCGGTGATGTCGGGCTTGACCACGCTCAAGGGCACCACCGGGCCGCGGCCGCTGAACGAGGCCAGCAGGTCGGCGTTGTCGGCACCGTTGCGGTCGTGCGTGGCGGCGGCCACGCCGAAGGTCCACGGCGAAGCGCTGGGGCTGCCGACGGTGCCGGCTTCCGGGCCGTCGTTGCCCGCGGCCACGGCGCCGATGATGCCGGCCTCGCGCACGGCGAGGAAGGCCTCGGCGGCATGGTAGTAGGGAACTTCGAAGAAGTAGTAGGGATCGAGGGGGTCGCTGCCGAGCGAATAGTTGATGACGTCCACGCCGTCGGCAACCGCCTGGTCGATGGCCCGGATGGTGGCGCTGGTGGGGCAGCCGTCCTCGCAGGCGCGGTAGACGATCAGGTTGGCGCGCGGGGCGACACCGGTGAAGTCGGCGGCGCCGAACGGGTTGCCCACCGCGGTGGCCGCGACGTGGGTGCCGTGGCCGCCGGTGTCGACGGGGTCGGCGTTGCCATCGTTGCTGACCGTGAAGTCGTAGAGGCCGATCAGCTTGTTGTTGCAGGCCGACGGGTTGCTGACGCAGTAGCCGCGGAAGCCACCCAGGGGATTGGTGTGGCCGGCGCCGCTGAAGGCGACGTGGTTGCGGTTGATGCCCGAGTCGATGACGCCCACCACCACGCCTTCGCCGCGGCGCGCGGTGCCGGTGACGGCGCCGCTCCAGATCTCGTCGGCATTGATCCACTCCGGCCCGTTGGAGGTGTTGAGCGGAATGATGTAGTCACGGGTGACGCTGGCCACGCCGGGCTGGCCGCGCAGCATATGCGCCTCCGCGTCCGTCAGCTTCAGGGCGACGCCGTTGGTGGCGTGCGAATAGGTGTAGACAGGCGCCAGCTGGCGGCCCAGGCGCGCCGAAAAATCGGACAGGCGCAGGTCGCGCAGGTCGCCCAGGTAGTCCACGTAGTCGCGGGCGGCGGCGCTGCGCGAGTCGTACTTGGTCGCGCCCGTGGCCGCAGGGCTGGTGGCGGCAAGCTTCGGCCGCTGGTTGTCGCCGGGCTTGAAGCCGCGGAAGCTGGCCGCGGGGGCTTCCTCGAACACCACGATCCAGGTGTCCTGGACGCCAGCCTGGGCCTTCGCGGGTGCGGTCGAACGCGCACCGGCGTCCTGGGTGGCCAGGGGAAGGCCGAGGCCCAGGGCGATGGCAAGCATGAGGGGGCTGGCGCGCATGGAAACATCCTGCAAGTGAACGAACGTCCGATTGTCCCGCACGAGCGCCCCAATATCAAAAGGAGACACGGACAGTGTTTTTCACCTGCCTGAACCGGCCTTTGCGCCGGGGCAGGCATGCCCGGGCCGGAGGGGCTTGATCCCCGTCATGGCGCGGCCCCGGACGAGCCGGTAGCATGCCGCCGCGATGACTCCTTCCCCGGCCGCCGACGTCCCGCTGCTGCAAGCCCGCGGGCTGTGTTTCGCGCGCAACGACGAACCCGTGTTCGGTCCGCTCGACTTCGTGCTGCCGGCCGGCGAGGCCCTGCTGGTGCTCGGCGGCAACGGCGCCGGCAAGACCACCCTGCTGCGGGTGCTGGCCGGCCTGCTGCCCGCCGACGCCGGCGAAGTGCGCCTGGCCGGCAACATCGTCGACCGCGACCACCTCGCCCGCGGCAGCGCCTACCTGGGCCACCTGCCGGGCCACAAGGCCGAACTGGCGACGCTGGAGAACCTGGAGTTCGCCCGTGCGCTCGCCGGCGCACCGACCGGCCTGGACCTGGAACAGGCCCTGGCCGACGTAGGCCTGGCGGGTTACGAGGACAGCCCGGCGCGCCGGCTTTCGGCCGGCCAGAACAAGCGCCTGGGCCTGGCACGGCTGCGCCTGCAGTCGGCGCCGCTGTGGCTGCTCGACGAGCCCTATGCCAACCTCGACCTCGACGGCATCGCCCTGGTGAACCGCCTGATCCAGGCGCACCTGGGTACAGGCGGCGCGGTGCTGCTCACCACCCACGGCGCCTATGCCGCGCCGCCGGTGCCGGTGCGCACGCTTGAACTCGCCCCGTCGCGGAGACCGGCGTGAGCCCGGTGCCGTCCCTGCTGGCGGTGGCCCGCGCCCAGGCCCGGCGCGACCTGCGCCTGGTCTGGCGCCGGCGCGGCGATGCGGCGCAGCCGATGCTGTTCGCTGTGATGGTGGTGGCGCTGTTCCCGCTGGCGCTGGGCGCCGATCCGCAGCAGCTGGCGCGCATCGCACCGGGCGTGCTGTGGGTGGCGGTGCTGCTGGCGGGTCTGCTGGCGCTCGATTCGCTTTACCGTGGCGACCTCGAGGACGGCAGCCTTGAACAGATGCTGCTGGCGCCGGTGCCGCTGGCCTGGCTGATCGCCGTGCGCGTGGCCGTGCACTGGGTCACCACCGCCCTGCCCCTGGTGCTGCTGACGCCGGTGCTGGCGCAACTGCTGTACCTGCCCGAGGAACTCCTGCCGGTGCTGCTGGTCTCGCTGTTGCTGGGCACGCCGCTGCTGAGCCTGCTGGGCGCGGTGGTGGCGGCGTTGACGGTCGGGATTAGGCGCTCTGGTATGCTTCTGGCCCTGCTGGCGCTGCCTCTTTTCCTGCCCGTGCTGGTGTTCGGGGCAGGCAGCGTGATGGCCGCCGCGCAGGGCCTGCCCTGGGTCGGCGCCCTGCTGCTGATGGCCGCCGGCCTGGTCCTTGCCATCGTGCTTGCCCCGCTCGTCGCCGCTGCGGCGATCCGTATCGCCCTGACCTGAAAACGCCGCCGTGAATCCCGTCCTGCTCTGGTTCCACCAACTCGGTTCGCCCCCGACCTTCGACCGCTTCGCCGCGCGCTGGACGCCCTGGGGGTTCGGCCTGGGACTGGTCGGCATGGCCATCGGCCTCTACGGCGCGCTGCTGGTGGTGCCGGCCGATTACCAGCAAGGCGACAGTTTCCGCATCCTCTACATCCACGTGCCGGCGGCCTGGATGAGTCTGTTCGTTTATGGGCTGATGGCTTTCTACGCCGCGATCGCGCTGATCTGGCGCATCAAGCTGGCCGAGATCCTGGCCATGGCCTGCGCGCCGGTGGGCGCGCTGTTCACCGCCGTTACCCTGGCCACCGGTTCGATCTGGGGCAAGCCGATGTGGGGCACCTGGTGGGACTGGGACCCGCGCCTGACCTCCGAACTGGTGCTGCTTTTCATGTACCTGGGCGTGATCGGCCTGTATTCGGCCATCGAAGACCGCCGCGCGGCCGCGCGCGCCGCCAGTTTCCTGGCCATCGTCGGCGTGGCCCTGCTGCCGGTCATCCGTTATTCGGTGGAGTGGTGGAACTCGCTGCACCAGGGCGCCACCATCAAGCTGTTTGGTGAATCGACCATGGATGCCTCGATGGCCTGGCCGCTGTGGGTGATGGTGTTCGCCACCAAGTTCTGGTTCGTCGGGTCGCTGCTGCAGCGTGCGCGCGCCGACAACCTCGAGCGCGAGGCCGGCAAGGACTGGGCACGCGCCAGCGTGGAGAAGTCGCCGTGAGCTACCTCGAATACGTGGTCGGCGCCTACGCCGTCTTCGCCCTCTACCTGGCCTGGGATTTCGTGGTGCCGCGCTGGCGCATCCAGCGTACCCGCCGCGCCATCGCCATGCGCGCCCGCCGCGAATCGGCCCGCCAAGGAAACAACACCCCATGATGCATCCCACCCGCAAGCGCCGCCTCTGGCTGGTCCTGGGCCTGGTCGCCGCCTCGGCGGTCGCCGCCGGCCTGGTCACCCTGGCCCTGCGCGAGAACATCACCTACCTGTACACGCCCAGCCAGGTGTATGCCGGCGAAGCCGCCGACCAGGCCGTGTTCCGGTTGGGCGGCATGGTCGCCAAGGACAGTCTCCGGCGCGAGGAAGGCACGCTCAGGGTCAGCTTCGGCGTCACCGACGGCGACGCGGTGATGACCGCGCGCTTCGAGGGCATCCTTCCCGACCTGTTCCGCGAAAACCAGGCGGTCATCGCCACTGGTCGCCGGGTCGGCGACGAATTCCATGCCACCCAGGTGCTGGCCAAGCACGACGAACAGTACATGCCGCGCGAAGTCGCCGAAGCCATGGGCAAGGCCCACGAAAAGCACAAGGTCGACGACAAGAAGGCCGACGACGCCGCGCCGGGAGGCTACTAGGTGCTGCCCGAACTTGGCCTGGTCAGCCTGGCGCTGGCGCTGATGCTGTCGCTGGCGCTGTCGGTGGTGCCGCTGCTGGGTGCCCACCGCGGCCATGCGGCCTGGATGGCCACGGCGCGTCCGCTGGCCTACGCGCTGCTGGCGGCGGTGGCCGTTTCCTACGCCCTGCTGACCTGGGCCTTCCTGGTGCACGACTTCTCGGTGGCCTACGTGGCCCAGAACTCGAACTCGCTGCTTCCGCGCATCTACCAATACACGGCGGTGTGGAGCGCACACGAAGGCTCGCTGCTGCTGTGGCTGCTGTTCCTGGTGTTCTGGACCGCCCTGGTCGCGCGTTTTTCGCGCCGCCTGCCGGCCCCGGTGGTGGCGCGCGTGCTGGCGGTGATGGGCATGGTGGCGCTGGGTTTCCTTGCCTTCACCCTGTTCACGTCCAATCCGTTCGAACGCCTGCTGCCGGGCGCCGTGGAAGGCCGCGACATGAACCCGCTGCTGCAGGACCCGGGCATGATCTTCCACCCGCCCCTGCTGTACATGGGCTACGTCGGCTTCGCGGTGGCGTTCGCCTTCGCGGTGGCCGCGCTGATCGACGGCAAGGTGGATGCGCAGTGGGTGCGCTGGAGCCGGCCCTGGACCAACGTCGCCTGGGCCTTCCTGACCCTGGGCATCGCGCTGGGCAGCTTCTGGGCCTATTACGAACTGGGCTGGGGTGGCTGGTGGTTCTGGGACCCGGTCGAAAACGCCAGCTTCATGCCCTGGCTGGTTGGCGCCGCGCTGCTGCACTCGCAGGCGGTCACCGAAAAACGCGGCAGCTTCCGCGGCTGGACCCTGCTGCTGGCGATCGCGGCGTTTTCGCTGTCGCTGCTGGGCACCTTCCTGGTGCGCTCGGGCGTGCTGACCAGCGTGCATGCCTTCGCCTCGGACCCGGAGCGCGGCATGTTCATCCTGGCCTTCCTGGTCATCGTGATCGGCGGTTCGCTGCTGCTTTATGCGCTGCGTGCGCCGAAACTCGAGACCGGCAAACCCTTCGCCGCGTCCTCGCGCGAAACCTTCCTGCTGGCCAACAACCTGCTGCTGACCGCGGCCGCGGCGATGATCCTGCTCGGCACGCTGTATCCGCTGCTGGCCGAGGCGCTGGACCTGGGCAAGATTTCGGTGGGTCCGCCCTACTTCGGCCTGCTGTTCATCCTGCTGATGGCGCCGCTCGTGGCGCTGGTGCCCTTCGGCCCGCTGATGCGCTGGCAGCGCGAAGACCTTTCGCAGCCGGTGCGCTGGCTGGCGCCGTGGGCGGTGCTGGCGGTGGTGGTTGGCGTCGTCGTGTTTTTCACCTGGCCCTACGGCACCACCAAAACCGCCGTCGGCCTGCTCGGCGCGGTCTGGATCCTTGCCGGCACGGCGCGCTTCGTCTGGCAACGCCTGCGTTCGACCAGCAAGGGCGCACGCTTCACCGCCGAAATGACCGGCATGCTGCTGGCGCACGCCGGCATCGGCATCTTCGTGGCCGGCGTCTTCATCACCGAATCGACCAGCATCGAACGTGACGTCGCCGCGCGACCGGGCCAGGTGTTCGAACTGCGCGGCTACGACTTTGCTTTCGAAGGCGTGGAAAAGCACCAGGGCCCGAACTACCTCGCCGACCGCGGCACCGTGGTGGTGTCGCGCGATGGCCGCGAGATCGCGGTCATGCACCCGGAAAAGCGCGCCTACGCCGCCGGCGGCCAGGTGATGACCGAAGCCGCGCTGCACGGCGGCCTGCACCGCGACCTGTACGTCGCGCTGGGCGAACCGTTGGACCAGAGCGGCGGCTGGGCACTGCGCCTTTACGTCAAACCCTGGATCCGGCTGATCTGGCTGGGTTCGCTGTTCATGGCCGCCGGTGGTTTCGTGGTGGTCCTGGACCGCCGCTTCCGCCGCCCCGCCACGCCAGGAGCGCCCGCATGATGAACCGACTGCTGCCGCTGCTGGCCTTCGCCGCGCTGGCCCTGCTGCTGGGCGTGGGCGTGATGATGAACTCGGGCAAGGACACCAGCGCGATCCCCTCGCCGCTGATCGGCAAGATGGCGCCCGATTTCGCGCTGCCGGTGCTCGACGAACCCGAACGGATCATCACCCGCGACGACCTGCTGGGCGAACCCTACCTGCTAAACGTCTGGGGCAGCTGGTGCCCGGCCTGCCGCGACGAACACCCGGTGATCACCGACCTGGCCGAATCCGGCCGCCTGCGCGTGATCGGCTACGACTACAAGGACGAATCCGACGACGCGCGCCGCTGGCTGCAGCAGTTCGGCAATCCCTACGCCCTGGTGATCGCCGACGTCGAAGGCCGCGCCGCCCTCGACTGGGGCATCTACGGCGCGCCCGAATCCTTCCTGGTCGATGCCGAAGGCTTCATCCGCTGGAAGTTCGTCGGACCGCTGACGCCCGAGGTGGTGCAGGCACAGCTGCTGCCCGTGCTGGAGTCGCTGGAATGAGGGCCTGGCTGCTCGGCCTGCTGCTGGTGCTTTCGCTGGGCGCCGCCGCCTTCGAGCCCATCGAGTTCCGCGACGCCGCCGAAGAGGCCCGCTTCCGCGACCTGTCGGCCGAGCTGCGCTGCGTGATGTGCCAGAACCAGTCGCTGGCCGACTCCAATGCCCAGATCGCCCAGGACCTGCGCCTGCAGGTGCTGGAACTGATGCGCGAAGGCAAGTCCGACGACGAGATCAAGGATTATCTTGTCGCGCGGTACAGCGAATTCGTGCTCTACGATCCCCCGGTGCGCCCGGCCACCTGGCTGCTGTGGTTCGGCCCCGCCGCGCTGCTGCTGGGCGGCGCCGTCGTGGTGGTCGTGGTGGTGAAGCGCCGCTCGCGCCAGGCCCCCGCGGAAACGAGCCCCGACGACGGGCAGGAGTGGTGACGATGACGGTTTTCGTGCTGGCCTCCCTGGCCGTCGTGCTGGTGCTGGTGGCCTTCGCGCTGCGTCCGCTCTGGACCGGTGCCCGCCGCAGCGCGCTGGCCCTGGCCCTGGCCCTGGGCGTGGGCACCGCCGGGCTCTACGCCCTGCTGGGCTCGCCCGATGCGCTCGACCCGGCCCAGGTCAAGGCCCCGGAGACGCTCGAAGAAGCCATCGTGCAGCTCGAACGCCGCCTGGCCGACGAACCGGGCAGCGTCGAAGGCTGGGTGCTGCTGGGCCGCAGCCATGCCGCCCGGGGCAACTGGCCCGGTGCGGCCGACGCCTTCGGCAAGGCCCAGGCCCTGCTGCCCGAAGAACCCGACCTGATGGTCGAACTGGCCGATGCCCGCATGCGCGCCGCGCCCGACGGCCGCTTCCCGGCCGACGCCGTGGCCTTGCTTGAACGCGCCGTGCAGCTGCGCCCGGACCACCAGCGCGCGCTGTTCTACCTGGGCGCCCAGCAGCTGCAGGCCGGCCGCCCCGCCGACGCCGCCGCCACCTGGGGCAGCCTGCTGCCGCTGGTCGACGCCAACACCGCAAAGGCCCTGCGCCCGCAGCTGGACACGGCGCGCGAACAGGCCGGCCTGCCGCCGCTGGAACCGGCGCCGGAAGCCGCGGCCGGGCCCGGCCTGGCGGTCACGGTGGCGCTTGATCCGGCCCTGGCCGGGCAACTGCCGCCGAACGCCACCCTGTACGTGTTCGCGCGCACGCTCGAAGGCGGCCTGCCGGTGGCGGTCAAGCGCCTGCCGGCCGAGGGTTTTCCGGTCACGGTGTCGCTGTCGGATGCCGACGGCCTGATGCCGGCGCAAAAACTCTCCGGCCAGGACCGCGTGTTGCTGATGGCGCGGGTCTCGCGCTCCGGCGACGCTGGCGCCAGCCCCGGCGACCTGGAAGCCGAAGCCCTGGAACTGGACGTGGCCGACGGAGCCAATGCGACGCTGGTGATTGCTAAAGTGGTGCAATGAGCGAATCGATCCCGCCGTCCACCCGTTTCGTCGAACTACCCGGCCCCTTCCCCTTCAAGCGCGGCGGCGCGCTTGAAGGCGCGATGCTGGCCTACGAAACCTGGGGCGAACTCTCCCCCGCCCGCGACAACGCCATCCTGATCCTGCCGGGGCTGTCGCCCAACGCCCACGCCGCGGCGAACGCGGGCAACCCGGAGCCGGGCTGGTGGGAAGCCATGCTGGGCCCGGGCAAGCCGATCGACACGGACCGCTGGTTCGTCGTTTGCGTCAACCCGCTGGGCAGCTGCAAGGGCAGCACCGGCGCGGCCTCGGTCAACCCCGGCACCGGCCAGCCCTACCGGTTGGATTTCCCGGACCTGTCGATCGAGGACGGCGCGCGCGCCGCCCGCCACCTGCTGCAGGCGCTGGGCATCGACTGCCTGGCCAGCGTCATCGGCAACTCCATGGGCGGCATGAGCGCGCTGGCGCTGCTGCTGCAATTCCCCGGCATCGCGCGTTCACACGTCAATGTGTCCGGCAGCGCCCGCGCCCTGCCCTTCTCGATCGCCATCCGTTCGTTGCAGCGCGAAGCCATCCGCCTGGACCCGAACTGGAACCAGGGCCACTACGACGACCACGCCTACCCCGAAAACGGCATGCGCATCGCCCGCAAGCTGGGCGTGGTGACCTACCGGTCGGCGATGGAATGGGACGGCCGCTTCGGCCGCGTGCGCCTGGACAGCGAATGCCGGGAAGACGACCCCTTCGGCCTGGAATTCGAGGTCGAACGTTACCTCGAGGGCCACGCGCGCCGCTTCGTGCGCACCTTCGACCCGAACTGCTACCTGTACCTGAGCCGCTCGATGGACTGGTTCGACGCGGCCGAATACGGCGGCGGCGACGTCATGAAGGCGCTGGCGGGTATCCGCCTGGAACGTGCGCTGGCGATCGGCGTGCACACCGACATCCTGTTCCCGCTGCAGCAGCAGGAGCAGGTCGCCGACGGCCTGCGCGCCGGCGGCGCTGATTCCGAATTCATGGCCCTGGAATCCCCGCAGGGCCACGACGCCTTCCTGGTCGACATCGAGCGCTTCGGGCCCGCGATCGGCGGGTTCCTCGGTAAGCTCTAGAAAAGAAAAAAGGCGTGGATGGCTCCACGCCTTCGGTCTGATCGGCGCCGGACCTTGCTGCGCCTGCGCCCGCTCTTGGTACCGGTGATAGGACTCGAACCTACACGCCATCGCTGGCAAGGGATTTTGAGTCCCCCGCGTCTACCATTCCGCCACACCGGCACGTGGGCGGCGCGATTATAGCCCAGCGACGCCGGCCTAGGCCGCTTCGTCCAGGCCCAGCTGGCGCGGCGCCTTGCGGTACCAGCCATCGGCTTCGGGCTGGAACATCGAACAGCAGGTCAGGGCCTGCTTGTAGATGTGCAGCGAAATCGCCACCGCGTCGGCGCTGGGATTGCGGATGGCGTGGTACTCGTGCGGCGGGATCAGGCTGCCGGCCGAACCGACGCCGGCGATCTGGGTCCCCACGGCTTCGAAAAGCACGCGGTCGCCGTCCTGTTCGCGCAGGGCGTACTGGGTGATCTCCAGCTGGCCCTGCCAGACGCCTTCGACGCACCAGACGCCGGAGTGGTCGTGCACGGGCGTGCCCTGGCCCGGGCCCCAGGTCATGGCGACGACGCTGTAGCCGGACTTTTCGCAGCGGTAGAGCTCGCGGCGGGCGTAGTGGTCGGTCACCGGCTCGTGCACGCAGGCCGGCAGCGTCACCGCGCGGGTGCGGATCAGCTCGGCCAGGCCATTGCGGATGCAGTCGGTGGTCTGGTGCTGGCAGTCGCTGGACACCGCGCGGTCGATCATCGCGAGCAGTTGGTCGCAGCCGGGAAAGTCGAGGGCCTGCATGGCGGCACCGGGTGATGTGGACGTGAAGCCAGTTTAACAGCGCCCGCCCGGAGGGGTTTGCGCCCGGTCAAACGGCCGCCGGCCGGGGCCAGGGCCACCAGCCGCGGCCGGTCAGGGCATACCGGTCGGCGGCCTGTTCGAAGCGGTTTTTGTGGCTGATGCCGCCGCAGGCCAGGTAAATCGGCAGGAACAGCGGCCCCAGCACCATCGCCTGGTAGACGTGGGCGCGTTCATGGTCGCCCAGGCGCACCCGCGGCCCGGCCTGGCCGGTCGCCACCGCCGCGTAGGTGCGAACCGTCGTTTCCAGGCTCGGGCCCGTATGCAGCACCACGTTGCCCAGGGCCAGGGCCCCGCCCGGGCCCCAGGGAAACCGTTCGAACACCAGCGCACCGTCGGAAACCCGCGGCTTCGCGCCGAACGGCAACGCCAGCAGGCCGGCGACCATCGCCGCCAGGCTCATCGGGCTGGCCCAGGCCGCGCCAAGCAGCCAGGCCAGGCTGCGTCCCAGCCGTGAAAACCACATGCCTCGCACTCCCTCGCGGGCCACGCGCCCGGCGGCGGGATGCTAGCACTGTCACCTTGTCGGCCCGCAGGGCGTCTGACAGGCTAAGCGCTCCTTTTTACTGCCCTGGCCATGTCCACACCCGAATCCGATCCCGGCACCCGGCTCACCCTGCCCCGCCGCACCACGCCGACCTGGGAAGTCGAGCTGCTGCTGTCGGGCGCCACGGTGTTCGCGCTGGTGCAGCTGGCGACCTGGCTGCCGGGCTGGGCCAGCCATGTCTCGCCGCGCCTGTCCGACTTCTGGCGGCAAGTCGCCGACGTGTCGCTGGTGTACCTGATGTGCGGCGTCGTCGTGCTTACGGTCGCCTTCGTGCTGCACCTGCTGCTGCGTGCCTACTGGGTTGCGCTGGTCGGCATGGATTCGGTGTTCCCGGGCGGGCTGAAAACGGAAAAGATGCGCGACGGCCCCGTCATCCGCGACTGGACCATGGCCCGCTGGAAGCCCATGCCGGTCCAGATCGAGCAGGCCGACAACCAGGCCACCATCGTGTTCGGCCTGGGCATCGGCCTGGCCCGGATGATGGTGACGATCACGGTGCTGGGCTCGCTGCTGATGCTGGGGGTGCTGGTCGTGGCCGCCATCACCGGCACCGCCGAACACGCCGGCAGGTGGGTCTCGGGCACCTTGCTCCTGCTGCTGGTGCCCTGGCTGCTGGTCATGGGGGTCGACCGGCGCTTCGGCGACCGCCTGCCACGGGGCCACTGGCTGCGCCGGGGCATGGAGGCGGTCCTGGCGGTCTATTCGTGGGCCGGGGTCGGCCGGGAGTCGTCCACGCTGGTGACGCTCTACACCACCAGCGTTGGCGACCGTCGCGGCAACTGGATCGTCGGCGGCCTGATAGCCGCCGCGACCCTTGCCAGCATCACGGCCGTGGCGGTCCTGAAGGACGACCTGGGCTGGGGGCAGTACGGCCGCTTCCCCCTGCTCGAAGCCAACCAGGCCAACAGCGTTCGCCACGTGCACTACGCCAACCAGCACGAGCCCGCGCAGTCCCCACGCCTGCCGTACATCCCGGACCTGCAGGCGCAGGGGGGCTACCTGCCGCTGGTGGTGCCCTTCGTTCCCCAACTGCACCAGCAAATGCTCGACGCCTGTCCGGAGCCCATGGACCTGCCGCCTGGCTTCGCCGGCCGGCAGCAGCGCAGCCAGGCCACGCTGGCCTGCATCGCCGAAGGTTTCGCGGTGACGCTTGACGGCCAGCCGCTGGCGCAGGCGCCCGAGCTCTACAGCGACGCCACGCGCGACCTGCGCGGGCTGGTCTACATGATCCCGCTGGCCGGCCAGTCGCGTGGCCGGCACGAGCTGGTGGTGGCGCTGCAGCCGCAGCCCGAGTCCAAGCCGGGCAACGACGACTCGCCGCCGATCTGGCGTATCCCCTACTGGTACTGATCAGGCTTCGCGGGCGGGATCGGCCAGCGACAGGCTGCCCAGCAGCACGCCGGCCTGGGTGCGGTTGCGCACGCCGAGTTTTTCGAAGATGGCGCTCATGTGCGCTTTCACCGTGCGTTCCTGGATACCCAGCTCGTCGGCGATCTGCTTGTTGAGGCGGCCTTCGGCGACGCGCGTGAGCACCTTGAACTGCTGAGGGCTGAGCGTCGCGAGTTTGGCGGCGGTTTCGCGGTCGCCCGGTTCCGGTGGCGCGTTGGCCACCGCCTCGCGCAGTGCCGGCGGCAGCCACTGTTCGCAGTCGAGCACCGCGCGCAGGCCCGCCTGCAGCTCGGCCAGGTCGGCACGTTTGGTCAGGTAACCAGCGGCGCCGTAGGCCAGCGCCCGACGGATGGTCGCCGGGTCTTCATGCGCCGAGATCATCGCTACGGCCACGCCGGGGTGTTCGGCGCGCAGCGAGGCCAGGCCGACCAGCCCGTGGCTGCCGGGCATGTGCAGGTCCAGCAGCACCAGGTCGATGTCGGGGAACGCGGCGAGCGCGGCCTGCACGCCCGGCAGATCCTCGGCTTCGTGGATTTGCGCATCCGGCAGCACGCCGCGCACCGCCTGGGTCAGGGCCAGTCGGTAGAGCGGATGGTCGTCGGCGATCAGCAGGCGGGTCACGCGTCGATTCTATCCCCGGTGCCCGGCGTGGGCGGGACTATTGCGAGGTCCAGCCGCCGTCGACGGGGATCGCGGCGCCGGTGATGTTGTGCGCTTCGCGCCGGCACAGGAACAGCACCGTTGCGGCGATGTCGGCAGGCAGGGACATGCGGCCGCTGGGCTGCTTTTCGGCCAGCAGCGCACGGATGCCGGCGTCGCGGTCGCCGCCGCTGGCTTCGGCGCGCGAGGCGATCTGCGGTTCGATCAGCGGCGTTTCCACCCAGCCCGGGCAGACGCAGTTGACGGTGACGCCGCCGCTGTCGCGGCTGCCGGCGCCGGCGACTTCCAGCGCGGCGACCTTGCTCAGGCCGACCAGGCCGAACTTGCTGGCGACGTACGGCGATTTGTTCACCGACGCCACCAGGCCATGCACCGAGGCGATGTTGAGCACGCGGCCGAAGCCACGCCCGACCATGCCCGGCAGGGCCAGGCGCATGGTGTGGAAGGCGGCACTGAGGTTGATCGCGATCAGCTTGTCCCAGGTCGCCGCGGGCATCTCACCGATCGGCGCCGTGTGCTGCACGCCGGCGCAGTTGACCACGATGTCGGCGGGGCCCCAGTCCGACAGCGCTTGCATCATCGTCTCGACGGCGTGGGCGTCGGCGAGGTCGGCGTCCAGGAAGCTCGCGTCGGGCGCGCCGGCCTGGCAGACCGAGGCCACCGCGGCTTCGATCTGCTCGTGACTGCCCAGGCCATTGAGCGCCACGCGCGCACCCGCCCCGCCCAGCGCCTGCGCGATCGCCAGGCCGATGCCCGAGGTGGAGCCGGTGACCAGGGCCGTGCGGCCCTGAAGGAAACGTTCGCCCATGGAAATCCCTTGCCAGTAAAGCCTTTGGCCACCCTAGCAGCGCGCCCGCGGCGGCGCGTCGTACCAAGGTACGATGCCGGCCCGGGACCCCCTTGTTAAGGTCTGGCCATGAAAAACCTCCGCCTGCTCCGCTCGCTTCCACTGGCCGGTCTCGCGCTGGCCCTGTCCGCCTGCACCAGCACCGGTGGTGGCCCCTCGCCGATGGACCTCGATGCGGGCATCGACCTGCGGACCTACCGCGACGGCGACGATCTGCTGACGGCCGGCCTGGGCGCCGCCGGGCTGCGCAACCCGACGCCGCCGGCTTTCGCGGACCCGGCCGCGCCGACGCCGACCGAACTTCGCCGGCGCGCGGTCTGGACCAACTGGCGCGGCATCGCCGACCTGGCCCCCGGCGGCGGTTACGGCGAGTTTTATGGCTCGCTGGCGCCGGTGACGGGCCGTGAGTACCAAGCGCTGGTGACGCTGCCCGGCCGAAAGCAGCCGCACCGGGTGATGGTGCAACTGCCCGACGACTTCGATTCCGACGCTCGCTGCATCGTGGTGACCGCCTCTTCCGGTTCGCGCGGCATCTACGGCGCCATCGCCCTGGCCGGCGCCTGGGGCCTGCCGCGCGGCTGTGCAGTGGCCTACACCGACAAGGGCGCCGGCACCGGCTACGTGGACACGGCCGACGGCCGCGGTTTTGCGCTCGACGGCCAGCTCGCACAGGCGGGCCAAGCCGTGGAGTTCAAGGTGCCGGCACGCGCGGCCGGCGATGGCGTTGCGCCGATCGCGGTCAAACACGCGCATTCGGGCGACAACCCCGAGGCCGACTGGGGCCGGCACGTGGCCCAGGCCGCGCGCTTCTCGCTGCAGGTGCTGTCGCTGGCGCATCCCGACGACGGCCCCTGGACCTTCGCGAACACACGCATGATCGCCGTGGGTGTTTCCAACGGCGGCGGCGCCGTGCTGCGCGCCGCGGAGTTGCCGGACACCGGCATCGATGCGGTCGTGGCGATATCGCCCAACGTGCTGCCCGGGGACGGCGGCCGTGCGCTTTACGACTATTCGACCGACGCCGCGCTGTGGATGCCCTGCGCACTCAATGCCGCGGCCTTCGACAACGTCGTGCTGGCACGCGCCAAGGGTGAAAAGTCAGTCGCCGGCATGGCGCGCTGCGGCATGCTCAAGGCCCGCGGCCTGCTGGAGGCCAAGGACCCGCTGGTCCAGGCCGAACAGGCGCGCCAGCACCTGCTCGACGGCGGCTGGACCGATGCCGGCATCGCCGCCGGCGTGATCAGCAGCAATTTCGACCTTTGGCGCGCGGTGAATGCCACCTACGCCTCGGCTTATGCGCGCACCGGCCCGGCCGACATGCCCTGCGGCTTTTCTTTCGCCGCCCTGGGCCCCGATGGCCAGCCGCGCGCACCGACGCCGGCCGAACGTGCCGCCTGGTGGCCTGACGCCAGCGGCATCCCGCCGGGCGCGGGCGTGAACCTGGTGGGCGAACTGACCACCACTGCCGACCCCACCCTCGGTGGCAACCTGTGCCTGCGCGCACTGTGGACCGAAGCAGGGAGCGAGGTGCGCGCCGGCATCGAACAGACCCGCGCCGCGCCGCCGCGCAAGCAGCTGCCGATGATCGTGCTGCACGGCGCCGACGACGGTCTCGTGCCCGAGCCCTTCAGCGGTGGCGCCTACGCGCGCTGGGCCAAGGCACAGGGCGCCGACCTGCGCTACTGGCGCATAGAAAACGCCCAGCATTTCGACGCCTTCCTCGGGCTGCCGGTGCTGGGCAGCCGCTATGTGCCGATGATGCCCTACGGCTACCGTGCGCTGGACGCCGCCTGGATGCACCTGGCCGCGGGCAAGGCGCTGCCGGGCGATGCCAATATCCGCACGACACCGCGCAGCTTCAGCGACGGCAAGCTGGCGCCGTTGACTCCGGAAAACCTGGGCCATATGCCCTGATCACTCCTGTGGGAGGGACTTCAGTCCCGATGCTTTCGGGACTGAAGTCCCTCCCACAAGGCGCTCCTACAGGTTGGTCGGGCCCAGCAGGCGCGACATCATCGACTTCAAGGCCAGCGGCTTGAGCGGCTTGTGCAGCAGCTGGCAGCCGGCGGCGGCAATGGCGTCGCGTACCTCGGGTCCGTGGTCGGCGGTGATCACCACGCAGGGACGCTCCGGCATCAGGGAGGCCAGGTGTTCGCGCAGCATCAGGCCGGTCTGGCCGCCGTCGAGGTGGAAATCGAGCAGCAGCAGGTCGGGCACGCCGGCTTCGGCCACGCGCGCCGCCGCTTCGTCGCCGTCGCGCGCCGCCAGCACGTCGCAGCCCCATCCGCCCAGCAGGGCCTGCATGCCGCGCAGCACGTCCGGGTCGTTGTCGACCACCAGTACGCGGCTGCGCGGCGGTTCCGGCGTGGCTTCCGGGGTCGCAACCGCATCGGCCGGCGCCGGCGTCGCGCGCGGCACCTCGATGGAAAACACCGTGCCCCGCCCCGGCCAGGAACGCAGCCTCAGCGGCAGCCCGAGCAGGCGCGCCACCCGTTCGGCGATGGCCAGGCCGATGCCCAGGCCCTGCCCGCCTTTGTCGAGGCGGCGGAACTCTTCGAAGATCAGCTTCTGGTCGCCTTCCGCGATGCCCGGGCCGGTGTCCCAGACCTCGATGGCCAGGGCGTCGCCGCGACGCCGGCAGCCGATCAGGATGCGGCCGCGCGCGGTGTAGCGCACGGCATTGCCCAGGAAGTTCTGCAGCACGCGGCGAAGCAGCTGCGGGTCGGTGAAGACCCAGGCGCCGGTCGGTACCCGGTCCAGCACCAGGCCCTTCTGTTCGGCCAATACACCGAATTCGGCGGCCAGGTGGCCCAGCAGGTCGTCGATGGCGAAGGCCTGCGGCTTGGGCTCCATGCCGCCGGCATCGAGCCGCGAGATGTCGAGCAGGCCGGCCAGCAGGCCTTCGGCGGAAACCAGGGCGCCGTCGATGTTCGCCAGCGCTTCGCGGTGCGGGCCATGTTCGAGCCGCGGCGCCAGCGCGTGCACGAACAGGTGCGCCGCGTTCAAGGGCTGCGCCAGGTCGTGGCTGACCGCGGCCAGGAAGCGCGACTTGCCGCGGTTCGCCCGTTCGGCCTCGGCCTTGGCACCGGCCAGCTGCGCGGTGCGTTCGACCACGCGCTGTTCCAGGGTCTCGGCGACCGACTTGAGTTCGGCCTCGCTGCGCCGGAAATCGGTGACGTCGGTGAAGGTCGCCACGAACCCACCGCCGGGCATCGGGTTGCCGCGGATCTCGACGACCACGTCGCCGAAACGGCGCTCGGCGACGTAGGGCGTGCCCGCGCGCATGTGCCGCAGGCGCTTGGCGACCTCGCGTTCGGGCGGACCGCCGCCAGCCAGGCCGCGGCCCACGTTGTGCGCCACCAGTTCGGCGACCGGCACGCCCACCTGCAGCAGCGGCCCCGGGTAGTCGAACAGCTCGGCATAGCGCCGGTTCCAGGCGACCAGGCGCAGCTCGGAATCGACCACCGAAATACCCTGGCTCATGTTCTCCAGCGCCGCTTCCAGCACGCGCTGGTTGAAGCGCAGCGCCTGCGAGGCTTCGCCGACGATGGTGGCCACGGTGTCCAGGTCGGTGCCCTGGGCGCGCCTGGCCGCATCGAGCAGCAGCCGCGCCGAGGCGGCGCCCAGCACCGCCGCCAGTTCGCGTTCGATGCGCTGCTGCAGTTCCCCCGGCACCGCCTGCCCGGCCGCCGCGCCGGCCAGCACCGCGTCCACGCGCGCCACCGGCAGGAAGCGCACCGCGACCTCGCGCAGTGCCTCGCGCGACAGCGCGCCGCCGCGATCGGGCGAGGCCACGTCCAGGCGCGATGCCAGCATCCACGGCACCAGCGCGCCCGCGGCCAGGCTGAGCAGCGTCGCGCGACCGATGCGGCTCCAGTCGCCCAGGCCGAACATCTGTTCCGGCGCCAGCCAGGTCCAGCTGAAGGGGCCGCCCTGCAGCCAGGCCGGCGACGGGCCACCGGCGTCCGCCAGTGCCGGCACCAGCAGCACCCAGCACCACAGCGCCACCGCCACGCCCAGGCCGGCCAGCACGGCGCGTGCCGGCGTCTGCGGCCGCCAGACGGCGAAGGCCACGGCCGGTGCCAGCGTCGCCAGCGCCGAAAACGACAAGGCGCCGATGTCGGCCAGTGCGTCCGACCCGGCGATCAGCCGGCTGTAGCCCCAGGCCAGCAGCACCACGGCCAGGATGCCGATACGCCGCTGGGTTAGCACGGCGCCGCGCAGGTCGGCGCCTTCGCCGGCGCCGCCCGACCACCGGCCGCGCACCAGCAGCGGCGCCAGCCAGTGGTTGCCGATCATCACGCTCAGCGCCAGCGTGGCCAGGATCACCATGCCGGTGGCCGCGCTGAGCCCGCCCAGGAAGGCCAGCAGGGCCAGGGCCTCATGGCCCTCGGCCAGCGGCAGCGCCAGCACGTACAGGTCCGAAGGCACGCCGATCGGCGCCAGCAGCGCATCGCCCGCGCGTGCCAGCGGCAGGATCGGCAGCGCGATCAGCAGCATGTACAGCGGGAACAGCCAGCGTGCCGTGCGCAGTTCGCGCTCCTGCCGGCACTCGACGATGCCGACGTGGAACTGGTGCGGCAGTGTGAACATCGCCAACGCCCCCAGCAGCACCAGCGCCGGGAAACCGCTGGCGCCGTCGGCCGGCGGCGGCGGCACGTCCACGTCGGGCAGGTCCAGGCCGAACACCACGAAGGCGCCCAGCGCCAGCATCGCGCCAAGCTTCAGCAACGACTCCACTGCCATCGCCAGCACCAGGCCGCGGTTGTGTTCCGCGGCGGACACCCGGCGAGTACCGAACAGCATCGCGAACAGGCCCATCGCCAGCGCCACGTAAAGCGCGCTGTCCTGCCAGGGCGGCGGCGCCAGTTCGGACGCACGCGTGAGCAGGCCGTAGCTCATCGCCACCGCCTTGAGCTGCAGCGCGATGTAAGGAACGATGCCCATCACCGCCACGAAGGTGACCGCCGCCGCCAGCCAGGAGCTCCGGCCCAGGCGGGTGGCGATAAGGTCGGCCAGCGAGGTCGAGTTGTGTTCGCGCGCGAGGCGCAGCAGCTTGAGCAGGAAGCCAAAGCCCAGCAGGTACAGCAGGATCGTGCCCAGGAAGGTCGGCGGGATCGCCCAGCCCGAACGCTGGGCCTGGGTGACCGTGCCGTAGAAGGTCCAGGACGTGCAGTACACCGCCAGCGACAGGCTGTAGACCGCTGGCCATTGTTTCGCCAGCAGTCCCGGTCGGCGCTCGGCCAGCAGCGCGGTGCCGAACAACAGGCCCAGCCACAGCAGGCCGGCACCGATGACCAGCGAGTCGGTCAGCACGACCGCGCCTGCCTCACGGCATCGGGGCGCCCAGGGCGGCCAATGCCGCGGCCAGCCAGCGCAGCTGCGCGCCGTCGCGGGTGTCGTAGGCCTCGCCCGTGTAACCCCACCAGTCCCAGCATGCCTTCGGATTCAGCGGCAGGTAGCTCGATCGCACCTGAGGATACAGCACGGCCACGCGGTGCACGTCGGCCCAGCGGTTGAAGCCGGCGTCGCGCACGAAACTTTCGCCGACCTTGTCGGCGTTCTGCTGGCAGCCATGGAAGGCCACCAGCACGCCGCAGGCGGCGCCCGCCGCGCAGTCCGGTGGCAGGTAGAGGTAGCCCGCCTCGGCCATGCTCGGGTCAAGGCCGGCCGGCGCGAACGGGGCCTGGTCGAAGCGGTGCAGCTCACCCGCGGCTTCGGCAGGTGCGGCCTTGCCGGGCTCGCCGAACAGCCGGGCCATCATCGCGCCGGCAGCGTCGAAATCGCAGCGGCCGAGCCAGGGTTCGCCGCCCAGGCTGCAGTCGACGCCGCTGTCGAGGGTCGGCAGCAGGTGCGGGAAGGCGCGGTCGGTGTCCTTCTCCACGCGCAGGCCGCCCGCTTCGTCGGACAGGGCTTGGTAAACACCAGCCACCGAATCGGCCAGCGCCGGCGCCACGATGGCGTCATCGCGCCCGTGCAGCACGTAGACCACGTCGCCGGCCAGGCCGGCCAGCGGCGCCAGTTGGCCGGCGGCGGCGCGTTCGCGCACGCGCCCGGCCAGGCGCGACGCATCAGGCAGGTAGGGGCTGGCTTCGATGCAGGGCCCAAGCGCCGTTTCCAGCGATCCCCCGGCGCAGCCATAGGGCGGGCCGGCGACCAGCGCCGCGCCACGCAGTCGATCCGACCAGGCGAAATGCGCCTGGCTCGCCATGATCGCGCCGGACGACAAGCCGGCGACCGCGACCCGGTCGGGATCGACCGTGATCGCGGGCAGCGGCGGCGGGGGTTGGGCGCTGCAGCCGGCCAGCAGCGCCAGGGGCACAAAAACACGGGCCGCTTGCGCGACCCGTTGGGAAAATTCCCGGGGAAACACTGCCATCACTCAGAAGTTGTAGCGAAGCGACGCGTAGTAGTTGCGCGGCGCGCCGAAGTAGGCCGTCTGGATGCCGCCGATGGACGAGAATTCCTGGCCGTCGACCTTGTAGACCTCGTCGGTGAGGTTGCGCACGCCGGCGCGCAGCTGCCAGCGGGCGTCGGCCGAATCCCAGACGCCGAACAGGCCGGCCAGCGTGTACGCGCCCTGGCTCAGGCCCGGGGCGTTGTCCACGCTCAGCCAGGTTTCCGAGCGGTAGGACACGTCGCCGCCGAAGGTCAGCAGGCTGCCGTTGGCCAGCTCGAAGCTGTGCTGCAGGGCGACCCGGCCGGTGAACTCCGGGGAGAACGGCACGTGCTCGTGCAGGCCGGCAAGCGCCGGGTTCACCGCCACGCGCGGGTCGTTGAACTCCTCGTAGCTCGCGTCCATCCAGCCAAGCTGGGTGGACAGCAGGGTGTTGTCGCCCAGGCGCGCCATGCCTTCGAACTCGATGCCGTTGATGGCCAGCTCGGCCGCGTTGAGCACCGGGAAGGCGAAGTTGGGCACCGGGTCGCTGGGGTTGATGATCTCGGAAACGCGGGCCTGGAAATCCTTGTACTGACTGTGGAAGGCGGCGATGCGGCCCGTAAGGCGGCGGTCGTCCGACTGCATCTTGACGCCGGCCTCGTAGGTCCAGACGTATTCGGGCTCGAAGGCGCTGATCTCGGTGGCGGCGTTGGCGCGGCCGTTGAAACCACCGGCCTTGTAGCCGCGGTTGGCCGACACGTAGCCCATCACCTGCTCGCTGAATTCCTTCTGCAGGCTCACGCTCGGGGTGAACGCGGTCCAGTTGCCGGAGATGTTGAAGGCCAGCGCCGGATCGGCGTTGCCCAGGATGTTCGAGAAGGTGGACGTGGTGCGGAAATACTTCTTGCTGTCCTTGGTGTAGCGCAGGCCCGCGGCCAGGGTCCAGCTGGGCGTGAACTCCCAGTTGAAGTGCGCGAAGCCGGCCACCGACTTGTTCGACAGGTCGTCGTCGATGGTGCGCAGGAAGCTGATCGGCGTACCGGCGAACAGCAGGAAGTCGTGGGCGTAGGCTTCCTGGTGCGACGGCACCTGTTCGTCCATGTAATAAAGGCCGAAGATCGCCTGCAGGTCGTCGCCGTTGTCGTACTGCAGCTGCAGTTCCTGGCTGGCCTGGCGCTGGTCCACGCCCACGAACACGTCGCCGAGCTCGAACTCGGAGGCGTCGATGTCGATGAAGGAGGCGGTGTCGAGCTTGCGGAAGGAGGTGATCGACTTGGCGGTCCAGCGGTCGCCCAGCACCCATTCCAGGCCCAGCGAAGCGCCGCGGTGGGTCATCTTCTGGCCCCGGTCGGGCGCGAACGAGGTGCGGGTCTGGAAGTTGTATTCGCCCGGGGTCGGCAGGCGGTAGAGCACGATGCCAAGCGCAAGGTCCACGCCGTAGAGCGGCGCCACCGGCTGGCCCAGGGTCAGGGCGTTGTCCTGGCGGGTGTAGTCCACCGACAGCGTGCCGCTGAAGGTGTCGCTGGGGCGGAAGGCGAACTTCACGCGGGCGGCGGTGGTGTCCTCGTCGTTGTATTCCTGGCCCGTGGACGGGTCGGTGACGTAACCGTCGCGGGTGATCTTCGCGGCCGCCAGGCTCACGGCCAGGGTGTCGCTGAGCTGGCCGGCGGCGTACACGCGACCTTCGGCGCGACCGTAGTCGCCCGCGGTCAGCTCGACCGAACCGCCCTGGTCGTCGAAGGGATTGCGGGTGGTGATCTTCACCGCGCCGCCGGTGCTGTTCTTGCCGTAAAGCGTGCCCTGCGGGCCGCGCAGCACCTCGACCTGGCTGACGTCGAACAGCGAGAACAGCGCCCCGTTGATGCGTGAGTAGTAGACGTCGTCCACGTACATGCCCACGCCCGGGTCGAAGGTCTGCAGCGCGTCGGGCTGGCCGATGCCGCGGATGAAGACGTTCACCGAGTTGGAGGAACCGCGGCCCTGCACGATGTTCATGTTCGGCACGGCGCCCTGCAGGCCGTCGATGCTGGTCGCCTGCAGGTTGCGCATGGCGTCTTCGCTGAAGGCGCTCACGGCCACCGGTACGTCCTGGATGGACTCGGTGCGGCGGCGCGCGGTCACTTCCAGCACGTCGAGGGTCGCCAGGGCTTCGTCCTGGGCCGCGTCGGCGGCCGGCGCGTCCTGCGCCGTCGCCTGCAGGGCAACCAGGGACAGGGTGAGGCCGATGGCCAGGCTCAGTTGCTTGCGCTTCATGGGTTCCCCTCGAACTAACGTGGCGGGCGGCCGGTTGGCCGGTTGCACGGCAGACTACGACCGGGCCACCGCAGCGGCACCTGTACCTTGGTACAAGTGGTCGCCGGCGCCGCGCCTGCGGACACTCGAGCCCTGTGTTTTCCGGGGTTCCTGGCCATGTCCTTCCTTATCGTGCTGGCGGCGCTGTGTTTCCTGATGTTCGTGGCCTACCGCGGCTACAGCGTCATCCTGTTCGCACCGGTCGCGGCCCTGGGCGCGGTGCTGCTGACCGACCCATCCCTGGTGGCGCCGATGTTCACCGGGCTGTTCATGGACAAGATGGTCGGCTTCCTCAAGCTCTATTTCCCGGTGTTCCTGCTGGGCGCCATCTTCGGCAAGCTGATCGAGGTCTCGGGCTTTTCCAAGTCCATCGTGGCGGCCACGATCCGCCTGTTCGGGCCCGAGCGCGCCATCCTCTCGATCGTCGCGGTCTGCGCCATCCTCACCTACGGCGGCGTGTCGCTGTTCGTGGTGGTGTTCGCGGTGTATCCCTTCGCCGCCGAACTGTTCCGCCAGGCCGACATCCCCAAGCGCCTGATCCCGGGAACGATCGCCCTGGGCGCCTTCACCTTCACCATGGACGCCCTGCCAGGCACGCCGCAGATCCAGAACATCATCCCCACCGGCTTTTTCGGCACCGACACCTGGGCGGCGCCGGTGCTGGGCACGCTGGGCGGCCTGTTCATCCTGGCGCTGGGCATGAGCTACCTGGAATGGCGCCGGCGCGTGGCCCAGCGCGCCGGCGAAGGTTATGGCACCGAACTTAAGAACGAACCGGCGCCTTACGCCGGCGACAAACTCGCCAACCCCTGGATCGCGCTGCTGCCACTGGTGCTGGTGGGCGTGAGCAACAAGGTCTACACGATGCTGATTCCGCGGTACTACGGGGAAAGCCACAGTTTCGAACCGTCGGTGATCGGCAATGCCGCGCCGGTGGTGCAGGAAGTGTCGCGGGTGGCGGCCATCTGGGCGGTCGAGGCCGCCCTGCTGACCGGCATCCTGGCGGTGGTGGTGCTGGCCTGGAAGGCGGTGAGCACGCACTTCGCCGAGAGCACCCAGCCGGCCATCGGCGGCGCCTTGCTTGCGTCCATGAACACGGCGTCGGAATACGGCTTCGGCGCCGTCATCGCGGCCCTGCCCGGCTTCCTGGTGGTGGCCGGCGCGCTAGGAACGATCCCCGACCCGCTGATCAACGAAGCGATCACCGTCACCGCGCTGGCCGGCATCACCGGCTCGGCCTCGGGCGGCATGTCCATCGCGCTTGCGGCCATGTCGGACACCTTCATCGCCAACGCCAACGCCGCCGGCATCCCGATGGAGGTGCTGCACCGCGTGGCCTCGATGGCCAGCGGCGGCATGGACACCCTGCCCCACAACGGCGCGGTGATCACCCTGCTGGCGGTCACCGGCCTGACCCACCGCCAGGCCTACAAGGACATCTTCGCGATCACGATCATCAAGACGCTGGCGGTGTTCTTCATCATCGGCGTGTTCTACGCGACCGGCTGGGTCTAGGCGCAAGGCGGAGCTCGACCTGACCTTCGGCCTCCGTGCGCGAGAGTGTCCATCCGAACCGGGCCAGCAGCCGCTCCGCCAGCGGCAGGCCCAGCCCGAAACCCGCGGGTCCCGCATCGACCGGCAGCGGGTTGTGCATCTGCAGCCCGTCCGGCGTCGCGTCGATCGAGATGGTCCCGGCGCCCCCGTGCTGGATGGCATTGAGCAATCCGTTGGCCACCACCGTCTCGGCGATGTCCTCCGGCAGCGCCCACTCCAGCCCGGGCGTAGCCTGCACGGCCAGGGTTTGCCGGCGGGTGTCGGCAAGCGGGCCGAATTCTTCGGCCAGGCCGGCCAACAGGGGGCCGACGGCGCAGCGAGCGTCCACGGGAGGTTCGATGTCGCTCGCCAGCCACAGGACGCTGTGGCTCGCCCGCAGCAACCGGTCATGCGCACGCTGCAGCCGGTTCCACGCCCGCTGGTCGTGGGGATCGTCCTTGAGCAGGGCCAGGCTGGTGCGCGCGGACTGCAGCGGCGTGCGCAGTTCATGGCCGAGGAACGCCAGCGTTTCGCGCTCCAGCGCCAATGCCTGCAGGCGCGCACCCCAGGATTCGGCCGCCAGGTGCGCCAGCTGGCTGAACTCGGCGATCTCTTCCGTCGCCGCGAGCGACTTCAGCGTCCCGGGGTCCGGGCTGCCGCCGATATGCTCGATCAACCCACGCGCCCGCCGGGAAATGCGCGATACGAGCCAGCGCGAAAGCAGCCAGGCGACCAGTGCCAGCGCCACCGCCATCACCACCAGCCAGGGCCAGGCGCGCGCCAGGGCCTGGTTTACCCGCAGCTGGTTGCTGACGTCGTACACCAGCAGGTAGTCCTCGCCGGCCGGGCTACGACCGGCCAGCACGTGCACGTAGCGATCATCGGCCAGCCGGAATTCCCTGATGCCCCCCGGTCGGCGACCGTGCATGGCTTGCCGGAGCTCGGCTGGCGCATGCTCCCGTGCATGCAGTTCGAAGCGGTCGGGCAATCGCGCCGATTCCAGATCGACGATACCGCCGGCGACGTTGCCAAGCCGGTCATCGATGAACCCGTCCTCGAGCACGAACAGCAGTAGCAGCGTCATTGCCGAAAAGCCTGCCGCCAGCACCAGGGCGAAAGCGATCCACTGCCGGGCCAGCACCTGGCTCAGGTTCCGTTTACCGCTCATGGTTCTGCACCGAAGCGGTAGCCGATGCCACGCACCGTGCTGATCGGAGCCTCGCCGAAACGCTCGAGCATCGCCTGGCGCAACTGGTAGACGTGGGCACGCAGGGGATCGCTCTGGGGCGACTGATCGCCCCACAGGTCCTCGCGCAGCGCCTGCTTGCTGACGCTGCGCGGATGGGCCTGCATCAGCCTTCCCAGGATGGCCAGGCCCGCGGAGTGCAGCTGCAGGCTCCGGCCAGCATGGCTCAGCAGGCCGCTGTGCAGGTCGAGGGTATATCCCGCTACGTCCACACAAACGGGGGACTGGCTCGCCACGCGCGCGCAGATGGCGCGAATCCGCACCAGCAGCTCCACCGGCGCGAAGGGCTTGACCATGTAGTCGATCGCACCGGCCGCGAAACCCTCAAGCTTGTCCTGCAGCGCCCCGCGGGCGGTGAGGAAGATGGCAGGCGTGCCCAGCCCTTGCGCCTGCTTGAGGTCGCGGCACAGGCCGATGCCATCCTGACCCGGCAGGTTGACGTCCAGTACCAGCACGTCGAAACACGCCCTGGCGACCTGCGCCCGGGCTTCGAAGGCATTCGCGGCGTAGTCAACGCGCAGCCCGTTGGCCTCCAGGTAGTCGCCGATGCCGGCGGCCACATCCAGATCATCTTCGACGAGCAATACACGGATCGACCCCGCCGTCACCTGGCGTCCCTCCACTGTGGGTACCGATGATCGCCTAATTCCGGGCAAGCTGCTGGAGCTGCCAGGCGTCGCGCAGGCGCCACTGCATGGCGGCAACGAGGGCATGCATCAGAAGCAGGTGCTTGCTTGCCCTTGGGCCGGCCTGCTTGCTCGCCAACGCCCGGTCCAGGCCCTGTGCGTAGTAGGTCGCCAGCAAACCGACGCTGACTTCTTCGCTGGTGGGATCGCGGGCCACCGGATCATGTCCCAGGGCACGCACCATCGCTTCGGCGACCGTCCACGTCGACCAAGGGTTCTGCCCGGTGACGAGGCGGCCATCCACCACGGTGTTGTCCAGGTAAATGGGACCTTCCACGAATCCCGTGGATTGTCGTGCCAGCGCATCCTGCAACAGGAACGGAAAGACATCCCGGGCCTGCTCGATGAGGAACAGTTCTTCCGCATTGGTGAATCCCGTCACTCGCCGCCCCCGCAGCAGCGTGCGGCCATCAGCCAGTTCAATGTCCAGCAACGCCGCGGGCCCGTGACAGACGGCGCCGATCACGCCGCGTGGTTCGATGTCGCGAACGATCCGCGCAATGTCGGGATCGCCGGGAAAATCGAACATCGCTCCCTTGCCCCCGACGAAATAGACCGCGTCGTACCGCGAAGGATCCACATCGGCCAGCGGTATCGTATCGGCCAGTTTGGCCTGGGCGGCCGGATCGTTGAGAAAGGCGTAGTCCGCATCGACCAGGCCATCATCCAGCGTTTGCGGTGGCGTCCCCCCCTGGGGGCTGGCCAGGTCCACCTCATAGCCGTTGGCCGTGAACACCCAGTAGGCTCGCGAGATCTCGGTGAGCTCGTAGCCGCCTTTGCGCCGCTCCTGGTCAAAGCTGGCCGTGCTGCTCAGCACGGCCAGCACGCGCCCTCGCCGATGACGGACGCCGTCGCGGACGAAGGCCAGGTCGCTTGCCGTGGCGACCCGATTGCCCCGCGGCTCGGACGCCAGGTCAAGGCTTTCGACGTAGGCCCAGCCCGCCAGCGTCACCACCAACAACAGTCCCGCCACCGTCCCGGCCGTCCAACGAATGCTCTTCCACATGTTCGTGCTCCGATTTTCCCCGCCCTGATGGCGGTCGGAGGGAACGATGCACCGGGCCGGTAAAACCAGCGTCAAACCGGTTTCGGGTCGGGTCCGCTGCGCCGGGCTATTGCGGGGCTTTCACAAGCAGCGGATAGGGATTGATCGCCTCGCCCTGCCACCAGCGCTTTTCCGGCCCGAGCACGAAGATGGCGAAATGCAGGTGGGGGGCGGCCGGGTTGGCGTTTCCGGTATGGCCCACGTAGCCCAGGACGTCGCCCTGATGCAGCTGTTTGCCCTCTTGCACGCCCTCGGCGTAGCGCTGCAGGTGCGCGTAGTAAAACGCCACCTGGCCGGCCTCGTCGAACTGGTAGAGGGTCAGGCCGCCCGGCACGGAGTCGAACAGTTTGACGACCGGCCCGTCGGCGGCGGCAAGCACCGGCGTGCCTTCCGGCGCCATGATGTCCAGGGCGTCGTGCACCCGATCCTGGCCACGCGCATCGGCGAAACTGTCGAACAGGTCCGCTGCCGCGATGCCTTCGACCGGGATGCGCAGGGGCGGCAGCAAGGGCGTTTCCCGCGCCGGGGCCGCGGCGCTGGTGGTCGCGTCGTTGCCCACGGTAGGGGACGGGCTTTTTTCGATGGCCTCTTCGACGGCTTCGTCGATCGCCACTTCCAGCGTGCCTTCGATGTTCTCCTCGCGGAGGCGGCGAGGGTCGGGCTCGCGCGCCGGCCCGGCCGTCGGTGGCGGCAGCACGCCGGGTGCCGACGCCGTGGGTGCGGCCGGGGCGGCAGGCGCCTCGGCGACGCCGCCGGACGGTGGTGCTTCCGGCGGCACCTCGGCCACCAGCCAGGCCACCGCCAGGCCTCCCACCAACAGTCCCGCCAGGAACACCAGGCCTGCCCGCATCGTGCGCTACTCCTGCAGCCGCACGGCCGTGCCGGGCGAAACTGCCCCGGCCACGCGCACGACGTCCCAGTTGGTCAGACGGATGCAGCCATTGGATTGCGTCTTGCTGATGTTCGCGGGCTCCGGGGTGCCATGGATGCCGTAATGCGGCTTGCTCAAGTCGATCCAGGCCACGCCCACCGGATTGTTCGGACCGGGCTGGAGCGTCGCCTTTTCGTGCGCCGGATCCGCGGCATGGAACAGGCTCGGATCGTAGTTGAACACCGGGTCATGGGCCACGCCGTTGATCGTCCAGTCGCCGATCGGCAGCGGGTCGTTTTCGCTGCCCGACGTCGCCGGGAACCAGGCGATCACCGCGTCCTGGGCGTCGAGCAGCCACAGGGCCCCGTCGGATTCGTCGACCACGACGGTGGACGCCGCCGGAAGCTCCAGGTCGTGCTCGACGTTGGGCACCTGGATGGATTCACCGGCTTCGAACCGGGCCTGCGGATTGAGTTCGCGCAGCAGCGCCGGGCTGGCGTGGAACCGTTCGCCCAGCTTTTCGACGGCACCGGTGAAACCCATGGAAGCAAGCGCCGCCTTGGCCATCATGTCCGAGGGGATTTCCACGAAAGGGCCGGCGACGTCTTCTTCGCTCAACACCACGTCCACCAGGGTGGGCGAAGCATTGGCCTCGAGCGCCAGCCAGGTGTCTTCGTCGGCCTCGCCGGTGGGATCCAGGCCCTGCTGGCGCTGGAACGCACGCAGCGCCCCGGCCTGGTTGGAGCCGGCGACGCCGTCGATTTCACCGGGCGAAAACCGCGCCCGGTCCAGCAAGACCTGTACACGCAGGTCATTGCGCCCATCGGGCGAGGCAAGCAGCGCATCGGTCGGGATAGCGGGTTCGTCCATCGACGCCGAGGCGGTCTCCCCCGGCGGGTCCTGAGTGTCGTCCTGCGGCACCGGCGGCGTATGCGCCGCCGCGGTGGTCGTCACGAGCAGGGCGGCTGCCGTCCAGTGCAAGAGCGAAGGGGCGCGTGACATGGCAGTACTCCTCGATGGGGTACCGAGTGTCCACCGCCCCGCATTAATCCCACCTAAGCCGGATGCCTGGTCTATTCTGGACCGGCCACATCCCACCGGAGAAGGCCCATGACCTCCGATTCGATCACCGAGCTGCTGCTCTGGTCGCTTGCGATCAACTACGCGATCCTGCTGGTCTGGCTGGGCGCGATGGCCTGGTTCCGCGAACCTATCCGCCGCCTGCACCGACGCTGGTTCCGACTTTCCGACGAACTCTTCGATGCCATCCACTATGGCGCGATGGCGGTGTACAAGCTGCTGATCATCGTTTTCAACCTGACGCCGCTGATCGCGATCCAGCTGCTCGGCTGAAGCCCCCCGGTTCACGGCTTCGGGATGCGCACCGTCTTGCTGATCATCAGCGAACCCGACACCGCGAATAGCAGCACCAGCGGATGCAGCTGCCAGCCCAGGTCGAGGCGGCCGAACCACAGGTTGTCGCCGATTTCGCCCTGCCAGGCGGCGACGGCCATCAGTCCGACCAGCACCACGCTGGTGGGGATGGGCGTGCCCTCGAAGAAGCGCACCTTGGCGGCGCCTTCCGACAGTGCTTCGGCGGTGACGTTGAAACGCGCCAGCCGGCTA
The DNA here is from genome assembly GCF_014643775.1 of Arenimonas soli. Classification (GTDB taxonomy): domain Bacteria; phylum Pseudomonadota; class Gammaproteobacteria; order Xanthomonadales; family Xanthomonadaceae; genus Arenimonas; species Arenimonas soli. The sequence goes on from NZ_BMKC01000001.1 coordinate 1,489,272, forward strand.
ACCCCGCAGCCGACGAAATACGACAGCACCAGCCAATCCCAGCCACCCTGCATGCCGCAGGCATAGGCCAGCGCCGCCGGCGCCACGCCGAAGGAAATCACGTCCGACAGCGAATCGAGTTCGCGGCCCAGCAGCGACGCGCCGTGGCGCTGGCGCGCCACCCAGCCGTCGAGCGCGTCGAACACGAAGGCCAGCGGCACCAGCGCCATGCCCCACAGCAGGTCGCCGACGCGGCCGTCCTGCAGGAAACGCATGGCCGCGAAGATCGCGCCCGTGCCGCAGAAGGCGTTGGCCAGGGTGAACCAGTCGGCCAGATGGAAGTCGCGGATCATCGAGAAATGTCTTTTCATTCTTCCGGGTCCTCGCCCACGCGCTGTTCGAAACAATGCCGTCCCGCGCCGTGCCACCAGGGCGCGGCCATCCGGATGGTTTCCTCGGCGGTGTCGTGGGCGAAGCTGGCGCAGACGCGGTAGCGCCGCGCGTCCACGATTTCATAATCGTAGGCTGTGCCAGTAACCGGATCGCTGGTGGACAGGCGGCTTCCGGGAGCCTCCGCCAGGGCGCCCAGGTTGGGCGGAAGAGCGCGATGGACCTCGTAGTGACGACCAATGGCGGCCACGATGCCCTGCAGGTCGGTCACGCGTCGTTCGTCCAGGCGAAACTCGCGCTGCGTGCCCGGCGAACCCGAGGCCCACAGCCCCAGGGCCAGCGCCGCGACCACCACCACGATGGCGGCCAGTGCCAGCCCCCTGCCGGCGCTCACGATTCCCTCTCCTCGTTGCGCAGGTCCCACAGGTACCAGCCGAAGATGCCGCCGGTGATCATCGCCACCACGCCCACCTTGAGCGCGAAGCGCAGCGTGAGTTCTCCCGACAGCAGGGCGTGCACCAGGGTGATCAGGTCGCCCACCAGCACGCAGGCGGCGATGAAAAGCGTCAGGTAGGTCAGCCAGCGCCGCACCGCCGACAGGCGTTTTCCGGGGCTGCGCGCCATCGCCTGCGACAGGTGGTGGGCCAGGAACAGGTAAACCGGGAACGCCACCACGATCGATGCCATCGCCCACCGCATCGATGTTGCCTGGCGCGCGACCTGCCAGGCCGGGTCGGCCGGATCCGGCCAGGCACGGTTGATCAGGTCGAACAGCAGGCTGCCGAGCTGGAAGGCGGAAATGTAGAGCGTGGCGAACAGCGTCAGGTAAAGGAACGCCTCGCGCGCCGACAGGTAGGGTCGCGGCCGGGGTACGGGGACCGGGAACGGCACGTCGGCATAGGCCGCCAGTGCATCCGCCACCAGGGCATCCGGCCAGCCTGCCGCGGCCAGCGCACTGGCGATCGACTCGCGGTCCTGGCCGCTGGCCAGGGCATCGCGCACGAACTGCGCCAGCTCTTGTGAACCTGTATTGGCCATGGTCATTCCGTGCCGGGGGATGAAGCAATCTAGCAACCGCGGCCCGCATGTCAAAGCCGTCTGCCCCCACAATGAAAAAGCGGGCCGAAGCCCGCTTTTCCGTTCAGCTTCCGATGGCTGGCGGGGCTTAGCCCTCGCCTTCCTCGATGGCCTTGATGGACAGGCGGATGCGGCCCTGCTTGTCCACTTCCAGCACCTTCACCTTGACCAGGTCGCCTTCCTTGAGCTTGTCGGAAACCTTCTCGACGCGCTCGTTGGAGATCTGCGACACGTGCACCAGGCCGTCCTTGCCCGGGGCGATGGTGACGAACGCACCGAAGTCCATGATCTTGGCGACCTTGCCTTCGTAGATGCGGCCCGGCTCGACGTCCGAGGTGATCTGCTCGATGCGCGCCTTCGCGGCCTGGGCGGCTGCAGCATTCACCGAGGCGATGACGATCGTGCCGTCGTCCTGGATGTCGATCTGGGTGCCGGTTTCCTTGGTGATGCCCTGGATGGTGGCACCGCCCTTGCCGATCACTTCGCGGATCTTGTCCGGGTGGATCTTGATGGTCAGCAGGCGCGGCGCGTACTCGGACAGCTCCGAACGCGGCGCGGTGATGGCCTTGTTCATTTCGCCCAGGATGTGCAGGCGACCGGCCTTGGCCTGGCCCAGCGCGACCTTCATGATCTCTTCGGTGATGCCGTCGATCTTGATGTCCATCTGCAGCGCCGAGATACCGCCTTCGGTACCGGCCACCTTGAAGTCCATGTCGCCCAGGTGGTCTTCGTCACCCAGGATGTCGGACAGCACGACGTAGTCGGCGCCTTCCTTGACCAGGCCCATGGCGATACCGGCCACCGGCGCCTTGATCGGCACGCCGGCGTCCATCAGGGCCAGCGAGGAACCGCAGACCGAGGCCATCGACGAGGAACCGTTGGATTCGGTGATCTCGGACACCACGCGGATGGTGTACGGGAACGATTCCATGGACGGCATCACGGCCTGGACGCCGCGGCGGGCAAGGCGGCCGTGGCCGATCTCGCGACGCTTCGGGCCCATCATGCGGCCGGCTTCACCCACCGAGTACGGCGGGAAGTTGTAGTGGAACAGGAAGTGGTCCTTGGACTCGCCTTCGACCGCGTCGATGATCTGGCCGTCGCGGGCGGTGCCCAGGGTGGCGACCACGATGGCCTGGGTTTCGCCGCGGGTGAACAGCGCCGAACCATGGGTGCGCGGCAGCACGCCGGTGCGCACCGAGATCGGGCGCACGGTGTCGAGCGCACGACCGTCGATGCGGACCTTGGTCTTGAGCACCGACTCACGCATGGTGCTGTATTCGAATTCGCCGAACTCCTTGGCCAGGTCGGCCAGGTTCCAGCCGTTGGCCTCGGCCTGCGGCTTGAGCGATTCGAGCACGTCCTTCTTGACGGCCGAGATGGCTTCCTTGCGCTCGAGCTTGTCGCGCACCTGGAAAGCGGCCTCGAGGCGGTTGCCGATGGCGGCCTTGACGGCGTCGATCGGGGCCTGCGCCTTTTCCGGCGCCTTCCAGTCCCAATGCTTGACGCCGACTTCGGCGACCAGCTCGTTGATGGCGTTGATGGCGACCTGCATCTGCTGGTGGCCGAACATCACGGCGCCCAGCATCACGTCTTCGCTCAGTTCCTTGGCTTCGGACTCGACCATCAGCACGGCGTTGGCGGTACCGGCGACCACCAGTTCCAGGTCCGAGGTCTTGAGCTCGGTGATGGTCGGGTTCAGCAGGTACTTGCCGTCGGCGTAACCGACCTTGGCGGCGCCGATCGGGCCCGCGAACGGGATGCCCGACAGCGCCAGCGCGGCGGAGGCGCCGATCAGGGCCGGGATGTCGCCGTGCACTTCCGGGTTCATCGACATCACGGTGGCGATGACCTGCACTTCGTTGCGGAAGTGTTCCGGGAACAGCGGGCGGATGGGACGGTCGATCAGGCGGGAGACCAGGGTCTCGCGCTCGGTCTGGCGGCCTTCGCGCTTGAAGAAACCACCCGGGATGCGGCCACCGGCGTAGAACTTCTCGATGTAGTCGACGGTGAGCGGGAAGAAGTCCATGCCTTCGCGCGCATTCTTGTTGCCAACCGCCGTCACCAGCACGACCGTGTCGCCGAACTTGACGATGACCGAACCACCCGCCTGGCGGGCGACTTCGCCCGTCTCGAGGGTGACTTCGTGCTGACCGTACTGGAACGTCTTGGTTACTTTCGCCACGTTTATCGCTTCCTTTGTCTCTGGATTCATCCCCACGAGGCACCCTGCCCCGCGGTTGTTGCATTTCCGACCCCGGATCTTTCCGTTCCCCGAAAATGCACACGGCGCATTTCTGCGCCGTGTGGTTTGAAACTGGTTTTAGCGGCGCAGGCCCAAGCGCTCGATCAGCGTCTGGTAGCGCGCGACGTCCTTCTTCTTGAGGTAGCCGAGCAGGCTGCGGCGCTGGTTGACCATCTTGAGCAGGCCGCGGCGGGAGTGGTGGTCCTGCTTGTGGGCCTTGAAGTGGTCGGACAGCATGTCGATGCGGGCGGAGAGCAGCGCGACCTGGACTTCCGGCGAACCGGTGTCGTTCGGGGTGCGCTTGAACTCTTCGATGACCTTGGCGGAATCAATGGACATTGTGTTTTCTCTTTGTGATGCGCAGCCTGCAGGAACGTCGCTCTTGGCGACGCACCGCGATGGCCCGCCGGTTGGGGATTTGCCTGAAAATGGCATCGGTGAAGCCGCAAAAGTTTAACGGACAAGGGCTGGCCGGACAAGGCGGAATTTGTGAAGGGGGTCCCGGGCCGGGGGCCGGGGCCGCGGGTTCAGCAGGCGCTGGCCCAGCGAAACAGGCGCCTGGGCCAGACCTGGCCCGCCTCGTCGCGCCGGCCCAGGCCAAGTGACCGGCCGTCCGGGCCCAGCAGGTTCAGGTGTGTCGCAACCTCGCCTGCGACGGGCACCGGCTGGCCGTGGCCCAGCCGCCGGGCCTGGTCGGCGTCCACGTGCACGGCCTCGAAGTGGACCAGCCCCGCCTCCACCGGCAGCAGCAGGGCGTCGAGCGCCGCTTCGCCGCCCCCGGCGGCCACCGCCTCAAGCGCCTCGAGGGTGAACATGCGGGGCTGCAGGAAGGGTTCGACCCAGGTGCGCCGCAGCGCGGTGACATGGGCGCCGCAGCCCAGGGCTTCGCCCAGGTCGCGGGCCAGGCTGCGGATGTAGGTGCCGGAGCCGCAGGTCACGGCCAGGCGAAGCCTGGCGCCATCGAGTTCCAGCAACTCGATGGCCTCCACGTCGACCTCGCGTTCGGGCACCTCGATGGCTTCGCCGCGCCGGGCCTTCAGGTAAAGGGGTTCACCGCCCTGCTTGAGCGCGGAATAGATCGGCGGGCGCTGGCGGATCCGCCCGGTCAGCGGGGCCAGGGCCGCTTCCACGCGGGCGCGGTCGAGCGCCGGCACCGGGCGTTCGCGCAGGACTTCGCCATCGGCGTCGTCGGTGTCGGTGGTGCGGCCCAGCGCCACCCCGGCTTCGTAGGCCTTGCGGCCGCCGAGCAGCAGGCCGGCGATCTTGGTCGCCTCGCCGAAACACAGGGGCAGCAGGCCGGTGGCCAGGGGGTCGAGCGCACCGGTGTGGCCGCCCTTCTCGGCGCGGAACAGCAGCCGGGCACGCTGAAGGGCCTGGTTCGAGCTCAGGCCGGCGGGCTTGTCGAGCAAAAGCAGGCCGTCGAGCGGCCGGAACACGGTGCGGCCCATCCGACGGGCCTTCAGTCTTCGGCGGGCGGGACGGGATTCTCGCGCAGCAGCTGTTCGATGCGCTCGCCCTTGTCCACCGAATCGTCGTAGTGGAAGTGCAGCTCGGGCACGTGGCGCATGCGCACGGCCTGGGCCAGGCGATGGCGCAGCTCGGGCGCCAGTTCCTTGAGCGCCGACACGGCCGCCGGGCCCTGGTCGGCCAGCAGCGCGGTGACGAAGACCTTGGCGTGGGCCAGGTCGCGGGTCACCTCGACGTCGGAAACCGACACCGACGGCAGCCCGAATTCACGGACCGCCTGGTGCACGATCTGGCCCAGGTCGCGGCGCAGCTGCGCCGAAACCCGGTCGGTACGATGGAAGCTCTTGGTCGCCATGGCTGGTGCCTCCCTTACAGGGTGCGCTGCACCTCGATGCGTTCGAAGCACTCGATCTGGTCACCCGGCTGGACATCGTTGTAGGCCTTGACCGCGATGCCGCACTCCACGCCCGACTTGACCTCTTCGACGTTGTCCTTGAAGCGGCGCAGCGACTCGAGTTCGCCCTCGAAGACCACCACGCTGTTGCGCAGCACGCGGATGGGCTTGCTCTTCTTGACCACGCCTTCGACCACCAGGGAACCGGCGACCGCGCCGAACTTGGAGCTGCGGAACACGTCCCGGACCTCGGCGATGCCGATGATTTCTTCGCGGATCTCCATGCCCAGCAGGCCGGAAGCCACCTGCTTCACCTGGTCGATGACGTCGTAGATGATCGAGAAGTAGCGCAGGTCCAGGCCGCTGGTCTCGATGACCTTGCGGGCGCTGGCGTCGGCGCGCACGTTGAAGCCGATGATCACGGCCTTGGAGGTCGCGGCCAGCGTGGCGTCGGACTCGGTGATGCCGCCGACGCCCGAGCTGATCACGTTGATCTTGATCATCTCGTTCGACAGCGCCACCAGGGCCTGGCGCAGCGCTTCCACGGAACCCTGCACGTCGGCCTTCACCAGCAGGTTCAGGGTGGCCTGGTCCTTGTCCTGGCCCATCTGGGCCATGATGTCTTCCATGCGGCTGCCGGCGGCGGCGACCAGGCGCGATTCGCGGCGCTTGGCGTCACGCTCCTGGGCCACTTCCTTGGCCAGGCGCTCGTCGGCCACGACCACGAAGTCGTCGCCGGCGTCGGGCACGCCCGACAGGCCCAGCACCTGCACCGGGATCGACGGCTGCGCCGAATCGACCTGCTTGCCGGCTTCGTCGAACAGCGCGCGCACGCGGCCGTAATGGGTGCCGCAGACCAGGTAGTCGCCCTTCTTCAGGGTGCCCTGCTGCACCAGCACCGTCGCGACCGGGCCGCGGCCCTTGTCGAGCGCCGACTCGATGACCACGCCGGTGGCGCGGGCGTCGTATACCGCCGTCAGTTCCATGACCTCGGCCTGCAGCGAAATCGCCTCGAGCAGCGCGTCCACGCCTTCGCCGGTCTTGGCCGAGACGTTGACGAACTGCACGTCGCCGCCCCATTCCTCGGGCACGACTTCCAGCTTGACCAGGCCCTGCTTGACGTTGTCCGGGTTGGCTTCGGGCTTGTCGATCTTGTTGACCGCGATCAGCAGCGGCACGTTGGCGGCGCGGGCATGCTGCACGGCCTCGACGGTCTGCGGCATCACGCCGTCGTCGGCCGCGACCACCAGCACCACGATGTCGGTGAGCTTGGCGCCGCGGGCGCGCATGGACGTGAAGGCCGAGTGGCCCGGGGTGTCGAGGAAGCTGATGACGCCCTTTTCGGTTTCCACGTGGTAGGCGCCGATGTGCTGGGTGATGCCGCCGGCTTCGCCGGTGGCCACCTTGGTGCGGCGGATGTAGTCGAGCAGCGAGGTCTTGCCGTGGTCGACGTGGCCCATGATCGTGACCACCGGCGGGCGCGTCTGCTTCTCGCCCTGCACTTCCTCCTGCAGCGCCGCGACCAGCGTGGTCTCGGCGTTGTCTTCCTCGGACTTGCTGGCGCGGTGGCCAAGCTCTTCGACCACCAGCACCGCGGTGTCGTGGTCGAGCACCTGGTTGATGGTGGCCATCACGCCCATCTTGAACAGCGCCCGCACCACTTCGCCGCCCTTCATGGCCAGCTTCTGGGCCAGGTCGGTCACGGCGATGGAATCACCGATGAAGACCTCGCGCACGATCGGCGCGGTCGGGCGGGAGAAGCCGTGCTGGCCGCCGCCGCTGCGCGACGGCTCGGGGCCGCGGGCACGGGACTTCTTGCGGTTGCCGGCGGCGCCGCGGCGGGCACGCTCGGATTCGGAAAGATGCAGCTGGCCGGCGGCGAAGCGCGTGGCCTGGCCACCATCGCCCTCGTTGTCGACCATGGCGTGCGAACCGCGCACGGCCTTGTTCTTGCCGGCGGCCTTGCCCGCGGGCGCGGCCGGCTTCGGGCTCGGCGGCGGTGGCGCGGCCGGCTTCGGGCGCGGCTTGCGCTCGTGGATGACGATGGCGCCAGGCGCCAGCGGCGCGACTTCGGGCGCGACCGGCGCGGCCGGTTCTTCGCTGGCCGGCGGGGCTTTGGCCTCTTCCGCGGCGGCGACCTTGGCGGCCTCCTCGCTGCGGCGCGCGGCCTCGTCGGCCTCGCGTTCGGCCAGGCGCTTGCGGTCGGCCTCGGCGATCGCGGCGATCTCGGCGTCGTTGCGGGCCTTGGACTCCTCGAGCTTGCGCAGGGCTTCGGCGCGCTCGTCGGTGACCGGCACCGCGTCCACTTCGTCGCGCTTGACGTAGGTGCGCTTCTGGCGGACCTCGACGGTGACGGTGGACTTGGACTTGCCGGCGCTGACGGTCAGCTCTTCCTGCTTTCGCCGCTGCAGGGTGATCTTGCGCGGCGCGGCGCCTTCGGCCGGCTTGTCTTCCTTACCGTGCGTGCGGCGCAGGAAGCCAAGCAGCTTCATCTTCTCGGTGCTGCTGACCACCTGATCCGGCCCGCTGAAGGACATGCCTGCGCCGGCGAGCTGCTCGAGCAGCTTCTCGACGGGCATTCCCAGCACTTTGGCCAGTGAACCAACGGTGACTTCAGACATTTGGTGGCGATTCCTTCGTTTCCTGCGCGCAAGGCGCGCAATGGTGACTCTCGGGGCTAACGGAGTGCAGCGGTCTTATTCGAACCAGTGCGCACGGGCAGCCATGATCAGCTTGCCGGCACGTTCCTCGTCCATGTCCTCGATGTCGGTGATCTCGTCCGTGGCCAGCTCGGCCAGGTCGTCGCGGGTGACCACGCCGCGCGCGGCCAGGGCGTAGGCGGTGGCCTCGTCCATGCCGTCGAGCGAAAGCAGGTCATCGGCCGGCTTGTGGTCTTCGATGTCCTCTTCGACCAGCAGGGCCTCGGTGAGCAGGGCGTCGCGGGCACGGGCGCGCAGCTCCTCGACGATGTCCTCGTCGAAGCCTTCCACCGCCAGCAGTTCGCCGGCCGGCACGTAGGCGATTTCCTCGACCGTGCTGAAGCCCTCGGTGACCAGGATGCCGGCGATTTCCTCGTCGACTTCGAGCTTGTCCATGAACAGCTGGCGCGCGGCCGCCTGTTCGGACTCGGACTTGGCGGTCACCTGGTCCTGGGTCATGACGTTGAGCTGCCAGCCGCTGAGGCGGCTGGCCAGGCGCACGTTCTGGCCGCCCTTGCCGATCGCCTGGGCAAGCTTGTCCTCGGCCACGGCCAGATCCATCGAGCGCTTTTCTTCGTCGACGATGATCGACTGCACTTCGGCCGGGGCCATGGCGTTGATGACGAACTGCGCCGGGTTGTCCGACCACAGCACGATGTCGATGCGCTCGCCGTTGAGCTCGTTGCTGACCGCCTGCACGCGCGAACCGCGCATGCCGATGCAGGCGCCGATCGGATCGGTGCGGTGGTCGTGGGCCAGCACGGCGATCTTGGCGCGGTCGCCCGGGTCACGGGCCGCGGCCTTGATCTCGACCAGGCCCTGGCCGACTTCCGGCACCTCGAGCTTGAACAGCTCGATCATGAATTCCGGCGCGGTGCGGCTGATGAACAGCTGCGGGCCACGGGCCTCGGAGCGCACGTCCAGCAGGTAGCCGCGCACGCGGTCGCCCGGCCGCAGCACGTCGCGCGGGATGGCCTTGTCCTTCGGGATCAGGGCTTCGGCATTGCCGCCCAGGTCCACGTAGACGTTGCCACGCTCGACGCGCTTGACGATGCCATTGATCAGTTCGCCGACGCGGTCCTTCCAGGCGTCGACCACCTGCGCACGCTCGGCTTCGCGCACGCGCTGCACGATGACCTGCTTGGCGGCCTGGGCGGCGATGCGACCGAATTCGGCGTTTTCGACCTGCTCTTCGACGAAGTCGCCGACCTCGGCGCCTTCCTTCTCGTCGATGGCGTCCATCAGGCGGATCTGGCGGTCGGGCGACTCCATGACCACGTCGTCGGCCACCACTTCCCAGCGGCGGAAGGTTTCGTAGCTGCCGTCGGTCGGGTTGATGGCGACACGCATGGCGACGTCCTGCTCGTGGTAGCGCTTCTTCGCGGCGGAAGCCAGCGCGGCCTCCATGGCCTCGACGATCACGCCACGCGGCACGCCCTTTTCATTGGCTACCGCTTCCATCACCAGCAACAGTTCCTTGCTCATCTCTTCCAGCTCCGTGAAAGGCGTCGGACGCCTCAGGGGTTATCGGATTCATTGCCGGCCTTGCGCTTGCCGCGCGGACCGGTGGGTTTGGGCTGGGCCGCCAGGCCCAGGGCGACCAGGTCGGGGACCAGGCGCGCTTTTTCGATGTTTTCGTGGGCAACGACCATTTCGCGGCCGTCGAAAACCAGCACGATGCTGTTGCCGTCCACGCGCTCGATGCGGGCCTGGAAGCGCCGCCGGCCGTCGACGGGCAGCCGCAGGTTCAGCTTGGCCTGCTCGCCGATGAAGCGGGCGAACTGCGCCGGCGTGAACAGCGGGCGGTCGATGCCGGGCGAAGACACTTCGAGCGTGTACTGCGAGGTGATCGGGTCCTCGAGGTCGAGCACGGCCGAGATCTCCCGGCTTACGGCCTCGCAGTCCTCGATGGCGACGTGGCGGCCGGGCGCGTCGATGTACAGGCGCAGCAGCGCGCTGTTGCCGGTCGGCGCGAATTCAACGCCCAGCAGCTCAAGACCCAGTCCTTCGACGGTGGGTGCAAGCAGATTGCTGATTTCGGTCGCCTTTCCGGTCATTCGTCGGTCCCGCGCCTCGTTCGCGTTCATCAAATTTCAAAAACAAAAAAGGGCCGTGAGGCCCTTTTCCGGTACATCCAGGTTCCGGTATCCCCGGGATCGGCCTGGCAGCCAACCCGGGGAAAAAGCCTGATCGATGAAGCCCTTTCGGAAACCATCGCCAGAAACTGGTAGCGGGGGCAGGATTTGAACCTGCGACCTTCGGGTTATGAGCCCGACGAGCTGCCAGACTGCTCCACCCCGCAGCAGTGAGCGCGCATTATAGGGGGCTAGGCTTTCGCGGCGCAAGCCCGGCGTTTGTCTGCCGCTCAGCCAGGCCTCAGACCGGGAACGCCCGACCCACCCAATGCAGGATGGTGTCGGCGAAAAGGCCCAGCGCCAGCAGGGCGATCGCATTGACCGCGAACAGCACCCGCAGGTGGCTGTCGGCATGCAGCCTGGGGCCCTCGCCTTCGGGCTCGTCGAAGAACATCGCCTTCATCACCCGCAGGTAGTAGAAGGCGCCGATCACCGCGCACACGATGCCGACGATGGCCAGCCACAGCAGGCCCGCGTCCAGTGCCGCCATCAGCACTTCCAGCTTGGCCCAGAAGCCAAGGAAAGGCGGCACGCCGGCCAGCGAGGCCATGACGAACATCACCAGCAGCGCCTGGAACGGATTGCGCGACCACAGGCCGCGGAAGTCGGCGATCTCCTCGGCTTCGTGGCCCTTGCGCGACAGCAGGATGATGGCGCCGAAGGCGGCCGCCGACATCAGCGCATAGGAAATGGCGTAGAACATCGCCGCGCCATGGCCCAGCGGCCCGCCGTGGGCCAGGCCCATGAACAGGAAGCCCACGTGCGAAATGGTCGAATACGCCAGCATGCGCTTGAGGTTGGTCTGCACCAGCGCCACCAGGTTGCCCACCACCAGCGACAGCGCCGCCAGCCAGGCGACCATGTCCTGCCACTGCGCGTCGAGCGGGCCGACGCCGTCCTCGAGCAGGCGGTAGGCCATGCCGAAGGCCGCCAGCTTGGGCGCCGAACCGATGAACAGCGTGATCGCGGTCGGGGCGCCGTGGTAGGTGTCGGGCAGCCACATGTGGAAGGGCGCGGCACCGAACTTGAAGGCGATGCCGACCAGCATGAACACCACGCCGAACAGCAGCAGCGTGCGGTCGCCGGTGGACGCCGCCGCGGCGTGGATTTCACCCAGCTGCAGGCTGCCGGTGGCGCCATAGACCATGGACATGCCGTACAGCAGCAGGCCCGAGGCCAGCGAGCCAAGCACGAAATACTTCATCGCCGCTTCCGAGCAGCGCGGGTTGTCGCGGTCCATCGCGACCAGGCCGTAGGAGCTCAGCGCCAGCAGTTCCAGGCCCAGGTACAGCACCAGCATGCTGCCGGCCGACACCATCAGCATCATGCCCAGCACCGAGAACAGGCCCAGCACGTAGAACTCGCCCTTGAACAGGCCCCGGTCCTGCAGGTAGGGCTTGGCGTAGACGAAGGACGCGGCCGCCACCAGGTAGATGGTGATCTTGAGCACGTCGCCGATGGTGTCGCGCACGAACAGGTTGGCGAAGCCCCAGGTGGTTTCGGCGCCCAGTTCGCGCGCGGTCAGCACCGCGGCGGCGGCCAGGATGAAAAGGGCCAGGAAATGCGTGAGGCCTCGGCGTGCATCCGAGAGGAACAGGTCGATCATCAGCAGGGCGAAGGCTGCGCCGCAGACGAAGATCTCCGGCCCCAGGGGCTGGAGGTCGGCAAGTGTGGGCATCGGCAGGGCCATCGGGGCTTCCTTACAGCTTGGTGGCGGCGAGCTGGGTCAGCAGCTGCGCGATCGGTGCTTCCATGAGGTCGGTCAGCGGCTTGGGGTACACGCCCAGCGCCAGGGTGCCCAGGGCGAACACGCCCAGCACCAGGACTTCGCGGCCATTGATGTCGGTCAGTTCGGCGACATGGTGGTTGGCGACGTCGCCGAAGACCACGCGCTTGACCATCCACAGGGTGTAGGCCGCGCCGAGGATCAGCGTGAAGCCGGCGCCGAAGGCGACCCAGGCGTTGTACTGGAACGCGGCCAGGATGACCATGAATTCGCCGACGAAGCCCGAGGTGCCCGGCAGGCCGGCATTGGCCATCGCGAAGAACACGAAGAAGGCCGCGAACCAGGGCATGGTGTTCACCACGCCGCCGTAGTCGCGGATCATGCGGCTGTGCATGCGGTCGTAGACCACGCCCACGCACGAGAACATGGCGCCGGATATGAAGCCGTGCGAGATCATCTGCACCATCGCGCCCTGCACGCCCAGCTGGGCGGCATCGGTATTGCCCAGCTCGCGCACCAGCGCGAAGGCGATGAAGGTGCCCAGGGTGACGAAGCCCATGTGCGCGATCGACGAGTAGGCGATCAGCTTCTTCATGTCCTCCTGCACCAGCGCCACCAGGCCGATGTAGATCACCGCCGCGAGCGAAAGCGCGATGACCAGCCAGGCCCACTCCTGCCCCGCGTCAGGCACGATCGGCAGGGTGAAGCGCAGGAAGCCGTAGCCGCCGATCTTGAGCATGATCGCCGCCAGGATGACCGAACCTCCGGTGGGCGCCTCGACGTGGGCGTCGGGCAACCAGGTATGCACCGGGAACATCGGCACCTTCACCGCGAAAGCGGCCAGGAAGGCGAAGAACAGCCACATCTGTTCCTGGGCGGTCAGCTTGAGCTGGTACAGGTCGGCCAGCTGGAAACTGGCGCCACCCTCGAGGCGTTCGCCCGAGACGATGTACAGGTACACCAGGCCGACCAGCATGAACACCGAGCCCAGGAAGGTGTACAGGAAGAACTTGATCGAGGCGTACACGCGCCGCGGGCCACCCCAGACACCGATGATGATGAACATCGGGATCAGCATGGCCTCGAAGAACACGTAGAACAGGATGGCGTCGAGCGCGCAGAAGACGCCGATCATCATGCCCTCGAGGATCAGGAAGGCGGCGAAATATTGGTGCGCCCGGCGCTCCACCGAACCCCAGGCACCCACCAGCACCAGGGCCGTGGTCAGGGTGGTCAGCGCGATCAGCGCAATCGACAGGCCGTCCACGCCCAGGTGGTAGCGGATGTCGAAGTTGGGGATCCAGCTGCGGTCCTCGACGAAACGCATCGCGGCCGAACTGCCGTCGTGGCCGGCGAAAAGGAACACGCTCAGGACCAGGGTGGCGACCGCGACCAGCAGCGCGAACCATTTGCCCTGGGTCTGGCGGGCGTCGCCGAAGGCCAGCGTCAGGATGCCGCCGAGGATCGGCAGCCAGACCAGGACGCTCAGCAGGGGCCAGGAGGATTGCATCGGGTCTTCCTTGTCAGTCTCAGGCGCCGGTCATCTTGACCAGCACCGCCAGCAGGACGATGAGGCCAATGATCATGGCGAAGGCATAGTTGTAGAGGCGACCGGTCTGCAGGTGGCGCAGCAGTCCGCCGACGCGGTCGACCAGGGTGGCCGTCCCGTTCACCAGCAGGCCGTCGATGAGGCCGGCGTCGCCGCGCTTCCAGGAGAACTTGCCCAGCTTGATGCCGCCGCCGGCAAAGCCCTTGATCCAAAGGTCGTCGAAGCCGTACTTGTTCTCGAGCAGGCGCACGACCGGCGCGAACAGCTTCGCGAAGCGGTCGGCCAGGGCCGTATTGAACAGGTAGATGTAGGTGGCCAGGGCGAAACCCGCGAAGGCCAGCCAGAACACGATGCTGGCGTAGAAGTGGGTGCCGAAGCCGACCGCTGCCCAGAACCAGCCCTTGTCGCCGTGCCACAGCACCTCGCCCGCCCGCGCGACCGTGTCGTGCGCCGGCATGACCTCGATCGCGCCGCGGAAGAAGTCGCCGAACAGCATCGGGCCGACCGTGAAGAAGCCGATGAAGATGGACGGGATCGCCAGCAGGACCAGCGGCACGGTGACCACCCACGGCGACTCGTGCGGCTCGACCGGGCCATGGTGGCCATGGTGGGCATCGGCGTCTTCGTCGTGGTGCGCATCGGCGTGCACTTCCGCGTCCGGCTCGTGGTGGGCGACCTCGCGGAAGCGTTCCTTGCCGTGGAAGGTCATGTACAGCAGGCGGAAGCTGTAGAAGGCCGTGACGAACACGCCCAGCAGCACCGCGTAATAGCCGTACTGCTGCACCCAGCCACCCTGCGCCGCCGCCTGCTGCGCGGCGACGATGATGGTGTCCTTGGAGAAATAGCCCGACAGGAAGGGCGTGCCGACCAGCGCCAGCGTGCCGATCAGGCTGGTCCAGTAGGTGATGGGCATGTACTTCTTCAGGCCGCCCATCTTGCGCATGTCCTGCTCGTGGTGCATGCCGATGATCACCGAGCCCGCCGCCAGGAACAGCAGCGCCTTGAAGAAGGCGTGGGTCATCAGGTGGAACACCGCGGCCGAATAGGCCGAAACGCCGAGCGCCACGGTCATGTAACCAAGCTGCGACAGCGTGGAGTACGCGACCACGCGCTTGATGTCGTTCTGCACGATGCCGATCAGGCCGGTGAAGAAGGCCGTGGTGGCGCCGATGAACAGCACGAAGGCCAGCGCGGTTTCGCTCTGCTCGAACAGCGGCGACATGCGCGCCACCATGAAGATGCCGGCGGTGACCATGGTCGCGGCGTGGATGAGCGCCGAGATCGGGGTCGGGCCTTCCATCGAGTCCGGCAGCCACACGTGCAGCGGCACCTGCGCCGACTTGCCCATGGCGCCGATGAACAGGCAGATGCAGATGAAGGTGATGATC
Organism: Arenimonas soli; assembly: GCF_014643775.1. Lineage (GTDB taxonomy): Bacteria > Pseudomonadota > Gammaproteobacteria > Xanthomonadales > Xanthomonadaceae > Arenimonas > Arenimonas soli. The sequence continues at coordinate 1,504,321 of NZ_BMKC01000001.1, forward strand.
TCGACCTGGACGGGGCCCGAAAGCACGTCGTAGCTCCAGCCACCCATGCCGATCTTGCCCGACCACAGGGTGAAGGTCCCCTGCAGTTCGCTGTTGTAGGCGTGCGCGAAGACGGTCGCGTAGTCGAGCGTGCCGACCCAGGCCAGGACGCCGGCGATGCCGAGCAGGAAGCCGAAGTCGCCGACCCTGTTGACCAGGAAGGCCTTGAGGTTGGCGAAGATGGCGGTCGGGCGCTTGTACCAGAAGCCGATCAGCAGGTAGGACACCAGGCCCACTGCTTCCCAGCCGAAGAACAGCTGCAGGAAGTTGTTGCTCATCACCAGCATCAGCATGCTGAAGGTGAACAGCGAGATGTAGCTGAAGAAGCGCTGGTAGCCCGGGTCTTCCTCCATGTAGCCGATGGTGTAGATGTGCACCAGCAGCGACACGAAGGTGACCACCACCATCATCATGGCGGTGAGCGTGTCGACCATGAAGCCGACGTGGGCCGAATACCCGCCCACCTCGAAGAAGGTGTAGACGTTCTGGTTGAACGGCGCCGCGTCCATGCCCAGGAACTGCCAGAGCACGTGCAGCGACAGCGCGCAGCTGACCGCCACGCCCAGGATGGTGACCCAGTGCGCGCCGGCGCGGCCCACCTGCTTGCCGAACAGGCCGGCGATGACCGAGCCCAGCAGGGGCGCGAGGGCGATGACCAGCAGGATGTTCATTGAAATCATCGCGCGATCAACCCTTCAGCGAATCGAGTTCGGCGACATTGATGGTCCGCCGGTTGCGGAACAGCGTCACCAGGATGGCCAGGCCGATGGCGGCCTCGGAAGCCGCCACGGTAAGAATGAAGAACACGAAGATCTGGCCGTCGACGTCGCCCAGGAAGCGCGAGAAGGCCACGAAGTTGATGTTCACCGCCAGCAGCATCAGTTCGATGCACATCAGCAGCACGATGACGTTCTTGCGGTTGATGAAGATGCCGGCGACCGAGATGCAGAACAGCACCGCGGCAAGCGCGAGGTAGTGGCCGAGGCTGATCACGGGTTGCCCTCCTGGCGGGGTTCGGACGCCACCTTGACCAGGCGCACGCGGTCCTCGCGGCGCACGGCGACCTGGCGGGCAGGATCCTGGTGCTTGGTCCCCGGGCGGCGGCGCAGGGTCAGCATCACCGCGACGATCAAGGCCACGGTGAGGATCACCGCGGCGGTCTCGAACGGCAGAATGTACTTGCTGAACAGGGTTTCGCCGATCCACTGCAGGTTGGTCTTGCCGGCCGCGGCCGCCGGATCGGTGGCCGACAGGCCCACGTCGAAGCGCTGCAGGCCGATCAGCATCACCATCTCGGCGGCCATCACCACCACCACGGCGCCGGTCAGCGGCAGGTAGCGCACGTAACCTTCACGCAGCGGCGTGGTGTTGATGTCGAGCATCATCACCACGAACAGGAACAGCACCATCACCGCGCCGATGTAGACCAGCACCAGCACGACGCCCAGGAATTCGGCCTGCAGCAGCAGCCACAGGCAGGCGACCGAGAAGAAGGTCAGCACCAGGCTCAGCACCGCGTGCACCGGGTTGCGGGCCAGGATGACGCCCAGGGCCGCCAGTACGGCGACCGCGGCGAAGACGTAGAAGGCGGCGAGTTCGTAAGTCATGTCTGTCCTTTGTCCCCTGCCCTCACCGGAAGGCCGCGTCGGCGGCGCGACGTTCGGCGATCTCGTCCTCGAGGCGGTCGCCCAGGGCCAGCAGCTGGACCTTGTTGACGATGTTCTCGCCGCGCTTCTCGAAGTGGTACTCGTGCACGTGGGTTTCGACGATCGAGTCCACCGGGCAGCTTTCTTCGCAGAAACCGCAGTAGATGCACTTGAACAGGTCGATGTCGTAGCGGGTGGTCCGGCGCGAGCCGTCGGCACGCTGCTCGGAGTCGATGGTGATCGCCAGCGCCGGGCACACCGCCTCGCACAGCTTGCAGGCGATGCAGCGCTCTTCGCCGTTCGGGTAGCGGCGCAGCGCATGCAGGCCGCGGAAGCGAACCGACTGCGGCGTCTTCTCGAACGGGTAGTTGAGCGTGTACTTGGGCTTGAACATGTAGCCCAGCGTCAGCTTCATGCCGGAAAGCAGCTCCAGCAGCATGAGGCTCTTGAGGTAGTTTGCGATGCGGTTCATGGCTTCCTCAGGCGCCCAGGGTGAACCATTCATTGTAGGCCATGATGGCCGTCACGAAGATCCACACGATGGTGATCGGGATGAACACCTTCCAGCCCAGGCGCATGATCTGGTCATAGCGATAGCGCGGGAAGGTGGCGCGGAACCACAGGAAGCAGAAGGCGAAGAACAGGAACTTCAGGACCAGCCACCACCAGCCCGGCTCGCCCAGCAAACCCCAGGACGCCGGGAACGGCGACAGCCAGCCACCCAGGAACAGCACGGCGGTCAGGAAGGCCACCAGCATCATGTTGGCGTATTCGGCCAGGAAGAAGATGGCGAAGGCCGACCCGGAGTATTCGACGTGGAAGCCGGCGACGATTTCCGACTCGCCCTCGGCGACGTCGAAGGGCGCGCGGTTGGTTTCGGCCACGCCGGAGATGAAGTAGATGACGAACAGCGGGAACAGCGGGAACCAGAACCACTCGAACAGGCCGGCATTGCCCGCCTGGGCCATGACGATCTCGCTGAGGTTCATCGTGCCCGCGGCCACCAGCACGCCGACCAGGGCGAAGCCCATGGCGATTTCGTAGCTGATGACCTGCGCCGCCGAGCGCAGCGCGCCCAGCACGGCGTACTTCGAGTTCGAGGCCCAGCCGCCGATGATGATGCCGTACACGCCCATCGAGGTGAGCGCCAGCAGCACCAGCAGGCCGGCGTTGACGTTGGCCAGCACCACGCCGTCGTCGAAGGGGATGACCGCCCAGGCCGCCAGCGCCGGCGCCAGCGCCAGCAGCGGCGCCAGCCGGTACAGGAAGCCGCTGGCGTTGGTCGGGACCACCAGCTCCTTGAACAGCATCTTGAACACGTCGGCGAAGGCCTGGATGAAGCCGATGCCCATGAAGCCGCCGATGAACTGCGGCCCGTGGCGCACGTGCATCCAGCCGATGACCTTGCGTTCGGCCAGGGTGTAGAAGGCCACGCCCACGACCACCGGCAGCGTGATCGCCAGGATCTTCACCAGGGTCCAGACCACCAGGCCCAGGTCGCCGAAGGAAAGGAAGAACTCGCGCATCGGATCGAACATGCTCAGGCCCCCGCCACGGCGAGCCGCGCCGCCGGCGCGATCGGCGCCGTGGCCTCGTAGTCGGATTCGATCCAGGCGGCACCCCGGGCGACGCGCTTGCTGACCTGAACCGGCAGCACGGCGTTGCCGTTGCCGTCGCCCAGCTTGGCCATGGCGCCGTCGGACAGGCCGCGCGCCAGCGCGTCCTCGGGGTTGAGCACGACGCGCGCGCCCACCGTCAGCGGGTGCGCGTTGAGCGCGACCGCGCGGCGAAGCACCGCGTCGCCGCGGTAGATCGGCGTGCTGGTGATGCGTTCGAGGCCCGTTTCGTCCGGCTTGGCGGCCTCGGCCAGGCCCTCGCCGGCGGCCGGCGCCTGCGGCGACAGGCCGGCGCGCAGGCCGTGCAGGTCGGTGTAGTCGAAGCCGGGCAGGCCCAGCTGGCCGCCCAGGGCGCGCAGCGCACGCCAGCCCGGACGCGCTTCGCCCGGAAGCTTGCCGCCGGCCAGGGTCCGCTGGTCGGTGCCATCGAGGTTGCTCAGGCTGCCGTCGATTTCCGGCAGCAGGCCGATCGGCAGGATCACCTGGGCCAGCTTCTTCAGGTCTTCGCTGGCATAGGCCGAGAAGGCCACGACCTTGGCGCCGGCCAGCGCCTTGAGCGCCCGGGCGCCGTGGGCGAAGTCGTACTGCGGCTCGACGCCGTACAGCAGGTAGGCCGGCAGCGGCTTGGCCAGCATGGCACCGGCATCGAGGCCACCCTGCCCCGGACGCAGGCCGTGGCGGGCCAGGCCGATGGCGTTGGCGCCCTGCGGGATGCGGTTGAGGCTGGCGCCCGAGGCCGCTGCCAGGGCGCGCGCGGCGGCGCGCAGCCAGGAGGCCTGGGCGTGGTTTTCGGCCATCTCGCCGAGCACGATGACGGCCTTGTTCCCCTTGGCCAGCGCTTCGGCGATGGCCTTGGCGCCTTCATGGTCGTCGCCCTGGATGCCGGCCGGCAGCGCGGCGCCGGCGGCCTTGGCGACCGCGGCCAGTGCGCCGGGCAGCGCGGACGGCGCCACGATGCGCTTGCCCGCCACCGGGAAGGTGGACTCGAAGTCCACCGGGTTGATGCAAAACACCTTGGCGCCGCGCTTGCCGGCCTTGTGCAGGCGCTGGTGCAGCAGCGGCAGTTCGTGGCGCAGGTTGCAGCCGACCAGCAGCACGGTATCGGCCAGCTCGAGTTCGGCGGCCGGCAGCTGGAAGGGTTCGGCGAAGGCGGCGTCGGCGAAGTCCAGCGCCTTCAGACGATGGTCGGCGTGGGCGGTGCCCAGGCCCTGGGCCAGGGCCGCCAGCTGGGCGCCCTCTTCGTTGGTGGTGGCCGGGTGCGCCAGCACGCCCAGCGACTGACCGGCTTCCTTGAGCAGCTTGGCCGCCAGGGCCAGGGCTTCCTCCCAGGACGCTTCGCGCCAGGCATCGCCTTCGCGCAGCATCGGGCGGGTGGCGCGGTCGGCGGAATACAGGCCTTCGTGCGAATAGCGGTCGCGGTCGGACAGCCAGCACTCGTTCACCGCCTCGTTGTCGCGCGGCACGGTGCGCAGCACTTCGCCGCGGCGGGTGTGCAAGAACAGGTTCGAACCCAGCGCGTCGTGGTAACCCACCGATTCACGGGCGATCAGCTCCCAGGCACGGGCGCGGAAGCGGAACACCTTGTTGGTGAGCGCGCCGACCGGGCAGACGTCGATGACGTTGCCCGAGAGTTCGGTCATCAGCGGCTTGCCGTCGTAGGTGCCGATCTGCAGGCGTTCGCCGCGGTACATGCCGCCCAGTTCGAAGGTGCCGGCGACGTCCGCGGTGAAGCGGATGCAGCGGGTGCACTGGATGCAGCGGGTCATGTCGGTGGCGACCAGCGAGCCCAGGTCTTCGTCCGGGACAACGCGCTTGCGCTCGACGAAACGCGACACCGAGCGGCCGTAGCCCATGGCCAGGTCCTGCAGTTCGCACTCGCCGCCCTGGTCGCAGATCGGGCAGTCCAGCGGGTGGTTGATGAGCAGGAACTCCATGACGTTGCGCTGCGCGTCGAGCGCGCGCTTGGTCTGGGTGGTGACCTTCATGCCTTCCATCACCGGCGTGGCGCAGGCCGGCGCGGGCTTGGGCATCTTTTCCACGTCCACCAGGCACATGCGGCAGTTGGCGGCGATCGGCAGCTTCTCGTGGTAGCAAAAGCGCGGGATCGCGACGCCGGCCTTGTCGGCGGCGTGGATGATCATCGAGCCCTTCGGCGCCTGCATCGGCTTGCCGTCGATCTCGATGTTCACCAGGTCCGGCGCGGTGGTGTTGGTCGGCTGGGCGCTCATGCGGCCTGCTCCGTGGTGGCGAGCTGGCCCTTGGCCAGGTCGTCGACGTAGAAACGCTTGTTGACGATGGCGTATTCGAACTCGTGCCAGTAGTGGCGCAGGAAACCCTGCACCGGCCAGGCGGCGGCTTCGCCGAAGGCGCAGATGGTGTGGCCTTCGATCTGGCCGGCGGCGGCCTTGAGCATGTCCAGGTCTTCAAGCACCGCCTTGCCTTCGGCGATGCGGGTCAGCATGCGGTACATCCAGCCGGTGCCTTCGCGGCAGGGGGTGCACTGGCCGCAGGATTCGGCGTAGTAGAACCGCGCGATGCGCTGGCAGGCGCGGACCATGCAGGTGGTTTCGTCCATCACGATGACCGCGCCCGAGCCCAGGCCCGAACCGGCCTTCTGGATCGAGTCGTAGTCCATCGTGCAGCCCATCATGATTTCCGCCGGCAGCACCGGCATCGAGCTGCCGCCGGGGATGACGGCCTTGAGCTTGCGGCCGCCCTTCACGCCACCGGCCATCTCCAGCAGTTCGCTGAAGGGCGTGCCCAGGCGGATTTCGAAGTTGCCCGGGTTGTTGACGTGGCCCGACACCGAAAACACCTTCGGGCCGCCGTTGTTGGGCTTGCCGAGGTTGAGGAACCATTCGGCGCCGTTGCGAATGATCGCCGGCACGGACGCGTAGGTTTCGGTGTTGTTGATGGTGGTGGGCTTGCCGAACAGGCCGAAGTTGGCCGGGAACGGCGGCTTGTAGCGCGGCTGGCCCTTCTTGCCTTCCAGCGACTCCATCATCGCGGTCTCTTCGCCGCAGATGTAGGCACCGGCGCCGAGCGCGCCGTGGATGTCCACGTCCACGCCCGAACCCTGGATGTCCTTGCCCAGCCAGCCGTTGGCATAGGCTTCCTTCAGGGCCGATTCGAAGTGTTCGAAGGGCTCGTGGTGGAACTCGCCGCGCAGGTAGTTGTAGCCCACGGTGCAGCCGGTGGCGTAGCAGGCGATGGCCATGCCCTCGATCACCGAATGCGGGTTGTAGCGCAGGATGTCGCGGTCCTTGCAGGTGCCCGGCTCGGACTCGTCGGAATTGCACAGGATGTACTTCTGGCCGGGCGCCTGGCGCGGCATGAAGCTCCACTTCAGGCCGGTCGGGAAACCCGCGCCGCCGCGGCCGCGAAGGCCCGACTGCTTGACCATCTCGATGACGGCGGCAGGATCCATCTTTTCAGCCAGGATCTTGCGCCAGGCGGAATAACCGCCGGTCTTGAGGTAGTTCTCGTAGGACCAGGGCTTGTCGAAGTGCAGCGTCGTGTAGACGACGTTGTGCTCCTGCGGGGCCGGGCCGACCGGGCCGTAGCCTTCGGAATAGTGGGAATGGTGTGCCATGTCCTCAGATCACTCCAGTCCGTCGAGCAGCGTGTCCACCTGCTCGGTGGTCAGCTTCTCGTGGTAATGGCCGTCCACCACCATCATCGGCGCGCCGGCGCAGGCGGCCAGGCACTCTTCCTCGATCTTCAGGAAGATGCGGCCGTCCGGGGTGGACTCGCCGTGCCTGATGCCCAGCTTGCCTTCGCAGTGGCGCACGATGTCTTCGGCGCCGTTGAGCCAGCAGCTGATGTTGGTGCAGATGGCGACCTTGTGCCGGCCGACCGGCTGCAGGTCGAACATCGAATAAAAACTCGCGACCTCGTAGGCCCAGACCGGCGGGATTTCGAGGTACTTGGCGGTGGCGGCGATCAGTTCGTCGCTGAGCCAGCCGCCGTTCTGTTCCTGGGTGGCCATCAGGCCCTGGATGACCGCCGAACGCTTGCGGTCGGGCGGGAACTTGGCGACCCAGTGGTCGATGTGCGCGCGCGTGGCGTCGGACAGGGCGACCATGGGGTCGACGTCCTGGCAGGCGGCGAAATTTCCGGTGGCTTTCATCGGTCAGGCAGTCCTTAGCGATCGATCTCGCCGAACACGACGTCGTAGGTGCCGATCATGGCGACGACGTCGGGCAGCATGTGGCCGCGCACGATCGCGTCCATGGACGAGAGATGGGCGAAACCCGGCGCGCGCAGCTTCAGGCGGAAGGGCTTGTTGGCGCCGTCGGAGACGATATAGGCGCCAAACTCGCCCTTCGGGGCCTCCACCGCGGCATAGGCTTCGCCGGCCGGCACGGAGTAGCCTTCGGTGAAGAGCTTGAAGTGGTGGATCAGCGCTTCCATGTCGTCCTTCATCTCGGCCCGGCGCGGCGGCGCGACCTTGAAGTTGCGCACCATCACCGGGCCCGGGTTGGCCCGCAGCCACTGCACGCACTGCTTGATGATGCGGTTGGACTGGCGCATTTCTTCCATGCGCACGAGATACCGGTCGTAGCAGTCGCCCTGCACGCCCACCGGGATGTCGAAATCAACCTTGTCGTAGGCGGCGTAGGGCTGCTTCTTGCGCAGGTCCCAGGCCAGGCCGGAACCACGCAGCATCGGGCCGGTCATGCCCCAGGCCAGGGCCTTCTCGACCGGCACCACGCCGATGCCGACGGTGCGCTGCTTCCAGATGCGGTTGTCGGTGAGCAGGGTTTCGTACTCGTCCACCCGGCGCGGGAAGTCGTCGGTGAAGGCGTCGAGGAAATCGAGCATCGAGCCCTCGCGCCATTCGTTGACGCGCTTGAGTTCGCTGCCCTTGCGCCACGGCGATTCGCGGTACTTGGGCATGGTGTCGGGCAGGTCGCGGGCGACGCCTCCGGGGCGGTAGTAGGTGGCGTGCATGCGCGCGCCCGACACCGCCTCGTAGCAGTCCATCAGCTCTTCGCGTTCGCGGAAGGCGTACAGGAACACCGCCATCGCGCCCAGGTCCAGGCCGTTGGATCCGACCCACATCAGGTGGTTCAGGATGCGGGTGATTTCGTCGAACATGGTGCGGATGTATTCGGCGCGCAGCGGCACCTCGATTTCCATCAGCTTTTCGATGGCGCGCACGTAGGCGTGCTCGTTGCACATCATCGACACGTAGTCCAGGCGGTCCATGTAACCGATGGACTGGTTGTAGGGCTTGGACTCGGCCAGCTTCTCGGTGCCGCGGTGCAGCAGGCCGATGTGCGGGTCGGCGCGCTGCACGACTTCGCCGTCCATCTCCAGCACCAGGCGCAGCACGCCGTGCGCGGCCGGATGCTGGGGGCCGAAGTTGAGGGTGTAGTTGCGGATTTCCTGGGTCATGGCCGGTCAGTCCTTGCTCGGCTGCTCGGAAGCGGCCTGCTGCCAGCGCGAGTCTTCGCGCACCACGCGCGGCACGAGCACGCGCGGCTCGATCGAAACGGGTTCGTAGACCACGCGCTTGCGTTCGGCGTCGTAGCGGACCTCGACGTTGCCGATCAGCGGGAAGTCCTTGCGGAACGGATGCCCGACGAAACCGTAGTCGGTCAGGATGCGACGCAGGTCCGGGTGGCCTTCGAAGATGATGCCGAACAGGTCGAAGCACTCGCGCTCGAACCAGTTCGCGACCGGCCAGACCTCGACCAGCGACGGCACCACCGGCAGGCTGTTGTCGGCGGCGAAGCAGCGCAGGCGCAGGCGGCGGTTGTGGCGCACCGACTGCAGGTGCACGACCGTGGCGAAACGGCGCTCGGGGCCATTGCCGCGCGGGCGGTGTTCCCAGTCGAAGCGGCCCGGGCCGGCGGCGCCTTCGACGCCGCGCGAGAAACCTTCGGAGGACACGTCGTCGGTGTCCCATTCGTCATCGCCGTAGCCGAGGTAGTCGACGCCGCACAGGTCGATGAGCTGCTCGAACGCCAGATCGGGGTCGTCGCGCAGGATGCGCGCCGCCGCGTCCCAGGCCTCGGGCACGATTTCGACCGTCGTTTCGCCCAGCGCCTCGTGCACGGACACAAGCTTGTCCTGCAGGCGCGCCCTGAGGCGCTCGATGAAGCTCGTGTTCGGTTCGACCATGGCGTCTGCTGGGTCCTTAGCGGGCGATGGTGTTGGTTCGGCGGATCTTCTTCTGCAGCTGCAGGATGCCGTAGATCAGCGCTTCGGCAGTCGGCGGGCAGCCCGGCACGTAGACGTCCACCGGCACCACGCGGTCGCAGCCGCGCACCACCGAATACGAATAATGGTAATAACCGCCGCCGTTGGCGCAGCTGCCCATCGAGATGACCCACTTGGGCTCGGGCATCTGGTCGTAGACCTTGCGCAGCGCCGGGGCCATCTTGTTGACCAGGGTGCCGGCGACGATCATGACGTCGGACTGGCGCGGCGACGGGCGGAAGATGACGCCGTAGCGGTCGAGGTCAAGGCGGGAGGCGCCGGCGTGCATCATCTCGACGGCGCAGCAGGCCAGGCCGAAGGTCATCGGCCACATCGAACCGGTGCGCGCCCAGTTGACCAGCGTGTCCACCGAGGTGGTGACGAAACCGCGCTCGAGCAGCGGGTTGTCGCCTTCGGGGCGCAGGATGTCATCCACCCGCCCTTCCGGGATCGGGTTGTGCATCACGTTCGAAACGGACTGGATCACTCCCATTCGAGCGCTCCCTTCTTCCAGACGTAAACGAAGCCAAGCACCAGCAGGCCGATGAAGATGCCCATTTCGGTGAGGCCGACGATGCCGAGGTTGCGGAAGTTGACCGCCCACGGGAAGACGAACGCGATTTCCAGGTCGAAGATGATGAACTGGATGGCGATCAGGTAATAACGCACGTCGAACTGCATGCGCGCGTCTTCGAAGGCTTCGAAGCCGCACTCGTAGGGCGAGAGTTTCTCGGCGTCCGGGCGCCTGGGACCCAGGGCCCAGCCGGCGATCAGCAGGACGATGCCCAGGCCGGTCGAGACGAAGAGGAACAGAAGGATCGGCAGATATTCGCCCAACACGCGCGCTTCCTCACCTTGGCGCCCTTGGGCGCGTCAGGGCCGCCGCTCCAGTCATTGCCGGGCGGCAGCCCGTTGATTCAATTGGTGCCCAAGAGGGGACTCGAACCCCTACGACTCTCGTCGCTACCACCTCAAGGTAGTGCGTCTACCAATTCCGCCACCTGGGCAGGTGTGCCTTCGCTCCGGCGACCGGATCGAAGGCCGAAGATTGTACCAGCGGATCAGTCGCCGCGGGTGTTTTCCGCGTCGTCGCCGGCCGCCGGCTCGGCGGCTTCGGCTTCGGCCGGTGCCGCGTCCGCGGCCGCCGGAGCGGCATCGCTGGCCGCGGGCACCGACGCATCGGGCGGCAGGTCGCTGGCAGGTACTTCGCTGGCCGGCAGTTCGCCCGCCGGTGCCGCCGCGGCCGGGACGTCGGACATGGCGCCGATGTCTTCCATCGGTTCGGCCGTCGGGCGGCCGCCGTGGGTGGCGTACCAAGCCATGCCCAGGCTCAGGGCGAAAAAGAGCACGGCCAGCCACTTGGTGGCGGTGGACAGGAAATTGGACGACCCGCGCGCACCGAAGACGGTGGCCGACGCGCCCGCGCCGAAGCCCGAGCCCGCGGCGGCGCCGGAGCCGCGCTGCATGAGGATGAGCACGATCATGGCGATCGCGACCAGCACGTAGATGACACTGACGATGGTGAGCAGCATGTTCTTCCGTTACCTCGCCGCCGCGGCGGCGATTGCCAGGAAATCCTGGGCCACGAGGGACGCGCCCCCGATCAGGCCGCCATCGACGTCGGGCTGCGAGAACAGCTCGGCCGCGTTGGCGGGCTTGACGCTGCCACCATAAAGGATGGGCAGCGAGCCGGCGATTCTAGCATCGTGGGCCGCCAGTTCGCCACGGATGAAGGCGTGGACCTCCTGGGCCTGCTCCTTGGAGGCCGTGCGGCCGGTGCCAATGGCCCAGACCGGCTCGTAGGCCAGCACGGCGCCCTCGAAGGCGGCGATGCCGGCCAGGTCGACCACCGGGGCCAGCTGTTTTTCCAGCGCGTACTCGGTATGGCCGGCCTCGCGCTGATTCAGGGTTTCGCCCACGCACAGCACCGGCACCAGGCCGGCCTTGCGGGCGGCGACGAACTTCTCGGCCACGTCCTGCGGGCTTTCGCCGTGGTACTGGCGGCGCTCGGAGTGGCCCACCAGCACGTAGCGGGCGCCGACGTCGCGCAGCATGGCGCCGGAGATTTCGCCGGTATAGGCACCCTGCTCGTTCACGCCCAGGTCCTGGGCACCAAAGGCCAGGCCGGCATCGTGGTACTGCATGGCCAGTTCGCCCAGGTAGGGCACGGGGGGCATCACCACCAGCTCGACGCCCGGGGCCCGCGGCGCGGCCACCACCGCGTCAAGCAGTTCCCTGGCGAAGCTGCGGCTGCCGTTCAACTTCCAGTTGCCGGCGACGATCCTGGGGCGCATGCGCTATCTCCTGCGGACAAGACCGCCAGTTTAACGCGCCCGGTCAGGGGCTGACGATGTCCCCGTGCATGGGCGCCAGCCGGGCCAACAGCCGGTTCTGGGCCGCGCGCGGGATGCCGCGGGCCTCCATCGCGTCCACCAGGTCTTCGACCAGGGCGTTGAAGTCCGCCTCGGTGATGCCCAGCCCGGCGTGCGATTCGGCCATGCCGCGGCCCGTCGTGCGCGCGCTGCCTTGCCAGTGATCATGCGGCCCCCTGTGGCCCGTCGCCCTGGGCGTACGGCCACGATTAGCGCGCAGGCGGGGTGATAATGGCGCGAAACCACCCGGAGCCCGCCCCATGCCGACATCCCTGCCCCACGCCCTGGTCACGGGCGCCTCCAGCGGCATCGGTGCCGACATCGCGCGCGAATACGCCCGCCGCGGCAAGCCGCTGGTGCTGACCGCGCGCCGGGCCGAGCGGCTCGAAGCGCTGGCGGCGGAGCTGTCCGCCCAGGTGCCCTGCGTGGTGCTGGCCGCCGACCTGGCCGACCCGGCGGCGCCGGCGGCGCTGTTCGCGCAGACCCAGGCCCGCGGCCTGTTCGTGGACACGCTGGTCAACAACGCCGGCTTCGGCGTGCCCGGGCGCTACCTGAGCGTGGACTGGAAAACCCACGCCGATTCGATCCAGGTCCTGATGACGGCGGTGGCGCACCTGACCCACCTCTACCTGCCCGCGATGGAAGCGGCCGGGCGCGGGCGGATCCTCAACGTGGCGTCGCTGGCCGGCCTGGTGCCCTCGTCGGCCGGGCACACGCTCTACGGCGCCAGCAAGGCCTGGCTGATCCGTTTTTCGGAAACGCTCGACCAGGAGTCACGCAGCCGCGGGGTGTACGTGACCGCCCTGTGCCCGGGCATGACCTACACCGAGTTCCACGACGTCAACGGCATGCGCGACAAGGTTTCCAAGCTGCCCAAGGGCATCTGGCTGACCAGCGCCGAAGTCGCCCGCCTGGGCGTGGACGCGGTGGAATCGGGCCGCGCCCGCATCGTCACCGGCCGCTCGAACAAGCTCATCGCCGGCCTGTCGAAGTACCTGCCCGACCGCCTGGCCCGCGCATTGCTGGCCGCCAAGGCCAAGGATTTCCGCGACGCGGACTGAAAGCTGAGCCCCCTTGGCAAGCGGGCGCGCCGAAGGCGCGGGGATCGGAAGAACACTCACGGGGCCCGCGTTTTGCGCAGCAAAGCGTGGGAGCTGGCCTGAGTTCCACTCAGACCAGCTTGATCTCGCGCAGCCGCTCCATCAGGTATTCGTGGCCGGTGATCGGCTCCGGGTAGCGGTCCGGGTTGTCCGCGCTGATGCACTGGGGCAGCGTCTTGATCAGGAAGTCAGGGTTCGGGTGCAGGAAGTACGGGGTGGAGTAGCGCGGCTTGCGCGCCTCGTCGCCCGGCGGGTTCACCACGCGGTGCGTCGTCGACGGGTACACGTGGTTGGTAAGGCGCTGCAGCATGTCGCCGATGTTCACCACGATGGTGTCCTGGTCGGCCGTGAACGGCACCCACTCGCCCTTGCGCGACAGCACTTCCAGGCCGGCGGCGCTGGCGCCCACCAGCAGGGTGATGAAGTTGATGTCCTCGTGCGCACCGGCGCGCACGTTGGGCACGTCGGGCGCGGTGATCGGCGGGTAGTGGATCGGGCGCAGGATCGAGTTGCCGAAGTTGGTCTTGTCGGCGAACCAGTCCTGCGGCAGGCCGATGTGCAGGGCCAGCGCGCTGAGCACGCGCGAACCAAGCTGGTCGAGCGCCGTATACAGGCCGTAGGCCACTTCCCTGAACTCCGGGATTTCCCCCGGCCACAGGTTCGGCGGCATCACGTCGGCGTACTTCGAATCGCGCGGGATCTCGCGGCCGACGTGCCAGAACTCCTTTAGGTCGAAGTGCGTCGCGCCCTTGGCGGTTTCGATGCCGAACGGCGTGTAGCCGCGGGCGCCGCCGCTGCCGGGCACGTGGTACTTGCGCTTGGTCTCTTCGGGCAAGGCGAAAAAACGCTGGAAAACGTCGTAGGCCCGGTCGATCTGCGCCTGCGCAATGCCGTGGTTGCGGATGCCGGCGAAACCCCATTCGCGGTAGGCGGCGCCGAGCTCGGCCACGAAGGCGTCGCGGTCGGTGTCAAAACGCTGGATGTCGAGGGTCGGAATGCGGGCGGTCACGGCGGGGTCCAGTGGGGTTGGAAGGGGCAAGTCTAGGCCAGGCGGAGTGCAAGCTTCCTTGACGCCGCTCAAGCCCGGCGGTTCAGGTCGCGGCGCGCACCACGTCGGCCAGGCGGTCGAGCACCTGGCGCATCAGGGCGGCGTCGTCGGCCTCGACCGTGACGCGCACCACCGGTTCGGTGCCCGAGGCACGCAGCACCAGGCGGCCGCGGCCGGACAGGGCCTTTTCGGCCTCGTCCCTTGCCGCCTGCACCGCCGGCTGGTCCAGGGGCTTGGCGCCGGCTGCGATGCGCACGTTGACCGTCTGCTGCGGCAGCGGCTGGTAGTCGGACAGGGCCTGTTCCAGCGACCGCCCCTGCCGGCGCAGCGACTCGAGCACCTGCAGGGCGCTGACCAGGGCGTCACCGGTGCTGGCCCGGTCCAGGCACAGCAGGTGGCCCGAAGCTTCGCCGCCGAGCACGCCCCCGTTTTCGACCAGGCCCCGGTGCACGAAGCGGTCACCGACCCGGGCCCGGATGAAACCGATGCCGTGGCCGGCCAGGCCACGTTCCATCGCGTAGTTGGTCATCAGGGTGCCGACCACCGGGCCCGCCAGGCGGCCGCTGGCCTGCCAGTCGCGCGCCAGCAGGTAGATGAGGCCGTCGCCGTCGACCAGCTGGCCGCGCCCGTCCACCATCAGCACCCGATCGCCGTCGCCGTCGAAGGCGATGCCCAGGTCCGCGCCGGTGTCGCGCACGCGCGCCATAAGCGCCTCGGGGTGGGTGGAGCCCACGCCGTTGTTGATGTTCAGGCCGTCGGGCTCGACGCCCAGGGTGTCCACCACCGCGCCCAGTTCTTCGAACACGCGCGGCGCCACCTGGTAGGTCGCGCCGTGCGCACAGTCGACCACCAGGCGCATGCCGGCGAGGCTGAAGTCCTCGGGCACCGTGGTCTTGCAGAACTCGGCGTAGCGCGCCAGCGCGTCGTCCACCCGCTGGGCCTTGCCCAGGCGTTCGGAGGACACGGTCCGGAAGGGCTTGTCGATCTCGGCTTCGATCGCCGCCTCGACCGCGTCGGGCAGTTTTTCGCCCTGGGCCGAGAAGAACTTGATGCCGTTGTCGTGGTGCGGATTGTGCGAGGCGCTGATGACGATGCCGGCGTCGGCGCGCAGCGAGCGCGTCAGGTAGGCCACCGCCGGGGTCGGCATGGGGCCGAGCATGCGCACGTCGGCGCCGGCGGCGACCAGTCCGGCCTCGAGCGCCGATTCGAACATGTAGCCGGAAATGCGGGTGTCCTTGCCGATGACCACCACCGCGTGTTCCCGGCCTTCGCCGGCCAGCACGCGGCCGGCGGCGGCGCCCAGGCGCAGCATGAAGTCGGCGGAGATCGGAAACTCGCCGACCCGCCCGCGGATGCCATCGGTGCCGAAATACTTGCGATCGCCCATGCCCGCCTCAGGCCGTCTCGGCCGCGGCGGCCGGGTCGGGCGCCGGCGCCGGCTGGCGCATCATCAGCGCCAACAGCGCCGAGAGCTTTTCGCGCATCTGCCGGCGATCGACGATCAGGTCGATGGCGCCGTGCTCGACCAGGAACTCCGAGCGCTGGAAGCCCTCGGGCAGGGTCTCGCGCACGGTCTGCTCGATGACGCGCGGGCCGGCGAAACCGATCAGCGCATGCGGCTCGGCCACGTTGATGTCGCCCAGCATGCCCAGCGAAGCCGACACGCCGCCGGTGGTCGGGTGGGTAAGCACCGAGACGAAAGGCAGGCCCCTGGCGCGCAGGCGGCCCAGTGCGGCCGAGGTCTTGGCCATCTGCATCAGCGAGAACAGGCCTTCCTGCATGCGGGCGCCGCCGGTGGCCGAAAAACACACCAGCGGGCAGCCGATCTCGGCCGCGCGCTCGGCGGCCAGGGCGAAACGTTCCCCCACCACCGAACCCATCGAGCCGCCCATGAAGCGGAATTCGAACGCCGCCACGCATACCGGCCGGCCCTTGAGCTGGCCCTGCACGGCGACCAGGGCGTCGCGTTCACCGACGTTCTTCTGGGCCGCCTTGATGCGGTCGGCGTACTTCTTCTGGTCCTTGAAGTGCAGAGCGTCCACCGGGCCCAGCGTGGCGCCGATTTCTTCGCCGCTGTCGTCGTCGAGCAGGGCCACCAGGCGCTCGCGGGCGCCGATGGCCATGTGGTGCGAGCACTTGGGGCAGACGCGCAGGTTCTTTTCCAGCTCGGGGCCGTACAGGGCCGCGCCGCACTTGTCGCACTTTTCCCACAAGCCCTCGGGCACGCCGCGCTTGCCGTTGCCCTGGGTGCGGATGCGCGAGGGCATGAGTTTGGTCAGCCAGCTCATTGGTCCACCGGTGTGTTTCTGGGCCGGGCAGTTTATCCCGAAAGGCCGGGCCCCGGCCCCTGCCCCGCCCCGGCCGCTCAGCCGGCGTCCAGCGCCTCGCGCAGCGGGGCGAGGAAGGCCTGGGCGCGGGCCGCAGCGTCTTCCGGGCCCTTGGCGTCCACCAGGGCGTCGACCAGGGCGCTGCCGACCACCACGCCGTCCGCGGCGGGAGCCAGTGCGGCGGCCGAGGCCGCATCGCGGATGCCGAAGCCCACCAGCACCGGCACCTTGGCGCGGGCGCGCAGGTCGCCGGCCCGCTGGCGCACGTCGGCGACGTCGAGCTGGCTGCCGCCGGTGACCCCGGCGAAGGACACGTAGTACAGGTAACCCTGCGACTCCGAGGCCAGGCGCGCCAGGCGTTCTTCGGTGGTGGTGGGCGCGGCCAGCGAAATCAGGTCCAGCCCGGCGGCGTTGAAGGCCGCGCGATCGGGGCCGGCTTCTTCGGGCGGCAGGTCCACCAGCAGCACGCCGTCCACGCCGGCGGCGGCGGCGTCGCGGGCGAAGGCATCCGCGCCCAGTATTTCGATGGGATTGAGGTAGCCCATCAGCACCACGGGCGTGTGGGCGTCGCTTTCCCGGAAGCTGGCCACGCAGCGCAGCACGTAGCGCAGGCCGGCGCCGCGTTCGATTGCACGTTCGGAGCTGCGCTGGATGGACGGGCCGTCGGCCATGGGGTCGGAAAACGGCACGCCCAGCTCGATCACGTCGGCCCCGGCGCGCACCAGCGCATGCATCACCGGCACCGTGGCCTCCAGCGAGGGGTCGCCGGCAGTGATGAACGGGACAAGGGCCTTGCGATTGTTTCTTGCCAGCGTTTCGAACTTCAGTCGGATGCGTTCGCTCACAGTTCGATGCCCTCGCGCTTGGCGATGGTGAAGATGTCCTTGTCGCCGCGTCCGGACAGGTTGCAGAGCACCAGCGCGTCCTTGGGCAGGTCGCGGGCGAGTTTCATGGCCTGGGCGATGGCGTGGCTGGATTCGAGCGCGGCCAGGATGCCTTCCTTGCGCGCCAGCAGGTGGAAGGCTTGCATGGCTTCGTCGTCGGTGACGCCCACGTAGTCCGCGCGGCCGCTGTCCTTGAGGAAGGCGTGCTCGGGCCCGACGCCCGGGTAATCGAGGCCGGCGGAGATGGAGTGGGTTTCGATGATCTGGCCGTCGTCGTCGCAGATGACGTAGGTACGGTTGCCGTGCAGCACGCCCGGCCGGCCCGCGACCAGCGACGCCGCGTGGCGGCCCGTTTCGACGCCGTCGCCCGCAGCCTCGGCGCCGACCAGGCGCACGCCGCGGTCGTTGAGGAAGGCGTGGAAGATGCCGATGGCGTTGCTGCCGCCGCCCACGCAGGCGGTGACGGCGTCGGGCAGGCGGCCGTAATCGGCCAGCATCTGCCCCCTCGCCTCGTGGCCGACCACGGCATTGAAGTCGCGCACCAGCTTCGGGTACGGGTGCGGGCCCGCCACGGTGCCGATGATGTAGAACGTGTCGCGCACGTTGGTGACCCAGTCGCGCATGGCTTCGTTGAGCGCGTCCTTGAGGGTCTTGCTGCCCGAAGTGACCGGCACCACGGTCGCACCCAGCAGCTTCATGCGGAATACGTTGGGCGCCTGTCGTTCGACGTCGGTGGCGCCCATGTAGACCACGCATTCCAGGCCCAGGCGCGCGGCCACGGTGGCGCTGGCGACGCCGTGCTGGCCGGCGCCGGTTTCGGCGATGATCCGGGTCTTGCCCATGCGGCGGGCCAGCATGGCCTGGCCGATGGTGTTGTTGATCTTGTGCGCGCCGGTGTGGTTCAGGTCCTCGCGCTTGAGCAGGATGCGCGCGCCGCCCACGTGTTCGGACAGGCGCCGGGCCTCGTAGATCGGGCTGGGCCGGCCGACGTAGTGTTTGTATTCGTGCTCGAGTTCGGCCTGGAACGCCGGGTCGGACCGTGCCGCGTCATAGGCGGCTTCAAGCTCGCGCAGCGGTTCGACCAGGGTTTCGGAGACGAACACGCCGCCGTAGCGGCCGAAGTGGCCGGCGGCATCCGGGAACACGTTGAAATCGGCGATTTCCGACGCCTGCGGGATGTCATCCTTGGACACTGCGGTCTGCACGTTTCACCTCTTCCACGAATTGCTGCATGCGCCCGCCATCCTTGATGCCGGGCGCGCTTTCGATGCCACTGGACACATCCACGGCGAACGGGCGCGCGGTGCGCACCGCCTCGCCGACATTGGCCGGCTGCAGCCCCCCGGCCAGGAATACCGGCTTGCCGAGCGGGGGCACGCAGGACCAGTCGAAGCGCTCGCCGCTGCCACCGGGCTTGCCGGGGGCATGGCCGTCGAGCAGGAAGGCACTGGCCGAAGGGTAGCGTTTCCGCTGCGCCGCCGCATCGCCCGCTTGCCCGCCCATGGCCAGCACCTTCACGAACGGCAGGCCGAAGCCGCGGCAGAAGGCGTCGCTTTCGCTGCCGTGGAACTGCAGCAGGTCGGGTTTGAGCTGGCGCACCAGGGCCTCGACCTCGCTGCCCGGGTTGTCCATGAACAGGGCCACGGCATGCACCAGCGGCGGGATCGCCTGGCGCAGCGGTTCGGCGCGGGCGGCATCCAGGCAGCGCGGGCTGCCCGGCGCAAACACCAGGCCGATGGCGTCCACGCCCAGTTCGACGGCCAGGCGGACGTCACCGGGGCGGGTCATGCCGCAGAATTTGATCCGGGTGTGCATGCACGCATTGTAGGCCGTACGCGTGTGCGTACCGTGCAGGTGGCTCAATCGCCGTCGAAGGCCACGTCTTCGGGCAAGGCCCAGCGCCTCGGATAACGCGGGCCCAGGAAAACCAGCCCGTTCGACGGCGCCGTCGGGCCGGCGACGGTGCGGTCACCGCCGGCCAGCACCTGCGCCACCCAGGCCGCGGGTTGTTCGCCCCGGCCCACCAGCAGCAGGCTGCCGACGAAGTTGCGCACCATGTGGTGCAGGAAGGCGTTGGCCTGTACTTCGATGACCACGTGTTCGCCATCGCGCCGCACCGAGATGTGATGCACGTTGCGGCGCGCGTGCCTGGCCTGACAGTGCACGGTGCGGAAGGCGCTGAAATCGTGCTCGCCGACCAGCGCCTGGGCGGCGCGGTGCATGGCATCGGCGTCCAGCGGGTGCCGTTCCCAGGTCAGGTAATCGCGGAACATGGCCGGCCGCACCCGGCGGTTGAGCACCGTATAGCGGTAGCGGCGGGCGCGCGCGGCGTAGCGGGCGTGGAAGTCCGGGTCCACCGGCTGGCACCACAGGATGCTTACGCCCGGCGGCAGCCGGCTGTTGCCGCCCTGGCGCAGCGCGTAGGGCGTGCGGTCGGCCTTTGTGTCGAAATGCACCACCTGGCAGCGGGCATGCACGCCGCTGTCGGTGCGGCCGGCGCAGACCACGTCCAGCGGGTGGTCGACGACGAAGCCCAGGGCCTTTTCGACCGCGCCCTGCACGGTCGCGCCCTCGGCCAGCCGCTGCCAGCCGAGGAAACCGGAACCGTCGTATTCGATGCCCGCCGCGTAGCGCACCGGGTCAGCCGATCTCCCGCAGCAGGCGTTCGGCTTCGGCGCGCACGGCCGGGCTGCCTTCGGCGACCACTTCCTCGAGCATGCCGCGGGCGCCATCGACGTCACCGATGTCGAGGTAGGCCTTGGCCAGTTCGATCTTGGTGGCGCTAGCATCGTCGTCGGCGCTGGCGACGGCGTCGGCCATCGGCACGTCGGCGCCGGCGTCGTCGCCCTGGGCGTCGGGATCAAGCAGCTCGAAGCCATCCCCGGCCGCGGCCGGGGATTCGGACGCCGGCTCGAACTGCAGTTCCGACGCGTCGTCGGCGGCCCCGGACGAATCCGAAACCAGGTCCGGCAGGTCCGCATGCGGCAGGCTTTCCCAGTCTTCGGCGGTGTCCTGGGCCGGCGCGGGCGCAGCGGCCAGGGCCGCCAGGTCGGCCAGGTCTTCGTCGGCCGGTGGCGCCGGCGGCGCCGGCTGGGCCGCGGCCGCCGGGCTGGAAGGCATGACGCCGGTGTCGCCGAAGCGCGGGGTGTTCCAGCCAGCCTGGCTGAACAGCGGATTGCCCGGGGCCAGCGCCACGCCCATCACCACCGCTTCGCGCCAGCGCGGGTCCAGGGTGCTGCGGACATGCAGGCGCATGGCCTGTGCGGCGATCTCGAAGGCTTGCCGGTCGCGCTGCTTGTGCAGGTGGCGCAGCAGGCTGATGTGGGCTTCCAGGTCGGTCGGCTGCTCACCGACGGCGGCCTGCAGGCGGTCGCGTTCGGCGTCGGCCGGGCTCTCTTCGATTGCGTCTTCGTCCTCGTCCCCGGCCTCGACCACGGCGCTCGCCGCGGCGGTACGCGCGCCCGGCAGGCTGGCCTTGAGCGCATCGTCGTCGGAAATCCGGCGCGGCGGCACCGGCAGCGGCGCCGGCTTGCGCTTGCCGCGCAGGGCCAGCACCAGGCCACCGAGCAGCACCAGGCCGGCACCGATCAGCACCATCGGATTGAGGTACCAGGGCGCGGCCGCGGCGGGTTCGCCGGCGGCAGCCGCCGGGTCGGCCAGGCTGTCGGCCGTGGCATCGGGGGCGGCGGCCTCCGGCGCGGGCGCGGCGGCCACGGCCGGCACCGGGCTTTCGCCCTCGGCGGCGGCCAGGCGTTCCTGCAGGGCCTTAAGCTGGCTGGACTGCATTTCGATCAGGCGCTGGCTGTCGCCCTGCTGGGCCTCGAGCTCGGTGATGTGCGAACGCAGTTCCTGGATCTCGACTTCACGGGCGGCGAGGTCTTCCTTGGCCTGGGTGATTTCAGCGCGCAGTTCTGCGCCGCTTTCCCCGGCGGCCGCGCCCGATTGCACGCCGCGTGCGGCCTGGGCGTCGCCCGTGGGCGGCACGATTTCGAGACGGCCTTCCGGCGCCGGGGCGCTTGCAGGCCGGCCGGTGGACGGCGCCGGGCGGCTGTCGGCCACGGATTCGGCCGGCTGCGGCACGGGGCGGCGGCGGCCCTGCCAGGCTTCGGCCTGGGCGCGCACCAGCTGCGCGGCCTCGGCGGCACCGAGCTGGCGGACTTCTTCGGTGGTCGGGATGCGCAGCACGGCGCCCCGCTTGAGCTGGTTGATGTTGTCGTTGATGAAGGCTTCGGGATTGGCCCGCTGCAGCGCCAGCATCATCTGGTTGACGGTCACCGCGGGGTCGGGCCGGGTGTTGCTGGCGATGGACCACAGGGTCTGGCCGTCGGCGACGGGACCGTAGCGACCCGGGTCGGCCGGCACCGGCGCGGGCGCGGGTGCAGGTGCAGGTGCCGGCTCGGGCTCGGGCGCCGGCTCGGGCTGGGCGGCGACTTCAGGTTCGGGTTCAGGCAGCGGCTCGGGTTCCGGGGCCGGCAGCGGGGCGGGCTCGGGCTCGGGGGCTGCGGCCACGGGTTCCGGCTCGGGCTCGGGCATCGGCGGCGGCGTGGGCTCGGGCAGCGGCTCGGGTTCGTCCGGGATGCGGGCGACCTCGGTGGCCGGCTCCTCCGGCAGGGCGACCGGCTCGGCCGCCGCGGCCGGCGTCGGCGGGGCGCTTACCGCCGGAGCCGGGGCGACCACCGGGGTTTCCAGCGGGCGGATGACGGCCGGCGCGATGTGCGGCGGATCGACCAGGGCGCTGTATTCGCGGACCACGCTGCCGCGGCCCCAGTTGGCCTCGATCAGGAAGGTCAGGAAGGGTTCGTTGAAGCGGTTGGACGTGGTGACGCGGATGACCGGCTGGCCCTGGGCGTTGCGGCCGACTTCCATCTGCAGGTTGGCGGTCAGGCCGACCGGGCGTTCCAGGCCAACCCGGGCGAAGGCCTCGGGCGAGGCCAGGCGGACTTCCAGCTCCTCGAGCTCACCGGGGGCCGCGGACAGGATCGGGATTTCAGCGACCAGGGGCTGGTTCAGGCCTGACTTGACCTCGAGCGCACCCAGGCCCAGGGCATGGGCGGGCGTGGCGCCCAGGGCCAGTGCCAGGGCCAACGGAAGCTGCAGATGCCTGATTTTCACGCGCGGTTTCTCCCCGACTGTGGATGGCGCGACCACTCCCCTGCGGCGGCCCCGACGTCATTGCTGGCGAATATACCGGTCAGGAACGGCTTTTGACCACGAGTTCAGCCAGTTGCACCGCATTGAGGGCCGCGCCCTTGCGGATGTTGTCGGCGACGATCCACAGGTCCAGGCCACGCGGATGCGAGATGTCCTCGCGAATGCGGCCGACGTAAACAGGATCCGTGCCGGCGGCGTGGGTCACCGGCGTCGGATAGCCGCCGGCCTCGCGATCGTCCACGACTTCCACGCCCGGCGCGGCTTCGAGAAGCTCGCGGGCCTCGGCGGCGCCGATCTTGCGCCGGGTTTCCAGGTGCACCGCTTCGGCGTGGCCGAAGAACACCGGCACGCGCACCGCGGTCGGGTTCACCTGGATCGCGTCGTCGCCGAGGATCTTGCGGGTTTCCCAGACCATCTTCATTTCTTCCTTCGTGAATCCGTTGTCGAGGAAGTCGTCGATGTGCGGGATCAGGTTGAAGGCGATCTGCACCGGGAACTTCGCCGGTTCATGCGGCTGGAAGTTGAGCATCGCGGCGGTCTGCCGGCCCAGTTCTTCCATGGCGCTGCGGCCGGCGCCCGACACCGACTGGTAGGTGGCGACGTTGATGCGTTCGATGCCGGCGGCGCGGTGGATCGGCGCCAGTGCGACCAGCATCTGCATGGTCGAACAGTTGGGATTGGCGATGATGCCGCGCGGGCGGTTCTCCACCTGTTCGGGATTCACCTCGGCCACGACCAGGGGCACGTCGTCGTCGTAGCGGAAGGCCGAACTGTTGTCGATGACCACGGCGCCGGCGGCGGCGAACCTGGGCGCGAATTCCTTGGACACCGATCCACCCGCGGAAAACAGCGCGACGTCGATGCCGGCGGGGTCGAAGCCGGCCAGGTCCTCGACCACCAGTTTCTGCGAACCAAAGCTGAACTTTTCACCGGCCGAACGCGCGCTTGCCAGCAAATGCAGCTTGCCGATCGGGAACCGGCGCTCGGCCAGGATCGCCAGCATCGCCTCGCCCACCGCACCGGTGGCGCCAACTACCGCAACGTTGAAAGTCTTGTCGCTCATGGATCATCCGTGGGAAAAATCGGGGGAACGTCAGCCGCCGGGAACCTTCGGCGTGACCGGCGGGACGTCGGCGTTCTGGGCGCGGTGGCGAAGGGCGTGGTCCATCAGCACCAGGGCCAGCATGGCTTCGCAGATGGGCGGCGCGCGAAGGCCCACGCAGGGGTCGTGGCGGCCGGTAGTAACCACCTCCACCGCGGCGCCGCTGCGGTCGACCGTGGCGCCGGGCAGGCGCAGGCTGGAGGTGGGCTTGAAGGCCACCGATACGTCGATTGGCTGGCCGCTGGAAATGCCGCCCAGGATGCCGCCGGCGTGGTTGCTGGCGAAACCCTCGGGCGACATCAGGTCGCGGTGTTCGCTGCCCTTCTGGGTGACGGATGCAAAACCCGCGCCGATCTCCACGCCCTTGACCGCATTGATGGACATCATGGCCGCGGCGATCTCGGCGTCGAGCTTGCCGTAGACCGGCTCGCCCCAACCCGGCGGCACGCCCAGCGCCTGCACGTGCACGCGGGCGCCGGCCGAGTCGCCGGACTTTCGCAGTGCATCCATGAAGGCTTCGAGTTCGGCCACCTGCCCCGCGTCGGGCCAGAAGAAGGGATTGGATTCGACCGCGTCCCAGTCGAAGCGGCCCGGCACCAGGCCGGCCACCTGCGAGACGCAGGCGCGCACCTGCACGCCGAAACGATCGGCCAGCCACTTGCGGGCGATGACGCCGGCCGCCACCCGCATCGTGGTTTCGCGGGCCGAACTGCGCCCGCCGCCGCGCGGGTCGCGGACGCCGTACTTGTGCAGGTAGGTGTAGTCGGCGTGGCCCGGGCGGAACTGGTCGGCGATCTTCGCGTAGTCCTTGCTGCGCGCGTCGGTGTTGCGCACCAGCAGGGCGATCGGCGTGCCGGTGGTCCGGCCTTCGAAGACGCCGCTGAGGATCTCGACCTCGTCGGCCTCGTGGCGCTGCGAGGTGTGGCGGGTCTTGCCGGTGGCGCGGCGCGCCAGGTCGTGGCTGAAGTCTTCCGGCGCCAGCGGGATGCCCGGCGGGCAGCCGTCGACGACGCAGCCGATCGCCGGCCCGTGGCTTTCACCGAAGGTGGTGACCCGAAGCAGGCGGCCGAAGCTGTTGTCGCTCACGTGGGCTCAGGCCCTGCGCGCATCGGCCAGCGCCTTGATGCTGGCGTGGTGGGCCACCAGGTCTTCGCGTTCGACCACGAAGATGCCCATCTGGCCGACCTTGAACTCGACCCAGTTGAAGGGCACGTCCGGCAGCAGCTTCGCCAGCGCCTGCTCGCTTTCGCCCACTTCGCAGATCAGCAGTCCGTGTTGGGAAAGGTGGCGGGGCGCGTCGCGCAGGATTTCCAGCGCCAGGTCCAGGCCGTCGTCGCCGGCGCGCAGGCCCAGTTCGGGCTCGTGCCTGTATTCCGGCGGCAGCGCGTCGGTTTCGGCGTGGGTGACGTAGGGCGGATTGGTGACGATGAGGTCGTAGACCTCGCCGTCGAGGTTGTGGAACAGGTCCGAATGCACCAGGCGCACGTTGTCCGCGTGCAGGCGTTCGACGTTTTCGCGCGCGAGCGCCAGCGCGTCTTCGCTCAGGTCGACGCCGTCCACCTGCCAGTGCGGGTGGTAGTGCGCGGTGGCGATGGCGATGCAGCCCGAACCGGTGCACATGTCCAGCGCGCGCTTGACTTCGCGACCGCCGAGCCAGGGTTCGAAGCCGGCTTCGATCAGTTCGGCGATGGGCGAGCGCGGCACCAGCGCGCGCGCGTCGGACTTGAAGCTCAGGCCGGCGAACCAGGCTTCGCCGGTGAGGTAACAGGCCGGGATGCGTTCGTTGATGCGGCGCGTGAACAGCGACAGGACTTCCTGGCGCTCTTCGGTGGTCAGCCGCGCCTGGCCGTAGGCCGGGCCCAGGTCGTGCGGCAGGTGCAGGGCATGCAGCACCAGCTGGGTGGACTCGTCCAGGGCGTTGTCCATGCTGTGGCCGAAGCTCAGGCCAGCGGCGTTGAAACGGCTGGCGCCGTAGCGGATGAAGTCGATGATGGTGGCAAGTTCCGCCGGCATGTTCTTGAAATCCCTTGCAATGGCGGGAGTATAGCCGCGCCCGGCCTATAATTGCCGGCATCCACCAGGTCCCCGGGGTTCCACGTGTTCAATCGCCAGACGCTGCTCATCCTTGTCGCCGCCATCGCCGCCGGGCTTGGCCTCTGGGCAGCCCAGGTCGTGATGTCGCCGGGCACGGCGCCCTCTCCGGCAGCCCCGGCCGCGGCGCTGCCGGCGGTGGATCCGGACCGGCTCAAGGCCGTGCGCCTGTTCCCGGCGCCGCGCACCGTGCCGGCCTTCGCGCTGCAACAGTCCGACGACACGCCGCTGGAACCGGCCGAGCTGCTGGGCCGCTGGACGGTGGTGTTCCTGGGCTTCACCCACTGCCCCGACGTCTGCCCGACCACCCTGACCGACCTGTCCCGCGCCCAGGCCCAGTGGGACCACTTGCCGGAGGGACGCCGGCCGCGGGTGCTGTTTGTTTCGGTGGACCCGGAGCGCGACACGCCGGCCAAGACCGGCGAATACGCCCGCTACTTCCACGCCGACACCCTGGCCGCCACCGCGCCCGAGCCGGCGCTGGAAAACTTCGCCACCAGCCTGGGCCTTGTCTACATGAAAGTGCCGCTGGAAGGCGGCGACTACACCATGGACCACTCCAGCGCCCTGGTGGTGCTGGACGCGCAGGGGCGCCAGGTGGGCCTGATCCGCCCGCCCTTCGTGCCCGCGGACATCGCCGCCGACCTGGCGCTGCTGGCCGAGGTCGCGCCGTGAGCCCGAAGGTCGCGCTGCAGTACCTGCTGCCGCACCGGTTGCTGTCGCGCATGGCCTATGGCGTGGCGCGGTCCACGAACGGCCGCTTCAAGGACTGGCTGATCGCGCTGGTTATCCGCAAGTTCGGCGTCGACATGTCCGAAGCCGCCGACCCGGAGCCGCGAAACTACCCGCACTTCAACGCTTTCTTCACCCGCGAACTGCGTCCCGGTGCGCGGGTGGCCGACGCCGACCCCGACACCCTGTTGATGCCCGCGGACGGCAAGGTCAGCCAGGTCGGGCGCATCGAGTCCGGCCGCATCTTCCAGGCCAAGGGCCAGTCCTTCACCGCCGCCGAACTGCTGGGCGACGAGGCCATGGCCGCGCCCTACGCGGACGGCTGGTTCGCCAACGTCTATCTTTCGCCGCGCGACTACCACCGCGTGCACATGCCCTGGGCCGGCACCCTGGTCGAAACCCTGCACGTGCCGGGCCGGCTGTTCACGGTCGCGCCCTGGGGCGTGCAGGCGATCCCGCGCCTGTTCGCGCGCAACGAGCGCCTGGTCTGCCACTTCGAAACCGACTTCGGGCCGATGTGTTCGGTGATGGTCGGTGCGATGCTCGTCTCTGGCGTGGAAACAGTGTGGAACGGCGTCGAGATACCCGCCTACGCCAACACGCTGATCCGCCGCGACTGGCGCGGCAAGGGCGTCACCCTGGGCCGCTTCGCGGAAATGGCGCGCTTCAACTACGGCTCGACCGTGGTGCTGCTGTTCCCCCGCGACGCCGTCGAACTCGACAGCTTCGCCACCGAAACCCAAACCCGCGTCGGCCAGCGCCTCGGCCGCGTCGTCCGATGACCCCATTTTGCTTGGGATAGACTTGGGCGATGCGCAGTAGCGGCCAGCATGCGATCCGCCTGTTCCAGAGCCTGGAGCATCCCTGCGGCTACTGGCCGGACCGGCTGGCGCGCGACCTGATCATCGATCCGACCGACCCGCACCTGCCGTCGGTGTATGGCCAGGCGCTGGCGATGGGTTTCCGCCGTAGCGGTGGCCACGTCTACCGGCCCTACTGCGCCGGCTGCCGGGCCTGCATCTCGGTGCGCATCCCCGCCGAACGCTTCGAACCCAACCGCGCCCAGAAGCGCTGCCAGGCCCGCAATGCCGACCTGGTGGTGACGACGGCGCCGCCCGAGCGCACCGAGGAAAACTTCGGGCTCTACCGGCTCTACCTCGACACCCGCCACGCCGGCGGCGGCATGGACGACCCGGCGCCGGAGAATTTCGACGCCTTCCTGGCCTGCCGCTGGAGTCCGACCGAGTTCATGGAATTCCGGCTCGACGGCCGGCTGGTCGCCCTGGCCGTCACCGACGTCCTTCCGGACGGGCTGTCGGCGGTCTACACCTTCTTCGACCCCGCGCTGGCCGCGCGCAGCCTGGGCACCTACGCGATCCTGGCCCAGATAGACCGCGCCCGGCGCGAGGCCCGCGGCTATGTCTACCTGGGTTTCTGGATCGACGGCCACCGCAAGATGGCCTACAAGCGCGCCTACCGGCCGCTGGAATACCTCGACGGGCCCCGCTGGCGAAGCATGCCGGACCCGGAATGAGCGACGGCGTCACGTCCATCGGGCACAATCGCGCCCCATGCGCCCTGCCCTCCGTTCCGGCCTGCTGGCCCTGTCCCTGTTCGTCCTGGCGGCCTGCCGGGCGAATGCTCCCGTCGCGACGGCCGACCACGCGATGAGCCTGCGGTTCGCCACCTTCAATGCCTCGCTTTACACCGAACAGGCCGGCGGCCTGCTGGCGCGGCTGCAGGCCGGCGACCCGGACGCGCGCAAGATCGCCGCGGTGATCCAGCGCCAGCGCCCGGACGTGCTGCTGATCAACGAATTCGACTACGACCCCGAAGGCGCGGCCGCGGCGCTGTTCATGCGCGACTACCTGGGCGTCGGGCAGCACGGCCAGGAAGCCATCACCTACCCCTACCACTACCTGGCCCCGGTCAATACCGGCGAACCCAGCGGCCTGGACCTCGACCTCAACGGCCGCGTCGCCACGCAGGGTCGCGAACGCGGCAACGACGCCTGGGGCTACGGACTGCACCCGGGCCAGTACGGCATGCTGGTGCTGTCGCGCTACCCGATCGATACCGACGCGGCGCGGAGCTTCCGGCTGCTGCGCTGGGCCGCGATGCCGGGCGCCCTGGCGCCCAGGGACCCGGCCACGGGCGGCCCCTGGTACCCCGAGGAAACCTGGCAGCAGCTTCGGCTGAGCTCGAAGTCACACTGGGACCTGCCCGTGCTTACCCCGCTGGGCACCGTGCACCTGCTGGCCGCGCACCCGACACCGCCGGTGTTCGATGGCCCCGAGCGCCGCAACGCCGCCCGCAACCACGACGAGATCCGGCTGTGGGCGGAGTATGTTTCCCCGGGCGAGAAGCCCTGGCTGTGCGACGACCGGCAGCGCTGCGGTGGCCTGCCTGAAGGCGAACGGTTCGTCATCGCCGGCGACTACAACGCCGACCCGGCCGACGGCAGCAGCCTGCCGGGCACGATCCAGCTGCTGCTCGAACACCCGCGCGTGCTGCGCCATGCCACGCCTCGCAGTGAAGGCGCCGTGGCCGCCGTCGGTGGCAGTGCCGCCGACGCCGACCAGCATTCTTCGCCGGCGCACGACACCGCGCAGTTCGGTCCGCGCAGCGGCAATTTCCGGGTGGACTACGTGCTGCCTTCGGTCGGTTTCAGCGTGACCGGCAGCGGCGTGTTCTGGCCGGCGCCCGGGCAACCCGGCGCCGATTGGCTGGACGCGACGGACCACCGGATGGTGTGGGTGGACCTGGTCAACCCGCACTTGTAGCGGCGCCTTCAGGCACTCCTAAGGGATCGGATTCAGCGTGACCTGCAGCGCCCCGGCGGCCCGCCGCGCCTTGGCGCGCGCGGCTTCGACGTCGGTGTCCCGGGCCAGGGTGACGGCGACGCGTCGGTGGCCTTCCACGCGCGGCTTTCCGAACAGGCGCAGCTGGGTGTCGGCTTCGGCCAGCGCGGCATCGACGTTGCCGAACTCCGGCACGCCGTGGCCGGTGGCCAGCACCGCGCAGGACGCCGAGGCACCCAGGCTGCGGATCGTGGGAATGGGCAGGCCGAGGATGGCGCGGGCGTGAAGCGCGAATTCGCTCAGCTCCTGCGACACCAGGGTCACCAGCCCGGTGTCGTGCGGGCGCGGCGAAACTTCGCTGAACCACACCTCGTCGCCCTTCACGAACAACTCGACGCCAAACAGGCCCCAGCCTCCCAGGTCGTCGGTGATCGCCCGGGCGATGTCGCGCGAACGCGCCAGCGCGGCGTCCGACATCGGCTGCGGCATCCAGCTTTCGCGGTAGTCGCCATCCACCTGCAGGTGGCCGATGGGATCGCAGAAAGAAGTTCCGTCGCGGTGGCGCACGGTCAGCAGGGTGATTTCATAGTCGAAATCCACGAAACCCTCGACGATGCAGCGGCCCTGCCCGGCCCGGCCGCCGGACTGGGCGTAGGCCCAGGCCCTGGCGACATCGGCCTCGCCGCGCACGGTGCTCTGGCCCTTGCCCGACGAGGACATCAGCGGCTTCACCACGCAGGGCAGGCCGATGGCCGCCACGGCCTGGAGGTATTCGGCCTCGGTGTCCACGAAGCGATAGGGCGACGTCGGCAGGCCCAGGGTTTCGGCCGCCAGGCGCCGGATGCCCTCGCGGTCCATGGTCAGTCGCGCGGCGCGCGCGGTCGGCACCACGTGCAGGCCCTTGTCGGCTTCGAGTTCGACCAGGGTCGGCGTGTGGATGGCTTCGATCTCGGGCACCACCAGGTCGGGCCGTTCATGCGCGATCAGGTCACGCAGCGCCGCCGGGTCGAGCATGTTCAGGGTGTGCGCGCGATGCGCGACCTGCATGGCCGGCGCATCGGCGTAACGGTCGGCGGCGATCACCTCGACGCCGAAGCGCTGCAGTTCGATGGCCACTTCCTTGCCCAGCTCGCCCGAGCCAAGAAGCAGGACGCGGCGGGCGGAAGCGGACAGCGGCGTGCCCAGGGTGACGGACGACGGGTTGGACATGGCGGCGTTTGAACAGGCGGGTGGGCCGCCATTGTAGCGGCGTGGACCGCGTCGCCCGCCCTGGGTGCTTTCTGTCATGCTCGGGCCCTAGCCTGACGATCCGACATGACCCGCTTTCTTCTTCCCCACGCCCTTGCCGCCCTGCTGCCGTCCGCCCTGCTGCTTGCCGCCGCCCCGGCCCAGGCCGCGCGCTGGAGCGAGCCTGAAATAGGCGGCCTGGTGACGCACCGCGCCATCGGGGAAATCAGCGGCCTGGCCGCGGCCACCCATTTCCCCGGCCACTACTGGGTCATCAACGACAGCGGCAGCCCGGCGCAGCTGCACCTGGTGGACGGCAATGGCCGCTTCCAGGGCAGCGTGGACACGCCGGGCGTACCCAACCGCGACTGGGAAGACCTGGCCAGCTTCCGCTTCGAGGGGGGCGACTACCTGCTGATCGCCGACGTCGGCGACAATGGCGGCCTGCGCCGCGAGCTGCAGCTCTACGTGCTCGAACAGCCCCGCGATCTCGGCCAGCCGGCGCTGCTGGCCTGGACCATCCGCTTCACCTGGCCCGACGGCGCCCGCGACTGCGAGGCCGCGGCGGTGGACCCGGTCGCCGGCGAGGTGCTGCTGGTGTCGAAAAAGCGCGTGCCGGCGGAACTGTTCCGCGTGCCCCTGCGCCCGGGCCGCGACCCGGTGGTGGCCGAACGCCTGGGCACCCTGCCCGGCATCGAACAGCCCGACGCCGGCACCCTGGCCGAAAACCCCGTCTACGGCCGCTACCGATCCCAGGTGACCGCCGCCGACCTGAGCCCCAACGGCCGGGTGCTGGCGGTGCTGAACTACCAGTCGGTGCATTTTCTTATCCGCCCGCGCGGCGGCGACTGGCGCGAGGTCCTGGACCAAAACAACAAGATGCCGCACCTGTTGCTGCCCTGGCTGCCCCAGGCCGAGGCCCTGGCCTTCGACCCGGCCGGCACGGAAATGGTCATCGGCAGCGAACAGCTGCCCTCGCCATTCCTGCGCTACCGACTGATCCGCTAGCCAGGTCGTTGATTTTATTGGCTTGTTTCGGGAAAGCCGGGGCCATGACTTCCGGGGGATGACTTTTGATATCAGATTGATATCATCCTCCCATTCCCCAGGAGGCCCGTCATGAAAGAACAGCCCATCCGCTCCTTCCCCGGCATCCCGGCGCTGCTGGTCTTGCTGCTTGCCGCTGGCTTCGCCCTGTTCCTGTTCGTCCAGAACCTGCCGGGCAGCACCGGCGCAAGCGGCATGGCCCAGATCCTGAGCCTGTTGATCACGCTGGCCGTCTGCGTGTCCCTGGGTGGCTTCTACATGGTCGAACCCAACCAGGCCGCCGTGCTTAGCCTGTTCGGCAAGTACGTGGGCACCGTCAAGGACCAGGGCCTGCGCTGGAACAACCCGTTCTTCTCGGCCAAGAAGGTCAGCCTGCGCGTGCGCAACTTCGAGTCGGGCAAGCTCAAGGTCAATGAACTCGACGGCAGCCCGATCGAAATCGCCTCGGTGATCGTCTGGCAGGTCGTGGATTCGGCCGAAGCCGTCTACAACGTGGACGACTACGAAAGCTTCGTGCACATCCAGTCCGAGGCCGCGCTGCGCGCCATGGCCACGTCCTACCCCTACGACCAGCACGAAGACGGCACCATCGCCCTGCGCAGCCACGCCACCGAGATTTCCAAGCACCTCACCGATGAAATCCAGGACCGCCTGGCCCAGGCCGGCGTGCACGTCATCGAAGCGCGCATCAGCCACCTGGCCTACGCGCCGGAAATCGCCCAGGCCATGCTGCAGCGCCAGCAGGCCAGCGCGATCATCGCCGCCCGCACCCGCATCGTCGAAGGCGCGGTGAGCATGGTCGAGATGGCGCTCGAACAACTGTCGGCCCGCAACGTGGTCGAACTCGATCCCGAACGCCGCGCGCAGATGGTGTCCAACCTGCTGGTGGTGCTGTGCGCCGAACGCGGCACCCAGCCGGTGGTGAACGCCGGCAGCGTGTACTGAGGCCGGGGTCTTGGCGGAAAAAAAAGCCTACCCGCTGCGCATCAACACCAAGGTGCTGGACGCCGTCCAGCGCTGGGCCGACGACGAACTGCGCTCGGTGAACGCCCAGATTGAATACGTCCTGCGTGAAGCCCTGCGCAAGCAGGGCCGCCTGAAGAAACCCGAAGAGAACGGCGATGACTGACATGTTCCGCAACTTCGCGCTGCCCCCGATCGGCAAGGCGGCGATCTGGTTCGCCGTGGTCCTGGGCACCCTGGTGCCGGCGACCGCGGCGGTCCTCGCCATCAGCTTCGCCCGCGCGGAAGGCGACAAGGCCGTACTGATCCTGGCGATGCAGGCGCTGGTGGCGCTGGTCATCCTGGCCTTGCTGCTGCCGATGTGGCGGCGCCAGGTCGCCTTCGACGGCAAGCAGCTGCGGGTGAAGGCCACCTATTACAGCCGGCAGTCGCCGCTGGCGGATTTCCGGCTCGACCAGGCCCGGGTGGTGGACACGCGCGAACACGGCGAATTCAAGCCACTGCTCAAGACCAATGGCTTCGGGCTGCCGGGCTACTGGGCCGGGCACTTCATGCTGCGCGACCGGCGCAAGGCCTTTTGCCTGGTCACCGACGTTTCGAAGGTGCTGGCGCTGCCGCACGCCGACGGCCGGGTCTGGCTGCTGAGCTTCGAACACCCGAAAGCGGTGCTGGACATCCTGCGCCGCGCTGCCGCCTGACGCGCTAAGCTCCACGCATGCACGCCCTGGACTGGCACCTGGTCAACAGCCCCCACGTCGAAGCCCTGCCCGCGCGGCTGCTACGGCCGCGTGCGCGCGCCAACGCCGACGCCCGGGCCCTGGCCCTGGCGACGTGGTGCCTGCGGCGCAAATCCGACGGACGATTCCTGGCCACCTACGACGGCCAGCGCCTGCACGCGCTCCGGCACGGGCTGGCCCGCGAACCCGGCATCGGCGACGCCGTCGCCGCGATCGAGGCCGCCGGCACGCCCGGGGGGCCGCCGCTGCCGCTCGCCGGCCTGGAAGATCGCCTGGCCGCGCTGGGCCTGGACGCGTCCTACGGCGAGGACACCGGCCTGGCCCTGGTGCCCGAACCATCGCGACTCGAATTCGCCGGCTTCGACCGCTTCCGGCGCCCGCTGTGGCTGCGTGAACCGGCCGCGCGCGCCTGGCGCCGGATGCAGCGCGCGGCGCGGGCCGACGGCATCGTGCTCGACGCCATTTCCGGCTATCGCAGCCACGCCTACCAACTGGGCATCTTCGAGCGGAAGCTGGCGCGCGGGCAGACCATGCCCGAGATCCTGGCCGTGAACGCCGCCCCGGGTTACAGCGAACACCACGGCGGCCTGGCCATGGACATCGGCACGCCGGGCGAGCCCCCGGCCGAAGAAAGTTTCGAGGCGACGCCGGCCTTCGCCTGGCTGCGCGAGCGGGCCGGCGACTTTGGGTTCCGCATGAGCTACCCGCGCGGCAATCCGCACGGCATCAGCTACGAACCCTGGCACTGGTGCTGGCGCCCGGCGGCGCCGGACGACGCTAGTCCTGCGAACGCTTGACCGGCGCCTTTTCCGGCGCGGCGAAGTCGGCGATGCGCCACAGGTACAGCGCCGCCAGGGTGCGGTAAGGCCCCCAGGCTTCGCCGCGTTCGGCCAGGACCTTCGGCCGCGGCATGTCGTCGAGCTTGTCGAGCAGCTGCGCGCCCTTGCGCACGCCCAGGTCGTCGACCGGCAGCACGTCGGGCCGGCCGAGCTGGAACATCAGCATCATCTCCACCGTCCAGCGGCCGATGCCGCGCACGGCGGTCAGGCGTTCAATGATCTGGTCTTCATGCAGGCGGGCCATTTCGGTGGTCGTGGGCACTTCGCCGGCGGCCGACCGCGCGGCCAGGTCGCGCAGGGCCAGGGTCTTGTTGCCCGACACGCCGCAGGCGCGCAGGCCGGCGTCGTCGATGCGGGCCAGCGTGTCGGCGTGCAGCCTGCGGGCGCCGATCGCCGCCTCGACGCGGCCGACGATGGTCGCCGCGGCCTTGCCCGAAAGCTGCTGGTAGAGGATGGCGCGGGCCAGGGCGTCGGTGGGGTCGAAGCGCCGGCGCCAGCGTTCGCCCACGTCCAGTGGCCCGATGCGGTCGATCCAGCGCGCCAGCTTGCGGTCGCGCCGGCGCAGGTGCGCCGCGGCGAGGTCCAGGTCGAATCCGCGGCGGTAGCGGGCCATGGGGTCGGGGCTCAGCGCCGGAGCGTGTCGACGGCGAACATCAGCCAGCTGGCGATCAGCAGCAATCCGCCGGCGGGTGCCAGCCGCGTTGGCCAGCCCAGGAAAACCGCCCCGCACAGGCTGCCGGCGAACAGCAGCAGGCCCGCCAGCATCGCGCCAGCAGCCGCCAGCCGCAGGCGGCCGCTGGCCTCGCGCACCAGCAGCTGCAGGGCCAGGCCGTGGCCGAAGGCGAACAGGGCCGCCAGGCCGGCCCGGCCGGCCGCCTCGCCTTCCAGGCCATGGCTGGCGTAAGCGCCCAGCGCCACCGCCAGGCCACAGGCCAGGGCCCCGAAGGCGGCGAACAGGCGCGGCAGGCCCGGCATCAGCGCGGGACCAGGTGGTCGGCGCGCGACTTGAGCAGGTTGGCCGCCTTGTGCGACGGCAGCAGGAACTTGCGTCCCTCGAAGCGACCCTGCCACGCCTGCACCTGCCCGCGCAGCCGCGCCAGGCGTTCGGCCGATGGCTCGGCGTCTTCGCCGGCCTGGTCGAACCAGGCGGTGGCGGCGTCTTCGTCCAGGTCCAGCGACAGGCGTGCCCAGGTACCGGCCTCATCCTGCCAGCTGGCGATTTCCAGGCGCAGGCCGTCCACGGTTTCGTAGACGTGGCGCAGGCTGGCTTCGTGGCCGTCGTCCTGCGCCAGGCCGTCGAGCGCCAGTTGTTCGGGCACGGCCGCGGTGGCCGTGGCCTGGGCGTCGAGGCTGCCGCCCGCGGGCGCGCCACGCACGACGAAGGAGTCACCGTCGCGCTCCAGGCTGAAGTCGCGGCCCGAGGCCGGGCTGATGCGCACGCGTTCGGTGCGCGCCAGCGGCAGGTCCAGCAGGCGCCGGTCGAGCCAGGCCACCGGGTCGCGCGCCGGACTGAGGTCGGCGTCTATCAGCCAGGAGGCGTCTTCGCCCGCGACCCGCACGTAGCTGCCGCCGAGCCCGGGATGGTTGCGACCCACCACCAGCCCCAGGGGGTCGCCGCCACCTTCAAAGCGCAGTTCGGCGCCCTTGGCGTCGGCCTGGCTGACGTCTTCGACGCCCAGGCGCGCGTGCAGCGCGGGCTGGTCGGTCTTGGCTTCGATGCGGCGGGCTTCGCCCAGCCGGAACAGCGCCCGGCTGATTTCGCGCTGGTTGGCCGGCCAGCCGGGGTGCTGTTCCACCTCCCAGGCCTCGTCGCGGCGCACCAGCGACACCAGCAGGCGGTCACCCGCGCCGCGCACCTCGACCCGCTGCAGGCTTTCAATGCGGGCGGCAAAACCCGGCAAGGCCTCGCCGCTACTGGCGGGCGCGACGGCGGCGCGCTGCAGCAGGGCCCAGGTGGCCAATGCCGCCAGCCCCAGGGCCACCACCGCCAGAAGCACCAGCGAGCGCGTGCGCATGGCTCAGGACTCCGCGGCCCGCCGGCGCGACCAGCGGCGCCAGGCGACCAGCAGGGCCACCAGCACCACCAGCGCGGGCATGCCCAGGATGTTGATCAGCTTGAGCCGGTCGCCCAGGGCGTCGATGTCGGCGTTGAGGCGGTGCTGCACTTCGCGCAGCTCCTTGCGCATGCGCAGGCGGTCTTCCTGGTAGCGCAGGATCTGTGCCTGCTGGGCCGGGCTGATCGCCTGCGCCT
This sequence comes from Arenimonas soli, assembly GCF_014643775.1. GTDB lineage: Bacteria > Pseudomonadota > Gammaproteobacteria > Xanthomonadales > Xanthomonadaceae > Arenimonas > Arenimonas soli. The sequence continues at coordinate 1,540,501 of NZ_BMKC01000001.1, forward strand.
GTCCTTCCGCGCCGGGCTGCTGCAGGGCGCCGAGCTGCAGCTCCAGGTCGTCAAGCTGCTGCTGCAGGCGCTGTTCGGTGGCGCGGTAGCGTTCTTCGGCGCCGCGGCGGATGCGTTCGACCCGGCTGAAGGGCCGGGCGGAAGGCGCCCGCGTGCGCACGGCGATCAGGTCGGCGTTGCCGACCAGGTTGTCGACCGCGTTGAAGACGAAATCGCCGTTGTTGGCGAAGGCGTTGTAGACCGGCTGGCCCAGGAAATCGTTCACCTGCACCCAGAGCCGGTCGGTCAGCACGTCGGTGTCGGCGACGACGATCATGTTGACCGGGCCGTCGCTTTCGGCCAGGTGGCCTGGCTCGCCCACGCGGTCGGGAAACGCGGTCTTGAGCCCGCCGGTGAAGCGGGCCGCCAGCACCAGCGGTTCGGCGCCGGGCTTGAAGCCTTCGCGTAGCGAATCGGGGTCGGACACGGCCTCGCGCACGGCCACCACGTCGGCCAGGGCGGCGCGGCGCGAGGTCTGGGCCAGCGGCTCCATCGCCAGGCTCGATTCACGCGCCAGGCCCAGGGCGCCCACGGTGGAAAAGTGCAGGGTCTCGAGCTCGGCGGACACGACGTCGTCCTGGTTCAGGACCTCCGCGCCCAGGCCCAGCACGGCCAGGTGGCGCACCGGCGGACCATTCGGGTCGGGCTGCACCTGCAGGGCATGGCGTTCGTCGAGCACCACGCGTTCCGGGTCGAAATTGATGCCCCAGGCCTGGAACAGCGGCCCCAGGTGCGAGGCCTGCGGCACCGCCGCGGACAGCGGGTCGAGCGGGTTGATGCCGCTCTGGTCGGCCTCGGCGTCCGGGTCCAGGAAGGCCAGCAGGCGGCCACCGCGCAGCACGAACTGGTCGATCGCCAGCAGGGTGTGTTCGGGCACGTCCTTGGGATGCACCAGCAGCAGCAGGTCGACGTCGTCGGCGATGTCCGCGGGCATGCCCTGGTGACGGCGCAGCTCGAACAACTCGCGCAGCTGGCGGTCGATCACCCAGCCCGGCTCCGGGCGCCCGCTGGGGTCCATGCGCGGACCGGTGGGCAGGCCGCTGATCATCGCCACCACCGGTCGGTCGGCGCTGCCCAGCGAACTGACCAGCTTGGCCACGTCGTATTCCAGGAAGGCTTCCTTGTCGGGCTGGATGAAGGGCATCAGCGACTCGCCGTCGGTGCTGTTGCTGCCGACCAGGCCGAAATAGAGCTTGTTGCCGGTGCTGCCCAGCGGGATGGCCTGCAGCCCGTAAGCGGCGGCCTGGTCCTCGGCTTCGGAGAAGGGCTCGGGGTCGATCACTTCCAGGCTGACCCGGCCGTCCGAACGCGCGGCGATTTCCTCCAGCAGCTCGCGCACGCGGGTGGCGTAGCTGCGGAACTGCTGCAGTTCGCCGGTGGCGTGTTCGGAGTAATACAGCTTCAGCGTGACCGGGTCCTGCACGTTCGCCAGGATGCGCAGGGTGCCGTCGGACAGGGTGTAAAGGCCTTGTTCGGTGAGGTCGACGCGGGCGCCGCGCAGGGCCAGGGTGGAAAGCGACACCAGCGCCACGAAGGCCAGCGCCAGCAGCGCCAGGGCGAACAGGGGGGCGGAACGTCGGTTGAACATCTTCATGGCGTTCAGTCGGCCTTCTTCATGTCGATCACCAGCACCGTCGCCCACAGCCAGGCGGCGATGCACAGCACGAAGAACACCACGTCGCGCAGGTCGAGCACGCCGCGGGTGATGGCCTGGAAGTGGGTGAGGAAACTAAGGCCGGCGAAGGCGTCCACCAGCGGCTGCGGCGCCCAGCCGCGCACCATGTCCAGCGCCATCGGGAAGCCCGCCAGCAGGAACAGCAGGCACACCACCACGGTGAGGATGAAGGCCACCACCTGGCTGCGTGTGGCCGCGGAAAGCGCCCCGCCCACGGCCAGGAAGGCGCCGGCCATCAGCCAGCTGCCCAGGTAGCTGGCGACGATGAGGCCATGGTCGGGTTCGCCCAGCCAGGCCACGGTGACCCACATCGGGAAGGTCAGCGCCAGCGCCAGGCCCAGGAAGGCCCAGGCCGCCAGGAACTTGCCCAGCACCGCCTGCCAGACCGTCAGCGGCAGGGTCAGCAGCAGCTCCAGGGTGCCAGCCTTTCGTTCTTCGGCCCACAGTCGCATGGCCACCGCCGGCGCCAGCAGCAGGTACAGCCAGGGATGGAAACTGAAGAAGGCCTGCAGGTCGGCCTGCCCGGTTTCGTAGAAATTGCCCAGGTAGAAGCTGAAGGCCCCCGACAGCACCAGGAAGATGACCAGGAACACCGCCGCCAGCGGCGTGGCGAAATAGGCGCCGAACTCGCGGCGCAGCACCGGCCAGACGCCGCTCATGCCTGCTCCTCCTGGGTGGTGATGCGACGGAAGACTTCGTCCAGGCGCCCCCGTTCGGTCTGCAGGCCGCTGTGCTCGACGCCGCGCTGGCGCAGGCGTTCAGCCACCGCATCGGTGGACACCGGCCGGCCCTGCGGGAAGACATAGAGCCGGCCGTCGCTGCTTTCCTGGTGGAAGCCGCTGACGCCCGGCATGCCGTCGAGCGCCGCGCGCGCGGCGATGCTGTCGGCCGCCAGCAGCGACACCGCACCCTGGTAGCGCGACCGCGCCAGCAGTTCGGCCGGCGTGGCGTCGGCCAGCACCTTGCCGCGGGCGACGACCATCGCGCGGCTGCACACCGCCTCGACTTCCTCGAGGATGTGGGTGGACAGCAGCACCGTGCGGTCGCGGGCGAGTTCGCGGATGAGGCTGCGCACTTCGTGCTTCTGGTTGGGGTCCAGGCCGTCGGTGGGTTCGTCCAGCACCAGGGCCGGCGGGTCGTGCAGGATCGCGGCGGCCAGGCCGACGCGACGCTTGAAGCCCTTGGACAGGGTGTCGATGGGCTGGTGCAGCACGCCCTGCAGGGCCAGGCGACCGATGACCGCATCGAGGCGGCTGCGGCGGACGTCGCCGCGCAGCCCGCGCACGTCGGCGATGAAGCCCAGGAACGCCAGCGGGCCCATCTCGCCGTAGCCCGGTGCCCCTTCGGGCAGGTAGCCCAGCGCCCGGCGCGCGGCCATCGGCGCCGTCTGCACGTCGTGGCCACAGACGCGGGCGGTACCGGCGCTGGGCGCCAGGAACCCCGCGATCATCTTCATGGTGGTGGACTTGCCGGCCCCGTTGGGGCCCAGGAATCCCAGCACTTCGCCGGGTTCGACCTTGAAACTGATGCCGTCCACGGCCAGCAGGCGGCCGTAGCGTTTGTGCAGGGCATTGGCTTCGATCATCGGGTCTGGGTTCTCGTTGTCTCCACAAACGACAGGGCGGGCCATCTGGCCCGCCCTGCGTGTTTCATTACTCGGCGGACTCGGTTTCTTCCGCGTCGGCCGGGGCGTCTTCTTCCCCGGCGTCGCCCTCTTCGCCCGGCGGCGGGCTGCCTTTGCCCTCCGCGACCGGCTCGGGCACCAGCTGCACCGCGGCACCCGGCATCTCATTGCCGACCTTCACCGGCCAGTAGGCCTGGAATTCGGCGGTGTCGGACAGCATGTCCTCGATCTTGATGCGGTAGTCCTCGTAGGGACGGTCGGCGGTTTCGGCGCCGCGCACCATCGCCCAGGCACGGATCAGGTCGCGCACGCGCGGCAGCGCCGGCGCCGGACCCACGTAGGTGGTGGTGACCGCGCGATGGGCCGGGACCTGCAGGTAAACCACCGGGTTGGCGGTGTTGTTGCGGCCGGGCTTGATCTCGATGTCCAGCACTTCGGGCATGGCGCCGGCGTCGAACGGGTCGTCGAGCTGCACGCGCTCCTGGGAGATCTTGGCGATGCGCTCCTCGGCGTCGGCGCCCTCGGCGGCGGCCCCGTTGCCTTCGGCAGCCTCTTCGCCGTCGGCAGCGGCGACGTCATCGCCTTCTTCGCTGGCGTCTTGCTCGCCGGCCGGGCCGGAGCCTTCCGGGCGGACCGGCATCACCACGTCGAAGCCGTAGGCGTCGGAGCCGAACTCGTTGGTGACGATGCGCAGCGGGCCGGCGGACTCGAGCTCGTTTTCTTCCATGACCTGCTCGATCCACTTGAGCTGGTTGGTCATGGCCACGGCGATGTCGTCGTTGGCGCGCTTGGCCGTGGCGGTGGCCGACAGCACGTTCTGCGCCGGCAGGTCGACGAAGGCGAACTCGGCGTCGTGCTGGCTGTAGTCGAAGCGCGGGATCGTGGCGATCAGGTTGCTGAACTTGCCCAGGCCGAGCTTCATGTCTTCGCCGACGTTGTCGGTGACGTACAGGCCGGCGTAACGACCGATCAGGTCGTAGCCATAGTCGACGTCGAAGGTCTGGGTGATCTTGACGTTCTGCTTGCGCTGGCCGGTGCGCTCGAAGTCGAAGGTCATGGTCTTGTTGGAGCCGCGACCCGGGGTGTCGAGGGCATAGACGATCTTGCGGCCCGGCTCGAACTCGACCAGTTCCCAGCTGCCCTCGCCGACCGTGGCGTCGTTGGAGTGGAAGGACAGCTTGGCGCCGACGCCCGATTCGGGGCCGGTAATGTCCAGCTTCATGCGCGGGTCGTGGTTGACCAGGGCGTTCCAGTCAGCAAAACGGGTGTAGCTGGACAGGATGTCGTTCACGGTCGACATCGGACGGTTGGTCTCCACGGAGTGGGACACCGTGCGCGTCGCCGGCAGGAACAATGCGATCACGACGAACAGCGCGGCGACGATCAGCAGGGAAATAAGCCACTCGATAACTCGGGTCATTCGGGAATTCTCCAGGAACGGCCCCCAGCCGGAAGACGTGCCCGGCCGCAGGAACGGGAGAGGATATCAGGTCAGGACGGCCCCCGGCAGGGGGTTTTCGTTACGGGCGCGACAAGGCCGCCGCGGCGGCCCGTGCCGGCCTACACCAGCTTGAGTTCGAAGGCCTTGAGCACAGCGCGGGTGCGGTCGCGCACGCCCAGCTTGGACAGGATGTTGGAGACGTGGTTCTTCACGGTGCCCTCGGCCACGCCCAGCGAGTTGGCGATTTCCTTGTTGGAGAAACCACCGGCCATCAGCCTCAGGATCTCGGTTTCCCGATCGGTGAGCGGATCGGGCTGGTCGAGGCTGACGAACTCGTTCTGCAGGCCTTCCAGGCCGGACAGCAGGCGCTGGGTGACCGCCGGCTGAACCAGAGAGCCGCCATCCGCCACCGTCTGGATGGCCGATACCAGCTGGTCGAGCGACACGTCCTTGAGCAGGTAGCCGCGGGCACCGGCGCGGATGCCGGCCAGCACCAGCTGGTCGTCGTCGAAGGTGGTCAGGATGATCGTCGGTGGCAGTTCGCCCTTGGCGCCCAGGGCCTGCAGGGCCTCCAGGCCCGACATCACCGGCATGCGCATGTCCATCAGCACGACGTCGGGCTTGATTTCGGGAATCAGCTCCACCGCCTGGCGGCCGTCGCCGGCCTCGGCCACGACTTCGATGTTGTCGGCCAGTTCAAGCAGGGACTTCACGCCCTGGCGCACCAGGGTCTGGTCGTCGACTAGGCACACGCGGATCATGCGGGTTTCTCCAGGGGAAGTCGGATGTCGAGCGCGAACCCCTTGCCGCGCCCGGTGATGATATCCACCTGGCCGCCGCAGCTGGCCAGGCGCTCGCGCATGCCGCGCAGGCCGTTGCCCGGCGCCAGCGTTTCGGCGCCGGTTCCGTCGTCCCGGGCCTGGATGCGCAGCCCGCGGGCGTCGCGGCTAAGGGTAAGCCAAAGCGTGGACGCGCCGGCATGGCGCACGGCGTTGGTGATGATTTCCTGGGCGCAGCGCAGCATGACGTGCGCGTATTCGGGATCCTCGACCAGCAGCGGGTCGGGCATGTCCAGCCGGATGTCCAGGGCCGGCACGCCTTCGGCCAGGGTGCGCACGGCGCCGCTGAGGTCGACGGCGCCGTCGTGGCGCATCTCGTTCACCGCCTCGCGCACGTCGGTGAGCAGCAGCTTGGCCAGGGTGTGGCTCTGGCGCACGTGTTCCTGGGCCTTGCCTACGGTCAGGTGGCCGGCCACTTCCAGGTTCAGGCTCAGGGCGGTCAGGTGATGGCCCAGCAGGTCGTGCAGTTCGCGGGAGATGCGCACGCGTTCGCTCATGCGCGAGCTTTCGGCCAGCAGGGCCCGGGTGGCGCGCAGTTCGGCGTTCAGGCGGCGCTGCTCTTCGCGGGCCTGGGCCTGCTGCATGGCGATCAGGCCGATCACCATGGCGAAGCTGGAATAGCCGACATAAGTAAGCGCCTGCATCACCGCCAGACCCGGCGTGTAGCCCTCCATGCGGCTGAACACGGGGATCAGCGCCGCGTGCTGGAGCATCAACCAGACCACGCCCACCTTGATGTTCACCAGCCAGGGGATGACGCCGGCGATGATCATCATCAGGATCGCGCCCATGCCGGTGCCGGTTTCGGCGCTTACCAGGATGGCCGAGAGCGTCAGCGCCGCCAGCAGCAGCAGGTCGCCCAGCCGCTGCTGGCGGAAACCCAGGGAATGGGTGACTTTCCAGTAGATCAGGCCGAAGGCCAGGTAGGCCGACACCGCCACCGCGGCGCGCGGGGCCGGGCCCTGGGCAGCATCGCCGTCGTCGGCGCCCAGGTACCAGGTGAACACCACCAGCGGAATGCCCAGCACGAACCAGGTGAACAGGCCGGCGTAGCGCAGCAGCTGGGTATGGGTGAGTCGGTTCAGCATCGGGGCATCTTACGGCGGTCTTGCGGCCGTGCACGCCCCCGGAAGTCATGTGGCCCCTCCCGCCCCGCCGGCGGGGCACCCGTGCGATAATCCCGCCCCGATCGTCCGCCCCCCTGGCGGCCCCAACGCCATCGGAGTTCGTAGTCCAATGCCGATCACCATCCGCGACGTGCGCGAGCACGAGCTGGATTCCGTCGTAGCCGTGAACAACGCCGCCGGCCCGTCCATCCTGCCGATGGACCTGGCCAAGGCTCGCTTCTTCTGGGAACACGCCGAATATTTCCGGGTCGTCGAACAGGACGGCCTGGTGTCGGGTTTCCTGGTTGCCCTGGGCCCGGACGCGCCGCACGAGAGTCCCAATTTCCAGTGGTTCCGGGAGCGCTACCCGGACTTCCTCTACATCGACCGCATCGTCATCGCCCGGCCCCGCCGGGGCGGCGGCCGCGGCCGCGCCTTCTACGCCGACGTCCAAAGCTTCGCCGAAGTGCGCCGGCCGCTGCTGGCCTGCGAGGTGTTCCTGCAGTCCGGCAACGACCCGGCGCTGCTGTTCCACGGCCATTTCGGCTTCCGCGAGGTCGGCCAGAACGTGATGTCGGCCAACGGCATCCGTGCCTCGATGCTGCTCAAGGAAATGTGCAGCTACCCCTTCGTGGCCGAGACCTACGGCGGGCGCCTGCCCGACGTGCCCTGGCTGCAGTCCCGAACCCTGCCCGGCCGCCGGCCGGTCCTGGCGACGGGAACCTGAGATGGCGGCCAATCCCGATTACGAACAGGCCGGTGAGCTCAAGTTCGGCCAGGTGGGCATCGCCAACCTGCGCGTGCGCACCCTCGACCCCCAGCGACTGGCCGAAGAAATGGCCGACCGTGTCCGGCGCGCGCCCAAGCTTTTCGCCCGCGCCGCGGTGGTGGTGGATTTCGGCGGCCTCAGCCAGTGCCCCGACGCCGGCCAGACCCGCGCCCTGCTTGACGCCCTGCGCGGCGCCGGCGTGCTGCCGGTGGCCCTGGCCTACGGCACCAGCGCCGTGGAGGCCCTGAGCCAGGACGTGGGCCTGCCCCTGCTGGCCAAGTTCCGCGCCGCCTACGAACGCGACGGCGAACTGCCCGCGGCCCCCTCGCCGGCCCCGGCCCCGGCCCCGGCCGCCCGGGCCGCGGAAGCCGCCGCCGCGCCGGTCCCGGAAGCCCCGGCCACCCGGGCCGAACCCGGCCTGGTGCACCTGCACCCGGTGCGTTCAGGCCAGCAGGTTTACGCCCAGGACCGCGACCTGACCCTGTGCGCCACCGTCGGCGCCGGCGCCGAGGTGATCGCCGATGGCTCGATCCATGTTTATGGCGCCCTGCGCGGACGCGCCCTCGCCGGCGCCTCGGGCGTGACCTCCGCGCGCATCTTCTGCCGTGAATTCCATGCCGAACTGGTCGCCGTCGCCGGCCACTACAAGGTGCTCGAGGAAATACCCAAGGAACTGCTGGGCAAGCCCGTGCAGATATGGCTCGAGCATGACAAGCTGCGGATCGAACAGCTCGGCTGACCCCCCAACAACAGACGCCCCCAGGGCGCAAACGCGTTACGGAGAACATTAGTGGCTGAAATCATCGTGGTGACCTCGGGCAAGGGCGGCGTCGGCAAGACGACCTCCAGCGCCAGCCTGGCCTGTGGCCTGGCCCGGGCCGGCAAGAAGACCGCCGTCATCGACTTCGACGTCGGCCTGCGCAACCTGGACCTGATCATGGGCTGCGAACGCCGCGTGGTGTACGACTTCGTCAACGTGGTCAACGGCGAGGCCAGCCTCCGCCAGGCCCTGATCAAGGACAAGCGCTTCGAGAACCTGTTCGTGCTGGCTGCCTCGCAGACCCGCGACAAGGACGCGCTGACCAAGGAAGGCGTCGAAAAGGTCCTCAAGGACCTGGGCGAGGAAGGTTTCGACTTCATCGTCTGCGACAGCCCGGCCGGCATCGAGAAGGGTGCGTTCCTGGCCATGTACTTCGCCGACCGCGCGGTGGTGGTGGTCAACCCGGAAGTCAGCTCCGTGCGCGACTCCGACCGCATCCTGGGCCTGCTTTCGAGCAAGACCAAGAAGGCCGAAGATGGCGGCCGCGTGCAGGAACACCTGCTGCTTACCCGCTACAGCCCGCGCCGCGTCGAGGCCGGCGACATGCTGTCGATCAAGGACGTGCAGGAAATCCTGGGCCTTGAAGTGGTCGGCGTCATCCCCGAATCGCCCGAGGTGCTGCAAAGCTCCAACGCCGGCGTGCCGGTGATCCTGGACGAGGCCTCGCCGGCCGGCCAGGCCTACACCGACGCCGTTGCCCGCATCCTGGGCGAAGAGCGCCCGATGCGATTCACCACCGTCGAGAAGAAGGGCTTCTTCTCCAAGATGTTCGGAGCTTGAGCCATGGGCCTTTTTGACTTCCTCACCCAGCGCAACAAGAACACCGCCAGCACGGCCAAGAATCGCCTGCAGATCCTGATCCAGCAGGAGCGCAGCCTGCGCAACGCACCCGACTACCTGCCGGTGCTGCAGCGCGAGTTGCTGGAAGTGATCCGCAAGTACATCAACGTCGACGCCGACGCGGTGAAGGTGGACCTGCACAAGGACGGCGACAGCGAACTGCTGGACATCTCCGTGGCCCTGCCGGAAAAACCGGCCGCCGCCAACGGCTGACGCCGCCATGACGGGCGAGTCCACGACGGCACCGGCACCCGCCGGTGCCGTTGCTGCTTCCGGAGCCGACGTGCTGCGGCTGGCCGACATCGGCCTGCAGGCCCCGGCCCGGCTGCTCGGGGAATTCGGCCTGGTGCTTGCGCCCGTGCCCGACGGCGAGCCCATCCCGGGCAGTTACTGGGGCGAATGCGAGGCCGGGCTGATCGGCTGCACCGTGTATGCCCGCGCCGATACCCCGGTGCATTCCCTGTTGCACGAGGCCTGCCACCTGATCGTGATGCCGCCAGAGCGCCGCGCCCGGGTGCATACCGACGCCACCGATTCGGTGCCCGAGGAAGACGCCGCCTGCTGCCTGCAGATCCTGCTGGCCGACCGCCTGCCCGGCGTCGGCCGCGACCGGCTTATGGCCGACATGGACGCCTGGGGCTACAGCTTCCGCCTGGGCTCGGCCCGGGCCTGGTTCGAAAACGACGCCGAAGACGCCCGCGCCTTCCTCGCCTCCCGGGGCCTGAAAATGGTCTCCGACCCCATTTAGGGATAGGCTCGGGGGTGGTTTCCCACTGAACCTCTGGAGCACACCCGTGAAATCCCACCGCGCCCTGCTGGCGCTCGCCATTTCCGCCGGCCTGCTCGCCCTTGCCGGCTGCAGCAAATCCGATGACGACACCGCCCAAACCGCCGCCGGCAAGACCGCCGCGCCGGCCGATGCGGCCAAGTCCGAATCCGCCGACGCCTTCGTCGGCCGCGTCAACACCACCATCGAAGAGATGACGCCCGAGCTGACCTCGGCGGCGTGGCTGGGCGCCACCTACATCAACCCCGACAGCCAGCGCGTCGAGTCGGCCGCCAACGAACGCTGGCTGACCAAGAACAACGAATTCATCGCCCAGGCCAAGGCCTACGACACGCAAGGCCTGGACGCCGCCACCGCGCGCGCCCTGCACCTGCTCAAGACCAGCTCGTCCATGCCCGCCCCGCGCGACCCGGCGAAGCTGAAGGAACTGACCGAGATCGCCAGCCGCATGGGCGCGACCTACGGGTCGGGCAAGTGGTGCGTCGGCGAAGACTGCAAGGACATCGGCCAGGTCAGCCAGATCCTCGCCGACACCGACGGCAGCAGCTACGACGAGATGCGCGCCGCCTGGGAAGGCTGGCATTCGATCGCCGTGCCGATGCGCAAGGACTACCAGCGCTTCGTCGAGCTGACCAACGAAGGCGCGGTCGAGATGGGCTTTGAAAACACCGGCGACGTCTGGCGCGCCGGCTACGACATGCCCGCCGCCGACTTCCAGGCCGAAGCCGACCGCCTCTGGGGCCAGGTGCAGCCGCTGTACGAACAGCTGCAGTGCTACACCCGCGGCAAGCTCGAGGAAAAGTACGGCGAGCAGGGTTCGATCAACGGCATGATCCCCGCCCACCTCACCGGCAACCTGTGGCAGCAGGACTGGGGCAACCTCTGGCCGCTGCTGCAGCCCTACGACGGCGTCGGCAGCCTGGACGTCAACGGTGCGCTGGAAAAGCAGCGCCAGGACATCCTGTCCGACCTGGTGGCCAAGGCCGGCGGCATGCGCAACCTGACCGCCGCCAAGCAGGTGGAAATCGAACGCCAGGCCGACCTGGAAATCGCCACCCGCATGACCAAGCTGGCCGAAGGTTTCTACACCGGCCTGGGCATGCCGGCGCTGCCGGAATCGTTCTACGAACATTCCATGCTGATCCAGCCGCGCGACCGCGACGTGGTCTGCCACGCCAGCGCCTGGCCGATGAACACCGACGGCACCGACGTGCGCATGAAGATGTGCATCAAGCCCACGGAGGAAGAGCTGACCACGATCTACCACGAGCTGGGCCACATCTACTATTACCTGGCCTACAAGGACCAGGCGCCGGTGTTCCAGGGCGGCGCGCACGACGGTTTCCATGAAGCCATCGGCGACACCATCGTGCTTTCCATGACCCCGGAATACCTGGCCTCGATCGGCCTGGTCGACCAGCCGGCGGTCAGCGAAGAAGCGGTGATCAACAACCAGATGCGCATGGCCCTGGCCAAGGTCGCGTTCATGCCCTTCGGCCTGCTGATCGACCGCTGGCGCTGGGGCGTGTTCGACGGCTCGATCACGCCGGACAACTACAACCAGGCGTGGTGGGAGCTCAAGGCCAAGTACCAGGGCGTGGCCCCGGCCGGCGAAACGCGCGGCGAAGATTTCTTCGACCCGGGCGCCAAGTACCACGTGCCGGGCAACACCCCGTACACGCGCTACTTCCTGTCGCACGTGCTGCAGTTCCAGTTCTACAAGTCGCTGTGCGACGCGTCCGGCCACGAAGGCCCGCTGTACACCTGCAACTTCGCCGACAACCCGGAAGCGGGCCAGCGTTATTGGGCGATGATGCAGCGTGGCTCCAGCCAGCCGTGGCAGCAGACGCTCAAGGAACTGACCGGCGGCGAGCAGATGGACGCGTCGGCGGTGCTGGAGTACTTCCAGCCGTTGCAGACCTGGCTGACCGAACAGAACCAGGGCAAGACCTGCGGCTGGGAGCCGGCCAAGTCCTGACCCCAGGTTTCACCGCGTGACCCGGGAAGGCCGGCGTGCAAGCGTCGGCCTTCCTGTTTTTCAGGCCCCGTCCGACGCCAGGCCGCGGTCGTGCACCACGTACCAGCGCCAGGTCCCGAAGGCCACGACCACGAAGCCCGCGGAAACGACCGCCAGCAGCAGCCCGCTGTGGCTGACCAGGGGCGAAAGCAGGCCGGCGATCGCCGCGTTCGACATCAGGCCGACGAACGCCTGCATGGACGAGGCGCTGCCGCGCTGGCGCGGGAACATGTCCAGGATCGCCAGCGTCACGATCGGGAACACCAGCGCGATGCCGAACGCCCCCATCGCCGTCGGCAGCACGGCCCAGGGCAGGCTGGGCGACGAAACCAGCGCGTTATAGCCGATGTTGTAGACCGCGGCGACGCCGCAGCAAAGGAAACCCCACTCCACCAACCGCTTGCCCGGCAAACGCCCGGCCGCCCGCCCCGACACGAAGGCGCCCAGCATCATGCCGCCGATGGTGGGGGCGAAGAACCACACGAAGTCCTGTTCCCCCAGGCCCAGCAGGCCCATCACGAAGTCCGGCGCCGAACTGATGTACAGGAACAGCGCGCCGAAGTTGGCCGTGCCCGCCAGCGTCAGCAGCCGGAAGCGCCGGTTGGACAGCATCGACCAGTAGTCGCGCAGCATCGTGCGCGCATGCAGGGGCACCCGCGCCTCGGGCGGATGCGTTTCCGGCAGCCCCCAGGCCGTCACCACCAGCAGCAGGGCACCGAAGGCCGCCAGGAACCAGAAGATGCCGTGCCAGTCGGAGAAGCCCAGGATCCAGCCGCCGATGACCGGCGCGATGGCCGGCGCGACGCCGAAGATCATCGAGATGTGGCTCATCAGGCGCTGGGCATCGTCACCCTGCAGCGCATCGCGCACCACCGCGCGCCCGACGATCATGCCCACGCCCGCCGACAGGCCCTGCAGGGCGCGGTAGGCCAGCATGGTCGTGATGTCGCCGGCCAGCGCCGCGCCCACCGACGCCAGGGTGAAGACCACGATGCCGGCCAGCAGCACCTTCTTGCGGCCGATGGCGTCGGAAATCGGGCCGTGGAACAGCGACATCGCCGCGTAGCCGATCAGGTAGACGCTGATCGTCTGCTGCATGGCCACCTTGCCCACGCCCAGGTCGTCGGCCATCACCAGGAAGGCCGGGAACACGGTGTCGATCGAAAACGGCCCGAACATGGCCAGGCCGCCCAGGATGAAGGCCAGCCGGGCGCGGGAGATGTTGAGGTGGGGGATCATCGTGGGCCGGCCGGGGGAACGGCGCAAGCATATCAAGGCCCCCGGCGGCCCGGGACGCTAGCCAAAGCCCAGCAGCGGCCCCAGGAACAGGTACAGCCCCAGCAGGATGATGCCGATGAAGACCAGCCGCAGCGCGAAGGCGGTGAACTTGATTACCAGCACGATGCCCAGAATGACCAGGATGATCCCGACCCAGCTCATGGCCTTGCTCCTTGTGAATCGGTGGCGGACCCGGCCTGCCTGGGCCGGTAGAATGCGGCCATCGTTCCAATTCCCACCTGAGTAAAGCATGACCGAGCCTGCCCGCCCCGTTTTCCACGGCTTCGAACAGATCCCGCTGCGCGAATACGCCGAGCGCGCCTACCTCGATTATTCGATGTACGTGGTGCTCGACCGCGCCCTGCCCTTCCTCGGCGACGGCCTCAAGCCGGTGCAGCGGCGCATCATCTACGCCATGAGCGAACTGGGCCTGGGCGCGACCGCCAAGCCCAAGAAGAGCGCCCGCACCGTCGGCGACGTGATCGGCAAGTTCCACCCGCACGGCGACAGCGCCTGCTACGAAGCGCTGGTGCTGATGGCCCAGCCGTTTTCGTATCGCTACCCGCTGATCGAAGGCCAGGGCAACTTCGGTTCCACCGACGACCCCAAGTCGTTCGCGGCCATGCGTTACACCGAGTCCAAGCTCACCCCCATCGCCGAAGTGCTGCTGGGCGAACTGGGCCAGGGCACGGCCGACTGGGTGCCCAACTTCGACGGCACCCTGCAGGAACCGAGCTGGCTGCCGGCGCGCCTGCCGCACCTGCTGCTCAATGGCACCACCGGCATCGCGGTGGGCATGGCCACCGACATCCCGCCGCACAACCTCAATGAAGTGGTCAGCGCAGCCGTGCGCCTGCTCGACGACCCCGACGCCAGCGTGCGCGACCTGTGCGAACACGTGCGCGGGCCCGACTACCCCACCGGCGCCGAAATCATCACCCCGGCCGCCGACCTGCGCGCCATCTACGAAACCGGGCACGGCAGCGTGCGTGCCCGCGCCAAGTGGCTTCGCGAGGGCAACAACCTGGTCATCACCCACCTGCCCTTCCAGGTGTCGCCGTCGAAGATCATGGAACAGGTGGCGCAGCAGATGCGCGCCAAGAAGCTGCCCTGGCTCGAGGACCTTCGCGACGAATCCGACCACGAGAACCCCGTGCGCCTGGTGCTGGTGCCGCGCAGCAACCGCGTCGATTTCGAAGGCCTGATGGGCCATTTGTTCGCCACCACGGACCTGGAAAAAAGCTTCCGGGTGAACTTCAACATCATCGGCCTCGACGGCCGGCCGCAGGTGAAGAACCTGCGCGACTTCCTGGCCGAGTGGCTGTTGTTCCGCACCGACACCGTGGCGCGGCGCCTGAGGCACCGCCTGGACAAGGTCGAGCGCCGCCTGCACCTGCTCGAAGGCCTGCTGGTCGCCTTCCTCAACCTCGACGAAGTGATCCGCATCATCCGCAGCGAGGACGAACCCAAGCCCGTGCTGATGGCGCGCTTCGACCTCAGCGAGGACCAGGCCGACTACATCCTCGACACCAAGCTCAAGCAGCTGGCCCGCCTGGAAGAAATGAAGATCCGCGGCGAGCAGGACGAACTGGCCAGGGAACGCGAGAAGATCACCACCATTCTGGGCAGCAAGGCCAAGCTCAAGAAGCAGGTGAAGGACGAACTGTTGGCCGACGCGAAGAAGTTCGGCGACGAGCGCCGTTCGCCGCTGGTGGAACGCGAGGCCGCCCAGGCCATCAGCGAAACCGACCTGGTGCCCAGCGAACCGGTGACGATCGTGCTTTCGAAGAAGGGCTGGATCCGCGCCGCCAAGGGCCACGACGTCGACGCCGCCAGCCTGAGCTATCGCGAAGGCGACGGCCTGCTGCAGGCCGCGCGCGGGCGCAGCAACCAGCAGGTGGCCTTCCTCGATTCCACCGGCCGCAGTTATTCGACCCTGGCGCACTCGCTGCCCAGTGCGCGCGGCAACGGCGAGCCGCTGAGCGGGCGGTTCAGCCCGCCGGCGGGGGCCGGATTCGTGGCCCTGGCCGCGGGCGAGAACGACGCCCGCTACGTGCTGGCGTCTTCGCACGGTTACGGCTTCGTCACCCGCTTCGAAAACTTCACCGGCCGCAACAAGGCCGGCAAGGCGCTGATCAACCCCGGCGAGGGCGAGGTGCTGGCGCCGGCCCTGGTGACGGACGTCAAGACCGATTGGGTGGTGTCCATAACCAGCGCCGGCCACTTGCTGGCCTTCCCGCTGGCCGAACTGCCCGAACTCGACAAGGGCAAGGGCAACAAGCTGGTGCAGATTCCGCCGGCCAAGCTCAAGTCCGGCCAGGAAAAGGTGGTGGCCATCGCCAGCGTGCGCCAGGGCGGCGAACTCACGGTCTACAGTGGCAAGCAGAAGCTGGTGCTTAGCTGGCGCGACCTGCAGGCCTACGAAGGCGGCCGCGCGAGCCGCGGCAACCTGCTGCCGCGCGGCTTCACCAAGGTCGACCGGGTCGAGGTGGGCGCGTGAGCACGCTGCCGCCCTGCCCGGCCTGCGCGTCGGAATACGCCTACCAGGACGGCCTGCTGCTGGTCTGCCCGGAGTGCGGCCACGAATGGGCTCCCGGCGAAGCAGCCGAGGCCGGCGAGGACGTGAAGCTCGTGCGCGATGCCAACGGCAACCCGCTGGCCGACGGCGACACCGTGGTCGTGGTCAAGGATCTCAAGATCAAGGGCTCGTCCTCGGTGGTGAAGATCGGCACCAAGGTGCGCAACATCCGCCTGGTGGACGGCGACCATGACATTGACTGCCGCATCGAGGGCATCGGCCCGATGAAGCTCAAGTCGTGCTTCGTGAAAAAAGATGCCGGCTGAGCCCTCGCTTCGGCGCCGGCCCAACCCGTTCCTGCTGGCGGGCGGCATCCTCAGCGCCCTGGCCGCCGTCGCGCACCTGGGCTGCATCGTATTCGGCGCGCCCTGGTACCGGTTCCTGGGCGCCGGCGAACAGATGGCGCAGATGGACCTGGCCGGGCACTGGTACCCGACGGTGGTCACCCTGGTGATCGCCGGCATGTTGTTCACCTGGTCGGCCTACGCCCTTTCCGGTGCGGGAATCATCCGCCGGCTGCCCCTGCTGCGATTCGTGCTTTGCCTGGTGACCGGCATCTACCTGGTGCGGGGCCTCGGCTTCTATTTCCTGATGCCTTATTTCCCCGGCAACAGCCCAACCTTCTGGGCGGTCAGCTCCGGCATCTGCCTGGTCATCGGCCTGGTGCACCTGGTCGGGCTGCGACAAACCTGGTCACGCATCTGAAGCGAGGAGACGAACGATGAACTGGCTGTTCCTGGTCCTGGCGGGCCTGCTGGAAGTGGGCTGGGCCGTCGGCCTCAAATACACCGAAGGTTTCACCCGACCCCTGCCCAGCGTGCTGACCGTGATCGCGATGGTCGTCGGCTTCTACCTGCTGAGCCTGTCGATGCGCGAGATTCCCCTGGGCACGGCCTATGGCATCTGGGTCGGCATCGGCGCCGCCGGTGCCGCCATCGCCGGCATGGTGCTGTTCAAGGAACCGGTGTCGACGCTGCGAATCGCCAGCATCGTGCTGGTGGTGGCCGGGATCGTGGGGCTCAAGCTGTCCTCTGCCAGCTGAGGCCGTACCGCGTCCAAACAGGCGCCCGACGCCAACGAGCCGAGAAAGAGTCTCAGGGTTTATGCCGCGGATCCGCTCCAGTTCCGTCCTATTGATCGTTCCACAGGCATAAACCCGGATGGCCGCCCATCTCCCAGGACCTCCGCCCAGTCGATCGCCTTGCCATGCCTGTCTTCCCGACACTTGACGGCCGCCCAGGCCTCCGAGAGCATCGGCGCATCGCCTCATTGTTGAGGCCTAATTGGCGTTAGGCCCCGCATGGGAAAGGTGCTCGTACTTGCCGCCGCGCTTGCCGCCCTTCTAGCTTCGTGCTCGATTGAAGTTCCTGCGGCTGCAACTGACCTAGACCCGGCGGGCCTCTGGAAAGCCAGACTTGACCGCGACGTTAAGCCAGGCAGTTCATCGACTGTGGTTGAGAACTATCTTCGAGAAAACGGAGTCGTTGAGGTCTCGCACCTAAACGATGGAAAGACGCTGCTCGGAGTACAGCCTATAAAGATCGAGCGCATCTTCCCCCCGATCGATACGAACAGCATTCGAATTGAGTGCTCATTCCACCCGACGAAGGGGCTGGAAGCTTGTAGTGTCTATCAGAGCTCGGCGACTTGCTGTGGGCAATAGGCCAGCAACTGAGGCTCTTCCGGGGGGATCCGGCTTGATAACTCCTTGGCTCCGTCGTAGGTTCTCAGCCCAACTATTCATTCAAGCCGACGCCTTCGGCGCGGCTTAACTCAAGGCGTTAGGCGATCATCATGTGGCAATGGCGGGACGAATACTTTGAATCCCTGCGCACAGTCGCATCGCAAGCCTCGGAGCACAGCGAGTGGGCGGGGTACTTCTCGTACTGCTCGCAACTCGAGCAAGGGTTACGGAAGCCGGCACTTTCCACTTTAAAGAGCTTCATTTCCTCCCTATCCTCCCAGCCGTTCGTTGCGCGCAAGGCTTTTGTAGGCTGGCTTCTCCCTATTGCTGCAACAAGCAGAGCCTCTCACATGCTTGTCCCTCACCCCCTTTGGCAAGACCTGGTTCGGCCCACTGTTGTCGAGTGGCTCGCCGTTGAGCCAAACTCTCTGGAAGCACATCGCTGGGCTCGCATCTACGCGCGCGCCTAACCAATCATTCAAGCCGACGCCTTCGGCGCGGCTTAACTCAAGGCGTTAGACATCAATGACCCCGATCTTGGCTTTGTTCGTCCTCGCCGCTGCTGTCGACCATTCAGAACCTATGGTGCTGAATTGCCCAACGCATCTTGATACGACGCAGAGCCTTTCCTCGGTCGTGCCAGGTTGGCACGCATTTGACTACCGATTCGGATCGCGAGACCGAAAACTGCCTGTAGTCGAGATGGGAGTTCTCTCAGGCCCTCCTGAGAACAATTTCTTTCTGAAGCCTGAGACGACCTACTCCGGGAAAGTGGGTGGTGATTTTGTGAATCGCTGGCCCCTGCAAGGTTACGAGGACTACTCGTTCTACTGCGGCTACGCCAAGACAACCATTCGGCTGTCAATGAAGCTCCCTGCCGGACTCAAACACTGCTCCGTAGAGCATCGAGCCAACAGGCCGACGCGCGCTTGGTGCGAATAGGTCTAACTAATCATTCAAGCCGACGCCCTCGGCGCGGCTTAACTCAGGCGTTGGGAGTCGTTGATGAGACCGCTCGGACTGATTGTTTTTCTCGCACCCGCGCTTGCCTCGGCGAGCACCCTTGGTTTTGTCGAAGCGAAGCGCCTAGCCGACGAGAACGAGTCGAACCTAAACCCTCAGCTGACTTCGCAGTTACTGGAGGCACAGGGAAATGCCCTTAAGGACGCTTTGGCGAGCTGCGCGCAGCCAGACATGGACCTGTCGGCCTTCACGCTGGTATTTCGTCTCAACTCGGATGGCTCCATCGCTGAGAGTTGGCGGGAAGGCGATACGCAACTTGCACTGTGCACGCACAAGCGTTTGGTCTCAACTGGATTTCGAGGTAAGTGGCAGGAGCCGTTCTATACGTCCATCGAAATGTCGTTCCATTAATCCTGACCAATCATTCAAGCCGACGCCCTCGGTGCGACTTAACTCAAGGCGTTAAACCTAATGTTCGTACTTTCGGAACAGCTCGATACGATGAAGGGTGACCCGAACATTCCATTTCGGCGATATCGAGATTACGTCGAGGCAAATCGAGCAAAGTTTCCTGCGGCGGCATACGAACTGATCTCGTCCGGCTTGCTACTCGATGCATCTGATCACCGATGCCCGCACGACGGGTGGTTAGAGTGGGCCCGATTCGAGGAGCCATCGGAGGGTGATCGGAACGAGATTAGAACTTTGAGTCTCCGAGTTCGCTTGCTTGGTCCTTACCACGATATGTACATCGAGATTTACTATCCACAGGTATTCTCGTACAGCATGAGCAACCCAGCATCGCATGCAGGTCACTTTGACTGGCGCTACAGCGAAATTCGTCTAAGCGACGCTGGCAACTTGATCCACGAAATTGAATGGGCAGGCCCGCCCGGCGCGGAAGCGCGATGGATCATTGAAACCTCGGACGTACAATTGACGACCCACCCCTTGGATCAGGCCTAACCATTCATTCAAGCCGACGCCTTCGGCGCGGCTTAACTCAGGGCGATAGGCCACCAACGTGACTCCCAATCGTTTCTCGACCCTCAGGCGCTTCGTGGAGCTACCCGACGATGAATTCAATGCCATGCATGACAAGGCATTTGAACGAGCAACCCGAATTCTCAAGGCTTCTGCTGCTACGTTCAGCATCATCATCTCTGCCCTCTACATTTACCTCGTGACCTCGACTGAGGTGCTTGGCGATACTCGTGGCATCCCCGACGCGCTAAAGACCGCTATTGTCATTGCCGCATTGGGCTATGCGGGATTGGTTCTCTCATTAAATCGCTGCGTGCTTCTTTTCGCGTCCGGCGCTGTGTTTAGATCATTCGCGGCCTCTCTTCAGCGTCAATGAGCATTGGCCTAACCAATTATTCAAGCCGACGCCTTCGGCGCGGCACAACTCAAGGCGTTAGGAGTCACGATTGAATACGTGGACGCGAAGGGCCGAGGTCATTCAATCCAGCCCACTGCTTGCGATTACTCCAATCAGCGCTGTTCCGCCACATGGGCACTTCGTCTTCAATGAGATGACGATAATCACGCGGGAAAGTGTCAGTGGAGAAGCGCTTGGGAGGATATGCCGCATTGCGCCAACGCTTTCTCACTACGAGCTCAAGGATCCGAGTGAGGCAATCGACCTGGACGATATGGCGAGGATTTTGCGGGTCCGAAGCCCCTTCGCCATAAACAAGAAGCTTCCTGTAGTTGAACTCACGCTAACCGATGAAGGCCTCCTGATGATCTGCCCCATGGTCCGGAACGGGCAAGGCAAGAAGCCGGCGACCGAACATCAAGTTCTTCTTTCTACGTCGTGTAGCAACGAGGAGATTGCCGCGCTGGTCAGACGATCCTTGGAGATTAGCGCGGCGTCGCTTGCCTCGTAACCAATCATTCCAACCGACGCCTTCGGCGCGACTTTATTCAGGAGTTGGGAACCATGCGTGACACTGATGACGTCCAGTTCCTTTCCTCCGTCACCACGAACTTCGCTCAAAGGATGAACGAGGTCGCGGGAGAATCTCGCTTCTGCGGCCAGGACGCCTTTGAGGTTCTTTCCTTGGTCTTCGGGGACCATTTCTCCGACCAGGACTTGGCGTCTGCAGGCATGGAGAAGTACATAGCGCTCGCGGCTGCCGTCCGGGAAGAGTTCGAGTGGCCCGGCTACTCAGCCGAACACGCAAAGGAGGCGGTTGAGTACGCGGTCCGGTGGTGGGACGGCGACGAGCCCTAACAATTCATTCAAGCCGGGCCTGCTTCGCGGGACGGCTCAGTTCATGCGTCAGGGGGCTGGTTGAGATTCTTCGCGTATACGCTGCTGGCAATCCTGCTATCGGCTTGTGCCACCCACCCTACCGTTGACTCGGTACGGTAGAGAACGGGATTGTCGTTGGAGTCATGTGCCTTGACTAGCGGTGAAGTCCGGGATGCAACTTTTCCTGCCGACGTGGCGTCCCTCACCGTGAACCGACCCGGGAGATCGTCGTGAACAAGCCGCTGCTGCCTCCAATCCTGTTCTTTTGCCTGCTGTGCATCGCCGGAGAGGCGTTGGCAGCGTCGACTTTCCATCGGCTGCTGGTCTTCAACGATGACGGCGAGCTGATGCTGGTTCGTTTCGAGGACTCCGGTCGCTGGGTGACGCCGGGCTGGTACCAGGACGATGAATCCAGCATCAGGCAGGGCCTGCAAGCCTTGGCGGCCAACCATGGCCTCGCCGTCACCGAGCCGGAGCTCAGGGGCGTGTTCTCACTCAGGGCCGATTCCGACGGCGCGATCTCCACCCGCCTTGTCCACAGCGCCCTGGTGAAGTCGGGCAGCACGAAACTTCCCCCGGGCATCGACCGGATCGAATGGCTGCCGGTCGAGGCCGCCCTGGAAAGGATCTCCTTCCCCCACATAAGCGAACAGATCGCCCAGGTAACCCGCCATCCCGGCACCGTCTGGGGCGGCACCCAGCTCAGGTACCAGGAAGACGGCCAACCCCGCTCCCGGATCGTCGAGGCGTTTCATCCGCTCGCCGGTGGCCCGCCTGGCCCGACCGGGCGTGCGCCGCACCTGGCGCTTCGGCATGGGCTTCAGGCGCTGGTGAAAGCAACGCCAATGAGCGGTCGAGCTGCCATGGAGGCGGGCATGACCGACAAGCCGACGCCTTCGGCGCGTCTCAACTCAAGGCGCCAGGAGGCGACCAAACCATGCTCCAACTTGCTGCCCTGTTGATTCTCGTTCTCGGCCTGGCCCACTCGATACTCGGTGAGCGCTACATACTCGTCCGTCTTTTCAGGCGACCGGATCTACCCAAGGTCCTGGGCAGCACCGAGTTCACGGTTCAGACGCTGCGCTTCGCGTGGCACATCACCACCGTCGCCTGGTTTGGCTTTGGCGCGCTACTTCTTGCGGCAAGCCGGGGGCAACTCGACTCGCAATCGGCAATGCAAATAATCGGTTGCGCCGCCTTGGCCTCTGGCGCACTTCCCCTTTTGTTCACCCGTGGCAAGCACCTTTCGTGGCTGGTACTGTTCGCCATCGGCGGCCTTGCGCTCATGGCAAGCGCCGACTAACGGGCAATTCAATCCAACGTCTTCGGCACGGTTCAACCCAAGGCATATGGCGAGATGAATCGTTGGCTCCTGTTCGGATATGCGGCAAACCTGGCCCTGATCCTTGCGAGCATGCTGATCGCGCGCGGCACCGTGCCGGCTCTCGACAAGGGCACGGCTCTCGTCCTGTCGCAATGCCTGCTTGTCCTGCTGCTTCCCGCCGGCATCGTCACGCTCCGGGGAGCCGTTCGTTCCCAGGGAAGGCTGAGAAGGTTTCTCGGCTACTCGGTTTTCGGCCTGGACCTGCTGCTATCTTTTGGTGGGCTGGCTATGGCTGCCCTGGTGTTGTTCGCGGGCGCCAGGGTCATTGCCTGAACGATCATCCAGGCCAACGCCCTGGATTCCGTATTCACCCCGAGTGAGATGCGAACAATGAGCCTTCGCAGACAACTGGTCATCCCCCTGGCGGCCACCACGCTGCTGGCCGCGGCGTGCGATGGCCGGTACATGTCCCACGATCCGGCTCCCTGCTCGGTCGAAACAACCTGCAGCGCGGTGGATCTTCCGGCATCCACCCTGGCCGCGATCAGGAGCAACGGCGATACCCTGCGCGTCAACTGTCCGTTGACGAACCAGATTGACGTGCAGTACCGGGCGAACTGTGGGACAGCCCTGGCCGCCGCGATCGGCAGCCTTGCCCGCTGGCCCGATGAACTCCTGGCACCGGCCGTCGCCGATGTGCCGACTTACGACCGGCAAACCTGCATCGACACCTTCATTCCCGGGCGCGAGGGCGAAGACTGCCAGTACTACTTCATCGAAGCAGTTGTTCCACTGCACTGGCGATAGGCAAGGAGCGTTGTGACCATGAAGATCCTTGTTTTCGGTAATTCGGGATCCGGCAAAAGCACGCTCGCCCGGCGCCTTGGCGAGCAGCACCAGCTTCCGCACCTGGACCTGGATTCGATCGTCTGGGAGCCCGGCAAGGTGGCCGTGCAGCGCTCGCCGGAGGCCATCGCGGCCTCCCTGGCCGACTTCATCGCCGGCAATCCGCGCTGGGTCATCGAAGGCTGTTATGGCGATCTGGTCGAGGCCACGTTGTGCCACTGCACCGAATTGATCTTTCTCAACCCGGGCCTGGACGCCTGCCTGGAACACAACCGCCACCGCCCCTGGGAGCCTCAGAAGTACGCCTCGAAGGAAGCCCAGGATGAAATGTTCCTGGCCCTCCAGGATTGGGTCCGCGGTTACTACGAGCGCCAGGACCCGTGGTCGTATCATGCGCACCGGCGAATCTTCGACTCGTTTACAGGCCGCAAGAGCGAGCGCGTCGGAACGGGCGCGTGACTATCGGCACGGCGCCCTGCGTCTCGGGAGTTGCTAGTTTCCCAGGGAAACGGGAGAATGAGCATGGCGGCCGCCGCGTCCATCAGGAAATGGGCCTTGCGCTCATTGATTGTCATCGCGCTGGTCTGCGCGGCGTCCCTGCTGTGGGTTGACTACCAGCTCGACCGTTTCGCGGGAGCCGGAACAGCC
Source organism: Arenimonas soli (assembly GCF_014643775.1). Lineage (GTDB taxonomy): Bacteria > Pseudomonadota > Gammaproteobacteria > Xanthomonadales > Xanthomonadaceae > Arenimonas > Arenimonas soli. The sequence continues at coordinate 1,564,039 of NZ_BMKC01000001.1, forward strand.
GTGGTCGACCCAGATGGTTTCGGCGCAACCACCGGCCCTACCGCCATCACCAACGTGCACGTGCTTTCGGGCGACGGCGCGGAAATGCTGGCTGGCCAGACGGTGGTATTCGACGAAAGCGGCATCCTGGCCGTGGGCGAGGCTGTCGACGTGCCTGCGGGCGCCCGGGTTGTCGACGGCAGCGGCCTTTATCTGATTCCCGGCCTGGTCGATGCCCACGTGCATCTCAAGCAAAGCCCCAACGACCTTCTTGTCTACGTGGCCGCCGGGGTCACCGGCGTTCGCGAAATGAGTGGCAGCGCCGAGCACCTGAACTGGCGCGACCAGATCAATGCGGGAAGGCTCGGGCCCCGGATGTTCGTCGCCTCGGAGAAGCTGGAAAACTGGGACTGGCTTGCTGGGCACTTCCAGCGCTGGACGCGCAACCGCATCAATGTCCACCGGCCCGGGGATGCCGCGGGCATCGTGAAATCGCTGGCTGAAGAAGGCTTCGACGCGGTCAAGCTTGGCAGCATGCTCGATGCCGGGACCTACCGCGAAGTCGACCGCGCGGCCTCCGAGGCCGGGATGCCGCTGGTAGGACACCTCCCGGTGTCGATGTCGCTTGAGTCGCTCTGGGCGTCCGGGCAAGGCGAACTCGCCCACATCGAGGAAATCGCGAAAGCGCTCGACGCGGAGTTCGGTTACTTCGGCAATTCGAACGGCGACGAGTACCTCGCGTTCGTCCGCAAGCGCAGCGACGACGTGGCCGCCCGACTTGTCGAAAACGACATCGCCGTGGTGTCGTCGCTGTGGCTCATCGAGAGCATCGCCACGCAGAAGGTGGCGCCGGCCGAGGTGGTGGCCACGATCGAACTTCGTTATGCAAATCCCGGCCTGGTGGAAGGCACCCCCCTGTCCAGGGGCTGGCTACCGGGCCACAACGCCTATGAAGTGGCACCGGAGGCCAGCGACGCCGAGCGCGCCGCGCAGAAAGCCTACTGGACCACCTTCGCCGCGGCGCATCACATCCTGCTGCGGGCCATGCGGGACCGGGGCGTCCGGCTGATGGCGGGTACCGACGCCAATACCGCCGGCGTGGTGCCTGGGTTCTCGCTGCACGACGAACTCGAATCCCTGGTCGACGCTGGCCTGAGCCCCGCGCAGGCCCTGCACGCGGCGACGTCGGTTCCCGCGCGCAGGATGGGCCACGCCTCCGGGAAGATCGCGCCGGGATTGCGCGCCGACATGGTATTGCTGCGCGCCAACCCGCTGCAGGACATCGCCAATACCCGATCCATCCAGGGCGTCGTCCTCAATGGCCGCCACTTGGATCGACCCCGGCTCGATGCCATCCTTGCATCGGTTGAGGCGGCAAACAACCAGAGCAGGAACATCCCTTTGTAGGGTCCGGCCGTGCGGGTGACGGCGGCGGACAAGGCACATGTTCGGGGAACCCCATGGAACGCGACCTCTATGTCTCACTGGCCAAACAGGCGTCTGACCTCGTCGACCAGGGCGAGTACGCCAAGGCCATCGAAATATTCGAGCGGATCGCCGGCAGCGACCTGCCCGACTTCGACAAGGGCATCACCTGGGTGAACCTGGCCACGGTCGAGGACAAGCGGGGCGATCCCGAAGCCGCCCTGGCCTGCCTTGCCCGCGCCCTGGACTACGAGCGCAAGACCGACGCGTATTTCATCGCCCAGCATCGGGCCGCCTACCTGTCGAAGATCGGGCGGCATCGGGACAGTCTGTCGGCCTACCGCGACCTGGTCGACCGGCCGGGCGTCCGGCCCGACGATGCCGCTGTTTTCAAGGCGAACATCCTCACCCTTGAGAAGCTGGTCGCGGGGTGACCGAAAGGCTTGCCCCGCAGGCGCGCCCCGGGACCGGCGGTAGTACCATCCCCCACGGAACCATTGAAAGGTGCACTGATGAAGACCCTGATGATCGTCCTGCTCTGGTGCCTGCTGTTCGTCGTGGCCTGGCCGCTGGCCCTGGCCGTGCTGGTCCTGTGGCCGGTGCTTTGGCTGATCAGCTTGCCCTTCCGCGCGCTGGGCATCGCCGTGGACGCCGTCTTCGCGCTGCTCAAGGCCGTGCTGTTCCTGCCGGCACGCCTGCTGGGCTACCGGCCGGCCGTGCCGGCGGCCTGACCCCCTCCGACCACGCCTCCCGGGGACTTTCCAAGCATGCTCAACAGCTTCCGTTTGCTCAGCCTCATCGAGGGCCTGTCCCTGATCACGCTGCTGTTTATCGCGATGCCGGCGCGTTACCAGTTCGGTGTCGATTTCGTCTGGCCGGTCGGCATGGCGCACGGCGTGCTCTGGTTGGCCTTCGTGGTGATGTCCTTGCTGGTCAGCCACCTGCAGCGCTGGTCGGTGGGCGCCTGGCTGCTGGCCCTGCTGTGTTCCGTGGTGCCCTTCGGCTTCCTGGTGCTCGACGCCAGGCTGCGCCGCGAAATGGCGAAAGCATCGGCGCCGGCCATTGATGCAACTTAGCCTGCGCGCCGCCACCGACGCCGACCTGCCGTTCCTGCTGGCGCTTCGCCGGGAAAGTATGGGTCCGCACCTGGCGACGGCAGGCCTGCACGGCACGGACGAGGACTTCATGGTGCGGGTCATGCACCGCTTCGACTGCGCGGAGATCATCATGGCCGAAGGCAGGCCCGTCGGCCTGCTGAAGCTCTTGCGTGAGCCGGATCAATGGCATGTCCTCCAGCTCCAGCTGTCGGCGGACACGAGGGGCCGCGGCCTCGGTAGGCGCCTGCTGGAAGACGTGATGGCACAAGCCGCGAAAGCGGACGTGCCGGTCACGCTGTCGGTGCTCAAGGCCAACCCGGCGAAGCAGCTCTACGAACGGCTTGGTTTTTCGGTCGTGGGAGAAGACGCCCACGAGTTCCGCATGACGCATCTTGCCCCGGGGAGGCAACCATGACCGATGTCCGGAAGGCAGTGGAAACCCAGCTGCGCAATATCCAGGCACGCACGGGCAAATCGCTCGATGAACTGTTCGCCCTCATCCGCGCCAGCGGGCTGGCGAAGCACGGCGAAATCGTCGCGCACCTCAAGGCCGGACTCGGGCTGGGGCACGGTGATGCCAACACGCTGGCCCATGCGGAAAAACAGGCAGCGGCGCCGAAACAGGCCGCCGCGGACCCGCTCGATACGCTGTACACCGGCGCGAAGGCCGCCTTGCGCCCCATCCACGACGCCCTGCTTGCGACGATGAAACCGCTGGGCGAGTTCGAGGCGGCGCCCAAGCAAAAATACATCAGCTACCGCCGCAGCAAGCAGTTCGCGATGATCGGTCCGGCCACCAACACCCGCGTCGAGCTGGGCCTGAACATCAAGGAGCTGCCGCCGTCCCCGCGGCTGGAAAAGCTGCCGCCGGGCAAGATGTGCAACTACCAGGTCAGGCTCACCGATGCCTCGCAGGTGGATGCCGAACTGGCCGGCTGGATCAAACGGGCCTTCGAGGAATCTTCTTCGCGTTGATATCCCACGGGACCCAGGCCACCACGATGACCCTCATGCCCCCACTGCTGCTGCTCCTGGCTCTGGTCTCCGGCGAAGCCGGCGTCGGCACGGGCTATGTCCACACGGGTGACCTGAACGGGGATGGCGTTCCGGACAGCATCATGTCCGGGCCGTCCGGGTTGTTCGGGAACGGCGGCGGGCCCTTCATCGTCTCGCTCAGCGATGGCAAGGGCGGCTTCCGGCGCATCGAGCTAGCACTGCATCCCCAGGCGGTCGCCCTGGACCAGGCCGGGGGCCACCCGCGGCTGTGGACCTACTGGCGATCGTCCTGCTGTGCGGGCACCTTGAGCGTCACGACGCTGGACGGCAGTTCCGCGCCCCAGCACATCCCCCTGGACTTCGGCCAGGACCCCGGGGCTCCCACGCTGAGCCGGGCCCTGTACGACAGCGTCTTCCGCGAATCGAACCGCATCGCTTTCGAACGCGTGGACAACTACCAGCCCCCGCCTCCCTTGGGCGGCGAGTGGGGCAAGTAGCGGGCTTCCTGGCCGGCCTCAGTCCCCGGCACCCGCCCGGGCCGCGTCCTCGTCGGCACGCAGGAACAGGTGCGCGGCGCAAAGCCACACGGCGATGAAGAAGCCCGCCAGCACGAAGGTGTAACCGTGGCCGGCGATGGCGATGTAGGCCGTGACCAGGCCCTGGGCTATCGCCGTGGCGTACATGGCCCGCGCCATGCCCCGCGCCCGGAACCGCCCCAGCGGCGCGGCGATGGCGCCCACGACCAGGATCGCGAAGAACAGCAGGTTCACCGGATTGTTCTCGTTGCCGACGATGCCCACGGCCAGGTTTACCCAGGTCATCAGGAAGCCGCCCAGGATCGCGACGGCGAAGCCGCCCCGGTAGGCCCAGTGGCCCGACAGGCGCGTGCCCAGTTCGTAGGCCCCGCAAGCGCCGCCGAGCAGCAGGCCCATCACGATGAAGTCGAACAGGTCCCAGTCCACTTCGTCGGTGAACTGCATGGCGATCAGCGGCACGCTGAGCAGCAAGGCGGCGCCTCCCCAGAGGTAGGGCCGGAAGGCATTGCCACGCCGGGCGGGCGGGTCGGATTGGGTCTGGGTCATGGTCTGTCTCCGGAAATAAGGGGCCGACGACGCCATGCTGGCGCGCCCCCGTGAAGGCAGCGCGGCCGCTTCGTGAAGCCAGTAAGAAGTCCCGGGCCTGGGCTATGCTTCGGGCGACAAGGGGGCACCATGGCTCGGGTACTGCTGGTCGAAGACGAAGCGGCGATCGCGCAGACGGTGGAATACGCCCTGCGTGCCGACGGCTTTGAAACCACCCATGCACTTACCGGCCACGAGGCGCTGCAGCTGGCGCGGCTGCAGGCCTTCGACCTGGCCATCCTCGACGTCGGCCTGCCCGACATCGGCGGCTTCGCGCTGTGCCGGGAACTGCGCCGCGACCGCGCATTGCCGGTGATCTTCCTCACCGCCCGCGACGCCGAAGCCGACCGCGTGCTGGGCCTGGAAATCGGCGCCGACGACTACGTAAGCAAGCCGTTTTCCCCACGCGAACTGGTGGCACGCGTGCGCGCCGTGCTGCGGCGAAGCGCGCCCGCCGAGGCCAGCACGGATTTCGTGCACGACGCCGAAGCCAAACGCATCGACTTCCGCGGCAGGCGCCTGGACCTCACCCGCTACGAATACGGCCTGCTGGCCGCGCTGCTGCGCCGCCCGGGCGCCATCCTCAGCCGCGCGCAACTGCTCGAACGGGTCTGGGACGACGACAGCGACAGCACCGAACGCACCGTCGACACCCACATCAAGACCCTGCGCGCCAAGCTGCGCGACGTGGACGCCGCGGCCGACCCCATCCGCACCCATCGCGGCCTGGGCTATTCGCTGGAAGCCGGCTGAGGCATGCGCATCGGCCTGCGCATCCTGCTTGGGTACCTGGCCATCGTGGCGCTGGGCGCGCTGCTGGTCACCGAAGTGTTCGTCGCCCAGGTCAAACCCGGCGTGCGCCAGACCACCGAAGACACCCTGGTGGACATTGCCAACACGCTGGCCGAACTGGCGACCGACGACTTCCTGGCCGGACGCCTGGGCGAAGGCGACTTCGCCCGCCGCCTGCAGCGCGCGCAGGGGCGCGAGCCCGGCGCCGCCATCTCGGGCGTTCCCAAGCGTAGCACGGATTTGCGTGTCTACGTCACCGACGACGCGGGCACCGTGGTCTTCGACAGCCGCGGCGAAGCCCTGGGCCAGGACTATTCGCAGTGGAACGACGTTTACCTGACCCTGCGCGGCCACTACGGCGCCCGGTCCTCGGCGCCCGACCCGGCGGATCCCGAGGCCACGGTGATGCACGTGGCCGCGCCCATCCGCGACCCGGCCGGACGCATCGTCGGCTCGCTCACCGTGGCCAAGCCCAACCGCACGGTGGCGCCCTTCATCGAACGCAGCCAGCGAACGGTGCTGGCCTGGGGCATCGGCCTGCTGGGCATGGCGCTGCTGGTCGGCGCCACCACGGCCTCCTGGATCACGCGCCAGCTCGAGGGCCTGCGTCGCTATGCGCAGTCCGCAACCGACGGCGAACGCAGGCGCCTGCCGCCGGCGGCGGGCGAATTCGCCGAACTTGGCCAGGCCCTGGAAACCATGCGCAACCGCCTCGAGGGCAAACAGTACGTCGAACGCTACGTGCAGGACCTCACCCATGAAATGAAGAGCCCGCTCGCCGCCATCCGCGCCAGCGCCGAGCTGCTCGAATCGCCGCTGCCGCCGGCCGACCAGGCACGCTTCGCCCGGGTCATCCACGCCCAGGGCGACCGCCTCACCCAGATGGTGGAGCGACTGCTGGCCCTGGCGGCGCTGGAGCACCAACACGCACTGGACAATCCCGCACCAGTGCCCGTCGGGCCCCTGCTGGCCGAGGTCGCGGCCGATTTCGAGGCCATCGCGCTGGCGCGCGGTCTTTCGCTGCAGCACCACGCCAGCGACAACCTGGTCGTCACCGGCGACGCCTTCCTGCTGCACCAGGCCCTGCGCGGGCTGCTGGAAAACGCCGCCAGCTTCGCCCCGGCGGGAAGCGCGCTGGACCTGCTGGCAAGGCGCGACAACGGCCACGTCGTCCTGGAAGTCGCCGACCGCGGCCCGGGCCTGCCCGACTACGCCCTGGAGCGCGCGTTCGAACGCTTCTACTCCCTGCCCCGCCCCGACGGCGGCCAGCGTGGCAGCGGCCTGGGCCTGTGTTTCGTCGCCGAAGTCGCCGCGCTGCACGGCGGCAGCGCGCGGCTGGTGAACCGGGAAGGCGGCGGCGCCGTCGCCGGCCTGCGGCTGCCGGCCGCCAGTGGCACGCCGGCAAGCAAGCCGTTACGGTAGCAGGCACCCTGGACACGCCGGCGAGCCACAGCCCATGCCCGACACCCTCCTAAGGTTCCTTTGCCCGATGTCGCTCCTCGTGTTTTCCGGCTTCGTCGCCGCGCACGAGGCCACGCCCACGGCCATGGAGGCCGGCGGCCTCAGCCAAGGCGCGCTGTTCGATGAACTTGCCGAAATGGACCGCCGCATCTTCGAGGCGTCCTTCGTCACCTGCGACGCGGAGGTGGTCAACGCCATCTTCACCGACGACGTCGAGTTCTATCACGACAAGGCGGGCTTCTCGCGCGGTGAGCAGGTGCGCGAAAACACCCGCAACCTCACCGCGTCGTGCCCGGCGAAACAGGGCATCACCCGCACCGTGGTTCCGGGCAGCCTTCGCGTTTACCCCATGGAAGGGTACGGCGCGACCCAGGTGGGCGTGCACCGGTTCGACGAAGAGGGCGCGCAGACCAGCACCCTCGCGCGCTTCGTGCACGTGTGGCAGCGGCAGGAAGACGGGAGTTGGCGGCTGCCACGCGTCCTGAGCCTCGACCACGTCTCCGTGCCCGCCACTTCCGATCCGCCGACCGCCGGGGCGGACACGCCATGAAGATCCTGCGCTACGCCCTGGCCTTCTTCGCCGGCGCCCTGGTCGCCGGCTTCGTCGTGGCCGGACTCGAATCCCTCGGGCATGCGGTGTATCCGCCGCCGCAGGGTCTGGACCCGGGCGATGTCGAGCAGATCAAGGCCGCCGTGGCGGCGATGCCGGTCGGGGCACTGCTGTTCGTGCTTTTCGCCTGGGTGGCCGGCGCGTACGCCGGCGGGCTGGTGGCGACGCTGCTCGCGCCGGGCCGGCGCGGCCTGCTGGCCGCGGGGGTGGGCGCCCTGGTCCTGGCCGCCGTGGTCGCCAACCTGGCGATGATCCCGCATCCGCTCTGGTTCGCCGCGGTCGCCATCGTGGCGGTGCTGGCCGGCACCAGCCTGGCCGTGTTGTCCGGACGGCGCCGCGACCGCGCCTTGGCGGGAGCCTGAGCCATGTCGCCCCAGGACATCCTCGCCTTCTGGTTCGAGCAGACTGCGCCGGAACGCTGGTGGAAGGTGGACCCGGATTTCGACGCGCTGATCCGCGAACGATTCCTCGGCCTGCTGGAGAAAGCCGCCGCCGGCGAACTGTACGCCTGGCGTGGAAACGCCAATGGCCGGCTGGCCGAGATCATCGTGCTCGACCAGTTCCCCAGGAACATCCACCGCGGCACGCCGGGCGCTTTTGCCTGCGACCCGGTGGCGCTGGTGCTCGCCCAGGAAGCCGTCGGCGCCGGCGCGCTGGCCGCGCTGACGCCGACCGAACGCAGCGTCCTGCTGCTGCCCTACATGCACAGCGAATCGGCGCGCATCCATGAAATCGCGGAAGTGCTGTACCGGGAACACGCGCCGGCCAACAACCTGGACTTCGAGCTGCGCCACAAGGCCATCATCGACCGCTTCGGACGCTACCCGCACCGCAACGCGATCCTGGGCCGGGAATCGACCGCCGAAGAAGTCGAGTTCCTCAAACAGCCCGGCTCGGGCTTCTAGGCGTCAGGCCACCGACCGCGCCGGCCGGCCCTGGCCGTGCACCCCGGCCACGGCACGCCCCGACGGGTCCGCGCATGCGGCGAACGCCGCATCCCAGGCAATCGCCGCCGGCGACGAACAGGCGATCGACTTGCCGCCCGGCACCGTGCGCGCGCAGGCCTCGCCGGGGAAGGCACGTTCGAACAGGTCCCGGTACCAGAATGCCTCCTTGCTGGCTGGCGGGTTGACCGGAAAGCGCAGCGGCGCCTCGGCCAGCATCGCGTCGCTGACGCGGTCCTGTGCCAGGGCCTTGAGGCCGTCGATCCAACCGTAGCCGACGCCGTCGCTGAACTGCTCCTTCTGCCGCCACAGGATGTCGTCGGGCAACGCGCCTTCGAAGGCTTCGCGCAGCAGCGTCTTTTCCATGCGGTCCGGACCGCAGCGTTTGGCTTCGGCGTCGAGCGACATCGCAAGGGCCAGGAACGCCAGGTCCAGGAACGGCACCCGCGCCTCCACGCCCCAGGCCATCATCGCCTTGTTCGCGCGCAGGCAGTCGTACTGGTGCAGGGCGTCGAGCTTGCGCACGCATTCGGCGTGGAACTCGCGCGCGTCCGGCGCCTTGTGGAAGTACAGGTAGCCGCCGAAAATCTCATCGCTGCCCTCGCCGCTGAGCACCATCTTCACGCCCATGGCCTTGATGCGCCGCGCCAGCAGGTACATCGGCGTCGACGCGCGCACGGTGGTGACGTCGTAACTTTCGATGTGCCGGATCACGTCCGGCAGCGCGTCCACGCCTTCCTCAACGCTGTAGGTGAAGCCGTGGTGCACCGTGCCCAGCGCCGCCGCGGCGCGTTCGGCGGCCGCCAGGTCGGGCGAGCCCGGCAGGCCGATGGCAAAACTGTGCAGGCGCGGGTACCAGGCTTCGCTGCGGTCGTCGTCCTCCACCCGCTGGCGCGCGAACTTCGCCGCGCAGGCCGCCACCAGCGATGAGTCCAGGCCACCGCTCAGGAGCACGCCGTAGGGCACGTCGGTCATCATCTGCCGGTGCACGGCCTGTTCGAAGGCTTCGCGCAGTGCCACCGGCGTGGTGGTGACGCCACGGGTGGCCTCGTAGTCGCGCCAGGGCTGCGGGTGGAAACGGCGCAGTTCGCCGCTGCCGCTGTCGTAGACATGCCCCGGCGGAAACGCCGCGACGTCCGCGCACAGGCGCGCCAGCGCCTTCATTTCCGACGCCAGCCACAGCCGGCCGTCCCCGTCGTGGCCCCAGTACAGCGGGCAAACGCCCAATGGGTCGCGCGCCACCACCAGCCGCCCGGCCGCCGCGTCCCACAGCGCGAAGGCGAAGATGCCGTTGAGCTTCGCCACCGCATCCGGCCCTTCCTGCCGGTACAGCGCATTGATGACCTCGCAGTCCGAGCCGCTGGTGAACGCATACGGCGCCGCCAGGCCGTCGGCCAGCTCGCGGTGGTTGTAGACCTCGCCATTGACGGCCAGCGCCAGCTCGCCGTCGGCCGAACGCAGCGGCTGGGCGCCGCCGGCCGGATCGACGATGGCCAGGCGCTCGTGCACCAGCAGGCAAGCCGGCGATTCGAACACGCCCGACCAGTCGGGGCCGCGGTGCCGCTGCAGCGCCGACAGCGACAGGGCCAGCGGCCGCAGGCCGCGCAGGTCGGCACCGGGGCGGGCGTCGTGGACGCCGAGGATGGAACACATGGGCAGGTCTCCTTGGAATTTCATTCGCGCAAAAGGAAACGGCCCGCACTGGGGTCAGTGCGGGCCGTCGGGACTGGGGCAGTTTTATTGTGGAGCGCGCCTAGTCGTCGACCCGCGGAGGGGGACGATTATTGTTGTTGGCGTTATTGACGAAGTTGGCGCGCATGGGCCGAGCATAGGCACGGGCCGCGGGCCCGCGCAAGCACCCCGTGGCGGCCGGCGCCTGCTTCGGCCATCCTTGGCGCTTCGCCACCTGCACGCCCCGGAGCCGCACGCATGCGCAAGACCGCCCGAGTATTCGCCCGCCTGCTCGCGGTCGTGGTCATCCTGGCCGTCGTCGCCGTGTTCGCCGGGCTCTGGGCCATGCGCGGCAGCCTGGCCACCCTGGACGGTGAACTGGCGCTGCCTGGCCTGTCGGCGCCGGTCACGGTCAGCCGCGACGCCCTGGGCGTCGTCACCATCGATGCCGCCAATGAAGTCGACGCCGCCAGGGCCCTGGGCTTCGTGCATGCGCAGGAGCGCTTCTTCGAGATGGACCTGCTGCGGCGATCGGCCGCCGGTGAACTGTCGGCGCTGTTCGGTGGCATCGCCATCGACCGCGACAAGCAGGTGCGCGTGCACCGCCTGCGGGCGCGCCTGCGCGAACACCTGGGCGAAATCGCCGGCGACCGCCTGCCCGCGCTAGAGGCTTACCGCGACGGCGTCAACGCCGGCGTGCTGGCCCTGGACGGCACGCCCTGGCCCTACCTGCTGCTGCGGGCCGATCCGCAGCCGTGGACGGTGGAGGATACGGCGCTGGCCGGCTATGCCATGTTCTTCGACCTGCAGGACGAATCGAACTCGCGCGAACTGGCGCTGTGGCGCATCCGCGACGTGCTGCCGGCGCCGCTGTACGACCTGGTGGCCACCGACGGCAGTGAGTGGGATGCGCCGCTGCTGGGCGATCCGCGCGGCAACCCCGCCCTGCCCGGCGCCGGCGAGGTCGACCTGCGCACGCTGCCCATGCCCGAAGAAGACGGCGACTACGCCGTGTCCGAGCCGGCCGCCCCCGGCAGCAACAACTTCGCCGTGGCCGGCAGCCGCACCCGCGACGGCCGCGCCATCGTCGCCAACGACATGCACCTGGGCCTGGGCGCGCCGAACATCTGGTTCCGCGCGCGCCTGCGCTACCCCGATGCGCGTGCGCCCGGCGGCAAGGTGGACATCAGCGGCTTCACCCTGCCCGGCATCCCGGCGGTGATCGTCGGCAGCAATGGCCACGTCGCCTGGGGCTTCACCAACAGCTACGGCGACTGGCTGGACTTCTACCGCGTCGAGTTCACCGGCGCCGACAGGCTGCGCTACCGCGTGCCCGGCGGCGAGGCGGTGCTGCGCACCGACAGCGAGTGGATCCAGGTCAAGGGCGGCGAACCGGTCGAACTGAAGGTGCGCGAGACCCGCTGGGGACCGATCACCGTCGACCTGGAGAACGGCGACGCGCTGGCGCTGCGCTGGACCGCCCAGTTGCCCGGCGCGCTGAACTTCGGCCTGGCCGACATGGCCTTCGCCGGCAACCTCGACCAGGGCCTGGCCGTGGCCGACGTCGCCGGCATCCCTGCCCAGAACCTGCTGATGGCCGACCGCCACGGCCGCATCGCCTGGCGCCTGACGGCCCAGCTGCCCGAACGCGCCGGCGACTGCGTGCCGACGCAGCCACTGCGGGTCGAACAGGCCTGCCGCTGGGCCGGCTGGCTGGCGCCGACTGAAAACCCCAGCCTCGTGGACCCGGCGGACGGCATCCTCTGGACCGCGAACGCGCGCGTGGTGGACGGCGAGGCGCTTGCCCTGGTCGGCGACGCCGGTTACGCCAACGGCGCCCGCGCCCGGCAAATCCGCGACGTGCTGCGCGCGAGCCCGAGCTTCACCGAAGCCGACCTGCTGGCCCTGCAGCTCGACAACCGCGCCCTGTTCCTGCAGCGCTGGCACGCGCTGCTGCAGGCCGAAGCCGGCCGCGGTGGCGACGCCGACCTGCAGGCACTGGCACAAGCCAGCGCCGACTGGACCGGCCGTGCCAGCGTCGATGCCGTGGACTACCGCATCGTGCGCGCCTGGCGCCTGGCGGTGATCGAGCGCATCCAGAACGGCCTGATGGCGCCGGCCCAGGCGGCGCTGGGCGAAGACTTCGTCATGCCCGACCTGCCCCAGGCCGAAGCCTTCGCCTGGCCGCTGCTGCAGCAGCGGCCGGCACACCTGCTGCCGCGCCGGTTCGCCAGCTGGGACGCGCTGCTGGCCGACGCGGCGCGCGACATCCGCGGCCAGCTCGAAGAGGCCGGCCCGCTGGCCGAACGCCGCTGGGGCGAACGCAATACCGCGCGCATCTGCCATCCGCTTGCCGCGGCCCTGCCCGGCCTGGCCCAGGGCCTGCTGTGCATGCCGGCCGAGCCGCTGCCTGGCGACGGCAACATGCCGCTGGTGCAGGCGCCGGGATTTGGTGCCAGCGAACGCATGGTGGTGTCACCGGGCCGCGAGGCCGAGGGTTTCGCGCACATGCCCGGCGGCCAGTCGGGACACCCGCTGTCGCCGTTCTGGGGCGCGGGCCACGCGGCCTGGGTGCGAGGAGAACCCACGCCCTTCCTGCCCGGCGAGCCGGAGCACGTACTGAGGCTGGAGCCCGAAAACGTGAACTAGTTCACATTTTCGCAGCAAAAACCTGACAGCCGTCACTAAATGGTCCATAAACGGGGCAATGGCCCGGCTCGCTCCGCCGGGACAGGGACGGAGAGATCGCCGTCAGGGGGAGCGATCTACCGCACCGATGGTTTTTCGGCGAGGTAGGTTCGATGGACATTCTAGTTAACGTGCTGGTGCAGTACCGCCAGCTGATGTTGCGGCGCCAGGCTGCGGCCGTGCTCAAGGCCGTGCGCGCCCTGGACGCCACGCAGCGCAAGACCACCGCGGACCAGACCCTGTCTGAAATCCAGGCGGCTTCGGTCCTGCCCTATCCGCACTGGCACGGTTCGAACGAATCGATGCTCTACCGGCCCTGGAGTCCGGTGGCGTCGGTGGCGTCCGGGCGGGTCAGGGACCGATCCGTGCAACTGCGCCAGCGTTCGGTGGCCGTGTGGCTGGCGGTGGTTTACCACGAGACCCGGCAATCGCCGCACGCGGGCCTGCAGGCCGTGCACCGGCAGGTGCTGGGCATCCTGCGTGAACTGCGCGAATCGTCGCAGGCGTCACCCGCGGCGGAACAGGCCTGGTTCAAGGCCGCGGCCTGAGCCAAGGCAGATACGACCAGGGGAACACCGGGGAGGAAGTGCGGGGGGATCAGGCGAGCAGCAGGCGTTCGACGATGGCTCGGTACAGCGCGGGGAGGCGCTGGAGCTCTTCGATGACGACGTGTTCGTTGACCTTGTGGATGCTGGCGTTGATGGGCCCCAGCTCCACCACCTCGGCGCCCAGAGGCGCGATGAAGCGGGCGTCCGAGGTGCCGCCGCCGGTGTTTTCTTCCGGAACCCGACCCAGTTGGTCCTTGATGACCGCGCGCGCGGCCGCGCGCAGCCGGCCTTCGCCGGTGAGGAAGGGTTCGCCGCTGCGATGCCAGTGCAGGTCGTAGTCCAGGCCATGGCGGTCGAGCACGGCGTGCACTTCGGATTCCAGTCCTTCTGCCGACCAGCCCGGGTTGAACCGGAAGTTGAACTGCAGTTCGCAGTCGCCCGGGATGACGTTGTTGGCACCGGTGCCCGACTGGATGTTCGAGATCTGGAAGCTGGTGGGCGGGAACTCCGGATAGCCGGCGTCCCAGGCCCGCGCGCTTAGCTCGGCCAGCGCCGGCAAGGCCTGGTGGATCGGGTTGCGGGCCTTTTCCGGGTAGGCCACGTGGCCCTGGATGCCCTTCACCCGCAGGCGCCCCGACAGCGAGCCGCGGCGGCCCACGCGCAGCAGGTCGCCCAACGCGGCCTTCGACGAGGGTTCGCCGGTGATGCAGAAATGGATCGGCCGGCCTTCTTCCCTGAAGCGCCGCGCGACGTGGCGCACGCCATCGATGGCGTCGCCTTCTTCATCCGAGGTCAGCAGGATGGCCAGCGTGCCCGGGTGGTCCGGGTGCGCCGCGACGAATTGTTCGGCGGCGACCACGAACGCCGCCACGCTGCCCTTCATGTCGGCGGCGCCGCGGCCATAAAGCACGCCGTCGCGCTCGCTGGGCTCGAACGGGTCGCTGTCCCAGGCTTCGCGCGGGCCCGGCGGCACCACGTCGGTGTGGCCAAGCAGGCAGAACACGTCGCCGCCTTCGCCATGCGTGGCCCAGAGATTGCGCACGTCGCCGGCATCGAGCCATTCAAGCCTGAAACCGGCGCGCGCCAGCCGCTGCGCCACCAGGTCCTGGCAGCCCGCGTCGTCCGGGGTGACCGAGCGCCGGGCGATCAGGTCGCGGGCCAGGGCCAGGACCTCGCTCACTGGCCCACCCCGAAACGCTGCTTGAAGCCGTTGTCGCTGAAGCCCACGCTGACCAGGCCATCGTCGGTGACCACGACCGGCCGCTTCACCAGCGCCGGGTGCTCGCGCAGCAGCAGGCTCCATTCCGGGTCCGAGCCCGGCGACTTGCGGCCCTCGGGCAGCTGCCGCCAGGTGGTCGAGGCCTTGTTGACCAGTTTTTCCCAGCCGCCCAGATGCGCGGCCCAGTCCTTGAGCATCGGCGCCGGCACCGGCTGCGCGCGGTAGTCCACGAATGCGTGCGCAACGTCGAAGCGCTTGAGCCAGTTGCGCGCCTTGCGGCAGGTGTCGCACTTGTCCAGTCCGTAGATAACCGTCATCGCGTTTTCTCCGTGGCCCTCAGCGCGCCTGCGCGCCGCCGAGGTGCCGTGACAGGAAAGCCAGCAGCCGGCGGTAATACTCGGTGCGGTGCTCTTCCTTGTAGAAGCCGTGGCCTTCGTTCTTGTAGACCAGGGTTTCCACCGGCACGCCCGCCTTGCGCAGGGCCTTTTCCATCAATTCGGTGTGTTCGACCGGTGCCACGCGGTCCTCGCCGCCGGCGGCCAGGAACACGGGGGCCTTGATCCTGTCGGCCAGGCGCGTGGGCGACACCTCGGCAAGACCGCCCGCCTTGCCCACCCACTGGCTGCTGAAGCTGGACATGAAGCGGCTGTCGCGGCTGTCCTGGCGAACCATCAGGTCCAGGTCGTACACGCCGACGTAGCCGGCCGCGCAGGCGTACAGGTCCGGTTCGCGGGCCACCCCCATCATCGCCGCGTAGGCGCCGTAGCTGCCGCCATGGATGCAGATGCGTTTGGGGTCGGCGATGCCCTGTTCCACCGCCCAGCGGGTGGCGTCGGTGACGTCGTCCTGCATGGCCTTGCCCCACTCCTGGGCACCCGCCTCCTGGAAGCCCCGGCCGTAGTTGCCCGAACCGCGGAAATTGACCTGCAGCACGGCATAACCGGCCTTGGCCAGGATCTGCGCGTCGGTGTCGAACTCCAGGCGGTCGAAGCGGCCGAAGGGACCGCCATGCACGTAAACCACGGTCGGCAGCTTCTTGCCGTCCGAACCCGGCGGCAAGGTCAGGAAGCCATGCAGCGCCAGGCCATCGCGCGCCTTGAGCGCCACCGGCGTCACGTTCCCCATCGCCTCCGGGTCGATCCACTGGCGGCGGCTGAGCAGGTAGGCCGCCTTCCGGTTCGGCACGTCGAACAGGTAGAAGTCGCCCGGGTTGTTGCCGTTGGTTACCTGCACCAGCGCCAGCGTGCCGTCGCGGGTGGTGGAGGTGACGTAGACGGCCTGGCCTTCGAAGGCGCTTTGCAGCATGCCGTAGAGCCTGGCTTCGGGCGATTGCGGGTCGAAGAAGCGCTGCTCGACCTTGTCACCCAGGTACTGGGCACCCACGGGGACCCCCGTTTCGCCCAGGCTGTATAGCACCTCGTAAGGGTCCACGACCTCGTGCTGGAGCAGCGGCCGGCGTTCGCCGGTCTGGGTGTCGTAGGCCACCAGGGCGTCGGGCGTCTTGCGGCTGTCCGATCGCAGGTAGGCAATGCGGTTGTCGGCGGAGAAACCGACCGGGATATCCACCCGCCGGGTCTTCTTTTCGTCGTTCACCAGCACCCATTCGGCACCCTCGCCGCTTCGGTGGTAGAGCATGCTGGCGTTGTCGGGGCCGTATCCCCGCACGAAGCGCACCTGGCGGGCATGGTCGACCATGAACTGGCCGCGCTGCACCGGCGAACGGGTCACCGGACGGCGCTTGCCGTTGCGGATGTCCAGGGACTCGACCCGGGTGTAGGGGTCGTCATGGAAGGGCCAGACCTCGATCAGCACCTCGTGCTCGTCGTCGGGCAGGGTGTCGAGCAGGTAGGCCGCCACCGACTCCTGGGTGCGGGTCTGGATGCGCGAACCGGGGCCCGAGCCCACCGCCCGGTAGCCCACCAGCAGTTCGATGTTCTTGCCGTCCGCATCGACGCCGAATATTTCCCCGGTGGCACTGGGCGTGTCGTCCATGCCGAAGTTTTCGGCCATCGACAGCAGCAGCCGGGTGTCGTTGACCCACTCGAAGCCGCTGATGTGGGTGTCCTTGCCCAGCGCGAACCGCGCCGTGACCTCGTTGTCGGAGCGGCGCAGCACCACCAGCCCGGTCCGGTCGCCCAGGGGCACCGTGGCCGCGTAGTACTCCCCGGTCGGCGAGAGCCGGATATCGCTGAAGCTGTCGAGCTTGATGAAACCGGCCAGGTCAACCTGGGCCAGGGCCGGCATGGCCACCATAAGACAGGCGGCCAGCAGCCAGCGGGGCAGTCGGGGGAACAGGCGCATCGCGGGGCTCCGTGGGTCGTGGGCTGGCCTACTCTACCGCCCCGCGAAGCAGTTCATTGACAGAAGTTTTCGCACGCGTCTTCGCGTCCACCTGCTTGACGATCACGGCGCAGTAAAGCGAGTACCGGCCATCGGCCGAGGGCAGCGACCCCGAGACCACGACGCTGCCGGCGGGCACCCGGCCCTGGGAGACTTCCCCCGTGGCGCGGTTGTAGATGCGCGTGGACTGGCCCAGGAACACGCCCATGCCGATCACGCTGCCCTTCTCGACGATCACGCCTTCTACCACTTCGGCGCGGGCGCCGATGAAGCAGCCGTCCTCGATGATGGTCGGGCTGGCCTGCAGGGGTTCGAGCACGCCGCCGATGCCGGCGCCGCCGCTGACGTGGCAGTTCTTGCCGACCTGGGCGCAGCTGCCGATGGTGGCCCAGGTGTCGACCATGGTCCCGGCCCCCACGTGGGCGCCGATGTTCACGAAGCTGGGCATCAGCACCACGTCCTTGCCGATGTGCGCACCCGAACGCACGATCGCGCCGGGCACCACGCGCGCGCCCAGCTTCTGGAAGTCGGCGTCGTCGAAGTTGTCGAAGCGCAGCCGCACCTTGTCCCAGTAGGGCGCCGGGAAACCTTCCATCATCTGCATGTCGTTGATGCGGAAGTACAGCAGCACGGCCTTCTTGAGCCACTCGTTGACTTCCCAGTGCTTGCCGTTCGGCGCGGCGACGCGCGCCTTGCCCGACTCGAGCAGCTCGATCGCCTCGTCCACCGCCGGCCGCGTGGAGCCTTCGATCTCCATCGCGGTCAGGGTGGCGCGGCGCTCGAAGGCGTCCTCGATGATCGCCTGCAGCTGTTCAGTGCTGGGCTTCTTTCTTGCCATGGTGCATGTCTCCGTCGACGCCGGCCACGATGGCCTCGCGCAGTTGATCCAAGAGGGCCTGGTCACCGATGGGCTGGTTGGCCTCGTCGGTGAGCAGGAAAAAATCTTCCACCTTTTCGCCGAAGGTGGCGATGCGGGCGTCGTGCACGCGCAGCCGGAACTTTCGCAGCACCTGGGCCACCGAAGCCAGCAGGCCCGGCTGGTCGGTGCAGACCAGGCTCATGCGGGTGCGGCGGCCGTCGGCCGATTCATCGAAGCCCACCTTCACCGGCACCCGGAAGTGGCGCAGCTGGCGGGGTGCGGCGCGGCGCGGCGGCTTCACCTTCGCCGGGTCCTTCAGGGCCAGCTTCAGCGCCGCTTCCACCGCCGACGGTTCCGGCGCGCGGCCATGCGGCGCGAACAGCTGGAAGTTGTCGAGCGCGAAGCCGTCGATCGAGTTCAGCACGCGGGCCTCGAGCACATTCAGGCCCAGGCGGTCGAAGGTGGCCACCAGGGCCGCGAACAGGCCGTCCCGGTCGGGCGTGCGCACGAAGACCTCAAGGCCGCCGTCCTCCAGGTGCGGGCGCACCATCACCAGGGTGTCGGCACCGGCCGAGGCGGCGATGCCGTGGGTCTGCCAGGCGATCTGTTCGGGCCGGTAGCGCAGGAAGCCCACGTCCGGATAGGCCGCCCAGATGCGCTCGACTTCTTCACGCGTCAGGCCTTCGCCCAGCAGGCGCACCAGCGCCGCGGCGCGGGTCTCGGCCATGATCTCGGTGGCGTGCACCGGGTTTTCCAGGCCGCGGCGCAGCGCGAAGCGGGTGGCGGCGTAAAGGTCGGCCAGCAGCCGGTCCTTCCAGGCGTTCCAGAGTTTCGGGCTGGTGCCGGCGATGTCGGCGCAGGTCAGCAGGTACAGGTAATCAAGGTGTTCGCGGTCGGCCACCTTGTTGGCGAAACGCGCCACCACCACCGGGTCGGAAATGTCCTGGCGCTGGGCGGTGGTGGACATCAGCAGGTGCTGTTCGACCAGCCAGGCCAGCAGGTCGGCGTCGGACTGCGGCATCGCGTGCGCGGCCGCGAACTCGCGTGCGTCGGTGGCGCCGAGTTCGGAATGGTCGCCGCCGCGGCCCTTGGCGATGTCGTGGAACAGGCCGGCCAGCAGCAGCACGTGCGGCTTGCGCAGGCGCGGCCAGACTTCGTGGGCGATGCCGAAACGTTCGTCGGCCTTGCGCGCGAAGCCATCGAGGTAGGCCAGCACCGTCAGCGTGTGCTGGTCGACGGTGTAGACATGGAACAGGTCGTACTGCATGCGGCCCGATACTTTGCCGAAGGCCGGCAGGTAGCGCGCCAGCACGCCCAGGCGGGCCATGCGGGTCAGCGTCGAAACGGCCTGCGGCGACTGCATCAGGTCCATGAACTGCCGGCGCAGCGCTTCCGGCTGGTCGGTGTAGGGGCCGATCGCCCCCAGGGATTCGCCCAGGGCGCGTGCGGTCTCCGAATGCAGGCCGCGGGCGCCCGGCTGCGCATCCCAGGCCACGAACAGCGCCAGCACCGGTGCGAAACCCTCGCCCAGCCGTCCCGGTTCGGCCATGGCCAGGTAGCCGTGGCGCAACTCGTAGCCTTCGCCCAGCGACAGGGTTTCTTCCTGGCCCGAAAGCTGCTCCTCGTAACGCTGGAGCACCCGGTCGTTGATGCGCATCACCGTCGCGGCGCTGCGGAAGAAACCCTGCATCATCTGTTCGACCGCCAGGTTGTCCCGGCGTTCGTCCTTGAGGCCCAGCATCGCGGCCAGGTTCTTCTGGTAGTCGAAGCCCAGGCGTTCCTCGCGCCGGCCGGCCAGCAGGTGCAGGCCGAACCTCAACCGCGCCAGCACCCGCCATTCGCGCTCGAGGCTGGCGCATTCGTCTTCGCCCAGCAGGCCCAGCGGCACCAAGGCACGCAGGCCGGGCACGCCATACAGGCGCATGCCCATCCAGGTGATGGTCTGCAGGTCGCGCAGGCCGCCCGGGCCCTCCTTGATGCTGGGCTCGAGGTTGTGCGCGGTGTCGTTGAAGCGTGCATGGCGGGCCCGCTGTTCCTCGCGCTTGGCGTAGAAATAATCGGACGGGGGCCACAGCACCGTCGGCGCCAGGGCCGCCGCCAGCGCCTTGGGGGCCCCCGGGTCACCCGCCAGTGCGCGGCACTCCATCAGGGCGGTGAGCACCGTGATGTCCTCGCGCGCGCCCTCGATGCACTGTGCGGTCGAACGCACCGCCTGGCTGGTGGCCAGGCCGGCGTCCCAGAGCAGGGAGAAGAAGCGCCCGATCTCCACCTGGTGGCGCTGCTGCAGGTCGGGTTCGGCCAGCACCAGCAGGTCGATGTCGGACTGCGGGTAGAGTTCGCCGCGGCCGTAGCCACCGGTGGCCAGCAGGTCCAGGCCGGGCGTATCGCCCAGGCAGCGCTGCCAGGCCGCGCGCACCACGGCGTCGGCGGCGTCGGCGCAGCGCGAAACCAGGCGGTCGATGGCTTCGCCGGCGTCGAAGCGCTGGCGCAGCAATTCGCGGCGGGCGACCAGGGCGGCCTTGGCGGCGTCGCGCCAGGCGCCGTCGTCGGCCGCCGCGGCAAGGGTCGTCGCCAGGTCGGGGTCGAGGCTGTTCGGGGCGGCGCTCACGGGCCGGCCCGGGTCACAGGTCGTTGTCGTCGCCGGGCAGGCGGGTGAGGATCTCGACGCCGTCGTCGGTTACCACCACCGTGTGCTCCCACTGGGCCGACAGCGACTTGTCGCGGGTGACCACGGTCCAGCCGTCGCCCAGCAGCTTGGTGTGGCGCGAGCCTTCGTTGATCATCGGCTCGATGGTGAAGGTCATGCCCTTTTGCAGCACCACGCCGGCGCCCGGCTGGCCGTAGTGCAGCACCTGCGGGTCTTCGTGGTAGATGCGGCCGATGCCGTGGCCGCAGTATTCGCGCACCACGGAAAACCGCTCGCCTTCGGCGTACTTCTGGATGGCGTGGCCGATGTCGCCCAGGGTCGCACCCGGCTTGACGGTGCGGATGCCGCGGAACATGGCCTCGCGGGTCACTTCGACCAGGCGGCGGGCCTTGACGCTGGGTTCGCCGACGAAATACATGCGGCTGGTGTCGCCGTGCCAGCCGTCCTTGATGACCGTGACGTCGATATTGATGATGTCGCCGTCCTTGAGCACCTTGGCGTCGCTGGGGATGCCGTGGCAGATGACGTTGTTGACCGAGGTGCAGACCGTGGCCGGGAAGCCCTTGTAGCCGACGTTGGCGGGCACGGCCCCCTGCACGTTGACGATGTGGTCGTGGCAGATGCGGTCGAGCTCGGCGGTGCTGACGCCCGGCTTGACGTGCGGGGCGACCACCTGCAGCACTTCGGCGGCCAGGCGGCCGGCCACGCGCATGCGCTCGATGTCTTCGGGGCTCTTGAGGCTGATATGCATGGCCGGGATTATCGCCCAGTTGCGGGGCCTTGGGCCAGCCGGCTATACTCCCGGGGCTCGGAAAACCCCTGACAGGGCCATTCGGGCCGCCCACGCCGGGCGTCACCGGTGAATTCACACGCCAGGCAATCCCCCGCCCCGGGGTGCCCGCGGACCACGGTCCGGGGGTTCGAGGCGGCGGCCTGGCGGAGGCCCAACCCCGGAGCTTCGATGCCGCCAGCGTGCGGCCGGCTCCCTGTCTGCAAAGGAAACACCATGTCCCAGGTCACCATGCGCCAGATGCTGGAAGCCGGCGTTCACTTCGGCCACCAGACCCGCTACTGGAACCCCAAGATGGGTCCGTACATCTTCGGCGCCCGCGGCAAGATCCACATCATCAACCTCGAAAAGACCCTGCCGCTGTTCCAGGACGCGATGAACTTCGTCTCGGGCATCGCCCAGAAGCGCGGCTCGATCCTGTTCGTCGGCACCAAGCGTTCGGCCCGCGAGTCCATCAAGGAAGAAGCCGAGCGTTGCGGCATGCCCTACATGAGCATGCGCTGGCTGGGCGGCACCCTGACCAACTTCGCCACCGTCAAGAAGTCGGTCGCGCGCCTGAAGGAACTCGAGGCCGCCGAAACCGACGGCACCTTCGAGAAGCTGGTCAAGCACGAAGTGCTGGGCCTGCGCCGCGAGCGCGACAAGCTTGAAGCCTCCCTGGGCGGCATCAAGGACATGGGCCGACTGCCGGACGCGCTGTTCGTGATCGACATCGGCCACGAAAACATCGCCGTGCAGGAAGCCAAGAAGCTCGGCATCCCGGTCGTCGCCGTGGTCGACACCAACTACGACCCCAACCTGGTGGACTACGCCATCCCGGGCAACGACGACGCCATCCGCGCCGTGCAGCTGTACGTGCGCGCCGCCGCCGACGCCGTGCTCGAGGGCAAGGCCGCCTCGCCGCAGGCCCACGTGGCCGCCGCCGACGACTTCGTCGAGCTCGATGGCGAAGGCAACCCGGTCGCCAAGGAAGACAAGAAGCCGGCCCCGCGTGCCCGCGCCCCGCGCGCGCCCCGCGCCGCCAAGTAAGCACAGCGTCATGCCGCGGCGCCATGCTGCGCCGCGGCACCCCCTTTCGCGCACGCCGGCCCCTTGCCGGCGCGCCACACACTGAATCTGGAGAACCCCATGGAAATCACTGCTTCCCTGGTCAAGGAACTGCGCGAGCGCACCGGCGCCGGCATGATGGAATGCAAGAAGGCCCTGTCCGAAACCGGCGGTGACATCGACGCCGCGGCCGAGGCCCTGCGCAAGTCCGGCCTGGCCAAGGCCGACAAGAAGGCCGGCCGCGTGGCCGCCGAAGGCCGCATCGTCGCGGCCCAGGACGGCGGCAAGGCCGTGCTGGTTGAGATCAACTCCGAAACCGACTTCGTGGCCAAGGACGACAACTTCCTGGCCTTCGCCGACGCCGTCGCCCAGGCCGCCCTGGCCTCCGGCGCCGCCGACGCCGACGCCCTGAAGGCGGCCAAGGTCGCCTCCGGCGACACCGTCGAGGAAGCCCGCGCCGCCGTGATCGCCAAGGTCGGCGAAAACGTGCAGGTGCGTCGCCTGGCCAGGGTCGACAGCGCCAACCACGTCGCCGCCTACATCCACGGCGGCCGCATCGGCGTGCTGGTCGAGCTCAAGGGCGGCGACGCCGAGCTGGCCCGCGGCATCGCCATGCACGTGGCGGCGATGAACCCGCCGCACAACAAGGCCGCCGACGTGCCGGCCGACTTCATCGCCAAGGAAAAGGAAATCGAGATGGCGAAGATGTCCGACAAGGACAAGTCCAAGCCCGCCGAGATCCTCGAGAAGATCATGGCCGGCAAGGTCGCCAAGATCGTCAACGAAGTCACCCTGTACGGCCAGGCCTATGTCCTGAACACCGACCAGACCGTCGAGCAGGCCGTCAAGGCCGCCGGCGCCGACGTGGTGCAGTTCCAGCGCCTGGCCGTCGGCGAAGGCATCGAGAAGGTGGTCGAGGACTACGCCGCCGAAGTGATGAAGCAGGCCGGCCTGGCCTGAGCCATCGCTCCACGCTTCACCGGAAGGGCCGCGGGCAACCCCGCGGCCCTTTCCTTTTGCTGAATGGCCGCGTCGGGCGGTTCATCCCGGGTTGGGCCGGGGCTTGCAAGTCTTCCGGGCACCCAAGCTTGCACGAGGGAACCCCCATGAAAGCCCACACCCCCCTGTTTTGCCTCGCCCTGCTCGCCGCGGGCCCCGCCCTGGCGCAGAACGTCGAATCCGGCCCGCAGGCCAGCTTCGAAGCCCAGACCGGCCCGGTGACCGTGGTTTCGGTGCAGCCGCCGCTGCCCAACGCCAGCCAGTACGCGGTGAAGGTCGCCGACCTCGACGCCAATGGCGACGGACGCCTGGACCGCACCGAGGTGCCCGACGACCATGCCCTGCACTTCGAGTGGAAGCTCGTGGACCGCAATCGCGACGGCTACGTGACCGACGAAGAACTGGCGAACTGGAAGTAAGCTTCGGGCGGACAACCGGGACCGGCCCGCGATCGGCTAGAATTCCGCCGTTTGCCCAGCCACCGGAGAGCCCCATGAGCACCCAGCCCCTGAAGTACCGCCGCATCCTGCTCAAGCTCTCCGGCGAGGCCCTGATGGGCCACGAGGACTACGGCATCGACCCGAAGGTGATCCAGGCCATGGCCAAGGACATCGTCGAGGCCCAGCGCGCGGGCGCCCAGATCGGCCTGGTGATCGGTGGCGGCAACATCTTCCGCGGCGCCGGCCTGGCCGAGGCCGGCATGGACCGCGTCACCGGCGACCACATGGGCATGCTGGCCACCGTCATCAACGCCCTGGCCATGGCCGACGCGCTGGAGAAGGAAGGCGGCTTCGCCCGGGTGATGAGCGCGATCAAGATCAACGAGGTCTGCGAAGACTACATCCGCCGCCGCGCCATCCGGCACATGGAAAAGGGCCGCATCGCCCTGTTCGCCGCCGGCACCGGCAACCCCTTCTTCACCACCGACTCGGCCGCCGGCCTGCGTGCCAGCGAGATCGGCGCCGACCTGCTGCTCAAGGCCACCAAGGTCGACGGAATCTACGATTCGGACCCCAAGAAGAACCCCAACGCCAAGCGCTTCGAGCACCTGAGCTACGACGAGGTGATCGCCCGCAACCTGCAGGTGATGGACACCGCCGCGTTCGCGCTGTGCCGCGACAACAAGGTGCCGGTGCGCATCTACGACATGATGCAGCCCGGCGCCCTGATGCGCATCCTGCGCGGCGAGTCGCTGGGCACCCTGGTCGACGCGGGCTGAGCGCCGCCACGCGCCAGCGCCTATAATCCCGGGCTTGCCCCAGAAACCGACCCGTCCGCGGAGCCAGCGATGCTCGAAGAAATCAAGAAAGACGCCCTCACCCGCATGAACAAGTCCGTCGAGGCCTTCCGCCACGACCTGACCAAACTGCGCACGGGCCGGGCCACCACCGCCCTGGTCGACCACCTGAAGGTGAACTACTACGGCTCCGACATGCCGCTGACCCAGGTCGCCAGCGTGTCGGTGTCCGACGCCCGCTCGCTGACCATCACGCCCTGGGAGAAGGGCATGGTGTCCGCGGTCGAGAAGGCCATCCTGGCCTCCGACCTGGGCCTGACCCCCAATACCGCCGGCACCGTCATCCGGATCAACCTGCCGCCGCTCACCGAGGAGCGCCGCAAGGAGCTCTCCAAGCACGTGCACGCCGAAGGTGAAAACGCCAAGGTCGCCATCCGCAACGTGCGCCGCGACGCCATCCAGCACGTCAAGGAACTGCTCAAGGAAAAGCAGGTCACCGAAGACGAATCGCATCGCGCCGAGGACGAGATCCAGAAGCTCACCGACAAGGCCGTCAAGGACGTCGACGAAGTCGTCAAGGCCAAGGAACAGGAGCTGATGGCGGTTTGAGCCAGGCCGCCACGATGCCTGCCCCGCCTCCCACGCGGCTGCCCCGCCACCTGGCCGTCATCATGGACGGCAATGGCCGCTGGGCGCAGCGCCGCAATCGCCCGCGCACGCTGGGCCACCGCGCCGGCGCCAAGGCGGTGCAGGTGTGCGTGGACTATTGCCTGGCGCGGGGCATCGGGGCGCTGACCCTGTTTGCCTTCTCCTCGGAGAACTGGAACCGGCCCGAAGAGGAAGTCGGCGCGCTGATGAAGCTGTTCCTGCGCATGCTCGACAGCGAAGTCGGCGAACTCCAGCGCCGCGGCGTGCGCCTGTCCTTCATCGGCGACCGCAGCGGCTTCCCGGAGACGATCCAGACCCGCATGGCCCAGGCCGAACAGCATCCACCCGCGCAGCCCTGCCTGGCCCTGAACATCGCCGTGGGTTACGGCGGCCGCTGGGACATCACCCAGGCCTGCCGGAGCCTGGCCGGGGACGTCGCGGCCGGCCGCCTGGCCCCCGGCGACATCACCGAAACCCTGCTCGGGGAGCGCATCAGCCTGGCCGGGCTGCCGTCGCCCGACCTGTTCATCCGCACCGGTGGCGACCTGCGCATCAGCAATTTCCTGCTCTGGCAGCTGGCCTACACCGAGCTGTGGTTCACCGAAACCCTGTGGCCCGATCTCGACGACGCGGTGCTGGACGCCGCCATGGCCGCGTTCGCCGATCGCGAGCGCCGGTTCGGCCTGACCAGTGCCCAGGTCGCCGGGGGTGCCACGTGAGCCGCCGCCAGCGCATCACCACGGCCGTGGTGCTGGCGCCGCTGCCGATCCTGGCGGTGCTGTTCCTGCCCACGCCCTGGCTGGCGGCCATCGTCGCCCTGGTGCTGCTGGCCGGCCTGTGGGAATGGACCCATTTCGCCGGCGTGCACGAGCGCCTGCCGCGCGCCGCCTTCCTCACCGCCAACGCCCTGCTGATGGCCGCCCTGGTCTGGGGTGGCGGGCCCAGCCTGTTCACGCTCAAGCTGATGAGCATGGTGGGCGTGCTGTGGTGGGCGGTGGTCTGCCTGTGGCTGGCCCGGCCCGCCTTCGGCAAGGCCGACACGGCCGCCAACCGCAGCCTGAAGCTGCTGGCCGGCAGCCTGGGCATCATTCCGGCCTGGTGCGCCCTGGGCTGGCTGCACTCGGAAGACCCCTACGGCGCCCGCTGGACCCTGTTCGCCCTGCTGATCGTCTGGGCCGCCGACAGCGGCGCCTACTTCGCCGGCTCCCGCTGGGGCAAGCGCAAGCTGGCGCCCACCATCAGCCCGGGCAAGAGCTGGGAAGGCGTTTACGGCGGCCTGGCCACCAGCGCCCTGCTGGCCATCCCGGCCGTGCCGGTGCTGGGCCTGGCCTGGTCGCAGCTGCCGGCGCTGTGGCTGGTCACCCTGGCGGTGGCGGCCATCTCGGTGGTCGGCGACCTGTTCGAAAGCCTCATGAAGCGGCATTCGGGGGTCAAGGATTCCGGCGACCTGTTCCCGGGCCACGGCGGCCTGATGGACCGGCTGGACAGCATCCTGGCCGCCCTGCCGGTGTTCGTGGTGGGCAAGGCATGGCTCGGCCTCTGAAAACGATCGCGCTGCTGGGCGCCACCGGTTCGATCGGAAGCTCGACCCTGGACGTGGTGGCCCGGCATCCGGATCGCTTCCGGGTCGGCGCGCTCACCGCCAACGGCAGCGTGGACGCGCTGCTGGCCCTGTGCGCCCGGTTCCGCCCCGACACCGCCGTGGTGGCCGACAAGGCCGCCTACCCCGCCCTGCGCGACGGCCTGGCGGCCCTGGGCCTGTCCACGCGGGCCCTGGCCGGCCCCGACGCCCTGGACGAGGTCGCCACCGACCCGGCCCACGACACCGTGGTCGCCGCCATCGTCGGCGCCGCGGGCATGGCCTCGACCCTGGCCGCGGCCCGGGCCGGCAAGCGCCTGCTGCTGGCCAACAAGGAATCGGTGGTCCTGGCCGGCGACCTGCTGGTGCGCGCGGCCCGCGAAGGCGGCGCCACCTTGCTGCCGGTGGACAGCGAGCACAACGCCATCTTCCAGTGCCTGCCGGCCGACGGTGGCCGCCAGGGGGTCCGCCGCCTGCTGCTGACCGCGTCCGGCGGCCCGTTCCGCGGCCGCGACCGCGCGGCGCTGGCCGCGGTGACGCCCGACCAGGCCTGCGCCCACCCGAACTGGTCGATGGGCCGGAAGATTTCGGTGGATTCGGCCACCCTGATGAACAAGGGCCTGGAAGTCATCGAAGCCCGGCACCTGTTCGGCCTGCCGCCGGAATGCATCGAAGTGGTGGTGCACCCGCAAAGCGTCATCCACTCGCTGGTCGACTACGTCGACGGCTCGGTGCTGGCGCAGTTGGGCAACCCCGACATGCGCACGGCGCTGGCCCATGGCCTGGCCTGGCCCGAGCGCATCGATTCGGGCGTGGCGCCGCTCGACCTGGCTGCCCTGGCCCGCTTCGACTTCGAGCCGCCCGACCTGGAAACCTTCCCCTGCCTGGGCCTGGCCTACCGGGCGCTCGCGGCCGGCGGCGGCGCCCCGGCGGTGCTCAACGCCGCCAACGAAGTCGCCGTTTCAGCCTTCCTTCAGGGCACACTGGGCTTCCTTGGCATCCCGGACCTGGTCCAGGCCTGCCTGGACGCCCACCCGGGCGGCCCGGCCCAATCGCTGGAAGACCTGCTTGAAACCGATGCCGCGGCCCGGCGCCTGGCCGGGGAAATCATCGCGAGGATGCAGCGGCAATGACGGAATTCTTCGGCTCGGTGTGGTGGCTCATCGTCAGCCTCGGCATCCTGGTCACCTTCCACGAGTTCGGCCACTACTGGGTCGCGCGGCGCTGCGGCGTGCGCGTGCTGCGCTTCTCGGTGGGCTTTGGCAGGCCGGTATGGAAGCGCATCGGCCGCGACGGCACCGAATACGCCGTGGCCTGGATCCCGCTGGGCGGCTACGTGAAGATGCTCGACGAACGCGAGGTCGAGGTCGCCCCGTCCGAGCGCCACGAAAGCTTCAACGCCAAGTCGGTCTACCAGCGCATCGCCATCGTCGCGGCCGGCCCGATCGCCAACCTGCTGCTGTGCATCGCCCTGCTGTGGCTGATGTTCGTGGTCGGCAAGCCCGACTTCCAGCCCGACATCGGCCGCGCCCAGGGCCTCGCCGCCGAAGCCGGCTTCCAGGCCGGCGACCGCCTGCTGGACGTGGACGGGCGCCCCATCCGCAGCTGGAGCGAGGCCGGCGTCGCGCTGGCCACCGCCGTCATCGACCGCGAGCCCACGGCCGTGCGGGTGCGCACCGCCGACGGCCAGGAACGCGTGCGCCTGCTGCCGCTCGACCGCCCGGGCCTGGTGCTGAGCGAAGAACGCCCGTTCTCGGACCTGGGCCTGAGCCTGGCCTGGCCGGCCGTGGTCGGCGAGGTCGCGCCCGGCTCGGCGGCCGACGCCGCCGGCCTGCGGGCCGGGGACCGCATCCTTTCCCTGGGCGGCCGCCCGGTGCAGACCTACGACCAGGTGTCGCCCCTGCTGCAGGAACTGGCCGGTCCGGACCGCCCGCTGGTCCTGCAGGTCGAGCGCGACGGCCGCAGCCAGGCGCTGGAAGTCAGCCCGCAGCGGGTCGAACGCGATGGCCAGGCGGTCTGGCAGCTGGGCGTGCTGGCCGCGCCGCTGGAACAGGACGCCCTGCTGCGCTTCGGCCCCCTGGCCGCGGTGCCGGCGGCCCTGGCCGAGACCCGCCAGATGACCTCGGACGTGCTGGGCATGCTCTGGCGCATGGTCTCGGGCCAGGCATCCCTGAAGAACATTTCCGGCCCGATCACCATCGCCCGGGTCGCCAACGGCAGCGCCGGGCTGGGCCCCGCATGGTTTCTTAACTTCCTCGCGATACTCTCGCTGAGCCTGTGCATCATGAACCTGCTGCCCATCCCCGTCTTGGATGGTGGGCACCTGCTGTATTACCTTATCGAGCTGGTCAAGGGCAGTCCGGTCGGCGAACGCAGCCTCATGGCGGGCCAATACATCGGTCTGGCCCTGCTGGCCGGCCTGATGGGATTGGCCTTTTACAACGATATTCTCCGGCTCGGCTCCTGAGCTTCCACCCATTGCGGGCGATTCCGCCCGGTTTCCACGGATTGACGATGACGCGACCCACTGTCCGACGCTGCCTCCTGAGCATCGCGCTCGCCGCCGCTCTTGCCGGCCCCGCCCACGCCCAGAACTACGAGGCATTCCAGGTCGCCGACATCCGCGTCGAAGGCCTGCAGCGCATCTCCGCGGGTACGGTCTTCACCTACCTGCCGGTCGAACGCGGCGACACCCTCGACCGCAGCCGCTCCGGCGACGCCATCCGTGCGCTGTTCCGCACGGGCTTCTTCA
Organism: Arenimonas soli; assembly: GCF_014643775.1. GTDB lineage: Bacteria > Pseudomonadota > Gammaproteobacteria > Xanthomonadales > Xanthomonadaceae > Arenimonas > Arenimonas soli. The sequence continues at coordinate 1,593,488 of NZ_BMKC01000001.1, forward strand.
GCGACGTCAGGCTCGAACGCCAGGGCGACATCCTGGTCGTGGTGGTGACCGAACGGCCGGCCATCAACTCCATCACGCTGACCGGCAACAAGGACATCAAGACCGACGACCTGATGGTCGGCCTGCGCAGCATCGGCCTGGCCGAAGGCGAGACCTACAACCCGCTCAACCTCGACCGCATCACCCAGGAACTGATCCGCCAGTACAACAACCGCGGCAAGTACAACGTCTCGATCCTGCCGTCGGTCTCCAACCTCGACCGCAATCGCGTCGATGTCACGATCATCATCGAGGAAGGCAAGGCCGCGCGCATCCGCGACATCAACATCGTCGGCAACGAAACCTTCATCGAAGAAGACCTGCGCGAGACCTGGGAATCGGACACCAGCAACTGGCTGTCCTGGTACCGCCGCGACGACCAGTACTCGCGCGAGAAGCTCTCGGGCGACCTCGAGAAGCTGAGCAACTATTACCTGGACCGCGGCTACGTCGACTTCAACGTCGAGTCCACCCAGGTCGCGATCAGCCCGGACAAGCGCGACATCTTCGTCACCGCCAACGTCGCCGAAGGCGAGGTCTACACCATCGGCGAGGTCAAGGTCTCGGGCGACACCATCCTGCCGGTCGAGGAAATGGAGAAGATGCTGTTCGTGCGCGAGGGCGGCACCTTCTCGCGCGCCCGCGTCGAACTGAGCACCGATGCGATGATCGCGCTGCTGGGCAACATCGGCTACGCGTTCGCCCAGGTGAACCCGGTGCCGGACATCGACCGCGAAAATCGCGTCGTCGGCCTGAACTTCTTCGTCGAGCCGGGTCCGCGCGTGCAGGTCCGCCGCATCGTCTTCAAGGGCAACACCGGCACCGCCGACGAGGTCCTGCGCCGCGAAATGCGCCAGTTCGAAGGTGCGTGGTTCTCGCAGGCCGCGGTCGATCGCTCCAAGGTCCGCCTGCAGCGCCTGGGCTTCTTCGAGGAAATCGACATCGAGACCCCCGAGGTCGCCGGTGCGCCCGACCAGGTGGACGTGGTTGTCAACGTCAAGGAACGCAACTCCGGCCAGTTCACCTTCGGCCTGGGCTACCAGCAGACCTTCGGCCTGATCACCAGCCTGCAGCTGGTGCAGAACAACTTCCTGGGCACGGGCAACCGCGTTTCCATCGCGGTGCAGAACAACAGCTTCTCCAAGCAGTACTCGATCGGCTACACCGACCCGTACTTCACCGACTCGGGCATCAGCGTCGGCTACAACCTCAGCCACAGCGACTACAGCTACTCGCGCCAGGACGCCAACCTGGCCCAGTACAACAACGCCGTGTCGGCCGCCGAGATCCTGGCCGGCATCCCGCTGACCGAAACCGACTCGATCCAGTTCTCGCTGGGCATCGACCGCAACCAGATCACCACCCAGGACGGCTTCACGCCCGAACCGCTGATCCAGTACCTGGTCAGCACCCTGGGCGACCGCCAGCGTTTCCCGCAGTTCCACGTCGACGATGACCGCGACCCCACCACGCCGCCGGACAACGACGACGACGACCCGACCACCACCGACCCGCTGCAGACCGGCGGCTCGCGCCAGTGGAACGTCAACGCCTGGCGCCTGCAGACCGGCTGGGTGCGTGATTCGCGCAACGACTTCCTGCTGCCGACCCGCGGCACCTACCACCGCATCAACGCCGAGATCGTGCTGCCCGGCAGCGACCTCGAGTACTACAAGCTCGGCTACAACTTCGAACACTACATCCCGCTGGCCAACTGGCTGGTGATGAAGTTCGGTGTCGAGCTGGGCTACGGCGACAGCTACGGCGACACGGCCGACGCGCTGTGCGACAGCTTCGACACCGAAGGCGACATCATCACCACCACCACCAACTGCGGCCTGCCGTTCTTCCGCAATTATTACGCCGGTGGCCCGAACTCGATCCGCGGCTTCGAAGTCAACACGGTCGGCCCGACCTACCAGTTCGCCAGCGACGGGTTCCGCCAGCCGATCGGCGGCTCGCTCAAGACCGCCGGCACCATCGAGTTCTATTTCCCCACCCTGTTCGACAACCGCGGCACCCGCCTGTCGGCCTTCATCGACTACGGCAACGTCTACAACGGCTTCGAGGACTGGGAAGCCAAGACGCTGCGCATCTCGACGGGCGTGGCGCTGCAATGGGAGTCGCCGATGGGTCCGATCCAGATCAGCTACGCCCTGCCGATCCAGCGCGAGCGTTCCGACCAGGTCGAGCGCCTGCAGTTCACCTTCGGCGGCAGTTTCTAAGGCCGGGGCGATGCCCGCCCCGTCGCCGACGCTGGCCGAGCTCGCCGCGCGCTTCGCGCTGGGCCTGCGCGGCGACGGCGCCGTCCGGGTGCGCGGCGTGGCGACGCTGGCCAGGGCCGGCGAAGGCCAGCTGGCCTTCCTGGCCAACCCGCGCTACCGCCAGGACCTGGCGGGCACCCGCGCGGCGGCGGTGGTGCTGGCCGAGGCCGATGCCGCCGACTGCCCGGTGCCCTGCCTGGTCGCGGCATCACCGTATGCGGCCTTCGCCCGCATCGCGGCCCTGTTCGAAACCGGTCCGGCCCCGGCGCCGGGCGTGCATGCCTCCGCCGTGGTTGCCGACGACGCCCGGGTCGATCCCGGCGCCCACGTCGGCCCCTTCACCAGCATCGGCGCGCGCTGCCAGGTTGGCGCCGGCGCCGTCATCGGCCCGGGCTGCGTCATCGGCGACGACTGCGTGGTCGGCCCCGGCTGCGAGCTGCTGGCCCGGGTCACGCTGGTGACCCGGGTCCGGCTGGGCGCGCGGGTGCGGGTGCATCCCGGGGCCGTGATCGGCGCCGAAGGCTTCGGCCTGGCGATGGAAGCCGGCCAGTGGCTGAAGGTGCCGCAGCTGGGCGGCGTGCAGATCGGCGACGACTGCGAGGTCGGCGCAAACAGCTGCATCGACCGAGGCGCCCTGGACGACACCGTGCTCGAACAGGACGTGCGCCTGGACAACCTGGTGCAGGTGGGCCACAACGTGCACATCGGGGCCCATACCGCCATGGCCGGCTGCGTGGCCGTGGCTGGTTCGGCCCGGATCGGCCGCTACTGCCTGGTCGGCGGCGGCGCCGGCATCGCCGGCCACCTGTCGGTCTGCGACCGGGTCACGATCACCGCCATGAGCCTGGTCACCGCCTCGATCACCGAGCCGGGCGAATACGCCTCGGCCATGGCCGCGCAGGAAGCCCGGCGTTTTCGCCGCAATGCCGCCCGGTTCCGGCAATTGGACGCGCTGGCGCGTAGAATGGGCGCCCCGCCCAAGGATTGAATCCGCCAAGGAACCCCAGGATGAGCGAAGACGCCATCAAGCTGCCCGTGGATGTCGCCTGCATCCTGCACCTGCTGCCCCACCGTTACCCCTTCCTGCTGGTCGACCGGGTGGTCGAGCTGGAAGCGCACAAGCGCATCCGCGCCATCAAGAACGTCACCTTCAACGAACCCTACTTCCAGGGCCATTTCCCGGGCCGCCCGGTGATGCCCGGCGTGCTGGTGATCGAGGCCATGGCCCAGGCCGGCGGCCTGCTCACCCAGCTGTCTCTGCCGCGCGACGCGATCGGCGACGGCAAGCTGTTCTACCTGGTGAAGGTGGACAACGCGCGCTTCAACCGCATGGTGGTGCCGGGCGACCAGCTCGACATCGAGGTGGTGCTCAAGCGCAATATCCGCAACATGGCGCTTTACGAGGGTTCCGCCCGCGTCGACGGCAAGGTGGTCGCCAGCGCGGAAATCCTGTGCGCCGAAGGCAAGGAATAGCATGATCCACCCGACTGCCCTGATCGACGCCACGGCGCGGATCGGCGAGCGGGTCGAGGTCGGCCCCTATGCGATCATCGGCGCCGAAGTGGAAATCGGCGACGGCTGCCGGATCGGCCCGCATGCCGTTATCGGCGGGCCCACCCGCATCGGCCGCGACAACGTCATCCACGCCCACGCCACGGTCGGCAACGACCCGCAGGACAAGAAGTTCGCCGGTGAACGCACCGAACTGGTGGTCGGCGACGGCAACACCATCTTCGAGTTCACCACCATCAGCCGCGGCACCGGCGACGGCGGCGCCGTCACCCGCATCGGCAGCCACAACTGGATCATGGCCTACGTGCACATCGCCCACGACTGCATCGTCGGCGACCACTGCATCCTGGCCAACAACGCCACCCTGGCCGGCCACGCCGAACTGGGCGACTGGGCGATCCTGGGCGGCTTCGCGGGCATTCACCAGTTCTGCAAGATCGGTGCCCACGCCTTCATCGGCATGGGCAGCCTGGTCAACGCCGACGTACCGCCCTTCGTGATGGTCGCCGACAAATACGCCGCCCCGCGCGGCATCAATGCCGAAGGCCTCAAGCGCCGCGGCTTCGACGCCGACCGCATTTCGGCGATCAAGCGCGCCTACCGCGCGCTTTACCTTTCCGGCAAACCGCTGGCCGAAGTGCGCGGGCAACTGGCCGCCGGCGCCGCCGACTCGCAGGACGTGCAGCTGATGCTCGATTTCATCGAACACAGCGGGCGCGGCCTGCTGCGCTGACGCCGGCATGGGCGGCGACCAGCCGCGTCCGCTGCGTTTCGCCCTGGTCGCGGGCGAAGCCTCCGGCGACCTGCTCGGCGCCGGCCTGGTGCGCGAGCTGAAACAACGTTTCCCGGACGCGCAGTTCGCCGGCATCGGCGGGCCGCGCATGCTGGGCGAAGGTTTCGAGGCCTGGCATGAAAGCGGCGAACTGGCGGTGATGGGCCTGGCCGAAGTGATTCGCCACCTGCCCCGGCTGCTGCGCCTGCGCGCCGGGCTTCGCCGCCGCCTGCTGGACTGGAAGCCCGACGTCTTCGTCGGCATCGACGCGCCGGACTTCAACCTGGGCCTGGAACGCAAGCTCAAGCAAGCCGGCATTCGCACCGTGCACTACGTCAGCCCATCGGTCTGGGCCTGGCGCGAAGGCCGGGCCGCGAAGATCGGGCGCAGCGCCGACCGCGTGCTGTGCCTGTTTCCGATGGAACCGCCGATCTACCAGCGCCACGGCATAGATGCCCGCTTCGTCGGGCATCCGCTGGCCGAAGCCTTCGAGGCCGTGCCGGACCGCCAGGCCGCGCGCGAACGCCTGGGCCTGGCGCAGGACGTGCCCGTGCTGGCCGTGCTGCCCGGAAGCCGCCAGGGCGAGATCCAGCGCCTGTGGCCCACCTTCATCAACGCCGCGCGACTGGTGACGCTGCAGATGCCCGGCCTGGCGGTGGCCGTGCCGGCCGCCGACCCGGCCTGCCGCGATGCGATCGAGCGCGGCCTGGCGAATTCGCAGCTGGCCAACGTGGCGCTTTACGACGGCCAGGCGCACGACGTGATGGTGGCCGCGGACGTCGTCTTGCTGGCCTCGGGCACCGCGGCGCTGGAAGCCATGCTGGCCAAGCGGCCGATGGTCGTGGGCTACCGCATTTCGGCGCTGACCTATCGCCTAGTGATGGCCCTGGGCCTGATGCGCGTCACCCGCTACAGCCTGCCCAATGTCCTGGCCAACGAACCGATCGTGCCCGAGCTGATGCAGCACGACTGCACGCCGGAAAACCTGGCCGAAGCGGTCATGTCCTGGTTCCGCGATGCCGACGCCCGGGCGACGCTGCTGCCGCGCTACGAACACATCCACGCCAAGCTGCGCGGCGACGCCGACGCCGCCGCGGCCGAAGCCGTGGCCGACCTGCTGGCCGGGCGATGAACCACGGCCTGGTCGCCGGCGTCGACGAAGCCGGTCGCGGCCCGCTCGCCGGACCTGTCGCCGTGGGCGCGGTCATCCTCGACCCGGCGCGCCCCATCGCCGGCCTGGGCGATTCGAAGGCCCTGTCGCAGGCCCGCCGCGAACACCTGGCCCCGCTGATCCAGGCCCAGGCCCTGGCCTGGCACGTGGAATGGGTGTGGCCCGCCGAAATCGACCGCCTGAACATCCTGCACGCCACCCTGGCCGGCATGTCCCGCGCCCTGCGCGCGCTCAGCCCCGGTCCGGCGCACGCCCTGATCGACGGCAACCGCCTGCCGCGCGACCTGCCCTGCCCGGCGCAGGCCCTGGTGAAGGGCGACGCCCGCGAGCCGGCGATCATGGCGGCCTCGATCCTGGCCAAGGTCGCACGCGACCACTTCATGCGTGAACTCGAGCACCGCCATCCCGGCTACGGCTTCGCCCTGCACAAGGGATATCCCACGCCCGAACATTTCCAGGCCCTGCGCGAACTGGGTCCCTGCGAACAGCACCGCCGCAGCTTCGCGCCGGTGCGCGCGCTGCTGGCGCCGACCCTGCTCGACTGAACGAGCCGGCACTGGACACCGGCGCCGCGCAGGCGTAGACCAAGACCTGCATCCCGGCGGATGCGGCGGCGTGCGGCCACCGCCGACCAGCCGCGCACCGCGCCCCCCACCGGCCGGCAGCGAGGACTGCCATGCGCCACCAACCTCCCCTCCCGGCAGGCACGCCCCTGCCCCTGCCCCGCCTTGCCCGCCACGAGGGCCCCGCCTTTGCCGGGCCGGTGCCGCTTGCCCCCCGGGCCATCGCGGAATTCAACGACCTGCTGCACGAACTGCACCCCGACGCGCCGCACGTGGACGCCGACGCCGTGGCCAGCGTCGCCCGCTGGCTGATGGACCTGCCGCCCGACCAGGGCGAGGCGCTGCTGCAGGCGCGCCTGGGCCGCCTGGCCGAACTCCAGGCCCTGGTGGCCGACCCCGACTGGGCGGTCGAGCCGGCCCTGGCCAGGCGCATCGGCCGCATGCTTGCCTACGTCGATCGCGTGCGCGACCTGATCCCGGACGACACGCCGCGCGTCGGTCGTCTCGACGACGCGCTGCTGGTCGAGCTGGCCTGGCCGATGGTCGCCGAGGAACTGGAGGACTATCGCGACTTCCAGCGCTTCCGCGAAGAATCCGGCGACGCCTTCGGCGGCCATCCCACCCGCGACAACTGGCTGCAGTCGCGGCTCGAGGAAGGCGCGCTGTGGGAACAGCTCCACCGCGTGCGCCACCAGCACTACGTCGACTACGGCCCGCTCGAAGGCGGCCTGCGCGTCGTCTGAAACAGGGGACGAAGCTGTCGGCCGGCTGAATTGGGCCGAAGGTAACGCACACTTCCGGAACGCGACGATGGCGATGCAACCGGGCAAGCTGGCGCGGCATCTGTGAAAGGCAGGTGCGCGGGGAATCGTCCCTGCGCCCCCTGCCCCGGGAGTCCGCCATGTTGTCCACCTTCCACGATCCGCTCGCCCTTCGACTGCCGCCCGAGTCCCCCGACTCCCGCCGCCGCCACGTCGGTGACCTGGCGCTGGAGGAAACCGCCGTCGCACGCTTCAACGCGCTGCTGGCCCAGCTCGACCCGAACGCGCCGCGCGTGACCGCCGACCAGCTGGTCACGCTGGCCCGCTGGCTGCAGGAACAGCCGCGCGAACGCGCCGTCGCCATCCTGGCCGAACGCCTGCGCCGCGCCGAACACCTGCGGCGCATGCTCAACGACGGCGACTGGGAGCTCGACGCCGAGCTGCGCGAACGTTCGCGCCTGCTCATCAGCTACCTGCACGAGGTCAACGACCTGATCCCCGACGACCTGCCGCTGGTCGGCCACCTCGACGACGCCCTGCTGGTGGAACTGGCCTGGCCGGCCTTCCGCGACCAGTCGCTTGATTACGGCGATTTCTGCGCCTTCCGCAAGCAGGAGCAGCCGCGCGGCACCGCCGCCGAACGCCGTCTGGCCTGGGAAAGCACCCGCCTGGCCGAACTGGCCCTGCTGCAGCAGCGCCGGGACGTGCGCTCGCGCCCGTATGCCGGTGGCCAGCCCTTGCAGGCGCTGTTCCGGGTCTCCTGATCGGGGGCGGGCGGGCCCGCCCTCGGGGTAAACTGCCGGCTGGTCTTTGGCAGCCGGCATGTCCCCGCGATTCGTCCACCTCCACCTTCACAGCGAATATTCGCTCACCGATTCCAGCATCCGCATCCCGGAGCTGGTGTCGCGCTGCGCCGCCCTCGGGCTGCCTGCGGTGGCGGTCACCGACACCAGCAACCTGTTCGCGCTGGTGAAGTTCTACAAGGCCGCCGAAGGCGCGGGGCTCAAGCCCCTGGCCGGCGCCGACCTGTGGATCGAAACGGGCGCCGCGCCGGCGCGCATCACCCTGCTTTGCCTCGACCAGCAAGGTTACCTGGCCCTGTCGCGCCTGATCAGCCGCGCCTACCTCGACGGCCACGCCGGCGATTACGTGGCCGTGCAGCCAGAATGGCTTTACGCCGACAGCGCCGGCCTGGTGGCCATCGCCGGACGGGAAAGCCCGGTTGGCCGCTGCCTCGCGGGCGGCCGCGAAGAAGCCGCCCGCCAGCAGCTCGACGAGCTGGCCCGCGCCTTCCCCGACCGCCTGTACCTTGAACTCACCCGCACCGGCCGCGAGGGCGAGGACGCCTTCAACGCCGCCGCGGTGGCGCTGGCCGGCGAGCTGGGCCTGCCGCTGCTGGCCAGCAACGACGTGCGTTTCCTGTCGCGCGAGGACTTCGAGGCGCACGAAGCGCGCGTGTGCATCGCCACCGGCCGCGTACTCGACGACCCCAAGCGCCCGCGCGAATACAGCCGCGAGCAGTACCTCAAGTCGCCCGAGGAAATGGCCGAGCTGTTCGCCGACCTGCCCGAGGCGCTGGAAAACACCGTCGAACTGGCCAAACGCTGCAACCTGGCGCTGAGCCTGGGCAAGTACTTCCTGCCCGATTTCCCGGTGCCCGATGGCCACACGCTCGACAGCTGGATGCGCGAAGAAGCCCACCGCGGCCTGGCCGGCCGCCTGGCCCGCATCGACCTGGCGCCGGGCAAGTCCGCGTCCGACTACGCCGCGCGCCTGGGCACCGAGCTCGACGTCATCGTGTCGATGGGCTTCCCGGGTTACTTCCTGATCGTCGCGGACTTCATCAACTGGTCCAAGTCCAACGACATCCCGGTCGGCCCGGGGCGTGGTTCGGGTGCCGGTTCGCTGGTGGCCTACGCGCTGGGCATCACCGACCTCGACCCGCTGCGCTACGACCTGCTGTTCGAACGTTTCCTCAACCCCGAACGCGTGTCCATGCCCGACTTCGACGTCGACTTCTGCATGGACCGGCGCGACGAGGTGATCGACTACGTCGGCCAGAAGTACGGCCGCGACAAGGTCAGCCAGATCATCACCTACGGCACCATGGCCGCCAAGGCCGCGGTGCGCGACTGCGGCCGCGTGCTTGGGCATCCCTACGGCTTCGTGGACGGCATCGCCAAGCTGATCCCGAACACGCTTGGCATCACCCTCGACGACGCGCTGGGCCTGAGCGAAAAAGCCCGCAAGGACGCCGACCTGGCTTCGGCCGAACTGATCGCGCGCTACCAGTCCGAAGACGACGTGCGCGACCTGGTCGACCTGGCGCGCAGCCTCGAGGACCTGACCCGCAACGCCGGCAAACACGCCGGCGGCGTGGTGATCGCGCCGACGCCGCTGACCGACTTCAGCCCGCTGTTCGCCGAACACCTGGCCAAGGGCGAATCCTCGCGCTCGATCGTCACCCAGTTCGACAAGGACGACGTCGAAGCCGTGGGCCTGGTGAAGTTCGACTTCCTGGGCCTGCGCACGCTGACGATCATCGACTGGGCGGTGAAGGCCATCAATGCCCGACGCGAACGCGCCGGCATCGAGCCGGTGGACATCATCGCGCTGCCGCTGGACGACCCCGATACCTACGCCCTGCTGTCGAAGGGCCAGACCACCGCGGTGTTCCAGTTCGAATCGCGCGGCATGAAGGAGTACATCCGCAAGCTGCAGCCCTCGACCTTCGAGGACCTGATCGCGCTGGCGGCCCTGTACCGCCCCGGCCCGCTGGGCGCGGGCATGGTCGACGACTTCATCGACCGCCGCCATGGCCGGGCCGAAGTCAGCTACCCGCACCCGCTGCTCGAGCCGATCCTCAAGCCCACCTACGGCGTGATCGTCTACCAGGAACAGGTGATGCAGATCGCCCAGGTCCTGGCGGGTTATTCGCTGGGCGGCGCCGACCTGCTGCGCCGCGCGATGGGCAAGAAAAAGCCCGAGGAAATGGCCAAGGAACGCGTCAAGTTCGAGGCTGGCGCGGCGCAGCGCGACATCGACCCCGGCAACGCCACCGCCATCTTCGACCTGATGGAGAAGTTTGCCGACTACGGCTTCAACAAGTCGCACTCGGCGGCCTATGCGCTGGTGGCCTACCAGACGGCCTGGCTCAAGGCGCACTACCCGGCCGAGTTCATGGCCGCGACCCTGTCCTCGGACATGGACAACACCGACAAGGTGGTCACGTTCCTGGACGAGGCGCGCGAGATAGGCCTGGCGGTTCTGCCGCCGGACGTGAACTCATCCGGCTACATGTTCGAAGCGCTCGACGCCAAGACCGTGCGCTATGGCCTGGGCGCGGTGAAGGGCGTCGGCCGCGGCGCCTGCGAAGCCGTCGTGGAAGCGCGCAAGGCCGGCGGCGAGTTCCGCGACCTGCTCGATTTCTGCCAGCGCGTGGACAGCGGCAAGCTCAACCGGCGCGTGCTCGAAGCCCTGGTGCACGCCGGCGCGCTCGACGGCATCGGCGCCAACCGGCCTTCGCTGCTGCTGCAGGTGCCCGAGGCCATGAAGGCCACCGAACAGCTGGCGCGTGAGCGCGAGGCCGGCCAGGTATCGCTGTTCGGCGGCGGCGGCGACGCGCCGGCCATCCACATCGAACTGCCCGAGGCGCCCGACTGGCCGCTGGAAACCAAGCTGCTGGGCGAACGCGAAACCCTGGGCCACTACCTCAGCGGCCACCCGCTCGACCCCTGGCGCGAAGAACTGCAGTCGCTGGTGGGCGCGAGCCTGGCCGACCTCGACGCGATCTGGTCGAGCAAGAAGGACCGCCGCGGCGAAGCTGCCGTGGTGCTCGCCGGCCTGGTCGGCGCGGTGCGCAAGCGCGGCGAGACGATGGCCTTCGCCCGCCTCGAGGACGGCCGCGGCCAGCTCGAGGTCGCCTTCTTCCGCGAAGCCTTCGCCGAATCGGGCCACCTGCTGTCGCGCGACCGCATCCTGCTGGTCGAAGGCAACCTGGCCGAAGACCAGTTCAGCGGCGGCTTCGTGCTGCGCGCCCGGCAGTGCTGGGACTTCCACGCCCTGTGCGCCGAACACGCGCGCCGCCTGTCGATCACCGTCGACCTGCGCGCCAAGGGCGCCTGGGAGCGCCTGGAGACCGCCCTGGCCGGCTTCCGCCCCGGCGCCACGCCGCTGCGCCTGGACCTGCTGAGTCCGCGCAAGGCACGCGGCAGCCTGGACGTGAACGGGGCCCTGGGCGTGCGCACCGAACCGGGCCTGCTCAGCCAGCTGCGCGCCCTGCCCGGCGTCAGCCAGGTCAGCCTGGCCCTGCACCGTCCCTGGCAGCAGGGCGGCTGACGGTTCTACCGCGGGCCTTTGCCCGGTAGAATCGCGCTTCTGAGTATTTGCTCCAGGCAGCCGAATGAACCCCAACTTCCTCGATTTCGAACAACCCATCGCCGAACTGGAAGCCAAGATCCAGGAACTGCGCAAGGCCAGCACCGGCCCGGCGGTGAACATCGAGACCGAGGTCAACGGCCTGCAGGAAAAACTGCGCGCGCGCACGGCCGAGATCTTCAAGTCGCTCACGCCCTGGCAGATCTCGCAGCTGGCCCGGCATCCGCAGCGGCCCTACACCAACGACTACATCGGCCTGATGTTCGAGGAATTCCACGAACTCGCCGGCGACCGCGCCTTCGCCGACGACGCCGCCATCGTCGGCGGCCTGGCCCGCATGGACGGCCGCGCGGTCATGGTCATCGGCCACCAGAAGGGCCGCGACACCAAGGCCAAGATCCGCCGCAACTTCGGCATGCCGCGCCCCGAGGGTTACCGCAAGGCGCTGCGCCTGATGAAGATGGCCGAACGTTTCCGCCTGCCCCTGCTCACCTTCATCGACACCCCCGGTGCCTACCCGGGCGTGGGCGCGGAAGAGCGCGGCCAGTCCGAGGCCATCGCCCGCAACCTGCTGGAAATGGCCGAGCTCAAGATCCCGGTCATCTGCACCGTCATCGGCGAAGGCGGTTCCGGCGGCGCCCTGGCCATCGGCGTCGGCGACCGCACGCTGATGCTCGAGTACGGCACCTATTCGGTGATTTCCCCGGAAGGCTGCGCCTCGATCCTGTGGAAGTCGGCCGACAAGGCCCGCGACGCCGCCGAGGCCCTGGGCCTGACCGCGGTGCGCCTGCTCGAACACGGCCTGATCGACAAGGTCGTGCCCGAACCCCTGGGCGGCGCCCACCGCGACCCGGCGGCGATGGCGGCCACGCTCAAGCAGCAGATCCAGCTGGAGCTGGCGGCGCTCGACCACCTGGAAACCCCCGCCCTGCTCGAACAACGCTACCAGCGCCTGCGCCGCTACGGCGCCTACGAGGCGGCCTGAGCCCGGGGCCCGCGCGCCCCGCCCCGCCATGGCCTTCGCCCTGCCCCCGGTTCCCCGCGACGGCCCGCTGCTGCTGGCCTGCAGCGGCGGCCTGGATTCCACCGTGCTGCTGCACCGCCTTGCCGGCGAACCGGCACTGCGCGCGCGCGGCCTGCGCGCGGTGCACGTGGACCACGGCCTGCATCCGCAGTCGGCGGCCTGGGCTGAAGCCTGCGCCGCGAACTGCCGGCAGCTGGGCATCGCGCTGCAGGTCCACCGGGTAAGCGTGGTCGAGACCGGCCAGGGCCTGGAAGCCGCCGCACGCGCGGCGCGGCACGCCGCCTTCGCGCAAACGCTTGCGCCCGGCGAAGGGCTGGTCACCGCCCACCACCGCGACGACCAGGCCGAAACCGTGCTGCTGCGCCTGCTGCGCGGCGCCGGCGACGGCCTGGCGGCGATGCGGCCGCTGCGCCCGTTCGCGAATGGCTGGCTGTGGCGGCCGCTGCTGGACGTGCCGCGCGAGGCCCTGCAGGCCTATGCCCGCGAGCACGCCCTGCACTGGCTGGAAGACCCCTCGAACCAGTCCGACCGCCACGACCGCAATTTCCTGCGCCACCACGTGCTGCCGCGCCTGGCACAGCGCTGGCCGCAGGCCGGCCAGGCCCTGGCCCGCAGCGCGCATCTGCTGGCGCAACAGGCCGATCTGCTGGCCGGCGAGGACCAGCGCCGCCTGGCCCGGGTGCAGGGCCTGGACCCGGCCACGCTCAGCCTGCCGGCGCTGCTGGCCGAAGCGCCGCCCTGGCGCGCCCGGCTGCTGCGGGCCTGGGTCGCTGGCCTGGGCCTGCCGCCGCTGCCGGGCGACGCCCCCGCCACCATCGAGGCCGAACTGCTGGCGGCCCGGGACGATGCCGAGGCCTGTTTCGCCTGGTCGGGCGCCGTGGTCCGGCGCTGGCGCGACCTGCTGCACGCCGGCCCTGATAGGGCGCCCTTGGCGGGCGATTTCAGCGTTCGATGGTCCGGCCTCGAACCGCTGGCGCTGCCCACCGGCGACCTGCTTCGGCTCGAACCCGGCCTGGCCTTCGACACCCCGCTGCGCGTGCACGCACGCCAGGGCGGCGAACGCCTGCAACTGCCGGGCCGCGACCACCACACCACGCTCAAGCACGCCCTGCAGGACCTCGGCGTCCCGCCCTGGGAACGCGCCCGCCTGCCCCTGCTCAGCCACCCCGACGGCCGCCTGCTCGCCGCCGGCGATTTGCTTGTCGCCGGCGAATTCCAGCACTGGCTGGACACCCAGGGAGGGCGGCTACGATGGGTCGTCGGCGTTGAACACCCCTGCGCGCCCCGTTGACCACCCGCCGGCGAGCGCCCAAACTTCACGACATGGCCGCCAAGACCCCCGCACCGCCGCCGTCGCCCGTCGCGCAGTTCGAGACCTCGCTCGACGAGCTTGAACAACTGGTCCAGAAGATGGAAAAGGGCGACATGTCGCTCGACCAGTCGCTGGCCGCCTACGAACGTGGCGTCAGCCTCTACCGCCAGTGCCAGGGCGCGCTCGAACAGGCTGAACTTCGCGTGCGCCTGCTGACCGACCCGGCCGAACCCGACAGCGCCCAACCCTTCCAGCCCGATGCCGGCTGACCCGCGCCTGGCGCGCTGGCTGCAGCGCGTCGAGGCCCGGCTCGAAGCCACCCTGCCCGCGGCCGACCAGTCCCCGCAGGCGCTGCATGGCGCCATGCGCCATGCCGTGCTGGGCGGCGGCAAGCGCCTGCGGCCGATGCTGGTGTATGCCGCCGGTGCCGCCGTGCAGGCCGACGAAGACCTGCTCGACGCGCCCGCCGCCGCGGTCGAACTGGTGCACGCGTTCTCGCTGGTGCACGACGACCTGCCGGCGATGGACGACGACGCGCTGCGCCGCGGCCGGCCGACCGTGCACGTGGCCTACGACGAGGCCACGGCCATCCTCGCCGGCGACGCGCTGCAGGCCCAGGCCTTCACCGAGCTCGCCGGTGAAACCCGCGCCCCGCATGCCCTGCGCGTGGCCTGGCTGGCGACGCTCGCGAACGCCACCGGCGCCGCCGGCATGTGCGGTGGCCAGGCCCTGGACATGGCCGGCACCGGCGCGACGCTGGCGCTCGATGACCTGGAACGCCTGCACGCGCTAAAGACCGGCGCACTCATCCGCGCCGCCGTGCGAATGGGCGCGCTGGCGGGCACCCACGACAACTCGCTGCTGCAACCGCTGGACGATTTCGCCGCCGCGCTGGGCCTGGCCTTCCAGATCCGCGACGACCTGCTCGACATCGAGGCCAGCAGCGAACAGCTGGGCAAGACCGCCGGCAAGGACCAGGCCCAGGCCAAGTCCACCTATCCGGCGCTGCTTGGCCCGGACGGCGCCCGGCAGCACCTGGACGAGGTCGCGGCCCGTGGCCGCCAGGCCCTTGGCGGCTTCGGCGATGAGGCCGGCGTGCTCCGCGGCCTGCTGGAGTTCGCCGTCTCGCGCGCGCACTGACGCCGGCGCGCGGGCAAAAAAAAGCGGCCCGAAGGCCGCTTTTTCTCCAGCGGGACGGCGCGATCAGGAGATCAGGCGCAGGGTCACCGGGTAGCGGTAGTTTTCACCCTTGTTGGCGGCGACGCCGGCCAGGATCATCAGGACCAGCGAGGCGATCCAGACCAGCGGCATCAGCAGCGCGCCGATCAGCACGAAGCTCAGCACCACGCACACGATATAGGCCAGCAGCAGGGTGATCTGGAAGTTCAGCGCTTCCTTCGACTGGTCGGTAAGCCAGGCCTTCTCCGGCTTGTCCTTGTTGATGAGCCAGATGATCAGCGGGACGATGAAGCCCGCGATGATGCCCGAAAGGTGCGTGATCAGGGCGATGGTCCGGTCTTCCTGCGGTGCGGCGGTCTGGATGGTGTCGTTCACGAGGCTCCCCTTCTGTCGAAAACGCAGCGCCCGCGGCGCCGCAACCCGTTTACTGTCAAGGCAAGTGAAGGCAGTGTCAAGCCGCCGCGCCCGCCTCGCCGGCCACCATCATCCGGCCCACCAACAGCGAGCCCATGGCGATGTGCGAGCGCTTGTCGACGTCGGCGCCCACCGCTTCGATGGCCTGGTACATGGCCGGAAGCTGCCCGGCGATGGTGAGGCCATCGACCGGATGCACGATGTGGCCGTTTTCGACCCAGAATCCGTTGGCGCCGCGCGAGTAGTCGCCGGTCAGCAGGTTGGCGCCCTGCCCCATCATTTCCGTGACCACCAGGCCGGTCCCCATGCCGCGCACCATCTCGTGCAGGCCGGAGGCATTCGCGGCCACTTCAAGGTTGTGGGCGCCGCCGGCGTTGCCGGTGCTTTCAAGCCCGAGCCGGCGCGCCGAATAGCTCGACAGCAGGTAGCGCACCAGCACCCCGTCACGCACCAGGTCCGAATCCACGGTGGCCACGCCTTCGTGGTCGAAGTCCGAGGAACGATGGCCGCGCGGCAGGTGCGGCAGTTCGCGGATGTTGAACCAGCCGGGCAGGATCTTCCTGCCGGCGTGGTCCACGAGGAAGCTGGCCTTGCGGTAAAGCACGCCGCCGGACGCAGCCTGCAGCAGGTGCCCGACCAGGCTGCGCGCGACTTCCGGCGCGAACAGCACGGGGTATTCGCCGGTGCGGATCGGCTTCGGGTCCAGCCTGGCGACCGTGCGTTCGGCGGCCTTGCGGCCCACGTATTTGGGTGATTCCAGGTCGTCGGGCGAGACCGCGCTGGTGTACCAGTAATCGCGCTGCATGCCGTCGCCGCGGCCGGCGATCATCGACACGCTGATCGACTGGCTGGTGCCGCGCTCGGCGCCCAGGAAACCGTGGCTGTTGGCGTACACCGAAACGCTGTCGCCGCTGTGCACCGAAGCACCGTCGGAATTGCTGATGCGCGGGTCGGCGCCGCGGCCGGCGTCCTCGGCCTCGATCGCCAGTGCGATGGCGGTGTCGGCATCGATCGGCCAGGGGTGCCAGGAATCAAAATCGCGGGCCTGGGTGGCCATGCGCGCGGCGTCGGCCAGGCCGTTGCAGGGGTCGGGTTCGGTGTGGCGGGCGATGGCGCAGGCCTGTTCGACCGTGGCCGCCAGGCTGCCCGGCTGCAGGTCGGCGGTGCTGGCATTGCCCTTGCGCTGGCCGAAATAGACGGTGACGGCGACGCCGCGGTCGCGGTTGCGTTCCACCGTCTCGACCTCGCCCATGCGCACGTTCACCGATAGCCCGCTGTCGTCGTTGAGGATGACGTCGGCCTGGCTGGCGCCGCGGGCTGCGGCCAGGCGCAATACTTCTCGGGCGGCCTCGGAAAGGCGCGCCTGGCGCAGGGCGGAATCATCGGAAACTGCGGCCGGGTGGCTCATGGGCGTATCCTTTCGCCTTGGACGGATGGTGGACGATGCACGAAGAAGACCAATACAACGAAGACGAAGGCGAGTTCGGCCCAAGCCGCAGCGAAGAACGCCGCGACGCGCTGGCCGTGCTTGAGCTGGCCAAGCGCCTGGTCGAACAGCCCGAGGCGCGCCTGGTGCAGATCCCGATGGACGAGGACCTGCGCGACCTGGCGCGGGCGGCGCAGCGCATCACCGCGCAGATCGCCCACAAGCGGCAGGTGCAGTTCCTGGCCAAGCACCTGCGCCGGGAAGAGCCCGAGGCCCTGGACGCGATCCGCGCCGCGCTCGACCACGACAAGTCCGACCACCGGCGCGAGGCGCAGGCCCTGCACCAGGTCGAATACTGGCGCGACCGGCTGGTCGCCGAGGGCGACGCGGCGCTGACCGAACTGCTGGACAAACACCCGGCGGCCGACCGCCAGCACCTGCGCCAACTGGCCCGCAACGCCGCCCTGGAAAAAACCCGCAACAAACCGCCGCACGCCTTTCGCGAACTCTTCCGCGAACTGCGCGATTTGCTGGGCGATTCGTCTGCTGACGACTGATCGTTTTTGGACACGGATAAAATCTGATTTGCACGGATGAACACGGATAGAGCAGAAGCCATTCAAGGGTGCTTTTGCCTTATCCGTGTTTATCGGCTTTGATCCGTGTAAATCCGTGTTCAAAAACGAAACCCTCACTGGCGCGTACCGCCCACGGTCAACGCGTCGATGCGCAGCGTTGGCTGCCCTACGCCGACGGGTACGGACTGGCCGTCCTTGCCGCAGATGCCCACGCCCTCGTCGAGCTTGAGGTCGTTGCCGACCATCGAGACTCGGTTCATCACTTCCGGGCCGTTGCCGATCAGCGTGGCGCCCTTCACCGGCCGGGTGACCTTGCCGTCTTCGATCAGGTAGGCCTCGGAAGCCGAGAACACGAACTTGCCGCTGGTGATGTCCACCTGGCCGCCGCCGAAGTTGGGCGCGTACAGGCCCTTCTTCACCGACGCGATGATTTCGCCCGGGTCGTGGTTGCCGGCCAGCATGTAGGTGTTGGTCATGCGCGGCATCGGCAGCTGGGCGAAACTTTCGCGGCGGCCGTTGCCGGTGGGCGCCATGCCCATCAGGCGCGCGTTGAGCGTGTCCTGCAGGTAGCCGCGCAGGATGCCGTCCTCGATCAGCGTGGTGCACTGGGTCGGCGTGCCTTCGTCGTCCACGTTCAGTGAACCGCGGCGGCCGGCCAGGGTGCCGTCGTCGACGATGGTGACGCCGGGCGAGGCCACGCGTTCGCCGATGCGGCCGGCGTAGACCGAGGTGCCCTTGCGGTTGAAGTCGCCTTCCAGGCCATGGCCCACCGCTTCGTGCAGCAGCACGCCGGGCCAGCCCGGGCCCAGCACCACCGGCAGCGTGCCGGCGGGTGCGTCTTCGGCCTCCAGGCACACCAGCGCCTGACGCAGGGCTTCGGCGGCGACCTCGCGCGGCTTGCCGTTGGCGAACAGCTCCTCGTAGGAATAGCGGCCGCCGGCGCCGGCATAGCCCTGTTCGCGACGGCCGTTGTGTTCGACGATCACCTGAACGTTCAAGCGCACCAGCGGCCGCACGTCGGCGGCGACCACGCCGTCGCTGCGCGCCACCAGCACCGTGTCCACGCCGCCGGAAAGGCTGACGATGACCTGCTGCACGCGCGGGTCGGCGTCGCGCAGCCACTGGTCGACTTCGCGCAGGGCGGTGATCTTGGCATCGGCGCCCAGGCCTTCGATCGGGTCGATGGCCGGGTACAGCGAACGGCCCGGCACCACCACGCGGTGGCCGGCGGCCTGGGCGCGGCCATCGCGGCTGATCGCGCGCGCCGCCGCCGCCGATTCCAGCAGCGCCTCGGCGCGGATGTCGTCGGAATAGGCAAAGCCGGTTTTTTCGCCGCTGACCGCGCGCACGCCCACGCCCTGTTCGATGGCGTGGGAGCCATCCTTGACGATGCCGTCCTCGACCACCCAGCTTTCGCGGCGCGAATGCTGGAAGTACAGGTCGCCGTAGTCCACGCCCGGGCCCATCAGGCGGCCGAAGGCGGGCTCGAGCGATTCCAGGCCGAGTCCGGCAGGCGTGAGCAGGCGCGATTGCGCCAGGGTAAGGGTCTGGGTCATCCGGGGGTTCACTGGGGAAAGGCCTTAGTGTCCCAGATGCGGCCTGCGGGCGCGGCCTTCAAGGCTGGCGCGGCGTCGGCGGCGTGGCCGGCGGGCCCTTTTCCACGACTTCGACCACCGGGTCGGCCCAGTCGCCGGTGACGTGGTAAACGGTGCGCGCGGCTTCCTTGAGCGGCTTTTGCAGCACGGCCTGGGCCACGGCGCCGACGGCGGCGCCGACCGGCCCGCCGGCGATGGCGCCGATGGCCGGCAGCACGCCGCCGGCCTTGGGCAGCACTTCGATGCGCTGGTCGTACTGCTGGCTGCGCAGGTTGGTGGAACCGCTGACGCGGATTTCCGCCGCCGGGCCGTTGATCTGCAGCAGGTCGGTGCGGGCGACGCCGTCGGCGAACACGAACTCGCCGGCCATGGAGTTGAAGCCGAAACCCTTGTTGAAAAAATCCTTGAAGTCCAGGGTCAGCCGGCGCGGGATCTCGGCCAGGGAAATCAGGCCCAGCACGCGGCCACCACCGCCGGGTTCAACCTCCAGCAGCGCGCCTTCGCCCACTTCCACCTTCAACAGGCCTTCGAAGGCGGCCAGGGAGAATTCGCCGGGCGACCCGGCCCAGCCGCCGTCGAGCAGGCCGGTGGTGGGGCCTTCCTCGACCATGCCTTCCAGGCCAAACGCGCCCAGCAGGTCGCCCAGCGCCCGCGCCGAGAACCGCACGTCGAAGTCGGAGCGGGTGCCGCCGTCCGCGTCGCGCAGCCAGTCGCCCGAGGCATCGAGCTGGTAGCCCTGCGAGCGGGTGCTGAAGGTGTCGATGTGCAGGCCGGCGGGCACCGGATTCGCACGCAGCGTGGCCTCGCCCAGCACCAGCGTGCCCATGCGCAGGTCGCGCACCTGGAAATCCAGCGGCGGCAGCGTGGCCGGATCCTGGCCCTCGCCTGCCGCGGCTGTTTCCGGCACCGCGGCACCGACGACCGCCGCCACGCCGGCTTCCGCGGCGACCGGGTCAGCGGCAGCTGCCCCGGCCCCGTCGGCTTGCACCAGCGTCTTCTCCGGCCAGTACAGGCGCTCCAGGCGCCCTTCGACGGCGGCCCCTTCGGCGAATGGCACGACGATGTTGCCGGCGATCTCCGGGCCGTCCAGGGTCACGCGGGTTCGGTCCTCGCCGCGCGCCAGGCGCACGTGGGTGTCGGCGAACCGCGAACCCATCAGGTCCAGCTGGTCCACGCGCAGGTCCACGGTGCGCAGCACGGTGCCGCCGCCCTCGCCCGGGCCGGCATCGGGGTCCCTGCCGCTGCCCGCGAAACCGATCCAGCCGGCCGCATCCAGGGTGGCGCTCTGGCCCACCACCACCAGGCCCGAGTCGGGCAGGTCCAGCGGGCCGTCTTCGCCCAGGCGCAGCGCACCGGTCAGCCGGCCCTGTTCGTCGATGCGGCCGCGCAGGCGCGCCAGCGAACCCAGGCGCAGCTGCACTTCGCCCTTGCTCACCGGCAGCGGCACGTCCAGGCGCATGGGCAGCCCCAGGTCGGCGGCCTTGGCCAGCGGCGCCGGCAGGTCCAGGCGCACGCCGGCCAGGTCGCTCTCGACCCGCAGGCGCGAAGGTGGCGCCGGCTGCCCGTCCGGCGTCACCGGCACGTCCACGCGGATGTCCCAGAAACCACGCCCGTCCACGTGCGGATCCAGCCAGGCCAGCGGTGGATGCCGGGCCAGCAGGTCCTTGACCGGGAATTCGCCCAGCAGGCGCGCGCGTGCGGCCAGCGCCGGGTCGTCGGTGTCGTTGCCGACCGCGAGGTTGAACACGCCCGGCTCGCCGTCAAAGAGCACCTGCAGGTCTTCGGTGTAGAAACCACCCGCGCCGAAACGGGTGCGGCCGCTGACGTCGGTGAAGACGATGTCCCAGCGCGGGTCGGCCAGGCGCGCCTGGGCCAGGTCGAGGTGGCCTTCGATGCGGCGACCTTCCAGGCGGGCCACCAGCGGCAGGTCAAGCAGCAGCGCCACCCGGGCCAGGCCGGACACGCTGGTTTCGCGCAGGTGGTCGCCGTAGCGTTCGGCCAGCGGGCTGGCCAGCATCAGGGACTGCAGGGTCTCGCCGCGGGTGGCCGAGGAGACATCGAGCAGCAGGCGCGGGTCGCGGAACTCCGGGATGCCGCCGACCAGGCGATCCACCGGGTTGCCGGCGATCGCGGCCTGGCCGTCCAGGGTCATGCCTGCGCCGTCGAAGCCGACATCGATGTCCATGTCCTCGGCGTCGGGCCAGTCATCGCTGAAGTGCACGCGTGCGCCGGCCAGGCGGGCCCGGGCGTCGAAGCGCCCTTCCCCGTCGCGGAACGGCCAGTCGTCGAGGTCGCCGGCCAGGCTGATGCGACCGTCGCGCACTTCGCCCTCGAGCAGCGCACGGTCGAGCCAGTCGATGGTCTTTTCCGGCATCTTGCCCTGCACCCAGAACCGGCCCGCCGCGCCGACCGGCGAGGTGTCGACGACGGCCGCCAGGTCGATGCGCGGTTTGCTGCCATCGCCCTGGAAGGCCAGCTCGGCGCGCAGCCGGGTGCCGTAGTCGGGTCCGCGAATCGACAGCCGGCTGGCGCCGAGCGTCCAGCCTCCGCCGTCGCGCCACCAGCCCAGCAGGCCCTCGAGCCGGAAGTCCAGTGGTTCGCGAAAGCGTTCGGGCCACTGGAAGGACGCGGGACCGGGGCTGAGCTGCAGCACGCCACCGTCCTGGTCCATGGCGACGTGGCCGGCCAGCGCCTGCAGGCCGGGGCGGCCGTCGTTGGGGTTCCAGGCAATGCCGTCGAGCGCCGCGGACGCCTGCCAGTCGCCTTCCCGGCCCTGCAGGCGCACCTGGCGCAGCTGGCCTTCCGGCGCCGCCCGGTGCAGCCACTGCCGCAGTCCGTCGGGCACCCGGGCGCTGAGGCTGGCCCACTGTCGCACCGGCACCAGGTCGAGGCTCGGGGCGAGCAGCGCGAACCGTTCGCCGCCGGCCAGCCACAGGCCATCCAGGCGTCGCGGTTCGGTGCGCCCGGGGTCGCTCAGCCGCAGGCGCGGCGCATGCAGCTGCCAGGCGCCGTCGTCGCCGGCCTGCCAGCGCGCCAGCAGGCTGGCCGACTCGTAGGCCACCGGCGGCGACGCCAGCCGTCCGTCCGCGCCCGGCAACCAGGGCTGGCGGGCACCGATGGCGAGCGGCGAAAACTCGGCG
This sequence comes from Arenimonas soli, assembly GCF_014643775.1. Classification (GTDB taxonomy): domain Bacteria; phylum Pseudomonadota; class Gammaproteobacteria; order Xanthomonadales; family Xanthomonadaceae; genus Arenimonas; species Arenimonas soli. The sequence goes on from NZ_BMKC01000001.1 coordinate 1,615,615, forward strand.
CGGCTGCGCACGTCCATCACCCGCCGGTTGTCGATGCGGGCCCATAGGTCGAGCTTGCCCGTGCCGGCCAGCACCACGCCGGTATCGGCCATCTGCGCCGACCAGGCCTGCAGCACCAGCTGGTCGCCGCCGGCCCAGAGCTGGCCCGACCAGTCGTCGCGGCGAAGGTCGGCCACGGCCGACAGCGGTGGCGTGGCGGGGTCGGCCCAGGCGCGCAGGCCGGCCACCACGGTGTCGCCGTCCACGCGCAGGCGCAGGTCCACGCGGGCCATTTCCAGCGGCGCGCGCAGGACCGGCGAGCGCACCTGCAGCCGGGCGCGCTCGACCTGCAGTTCGCCCAGGGCCTCGAGCGTATCGAGCGGATCGACGCCGGGTTTGGGTTCGAACGGCAGGCCGGCCAGGCGCCAGCGGCGGTCTTCGCCCTGCTCGAGCACCAGGGACAGGTCGCGCACCTTCAGCGCGGTCAGCGGTTCTCCCGGCAGCAGGCCCGAATACACGGCAACCAGGAGTTCGGCCTGGCCGACCTCGAGCTGGCGTTCGCCTTCGCCGATGCGCAGGCCGCCGAGGGTGAAGCGCGGACCCTGGCGGGTCCATTCGCCGCGCGCGCTTTCGAAGGCCACCGGTTCGCCCAGGCGTTCGGACAGCCAGTGGGCCACCTTGTCCGGATGCCGCTCGACCAGGGGCAGCAGCTGGTTGAGCGCGCCGACGCCGGTCGCCAGCAGGATCAGCAGGACGAGGAAACCGTAGCCCAGCACGCGGCGGGCATGGCGGAAGCGGCGGCGCAGCGGGCTGGTCATGCCGGCTTAGAGCAGGACCACGTCGTATTGTTCCTGAGCATATTGCTCGTCGGCCTGGAAACGAATGGTCTTGCCCAGGAATTCCTCGAGTTCGGCCACGGCCGCCGATTCTTCTTCGGTGATCTTGTTCACCACCTTGGGCGAAGCGATGACCAGCAGCTGCTGGGCCTCGAACTGGCGCACGGCCCGGGTGATCTCGCGGAAGATTTCGTAGGTGAGGGTTTCGCCGGTCTTGAGCGTGCCGCGCCCGTTGCACTCGGGGCAGGTTTCGCACAGCTGGCGCTCGAGGCTGTCGGTGGTGCGCTTGCGCGTCATCTCGACCAGGCCCAGCGGCGAGAATTCGTGGAACGACGTGCGGGCGTGGTCGTGCGCCAGGCCCTTCTCGAGCGTGCGCAGCACCTGGCGTTTGTGCTCGTCGTCGTTCATGTCGATGAAGTCGATGATGATGATGCCGCCCAGGTTGCGCAGGCGCAGCTGCCGGGCGACCGACTGGGCGGCCTCGAGGTTGGTGCGGTAGACGGTTTCCTCGAGGTTGCGCTGGCCCAGGAAGGAGCCGGTGTTGACGTCGATCGTGGCCATCGCCTCGGTCTGGTCGATCACCAGGTAACCACCCGACTTGAGCGGAACTTCCTTTTGCAGCGCACGCTGGATTTCGTCCTCGACGCCGTAGAGGTCGAAGATCGGGCGTTCGCCGGTGTAGTGCTCGATGCGCGCGGCCAGTTCGGGCATGAACTGGTGGGCGAAGGCATTGAGCCGGTCGTAGGCCTCGCGCGAATCCACCCGCACGGTGTCCACGTTCTTGCGCATCAGGTCGCGCACCGCGCGCAGGGGCAAGGCCAGGTCTTCGTAGATGCGCTGGCCGACCTTGCAGCTGGCGCTGGCTTCGCGGATGACGTCCCAGGCCTTGCGCAGGTAGGCCACGTCCTCGGCCAGGGCCTCGTCGGGCTGGCCTTCGGCATTGGTGCGCACGATGTAGCCCTGGCCGCTGCCGTTGGCCAGCTCGCCGACCAGGGTCTTGAGCCTGGTCCGTTCGGTTTCGTCCTCGATGCGCGCGGACACGCCGAGCACGCGCGAATGCGGCAGGAACACCAGGTAACGCGAGGGGATGGACACCTGGGTGGTGAGGCGGGCGCCCTTGCTGCCGATCGGGTCCTTGACCACCTGCACGACGATTTCCTGGCCCTCGTGCACCAGCGACGTGATCGCCGGCGGCGGCGAAGGGGCCAGCACCTCGCCCTCGCCTTCGCCGCTGGGCGCGGCCGGCAGCCGCAGGATGTCGGAGGCATGCAGGAAGGCGGCGCGCTCGAGGCCGATTTCGACGAAGGCGGCCTGCATGCCGGGCATCACCCGCTGCACGCGGCCCTTGTAGATGTTGCCGACGACGCCGCGGCGCGAGGCGCGCTCGATGTGCAGTTCCTGCAGCATGCCATTTTCAACCACCGCCACGCGGGTTTCGCGCGGGGTGACGTTGACCAGGATTTCTTCCGACACGGGGGGCTCCTCAGTCCATGAGGCCGAAATCGCGCATCAGCTGCGCGGTTTCGTGCAAGGGCAGGCCCATCACGCCGGAGTGGCTGCCGGAAAGATGGGCCACGAAGGCCGCGGCGCGACCCTGGATGGCGTAGGCGCCGGCCTTGCCGAAACATTCGCCGGTGGCGATGTAGGCGTCGATGCGGGCGTCGGTGAGTTTTTCGAAGCGCACCTGGGTGACGCAGGCGGCGTGCTGTTCGCGGCCGGCGCTTAGCACCCACACCGTCGAAATGCACTCGTGCACCCGCCCGGAGAGCCGGCGCAGCATGCGCGCGGCGTCGGCGGCGTCGGCCGGCTTGCCGAAGACTTCGTCGTCGAGCACGACTTCGGTGTCGGCGCCCAGGACCACGGCGCCCTTGCTTGCGACCACCTGCAGCAGCCCGGCGCCGGCCTTTTCCCGGGCGACGCGGCTGACGTAGGCAGCCGGCGGTTCGCCGGGCTCGCGCTGCTCGGGAACGTCGACATCGAGCAGGCCGAACTCGAGGCCCAGCTGGGCGAGCAGTTCGCGGCGGCGCGGTGATTGCGAGGCGAGGTAGAGCATCGCCCAAGGATAGCCGGTCAGGCCCGGTGGTAGGGATGGTTGGCGAGCAGGCTGCAGGCGCGGTACAGCTGTTCGGCCAGCACCAGCCGCACCAGCATGTGCGGCAGGGTCAGCGGGCCCAGCGACCAGCGTTCGTCGGCCGCCGCAAGCACGTCCGGCGCGTGTCCCTCGGGGCCGCCGATGAGGAAAACCAGGTCGCGGCCCTGCTGGCGCCAGTGTTCAAGCCGCTGCGCCAGGCCTTCGGAGCTGTGGGCCTTGCCGCGGCCGTCGAGCGCGACCACCCAGGCATTGCGCGGCAGGGCGGCCTGCACGCGCGCCCCTTCGTCGGCCATCGCGCGGGCGGCGTCGCGGCCCTTGCCGCGCATCCCGGGCGCGACTTCCACCAGGTCGAGCGGCAGCCAGTGCGAAAGCCGCTTCTGGTACTCCCCGAACCCCTCCGCCACCCACCCGGGCGGGTTCTCACCGACCGCGATCAACCGGGCCTTCATCGGCTGACGTTGAAGGAGCTATTGGCCACGGATGAACACGGATAAACACGGATAAGGCCAAAACAAACCTGACCTGACTTTGCTCTATCCGTGTACATCCGTGTTCATCCGTGGCTAAAAAGCAGCTTCAAGCCTCCGGCGAACCTTCGGCCGGCGCTTCGGGCGGTTGGTCGCCGACGGTCCAGAGGCGTTCGAGCGCGTAGAACTCGCGCACGCGCGGCAGCATGACGTGCACGATGACGTCGCCCAGGTCGACCAGCACCCACTCGGCCTCGCGCTCGCCTTCCACGCCCAGCGGCATGACGCCGCACTTCTTGGAGAACTTAACGACTTCGTCGGCCACGGACTTCACGTGGCGGGTGGAGGTGCCGGAAACGACCACCAGGTAGTCGGCGATGCTGGTCTTGCCGCGAACGTCGATTTCGACGGCGTCCTTGGCCTTCATTTCCTCCAGCGCGGCGTGGACCTGCTCGAGCAGGGCTTCCGGCGAGGGCGCCGGATCGGGCATCCGGGTCTTGATGACGTGGGCTTGGGTGGTCAAGGGCGGCTCGTTGGGTGAATTCGGGTGCGGATTATACGCCGGGCCACCTTAAGCCGCCCGGTACAGTCCGCGGCGTGCGATTTCGGCCGCCACCGAGGGCGGCAACCAATCGCCGGGGTCCTCGCCGGCCGCCAGGCGCCGGCGAAGCTCGCTGGCGGACGCCGGATGCGGCGGCAGGTCCAGCCTGAACAGGTGGCCTGCGGCGGACTCCGACAGCGCGGTGGGCGCCCTGGCCCAGCGGCCCGAGCAGGCCTCGGACAAGGACTCGGGAAGGTCTTCCAGGCCGTGGCCCGGCCTCACCGCGACCACGAAGTGGGCCAGGTCGAACAGTTCCCGCCAGTCGTGCCAATGGGCCAGGCCCCGGAAGGCATCGGCCCCCACCAGCCAGGCCAACGGTGCCTGCGAGCCCATGTCCGCGCGCGCCTCGCGCAGGGTGTCCACGGTGTAGGACGGGCCCTTGCGGCGCAGTTCGCGGGCATCGACGGCCAGGCCGGGCTCGCCCGCCACCGCCAGCTCCAGCAGGTCGGCGCGGTCCCGGGCACCGGCGGCGGTCGGGCCGCGGTGCGGCGGCACGGCGGCCGGCACCAGGTGCACGGCGGCGTGCAGGGTGTCGCGGGCGGCGCGGGCCACGGCCAGGTGGCCGGCATGCACCGGGTCGAAGGTGCCGCCGTAGAAAACGCGCAGGCTCACGAGGCCAGCAGGCCGCGGGCGCGGCCGTCGGCGATCGCCACCAGCAGGCGTTCGAGCTGCAGCCAGGGATCGCCGTCGCCGCGGCCCTTGGCGCTGCGGTCGATGCGGCCGCACTCGGCGACGAACTGTTCCCAGCGCGAGCTCGGGTGGCGTTCGATCGCGCGCCGGTAGGCGGCCTGCTTGTTCTGCCAGACGTGGGCGTCGCGCATCGCCGCCGCCAGGCGGCCGCCTTCGCTGGCGCGGGCCAGGGCGCACAGGCCCAGCACCTCTTTCGCCACCATCGGCATCAGCCCGGCCACCTGGTCGCCTTCGGCGCGCAGGGCGGCCAGCATGCGCACGGCGCGGGCGGATTCGCCGGCCAGGGCGGCATCGACCAGGGTGAAGACATCAAAACGCGAAGAGTCCGCGACCAGCTTTTCCATCTGGTCGACGTCGATCGCCTCGCGGGTGCCGCCGGCCAGCAGGGCCAGCTTGTCCACTTCCTGGGCCGCGGCCAGCAGGTTGCCTTCGACCCGGTCGGCCAGGCGCTGCACCGCGTCGGGCGTGGCCACCAGTCCGCGGCTGCGCAGGCGCTGGAGCAGCCAGTCGCCCAGTTCGTGCGACTTGAGCGGCCAGAACACCACCAGGTGCCCGGCGCGGGCGATGGCCTCGCTCCACTTGCCGGCGTGTTTTTTGCTCCACTCCTGCGAGGTCACCAGCAGCACGGTGTCGGGCGGCGGGTTTTCGCAGAATTCGCGCAGGGCCTCGCCGCCTTCCTTGCCGGGCCGGCCGGTGGGCAGGCGCAGTTCGAACAGGCGATGCGTGGCGAACAGGCTCATCGACGCCAGCCCCTGGCTGAGCCGGTTCCAGTCGAAGTCGGAATCGACGTCGTAGACCTCGCGTTCGCCGAAGCCCTGGTCGCGGGCGCAGGCGCGCACGGCGTCGGCCGCCTCCTGCACGAGCAGGGGTTCGGAGCCGGCCACCAGGTACACCGGGCGCAGCGGTTCGGCGGCCAGCTGGCGCGCGAACTGGGCCGGGCGCAGCTCCATCAGTCGGCGCGCAGCGCGGCGTCCAGGCGGCGCAGGATGGTGGCCACCATGTCGCGGCGCAGTTCTTCCTGCAGCAGGCGCTCCTCGGCCGGCGAGCCGATCGAACCCACGGCGTCGTAGGTGTACTCACGGGTGAGTTCGACGGTCTGGCGCGGCACCCGCAGCTTGCGGTCGGCGCCGGTGAGCTGGAAGTCCACCCGGTACAGGGTCTGGTACTCACGCACGCTGGCCCCCCTTTGGAAGCTGATCGGGCGGGTGCGCATGCGTTCGGCCATCACCTGCAGCGTGGCGGCCGGCTGGCCTTCCACCGCGGGCGTGGCGCCGGCGCGTTCGAGCGCGGTGGCCAGGTCCTGGCCCAGCGGGCTGTAAGGGTCGGCGGTGCTGACCGCCACCGGGCCCAGGCTGGAGGCCACGGCCAGGGAAGCCCGGGGCTTGAAGCCGCAGGCGGCGACCAGCAGGGACAGGCACAACACGATCAGCAGACGGGACATCCGGTTACCCCACGACGATGTTGACGATCTTGCCGGGCACGACGATGACTTTCCGCACCGCCAGGCCTTCGATGAACTTTTGCACGTTTGGTTCGGCCAGGGCCAGCGCCTCGACCGTGTCCTTGCCGGCATTGGCCGAGACCTCCAGCGTGCCGCGCAGCTTGCCGTTGACCTGCACGGCCAGGGTAACGCTGTCGCGCACCAGCGCGGCCGGGTCGGCTTCCGGGAACGACTGGTCTTCGAGCGTCGCCTCCGGGTGGCCCAGCAGCTGCCAGAGCGCATGCGAGGTGTGCGGCGTGATCGGGTTGAGCAGCAGCACCACGGCCTGGAAACATTCCTGGCGCAGCGCCCTGCCCTGGTCCGAGGCATCGTCGAACTTCGCGATGGCGTTGAGCAGCTCCATCACCGCCGCGATGGCGGTGTTGAAGGTGTGCCGGCGGCCGTAGTCGTCGCCGACCTTCTGGATGGTTTCGTGCAGCTGCCGGCGCAGGGTGCGCTGGGCCGAATCCATGGACGCGACGTCGAGCGCCGGCGCCGGGCCGGCGGCCACGTGCCTGTGCACCTGGGTCCAGAGCCGGCGCAGGAAACGCGCCATGCCTTCGACGCCGGCTTCGTTCCATTCCAGGCTTTGTTCCGGCGGCGCCGCGAACATCGAGAACAGGCGCACGGTGTCGGCGCCGTACTTGTCGACCATGGTCTGCGGGTCGACGCCGTTGTTCTTGGACTTGGACATCTTCTCGGTGCCGCCGACGGACACCGGCTGGCCATCGGCACGATGCACGGCGCCGGTGGCGTGGCCCTTGGCGTCACGCTGCACGTCGACGTCGGCCGGGTTGATCCAGTCCTTGGACCCGTCGGGATTGTCGCGGTAATAGGTGTCGGCGATCACCATGCCCTGGCACAGCAGGTTGGTGGCCGGCTCGTCGCTCTTCACCAGCCTGGCGTCGCGCATGAGCTTGTGGAAGAAGCGGAAATACAGCAGGTGCATGATCGCGTGTTCGATGCCGCCGATGTACTGGTCGACCGGCAGCCAGTAGTTGGCGCGATCGTCCACCAGGTCCTTGGCACCGGGCGAGGTGTAGCGCGCGTAGTACCAGCTCGACTCCATGAAGGTGTCGAAGGTGTCGGTTTCGCGTTCGGCCGGGCCGCCGCAGCCCGGGCAGGTGGTCTTGCGCCATTCCGGGTCGGCCTTGATCGGCGAGGCGACGCCGGTGAACTCGACGTCCTCGGGCAGCTTCACCGGCAGCTGGTCTTCCGGCACCGGCAGCGCACCGCACTTTTCGCAGTGGATGACCGGGATCGGGCAGCCCCAGTAACGCTGGCGGCTGACGCCCCAGTCGCGCAGGCGGAAATTGATGCGCCGCTTGCCCAGGTCGCGCTGGTCGAGCTTTTCCGCGACGCGATCGAACGCAGCCAGGTAACCCAGGCCGTCGAGATCGCCGGAGTTGACCACGCGCAGGCGCGGGTCGGTCTTGTCGGCGTACCAGTCGTGCCAGGTGCCGGTGTCGTAGCTTTCGCCCTCCACCGCGATGACCTGCCGGATGGGCAAATCGTACTTGTGGGCGAATTCGAAGTCGCGCTGGTCGTGGCCGGGCACGGCCATCACCGCGCCGGTGCCGTAGCCCATCAGCACGAAGTTGGCGACCCAGACCGGCACCGGCTCGCCCGACAGCGGGTGGGTGGCGTACAGGCCGGTGAAGACGCCCTTCTTTTCCTGGGTCTCGAGCTCGGCCTCGGTGACGCCGCCCCTGCGGCATTCTTCGACGAAGGCCTTCACGGCGGCGTTGCCCGACGCCGCCCAAAGCGCCACCGGGTGCTCGGCCGCCACCGCCAGGTAGGTTGCGCCCATCAGGGTGTCGGGACGGGTGGTGAAGACGGTCAGCGGCTCGGCCATCGCTTCCATGGCGAAGACGATTTCCATGCCTTCGCTGCGGCCGATCCAGTTGCGCTGCATGGTCTTGACCGCATCGGGCCAGCCCGGCAGTTCGTCCAGGCCGTCAAGCAGCTCCTGCGCGTAGTCGGTGATCTTGAGGAACCACTGCGGGATCTCGCGCTTTTCCACCAGGGCGCCCGAACGCCAGCCGCGGCCGTCGACGACCTGTTCGTTGGCCAGCACGGTCTGGTCCACGGGGTCCCAGTTCACGACCGAATTCTTTCGGTACACCAGGCCCTTCTTCATGAGCCGGGTGAACATCAGCTGTTCCCAGCGGTAGTAGTCGGGCGTGCAGGTGGCGAACTCGCGGGTCCAGTCGTAGGCGAAGCCCAGGCGCTGGAGCTGGCCGCGCATGTGTTCGATGTTCCTGTAGGTCCACTTCGCGGGTGCGGTCCTGTTCTTGATCGCCGCGTTTTCCGCCGGCAGGCCGAACGCGTCCCAGCCCATGGGCTGCAGGACGTTGAAACCCTTCATGCGCCGGTGCCGGCTGATGACGTCGCCGATGGTGTAGTTGCGCACGTGGCCCATGTGCAGCGCACCGGACGGGTACGGCAGCATGGACAGGCAGAAGAACTTCGGGCGCGAGCTGTCCTCGGTGACCTGGAAGGCCCCCGTGGCCTGCCAATGGGACTGCGCGGCGGTTTCCACCGCCTTCGGGTCGTAGGCGCTGGGATCGTGGGTTTCGGACATGGGGTTGGACGCGAAAAAACAGGCCGCCAGCGTACCAAATCCGCGGGCCTTCTGGCCCGGCCCCGGATGTGCTTTCATCGGCCCGACCCCCGTGGAGACCCACCGATGCAGCCGATGCCGTTGCGGGCCCTTGCCGTGGCCCTCGCCCTTGCCCTCCCCGCCGCCGCCCAGGCGGAAAGCCTGGCCCTGCATTGCGGCCAGCTGTTCGACCCCGGGTCGGGAAGGAACCTGGACCAGCGCACGGTGCTCGTCGAGGGCGGCAAGGTCACCGCGGTCCGGCAGGGATTCGAGGCACCGCAGGGCGCCTCGGTCGTGGACCTGAGCGACCACACCTGCAGCCCCGGCTGGATCGACCTGCACGTGCACCTGGGCGGCGAGTCCAGCCCGGAACGCTACTCCGAGGGCTTCCGGCTCAACCCCGAATTCACCGTGCTGCGTTCGGTCGAATACGCCCGGCGCACCCTGCATGCCGGCTTCACCACCGTGCGCGACCTGGGCGGCGAAACCACCCTGGCCCTGCGCGACGGCGTCGACCAGGGCTGGGTGCAGGGCCCGCGCATCTTCGCGGCCGGCAAGTCCATCGCCACCACCGGTGGCCACGCCGACCCCACCAATGGCTACAGCCACCTGCTGGCCGACGCCCTGGGCGAACCCGGTCCCGCTGAAGGTGTGGTCAACAGCCCGGAAGAAGCCCGCCAGGCCGTGCGCCAGCGCTACAAGGAGGGGTCCGACGTCATCAAGATCACCGCCACCGGCGGCGTGCTCAGCTACGCCCGCAGCGGCGACGCGCCCCAGTTCACGGTGGACGAGGTCAAGGCGGTGGTGGATGCCGCGCGCGACTACGGCTACACCGTTGCCGCGCACGCGCACGGCAAGGAAGGCATGCGCCGGGCCATCATCGGCGGCGTCGACACCATCGAACACGGCACCTACATGGACGACGAGGTTTTCGCGCTGATGAAAAAACACGGCACCTGGTACGTGCCGACCGTCACCGCCGGCCGCTTCGTGGCCGAGAAGGCCAGGATCGACGGCTATTATCCCGAGGTCGTGCGGCCCAAGGCCGCGCGCATCGGGCCGCAGATCCAGGGCACGCTGTCCCGGGCCTGGAAGGCCGGCGTGAAGATCGCCTTCGGCACCGACAGCGGCGTCAGCCTGCACGGCGAAAACGCCGACGAGTTCATCTACATGGTCGAGGCCGGCATGCCGCCCGCCGAAGCCCTGCGCGCGGCCACCGTGCATGCGGCCCGGGTGCTGGGCCGCGACGACCTGGGCACGCTGGCGCCCGGCAGCATCGCCGACATCGTGGCCATGCCCGGCGACCCGCTGCAGGACATCGCGGTGGTGAAGAAGGTGGACTTCGTGATGAAGGACGGCAAGGTGGTGCGCGCGCCGGAATGAGTCCCTGCGCGTGGCCGTGGTGGGGTAACCGATGGCACGGGACGGTGGCGGCGGCGCTGGTCACACTGACCCCTCCCCAGACCCGGCCGGCGCCATGGAACCAGCCCTCCACACCCACCAGCTGAGCCGCCGCTTCCGCGGTGGCCAGGGCGTGCACGAGCTCGACCTGTGCGTTCCCGCCGGCGCGATCTATGGATTCCTGGGTCCCAACGGCGCCGGCAAGACCACCACCATCCGCCTCCTGCTGGGCCTGCTGCGCCCCGATGCCGGCGAAGTCCACCTGCTCGGGGACCGCCTGCTGCCTGGCCGCCAATCGGCCCTGGCCCGCGTCGGCGCCCTGGTCGAACACCCGTCGCTGTACCTGCACCTGGACGGCCGCGCCAATCTCGAAGTCACCCGTCGCCTGCTCGGCCTGCCGGCGTCCCGCGTGCAGGAGGTGCTCGAACGCGTTGGCCTGGCCGCGGACGCGCACCGACGGGTACGCGAGTATTCGCTGGGAATGCGCCAGCGGCTGGGCATCGGCCTGGCCCTGCTCGGCCGCCCGAAGCTGCTGCTTCTCGATGAACCCGGCAACGGCCTGGATCCGGCCGGCACCCAGGACCTGCGCCGCTTCCTGCGCGACCTGGTGGCCCAGGAAGGCCTGACCCTGTTCCTGTCGAGCCACCTGCTTGGCGAAATCGAACAGCTGGCCAGCCACGTCGGCGTGCTCGACCGCGGCCGGCTCCGCTTCCAGGGCACGCTGGCCGAACTGCGCGAACGCGCCCGGCCGGCGCTGGTGCTGCGTTGCGATGCACCGGCGAAGGCCATGCACGTGCTGGTCGAAGCCGGCGAGGACCCGGCCCTGGCCGAGGGCCATTCGCTGCGCCTGACGCCCCGGCTGCCCGCGGCCGAGATCAACCGCCGCCTGGTCGCGCACGGCATCGGCGTCCGGCACCTGGCGCTGGAACCGGTGACCCTCGAATCGTTGTTCTTCGAACTCACCGCACCCGCGGCGCGCGAGGTGGCGGCATGAGCCCGCTGCTACGGGCCCTGTGGGCCGAACGCCTGAAGCTGCGCGGCACCCTGGCGGCCTGGATGTGCCTGGTGGCGCCGGCCGTGGTGGTGGCCGTTTACGTCCTGCAGGTCGCCTTCTCCAAATTCCCGGCGAGCCGCGCGCCCCTGCCCGGGGACGAGGCCTGGGCGGCGTTCGTGCAGGCGACGCTGGTGCTGTGGGCCTTCCTGATGCTGCCGCTGCTGGTGACGCTGCAGGCGGCCCTGCTGGCCGGCCTGGACCACCAGGGCAACCAGTGGAAGCACCTGCTGGCGCTGGCGCCGCCGCGGCGCGTGCACTACCTGGCCAAACTGATCGGGCTGGCCGCGCTGGTGGCGCTGTCGCAGCTGGCCATGTTCGCGCTGCTGCCGCTGGGCGGGGCGGTGCTGGCGGCGGTGAAGCCGGCCTTCGGCCTGGTCGGCGCGCCGCCCTGGGGCATGCTGGCGCGGGACCTGGCGGAAATCTACGCGGCCAGCCTGCTGCTGGTGGCCCTGCATACCTTCATCGCGCTGCGCTGGCGCAGCTTCGCGGTGGCTGTCGGCATTGGCATGGCCGCGACCGTCATGGGTTTCCTGATCGGCCAGTCGGCGCGCTTCGGCCCCTGGTACCCGTGGTCGCTGCCGACCCAGACCCTGGCCAGCGACCCGGCGGTCGCGGCGCAGGTGTCGCTTTACAGCGTGGCGGCGGGACTGGTGGTGGCCGGCCTGGGCCTGCTCTGGTTCCGGCGCAGCGAACCGGACTGAGCATTGGCTTGATTCGCGCCGGAACTGGCACCATCTCGGGTCCAGATCCCCGCGACGGACCCGCCATGACCGATTCCAGCCCCCACGTCTTCGACGCCAGCCTGCCCACTTTCGAACAGGACGTGCTGCTGCGTTCGAAGGACGTGCCGGTGCTGGTCGACTTCTGGGCGACCTGGTGCGGGCCCTGCAAGTCCCTGGGCCCGGTGCTGGAAAAGCTGGCGGACGAGTTCAACGGCGGCTTCCTGCTGGCCAAGGTGGACGTGGACAAGGAACAGCAGCTGGCCGGCTATTTCCAGATCAAGTCGGTGCCGACGGTCATGCTGGTCAAGGACGGCCAGATCGTCGACGGCTTCCCCGGCGCCCTGCCCGAAGGCCAGTTGCGCCAGTTCCTGTCCCACCACGGCGTGACCGCGCGCGAGGCCGAAGAACCGGCCGAGGCCGCGGAACCGGCGCCCCTGGACCCGCACGAGGAAGTCGTGCGCCTGCGCGCGGCCACCCAGGCCGAACCCGACAACGAAGAACTCAAGCTCGACCTGGCCCTGGCCCTGCTGCGCACCGGCGCCGTGGCCGAGGCCGAAGGCCTGCTCGACAAGCTGCCGGCCAACCTGGCCCAGGACGACCGCGCCCTGCGTGGCCGCGCCCGGCTGGGTTTCGCCGCCCTGCTCAAGGACGCGCCGCCGGCCGACGTGTTGCGCCAGGCCGTCGCCGCCACCCCCGGCGACCTGCGCGCGCGGCACCTGCTGGGCGCGATGGACATCGTCGAAGGCCGCAGCCAGGACGGGCTGGAACAGTTCCTGGAAATGCTGCGCATCGACCGCAATTTCGAGGATGGCCTGCCGCGCAGGGCGCTTATAGACGCGTTCCGGGTGGTCGAGGACGAAGACCTGGTGGGTGCCTACCGCCGCAAGATGGCGTCGCTGCTGTTCTGAAGCCGGTTCAGGTGATGGCCCAGGTCACCAGGAACTGCAGCGGCCGGTACAACCACGCGCTGCCCTGCAAGACCAGCACGAGTAGCGGCAAGGGCAGCAGGACCGCCGCCCACCACGGGCTGTCGTAGGCGCGGCGCAGGCCCAGCGTGAAATGCAGCCCGACCAGCACCAGCGAAGTGAACATCGCCCAGGCTGGCATCTGCCCCCTGCTCGCCGCCCCGGCCAGGTGGACGTAAAGCCAGCCCGCCGGCAGCAGCACCAACTGGACAAACAGCAGCAGGAAGGTGAACTGGTGCAGGGCCACCACCACGTGTTCGGCGAAATACCGACGTCGCCGGTGGAAGCACAGCCACAGGCCCAGGGCCAGCAGCGGCACGTGCAGGATGACCAGGGTCTTGCCGACGTCGCCGGCACGCGCGTTGTATTCCCCTGCCACGTCGGCAATCAGCACCGTGCGCGGCGAAGCCGGGCGGTCCTGCTCCGGCAGCTGCGACCAGCGTTGCAGCGCGTCGCGGTTGCGCTGTTCGATCCTCGCATCCACCAGGCGCTGCGCCAGGCTGCCGTGCAGCGACTGCCGCATCTGTTCATGCAGCGACAGATTGAAATCGGTGACGCCGACGGGCAGCACGAAGTACAGCACGTTCGCCAGCAGGAACAGGGCGAAAGGCGACATCCAGCGGCGGCGGCGCCCGTCGAGGTAGTCGCGGCTCAGGCGCCCGGGCTGGAAAAACAGCGCACGCAGGCTGCCCCAAAGCCGCCCGTCGAGGTCGGTGAGCACGGCAAAGGCCTGCCGCAGCAGGTGCCCCAGGCGGCGATCGGCGTCGCCCAGGCGCTTTTGCCCGCAGGCGTGGCAATACACGCCCTGCAGGATTTGGCCACAATTGGCGCAGGCCCCGGCCATCCCCACCTCCCCTTCAGACCCGACGAGCATAACGTCCGACCCGCATGAAAGCCTCCCGACTGCGCACCGTTTTCCGGCTCTGGCCGCCCTTCCTGTTCGCCGGCATCCGGGTCACCGGGATTTCCGACGACTTCCGGCACGCCCGGGTAGAGCTGCGCCAGCGCTGGTACAACCGCAACTACGTGGGCACCCACTTCGGCGGCAGCCTTTTCTCGATGGTCGATCCGTTCTGGATGATCCTGCTGATGCGCCGGCTCGGGCCCGATTACCTGGTCTGGGACCAGGCCGGCGAGATCCGCTTCGAAAAACCCGGCCGCGGCACCGTGGTGGCCGAATTCCGGCTCGAAGACGCCGTGGTGGACCAGGTACGGGCCGCCGCCGCGGGCGGCGACAAGGTGCTGCACTGGTTCGAGACCCCGGTGACCGACGCTTCCGGCGAGGTCGTGGCCCGGGTCCGCAAGCAGGTCTACGCCCGCCTCAAGCGCGACCGCCGGGATCCGGGGCCCACCGGAAAAACGTGACCCAATTCACGGTTTGACGCCCGGCTTGCCTGAACGGCTGGCTCCCGTATGCTTGGGGGCCCGCCCCCCGCCCCTCCCGACCGCGCCATGCAGCAGGAAGAAGAGCTTTCCCCTGACGAGCTGACCGCGCTGCTCTCCAGCTACATGCCGGAGATCCCGGGCTATCGGGTGCTGCGCCGCATCGGCAAGGGCGGCATGTCCCAGGTCTACCTGGGCGTTCAGGAATCCCTGGATCGCCAGGTGGCGATCAAGGTGATGTCACCCGCGGCCCTGACCGACGAAATCTCCAAACAGCGCTTCGAACACGAGGCGCGCACCATCGCCAAGCTCGAACACCCCTGCATCGTCGGCATCCACGAGGTCGGTCGCACGCGCCAGGGCCTGCTGTATTACGTGCTGCCCTACCTGGCCAAGGGCCACCTGGGCCAGCGCGATTTCACCCAGGACGAAGACCGCGCCGTCGAAGTGCTGCGCTCGCTGCTTTCCGCGCTCGAATACGCCCACGCGCGCGGCATCGTGCATCGCGACGTCAAGGCCGAAAACGTGCTGTTCGACAACGCCGACCGGCCGCTGCTCACCGACTTCGGCATCGCGCTGAGCAAGCGCGACTCCACCCGCATCACCACCGCCGGCCTGGCCGTCGGCAGCGGCGGCTACATGGCGCCGGAACAGGCGCGTGGCGAAGTGGTGGACGGCCGCGCCGACCTCTACAGCGTGGGCGTGCTGGCCTACGAACTGCTCACCGGCCACCTTCCGTTCCAGGCGGCCGACCCGCTGGCCCTGGCCCTGATGCACGCGCAGGACCCGGTGCCCCGCCTGGCGCCGGAGAAAAAACACTGGCAGCCGTTCATCGACCGGGCCATGGCCAAGTCGCCGGACAACCGCTACCGCAACGCCCAGCAGATGCTGGGTGCCCTGAACCAGATCGCTGCGGGCAAACGCGCCGAGCCGATGATCAATCCGGACCTGGTCAAGGGCGCGTTCGAGCGCTGGTGGAAGCCGTTGCTGGCCACCGCTTCGGCCGCCCTGCTGGCGGCGGTGGCGATCCTGTGGCTGATGGATGGTCGCGACGAGCCGCAAACGCCGGCCGGCGACTTCTTCACCGTCGAAGAGGCACCAGCCCAGCCCGTCGCCGCAGCGCCCGAGCCCGCGCCGGCCCGGGTCGCCGCGGAAGCCGGACCGGAAGTACCCGTCCAGGCCCCGGCCGAACCGGTACCGGCGCCAGCCGCGCAGGACGTGGTCGCCGCCGCCGGCCCCTTCGACCAGGTCCGCGCCGAAGTCACCACCACCACGCTCGACTACGACCCCACCCGCCCGGCCGCCCGCGAACTTTCCGCCGCCCGGCGGCAGATCCAGCGCCAGCGGCTGAGCCTGCCGCCGGGCGACAACGCCATGGAGACGCTGCGCGCCGCGCGCCAGGTGGCGCCGCGCGAGCCGGCCCTGTTCCGCCTGGCCGACGAAGTGATCGCCTACTACAGCACCCGCGTTGTCGCCGCCGTCGAAGCCGGCGACGACGGCGCGGCGCGGCAGAACTACGACCGCGCGGCTCCGTTCGCCGCGGAAATGGACCGGCTTGAAGGCAAGCCCTGGCGCGAAATGCGCGAAGCCCTGCCGCCGCTGCTGCTGGCAAGGCTGGAAAAGGGGCTCGAGGCCCTGGACGCCGACAGCGTGGGCGCCACCAAGCTGCTGGCCGCGGCCCTGGACGTCGCTCCGGCCAGCCTGGAGCCGGCCTGGTCGAAGGCGGTGGAACTGCCCAAGGCCGGCGACACCCTGCCCGACAGCGCCGTCGCCATGATCCTGGTGCGGCCGCCGCGCGGCGCCCAGGCCGGCCTGGGCGCGATGCGCAATGAAGTGACCCGTGCCGAATACGCCGCCTTCGCCAGCGCCACCAAACGCCCGGCGGCGCGCTGCCGCAACCGCGTGGTGCCGATCAGCCTGAAAAAGCGCAGCTGGGATGATCCGGGCTACAGCCAGTCGGGCAACCACCCGGTGGCCTGCGTCAGCTTCGACGACGCCCAGGCCTACGCACAATGGCTCAGCCGCCGCAGCGGTCTTTCCTACCGCCTGCCGACGCTGGGCGAATGGAGCCCCCTGGCCGACTACCGCGGCAGCGGCAATGCCTGCCGGGACGGCCGGATCGACTGCGGCACCGAAGGCACGGTCAACGCCGGGCAGGGACCGCTGAGCCCGCTGGGGCTGGCCGGCCTGCGCGGCAACCTGCGCGAGTGGACCAGCAACTGCACCCGCGGCTGCCAGCGCCGGCTGGCGGCCGGCATGGGCTGGCGCGATGCCCCCGACCGCAGCAGCCCCGGCCAGAGCAACGACTTCGACGGCGACACCGGCTTCGACGACATCGGTTTCCGGCTGGTGCGCGAGGTCACCGCGGCGGAGTTGGGCGCGCCCTGATCGGCGGCCCCGGCGCGTGGCCTACAATCGCGCCATGCGACGCCTACGTGCCTACTTCCTCACGGGCCTGCTGACCCTGCTGCCGATCTGGCTGGTCTGGATCGTCTTCAAGTTCGTGCTGGGCCTGCTCAAGGACATGAGCCAGCCCGTGGTGGCGCCGCTGTCGGCGCGCCTGGCCACGACGCATCCCGACTGGCTGGGCTGGGTGGACGACCCCTGGGCGCAGTCCACTTTCGCGATCGCCGCCACGGTGGTGGTGATCATCGCCGTGGGTGCACTGGCGCGCCGTGTCGCCGGCCAGCAGATGCTGCGCTGGTTCGAGGGCCTGATCGCCCGGGTGCCGCTGGCAAGCACCGTCTACGGCAGCGCGCGCAAGCTGCTCGACCTGCTGCAGACCAAGCCCGATGGCACCCAGCGCGTGGTGCTGATCGACTTCCCGCACCGCGAAATGAAGTGCGTGGGCTTCGTCACCCGCGTCATCCGCGAAGAAGGCAGCGGCCGCGAACTCGCCGCCGTGTACGTGCCGACCACGCCCAACCCGACCTCGGGCTACCTGGAAATCGTGCCCGTGGACAAACTCACGCCCACCGACTGGAGCGTGGACGAGGCCATGGCCTTCATCATTTCCGGCGGCGCGGTCAGTCCGGAGACGATGCCCTTCGACCGGCCGAAGCCGGCGCGGGACTAACCGCCTCGTCGGGGTTGAGTACCTGGCCCGCGGCCTTGGGGCGCACCAGCGGCGTCTGCCGCATGCGCCCGGCGCCGGTATTGGTGTGCAACAGGCCGGCGCCCGCGGCGGCGCTGCCGGCGGCGGTTTCCAGGGCGAAACGCTCCGCGTCCAGGCGCCGGACTTCGTCCATCACCATCAGCGCCTCGTCTTCGTCGACGCCGAGTTCGCGCAGCGCCGCGCCGCCGAAGATCACCGCCGACTCGAAGGTCTCGCGCACCTGGAAGTCGACGCCGATGCGCACCAGGTCCAGCGCGTGTTCGCGGTCGAAGCTGCGCACCAGCACCGCCGCCTGCGGGAAGGCCGAACGGACCACCTCGGCGATGCGCGTGGCCGCGGCGCGGTCGTCCACGCAGACCGCGATCACGCGCGCCCGGCCGGCACCGGAGGCGTGCAGTACGTCCAGCCGGGTGCCGTCGCCGAAATAGACCTTGAAGCCGAAATCAGCGGCGCTGGTGATCATGCCGATGTCGTTGTCGATGATCGTCACGTCCACGCCGCGGGCCAGCAGGGCCTGGCTGGACACCTGGCCGAAGCGGCCAAACCCGATCACCAGCACGCTGCCCTGAAGGCCGCTGGCCGCCTCCACGCCCGCCAGCGACGGCGCCTCGGGTCTGGGCAGCAGGCGCCGCACCGCCAGCACCACCAGCGGCGTAAGCACCATGGACAGCACCACGATGGCTGTCAGGTTGGCGTGGGTGCGGGCGTCGAGCAGGCCGACCGCGACCGCCGCCGAATACAGCACGAAAGCGAACTCGCCGCCCTGCGCCATCAGCACGGCGCGGTCGAACGCGTCGCCGTGTGAGCTGCGCAGCAGCCTTGCCACCGCGTAGATGCACAGGCCCTTGGCCAGCATCAGCACCGGCACCGCGGCCGCGATGAAGGCCAGGTTGCCCGCCACCACCGCCAGGTCCAGCGACATGCCCACGGCCAGGAAGAACAGCCCCAGCAGCAGTCCGCGGAAAGGTTCGATGTCGGCTTCGAGCTGGTGGCGGAACGCAGACTCCGACAGCAGCACGCCGGCCAGGAACGCCCCCATTGCCATCGAAAGCCCGCCCATGTCCATCAGCACGGCCGACCCAAGCACGACCAGCAGGGCCGCGGCGGTCATCACCTCGCGTGCCTTGGCCCGGGCCAGCAGGCGGAACAGCGGGTTCAGCGCCCACAGCCCGACGACCACCAGCCCCGCCAGCGCCGCCACGCCCTGCGCGACCGCCAGCCAGCGCGAACCACCGTCCCCGCCGGGCACCACCGGCGCCATGAAGGCCACCAGCGCCAGCAGCGGCACGATCAGCAGGTCTTCGAACAGCAGGATCGACACCATGCGCTGCCCGCGCGGCAGGGCGATGTCGCCACGCTCGCCCAGCAGCTGCATCACGATGGCCGTGGACGTGAGCACGAAGCCGGCGGCGCCCAGGAAAGCCACCGGCAGCGCCAGCCCGAAGCCCAGCAGGATGCCGGTCATCACCACCGTCGCCAGGCCCACCTGCAGCGCGCCGAGCCCGAATATCTGCCCGCGCAGCTGCCACAGGTGGGAGGGCCGCATTTCCAGGCCTATGATGAACAGGAACATCACCACGCCCAGTTCGGCGACATGAAGGATGGCCGCCGGCTCGGTGAATATGGCCAGGCCGAAAGGCCCCACCACCAGTCCCGCCGCCAGGTAGCCGAGCACCGAACCCAGGCCCAGGCGCCGGAACAGCGGCACGGCGACCACCGCCGCACCCAGCAGCGCCACTATCCGGACGAGGTCACCCGCATCATGTTCAACCGCCATCACCGCGCCCCTTGCCTGCTTCCTGGAGGCCTCCTTTTTACCGGAAGGCCGGTATCGCCTCCATGAGCACCCTGGTTCCACGCGCACCAAGGCGGTTGCGGCGGCGTCCGGCGGCCTGGCTGCTGGCCGCCGCGCTGGCCTGCGCCGCGGTCGCCGTGGCGATGTACCTGATCAACCCGCTGGGCACCGCCTCGGCCGACTTCGGCGCCCGGCTTTGGGGCCGTACGACCCTGGACATGCCGTCTGCGGCCATGGAGCCCACGCTCGCGCAAGGCTACGAACTGGTCGTGGACGCCGGCGCTTTCCGTCGCGGGCTTCCGCGCACCGACGACCTGCTGGTGTACCTCGGCCCCGACGGACCGCGCGTGGGCCGCGTGGTTGCGCTGCCCGGGCAGGAAGTGGCGCTGCGGCTGGGCGAGGTCTTCGTGGACGGCGAGCGGCAGCCCGCCCCCGCCGGGGTCGATGTCGAAACCGGGCCGGGGCCCGGGCGCGACCTGCCCGAAACCCGGGTGCCGCAGGGCCATGTCTTCGTGCTGGTGGACAACCGCGACCTGGGCGGCGACAGCCGCGAATCCGGTCCGGTGCCCGCAGCGCGCTGGGTGGGCCGGGTGGTGGCGGTGCGGCGCTGAGCGTGACTTGTGACCGGCGCGCGCCGGCGTGGCGCGGGCCATGCTTCGGCCACCGCCGAGCGCCCCGGCCGACGGCCGCCCCGAGGACACCCCCCATGCGTACTCCCTTCCTGCTGGCCCTGATGATGGCGATGGCCGGTTGCGCCAGCCAGCCATCGCCACGCACGACCCCCGTGGACCTGGACGCGCTGGTGCGCGAAGTCACCGCCGCCGAAACGGCGTTCGCCGGGAGCATGGCCGATCGCGACATCGAGGCCTTCGCCAGCTTCATCGCCGAAGACGCCATCTTCCAGCCGGGGCCCGACAGCCTGCGCGGCAAGGCGGCGATCCTGGCGGCCTGGGGCAAATATTTCGAAGGAGAGCAGGCGCCGTTCTCGTGGCGTCCGGAGACCGTGGTCGTGCTCGACGGCGGCCAGCTGGCGCAAACCAAGGGCCCGGTCCTGGATCCCGATGGCAAACCGATCATGGAATTCCGCTCCACCTGGCGCCGCGATCCCGACGGCCGGTGGAAGGTGGTCTTCGACGACGGCACCTGCCTGTGCGGCAAGCGCGGTTAGACTACCGGCACCCTCCGGCGACGAGGCTGCTGCGATGGCCAAGACAGTCAACAAGACCCAGGCAACCGATGCCGACGTGGAAAAATTCCTGGCTGCCGTCCCCGACCCCGGGCGACGCGAGGACTGCCAGCGCATCCGGGAACTGATGGAAGCGGCCACCGGCGCGCCGGCGCGATTGTGGGGGCCGTCCATCGTCGGATTCGGCGTGTACCACTACCGCTATGAAAGCGGCCGCGAAGGCGACTGGATGGTGACCGGTTTTTCACCGCGCAAGAACGACCTGACGCTCTACATCATGCCGGGCTTCGCGCGCTACGAAGCGCTGATGGCCAGGCTGGGCAAACACAAAACCGGCAAGAGCTGCCTCTACATCAAGCGCCTGGCCGACGTTGACATGGCCGTGCTTGAAACCCTGGTGCGCGAGTCGGTGGCGGCGATGGCGCCGCAGCGCACCGACGTTCCCGCGCCGGGCTGAAACCCGGATTCAGTCAAGCCGCGGCCAGTCCGAGGCGTCCAGGGTTTCGCGGTAACCGTGCCAGGTGGCGTAGGCCAGCCAGGGCATCACCAGCACCAGGCCCAGGAACCCCGTCAGGAAACCCAGCGCGGTCAGCAGCGCGATCCAGCCCGCCCACTGCAGGGCGACCCCCTTGTTGCGCAGCACGGCGTTCACGCTGGAAACACCGGCCGTGACCATGTCGACGTCGCGGTCGGCGATCATCGGCAGCGAAAACGCGGCGATGGCGAAAGTCAGCGCCGCGAACACCGAACCGGCGGCCGAGCCGATGAGAAGGAACTCCACCCAGGTCGCGACATCGCCGCGCTCGATCGGCACCAGCGCGTTGACCATCATGCCGGCGCGCGACCACAGCATCAGCACGATGCCCTGGGCCAGGGCGAACACGCCCGCCTGCCCCACCACGCGGCGTGCCAGCACGAAGGAATCCTTCAGTCGCGGCTGCCTCCCGGCCTCGAGTTCACGGCTGACGCAATAGAGCCCGACGGCCAGCAACGGCGCCACGAACACAAAACCCGACACCAGCGCCGCCAGCAGCGCGAACCGGCCCAGGCCCCAGGCCATTGCCGAAATCACCAGGCTCACCAGCAGCACGACGCCGCCAAACAGCAGGCTCAGCCCCGGCGCACGCCGGTAGTCGCGCCAGCCCGCGCGCAGCCAGCGCAGCGGCGCGCGATGGTCGAGCCTGGCGCAGGGCACGGCAAAGGGCCGCGCTGGCGACTCGGGGGACTGGCCGGGTTCGCTGGCCACGCCGGCCTCAGACCTCGCGCTGCATGCCCACGCGCGACAGGCTGGCTTCGGCACCGAGCTTCTTGTCCAGCGCCTTGGCCAAGGCCTCGCGGGCGTCGTCCTCGCCGTGCACCAGCACGACCGGCGGGCGGCCTTCGATGGCGCCGTACCAGTCCATCAGCCCGGACTGGCCGGCATGCGCCGACAGGCCGCCCACGGTATGGCGGACGGCGTTGACGCGGATGTCCTCGCCGAAGATGCGCACGGTTTCCGCGCCGTCCACCAGCCGCCGGCCCAGCGTACCGCGGGCCTGGTAGCCGACGAACATCACGTGCGACTGCTTGCGCCCCAGGTTCTGCCGCAGGTGGTGGCGCACGCGGCCGCCGTTGCACATGCCCGAGCCGGCGATGATGATCGCGCCGCCGCGGACGTTGTTGATGGCCTGCGACTGCGCGACTTCGGGCGTGAGCTGCAGGTTGGGCATCTTGAACGGGTGCGGGCGGCCGTTCCAGACGGCCTGGGCATCGTCGTCGAACAACCGCTCGTGGCGGCCATAGACATCCACCACCCGCATCGCCATGGGGCTGTCGAGGAAAATCTTCCAGCGCGACATCTTCCACTCGTCCCACTGGCGCGCGAACCAGTACAGCAGTTCCTGGCTGCGGCCGACCGCGAAGGCCGGGATGATGACGTTGCCCTGGTCGGCCCAGGCGTGTTCGAGCACGTCGCGGATTTCGTCGAGCGTGGCCTGGCGTTCGCGGTGTTCGCGGCCACCGTAGGTGGATTCGAGCAGCACCAGGTCGGCGCGGGGCACGGGCACGGGGTCACGCAGGATGGGGGTGCCGCGCGGGCCCAGGTCACCGGAAAACGCCAGCACGCGACGACCGGCCGGCTCGTCGGCGGCGAGTTCGACGGACGCCGAGCCCAGGATGTGGCCGGCATCGCGCAGCGTGAGCGTGACGCCGCCGAGGATTTCCCGGGGTTTTTCGTAATCCATGCCGCGCACCTGCCTTAGCACGGCGGCGACGTCGGTCTTGGTGAACAGGGGCTTGTGGTTGGACTTGCCGTCACGCCGATACTTGTTGTCGCGATCGGCATCCATCTGGGCAAGATTCGCCGAATCTTCGAGCATGACCTTGAGCAGGTCGGCGGTGGCGTGTTCGGTCCAGATGGGCCCGCGATAGCCACGCTTCACCAACAGGGGCAGCCTGCCGCTGTGGTCGATGTGGGCGTGGCTGAGCACGACGGCATCAATGTCGCCGACGTCGAACGGGAACGGGTCCTCATTGCGACGTTCGTCTTCGTCGCTGCCCTGGATCATGCCGCAATCAAGCAGCAGCCTGTGGCCGTTGGCCTCGACCTCATGGCAGGACCCGGTGACTTCACCGGCGGCACCGTGGAAACGAACCAGCATCTCAAGCTCCCTTCGCCGACTGCCCCCACTCTAAACCAATCCCCGCGCCCCTTTGCAGGAGGCACTTCAGTCTCGGGCTCCTGGCCTTGGCCTTCAGCCAAGTCGGCCGTGCTGGCTCCGCCGGTGGAGGCGCCGCGCGTTGCGCTCTTGATCTCCTGGCGGCCCCGACGTCCATTCCAGGAGGTAGCGTGCAGTCGCCCTGGCCGACCTTCGGAGACATGGATGTCGACGAAGAGCCTACATGGACGTACTTGCGGCGTGTCGGCCAGGGCGACTGCACGCTGCCTCCACCCGCGAAACAATCGGAAACGACGCCCTGCTTGGCCAAAGGCCAAGGGCAGCGGGGCTGAAGTCCCTCCAACAAGGCAAAGTTCTCCGGAGAAAACGAAAACGGCGCGGAGTGCGCGCCGTTTCCGGGTGGATCGTTTCGGGACCGAGGTCCCGCCGGCAGCAGCCGGCCTCAGCGGGCGCCCATTTCCTTGAGCAGGTGCGGGGCCGGGTAGACCTTGTCCATGATCCAGACCATGTAGCGGTGGTCCACCGCGATCATGCGGGTCATCGCCGGGTCGAACACCCAGTTCGAGCTGACCGATTCCCAGTTGCCGTCGAAGGCCAGACCCACCAGCTCACCCTTGCCGTTGAGCACCGGCGAACCCGAATTGCCGCCCGTGATGTCCAGGTCCGACAGGAAGTTCACCGGCACCGCCGCCTTCTCCTTGTCGCTCATCGCCGCGATGGCGTCGAGCTGCGACTTCGGTGCGTTGAACGGCTCCTCGCTGGTCGCCTTGGCCACCAGCCCGTCGAGCGACGTGAACGGCGTGTAGTACACCCCGTCCTTGGGCGAATAGCCCATCACGTTGCCGTAGGTGATGCGCAGGCTGAGGTTCGCGTCCGGGTACACGCCCTTGCCCTGGTCGCGCTTGTAACCCTGCACCGCCGCCAGGTAGACCGGGCGGTAGCGGTTCTGGTCGCCGGCCCGTGCGTCGTTGCGGTCTTCGACCGCCTTCATCGTCGGGTACAGCGCCACCGCCAGCTTCAGCAGCGGATCGTCCATCGCTTCGACCGCCGCCTGGTCGGCCTCGAGCAGGGCCAGGCGGGCATCGGTGTCGGCCAGGCGGGTGTTCGCGTAGGTACGCTCCAGCGCGCGGTCGATCGCGGCCTGGTCGTTGCCGCCCAGCCAGGCGTCGATCACCTCGACGCGCTGGTCGGCCGGCAGCTGGATGTACTCGGCCAGCCAGTAGGCCATCAGCTGCTTTTCCATGGCCGGGTGGTAACGGCGATCGAGCTGGCGGACCGCGCCTTCGATGCGCGGCAGGTCACGCTGCTGGTAGCCCACCGTGCGCTCGGCGTCCGGCTTGGTCGACTCGATGGCCAGGCGGTGCAGCATTCGCAGGTTGCCCAGCAGGCCGCCACCGGCGATCTGGCCGACGATCAGGTCGCGTTCGCGGGTGGCGCGGGTTTCGGCGGCCAGCTCGACCAGGCGCGCGTGCGCCTGCAGGCCGGCCTTGCCGTCGTCTCCCTGCTTGCGCAGCCAGGCCAGCACGGCCTGCTCTTCCGCGCGCTTGGTGCCGGCGGCGTCGATGCGTTCGAAACCTTCCAGCTGCCCCGCCCAGTTCTTCATCGCGTTCTGGTAGCCGCGGATCTGGCTGGCGTACTTCACTTCGATGTCGGCGTCGTCCTTGCCGGCGGTTTCGATGATGCCGACCAGGTTGCGCAGGTGCTGGCCGACCTTCGGGTACTGCCAGTCGGCCACGGCCTGGAATTCGTCGTACAGCGCATAGCGGCTGGTGGTGCCCGGGTAACCGGCGACCATCACGAAATCGCCCTTCTCCAGGCCCTGCGCGGCCAGCTTCAGGTGCTGGTTCGGCTTGTAGGGCACGTTGTCCTCGGAATACGCCGCCGGCTTGCCGTCCTTGCCGACGTAGGCGCGGTAGAAGGCGAAGTCGCCGGTGTGGCGCGGCCACATCCAGTTGTCCACTTCACCGCCGTAGTTGCCGATGCTGCCCGGGGGCGCGTAGACCAGGCGCACGTCCTTGATCTCGACCTGGCGGAACAGGCGGTAGGTCTGGCCACTGAAGAAACTGTAGAGCGTGCAGCGGTAGCCTTCGCCCTCTTCGCATCCGGCGATGAGCTGCTTCTGGATGTCCTCGAGCGCCTTGTTGCGCTCGATGCCGCCCAGGTCGCCGGCCGCCGCCTGCACCTGGTCGGTGACGTCGGTGATGCGGTCCATCACGTAGACGCGGGCATTGGGACCGGCGGACAGCTCTTCGCCGCGGGTGGTGGCGTTGAAGCCCACTTCCATCAGGTTGCTTTCGGCGGTGGAGTTGAGCTGGATCGCGCCGTAGGCACAGTGGTGGTTGGTGACCACCAGGCCTTCGGGCGACACGAACGAAGCCGTGCAGCCGCCGAGCGCGACCACGGCACCCATCGGGTCGCCGGTGAGATTGGCCAGCTGTTCGGGCGGCAATTCAAGGCCGGCCTCCTTCAGCGGACCGGCGATTTCCGGCAGCTGCTGGGGAACCCACATGCCCTCGCGGGCGTGGGCGGAGAAAGAAAGCGCCAGGGCGGCGGCCAGGATCGTCACTCGCATGCGTTTGACCTCAGTGGGGCGAAACCCCAAGCCTAGCAGCGGCGGCGCTTGCCGGCAGCCGGTAGCGGCGTAGACTTTCGGCAGGGGACAAGGGAGGACTGGATATGCGTATGCGGGCCTGGTGGCTGGCGATCGGACTGTGCGGCTTCGCCTTGGTTTCGCCGGTGCGCGCGCAGGCGCCCGACGATGCCCTGGCCAATCTCTGGACCACCTTGTGCCTGGGCGCCGCGCCCGGCAGCGACCTGGCGCTTCGCTGTGCCGAAATCGCCAACGGCGGCCCGGGCAGCCGGGACAGCTCGGCGGCGGGCAACTTCCTGGGCGAGATCCCCGGCCAGGGCCGGGCGGCCACCCGCGACGGTTCGCCCGACCAGGCTGAACTGCGGACCGAACTGGGCGCCGGCTGGTCGGCCTTCGCCAGCGCCGACACCGGCCGGCTCAAGCGCCGCGGCGGCATCAACGAATCCCCCTTCGACGGCGACACCTGGGCGCTGAGCGCCGGCCTGGATTGGGCGCCGCGCGCCGACTGGCGCTTCGGGCTGATGCTCAACCACGCCCGCGAAGACCTGGACTTCCTGGGCTCCGACGGGCGCACGCGCACCCGCTACACCGGCGCGATGCTGCTCGGCGGCTGGATGGCCAGCGACAGTGTCTCGATTGATGCCTACGCCGGCCGTCTCGACGGCGACTACGACCTGCGCCGGTCCATCGACTACACCCTGCTCAGCGGCGTGTCGGTGCAGGCGCTGGCCACCGCCGACGCGTCGGCGTCACGCAACCTGGCGGGCCTGGGCGCGACCTGGAGCCACGCCGTGCAGGCCTGGGAATGGCAGCTCTCGAGCGGCCTGGACTGGCAGCGCACCCGCATCGATGCCTACACCGAGACCGGCGGTGCCGGCCTGGCCCTGGTGGTGCCGGGCCGCACGATCAGCAGCCGGCGCGGGCGCCTGGACATCGGGCTGGCGCGCACGGTGTCGGCGGGCTGGGGCATCTGGCAGCCGCAGGCACGGCTGGGCTGGCGCCATGAGTTCGCCAACGGGGCCCGGCCGCTGGCCGTCAGTTTCGCCGCCGACGCCACCGGCACGCCGGTGGTCTTCGACACCGACGACGCCGACCGCAACTGGGGCGAAGCCGGCTTGGGCGCGGTTTTCGTATTCACCGGGGGCCATTCGGCGTTCATCGAGTGGCGCACGCGCTTTGGCCACGCCTTCCTGGACGAACAGCTGCTGGCCCTGGGCTGGCGGATCGAACTGCCCTGAACCACGGCTGGCGGCCTTGCCGGCCGGTTAACGCCGGCGGCGTATAATTGTGGGCTTCACGGCCCCGCACGGGCCCCACGGACCGACGGACCGATCAAACCATGGCACAGCAGATGATGAAGGCGCTGGTGAAGCGCCACCCCGAAAAAGGCATGTGGATGGAACAGGTGCCGGTGCCTTCGCCCGGTCCCAACGAAGTCCTGATCAAGCTGGAAAAGACCGCGATCTGCGGCACCGACCTGCACATCTACAAGTGGGACGAGTGGAGCCAGCGCACGATCAAGCCCGGCCTGGTGATCGGCCACGAGTTCGTCGGCCGCATCGTCGAGATGGGCCCCGGCGTCACCGGCTATGCCCTGGGCGACCGCGTGTCGGCCGAAGGCCACATCGTCTGCGGCCACTGCCGCAACTGCCGGGCCGGCCGCCAGCACCTGTGCCCGAACACCACCGGCATCGGCGTCAACCGCAACGGTGCCTTCGCCGAATACATCGTCATGCCCTCGTCCAACCTGTGGCCGATCCCCGACAGCATCCCGTCGGAGCTGGCCGCGTTCTTCGACCCCTACGGCAACGCCGCACACTGCGCGCTGGAGTTCGACGTGGTCGGCGAGGACGTGCTGATCACCGGCGCCGGCCCGATCGGCATCATCGCCGCCGGCATCTGCAAGCACATCGGCGCGCGCAACGTGGTGGTCACCGACGTCAACGACTACCGCCTCAAGCTCGCGGCCGACATGGGCGCCACCCGCGTGGTCAACGTCTCCAAGCAGTCGCTCAAGGACGTCATGAAGGACCTGCACATGGAGGGCTTCGACGTGGCGCTGGAGATGAGCGGCAACCCGCACGCCTTCAACGACATGCTCGACTGCATGTACAACGGCGGCAAGGTCGCCCTGCTGGGCATCCTGCCCAACGGCGCCGGCATCAACTGGGACAAGGTCATCTTCAAGGGCCTGGTGCTGCACGGCATCTACGGCCGCAAGATGTACGAGACCTGGTACAAGATGACCCAGCTGATCCAGTCGGGTTTCCCGCTGGGCAAGGTGCTGACCCACCAGATGCACATCGACGATTTCCAGAAGGGCTTCGAGCTGATGGAAACCGGCCAGTGCGGCAAGGTCGTGTGCAGCTGGGGCTGAGGCCACCGGCACGGCCACGAAAAAGGGCGCCCCGGGGGCGCCCTTTTTCTTGCCGGAAAGCGGGGATCAGCCGCCGATCGACAGGGTCAGCATGAAGCGGTTGTCTGCGGCGTCGCCGAAGTTGTCGTCGCCCGAGCTGTCGGTGCCGTAGTAGCCGACGGCCAGGTTGACCGGGCCGAAGTCGCGGTTCACGCCGACCGAGAAGTCGCTGTAGTCATCGATGCCGGTGGACGAGCCGAAGGTGCTGCGGCCGACGGTGATGTCCAGGCCCCAGTCGTAGCCGATGTCGAAGCTGCCGCCCAGGCCGTAGTAGAAGCCGTCGTCGTCGAGCGCATAGACGTCGTTGGTGTAGCCCAGGGTGAAGGACCAGGTTTCGTCCAGGGCCAGGACGCCGATCAGTTCGTTGTAGTCGATGCTGCCGTAGCCGTCCTGTTCGCCGATGTAGTTGTAGCGGTTGAGCATCAGGTCCAGGTTCCAGCGGTCGGACAGGTCGACGTTCCAGCCGATGTAGGTGTCGATCTCGATGTCCGGACCGCCGGTGCCGAAGTCCACGTTCGAGCCCCAGACGCCGACGTAGATGCCGTTGTCGAAAGAAAGGTCCGCGCCCAGCTGCAGGGAGGCCTCGCCGTCGGTCTGGGAGACGCCGCGGAACATGTAGTCGGTGGCGAGGGCGGCGTTCCAGCTGAACATCGAGTCCCCGTCGGCCGCTTCTTCGGCGTCCTGGGCGGTGGCGGCCAGCGGCAGCGCGAACAGCGCGGCGGCCAGGGCGAAGGGCAGCAGTTTCCGGGTCTTCATCAGGGCAGGTCCTGGCAGGGAGGGGCAAATTTCGCGAAATGATAATGGATGCTGCAGCGCAGCAAGCGGGTCTTGGCATAATGCCGGCCCCACCGCCCGTCCCCGAGCCCGCCCATGCCCGCCCCCGACCTCGCCCGCTACGCCGCCGAACTCACCGCCATCCGCGACCAGGGGCTGTTCAAGTCCGAGCGCGTGATCACCGGCCCGCAGTCGGCGCGGATCACCCTGGCCGACGGCTCGAGCGTGCTCAACTTCTGCGCCAACAACTACCTGGGCCTGGCCGACAACCCCGAGGTCATCCAGGCGGCCAAGGACGCGCTCGACAGCCATGGCTTCGGCATGGCCTCGGTGCGCTTCATCTGCGGCACCCAGGACTTGCACAAGGAACTGGAGGCGAAGATCGCTTCGTTCTTCGGCAAGCAGGACACCATCCTTTACGCCGCCTGCTTCGACGCCAACGGCGGCCTGTTCGAGCCGCTGCTGGGCGAAGAGGACGCCATCATTTCCGACGCGCTCAACCACGCCTCGATCATCGACGGCGTGCGGCTGTGCAAGGCCAGGCGCTACCGCTACGCCAACTGCGACATGGCCGACCTGGAAAAGCAGCTGCAGCAGGCGAAGGCGGACGGCGCGCGCACGATCATGATCACCACCGACGGCGTGTTCTCGATGGACGGTTTCATCGCGCCGCTGGACCGGATCACCGCGCTGGCGGAAAAGTACGGCGCCCTGGTGCACATCGACGAATGCCACGCCACCGGTTTCCTGGGCGACAGCGGCCGCGGCAGCGCCGAGGTCAAGGGCGTGCTGGACAGGATCGACATCATCACCGGCACCCTGGGCAAGGCGCTGGGCGGCGCGCTGGGCGGCTTCACCACCGGTCGCGCCGAAGTGATCGAAATGCTGCGCCAGCGCTCGCGCCCCTACCTGTTCTCGAATTCGCTGCCGCCGCACGTGGTGGCCGCGGGCACGAAGGTGTTCGACATGCTGGCCGCGGCCGGCGACCTGCGCCAGCGCCTGAAGGACAACACCGCCTACTTCCGCGAAAAGATGACCGCCGCCGGCTTCGACCTCAAGCCCGGCGAACACCCGATCGTGCCGGTGATGCTTTACGAAGCGCCGCTGGCGCAGAAGTTCGCCCAGCGCCTGCTCGAGGAAGGCATCTACGTGATCGGCTTCTTCTTCCCGGTCGTGCCCAAGGGCCAGGCCCGCATCCGCACCCAGATGAGCGCCGCGCACACCCGCGAACACCTCGACCAGGCCATCGCCGCCTTCACCAAGGTCGGCCGCGAGCTGGGCGTGATCGGCGGGTGAGCCGCGGCCGCAAACGCCTGCTGCTGGCCGCCGCGGTTCTTCTGGCTTGGCTGGCCGCGCTGCGCTGGGGCAATGAAATCGCGATCGCGCTGGAAAGCGACGCCGCAAGCATCAGCCACGGCACGCCCGCAAATGGCTGGCTGGAGCACGGTAAGCGACTACCAGCCCGCGGAGAGAATTTCCGCGCCTACTCCGCGCTCGGGACCTTGCTGGGACGGAACTCGGTGCACGGCGACGTACGCGCGGCGGTACTGGACGCCTACGCGGCACTGGCCGACTCCCGCCCCGTGACGCGCTACGTCTACGCGGAGACCGGCTGGCCGTCGGGGGGTCGCTTCCGACCACACCGCACGCATCGCAACGGCATGGCGGTGGACTTCCATGTCCCGGTCGTGGACGCCGACGGCAACTCGCGCTGGCTGCCGAGCCATGTCTTGAACAAGTGGGGCTACGGCCTGGAGTTTGACACCGAGGGTCGGCTCGATGAGCTGCTCATCGACTTCGAAGCCATCGCCGACCACCTGCTGGCACTGGAAGCGGCCGCGCGCCGCCACGACCTGCGTATCGAGTCCGTGATCTTCGATCCGCCGCTGCACGCGAAGCTGTTTGGGACCAGGAACGGCCAGCGCCTGCGTGATCGCGTCCGGTTCAGCCAGCGATCGGCCTGGGTGCGGCACGACGAGCACTACCACGTGGTGTTCGCAACCGCCCGTTAGTTCCGGACGCGCGCAAGCGACAAGGCGTCGACATACGCGCCGTCGCGGAACGCGAAGTCTCGGTGGCGCCCTTCTTCGACGAAACCGTGGCGTGCGTACAGCGCGATGCCCGCGGCGTTGTCGGCATAAACCTGCAGTTCCAGCCGGCGCAGCTGCAGCCAGCGGTCGGCCAGGTCGATGGCGGCGGCCAGCAGCGCGCCGCCGGCGCCGCGTCCTTGCCAGTCGTCGCGCACGCCCATGCCCAGGTCGCCCACGTGCCGGCGGCGCGGGTTGGCCGACACATACAGCCCCAGCTGGCCCACCACCTCGTCGCCGGCACAGGCCAGCAGCAGGTGGGCGTTGGGATCCACCGCCTGCATCCTCTGCCGCCACAGG
Organism: Arenimonas soli; assembly: GCF_014643775.1. Classification (GTDB taxonomy): domain Bacteria; phylum Pseudomonadota; class Gammaproteobacteria; order Xanthomonadales; family Xanthomonadaceae; genus Arenimonas; species Arenimonas soli. The sequence goes on from NZ_BMKC01000001.1 coordinate 1,646,807, forward strand.
TCGAGCGACGGGAACGGCAGCTGCAGCGTGCCCGCCTGTGCCCTGGGTGCGGCGTAAATGGCCTGCACGGCCGCGAAGTCGCCCGGCTCGGCGCGGCGGATGGTTATCGGGACGGACATGTTCAACTCCGGCCCGGCGGGGCCAGGGACGATATTTCCGCATCCGACAGCCGCCGCCAAGTCCCCTTGGCCAGGTCGCCCAGCACCAGGCCGCCGATCGCCACCCGGACCAGGCGGCGGGTTTCCAGGCCCTGCGATGCCAGCAGGCGGCGGATCTGGCGGTTGCGACCCTCGTCGAGGCCGATTTCCAGCCAGGCGGTGCGGCCGCCGCTGCGCAGCACGGTGGCCGAGCGCGCGGCCAGCCGCTCGCCCCCGCAGTCGATGCCGGCCATCAGGCGGCCCAGCAGGGCCTCGTCGGGCACCGCGTCCACCTGCACGTGGTAGGTCTTGTCCGGCCCGGTGGCCGGGTCGGTGATGGTCGCGGCCCATTCCGGGTCGTTGGCCATCAGCAGCAGGCCTTCGCTGGCCTGGTCCAGTCGCCCCACCGGCGCCAGCCAGGGCAGGCCGCTGTCTTCCAGGCAGCGATACACCGTGTCGCGACCGCGTTCGTCGCTGGCCGTGGTGACCAGGCCGCGCGGTTTGTTGAGCGCGACCACCACCCGCCCGGCGGCCTCGAGCGGCGCACCGTCGAGCGACAGCGCGTCGCGCCCCTGCACCACCGGGAACTCGGGATCGCGGACCAGGCGCCCGTTCACCGCCACGCGCCCGGCCACGACCCAGCGTGCGGCTTCGGTCCGCGAACACAAGCCCAGCTTGGACAGCACCCGCGCCACGCCGTGGCGCGGCGCGGTGGATCGGGCCTTGAGGGTGGGTCCGGGCATGCGTGAAGCATGGCGCAGGCCGCGGCCGCGACGCCAGCCCGGCGCGCCGGTTCACCGGTCCATCACCGCGTGAAGATGACCATTCGCCCATGCCTGATACCGCTACCGATCCCATTCGCGCCCCGGCCTGGCGCCGCGCCCTGCGTGCCCTGACCCTGTGGTTCGACACCGGCGCCGCGCCGGCCGACGACGGCCGCGACCCCGACCGCATCGACTGGCTGCGGGTGCTGCCCTTCGTCGGCCTGCACCTGGCCTGCCTGGGCGTGCTGTGGGTGGGTTTTTCCTGGTTCGCGCTGTGGACGGCGCTGGTGCTGTATGCGCTTCGCATGTTCGCGATCACCGGCTTTTACCACCGCTATTTTTCCCACAAGGCCTTCCGTACTTCGCGGCCGGTGCAGTTTTTCTTCGCCCTGGTCGGCGCGGCGTCGGTGCAGCGCGGGCCGCTGTGGTGGGCGGCGCACCACCGGCACCACCACCGCCACGCCGACACCGAACACGACGTGCACTCGCCGCGGCACGGCTTCCTGCACAGCCACATGGGCTGGTTCCTGACCCGGCGTTCGTTCGGCACCGACCTCGAGGCCGTGCGCGACCTTGCCCGGTTCCCGGAGCTTCGCCTGCTCGACCGCTTCGACGTCCTGGTGCCGGTGTTGCTGGCGACCGGACTGTTCGGCCTGGGCAGCTGGCTTGAAGCCGCGCATCCGGGCCTGGGCACCAATGGTCCGCAGCTGCTGGTCTGGGGCTTTTTCGTCTCGACCGTGGTGCTGTTCCACGTCACCGTCACCATCAATTCGCTGGCGCACCGCTGGGGCAGCCGGCGCTTCGCCACCCGCGACGACAGCCGCAACAACGCCCTGCTGGCCCTGCTGACCTTCGGCGAAGGCTGGCACAACAACCACCACCATTTCCCAGGCTCGGCCCGCCAGGGTTTCGCCTGGTGGGAACTGGACCTGACCTACCTGGGCCTGCGGTTCCTGGCCGCGCTGGGCCTGGTGAGCGACCTGCGGCCGGTGCCGCCGGCGCTGCGCGGCGTACGCCGGGAGGCCGCATGAAGATCGCGGTGGTGGGCAGCGGCATCGCCGGCCTGGGCGCCGCCTGGCTGCTTTCGCGCCAGCACGAGGTCGTATTGTTCGAGCGCGAGTCGCGGCTCGGTGGCCACACCCACACCCACCAGGTCGAACAAGGCGGCCGCGCCTACCGCGTGGACAGCGGCTTCATCGTCTTCAACCCCGGCAACTACCCGCTGCTGACGAAACTCTTCGACGAGCTGGCCGTTCCCAGCCAGTCCACCACCATGAGCTTCTCGGTGCACGACGCCGGCAATGGCCTGGAATACAACGCCACCGACCTCGACGGCCTGTTCTGCCAGCGCCGCAACCTGGTCTCGCCGCGGTTCTGGCGCATGGTGCGCGAGATCACGCGCTTCTACCGCGAAGCGCCGGCGCTGCTGGCCGAACCGGGCTCGGGCCCGACGCTGGGCGGCTACCTGCGCGAAGGTGGTTATTCCGAGCTGTTCGTGCGCGACCACCTGGTGCCGATGGCATCGGCGCTGTGGTCCTCGCCGTCGGAGACCATCCTGGACTTCCCGGCCAAGTACCTGGTGCGGTTCATGGACAACCACCACATGCTGCAGGTCCGGGACCGGCCGCAGTGGCGGGTGGTCTGCGGGGGCTCGTCGCGTTATATCGAAGCCATGCAGGCGAAGTGGAACGTGCAGCTGCGCCTGTCGAGCCCGGTGCGCCAGGTACGTCGCGACGCCAGCGGCGTCGAGGTCGCGACCGACCGCGGCGCCGAGCGTTTCGACCAGGTCGTGCTTGCCTGCCACAGCGACCAGGCCCTGGCGCTGCTGGCCGACCCGAGCCAGGCCGAACGCGAGGTCCTGGGCGCCATCCCCTACCAGGTCAATGAAACCGTGCTGCATACCGACGCCAGCCTGCTGCCGCGCCAGCGCAAGGCATGGGCCGCCTGGAATGCCTACGTGCCCCGGACGCCGGGCGCGCCGTGCACCGTCAGCTACTGCATGAACCACCTGCAGTCGCTCGACAGCCCCGAACCCTTCGTCGTCACGCTCGGCCGCGGCCAGGTGATCGACCCCGGCAAGGTCTTGGCGCGCATGCAATACCAGCATCCGGTCTACACCCATGCCAGCGTCGCCGCCCAGGGCCGTCGCGACGAGATCAACGGCAGCAACCGCACCTGGTTCGCCGGCGCCTATTGGGGCTTCGGCTTCCACGAGGACGGCCTGCGCAGCGGCGTCGAGGTCGCCCGGTCGCTGGGCGTGTCATGGGCCTGAAGTCCGCCATCTACGAAGGCTGGGTGCGGCATCGCCGGCACGCGCCGGTCGGGCACGCCTTCCGCTACCGGATGTTCCAGCTCTACCTGGACCTGGCCGAGCTCGACCAGGTCTTCGCCGGCCGCTGGCTGTGGTCCGTGGACCGCCCGAACCTGGCCCAGCTGCGCCGCCGCGACTACTTCGGCGACCCGGCCCTGCCCCTGGACTCCGCCGTGCGCGACCATGTGCAGGCGGCCCGCGGCCGGCGGCCGACCGGACCGATCCGGCTGCTCACGCACGCCCGCTACTTCGGCAAGACCATGAACCCGGTGAGCTTCTATTACGGGTTCGAGGACGATGGCGAAACGCTGGCCTGGGTGCTGGCCGAAATCACCAATACGCCCTGGAACCAGCGCCACGCCTACCTGCTCGACGTGGCCGACGCCCACGACCGTGGCGGCGTGCTGCACTGGGACTTCGACAAGGCCTTCCATGTCTCGCCGTTCATGCCGATGCAGCGGCGCTATCGCTGGGCGATCCAGCCGCCGGGCGAGGCCCTGCGCGTGCACATGGACGTGATGCTGGGCGACGAGCGCGAGTTCGACGCCACCCTGGTGCTCGAGCGCCGCCCGCTGAACGGGAACACGCTGGCTTCATGCCTGGCGCGGTATCCCTTGCTTACCGCGAAGGTGGGCGCGGCGATCTACTGGCAGGCCGCGCGCCTGTGGTTCAAGCGCACGCCCTTCCATCCGCACCCCGACACCCAGCCCCGGAGTCCCTGAATGAGTTCAACCGCCGACAGCCTGGCCAGCCCCGCCCAAAACGCGGAACGCTACGGCGCGCTTGACCGCCTGCTCCGCCAGCGCCTGCTGGCAACGCTCGGTGGCCTGGCCGGCGGCCGGGTCGAGCTGGTGGATGCGCTGGGTACGGTCCGACTGGGCCAGCCCGGGGGGCTGGAGGTCCGCATCGAGGTGCTGGACCCGGGTTTCTACCGCGCTGCCGCCGCCCAGGGCTCGGTGGGCGTGGGCGAGGCCTACATGGACGGGCTGTGGCGCTGCGACGACCTGGTGGCGCTGGTGCGGCTGCTGGTGGTCAACCGCGACCGACTCGACGCCATGGAAACCGGCCTGGCACGCTTCGGTGGCTGGCTGCTGCGCGGCTGGCACGCCCTGCGCCGCAACACCCGCGCCGGCAGCCGCCGCAACATCGCCGCGCACTACGACCTCGGCAATGACCTGTTCAAGCTGTTCCTGGACGAGTCGATGATGTACTCGTCGGCGATCTTCGCCGATGAAGACGAAACCCTTGAAGTCGCCCAGTGGCGCAAGCTCGAGCGCATCTGCCGCAAGCTCGACCTGCAGCCCGGCGACCACCTGGTCGAGATCGGCACCGGCTGGGGCGGGCTGGCCGTGCACGCGGCCTCGCGCTTCGGCTGCCGGGTCACCACCACCACCATTTCGAAAGAGCAGCACGCCCTGGCGACCGAACGCGTGGCCGCCGCCGGCCTGTCGGACCGGGTGACGGTGCTGCTCGAGGACTACCGCGACCTGCAGGGCGAGTACGACAAGCTGGTGTCGATCGAGATGGTCGAGGCCATCGGCCACCAGTACCTGTACACCTACCTGGCCAAGTGCGCGTCCCTGCTCAAGCCCGAGGGCCTGGCCCTGGTCCAGGCGATCACCATCGAAGACCACCGCTACCAGCAGGCCCTGGACTCGGTGGACTTCATCAAGCGCTTCATCTTTCCCGGCAGCTTCATCCCCTGCGTCAGCGCGCTCACCGGCGCCGCGGCGCGCGCCAGCGACCTGCGCCTGGTCAACCTGGAGGACATCGGACCGAGCTATGCGCTGACCCTGCGCCACTGGCGCCGGCGCTTCCTAGACCGGCTCGACGAGGTCCGCCGCCAGGGCTACGACGAACGTTTCATCCGCATGTGGGAGTTCTACCTGTGTTACTGCGAGGGCGGCTTCCTGGAGCGCTCGATCGGCGACGTGCACCTGCTGCTGGCGCGCCCGGGCAACCGGCGTCCGCAATACCTGCCCGCACCCGAGGTGGCCTGACGTGAAACCGGCCTGGCTCGTCCTTGGCAACGTCGTCGGCTTCCAGGCGGTCTGGCTGGCCAGCGTCGCCGGTGCCGGCGCCGGCCTGCCCTGGGCGGGTCCGCTGGCCGCCGTGGTCTTCGCCGCGGCCATGCTGGCCTGGGGAGGCCGCGTGCGCGACGACCTGCGCCTGCTCGCCGTGGCCCTGCCGCTGGGCATCGCGCTCGACAGCGCCTTCGCCGCCTCCGGCTGGCTGGTGTACGCGGAGGCCTGGCCCTGGTCGGGCGTGGCGCCGGCATGGATCGCCTCGCTGTGGGTGGGCTTCGCACTCACGCTCAATCATTCGATGGCGCGGCTGCGGCAGTGGCCGCTGGCGGCGGCCGCGCTGGGCCTGGTCGGCGGCCCCCTGGCCTACTGGACCGCCGCGGGAGCGTTCGAAGCGGTCAGCTTCGGTGCCCCGGTGGCCTGGGTGCTGGCCGCGCTGGCGCTGGGCTGGGCGGCGGTGCTGCCGCTGCTGTTCGCCATCGACAACCACCTGGCGGCCAGCGCGGCCATAAAACGGGCGCCGGCATGATCGATCCCTGGCTGAGCATCGGCATTGTCTGGCTGGGCTCGGCGCTGGCGATGGCCGCGCTGTGGGCGTTTTCGATGCGCGTGCGCAACGTCGGCTACGTGGACGTGGGCTGGGCCGGGCTGATGGCGGTGGCGGCGCTGTTCATCGGCGTGGTCGGCGAAGGCTCGCCGATGAGCCGCGGCCTGGTCGCGATGTTCGGCAGCGTCTGGGGCGCGCGTCTTTGCCTGCACCTGCTGCACCGGGTGCTCAACGAAGAAGAGGACGGCCGCTATCGCGCCCTGCGTGCTGCCTGGGACGGCAGCCCGGCGAAGTTCTTCGGCTTCTTCCAGATGCAGGCCGTGGTGGTGGCCCTGTTCGCCCTGCCCTTCATGGCGGCCGCCGACAATGGCGCCTACCACCTGAGCGGCTGGACGGTGCTGGCGATCGCGGTGTGGCTGGGTGCGATGGTCGGGGAATCGGTTGCCGACCGCCAGCTGGCGAAATTCCGCGCCGACGATGCCAACGCCGGCAAGACCTGCCGCGCCGGCCTCTGGGGCTGGTCGCGCCACCCCAACTACTTCTTCGAATGGCTGCACTGGTTCGCCTACGTCTTCCTGGCGGTCGGCGGCGGCCTGTTCTGGCTTAGCCTGGTCGGACCGGTGCTGATGTTCGCCTTCCTCTACCGTGTCAGCGGTATTCCCTGGACCGAGGCGCAGGCCGAACGCAGCCGCGGCGAGGACTACCGCCGCTACCAGCGCGAGGTCAGCGCGTTCTTCCCCTGGCCGCCGCGCAAGCCTTCCCCTTCCCCGGAGTAACCGGATGTCCCTGATCGACCTATGCGAGCGCGGGCTGGTGCCCGACGCGCTGACCCGCCTCGGCATCCGCCGCCTCTGCGCCCAGCGCCTGCGCGAGGAAGGCGCACACGACCTGGCCCGCGCCGACGCGCGCTTTCGCGAGCTGCTCGACGAACTGCGCCGCAGCCCCATCGCGATCCAGACCGCCGCCGCCAACGAGCAGCACTACGAAGTCCCGGCCCGCTTCTTCGAGCTGTGCCTGGGCAAACGCCTGAAATACTCCAGCGCCTATTATCCGACCGGCCGGGAAAGCCTGGACGAGGCCGAAGAGGCGATGCTGGCCCTGTACGGTGAGCGCGCCGAACTGGCCGACGGCCAGCGGATCCTGGAACTGGGCTGCGGCTGGGGGTCGCTGACCCTGTGGATGGCCGCCCGCTACCCGAAAGCGCGCATCACCGGCGTGTCGAACTCCAACAGCCAGCGCGAGCACATCCTTGCGCAGGCGGCGGCGCGCGGACTGGACAACGTCGAGATCCTCACCCGCGACGTGGTGCAGCTGGACCTGCCGGAGGAAAGCTACGACCGCGTGGTTTCAATCGAGATGTTCGAGCACATGCGCAACTACCGGCACCTGCTGGCGAACATCGCCCGCTGGCTCAGGCCGGGCGGCAAGCTGTTCGTGCACATCTTCGCGCACCGGCACCTGATGTACCCCTTCCTCACGGAAGGCGACGACAACTGGATGGGCAGGTACTTCTTCACCGGCGGGCTGATGCCGTCGGCGGACACGCTGCTGCACTTCCAGCAGGACCTGGCCATCGAGGATCGCTGGCTGCTGCCGGGCACGCACTACCAGCGCACGGCCGACCACTGGCTGGAGAACCAGGACCGCAACCAGGCTCAAGTCCTGGAGGTGCTGGCCGGCGCCTACGGGATTGAAAACGCCGAGCGCTGGTCACAGCGCTGGCGCATGTTCTGGATGGCCTGCGCCGAGCTGTTCGGCTACGAGGAAGGGCGGCAGTGGCTGGTGGCGCACTACCGCTTCCGGAAGGCCTGACGGCCGCTTAGTCGTCGCGCGCCGGCGGCGTGGGACGGGTGTCGGGCGCCGGCGTCACCGGATTTGCGGCCGAGGTGCCCTGGGTGGCGGAACGGTGGCCGCTGGGGGTGCCGGGGGCACCGGTGGCGACACGAATGCCCTTGGCCTGCATCCAGGCGTCGAACTCGTCGGCGGTCATGCGCTTGCCGTTCTGGTTCATGTCGAACCGGTAGGGCGAATTGTCGTGCGCGGTCTTTGGCACGTAGGCCGGTTCGGCCGGCGGCGCAACGGCCGTGGTGTCCACGCACGGCAGGGTGGCCGGAAGGTCCTGGCCCGATGCCGGCACCTGCGCGTCCGCGCTGGCGCCGGTGGTCGCGGCTGGCGTCGCCGGCGCCGCGGGAACGCATGCCGGCTCGATGGCCACGGCCGGATCGACCGGTTCGACGGGCGGCGCGGGCTCGACGGCCACGGCAATCATCGGGACGGACAACATCAGCGAAAACAGCGTGCGTTTCATACTTCACCGTGGGGGCGTGCGGGACTGCGCTGAGCTTAGGCTTCGCGACCGGCATGCGCAACGCAGTTTGCTGAACGGCAGCCCACAAAAAGCGAAGCCCGGCACGAGGCCGGGCTTCGGGTGACACCGTGGAACCGATGGATCAGTTCTGCACGTTCAGCTCGGTGCGGCGGTTGCGCGCACGGCCTTCAGCGGTGTCGTTGGTGTCGATCGGGCGGCTCTCGCCGTAACCGTTCGGACCCGACATCCGGTCAGCGCCGATACCGGCGTTGGTCAGGTAGTCGTAAACGGTCTTGGCGCGACGCTCCGACAGGCCCTGGTTGTACTGCTCGGTGCCGACGGAGTCGGTGTGACCGGCAACTTCAACCTTCAGCTGCGGGTACTTCTGCAGGATGGCGATGGCCTCGTCGAGGATCGCGACCGCGTCGGGACGCAGGGTCGACTTGTCGAAGTCGAAGTTCACGCCCTTGAGGTCGATCGTCAGCGGAACCGGGCAACCGTCCGGACCAATGGCCTGGCCGGCAACCGAACCCGGGCACTTGTCGTCGCAGTTGTTGACGCCGTCGCCGTCGTCGTCCAGGTCGGCACAGGTGGTCTGGGCCACCGGCGCTTCCGGAACAACCGGGGCGGGCAGGTTACCGAGCTTCACCAGCAGGGTCATGGAGGCCAGGATGTCGCCAAACGAGTTGGAGTCCGGGGCCACGACCGAGGTGTCGTCGAAGGAAACGCGGGTGCCCAGCTCGCCACGGACCGCGTAACGGTCGTAGTCAGCCTGCAGGCCCACGCCCAGGTTGGCGGCGAGGAAGGAATCCTCACGCTGGCCCGGCGAGTTCGGGTTCGGGAAGTTGTCGAACTCTTCCTCGGCGCGCTGGTAGCCGATACCCATGCGGATGTAGGGCCACCAGTTGCTGCCTTCGCGCAGGAAGTGGTAGCGCGAATCAACCGACAGACCGTACTGGCTGAACAGCAGTTCCGAGCTGCGGAGCTGCGGGTTCTGGTAGTTGGCCTCGACGTCGAGCGACCAGTTCGGGGTCAGGAACTTGCCGATGCCGAGGGTGCCGAAGGCAACGTCTTCGGTATTGCGGTCATCGTCCTGGAAATTGAAACCGAGGCCACCGGAGACATACCAGCGATTGTCGAAGTCCTGGGCCATCGCGGACGTCGCAGTTGCCATGGCGCCCAGGAGGGCACAGCACAGGAGTTTCTTCTTCATGATTTGCTCCATCTTCTACTTTAGGGATACAGCTCGAACGGTGCGGACCAGGGGGGTCGGTGCATTGCCGCTTGAGTGGGACAGACCTTAACGACCGGAATGTTAACGGGAATCTAACAAAGGGTCCGACGCATGGCAAGGGGAGTTTTTCAAGGAGTGAAAAGGTCCATGAAGCGGTGGATCGGGGTGGCCTCGAAACGGGAGGTGTCCCCGGTCAGCTCCAGCAGCTGCTGGACGCGCTTGGCCGGCAGCTGGCCCGCCATGGCGGCCTCGAACTTGGCCAGCAGGGCCGGAATACCCTCCCCCCGGCGGTCGCGATGGCCCAGCGGGGTATTGATGGAAACCTTGCCCGTCGAGGTCCCGTCCTTGAAATAAACCTCAACTGAATTGCCGATGTAACGCTTGTCGGGATCGAAGTAATCCCGGGTGAAATCCGGGTTTTCCCGCACTTCCATCTTCTCGCGCAGGGCGTCGATCCGCGGGTCGGCGGCGACGGCGTCGGAATAATCGTCGGCGGTGAGGCGGCCAAAGACCAGGGGCACCGCCACCATGTACTGCAGGCAGTGGTCCCGGTCGGCGTAGTTGTCCAGCGGGCCGGTCTTGTCGATGATCCGCAGGCCCGCCTCCTGGGTCTCGATGGCGATGCGCTCGACCTGGTCGAGCTTGCCGGCGACCTTGGGGTGCAGCTGCAGGGCGCATTCGACCGCGGTCTGGGCGTGGAACTCGGCCGGGAAGCTGATCTTGAACAGGATGTTTTCCATCACGTAGCTGCCGAACGGCCGCTCGAACTCGAACTCCTTGCCCTGGAAGGCGGCATCCGCGAAGCCCCAGGTCCTGGCGCTGACCACGCTGGGATAGCCCACGCAGCCCTTCATCGCGTTCAGTGCGTGGGTGACGGCCCGGCGGCAGGCGTCGCCTGCGGCCCAGCTCTTGCGCGGGCCGGTGTTGGGGGCGTGCCGGTACGCGCGCAGGGCACCGCCATCGGCCCAGCTGTGGCTGACCGCGTTGATGATCTCTTCCTTGCCGCCGCCCATCATGTGGGTGGCGATGGCGGTCGAGGCCAGGCGGACCAGGATCACGTGGTCCAGGCCGACCCGGTTGAAGCTGTTCTTGAGCGCGTAGCAGCCCTGGATTTCGTGCGCCTTGATCGCCCAGGTGAGGATGTCGCGCACCGTGACGGGCTTGCGGTTCTCGCGCTCGGCCTTGCGGCTCAGGTAGTCACCCACCGCCAGGATGGCGCCCAGGTTGTCCGAAGGATGCCCCCACTCGGCGGCCAGCCAGGTGTCGTTGAAGTCCAGCCAGCGCACCTGCACGCCGATGTTGTACGCCGCCTGCGCCGGGTCGAGTTCGTGGTGGGTGCCCGGGACCCGTGCGCCGCCCGGCAGCGACCCGCCCGGGACCAGCGGCCCCAGGTGCTTGACGCACTCCGGGTGGCGCATGGCCAGCATCGCGCAGGCCAGGGAGTCGAACAGCATGTAACGCGCCGTGGTGTAGGCCTCCGACGAGCCGATGTAGTAGTCGGTGACGTAGTTGGCGATGTCGACCATCGACGGGTCGGGTTCGGGGCGCTTGGCGGAACGGAGGTCTGGGTTGCTCATGGGCGGGCGGTCCGTGCGTGCGTGGGCGAAAGCTATGGTGCCAGAAGCATGAACGCATGTCGGGGCCCTGCGCGGCCGCGCCATACGCCGGTGTCTTGTCCGGGCCCGCCGTTCCGGGCAAGGTGCCCGGAGTCATCCCACGCCGTCCACCATGTCCAGCCAGCCCTACCCCAGCCTCTTCCAGCCCCTCGACCTGGGCTTTTGCACCCTGCCCAACCGCATCCTGATGGGGTCGATGCACACCGGCCTGGAGGACCACGCGCGCGACTTCCCGAAGCTGGCGGCGTATTTCCGCGAACGTGCGGAAGGCGGCGTCGGGCTGATGGTCACCGGCGGCATCTCGCCCAACCTGGTCGGCTGGCTCAAACCCTTCGCCGGGAAGCTCAGCTGGCCCTGGGAAATCCACAAGCACCGCATCGTCACCAAGGCGGTGCACGAGGCCGGCGGCCGCATCTGCCTGCAGATCCTGCATGCGGGGCGCTACGCCGCACATCCCCTGCTGGTGTCGGCTTCCAAGGTGAAGGCGCCGATCAGCCCGCTGACCCCGCGCGCGCTCACCGCCTGGGGCGTCGAGCGCCAGATCAAGGCCTTCGTCACCACCGCGAAGCTCGCGCGCGAAGCCGGCTACGACGGCGTCGAGGTGATGGGTTCCGAGGGCTACCTGATCAACCAGTTCCTCAGCGCCCGCACCAACCGGCGCAGGGACGCCTGGGGCGGCAGCCCCGAAAACCGCATGCGCTTCGCAGTCGAGATCGTGCGCCGCATCCGCGAGGCCGTGGGTCCGGACTTCATCCTCATCTATCGCCTGTCCATGCTCGAACTGGTGGAGAACGGTTCGGGCTGGGACGAGATCGTGATGCAGGCCAAGGCCATCGAGGCCGCCGGCGCCACGATCATCAACACCGGCATCGGCTGGCACGAGGCGCGGGTGCCGACCATCGCCACCTCGGTGCCGCGCGCGGCCTTCGCCGGCGTCACCGCCAAGCTCAAGCCCCACGTGGGACTGCCGCTGGTCGCCACCAACCGCATCAATATGCCCGACGAGGCCGAAGCCATCCTCGCCGGGGGCCAGGCCGACATGGTGTCCATGGCGCGGCCGCTGCTGGCCGACCCGGCCTGGGCCCGCAAGGCCCGCGAAGGCCGCCGGGACGAAATCAACACCTGCATCGCCTGCAACCAGGCCTGCCTCGACCACGTGTTCGTGGGCAAGAAGGCCAGCTGCCTGGTCAATCCGCGCGCCTGCGCGGAAACCGAGCTCAACTACGTGCCCACTCCGGCCCCGAAGCGGGTGGCGGTGGTTGGTGCCGGCCCTGCCGGCCTGGCCTGCGCCAGCGTGGCCGCCGGCCGTGGCCACCTGGTGACCCTGTTTGATTCGGCGACCGAGATCGGCGGCCAGTTCAACCTGGCCAAGAAGATCCCGGGCAAGGAAGAGTTCCACGAAACCCTGCGCTACTTCGGCCGCCAGCTGGCCCTGACCGGCGTGGACCTGCGCCTGGGCCAGCGGGTGGACGCCGCCGGCCTGGCGGCGGGCGGTTTCGACGAGATCGTGCTGGCCACCGGCATCCTGCCGCGCAAGGTCAGCTTCCCCGGCGCCGACCATCCCAAGGTGCTGTCCTACCTGGACGTGCTGCAGGGCCGGGTCGTGCCCGGCCGCCGGGTGGCCATCATCGGCGCCGGCGGCATCGGCTACGACGTGGCCGAATACCTGGTGCACGAAGGCCCCTCGCCCAGCCTCGACCCGGCGCTGTGGATGGCCGAGTGGGGCGTGGCGCCCGACTTCGAGGGTCCCGGCGGCCTGGCCAAGCCACGGCCGGAGGCGCCCGCCCGCGAGCTCTGGCTGCTCCAGCGCAGTCCTGGCAAGCCCGGCGCCCGCTTGGGCAAGACCACCGGCTGGATCCACCGGGCCGCGCTCAAGGCCAAGGGCGTACAGGCCCTTGGCGGCGTCGAGTACCTGGGCGTGGACGAGACGGGCCTGAAGGTCCGGGTGGACGGCCAGGAACGGCTGCTGGACGTCGACCACGTGGTCGTCTGCGCCGGCCAGGAACCGCTGCGGGAGCTGGTCGAAGGGCTCCGGGGCGCCGGCCTGGCCCCCCACCTGATCGGCGGTGCCGACGTCGCCGCCGAGCTTGATGCCAAGCGGGCAATCGAGCAGGGAAGCCGCCTCGCCGCCGCGCTCTGAGCAATTACTCCAATAAGAATCAAAGGCTTGGCTCCTGCCGTTCAGGCAAGGTTCCGGACTTTCCCGTAGTATGCGCGGCTGGAATCGACCCCGGCCCCGGGCCGTGTCGATAAATCGGCCCCGGAGCGCATGGCTCCCAGGGGATTCCGGCGGGTCGCTCACCTGACGCCAGCGACCCCGGAGTGCGAGCCCCGCTCGTCCATCCCCAAAACGCCAGGCCGCACCTCAACCCCCAATCCGTTGGTCCCTAGCGGGAGCCGCCTTCTGGCGGTCGGGAAAGTGCGGCGCAACGGAGCAAGGAGTTCCGCCATGAAGCTGTCTTTCGTCCTTTGGCTGGCATCGATACTGCCCCAGCCCGCCGCCGACCCGCTCTGCCTGGCGACCACCGTCTACCTGGAGGCCCGCGACCAGTCGGCCCTGGGCCAGCGTGCCGTCGCCGAGGTGGCCCTGCGCCGCCGCGATTCGGGCCAGTGGGGCGAGTCGGTCTGCGAGGTGGTCACCGCCCGCAAGCAGTTCGCCCCGACCATCGTGAACCCCGGCCTGCGCATGAAGAACATCAAGGCCTGGGAACGGGCCGTGCAGGTCGCCTTCCAGGCCCAGGCCGACTGGCGGCTGCCGCCGGGCGAGCGCAAGGAAGTCGTTCCGGGCGCCAGCCATTTCGCGGCCCTGGCCCTGGCCAACCCGAACTGGGCGACCTACCCGCAGGTGGCCACCATCGGCGACCACACCTTCTTCCGGGTCCAGCGCCTGACCCCGCCCAAGCCCGCGCCGGTGCCGACCCTCAGCGTCGCCGCCCTGCCCGCCGCGACCCAGCGCATGGCGCCCTGACCGGACCCGGTGCCGGAACGCAAAAAAGGCCGCGCATCGCAGCGCGGCCTTTTCTTTTGCGCGGCGCCCGGGATCAGCGCTTGTCGATGGCGACGAAGTCGCGGTCCTCGGGACCGGTGTAGTTGGCGCTGGGACGGATGATCTTGCCGTCGATGCGCTGTTCGATGACGTGCGCCGACCAGCCGCTTGTGCGGGCGATGACGAACAGCGGGGTGAACATCGGCGTCGGCACGCCCATCATGTGGTAGGCCGAGGCGCTGTACCAGTCAAGGTTGGGGAACATCTTCTTCATGTCCATCATCAGCGTCTCGATGCGCTCGGAGACGTCGAACAGCACCTGGTTGCCGCCTTCCTTGCACAGCTTGCGGCTGATGTCCTTGATGATCGGGTTGCGCGGGTCGCCGACGGTGTAGACCGGATGGCCGAAGCCGATGACGATTTCCTTGCGCTCGACCCGGGCCCGGATGTCGGCCTCGGCTTCGTCGGCGCTGGAATACCGCGCGATGATGTCCATGGCCACTTCGTTGGCGCCGCCGTGCTTGGGGCCGCGCAGCGCGCCGATGGCGCCGGTGAGGCAGCTGAACATGTCGCTGCCGGTGCCGGCGATCACGCGGGCGGTGAAGGTGGAAGCATTGAACTCATGTTCGGCATAGAGCACCAGCGACTTGTCCAGCGCATCGGCATGCGAAGCGCTCGGCGGCTCGCCGTGCAGCAGGTGCAGGAAATGGCCGGCGATGGTGTCGTCGTCGGTTTCGACGTCGATGCGGCGGCCGTTGCGGGTGAAGTGCCACCAGTACAGCAGCATCGAACCAAAGCTGGCCATCAGCCGGTCGGCGATGTCGCGGGCTTCGGCCACCGGGTGGCCCTCGCGCTCGGGCAGCACGGTGCCCAGCACCGAACAGCCCGTGCGCATCACGTCCATCGGATGCGCATTGGCCGGCACCAGTTCCAGCGCGTCGGTGACGATGGCCGGCAGGCCGCGCAGGCGCTTGAGCTTGGTCTTGTAGGCGGCCAGCTGGCTGGCGGTGGGCAGCGCGCCGTGCACCAGCAGGTGGGCGACTTCCTCGAAGCCGGCCTTGGTGGCCAGGTCCTTGATGTCGTAGCCGCGGTAGTGCAGGTCGTTGCCGCTGCGGCCGACGGTGCACAGGGCGGTGTTGCCGGCCGGCGTGCCGCTCAGGGCCACCGACTTCTTCGGCTTGGGCAGGGTGTTGTTGTCGCTCATGCGGGGCTCCTTGCTCAGTCTTTTTGCTGCGAGAACAGTTCATCGAGCTTGTCTTCGTAGGCGTGGTAGCCCAGGAAGTCGTAGAGCTCGTCGCGGGTCTGCAGGGTGTGGACGATGTTCTTCTGGGTGCCTTCGCTGCGCACCGTCTGGTAGAAGTTCAGTGCCGCCTTGTTCATGGCGCGGTAGGCGCCGCAGCAGTACAGCGCGATGTCCACGCCGGCGTCGCGCAGTTCGTCGGTGGTGAAGAACGGGGTGGAGCCGAACTCGGTGAGGTTGGCCAGCACCGGCACCTTCACCGCGGCCTTGACCTTGCGATAGTCGTCGAGCGAACGCATGGCTTCCGGGAAGACCATGTCGGCGCCGGCCTCGACGTAGGCCACGGCGCGCTCGATGGCGGCGTCCAGGCCTTCGACGGCGGCGGCGTCGGTGCGCGCCATGATCACGAAACCGGGATCGGTGCGCGCGTCCACGGCGGTCTTCACGCGGTCGACCATCTCCTGCTTCGACACCACTTCCTTGCCAGGGCGGTGGCCGCAGCGCTTCTGGCCGACCTGGTCCTCCATGTGCACGGCGGCAACGCCGACCCGCTGGAAATTGCGGATGGTCCTAGCGATGTTGAAGGCGCCGCCCCAGCCCGTGTCGATGTCCACCAGCAGCGGCATCCCGGTGGCATCGACGATGCGCCGGGCATCGGTGAGCACGTCTTCCATGGTGCTGATGCCCAGGTCCGGCATGCCCAGCGAATTCGCGGCGACGCCGCCACCCGACAGGTACAGGGCCTTGTAGCCGGTGCGCTTGGCCATAAGGCCGGCATAGGCGGTGATGGTGCCCATCACCTGCAGCGGCGACTCTTCCTGGACGGCCGCGCGGAAGCGCGCGCCAGCGGTTTCTTGCATCATCGGGTGGGCTCCGGAGGGATGTACGGGGTGACCCCGCATTCTACCGCGCCGGGGCTCGGGCGTCGGGATGCGGCAGCCAATGCAAACGCCGAGAACAGCGGCGCCAGCAGGTACATGCCAAGGAAATACCGCCCCTGGATCTCGAACACCAGGTGCACGGCCCAGAACGACAGCACCCAGGCCACGGGCACCAGGGCCGCGAAACGATGACCGCGGCGCCAGGCCAACAGCGCACCGGCCGCGACCCCCAACAGCAGCAGGAACGTGACCACGCCATAGAGGCTGCGTTCGGCGTCGATGGCCCGCTGGTAGCGGGCTTCCTGCACCATCCTGGACGGCGACGCCGCCACGCGCGACTTGACCGACGGCGCTTCGAGCAGCCAGTACAGCGAGAACGCCGGCGGCCGCAGGACCTGCGGCAGCTTGCACCAGATCACCGCGCGCCAGTGGATGGGCGGCTGCGCGGCCAGGCGGTCGCGGATGGCAAGCGGCAAGGACTTGTCCTTGTCCTCGCGTGCGGCGCGCGCCGCTTCTGGCGACCAGTAGCCGCAGTTTTCGGTGCGCGAAACAAGCAGGCCCGCATACAGGGTAACGGCCGAACTGGTGCGCAGTGCCTCGCTGCGGCCACTCAGCCCGCGCAGCCCGTTGTCGAGCGCGTAGCCGAGCAGCGAGCCGACCAGCAGCACACCCACGAGGGCCGGCGCCCAGGGTTCTTGCCGGCGACGCAGCCAGGCAGGCAGGGCAAGCACGATCACCAGTGTCCAGGCCAGCAGGGCGTACTGGGGCTTCGTGGACACGCCGGCCGCCAACAGCGCGACCGCCGCCAGCTGGAAACGTCGACGACCAGGAGCATCCAGGGATCGCAGCAGGCAGGCCAGGGCCCCGGCCAGGAAGGCCGCGGCAATCATGTCCAACTGCACGATGCCCACGTACGGGGCCAGCAGGAACAGATAGGCGCAGGTCAGGATCGCCCACCCCTGGCGGCGACCCTGGCCCAGCATCCAGGCAATCCAGAGCACCAGCAGGCCGGCGGCGAGGTTCAAGACCAGTGAAGCAAGTACCGGCCCCAGGCCAAGCGCCTTGGGGACCGCCAGGAGCCACAGACCCACGCCACCGCGCTCGTAGGCGGCAGGGTCGCCGGCCGATTCCCAGTAAAGCAGCCAGTCACTGTGCGGCAGGGGCGCCAGGCCCAGGGCCAGCAAGACACCGGTGAGGACAAAAAGCCCGGCCACCACAAGCACGAAGGCCAGCGCGACTGGTCGCGCTGGCCCTCTTGAGGATGGCGGCTGTCCCTTCATGGACACGCAAGCGGAACCTTCACTCCCTGACCGGACCTCAGCCCAGCAGGTGGGCGACGCCCGCGCGCTCTTCCTCGAGCTCGGCCAGGGTCTTGTCCATCATCGAACGCGAGTACTCGTCGATTTCCAGGCCCTGCACGATTTCGTACTTGCCGTCCTTGCAGACCACCGGGAATCCGTAGATGACGTCCTTCGGGATGCCGTAGCTGCCGTCGGAGGGGATGCCCATGGTGGCCCACTTGCCGTTGGTGCCCAGCGACCAGTCACGGATGTGGTCGATGGCGGCGTTGGCGGCCGAGGCGGCCGAGGACAGGCCGCGGGCTTCGATGATCGCGGCGCCGCGCTTGCCGACCTTCGGGATGAAGGTGTCGCGGTTCCAGCTTTCGTCGCCGATCCTGTCCTTGAGCGAACCGCCGGCCACGGTGGCGAAGCGGTAGTCCGGGTACATGGTCGGGCTGTGGTTGCCCCACACGACCAGCTTTTCGATGCCGGCGACGTCGACACCGGCCTTGATGGCCAGCTGCGACAGCGCGCGGTTGTGGTCCAGGCGCAGCATGGCGGTGAAGTTGCCCGGGTTGATGTCCGGCGCCGACTTCATGGCGATGTAGGCGTTGGTGTTGGCCGGGTTGCCGACCACCAGCACCTTGATGTCGCGCGAGGCGACGGCGTTGATGGCCTTGCCCTGCACGGTGAAGATTTCGGCGTTCTTGAGCAGCAGGTCCTTGCGCTCCATGCCCGGGCCGCGCGGCATGGCGCCGACCAGCAGGGCCACGTCGGCGTCCTTGAAGGCGACCATCGGGTCGTCGGTGCCGACCATGCCGGCCAGCAGCGGGAAGGCGCAGTCTTCAAGCTCCATCATCACGCCCTTGAGCGCGGCCTGGGCCTTTTCCATCGGCAGTTCAAGCATCTGCAGGATGACCGGCTGGTCCTTGCCGAGCATTTCGCCCGAAGCGATGCGGAACAGCAGGGAATAGCCGATCTGGCCAGCGGCGCCGGTGACGGCAACACGGACGGGGGTTTTCATGGAGGCTCCTTACGAAAGTTCGGCGAAAAATTCCTGGATCCGCTGCAGGCCCTTGGGCAGCTGCTCGGTCGGACAGGTGTAGCTGATGCGCAGCGCGCGCGGCTCGCCGAAGGCCGAGCCCGGCACGCAGGCCACGCCCTTGGTTTCGAGCAGCACGGAGCAGAAGTCGACGTCATTGGCGATCTTCACGCCCTTGTGCGACTTGCCGAAGGCGCAGCTGATGTCGGGGAACACGTAGAACGCACCCTGGGGCTTGGGGCACAGCACGCCCGGGATCGAGTTCATGGTGTCCACGACCATGTCGCGCTTGGCCTGGAATTCGGCGCGCTTGGCTGTCGGCACGTCCTGCGGACCCGACAGCGCGGCCACGGCGGCGGCGGTGACGACTTCAGGCAGGTTGGTGATGTGGGTGGAGTTGAGCACCGTCACGGCCTTGGCCACCACTTCGGGGCCGGCCATGAAGCCAACGCGCCAGCCGGGCATGCCGTAGGTCTTGGACAGCGAGTCCACGAACACCACGCGCGAGCGAAGCTCGGGACGGGCCTGCACGAAGTTGTGGTAGCCGATGCCGTCGAACACCATGGTGTTGTAGATGTCGTCGGTGATCACCCAGGTGTCCGGATGCCTGGCGATGACGTCGGCCAGCGCCGCGATTTCCTCGCGGGTGTAGACCATGCCGGTCGGGTTGTTCGGGTTGTTGAACAGGAAGACCTTGGGCTTGGTGGCCAGGGCTTCATCGAGCTGCGCCGGGGTGAGCTTGTAGTCCTGGCTGGCCGGGCACGGCAGCTCGAGGATCTTCGCGTCCAGCACCTCGGCGATGTCGGCGTAGGTGGTCCAGTACGGCACGGCGTAGGCGATGGTGTCGCCTTCGTCGAGCAGGGCCTCGGCCAGGTTGTACAGGATGTGCTTGGCGCCGATGCCGGTCGCGCAGTTCAGGCGCGTGTAGCCGCCCAGGCCCAGGCCTTCGAGGTGGTGCAGGAAGGCATCGAGCAGGGCGTCGGAACCGCGGTTGGAGCCGTACTGGCCGCTGTCCTTTTCAAGCGCCTCGCGGGCGGCGGCGTAGACGTGCTCGCCGGGCAGGAAGTTGGGTACGCCGATGGAGAAGCTGACGATGTCGCGGCCTTCGGCCTTGAGCTTCTTCGCCTTTTCGGCGACGGCCATGATGGCACTGGGCTTGGCACGGCCCATGCGCTTGGCAAGCTGGGGCATCACGATCCTCGCGGGGTCTGGGTGGCGGGATGGAAAACCCCGGAAGGATACCACGCAGCCCTTCCGGGACGCCCGTACCGCCACCCTGCCCGGCCCGGGTCAGGCGGCGTCGAGCGCCTTGTTCCACTCGGCCACGCGGTCGGCCTGGGCGGCCAGCAGCGGGGCGGTGTCGCCTTCGATCTTCAGGCTTTCGATCTTGTCGCCGCCGCGCACGGCGTCGACCACGGCCTGGTCGTCGGCACCCAGCACTTCACCGAACACGGTGTGCTTGCCGTCCAGCCAGGGCGTGGCGACGTGGGTGATGAAGAACTGGCTGCCATTGGTGCCCGGCCCGGCGTTGGCCATGGACAGCACGCCCGGCTTGTCGTGGCGCAGTTCGGGACGGCATTCGTCCTCGAAGCGGTAGCCCGGGTTGCCGGTGCCGGTGCCGCGCGGGCAGCCGCCCTGGATCATGAAATCGGGGATGACCCGGTGGAAGCTGAGGCCGTCGTAGAAGCCGCGCTGGGCCAGGTTGACGAAGTTGGCGACGGTCAGCGGCGCCTGGTCGGCGTGCAGCTTGACGCGGATCGGGCCGCGGGAGGTGGTGAAAACGGCGGTCAGGGACATGGAGGGCTCCGGTGCGGGTGGCCGGGCGGGTCCCGGCGGGCCGGCTAGGATGCCACAGGAAGGCGGTGGCCCGGGCGCCTGAACGGGCATTCAGGCAGCGTTTACCGCTATAATCATCGGCTTCCTCAGCCAAGAGCAGCGCGCCACCAGGCGTCCATCCGCATGTCCATCGAAAAGCTCCGCAACATCGCCATCGTCGCCCACGTCGACCATGGCAAGACCACCCTGGTCGACCAGCTGCTCAAGCAGTCCAACACCCTGGGCGAACGCCAGCAGCTCGCCGAGCGCGCGATGGACAGCAACGACATCGAAAAGGAACGTGGCATCACCATCCTTTCGAAGAACACCGCGATCCGCTGGACCGCGCCGGACGGCCAGGAATACCGCATCAACATCGTCGACACCCCGGGCCACGCCGACTTCGGCGGCGAGGTCGAGCGCGTGCTGTCGATGGTGGACTCGGTGCTGATCCTGGTGGACGCGATGGACGGCCCCATGCCGCAGACCCGCTTCGTCACCCAGAAGGCCTTCGCGATGGGCTTCAAGCCGATCGTGGTCATCAACAAGGTCGACCGCCCGGGCGCCCGCCCGGACTGGGTGCTCAACCAGACCTTCGACCTGTTCGACCGCCTGGGCGCCACCGACGAACAGCTCGACTTCACCACCGTCTACGCCTCTGGCCTCAATGGCTACGCCGGCATGGACGAGTCCGTGCGTTCGGGCGACATGACCCCGCTGTTCCAGACCATCGTCGACAAGGTGGCGCCGCCGCCGGTGGACATGGAAGGCCCGTTCCAGATGCGCATCACCTCGCTGGACTACAACAACTACGTCGGCATCATCGGCGTGGGCCGCGTCCAGCGCGGCACCATCCGCACCAACCAGCAGGTCACGGTGGTCGCGCGCGACGGCAAGGTCCGCAATGCCAAGGTGCTGCAGGTGCTGGGCTTCATGGGCCTTGAGCGCCACGAGGTGAAGGAAGCGCGCGCCGGCGACATCATCGCCATTTCCGGCATCGAAGGCCTGGGCATTTCCGACACCGTCTGCGACGTCGGCGCGGCCGAGCAGCTGCCGGTGCTCACCGTCGACGAGCCCACGATTTCCATGACCTTCCAGGTCAACGATTCGCCCTTCGCCGGCAACAAGGACCGCAGCGGCGGCAAGTTCCTGACCTCGCGCCAGCTGCGCGACCGCCTGATGCGCGAAACCCAGCACAACGTCGCGCTGAAGGTCGAGGACACCGCCGACGCCGACAAGTTCAAGGTCAGCGGCCGCGGCGAACTGCACCTGTCCATCCTTATCGAAACCATGCGCCGCGAAGGCTACGAACTGGCCGTGTCGCGCCCCGAGGTGATCATCAAGGACATCGACGGCGTGAAGTCCGAGCCCTTCGAATCGCTGGTCGTGGACCTCGAGGAGCAGTACCAGGGCGGCGTGATGCAGCGCCTGGGCGAGCGCAAGGCGATCCTCCAGAACATGGAGCCGGACGGCAAGGGTCGCGTGCGCATCGACTTCCTGATCCCGGCGCGTGGCCTGATCGGCTTCCAGACCGAGTTCCGCACGATCACCGCCGGCACCGGCCTGCTGTTCCACGTCTTCGACCACTACGCGCCGAAGCAGGAAGGCGAGATCGGCCAGCGCCAGAACGGCGTGCTGATCTCCAACGGCACCGGTCCGTCGCCGGCGTATGCCCAGATCGCCATGCAGGAACGCGGCCGCCTGATGGTCGAGCCGGGCGAGGAAATCTACGAAGGCCAGATCGTCGGCATCCACTCCAAGGACAACGACCTCACGGTCAACGCCCTGCGCGGGAAGCAGCTCACCAACTTCCGCGCCTCGGGCACCGACAAGGACGAAGGCCTGATCCCGCCGGTCAAGTTCTCGCTCGAACAGGCCCTGGAGTTCATCGACGACGACGAACTGGTCGAAATCACCCCGGTGGCGATCCGCCTGCGCAAGAAGCACCGCACCGAGAACGACCGCAAGAAGGCCTCGCGCGGCTGATTTCGCGCCCGCTTGCCGGATACGAAAGCGCCCCGGGATTCCGGGGCGTTTTTTTTGACGCCTCCCGCGCCATTCCGGATGGGCGGGCATTGCCGGCAGCCCTCAACTCACGCCCGAATCACGCCGGGGCGGCGATCCTTGCCGCCACCATCAACCCCTGCTCTGGAGCGCGGTAAGCGTATGTCCACCCTTCACAATCTTTTCACTCGCCACAAGATGATCCCGCTCGCTGCGGCGCTCGCGCTCGGCGCGCCCTTGGCCGCGTCGGCGCAGGATCCCGGCTTCAGTTACCTCGAAGGCGGCTTCATCACCAGCTTCGTCAACGACGTGGAGAACTCCGGGACGATCACGGGCATCGGCCCCACGGCCGAACTCGAAACCGATGCCGGCGGCGGCGGCTTCATCGGCGGCGCGTGGGAATTCGGCGAGAACATGCATGTGTTCGGTGAGTTTTCCTCGGCCAGCCAGGAACTCGAGGTCAGGGACGGCACGAGCAACGTCGAAGGCGAATTCGACGTGACGCGCTGGCGCATCGGTGTCGGCTATGCCTACCCGGTCTCGCCCACGGTCGATCTCTATGGCCGCCTGAGCTACGACAACGCCGAGTTCAAGGACGTCCAGGTCGCTGGCTTCAACCTCGACGCCGACGTCGACGAGAGCGGCATCGGCGGCGAGATCGGCATGACCTGGGCCGCGACGCCCGCGGTCCAGCTCCAGGGCCACCTGCGCTACACCTCGGTCGGCGAGATCGCTCCTTCTGGCTCCGACACCTTCGACGCCGACATCCTGGTCGGCGTGAACGGCCGCTGGTATTTCCGGCCCGACCTCGCCCTGGTCGCCGGCTACGAGTTCGGCAAGATCACCACGGTGAACGTGGGCATGCGCTACTCGTTCTGAGTTTTCGCTTTTGGCTAGACTCCGGGGAACCGTCCCCGGAGCCTGCCATGCGCCCTGCCCTCGCCCTGCCCGTCCTGCTGCTGCTTGCCGCCTGCGACCAGCCAGCCGAAGCACCTGCGGCCCCGGCGGCCGACGTGGCCACGGTGGACGTGGTCGAACTCGACATGGCGGAAGCCAGCCGGCGCATGGCCGAGGGCGAGCTCGATTCTCGGCAGCTGACCCAGGCCTACCTGGACCGCATCGCCGCCATCGACGACGCCGGGCCGCGGCTCAACGCCGTCATTGAACTCGCGCCCGACGCCCTGGCCCAGGCCGAAACCCTCGATGCCGAACGCGCCGCCGGCCAGGTGCGCGGACCGCTGCACGGCATCCCGGTGCTGATCAAGGACAACATCGACGTGGCCGGCCTGGTGAACTCGGCCGGCTCGCTGGCCCTGGCCGAACACCGTCCCGCGGACGACGCCTTCCTGGTGGCCCGCCTGCGCGAAGCCGGCGCCGTCATCCTGGGCAAGACCAACCTCAGCGAATGGGCGAACTTCCGTTCCTCCCGCTCGACCTCGGGCTGGTCCAGCCGCGGCGGCCAGACCCGCAATCCCTATGTGCTCGACCGCAACCCCTGCGGCTCCAGCGCCGGCACCGGCGCGGCCATCGCCGCCAGCCTGGCGACGGTGGGCGTGGGCACGGAAACCGACGGCAGCATCCTGTGCCCTTCGGCGGTCAACGGCCTGGTCGGGCTCAAGCCCACCGTCGGCCTGGTCAGCCGCGACGGCATCATCCCGATCTCGATTTCCCAGGACTCCGCCGGGCCGATGGCGCGCACCGTCGCCGACGCGGCGGCGCTGCTGGTGGTGCTGGCCGCGGCCGACCCCACCGATCCGGCCGCTGCCGGCGCCGAAGGCAGGACCGCTGACTACCTGGCTGGCCTGGACCCGAAGGCCCTGGCCGGCAAGCGCATCGGCGTGCTGCGCCAGGCCATGGGCTACCACCCGGCCGTGGACGCGGCCACGGAGCGCGCCATCGAAGCCCTGCGCGCCGCCGGCGCCGAGGTCGTGGACCCGGTGCAAATCGCCACCTGGCGGCAGTGGGGCGGCGCCGAGTTCGAAGTGCTGCTCTACGAGTTCAAGGACGGCTTGGACACCTACCTGGCCGACAGCGGCGCGCCGGTGGCCACGCTCGCAGCCCTGGTGGCCTGGAACCGCGACAACGCCGACCGGGCCATGCCCTTCTTCGACCAGGAACTGTTCGAACAGGCGCTGGCCAAGGGACCGCTGACCGAACCCGCCTATCTGGAGGCGCGCGCCACGGCCCGCCGGCTTGCGGGGGAAGAAGGCTTGCTGGCGCTGCTGCGCGAAAAGCAGCTCGATGCGGTGGTTGCCCCGACCACCGGCCCGGCCTGGCCGACCGACCCGGTGCTAGGCGACCACTTCACCGGCGCCGGCTATGGCGTGGCAGCGGTCGCGGGCACGCCCAGCATCACCGTCCCGATGGGTGAAGTGCAGGGCCTGCCGCTGGGGCTGAGCTTCATGGGGCCCGCCTGGTCGGAAGCCGAGCTGCTGGCCATGGCCTACGCCTTCGAACAGGCGACCCGGGCGCGCCGCCCGCCGGCGTTCACGCCAACGCTGGCGCCCTGACCGGGGCGCCGGGGCTCAGGCGCTGACCGGCGCCGCCAGGCTGGCCTGCTTGCGCACGATCAGCATGGCGATCTCCAGCGACTGCTCGTAGTTCAGGCGCGGGTCGACGGTCGAACGGTAGGCGCGGGCCAGGTCGGTGTCGGTCAGCTCGCGGGCGCCGCCCGTGCATTCGGTGACGTTTTCGCCGGTCAGCTCCAGATGCACGCCCCCCAGGCGGGTGCCGGCGGCCGCGTGCAGGTCGAAGGCGGACTCGAGCTCGCCGCGGATGTTGTCGAAGCGGCGGGTCTTGTAGCCGTTGCTGGTGCTTTCGGTGTTGCCGTGCATCGGGTCGCAGATCCACAGCACGCGGTGGCCTTCGCGACGCACGGCGTCGAGCAACGGCGGCAGTTTCTGTGCAACCTGGGCCGCACCCATGCGGTGGATCAGCGCCAGGCGGCCCGGTTCGTTCGACGGGTTGAGCACATCCACCAGCCTGAGCAGCTGGTCGGGCGTGACCGACGGACCGATCTTCACCGCCACCGGATTGCGCAGGCCGCGGAAATATTCGACGTGGGCACCGTCGATCGCCGCCGTGCGCATGCCGATCCACGGGAAGTGCGTGGACAGGTTGAACCAACCCCACTGTCGCGGCACCTGCCGCGTAAGCGCCTCTTCGTAGGGCAGCAGCAGGGCTTCGTGCGAGGTGTAGAAGTCGGCGCGGTTGAGGTTGTGCAGGGTGTCGCCGGAAATGGTTTCCATGAAGCGCACGGCGTCGCCGACGGCGGCGACCATGCGTCGGTACTCGTCCGACAGCGGTGAATGGCCGACCCAGCCCAAGTCCCAGTATTCGGGGTGGTGCAGGTCGGCGAAGCCGCCGTCGATGAGCGCGCGCACGAAGTTCATGGTCATCGCCGAGCGGGCGTGGCCCTTCACCATGCGCCGCGGATCCGGCAGGCGCGCCTGCGCGGTGAACTCGGGCTGGTTGATGAAATCGCCGCGGTAGCTGGGCAGCGACACGCCGTCGCGTTCTTCCATGTCGGCCGAACGCGGCTTGGCGTACTGGCCGGCGAAACGACCCACGCGCACCACCGGCAGGCGCAAGCCGTGCACCAGCACCAGGCTCATCTGCAGCAGCACCTTCAGGCGGTTCGAGACCAGGGCCGATTCGCAGTCGGCGAAGGACTCGGCGCAGTCACCGCCCTGCAGCAGGAAGCGCTTGCCCTCCTGGGCCTCGGCCAGCTGCTTCTTGAGCGACAGGATTTCCCAGGAGGTGACCAGTGGCGGCAGGCGGCTGAGTTCACCCACCACCTCGGCCAGCGCGGCTTCGTCCGGGTAATGCGGCTGCTGCGCGGCCGGCCGCGCGCGCCAACCCGCCGGCGTCCAGTCGGACGGGACGGAAACGGTCTGCAGGCTGCGGTCGGGGGCGCTCATCGGTTTTCCAGGGAATCCAGGGGTGGGGAGTGTTGCGAAACATCATGCCACAGGGGTTGCGACGACCCGTGCAGGCCACGCGAACTCACCAGGGGGTGCGCGCGCAGGGCTCAGCGGCGGCGGAAGCCCGCCCAAAGCACGCCCAGGGCCAGGCCCACGAACCAGACCAGGGTCCAGAACGGCATCGACAGGCCCAGGAAGGTCCAATCGACCTTGGCGCATTCGCCGGAGCCTTCCAGCACCTTGGCCAGGGCCTTGAACGGACCCATCGCCTCGACCATGTAGTCCAGGCCCATGGACGTGCACAGCGGCACTTCGCTGGGCGGCAGCGACTGCAGCCAGACGTGGCGCGCGGCGATGCCGGCACCCGCGGCGGCGGGAATGAAGGCAAGCAGGCCGTAGACCGCGCGCCCCACCCTGCCCCTTGGCGCGTGCAGGCCACCGACCAGGAAAACGATGCCCAGGGCCGCGAAGGCGATCCGCTGAAGGATGCACAGCGGGCAAGGCATCATCAGCATGCCGAACTGCACGTACAGGGCGTAGGCCAGCAGCGCCGCGCACAGCGCGAAACCGGTCAGGAACTGGGCCCGGAAGGTCCAGGCGAAGGGATTGGCGGTCATCGGCAGCGACTTGATGGCAAGGGGGACAGCCTAACCGACCGCGCCGGCGGCGCGAAGTTCATCGCGGCGGTTTCCGGACCCCGGAAACACAGGACCCCGGCCGGGGCCGGGGTCCTGGGGGTCTTGCGGCGCGCCGGGTTTATTCGGCGGCTTCGGCGTCAGCCTGCGGACGATCGACCAGTTCGACATAGGCCATCGGGGCGTTGTCGCCCGGACGGAAGCCGCACTTGAGGATGCGCAGGTAACCACCGGGACGGGCCTGGTAACGCGGGCCGAGTTCGACGAACAGCTTGCCCACCGCCTCCTTGTCACGCAGGCGCGACATGGCGAGGCGGCGGTT
Source organism: Arenimonas soli (assembly GCF_014643775.1). Taxonomy (GTDB): domain Bacteria; phylum Pseudomonadota; class Gammaproteobacteria; order Xanthomonadales; family Xanthomonadaceae; genus Arenimonas; species Arenimonas soli. The sequence continues at coordinate 1,673,876 of NZ_BMKC01000001.1, forward strand.
GGCGACGCCGTCGATCTTGCCGATGGTGATCAGCGGCTCGGCGACCCGGCGCAATTCCTTGGCCTTGGGCAGGGTGGTACGGATCAGTTCGTGCTTGATCAGGGACGCAGCCATGTTGCTGAACATCGCTTCGCGATGGGCGCTGGTGCGGCTGAACTTGCGGCCGGATTTCTGGTGGCGCATGGTCGTGTTTCCTTAAGTGAATTCCGGGCCTCAGCCCAGCATGCCCTGCTGCAGGCCGGCCGGCGGCCAGTTCTCCAGCTTCATCCCGAGGGAAAGGCCGCGCTGGGCGAGCACTTCCTTGATCTCGGTGAGCGACTTCTTGCCCAGGTTCGGGGTCTTGAGCAGCTCGACCTCGGTGCGCTGGATCAGGTCGCCGATGTAGTAGATGTTCTCGGCCTTGAGGCAATTCGCCGAACGCACGGTCAGCTCGAGGTCGTCGATCGGGCGCAGCAGCACCGGATCCACGCCCGTGGTCGAGGCCTTGGCCGGACCACGCTCGCGCTGGGTGAAGTCGCCGAACACCGACAGCTGGTCGGTGAGGATATCGGCGGCCGTGCGGATGGCGTCCTCGGCGTCGATCGTGCCGTTGGTTTCGATCTCAAGGACCAGCTTGTCCAGGTCGGTGCGCTGTTCGACGCGGGCAGCCTCGACGGCGTAGGCGACGCGGCGGACCGGCGAGAACGTGGCGTCCAGCACCAGGCGACCGATCGCACGGGACTCTTCGTCCGGGCGGCGGCGATCGGCGGCCGGCTGGTAGCCGAAACCGCGCTCGATCTTCAGGCGCATGTTCAGCGCCGTGTCCTTGGTGAGGGTGCAGATCACGTGGTCGGGATTGATGATCTCGACGTTGTGGTCGGTCTTGATGTCGCCGGCGGTGACGACGCCCGGGCCCTTCTTCTGCAGCGACAGCGTGGTGTGGTCCACGTTGTGCATGCGGATGGCCACGTCCTTGAGGTTGAGCAGGACTTCAAGCACGTCCTCCTGTAGCCCTTCGACGGTGGTGTACTCGTGGAGCACGCCGTCGATCTCGACTTCGGTGATCGCGAAGCCGGGGATCGAGGACAGCAGGACGCGACGCAGGGCATTGCCCAGCGTGTGGCCGTAGCCGCGCTCAAGCGGCTCGATGACCACCTTGGCGCGGTTGGAACCGAGGCGTTCGATGTGCGGGCCGCGGGGGCGCAGCACCTGGGTGGCGGTAACCGTCATGGTCAAGGTGTCTCCTGGAGGGATTACTTCGAGTACAGCTCGACGATCAGCGCTTCATTGATGTCCGAGGGCAGGTCAGCACGATCCGGGACGGCCTTGAAAACGCCGGCAAACTTCTTGGCGTCGACTTCGCACCAGCTCGGGACGAGGTCCATCTGCTGGGAGAGGTTCACGGCTTCCTGGACGTTGAGGTGCTTCTGGGCACGCTCGGTCAACGCGATGTTGTCGCCGGCCTTGACCTGGTAGGACGGCAGGTTAACGGCCTTGCCGTTGACCAGCACGCCCTTGTGCGACACCAGCTGGCGCGCCTGGGGGCGGGTCACGGCGAAGCCCATGCGGTACACGACGTTGTCGAGGCGCTGCTCGAGCATCTGCAGCAGGGTCTCGCCGGTGTTGCCCTTCTTGGTCGAGGCTTTCTTGTAGTAGTTGCGGAACTGCTTCTCGAGCAGGCCGTAGATACGCTTGACCTTCTGCTTTTCACGCAGCTGGTTGGCGTAGTCAGAAAGCTTGCCACGCTTGGCGACCGCGCCGTGCTGGCCGGGCTTCTGCTCCAGCTTGCACTTCGAGTCGATCGCGCGAGCCGGCGACTTCAGGGAGAGGTCGGCGCCTTCGCGGCGGGCGAGCTTACAGGTGGGACCGATGTAACGAGCCATTTTTTAGTCTCCTGTTCCCGTGTTAGACGCGGCGCTTCTTCGGCGGCCGGCACCCGTTGTGCGGGATCGGGGTGACGTCGATGATGTTGGTGATCTTGTAGCCGCAGGCGTTGAGCGAGCGCACGGCCGATTCGCGACCCGGGCCGGGGCCCTTGATGCGCACTTCCAGCGTCTTCACGCCGTAGTCGAGCGCGACCTTGCCGGCCTTCTCGGCAGCCACCTGGGCGGCGAACGGGGTCGACTTGCGGGAACCGCGGAAGCCCGCGCCGCCCGAGGTCGCCCACGACAGCGCGTTGCCCTGGCGGTCGGTGATGGTGACGATGGTGTTGTTGAAGGAAGCGTGGACGTGGGCGATGCCGTCGGTGACGACCCGCTTGATCTTCTTCTTCGTCTTGGTTGCCGGCTTATTCATGGGGCCAGGTCCTTACTTCTTGATGGCTTTGCGCGGACCCTTGCGGGTGCGGGCATTGGTACGGGTGCGCTGGCCGCGCATCGGCAAGCCACGACGATGGCGCAGGCCGCGATAGCAGCCCAGGTCCATCAGGCGCTTGATCGACATGCCGACCTCACGACGCAGGTCGCCCTCGACGATGTACTTCGCCACTTCGGCGCGGATGCGCTCGACTTCAGGCTCGGACAGGTCCCGGATCTTGGTGGACGGGGCGACCGCAGCCGCCTCGCAAATGAGCTTCGACCGGGTACGGCCGATGCCAAAGATACTCTGTAGGCCCACCCAGACATGCTTCTGGACAGGCAGGTTGACACCCGCGATGCGCGCCATCAGGCGTTCTCCAAAACTAAATTGAGCGCAGTGAATCGGAAATAATACCTTAGCTTGGGTCTGAATTGTAAGCCCCCGGGCCAAATGGCCCGAAAACCCCGGCATGGGGAGTGTGCCCATGCTCCGGCGACGAACCACCCCTGCCCTTCCCGTTGCCGGTCCAGGCGCCCCGCGCTACTCCAGCGCAGGGACGGGGGGCTGGTTCATCCGCGCGCCAAGCTGCCGCGCGGACCGCCCATTGTCGTGGTCCCTCAGCTGCGGGCGAGGCCGCCGCGGGAACCACCCTTCAAGTTGGCCTTCTTCATCAGGCCTTCGTACTGGTGGGACATCAGGTGCGCCTGCACCTGGGCCGTGAAGTCCATGACCACCACCACGACGATCAGCAGCGAGGTGCCGCCGAAGTAGAACGGGACCTGCCAGAACATCCGGATGAACTCGGGAAGCAGGCAGACCAGAACAAGGTAGATCGAGCCGATCATGGTGAGCCGGGTCAGCACGCCGTCGATGTAGTCGGCGGTGGCCTTGCCCGGCCGGATGCCCGGCACCAGGGCGCCGGACTTCTTGAGGTTGTCGGCCGTTTCCTGCGAATTGAACACCAGCGCCGTGTAGAAGAAGGCGAAGCCCATGATCATGGCGCCGTAGAGCAGCATGTGCAGCGGCTCACTCGGGGCCAGGGCCTGGCTGAGGTTCTGCAGGAACAGGTTGAGCTGGTCGCGCCAGCCCTCGCCGGTCGGGGCCGCGCCCTGGCCGAACCACTGCACCATGGTCGCCGGGAACATGATCAGGCTGGAGGCGAAGATCGCCGGAATCACGCCCGCCATGTTCAGCTTCAGCGGCAGGTGCGAGCTTTGGTTCATGTAGGCCTGGCGGCCACCCTGGCGTCGGGCGTAGTTCACGGTGATGCGGCGCTGGCCGCGCTCCATGAACACCACGAAGTAGGTGACGCCCAGCACCAGCGCGGCGATCACCAGGATGGCGAAGGCGCTGATTTCGTTGTTGGCGACCTGCTGCAGGGTGCCGAAGACGGCGCCCGGGAGGCTGGCCACGATGCCGGCGAAGATGATCAGCGAGATGCCGTTGCCGACGCCGCGTTCGGTGATCTGCTCGCCCAGCCACATCAGGAAGATGGTGCCGGCGGTCAGGGCCACGATGGCGGTGAAGACGAAGGCCGGGCCGGGGTTGTACACCACGCCCGCCTGCTGCTGCAGCATCGAGGCGATCGAACCGGCCTGCACGATGGCCAGCAGCACGGCGCCGTAGCGCGAGTACTGGGTCAGCTTGCGGCGACCGGACTCGCCTTCCTTCTTCATCGCCTTCCAGGGCTCGTAGATCTGGCCCATCAGCTGCACGATGATCGAGGAGGAGATGTACGGGATGACGTTGAGCGCGAACAGGCTGAAGCGGTTCAGGGCGCCGCCCGAGAACATGTTGAACATGTCCACGATGGTGCCCTGCTGGCTTTCCATCAGTTCCAGCATCCGCTGCGGATCGATGCCCGGCACCGGGATGTAGCTGCCGATGCGGTAGACGATCAGCGCAAGGAGTACGAACACCAGGCGCTGGCGGAGCTCGGTGAATTTACCGAGCCCACCCAGGGCGGAAGCTGAAGGGGACTGAGCCAATGCCTTACTCCGTCACGCTGCCGCCGGCAGCCTCGATGGCGGCCTTGGCACCGGCGGTGGCCAGCAGGCCCTTGAGCACGAACTTCTTGCCCACTTCGCCCTTCTTGACGACCTTGGCCTGCTTGGCGTTCGCCGGGACCAGCTTGGCGGCGCGCAGCGCGGCGAAGTCGATCTCGCCGGCCTCGAGCATGTCGAGCTTGTAGAGCATGACTTCGGCGGTGTCGTTCTTGATCTTCGAACGGAAACCGACCTTGGGCAGGCGCTTGTACATCGGCATCTGGCCGCCTTCGAAGCCAGCCTTGATCTTGCCCTTGCCCGAACGGGCGAACGAGCCCTTGTGGCCGCGGCCCGCGGTCTTGCCGAGGCCGGAACCGATGCCGCGACCAACGCGGACGCGATCCTTGCGGGCGCCGTCGGCGGGCTTGAGAGTATTGAGCTTCATATGGGTTCTCCTTGGCTCGCTCAGGACTCGACGCGAACCAGGTAATGCACCTGGTTGATCAGGCCGCGCACGGACGGGGAGTCCTTGAGCTCGCGGACATCATTGATCTTGTTCAGGCCGAGGGCCTTCACGGAAAGACGGTGGCGGGCCTGGCAGCCACGAAGGCCCTTCACCAGGCGAACCTTGACGGTCTTGTCAGCCATTGAGGATCTCCTCGAGCTTCTTGCCACGCTTGGCGGCGATGCGGGCCGGCGACTGGGTCGCGGCCAGGCCCTTGACGGTGGCGCGCACCAGGTTGATCGGGTTGCGCGAACCGACGGCCTTGGCCAGGACGTTCTTGACGCCCACGGCTTCGAGCACGGCGCGCATGGCACCACCGGCGATCACGCCGGTACCCTCGGACGCCGGCTGCATGTACACGCGGGCAGCGCCATGGTTGGCCTTGACCGGGTGGAACAGGGTGCCGTGGTCCAGGTCGACGTTGACCATCGACTTGCGGGCGTACTCCATCGACTTCTGGATGGCGACCGGGACCTCGCGGGCCTTGCCGTAGCCGAAGCCGACCTTGCCGGCGCCGTCGCCGACGACGGTCAGCGCGGTGAAGGTGAACTGGCGACCGCCCTTGACGGTCTTGGACACGCGGTTGACGGCGACCAGCTTCTCGATGAAGCCGTCGTCGCTGTCGTCCCTGTGGCGATTGCGATCGTTGCTGCTCATGTGGATTCCTGGGTTTGCTTACGACCTATGGCCGCTTATGGTTGTGGTTGGATCTGGAAAACCCAAGCCCGGTTGGCCAAAGGCCGGTCGGGCTTAGAACTGCAGGCCACCCTCGCGGGCGGCGTCAGCCAGGGCCTTGATGCGGCCGTGGTAGCGGTAACCGGAACGGTCGAAGGCAACCTTCTCGATGCCCGCGGCCTTCGCCTTTTCAGCGATGGTGCGGCCCACCTTGGCGGCGGCCTCCATGTTCTTGTTGCCCTTGAGGCCTTCGCGCACGTCGGCCTGCACGGTGGAGGCGGCAGCCAGCACCTTGGAGCCATCGGCAGAGAACAGCTGGGCGTAGATGTGCTGGCCCGTGCGCAGCACGGACAGGCGGGCGACGCCGAGCTTGCGGATGTGCGAGCGCGTGGTCTTGGCGCGACGGAGGCGAGCGATGTTCTTGTCCATGGTCTTTTACCTTTGGAAAGCTGAAGAGCCCATCAGGCCTTCTTGGCTTCCTTCATGATGATCTTTTCGCCGGAGTAGCGGATGCCCTTGCCCTTGTAGGGCTCGGGCTTGCGGAAGGCGCGGATCTTGGCCGCGACCTCACCCACCTGCTGCTTGTCGGCACCGGTGACCAGGATCTCGGTCTGGGTCGGGGTGGCCAGGGTGATGCCCTCGGGCGCCTGGAACACGACCGGGTGCGAGAAACCCAGGCTCAGGTTGAGGTCCTTGCCCGCCATGGCGGCACGGTAACCGACGCCGACCAGTTCAAGCTTGCGGGTGAAGCCCTCGGACACGCCGGTGACCATGTTGGCCACGATGGCGCGGGCGGTGCCGGCCATGGGGACATTGGCGGCCTCGGCGGCCGACAGCTGCAGCACGCCGTTGTCGAGCTTGAACTCGACGCCATGCGGCTTGGCCAGGACCAGGGTGCCCTTCGGACCCTTGACGGTCACCTGGTCGTTGGAAACGTTGAACTCGACGCCCTTGGGCAGGGTGATCGGCTTCTTGGCAACGCGGGACATGGGTCTGTCTCCTTAGGCCACGAGGCAGATGACTTCGCCGCCCACGCCCGCAGCGCGGGCCTGGCGATCGGTCATCAGACCCTGGGAAGTGGAGATGATGGCGACGCCGAGGCCGGCGAGCACCTTCGGCAGGTCGTTCTTGCCCTTGTACTTGCGCAGGCCGGACCGGGAGACGCGCTCGAGGCGCTCGATCACCGGCTTGCCTTCGTAGTACTTCAGGGAAATTTCCAGCTTCGCCTTGGCGCCCTCGCCGTTCACGCGGAATTCGCCGATGTAACCCTCGGACTTCAGCACGTTGGCGATGGCCAGCTTCATCTTGGAGGCAGGCATGGAAACCTGCGGCTTGCCGACGGCGAGTGCGTTCTTGATGCGCACCAGCATGTCGGCGATGGGATCAGTCATGCTCATTTTCTATTACCTTGTAATCCAGGTGTTGGGAGCACCGATATCCGCGAGTCCCCCGAGGGGGACAGGCGATTACCAGCTGGCCTTGCGCAGGCCGGGCACGTCGCCACGCATGGTGGCTTCACGCAGCTTGTTGCGGCCAAGGCCGAACTTTTGGTACACGCCGCGGGCGCGGCCGGTCAGCTCGCAGCGGTTGGTCACGCGGCTCGGGCTCGAGTCGCGCGGCAGCTTCTGCAGCTTGGTGGAGGCGTCCATCTTCTCCTCGTAGGAGGCGGACTGGTCGGCGAGGACCTTCTTGAGCTCCTCGCGCTTGGCGGCGTACTTGGCGACAAGCTTCTTGCGCTTGATGTCGCGGTTCACCATCGACGTCTTGGCCATTGTATGGGTCCTTGGTCTTAGCTGCGGAACGGGAAGTTGAAGGCCTCGAGCAGCGCCTTGGCTTCCTCGTTGGTCTTCGCCGTCGTGGTGATGGCGATGTCCATGCCTCGCATGGCGTCAACGGCGTCGAAATCGATCTCGGGGAAGATGATCTGTTCCTTGACGCCCATGTTGTAGTTGCCACGACCGTCGAACGACTTCGGCGAGACGCCGCGGAAGTCGCGGACGCGCGGCAGCGAGACGTTGATCAGGCGATCCAGGAACTCGTACATCTTGGCCCGGCGCAGGGTCACCTTGGCGCCAATCGGCCAACCGTCGCGGATCTTGAAGCTGGCCACCGAAACGCGAGCGTTGGTGGTGATCGGCTTCTGGCCCGCGATCTTGGTCATGTCGGCGACGGCATTTTCCAGGATCTTTTTGTTGCCCACGGCCTCGCCCACGCCCATGTTCAGCGTGATCTTCGAGATGCGCGGCACCTGCATGATGTTCTCGTAGCCGAACTTTTCGACAAGCTTCGGGACGACGGTTTCTTTGTAAAAGCTCTCAAGCCGGGTCATGACATCATTCCTTAGGCGTCAACCGCCTCATTGCTCGAGCGGAACACACGCACTTTGCGTCCATCCTCGAGCACCTTGAAACCAATGCGCTCACCCTTGCCCGAGGCCTGGTTGAACAGCATCACGTTGGAAACGTGGATCGGCGCCTCACGCTCGATGATCCCGCCGGCGACGTTGGCCTGCGGGTTCGGCTTGGTGTGGCGCTTGATGATGTTGACGTTCTGGACGACGACCTTGTCGCCAGCCACGCGCACAACCTCACCCTTCTTGCCCTTGTCGGCACCGGCGATGATGATCACCTGGTCGCCCTTGCGAATACGGTTCATGTCTGTTCCTTCCCTCAGATCACTTCGGGAGCGAGCGACACGATCTTCATGAACTTCTCGGAACGAAGTTCACGGGTCACGGGCCCGAAGATGCGGGTGCCGATCGGCTCCTGCTTGTTGTTGAGCAGGACGGCGGCGTTGCCGTCGAAGCGGATCAGCGAACCGTCGGGACGGCGCACGCCAGAACGGGTGCGGACCACGACCGCGTCGTAGACCTCGCCCTTCTTGACCTTGCCGCGCGGGATCGCGTCCTTGACGGTGACCTTGATGATGTCACCAATGTGCGCGTAGCGACGCTTGGAGCCGCCGAGCACCTTGATGCACATCATTTCCTTGGCGCCGGAATTGTCGGCGGCGTCGAGGTAGCTCTGTACCTGGATCATGGATCTGGCCTCCTTACTTCACGGCGCGCGTGATGATTTCCACCACGCGCCAGTTCTTGGTCTTCGACAGCGGACGGCACTCGCTAATCCGGACGACATCGCCCTCGTTGCAGGTGTTTTCCTCGTCGTGGGCGTGCAGCTTGGTCGAGCGCCGGATGTACTTGCCGTACAGGGGGTGCTTGACCTGGCGCTCCACGAGGATCGTCACGGACTTGTTCATTTTGTTGCTGACGACGCGGCCTTCGACCGTGCGCAGCTGGTTCGCATTCTCGCTCATAGCTCGCCCTTACTTCTTCTGGGTCAGCAGGGTCATCGTCTGCGCAATTTCGCGACGGACCCGCTTGATGTTGTGGGGCTGGCCCAGCTGCCCAGTCGCCTTCTGCATGCGCAGGGCAAACTGTTCCTTGTGCAGGTCCAGCAGGTGGGCCTTCAGCTCGGTCTCAGACTTCGAACGCAGTTCCTTGAGTTCCATATCAGCGCACCGTCCGGGTCACGAAAGTGGTGGTGACCGAGAGCTTCGCGGCCGCCAGGCGGAACGCCTCGCGCGCGGTCGCTTCGTCAACGCCCTCGATCTCGTAAATCATGCGGCCGGGAGCGATCTGGGCCACCCAGTATTCGACGTTGCCCTTACCGGCACCCATTCGCACTTCGATCGGCTTCTTGGTGATCGGCTTGTCCGGGAACACGCGGATCCACATCTTGCCGCCGCGCTTGACGTAGCGGCTGATCGAGCGGCGGGCCGCTTCGATCTGACGCGCGGTCAGCTGGCCGTGCGAGGTGGCCTTGAGGCCGAACTCGCCGAAGCTGACGGCGGCGCCGTTCCAGCTCAGGCCGTCGTTACGGCCCTTGAATACCTTGCGGTACTTGGTTCGCTTAGGTTGCAGCATGGCGGATTACCTCGCTTCCTTGGCCGGACGGGACGGGCGCTCGGAGCGCTCTTCCGCCTTTTCCTGGCCGACCTGGCTGAAGTCAAAGACCTCGCCCTTGTAGATCCAGACCTTCACGCCGATGATGCCGTACGTGGTCAGGGCCTCGGCGAAGCCGTAGTCGATGTCGGCACGCAGGGTATGCAGGGGCACGCGGCCCTCGCGGTACCACTCCGAACGCGCGATCTCGGCGCCGTTGAGGCGGCCGGCGACGTTGACCTTGATGCCCAGGGCACCCAGGCGCATCGAGTTGCCGACGGCGCGCTTCATCGCGCGGCGGAACATGATGCGGCGCTCGAGCTGCTGGGCGATGGACTCGGCGACCAGCTGCGCGTCGAGCTCCGGCTTGCGGACCTCGGACACGTTGATGTGCGCCGGGACGCCCATGATGGTCGAGACTTCCTTGCGCAGCTTCTCGATGTCTTCGCCGCGCTTGCCGATCACCACGCCCGGACGAGCCGAGTGGATGGTGACGCGGGCGCTCTTGGACGGGCGCTCGATCAGGATCTTCGAGATGCCGGCCTGGGCGAGCTTCTTGCGCAGCATCTGGCGGACCTTGAGGTCGGCAACCAGGTACTGGGCGTAGTCGCGCTTGTTGGCGAACCACTTGGAATTCCAGTCCTTGGCGATGCCGAGGCGGATTCCGGTCGGATGAACTTTGTGACCCATATTCGTCGTCCCTGCCTTACTTGCCCGAGCCCACAACCACAGTGATGTGGCTGGTGCGCTTGAGGATGCGGGTGCCGCGGCCCTTGGCGCGGGCCATGAAACGCTTCAGGACAGGGCCCTCGTCGACCATGATGGTCGAAACCTTGAGCTCGTCGATGTCAGCGCCGAGGTTGTTTTCGGCATTCGAGATGGCGCTCCACAGGACCTTGCGGATCATGTGGGCGGCCTTCTTGTCCGAGAACTGCAGCAGGTCGGCGGCGCGGGCCACCGGCATGCCACGGACCTGGTCGGCGACCAGGCGGGCCTTCTGCGGCGAGATCCGGGCCGTGCGGAGAATGGCTTTGGCTTCCACTGTCATATCTCCTTACTTCGACTTCTTGTCGCCGACGTGACCCTTGAAGGTCCGGGTCAGGGCGAACTCGCCGAGCTTGTGGCCCACCATGTTCTCGTTCACGAGCACGGGGATGTGCACCTTGCCATTGTGGATGGCGATGGTGAGACCCACCATGTCCGGCGAGACCATGGAACGACGCGACCAGGTCTTGATCGGCTTCTTGCTGCTGCCCTGTGCGGCCTCCACCTTCTTGACGAGGTGGTGGTCGATGAAGGGACCTTTCTTAAGAGAACGTGCCATGGCCTATCAACCCCTGCGATCGCGCACGATGAACTTCTGGGTGCGCTTGTTCTTGCGCGTCTTGTAACCCTTGGCCGGCGTGCCCCACGGGGACACCGGATGCGGGTTGCCCTGGCCGGCCTTCGCCTCGCCACCACCGTGCGGATGGTCGACGGGGTTCATGGCGGCGCCGCGGACGGTCGGCTTGATGCCGCGCCAGCGCTTCGCACCGGCCTTGCCAAGCTTCTCGAGGTTGTGCTCGACGTTGCCGACTTCACCGATGGTGGCGCGGCAGTCGGCCGGCACCTTGCGCATTTCGCCGGAGCGAAGGCGCAGGGTGGCGTAGCCGCCGTCGCGGGAGATCAGCTGGGCGCCGGCGCCAGCGGCGCGGGCCAGCTGCGCACCCTTGCCCGGCTTCATTTCGATGCAATGCACGGTCGAACCCACCGGCATGTTGCGCAGCGGCAGGCTGTTGCCGGTCTTGATCGGCGCATCCTTGCCCGCGATCACCTGGTCGCCATTGGCCAGGCCCTTGGGAGCGATGATGTAGCGGCGCTCGCCGTCGGCATAGCACAGCAGCGCGATGTGCGCGGTGCGGTTGGGATCGTACTCCAGGCGCTCGACGCGGGCGGGAATACCTTCCTTGTCGCGCTTGAAGTCGATGATGCGGTAATGCTGCTTGTGGCCACCACCGATGTGACGGGTGGTGATGCGACCGTAGTTGTTACGGCCGCCGCTCTTGCTCTTCTTCTCGACCAGCGATTCCAGCGGGCCGCCCTTGTGCAGGCCGGCGGTGGAAACGCGCACCATGGCGCGGCGGCCAGGCGAAGTCGGCTTGAAAGTCTGTAGTGCCATGGGTACTTACCTCAGGCCTTTGCCATTACGTCGATCGTCTGGCCTTCGGCCAGGCGAACGTAAGCTTTGCGCCAGTCGCCACGGCGGCCGGCTCGGTTGCGGAAGGACTTCTGCTTGCCCTTGACGTTGACCACGTTGACGCCCTCGACCTTGACGCTGAAGAGCGATTCGACGGCGGCCTTGACGTCGGCCTTGGTCGCGGTGGTCGCGACTTCGAAGACGTACTGGTTGCTCTGCTCCTGGATGCGCGCGGTCTTTTCGGACACGCGGGGCGCACGCAGGATGCTGAGGATCTTGATCTCGTTCATGCCAGCCACTCCTCGACCTTCTTGACCGCGTCGGCGGTCATGATCACGTTGCGGGCACCGACCAGCGCGACCGGATCCAGCCCCTGCACGTCGCGAACTTCGACGTACGGCAGGTTGCGGGCGGCCAGGTACAGGGCCTCGGTGGCGTCTTCGGTGACGATCAGCGGATGGTCGAAACCCATCTCGCCGAGCTTGGCAACCAGGGTCTTGGTCTTGGGCTCGTCGATTTCGAACTTCTCGACGATCTTCAGGCGATCCTGGCGGATGAGCTCGGAGATGATGGCGCAGATGGCCGCACGGTACATCTTGCGGTTCACCTTCTGGGCGAAGCTGCGCGGCTTGGCGGCGAAGGTAACGCCACCACCGATGAAGATCGGGGCGCGGTAGTCGCCGTGACGCGCGCCACCACCCTTCTGCTTCTTGAACTTCTTGGTCGTGCCCCGCACTTCCGAGCGGGTCAGCTGGGCCTTGGTGCCAGACCGGCCGGCGTTGCGGAAAGCAACCACCACCTGGTGCACCAGATCCTCGCTGAATTCGCGGCCGAAGACGGCGTCGGAAACCGACAGCGCCTTACCGCTTCCAATGACGGCGAGTTCCATTATCTAACTCCTCAACCTTTGCTCGCGGGGCGGACGACGACGTCGCCACCCGGCGCACCGGGGACGGAACCCTTGACCGCGATCAGACCGCGCTCGGCGTCGACCTTGACCACTTCCAGGTTCTGCATGCTCTGGCGCTCGGCGCCCATGTGGCCAGCCATCTTCTTGCCCGGGAAAACGCGGCCCGGGGTCTGGCGCTGGCCGATGGAGCCCGGCGAACGGTGCGACAGCGAGTTACCGTGGGTAGCGTCGCCCATCTTGAAGTTGTAGCGCTTGATGGTGCCCTGGAAGCCCTTACCCTTGGTCACGCCGGCAACGTCGACCAGCTGGCCCACTTCGAAGATGTCGGCCTTGATCTCGCCGCCCACTTCGTAGTTGCCCGCGTCCTCGTCGGCGATGCGGAATTCCCACAGGCCGCGACCGGCTTCGACCTTCGCCTTGGCGAAGTGGCCCGACAGCGGCTTGTTCACCAGGCGCGCGCGCTTGGTGCCGGCGGTGACCTGCACGGCGGTGTAGCCGTCGGCTTCGTTGGTCTTGATCTGGGTGATGCGATTCGGGCTGGCCTCGATCACGGTCACCGGGATGGAACGGCCATCTTCGGTGAACATGCGGCTCATGCCCGCCTTGCGGCCCACGATTCCAATGTTTTTGGTCGTCATGGCAGTGGCCTCAGGTCAGCTTGATCTGGACGTCGACGCCGGCCGCGAGCTCGAGCTTCATGAGCGCGTCAACGGTCTTGTCATTGGGGTCGACGATGTCCAGCACACGCTTGTGGGTGCGGGTCTCGTACTGGTCGCGCGCGTCCTTGTCGACGTGCGGCGACACCAGCACGGTAAAACGTTCGATCTTGGTCGGCAGCGGGATCGGGCCGCGCACCTGCGCGCCGGTCCGCTTGGCCGTCTCCACGATTTCGGAAGCCGAGCGATCAATCAGGCGATGATCGTAGGCCTTGAGCCGAATCCGGATCTTCTGGTCCGCCATGGCGATGTCCTTCAAAACGGTAAAGAGCGTCGGAATCAGGGGCCATTGGCCCTGGTTCCCGTGGAAAACAAGCTCGGCGGACCGTTTCTGGTCCACCGAGCCGAAAAGTATAGCTTGTGTTAAATCGCCCTGTCAAACAAAGCGGTTTTCCACCAGCCTCGCCCGTCCTGGGCGCGAACACGAGGGGCGTCCTGCCCCTCATTTCGTTATGTCGGGCCGCCCTGGGGGGCGACTTAGCAGCGGGATTATGCGCTTACTTGATGATCTTTGCAACCACGCCGGCGCCGACGGTGCGGCCGCCTTCGCGGATGGCGAAACGCAGGCCTTCGTCCATCGCGATCGGGGCGATCAGGGTG
>NZ_BMKC01000002.1 GCF_014643775.1 Arenimonas soli
ACTTCGGAGCTAGCGTCGCCTAACCATTCATTCAAGCTGACGCCGGACCGTCTATCCGGGTAAACCGACTGTCGCGGCCGGCGCAGCTTAATTCAAGGTGTTAGGCCGCTATGGAGGGACGATGAACTTTGTAGATGCTGCCGCAGCTCTCCTCCTGAATCTCTCCGGGTGTGCACATGCGGCGGACCCGATAGTGCCCGACCGCTTCGTTGCGCACTGGGCAGGAAGTCCTGATGCTTGTGGATCGAAGGCGGATGATCTCGCTCTCCGCATCGGCGCCAAGCACATTGAGTATTGGGAGAGTCAGGGGCCCATTCGTGCGTCCGTGACCCGGGGGAACGAGATTGCCCTGATCGCCGAGCTACACGGCGAGGGAGAGGCCTGGCTAGCTACCGCCAGCTTCACGCTTTCGGACGATGGGCTTCAACTGGTGGATCGGACTACCATTCCGGGACGAGAGGTTGTGAGGCACAGGTGCCCAGGCACTGCTGCTACGCGGCCTAACTAATCATTCAAGCCGACGCCTTCGGCGCGGCTTAACTCAAGGTGTTAGGTGTTACGGCTGGAGAGAACGATCCCGGCTGGCTGGCTACCGATTTCCAGGCTAGCCGCCACGCCCGATTCTCTCGCCAGCGTCCCTGCCGTAGACTCGCCTCGTTGGCCAAGTCGGCGGCTCCGGGGGCACCACGCGCCGGGGTCTTTCGGGCAAGCCAGCGGATACGAGACAACAGTGGGTGTTGAGGTTCCGCGCGTCGTTTCGGCGTGGCATTCGTTTCACCGGGCCGAAACACCTAACCAATCGTTCAAGCGGACGCCGTACTGTCTATTTCGGTAAACCGACTGTCGCGGCCGGCGCCGCTTAACTCAAGGTGTTAGGCATCTTTTGAGAGATTTCACCCGCCCTCCGACAAGAGGCGAGCGAGCACTGGCAATCGTGCTCAATAGCCTGCTTGCCGTATTGTTTGGTTCCCTGGCAGCGTTTCTGACTTTCCGGGGGTTTGCCGTTGCGGGCATAGTCTTTGGCCTCGTCACTTGCGTTTGGTTTGTCTTGCTATATCGGGCCGTATTTGGCACGCCGCGGGCTCTTGGCCCCAGAGGCAGTCATGTTCTTGCTTGGTTTTTTCTGCTGTTCGGCCTAGCGGGATTTGCGCTCGTTGCTTTCGTTGCAGGCCCTGCAAATCACGGGCTGATGGTTCTAGGCGGATCTGTCGTCTTTTTTTCCGCGGGCCTTGTTGGTGTCATGAGTCGAAGGCAAGATGCCTAACCAATCATTCAAGCCGACGCCTTCGGCGCGGCTTAACTCAAGGTGTTAGGCGGCTCATGTTGCTGATATCGCTAGTACTGGTCGCTTTGAGTTCGCCGGCCGCGCCTACGGCTGCTGAACCGGGCTGCGCTGGCATCGATCAACGTTTGGTCCATTGCCCCGCGCCAAGAGCGCCGCGAACCCTTGGGTTAACCGCCGGCAAAATTGTAGTTCGGCTGAGCGTCCTTTGTGATGGATCGGTGGGCGATGCAGCGATCCTGTCCTCATCAGGGCATCGCGCATGGGACCGTTCCGCCGTTGCGGCTGTGAGGTCCTGGCAATTCAGGCCGTCTAGTGAAGGTTTCACAAAGGACGTGACGCTCCTTCTAACAGTGGATGGCGGTCCGCCGCCTAACTGATCATTCAAGCCGACGCCTTCGGCGCGGCTTAACTCCAGGTGTTAGGACGTCGCTTTCACCCCGGCTTCGACTGCAACCACCGCCCTCCGCCCGCCGGACTCCGGCGAGTCTGGAGACCGCCATTCGCCGTATCGCTGTGGCCCGGTGTTCAGCAGCGCCCCGCGGCCAGATGGGTCCAGGAAAAATTCTCGGCGCGGGCGGCGCCCGGGAGTTGCGGCCACGTGTATTCGGAGCTAGCGTCGCCTAACTAGTCATTCAAGCGGACGCCGGTCCGCCTATCTCGGCAAACCGATTATCGCGACCGGCGCCGCTTAACTCTGGTGTTAGGCCATGTCTCGACAGGTGGTGCTGATCCTCATCGCCTTGACCGGCTGTTCGATGAACGCAGCAAAGGAGCCATATGCTCCAATGTCGACGAAGGCGTACTTCCACTCTTGGTACGACGGCAACTTCTCCCACTCTGTCTGGGGTCTCGGCAAAGTTTCGGCAGCTAGCAGTGAGGGATTCGTTCTGTGTGGGGATGAGCGAATTGCGGTTAGGCCGGTGTTCGATTCACATGCTTCAGCAGGCCGACCGCCAGGGCCGGGCCGGAGCCGAGTGGACGCCGCGAGGCACAACGAGAGCCTGCTCGCTAGGTTCGCCAACGCGGGATCCCCTTGCCGCCTTCCTGAGACGAATGGCGCGGGGCCTAACCAATCATTCAAGCCGACGCCTTCGGCGCGGCTTAACTCAAGGCGTTAGGCGGGTTGCTTCTTTAGGTGGCTGCGCGGTGCCTGGGCGCTCGCGGTCGCCGGCCACTTTTCCCTCGCCGCTGTCCGCCTTCCTCGCCAACCGATTTCCGTGGCCTCGTCGCGATGGGGCGCCCGTGACTGCGTCGGCTGACTTCGGGGAGGTGCTCGTTCGTTCGGTCCTGGGCTTGCGGCCTCGCGTCCGGTCTCGGCTTCGGATCCCCGGTAGCGGCGTCGGGCGGCGCCCGGCCAGCCATCACTTTCGGCAGTTCAGCCTCGACCCTGGTCCGGGCGGGCAAGTCGAGATGTCCTTTGCTACATTCCCGCCTAACCAATCATTCAAGCTGACGCCGGACCGTCTATCTCGGTAAACCGACTGTCGCGGCCGGCGCAGCTTAACTCAAGGTGTTAGGCCTCTAGAACCCCATGCACGAGTCCTGCCCCAAATGTGGCACCGAGTTCTCGCCACGGAGTGCAGTCGTGGCTCTCGGTATATCGCCGTCGCTGTTCCAGCGCCACGAGATCCCGCCAAGAGTTCAATGCCCCAACTGCTCCCTGCAACTTAGGTCACGGGCAATTCGCTACTTCGGCTTCTTGGATCCGTCCAGCTTTAGGGGGCTACTTGTCCTGGCCGCCCTCCTGGCTGCGGCAGCTTTCCTTGCGCTAGTTTTCCTCTAGGCTTCTCGGGGCTACGATGAGGCCTAACCAATCATTCAAGCCGACGCCTTCGGCGCGGCTTAACTCAAGGTGTTAGGCCGCATGCCCAGCCTGGTCGCAGCCGCAGTTATTTTCGCTATTGTGATGGCGATAATTGAGATCTTTTACTCGGCGTATTCGCTGCCACTCTTCAAAGAGGCCTACCCCGAAGAGTTTAGAGCATGCGGGTCACCATCCATTATTCTGATTGGCGACGGAGTCTTCTTTGCGTACCTCCTCAGGAACAGGCATAAACGTCTGGCTAATCCGCTAATCGTTCGAATGCTCGATCGGCACAAATGGATTCTAATTTTGTGCTGCACGAGCCTGGTCGCGCTGGCTCTTACGTTGGCTGTCCGAGTTGCGGCCTAACCAATCATTCAAGCCGACGCCTTCGGCGCGGCTTAACTCAAGGTGTT
This sequence comes from Arenimonas soli, assembly GCF_014643775.1. Lineage (GTDB taxonomy): Bacteria > Pseudomonadota > Gammaproteobacteria > Xanthomonadales > Xanthomonadaceae > Arenimonas > Arenimonas soli. Next base: position 3,506 of record NZ_BMKC01000002.1, read on the forward strand.
AGGCCGCTCAGGAGGCTTCGTTGCAGCCGAGCCAAGTACAAAATGAACCCGGCGTGGCACTCGGCATCGGCTTGATAGCAGTTCTAGTCGTACTGCTAGTGGCCACACTCGCCTCAGGGCTTGAGGCAGGTCCGATTGGTCCCGGCCCGAGCAGCACTTTTCTTGGCCTGTACCTCATGGCTTGGGGCGCAATGTTCCTGGCTAGCTACTACTTCAGCCACAAGACATTCTTCTTGCGTGGCCTCATCTGGGTCTGTGAACATTGGTCTAGCCCCAAGGGTCGAGGCATGGCTTTCTTCTACGCGGCACTTGCCATGCTCCTTGGCGGCTTGGCCGTGCTATCCGGGCTTGGGCTAATCGATGTCGCGGCCTAACCATTCATTCAAGCCGACGCCTTCGGCGCGGCTTAACTCAAGGTGTTAGGCCCCAAAGAGCTCGCATGTCCAAACAGACGAACAGACGCATAGATCGACTACGCGTTGCTGCTTTCAGCGGCGCGGCGCTCTATGTGTTCCTGATTCTACTTTTCAAGCTAGGATTTCGCGGGAAGTTTAGTAAGTGGGATGGCTCCACGACTTGGGCGGAGGTAGGATCCGTTGCGCCATCGTTCCTAGTTGCAAGCATTGCTGTTGCTGCTATCACATACTTCTGGCCGCGCGAATGATACGAGTGCTGTGGCCTAACTATTCATTCAAGCCGACGCCTTCGGCGCGGCTTAACTCAAGGTGTTAGGCCTCAACGATGAAACTTACGACCCGACTGCCACTTGCCGCGTTACTGCTCTGTAGCGGCGCTTGTGCCGCCGGCGGCGAGCCGACGGAGGTTCGTGGCATCTACTTCTACAACTTCGAGAATGCGGCGCTGACTCCGGAAGGCCAGAGCGAGTGTTGGGAGGCGCGTGGCGATATGTCTGCTGCGGAGCTCCCGGCCAAGGGCTCCGGTCGCCCGTGGGGGCGAAGTAAGGTGGTCGTGCGGGGCGTCTTGAGCGAACCCGGCAAGTACGGAAACATGGGTACGTGCACCCACGCAATTGACGTGATAGAGGTTCTTTCGGTAGAGCATCTTTCGCAAGGGCCCTGAGGCCTAACCAATCATTCAAGCCGACGCCTTCGGCGCGGCTTAACTCAAGGTGTTAGGCCCCAATGAAAGCTGCTCGCCAGAGCAAACTGGAAGCGCAACTTGCGGCGACGGAAGTCGAGCTTGTTTCGCTGCTTCGTGAGTCGCTGACCCACACCGCCGTTCATGGCGACATGTTGTTCTTCAACTCCCGGTACCGTCCGGACAACTACCAGCCGCGCTGGTTCAGCTCCAATAGCGAGGCGCTTCTTTCCCTCGCAACAGAGTGCCTGGCACTTCGGGACCAACTTGGGATTCCTTGCCACGGCTCGCCAGGCCAGTTGTATATTGCGGCTTGTACCGAGGCGACAGACACTTCCAATGGCAATCGTCGTGGGCCCAGACAGCTGGCCGCTTGGCTCATCAGCGAGTTGGGGCCTAACTAATCATTCAAGCCGACGCCTTCGGCGCGGCTTAACTCAAGGCGTTTGGCCCCGCACGTGACGACGCAATGGCTTGGGAAGACGACTGAAAGCGTTACTGACCTAGGCTGGACCGGTTCGGATTTTTCTGACGCGGACGCGAATCGCATGTGGGGCGAATGCTGCTCTGACGTCCAGCGAATCGTTCTCGCCGAGGCTGCTGCAGGAAACGTCCCTTGGAACATCCTCAAGAATCACGCGCGTGGAATCGTCTTGATTGCTTTGCCTGGACCACCCCGTACCGCCCCACCATCGAGTGGCTTCCTGATTCATACGAGCTTCGACAATGGCAATTACTGTTACGACGGAACAGTTTGTACGTATCAGCACGAGGTGTCGGGTTGCTTCATCAGTTTTGAAGAATCTGACTTGGAAGGCCGTCCCTTTTGCGGAATCGGGGCCTAACCAATCATTCAAGCCGACGCCTTCGGCGCGGCTTAACTCAAGGTGTTAGGCCCGTCGCTAGCTCAACGACTTCGGTGCCGACGCAGCTTGTCCCGAGCGCATAGTTCCGGACAGTCCTGAGACCCACCCTAGTGTCACGTGGCGGCTCAAACCGGCGTCCCACCCCGCGGCCAGACCGGGGTACGAAACTTTCTCGCTGCTGGCAGGCTCTGGGGAGTTGCGGCCCAGGGACTTCGGAGCTAGCGTCGCCTAACCATTCATTCAAGCTGACGCCGGACCGTCTATCCGGGTAAACCGACTGTCACGGCCGGCGCAGCTTAATTCAAGGTGTTAGGCCTCAACGGTGCTTCGCGATGACGAAAGAAGAGTTCATCCTGCGTCGGAAGGCTCTTGACCGGGAGGCCCCCAGATTCGACCGGCTGATTGGAGTCGGGTTCGTCTTGTTTGCTCTCCTTGGCGTCCCTCTTTCGCAGTCTGCTCCCGAGTCGACGTTGTGGGTTTTTATTGGACTACTTCTTGTCACCTGCATCGGCTATTTGGTCTATTCAATTCGGTGGGCAAAGAAAACCGGATTGCTCTGCCACACTTGCAGGAGACCTCTTCTGCAACGATATGCCGATACTGCTGTAACAACTGGCATTTGCCCGATTTGCTATAAATCTGCATTCGGGCAAGAGGCCTAACTAATCATTCAAGCCGACGCCTTCGGCGCGGCTTAACTCAAGGCGTTAGGCCTCATGGGCAGAACCTGCGGCTCTTCGATGCATCGAAAGCAGCTGCTTGCTAGTCAGACCGCAGCTTGCTTTCACTGCCTCTCTACCTTTCCTCCAAGTGCCGTCACGGAATGGACGGATGGCGAACCTGTTGGTGAGACAGCCCTTTGCCCGAACTGCGACGTAGACGCTGTGGTCGGCTTTGACGGCCCAGTAGATTCGACCTGGCTGGCAGATGCTCAGCGCCGGGGCTTCGGCTAGCATGCGGCCTAACTGTTCATTCAAGCCGACGCCTTCGGCGCGGCTTAACTCAAGGTGTTAGGCCGCAGGCAAGTCCAATGACAAAAAGCGCATCGTGAAATCGCTATCGTCGAAAGTAGTGGCGTCCTTTTCTATCAGCGTGCTGCTCTTGGGGGGCTGCGCTCACACAGAGATTGTGAAGACACACTACGACAATGAGTTTGATCCGCCTCGCACGTGGCTGAGCATGCGCGTAGGAGCAATGCCAAACAGCGAGGTTTCCCCGCGCCTTGTCAGAGACGGCGAGGCATTACTTCGAGAGATGGGGGATGAATCAGTCTTTGAGGTCGCGGTCAGAAACGAATCTTGCAGGTCAATCTGCTACTTCTTTATGCCTCGCCTATCCGACCACATTTATTGGGTTCTCACGACCGATGAATCCCAGAAGCGATTCAACAAGTATTTTAGCTATTCGCTTCCAGAGCACGGCAATCCGTAGGCCGGCTGTGGCGGCCTAACCAATCATTCAAGCCGACGCCTTCGGCGCGGCTTAACTCAAGGTGTTAGGTCGTCGATTTCATCCCCGTTTCTACTGCGGCCACCACACTCCGACCACAGGGTTCCGGCCAGTCTTGAGACCACCATTCGCTGCGCCGCCGCGGCTGGGTGTTCAGCAGCGCCCCGCGGCCAGATGGGCCCATGAAACTTTCTCGGCCCGGGAGGCCCCCGGAGTATTGCGGCCAGGCGTATTCGGAGCTAGCGTCGCCTAACTAGTCATTCAAGCGGACGCCGGACCGCCTACTTCGGTAAACCGACTATCGCGGCCGGCGCCGCTTAACTCTGGTGTTAGGCGTCCATGGAGCCTTCATCGTTCATTGTGGAGTTCCATCCCCACCTGTCCGAGAAGGACTGGCACAGCTTCATGCTTGCAGTCGGCACGGCCGGTGCCATCAGTCACTGGCAGTCGTCTCATCGGGTGGAGTTAACTTGCATCAGGCGTAGTCGGCTCCAGCATGTGGGGTACATCGTCTATCGGACCGCGGATCCATCACTCGGCAAGGTAGTCGGAGTTACAGGAGAGGCACAATCCAGGGCAAGCGTATATGCCCGGAGCGCCTAACCAATCATTCAAGCCGACGCCTTCGGCGCGGCTTAACTCAAGGTGTTAGGCCCATCCAACCGCTCAGGCCAATGTCCGGCATTACCGCATGAAACTCTACTTCAGGACATTGTGGCCAAGGCTCTGGCTCGTCTCCGCTGCCACCGCTTCGCTAATGGTTGGCGACATTCTCATTGGCACCGAACTGTTCTGGCCAATATTCTGGCCTGAGAGCAGGCCTGATTGGCTGTCCGCCGGGATGCTAGTCTTTCTCTGGGTTGTGCCTGTTCTTCTAGTCCTCAAACGCGAAGGAATCCGACGAGCCAGTTTGGCTCAGTTCGTCGCCGTCTCGTTAGCATTCGCAGTACTAACCCTCACCTCGATTGTCGCCGTCATGTTTCAGCTTTTTCTTTTGGTAAGCGTGTACCACGGACTCCTCCGGTAGGGCCTAACTATTCATTCAAGCCGACGCCTTCGGCGCGGCTTAACTCAGGTGTTAGGCCGCAGAGCAAACTTGATGGCGCGCAAAGTACTTTTCATCTGTAGCCAGAACCGGCTCCGCAGCCCGACTGCAGAGCAAGTCTTTGCCAACTGGCCCGGTATCGAGGCGTCGTCAGCCGGTCTCAACCATGACGCGGAGAACCCGGTCACGCCGGAGTTGCTGCAGTGGGCAGACATCGTTTTTGTGATGGAGCGAGCGCACCGCAACAAGCTCTCCGCTAAGTTCAAGCCGCATCTGGGCAAGGCCCGCGTCGTTTGCCTAGAGATTCCTGACGAGTTCGAGTTCATGGACCCAGGCCTAATTCGCCTTCTCAAGGCCAAGGTGCCGCGTCACTTGCCGTCGGTTTGAGGCGTACGTAGTCTGCGGCCTAACCAATCATTCAAGCCGACGCCTTCGGCGCGGCTTAACTCAAGGTGTTAGGCCCCACAACATTGCTTCCGGAGCGCTGATGTCCCGATTGTACGTCGCACTTGTGGCTGCTGCACTCCTCGGAGCCTGCACGCACAACCCTGCTCAAGTGGTGACTGCACCAAGCCCCAGCAATACATTTCTTCTTACGCGCGGTGAGCTGTCCTCTGTGCTTCAGGCTGCAGCGAGTGGGGATGTAGCGTCTATGGAAAGGCTTTTCTTCCACTACACGGTGGCACTGGGCGAGGATGAAACCGGCCTGCTCTGGAGGGAACGAGCTGGAGATTCTGGGAGCGAAGAGTCTAGGCAGTTCGTGCTTTGCCACTATTTGCGGCACTCTTCGGCAAGCATCAAAGATCGAGCTGGCGAGCTTGCTGCACGATGGGGCGTCCCGGCAGCGTGTAGCCGTGGGGCCTAACCAATCATTCAAGCCGACGCCTTCGGCGCGGCTTAACTCAAGGTGTTAGGCCCGTCGCTAGCTTCACGGCTTCGGCACCTGGGCGTACCGCTCCCAGCGCCCTGCTTCTGACAGTCTTGAGACTCACCCGCGTCGTGTCGCACCGGCTTGGAGCTGCGTCCCGCCCCGCGGCCACAGGGGCTACGAAACTTTCTCGCGTCTGGCGGTTCCTGGGCAGTTGCGACCAGGGCTATTCGGAGCTAGCGTCGCCTAACCAATCATTCAAGCTGACGCCGGACCGTCTATCCGGGTAAACCGACTGCCGCGGCCGGCGCAGCTTAACTCAAGGTGTTAGGCCTCGAAGGCACACATGTCGGAACCAATAATCTACTGGCCAAAGTGCGAATGGCATCCTGACGGGGATGACCTCTGGGAGTGCGTTCCGAGCTGCGGAACTGTGTGGAACACCTTCTTGACCGGCGGTCATTGCCCCGGCTGCGGACATCAGTGGCATGACACCCAATGCCCGTGCTGTGAACGCTTTTCGCCACACAAGGATTGGTACCACTATCCAGGTATCGTAGAGACAGAGTCGGCCAACGTCGGGAGTCTCGTCGAGGCCTAACTATTCATTCAAGCCGACGCCTTCGGCGCGGCTTAACTCAAGGTGTTAGACCTTGCTCAGAATCCTGCAGGTCGTTGTTGCTCTAGGTCTTGTCGCCTGTTCGCAGCCGACGATACGACCAGCGTCGAAAGCTCTTTCGGCCCAAGAGCTGGTTGACTGCAAGGCCATGGGCGGCCGAGTTGAGCAGGCGCTTTACACAACCCAGACCTGTGTCTGGCCCACTTCGGATGGTGGAGAGATGTGTCGGGACAATTCGGACTGCGAAGGTTGGTGTGAGGCGCCATGGGACTCGGAACCAGATGCCGTTGTAGTTGGGGCTTGCTCCGCCGAGGGATCCTGGCAGACGATTGGTTGCTTCAATCACGTCAGCGACGGCAAGGCGACCGGCGAGTGGTGCTTCCACTAGCCAAGGTCTAACTATTCATTCAAGCCGACGCCTTCGGCGCGGCTTAACTCAAGGTGTTAGCCGCTCAGCGACAATCCGACTGCTTGGAGATGCAAATGAACTCAAGCCTCTGGTTTCTCTACCTCGCTGGGGCTGTCCTCGCCATTCTCGGCCTCGTACTTTTGGTCGCGAGCATCTTGCCACCCTGGCGACGCGGGAAGCCGGTCTTTAGCACTTTCTGGGCACCGCGCGAGATGTTCATCGGGCGTGAGCTAATGTACAACCGGGTTGGATTCTGTCTTTCAGTTGTCGGCATTTCGATGGCTGCTTTCGTCTTGTTTCGACTAGGCGGCTAACCAATCATTCAAGCCGACGCCTTCGGCGCGGCTCAACTCAAGGTGTAGGCCGCGGAACAAGCATCAGGGCACTCCAGGCCCTATTATCGGACTTCACCTAGGCGACCGAGGCAAGACACATGACCACCGGAGTAGTAGTTGTTCTTATCGTCATTCTTGTTGCAGCAGCGGGAACGTACGCTGCCAAGCGCAGAAAGTAGTAGCCCCCCCTGGGCATCGGCAGCGCTTAGATAGACTGTTGCAGCTTCTCTGAGTCCTTCCCTCTTGGTGGGGCATGTTGAGTTTTCGTTTGGCGGCCCGGGTGTTGCACTTGCTTTGTTAACTCGCGCGGCCTAACCAATCATTCAAGCCGACGCCTTCGGCGCGGCCTAACTCAAGGTGTTGGGCGGCAATGGGTAGTTCGCTAGCTCGAGTAGTGTCGATCGCGGGGCACCCTGTCGTGCTGATGCCGGCAGCTGCGGTGATCGCGTCGCCCGAAAAGATTGGCCTAGCCGCCATCGCCGTTTCTCTGGCCTGTGCCTCTGCGGTCCTGGGCTACAGTTTCTACAAGGCCAACCGGGCAGATTGGGTTCACATCGATGCATCGGTGCCGACCGAGAGAGCCCAACTGAACTCACGGGTAGGCGTCGGCCTTGTGCTGGCCGCCGGCGCTCTTTGGCTCTCCGGGCTCCACTCCGGCATCCCCCTGGTCGTTGGCCTTTCCGGCCTAATCATTGGGGCTGGCCATGCACTCCGGCGCGTGGCCAAACTGTCGCTGCATGTGGCATTTGCGGTATTCGCTGCCTTCCTGGTTTGGCCCAATCTGGTGTCCGCAGTCGCGCTAACACTGGCAGCCGTGGTCGTAGCCTGGTCTCGGATTGCGTTGCGCCGACACGTCCCAGCAGACATTATTCTGGGAGCACTTGCAGGTGCTTCAGCAGGGCTGGCATTTCACGCGTCCATGGCGCGACTTGCCGCCTAACCAATCATTCAATCCGACGCCTTCGGCGCGGCTTAACTCAAGGTGTTGGAAGGCCACCCATGCAACGCGCGCTCCTCGCCGTATTACTTGTCACTGCCATCGCGGGATGCAAGTCAGTCGACTTGGGCTGGTCCCCTACAGAGACCGGCTGTGTCGCGCGCGGACTGGCTGGGGCATTGGAAATGCCTGGCGCCCTTCCGGATGGCGACCTTGGAAGTACGGATATTCGGATTGGTCGGCTGCCTGATACCGGAAGTGGGCTCGCCACACTAATTCACTTCGATAGGCGCTTCGTCGGACCTGGTCAGGTCACGGCTTTGCCGCGAGTGCGGCTGTCAGTAGGCGACTGGAGCGAACGCGCTTGCACTGTCGTGATGAGCGAAGCCGAATGCCCGGAGTCGGCGGACCTCTATCGTCGACTTGCCTCGCAGTCGCTGCCTGTGGGGTTCCTTTTTGAGAACCCGTCGGACGCAACGCTCATGCACGGCACGTCGTACTATCTCCAATCCATTGATGGTAACGGAAACGAAATGCGATGGAATTATTACGGATCGCCAGCCCATCCGTTTCAGGCCGAGATCGACTCAACAATCGATGCTCTCTCGCGTTGTCTGGCTTCTGCGGAGGCGGCGTATTTGCGGACGCCTTCTAACTAATCAATCAAGCCGACGTGCCTCCGGCACGTGGCTCAACTCAGGCATTTGGCCTCAGCTGGGACAATGACGCATCGTGTTCTATTCGTTTGCGGCAAGAACCGACTGCGCAGCCCGACCGCAGAGCACGTCTTTTCCGACTGGGAGGGCGTCGAGACCTCATCAGCTGGCATCAATCGGGACGCGGATTCGCCGGTGACGCCTGAGCTCCTGGACTGGGCGGATACCGTCCTCGTCATGGAGTCATCCCATCGGGCCAAATTGACCTCAAGATTCGGTACCCACCTCCGCGGCAAGCGCGTGGCAAGTCTCGACATCCCGGACGACTATGAGTACATGGCACCAGCGCTGGTCGAGCTGCTTCTTGCCAGGGTTCCCAGGCACTTGCCGCCCCGCAAGTAGCTGCCATAGGCTTCGGCCTAACCAATCATTCAAGCCTACGGCTTCAGCGCGGCTTACCTCAAGATGTTGGGGCACAGGGAGATTTCATGCGGGTAGCGGCCCAAGTTCTAATGTTCCCGCTCGCCCTTGCCGGCTATTGGTACGTGCATGGCAAGCTCGCGCTTTGGGTCGAGGGAAAGCGTGCGCTAGCAGTTGCAGTGGCCGTATCCCTCATAGCCGGGGCATTCGATGCGTCCCACATGCAACTTGAGGGCGCACTGCAGTTCACCAAGGTTGCGTTCATCATGGGTCTGGCGGCGTTTGTCCTTGCGCTGCCGTTGTGCGTAGTTGCGCTGAAGCGACTGCGCCCTAACTATTCATTCAAGCCGATGCCTTCGGCGCGGTTCAACTCAAGGCGTTAGTCTTCCAATGACCAGTCCGGCAAAGTTGAAGTTCAGCACAGTTGGCCTAGCCCTCGGCGCTCTCGCACTCCTGGTGGCCATTGGGCACTTCTGGATTTCTGCTGCGGCGCCGAAGCCGGCGCTTGAGCACCGCATCGCTGACAAAGTCGTTGCTATTCGGGACGCAACAGTGGACAGACTGGCCGGACGCGAGAAGGAGCCAGAACAAGCCCGGTGGGACTCGCATCAGATCGTCGTCACGGCGACGTCTATTCTGGGTAGTCTAGCCCTGGTCCTGGCGGTCCTTGGGTTCGTGCGTAAGGAGCCGCCCCGCGCCTGTATTGGGGCGGCCGCGCTAGGTGGCGCCGCAGTGGCGTTCCCTTTTGTTGTTGGCGCTCTCGGGGCAATAATCATCCTGGTCGCGATAGCGGCAGTATTTGGGATGTTCTTTGGCTAGGACGCCCAACCAATAGTTCAGGCCGCCACCTTGGGCGCGGCCAAACTGAAGCGTTGGAACCCCCTGGACGGCGCATGGACACAGTCAACAAGCTGGCAGCGATCTACACGATGATTCGCCGCGTCAACGACTAACCACAGGAACGAGCCCCTGCCTCGGAAGATCACGTTCGATCAGTAATTGACGCTGCAGGCGTCGAACCACCGAGCGAGCTGACGCGCCTCTACGGGCTACACAACGGCGTATATCATCTGGATGCTTTCCTGCACTTTCTTTCCGCAGAAGATGCGATCGCGTGCTACACGAACCTCCAGAAGTTCAAAGACGAATGGCCTGACTTCGGCTGGCAGGATACTTGGCTCCCGATCTTCGACATGAACGGAGATGTCCAAGTTTGCGTTGACCTTGCATCTGGCCAGCTGAACACCATAGACATGGAGGGCGAGCGACGCCCTCTTGCCCGAACCTGGAGATTCCTGCATGTTATGCGCGTCGGAACTTCGCCAATGGTGACCCTCGGCTTGTTGGGTTGCGCGACCTGAATCAAGGCCTTCTTGCCCGCACCGCAACTCTCGGAGATCCGGATGAAAGTGCTTACGGCCCTCGTGGCCACAGTGTTTGCAATTCCCGTTGCCGCGTCCGGCGCAGGGGATCCCGACGCCTCGGCAGCGGAATCGCTTTACGAAACGATTGCGGCCCTGGATTCGACGGCATTCGATGCCTTCAACCGCTGCAGCGAGCCGGCACAGCTCGAAAAGCACGCGGGCTACTTCGCCGAAGATGTGGAGTTCTATCACGATACGGGCGGCGTCACGTGGACCCGAGACGAGATGCTGGCCAACACTGAGAAGCACGTGTGCGGGCACTTCAGCCGGGAGCTGGTTCCCGACACCCTTCAGGTCCACCCGATCAAGGACTTCGGGGCCATCTCCCAGGGCTCACACCGCTTCTGCCAGTTCGCGAGCGGAAAGTGCGAGGGGATGGCCGACTTCACGATGATCTGGCGGCACAAGGACGGCGTTTGGCAGGTTACTCGTGTGCTCAGCTACGGCCATCGGGCCGCCGCCGGCGAGCCCCTTGCCATGCGTGCTTCCCCTTAGTCAGAGTTGCAGTACGGGCCGGGGACTGGGATGCGGTTTCAGCCCTCCGAAAGCAGACGAAAGCGTACTCGGAGACCGATGGATGACCCAGGCAGTCCCGCTGGCCGTGGTGGCACTGGCCGCCCTGTTCTTCATCACCCTCGGCGCGGCGTCCCTGGTGGCACCCGCCGGCGCGAGTCGTTTCCTCCTTGGGTTTGCCGGCAGCCCGGGCAAACACTACGCGGAGCTCGCCATCCGCTTTGTCGTGGGTGGCGCCTTCCTCCTGGCAGCTCCCTACGTGCTTTGGCCCGGCGCTTTCAGCGTCTTCGGTTGGGTACTGGTCGCCACGACGGCAGTCCTGCTGCTGATCCCCTGGCGCTGGCATCATCGGTTCGCCCGGCACGCCGTACCGGAGGCTTTGCGGTTCCTACCCCTGGTCGGTGTCGCATCCGTCGTTCTCGGCGGGCTGGTCCTGTGGGCGGTACTTCGTGGCCATGCCGCCTGGGCAATTATTCAAGCGGGCGCCGGGGGCGGCGCTTGACTCACTGTGTTCGGCCTTGCCGGGAGAAGTCATGAAAAGCTGGAAGCGTCCCTTGATCGAGTCGGTGCTGGTAGGTTCTGCGCTCGCCCTGGCAGTCATCTTCGTCGCCAGGCAGCAGATGTATGGCGTTCTCGACTGGATCGGGCCGGCGTTCTACCTTCCCTTTCGTGGTGCCGCCCTGCTGTCAGGCAATACGGAAGAGCCGGCCGCCTGGCTGTTTCACGGCATCATGTTCCTGCAGTTTTTCCTGCTCGCTTTCGCTGTAGGGTGGCTTGCTGGCCGCTATCGCAGCCGGCAGCCAAACGCAATCTGACACTTACGAGGAAAGGGTGGATTCCGGACCCGCTTCCTGGGTCGGAACAATCATCCAGGCCATATGCACAAGACAACCATTGCCTTGCTCCTGTTCACCGCAGGGGGGTGCGCATCCACGCCCGGGAGACTTTGCGACCACGATGGCCAGGGGCTTTCGGTGCTGACGTCCGCGCCGCCGGAGGCGCCCGATCTTCTGGCCACGCTACGCGCCCGGTTTCCCTCCGCCGTGGACGACCAAAAGGTCAGTAGCGTTTGGCTTCGCTCTGCCGACGGCGACCTGTACCTTTGCACCTACAACAAGGGCCCCGCCCCCACGGGAACCTGTGGTGCAACGGTTCACCAGTTCGTCCGGACGGAGTCGGGCTATGTTGGCGGGGACGTTTCGATTTCAGCCTGCCACTAGCTTCGTCAGGCCGCCGGACCATTACCCAGGGCCGACGCCTTCGGCGCGGCCTGGCCCAAGGTGCCGATCCTCATGAAAACCTCCATCACTCTGTGTTGTTTCCTGGGACTGTTGTGCAGCCGGTTGGCGTTCGCATGCGAACTGCCGCCCGACAACGCCTACTACGTCAATGCGATGCAGGAAGAACGGGCGCTGACCCGCGATGCATTGGGCAGGTCTGACCAGGTCTTCATCGGCAAGGTGACCTCCATCCAGGCGGGTCCGGAAACTCCCGGCCCGGGTGAGCGCATGTCAGCGGTGGAGGTTGAAATAGTCGAGGCGCTGGTGGGCACGCCCGTGGCGGGCACCGCCCTTTCGCTCAGCGCCAGGCTTCACCATCAGATCGCCGGTTGCTTTGGCAACGAGGCTTTCTGGGACGATCAGGTCGAAGTTGGCGGGAGCTACATTTTCTTCGTTTCCGGCGGCCGGATTCTCTCCGCCTCCCCGCCCGCCAGGAGTTGGAAGAAGCTCGGGCTTTCCGGGCAGCGGGAACTCGTGCTCGCTCTCAGCAAGCGCCCCGACGAAACCTGAGTCCTGGATTATTGGCTTTGGCCTGCTGCTGGTGGCGTGCCGGGTGCGTGGCCTATAGCGTCGCGTGGTTTCCCGGAGCGGCCGTGGATGGCGGGAGGCTGGCGCAGGTCGCGAGCCAAGGCCGCGTTAAGTCGCCGTTCCGAACAGGGTGGGCGGTTGCGGTTACCCTGAATCCGACCGCCACCGGCCGGGTTGCCAAACGCTGGTCGCCAAGGAGGAACCATGAGCCTGCTGTTAAGCACTCTTCTTGCCCTTGCCCCTGCCCCGCATGAGATCCCCCGGGAGCAGGTGATCGTCCGCGAAGCCAGCCTGCTGGTGGTCCCCTGCCGCGAGGCTGCCCAGGCCTACTTCAAGGCGCAGGACGTGACCACCTATCAATGGTCGGCGTCGCACAAGAGCCGCGGCAACACGCTGTTCGTCGACGGCAGGCTTCGGCTGGAAGACGGCAAGGACGTCCGGGTAAGTTGCTGGATCGCCCGCGGGGCCAGGCTGGGCAGCATGACTTTGGAGATCAGGGCGTAGCCGTCGACGTGGCGAGGGGCCGCCGAGCCTTCTCGCGTAACATCCCGCAGACCACCGCAGGCAGGAAATCCAATGGCAGCCAGGTACGGGTGGCAGTGCACCGCCTGCGGCGACCGGCCCGCCTGGCTTGCCGCGTGCGGGTCCCGGAGCGTTGCCGCCTTCATCCGCGATGAGCTGGCGCCCAGTGGCTGGGACCAGGCGCTGCTGCGCCGCACCTGCAGGGCCTGCCGGCACCGCACGGTTTACATCACCTACCGGCTCAAGCGCGGTGATCCCGAGCGGGTCAGCGTCAGGCACATCGTCGGCCTGGTCCTGGAGGACGAGTACCTGCCCATGGTCTGGGAAACTTTCCGGCACGCAAGCCCCCGGACCGGCTGGGTTGATTTCAAGTACCAGCGCGGTCGCAGTCCCTGGGGGCTGACCAAGCGCCTGGTGCTGGAGCGCAAGCACATGTCGCGATTGCTGCTTGCTTATCGAAATGCGACGGGCCGGAGTCTTTGACGTGCAGGAGCGTTGGGCTTGTTGAGGATACTGAAACCCGGTTTGACCTATTTCCTGATCGTCTTCGGCGCCGGTTTCGCGCTGGCGTTCATCCGGCTTCCCCTGTTGGTGCCGCGCTTCGGCGTGCGCACGGCCGAGTTGATGGAGATGCCGGTGATGCTGGCGGTCATCGCCTGGGCGTCGTGGCGTCTGGCCAAGCGCCATGCCGACCTGGGCCGGGGGTCGCGCCTGCTGGCCGGGCTGTTCGCATTCGCGCTGCTGGCCGCGGCGGAACTGCTGCTGGCCTGGATTCTGGGCCCGGGATCGCCGGCCGAGTACATCGCCTCGCGTGACCCGGTTTCGGGCAGCGTGTACCTGGCGTCACTGGTGATCTTCGCCGTCGCGCCCGCCGTGTGGAACCCACGAGCCATTCAAGAGCGATGACCGCCGCCCCCCTCCTGCGCGGCCCGCGCCTGGCCATCGCCGTCACCCTGGCGCTGCTGGCCTTCGCCGGCAATTCGGTGCTGGCGCGGCTGGCCCTGCGCGAGGGCGGCATGGATCCGGCCAGCTTCACGGCGCTGCGGCTGGCTTCCGGCGCGCTGGTGCTCTGGCTGCTGGCCACCCGCTTCCGGAAGGATGCGAACGGCCGGGGAAACTGGGCGTCGGCGCTGGCCCTGTTCGCCTATGCGGCCTTGTTTTCTCTGGCCTACGTGCAGCTCGAGGCGGGCGCCGGTGCCCTGCTGCTGTTCGGCGCTGTTCAAGTGACGATGATCGGCCGCGGCCTGTGGCGCGGCGAGCGACTGGCGGCCTGGCAGTGGCTGGGCCTGGCCCTGGCGGTGGTCGGGCTGACGGGCCTGCTGCTGCCGGGCCTGACCGCACCGCCCCCGGGCCCGTCGGCGCTGATGGTGGTCGCGGGCATCGCCTGGGGCGTGTATTCGCTGCGCGGCCAGGGCGGCGGTGACGCCATCCGGGTGACGGCGGGCAACTTCCTGCGCTGCCTGCCGTTCGCGGCGGTGTTCTGGCTGCTGATGCGCGACGGCACCCGGATGGATGCCGCCGGCGTCGCTTATGCGCTGGCGTCCGGCGCGCTGGCCTCTGGCCTGGGCTACGCGATCTGGTACACCGCCCTGCCCGCGCTGCGGGCCAGCACGGCCGCCACGCTGCAGCTGGGCGTGCCGCTGCTGGTGGCGCTGGCCGGCGTGGCCTGGCTGGGCGAACCGGCCACGCTGCGGCTGGCGCTGGCGGCGCTGGCCATCGTCGGCGGCGTGGCGCTGGTGGTGCGTTTCCGCCGCTGAGCCGCATCCGCTAACCTGTGCGCCCCAGACAGGCAGGAAACGTTGATGGACCTCGCCGCCGCCCAGGCACGCATCGTTGAAGACATCCGCAAGTACGGCTGCCACGTGATCCAGGTGCAGGGCAACGGCCCGCACCCGTCGTTCGCCTACAGCGTGGGCATCGGCCGCACGTCCGACAGCCCCGACGTCTGCATCTTCGGGCAACCGGCGCCGGCGGCGCACCGGCTGCTGCACCACTACAACAAGCGCGTGCGCGAAGGCGAACGCTTCGAGGCCGGCCAGGTGCTGCAGGGTTTCATCAAGGACACCGACTGCGTGCTGCGCCCGGTGGACCCTTCGCACCACGAGGCGCTGTTCGGCTTCAATGTCTGGCTGCACGACGGGCCGCGCTTCAAGATGCTGCAGCTGGTGTACCCGACGGTCGAGGGCATCTGGCCCTGGAGCGAGCTGGCCAACGACTGGCTGCGCCAGCAGCAGCCGATCCTCGAGAACGCGTCCGGCCCGCACTGAAGCACCGGGCATGAAGGACGAGGCCATCACCCGCAGCTGGCTGGCCAACGCCGACGCCTGGACGCACCTGGTGCGCAGCGATGGCATCGAAAGCCGGCGCCTGGGCACCAATGCCGCGGTCGTGGCGGCGATTGCGGAACTCGCCCCGGCCACGCTGCTGGACGTGGGCTGCGGCGAAGGCTGGCTGTGCCGCGCGTTCTCCGGACGCGGGGTCGCGTGCACGGGCATCGATGCGTCGCCGCCGCTGGTGGCCGCGGCGCGCGAGGCCGGTGGCGGCGATTTCACCGTGACGGACTACGCCACGCTGGCGGGAAGCAACACCCTGCCCGGGCCCTTCGATGCCATCGCCTGCAACTTCGCCCTGCTTGGCGAAGACATCACACCGCTGCTGGCGGGGCTGCGACGGCGGCTTTCGCCCACGGGCCGGCTGGTGGTGCACACCATGCATCCGTGGGTCGCCTGCGGCGACGGCGAGTACGCGGACGGCTGGCGCAGCGAAACCTTCGCCGCCTTCGGTGCCGGTCAATTCAAGGAAGCGATGCCCTGGTATTTCCGCACGCTGGCGCGCTGGGTCGCCGACCTGGGCGACGCCGGGCTGGGGCTGGAAAGCCTGCGCGAGCCGCCCGACCCGAACACGGGCCGGCCGCTGTCGCTGCTGATGGTCGCCGCGCCGCGCGCGGCCTGAGCGCCTAGAAGCGGCGGCGCGCGCGGGCCGTGGCGGTGCCGGCCTTGAGCGCGTCGAGCGCGCGGCTGATGGCGCTGTCGCCTTCTATCAGCTCGCCGGCCTTGGCCTTGGCTTCGGCTTCGCCGGCCAGGTGGCCGGCCAGGTCCTGTTCGCGCATGCCGCGGGCGGCTTCGCCGCGCAACACGATGTCCGGAAGGATGCCGCGGGCCTGGATCGAAATACCGCTGGGCGTGTAATAACGCGCGGTGGTGAGCTTGATGGAATCGCCGTTGTCCAGCGGCACCACCGTCTGCACCGAGCCCTTGCCATAGGTGCGTGAACCCATGACGCTGGCGCGGCCGTGGTCGCGCAGCGCGCCGGCCAGGACCTCGGCGGCGCTGGCGGTGCCGGTGTCCACCAGCACGATGACCGGGGCGCCTTCAAGCAGGTCGCCGGGCTTGGCGTGGAAGCTGGCGTTCGAATACGGCAGGCGGCCCTGCGTGCGCACGATCAGGCCGTCGTCGAGCAGTGCGTCGGCAGCTTCGACCGCGGCGCTGAGCAGGCCGCCCGGGTTGGAGCGCAGGTCCAGCACCAGGCCACTCATCGACCCTTCCGCCTCTTCGGCCAGCTTGCGCAGCTGGCGGCGCACCTGCGGGCCGGTGTCGGTCTGGAAGGTGCTGATGCGCAGGTAGGCGTAACCGGGCTCGAGCAGGCGGCTGGTGACCGAGGTGACGCGGATGGCTTCGCGCACGATGGTCATGTCGCGTGGCTCGATCTCGCCCACGCGGGTGATGGTGATGGTGACCGGCTCTCCGGCTTCGCCGCGCAGGTCGTGGTGCGGCTTGGCGTTGCCGCTCAGGGGTTCGCCGTCGATGGCGACGATGACATCGCCGGCACGAAGGCCGGCGCGGTGCGCGGGCGTGCCGTCGATGGGCGCCACCACCAGCAGGGTGTCGTCGGGACGGCGTTCGGTTTCCACGCCGATGCCGACGTACTCGCCGCGGGTGTCGTCTAGCAGGGCCTCGGCCTCGTCCTTGTCCAGGTATGCGCTGTGCGGGTCGAGGTCGGACAGCAGGCCGCGCAGCGCGGACTTCATAAGCTGCTTGTCGTCCACCGGTTCGACGTAGGCGTCCTTGACCGCGTTGTAGACCGACACGTAGCGGCGGATCTCGGCCAGCGGCACGTCGGTGGGCAGGGTTTCGGCCATGACCGGGTCGGTGGCGTCCACGGGGGCGGGCACGGACACCGGCGCCTGGGCGAGGGTCAGGGCGGGCAGCAGGGCGAAAACGAAGGCAAGTAGTTGGCGCATGGGGGGATTATGCGCCCGGCAGGGCGATGTGGGTCAGGGTTTGAACCAGGGCTTGGGATCCTGGGGCTGGCCATTGCGGCGCAGTTCGAAGTACAGGGCCGGGCGGCCCTGGCCGCCGGAGCTGCCGACGGTGGCCAGCGGGTCGCCGGCGCGGACCCAGTCGCCGACGTCCTTGAGCAGGGCGTCGTTGAAGGCGTACAGGCTCATCCAGCCGTCGCCGTGGTCGACGATGACCAGCAGGCCATAGCCCTTGAGCCAATCGGAAAAGGCCACCCGGCCGGGCGCCACGGCCCTGACTTCGGCCCCCGCGGTGCCGGCGACCAGCCAGCCGTCACTGCCGCGGCCGTCGGGCAGCTTGCCGCCGAAGGCCGCCAGCACGCTGCCGGCCAGCGGCCGCCCCAGCTGGCCGCGGCGGCCCGCGAAGGGCCGGGTATCGTCCACCTGGCGGGGGATGTCGGCGACGGCGTCGCGCAGCTGTTCAAGCAGCTTGAGCACGGTCTTTTCGTCGCGGCCCAGGGCCGCCAGGCGCGCGGCCCGGTCCTTGAAGCCCGATTCGAGCGTGGCCAGCACCTTGGCGCGCTCGGCGCGCTGGCCTTCCAGCGCGGCCAGGTCGGCCTGCTGCTGGGCCAGGGCGGCGGCCAGCACGTCGCGCTGGTCCTGGATGCGCTGGGCGACGGTGGCCAGGGCCTGCAGTTCGTCCAGCAGGCCGGCGATGCGTTCCTGGCGGTCGGCCTGGAAATAGCGGTGGTAGGCCAGTACCCGGGCCAGGTCGGCCATGCGGTCCTGGGCCAGCAGCAGCTTGAGCTGTTCGTGGCGCCCCAGGGCATAGGCCGAGCGCACCAGCGCCGCCAGGGCTTCGCGCTGTTCGGACAGGCCGGCTTCCAGCCGGGCCTGCTGCGCCTGCAGGTCGCGCAGTTCGATTTCGGTGGTGGCGATGCCGGCTTCGGTGCGGCGCAGGGCGCGCACGGCGTCGCCCACCTGGGCGTCGGCCTCGCGCAGGGCCTTGCTGGCTTCGCTGCGTTCGCCGTCGAGCTTTCGCTGTTCGGCGGTGATGGCCTTGATCTGCTGGCGCAGCGCCTGGAGCTGCTGTTCGGCGGCGGCTTCCTTCTTTTCGCGCTCGGCCGGCTGGGCGGCGGCGGGCAGGGCCGCCGCCGCCAGGCAGGCGGCCAGCACCAGGCGACGGATCAAACCAGCTCCACCAGCGGCCGACCGCTCATCTCGGCCGGCCTGGCCAAGCCCAGCAGGGCCAGCATCGTGGGCGCGATGTCGCGCAGGGCGCCGCCGTCGCGCAGGCGTGCCTTGCGGCCGCAGTAAACGAAGGGCACCGGGCCGACGGTGTGCGAGGTGTGCGGCTGGCCGGTGTCCGGGTCGCGCATCATTTCCAGGTTGCCGTGGTCGGCGGTGACGATCATCTCGCCGCCGACTTCAGCCAGCGCGGCGCGGATCGCGCCCAGGGCGTGGTCGACGGCTTCGGCGGCCTGGATGGCGGCGGCCAAGATGCCGCTGTGGCCGACCATGTCGGGGTTGGCGATGTTGCAGATGATCACGTCGTGGCTGCGCGCGCGGATGTCGTCGGTCAGGCGCGCGGTGAGCTGGGGCAGGCTCATCTCCGGCTGCAGGTCGTAGGTGGCGACTTTCGGCGACGGGATCAGCGCGCGTTCTTCGCCTTCGACCACGGTTTCCTTGCCGCCGCTCATGAAGAAGGTGACGTGGGCGTACTTTTCGGTTTCGGCGATGCGCAGCTGGCTCAGGCCGTTGGCGGCCAGCACTTCGCCCAGGGTGTTTTTCAGGTCTTCGGCGCCGAAGGCGACCGGGGCCGGCAGTTTGGCGTCGTATTCGGTGAGGCAGACGAAACGGCCGAGTTTGGGCACGCGGCGCGCGAAGCCGTCGAAGGCAGGGTCGACGAAGGCGGACGTAAGCTGGCGGGCGCGGTCGGCGCGGAAATTCATGAACACCACGGCGTCGCCGTCGCGCATCGGGTGGTGGCCACGGATGACGGTGGGCAGCACGAATTCGTCGTTTTCGTCGCGCCCGTAGGCGACCTGCAGCGCGGTGACGGCGTCGGACGCAGTGTCGTCGGCGTCGGCTTCGACGATGGCCTTCCAGGCGCGTTCAAGCCGGTCCCAGCGCTTGTCGCGGTCCATGGCGTAATAACGCCCGATGACCGTGGCCACGCGCACGTCGCCTTCGTCGCACAGGGCGTGCAGGCGCTGCAGGCTGGGCTCGGCCGAACGCGGCGGCATGTCGCGGCCGTCCAGGAAGGCGTGCACGGCGATGTCGGCCACGCCTTCGCGGCGGGCCAGTTCGACCATGGCGAACAGGTGGTCTTCGTGGCTGTGCACGCCGCCCGGCGACAGCAGGCCGAACAGGTGCAGGGTGCCGGCGGCGGCCTTGGCGGCGCGGCAGGCGGCGACCAGTTCGGCATTGGCGAAGAAGCTGCCGTCCTCGATGGCGGCGTCCACGCGGGTCAGGTCCTGGTAGACGATGCGGCCGGCGCCGATGTTCATGTGGCCGACTTCGGAATTGCCCATCTGGCCCTCGGGCAGGCCCACGTGCTTGCCCTCGGTGTGCACCAGGGTGTGCGGGCAATCGGCCAGCAGGCGGCGCCAGTTGGGCAGCCGGGCCTGGGCCAGGGCGTTGTCGGCGGGGTCGTCGCGGTGGCCCCAGCCGTCGAGGATCAGCAGCAGCAGGGGCTTGGGGCGGTTGGGGGCAGGCAAGGCGGACTCCGGGACGTGTGGCACGGGCGAATTGTAGCGCCGGAGCGGATAGTCGGCCTGTCGGACATTTAAACCCCCCGCCCGGGGGATGCATCAGACCCGGTACTTTCCAAGGAGCCACGCCATGCGCATTCGTCCCCTCGCCGCCCTGATTCCCCTGTCACTGGCCCTGGCCGCCGCACCCGCCTTCGCCGAACAGGACATCGAAAAGATGAACGGCAGCGTCACCGCCGAGGCTGATGGCGAATACGGCTCGCTTTCGACCCTCAACGGCGGCATCACGATCCGGGAAGGCGCCACGGTGCGGGAGGCTGAAACGGTCAACGGCGGCATCACCGTCAAGGCCAAGGCCCGCGTCGGCGCTGCCGAGACCGTAAACGGCGGCATCCGCCTCGAGGACGGCGCCAGCGCCGGCGAGATCGACGTGGTCAACGGCGGCGTCAGGCTGGGCCGCGATGTCCGGATCGAAGGCGACGTGGAGGCGGTCAACGGGGGCGTGCGCGTCGAAGCCGGCACCGAAATCGGCGGCAACGTCGAGAACGTCAACGGCGCCATGTACTTCGACCGCGCCCGAGTGGGCGGCGAGGTGGTGACCACGCACGGCGACATCACGCTCGAGGGTTCCACCGTGCGCGGCGACCTGCGTGTCGAGAAGCCCAGCAGCAGCTGGTGGTCGAGCAAGCGCAAGCGCATGCCGCGGATCATCATCGGCGCCGGTTCGGTGGTGGGCGGCGAAATGGTGTTCGAACACGAAGTGGAGCTGTACGTGCACCCGGACGCCAAGGTCGGCAAGCAGTCCGGCGTTTCGCCGAAGATGATCGACGGCCCCGACGCACCGCGGGCCGACTGATTTCCTTAACGCGGGATGGCGCTAGAATCGGGGTTTCCGTTCAGCTGGAGACCCCACGCATGAAACACACCCTGCTCTTTGCCGCCGCGGCGCTGGCCCTGTCGGCCTGCAGTCCGTCGTCGGAACCGGCGGACGAGGCCGGCACCACGGTCGCCCCGGTCGCCAGCGCCGCACCGTCGGTCGACCACGGCTTTGGCCCCGAAATTTCCGCCGAGGACTTCGCGGCCCACGTGAAGGTGCTTTCTTCGGATGAGTTCGGTGGCCGCGCCCCGGGCACCGAGGGCGAGCAGATGACCGCCGATTACCTGGTGGCGCAGTTCGAGCGCCTGGGCCTGCAGCCGGGCAACGGCGACAGCTGGTTCCAGGACGTGGCGATGGTGGAAACCACCGCGGACGAATCCACGTCCAGCGCGAAGATCACCCTGGGTGGTGAAGACCGCCCGCTGGCCTTCGGCACCCAGATGGCCCTGGGCACGCGTACCGCCAAGCCCGAAGTTTCCGTCGAAGCCAGCGAGATGGTGTTCGTGGGTTACGGCGTGAACGCGCCGGAAGCCGGCTGGAACGACTACGAAGGCCTGGATGTCAAGGGCAAGACCGTGGTCATGCTGGTCAACGACCCGGGCTTCCACGTCGGCGACGAAGAACTGTTCGCCGGCAAGAAGATGACCTACTACGGCCGCTGGTCCTACAAGTACGAAGAAGCCGCCCGCCAGGGTGCCGCCGCCGCGCTGGTCATCCATGACGACGCCGGTGCCGGTTATGGCTGGGACGTGGTGAAGAACAGCTGGTCGGGCGCGCAGTACGACCTGCCGGTGTCGGCCGATCCCGAGCCGCGCCTGCCGATGCAGGGCTGGATCACCGGCGAAGTGGCCGAGCAGCTGTTCGCCGACGCGGGCCTGGACCTGGCCGCGCAGCGCACCGCCGCCAACAAGCAGGGCTTCCGCGGCGTCGCCCTGGGTGACGCCACCTTCAGCGCCACGCTCAATTCCAGCATCAAGGAAGGCAGCTCGCGCAACATCCTGGCCATGCTGCCGGGCACCGAGCGTCCGGACGAGGCCATCGTCTACACCGCGCACTGGGACCACCTGGGCGACCACAGCGCGACCCACGGCGGTGACGGCACCGCGGTGTCGGCCGGTTCAGAAGGCGAGGACCACATCTACAACGGCGCCATCGACAACGCCACCGGCGTCGCCGGCGTGCTGGAGATCGCCGAAGCCTTCACCGTGCAGGACCCGAAGCCGGCGCGTTCGGTGGTGTTCCTGCTGGTGACCCTGGAAGAGTCGGGCCTGCTGGGTTCGAAGTACTACGCCGCCAACCCGGTGATCCCACTCAAGGACACGGTGGCGGTGGTGAACCTGGACGCGATGTCCGTCGTCGGCCCGACCAAGGACTTCGTGGTCATCGGCCTGGGCAACAGCGAACTCGACGACGTGCTGCGCCCGATCGCCGAAGCCCAGGGCCGCGTGCTGGTCGAAGAGGACGGCGTCGAGAAGGGCTTCTTCTTCCGCTCCGACCACTTCAGCTTCGCCAAGTACGGCGTGCCGGCGCTGTACGCCAAGGGCGGCATCGACCACGTCGAGAAGGGCAAGGAGTACGGCCGCGAGATCCAGGCCAACTACCAGACCGTGGCCTACCACAAGGCCGCCGACGAGTACGACCCGAACTGGGACCTGCGCGGCGTGGTGCAGGACCTGCAGGCGCTGTACGGCGTTGGCCGTGAACTGGCAGGCAACGACGCCTGGCCGAACTACGTGGAAGGCAATGCGTTCAAGGCCGCCCGCGATGAGTCGCGCGCTGCCGAATAAGGCCCGCGACGTTGCACGAAAAAGGCCGCCTCCGGGCGGCCTTTTTCATGCCCCCAGAATGGGGTCCAGAATGTTCTCTGACCCCATTTATTGCACGAAGGCGGTGAGGGCTTCGGCGACCTGGCGGGGCTGGGCCATCATGGGCATGTGGCCGCAGCCGCTGAGGATGACGGTGCGGCTTTCCGGCAGGCCGCGGGCGAAGACCTCGGCGGCGCTGATGTCGATCACCTTGTCTTCGCGGCACCACAGCAGGAGTGTCGGCGCGCTGATGTTGCCCAGCTCGGCTTCCAGCGCGAACGCGTCCGGGCCGCGGCCGATGCCGTCGAGCACGCGCTGTTCGAAATCGGCATCCGCGCGGCGGCGGCGCACCAGGGCTTCGCTGGCCGGCCAGGGCACGAACGGCGGGTCGGCGAAAACGATGCCCAGGTAACGCTTGAGCTCGGCGCGGTTGGTCACCTGAAAGGGGTTGTCGCCCGCCAGCACGGCGTTGGCGAAGGCGTTTTCGTCATAGCGCACGCCGGCCGAAGACATCAGCACGATGCGCGGCGCAGCCTCCGGGTGACGCGATGCCAGCAGGCCGACGATCTGCCCGCCCATGGAATGCCCCACCACCAACTCCGGCGCCTGCGGCAGCGCCTTGATGAAGGCCGCCAGGCGCGCGGCCTGCGCAACCGGGCCGTAGTCGGCGCCGGCCAGGCGGTCGCTTTCGCCCCAGCCGGGCAGGTCCACCGCGATGACGCGATGCGTGCGCGAAAGTTCGCGCATCAGCGGCAGCCAGTTTTCCTTACTGCCGGTGAAGCCGTGCACCAGCACCAGCAGCGGCGCATCGCGCGGGCCGGCCGCGACGCTGGCCCAGCGGTGGCCGGCCACCTCGAAATCCAGCGGGTCGGCACCGGCCAGCCAGCGCTGGCGCGCGAACTCGGCCTGCAGCAGGCGTTCGGGCGCGCTGGCGGCAAGCCCCAGCGCGCCAATGGTGACGCCCAGGGCGCCGGCCAGCAGCAGCTTGTTGCGCGAGCTGGCCGGGCGGTCGGCCGTCATTGGGTTCCTGCGTCCGCGGCGTCGCGCGCCTTGGCCAGCACCGACTCCACCGACCCGCGGGTGATCGGGTGGTAGCCGGCCTTGGACATTTCGTAAACCTGCGTGGCGAAGGCCAGGCCTTCTTCACTGGCGACCAGGGCTTCGTAGGTGGGCATGATCAGCTTGCGGCGGCCGATCTTGCGCAGGAACAGCGACATCGCCGGCCGCGCCTCGAAATACTGGCTGCGCTCGGACAGCGGGTACCAGCGCTGGGCCAGTTCGCCGTTGGACGTGCCGGTGAAGCGGAAGGCCTGGTCGAGTTCGACCATCTGCGCCGGCTCCAGCGACTCTGGCATGCCTTCCAGGAAGTACACCCACTCCTGCGTCGTCCACTCGGCCGTGGGCAGGTCGCGGGCGGCTTCGCGGCTTTCCAGCCAGCTGGCGCGCGCGGCGTCGACGGCGGCGAATCGCGGGGAGTCGATGCGGGGCGCGAATTCGGGGATGCCGGGCGCGGTCATCCAGGCCATCACTTCCTCGCGGGTGACGGCTTCGGGCTGCTTGACCATCAGCTCGCTTTCAAGGAAGGCCAGGAACTGTTCGCTGGTGGCCGACTGGAAGGCGTGCTGGTCGAACCAGGCGCGCAGGAAGGCGTCGAAGTTTTCACGACCGAAACGCTGTTCAAGGAACTGCAGGAACCAGGCACCCTTGTCGTAGGCCACCGCGCCCAGCGCTTCTTCCGGGTCGGAGCCAGCGCGCGCGGGCAGCATCAGCACCTGCTGCGCCTCGGGCACTTCCTTCAACTCTTCGCGCAGGCCATTGCGGCTGATGGTGTACTCCATGTCGGCGCGGGCCTTGCCGAACAGTTCCTCGACGATGCGGTTCTCGACGTAGCTGGTGAAGCCTTCGTTGAGCCACATGTCCTTCCAGGTGGCATTGGTGACCAGGTTGCCCGACCACGAATGCGCCAGCTCGTGCGCGATCAGCGACACCAGCGACTTGTCGCCGACGATGACGGTCGGCGTGATGAAGCTAAGACGCGGGTTTTCCATGCCGCCGAACGGGAACGACGGCGGCAGGATCAGCAGGTCGTACCGGCCCCAGCGGTAGGGACCGTACAGCGACTCGGTGACCTGGATCATGCGCTCGGTGTCTTCGAACTCCTTCACCGCGCGGTCGATGACCTGCGGTTCGGCCCAGACGCCGGCGCGTTCGGAGATGGGCTTGAACACCAGGTCGCCGGCGGCGATCGCCATCAGGTAGCTGGGGATGGCCTGGGGCATGGTGAAGGTGTAGTCGCCGTCGCGCTCGGCCTGCGGGTCGTTGTCGGCGCTCATCAGCGCCATCACGTCGGCCGGGGTGCGGATGCGCGCGGTGTAGGTGAAGCGCACCGACGGGGTGTCCTGCAGCGGCACCCAGCTGCGGGCGTGGATGGCCTGGGACTGGCTGAACATGAACGGCGTCCTGCCGCCCGAGGTCATGCTGGGCGCCAGCCACTGCAGGCCGGAGGCGTCGGGCGAGGTGGCGTAGTGGATGCGCACCTGTTCGTACTGGCGCGGCAGGGTGATGGTGAGCTTGCTGCCGAATCGTTCGTCTTCTTCGGCCAGGGCGAATTCGAGTTCGCGCCACTTGCGGCTGCCGTTGCGGCCCTCGATGCGTTCGATGGCCAGGTCGCGGGTGTCGAGCACCAGCTCGCGGGCCGCTTCGTCCACCCACTCCAGGCCCAGCGTGGCGTGGCCTTCTAGCTGGCGGTCGGCGAAATCAACGGCCAGGTCCAGCCCCAGGTTCGCTATGCGCACCTTGTCGGGCTGGGCGTAGGAATGTTCATCGCTGCGGCGATCGTCTTCGGCCGGGGCCTGGGCGGGCGCCTGGGCAAGGGCTGGCTGGGACAGCAGCAGGGCAAGGATCAGGCTGAGGCGGCGCATGGGCGTTTCCGTACGGCGGGACCGTCCGATTCTATCGCAGGCGGGACCCGGTTCCCGGCCCAGGTGGCAAACGTGATCTGGGACAAACCAGCCTCCCGGGAGGCGCGGCATACTGGGTCCAGACCCCTGCCGAGCCCGCCCATGTCCACCCCCGCCCCGCCGCGCAGCCCGACCCTGATCACCGAACCCGGGGCGCTGGCCCAGTGGCTGGAGTCCTCGCCCACCGGGTCGCCGTGGAACCACGACGATGGGGGCCTGGAGCCCGACGACTGGCTGGCCCTGGGCGACGACACCACCGAGGCCCATTTCCACAAGGCCCGGGCCCTGGGCGTGCCCCTGGTGCGCCTGGAGAACCTGGCACCCGACCAGGCCGCCACCCGCCTGATCCGCCCGGAAGTGGCCCGCAGCCTGCGCGCGGTGCCGCTGCTGGTGCGCGGCGGCAGCGTCGCGGTGGCGATGGAGGACCCGGGCAACAATGAAGCCCTGAGCACCCTGGATTTCCTGTCGCGCCAGCGCGTGCACGCCCTGCTGGCGACGCCGCGCGAGATCCGCGAGGCCATCGCCCGCCACTACGACCGGGTCGAGGACCAGGACATCGCCCGGCAGCTGGGCGTGGACCCCACCGGCACCGCCGTGGAAACCAGCGAACAGGAGGCCCAGCGCCTGTCCCGGGAAAAGCCGGTGGTGCGCATCGTGCACGGCCTGATCGCCGACGCGGTGGCCCGGCGCGCGTCCGACATCCACCTGCGCCCTGGCGAGAACGGCACCGACGTGCTTTACCGCATCGACGACGAAATGGTGCCCGTGCGCCGGCTGATGCGCAGCCTGCACCCGGCCGTCACCAGCCGCGTGAAGGTGCTGGGTTCGATGAACCTGGCCGAACACCGCAAACCCCAGGACGGCCGCACGACCTTCACGCTCGACGACGGCCGCGAAGTGGACCTGCGCATTTCGGTGCTGCCGGCGGTGTATGGCGAAAGCGTGGTGATCCGCCTGCTCGACACCAACGAAAGCCTGTGGGACCTGGACCAGTTGGGCCTGACCGACGACGACCGCCGCCGCATCGAAGACGTGATGGGGCGAAGCCACGGCATGTTCCTGACCACCGGGCCGACCGGCTGCGGCAAGTCGACGACCCTGTACGCGATGCTGCTGGAACTGCGCAAGCAGCGCATCAATATCCTGACCATCGAGGACCCGGTCGAGTTCTACATCGACGAGATCCAGCAGATGCAGGTCAACCGCGCGGCGCAGTTCACCTTCGCCAGCGCGATGCGCAACTTCCTGCGCCACGACCCGGACGTGATCATGGTCGGCGAGATCCGCGACCACGAAACCGCCGCCATCGCCGTGGAAAGCGCGCTCACCGGCCACCTGCTGCTGTCCACGCTGCACACCAACACCGCCGCGACGACGGTGACCCGCCTGCTGGACCTGGGCGTGGAAGCCTACCTGCTGCGCGCCTCGCTGCTGGCGGTGATGTCGCAGCGGCTGGTGCGCCTGACCTGCACCCACTGCAAGGACGTGGAGGACGTGGATCCGCATATCCGCGAAAGCCTGGGCGTGGGGCCGGAAGAGGTCTTCCACGCCGGCCGCGGCTGTTCGCACTGCGAGGGCCTGGGCATGTTCAAGCGCCGGGCGGTGTACGAATTCATGGTGATCACGCCGCGCATCCAGTCGCTGATCGTGCCGGGCGCGGAAGCCGACAAGATCCACGCGACGGCGCTGGAGGAAGGCATGGTGCCGCTAACCCAGGCGGCGGTGAACCTGGCCCGGCAGGGGCTGATTTCGCTGACCGAAGCCTGGCGGGTGCGCGCGGACTAGAGTTTGTAGCCCGAGTGGATGGCGCAGATGCCGGCGCTGAGGTTGCGGTAGTCGCAGCGGCCGAAGCCGGCGGTTTCCATCATGGCCTTGAGTTCGTCCTGCGGCGGGTGCTTGCGGATGGACTCGGCCAGGTACTGGTAGCTGTCGGCGTCGTTGGCGAACAGCTTGCCCAGGCGCGGCAGCACCTGGAAGGAATGGAAGTCGTAGACCGGGCGGAACCATTCCGGCTTCACCTGCGAGAACTCCAGCACCAGGGCGCGGCCACCGACCTTCAGGACGCGGTGCATTTCCTTCAGCGCGTTGGCCTTCTCGGTGACGTTGCGCAGGCCGAAGGCAATCGTGACCAGGTCGAAGCTGGCGTCGGGGAAGGGCAGCGCTTCGGCGTTGAGCTGCACGTACTCCAGCCCGCGCACCAGGCCGCGGTCGGTGAGGCGGTCGCGGCCGACGCCCAGCATTTGTGCGTTGATGTCGCCCAGCACCACGCTGCCGGTGTCGCCGACGCGTTCGTGCAGCAGGGCGGCGATGTCGCCGGTGCCACCCGCCAGGTCGAGCACGCGATCGCCGCGCTTCACCCCGGAGGTGCCGACGAAATAACGCTTCCAGACCCGGTGGATGCCCAGGGACATCAGGTCGTTCATCAGGTCGTACTGGCGCGCGACCGAGCTGAAGACCTGCCCGACCAGCTTCTTCTTTTCGCCCACCGGCACGTCGCGAAAGCCGAAGTGGGTGGTCTGCTCGCCGCTCTTCTCGTCCATGCGCCCAGTATAAATGGGGTCAGAGAACATTAACGATTAAAGCACCTGATTTAATCGTTAATGTTCTCTGACCCCATTTTCAGGAGGGTGTGATGGTTCGGATTTGGCATAACCCGCGGTGCAGCAAGTCGCGCGAGGCCATGAAACTGCTGCAGGAGCGGGGCGTGGCGGCGGAGGTGGTCGATTACCTGGGGCAGCCGCCCTCCCCGGCCGGGGTCGAAGCCTTGCTGGCCAAGCTGGGCGGCGACCCGCGGCAGCTGGTGCGGTTCAAGGAAGACGAAGCGAAGGCCCTGGGGCTGTCCGCAAGCGACCAGCGCCCGGCGGCGGAATGGGCGGCGCTGCTGGCGGCGCATCCGAAACTGATCGAACGGCCGGTGCTGGAAGTGGGGGATCGCGCGGTCATCGGCCGGCCGGCCGAGCGCCTGCTGGAGCTGCTTTAGCGCGACAGGCCGGCGGCTTCCAGGGCGGCCAGGTAGGCGGGCCAGCGCGTGTCCTGTTCTTCGCCCAGGGTGGCGAGCAGGCGCCAGCTGTAGAGGCCGCTTTCGTGGCCGTCGTCGAAGCGCAGCAGCACGGCGTAGTGGCCGATCGGTTCGATGGCGCGGATGTTGACGTTGCGCTTTCCGGCCACCAGCACCTTCTGGCCGGGGCCGTGGCCCTGGACTTCGGCGCTGGGGGATTCGACCCGCAGGTACTCGCAGGGCAGCCGGAAGCGGCGGCCGTCGTCGAAGGCGACCTCGAGCAGGTGCGAGGCCTTGTGCAGCACGATGTCGGTGGGGCGCGGCGGGTTCATCGCGCCATTCTAGGGTGCGCGTGCCTGGTCGCGCAGGGCGAGCAGGCGTTCGCGGCGCTGGCGGGCCTGCCGGCTGCGCCACAGGCCGTAGAGGCCCATGGCCGGGATCACCAGCACGTTGATGTACAGGCCGCCGACCAGGCCCGCGGCGCGGCCGGGGTCACCGTCCTGGGACAACAGCCAGAGCCAGAAGCCATACAGCCCGAGCCACAGCACCAGCACGCTCCACATGCCGAAGCGCCAGTAATACAGGGTGGTTTCGCAGCGGCGCAGTTCCAGGTCCAGCAGGGCCGTGGCGTCGAGCCCGGCCTCGCTCCACTCGCGGCGACGCAGCCAGACCATGTAGGCCTGGTAGGCCGTCATCAGCAGCGCCAGGACGCCGAACAGGCCGCGTTCGAAGCCATCGCTGTCCGGCGCCAGCGCCACCAGCACACAGAGCAGCACGACCAGGGCGGTGAACCCGGTTTCCAGCCAGACCGTGCGGCGCAGGGTGCGGCCCCGACGGCTGGCTTCGCGGCGCAGCGCCTCGACGTCGATGGCCGGCGCGTCCTGCTGCTGCCAGGTGGCGGACAGCGCGTCCCAGTCCTTGTTTGCGTTCATGCGCCGGCTCCCAGCCATTCGTTCAATTGGCGGCGCGCGCGGGAAAGGCGCTGCGTCACCGTGTTTTCTTCCAGGCCCAGGCTGTCGGCGATTTCTCGCTGCGAGAACCCTTCCAGCGCCAGCACCACCACCTGGCGCTGGCCCAGCGGCAGGCGGCGCACGGCGGCGACGAGGTCGCTGCGCTGCTGGTGGGCTTCGGCGTGGCGGAAGGGGTTGGCGACTGGGTCCGGGTGTTCGTCGTGCAGTTCGTCGCCCTGGGCGCGTTTTTCCTTCGCCAGGTGGTCCAGGGCGCGGTTGTGCGCCACCCGGGCGGCGAAGGTGCGCAGGGAGGCGTCGCCGCGCCAGGCCGGCAGCGCCTTCCAGACGGCCAGGCTGATTTCCTGCAAAAGGTCGTCGCGGCGCGCGGGTTCGGCTTCGTAGCTGCCGGCGATGCGCGCCAGCATCGGGCCGTGCTCGCGCAGCACGTCCTCGATGCGGGGGGCGTCGGCGCGGGCCACGGCCGGCCGGGGCTCAGGCACCGGCCGGGGGCGCGGCGCCGGCCGGTTGGCGGCCGGGTTGGAGACTGCGGAAACGGCGGGCATGTCGGGTTCCAGGGTCACTTGAAGCGGTAGACACCGCCTGCGCTGGAAACCTGACAGTCATTGGCCCGCCTCGCATTGAAAACTCGACTCTGACCCCGGTTTCAGAGGATGTAGCGGCTCAGGTCGGGGTCCTGGACGGCGTCGCCCAATTGTTCGTCGACCATGGCCTTGTCCACCATCAGCGACAGGCCGCCCTTGTCGGGGGCTTCGAAGCTGAGTTTTTCCAGCAGCTTTTCCAGCACGGTGTGCAGGCGGCGGGCACCGATGTTTTCCTGGCGTTCGTTGATCAGGAAGGCGATTTCGGCCAGGCGGTCGACGGCGCTTTCATCGAAGCCGATGTTCACGCCCTCGGTGGCCAGCAGCGCCATGTACTGGCGCACCAGCGCATTCTTGGGTTCGGTGAGGATGCGCTTGAAGTCGTCGCGGCTCAGGGCGCCCAGCTCGACGCGGATCGGGAAGCGGCCCTGCAGCTCCGGGATCAGGTCGGACGGCTTGGCCACGTGGAAGGCGCCCGAGGCGATGAACAGGATGTGGTCGGTCTTGATCGAACCGTACTTGGTGCTGACGGTCGAACCTTCGACCAGGGGCAGCAGGTCGCGCTGCACGCCTTCGCGGCTGACGTCGCCGCCCTGCACGTCCTGGCGCTTGGCGACCTTGTCGATCTCGTCGATGAAGACGATGCCGTTCTGTTCGCAGGCGGTGATGGCCTGGGCGCGGACTTCGTCTTCGTTGACCAGCTTGCCGGCCTCTTCCTCGACGAGCATCGGCAGCGCCGCCTTGACCGCCAGCGTGCGCTTCTGGGCCTTGGCGCCACCCATGGACTGGAACATCTGGCGCAGCTGCTGGCCCATTTCCTCCATGCCCGGCGGGGTCATGATGTCCATGCCGGCGCCCATCGGCGGCTGCAGTTCGAGTTCGATCTCGCGCTCGTCGAGCTCGCGCTGGCGCAGCTGCCGGCGCAGCTTGTTGCGGGTTTCGTTCTCGCCTTCGGAGTTGACCTCGATGGCGAAGCCCGGGCCGCGGCGCTTGGGCAGCAGGGCGTCGAGGATGCGGTCTTCGGCGCGTTCCTCGGCCTGGGTGTGCACGCGCTGCTTGGCCTGTTCGCGGAACATCTTCACCGCCATGTCGGCCAGGTCGCGGATGATCTGCTCGACGTCCTTGCCGACGTAGCCGACCTCGGTGAAGCGCGTGGCCTCGACCTTCACGAACGGCGCGTTGGCCAGCGCCGCCAGGCGGCGGGCGATTTCGGTCTTGCCGACGCCGGTGGGACCGATCATCAGGATGTTCTTGGGCATCACCTCGTCGCGCATGGCCGGCTCGAGCTGCATGCGCCGCCAGCGGTTGCGCAGGGCGATGGCGACGGCGCGCTTGGCGCCGGCCTGGCCGATGATGTAGCGGTCGAGTTCGCCGACGATCTCGCGGGGGGTCAGCTCCGACATCACAGCTCCTCGATCACGATGTTGCGGTTGGTGTAGATGCAGATGTCGCCGGCGACGTCGAGCGCGGCTTGTGCGATGGCGCGGGCGTCGAGCTCGGTGTGCTCGTACAGCGCCCGCGCCGCCGCCAGCGCGAAGGGGCCGCCGGACCCAATCGCCACGATGCCGTCCTCGGGTTCGATGACGTCGCCGTTGCCGGAAATCACCAGCGACGTGTCCTTGTCGGCCACCGCCAGCAGCGCCTCGAGCTTGCCCAGGCGGCGGTCGGTGCGCCATTCCTTGGCCATCTCGACCGCGGCGCGCACCAGCTGGCCACCATTCTGGTCAAGCTTGCCTTCGAAGATTTCAAACAGCGTGAAGGCGTCGGCGGCGGCGCCGGCGAAGCCGGCGACCACCTTGCCGCCGGCCAGCTTGCGGACCTTGCGGGCATTGGCCTTCATGACGGTATTGCCCAGGGTGACCTGGCCGTCGCCGGCGACGACGACGCGGTCGCCGCGGCGGACCGAAAGGATGGTGGTGGCGTGGAAGACGGTGGGATCCATGGGCGGTTCCGTGGGGGGACAGGCATCAGTTGGGGGCGGTTCCGGGCGCCTTCAACCGTCCTTCTTGCGGCGGGCGCGGGGGTGGGCGGCGTCGTAGACCTTGGCCAGGTGCTGGTAGTCGAGGTGGGTATAGACCTGGGTGGTGGCGATGTCGGCGTGGCCCAGCAGTTCCTGGACGCCGCGCAGGTCGCCGCTCGATTCCAGCACATGGCTGGCGAAGCTGTGCCGCAGCAGGTGCGGGTGCACGCGCTTGAACAGGCCCTGCTGCATCGCCAGCGCGCGCAGCCGCACCTGCACCGTGCGCGGACTGATCGGCCCGCCCTGGCGGCCGGGGAACACCGGCGACGCGGGTGAGTCCGGCGCCGAGGCCGTTTTCCATTCGGCCAGCGCCTTGCGGGCGTGACTGCCGACCGGCACGACGCGGCTTTTTTCGCCCTTGCCCAGCACCGTCACCAGGCCATCGGCCAGGTCCAGGCCGCCCCAGTGCAGGCCGCACAGTTCGGACAGGCGCAGGCCCGAGGAATAGAACAGCTCAAGCATCGCCCGGTCGCGCAGGCCCAGCGGGCCATCGGTGGACACTTCGACCAGGCGCGAGGCTTCGTCGGGGTCGAGCACCTGCGGCAGCTTGCGCGGCGACTTCGGCGCGCGCAGCCCCAGCGCGGGATTGAGCTGGGTGCCGTGTTCGCGGTTGAGGAAGCGGTAGAGGCTGCGCACCGCCGAAAGCCGGCGCTGCAGGCTCTTGCCCGACAGCCCGCGCCGGTGCGCACCCGCCACGTAGCCACGCAGGGCTTCCTGGCGCAGGCCGGCCCAGGACGTGATGCCGTTGTCGCGCATCCAGGCCGACAGGTCGGCCAGGTCGAGGCGGTAGGCGCCGAGCGTGTGTTTCGACATGCGCCGCTCGACCGCGAGCCAGGCCAGGAAGGCGTCGATCTCGGGCTGCAGCGGCGCGTCGGGGGCCATGTCAGTCGGCGGGCGGGCGACCCAGCGCCGTCACCAGCGATTCGGCCATCAGGCGCAGGAACAGCGTGCCCATGCCCGGGAAGAAGCGGTTGGGGTCGGAACTGCCGACCGCCAGCAGGCCAAAACCCGGCAGCGCCAGCAGCACCGCGGAGGCCGCGCGGGCCTGGTCGTCGCCGAACAGCAGGGCCAGCTTGTCCTGGTTGAGGCGGCCGGTCAGCGGCTCGTCGCTGGCGAGGAAGTCGCGGAAGGGCTTGAGCGCGGCGTCCTTTTCCGGGATGACCTGCAGCCAGTCGGCCTGCAGGCCGTCGACGGCCTCGAACAGCACCACGCGCACGTCTTCGCCGCGGAAGTCTTCGCCCAGCACCGCGACCATCGTGCGCAGGGTCTCGGCCTTGCCGCGGGCGCGCATCAGCGCCAGCGACAGCTGGTGGGTGCGCACGGCCAGGCGCTCGTTTTCCTGGGCGTTGGCGAACAGCTCGTTCAGGCGCCGGGTGAGTTCGCGGTTCTTGTCGCGCAGCACGTCGAGCTGGTAGCTGGCCAGCGACGCCGCCTGCCCCTCTTCCTTGGGCACCAGCAGCGACACGGCCAGGTCCGGGAACTGGCCCAGGAACTTCGGATGCCGGCGCAGGAAGGCGGCGACTTCGTGGGCGCCCAGGCGCTCGTTCTTTTCTTCGATCATTCGACTTGCTCCAGCAGGAAGTCGCCTTCGAACACGAAGGCGGTGGGTCCGGCCATGGTGACCGGCGACTGATCGCCGGGCCAGGTGATTTCAAGGGTGCCGCCGGGCAGCTCGACGAACACGTGGCGGCCAATACGGCCACGCCGCGCCAGGACGGCCACGGCGGCACAGGCGCCGCTGCCGCAGGCCAGGGTTTCGCCGGCGCCGCGCTCGAACACGCGCAGGCGGATGCGGTCGGGTGCCAGCACCTGGGCGAAGCCGACGTTCACGCCCTCGGGAAATTCAGCGCGCGCCTGCAGTGCGGGACCGAGGCCCGCGACGTCGGCGGCGTCCACGTCGGGCACTTCGACCACCGCGTGCGGGTTGCCCATCGAGGCGATGCCAAAGACCACGTCCTGGCCGCCCAACGTGAACCGGTAGCTGTCCTGCGCCGCTTCGGCGCGGAACGGCAGGTCGGCGGGTTCGAAACGCGGCACGCCCAGGGCCAGCGCGTAGCGCCCCTCGCCCAGGGACTGCACCGCGACCGGGCCCGGCGGGGCTTCAAGCACGAACATCGATTCGCTGGCCACCCCGTCGCGCTGCAGCCAGGCGGCGACGCAGCGGGCGCCGTTGCCGCACTGCTGCGCGGCCGACCCGTCGGCGTTCCAGATCCGATAGCGGGCCACGGCGCCGGCCTGGGCGGGGTCTTCGATGGTGAGCAGCTGGTCGAAACCAACGCCGGTGTGGCGATCGCCCAGGGCCCGGGCCAGCGCCGGGGTCGGCGCCGGAAGACCGCCGCGCAGGTCGAGCACGACGAAATCGTTGCCGGCCCCGTGCATCTTGGAAAAGCGCAGGCTTGCGGCGCCGGTCATGGCGCGGCGGCGGCCCCGGTGGCAGCGGGACGGACCAGGTCGCCCTTGTTGCCGCAGGCGGCGACCAGGACGAGGCTGAGCAACAGCAACATTAAGCGGGCGGTTTTCATGCGGCGAGTATAGTCCGCGGCAGGACCTGGGCGAATGGAGTGCGCGATGTCGCTTTCGAACTGGTTGTTGCTGGCCGCCGGCCTGCTGGCCCTGCTGGGCCTGCTGCCGTGGATGCGGCCGCGCCGCACCCGCCGTGGCAGCCGGGGCGGCCTGGGCCGGGCCCTGGGCGCATTCGCGCTGCTGGTGGCCCTGCTCCTGGCCGGCCTGGGTGGTTTGCTGCGCCAGTACCACTGGCTGACGGCCGACGTGCCGGTGGCGACGATCAGCCTGCGCCAGCTGGGCAGCCAGCGCTTCGAGGCCACCCTGGTGCGCCCGGGCCAGCCGGATCGCCAGTTCGAGATCCTGGGCGACGAATGGCAGCTCGACGCGCGGGTGATCCGCTGGACCCTGCCCGGCCAACTGGCCGGCATGCGCCCGGTCTACCGCTTCGAACGCCTGTCGGGCCGCTACGGCGACCCCAAGCAGGAGCTGGTGGCCCAGCGCAGCGTGCACGACCTGCGCGAAGGCTGGGACTTCTGGGAATTCCGCCAGCGCTGGCTGGCCGGCCTGCCGGTGGCGGACGCCCGCTGGGGCAGCGCCGCCTACCTGCCGATGATCGACGGGGCCACCTACGAGGTGTCGCTGAACCCCCGCGGCGGCCTGGTCGCCAAACCCGCCGATCCCAAGACCGAACTGCTGCTCCAGCAGGCGGGCTGGTAAGCGCGTGACCGGGCCTGCGCTCCCGACGCGGGAGCGCAGGCCTGGCCGCGGTTATTTGTCGCCGAACAGCTGCTGCTTGAGGAAGGTGTAGGCCAGCGCGCCCATGTAGGCCGACTGGGCGTTGTTGGCGGCGCCGCCGTGGCCACCTTCGATGTTTTCGTAATAAGTGACGTCGTGGCCCTGCTCGAGCATGCGGGCGGTCATCTTGCGGGCGTGGCCGGGGTGCACGCGATCGTCGCGGGTGGAGGTGGTGAACAGCACCGGCGGGTAATCAACGCCCTTCTTCACGTTCTGGTAGGGCGAATACTTGCGCAGGAACGCCCAGTCCGAGGGCACGTCCGGGTCGCCGTATTCAGCCACCCAGGAGGCGCCGGCCAGCAGCTTGTCGTAGCGGTACATGTCCAGCAGCGGCACCTGGCTGACCACGGCGCCGAACAGCTCCGGGTACATCACCATCATGTTGCCCGTCAGCAGGCCGCCGTTGCTGCCGCCCTGGATGCCCAGGCGGGCCGGCTTGGTGACCTTGCGATCGATCAGGTCCCGGGCCACGGCCGCGAAGTCTTCGTAGGCCTTGTTGCGGTTCTCGCGCAGCGCCGCCTGGTGCCAGCGCGGGCCGTATTCGCCGCCGCCGCGGATGTTGGCGACCACGTACACGCCACCCTGCGACAGCCAGTTCTTGCCGACGCCGGCCGAATAGTTCGGGGTAAGGGAAACCTCGAAGCCGCCGTAACCGTAAAGCAGGGTCGGGTTGTCGCCGTCGAGCGTGATGTCCTTGCGCGAAACCATGAAGTACGGAACCTTGGTGCCATCCTTGCTCGCGGCGAAGTGCTGCTCGATGCGGTAGGGCTCGGCGTCGAAGTAAGCCGGCAGCTGCTTCAGGACTTCCGGCTGCTTGCCGATCTCGCCCATCAGCAGCGAGGTCGGGGTCAGGTAGTCGGCGACGGTCATGAAGTATTCGTTCGATTCGTCCGGATCGACCGCGCCGATGCTGACGGTACCGAACTCCGGCGCGCCCACCAGCGGCTCGCGCTTCCAGCCGTCCTTGCCCGGGGTCAGCACGTAGATGCGGTTCTTGACGTCTTCAAGGACGTTGATGAAGTAGTAGTCCTTGGTGGCGCCCGAGCTGGCCAGCGAGCTGTTCTGGGTCGGGGCGAACACGACTTCGAAGTCGCGGCTGCCCTTCATGAATTCATCGAAGTTGATCGCCAGCAGCGAACCGGCCGGATGCGTGGTGCCGGCGATTTCCCAGGGCTGGCGTAGTTCAACGGTCAGCCATTCGCGGAAAACGCCCTTCTGGGAGCCGTCGGGAAGGTCGAGCTTGGCGAGTTCGCCGCCGTCTTTGCGCAGGTAAAGTTCGTTGGTGTAGAAGGTCAGGCCGCGATAGACGAAGTCGCGCTCCCAGCCGGGCGTGTCGTCGTGGTAGGCGCCGACCGCGATGTCGGTCTTTTCGCCTTCGTACACCACGCTGGCCTCGGACATCAGCGTGCCGCGCTTCCATTCCTTCACCACGCGCGGGTAGCCCGAATCGGTCATCGAGCCATCGCCGAAGTCGGTGCTGACGTAAACGGTGTCGGCGTCGATCCAGCCGACGCTGCCCTTGGCCTCGGGGCGGCTGAAGCCGCCTTCGACGAAGGCCTTCTCCGAGACGTCGAATTCACGGGTGACTGTGGCGTCGGCGCCGCCGCGGGAAAGGTTGACCAGGCAGCGGTCGTAGTCCGGGCGCAGGCAGTCGGAGCCGCCCCAGACCCAGTTCACGCCTTCGGCCTTGCCCAGGGCGTCGATGTCGAGCAGGACTTCCCACTTCGGGTCTTCCTTGCGGTATTCGGCCAGCGTGGTGCGGCGCCAGATGCCCTGCGGATTGAGCTTGTCGCGCCAGAAGTTGTAGTAGTACTCGCCGCGCTTGGACACGTAGGGAATGCGGGCGTCGGAATCGAGGATGTCCAGCAGGTCCTGGCGCACCTGTTCGAAGCCGGGATCCCCGGCCAGCTGCTTTTCGGACACGGCATTGCGGGCGCGGACCCAGTCCAGGGCCTTTTCGCCCTCGACGTCCTCGAGCCACAGGTATGGGTCGTTGTTCATGTCGGCAGGCTCGGCGGCGGAGGCGTTCACGGAAAGGGCGCCGGCGACAAGCCAGGCTAGGGCGGTAAAGCGCATGGAAGTCCCCGGTAGTTGAAACGACCTTCGACGCTAACACGGCGCCCCGTTAAGGAGCCGTAGGCCTGAAGTCATGCCGGGGCCCAGTCGCGGCCATAGCGCCAGCCGGGGGCGCCATCGTCGTAGTAGCCCGGCAGGGCGGCCAGGGGCCGGTAGCCGGCGGCCGTGTAAAGCGCATTGGCGGCGGCATTGTCCTGGCGAACCTCCAGGCGCAGGCCGCGGCAGCCGGCGGCGCGGGCCTGGGCCTCGGCGTCGGCCAGCAGGCGCCGGCCCAGGCCCTGGCCCCGGGCGGCCTCGTCCACGGCGATCGAATACAGCCGCGCCAGGCCGCTTCCCCGGCGCAGCAGGACCAGGTGGTAACCAAGCACGGCACCGCCGGCGACGGCCACGCGCAGGCGCGCCCGCGGGTTGCCCAGGTGATGGCGGAACTGGCGGGCGGAAAGGCGGTCGCCGGGGAAGCGGGCCTCCAGCGCCAGCAGCCCCGGCAGGTCGGCGGGTCGGGCGGTGCGCAGGCGGGCGGGGGCGGGCATGGCGGCAGTCTATCCAAGCGCGCGGGGAAGGCTCATGATTCGCGCCGTCGCCCCCTGCCTGCCGCCATGAGCCGCCTCGTCATCGTTGTTGAAAAACCCTCCGACTGGGGGGCGTTCTACCCGTCCGACAACGTGGTGGCGGCCGCCGACTACCTGCGTGGCGAAGTCGCCGCCGAAGGCGAGCGCACCCAGGTGATCAACCTGTGCCGCAGCTACAAGTACATGGGCACCGGCTATTACGTTTCGCTGCTGGCCGAGGCGCGCGGGCACAAGGTGATCCCGAGCGTGCGCACCATCAACGACCTGCGCCGGCGCTCGCTGTACGGCATCGACATCGAGGACCTCAACACCCAGCTGGGCAAGTTCCTGCCGGAAGGTTCGCGCGACGCCAGCGACTTCGGCCTATTGGTGTACTTCGGCCGCACGCACTACGCGCCGCTCGAGGACCTGGCCCAACAGGTCTTCGAAACCTTCCCCTGCCCGGTGCTGCGCATCGAGTTCGAGCGCCAGCGGGTCTGGCAGATCACCGCGATCAAGCCGGCCAGCCTGCACATGCTGTCGGACGACCAGGAAACGGCGTTCGCCGACGCGCTGGATGCCTTCAGCAAGAAGATGTGGCGCAAGCCGCGGGCGCGCCGCAAGTATCGCTACGACCTGGCGATGCTGCAGGACCCGGACGAAGCGATGCCGCCTTCGAACAAGCGGGCCCTGAAGCAGTTCATCGAGGCGGGCAAGGAACTGGACATCGAGGTCGACCCGATCGGCCGGCGCGACTTCACCCGCCTGGCCGAATACGACGCGCTGTTCATCCGCGAGACCACGGCCGTGGACAACCATACCTACCGCTTCGCCCACCGGGCCGAGCGCGAGGACATGGTGGTCATCGACGACCCGCAGTCAATCCTGCGCTGCACCAACAAGATCTACCTGCACGACCGCCTGCGCAGCCGCAAGCTGCCGACGCCGCGCACCGAGATCGTGTTCCGCGACGACAGCCGCAAGCTGGCCGCCCTGCCCGACCTGCTGGGCCTGCCGCTGGTGCTGAAGATCCCGGACGGCAGTTTTTCCCGCGGCATCCACAAGGTGGAAACGCCGGAACAGCTGAAGCTGGCGGCCGACCAGCTGTTCCAGCAGACCGCGCTGCTGCTGGCGCAGGAGTTCGTGCCGACTCAATTCGACTGGCGCATCGGCGTGCTGGACGGCGAACCGCTGTACGCCTGCCAGTACTTCATGTCGCGCGGGCACTGGCAGATCTACGACCACGCGGCCAGGGCGGGCGCCAGGCCCGGCACCGTGCGCTCGGGCGGCTTCAAGACCCTGCCGGTGCGCGAGGCCCCGTCGGAAGTGGTGCGCCTGGCCGTGCGCGCCAGCAACGCCATCGGCAACGGCCTCTACGGCGTGGACCTGAAGGTGGTGAAGGACCGCACGGTGATCATCGAGGTCAACGACAACCCCAGCATCGACGCCGGGGTGGAGGACGCCTACCTGGGCGAAGACCTGTACCGGCGGATCATGGGGGAGTTTCTCAGGCGGCTTGAGAGGAAGCGCCTCGGCGTGCGCGACTAAACCGGCGCACCGGGCTGCCGCCAAAACGCTGGCGGCGGCGTGGCGTGGCGCGGACGAGGTGCGCACGCCACGCCGTCGCCAGGAACCGGCGATGCAGCGTGAGCAGGGCCGCGGCGGGCGCCGCAAGCAGCCAGAAGGGCAGGAAACCGAAGGTGGCTGCCCCGCCGGGCGCCAGCGGCAGCGCCAGCAGCGCCAGGGAAACCAGCGCG
Source organism: Arenimonas soli (assembly GCF_014643775.1). Classification (GTDB taxonomy): domain Bacteria; phylum Pseudomonadota; class Gammaproteobacteria; order Xanthomonadales; family Xanthomonadaceae; genus Arenimonas; species Arenimonas soli. Next base: position 43,316 of record NZ_BMKC01000002.1, read on the forward strand.
CCCAGGGCCAGGGCCTGCCAGAGCAGGCGCGAAAGCACGGGAAATGCGGCTTCGGGACGGCTTGCGAAGGTGCTGGGGCGGGGCATCGGACGCTCCAAGGTTTGGCGTGGAGCAAGCCTCCCAAACCCCTGTCTCAGGGACCGAGACGGAATTGACGCGCCCTTCGCCCCGGCCCCGATAGGCTGTCACAACCCTGAACGGAGCTGCCTATGCGCCGTCTCGCCCTGATCCTGCCGCTGCTGCTGCTCGCCGCCTGCGCCGCCACCGGAGGAACCATGCCGCCCCTGACCACCGACGCCAACATCAACCTCGAGCGCTACATGGGCCGATGGTGGGTGATCGCCAACGTCCCCTACTTCGCCGAACGCGGCAAGCTTGCCGCCGCCGACGTCTACACGCTGCGCGAGGACGGCCGCATCACCAACACCTACGTCTACCGCAAGGCCTTCGACGAACCCGAGAAGTCCATGAACGGCGTCGCCGAGGTCGTGCCCGGCACCAACAATGCGCAGTGGCGCATCGCCTTTTTCTGGGGGCTGGTGAAAGCCGACTACCTGGTGATGGAAGTGGCGCCGGATTATTCCTGGGCGCTCATCGGCCACCCCAAGCGCAAGCTGGCCTGGATCTTCTCGCGCAAGCCGGTGATGGACGAGGCCCTGTACCAGGACCTGCGCCAGCGCTTCGCCGCCTGGGGCTACGACCCGGAAACCATCCTGAAGGTGCCGCAGAAGGCCGAACAGGTCGGGCAGCCGGGCTTCCAGTAAACCGGCGGGGGCTTACAGGCCGGCCGCGTCCAGCGCCTTTCCGGCCACGGCGCGGCCTTCGTCCACCAGTTCGCTGGCGCGCCAGAACTCGTAGAAGCTGGCGGTCTCGCGCGACATCTGGATAAGCAGGTCCGGCGGGTCCTGGGCCAGCTGCACGCGCGACATGTGCGCCTGCATGGTGTCGAGCGAGCGCGACATCAGGTCCATCACGCCGCGGCTCTTTTCGTGCCCGCTGGCGTGGCGGGACGGCGTCACCGACGAGGCGATGCCATCCCAGATCGAGGCCATGCGTTCGCGCAGGCTGCCACCGCCGCCGTTGTCCCCGGGTTCCTCGTCGTCGCCATGGGTGGCGTGGATCTCTTCGTGGCGGGGTTCGAGCGCCGGGTTCATCCAGGGCACCGGGCCGTTGACGTCCACGGCGATCACGCGGTCCACGCGCATTTGCCGGGTGGCGGCGATAGGCACCGGCGCCAGCAGGCCGCCGTCCACCAGTTCGCGGCCGTCGACATGCGCCGGGGTGAAGATCATCGGGATGGCGATGGAGGCGCGGATGGCGTCGAACAGCTTGCCGCGGGTCAGCCAGACTTCGCGCTGGCTGGCCAGGTCGGTGGCGACGGCCACGTAGGGCATGGGCAGGTCTTCGATGAGATGGTCGCCGACCAGTTCGCGCAGGGCGCCGATGACCCGGTCGCCGCGGATCAGGCCCGGGAAGCCATAGACGAAGTCGAGCAGGCGCAGCACGTCGCCGCGCTGAAGGCCGCGGGCCCAGTCGGAATATTCCTGCAGCCGGCCGGCGGCGTAGATGCCGCCCACCAGCGAACCCATCGACGACCCGGCGATGCCGGCGATCTTGTAGCCACGCGCTTCGATGGCTTCGATGACGCCGACGTGGGCGATGCCACGGGCGCCGCCCGCGCCCAGCACCAGCGCCACGCGCTTGCCGCGCACAGGCGCGGCTGGCCGGGACGCCTCAGCGCTCATACGCCGACAGCGCCAGCTGCAGCATCGTGCGCGCCTGGGCACGCAGGGCCGGCGGCTCGATCACTTCGGCATCGGCGCCGTAGCGCATGACGTCCATCAGCAGTTCCTTGGCGTTGCTGTAGGGCAGTTTCAGTTCGTAGCGGCCGTCGGGCAGGAAACGACCTTCCTGCTTGGAATGCCAGTGTTCGTCGGCCACCCAGCGCGCGGCCTTGGCCGAAAAGACCAGGGTGGCCATGCCCTTCGGGGCGCCTGAAAAGATGCCGTAGCTCGAGGCCAGGTGCTGGTTGAGCTCCTCGTCCAGGATGTCGCGCGCGGCCGGGTCGAGCAGGCGCGCGTGCTGCACCCGGTCGACGGAAAAGCTGCGCAGGCCTTCGCGGTCGTGGTCCCAGGCGTCGAGGTACCAGTTGTCCTTGTAATGCGTGAGTCGCTGCGGCGACACCTTGCGATGGGTGCGTTCGTTGGTGGACCGGGCCAGGTAGTCGAACTCGAGCTGGCGGCGCTCGAGCACCGCGCTGGCGACCAGCCGGAAGGCCAGTTCGTCGCGGCGACGCACGCCCGAAGCGATGACGCGCACGCGTTCGACCGGCCAGCGCTTGCCGCCGGCCTGCTGGGCCAGCAGGGACTCGATGCGGCCCTTGAGCGGCGCCAGCGCGCTGGAAAGCACGCCCTGGCCGGTGCGGTCGAGCAGCTGGTGCGCGGCCAGCAGGGCGTGCAGTTCGTCGGAATTGAGCCACAGGCCGGGAAGCTCGAAGCGTTCGGCTTCCTTTTCGTCGTAGCGGATGCTGCCCTCGCCTTCGCTTTCCACCGGCGCGCCCAGGGCGTCGCGCAGGAAGGCGATGTCGCGGTAGAGCGTGGCGCGCGAACAGGCCAGTTCTTCCATCAGGCGCTTGATCGGCACCGGGTAGCGGGCGGTCTTGAGGCTGCGGTGCAGGGCGAGGATGCGCTCGTAGCGGTCCATGGGGGTCGGGTCCGGCGGTGGGCGGCAAGGCGCCTAGGATGGCAGTTCCGGCCCCTGCCCCGCCACCGTGGGCGCCGGGCCTCGCACCCGCCGCCCGCGACCGGCACAATGCGCGCCATGCACGAGCCCGTCCTCGATCTGCAAAAGCCGGTGGGGGACCAGGTCCGCCAGACCACCTGCTACATGTGCGCCTGCCGCTGCGGCATCAACGTGCACCTGCGCGAAGGCCGCGTGCGCTACATCGAAGGCAACCCGGCGCACCCGGTGAACCGCGGCGTGCTTTGCGCCAAGGGATCGGCCGGCATCATGCAGCACTACTCGCCGGCGCGGCTGGACAAGCCGCTGCTGCGGGTGGGCGAACGCGGCGAAAACAAGTTCCGCGAGATCGAATGGGACGAAGCCCTGGACCTGGCCGCCGGCTGGCTGCGCGAGACCCGCGCCAGGGACCCCGACCGCCTGGCCTTCTTCACCGGCCGCGACCAGAGCCAGGCCCTGACCGGCTGGTGGGCGCAGCAGTACGGCACCATCAACTACGCCGCGCACGGCGGCTTTTGTTCGGTGAACATGGCCGCCGGCGGGCTGTACACGCTGGGCGGCAGCTTCTGGGAGTTCGGCGAGCCCGACTGGGAGCACAGCAAGTACCTGATGCTCTGGGGCGTGGCCGAAGACCACGATTCCAACCCGATCAAGCTGGGCCTGGGCCACATGAAGGGCCGTGGCGCCAAGGTCGTGGCCGTGAACCCGGTGCGCAGCGGCTACGGGGCGATCGCCGACGAATGGGTGGGCATCCGGCCGGGCACCGACGGGCTGCTGGCGTTCGCGCTGATCCATGAACTGCTCAAGGCCGACAAGGTCGACCTCGACTACCTAGTTCGGTACACCAACGCGCACTGGCTGGTGGTGCGCGATCCGGGTGGGGCGGACGACGGCTTGTTTGCGCGGAATGGACAGGGGCGGGGCTTGTGTTGGAACCGTTCCCCGGCTGCTGGCGCGCCTGCGGGAACGGAAGGCGTGGCGCCTGCGGATGCCACGGGCCTTTCCCCGGCGGTTGTTGGTGAATTCACCCTGCCCGACGGCCGCCAGGCCGTGCCGGTGTTCCACCTCGTCGCCGAACGTTACCTGGACCCGAAGTACTCGCCCGACGCCGTCGCGGACCGCTGCGGCGTGCCAGCGGCGACCATCCGCCGGCTGGCGAGCGAGCTGGCCGCGGCCGCCTTCGACGAACCGGTGGTGATCGAGCAGCCCTGGACCGACGTGCACGGCGTGCGCCACGAACGCATGGTTGGCCGCGGCGTGTCCTTCCACGCCATGCGCGGCATCAGCGCCCATTCCAACGGCTTCCATACCTGCCGGGCGCTGCACCTGCTGCAGCTGCTGCTGGGCGCGGTGGATACGCCCGGCAGCTTCCGCTACCAGCCGCCCTTCCCGCGGCCGGTGCCGCCGGCCAACCGGCCCGGCAAGACGAGGCAGGCCAATGGCGCGCTCGACGCCGCGCCGCTGGGCTTCATTCACGGGCCCGAAGACCTGCTGGTGGACGCCGACGGCCAGCCGCGGCGCATCGACCACGCGTATTCCTGGCGCTATCCCCTGGCCGTGCACGGCATGCTGCACACGGTGATCCGCAACGCCTGGGCCGCCGACCCGGCGCCGGTGGACGTGCTGTTCCTGTTCATGGCCAACATGAGCTGGAACTCGGCCATGAACACCGCCGAGACCATGCGCTGGCTGACCGACAAGGACGAGGCCGGCGAGTACCGCATCCCGAAGATCATCTATTCCGACGCCTACGCCAGCGAAATGGTCGCCTACGCCGACCTGGTGCTGCCGGACACGACCTACCTGGAGCGCTTCGACGCGATTTCGCTGCTGGACCGGCCGATTTCCGACGCCGACCGCGCCGCCGACGCCATCCGGCACCCGGTGCTCGATGCAAGCACCCAGCGCGAAGGCCGCGACGTGCGCGGCTTCCAGGACGTGCTGCTGGACCTGGGCGCACGCATCGGCCTGCCGGCGCTGGTGAAGGACGACGGCAGCCCGCGCTACCGCGACTACGCCGACTACATCGTCAACCATGAGCGGGCGCCCGGCGTCGGCCTGCTGGCCGGTTGGCGCGGCGACGGCACGCAGCACGGCAAGGGCGCGCCCAACCCGGACCAGCTTGACCGCTACCGCGCCAACGGCGGCTTCTGGAGCGCAGAGGTGCCCGCGGCCGGCCGCTATTTCAAGATGGCCAACCGCGACTATCTCGAGTGGTCGCAAGGGATGGGCTTCATCGCAAAGGCGGAACCGGTGGTGCTGCAGCTGTATTCGGAAACCCTGCAGAAGTTCCGGCTTGCGGCGCTGGGCCACGGGCCGGTGCAGCCGCCCGAGGCCGAACGCGAACGCGTGGCCACCTACTTCGACCCGCTGCCGACCTGGTACGAACCCTTCGAAGGCAGCCAGCTCGACCTCAAGCGCTACCCGCTGAGCGCGGTGACCCAGCGGCCGCCGTTCATGTACCACGCCTGGGGGTCGCAGAACGCCTGGCTGCGGCAGATCACCGCGCGCAATTTCCTGTACCTGCATCCGGACACCGCCGCGCGGCACGGCCTGGCCAACGACGACTGGGTGCACGTGGATTCCCACCACGGCCGGATCACCGTGCAGTGCCGGCTGGCCGGCAACGTGCAGCCGGACACGGTGTGGACCTGGAACGCGATCGGCAAGCGTCGCGGGGCCTGGAAGCTGGCCGCGGATGCGCCGGAGGCCACCAAGGGCTTCCTGCTCAACCACCTGATTTCCGACAAGCTGCCCGATGGCGGCTACGCCAACGCCGACCCGGTGACCGGCCAGGCGGCCTGGTTCGACCTGCGCGTGGCCATCCACCGGGCCGACCCGGTCGAAGAAAGCCATCCGCAGTTCGCCGCGCTGGGCGATAACGGCGACAATGCCCCCTTGCGCTACGGCGCCGATTTCAGGAAATCCTGACGATGGAAATGGATGCCATCCTGACGCTGCTGGTGCTGGTGGGCGCCGTCACGCTGTTCGTGACCGAAAAACTGCCGGTGGACGTGGTGGCCATGCTGGTGCTGGCCAGCCTGCTGGTGCTGGGCCTGGTGACGCCGGTGGAGGCGCTGTCGGGTTTTTCCAGCGAAGCCACGATCACCGTGGCGGCGATGTTCGTGCTCAGCGCGGGCCTGGCGCATACCGGCGCGCTGGCCTCGCTGGGGCGGCTGTTCGGGCGGGTCAAGAACGGCTTCCTGTTCATGCTGCTGATCATGCTGGTCGTCGGCCCGATTTCGGCCTTCGTGAACAACACCGCGGCGGTGGCGGTGCTGCTGCCGCTGGTGCTGGCGGCCTCGACGGCCAACCAGCAGTCGCCCTCGCAGATCCTCATCCCCATGTCCTACGCGGCCCAGATGGGCGGCGTGTGCACGCTGATCGGCACCTCGACCAACCTGCTGGTGAACTCGATGGCCAAGGACCTGGGCCACCCGGGCTTTGGTTTGTTCGACTTCGCGCCGGTGGGGCTTATCACGATGGCGGTGGGCTTCGTGTACCTGCTGCTGATGCGGCGCTGGCTGCTGCCCAAGCACGCGCCGGCGGCCATCACCGAAACCTACGAGCTGGGCAAGTACATCACCGAACTGCGGGTGATGCCGGAGTCGCCCCTGATCGGCCAGTCGGTGGCGCAGGCGCAGCTGGGCGAAAAACATTCCGTGTACGTGCTCGAGCTCATGCGCGGCGAGCAGAAGCACTGGTCGCCGCGCGGCGAAGAGCTCCGCGAGGGCGACGTCCTTCTGGTGCGCGGCAACCTCGAGAAGATCAAGACGCTCAAGGACAGCAGCAAGCTCGACTTCGAGCCCGAGTTCAAGCTGCAGGACAGCCAGTTCAGCGGCGAGGACGGCGACCAGTCGCAGGTGCTGGTGGAAGCCATGGTTGCGCCGGGTTCGCGCCTGGTGGGCCATACCCTGCTCGATCTGGACTTCCAGTGGACCTACAACGCCACCGTGCTGGCCGTGCACCGCCGCGGCGAAGTGCTGCGCGAGAAGCTGCGGGACGTGAACCTCAACGTCGGCGACGTCCTGCTGCTGCTGTCGCCCAAGTCCGAGCTCAACGTGCTGCGCGCCAACCACAACCTGATCGTGCTCAACGAGCGCGAGGAAGCCGCCCTGCCCAAGCGCAAGGCCTGGCTGGCGATCGGCATCATGGCCGCGGCCATCACCGTCGCCGGCCTGGGCTGGCTGCCGATCGTCGCCTCGGCGATCCTGGGCGGCATTGCCCTGGTGGCCACGCGCTGCATCGGCAACGACCAGGCCTACCAGGCCATCGACTGGCGCGTGATAGTGCTGCTGGCCGGCGTGCTGCCGCTGGGCATCGCCATGCAGAAGTCGGGCCTGGCCCAGGGCATCGCGGACTTTTCGGTGAACTGGGTTGGCGGCTTCGGGCCGCTGGCCGTGCTGGCGGCGGTGTACCTGACCACCGCGCTGCTGACCGAACTGATGAGCAACAACGCCGCGGCCGTGCTGATCACCCCCATCGCCTTCACCACCGCCGTTTCGATGGACGTCAGCCCCACGCCCTTCCTGGTGGCGGTGCTGTTCGCCGCGTCCACCAGCTTCGCCACGCCGGTGGGTTACCAGACCAATACGATGGTCTACAACGCCGGCAACTACCGGTTCGTGGACTTCATGAAGATGGGCATCCCGCTGAACCTGATGTTCTGGGGCATGGCCGTGTACCTGATCCCGAAGTTCTTCCCGTTCTGATGACCGCCCTGCCCAAACCAGGCGGCAAGAAGCTGGGACTGGTGATCGACCTCGACACCTGCGTGGGCTGCCATGCCTGCGCGGTGTCGTGCAAGGAATGGAACGCCGGTGGCATCGCCGGGCCGCTGACCGACGAGCGGCCCTACGGCAAGGACCCCAGCGGCGTGTGGTTCAACCGCGTGCACAGCTACGACGTGGCCGCCACCGCCGACCAGCCCGCCAGCACCCTGCACTTCCCGCGCAGCTGCCTGCACTGCGAAACGCCGGCCTGCGTCACCGTCTGCCCCACCGGCGCCAGCTACAAGCGGGCCGAAGACGGCATCGTGCTGGTGGACGAGGACAAGTGCATCGGCTGCAAGCTGTGCAGCTGGGCCTGCCCCTACGGCGCGCGCGAAACCAGCCCCGTCGAAGGGGTCATGAAGAAGTGCACGCTGTGCGTGGACCGGATCTACAACGAGTCCATTCCCGAAGTGTCCCGCGAACCTGCCTGCGTGCAGGCCTGCCCGACCCGCGCGCGCCACTTCGGCGACCTGGGCGACCCGGACTCGAAGGTTTCGAAACTGGTGGCCGAACGCGGCGGCGTGCCGCTGATGCCCGAGCTGGGCTATGCGCCGGTGAACCGCTACCTGCCGCCGCGCCCGCGCCGCGCCGGCCCTCCGGGCGAAGCCGCGGCCAAGCCTGAAGCCCCGGGCGAAACCGTGGACCCGTCGCAACTCAATCCACTGCTGCGCTGGCTCGACCGCGCCCTGAGCCGCTGACATGCATCCCGCCTTTTCCGTGCTGTTTTTTTCCACCCTGTCGGGCGCCGGCTACGGCCTGCTGGCCTGGACCATGCTGCTGCTGGCCTTCGAGCGGCCCGGGGCGCTGATGGGCAATACGCCGCTGCTGTTCCTGGGGCTGCTGGCCGCGGCGACGGCATTCTTCACCACTGGCCTGCTCAGCTCGCTGGGCCACCTGGGGCAGCCGCAGCGCGCCTGGCGGGCGTTTTCGCAGTGGCGCACGTCCTGGCTTTCACGCGAGGGCGTAATGGCGGTGCTGGTTTACCTGCCGGTGGGAGCCCTGGCCTGGTGGCTGTCGGCGCCACTGCGCGGCGTGGAAGCCGGCGCGGGTTTGCCCGACGAGGTGCGCTGGGTTATCTGGACCGCGCTGCTGTTCGCGCTGGCCACCGTGGTCTGCACGGCGATGATCTACGCGTCGCTCAAGCCCATCCCGGCCTGGCGGCACCCGCTGGTGCTGCCGGTTTACCTGGCATTCGCGCTGCTTTGCGGGCTGCTGCTGATGCTGCTGGGCCAGCGCCTGGCCGGCGGCGTGGCGATCGCGCCGCTGCTGGTGGTGGCGGGCGGCCTGGCGTTTATCGTGGCTTTCATGAAGTGGCTGTACTGGCGCGGCATCGACCGCAGGCCGCTGCCGGTCAGCAAGGCGTCGGCGCTGGGCCTGCCGGAAGGACGCGAGGTGAGCGTGTTCGAACGCCCGCACACCGAGGCCAATTACCTGACCACTGAAATGGGCTTCGTGCTGGCGCGCAAGCATTCACGCAAGCTGCGGGTGATCGCGGTGCTGCTGTTCGGCCTGGTGCCGGCGGCCTGCTGCTGGCTGGCCTGGATGTTCCCCGCGGCCGCCACGCCCGTGCTGGCGGTGGCGGTGCTGGCCTCGTTGCTGGGCGCGCTGGTGGAGCGCTGGCTGTTCTTCGCCGAGGCCAGGCACCTCGTGATGCTCTACTACTAAGGCAACAGCGCGTCGGCGCCGCGCGCGACCAGCATGTCGGCGACCTGTTCGCCGAGTTTGTCCGGCTCGCTGGCGGGGCCGCTGGCGTAACCGCGCACGGTCTTGCCGGTTTTTGCGTCGCCGACCAGGCCTTCGAGCGACAGCTTGTCGCCCTTGAGCGTGGCGTAGGCAGCGATCGGCACGCGGCAGCTGCCGCCCAGCAGGCGGGTCATGGTGCGTTCGGCCTTGGTGCACGCCGCCGTGTCGGCGTGGTGCAGCGGCGCGAACAACGCAGCCGTTGCCGCGTCGCCGGCGCGCACCTCCACCGCCACCGCGCCCTGGGCCGCAGCGGGAATGAAGCGTGGGGCGTGCAAGCGTTCGCGGATGCGCGCGCCCATGCCCAGGCGTTCGAGGCCGGCGCAGGCCAGCACGATGGCATCGAAGTCACCGGCATCGAGCTTGGCCAGGCGGGTGTTGACGTTGCCGCGCAGGTCGCCGATGACCAGGTCGGGCCGGTGCGCGCGCAGCAGCGCCTGCCGGCGCTGCGACGAGGTGCCGACGCGGGCGCCGAAGGGCAGCTCCTCGAAGCCGGCATAGGTGTTGGACACGAAGGCGTCGAAGGGATCGGCGCGCTCGAGCACCGCGGCCAGCGCGAAACCCGCCTCGAGATCCATCGGTACGTCTTTGAGCGAATGCACGGCGGCGTCGGCGCGGTCTTCCAGCATCGCCACCTCCAGCTCCTTCAGGAACAGGCCCTTGCCGCCGATCTCGGCCAGCGGCTGGTCCAGCACCTGGTCGCCGCGCGTGGTCATCGGCACCAGTTCGACCTGCAGCCCCGGATGCGCCTCGCGCAGCAGCGCGGCCACGTGTTCGGTCTGCCACAGCGCCAGCGCGCTTTCGCGCGTGGCCAGGCGGATCTTTTCCATTCGTCCTCCCCCTAGAGGTGTTTCAAGCGTTCGCGCAGCGTCGGCAGGCAGCGACGGCTGACCTCGAGCGCGGCATCGTCGTTGCGCAGCATCGCGCGCACCTGGCCGTCGGCGCCGCGGCGCAGTTCGGCGAACTCGTCGGCGGCGACCAGGCAGTTGCGGTGGATGCGGATGAAGCGTTCGCCGAATTCGGTTTCCAGCGACTTCAGTGATTCTTCGATGAGGTCTTCGCCGCGGGCATGGTGCACGACGACGTATTTTTCCTCGGCCTGCAGGTAGCGGATCTCGTCCACCGGGATCAGGCGCAGGCTGCCGCGCAGGCGGGCGCTGAGGTGGCTGCGCTGGCGCGGCGGGCCGCCGCCGGGTCCGGGCAGCTGCTGGGCGCTGCGATGGCGGCGGGCACGTTCCAGCGCTTCGGCCAGGCGTTCGCGGCGCACGGGTTTGACCAGGTAGTCCACGGCCGCGGCTTCGAAGGCCGCCAGCGCGTGCTGGTCGTAGGCGGTGCAGAACACCACGGCCGGCGCCGGCCGCAGCCCGGACAGGTGCTGGGCGGCTTCCAGGCCGTCCATCACCGGCATCGAGATATCCAGCAGCACGATGTCCACCGCCAGGGCTTCGGCCTGCTCGACGGCCTCGCGGCCATTGGCGGCCTCGCCGGCGATGACGTGCCCGCCCACCTCGCCCACCAGCGCCTTGAGGCGCTCGCGGGCCAGCGGTTCGTCGTCGACGATAAGCAGCTTCATCCCCGAAGTATGCCCCAGAGACGACGCCGGCTCAGCCGGCGCGTTCCACGAGCAGCCGTACCGGCGCGGATCGCTGGCTGTCGGCGTCCAGCAGCGTGGCCTCGTAGTCACCCGGCGCCAGGAAAAGCTGGCAGGACTGGCCGGCCGCTTCGATGACGCAGCGATCGCCCGGCACGGCCTCGGGGTCTTCGCCGACGCGGCGGGCCTCGAGCAGGCAAGGAGCTCTTTCGCAGGTTAGTGGTACTTGCGGCGCGGGCACGCGCCAGCCGCCAAGGCGAAGCCAGCCGGCGTCGGCGGAGCGGTCTTCCGGCAGCGGGATGAACGCGGTGCGGTCATAACCCCGGCGGGTAATCGCACCGCCCCGGTTGTCTGCGAAATACGGCTGGCCTGCCAGCTCGCCGTCCTGGGATGGCGTGACATAGCCCTGGTTGGCGCGGCCCGGGCTGAACCCCTCCAGCCGCGAGACCGCATTGCTGATGGCAAGAGGTTCGGTTTCCAGCATGGCGGCCAGTCGCATGCCCATCATGCCCGGAGGCCTGCGGTCGTCGGGCGCCTTGGAGATATGGGCGCCGCCCCCGATCACGACGATGCGGGCGTCGGGCGACCCCTCGAATACGCAGGCGATGTTGCGCGCCTGCTCCTGTTCCCGAGCAGGGCTTTGCGGGTCGGGAAAGCCGTGTTCGTACGCGACCAGCGTATAGCCTTCTGCGAGGGCCATGCGCACAAGTTCACCAAAGACCGGATCGTCCGTGTAATAGCCGGTCTTGCTTGTCGCGTAGCCGCGCGAATGCAGTTGGTCGTCGGTAATTACCGAACTTGCGCAGGGATGGTCCGTGGTTCGCGTGTAGGCCAAGGTTTCGAGGGCCAGGTGGGTGAAACCGAGCTTGCGTAGCTCGCGCACGAACATGAAGTTCGCCGCGCGCTGGTTGGAGTGGCCGTGGGTTTCGTTGAACATCACGACGTTCCGCCCTTCCACCAGCCGGGCCAGCGCCGGCAGCGCCGGGTAGAGACCCGTCAGCCCCAACCTGGCGGCATCTGCTTTCGGGATGCCGCCAAAGTAGTTTGCATGCGCGTAGTCGTAGTCGCCCACCAGGCTGGCGCGCTGGGCCTGCAGCTGTCCGAAATGTCCGACCGTCGAGGGGTCGGCGCCTCGCTCCGGGCTCGGCGCGTTGCCCTCGGCCAACGCGGTCCAGCCGGCGGCATATTCGGTCCAGGGCGAACCGGCGCGAGGCTTGAAGTCGATAACGGCCAGCCACGGGTTGCGAGCTTCGAAGTCCGCCCTCAGCGCCGCCCAGTCCTCGCGCTCGCGAAGGGCGGCAAGCGCCGGGTCGTTGCGCAAGGCGCGGTCGCCCTGGTAACCGGCGGCGACCGCCTGTGCAAGCGACTGCATGGCGGCGTCGGGTTCGCCTGCGGCCGCCTGCGCGACCGCCTTCTGGTACAGGACCACCGGCGGGCTGGCCTCCCCGTCCGACGCTTCGTTTTCGGCTGCATCGACAGCGATGGCTGACTGCGCTACGGGCAACAGCAGGACCAAAGCGATTCCATGACGTGCGTAGCGCATGCCGGCTCCTTGGTTTTCCAGTTCAGCCGGCCTTGAATCGCCGGTCCATCCAGTCGCCCAGGTCGCGGATCTCCTCGGCGCAGACGTTGTGCTGCATGGGATAGCTGTGCCAGTCCACGTCCATGCCCAGGGTCTTGAGCAGGTCGCGGCTGCGGGCGCCGAAGCCTTCCGGCACCACTGGGTCGTGCGTGCCGTGGGCCATGAAAACCGGCGTGGCCAGGGCCTGCGGTGTGGCTTCGGCTTTCGTGGTCGAGCCCATGGGCAGGTAGGTGGACAGGCCGATGAGTCCGGCGACGGCGCGCTCGCGGCGAACACCGGCGGCCAGCGCGATGGCGCCGCCCTGCGAGAACCCCGCGAGCAGCAGGCGCTCGGGCGGCACGCCGCGGGCGTTCTCGCGCGCGATCAGCGCCTCGACCTGGGCGATGGATTCGCGCACGCCCGATTCGTCGGCGCGCTGGTCGAGGTCGAGGTTCTTGAGGTCGTACCAGGCGCGCATCGGCACGCCGTTGTTGAGCGTGACCGGACGCACCGGCGCGTGCGGGAACACGAAGCGCAGCGCCGGCCAGCCGGGCCGCAGCAGCTCGGGAACGATGGGCGCAAAATCGTGGCCATCGGCACCCAGGCCGTGCAGCCAAAGGATGGTCCAGGCGGGGTTGGCGCCAGTTTCTTGTTCGACGGTTTCCAGCAAAGGCATCGGCGGGGTTTTCTTCGGACGGAAAATCCCATTATGCCCGCCCTGTCCGGGCCTACTTCACCAGGATCAGCTTGTCGTTGCGGGTGTGGCGCAGGCGGTAGACCTGGTCGCCGTGGCGGATGAGCACTTCGCGGCTGCCACGCATCAGCTCCCGGCTGTCGTGGTCAGCCTGGGCGCTGCTGCGGTGGGCCGAGGGAATCTGGGCGGGTTCGGGCTGGGGGGCGTGCATGGCCGGCTCCTTGGGGAATCGACCTTGATGATAATGATTCGCATTTGCATGTCAACCCGCCCCGCCCGGAAACCTCAGTCCAGCGCCTGCAGGGTCTTCTGGATGTCTTCCACCGGCGAGTTGGTCAGCGTCTTGGCCACTTCGGCGACGACACGCTGCTGCACTTCCTGGTGCAGCAGGGGGCGCATGCGGCCCAGGGTGGTGGGGTCGGCGATCAGCACCAGTCGCTCGTAGCGGTGGTTCAGGGCGCCGTCGTTGAGCACCTGGGCCAGCTGCTTGGCGAAGGTGGCCTCGACGATCTGCTGGTCGGAGGCGTCCTTGGGCATGCTGCCCGCGGGGCCGTCGATCATTTCGCCCAGCTCGAGGATGTCGAACTGGTGCAGCTTGATCTTGTGTTCGTTGCCCTCGTTGCGGAACACGCGGGCGCCCGCGCCGTCGGCGACTACGATCAATGAATCGGCAGGAATCTTGGTCATGTTCGTCTCCGGGTGGTCTTGGCCCATGACTGTCTCGCACCGGCCATAAACCTGAGGTGAGTGGCCCGCGGCGCCACGCGGCCGGCCGCAGGGCGTGCATGCAGGAATGACTTTGTACCCGTATCGGGTCCAGACCGGCTGGGGTAGGGTTTGCCGACGCTCCCCGGGGATCCTTGCCATGTCCATCCGACTGTTCGCCCTGCTGTTCATCGCGCCCGCCGTGCACGCCGGCGAGACCCGCGAGCTGCGCTACGACTGGCTCACCCAGGGCGAACCCAGCGGTTCGCTGGTGACGCGCATCGGCGAAGACGGCCAGCGGCACAGCAGCTTCGAGTTCAGCGACCGGGGGCGCGGGCCGAAGATCGAAGAACACATCCAGCTCGATGCCGCCGGATTGCCCGTGGCGATAACGGTCGAAGGGCGCACCTACATGGGCGCGTCCGTGCAGGAGGAATTCAAGCGCGACGGTGCCACGGCCCAATGGACCTCGACGCTCGACAGCGGCAGGCAGCAGCCCGAAGGCCCGGTGTTCTACGCCGCGGCCGAAGGCACCCCGGACCAGACCGCGCTGCTCGCCCGCGCCCTGCTCCGGGCCAAGGACCAGCGCCTGGACCTGCTGCCGGCCGGCGAGGCGCGCATCGAGGCCCTGCAAAGCCATACCTTCCAAGTGAAGGGCCAGCCGGTGCGCGCCACGCTGCACGCCATCTCCGGCCTGGGCTTCACCCCCGACTTCATCTGGCTGGACGACAACAACGAGCTGTTTGCCTTGAGCTACGGCTGGATGGGCCTGGCGCCCGAGGGCGCCACCGGCGTCTTCAAGGAAGCCGGACGCCTGCAGGACGACGCCGAAGCGGCCTGGCTCCGCCGGCGCGCGGAGGAACTGACCCAGTCGATGCCGGGCCGCTGGTGCCTGCTTGGCGCACGCTGGTTGGACGTCGATGCAGGCGAGCTCAATGCGGCTTCGAACATCCTGGTCAGCGACGGGGTGATCGAAGCCGTGGGCACGCCGGCCAAGGTCGACTGCGCCGGACTGGCCAGCATTGACGCCGGCGGCCGGGTGGTGCTGCCCGGCCTGTGGGACATGCACGTGCATGCCGGCGCGGACGACGGCCTGCTGCACATCGCCAATGGCGTGACCGGCGTGCGCGATTTGGGCAACGACCACGAGGTGGTGATGGGGCTTGCGAAGGATTTCGCCAGCGGCGAGCTGGTCGGGCCGCGACTGCAGCGCTCTGGCTTCATCGACAAGAAGAGCCCCTACACGGCACCGACCGGCGCGCCGGTGGATACCCTCGAACAGGCCCTGGAGCAAATCGACGCCTACGCCGCCCAAGGCTATCCGCAGATCAAGATCTACTCGTCGATCCCGCCGGAATGGGTGTCGCCGATCGCCAAACGCATCCACGGCCATGGCATGCGCCTTTCCGGCCACATCCCCGCCTTCATGACCGCCGAGGAAGCTGTCCGCCAGGGCTTCGACGAGATCCAGCACGTCAACATGCTGTTCCTGAACTTCCTGGCCGACGAAGAAACCGACACGCGGACGCCGGCGCGCTTCCTGAAGGTGGCCGAAAAAGGCGGCAGCCTGGACCTGGACAGTACCCAGGTGCGCGACTTCATCGCCCTGCTCAAGGAGCGGGACGTGGTGGTGGATCCGACGGTCGCCATTTTCGACAACATGTTCCGCCACCGGTCGGGCGAGCTTTCGCCGATCCTGGCCAAGGTGGTCGACCACCTGCCGCCCAGCGTGCAGCGCGCGGCCCGCACCGGCCGGCTTGCCATCGATGACGAAAATGCCGCCCGCTATGCCGCCGCGGCGGACGCCCAGCTGGGCATGATCCGCCGGCTGCACGACGCGGGCGTGCGCCTGGTGCCCGGCACCGACGCCGTTGTCGGGTTCACGCTGCATCACGAGCTCGAGCTCTATGCCAGGGCGGGCATTCCCAATGCCGAGGTCATCCGGCTGGCCACCTCGTCGGCGGCGGATATCGCCGACACCGGGGTGAAGGTGGGTCGCATCGCGCCGGGCCAGGCCGCCGACCTGCTGGTGGTCGACGGCGATCCGCTGCAGGACATTTCGGCCCTGCGTCGCGGCGTGCTGGTGGTGCGCGGCGACCGGGTGCACCGGCCGGATGCCATCTTCCGGAGTTTGGGAATCAAGCCGTTCGTCGAGGCGATTCCGTAAGGCGTCGGATTGGTGGGCCCACCAGGACTCGAACCTGGAACCAAGGGATTCGCGTGGTTCCGGAGTTTCCCCCGGCGCGGACTATCTCTTCACCCTTCGCCGAAGCGGGTGGGGTGCGGGACGCTCTAGCCTGTGATCAAGGGCACTCCAGCCCCCAGGTAGTCTCTGCACCTTCCGGCGGTGTACCGCCGGCTTGGCTCAGGATTGCCGCCGTCCGTGTCGCCACGCCGCTGCGGTTTCCCTGAATTCATCCCGTTCTCGTCCGCCCATTCCTGGACGGCGACACCTTTCGATGAGTCCCCTGCTCTAACCATTGAGCTATAGGCCCTGAAGCGCCGTCATTCTACCCTCGCGAGCCGCACAGGACCGGGATTGGCCAGCCCCGCCCGGAACAGGGCCACCTGGCCCGCCGGGCAGGGGGCGGCTGGAGACGGGGAAACGGCCACAGGCTAAGATTCCGCGACCTGGCCGGAAACCGCGATGCCACTGGAAATCGTATTGCGCGCCGCGGGCGCGGCGGTGCTTCTGATGACGGCCTGCGTGCTGCTGGCCTCGGCACCGCGCGCGGCGCTTGCCCGGGCCTTCCTTCCTCTGGCGCTCGGTGTCGCCGGCTTCCTCGGGGTGAACACCGCCTTCGACGCGGCGGAACTGCCGGAACCGCTGTGGTCGATCTCGTCGTTCTGCAGCCGGATGGCCGCTCCGGCGCTTTGGCTGTTCTGCCTGGTGCTGTTCGACGGCGGTGTTCGCTCGCGTGGTGCCGCCGCCGCGGTGATCGGCACCTGGTTGCTGCTGGTGGTGGTCGACAAGCAGTACTTCGGCCCAAGGCCGGGGGGAATCCCTCTTTCTCCGGTCCTGGTCGGGCTGGGCACGGCGCTGGTGCTGCATGCCGGCTGGCGTGTGCTGGTCGAGCTGCGCGGCGACCTGGTCGAGCGGCGGCGGCGCGCACGGCCACTGTTCGCGCTGGTGCTGCTGGCCTTCCTCGCGCTGGACTTCGCGGTCGACGCGCTGCAGGGCTACGGCTGGCGGCCCGCGTCCTTCTTGCTGCTGCAAAACGGTCTTGTTCTGGTGATGGGCAGCGGTCTGGCGATATGGCTGCTGCGCGCGGAACCGTCGCTCGCCACTGCCATTCGCAGCACTCCCCCCGCCCACGAACCGGCCGCCGACCCAGGGAAGGACCCCGAACTGGCGCTGCTGGCGCGGATCCAGGGGACGATGCGCGAAAGTCGCCTCTACCTGGATCCGGCGCTCACGATCAGGGCGTTCGCGCTCCGGGTGGGCCTGCCCGAACCGACCGTGCGGCGGGTGATCAACCATCGCCTCGGGCACGGCCACTTCAGCGGGTTCGTCAATGGCTACCGGGTCGAGGAGGCGAAGCGGCGGCTGCGCGACCCGGCCACGGCCGGCGACAAGATCCTGGCGGTGGCGCTTGATTCCGGGTTCGCGTCGCTGGCCTCGTTCAACCGGGTCTTCCGCGAGCTGGCCGGCTGCACGCCCAGCGCGTTCCGGGCGGGCGACGGCCGGCCGCACGGAGGCTGAGCAGCCTGGCTTCGCGGGTTTCGGGGAGACGGCAAGGGTTTTGGGGAGTGATCCCGCCGGTTTTGGGGAGCCTCGACGCAGCCCCGGCACCAAGAATGGTGCCCCCTCCCCGATCCTCCCTTCGCCATGCCCACCCATACCATTCCCTCCGTTTCCAGCCCCGATGCGGCCACGGGCAAGACCCTGGCCTTCCCGGGCTCCGCCGCGCCGGCGACCCGCCGCTCGCCGGTCGCGACCTCGGTGGTGGTCATCCTCGCCTTCCTGGCGGTCAACGCGATCGGGCTGGTGCCGTTCCGCGCCGTCGCCGGGGATCTCACCGGCTGGTCGCGCATGGCCGCGCTGGCCACGGTCGGCTACGGCCTCTACCTCGTGGTGCCACTGCTGGTCGCCGTTTGGCTGGTGGGCCGGCACCAGGCGATCGCCAGCCTCGGGCTGGCCGGGTCGCCGTGGCAGGGGCTGGGCGTCGCGGCGGCCTGCAGCGCGATCGTGCTGGCTTGGATCGCCGCCACGTCGTCACCGATCCCGCCTGACCAGCTCGCGCTGGCGCTGGTGCGGACCGCGCTGCTTCCCGGCCTCGCCGAGGAGATTCTTTTTCGCGGCTTCCTGTTCGGCGTGCTCTGGCGCTACGCACGCTGGGGGTTCCTGCCTGCGGCACTGCTGTCGTCGGTGGTGTTTGGGCTCGAGCATGTCTACCAGGGCAACGACGCGAGCGAGGCATTCGCGATCGCCGTACTGACCGGCATCGGGGGCGTCTGGTGGTCCTGGCTGCTGGTGGAGTGGCGCTGGAACCTGTGGGTGCCAATCAGCTTCCACGTGCTGCTCAACGCGTACTGGACCGCGTTCGCAGTCGCGGATGACGCATTCGGAAGCGCCATGGCGGTCGCCGTTCGGCTCGCATGCATCGCGCTTTCGGTGCTGGCGACCCTGGTGTATGTGCGCCGACACGGCGGCCGGCAGGTGACCGGCTCCGCCTGGATCCGGGGTCGGGCGCCGGCCTGAATTGTCCGGCAGCTAATGGAAACGGCCGCTTTCGCGGCCGTTTTTCCACTCACCCCCGGCCCTCTCCCGCAAGGGGAGAGGGAGGAGAAGCGCTTATTCGAGGTCGAGGAAGCTGCGCAGCTGTTCCGAGCGGGTCGGGTGGCGCAGCTTGCGCAGGGCCTTGGCTTCTATCTGGCGGATGCGTTCGCGGGTGACGTCGAACTGCTTGCCGACTTCCTCGAGGGTGTGGTCGGTGTTCATGTCGATGCCAAAGCGCATGCGCAGGACCTTGGCTTCGCGCGGGGTCAGGCCGGCCAGCACGTCGCGCACGGTTTCCATCAGGCCCAGGTTCGTGGTCGCGTCGATCGGCGACTCGATGCTGATGTCCTCGATGAAATCGCCCAGGTGCGAATCTTCGTCGTCGCCGATCGGAGTCTCCATCGAGATGGGCTCCTTGGCGATCTTGAGCACCTTGCGGATCTTGTCCTCGGGCATCTCCATCTTCTTGGCAAGCTCTTCCGGGGTCGGTTCACGGCCCATTTCCTGCAGCATCTGGCGGGAAATGCGGTTGAGCTTGTTGATGGTCTCGATCATGTGCACCGGGATGCGGATGGTGCGCGCCTGGTCGGCGATCGAGCGGGTGATGGCCTGGCGGATCCACCAGGTGGCGTACGTGGAGAACTTGTAGCCGCGGCGGTATTCGAACTTGTCGACCGCCTTCATCAGGCCGATGTTGCCTTCCTGGATGAGGTCGAGGAACTGCAGGCCGCGGTTGGTGTACTTCTTGGCGATGGAGATCACAAGGCGCAGGTTGGCCTCGACCATTTCCTTCTTGGCCTTGCGGGCCTTGGCCTCGCCGTAGGCCATGGCGCGGTTGATTTCCTTGATGTCCGGCAGCGACAGGAACAGGGACTGTTCGATGCCCACCAGCTTGTGCTGCTCGGCGACGATCTCGTCTTTGTGCTCGCGCACGCCCGAGGCCCACTTCTGCTTGCGACGGATGACTTCGTCGGCCCAGTCGAGGTTGATCTCGTTGCCCGGCCAGGCGCGCAGGAAGTCCTTGCGCGGCATGCGGGCACCGCGCACGCAGATGTCGAGCACCTTGCGTTCGTGTTCCTTGACCGAGTTGACCACCTCGCGCAGCTTGCGCACGAAGGCGTCCATCAGCGCCAGCGGCAGCTTGAGGCGCAGGAACTCGGCGGCCATTTCCTCGCGGACCTTGACGGTCTTCTTGTCGGAGGCGCCGTACTTGACGTGGGTCTTCTGGAACTTGGTGTACAGCGCCTTGAGCGCGTCCATCCGGCGGCCGACCTCGGCGGGGTCCGGACCGGTGTCGACGACGGTTTCTTCTTCGTCGTCGCCGTCGGTGGCGTCATCGTCGTCTTCGGACTCGGCGTCTTCGTCGCTGGCGGTGGCCGCGTCGGGCACCACGGCCTCGGGCTCTTCCATGTCCAGGAAGCCGACCACGACTTCGTTCAGGCGCTTCTTGCCTTCCAGGTGCTGGTCGTAGTCCTCGAGCAGCAGTTGGATCGACCACGGGAAGCTGGCCAGCGAGGCGTGGACCTGGTTGAGGCCTTCTTCGATGCGCTTGGCGATGGCGATTTCGCCTTCGCGGGTAAGCAGCTCGACCGAGCCCATTTCGCGCATGTACATGCGCACCGGGTCGGTGGTGCGGCCACCTTCGCTGTCGAGCGCGGTCAGCGCGGCGGCGGCTTCTTCGGCGGCGGTGTCGTCGGAGTCACGCTGCGACGAGGAATCGGACAGCAACAGCGTCTCGGCATCCGGGGCAACTTCGTGCACCTCGATGCCCATGCCGTTGATCATGCCGATGATGTCTTCGAGCTGCTCGGCATCGACGATGTCGTCGGGCAGGTGATCGTTGACCTCGGCATAGGTCAGATAACCCTGCTCGAGGCCCTTGCTGATCAGCTGCTTGATTTCGGACTGCTGCGCCGGACGATCGTTGGCCATGAAAACGTGTCCCGAGACGAGGGAAAATGGAACCGCGCAGTATACAGGACGCCCGCCCACCTAGCTATCTGTTTGATTAACCGGGGGTTTTGGGCGCCTAGGACTGCAGCCGGAAGGTCACTGGGCCATCGTTGGCCAGGCTGACAAGCATGTGGGCGCCAAAGCGGCCGGTTTCAAGGACCGGGTGCCGGGCCCGGCACAGTTCGACCAGCCGCTCGAAGCCCCGCCGGCCCTCTTCCGGGCTGGCGGCCGAGGTGAAGCTGGGCCGCATGCCGCTGCGGGTGTCGGCCGCCAGGGTGAACTGGCTGACCAGCAGCAGGCCGCCGCCGGTGTCGGCCAGGGACCGGTTCATGCGGCCCTGGTCGTCGGCGAAGACCCGGTAGCCCAGCAGGCGCTCGGCCATGCGGGCGATGCGGGCTTCGTCGTCGCCCGGCTCCACCGCCACCAGGGCCAGCAGGCCGGGGCCGATGGCGCCGACGATTTCGCCGTCGACCCGGACACTGGCTTCAAGCACGCGCTGGATGAGGGCGATCATGCCGGCATCGTCGCCGTGCCCGGTCCGGGCGGTCAATCCGGCCGGGCGATTCGGCGATTCCCTTACACTCCAGCGATGCCTTCCGCGCCCGTCGCCAGTCGTTTCCTTTACGCCGCCGCCTGGCTGGTGGGCCGCCTGCCCCGGGCCCTGCAGCGCGGCCTGGGCACGGCCCTGGGTGAGCTGGCCTGGCGAGCCAACGGCCGCGAACCGCGCGTCGCCCGGCGCAATCTGGAACTGGCCCTGCCCGGCCTGGCCCCGGGCGAACGCGAAGCCCTGGTGCGCGCGGTGATGCGCGAAACCGGCCGCAGCGCGCTGGAAACCCTGCGGCTGTGGACGGCGCGGCGCGAAGCCACGCTGCGCCTGGTGGCCGGATGCGACGGGCTGGAACACCTCGAGGCCGCCGAACGCGCCGGCCGCGGCGTGCTAATCGCCGCGCCGCACTACGGCAGCTGGGAGCTGCTGGTCGAGTTCATGGCGGCGCGCGGCCCCTTCAGCCTGGTGTACCGGGTGCCGGAAAGCGCCGCCGGCGACGGCTTCCTGCGCCTGGCCCGCGGTGGCGCCAACGTGCGCCTGGTGCCGGCCGAGGCCACCGCGATGCGGCCCCTGCTGCGCGCGCTGCAGGCCGGCGAGGCGGTGGGCATCACGCCCGACCACCAGCCCAAGCTGGGCGGCGGCGAGTTCGCGCCCTTTTTCGGGGTGCGCGCGCTCACCCTGAGCCTGATCCCCAAGCTGGCCGCGCGCACCGGCGCCCCGGTGCTGATGGGCTACGCCGAGCGCCACGAAGACGGCCGATTCACCGTGCGCTTCGAACCGGCGCCGGCCGACATCGCCAGCCCGGACATCCTGGTCGCCACCACCGCCATGAACGCCGCCGTCGAAGCCGTGGCACGACGTGACCTGCGGCAGTACCAGTGGACCTACAAACGCTACACACTCAGGCCGCCCGGTTCGGGCGAAGCCAACCCCTACCAGCGCCCGCGCTAAGGAACCCGGATGAATCCAACCGATCCCGCCGCCCCGTCCTTCCAGCCCTTTGCCGCCGACTGGCAGCCCCTGGCGCCCGCCGCACGCCGGGTCGGGGCGGGCGTGGGGGCGTTCTGGGGCCTGGTGATCGGGGTGGTCGTCGCGGTTCCCCTGGCCGTCGCGCTGGACATCGGCCCGGCGGCGAAAGCCGGCCTTGGGCTGGCCGTGGCCGTGCTGCCCGCCCTGGTCTTCTACGCCTGGGCCCGCGCACGCTGGCGCCGGACGCAGTGGCGCCTGGACGCCGGCGGCCTGCGCGTGCGGCGCGGCGTGGTCTGGCACAGCGAAGTGCTGGTGCCGCGCAGCCGCGTCCAGCACCTGGACCTGGAGCGCGGCCCGATCGAGCGCCACTTCGGCCTGGCCACCCTGGTGGTGCACACCGCCGGCACCCGCATGCACGCACTGCGCCAGTCCGGGTTCCTGGACGACGACGCGGTGGCCCTGCGCGACGCCCTGCTGCCGGAAACGGACCGCCATGACGACAGCCTCTGAGTCGATCAACCCCGGCGGCGGCGAACGCCGCCTGCATCCGTGGTCCTGGCTGTTCGTGCTGATCCAGCAGGTCAAGGCCTTCGCGCTGCCGCTGCTGGTGCTGCTGTTCACCGGCCGCGGCAATTCCTGGGAACTGTGGGGCCTGGCCGGCGGCGGCGTGCTGGTGCTGGTGTCGCTGCTGCAGTATTTCTTCTACCGCTTCCGCGTCGAAGGCGACGGCATCGTCATCCGCAGCGGCGTGCTGCAAAAAAGCCACCGGCATATCCCCTACCAGCGCGTGCACAACGTGGCCGTGCACCAGTCGCTGCTGCACCGGCTCTTCGGCGTGGCGGAGGTGCGGCTCGAATCCGCCGGCGGCATGAAGCCCGAAGCCGAGATGCGCGTGCTTTCGCTCGTGGACGCGCAGGCACTCGAAGAACTGGTGCGGGCCCAGGGGGCCGGTTCACCCACGGTCGGCGAAGGCGACAGCGACGCCCTGGCCTTGCCCGAGAGCCGCGTCCTGCTGGCGCTGTCCACCGGCGAAGTGGTGCGCCTGGGCCTGATCTCCAACCGCGGCCTGATCGCCGTCGCCGCGGCCTTCGGCCTGCTGGCCCAGGCCGACATGCTGGACGTGCTGGTCGAACCCTGGGCGGCCGACGCCGTGGACTGGGGCCGCAACCAGCAGCTGGACTGGGTGGGCTGGATCGTCGGGGCGCTCGCCCTGCTGCTGGTTTTCGTGGTCGCGCTGCGGGTGCTGTCGGTGGTGCTGGCGCTGCTGCAGTTCCACGGTTTCACGCTGACCGAGCAGGGCCGGCGGCTGAGCGCCCAGCGCGGACTGCTTACCCGCCTGCGCGCCAACATGCCGCGCTCGCGCATCCAGGCCTGGAGCCTGCGCGAAGGCCTGCTGCACCGCTGGTTCGGCCGCCAGAGCCTGCGCGTGGACAGCGCCTCGGTCGAAACCGCCAACGACCAGCGTTCCCTGCGCGACCTGGCGCCGGTGGCCACGCCGGAAACGGTCAACGCGCTGATCCGGCACCTGCTGCCGGTCGGGCACTGGCCCATGCAGGCCTGGCGCCGGCTGCACCACCGCGCCTGGCGGCGGCAGTTCACCTTCCCGGCGCTGCTGAGCCTGGCGCTGACGGGTGCGGCGACCTTCATCAACGGGCCCGTTGGCCTGGCGGCGCTGCTGCTGGTGCCGCTGTTCCTCGTGCGCGCCATCGTCTGGGCCCGGCACGCGGGCTGGAGCGAGGAAGCCGGCGTCATCGCCGTGCGCGAAGGCTGGCTGGACAAGCGCTGGCGCTTCGCCGAAGTGCGCAAGATCCAGTCGCTGGTGCTGGTGCAGTCACCGATCGACCGCTACCACGGCATGGCTTCGCTGCTGATGGACACGGTGGGCGCCAGCCCCTTCGACACGCCGCTGCGCATCCGCTACCTGCCGGCCGACGAAGCCATGGCCCTGCGCGACCAGCTGGCCGCGGCGATGGAAGCCGCGCCTACTCCCGCCAGAACGCCGGCGTAAGCAGCACCAGCAGCGAGAACACTTCCAGGCGGCCGAGGATCATGCCCAGGCTGCCCAGCCAGATGGCCGGGTCGCCGGCATGGGCCCAGGTGACCGCCACGCTGCCCAGGCCGGGACCCAGGTTGGTCAGCGTGGACACGGCGCCGCCAAAGGACGATTCCAGGTCCAGGCCGGCCAGGTTGAAGCCGATCATCAGCACCACGAAGCACAGCATCCAGATCGCGATGAACCCGCTGACCGACAGCACCACCGATTCGGACACGCGGCGGCCGCCCATCTTCACCAGGAACTGCGCCTTGGGGTGCACCAGCTGCTTGATCTCGCGGAAGCCCTGGCGAACCACCATCACCACGCGCGCGACCTTCAGGCCGCCGACCGTCGAACCCGAACAGCCACCGATGAAGGCCAGGCCCACGATCAGCAGCGGCGCCGGCTGCGCCCATTCGTGGAAGGACATGGTGGCGAAACCGGTGGTGGTCATCGCCGACACCACCTGGAAGGTGGCGCGGCGGAAGGATTCGCCGAAGCTGTCGAAGGTGCCGCCGGCCCAGGCGACGAAGGTGATCACCACCGCCGCGATCGCCAGGATGCGCAGGTAGGAGCGCAGCTCGGAATCGCTGCCGTACACACCCATGGACGCACGCCGCCAGGCGACGAAATGCAGGCCGAAGTTGATGCCGCCCAGGGTCATGAAGATGATCGCGATCCAGTCGATCAGCGGACTGTTCCAGTAGTCCAGCGCCGCGTCGTGGGTAGAGAAACCCGCGGTCGACACCGTGGACAGCGAATGGCAGATGGCGTCGAACAGGCTCATGCCGGCCGCCCAGTAGGCCCCTGCGCACAGCACGGTCAGGCCGAAATAAACGCCCCACAGCGCCTTGGCCGTTTCCGCGATGCGCGGGGTCAGCTTGGTGTCCTTGGTCGGGCCGGTGCTTTCGGCGCGGAACAGCTGGGTGCCGCCGATCTTGAGCATCGGCAGGATCGCCACCGCCAGGATCACGATGCCCATGCCGCCCAGGAACTGCAGCAGCTGCCGATAGAACAGCACGCTGCGCGGCAGCGCGTCGAGGTTGGCGATGACCGTCGCACCGGTGGTGGTGAGGCCCGACGTGGCTTCGAAGAACGCCTCGGCGTAATCGAGGTGCGGCGGCCCATGCACGAAGGGCAGCGCCGACACCAGGCTGGCGAAGAACCAGGTGAAGGTGACGATCAGGAAGCCGTCGCGCAGGCGAAGGTCGTACTTGACGTGGCGCACCGGCAGCCAAAGCACGACGCCCAGCAGGCCGCTGGCCAGGAAACTGCCGAAGAACACCGGTGCCGTGCCCTCCTCGCCCCAGGCCAGGGCCAGGAAGCCGGGCAGCAGCTTGGTCATCGAGGACAGCACGATGATCACGCCCAGGATGCGCTGGATGGCGCGGAAGCGTTGGCTCACAGCCAGGTTGCCCCGGTCTGGAACAGGGCGCTGACGCGGGCCATCTCGCGTTTGTCCATCACGAACAGGATGACGTGGTCGCCCTGTTCGATGACGACGTCGTGGTGGGCGATCAGCAGCTTCTCGCCGCGCACGATGCCGCCGATGGTGGTGCCCGGCGGCAGCTCGAGTTCATCGAGCGCGCGGCCGATCACGCGCGAGGTGCGAGCGTCGCCGCGCACCACGGCTTCGATCGCCTCGGCGGCGCCGCGGCGCAGCGAATACACCCGCGCCGGCGCGCCTTCGCGGATATGCGCCAGCAGCGCGCCCAGGGTCACCAGCTGCGGGCTGACGGCGATGTCGATGCTGCCGCCTTCCACCAGCTCGGCGTAGCTGGGCCGGTTGATCAGCGAAATCACCCGCGGGCAGCCCATGCGCTTGGCCAGCATCGCCGAGAGGATGTTGGCCTCGTCGTCGTTGGTCATCGCGCAGTAGACGTCGGTCTGGTCGATGTTTTCCTCGCGCAGCAGGTCTTCGTCGGCACAGTCGCCGACCAGCACGATGGAGTTGAGCAGGTCCTCGGCGATGCTGCGGGCGCGCTCGCGGGAACGTTCCAGCACCTTCACCGAATAACGGCCTTCCAGGCTGCGCGCGAGGTTGCGGCCGATATTACCGCCGCCGGCGATCAGCAGGCGCCGGGCCGGGCGCATGTCGACGCGGCGCAGTTCGGCCATGACGGTGAGGATGTGCTTGCGTTCGGCCAGGAAGAAGACTTCGTCGTCCACTTCGATGACCGTGTTGCCCTCGGGCTGCACGGGCCGGCCCTTGCGGAAGATGGCGGCCACGCGGGCATCGACGCCGGTGGGCAGGTGTTCGCGCAGTTCGCGGATCTCGTGGCCGACCAGGGCGCCGCCGGGCACGGCGCGCACGGCCACCAGCTGCACCCGGCCTTCGGCGAAGTCGAGCACCTGCAGGGCGCCGGGGTATTCGATCAGGCGCTCGACGTGGCGGCAGACCAGCTGCTCGGGGCTTATCGCGGCGCTGACCGCGGAGTGATCCGGGTCGGCCAGCGCGGCCACGTCCAGGTACTGGGCCTCGCGCAGTCGCGCCACCCGGGTGGGCGTGCGGAACTGGTGCTGGGCGACCTGGCAGGCGATCAGGTTCACTTCGTCGCTGGAGGTGACGGCCACCAGCAGCTCGGCTTCCTCGGCGCCGGCCTGGGCCAGCACGTCGGGCAGCGAGGCATGGCCGATGACCGTGCGGATGTCGAGCTTTTCCGCCAGGTCGCGCAGGCGCTGGTGGTCGGTGTCGACGACGGTGATGTCGTTGTTTTCGGACGCCAGCGCCGATGCCACCGACGTGCCGACCTGCCCTGCACCCAGGATGAGGATCTTCATGCGGCGCTAGTCTACTCGCGTGGCCCCGGGGGAACAGCCCGAAAGTGCGCCCGGCCCCAGCAGCCACCACTCGCGCCGGTTGGCCATGCCAACGGGGCGGGCACCGTCGGCGGGGTCGAAGCTGGCGCAGGCCACGGCGTCGGAGCGCTGGACCAGCAGCAGGCGCGAGGCCGGGTCGGTGGCCAGCCAGGCCTGCGCACGCTGCAGCTGTTCTTCTGCCGGCGCGCGGAATCCGAACTCCGCCACCGGCCCGACGGCCTGCAGCAGGTTCTGTTCCTTCCAGTCCACCAGGCCCAGCGTGCTGTCCGGCCCGGCCAGCACGCGGGCCCGCTGCATGAGTTCACGCGCCGAGCTCTCGTCATCGAGCACTGGGTGCACCACGAAGCCGTAGCCCGACCACAGCAGCACCAGGAACAGGGCACAGGCAGCCAGGGCACGGCGCAGGCGCGCCACCACGACGGCCAGCAGCGACACCCCGCCGACCGTGGCCAGCATGCCCCAGATCCAGCGCACTTCGTCGCCCAGGCCGCGCTCGGCGACCTGCCGCGCGAACAGGCCAACGTCGCTCCACAGGCCCAACGCGCCCACCGCCAGCAGCAGCGCGGCGAGCAGGCCGGTGAAGACCATCACCGCCGCACGGAAGCCCGTTCGGCCGGCGATGCCGTCGAGGAACGGCGCCGCCGCCAGCGCCAGCGCCGGCAGCGCCGGCAGCAGGTACATGTCGCGCTTGCCGGCGCTGGCGCTGAAGAACAGCAGCACCAGGGCGAACCAGGCCAGGGGCAGCCACACCCGCGCGTCGCGTTCGCGCCAGGCCCGGGCCCAGGGTTTCACCAGCCAGGGCAGGGCCAGCGAAAACGGCAGCCAGAAGAACAGCACGACCTGGCCGAAGTACCAGACGGGTTCGGTGTGGTGCCAGGGGTCGGCGTAGCGCTGCGCGGTCTGCTTGAACAGGATGTTGCGCAGGTATTCGGCGTGCTCGGGATTGCCGCTGCCCAGGCCGACGGCCAGCACCGGGACCAGCCACAGGCCGATGGCGGCGAAGAAGGCCATCGCGCCGCCGGCCCAGCGCCAGCGATTGCCCTGGCCCCTGGGCGCGACGCCCTGCCAGCCCCGCCTTGCGAACACGGCGAAGGGCAGCAACGCCAGCAGCGGCAGGAAACCCACCCCCTTGGTCACCACGCCCAGGCCGGCCGCGAAACAGCCGGCCAGCCACCATCGCCAGTGCGGCCCCAGCAGCAGGTGCCGGCACAGGCCGTAGAAGGACAGCGTGGTCAGGAACACCAGGGTCGGATCGATCTGCGCGCGCTTGCCCTGGTAGACGAACTGCAGCGCCACCGCCACGGCGATGGCGGCCCACAGACCGGCGCGCGGCGACCACAGGCGCCGGCCCAGGTCCCAGGTCAGCGCCAGCGTGCCCATGGCCGACAGCAGGGACGGCAGCAGGAAGCTCCAGCGCCAGCTGCCGAACAGGCCAAAGGCCGCCGACAGCAGCCAGAAATAGATCGGCGGTTTGTCGGGGTAGAGCTCCTGGCCGCGGTGCGCGAACAGGAAGTCGCCCGATTCGACCATCTGCTTGGCGACCAGCACGAAGCGCGGTTCGTCGGCCGGCCAGGGGTCGCGCAAGCCGTAGCCGGCGGCCAGCACGAAAAAGGCGATCGCGAAAAAAACCAGGGCGTGGCGGCGTTCGGCGGCAGTCATCTGCGCGAACTATAGGGGCGACGCCGTTACGCGGTTTTGACCTGGCTCGACTTTTCCAGCCGCGCGTAGAAAAACCCGTCCATGCCGTCTTCGCCCGGCAGGCGCTGGCGGCCGGCGCCGCTGGCGTGGCCGAAGCGCGCCGGCAGGTCGGCCGCGCGGGCGTCGGCGTGGCGCGCCAGGAAGGCGGCGACCTGGGCTTCGTTCTCTTCGCGCAGCACCGAACAGGTGGCGTAGACCAGGCGACCGCCCGGCGCCAGCAGCGGCCACAGGGCGTCGAGCAGCTGCGCCTGGGTGGCGGCGAGCGCGGCGATGTCGGCTTCCCGCCGGTGCCACTTGATGTCGGGCTGGCGGCGGATGATGCCGGTGGCCGAACAGGGCGCGTCGACCAGGATGGCGTCGAAGGGCTGGCCGTCCCACCACTCGTCGGGCCGGGCAGCATCGGCGACCCGCACCTGCACGTTGGGGGCCTCGAGCCGCAGCCGGCGCAGCAGGTCGCGCACCTTGTCCAGGCGGCGCGCGTCCACGTCCAGGCACAGCAGTTCGCCTTCGCCCAGGTGTTCGGCCAGCTGCGCGGCCTTGCCGCCCGGGGCGGCGCAGGCATCGAGCAGGCGCTCGCCGGGGCGCGGGTCCAACGCCAGCACCGCCAGTTGGGCGGCACCATCCTGCACGCCCATGGCGCCGCGGTCCCAGCCGGGCAGGCGGTCCACGGGCACCGGGGTTTCCAGGCGCACCGCGCCGGGCACGGTGTCGGGGCAGTCGGCGGGCAGGCCGGCTTCCTGCAGGGCGGCCGCCAGCGCACCGGCGCTGCCCTGGCGGGGATTGGCGCGCAGCCACAGCGGCGCCGACTGGTTGTTCGCGGCCAGGATGGCATCGGCCTGGTCGGGCCAGTCCTGGCGCAGGCGCTGCACCAGCCAGTCGGGGTGGCTGCAGCGAACGGCCGGGTCGTCGCTTTCAGGCAAGGGTTCGCGACTGGCGCGGCGCAGCAGGGCGTTCACCAGGCCGACCAGGCCGGTGCGGCCCAGGTCGCGGGCGGCCTCGGCGGTGGCGCTGACCGCGGCGTGCGGCGCCAGGCCCAGGCCTTTCACCTGGGCCAGGCCGGCCAGCAGCAGCCAGTGCACGGCCTGGTCGCGCTGGGCCAGGGGCCGGGCCAGCCACTGCGACAGGGCGAATTCGTAGCGCCGGCGATGGCGCAGGGCGTCGAAACAAATCGCCTCGAGCAGGGCGCGGTCGCGCGAATCGGGCACCTCGGGCAGGGCGCGCGCCAGCACGGCTTTCAGTGAACGGCCCTCGCCCAGCACCGTGCCCAGCACGCGGGCGGCGGTGGCGCGCAGGGCCGAGCCGGGGGCGCTCATCGGCCGGCCAATGCCGGGCGGGCGTTGAGGTAGTCGGCGACCGGCAGGGCGCGGCCGCCGTCACGCTGCACCACCTTCAGGCGCAGCAGGCCGTCGCCGCAGGCAACGTCGATGCCGTCGCGGCCGGCGGCCACCACGGTGCCGGGCGCCTGGCCGGCGGCGCCAGGCAGCGCCTGCGCTTCGTGGATGCGAAGGCGTTCGCCGGCGAGCTGGGCTTCGGCGACGGGCCAGGGGTTGAAGGCGCGGACCGTGTTGGCCAGTTCGGCGGCGGGGCGCGTCCAATCCAGGCGGGCCTCGGCCTTGTCGAGCTTGTGGGCGTAGGTGACGCCCTCGGCCGGCTGCGGCTGCGGCACCGGGCGCATGCCGGCACGCAGCAGCTTCAGGCCGTCGGACAAGACTTCGGCACCCAGTTCGGACAGGCGGTCATGCAGTGAACCGCCCGTGTCGTGGTCGGAAACCGGCGTTGAAAGCGACAGCAGGACCGGGCCGGTATCCAGGCCCTTTTCCATCTGCATCAGGCAGACGCCGGTCTCGGTGTCGCCGGCGGCGATGGCGCGCTGGATCGGCGCGGCCCCGCGCCAGCGCGGCAGCAGCGAAGCGTGCACGTTCCAGCAGCCCTGGGCGGGGATGTCGAGCACCGCCTGCGGCAGGATCAGCCCGTAGGCCACCACCACCATCAGGTCGGGTTCGAGCGCGCGCAGCTGGTCGCGGGCGGCCTGGGACTTGAAGTTTTCCGGCTGGAACACCGGCAGCTGGCGCGCCAGCGCTTCGACCTTCACCGGCGAGGGCGCGAGCTGGCGGCCGCGGCCGGCCGGGCGGTCGGGCTGGGTGTAGACGCCCACCACTTCGCCGCGCGCTGCGGCCGCACGCAGGCAGGGCACGGCGAAGGCCGGCGTGCCCGCGAAGACGATGCGAAGGGACATGGCTAGGCGGTGCTGGTTTCGCGCTGCTGCTTGGCGAGCTTCTTGCGAACCTGTTCGCGCTTGAGCGGCGAGAGATAGTCCACGAAGACCTTGCCGGCCAGGTGGTCCATTTCGTGCTGGATGCACACCGCCAGCAGGCCGTCGGCCTCGATCTCGAACGGCTTGCCGTCGCGATCCAGCGCCTTGACCCGCACCGAATTGGCGCGTTTGACGTCGGCATAGATGCCGGGCACCGACAGGCAGCCTTCCTGGTAGACCTGGTGGCCTTCGGCCGAGAGGATCTCGGGATTGATGAACACCATTGGCCGGCTCTGGTCTTCGCTTACGTCAAGGACGAGAAGGCGCTGGTGAACGTCGACCTGGGTCGCCGCCAGCCCGATGCCCGGGGCCGCGTACATGGTCTCGAACATATCGTCCACCAGGACCCGCAGGGTGTCGTCGACGGTTTCGACCGGCCTGGCGACCGTTCGAAGGCGGGGATCGGGGAATTCCAGGATAGGGAGCTTGGCCATGGACGGAAAGATTGGGTACAAGGGCCCGGACCTCAAGGGGCCGGCACGACAGTATACCTCCGGCGGGCTTGCAATCCGGGGCCGGATTTGGGCTATAGTCGCCCAACCTGTCCGGGGAAATCAGGTGGATAGCCGCCATGCTTAAACGGCTTCTTGCAGTTACAGCTGCCATGTTGCTCACCTTCGCGGCGGCCGCTTTCGCGGCCGAACTTCGCGGAGACCACCCAACCACGTACGTGGTGAAGAGGGGTGACACCCTCTGGGACATCGCGGGGCGCTTCCTACAGAAGCCCTGGCTCTGGCCGGAAATCTGGCAGGCCAACCCGCAGGTGCAGAATCCGCACCTCATCTTCCCGGGCCAGGTCCTGAGCCTGGTCTATATCGACGGCGAGCCGCGCATCCGCGCTGATGGCCCGCGGGTCGGCGAGGCGGTGGACACCATCCCACTGTCGGAGATCGAGGCGCTGCTCAAGCACTTCACCGTGGTCGAAGACCCCAAGGCGCTGCCTTACGTCATCGGCACCGAGGACGACCGTCTCTACGGCGTCGCCGGCCAGCTGATCTACGTGCGCGGCCTGCAGGGTGCGGCGCCGGGCATGGTGGTTGACCTGGCCCGTCCGGTGAACCTCTTCGGGGGCGGCAACAAGCGCAACCATCCGGGTGCCACCCCGCTCGACTTCCGCGGCGACCGCCACCACTCGCACTGGACCGTGCCGGCTGGTTTCGGCGAAGCCACGGGCGAGAAGCTGGGCTACGAACTGGCCATCCACGCCACGGGTGAAGTGACCCGGGTGCAGGGTGAAGTGGCCACCGTGGTGCTGCGCGAGGAAGGCCGCGAAATCCGCGTCGGCGACCGCGTGCTGCCCTCCGAGGCCCAGCCCTACGACCTGCAGTTCCTGCCGCGCGCACCCGACCAGGTGCCGGCCAACGCCCGCATCATGGCGATTGCCGACGGCCTGCAGGCCGGCCCGAACCTGGTGGTGGCGATTTCGGCGGGCGCCCGCGACGGCATCCGCAACGGCCACGTGATGTCGATCTGGAACGAAGGCACCGTGGTGCCCGACACCGTCGCCCATCGCAGCGGCACGGCGGCGAAGGCCGACAAGGTGCAGCTGCCGGACGAGTTCGTCGGCAACCTGATGGTCTTCCGCACCTTCGACAAGGTCGCCTACGCGCTGGTGATGAACGGTATCCGGCCGGTTCGCCACGGCGACCTGCTCAAGCACCCGGACGCGACCGAATAAGCCGACGCCGGCTTCAGGGTTTTGCCTACATCGCGGCGCCTCCGGGCGCCGCGATGCTGTCCGGGCCATGGAAAACCAAGACGCCCTGCTGGTGCTGGCCCGCGCCAGGCTGCCCGACGCCCTGTTCCGGCACCTGCTGGCCGCCCACGCCGAACCCGCCGCCGCGCTCGCCGCCGCACGCCACGGCGCCGGCCTGCCGCTGGCCTGTCGCGAGGCCCTGGCCCGCCCTTGCCCGCGCCGGCTCGACGCCGACCGGGCCTGGCTGGACAAACCCGGGCGCCGGCTGCTGGCCTGGAACTCACCCGACTACCCGGCCCTGCTGCGACGCACGCCCTGGCCACCGGCGCTGCTGTTCCTGCACGGCGACCCAAGCCTGCTCTGGCACCCGCAGGTGGCCCTGGTCGGCAGCCGGCGGCCAAGCCCCGCGGGCCGCCAGCGCGCCCACGACTTCGCCGCCAACCTGGCCGGCGCCGGCTGGGCGGTCACCAGCGGCCTGGCTGAAGGCATCGACGCCGCCGCCCACGCCGGGGCCCTGGCGGTTGGTGGCCGCACCCTGGCCGTGGTCGGCACCGGTCTGGACCAGGCCTACCCGCCCGGCCATGCCGCCCTCATGGCGCGAATCGCGGCCGAAGGCCTGGTCCTGGGCGAACACCCCCCCGGCACGCCGGCCATCGCCAGCCATTTCCCCAGCCGCAACCGGGTGGTGGCCGGTCTTTCGCTGGCGACGGTGGTGCTGGAGGCCGCCCTGCGCTCGGGCGCCCTGATCAGCGCCCGGCTGGCCGCCGAAGCCGGACGCGAAGTGTTCGCCCTGCCCGGCTCGGTGGACAACCCGGTGGCGCGCGGCTGCCACCGGCTTATCCGCGAGGGCGCCACCCTGGTCGAATCCCCCGACCAGGTCATCGAGGCCCTGGAACCCCTGGCCGCCAGCCTCGCCGACGATCTGCGCAGTGCGCTGGGGGCCGCGGATACGGCGGCCCGCGACGCGCCGGGACAGCCCGCGGGCCGCTCAGCCGGCGGACAGCCAGGCGACAGCGCGAACCACAAGCGCTTGTGGTCGGCGCTGGGCCACGACCCCACCCCTTTGGATGAACTGGTCCGCCGCACAGGATTGACGGTGGCCGAACTGTCCTCCATGCTGCTGGTCATGGAGTTGGATGGGCGGGTGGTCGCCGACAATGGCCGCTTCGCCCGGCACCCCTGACCTTCCCATCGCGCCGCCTGGCGCAGGCTGAGGGTAATGAAAGAGACCATACTGGATGTCCTGCTGTACCTGTTCGAACACTACTTCTACGACGACCCCGACGCCGTCCGGGACCGCGACTCGCTCCAGAACGGCCTGATCCAGGCCGGTTTCAGCCCTTCCGAGATCAACAAGGCCTTCGACTGGCTCGACGAACTGGCGCGCCAGCGGCCGGCCGTGGCCACGCCGCGGCTGCAGGTGCCGGTGCGGGTGTATTCGGAGCCCGAGCTCGATCGCCTGGACGCCGAGTGCCGCGGGTTCCTGATGTTCCTCGAGCAAAGCGGCGTCATTGATGCCGACCAGCGCGAACTGGTCGTGGACCGGGTCATGGCCCTGGACCAGGACGAAGTGGACGTGGACGACATCAAGTGGGTGGTGCTGATGGTGCTGTTCAACCAGCCCGGTTCCGAGGCCGCCTACGCCTGGATGGAAAGCCAGATGTTCGAGGATGAGCCCGAACCCGTTCACTGAACCGCGTTTCGCGTTTACCCTTGTGAAGACGCCCGGCATGGCCGGGCGTTTTTCATTTGCACGGGGCGCGGCGCGCCGGGGAGCCAGGGAACGATGAACGCGTGGTACTACGTGGATGCCGGCCACAACCGGCAGGGACCGGTTTCCGACGAGGACCTGGCCGTGGCCTTCCGCCAGGGCCGCGTCAACCGCGACACCCTGGTCTGGCGCGACGGGCTGCCCCAGTGGGTGCCGCTGGAACGCCACCTGGCCGAACTGCCGGCGCCGCCGCCCACCCTTCCGGCCAGCGATGCCGCCGCCGGTTTCCCGGCCGGCGTGATTCCGCCGGCGGCCCAGGGCAACGCCGACCCCAACGACGTCGTCGACGCCGGTTTCATCCGCCGCCTGGGCGCCTACCTGATCGATTCGATGTTGATCGGCAGCGTGTATTACGTGGTGCTGATGGTGGGCATGGTGGCGGTGGCCATCGTGGCCGCTGGCCAGGATTTCGAAGGCGACGGCTTCATAGTCGGGATGGTGCTGGTGTACCTGATCTACCCCGTGCTCAGCCTGGCCTATTACGCCGGCATGGAGTCCTCGAAGCTGCAGGCCACCGTCGGCAAGCTGGCGCTGGGAATCAAGGTCGTCGACAGTCGGGGCCGGCGACTTGGTTTTGGCCGCGCAACGGCCCGCTGGGCCGGCTCCATCGTGTCCTACCTGATTCTCTACATCGGCTTTTTCATGGCCGGCTGGACCCGCCGCAAGCAGGCCCTGCACGACCTGATGGCCGGCACCTTCGTGGTCGACAAATGGGCCTACACGGACCAGCCCGGGCGCCAGGTGCGCGAGCTCAATGGCTGCCTGGTCGCCGTGGTGGCCGGCGTGGTCGCCATGGGCGCGCTGGCGGTGGTGGGCATCCTGGCCGCGATATCGGTGCCGGCCTACCAGGACTACGTCGTGCGCTCGCGGGTGGTCGCTGCCCAGGCCGAAGGTGCCGCGGCCGCCCGGCGGGTGGCCGAATTCCGGGCCCAGACCGACCGCTGCCCCCGGGACGGGGCCGAATTGGGCCTGGCGGCCCCCAGCAGCGCCGACATCCAGGAAATCCTGGTCATCGAGAACCCCGACGGCACCTGCGAGATCGCCGTGACCCTGCGCGACGTGGACGGGCTTGGCGGCGCTGCCAGCGGGGTCCTGTACGTGGGCCAGGACCCCGAGGGGGCCGGAACCTGCAGCGCCGAAGGCATCCCGGACCGGCTTCTGCCAAGCGCCTGCAAGTGAACGGCGCGGCACCCCCGGCCCGGGCCCTTGCTTGACAGGCCCGGCCGGAGTGGTGCCTTAATGAAAAAAGACCCCCCGGCCCGCGTTCCCCGCGGGCCTCGCCATCTGGGCGGCCCGAAAGCGGGTCCGCCCTGGAGCAAGCACCGGCATGGCCAAGAACCTCCTCATCGTCGAATCGCCCGCCAAGGCCAAGACGATCAACAAGTACCTGGGCAAGGACTTCCACGTCCTGGCCTCGTACGGCCACGTCCGTGACCTGGTCCCCAAGGAAGGCGCGGTGGACCCGGAGAACGGGTTCGCGATGCGCTACGAGCTGATCGAGAAGAACCAGAAACACGTCGAGGCCATCGCCAAGGCCGCCAAGGCCGCCGACGCCATCTACCTGGCCACCGACCCGGATCGCGAGGGCGAGGCCATCAGCTGGCACATCTCCGAGATCCTCAAGGAACGCGGCCTGCTCAAGGACCGCGCCCTGCACCGGGTGGTGTTCACCGAAATCACGCCGCGCGCCATCCGCGCCGCCGTGGACAACCCGCGCCAGGTCGCCGGCGACCTGGTGGACGCCCAGCAGGCCCGGCGCGCGCTGGACTACCTGGTGGGCTTCAACCTCTCGCCGGTGCTGTGGCGCAAGGTGCAGCGCGGCCTGTCGGCCGGTCGCGTGCAGTCGCCGGCGCTGCGCATGATCGTCGAGCGCGAGGAAGAGATCGAAGCCTTCGTGCCGCGCGAGTACTGGAGCGTCGAAGCCGAGATGAACCACCCGCAGCAGGGCTTCACCGCCCGGCTGGTGAAGCTCGACGGCAAGAAGTTCGAGCAGTTCACGCTGACCAATACCGAAGACGCCCAGGCCGCCCGCGAGCGCCTGGTCAAGGCCGCCGGCGATGCGCTGCGGGTCACCGACGTCATCAGCAAGGAACGCAAGCGCCGCCCGGCGCCGCCCTTCATTACCTCCACGCTGCAGCAGGAAGCCGCGCGCAAGCTCGGCTTCACCACCTCGCGCACCATGCGCGTGGCGCAGAAGCTGTACGAAGGCATGGCGATCGGCGAAGAAGGCACCGTCGGCCTGATCAGCTACATGCGTACCGACTCGGTCAGCCTTTCCGTGGACGCGGTGTCGGAAATCCGTGACGTCATCGCCCGCGATTTCGGCACCCAGGCGGTGCCGGACAAGCCCAACGAATACAAGTCCAAGTCCAAGAACGCCCAGGAAGCGCACGAGGCCATCCGCCCGACCTCGGCCCTGCGCACGCCGGCCTCGGTGGCCAAGTACCTCGACGACGACGGCCGCCGCCTTTACGAACTGATCTGGAAGCGCACCGTCGCCTGCCAGATGGTGCCCGCCACCCTGAACACCGTGTCGGTGGAACTGGCGGCCGGCAGCGAACACGGCTTCCGCGCCAGCGGCACCACCGTCATCGACCCGGGCTTCCTGGCCGTGTACGAAGAGGGCAAGGACCAGAAGGCCGCCGAGGACGACGACGAAGGCCGCAAGCTGCCGCCGATGAAAACCGGCCAGACCGTGCCGCTGGGCAGCATCCATACCGACCAGCACTTCACCGAGCCGCCGCCGCGCTTCTCGGAGGCCTCGCTGGTGAAGGCGCTGGAGGAATACGGCATCGGCCGCCCGTCCACCTACGCCAGCATCATCCAGGTGCTGCAGGGCCGCGAGTACGTGTACCTGGACAACCGGCGCTTCCGGCCCAGCGACGTCGGCCGCGCGGTGGCCAACTTCCTGACCAGCCATTTCACGCAGTACGTGGACTACGACTTCACCGCCAAGCTCGAGGACGAGCTTGATTCGGTGGCTGCCGGTGAAAGCGCCTGGGTGCCGCTGATGGAACGGTTCTGGAAGCCGTTCAAGACCATGGTCGAGGAAAAAAGCGAATCGGTGGACCGTTCCGAAGCCACCGGCGCGCGCCAGCTGGGCACCGACCCCAAGTCGGGCAAGCCGGTGTCGGTGCGCCTGGGCCGCTACGGGCCCTACGCCCAGATCGGCCACATGGACGACGAGGAAAAACCCAAGTTCGCCTCGCTGCGCCCGGGCACCAGCATGCACACCATCACCCTGGAAGAAGCGCTGCCGCTGTTCGACCTGCCGCGCACCCTGGGCGAGATGGACGACAAGCCGGTGACGGTGGCGATCGGCCGCTTCGGCCCCTTCGCCAAGCGCGGTGACACCTATGCCTCGCTGGGCAAGGAAGACGACCCGTACAAGATCAGCTTCGAACGCGCGGTCGAGCTGATCCGCGCCAAGGAAGAGATGATCGCCAACCGCACCATCAAGACCTTCGAAGGCACCGACATCCAGGTGCTCAACGGGCGGTACGGCCCGTACATCACCGACGGCGAGAAGAACGGCAAGATCCCCAAGGACCGCGACCCCGCCAGCCTGACCCAGGCCGAGTGCGAAGCCCTGCTGGCCGAGGGCAAGCCGGTGCGCAAGGGCGGCCGCTTCGGCAAGAAGGCCGCGGCCAAGAAGGCGCCTGCGAAGAAGGCGGCGAAGAAGGCGTCGGATAACACCGCGGCGCCCGCGAAGAAGACGGCCAAGAAGGCCACCAAGAAGGCGGCGAAAAAGGCTACGAAAAAGGCCGCGGTGAAGAAGACCGCGAAGAAGGCCGTGAAGAAGGCCGCCGCCAGGGCTAGCTGAACCGACGCCGCCAACTGCATTGCATCCCGCCCGGCAGGGACTAAACTGCCGGGACCGTGCTTGTGAGCTGGAGCGACCCATGAATACCCGTACTGCCCTGTCACTGGCGCTTGCGCTGGCCCTTTCAAGCGTGGCCGCCTGGGCCAGCGAGCCCCCGCGCGTGGTCGCCGGCGAGCGCGCGCAGGCCAGCAAGGCCGCCGCCCCACTGGCCTGGCGCGATGCCGCCGCCAGTGCGCCCACCACCCGCCTGGAACTGGGCCCGATGGCGCCAGAGCGCATCCGCGATCTCGAGCGCAGCAACGAAAAGCTGGCCGGCAAGCGGCTCCAGGTCGGCATTGAGCGCTCGGTCGGCGAAGCCGTGGCGCCCCTTCCCGCGCTGCGCTGGAAAGCCATCGATGGCGGTTCGGTTGCGCGCATTGAAGTACGGTCGCCCGACGCCATGGCGCTGCGCGTGGGCCTGAAGCTGCGCGGCGTGGGCGATCGCATCGAATTGCGATTTGCCGGCTCGGATACCCCCGGCAAGATCGAAGCCCTGACCACCGGCGCCGAGGCCCGTCGCCTGGTTGATGACCGTGGCCTGCACTGGACCCCGGCCACCGATGGGGACACGCAGGTCATCGAGCTGTTCGCGCCGGCAGGCGTGGACTTCAAGGCGATCAGCGTCCAGGTGGCGCATGTGTCGCACCTGGTCACGAGCATGCGCAGCAACTTCGCGCTGACACCCAAGATCGGCGAGTCCGACAGCTGCAACGTGGACACCGCCTGCCGCGTGAACACCCTCGGCCAGGCCTTCGTCGATGCGAAGGATTCGGTGTCCTGGCTGCTGTTCCAGGACGGCGGCAGTTACATCTGCACCGGCACCCTGCTCAACGATACCGACACCAGCACCCAGATCCCGTACTACTTCACGGCCGACCACTGCATCGGCTCGCAATCGGTCGCCAATACGGTTTCCACCGTCTGGAACTACGAGGCCACCAGCTGCAACAGTGGCGTCTCGACAGCCACCACCCAGGTCAGCGGCGGCGCGCAGCTGCTCTTCAGCGACTACGCGGGGGACAGTTCCGACACGGGCACGGATGCCGCCCTGCTCCGGCTCAACAATGCGCCCCCTGGTTTCGCTTTCTACGCGGGCTGGGATGCCAATCCCATTGCCGCCAACGCGGACGTGCTGGCCATCCACCACCCCAGCGGCGACTCCAAGAAGTCCTCCCTGGGCCGGCAGAAGTCGCAGGACACGTACCTGACCGAGGTGGGCTGGCTGAACGGCACGACCGAAGGCGGAAGCAGCGGCTCGGGCCTGTTCACCGGGGGGTCGGGCGGCTATTTCCTGCGCGGCGGCCTCTATGGTGGCCAGGCCAGCTGTGCCAATTCGGGGAACCTTTCGAACACAGGCAACTGGGACGTGTACTCGCGCCTCGACGTGGTCTACGACGACGTCAAACAGTGGCTGGCACCCACCACCCAGTCCAACGGCCCGTCCAACGGGCGCGACTACACCGGCGCCTGGTACGTGCCCACCGAATCCGGCTGGGGCCTGACGATCTACCAGTACGCCGCGCCCACCTACAACCAGTTCGTGATGTTCTTCATCTACGACGACACCGGCAAGGCGCAGTGGTTCGAGATGGACGGCACCTGGACCGGCACCGACGTGCGTTCGGGCCCGGTGTATGCATCCAATGCCGCGCCGTGGGGCACCACGTTCAACCCGGCCAACCGCAGCTTCACGGCGGCCGGCAACGCGACCATCACCTACACCTCGGCCACCACGGCGACGGTGCAGTTCACCATCAACGGGGTCACCCGCAGCGCCTCGCTGCAGATGCTCTGAGTACAGTCCGGAAAAGAGGCCCCGGCGCAGCGCCGGGGCCTCTTTTTTTGGCGCTGGCGACGGTCAGCCGCCCGGCTGGGGCAGGGCCTGGATCCCGCGTTTGGCCTTTTCGCCGGCAACGATGGCCCGCACGTCGCGCAGCAGCGCCGGGGCGTCGTACACGATGCCGTCCTTGATGGTGTAGCGCACGCCGCCCACGCGGGTCGGTTCGCCGTTTTCGCCCAGGCGGATGTGGCCGGTGCCGTAGAGCACCTTCAGGTTGGCCAGCGGGTTTTCCGACAGCACCACCAGGTCGGCCAGCTTGCCCGCTTCGACCGAACCGATGCGGTCCTGCGCACCCAGGGCTTCGGCGCCCGACAGCGTGGCGGCGCGCATTACTTCCAGCGGGTGGAAACCGGCTTCGCGCAGCAGCTCGAGTTCTTCGATGGTGCCAAAGCCGTAGGTCTTGTAGATATAGCCCGAGTCGCTGCCGACGGTGACCCGGCCGCCGCGGTTCTTGTAGTCGTTCACGAAGGCCATCCAGCGCTGGTAGTTGTGCTTCCAGTCGGTTTCCTGCTCGCTGCCCCAGTCGAAGAAGAAGCTGCCGTGGTTGTGCCGGCTGGGCGTGAAGAAATCCCACAGCGCCGGATGCGTGTATTGGGCGTGCCATTCGGCGGTGCGCGCGCGCATCAGGTCGCGGGTGGCCTGGTAGATCGTGAAGGTGGGGTCGAGCGTGAAGTCCAGTTCCAGCAGCTCGCCGATGACCGCCTCGTAGCGCTCGCTGCCCTTCTCCGAGGCCTGCGCCCACAGCCGGCCGGCCTCGCCGAAGCGGTGCTGTTCGTCCATGTAGTTGTAGTCGGCCGGGTACTGCTGCACGGTCTGGCCGTCGAACAGCGCCTCGGGCAGGCCGTACCAGTGTTCCATCGTGCCCAGGCCCCAGCGCGCGGTGGTCAGTACGTTGACGCGGGCGACGTCGAGCTGGGCGTGGTGGCAGGCGCTGCCCATGCCCTGCTTGCGCAGTTCGTCGAAGGCGGCTGCCAGGATGTCGGGGCGGTAACCGAAACACTTCATGCCCAGCGCACCCTTGGCCTTCATGCTGCGCACCCACTGGCGCGCCTGTTCGGGCGAGGTGATCGGGCCATCGTGGCCCTGGCCGAAGAAGGCGTAGGGGAAGATGCGCGGCGCGGTGATGGCATTGGCGGCGCTGCGCTTCGCCTCCGAGGCGCACCAGGCGATGCCGTTGCCGCAGCCCGGGTCGCGCACGCTGGTGATGCCGTGCGCCAGCCAGAGTTTGTAGACGTACTCGGCGGTCACGCCCTGCTCGTCGCCGCCGATGTGGCCGTGCATGTCAACGATGCCCGGCATCACGTAGTGGCCGCTGAGGTCGATCTCGCGGCCGCCCTGCTTCAGCGCCGGCCGGTTGGCGGGGTCGATCGGCGCGTTGGCGCTGCCGACGATCTGCACGCGGGTGATGCGGTCGCCTTCGATGACGATGTCCACCGGCCCATAGGCCGGCGAGCCGGTGCCGGTGATGACCGTGGCCCCGCGCAGGATCAGCTGCGGCCAGGGGCCCTCGCCTTCGTCGCGGTCGGGCGCCGCCGGGATGGCGGCCTGGGCCAGCGGTGCGGACAGGAGGGCGGCGAGCAGGGCAATACAGCGCAGCGGTCGGGTCATGGCGGGCCTGGACTGGTAGGAAGGGCGCGGGCGGCGGAGAATGCAGGCATGCGCAGACCCGGCTGGCCAAGCTTAGCCATTTTGCTGGCCATCGTCGGCCCGGCCGGCGGGCAGGACATCACCGTTTACCGCTGCACCGACGGCCAGGGCCGGGTGATGCTGCAGGACGAACCCTGCCCCACGGGCCAGACCCAGCAGCAGCGCAGCATGGTGAAGCCCAAGGACCCGCCGCCCCGGCCTGCCGCGCCTGCGCCGCCGCCGGCACCGCCGCCGGCCCAACCGGCGCCCACGCCGGCACCGGCGTATTACCCGCCGCCCCCGCTCTACCAGTGCACGGCTTACGACGGCGAGGCCCGCTTCAGCGAAAACTACGACCCCAATCCACGCTGCGTGCCGCTGGCCGTGCTCGGCTACGACGCCGGCGCCTACGGGTCCGTGTGTCGCTGGGTGGAGGACTCGTGCGTGCGCCTGGACGACGCTTCGGCCTGCCAGGTGTTCAAGCGCAAGCTCGACCAGGCGAAGTCGGATGCGCTGCATGCATTCAGCGACACGGCGGCCTACCGCAAGTCGGAGGTCGAACGGCTGACGCAGATCGTTCGCGAAAGCTGCCGCTAGAAGCCGTAGCGCAGGAAGCCGCCGTCGACGGCGATGCATTCGCCGGTGACGTAGCTGGCGGCGGGCAGGCACAGGAACGCCACCGCGGCGGCCACTTCCTCGGGCTCACCGATGCGGCCCATGGGCGTGCGGTCCAGCACTTCGTCCAGGTAGTCCGGGTTGGCGAGCTTGACCGACGTGCGGCGGGTGCGGATGTACCAGGGCGCGACGGCGTTCACGCGCACGCCGTCCTCGGCCCACTCGCAGGCCAGGTTTTTCGTCAGCTGGTGCAGGGCCGCCTTGGACATGCCGTAGGGCGAACCGGTGCGCACGTGCGTCAGGCCGGACACCGATCCGACGTTCACGATCGACGAGGTCGCGTGTTGGCTGAGCAACGGAAAGGCGAAGCGGCTGAGCTCGAAGGCCGAGAACAGGTTGGTTTCGAAGATGTCCCGCCACTCGTCGTCGGCGTAGTCCATGGTCGGCTTGCTGGCGTTGGTGCCGGCGTTGTTGACCAGGATCTGCAGGCCGTC
The DNA here is from genome assembly GCF_014643775.1 of Arenimonas soli. Taxonomy (GTDB): domain Bacteria; phylum Pseudomonadota; class Gammaproteobacteria; order Xanthomonadales; family Xanthomonadaceae; genus Arenimonas; species Arenimonas soli. The sequence continues at coordinate 86,078 of NZ_BMKC01000002.1, forward strand.
GCCCAGGTCCTCGACCCAGTCGAAGACTTCGCGGCGCTGTTCGGTGTCCGAGACGTCGGCGGCGAAGGCGCGCACCTCGGCGTCGGGGAACTGGTCCTCGAGCTCGTCCACGGCGACGTCCAGGCCGTCCTGGTCGCGTGCGACGATCAGCACGTCGGCGCCCAGCTCGATCAGCTCGGCGGCGATCGCCCTGCCGATGCCGGCACTCGCACCGGTGACCAGCGCCACCTGCCCGTCCAAACGCCAGCGGTTCGTGCCCATGGCCATCTCCTCGTCGCCGGGGCTTAGGATAGCGGCCAGGGACCCCGAGGAGGAAACCATGCGCGACCTGACCAAGCTGACGTTCACCCTGGCCGCCGGGCTGGCCCTGTGCGGCTGCACCGATCCCGCGCCGACGCCCACGCCGGACCCGCCGGAGCCGCAGACGGCCACCGCCGAAGCACACACCGAACTGCGCGACGCCATGCAGGCGCCGCTGGAAAAGGCGCAGTCGGTGGAAGTGACGCTGCACGACGACGCCGCCGAGCGCGACGAGGCGCTGGAAGCCGCCGGCGACTGAAAACGAAGACGCCCGGGCAAGCCCGGGCGTCCGCGTTCAAGCCCTGTTTCCGACCGGCGTCAGAGATCGCACAGGCAGTGGGCCACCGCGCGGTACGGTGAACGCGACTGGCTTTCCAGCCAGCCCAGCTCGTCGCCGATGCGCGCCGCGGTTTCGCGGTCCAGGCCCAGCGCGGCCGGCGCCAGCAGGCGCATGGCGCCCTGGAAACGCGCCTGGCCACCCACGTCGACCAGGAACTTCTCGAACGGCGTCAGCGGCTTTTCGACGTAACGCACGCGGTATTTGCCTTCCTCGAGCTTGGCCAGCTTCGCGGCCTCGGCCAGGGCGGCTTCGAGGCCACCGAGTTCGTCCACCAGGCCACGTTCCTTGGCCTGGGCGCCGGACCACACGCGACCACGGGCATGCACGTCGATCTGCGCCGGCGTGCTTTCGCGGGCGTCGGCGACCTTGCCGATGAAGTCGGCATAGCCCTTGTTGATGACCGACTGGATGATGATGCCGACGTTCGGGTCCATCGGGCGGGTCGGGTCGAAGGCACCGGCGAGTTCGGTCGTGCCGACGCCGTCGGTGTTCACGCCCAGCTTGTCGAGCACGCGCGGCGCGGTCATCCACAGGCCGAAGATGCCGATCGAACCGGTGATGGTGGATTCGTCGGCGTATATCCTGTCGGCGTTCATCGAGATCCAGTAACCACCGGAGGCGGCCACGTTGCCCATGGACACCACGACCGGCTTGCCCTCGGCCTGGATCAGCTCGACTTCGCGGCGGATCTGTTCGGACGGGAACACGCCACCGCCCGGGGAGTCCACGCGCAGCAGCACGGCCTTGACGTTTTCATCCTCGCGGGCCAGGCGCAGCAGCTCCGAGGTGGACTCGCCGCCGATGGTGCCCGGCGCCTGCTCGCCGTCGGTGATCGGCCCCTGGGCCACCACCACCGCGACCTGCGGGCCGGTGTCCAGCGACAGGTGCTGCAGGGACTGCTGGCGCAGGTAGCTGCGCATGTCCACCTGCTGGAAGGTGTTTTCTTCTTCGTCCAGGGCGCCGCGGGCGACGAGCATTTCCCGCATTTCGTGGCGGGTGCGCAGGCCGTCGACCAGCTTTTCCTCCACGGCCAGCTTGCCCAGGTCACCTTCCACCGCCTGCACGCGCTGGGGCAGCTGCGCGATCATCGCGTCGATGGCCGACGGCTCCAGGCCGCGCGCCGCCGCGATGTCGGCGATGTAGCGGTCCCAGAGGTCGTTCATCCAGTACAGGTCGGCTTCCTTGGCCTCGGGCGACGCAGCGTCGAGCACGTAGGGTTCGGCGGCCGACTTGTATTCGCCCACCTTGAACAGGTGCACGTCCACGCCCAGCTTGTCCTGCAGGCCTTCGCGGTAGTACATGCGGTAGCGACCCAGGCCCTCGAGCAGCACGCCGCCCTGCGGGTCCATGTAGACCTCGTCGGCGTGCGCGGCCAGGTAATAGCCCATCTGGTCCATGCCGGTGCCGTAGGCGACGACCTGCTTGCCGCTGGCGCGGAAGTCGCGCAGCGCGGCGGCGACGTCGCGCATGGCGGCGAAACCGCTGGCGCTGAAGCCGTCGGTCAGCAGCACGATGCGGTCGATGCGCTTGTCGTCCTTGGCCAGCTTGATGGCGCGCAGCACGTCGCGCAGCTGCACCTCGGCGCGGCCCTGGCCCATGGCCTGGTTGAGCACGCGGTCCACCGGATGGGCACCGTATTGTTCGACCAGGGCACCCGAGAGGTTCATCACCAGCGCGCTCTGCTTGGCCACCGGCTTGATGCCGGGGCCCGAGAACAACACCACGATGAAGAACACCAACACGAGCACGAACAGCAGGTTGAACACCAGCCGGCGGGTGAAGTTCAGGGCGTTCCAGATCCCGACAAAAAAGCGCCGGATCGGGCCCGGCTTCGAATCAGACATGGGGTGGCTCCAATGAATCCAGGCGCCAGCATAACCAGCCCGCCGTGAAGGCGCATAAGCCTCAGGTCACGTGTACCGACGGCAGGGGCCGGTGCGCCATGCGCCAGAAGCGCCAGCCCAACAGGGTCGCGGCCACGCCCAGGCCCAGGATCAGGCCGGTCCAGAGGCCTGGCGCGCCCTGGCCCTGGGAGATGCCCAGCCAGGCCCCCAGCGGCAGCCCGAATCCCCAGTACGCCAGCACGGTGATGAACATCGGCACCCGGGTGTCCTTGAGGCCGCGCAGGGAGCCGGCCGACAGCGCCTGCAGGCCGTCGGGGTACTGGAAGACCGCGGCATAGGCCATCAGCAGGCTGGCCAGCGCGATGACCGCCGGGTCGGAAGTGAACAGCGCCGCCAGCCAGCTGGCGCCCACCACCAGCAGCAGGGCCGACAGGGTCTGGGCGATCATCGCCAGGCTGAAACCGGCGGCCGCCGACCAGCGCACGCCCGGCAGGTCGCCGGCACCGACCGCGTGCCCCACGCGCACCGTGGTGGCCATCGCCACGCCCAGCGGCACCATGAAACACAGGCTGGCCATCAGGATGGCGATCTGGTGCGCGGCCATCTGGGTGGTGCCCAGGGTGCCCACCAGCAGCGCCGTGGCCACGAACAGGCTGCCCTCCATGAACACCGAAACGCCCATGGGCAGGCCCAGCTTCAGCAGCGCGCGGATCGGCGGCCAGCTGGGTGGGTCGAAGCGCGTGAACAAGCCGAGGTCGGCGAACCGCGGCGCCCGCCACAGGTACACCGCCATGGAGGCCGCCTGGCACCACAACACGATCGCCACCGCATAGCCCAGGCCGGCGGCGCCCAGTCCGGCGCTGAACATCAGGCCCCAGCCCAGCGGCACCAGCAGCGCCAGGCCGACCAGTCCGAACACCATCGACGGCAGCGTCCAGGCCACGCCTTCGCTGAGGTTGCGCAGGCAGAAGAACAGGGCCAGGCCCGGCGCACCCCAGCTGATCGCGCGCAGGAAGGCCACGGCCTCGGGCCGCGTTTCGGCGGTGATGCCCATCGGTTCCAGGGCCACCGCGCCCGCGCGCACCACGAAGATCAGCGCCAGGCCCAAGGCCAGCGCCAGCCACAGCGCCTGCCGGAACACCGGCCCGATGTCGGCGCGGCGGCCGGCGCCGTTGAGCTGCGACACCGTCGGCGGCACCGCCATCAGCACGCCGATGCTGATCAGGATCACCACCGACCACACCGCGCTGCCGACGCCGACGGCCGCAAGCGTCACCGGCCCGTGGCGGCCGGCCAGCACCGTGTCGACGATGTTCATCGCCATCGACGAGAGCTGGCTGAGCACCAGGGGCAGGGCAAGCACGAAGCTGACCCGCATTTCCCGCAGCAAACGGGCAAGGCGGCTTTCGGAAACGCTCATGGGTTCACGGTGGGGTCCGGCCGGGACGGCGGCCCGCTATATTAGCCACAGCCCTGCCGGAGCCAGTGATGAACGTTCAATCCAGCCCGAACCCGCCCACCGCCGCCGAAACCCGGCGCCCCTGCGCCAACTGCGGCGCGGAACTACTCGGCGAGCATTGTTACGCCTGCGGGCAGCCGACCAAGGGGCTGGTGCGGCACTTCAGCTCGATCATCGGCGACTTCATGGATTCGGTGTTCGAGCTCGATTCGCGCATCCTGCGCACGCTCGGCCCACTGCTGTTCAAGCCGGGCTACCTGAGCCTGGAATATTTCGCCGGCCGGCGGGTGCGCTACGTCAGCCCGGTGCGGTTGTTCGTGTTCCTGAGCCTGTTCGCTTTTTTCGCGGCGCAGCTGCGCTTCGATGCGGCCTTCGACGACGGGCAGGCGGCGGCGGGCCAGGTCGTGACGGTCGCCGGTGACCAGGCCGGCGGGACGCCGGCAGGTGGGGGCGCGGATTCGGATGCCGATGCCAGTGCCGACCCCGACGCGACGACCGGGGAGGCCGCGGCGCCCGGCGACGACCGCCAGTTGGCCAGCATGCGCCAGGCCATCACCGTCGCCGAGGTCGAGCGCCTGCGCGACCTGGCCCTGGCGGAAATCAACGAGGCGCGCGCGGAAAAGACCGGCGTGCCCGGCGTCGACTTCGGCCTGGACATCAGCATGGATGTCGCCGAGGAAGCCGTGAAGGGCGAGGCCGCCAACCGCATCCGCGAGATCGAGGGCGCCCTGGCCGCCGGCAAGCCGGTCACCGTTGGCCCGGCGATCGCCATGAACGACGCCATGTCGTTCAACGGCAAACCCTGGCACCCGACCGAAAACCCGCTGGTCATCGACTGGCTGGGCGACACCGGCAATGCCTGGGTCAATACCCAGATCGGACGCGCCGAAGACAACGTCGAACGAATCAAGGAAGACCCGAACCTGCTGAAGAACGCGTTCCTGTCGATGGTGCCGACCACGCTGTTCGTGCTGCTGCCGCTGTTCGCGGTGCTGCTCAAGATCATGTACTTCTTCAAGAAGCGCCTGTACATGGAGCACCTGATCGTCGCGCTGCACAGCCACAGCTTCCTGTGTGGCGGCCTGCTGATCGTGGTGATCCTGGACGCGCTGTCGGAGTGGACATCGGCCTGGGCCTGGCTGTCGCGGCCCCTGGGCTGGCTGGAGATCGCGCTGCTGTGCTGGATGCCGGTCTACCTGCTGCTGATGCAGAAGCGGGTCTATGGCCAGGGCTGGATCATGACGATCCTCAAGTACTGGGTGCTGGGCACCTGCTACCTGGTGCTGATCAGCTTCGGCGCCACCTTCGCGCTGCTGGCCAGCCTGGTGAACATGTAGCCAGGCGGTCCCGCGGCTAGCGGGCCAGGCGGTCGCGCACTAGGGCTTCGCGATCTTCCGCGGGGGCTTCGAGCAGCGCGCGACGCAGGCGCTCGCGCTCGGCCGCGGGCAGGCGCCGGGCCAGCAGCGCCAGGTCCGCCCGCGCCTGCGGCGACAGCGCCCGCAGCATGGCCAGCAGCGGCGGTCGCTGGTCCTGGGGCACGTAGGCGAACAGCGGCTGCACCGGCGAAAACCACTCACCCAGGGCCGGGCCCAGCCACCACGGCTCGCGTGCCTGCGCCGGCAGGGCCTCGAAGGCTTCGCGGGCCGCGGCCTGTTCGGCGGCGGTGCTGGCGACGTAGGCCCGGGCGGTATCGCGCACCCAGGCCTGTTCGTCCGCGGACAGGTTGGCCCAGGCGGCCAGGTGGCCGCGACGCGAGGCGCGGTCGGCAGGCGGCAGGTCGTCCCACTCGGCCAGGCGCTGGCGCAGCGACTCGCGCGAGGGCCCGTCCAGGGCCAGCCAGTGGCTGGCCTGGCCGATCAGCTGGCGGCGGGTGGCCGGATCAAGCCGCGGCCAGGTCGTTGCCAGGGGCGCCAGCAGGCCGCGCTGGCCGGCCGGCAGGGACTGGAAGGCGGGCTGGTCGTGGTCGGCGGGCGCGGGCATCGGTGCCCCGTCGGCGGCGGCGCGGGCATGTGCTTCCGGCGGGGCGCCGTCGCGGGCCGCCAGCCAGCTAAGGAAGGCGAGATCGGCCGCCAGGCCGGCATCTTCGGGCCGGGCCAGCGCCGCATAGGCCGGGTGGATGACCTGGTCGGCATCCGCGGAGGCCGGCACCTCGGGCGGCGGCGACTCGGCGGGCAGGTCCTGGACGGCGCCGGGCAGCAGCGGCGGGGCCGGTTTCCAGAACGTGGCCGCGAAGGCGATCGCAAGCAGGGCCAGCAACGCCCAAACCACGCGCCGCGGCCAGGGTGACGGCGGCGGCGGCGGGGCCGGGACCGGTTCGTCCTCGTCGCGCAGGATCCGGCCGCGTTGCCCGGACAGGGCTTCGACGTGCTGGGCCGGCAGTGTCTTGACCTGGCGGTGCAACCGTTCGCGCAGCTGCCCCAGCGCGGCGTAGCTGACGCCGGCCTCGCCCAGCTGCTGCAAGGCGCGCTGCAGGGCGAAACGATACGTCGGTTCGGCCACGCCCAGCACCTGGGCGGCGTGGGCGAAGTCCAGGCCACCAACCAGGCGCAGCAGCAGCGCGGCCCGCGGCCCGGCACCCAGGTGCGACAGTTCGGGCTCGGGCGCCTGGCCACCGGAGAGCTCCGGTTGCGCCAGCAGCAGCGACCAGAAGCCCGCCGGCCAGCCCGACAGTGGCGTCACGGCCGAAACGGACCGAAAGGCACGCATGGCGCGCCCCACCGATTCCAGGGCCTGGTCGTCGCGTCCCGACTGGACCTGGGCAAAGACGAAGGCGCGACGCTCGATGCCGCGCAGGAAGGCCGCAAGTGCCGGGGAGGGGGCCGGAGAAGGGGTCGGGGAAGTGGGCATCGGGGGGTCGGAAATCACCCCCTATTCTAGCCAGCGGTCGCATCGAAACATCGGTTGACATGTGGGAAATTCGCGCTCAGCCAAGCCCGGCGCGGCTTCCGGCGTGGAACGTTGTGCACAGCGGCAGCCGGCGTCCGTGAATCCACGCCTTCACACCCCGGCGACGCCTGGTTACCGATTCATGGCAGCGCTAACCGACTGATTTGAAAAGAATATGTCAGCGTGGTTAAAAAATCGCCAACCCAGCGTGGGGGCCGTTGGCACGGGGGTGCGCAGCGATGGCCGCGCTCCCTTCCACAGACTTATCCACAAGAAATGTGGATAAGGGTGTTTCGTTTTTCTGAACAGTGGCTTACCCGTGCTTTGTGATGCATTTGGCAGCATTGCGTCGCAAGTCTCGTTTGTTCCATGACCCACAGTCGGGGCACGGTCGCAAGCTAGACTTCGCGGATGCCTTTTCCCCCTGACATCCTGCGCGTCGCCCTGCCGGTGCCGCTGCCGCGGGAGTTCGACTACCTGCCGCCGGCCGGCCAGGCGGCCGGCCCCGACTGGCTGGGCTGCCGGGTGCGGGTGCCCTTCGGGCGCGGCGGTGGCGAGCAGGTGGGCGTGGTGGTGGGCACCGGCCCCGCCAGCGGGGACCCGGCCGCGCTCAAGGCCGCCCACGAACGCCTCGATACCGCGCCGCTGCTCAGGGGCGAGCTCTTCGACAGCCTGCGCTGGGTCGCCGCGTACTACCACGCGCCGCTGGGCGAGGTAATCGCCACGGCCCTGCCCGCCGCCCTGCGCGCCGGCCAGCCCCTGCCCGACACCCGCCGGCACGGCTGGGCCGCCACGCCGGCCGGGCACGAGGCGGCGGCCCGGCCCGGCCGGGAAGGCCGCCCCCGCCGCCTGCTGCAGGAACTGTGCGAGGCCCCGCGCGACGAAGACGACCTAGACCAGCGTTCCCCCGGCTGGCGCACCGCCGCGCGCGCCCTGGCCGACCGGGGCCTGGCCGAACGGGTGGTGATGGAGGGCGTGGTTCCGCCGCGCCCGATCGCGGCGCCCCGGCCCACCCCCGGCCAGGCCGCCGCCATCAGCGCCCTGCGCACCGGCGAAGGTTTTCGCCCGGTCCTGCTTGAGGGCGTGACCGGCAGCGGCAAGACCGAGGTTTACCTGCAGGCCATCAGCGACTGCCTGGCCGCCGGACGCCAGGCCCTGGTGCTGGTACCGGAAATCGGCCTGACGCCGCAGACCTTGTCGCGGTTCCGGGCGCGCCTGGGCGTGCCGGTGCTGGCTTTCCACTCCGGCCTGGGCGATGGCGAGCGCGCGCGCGCCTGGGCCGACATGGCCAGCGGCCGGGCACGGGTGCTGGTCGGTACCCGTTCGGCGGTTTTCTGTCCCCTGCCCGAGGCCGGCCTGCTGGTCGTGGACGAAGAACACGACGGCTCCTACAAGCAGCAGGACGGGGTGCGCTACCACGCCCGCGACCTGGCCCTGGTGCGCGCCAGCAGGCTGGGCGTGCCGGTGCTGCTGGGCAGCGCCACGCCGTCGCTGGAATCGCTGCACAACGCCCTCTCCGGCCGCTACCGGCACCTGCGCCTGGGCGAACGTGCCGGCGGCGCACGGCCACCGGCGGTGCGTGTCCTCGACGTGCGCAAGCGGCCGTTGCGCGACGGCCTGTCCGACGCCCTGCTCGACGCCGTGGGTGCCTGCCTGGCGCGCGGCGAACAGGCGCTGGTGTTCAAGAACCGACGCGGCTACGCGCCGGTGCTCCTCTGCCACGACTGCGGCTGGAGCGCACACTGCGCCCGCTGCGACGCCGCCATGACCGTGCACGCCGGCGGCCGTCGGCTCGTCTGCCACCACTGCGGCGCCCGCGCGACGCCGCCCAATGCCTGCCCCGACTGCGCCAGCCTGGCGCTGCAGCCGCAGGGTGCCGGCACCGAACGCCTGGAACAGGCCCTGGCCGCCCGTTTCCCCGAGGCCTGCCTGGTGCGCGTGGACCGGGAAACCACCCGCCGCCGCGATGCCCTGGAAAAGCACCTGGCCCGCCTTGGCGACGGGCCGGGCATCCTGGTCGGCACCCAGATCCTGGCCAAGGGCCACGACCTGCCGCGGCTCACGCTGGTGGCGGTGGTGGGCGTGGACGAGGGCCTGTTCAGCGCCGATTTCCGCGCCGGTGAAAAACTCGCCCAGTTGCTGATCCAGGTGGCCGGTCGCGCCGGCCGCGCCCGGTTGCCCGGGGAAGTGGTGCTGCAAACCCACCATCCCGACCACCCGCTGCTGGGGACCTTGCTCAACGGCGGCTATCCCGCGGTCGCCGCGCTGCAGCTGGCCGAACGCGAGGCCGCCGCTTTCCCGCCCTACGCCCACCTGGCCCTGCTGCGCGCCGAAGCCACCACCGAGGCCGACGTGCAGGGATTCCTGCACGAAGCCCACGCGGCGTTCGAAGCGCGCGAGGGTGTGCATGCGAACGGGCCGATGCCGGCACCCATGGCGCGCCGCGCCGGCAAGGCCCGCGGCCAGCTGCTGGTGGACGCCAGCCAGCGCAACGCCCTGCACGCCGCGCTGCGCGACTGGCTGCCGGCCCTGCGGGCACTCAAGTCCGCGCGGCGCGTGCGCTGGTCGCTTGACGTCGACCCGACCGACCTCTACTGACGGGTACCGCTCATCTTCCCGTGCCCGGGGCGCCGTCTTCCTGGCGCACCATCAGGTGCAGGCGCAGGCCCGGCGAAAGCTGGTGCAGGTACAACGCGCCGTTGAGCGCCAGCACGCGGTCGCGCATGCCGGTGATGCCGTTGCCCGGCAGCAGGCGGTCGAGCCGGCCCAACCCGTCGTCACGGATGTCCAGGAACACCCACAGCGCCCGGCGCCGCCGGCTGATGCGCAGCGTCAGCTGGCAGCGGCGCGCGTCGGCATGGCGCACGATATTGGTCACCGCCTCCTGCGCCATGCGGTAGATGGCCGTGGCATGGGTGCCGTCGAGCTGGCCCAACAGGCGGGCGTCACCCTCCAGGCGAACATCCATCTGCAGCCCCGCGTCCTGGGCCAGGCGACGGACGCTGCCGCGGTCGACGGCGCTGAACAGGCCCAGCTGCTCCAGGCCCGCCGGCCGCAGGTCGGCCAGCACCCGGCCGATGTTGCGCTGCATGGCGCGGGTGATTTCAAGCAGCAGGTCGGCCATGCCGGGCCGGCCGGCGCTGGCCAGGTGCGGTGCGGCCAGCTTGAGGTGGGTTTGCAGTGCGGCCAGGTTCTGGCCGAACTCGTCGTGCAGTTCCCGGGCCAGTCGCTGGCGCTCGCTTTCCTCGAGCTGCAGGTTGCGCAGCGCGGCGTCCTGCAGTTCATCGAGCAGGCGGTGTTCCTGCCGGCGCGCACGCACCAGGTCGGCGGCCTGGCGCCGGAAATCGTCGACCGAGGCGCCGAACAGCAGGGTCAGCGCGCCGACCACGCCCACGTAGGCCTGGGTCACGATCGGACTCATGCGCGGATTGCCCAGCGCTTCTTCCAGCGCCACCGCGGCGCTGATCAGCACCATCGCCGCCACCGCGCCGCGCCAGCCCTGCCAGAGCGTGAAAACCACCACCGCGGCGACCAGCAGAAGGCGGAACAGTTCGGCGAATTCGGACCCGGGAAACGCCAGGCCCAGCCACAGGTAAAGCCCGGCCACCGGCCCCATGACGGCGACCGAACGCAGCAACACCGCCACCGTCGGCGGCGAGTGCAGCGGCGAAGGCGCCATGAGCCAGACCGCAAAGGGCGCCACCAGCAGGATGCCGATGAAGTCGCAAAGCAGGTGGCGCAGCAGCAGGTTGCCCAGTAGCGAGGCGCGGCTGGCGTCGCCGAACGGCGCCGCGCCGGCCATTTCCCGCAGGTCCGGTTGCCACGATTCCGGGCCGCCCACGGCCACCAGCACTTCGACCAGGGCCGTGCCCATGGCGGCGGCCAGCGCCACCACATGCAGGCGGCCTATGCGCCGCAGGCTGACGCCGACGCCCGGGCGCACGTCCCAGGCCTGCAGCAGGAACACGCCCGACATCACCAGCAAGGGCTCGGCCACCGAAGTCAGCGGACCGGAATGCGGATGCGAAACCATCGCCGCGCCCAGCGCCCAGGGCCACCAGCGCCGTGGAAAACACCAAAGTGTGATGAACAGCAGACCGGTGCCGAGTTCCCAGTGGTAAAAATCCAGCGCCGCGATCCCATGCAGCAACGCCGCCAGCAACAGGGCCCCCAGCACACCGGCCATCAAGTAACGCGGGCGCGTCGAGGCCCAGGCCTGCGCCTTTTCAACCGCATCCAGCGTCGGGCTCCGGTTCCGCATTCGTCGCTAGCTTAACGGCGCGGAATCGGCGCCGCTGGGAAATTTTCTCGCCGTTGCACGCGACGGCTTTGCCAGACTGTACGAATGCCACGCATCCTGCTCATCGACGACCACGCCATGGTGCGCGAGGGCTTCCGCCGCCTGCTCGAGGAAGCGGACGGTTTCGAAGTGGTGGCCGAAGCCGGCACGCCAAGCGATGCGCTGGCCGCGGTTCGCGAACACCAACCCGACCTGGCCCTGGTCGACCTCAGCCTCGGCTGCGAGACCAGCGGGCTGGTGCTGTTGCTGCAGCTGCATGAGTCCTACCCGCAGACACGCTGCGTGGTGCTGAGCATGCACGACGACCCCGGGCTGGTGGTGCGCGCGCTCGAACGCGGCGCCGCCGGCTATTTCAGCAAGGCGGTCGCGGCCGAGGAGCTGATCGAAGGACTGCGCCGCGTGATGAACGGCGACCGCGTGCTCAGCACCGACCTGGCGCCACCCAGGGCCGACGGCGAAGCCTCGGCACTGACGCAGCGCGAACGCGAAACCCTGCGTGGACTGCTGTCCGGCCTGCCGCCCAAGGTGGTCGCGGCCGCGCTGGGCATCAGCGACAAGACGCTCTACCGCCACCGCGCCAACCTGATGGAAAAGCTCGGCGCCCGGCATCCGGGCGAACTGGCGCGCATCGCCCGCGAGCGCGGGCTGCTGGTGGATACCGACTGACGCCTGGCCCGGGGCGCTCGACGCCAGCGGGCATTCGCGGTCACCATAGGCCATGGATCCCAGGGCCGACTCGCCGGACGACGCCGGAACACTTCCGCACGTGCTCGTGCTTGGCGGCGGCTTTGGCGGCCTGTGGGCCACGCGTGCGCTGGCTGCGGCGCCGGTGCGCATCACCCTGGTGGACCGGACCAACCACCATCTTTTCCAGCCCCTTCTCTACCAGGTGGCCACCGCCGGCCTGTCGGCACCGGACGTCGCGGCGCCGCTGCGGCACATCCTGCGCAAGCAGGCCAACGCCACCGTCCGCCTGGACGAGGTCCGCGCGATCGACCCCCACGCCCGCCGGGTCGCCTTGGCCCAGGGCCAGCTGCACTACGACTACCTGGTGGTCGCCACCGGCTCCACCCACGCGTATTTCGGCCACGATGAATGGGCCGGGTTCGCCCCGGGCCTGAAGACCCTAGACGACGCGCTGGCGATCCGCACCCGCGTGCTGTCGGCTTTCGAGGCCGCCGAGCGCGAGGACGATCCCTTGCAGCGCGCGGCCTGGCTCAACTTCGTGGTCATCGGCGGTGGCCCGACCGGCGTCGAGCTGGCCGGCACCCTGGCCGAGATCGCCCGCCACACGCTGCCGCGCGAATTCCGCCGCGCCGAAGTCCGCGACGCCCGCATCCACCTGGTCGAAGCCGGGCCGCGGGTGCTGGCGGCCATGCCGGAGGACCTGTCGGAAAAAACCCGCCAGCAGCTGCAGCGCCTGGGCGTGCAGGTGCACACGGGGGACGCCGTGACGGCCATCGACGCCGAAGGCATCACGCTCGCGGGACGTCGCCTGGCCAGCCGCACCGTGCTGTGGGCCGCCGGCGTGGCGGCGTCGCCGCTGGGCAGCCAGCTTGGCGCACCGACGGATCGCGCCGGGCGTGTGCTGGTTGCACCGGACCTGTCCTTGCCCGGTCATCCTGAGGTCCTGGTGATCGGGGACCTGGCCAGCGTGACGCAGGACGGCAAACCCGTGCCCGGCGTCGCCCCGGCGGCCAAACAGATGGGCGCCCATGCCGCCGCCGTCATCCGCGACCGCTTGCGCGGGGTTGCCGGCGAACCCTTCCGCTACCGCGACTACGGCAACCTGGCCACCATCGGCCGCATGGCCGCCGTGGTGCATTTCGGGCGCCTGAAACTGTCGGGCCTGCTGGCCTGGTGGTTCTGGCTGGTGGCGCACCTGTTCTTCCTGATCGGTTTCCGCAACCGGATCATCGTGCTGACCAACTGGGCCTGGTCGTACTGGACCTACCAGCGCCACGCCCGGATCATCGTCGGCCGGCCGCCGCCGGACGAATGAGGCCGGAAACGACGACGGCCCCTCGCGGGGCCGTCGGTGGTGCTGCCTGTGGCGGACCGGTCAGGCCGCGAACAGCGCCCGCATCTTCTTGAGCGCGTTGGCCTCGACCTGGCGGATGCGTTCGGCGGAAACGCCGTATTCGTCGGCCAGTTCCTGCAGCGTGGCCTTGGGCTCGCCCAGGAAACGACGCTTGAGGATGTCGCGCGAACGCTGGTCCAGGCCGGACAGGCCTTCGCGCAGCAGTTCGAGCTGGTCGTCTTCGTGCGACTCGCGTTCGTAGGCCATCGCCGGGTCTTCGCCGCTGTCGCGCAGGTAGGCCACGGGCGACGGCGGGCCGTCGTCGTCGCCGTTGTCGGGCGCGTCGAAGCCGATGTCGCGGCCGGACAGGCGCGATTCCATTTCCAGCACTTCGCGCTTGGACACGTTGAGGTCCTTGGCCACCGCGGTGACCTCGGCGTCGTTCATCCAGCCCAGGCGCTTCTTGGACTTGCGCAGGTTGAAGAACAGCTTGCGCTGCGCCTTGGTCGTGGCGACCTTGACGATGCGCCAGTTGCGCAGGATGAATTCGTGCATCTCGGCGCGCACCCAGTGCACGGCGAAGGACACCAGGCGCACGCCCTGGTCGGGGTCGAAACGCTTGACCGCCTTCATCAGGCCGATGTTGCCTTCCTGGATCAGGTCGCCCATGCCCAGGCCATAACCCTGGTAACCGCGGGCCACGTGCACCACGAAACGCAGGTGCGACATCACCAGCGCCTTGGCGGCGTCGAGGTCTTCGTCATCGCGATAGCTGCGGGCCAGGGCCTGTTCGTCTTCGACGCTCAGCACCGGCACGCGGTTGACCGCGGCGATGTAGGCGTCGAGCGAACCCAGCGCGCTGGGAATCGGCAGGTTGTTTGCGATAAGGGCCGTGGTGGTCATGCGATCCTCTTTCATGGGTCGGAGTTTAGCACTCGGGCAATAAGAGTGCTAAAGAGGCACAAAGTTCCCTGTCCGTTCCATGAATGGAACGACCTCTCCCCTGGCCGTTCCGCTGATCTGGGGTCGCCCGGGCCGGGTTCAAGGGCTGGCCGGGACCTCCTGCGCCAGCAGGGCCTCCACCGCCGCCCGCGGCGGCAGCGACCAGTCCACCGGCGCCTTGCCACCGACCTGCAGCCAGCGATTGGCCTTGCTGAAGTGGCCGCAGCCCAGGAATCCCCGGTGCGCCGACAGCGGCGAGGGGTGCGGGGCCCGCAGCACGCAGTGCCGGCCCTGCAGCAGCTTGCCCTTGGCCTGGGCGTAGGCACCCCAGAGCATGAACACCAGGCCTTCCTTTTCCCGGTCCAGGGCCTGGACGATGGCGTCGGTGAAACCTTCCCAGCCCTTGCCCTGGTGCGAGCCGGCCCGGCCTTCCTCGACGGTGAGCACGGCGTTGAGCAGCAGCACGCCCTGGCGGGCCCAGGGCAGCAGGCAGCCGTGGCCCGGCGGCGCATGGCCCTGGTCGGCCTGGATTTCCTTGTAGATGTTGGCCAGCGAAGGCGGCACCGGCACGCCCGGCAGCACCGAAAAACACAGGCCGTGGGCCTGGCCGGCGCCGTGGTAGGGGTCCTGGCCCAGGATGACCACCTTGACCTGGTCGAAGGGCGTGGCGTCGAGGGCGGAAAAGATGCGCGGGCCGGGCGGGAAGATGTGCTTTCCGGCCGCCTTCTCCCGGCGCAGGAAGGCGGACAGTTCCTGCATGTCGGGGCGCTGCAGGTAATCGCCGACCCGGGCCTTCCAGCCCGGCTCCAGGCGGACGCGGTCCTCGCCCACCCTACTTGCCGAGCTTGGCCCGCAGCAGGCGGCCGACGCGCAGCTGGAACAGCAGCTTGGTCACCAGCAGGCGTTCCTCGATGGGCTTTTGCACCAGGTCGTTGGCGCCGGCGCGCAGCAGGTCGCTCTGGTTGGCCGGGTTGGCGTCGCCGGTCATCACCAGCACCGGCAGCAGGCCCTTCACGTAGCCGAATTCCTCGCGGATGGACTTGAGCAGGTCCTTGCCGGTCAGTTCGCCCTTGAGGTAGACGTCGGTCAGCACCACGTCCGGGCCGGGCACCTTGCCCTGGGCGCGGGCGGTTTCCAGGTGGGCGATGGCGTCTTCGACACCGGTGGCGTGGGTGACGGTGAGCCCGTGTTTTTCCAGCATGCGCCGGGTCGCCATGGCGACCACGCGGCTGTCCTCGACGTACAGCACTTCGCCGCCGGCCTCGGATTCGGGCGCCACGTAGCCCTTGATGAAGGCCGCCAGGGCGTTGAAGCCCAGCGACTTGTCGAAATAGTCGGTGACGTCGTCGCTGATCGAGCGGCTTTCCAGGCGTTCCTGGACGTCGCCGGACACCACGATGATCGGGATGTAGGCCTGGGGCGTGTGCTCGCGCAGGTAACGGGCGAGATCGAGCCCGTCCATGTCGGGCAGGCGCAGGGCCATGGTGACCAGGTTCACCGCTCCGGCCTGCAGGGCGGCCTTGGCTTCCTCGCCGGTTTCGCAGCCGACGAACTCCATGTCGGGCAGCTGCTGGCGCAGGACGCCTTCGATCATCTTGCGCACGACCTTGGAGCCGTCCACGACCATGATGCGCGGGCTGGTGGTGTCGAAGCTTTTGAAACTCGGGTTGCTCATGTCACACGTCCGTAGGACGGGTCCGACGTAGATGATGCCCGGTTGCGAGCCACGCGCCCAGCCACCCCATCGCCGCGGCGCCCAGGAGCAGGGCCGCGGTGCCCCGCCAGCCCGGCCCGGAAAGGGCGAACTGGCTGCCGTAACTGGCCACCAGGGCGGTCAGGCGGCCCTGCAGCAGGAAGCCGGCCACGGCCAGCAGCACCAGCGCCAGCCCGCCGGCAGCCAGGCCATACCAGGCGCCCAGGTACAGGAACGGTCGGCGCACAAAGCCGTCGGTGGCGCCCAGGTGCTGCAGCACGGCGATTTCCTCGCTGCGCGCGCCGATGTCCAGCCGCACGGTATTGCCCACCACCAGCAGCACGCCCAGGCCCAGCAGCACGGCCACCACCTGCACCACCCGTTCGCCGAAGGCCAGCCAGGCCGTGAGGCGCTGGCGCCACAGCGCGTCGTGCTGCACCACTTCGGCCTCGGGCAGGGCGCGCAGGGCATCGGCCAGGGCGCTGCCGTCGTCGTCGCCGGCGGGCGAAACCACCAGCACGTAGGGCAGCGGATTGCCTTCGAGCACCTCCAGGGCGCCGGCGAGGTCGCTCATTTCGCGGAATTCGGCCAGGCCGTCATCGGGCGTGCGCACCGCCACCGCGGTGACGTCGGGGCGGGCGCGCAGTTCTTCCGACAGCGCCGAGACCCGTTCACCTTCGACATCGGCGGCCAGGAACACGCCGATGTCGCGTGATTCACTGACGGTGCCGGAAAAGCGCTCGAGGTTGCCCAGCGCCAGGGCCAGGCCCAGCGGCAGGGCGATGGCGACGGCCATCACGCCGACGGTGAGGCTGGTGGCCACCGGCCGCTGCAGCAGGCGACCGAGGCTGGAGAACAGGGAATACAGGTGCTGTTCGCGCCAGGCGCGCAGGCGGGCGCCGAGGCCGCCGGACTTCACCCGTTCGGCGGCGGCGGGCCGGGGGCGGTTTTCGGCCTTGGTGTTCACGCCGCCAGGTCCTCGGGCGAGATGTCGTCCACCAGCTTGCCGTGGTCGAGCACCAGCACGCGCTGGCGCATGCGCTTGACCAGGGCGAGGTCGTGGCTGGCGATGATGACCGTGGTGCCCGAGGCCGGCAGCGCGGCGAAGAGCTGCATGATCTCGGCCGCCAGCTGCGGGTCGAGGTTGCCGGTGGGTTCGTCGGCGACCAGCAGCTGGGGCTGGGCGACCAGGGCGCGGGCGATGCCCACGCGCTGCTGTTCACCGGTGGAAAGCTGCAGCGGCAGCGCCCGTTCGCGATCCCCCAGGCCGACCTTGTCGAGCACCGTGCGCACGCGCTTGCCGACTTCCGAGCGCGGCGTGCCGGCGATGAGCAGCGGCAGGGCGACGTTGTCGAAGACGCTGCGGTCTGTCAGCAGGCGATGGTCCTGGAAGACCACGCCGACCTGGCGCCGGTGCAGCGGCACCTTGCGGCCGCGCACCTTGGCCAGGTTGCGTTCGTTCACCAGCACGGTGCCCCGGCTGGGGCGCTCGGACAGGTGCACCAGGCGCAGCAGCGTGGACTTGCCGGCGCCCGAGTGGCCGGTGACGAAGAGCATTTCGCCCTCCTCCACCGCGAAGCTGACGTCGCTCAGCGCCGGCGAGCTGCCGGCGTAGGTTTTCGAGACGTTGTCGAAACGCAGCAGGGCCATGCGGGCGCGGGGCGGTCAGTGCTTGCCGGGCGGGTTGCGCTTGACCAGGGAGCTCAGGCCGGCCTTGATGCGGCCCAGCAGCGAGGGCTTGGCGTCGGTGGCGGGCTTGGCCGGCTTGGCCGCGGGCTTGGCGTCGGGCTTCCTGCGGGAAGCTTCCTTGCGCGGCGCGTCGCCGCGCGGCGCGCCGGCGCCGGCCTCGGCGCCTTCTTCACCCACCGGACGACCGCGACGACGGCGACGGCGCTTACGGGCCGGCGCATTCGGGTCTTCGAGCATCGGCGAGGACGGCGCCGGACGGCGGGCCGGGCGTTCGACGCCGGCTTCGGCTGGCGCGTCCTGGGGGGCCGCGTGCGCGCCTTGAGCGCCTTCGGCCGCGGCCGGACGGCGTTCGCGGCGCGGGCCGGCGCCGGCACCACGGCCGCCGCCACTTCCGGAACGACCACCTTCGCGGCCACCCGAGCGGCTGCCCGAACGGCTGCCGCCCCGGCGTTCGTCTTCGGCGGCCTTGGCTTCGCGGACTTCGCGGTAGATGGCGCTGACGCTTTCGGTTTCGCCGGCGTCGTCGCCTTCGACCGGACGCGGCGTGCGCGGCATCGGCACCAGCAGTTCGGCCGTTACCTGCTCGACCGGCAGCTTTTGTTCGATGTAGGCCTCGATATCGGGCAGCGACATCGCGTAGCGCTCGCAGGCGAAGCTGATCGCGTCGCCTTCGGCGCCCAGGCGGGCGGTGCGGCCGATGCGGTGCACGTAGTCTTCGGCGTCGAAGGGCAGGTCGTAGTTGTAGACGTGCGACACGCCGTCGATGTGCAGGCCGCGGGCGGCCACGTCGGTGGCCACCAGCAGGTCCAGCTGGCCCTTCTGGAAGCGGCCAAGGAGGGTTTCGCGCTTCTTCTGCGGCACGTCGCCCGACAGCACGCCGACCCGGAAGCCGGCACGTTCAAGCGCCTTGGCCACGCGTTCGACCCAGACCTTGGTGTTCACGAACACCATGGTGCGCTGGCCTTCGCTGCGGGTGAGCAGGCCGATCAGCAGCGGGATCTTTTCTTCGTCGGACGGCAGGTAGACGCGCTGGCGGACCCGGGCGGCGGTGATCGTCTCGGTTTCGACGACCAGCTTCTCGGGCTCGTTCATGTGTTCGTAGGCCAGTTCCAGCACGCGGTGGCTGAGCGTGGCGCTGAACAGCAGGGTCTGGCGCTCGGTGCGGATCGGCATGCGCCGCAGCAAGAAGCGGATGTCCTTGATGAAGCCCAGGTCGAACATGCGGTCGGCTTCGTCGAGCACGCAGACCTCGCAGGCGTGCAGGGACACGACCTTGTGCTGCTTGACGTAGTCGATCAGGCGGCCGGGGGTGGCGATGATGACGTCCACGCCCTGCTGCAGGAGTTCGCGCTGCTTGTCGTAATCGACGCCGCCGTAGACCAGGGCGAAACGCAGGCCCAGGTCGGAGCCGAACTTCACGGCGTCCTTGTGGATCTGGATGGCCAGTTCGCGGGTGGGGGCGAGGATGAGCGCGCGCGGGTCTTCGGGCTTGCGGTCGGCCAGGGCCGGACGGGTCAGCAGCCGATTCATCAGCGCGACCAGGAAGGCCAGGGTCTTGCCGGTGCCGGTCTGGGCCTGGCCGGCGACGTCGCCGCCCGGCAGGGCGATCGGCAGGGTCAGGGCCTGGATGGGGGTGCAGCGGGTGAAGCCTGCGGATTCGAGGCCGGCCTGGAGGTCCGGATGCAGCTCGAAACTGGAAAAAGCGATATCGGTCAGTGGTTTGTCGGACATGTAGGTCTCTGGTTGCGCGTCTCTGCGCTTGCGCGGCCTGGCCGGGGGGTCGCAAACTGCCCTGAACCCGGGGCCGCCGATGGCGGTTGATTTACCGTTCGAAGCGCCCCAGTTTAACCCAACGGCAGGCCCGACCGGGCCGCCACCTTCAAGTAAATCAGGAGTTTGACGCATGAGCGACCAGGTGCTTCATGTGGGTGACGCCGACTTCGAGGCCCAGGTGCTCCAGTCCGATACCCCGGTGCTGGTGGATTTCTGGGCCGAGTGGTGCGGCCCCTGCAAGATGATCGGCCCGATGGTGGACGAGTTGGCCGACACGTATGCCGGCAAGGTCAAGGTGGTGAAACTCAACATCGACCACAACCCGCAGGTCCCGCGCCAGTACGCGGTGCGTGGCATCCCGACCCTGATGCTGTTCAAGGACGGCAAGGTGCACGCCACCCAGGTCGGCGCGGTGGGCAAGGCCCAGCTCGCGCAGTTCGTAGACAAGGCGCTTTGACGCGCCCCGCCCCGGTCCCCCGGGGCCCCGCGGGGGACCGGCGCTTGTCGCGCCGCCCCCGGCGGTGGTAGTTTGAAGGTCATTCGGGCGCCCCGGGCGCCGATGTCTCGCCATACCCCCTTCCTCCCCACGCTCGCGTTCGCGAGGTGAATCCTGTGTCCGAAAACGAAACCGACTCCGGCGCCAGCGCCGAGAAGCGTCCGCGCAAATCGCGCGCCGCAAATCCCAACAACGACGCCCCGGCCGCCGATACCCCGGCACCGGCGCCCGTGCCTGTCTCGGCACCGGCCCCCGAGCGCGCCAAGGCTGAACCTGCTGCTTCCGGCGATGCCGGCGGCGGTGGCGGCCAGGGCGGCGGCGGTGGCCAGTCCGGAGGTGGCCAGTCCAGTGGCGGCCAGGGCGGCAACGACGACGGCGGCCAGCAGGGCGGCGGCGACGGTGGCCCCCAGGGTGGTGGCGGCGACCGCGGCCGCGAAGGCCGGCGCAATCGGCGTGACCGGTTCCGCGACAAGCGCGACCGCTTCAAGGGCCGCGAAGGTGGCGGCGGCGGCGGCATGCCCGGCGACGACGAAGGCAACGCCAATGGCGGCAACGGCGGCCAGAACGAGCGCCCGCTGCCCCAGCTGCCGCCCGACTTCCCGGTCTACAGCCTCAACGACCTCAAGCGCATGCCGGCCTTCAAGCTGCTCGAGATCGCCGACAAGCTGGGCCTGCACGAAGGCGTGGCGCGCATGCGCAAGCAGGACGTCACCTTCGCCCTGCTCAAGGTGCTCACCCGCCACCCGCAGGGCGTGGCCGGCGACGGCGTGCTGGAGATCCTGCCCGACGGCTACGGCTTCCTGCGTTCGGACGACGCCAGCTACCTGGCCGGCCCGGACGACGTCTACATCTCGCCCAGCCAGATCCGCCGCTTCAACCTGCGCACCGGCGATGAAATCTCCGGCCGCATCCGCAGCCCCAAGGAAGGCGAGCGTTATGTCGCCCTCAACGTCGTGGACACCATCAACGGCGAACCGCCGGAGGCGTCCAAGGGCAAGGTGCTGTTCGAGAACCTCACCCCGCTGTTCCCGCGCGCCCGCTTCAAGCTCGAGCGCGGCAACGGCTCGTCCGAGGACATCACCGGCCGCGTGATGGACCTGATGTCGCCGATCGGCAAGGGCCAGCGCGCCTTGATCGTCTCGCCGCCCAAGGCCGGCAAGACCGTGCTGATGCAGAACGTGGCCCAGGCCATCATCCACAACCACCCGGACGTGCACCTGATCGTGCTGCTGATCGACGAGCGGCCCGAGGAAGTGACCGAGATGCAGCGCACCGTGCGCGGCGAGGTCATTTCCTCGACCTTCGACGAACCGGCCGCGCGCCACGTGCAGGTCGCCGAAATGGTGATCGAGCGCGCCAAGCGCCTGGTCGAGCACAAGCGCGACGTCGTCATCATGCTCGACTCGATCACCCGCCTGGCCCGCGCCTACAACACCGTGGTGCCCAGCTCGGGCAAGGTGCTCACCGGTGGCGTCGACGCCAATGCCCTGCACCGCCCGAAGCGTTTCTTCGGCGCGGCCCGCAACGTCGAGGAAGGCGGCTCGCTCACCATCATCGCCACCACGCTGGTGGAAACCGGCTCGAAGATGGACGAGGTGATCTACGAAGAGTTCAAGGGCACGGGCAACTCCGAAGTGCACCTGGACCGCCGCATCGCCGAAAAGCGCGTCTACCCGGCCATCAACATCAACCGCTCCGGCACCCGCCGCGAAGAGCTGCTGATCGAGCCGGACATGCTGCAGAAGATCTGGATCCTGCGGAAGCTGCTGCACCCGATGGACGAACTGGCCGCGATGGAGTTCCTGCTCGAGAAGATGAAGAACACCAAGTCCAACGACGAGTTCTTCAGTTCGATGAAGCGCTGACCCCCCGGTCCACGCGCAAAGAAAAAGCCGGCCCTTTGGCCGGCTTTTTCGTGGCCGCCCTGGCCGGGACTCAGCCGTCCAGGCGCGGGTCGAGCGGGGTGAGCAGACGCAGCTTCGACGAGGCCCGGGTGCCGTTGGCCGCCAAGTCGAGCACCTGCGCTTCCCCGGCCAGTGCCCCGGCCAGCCAGGCCGGGCTTTCAAGCGTGACCGGGTAGACCCGCTCCCAGCCCGCGCGCGGCGGCGAGAACGCCGGCGGCGTGTACTTCACCGGGATGCGCACCAATCCCCGGGCATCCGCGCCGTCGATCCGCCAGCGGCGGGCGGCGGCCTGGGTCGCCTTCACGAACTGGCCGGCCAGACGCCGGCCGTGGCTGCCCGGGTCGCGGCCGGTGAGGTGCAGGTACTCCACCGCCACGTCTTCGGGCACGCCCTGCGCGTCCACCCGGGCCACCAGGATCACCACGGCGCCGACGCCATTGCGCGCGGCGTCGGCCGGGTAGACCGGGTGGCGCTTCATGCCCGCGGGCAGCTCGCGCGATTGTTCCGGGTCGGGAAACCAGGCCTGTTCGATGGCGAAACGTGCTGTCTTTTCGGCGTCGTTGCGCAAGGCCGCCAGGCGCAGGCGCATGGGGCTGGTGGCATTGACCGGTTCGCCGTTCTCGACCACCGGCTCGAAGCGCCAGCCGCGGATCTTGAGCAGGTAGCCCTCGACCACCGGCTCGCCCATCCAGTCCGCGTCCCGGAGCTGCACATCCAGCACCTGCCCTTCCGTGCCGATGGTGAGCGTACCTTCCACTTCCGCGGTGAAGCGGGCGGTGTCGGCCGCCTGGGCGGAGCCCGCCAAGGCCAGCAGCATGCCGGCCATCCAGTACTTCATGCCTGTGTCTCCGGAGTTCGTTGTGGGCGGAAGTAGAACACCCACCCCGTGACGGTTCAACGCAATGATGCCGGGGCATAATCGCCCCATGCACAATTCCGGCTTTCTCGCCCTGCTGCTGGTGTTCCTGATAGCCGCGGTCATCGCGGTGCCGCTGTTCCGGCGGCTGGGCCTGGGTGCGATCCTGGGTTACCTGGCCGCCGGCGTGGTGATCGGGCCCGACGGGCTGTCGCTGGTGCCCGACCCCGACGACGTGCTGGCCGCGTCCGAGCTGGGCGTGGTGATGCTGCTGTTCGTGATCGGCCTGGAGCTGAGCCCGGCGCGGCTGTGGGTGATGCGGCGCAAGGTGTTCGGCACCGGCGGCCTGCAGGTGTTCGTCTCGGCGGCCGCCATCGCCGCCATCGCGGCGCTGGGCGTGGACGGCTGGAAGGCGCCACTGGTGATCGGCATGGGCCTGGCGCTGTCGTCCACCGCGGTGGGCCTGCAGCTGCTGGCCGAACGCAAGGAACTGACCACCGAACACGGACGGGTTGCCTTTGCGATCCTGTTGTTCCAGGACCTGATCGCCATCCCGCTGCTGGCGGCGATTCCGCTGCTGGGCGCGGCCAAGGCGCTGGAACGTTCGGCCCCGCCGCTCGACAGCGTGGTGGTCGCGGTCGGCGCGATCCTGGCGGTCGTGGTCGGCGGGCGCTTCCTGCTGCGCCACCTGCTGCGGGTGGTGGCCAAGGCGCGGTCGGTGGAAGTGTTCACCGCCAGCGCACTGCTGGTGGTGGTGGGCAACGCCTGGATCATGGACCAGGCCGGGCTGTCGATGGGCCTGGGTGCGTTCCTGGCCGGCGTGCTGCTGGCCGAGTCGGAGTTCCGGCACGAACTCGAATCGCATATCGAACCCTTCAAGGGCCTGTTCCTGGGCCTGTTCTTCATCGCCATCGGCATGAGCATCGACCTGGACGTGATTGCCGACCAGCCGGCGATGATCGCCGGCGGCGTGCTGGGCCTGCTGACGCTCAAGATCCTGATGCTGCTGGCGGTGGGCCGATTCACCGGCGGCCTGGACTGGCGCCAGGCGGTGCAGCTGGGCGCCGTGCTGGCGATGGGCGGCGAGTTCGGTTTCGTGGTGTTTGCCGAAGCGCTCAAGGCCGGGCTCATGGACGCGCAGCTGCGCGACCAGCTGTTCGTGGTCATCGGCTTGTCCATGGCGGCGACGCCGCTGATCCTGCTGGTGGTGTCGCGCTGGCTGCGCGAACACCCCTCGGAAGTAAAAAAGCGCGAACCGGACGACATCGACCACGAATACCCGCGCGTGATCATCGCCGGTTTCGGCCGCGTCGGGCAGATCGTCGGGCGCATGATGCGGGCGCAGAAGATCCCCTTCACCGCGCTGGAAAACAGCGCCGACCAGGTGGACGTTTCCCGCCGCTTCGGCACCAAGATCTACTATGGCGACCCGGCCCGCGCCGACCTGCTGCGCGCGGCCCACGCCGACCGCGCCGAGGTGTTCGTGCTGACCACCGACGACCCGGACGCGAACGTGCGCACCGCGCGCCTGGTCAAGCGCATGTACCCGCACCTGAAGGTGTTCGCCCGCGCGCGCAACCGCCAGCATGCCTTCCGGCTGATGGACCTGGACGCCGACGCCACCCGCGAAACCTTCCACTCCAGCCTGGTGATGGGCCGCAAGGTGATGCAGGCCCTGGGCGTGCCGGCCGAAGAAGCCGAACGCAACACCGAACGCTTCCGCCAGCACGACGAACAGCTGCTGCGCCGGCAACACCTTGTCTACGACGACGAGGCCGCGCTGGTGGCGTCCTCGCAGGAGGCGCTGGCGGACCTGGAAACCCTGTTCGAAGCCGACCTCAGCCCCGACGAGGCCGCCGAAGACGACGGCGACGCCGGGCGTTAGCCGCGCCTAGTCCCGGTCGCGCAGGAAACGCGCCAGCGAGGGCGGTCCGCCGGCCCGGCCCGGTTCGAACTCGGCGGCGACGTCGACGAATCCACGCAGCACCGCCAGGTCGTGCGGCGTGCGCCCCAGGATGTCGCGGGCCTGGCGGTCGGCCCCTTCGCGCAGCAGGCGCTGGACCACGCGCGCCAGCCCGTGCATCGCGGCCAGGTGCAGCGGCGTCAGCCCGCGCTGGTCGGCGGCGTCGAGCGCCACGCCTTCGGCCAGCAGGCGTTCGAGCCCGGCCAGCAGCACCTCTTCGTCGCAGGCGGTGCCGGGTTCGGCGCGGGCGCCGAGCAGCAGCAGCAATGGCGTCTGCCCGGTGGCGTTGGGCGCGTCGGGTTCGACGTCGGCCAGCAGCAACACGTCCACCAGCGCCAGCACGCGCTGGCGGTCGCGCGAGGAAAACGCATGCAGGGCCGCGCAGTGCAGCGGCGACAGGCCCTGGGCGTCGCGGGCCTCGGGGTCGGCACCGTGCGCTAGCAGGCGCGAGATCAGCTCCGGCTGGCCCAGGGCGGCGGCCAGCATCAGCGGCGTCACTTCACCGGGCAGCGGCAGGTCGGGTTCGGCGCCGGCGCGCAGCAGGCGATCGACCACGCCGACGTGGCGCATGCTGATCGCCGCCGAAAGCGGCGTCGCCCCGGTGCGGGCGGCGATACGGGTGTCGGCGCCGCGGCCGAGCAACTGGTCGACCACCGCCTCGTGGCCGCCACCGGCCGCACGCAGCAGCGCGGTGCAGCCCTGGGCGTCGATCGCATCCACCGGCAGGTCCAGTTCCAGCAGGCGGCCCACGGCTTCGGCGTCCCCCGCCATCGCGGCGGCGGGCAGGTCGGCCGGCTGCAGGGTGCGTCCCGGCAGCTGCCACTGCCGCCATTCGAGCCAGTGCGAAAGTTCCGGCCGTTCCGCCGCCAGGGCCAGGCCCAGCGGGGTTTGGCCGTCGGGCGCGCACAGCGCCGGCGAGGCGCCGTGGCGGACCAGCAGCTGCAGGGCCCCCTCGCGGCCAAGCGCGGCGGCGGCGTGCAGCGGCGTGTGGCCGTGGCCATCGCGATCGTTCGGGTCGGCCCCCAGCGCCAGCAGGGACTGGGCCAGGCGCAGCCAGCCCAGGCGGATCGCCAGGCCCAGCGGCGGGTCGGCCGGCGCACCGCCGAAGGCGTCGGCGCCGCGTTCAAGCAGGGCCAGGGCGATGTTTTCGTGGCCGCGGCTGACGTGTTCGCCGGCCAGGCAGGCCTGCAGCCAGCGCGCCAGGCCGCCGCGCCCACCCACCGGCTGGCCACGGTCGAACAGGCGCTGCAGCGCCCCGCAAGCCAGGCCACCGCGGTCGAGCAGGTGCATGAAGACGCTGTCCTGGTCGTCCACGCGGGTGTCGGCGACCGCGCCATGGCGCAGCAGCCAGTCGAACATCGCCAGGTCGGCGTCACCGGCGAATTCGAGCAGCAGCGATGCCAGGCCGGTGGCATCGGGGCCGGCGCCCAGGCGCAGCATGGCTTCGGCCGACTCCAGGCGTCCGGCGACCAGGGCTTCGCGCAGCAGTTCGCGCGGGCTGCGCTCGAAGCTGCCTTCGGCCAGGCCTTCGGCGACGCTGGCCGGCAGCGGGTAGGTCGGGTCGAGCACGGCCACCAGCGGCCAGCGGCCCGCGCCCAGGGCGTGTTCGAGGGCGCGGCGGCCGTCCTGGTCGCGCTGCTCGGGGTCAACGCCCATGGCGATCAGGTGGCGCAGGAATTCCGGGCCGCCTTCGGATTCGGCGGCCAGCACCAGGGCGTTGCGGCCGCGCCCGTCCACCGCGGAAACATCCGGGCGCGCCCGGGCCAGCCGCGCCAGCACGGCCGCCTGGGCGTGGCGGGCGGTTTCGAGCAGGGGCGTGGCACCCTCGGCGTCGCGGGCATTGCGGTCGGCGCCGGCATCAAGCAGGCAGCCGACCACGTCGGCATTGCCGGCCGCGCAGGCCACGTGCAGCGCGCAGCGCTGGCCGTGGCCGCGGGAATCCACGCGCGCCTTGTGGCGCAGCAGCAACTGCACGCCGGCGGGGTCGTCGTCGCCACCCGCCGCCGCCAGCAGGGCCGGCTGGCCGTCCCGGGGTTCGGGTTTGGCGCCGCGTTCGATCAGGAACTTGGCCAGCCGCCAGTTGCCGCTGGCGCAGGCGACGCCCAGCGCGCTGAAACCGTCGGCGTTGAGCGCTTCGAGCGTGGCGCCGGCATCGAGCAGCAGCGCCGCCACCGCCGGGTCGGTGCTGCGCGCGGCGTGGTGCAGGGCGGTGTTGCCGTCGGCGTCGGCATGGCGCGGGTCGGCGCCGTTGGCCAGCAGGGTCATCACCGCTTCGGGCCGGCCGTGCCAGCTGTCGCGGGTGGCCGCCAGCAGCGGGGTCAGGCCGGCATGTTCGGCATTGAGGTCAACGCCGCGGGCGATCAGGTCGCGCAGCAGGCGCAGGTCGCCCAGCAGGGCGGCCAGCATCGGCAGGCTGCGCTGGTCGCGGTCCTCGGGGTCGGGCAGGGATTCCGGGTCGGCGCCATCGGCCAGGGCCGCCAGCGCGGCTTCGATGCGCCCGGCGCGGGTGGCGGCGAGCAGGCGTTGGTCCGGGTCCGGGTCCTGGCCCTCTTCGGCCGGCGCGGGCGGCGCGTCGTCGTCGTCGCCGACGATCGGCAGGTTGGCCGGAAGGCGATTGCCCGTGGTTTCGGGCGGCTTGCCAAAGGACTGCACCAGGGTCTGCGCGGCCAGGGACAGGACCACGAAACCCCCGACCGCCATTGGTCGCAAGGTTTCCGGCAGCAGGCCGGGCCAGGACAGCCCGAGGATGGCCGCCAGGACCACGAACACCGCCAGGGCCACCACGAAACCGCGGCCCGCGTCGGCCGGGCCACCCGTGCCGACCTGGGCGGCCAGCGCCGGTAGCGCCCCGCCGCCACGCCCGGCCAGGCCAAAGGCCGGCCAGGCCCGCCACAGGCCCAGCAGCGCCAGGCCGCCCAGCGTGCCCAGGCCCAGCGCCGCGGCCAGGGTGCCGGTTTCAATCAGGGCCTGCAGTGGCCAGGCGACCGCCAGGCACAGCCCGACCAGGCCCAGGGCCCACAGCATGGCCAGGGCGCCGGCGTCGCGGCGCTGCACCGGGGCCGGCAGCTCGGCGCGCAGCCCGCGCAGACGCGCCAGGCCCAGCGTGAACGCCGGCTGGGCCAGCAGCCCCGCCAGCGCGGTCCAGGCCTGTCCCAGCAAGAGGGCCGCGGACAGGCCCACACCCAGCGCCAGCCAGGCCCAGGGCTGCCAGGCGCGGGACGCGTCAGCCATCGACCATCGGGTCCAGCACGGTGGGCGGGAACTGCAGGTGGAAGCCGTGCGCCTGCAGGTTGGCGCGCACCACCGCCGGATCGGCGCGGGCCAGGCGCCGGCTTTCGGTCAGGGCGAACTCAAGCACGAACACCAGTTCGCCCAGCGGTTCGCGCACCGCCGGCGGCAGTACCGAGAAATCGTCCTGTTTGCGCAGGTAGAGGTAGGTGTCGGGCTTGCGCAGGGATTTGTAAACGTAGGCTTGCATGGCATCGCCGCGCTGGGTTGGGCGATTGTCGCCGCAAACGCCGGGTGGGAAAAGCCGCACACGCGCCGGCCGCGCCGGCTTTGTTAGGCTTGCCGGCCAGTTTTGACTCCCGGAGCCCCCATGCGACTTCGCCTTGCCGTCCTTGCCCTGGTTTCCGCCTGCGCCCTGCCGGCGCAGGCCCAGGCGCCGCTCACGCTCGACCAGGCCATGGCCCATCCGGACTGGATCGGCCCGCCGGTTGAATCGGCCTGGTGGTCGCTGGACGGCCAGCGCGCGCTTTACACGCTGAAGCGGGAAGGCAGCCCGGTGCGCGATACCTGGACGGTGCCGGTGGCCGGCGGTGAACCGGTGAAGGTCGAAGGCGCCGCCCTGGCCGAACTCGACGCCGCACGCCCGGTGTTCGACCCGACCCGCCGGCAGGCGGTTTTCATCCGCAATGGCGACGTGTTCCTGCGCTTGCTGGGCGGTCCGCTGGTGCAGCTGACCCGCAGCACCGAGGCCGAGGCCGACCCGCGCTTCGGCGCCGATGGCCGCAGCGTCGTCTGGCGCGTGGGCAACGACTGGTTCCGCTGGGATTCGGCGACCCGCCTGGTGCAGCCGGCCGCGCTGCCGCGCGCGGAGAAGGACCCGGCCGCCGAGCCGGAAAAGGACGCGCTGCGCGAACACCAGCTGCGGCTGAGCGAACAGCTGGCGCGCGAAAAGGCCTTCCGCGAAGCCCAGCGTGAGAATGCCGAAGCCCTGCGCGAAGCCGACCCCAGCCGCGCCGCGGCGCCGGTGTACCTGGGCGACAAGATCGAAATTACCGACAGCGCGATGTCCCCCGACGGCCGCTGGCTGCTGGTGGTCACCGAAGCCAAGGACCACGAATCCGGCCGCGCCGGCAAGATGCCCAAGTACGTCACCGAGACCGGTTACGAGGAAGCCGAGGACGTGCGCGTGCGCGTCGGCCGCAACCCGCCGCAGGGCCAGCAGCTGGTGCTGGTGGACCTGGCCGACGGCAGCCATCGCGGGCTGGCGCTTTCCGCCCTGCCCGGCATCGGCCGCGACCCGCTGGCGGAACTGCGCAAGGCCGCGGGCCAGGACCCGCTCAAGGGCGACCGCCCGGTGCGCATCGACAGCCTGCTGTGGAGCGACAACGGCGCCGGCGTGGCGCTGATGGCGCGCGCGGTGGACAACAAGGACCGCTGGATCGCCACCGTCGACCTGGCCGGCGGCAAGCTGGTGCCCGCGCACCGGCTGACCGACCCGGCCTGGATCAACTGGGGTTTCAACGACTTCGGCTGGCTGCCCGGAGGCCGCACGCTGTGGTTCCTTAGCGAAGAGTCCGGCTTCTCGCATCTCTACACCGTGGTGCCGGGCCAGCGCGCCAACCGCCTGACCACCGGTCGCTGGGAAGCTTCCGCGCCGCAGTGGTCGCCCGATGGCGCCACCGCCTACTTCGTGTGCAACCGCGAATGGCCGGGTGACTACGAGGTCTGCGCGGTGCCCAGCACCGGCGGCGAGGTGCGCGAAGTGACCGCGCTCGACGGCGTCGAGGATTTCACCCTGTCGCCGGACGGCTCGCAGCTGCTGCTGCGCTGGTCGCAGTCGCACGTGCCGCCGCAGCTGGCGGTGCAGCCGGTGGCCGGCGACGAAGCGCGCAAGCTCACCGACACCCGCAGCGCCGAATTCGCCGCGCGCGAGTGGCTCGCCCCCGAAATCGTGCAGGTGCCGTCCAGCCACGGCGCCGGCAACGTCTGGGCCAAGCTCTACCGGCCTGAAACCCTCGAGGAAGGCCGCAAGTACCCGGTGGTGATGTTCGTGCACGGCGCCGGCTACCTGCAGAACGTGCACGCCCGCTGGCCGGTGTATTTCCGCGAGCAGATGTTCCACCAGCTGCTGGTGGAGAACGGCTTCATCGTGCTGGACATGGACTACCGCGCCTCGGAAGGCTACGGCCGCGACTGGCGCACGGCGATCTACCGCCGCATGGGCCACCCGGAGCTGGAGGACTACCTGGACGGCGTGAAGTACATGGTCACCGAGCACCAGGGCGATGCGGAGAACGTGGGCATCTACGGCGGCAGCTATGGCGGGTTCATGGCCTTCATGGGCCTGTTCCGCGCGCCCGACGTGTTCAAGGCCGGCGCCGCGCTGCGGCCGGTGACCGACTGGACCAGCTACAACCACGAATACACGTCCAACATCCTCAATACGCCCGACCTGGACCCGGAGGCCTACAAGCGCAGCTCGCCGATCGAGTACGCACAAAACCTGCGCGGGCACCTGCTGATCAGCCACGGCATGATCGACGACAACGTCTTCTACCAGGATTCGGTGCGGCTGGCGCAGCGCCTGATCGAGCTAAGGAAAGGCAACTGGAACATGGCCAGCTACCCGCTGGAACGCCACGCCTACCAGCACCCGGAAAGCTGGTACGACCAGTACCGGCGCATCTACGAACTGTTCGACGACAACCTGAAATAAGGCGGCCTCAGGCCGCCACGAACACGCCTTCGAGTTCGACGTCGAGGTCGCGGCGGCAGACGTCGCCGCGCAGGTAGCTGATGCGTTCGCCCGGCAGGCCGGCCGTGGCCAGGATGGCCTGGGCGGCGGCCAGGTCGGCGGGGTGTCGCAGGTACACGCGCAGCGCTTCGCACTGGGCCAGCGGGAACTCGCGGCCGGTGGCCTGGTGGCCCTGGTCGAGCAGCGTGGCCAGGTTGTCCAGGCTTTCGCGCAGCTGGGCGGCGAAGTCGCCGACGTGCTGCGACACATGGCCGACGATGCTGGCCGTGCCCGAGGCCAGCAGCCGCGGCTTCACCGTGTCGGCATCGAGCACCGCGCCGCGCGAGAAACCGGGCGAGACCGGCCCGTGTTCGCGCGGGTAGCGCCAGGCGGGCGTCTGCCGGGGGTTTTCCAGTGCGATGGCCGGCGTCTTCGAACACAGCGCCACCACCTGCAGCCGGCCCGGCAGGCCGTCGCTGCCGATCGCCGTGGCTGCCGGCGGCGGCTGGTTGAACATGCCGTCCACGGCGCCGGCGCGGCCGACGCAGAACCGCCGGTAGCGCTCCTGGTCGCCTTCGCCTTCGTTGATGGCGGCGAAGTAGTTCCAGATGCGGATCAGGTAGGGGTGCGTGGACGGCCGCACTTCGGCCAGCAGCCGGGCATAGGCCTGGGCCGTGGCGGTTTCGATGTCGCCGCCGGTTTCGGGCTGCTCTATCAGGCGCACGAGGTAGTGGCCGTTGCCGCACCAGGCCTCGACCGGCGGGCCGGCCAGCAGGCCGCAGTCGACCGCGCTGGGCACGGCGGCGGCGGTTCCGAAGATGAAGGCGACCAGGGCGTCGGTTCCGGTGTCGGCCGTGACGCGCAGGCGCGGGGGAATGGGGGAGTTCATTGCTGGCGGCGATTATAGCGGCCGGCGCGGGCGGCTATCATGGCCACCAGCCACGAACCGACACCGCCATGACCGATTTCAACGCCGTGCACGCCTTTCTCCGCGACCTGCAGGACCGCATTTGCGCGGGGCTGGAGTCGGTGGACGGTGGCCGCTTCGAGCAGGACGCGTGGACGCGCGAACGCGCCGATCCCAGCAAGGGGCCCTCCATGGCGGGCGGTGGTCGTACCCGGGTCTTGAAGGAAGGCGCGGTGTTCGAGCAGGCCGGGGTGAACTTCTCCGACGTGTCCGGCCCCTCGCTGCCGGGCTCGGCCAGCGCACACCGGCCCGAGCTGGCGGGTGCGCCCTGGCGGGCGGCGGGGGTGTCGCTGGTGATCCACCCGCGCAACCCGCACGTGCCCACCTCGCACGCGAACGTGCGCTTCTTCGAGGCCCGGCCGGAAGGGCGCGAACCGATCTGGTGGTTCGGCGGCGGATTCGACCTGACGCCGTTCTACCCGGTGGACGAAGACGTACGGCACTGGCACCAGGTGGCCAGCGACCTGTGCGCCCCCTTCGGCGACCAGCGCTACGCCGAGCACAAGGCCTGGTGCGACCGGTATTTCCACCTCAAGCACCGGGATGAAACCCGCGGGGTGGGCGGGCTGTTCTACGACGACCTGCATGCGGACGGGTTCGAGGCCTGTTTCGACTACACCAGGGCGGTGGGTGCGGGCTTCCTGGACGCCTACCTGCCTATCGTGGAACGCCGCAAGGACGCGCCCTACGGGGACCGCGAGCGGGAGTTCCAGCTTTACCGGCGCGGCCGCTACGTGGAGTTCAACCTGGTCTGGGACCGGGGCACGCTGTTCGGCCTGCAAAGCGGCGGCCGCACCGAATCGATCCTGATGAGCCTGCCGCCCCGGGTCCGCTTCGAATACGACTTCCGCCCCGCCCCGGGCAGCCCCGAAGCCCGCCTGGCCGACTACCTGCGGCCCCGCGACTGGCTGTCCGAGCTGCCGGCGGGCAAATAAAAACCCCGCGGGCCAGGGGAAGCCCGCGGGGTCAGGGGTTGGAGCGCAGGTTGGGGAGAACCCTGCTCCGATTGGATCCACTCAGGGGAGGGAGTGATCCGGCGCCGGACCTTGCATCCGACGCGCCTAGTAGACCCCCCCGCGCATGAGAAGTTCGTGAACAGGCGCGTTAAAACATTGTTCGATTCAGGACGCGTTCACCTGACCGCAAGCGGTTGATATCTAAGCGTATTCCCGGACCCCGGTCAGTGCGCCTGGTCCCAGTTTTCGCCCACCCCGACGTCCACCACCAGCGCCACCTTCAGGTCCGCCGCGGCCACCATGCGCTGGCGGACTTCGGCCACCAGGGTATCCACGAAACCGCCCTCGGCCTCGAACACCAGTTCGTCGTGCACCTGCATCAGCATCGCCGCCTGGTCGCGGTGGCCGTCGAGCCACTGGTCCACGGTGACCATGGCCCGCTTGATGATGTCGGCCGCCGTGCCCTGCATCGGCGCGTTGATCGCCGCGCGTTCGGCGCCGGCGCGCTGGGCCTGGTTGCGCGAGTGGATTTCGTTGAGCTGCAGGCGACGGCCGAACACGGTTTCGACGTAACCCTGTTCGCGCGCCTGCTGGCGCACGCGCTCCATGTAGTCGCGCACGCCGGGGTAGCGGCTGAAGTAGAGCGCGATGTAGTCCTGCGCCTCGCCGCGGCCGATGCCCAGCTGGCGCGCCAGGCCCCAGGCGCTCATGCCGTACATCAGGCCGAAGTTGATCGCCTTGGCGGCGCGGCGCTGGTCGCCGCTCACGTCAGGGAGCGAAACGCCGAAGACTTCGGCGGCGGTGGCCTTGTGCACGTCCTGGCCCGATTCGAAAGCGCGCAGCAGCCCTTCGTCGCCGGAAAGGTGCGCCATGATCCGCAGCTCGATCTGCGAGTAGTCGCAGGCGACGATCTTGCGGCCCTTCGGGGCGATGAAGGCGGTGCGGATCCGGCGGCCGTCGGGGGTGCGGATCGGGATGTTCTGCAGGTTCGGGTCGTTCGAACTCAGCCGGCCGGTGGCGGCGCCGGCCTGGTGGTAGCTGGTGTGCACGCGGCCGGTGTCGGGGTTGATCATCTCGGGCAGCTTGTCGGTGTAGGTGTTGCGCAGCTTGGCCAGGCCGCGGTACTCGAGCACCAGCTTCGGCAGTTCATGCTGATCGGCGATCGCCTCCAGGGCTTCTTCGTTGGTGGACGGCGCGCCGCCCGGGGTCTTCACCACCACCGGCAGCTTGAGTTCGTCGAACAACAGTGCGCCGAGCTGCTTGGGCGAATCGAGGTTGAAGGCGCGGCCGGCGATTTCATGCGCGCGCTGCTGCGCGGCCATCATGCGCTGCGACAGGTCCGAACTCTGGCGGCGCAGTTCGGCGGCGTCCACCAGCACGCCGGTGGCCTCCATGCGTGCAAGCACCGGCACCAGCGGCATTTCGATGTCGCGGTAGACGGCCTGCAGGCTGGGTTCGGCGGCGAGCTTTTCCGACAGCACGCCGTGCAGGCGCAGGGTGACGTCGGCGTCTTCGGCGGCGTAATTGGTGGCGTCGTCCAGGGCCACCGCCGAGAACAGGATCTGCTTGGCGCCCTTGCCGGCCACCTGTTCGTACTTGATGGTTTCGTAGCCTAGGTACCTGCGCGCCAGGCTGTCCATGTCATGGCGCAGGCCGCCGGCATTGCAGACGAAACTTTCCAGCATGGTGTCCTCGGCATAGCCGCGCACGTCCAGGCCGTGGCGACGCAGCACGTGCAGGTCGTACTTGCCGTGCTGGCCGAGCTTGGGTTTGCCGGCGTCTTCAAGCACCGGGCGCAGCGCGTCGAGCACCTGGTCGCGCGGCAGCTGCGCCGGGGCGCCCGGGTAATCGTGGCCAACCGGGATGTAGCAGGCCTTGCCCGGTTCGACCGCGAAGCTCAGGCCGACCAGGTTGGCGCGCATGGGATCGAGCGAATCGGTTTCGGTGTCGAAGGAGACCAGTGGCGCCTTGCGAAGTCGCTCAACCCACGTCGCCAGCGCGGCTTGATCGGTGATGCATTCGTATTCGCCCTTGGCGGCCAGCGCCGGGTCGGGCGCGGCCTCGGCATCGGCGCTGGCCTGGGCGGCGGCGAGGGTGGCCTGGGCCGGGCGCGTGGCCGGGTCGGTCTTGCCGCCGTCGAGTTCGCGCAGGGCGGCGGTGAAACCGTAGCGGGTGTAAAGCTCGCGCAGGGCGTCGACGTCGCGGCCGCGCAGCTTGAGCTCGCGCGGACCCTGGTCGAGCGGCACGTCGGTCTTGATGGTCACCAGGTCGCGGTTGAGCGGCAGACGGCCGAGCGCGGCGCGCAGGTTGTCGCCGATCTTGCCCTTGACCTCGGCGGCGTTGGCCATCACGCCGTCCAGGCTGTCGTACTGGGCCAGCCACTTGGCGGCGGTCTTGGGCCCGCACTTGTCGATGCCCGGCACGTTGTCGACGCTGTCGCCCATCAGCGCCAGCAGGTCGATGATCTGGTCGGGGCGCACGCCGAACTTTTCCTTCACCCGGGCCTCGTCGGTGACGCTGCCGGTCATGGTGTTGGTGAGCGTGATGCCCGGGCGCACCAGCTGGGCGAAGTCCTTGTCGCTGGTGGAAATGGTGACCGGGATGCCGTCGGCCTGGGCCTGCAGGGCCAGGGTGCCGATGACGTCGTCGGCCTCGACGCCGGAGACGCGCAGGATGGGAAACCCCAGGGCCTCGACGATCTGCATCATCGGCTCGACCTGGGCGCGCAGCTCGTCGGGCATGGGCGGGCGGTTGGCCTTGTACTCGGCGTACATCCGGTCGCGGAA
This sequence comes from Arenimonas soli, assembly GCF_014643775.1. Classification (GTDB taxonomy): domain Bacteria; phylum Pseudomonadota; class Gammaproteobacteria; order Xanthomonadales; family Xanthomonadaceae; genus Arenimonas; species Arenimonas soli. The sequence goes on from NZ_BMKC01000002.1 coordinate 121,214, forward strand.
GGTCGGGCCCGAGGCGTCCACCACGAAGGCGGCGAAATCCGGGTTTTCCTTCAGCGTGGCGCGCAGCATGTTGACGATGCCGAACAGGGCGCCGGTGGGCGAGCCGTCGGGCGCGGTCAGCGGCGGCAGGGCATGGAAGGCGCGGTAGAGGTAGGACGATCCGTCGATGAGGACGAGGCGGGACATGGCGGGGGTCCGGTTCGGCAGGCGGTCGATTCTACGCGTCCAGGCGGTTCCGCTTGAGCACCCCGGGCGCTTTTGCCATGCTGATCCTCCCGCGTGCAGGAGCCCGCCATGAACGCCCTGATCCCCCTGCTTCTCGCCCTGGCCGCCCAGGATGGCGGACCGCCCGCGGAACCCGCGGCCAGCGAACCGGCCGCACGCGAAGAAGCACCGATCCCCGAGAAGGTGCAGGCCACCGCCGAAGGCGACGAACTGCCTGCCGTGAGCATCCGTACCGAAAAGAACGGCGACAGGGTCGAGGAATACCGCCAGAACGGCGTGCTGTACATGGTGAAGGTCACGCCCGAACGCGGCGTGCCCTACTACCTGATGGACACCGACGGCAACGGCAAGCTCAACCGCGACGACGGAGTCAAGACGGTATCGCCGGTGTACTGGACGATCTACGAGTGGGATTGACCGCCGCGGCCCGGGCCTGGGCCGATGCGCTGAGTGAACTGGCGGGCCGGCTGGCGGCGCTGATGGCGCTTGCGCTGGTCGCGCTGGTGTTTGGCCTGGTGGTCGCGCGCTACGGGCTTGGCATCGGCTCGGTGGCGGCGCAGGAAGCGGTGCTGTGGCTGCACGCGGCCATCTTCCTGCTGGGCCTGGCCTACGCGCTGCGGCACGGCGCGCACGTGCGCGTGGACGTGTTTTCCCAGCGCTGGTCGCCGCGCACCCGCGCCTGGGTCGAGGTCGGCGCCGGCGTGCTGCTGTTGTTGCCGCTGTGCGTGTTCATCGTGGCGATGAGCTGGGACTACGTCGCCGCCAGCTGGGCGGCGCGGGAAGGTTCGCGCGATCCCGGCGGCCTGCCCGGCTGGTACCTGCTCAAGGCACTGGTGCCGGTGTCGGCGGCGCTGCTGCTGCTGCAGGGCCTGGCCGAAACTTCGCGCGCGCTGGGTCGCGCCACCTCGCGCCAGGATCCCTGACCGTGTTCGAACCCCAGGCGTGGATGCTGCTCGTGCTGCTGCTGGGCCTGTTCGCGGGCCTGGCCAGCGGCTATCCGGTGGCCTTCGTGCTGGGCGGCGTGGCGCTGCTGTCGGCGGCGGCCGGCATCGTGCTGGGGCTGTTCGACCCGAGTTTCCTGCAGGCCTTCCCGAACCGCATGTTCGGCGTGATGACCAACGAAACCCTGGTCGCGGTGCCGCTGTTCGTGTTCATGGGCGTGATGCTGGAACGATCACGCATCGCCGAGTCATTGCTTGAAGCCGTGGCCTCGCTGTTCGGGCGCAAGCGCGGCGGCCTGGTGGTGGCGGTGCTGCTGGTCGGCGCGGTGCTGGCCGCGTCCACCGGCATCGTTGGTGCCACCGTCGTGGCGATGGGCCTGATCTCGCTGCCGACCATGCTGCGCCACGGGTATTGCCCGCGCCTGGCCAGCGGCGCCATCTGCGCCTCCGGCACCCTGGGCCAGATCATCCCGCCCTCGATCGTGCTGGTGCTGCTGGGCGACCAGCTGGGCAATGCCTACCAGCAGGCGCAGCTGCAGCAGGGCGTGTTCGCGCCCGAAACGGTATCGGTAGGCGACCTGTTCGCCGGTGCACTGCTGCCCGGGCTCGGCCTGGTCGGCCTGTACCTGGCCTATGCGCTGTGGGTGGCCTGGCGCCAGCCCGAGCGCGCGCCGGCGCTGCGCGACCTGGCGCCGCGTTCGTGGTGGCAGCTGGTGAAGGCCATCGTGCCGCCGCTGGCCCTGATCGGCCTGGTGCTGGGCGCCATCCTGGGCGGGTTCGCCACGCCCACCGAAGCCGCGGCGGTTGGCGCCGTCGGGGCGACGGCGTTCGCGGCGCGCTATGGCCGCCTGGGTTTCGCACGCCTGGTGGAAGTGGCGCGCGAAACCGTGAAGGTGACGGCGATGGTGTTCGCCATCCTGGTGGGCGCGGCGCTGTTTTCGCTGGTGTTCCGCGGCTACGGCGGCGACGAGCTGGTGCACGCCGCGCTGACCGGCCTGCCCGGCGGCACCTGGGGCGCTATCGTGGCGGTGATGCTGCTGATGTTCGTGCTGGGTTTCGTGCTCGACTTCATCGAAATCGTGTTCGTGGTCGTTCCCATCGTCGGACCGGTGCTGCTGGCGCTGGGCGTGGACCCGGTCTGGCTGGGCGTGATGATGGCGATCAACCTGCAGACCAGCTTCCTGACCCCGCCCTTCGGCTTCGCGCTGTTCTACCTTCGCGGCGTGGCGCCGCCGGGGCTGCGCACCAGCGACGTCTACCGCGGCGTGCTGCCCTTCATCGGCCTGCAGCTGCTGATGCTGGCGGCGGTGGCGACCTTTCCGTGGCTGGCCACCGCGCTGCCCGATTACCTCTACGGCTGATCCGGCCGGGACTCAGCCCGGCGCCCGGCGCGGCAGGCCTTCGGTCGGCGGCAGGGCCGAGAGGTGTTTCCATATCGCCTGCATTTCCACGTCGCTCATCTGGCCATAGCTGCGCCAGGGCATGAACGGATGCACGTCGCCGCCGTCGGGGCGCTTGCCTTCGCGGAACACGCGCAGGAAGTCGGCTTCGGTCCAGCCCTGCAGGCCGGTGGCGTGGGCGGTGAGGTTGGGCGCGGGCGGCAGCTCGGGCGGCGTGCCCGGCACGCGCTGGCCGGTCCAGGCCATGCCATGGCAGCCGGTGCAGACCTGGGCGAGGTAGGCGCCGTATTCGGCGGTGGCGCCGGCCGGCGGCGCGGTGCGCGTGCGCGGCGCGTGGTCGATGTCGGCCGCGGGCACCAGGTGCAGCTTTCCGAACAGCGCCATCACCCGTCCCAGCGGCCGGATATCGGTCGTGCCGGGCTGGTTGCCCGAGGCCGGCAAGGCCTGCAGGTAGGCGACCAGAGCGGCCGTGTCCTCGTCGGACAGGTTCATGAAATCGGTGGAGGGCATCACCCGCAGCGGGCGCCCGTCGGGACCCACGCCGTGGCGGATGGCCACGCCCAGGGCGTCGGCATCGTAGCGTTCGCCCATGGCCGCGGGCGTGAGGTTGGGTGCGACGACGAAGGCCACCGGGCCGGCATCGATGAAGACCTTGCCGCGGCCGGCTTCGCCGTGGCATTCCACGCAGCCGGTGACGGTGTACAGGTGTTCGCCGCGGGCCAGGGCCTCGGGGGCGCTGGTCATGGGCAGCGGCGGATCGGCGACCTCGTAGACGCGGGCCAGGTCGGCCTCGGTCTTGAGCCAGGCGATGGCGAAAACCGCGCCAACGACGACGAACAGGGAAGCAGCCACCCAGGCTGCGCGGTAAACCCAACTGCGCATGACACATCTCGAATTTGTGATCGTGATGTGAAAGTACGCAAGTTGGCGGGACCGGCGGCCGTCCCTGAAGTCACTGGGGTGCCGCAGCGTTCAGGCGCGGTTTGCCTGGCGCCGCCCGGGCATGACTTCCGGCGCAGTCAACCGCGGGTGGCGTAGTAGGCCTCTTCCGACACCGCGTGCCAGGCCTTGGCCTGGGCCTGGAAGGCACGCATGGAATCGAGCGCACGCCGGGCCATCGGGTCGGCGGCCGCGGTTTCCTCGAGCACCTTGTCCGAGGCGCGGCGCAGGGCCAGCAGCACGTCGTCGGGCAGTTGCCGCAGTTCGACGTCGTGTTCGCGCACCAGGCGGTCGAGCGCCTGCTGGTTGCGGGCGGTGTATTCGGCCAGCATCGCGTCGTTCACCGCGCGGCAGCAGGCATCGACGATGTCGCGCAGGTCCTGCGGCAGGGCGTCGAAGGCGGCCTTGTTGACCATGCACTCGAGCGTGGGGCCCGGCTCCTGCCAGCCCGGGTAGTAGCAATACTTGGCGGCGCGGTGCAGGCCGAACGCCAGGTCGTTGTACGGCCCCACCCATTCGGCGGCATCGATCGCGCCGGTCTGCAGCGAGCTGAAGATCTCGGCGCCGGGCAGGTTCACCGGCGTCGCGCCCACGCGCGCCATCACTTCCCCGCCCAGGCCGGGGATGCGCATCTTCAGGCCCTGCAGGTCGGCCAGCGACTCCACCGGCTTGCGGAACCAGCCGGCCATCTGCACGCCGGTGTTGCCGGCCGGGAACGGCACCAGGCCGAAGTGCGCGTAGAGTTCGCGCCAGATTTCCAGGCCACCGCCCTCGTAGAGCCAGCCGTTCATCTCCTGGGCGTTGAGCCCGAAGGGCACGGCGCAGAAAAACGGCGCCGCGGCGGCCTTGCCCTTCCAGTAATAGCTGGCGGAGTGGCCCATTTCGGCGGTGCCGCGGCCGACGGCGTCGAAGACTTCGAAGGCCGGCACCAGTTCGCCAGCACCATAGACCTTGACCGTGAGCCGGCCACCACTGGCGGCGGTGATCATCGCGGCCAGCTTGGCCGCGCCGGTGCCCAGTCCCGGGAAGTTGGTGGGCCAGGAGGTCACCATCTTCCACTGCAGGCGCTCGGTGGACGCCGTGGGACCCCCGTCGGCCGCGCCTTCGGGGCGGGCGCCACAGGCCGCCAGGCCGGTCGCCACGGCGGCCAGGCCGGCGCCACGCAGGAGTTCACGTCGTTTCATTCGCATTCCCCGGGTTGCTGCGATGTGTTCACCGCGAAGTATGCCGACTTCCCCCGGTCACTTGTAGGAGCACCTTCAGGCGCGAATCTCCTGCCCTTGGCGTTCGGCCAAGCAAAGCGCCGGTACGAGTTCCTTGCGCGGGTGGAGGCAGCGTGCAGTCGCCCTGGCCGACACGCCGCAAGTACGTCCGTGTAGGCTCTTCGTCGACATCCATGTCTCCGAAGGTCGGCCAGGGCGACTGCACGCTACCTCCTGGAATGGACGTCGGGGCCGACAGAAGATCAAGAGCGCAACGCGCGCTTGCGCCGCAAACGCTGGCCATCGCCCCGATTCGCCGGGAAGCTGCTTTCCCATCGGCCACGACGTAACGTTTAGGAGGTGTCGCGGTTCCGCTACGCCGGCTGGAGGTTGGCGTAGCCGAGCACCAGCCACTTGGCGCCGCCGTCCTCGAAGTTGACCTGGATGCGGGCGTGCGAGCCGCTGCCCTCGGCGTCCATCACCACGCCGATGCCGAAGCTGGGGTGCACCACGCGCTGGCCCAGGCGCAGCGCGGGCCCGGACTGGGAGGCCAGGGCCGCCGCACGCGGCGGGCCGAAGCCGGTGGGGCGGCTGACCTGCACCTTCGGGCGGACCTCGCGCAGCAGGCCCTGGGGAATTTCGCGCAGGAAACGCGAGGGCGTGCCCAGCATTTCCATGCCGTGCAGGCGGCGCGATTCGGCGTAACACAGCACCAGCTTCTGGCGGGCGCGGGTCAGGCCGACGTAGGCCAAGCGGCGTTCTTCTTCCAGGCGGCCGCTTTCCTCGAGCGAACGGCCGCTGGGGAACAGGCCCTCTTCCATGCCCACCAGGAACACGTGCGGGAACTCCAGGCCCTTGGCGCTGTGCAGGGTCATCAGCTGCACGCCGTCCTCGCCGGCCTCGGCCTGGCCTTCGCCGGCCTCCAGCGCGGCATAGCCCAGGAAGGCGACCAGGTCGGACATGCCGGCCAGTTCTTCGTCGTCGGGCCGTTCGAAGCGGCTGGCCACCGACACCAGTTCGTCGAGGTTGTCCACGCGCGAATCGAGCTGGCCCCGCGATTCGTTGGCGTAGTGAACGCGCAGGCCGGAGGTGGTGATGACGTGGTCGAACTGTTCGTGCAGCGGCGAGTCCTGGATGTCGGCCTCCAGGCCGGCCATCAGGTCGATGAAGCCGCGCAGGGCGTTGCGGGCGCGGCCGGCCAGGCCGCTGCCGTCGCCGGACATGGCTTCGGCGGCGGCGAACAGCGGCACGGCCTTTTCGCGCGCGTGCCGGCGCACTTCGTCCAGGGTCTTGCCGCCGATGCCGCGCGGCGGCGTGTTCACCGCGCGCTCGAAGGCGGCATCGTCGCCGCGGTTGGCGACCAGGCGCAGGTAGGCCAGGGCGTCCTTGATTTCCATGCGGTCGAAGAAGCGTTGGCCGCCATACACGCGGTAGGGCAGGCCGGCCTGCACGAGCTGTTCTTCCATCGCCCGCGACTGCGCGTTCGAGCGGTACAGCACGGCGCTGTCGCCGGCGCTGCCGCCGTCGCGGATCCAGGCCTGGATGCGTTCGACGACGAAGCGCGCCTCGTCCACCTCGTTGTAGGCGGCGAACAGGTCGATCGGTTCGCCTTCGCCGTCGGCGGTCCACAGCTGCTTGCCGACGCGTTCGGGGTTGTGGGCGATCACGGCGTTGGCGGCGGCCAGGATATTGCCCGACGAACGATAGTTCTGCTCGAGCTTGATGGTGCGCGCGCCCGGGTAGTCGCGCAGGAAACGCTGCACGTTTTCGACCTTGGCGCCGCGCCAGCCGTAGATGGCCTGGTCGTCGTCGCCAACCACGAACACTTCGCCGGTATCGCCGGCCAGCACGCGCACGAAGGCGTACTGGATGGCATTGGTGTCCTGGAATTCATCGACCAGGATGTGCCGGAACCGCTGCTGGTAGTGATGCAGCAGCGCCGGGTGCTGCAGCCACAGTTCGTGCGCGCGCAGCAGCAGTTCGGCGAAGTCCACCAGGCCGGCGCGCTGGCAGCGTTCTTCGTAGGCCTCGTACACGCGCTGCATGGTCTGGCCGTAGAAGTCGCCGCCGGCCGGCTGGATGTGCTTCGGACGCCGGCCTTCGTCCTTCTGGGCATTGATCCACCAGGCCATCTGCCGCGGCGGGAAGCGGCCGTCGTCGAGGTCGAGGTCGGCGCCGATGCGCTTGAGCAGGCGCACCTGGTCGTCCTGGTCGAGCACCTGGAAGGATTCGGGCAGGTTCGCTTCCTGCCAGTGCAGACGCAGCAGGCGGTGGGCCAGGCCGTGGAAGGTGCCGACCCACATGCCGCGGCTGCCGTGGCGCAGCAGGGCTTCCACGCGGCCACGCATCTCGGCGGCGGCCTTGTTGGTGAAGGTGACGGCCAGCACGCCGTGCGCGGGCACGCCCACGACCTCGTTCAGCCAGCCGATGCGGTGGGTCAGGACGCGGGTCTTGCCCGAGCCGGCGCCGGCGAGCACCAGCAGGTGGCCCGGCGGGGCCGAAACGGCTTCGCGCTGGGCGGGATTGAGGTCGTCAAGCAGGTGGGAAACATCCATGGCGCCATTGTACCGGCGCCATGGGTCCCAGGCCGGGTGTTTTTGCCGGCCTCAGTGCTTCTTGCTTGCCGCCGTGGACTGCGACATCAGCTTGTCGGTCCAGGCAATGCCAATCGCCGAGATGATGAAGGCCATGTGGATGATGGTCTGCCACATCACGCCCACCGACGTCACCGAGGTGCAGCCCTTGTCCTTCGAGCCGATCTCGGCCATCAGCCGCACGGCTTCGATGCCTTCCTGGCTGCTGCACAGCGGCACGCCGCCCAGCGCGCCGGCCTCGATGAAGGTCTTGAGCAGGTGGATCGAGGAGATGCCGATGATCGCCATCGCCAGCTTCACCTTCAGCACCGAAGCGTTGACGTGGCTGAGCCACTCGGGCTGGTCGGGGTGGCCCTGCAGGTTCAGGCGCGAAACGAAGGTTTCGTAGCCGCCCACGATCACCATCACCAGCAGGTTGGAGATCATGACCACGTCGATCAGGCCCAGCACCAGCAGCATGATCCCCATCTCGGTGAGGATGTTGGCGTCGGTGATCAGGTGCGTCAGTTCCTTCATGAACAGGAACACGTAGACGCACTGGGCCAGGATCAGCCCCAGGTAAAGCGGCAGCTGCAGCCAGCGCGACGCGAAGATCAGCGTGGACAGCGGGCCGAGCTTCGGCGTGGCGGTGGGAGCGGGGTTGGACATGGGTTTCCTTGGATTATTTCTTGCTGGCCGCGCCGATCACGACGGCGACCGCGCCGACGCCCAGGAGGATCCAGCCGAGGTTGATCGGCGGCGACTTTTCCTTGGTGACGCTGAGTTCGATGGGGCCGAGTTCGGCGGTTTCCTTGCTGTCGTACTTGAACACGCCGGCAGTGATAAGCCCGCCGACGACAAGCAGGATGACGCCGATGATGATGGCAGGCATGCGCATGGTGAACTCCAGAAAGGCGCCCGGGACCGGGCCCGGCAAGCGTAGTGGCAAGGACCGGCCCTGCCAAGCGCCATCTTCAGGCCAGGCGCACGCCGGGAAGCGACAGCACGTAGTCGGCACCCATCAGTTGCGAAGGCGTATGGAAGCCCGGCGTCGGCGCCGGTTCGACCAGCAGCCGCTGCACGATGCCCAGCGATGCGGTCACGGTGAGTTCGTAGCCGTTGGGCGTGCGCAGCTGGCGCGCCAGTTCGCCGCCCTGGTCGTCGCGCACCTCGCCCCAGACCACGCAGCCGGTCTTGCCGCGGGTGCTGTCCGAGGGCCCACGCACCTTCTTCTCCACCTGGCGCTTGAGCAGGGACTGCACCGGCCCCAGGCCCAGCAGCGGGCCGAGCAGGCGCAGGCGGCGCAGCTTGATGGCCGTGGAAGGCGGCACGCCCATGTAGACCTCGACATCGGGGATGCCGGTGGACAGGTAGGCAGTGTAGACATCGCCCCAGGGGATGGTCATCGCGAAGCGCTGTTCGCCGTCGCGTTCGAAGGTGCGGGTCTTCCATGCCAGCGGCACGCGCCTGAGTTCACCGCCGATGCGCGCGCGCCCGCCCTTGCCCAGGCCTTCGACGCTGGTCTTGGCCGTGCCGGGGCTGGGCCCGCCACCGGCCTCGAAAGCCAGCACCAGGGAGGTGGCCGAGGGCAGGTCGCGCTTGAGCATGGCGGCCAGGCAGTCGGTGGGCACCACGTCGAAGCCCGCGCCCGGCAGCACCACGATGCCCTTCTGGCGGGCCTGTGCGTCGCGCGAATGGCAATGCGCGAAAACGTCGATTTCGCCGGTGATGTCCAGGTAGTGCGCGCCCACGTCCAGGCAGGCATCGAGCATCGGTGCGCTGGTGGCGGAGAACGGGCCGGCGCAGTGCAGCACCAGGCCGATGCCGTTGAGGCCCGTGCGAAGCGCCGTGGGGTTGTCGAGCGTGAACGCGCGCACCGGCAGGCCGTGCTGCTGCGCCAGCGGTTCGAGCGCGGCGGCATTGCGCCCCGCCAGCACCGGCCGCAGCCCGCGCCGCACGGCTTCTTCCACCACCATCTTGCCGGTATAGCCGTTGGCGCCGTAGATCATCCAGTCCATGTCGTTATCCCGCGCTCCTGGCCTTGGCCAGCTTCAGGAGCTGATTGAAGTAGGTTTCGGGGAACCAGCGCTTCAGGCGCCAGCGCATCGGCTCGCGCCGGGTCGGCAGCACCAGGAACTCGCCGCGTTCGACCGCGGCGAAACAGCGGTCGGCGACGCCGTCGAGCGTATCGGGCGAGGTTTCCATCATGCGCCCTGCGAAGGCCTTCAGGCGCGGGTCGCCCTGCCAGCTCTCGAGCAGGTTGGTCTGGAAAAACGCCGGGCACAGCACGCTGACCCGGATGCCCTTGTCGTGCAGCTCGGCGCGCAGCTGTTCGCTCAGCGCCACCACGGCCGCCTTGGACACGCCGTAGCTCATGATGCTGGGCGCGCCGGCCAGGCCGGCGAAGCTGGCGGTGTTGATGACCTGGCCACGACCGGCGGCGATCATGCCGGGCAGGAACAGCCGGCAGCCGCGCACCACGCCCATCAGGTTCACGTCCAGCGCGTTGCGCCATTCGGCCGGCGTGGTGTCGACCATGGCACCGCCGGTGGCGATGCCGGCGTTGTTGACCAGCACGTCCAGGCCGCCCCATTCGCCGGCGATGCGTTCGTGCACCTGTTCCATGGCCTCGTCACTGGCGACGTTGGCGGCCATGGCCAGGTGGCCGTCGCCGGCCAGCGCGGCGCGCGTGAGTTCGGCGCGCGCGGCGTCGAGGTCGACGCAGGCGACCTTGTCGCCGGCCCGCGCGTACCGATGCGCCAGCGCCTGGCCCAGGCCACTACCCGCCCCCGTGATCAAGACCCGCCGCTGCCCCATCGTGTTGCTCCGGTGTGCCGGGCCCCGGGTGGGGCCTGTGCTAGATTCCCGAGCATAACAATCCTGCCGTTAACCCCTTGTCCCCGGAGCCTTTCGTGACCGACCCCCTGTTCAACCTGGGCGGGAAAACCGCCCTGGTAAGCGGTGCCTCGCGCGGCATCGGCGAAGCCATCGCCCACCTTCTGGCCGGGCACGGCGCGCACGTGATTTGCACCAGCCGCAAGATCGAAGGCTGCGAGGCCGTGGCCGGCGCCATCCGCGACGCCGGGGGCTCCGCCGAGGCCCATGCGGTGCACGTGGGCGACACGGCGGCGATCGACGCACTGTTTGAAACACTCGACGCCGCCGGCCGGCGCGTGGACATCCTGGTCAACAACGCCGCCGCCAACCCCTACTTCGGGCCGGCCGTGGACATGACGCTCGACGCCTACGAAAAAACCGTGGAAGTGAACCTGCGCGGCTACTTCTGGACGACGGTGCAGGCGGCCCGGCGCATGAAGGGCCACGGCGGCGCCATCGTCAACGTCGCTTCGGTCAACGCCCGGCGCGCGGCGCCCGGCCAGCTGGTGTACTCGATGACCAAGGCCGGCATCGTCAACATGACCGAAGGCTTCGCCAAGGAACTGGCGCCGCTGGGCGTGCGCGTGAACGCCGTGCTGCCGGGCCTGACGGATACGAAGTTCGCTTCGGCACTAACCGGCAATCCCAAGATCATGGACATGATGCTGCGCCTGATCCCGCTGGCGCGCATGGCGCAGCCGGGCGAGATCGCGCCCGCCGTGCTGTTCCTCGCCTCCCCCGCCGCGTCCTACCTGACCGGCGCCGCGCTGCCGGTCGACGGCGGCTACCTCGCCTGACCCACCGGAGCCTGCCGATGCCGCGCCGACTGCTGACCCTGCTTGTCCTGTCCCTGCCGTCGGCCCCACTGGCCGCGCAGGATTTTTCCAAGGTGGAAGTAAGCGCCACCCCGGTGGCCGACGGCGTGTATTCGATCCAGGGCGCCGGTGGCAACGTCGGCCTGGTGGTGGGGCGCGACGGCGCCTTCCTCATCGACGACCAGTACGCACCGCTGGCGCCGAAGATCCAGGCGGCCGTGAGCGGGGTGACCGACCAGCCGGTGCGTTTCGTGCTCAACACCCACTGGCACGGCGACCACACCGGCGGCAATGAAGCCTTCGCGGCCGGCGGCAGCCTGGTGGTGGCGCACGACAACGTGCGCAAGCGCATGTCCACCGACCAGTTCGTGGCCGCCTTCAACCGCGAGGTGCCGGCCTCGCCCGGGCCGGCGCTGCCCGTGGTCACCTTCAACGACCGCACCAGCTTCCACATGGGCGGGCACACGGTGCACGCCATCCACATCCCGTCCGCGCACACCGACGGCGACGCCGTCGTGCACCTGGTCGAAGCGGACATCATCCATACCGGCGACATCGTCTTTTACGGCGTCTACCCGGTGGTGGACTACAGCAGCGGCGGCAGCCTGGCGGGCATGGCGGCGGCCACCGAACGACTGCTGGCGATGGCCGGGCCCGATACCCGTTTCATCCCCGGGCACGGCCCGGCCGTGGTCGGCCGCAAGCAGCTCGAGGACTACCTGGACATGCTGCGCACGGTGCACGACCGGCTGGAAACGCTGATCGCCGAAGGCAAGAGCCTCGAACAGGTGCTGGCCACCAGGCCCACCGCCGACTTCGACGCCGACTGGGGCCAAGGATTCATGAAGCCCGAGCGCTGGATCGAGATCAACTACCAGGGCATGACCGCCGACTGACCCCATGAAGACCTTCCTGATTGCCGCCCTGATGACCCTTTCCGCTGCCGCCTCCGCCCAGACCCTGACGCTGGAAGCCATCACCGGCGACAAGCCACTGTCCGGCCCCAGCCTGATGAAGCCGGCGATCTCTCCCGACGGCAAACGCGTCACCTTCCTGCGCGGCAAGGACGACGACCGCTTCCAGCTGGACCTTTGGGAATACGACATCGCCAGCGGCGAAACCCGGCGCCTGGTGGATTCCAAGCTCGTGCTGCCGGGCGAGGAAACCCTGTCGGACGAAGAAAAGGCGCGGCGCGAGCGCCAGCGCATCGCGGCCTTCAGCGGCATCGTGGATTACCAGTGGGCGCCGTCCTCGCAGGCGCTGCTGTTCCCGCTGGGCGGCGAACTTTACCTGTACGACCTGGGCGACGACGTCGCCGACCCGGTGCGCAAGCTGACCTCGGGCACCGGCTTCGCCACCGACCCGAAGGTGTCGCCGGGCGGCAAGTACGTGGGCTTCGTGCGCGAGCGCAACCTGTGGCTGATCGACCTGGCCACCGGCCGCGAGATCCAGCTCACCGGGGACGGCAGCGAAACCATCGGCAACGGCGTGGCCGAGTTCGTGGCCGACGAAGAAATGGACCGGCACACCGGCTACTGGTTCGCGCCGGACGATTCGGCCGTGGCCTTCACCCGCATCGACGAATCGCCGGTGCCGGTGCAAAAGCGCTACGAAATGTACGCCGACCGCACCGAGGTCGTGCAGCAGCGCTACCCGGCCGCCGGCGACCCGAACGTGCGCATCGGCCTGCACGTGGCCAACCTGGCGACGATGCGCGCGGGCAAGGCCGGCGTGGACCGCCCGGCGAAGCTTTCAGTGACCGACGTGGACCTGGGCCAGGAAGCCGACATCTACCTGCCGCGGGTTCAGTGGCGTGCACCCGGCGTGCTGACCTTCCAGCGGCAGTCGCGCGACCAGCGCACCCTGGAACTGGTCGAGACCTCGCTGGCGACCGGCAGGCAGCGCGTGCTGGTGACCGAAACCAGCGAAACCTGGGTGCCGCTGCACAACGGCCTGCGTTTCCTGGCCGACGGTCGTTTGCTCTGGATTTCCGAGCGCAGCGGTTTCGAACACCTGCAGCTGCATGCCGCCGACGGCGCGCTCGAACGCGTGCTGACCTCCGGCGACTGGGTGGTGGATGCGCTGCTGGGCGTGGACGAGGCGACCGGCCTGGCCTACATCGCCGGCACCAAGGATTCGGCGCTGGAAAAACACGTCTACGCCGTGCCCCTGGCCGGCGGTGAAACGCGCCGCCTCAGCGTGCAACCCGGCATGCACGAGGCCAGCTTCAGCGCCAACGCGGCCGTGTTCGTGGACCTGTGGTCGAACCCGACGACGCCGCCGCAGACCCAGCTGTTCAAGGCCGACGGCAGCCTGCTGGCGACCCTGGTCGCGAACGACCTTTCCGACCCGGCCCATCCGTACGCGCCCTACCGCGGCGCGCACCGGCCGGTCGAGTTCGGCAGCTTCGCCGCGGCCGACGGCAGCGAACTGCACTACAGCCTGGTCAAACCCGCGGACTTCGACCCGGCCCGCAAATACCCGGTGGTCGTGTACGTCTACGGCGGTCCCGCGGCGCAAACGGTGACGCGGGCGTGGCCGGGACGCACCGACCACCTGTTCAACCAGTACCTGGCCCAGAACGGCTACGTGGTGTTTTCGCTGGACAACCGCGGCACGCCCAGGCGCGGCGCGAAGTTCGGCGGCGCCCTGTATGGCCGCCAGGGCACGGTGGAGGTGCAGGACCAGGTGGCCGGCGTCGAATTCCTGCGCAAGCAGCCCTGGGTGGACCCGGCGCGCATCGGCGTGCACGGCTGGTCCAACGGCGGCTACATGACGCTGATGCTGCTCGCCCAGGCCAGCGACCATTACGCCTGCGGTGTCGCCGGCGCGCCGGTCACCGACTGGGCGCTGTACGACACCCATTACACCGAACGCTACATGGACCACCCGGCCAGCAATCCGGACGGCTACCGCGTCTCTTCCGTGTTCACCCACCTCGACGGCCTGCGCTCGAAGCTGCTGCTGGTGCACGGCATGGCCGACGACAACGTGCTGTTCACCAATTCGACCAAGCTGATGTCCGAGCTGCAAAAGCGCGGCACGCCCTTCGAACTGATGACCTACCCGGGCGCCAAGCACGGCCTGCAGGGTGCGGACGCCCTGCATCGCTATCGCATGGCGGGGGACTTCTTCTCGCGCTGCCTGCGTTAGCCGAGCGTCACCATCGCCGGCGTGTGGTCGCTGGGGCGTTCCCAGGTGCGCGGCTCGCGGTCGATTTCCGCGGCGGTGCAGTGCTCGCGCAGGGCGTCGGACACCAGGCACAGGTCGATGCGCAGGCCCAGGTTGCGGCGGAAGCCGGCGGCCCGGTAGTCCCACCAGCTGAAGACGCCGCCTTCTTCGTTGTGCAGGCGGAAGCTGTCGTGCAGGCCCAGGTCCATCAGCCGGCGCAGCGCCGCGCGTTCGGCGGTGGACGTGAGGATGTGGTTTTCATTCCACACCGCCGGGTCATGCACGTCGCGATCGTCGGGGGCGATGTTGAAATCGCCCATCACCACCATCTTTGGGTGGGACTTGAGCTCCTCGGCCAGCCAGTCGTGGACGGCGTCGAGCCAGCGCAGCTTGTAGTCATACTTTTCCGTGCCGACGTCCTGGCCGTTGACCACGTACAGGTTGACGATGCGCAGGTCGCCGACGGTGGCGGCGATGACGCGCTTTTGTTCGTCCTCGAAGCCCGGGATGCCCATCACGCAGCTGATTTCGTCGATCGGCCGGCGCGACAGGATGGCCACGCCGTTGTAGGTCTTCTGGCCGCAGAACACGCTGCGGTAGCCCAGGCCCGCCAGCACCGAATCCGGGAAGCGCGGATCCTCGAGCTTGGTTTCCTGCAGGCCGACGATGTCGGGCTGGCGAAGTTTCAGCCACTCCTCGAGGTGCGGCAGGCGCACGTTGAGGGAATTGACGTTCCAGCTGGCGAGGGTGGTGGTTTCCATGGCGCGAATGCTAACCGTTCGCGCGCCCCGCGGCGAAGGCTTGACCGGAATCAAGGCGGGCGGTTCGAATCGGCGCACCCTAGAAGCGGATCCTTGCGCCCGGAGAACACCCATGGCCTTCCGAACGCCCCGCTATGCCCCGTCGCGCCGCGCGCTGCACTGGGGCATCGCCCTGCTGATGGTGCTGGCCTATGTGTTCATCCTGGGCCGCGAAAACTTCGAGCGTGGTTCCGACGCCCGCCTGGCGATGTTGCAGGCGCATTTCTGGATCGGCATCGCGATCCTGGCACTGATGCTGCCGCGCCTGCTGCTGGTGTTCTCGCGCCCGGCGCCGGCCGTGAAGCCGCCCTTGCCCGCGTGGCAGGCCGTGCCCGCCCGGGCCATCCACGTTCTGCTGTACGCCATGCTGGTGGCGCAGCCGGTGCTGGGCCTGCTGACTGCCTGGACCGACGGCAAGGAACTGCTGCTGCCCTTCACCCAGATCGTCGTGCCGGCCCTGGTGTCGCCCGACGAAGGCCTGGCCCACCGGTTCGAGGACCTGCACGAACTGGTCGGCACCGCGTTCTACTGGGTGGTTGGCCTGCACGTGGTGGCGGCGCTGTACCATCACTTCGTTCGCCGCGACGATGCCCTGCGGCGCATGACCTGACCGGAGGCGTGAAAGCATGAAGTGGGCGGACCTGCGCAGCGACACCGTCACCCAGCCCACCCCGGCGATGCGCCAGGCCGGCCTTTCGGCCGCGGTCGGCGACGACGTGATGGGCGACGACCCCAGCGTCAACGCGCTGCAGGACCGGGTCGCGCGCGAGCTGGGTTTCGAGGCCGCGCTGTACGTGCCCAGCGGCACCCAGTCCAACCTGCTGGCCCTCATGGGCCACTGCGAACGCGGCGACGAATACCTGGTGGGCATGGACGCGCACACCTACAAGTACGAGGGCGGTGGCGCGGCGGTGTTGGGTTCGATCCAGCCGCAGCCCATCGTGCATGCGGCCGACGGCACGCTGCCGATCGAGGCCCTGGATGCTGCGGTGAAACCACTGGGCGACCCGCATTTCGCCCGCACCCGCCTGCTGGCGCTTGAAAACACCTGGCACGGCCGGCCGCTGCCGCTTGATTACCTGGCGCAGGCCGGCGCGTTCGCGCGCGAACGCGGGCTGGCCTTCCATCTCGACGGCGCGCGTCTTTACAACGCCGCCGTGGCTTGCGGCGTGCCGGCGGCGCAGATCGCCGGGCATTTCGATTCGGTGTCGGTGTGTTTGTCCAAGGGCCTGGGCGCGCCGGTGGGTTCGGTGCTGGCCGGCTCGCGGGCACTGGTGGACAAGGCCCGGCGCTGGCGCAAGGTGCTGGGCGGCGGCTGGCGCCAGGCCGGCATCATGGCGGCGATGGCGCACCACGCGCTCGACCACCACGTGGCCCGGCTGGCCGATGACCACCGCCGCGCGAGTGAACTCGCCGACGCACTGCGCTCACTCGGCCTGGCGGTGGACGGTGCGTTCACCAACATCCTGTTCGTCACCGTGCCCGACGGCCGCCTGGCGGAACTGGCCAAGGCGCTCGAAGCCCGCGGCGTGCGCATCTCCGCCGGCCGCGGCGCGCGGGTTCGGCTGGTGACGCACCTGGATATCGACGACGCCGGGCTGGAACGTGCCATCGCCGGCTTCCGCGAGTTCTTCGCCTAGGTCGCGGAGCGCTGTTCGGCTTTTTGTTCCGACAGTTCCTTGCCCACTTCCGCGCGGCCGGCCATCTCGGCGCCGGCGTCGTGCGGCAGGCGGTACATCATCCAGGCCGACAGCGCCGAGATGACGCCCACCGTCAGGAAGGCCCAGCCGAAGTTGGCCGGGTCGGCGTAGTCCTGGCCGGTGAAGCTGCCGGCCACCTGCAGCGCGTAGCCGCCGATGGCCACGCCCAGCGCCAGCGAAAACTGCTGCAGCATGCCCGACAGGCTGCTGGCCTGGCCCATGCGGGCCTGGTCGACTTCGGCGTAGCTGATGGCATTGAGGCTGGTGAACTGCAGCGAGCGGAAGCAGCCCGACACCAGCAACACCGCCATGATTACCCAGTGCGCGGTGTCGGCCCGGAACAGGCCGAAACCCGCCAGCATGGCCGAAGCCAGCAGGGCGTTGACCCACAGCACCCGCCGGAAGCCGAAGCGCCGCAGCACCGCCGCCGCCATCGTCTTCATGAAGATCGCGCCCACGGCGGACACGAAGGTCAGCAGGCCCGACTGCAGTGGCGTCAGGCCGAAACCCAGCTGCAGCATCAGCGGCAGCAGGAATGGCGTGGCGCCGATGCCGATGCGGAACAGCATGCCGCCCACCACGCCGGCGCGGAACGTGGGCAGCCGCAGCAGGCCCAGGTCGATCAGCGGGTGCGGATGCCGGCGCGCATGCCAGACGTAGGCCACCATGGCGGCCACGCCCACGACCAGCGTGGCCACGGCCACCGGCGTCGACACCAGGTGCCGGCCCAGCGTCGAAAAACCGAACAAGGCCAGCGCCAGGCCCAGGCCCGACAGCGCGAAGCCGGTCCAGTCCAACGGCTTCACCGGCTCGCGCAGGTCGGGCACGAAACGCCAGGCCAGCACCATGCCGACCAGGCCCATCGGGATGTTGATCAGGAAGATCCAGCGCCAGTCGCTGTAGGTGGCGATGAAGCCGCCGATGGGCGGGCCCAGGATCGGCGCCACCAGCGCCGGGATGGTCAGCCAGCTCAGGGCCTGCACCAGTTCGTTCTTGGGCACGGTGCGCAGCAGCACCAGCCGACCCACCGGCACCATCAGCGCGCCGCCCATGCCCTGCAGGAAGCGCGCGGCAACCAGCTGCTCGAGGCTGGCGCTGGCCGCGCAGGCCAGCGAGCCCAGCAGGAACACGCCGATGGCCAGCATGAAGGTGCGCTTGGCGCCGAAGCGGTCGGCCACCCAGCCGCTGACCGGAATGAATACCGCCAGCGCCAGCAGGTAGGCGGTCAGCGCCAGCTTCAGCGCGATCGGCTCGGTGCCCAGGTCTTCGGCGATGACCGGCAGCGAAGTCGCGATCGCCGTCGAGTCCATGGTTTCGATGAACAGGGTGGTCGCGACGATCAGCGAGAGGCGGCGGCCGGGGTTCATCCGCGGGCCGGGCCTGTGGCGGGGGACGGGGGCATCCGGGCAGCCTCGCCGATGCGGGCCGGGGGCCGCAACCCGGCGTCCGCGCCCACGACGCGGGGGACTTGCGCGGCCCCTCCTCAGGTATTACGTTAGCGCTTACACAACTACTGTCGGAGTTCGCATGAGCTTCCTGTCCGTGCAGGGCACCCTGGCCCTGGCCAGCCGCCTGAAGGTGCTCAGCGAACGCAGCTACGACCTGGTCGACCAGGTCTACCGCGAACATGGCATCGGCCTGCAGGCGCGCTGGTTCCCGGTGCTGCGGCTGCTTGAACAGCGCGGTCCGCTGAGCGTCGGCGAAATCGCCCGCGAGATCGGCCTCACCCATTCGGCCATCAGCCAGCTGGCCACCAAGCTGATCAAGGGCGGCTGGCTGCAGCGCGTGCCCGGCGACGGCGACCGCCGCCAGCGCGTGCTGGCCCTGAGCGACCGCTGCCAGCAGGAACTGCGCGCCGCCCGGCCGCTGTGGCAGGCGATGCGGGCCAGCGTGGAGCGGCGGATCATGGACACCGGCGTCGACCTGCTGGGCGCGCTGACGCAGTACGAAGCCAGCCTGGACGAACAGCCGCTGCCCGCCGACGTGGCGCGGCGGATGAAGCTGCTGCAGGCCGATACGGTGCGCATCGAACCCTTTTCACCCGGGCTGCGTGAACATTTCTACCGGCTCAATGCCGAATGGCTGGCCCGGTACTTCCAGATCGAACCGATAGACCACGCGGTGATGTCGGAACCGGAAAAGCACATCCTCGAGCCCGGCGGCAGCATCCTGTTCGCGATGGTCGGCGAGGACGTGGTCGGCACCTGCGCGCTCATGGTCGACACGCCCGGCGTGTACGAACTGACCAAGATGGCCGTCACCCCCGGCCACCAGGGCCTGGGCATCGGTCGCAAGCTGATGGAAGCCGCCATCGCCGAGTTCCAGCGCCTTGGCGGCAAGGAACTATTCCTGGAATCCCAGACCCGCCTGCAGCCCGCGCTCAGGCTCTACGAAAGCGTCGGCTTCGAGCGCCAGCCCGCCATCAAACCCGGCAGCCACTACCAGCGCGCCGACGTGTACATGATCTGGCGCGGCGGCTGATCAGGCCGCCAGGCCGTAGCTGCGCAGCAAGGCGTCCGGGTCGGGTTCGCGGCCGCGGAAGGCGACGAAACTCTCCAGGGCCGGGCGCGAGCCGCCGACGGCGAGGATTTCGCGGCGGTAGCGGGCGCCGGTGTCGGCGTCGAAGACGCCGGCCTGTTCGAAAGCCGAAAACGCGTCGGCGCTCAGCACTTCCGCCCACAGGTAGCTGTAGTAGCCGGCCGAATAGCCGCCGGCGAAGATGTGGGTGAATGCGTGCGGGAAGCGGTTGAAGGCCGGCGGCCGGATGACCGCGACTTCGTCGCGCACTTCGTCCAGCAGCGCCAGCGTGCGCGGGCCGTGCGCCGGGTCGAATTCCAGGTGCATGCGGAAATCGAACAGCGCGAACTCCAGCTGCCGCACCAGGAACAGGCCGGCGTGGAAGTGCCTGGCCTCGAGCATCTTGGCGTACAGCGCGTCGGGCAGGCGTTCGCCGGTCTGGTAGTGCTTCGCGAACATGTCCAGGGCCTCGCGCTGCCAGGCGAAGTTCTCCATGAACTGGCTGGGCAGCTCCACCGCGTCCCACTCCACGCCGCTGATGCCGCCGACACTGGGCCAGTCCACTTCGGTCAGCAGGTGGTGCAGGCCATGGCCGAACTCGTGGAACAGCGTAACCACGTCGTCGTGGGTCAGCAGGGCCGGCGTGTCGTCATTCGGGGGAGGGAAGTTGCACGTGAGGTAGGCCACCGGCTTGTGCGCGCTGACGCCGTCGTTGAGGCGCGCGCGGCACACGTCCATCCAGGCGCCGCCGCGCTTGCCGGCGCGGGCGTAGTGGTCGAGGTAAACGCCGGCGCGCACGCTGCCGTCCTTGTCCACCACGTCGAAGAAGTGCACGTCCTTGTGCCAGGCGTCCACGCCCTGGCGTTCGGCCAGGCGCACGCCAAACACACGTTCGGCGACGGTGAACAGGCCCTGCATCACCGCCGGCAGCGGGAAGTAAGGCTTGAGGTCTTCTTCGCTGAAGGCAAAACGCGACTCGCGCAGTTTTTCCGAGGCGTAGGCAACGTCCCAGGGCTGCAGGTCGGCGATGCCGAGTTTCTCCGCGGCGAAGGCGCGCAGCTCCTGGTACTCGCGCTGCGCCACCGGCCGCGCCTTGGCGGCGAGTTCGCGCAGGAAGCCCAGCACGCGTTCGGGCGTGCCGGCCATCTTGTCGTCCAGGGATTCGTGCGCGGCCGAGGCGAAACCCAGCAGCTGCGCGGCTTCATGGCGCAGGGCCAGGATCTGGCCGATGCGTTCGCTGTTGTCGTACTGGCCGGCATGCGGCCCCTGGTCGGAGGCGCGGGTGCTGGTGGCGGTGTAGATTTCCTCGCGCAGCGCGCGGCTGTCGGCGAAGGTCAGCACGGCCTGCACCACCGGACCCTTGAGCGTGGCCAGCCAGTCTTCGGCGTCCTTCTCCTTCGCCATCGCGCGCAGCATGTCGCGGGCGGACGCGGGCAGGCCGGCGAGTTCGGCTTCGCCGACCGGGCGGGTCCAGGCGTCGGTGGCGTCGAGCACGGCTTCCTCGAAGGCGGTCTCGAGCTTGCTCAGTTCATTCTGGATGGCCTTGAAGCGCGAACGCGCCGGCTCTTCCAAGGCCACGCCGCTGAGTTTGAAGCCGCGCAGGCTGTCTTCGACGAGCGTCTTGCGGGCCCGGTCGAGCGTGTCGAAAGCCGGCGATTCGCGCAGCGCCTTCACGGCGGCATAGAGGCCGCGGTGCTGGCCGAGTTCGGTGGAATGTTCGGTCAGCTTTTCCAGCGCCGCCGAATAGGCCTCGCGCAGTTCGGGCGAATCCTTCACCCCGTGCAGGTGCGACACCGGCGAGAAGGTGCGGCCCAGGGTTTCCTCCCAGCGCTCGAGCGGCGCCATCAG
The DNA here is from genome assembly GCF_014643775.1 of Arenimonas soli. GTDB lineage: Bacteria > Pseudomonadota > Gammaproteobacteria > Xanthomonadales > Xanthomonadaceae > Arenimonas > Arenimonas soli. The sequence goes on from NZ_BMKC01000002.1 coordinate 142,222, forward strand.
CGTGCTGAAGTCGCGCGCCGCCGGGTCGGCGGCCAGGCGTTCGACCTCGGCGCGGAAGCCGGCCAGGACCTCGTCGATGGCGGGATTCACGTGGGCGGGCGTGATGGCGGAAAACGCCGGCAGTTCGGCGTCGGCGAGCAGGGGGTTCGGATTCTGGGTCATGGCAGTCACATGGCGTCGGGACGGCCGCGATTCAACCCGCGCGGCCGGGATCAGCGGGTAAGCAGCTTGACCACGAAGTCGGCCAGCTTGCCGAACGGCGGGTCGAATATCTTCATGCCGTTCAGGCGCGACTGGTACATCACCGGCATCGGCTTGGTGAAGGTCAGGAAACCGGCTTCGCCATGGTACTGGCCCATGCCGCTGGGTCCGACGCCGCCCACCGGCAGCGAATGCTGGCCGAACTGCACCAGGGTGTCGTTGACGCAGACGCTGCCGGCCACCACGCGGTCAAGCGTATGGCGCAGGCGCTGGCGCTGGTTGTCGAAAGGGTAGAACGCCAGCGGCCGGTCGCGGCCCAGGATGTATTCGATGGCCTTGTCGTGGCTGTCGTAGGACTTCACCGGCAGCAGCGGGCCGAAGATTTCCTCCTGCATCACCCGCGCCTCGTCCGGCGGGTCGAGCAGCACGGTCGGCGGGATCACTTCCACGCCCGGCGGCGGCGGGTCGCCGTCGGGGCGGTGCTGCACGACGCCGACGCCGCGTTCGCGGGCATCGTCGAGCCAGCTGCGCAGGCGTTCGGCCTGGCCCGGATTGACGATGGCGGTGTAGTCGGGATTGCTGGCCAGGTTCGGGTAACGCCGGCGCACCGAGGCCATGTAGGCGCGCACGAAGGCGTCGCGCTGGTCGCGCGGCACCAGCACGTAGTCCGGCGCCACGCAGGTCTGGCCGCTGTTGAAACACTTGCCGGCGGCGATGCGGTCGGCCGCCTGTTCGATCGGGTAGTCCGGCGCCACCAGGGCCGGCGACTTGCCTCCCAGCTCCAGGGTCACCGGCACCAGGTTGGGCGCCGCGGCGGCCATCACCGCCCGCCCGACCGTGGTCGAGCCGGTGAACAGCAGGTGGTCGAAGGGCAGCCGGCTGAAGGCCGCGCCGATCGCGGCGTCGCCCTGCACCACGGCCACGCGTTCGGCCGGGAAGACTTCGGCCAGCAGCCGCGCCAGCAGCTGCGAGGTGCGCGGCGTGTGCTCGGACGGCTTGAGCATGACGTGGTTGCCGGCGGCGATGGCGTCGGCCAGCGGAATCAGGGCCAGCTGGATCGGGTAGTTCCAGGGCGCCACGATGCCGACCACGCCCAGCGGCTGGCGGCGGATTTCGGCCCGCGCCGGCAGGAAGGCCAGGTTGACGCCGCGCCGCTCGGGCCGCATCCAGCGGCGCAGGTGGCGGCGCAGGTGGCTGATTTCATCCAGGGTGACCATGACGTCGGCCGCCAGGGTCTCGTGGCGCGACCGGCGGCCGAAATCGGCCGACACCGTCTTCACCAGCTCGTCGCGGTGGCGGCGCACGGCTTCGCCCAGCCGCTGGAGGTCGTCCATGCGCTGCCGGTAGCCGGGCACCTGGCGCTGGTGGGCGGCGCGCAGGTGGGCCAGCAGCGGGCGCAGGTCCTGGTCGGGGTGCGGGGCAGTGTCCATGCGGGCAGTCTACCGCCGCCACCCGTTAGAATCGCGGCATGAACATACGTCCCTTCAAGGGCATCGTGCCCACCCTCGGCGCCCGGGCCTACGTGGACCCGGCCGCCACCGTCATCGGCGACGTGCACCTGGGCGAAGACAGCTCGGTCTGGCCGGGCTGCGTGGTGCGCGGCGACGTCAACCACATCCGCATCGGCGCCCGCACCAACATCCAGGACGGGACCATCATCCACGTCACCCACGAAGGCCCGTTCACCCGGCCGGGCGGCTTCCCGACGATCATCGGCGACGACGTCACCATCGGCCACGGCGCCATCGTGCATGCCTGCACGATCGGCAACGCGGTGCTCATCGGCATGGGCGCGACGGTGCTCGACGGCGCCGAGGTGATGGACCACGGCTTCGTCGGCGCCGGCGCCGTGGTGCCGCCGGGCAAGAAGGTGCTCAGCGGCGAGCTCTGGCTGGGCAACCCGGCCAAGCCGGTGCGCAAGCTCAGCGACAAGGAAATCGAGCAGCTCTATTACAGCGCCAAACACTACGTGAAGCTCAAGGACGCCTACCTGGCGCCCTGAGCCCGGCCGCCGCGACTCAGTCCGCGGTCTGCAGCGCGTCCGCGCGCGCGGTGAGCGAGGCGAACACCGGGTCGGTGTCCGGGCGCTTGCCGTGCCAGATCGCGAAACTCTCGGCCGCCTGTTCCACCAGCATGCCGATGCCGTCGAAGGCGTGTTCGCAGCCCGCGGCCCGGGCCCAGGCCAGGAAGGACACCGCGGCTTCGCCGTAGCTCAGGTCCACGGCCAGCGTGCGCGAGGTGGTCAGCGAAAACGGCAGTTCGATGCCGCCGCTGCGCCCGGCCGACGTGGCGTTGACGACCATGTCGAAGGCACCCAGGTTGCCCAGGTCCGACCAGTAGCGGGTATGCACGCGGCCCGGTTCGCCCAGCGCGTCAGCCAGGGCGTCGGCGCGTTCGGCGGTGCGGTTGACCACCCACAGTTCGCCGATGCCGGCATCGAGCAGGGACGGGGACACGCCGCGGGCAGCGCCACCGGCGCCCAGCATCAGCACCCGGCGGCCGCGCAGGTCCAGGCGGCGGCGTTCGGTGAGGTCGTGCACCAGGCCGATGCCGTCGGTGTTGTCGCCGTGCCACTGGCCGTTGCGCCGGCTCAGGGTGTTGGCGGCGCCGGCGCGGCGCGCGCGGTCGCTGGCTTCGGTGCACAGGGCCAGGGCGCGTTCCTTGTGCGGCAGCGTGATGTTGGCGCCCAGGCCGCCGCCCGCGGCGAAGGCGGCCAGGGCGTTGGCGAAGTCTTCCGGCGAGGCGTCGATGGCGGCGTACTGCATCGCAATGCCCAGCTGGGTGCCGAAGGCGGCGTGGATGCGCGGCGACAGCGAGTGCACCACGGGGTGTCCGAACACGGCGTAACGGGCAGTCATGTCAGTCCTCCTTGAGCCAGCGCGCCGCGTCCAGCGCGAAATAGGTGAGCACGCCGTCAGCGCCGGCACGCTTGAAGCCCAGCAGCGCCTCGAGCACGCAGGCGCGTTCGTCCAGCCAGCCGTTCATGGCGGCCGCCTTGAGCATCGCGTATTCGCCGCTCACCTGGTAGGCGAACGTGGGCACGCCGAAGTGGTCCTTCACCCGCCGCACGATGTCCAGGTAGGGCAGGCCGGGTTTGACCATCACCATGTCGGCGCCTTCGTCGAGGTCCAGGCCGACCTCGCGCAGGGCTTCGTCGGAATTGCCCGGGTCCATCTGGTAGGTGGTCTTGTCGCCCTTGCCCAGGGCGCCGGCGCTGCCGACGGCATCACGGAAGGGGCCGTAGAAAGCCGAGGCGTACTTGGCCGAATAGGCCAGGATGCGGGTGTTGACGTGCCCGGACTCTTCCAGCGCTTCGCGGATGGCACCGATGCGGCCGTCCATCATGTCGCTGGGCGCCACCACGTCGGCGCCGGCGTCGGCGTGCGACAGGGCCTGTTTTACCAAGGCTTCGACGGTGTCGTCGTTGGCCACGTAGCCGTCGCCGTCCACCAGGCCGTCCTGGCCGTGCGAGGTGTAGGGGTCGAGCGCGACGTCGGTGATCACCCCGAGCTGGGGGAACTCGCGCTTCAGGGCGCGGATGGCGCGCTGGGCCAGGCCGTCGTCGGCCCAGGCCGCTGCGGCGTCGAGCGACTTGGCCTCGGGCGCGGTCACCGGGAACAGCACGATGGCCGGGATGCCCAGCGCCACGGCGTCGGCGGCCGTGCGCAGCAGCTCGTCCACCGACTGGCGTTCAACGCCCGGCATCGAGGCCACCGGGGCGCGGCCGTCGGGCTCGTGGATGAACACGGGCAGGATCAGGTCGTCGGCGCTCAGGCGGCTTTCGCGCACCAGCCGGCGCGAGAAGTCGTCGCGGCGAAGCCGGCGGGGACGGGTATAGGGAAAAGCCATGCCGTGGATCCGTGGATTTGACCGGCCCATGATACGCCGCCCGCGCGACCGCTAAGATTCCCGGCATGTCCGGCCCCCGCCCCCTGCCCCGATCCGCCCGTGCCTGCCTGTGGGTGATCGCGGCGCTGGTGCTTGCCTGCTGGGCCGGACCGTGGCTGCTTGGCCTGCCGGACCCGCATCGTCCGGACTGGAGCGCGCTCTCGGCGCCGCCATCGCTTTCGAACGGGCACTGGTTCGGCACCGATGCGATCGGCCGCGACATCCTGGCGCGCACGCTGGCCGGCGGCCGCCTTTCGCTGACCATCGGCGCCCTGGCCACCGCGGTCGCGCTGGTCATCGGCCTGGCCTACGGCGCCATTGCCGGCTACGCCGGTGGCCGCACCGAACGCGCGATGGTGCGCGGGCTGGACGTGCTGTCGGCGCTGCCCTTCCTGCTGATCGTGATCCTGCTGCTGGCGCTGTTCGGGCGTTCGCTGTGGCTGCTGCTGGCGGCGATCGGCGGCTACGTCTGGATCGACCTGGCCCGCGTCGTGCGCGCCGAAGCCGCGCGCCTGCGTGACATGCCCTTCGTGCTGGCCGCCCGCGCCGCCGGCGCCCGCTTCGACCAGGTGCTGCGCTGGCACCTGCTGCCCAACCTGCTGCCGCTGGGCCTGGTGTACCTGGGCCTGATCCTGCCGCAGGCGATCCTGGTGGAAAGTTTCCTGGGCTTCCTGGGCCTGGGCGTGGACGAACCCGCCGCCAGCTGGGGCGGCCTGCTGGGCGAAGGCACCCAGGAGCTGGACGTCGCGCCGTGGTCGCTGCTGTTCCCGGCCGGTTTCCTGGTGGCGACGCTGGCCGCCTTCCAGTTCCTGGGCGACGGCCTGCGCGACTGGCTGGACGTGCGCGGGGAAGCTTCATGAGCCAACTCTCGCTGCACGGCCTTCAGGTGCATGCCGGCGAACGTCGGCTGCTGGGGCCGGTCAGCCTGGTCCTGCCCGCGGGGGAGTGCCTGGGCCTGGTCGGCGAAAGCGGCAGCGGCAAGAGCCTGACCATCGCCGCCCTGCTGGGCCTGCTGCCGCCCGGCCTGCGGGCCCGCGGCGACATCGAACTTGATGGCGAACGCTTCCCCTTGGACGGTGCCCGCCACGCCATGCTGCCCGGCCGCGTGCTGGCCTGGGTGCCGCAGGACCCGCAGGCGGCGCTGCACCCGCTGCGCACGCTCGGCGCGCAGCTGGAAGAATCGCTGCGCCTGCTGCGCGGGCTCGACCGCGCCGGCGCCCGCCGGGAGGCAATGGCACTGTTCGAACGCCTGCAGCTGCCGGCGCCCGCGCAGATGCTGCGCCGCTACCCGCACCAGCTGTCCGGCGGCCAGCGCCAGCGTGTGCTGTTGGCCCTGGCCCTGGCCGGCCATCCGCGCGTGCTGCTGGCCGACGAACCCACCTCGGCCCTGGACCCGCGCCTGGCGCGCGAGGCCCTGGCGATGCTCGACACGCTGCGCACCGACCTGGGCGTGTCGGTGCTGTTGGTCAGCCACGACCTGCCCCTGGTCGCCCGCCATGCCGGCCAACTGGCGATCCTGCGCCAGGGCGAAGTGGTGGAGCAGGGTTCCAGCGCCGCGATCTTCGCCGCCCCGCGTCATCCTTACACCCGCGAACTGCTGGCCGCCGACCGGCTGCCGGCCCCGGATGCCCCGGCTCCCGGCACCGAGCTGCTGCGCCTGGACGCCGTGCAGGTGGCCTACCCGGGCCAGGCGCGCCCGGCCGTGACCGGCATCAGCCTGGCCCTGCACCGCGGCGAATGCCTGGCCCTGGTCGGCGAAAGCGGCAGCGGCAAGTCCAGCCTTGGTCGCGCGCTGCTGCGGCTGCTGCGCCAGGGGGTTGGGGGCCACATCCTCTTCGACGGCGAAGACCTGCTGGCCGCCGGTCGTGGCCGGCTGCGCGCGCTGCGTCGGCGTATCGGCGTGGTTTTCCAGGACCCCTACGCCTCGCTCGATCCGCGCATGCGGGTGCGTGACCTGGTCGCCGAACCGCTGCGCATCCACGGCATCACGCCGGCGCAGGGACGGGCGGCACGTGTCGCCGGCCTGCTGGAATCGGTGGGCCTGGCGCCGGAGCTCGCCGCGCGCTTCCCGCACCAGCTTTCCGGCGGCCAGCGCCAGCGCGTGGCCATCGCCCGGGCCCTGGCCACCGACCCGGACCTGCTGGTCTGCGACGAAGCGGTGTCGGCGCTTGATGCCCAGCACCGCGCCGGCGTGCTGGCCCTGCTGGCCCGGCTCAAGCGCGAACGCGGCCTGGCCCTGCTGTTCATCACCCACGACTGGCAGGCCGCCCGGGCGCTGGCGGAACGCAGCGCGGTGCTCGCCGACGGCCGGCTGGTGGCCCTGGGCCCGACCGCCGAAGTGCTGGCCGGCGGCCGCGCGGCGGGCTGATATAGTCGGGCCGACCTTGAGGTGAAGGGTTCACCGTTTGAAGCCTCGCAGCCCGCTCTCGTCCAACGTCGCCACCGCCACGCCGCCGCCCGCCGGGCCGGTGCGGCTGCGCGCCGAGGACCCGGCCGAACTGGCCGCCGAAGTCCAGCGGCTGCGGGTGGACGTCGAACGCCTGGGCCGGGCCGAGCGGCTGCAGCGCGCCCTGTTCGCGATTTCCGACCTGGCCAGCTCCGGCGAGGACACCGCCACGGTGATGCGCGGCCTGCACGAGATCGTCGGCCGGCTGATGTACGCCGAGAATTTCTACATCGTCCGGTACGCGCCCGAAACCGACACGATGCGCTTCATCTATTTCGCCGACAGCCAGGATCCCATCTGTCCGGACCCGGACGAAGAAATCCCGGCCTCGGAAATGGGCAACAGCCTCACCCTGGCGCTGATCCGCCACGGCAAGCCGGTGCTTGGCCCCTCGGTGGACGTGCGCATCGAACTGGGCGTCGGCCGCGATGAAACCCTGGGCCCGGACAGCGAAGACTGGCTGGGCGTGCCGATGGTGGACGAAGGGGTGGTGCGCGGCGCCGTGGTCGTGCAGAGCTACGACCCGAACACACGCTACAGCGAAGACGACCGCGCCCTGCTCGGCTACGTGGCCCAGCACATCCTGACCGCGCTGGCCCGCCGCGACGCCCAGGAAGAACTGGAACGGCGCGTCGACGAACGCACCAGCGAACTGCGCCAGCAGGTCGCCGAACGCGAACGCAGCGAACGCCTGCAGGCGGCACTGTTCCGCATCGCCGAACAGGCCGGGCGCAGCGAAAGCATCGAGGTCTTCTACGCCGAGGTGCACGGCATCGTCAGCGCCCTGCTCGACGCCCGCAACTTCTTCATCGCCCTGCTCACGCCCGACGGCCAGGAGCTGGACTTCCCTTATTCGGTGGACGAACGCGACCAGGCGCGCCCGCGCCGCAAGCTGGCCCGCGGCCTCACCGAGTTCGTGCTGGCCTCCGGCGAACCGCTGCTCACCGACCGCAACGGCATCCACAGCCTGGTCGCCGAGGGCAAGGTGCAGTCCTTCGGCACGCCGTCGGTGTGCTGGCTGGGCGTGCCGCTGCAGATCGAGGGCGCCGTCGCGGGCGTCATCGCCGTGCAGAGCTACACGCCCGACTACCTGTACACCAAGCGCGACCAGGAACTGCTTAGCTTCGTGTCCTTCCACATCGCCCAGGCGCTGGAACGCCGCCAGGCGCATGAATCACTGCGCGAGGCCTACGCCGAACTCGAACAGCGCGTGGCCGCGCGCACCAGCGAACTGGCCGACGCCAACCGCGAGCTGCTCGACCAGATATCGGTGCGCGAACGCATGGAGCACAAGCTCAAGCACGAGGCCATGCACGACACCCTGACCGGCCTGCCCAACCGCAGCCACCTGCTCGGGCGCATGGGCCTGGCGCTGTCGCGCTACCGCTACGACCGCAAGCAGCTGTTCGCGGTGCTGTTTCTCGACCTGGACCGGTTCAAGGTGGTCAACGACTCGGTCGGCCACCTGGTCGGCGACGAACTGCTGAAGGAAGCCGCCCGCCGCATCAGCAGCTGCGTGCGCGACCCGGACATGGTGGCGCGCCTGGGCGGCGACGAATTCGCGATCGTGCTCGATTTCATCCACACCGTCGAAGACGCGGTGGCGGTGGCCGAACGGGTCATCACCTCGCTGGCCGAGCCGATGCGCATCGCCGGCAAGGAGCTCTACACCTCGGCCAGCATCGGCATCGCCCTGGTGGACCCGCGCTACCGCAGCCCGGAAGAACTGCTGCGCGACGCCGACGTGGCCATGTACCGCGCCAAGGCCACCGGCCGCCAGCGCTTCGCCATCTTCGACGAACACCTGCACGAAGCGGCGCTGAAGCTGCTTGAACTCGAAGGCGACCTGCGCCGCGCCCTGCACCGCCAGGAGTTCGTGCCGCACTACCAGCCCATCCTGAGCCTGGCAGACGGCCGCCTGGTGGGTTTCGAGGCGCTGATGCGCTGGCACCACCCGGTGCGCGGCCTGTGCGTGCCCGGCGACTTCCTGGGCACGGCCGAAGAAACCGGCAGCCTCGAACACATGGACTGGCAGCTCTACGACCTGGTCTGCAAGGACATCCGCCGGCTGTCGGTCGGCCGTGCCTACACCACGCTCAACGTGTCGCCCAGGCACCTGCGCGCGCCCGATTTCGACGAGCGCCTGCTCGAACTGATGACCCGCTACGGCGTGCGCCCGGCCAACCTGCGGCTGGAAGTCACCGAAGGCGCGCTGCTCGAACAGCCCGAGGAAGTGCAGGCCTGCCTGGGCCGGCTGCGCGACGCCGGCGTGCTGACCCTGCTCGACGACTTCGGCACCGGTTATTCGTCGCTGAGCTACCTGCACCGCTTCCCGCTGCACGGCCTGAAGATCGACCGCAGCTTCGTGCACGAACTGCGCAGCGGCGAAAGCGGCGGCAGCACCGCCATCGTGCGCGCGATCCGCCTGCTGGCCGATTCGCTGGGCCTGGAAGTGATCGCCGAAGGCATCGAGTCCGAAGAACAGCGCTACCAGCTGCGCCTGCTCGGCCTGAGCCTGGGCCAGGGTTACCTGTTCTCGAAACCCGCTTCGGCCGACGAGATCCTGGAACGTTACGGGCTGTCGGTGGACTGAGTCGCCAGCAGGCCTTCGGCCCGCAGCCAGGCGATGGTGTCGGCCAGCAGCACGGGAAGCGGCGTGGCGCGGTAGCCCAGCTCGCGTTCGGCCTTGCCGCTGTCCACCTGCAGGTGGTGGCAGGTGAAACACACCGCCGCGGGGGTCAGCTTCGGCGGCTTGCGGGTGATGCGCGAGACCAGGTCCAGCGTGCGCGCATAAGCGCGCAGCACGGGTGCCGGCAGCGCGCGCGTGGGCACCGGCTTGCCCAGCTGGCGGCCGATTTCCGCCACCAGGCCGAGGAAGCTGGCGTGCTCACCGCCCAGCAGCCAGGCCTCGTCGCGGGCTGGGCCCTGCCAGGCGCGCACGTGCGCCCGCGCGACCTCACGCACGTCGGCGAAGGCGCCGGAGCCGGGAGGTGCCCCGGGCAACTGGCCGGCGTCGGCCATGCGGATCAGGTTCGACCAGTTGTTGCGATCGCCCGGGCCCAGGATGTGCGAGGGCTGCAGGACCAGGAACGGCAGGCCGGATTCGCGCACCAGGCGTTCGGCGGCGTGTTTGCTTCGCTCGTAGTTGATCCACGAGCGCGCGCCCTGCTGCGGCGTGTCCTCGCGCAGCGGCCCCGGCGCCAGGTGGGAATAGGCCGAAATGCTGGAGGTGTAGACGAAGCAGCGCACGCCGGCGTCGCGCGCGGCATCGAGCAGCTGCCGCGTACCGCCCACGTTGGTGGCGGTCTGGGCGGCGTCGCCGGGGCCCCAGTTGTTGGTGTCGGACGCCGTGTGGAAAACCGCCTCGACGCCGGCCACGGCGGCGGCCAGCGACGCCGCGTCGCCCAGGTGGCCGCGCACCGGCTGCGCGCCCGCGGCAGCCACGGCGACGTCGCCGGCCGGCGAACGCGACAGCCCGCGCACCTCGACCCCGGCCGCGCGCAGTTCGCGCAGCAGGTGCTGGCCCAAGAAGCCGGTGGCGCCGGTGACGAGGACGGTAGGCATGGCGGGACTCGCGTGTTCGGTCCTGCCGATGCTAACGCCGCCGGCGCGATGGCAGGTGATGACCTCGATCACGTTGCGTTCTACCAGGCCGCGTTATGGTCGTGGCGAATGTTCACGCAACGGGAGCAAGGCATGGGTCTGCTGGTGAATGGCAAGTGGCAGGACACCTGGTACGACACCGACAAGAGCGGTGGGCGCTTCGAGCGGTCGAAGGCGAAGTTCCGCAACTGGGTCACCGCCGACGGCGCGCCCGGACCCGACGGCGAAGGCGGATTCAAGGCCGAACCGGGGCGCTACCACCTGTACGTTTCCCTGGCCTGCCCCTGGGCCCACCGCACCCTGATATTCCGGCGCCTGAAGGGGCTGGAGAAGATGATCGACGTGTCGGTGGTGAACTGGCTGATGGGCAAGCAAGGCTGGACCTTCGAACCCGGCCCCGGGGTGGTGCCCGACCCGGTCTTCGGCGCCCGTCGCCTGTACGAGGTCTACCTCAAGGCCGACCCGGACTATTCCGGCCGCGTCACCGTGCCGGTGCTCTGGGATCGCGAGCGCGCCACCGTGGTCAGCAACGAATCGGCCGACATCATCCGCATGTTCAACAGCGCCTTCGACGGCGTCGGCGCGGCGCCGGGCGATTTCTACCCTGCGCTGAGGCGCGCCGAGATCGACAGGGTCAACCAGCGCGTCTACGACACGGTCAACAACGGCGTGTACAAGGCCGGCTTCGCCACCACGCAGGAAGCCTACGAAGAAGCGCTGGCGCCGCTGTTCGAATCGCTGGACTGGCTGGAAGGCCGGCTGGCGAAAACCCGCTACACCTGCGGCGACACGCTGACCGAGGCCGACTGGCGCCTGTTCACCACGCTCATCCGCTTCGACGCCGTGTACGTGGGGCACTTCAAGTGCAACCTTCGCCGCATCGCCGACTACCCGAACCTGTCGGGTTTCCTGCGCGACCTGTACCAGGTGCCCGGCGTGGCCGGAACGGTGGATTTCCGGCACATCAAGGGCCACTACTACCAGAGCCACGACATGATCAATCCGACCGGCATCGTGCCCATGGGACCGGTGCTGGACCTGGAGGCGCCGCACGGGCGGGGCTGAAGCCGGCGGGTGCCGCGCTCAGGGCGCTGCCTTCCCTGACTCCCAGTAGGGGGGCGACCCGATCCGGCCGCGCAGGAAATCGGCGAAGGCGGTGACCTTGCGGGGCTGGTGCCCGCGTGCGGACGTGACCAGGTGGATGCCGTGTTCGGGCAGGGCCCAACCGGGCAAGACCCGCTGCAACCGGTTCACCGCCAGGTCGGGGCCGGCCACGAACAAGGGCAGGCGCGCGATGCCCAGGCCCTGCAGCGCCGCCTCCCGCAGGGCCATGCTGCTGTTGGCCTTCAGCGGCCCGCGGACCTTCACGGTTTCGCTGCGCCCGTCGCGCGTGAACGTCCATCCAGGTCCGGTCGCCGCCAGCGAATAGACCAGTGCCGCATGCCCGGCGAGGTCGGCGGGCTCGCCGGGCAGGCCGGCGCGCGCCAGGTAGTCGGCGTGCGCCACCAACACGTCGGAGCTGCGACCGAGCAAGCTGGCCACCAGGGAAGAATCCGCCAGCGTTCCGATGCGGATGGCGAGGTCGAAATCCCCGCCGACCAGGTCGACCACGCGATCGTCGAGCACCAGCTCGACCTCCACCTCGGGGTACTGGTTTGCGAAGGCACCCAGCGCCGGCGCCAGGTGCAGCACGCCGAAGGACATCGGAGCGTTGACCCGAAGCAGGCCCCGCGGCGAGGCCAGCAGCGACACCGCCGCTTCTTCGGCGTCATGGGCGGCACTGCGTGCCTGGCGGGCATGGGGCAATGCCGCGTACCCGGCTTCGGTCAGGGACAACCGCCGTGTCGTTCTCTGCAGCAGGCGTACACCCAGCCGGGCCTCAAGTCGCGAGACCGCACTGCTGACCATCGATTTCGAGACGCCCAGGCGCCGGGCCGCCGCGGAAAAACCTTCGGATTCGGCGACCGCCGCGAAGACGAGCAGGTCGTCCAGGGAATGGGCCGGGGGAGGGTTTTTGTTCGACATGGCGAACAGTGTTTCCACATTGGCCGGGATTATCAGCGGATTCCGCACCATTCACGATACCGGCGTCAACCACCCGCCCCGACCCGGAGCCACCCCATGAAAGCCATTCCGCTCTCGCTCGCCCTCTGCGCCCTGCTTGCCTCGCCCCTGGCCATGGGCGCCCGCCCGGGCGCCGCCACCAGCCCGTGGGGGCCCGACGACCAGATCGGTCGCCTCAACCTGATGACGGACGCCTCACGCGCCGCGGTGCTGTCGCGCATCCGTGGCGGCACCGTTTACGACCTCGGCGTCGAATACCACAAGGGCATGCCCAGCTGGTCGCTGCTGGGCGACCCGACCTACCAGATATGGATGACCCATACGCCACGGGGAACCGCGGTCGACAACGTGCTGGGCCTCGGCCGCGCCATGCACGAACATGTTTCCTACTCCGGTGACGCGGTGCTGATGTACACCCACACCGGCACCCACATCGACGCGCTGTCGCACTTCGGGCTCAACGGCCGCATCTGGAACGGCTTCCACCACGACAGCCACCAGGGCGACCTGGGCTGGCACAAGGGCGGCGCGGAAAACCTGCCGCCGATCATCGCCCGCGGCGTGCTTATCGACGTGCCCGCCTACAAGGGCGTGGACATGCTTCCCGACAGCTACCGGATCATGCCCGCCGACCTCGAGGGCGCGCTTTCCCGCCAGGGCGTACGCCTGCAGGCGGGCGACGCGGTGTTCATCCGCACCGGCCGGATGCGGGTCATCGACGACAAGCAGCGCTACATGGACAACCCGCCCGGCATCGGCCTGGACGCCGCCCGCTGGCTGGTGGAAACCCACGGCGCGATGCTGATCGGCAGCGACAACCTCAGCCTCGAGAGCTTCCCGGTGGAAACCCCGGACAACTGGGTCCCCGTGCACACCTACCTTGAGGCGGAACAGGGCGTGGCGATCATGGAGGTCGTGGACCTGGAAGCGCTTGCGCGTGATCGCGTGCATGAGTTCGCATTCATCGGCGCCGGATTGAAGCTGCGCGGTGCGAGCGGGGCGCCGATGCGGCCCATTGCCCTGCCGCTGGATCCGGCGCCCTGATCAGCCCGACCCACACAGGAGCACGAGGCCCGAGCACACCCATATCGTCCTCGACGAGGTCGATCCGCAGAACTGGGGATTCGCCGGCATGCTGAGCGACGAGTTCCGCCAGCGCGAAACCGGCCCGGGGTGAGCGCCTGACCGGCGCCCCGGATCTCAGCCGCGGTCGTGCCGGAGCCGCGGGTCCGCCGACAGCGTTTCGTAGAGGAATTCGGTCAATGCCCTGACGCGGGCGACGCGACGCAGGTCCGGGTGGGTGAGCACCCAGACCTGCGTGTCCAGTTCGCGCGGTGGTGGTCTTAGCTGGACCAGGCCCGGCCGCACCTCGGCAAGCGGGCAAAGAAGCCAGCCAACGCCAAACCCGGCGGCGACGGCGTCGGCCAGGCTGATCAGGCTGTCCACGCGCAGCACCACCTTTTCCGGCGCGACGTTTTCACGCAGCCACCTGGCCGACGCCAGGTGGGAAAGTGGCTCCGCGTGGCCGATCCACCGGTAGGCGGATTCCCCGGGCGCCGGGCCCAGCGTTTCGATGTATGCGGCGGAGGCATACAGCGCGGTTTCGATCGTGCCGACCCGGCGGCCGACGAGGTTCCCGGGCGGCCGATTCGAGCCACGCACGGCAACGTCCGCTTCCCGCCGCGTGAGGTTGAGCATGCTGTCGTTGACCACCAGGTCGAGCTGCAGCTGCGGGTGCTCGGCGCTGAATGCCGCAAGCCGCGACATCAACAAGGCCTGCATCAGGGTGTCGGGCGCGGTAAGTCGAATGCTTCCCCTGAGCGCGAGGTCGTTGCCGGTGACCCGCCGCCCGGCGGCTTCGAGTTGTTCGGACACCCCGGCAATGCCGGAAGCCAGCTCGTGGCCCTGTACGGTCAAGGCGTAGCCGCCCGGCAGGCGGTCGAAAAGACGGACGTCGAGGGCTTGTTCAAGGCTGCCCAGTCGTCGCAACACCGTCGAATGATTCACCCCCAGCGCCTGGGCGGCGGCGCCAATGGATCCGTATTCGCAAACGGCCACGAAAAACTGCAGGTCGTTCCACTGCACGCGGCTTTCCATGGGCGGGAATCCTATGCGTCTGCGCATATCGGTTATGCGCAATTTGCCAGTTTTTATGCGTTTGCGCATTCCATAGTCTGGCCACCCCGAACCCCGCCCAGACCCACCAGGAGCCCTCGATGACACCTTCGGCCGCCGACCCGACCTCGCCACCCTCGTCCCCGCGCGTCGCCACGCGCGGTGCGGCATACGCCGTTCGCCGCGGAGGCGGGATCGACGGCATCGGGCGCATCGAGCGCGAGGTCGCTCCCCCCCGGGGCAAGGACGTGCTGGTGCGCATCGGCGCGGTCGCGCTCAACCACCGGGACCTGATGTTCGCCGACGGCCGCTCCGGCACCGGTGGCCCCCCGACCGTGCTGGCTTCCGACGCCGCGGGCACGGTGCTTGCGGTCGGCCCCGACGTCACCTCCCTGGCGGTCGGCGACCGCGTGGTCAGCAGCTTTTTCCCGGACTGGCTTTCCGGGCCGGCGACCGATTCGGGCATCGCGCGTGCGCTGGGTGGCACGGTCGATGGCGTTCTGGCCGAGCAGGTCGTGTTGCCGGAAATGGCCTGGGTACCGGCGCCGGGGCACTTGAACGACATCGAGGCCGCCACGCTCAGCTGCGCCGGCGTGACCGCCTGGCATGCGCTGTTTGGCATCGAGCCCTTGCCGCCGAATTCGACCGTGGCCTTGCTGGGCACCGGCGGCGTCTCGATCTGGGCGCTGCAACTTGCCAAGGCCGCGGGATATCGCGTGATGATCACCTCGTCGGACGATGCCAAACTGCTCCGGGCGCGCGAGCTGGGCGCCGACGTGACGCTCAATTACCGGAGCGTGCCGCAGTGGGGGACCGAACTGCGCCGACTCAACGACGGCCAGGGCGTCGACCGCGTACTCGACGTCGGCGGACCGGAAACCATCACCGAATCGATCGCCGCGCTTCGCACGGGTGGCACCGTCGCTGTGATCGGCCGCATGAGCGGTGCCTCGCCCGCCCGGTTCAACCCAGCCGACCTGTTCCTGGGCAGCAAGCGGCTGGTTGGCCTGATGGTCGGCAGCCGTGAGATGGCCGTGGCGCTGGCTCGCTTCGTCGAACGCGCCAACCTGCATCCGGTGGTCGACCAGGTCTTCGGTTTCCACCAGGTGCAGGAGGCCTATCGCCATTTGGCCACCGCGCGGCACCTTGGCAAGATCGTCATCGACGTCGGCGGCGATCGCGGGCCCGGCGAAGCTGGCAGGGCGCCGTGATCCACTTCGCAACCTCTTTCGAGCATCCCGGGCTGACGGCCGACGACCGCCGGGTTCCCGAGCAACTGGCCCAGCGCGGCGTGCCGACGCAAGTACTTCGCTGGCGCAGCGAAGAGGACAATCGGCGAGTGCGGGCCGGTGACCTCGTCGTCGTCCGGTCCTGCTGGGACTACCACCTGCACACGGAGGCCTTCCTGGCATGGCTTGACCAGCTGACGGGACGCGGTGTGCGGATCGCCAACGGGCACGAAAGGCTCCGGCGGACCCTGCACAAGCGCTACCTGCTGGAACTCGAGGCCGAGAGCCTTGCGCGCATTGCCCCCACCCGGCTGGTGGGACAGGACGACGCAGCGGACCTGGATGAACTGATCGAACAACTGGGCTCGGCGGACCTGGTCGTCAAGCCAGCCGTTTCGCTGTCGGCGCATGGCACCTGGCGCGTGGCGTCGCTCGGCCGGCCGCAGGCACGGGCGCGTTTCGCCGGGCAGGTGCGGCAACAGGACCTGCTGGTCCAGCGATACCTCCCGCAGATCGAAGAAGAAGGCGAAATCTCCTTCGTCTTCCTCGGAGGGCTGTATTCGCACGCCGTGCGCAAGACTCCCCGGGCCGGCGACTTCCGCGTCCAGGCAGACTTTGGCGGCTCGCACGTCGCTCACCTGCCGGACAAGTGCCTGATCGACCAGGCGGCGCGGCTGCTGGACGGATTCGCCGACGACACCACGTATGCGCGGGTCGATGCGGTGCCCGTCGACGGCGGCCTCGTACTGATGGAACTCGAGGTGATCGACCCGGTACTGTTCTTGTCCACTGATTCCGGCGCGGTTTCCCGGTTCTGCGATGCGCTCTGCGCCTGAGGTTTCCGGAGTACGCATGAACGAACACGTTGACCACCAGACCGCCCTGGCCGTGGCGCACCGGCTGGCGGCCGGCCATCTTGACGGCCTCCGTGCCCAGCCTGTTGCCCACCTGCGGCTGCCTCAGGCACCCCGGCCGCCGGACGGCATCGGCTTCGATGCGGCGATGGCCCTGGTGGCTGAACGCATCGTCCCCTGGCTTTCCGCGTCCCCGGGGCCCCGCTACCTGGGCTACGTCACGGGTGGGGCGACCCCTGAGGCTGTCGCCGCCGATTGGTTGGTGTCGGCCTGGGATCAGAACGTGTCCAACGCGGCGGGGTCGATCGCTGCCGACGTCGAAAAGCAGACGGTCGACGCGTTTCGCGATGTGTTTGGCTTGGCGGATTCGATGCACGGCCAGTTCGTCAGCGGCGCCACGGCCGCGAACCTGGTTTGCATCGCGACCGCCAGGGAGTGGGCGGCCAGGCAGTCGCCGTTGCCGCCTACCGTGTTTGCCGGGTCGGCGCATTCGAGCGTCCTCAAGGCAATGTCGATCACCGGCATCGGCCGCTCCCGTCTGCAGGCCGTGGCCACGCTGCCGGGACGCACGGCGGTGGACCCTGTCGCGCTCGAGCAGGCGCTTTCGGCACACACGACAGGACCCGCCGTGGTGGTGGCCAGCGCCGGCGAGGTCAATACCGGCGATTTCGACGACCTCGTGCGGGTCGCCGAGCTTTGCAGGCGATTCGGGGCCTGGCTGCACGTCGACGGTGCATTCGGGCTGTTTGCGGCTTTTGATGCCGATCTGCACGGGCGGATCGCCGGCATCGGGCATGCCGATTCGGTCACCGTAGACCTGCACAAGTGGCTCAACGTGCCTTACGACAGCGCAATCGCGTATACCTCGCGCCCCGATCTGCAGCGCGAGGTGTTCTCGGCCAGTTCCGCCTATCTGGGCGATGACCCGGACCCTTTGCATTTCACCCCGGAAAACTCGCGGCGCTTCCGGGCCTTTCCCGCCTGGATGGTGCTTGCAACGCGTGGCCGCAGGGGCATCGGCGAATGGGTCAGGACGAATTGTCGGCTTGCCCGTGAATTCGCGCAGTCGATCGGGGCGACCGGGCGGTTCGAGGTTTTGGGAGGCGTCCCGCTCAACATTGTCAGCTTCGCGCTCACCGACGGCGGTGCGGCCGAACGTGACTCGTTCGTGCAGCGGCTCAATGCCAGCGGCGAGACCTTCATGACGCCGGGGCAGCTGTTCGGGCGTCCCACGGTCCGGGCTGCCTTCTCGAACTGGGCGACGGACGATCGGGACCTTGATCGGATCGTCGCGGCCGTTGCGGGAAGCATGGCCGGACCGGGGCAGGCACCATGAAAATAATCCGCAGCCGGGAATTCACGGCGTCCCGGGCCTGGGGCGCCTTGGAAATCGCCAACATGGGCGGCATTACCACGCGCCTGCACTGGACCGACCAACCCTATCGCTGGCACGTCAACGACGGCCAGGAAGTATTCGCCGTGCTCGATGGGCGCGTCGAGATGCGCTATCGCGATGCCGGCGAGGACAAGTCCGTCGTCCTTGAAACGGGCGATGTCTTTTATGCTTCGCCCGGTACCGCGCATGTTGCCCACCCCATCGGCAATGCCCGGGTCCTTGTCGTGGAAGCCCAAAGCAGCCAATAGCGACGGAAACGGGCCAAGCCCGCCATTGCAGCCGGCGCCCTGTTGGCCGCGCGCCCGCCCAAGCTTGAAGCCCGCGTGCGGGGTAGGCCCGTTGTCCGGAAGGGACGGGAAAGTCCGTGGTGCAGTCTGATCCGGTGAGACATCCGGGTCTTATCATCGTTTTCCCCCAACGGACTGCCCACCAAAGAAGGAAAGCACCATGCCGTTTCCGCAACTGCGCAACTCCCGCAACACCCTGTTCGGCGCCCTGATCCTTGCCGCTGCCATGACACTCCCCTCCACCGTGTTCGCGCAGGAGCCGATGGGCATCCTGGAGTTCACTGGCGACCAGGGCGACTACATCAGCCAGGGCCAGGCCTGGAGCTACACCGAAGGCGTCGAGGCGTCCGCAAGCGCCGACGGCCGCGTCGTTTCCGTGTCCGTCTACACGGACACCTGGTGGAACGTTTATTTCGCCGCGCCGGCGGGCCAGCAGCTGGTTCCGGGCGTGTACGAAGGGGCGGTGCGCTATCCGTTCCAGGACGATGCCCAGCCCGGGCTGAGTCACTCGGGAGACGGTCGCGGCTGCAACACCCTGACCGGCCGATTCGAAGTCACCGAGGCCGAGTACGGTCCGTTCGGCTCGATCATCCGCTTCGCTGCCAACTACGAGCAGCATTGCGAGGGTGGTGCGCCGGCCCTGTGGGGCGAGGTGAGCATCTCCAATCCGCCGCCTCCGCCGGCGCTGAGCGTGGACATCACCATCCACACCCAGGCCACGGTGCGGCACCACGATGGCCGGGTCACCGTATCGGGAAGCGTGATCTGCTCCGATGACACCGTGGCCCAGATCGGCGGCACGGTTTCCCAGCGCGCCAACCGTTTCAAGCTGGCGCAGGGCAGCTTCTACGCCACGGTGAGCTGCTCGCCCACCCCCACCCCCTGGACGGCGTCGTTCGCATCGGGGTCGGGCACACCCTTCAACCAGGGCCAGGCGCAGGTTGATGCCACGGCCGAGGCCTACGATCCGACCTATGGCGCGTACGCCACGGACGACGCGAGCACCGTGGTGAACCTGCGGCGGGTTCGCAACTGATTGCTGGCACCTTGCGTCAACCAGGAAGCCCCGCCTTGCGCGGGGCTTCCTGTTTCAGGCGGATTACCCGGCGACGCGCTTGAACTCGGGTTCCTCGCCGCCCTGCCGCAGTCGCCGGGCCTGCCCACAGTGACGGATGACGCATGCGCGCCCTTGGAAACAATGGCAGGTTTCGCGGGACTGCAACGAACAAAGGATGCGCATGACCGATATCCCTGTCGCGCAATCGCCTTCGCGCATGCGCTGGCTGCTGGCCGTTCTGCTGGGAACCGTGCTTTGGGCGCTGGCGCTGGGTGCGTCCTTCGTGCTTCCGCAAACGCTGCTGGGGTTGCGATTCGGCGGTGCCACCCATGCCGTTTCCGGCGTATTTCAGCTGCTGCTGGGCGCAGGCGCGATCTACCTTGCCTGCCGGGCCGCCGGCCTGCGCTGGCCGGACATCGGCGCCACCCGGGCGTCCTGGCGGACGGACGTTCTTGTCGGATTGGCGGTGGCCGCGGGCTTCGCACTGCTGCAGTTCGGGCTGATCATCCCCTTGACCGGCGGCGCGCAGCGCAGCGACGTCGTGGCCAACCTGGAGCAGTTGCACGGCGGCGCGGGGGCCGTGTTCGGGCTGGCGACGCTTAGCGTGCTCGGCGCGATCGCGGAAGAGCTGCTGTTCCGCGGCCTGCTGCTGCACGGCATCGCCGCCCTGCTGGGCCGCACGCGGACCGCATGGACCGTGGCGGTCGTGCTGGTGACGGTATTGTTCGGCGCCGTGCACGGCTACCAGGGCTGGGCGGGGGTCGTGGACACCGCCCTGTACGGGGGGTTGACGCTGTCGCTGCTGTGCCTGTGGCGCGGCGGACGCATCACCGCAGCCATCGCGGCGCATGCAGGCTGGAACGCCATCGCGGTGGGCTGCCTGGTCCTTCTTTACTGACGCCCCGTGGTCCGGCGCAACGCCGGAGTCACCGGGCCTGCGGCAGGTCGAGTTTGAATCCCACGTGCGAGGCAGTGAAGCCCATCGATTCGTAGAAGCGGGCCGCCTCGGTTCGGCGGGTGTCGCTGGTCAGCTGCACCAGCCCGCAGCCGCGTTGGCGGCACGCGTCGATCGCCCATTGCACGAGTTGCCGGCCGAGGCCTTGCCCGCGTGCGGAACGCGCGACGCGCACGCCTTCGATCTGTCCGCGCCACATGCCGCGCCGCGACAGGCCGGGCAGGAAACTCAGCTGCAGGCAGCCCAGCACCTCGTCGTTCGCGACCGCCACCAGCACCTCGTGCGCCGGGTCGTTTTCAATGGCCTCGAAGGCGGCGAGGTAGTCCGGATGCAGGTCGCCGTCGGCCCGCTCGCGGCCCTGGCCCAGGGCGTCGTCGGCAAGCAGGTTCACGACGGCCACCAGCTCCTGCCGGCGCACGGGCCGGATCTCGATCGTACTCATGGGTGTTTCCCTCCTTGCCGGCAGCGTAGACCCGTCGCGGCCCGCCTGGGGCGCCAGCCGGACTTTGGCCGAATTCCGGTAACAGTCACGTTAACTAGACTATGCTTCAGGAACCCCGGCTAAGTTACTGGCACCCATGACATTCATGTCCCCACTTTTGCCCCTGCCGATGCCCCTTGCGCCCCTGGCCTGGCTCACGGGTTTCCGCCGGGTACCGGACAACAGCGTGGTGACGGTGCACCGCTTCGGCCGCTTCATCCGGGCCCTGGGGCCGGGCTGGCGCTGGACCCTGCCGGGGCTGGACCAGCTGGGCCAGCCGGTCTGCCTGATCGGGCACCACCTGTCGGTGGTCGGCGGCCAGGGCATCCAGGCCGAGCTTTATTACCAGATCCTCGACCCGGCCCTGGCCGGGGAGGATCTGGACGACATCGATGCGCTGGTCATCCGCGAGGCCTTGCCCCTGCTGGAAGGGCCCATCGGCGCGGAGGCGCTGAAGGTCGGCATGAACCAGCAGCTGGGGCCCAAGGGCCTGCGCGTCATACGCTGCCGCGTCGCCTGAAATCCGGGTTGTCGCCATAATGGCGGCATGAACCCGCTTTCCCACCTCGGGCCCGAGCTTGAAGCCGGGCTGGTCGCGCTCGGCCTGGCGCCGCAGCCGCTGGCCGGCCGTCTGCTGGACTACCTGGCCCTGCTCGACCGCTGGAACCGCACCTACAACCTCACCGCCGTGCGCGACCCACGCGAGATGGTGGGCAAGCACCTGCTCGACTCGCTGTCGATGTGGCGCCACCTCAGGCCCGGCACGCTGGCCGACCTGGGCACCGGCCCGGGCCTGCCCGGCATCCCGCTGGCCCTGGCCGTGCCCGGCCTGCAGGTCACCCTGGTCGAAAGCATCGCCAAGAAGACCCGTTTCCTGCGCGAAGTCGTGCGCCAGCTCGGCCTGGACAACGTGCGCGTGCTTGAAGCCCGGGCCGAAGCCGTGGCCGAGCCCGGCGCCTTCGACCAGGTCACCGCCCGCGCCATGGACACCCTGGCCGGCATCCTCGCCGTCGGCGGCCACCTGCTGGCGCCGGAAGGCCGCCTGCTGGCCATGAAGGGCCAGCGCCCCGACGCCGAAATCGCCGCCCTGCCGCCCGGCTGGCGGGTGGAAGCCCTTGAAACCCTGGTGGTTCCGGGCCTGGAAGGCGACCGCCACCTGGTCACGATCACCCGTGACCCGGCCAAGCCGGCATAATCCCCGGTCCAGGCCGCGCAAGGAGATCGCATGGGTCGCATCATCGCCATCGCCAACCAGAAGGGCGGGGTCGGCAAGACCACCACCGCCGTGAACCTGGCCGCCGCGCTGGCGCAGACGCCCCGGCGTGTGCTGCTGGTGGACATGGACCCGCAGGGCAACGCCACCATGGCTTCGGGCGTGGACAAGCGCGAGCTCGCCAACTCCGCCTGCGAAGTGCTGCTGGGCGAATGCACGGCCGAATCGGTGGTGGTGAAGTCGCCGGAAGGTTTCGACCTGCTGCCCGGCAACATCGACCTGACCGCCGCCGAAATCCGCCTGATGGACGAAGCGGCCCGCGAACAGCGCCTCAAGACCGCGCTGGCCCCGCTGCGCGACCGCTACGACTACCTGATCATCGACTGCCCGCCCTCGCTGTCGCTGCTGACGCTCAACGCCCTGGCCGCGGCCGACGGCGTGATCGTGCCGATGCAGTGCGAATACTTCGCGCTCGAGGGCCTGAGCTCGCTGGTGGACACCATCAACGCGCTCAAGGGCAAGTTGAACCCGAAGCTGGAGATCGAAGGCATCGTGCGCACCATGTTCGACGTGCGCAACAACCTGGCCAACGCCGTGTCGGGCGAACTCACCCGGCACTTCGGCGACAAGGTGTTCCGCTCGATCATCCCGCGCAACGTGCGCCTGGCCGAAGCGCCCAGCCACGGCCAGTCCATCGTCGGCTACGACCGCGGCAGCCGGGGCGGCATCGCCTACCTGGGCCTGGCCGGCGAGATCGTTCGGCGCGAGAAGAAGATGCACAAGGAGATGGCATGAGCAGCAAGAAGCGCGGCCTTGGCCGCGGCCTCGACGCCCTGCTGGGCACCGGCAACAAGGGCGCTGCGCCTGCGGGCGACGACGCGTCCGGCGGCGAGGGCCTGCACACGCTGCCCATCGACCAGCTCCAGCCCGGCAAGTACCAGCCGCGCAGCGGCATGGACCCGGACAAGCTCACCGAGCTGGCCGAGTCGATCAAGGCCCAGGGCCTGATCCAGCCGATCGTCGTGCGCAGCATCGGCAAGGACAAGGCCGGCGTGGTGCGTTACGAAATCATCGCCGGCGAACGCCGCTGGCGCGCCGCCACCCAGGCCGGCCTGTCCGACGTACCGGTGGTGCTGCGCGAGGTCGACGACCGCGCCTCGATCGCGATGGCGCTGATCGAGAACATCCAGCGCGAAGACCTCAACCCGCTCGAAGAAGCCCTGGCCCTGAGCCGGCTGATCGACGAGTTTTCGCTCACCCACCAGCAGGCCGCCGAAGCCGTGGGCCGCTCGCGCGCCTCGGTGTCGAACCTGCTGCGCCTGCTCGAACTGCCCGAAGGCATCCGCAAGCTGCTCGAAGACCGGCAGCTGGAAATGGGCCACGCCCGCGCCCTGCTCACCCTGGCGCCGCAGGCGGCGCTGGCCCTGGCCCGCGAAGCCGTGGCCGAAGGCTGGTCGGTGCGCGAGGTCGAGCGCCGCGCCCAGCTGATGGCCAAGGGCCAGATCCCCGGCAAGAAGCCCACCAAGGGGCCGGAAAAGAAGTCCGACGCCGACATCGCCGCCCTCGAGCGCGAGCTGTCGGAAAAGCTGGGGGCCAAGGTCGCCGTGCAGCACGGTCGCGGTGGCCGCGGCAAGCTGGTGATCAGCTACCACGGCCTGGACAGCCTGGAAGGCATTCTCGAGCGCCTGCGCGGCTAATCCGCGTAGCCAAGTTTTAACGGGCCGCCTGCGAGAATCCGCCACCTCTCCCGCACAGGTCGCCCCGCTTCATGCCCGCGCCGCAGCTTTCTGTGGTCATCCCCGCCTTCAACGAAGAAGGCAACGTGCTGGCGCTGCTGGCCGAAACCGTGGCCGCCCTGCGCGGCGTGCTGGACTTCGAAGTGGTCTTCGTCGACGACCACAGCCGCGACGGCACCCTGGCGCTGCTGCAGGGTGCGCTGGCGACGACGCCGGAGCTCCGCGTGCTGGCGCACGAGGTGCAGTCGGGCCAGAGCACCGCCATCCGCAACGGGGTGAAGGCCGCCCGCGCCCCCTGGGTCGCCACGCTCGACGGCGACGGCCAGAACGACCCGGCCGACCTGCCAGGGCTCGTGGCCGCCCGCGATGCCGGCCCGGCCGACGTGAAGCTCTACGCCGGCTGGCGGGTCAACCGCCAGGACAGCGGCAGCAAGAAGTGGGCCTCGAAGTGGGCCAACGGCATCCGCTCGCGCCTGCTGCGCGACGCCACGCCCGACACCGGCTGCGGCACCAAGCTGTTCGAACGGGCCGCCTTCCTCGACCTGCCCTATTTCGACCACATGCACCGCTACCTGCCGGCGCTGATGCAGCGGGCCGGCTGGAAGACGCTCAGCGTGCCGGTGAACCACCGCCCGCGCGGCGCCGGGGTTTCCAAGTACACCAACCTGGGCCGCGCCCTGGTCGGCATCCGCGACCTGATGGGCGTGGCCTGGCTGATCACGCGTAGCCGGCGCACCGCGGTGCGCGAACTGGAGTAATCGATGAACCAGGAAATCATGTGGCTGGACTGGTCCGGCCTGCACGTCACCCCGTGGAAGCTGATCGGCTACCTGGGCGCGCTGATGTTCGGCGGCCGCTGGGTGGTCCAGTTCTTCGCCTCGCGCCGGGCCGGCAAGCCGGTCATCCCGCGGGTCTTCTGGTACATGAGCCTGGTCGGGGCCGCGATGACCCTGAGCTATTTCCTGTTTTCGGCCAAGCAGGACTCGGTGGGCGTGCTGCAGAACCTCTTTCCCACCTTCACGGCCGCCTACAGTCTGTACCTGGACATCCGGCACCGCGGCTGGCACCGCGACCGCGCCGGGCACTAGCCCCCCCTGTGGGTGGTGTCTCAGTTTGAAATTAGACAGACGCGACCCTTGGCGGTGGCCCTCAGGAGGCCCCATCCACGTTCGCCTAGAAGTTGGTCAAGCAGGCAGCAGGGCACATGCGCCGCCCCCCTGTTCTTGCTACCCTTCCGCAGCCAGCCAGCGGAACATATCTCTCTATGCGAATAGATAAGGAATCCTGAATGATGCCCGCGTTGCTGCCAAAAGTAGGAGCATTCAGTGCAAGCGCCTAGAGTCGATGAAGTAATCGACAGTGTGCTCGGTCAGTTCAATGATGCGCTCGCTAAGCGCCTCGGCGGCGAGGCAATATTCCTTTGCTGCCCGATGATGCCGCCTTGGGATGACGCCCTTCGCGTTGCCATTGAAAAAATAGCTTCAAACGGTGGCGCTCAGAAGAAGTTGATTGTAGTCCTAGAGACATCTGGCGGTTACATCGAATCTGTTGAGCGAATGGTTCGTGTCATGCGTACGCATTACGAGGAAGTGGATTTCATAGTTCCTAACTATGCGTACAGCGCGGGTACGATTCTTGCTCTGTCAGGCGACGATATACTGATGGACTATCACTCCGTGTTGGGCCCAATCGACCCACAGTTCCCAATGCCTGGCGGGGACTTTGTTCCTGGCATGGGCTACTTGGCTAAATACAAGGAACTGATGAAGGTCATCAACAGCGCGGACGATGCTTCAAAAGTTCGTGCTGAAATCTCTTTTCTTGTAGAGAAATTCGACCCAGCAAAGTTGTTCAACATAGAGCAGGCAATCGAGCACTCGAAAACGCTTTTGAAAGACTGGCTGCCTCGCTACAAATTCAAAAATTGGACTCATCGCGAGTCCTCTGGCGATGCCGTTACTGGCGCAGACAAGCAGAAGCGAGCTAACGATATTGCTGAGGCTTTGGGCAATGCGGAGAAGTGGCATTCTCATGGCCGGGGAATCACGTGCGATGACCTGACCAGTGAGAACATTAAACTGAAGATTAACAATTACGGCTCAAATACCGATTTGAAGCGAGACATACGGAACTATCACGGCATGTTGGGTGACTATATGGGTAAGAGATCGTGGACGAGCGCAGTACATACACGCCTCGGTTTTGGAGGAATGTCATGAATGCATATCAAGTCGACATTGAAAGGCTGAAAACAAGAAACGAGTGCGACCTTGAAGTCCTAAAAGAGATTCGGTCCACTCGTCCAGCGCGTGAAGAAGTTCGGTCCGCTTCTCAACAGGACTGGTTGAGTAAGCTTCCGTACTCAAGCAAGCCAGAATTTCTAGGCGAGCCTTGGAAGGGCTAGGCCACTGAATAGAAAAAGCCCCGCCTAGCGGGGCTTTTTCTTGTACGGGCCGCGCTTCTTGGCGACCGGCTCCGGCACCAGCGCCGCGATTTCCTCCAGTCTCCAGACATGTGACGCTACGCCCGCTTCCATGGCCGGCGTGACGCGCAGCGTCTTATGGATGCGGCCGAAGTTGTAGTACATGAAGTGCAACGCCACCGCGTGAGCGTGGTTCTCTGCCTTCTTTGAGAAGCCATTGGTTAGTCGAGTAAACCGGCGAACGGACATTCGCATCGTCAGGTTCTGCCGCTCTACATAGCTGGTTGAGATGTGGGCCTTGTCGGGCTTCCCCATGACCTTGCGGCGCTCAGCAGATACGAACTTGCTTGGGCTGTACTTGCGCTCGGGCCCTTGTTGCCCTTCGCTGTAGTGCTTGACCAGCATTCCGTAGTCCACGGGAACATCGAAGCCGGAGTTGACGGCCTCAAGATAGATTCGGTAGCCGTCTGTGGTGAGCTGAATGCGGTTCGACAGTCGCGATGCGAGGTCGCTGACGAACATCGTGGCAGCCTCTTTGTCTCGGTCGCCTACAAGCCAGGACAGGACAAGCTTTGAATCCGCGTCAATAGCGGTCCAAGTCCAAACGTCGCCAACGCCCGACTCGGCCTTGCGCTCGGCCGGGAGATTGCGCTGCTTGCATCCCACGAAGCTCCAGACCTCATCGCATTGAACGCGCTGGCAGGAGAGGTTCCGCAGCTCCCTGTCCTGGTATTCGGCACAAGCCATGCCCACGTCCACCAGGAGCTTAGTGACGGTATTGATGGAGCAGTCAGCCAGCCTAGAGGCAGCCCGCAGGCTCATGCCCTCAACGAGGAATCCGAGGATCTGGGCGCGTTTGGCTAGAGGCATCCGGTTCATACTGAACATTATGCATGACCGCTTAAACAAGTCAAGTGAAATGTGCACTACGGTTCGTGTACAGGTGCAGGTTGAAGCGCAACACTTAATGGATTACGATGAAATCACCATCACGCTGAAATCACAAGGATCTTCAAGTGAACGACTCGCTCCGCGAAATCCTGGTTACGGATGTTCCGCCTGCTTTTGTCACCCGACTGCTGTCTGCCGCGGAGTGGGTCTACAAGGAGGCCCACGACACGATCAAGAACAACACCATGCTTGGAGAAGCTGAACGGGCCTACCTTGAACCACACTATCGGCGCGCCCTTTTCGAGCGAAAGATGTTGGAGGTGGCCCTTGATAGCGGACTAAAGGCAGTCAGCGAGCAAGTGGCTTCAGGTGCTGCCAAGTACAACTTGGTCCGCGTGGGTAGACTGCTTCTCACTTGCTCCAAAACGAGCGGCCGCTATGTGGTCCCACGTGCCTGCAGCTTCCGAGGGCAGTATTCGGACATCAACGAGCATATTGACCAGGGGCAACTTTTCCCCGTTCAGAGCGCGCCCCAGGAGGCCTCGCTCTATTGCATAGTGACTCATGGTCCGAGCACCAAGAACCCCGGCACCTTGGGGTACTGCTGCTTCGGCTTCCCCGCTATGGATATGGAAAAGTGGGCGCAGCAACCCATAGACCTGGCGGACATCAGGGACTACCAGCAGCAGCGCTATCAGAAGGCTGATGACGATCGAGCACAGATCCAGCAGGTGGAACCGAAGCTCAAGCCGCAGTTCGAGGCCGACGGTGATGCGGAGGAGAAGGCGTGACCGTAGGCATCACCGGATTTGTAGCTGGCAGGCTTCGGCAGGCTAGGGAGGCCCGGGGCCTCTCTTTGGTAGCCCTTGCCGACCTTGTCGGCGTCAGCACAGCAGCAATTTCTCAATACGAGAAGGGTCAGCACACGCCGCGGCCCGAGACGTTCGACATGCTGTCGAAGCGATTGAACCTGCCGCGAACCTATTTTCTTCGCGCTGAGACTATTGCTCCGGTTGAGCAGCATAGGCTGTTCTACCGATCAATGAGCAGCGCGACTAAACAAGCACGCACCAGGGCAGGGCGCCGGCTTGAATGGTTCAAGGAAATCGTCGTCTACTTTGAGCAGTTTTTTGATTTCCATGCACCCGATGTGCCTGACCTAGGCCTCCCCGATGATTTTCGGCAGCTTACGCGGGCACACATTGAAAGTGCTGCGGAGCAACTGCGATCCCATTGGCGCCTTGGTCTGGAGCCAATTGCCGACGTGATTCGAACGATGGAGGCTAACGGCATCTTCGTTTCCAGAAGTACGCTTGGTGCAGAAACGCTGGACGCATTTTCTGAGTACGACGGCGAACGACCCTACGTTTTTTTGAGCAGTGACAAGGAATGTCTTGTGCGCTCTAGATTTGATTGCGCGCACGAGCTTGGTCATTTGGTTCTGCACCGCAAGGTCAAGCAGAAGGAATTGAGCCGGGCTGCTGATTTCAAGGTTATTGAGAATCAGGCACATCACTTTGCTGGTGCCTTTTTGTTCCCAGCCAAGAGTTTTCAGCGTGAAATATGGGGTCTTAGCCTAGACAGCTTTCGGTCGTTGAAGCCCACATGGAAAATTTCAATTGCCGCCATGATTTCTAGAGCTTCCCAACTGGACATGCTTGACGAAGAGAGCGCAAAGCGGCTTTGGATAAACCTGAGTCGCCGGGGCTGGCGCCAATCGGAGCCCTTGGACGACATCCCTTGCGAGCAACCAAAAATGTTCGCAAAGGCCGCAGAGTCTCTAATTAAGAATCGGCTTAAGACGCGAGAACAGATCATCGATGACCTGTCGCTACGCCCGTCTGATATAGCAGAACTAATTGGCGTTGAGCCGGGGTTCTTCCATGACGAAGGTGATGGCCCCAAACTCAAGCCCCAGGGGGACAACGTCATTCAGTTCAAGCGCACCTAGGATGAACTTTTATCGTTCTTAGACCATCGGGCTTTAGCTGCATTCTTAGCGATCTTTGATCGTTCTTCGGCAGTTAACTTCTTAGCGCGTGCCGCCCCACCTTTCAGTCCTCCCTTGCGCCCAAGGGCCACCGCCGCCGGGTCTTTCCCGGTGTCCGGCTTTTCGTCCTGGGTCTCGCCCGTGGCGATGTCTACGATCAGCTTGGCAAGCTGGTTCGGGTCGCGGGGTCGCTTTGGCTTGTTCATATACCGCAGTATATCGACGCTACCTGACCGCTCAAGCAACGCCAATTTCAAACTGAGACACTACCCCCCTGTGGATAAGTATTGCCCCCGGGCCTTGCTGCGGGCATAATGCGCGGCTCGCTCCGCATCTGCCCCCAAGCCCTGGCCCCGGTAGTGCGATCCCGGCCCCTGGCGGAGCGTTCGCTGTATCCCGCATCGCACGCGCCTGCAGGCCCTCCGGCCCGCCGCGCGGGGCCGCCGCCGCCCGGGCTATGGGCGGCCAGTCCGAACCCAGGAGTTGCACCATGAGCCGAGTTTGCCAAGTTACCGGCAAGGGTGTGCAGAGCGGCAACAACGTCTCGCACGCCAACAACCGTACCCGCCGCCGTTTCCTTCCCAACCTGCACGAGCGCCGCTTCTGGGTCGCCTCGGAAAACCGTTGGATCAAACTGCGTGTTTCCATGAACGCCCTGCGCACCATCGACAAGAACGGCATCGACGCCGTCCTGGCCCAGATGCGCGCCCGCGGCGAAAAGATCTGAGGAGGACTGAAAAATGGCATCCAAGCGCGACAAGATCCGCCTGACGTCTTCTGCCGGCACCGGTCATTTCTACACGACCGACAAGAACAAGAAGACCACCCCGAACAAGATGGAGATCAAGAAGTACGATCCCGTCGTCCGCAAGCACGTGATGTACAAGGAAGGCAAGATCAAGTAAGCCTCGCGGCTTCGATCGCTTCCGGAAAAACCCGCCCTCGTGGCGGGTTTTTTTATTGCAGCGGTGACTCCAGGCGCAGGCCGAGCATGAAGGTCCGCCCCGGCGCCGGCTCGTAGTAGCGGCCGTTGCCTTCGTTGACGATCACCGAGCCGATGACCTGGCGATCCATCAGGTTGTCGACGCGCACCCAGGCCGTCCAGCGGCCGTCGCCGAAACGCTGCTCGGCGCCCAGGCCCAGCACGGCGTGGCCGGGCGCGGCGGCGGCGTTGGCGTCGTTGGCGTAGAAGCGGCTGCTGGCGCGGGCCTCGAGCCACAGGTCGGTGCGCTCGCCTGCCTGCCAGCGCAGTTCGGCCCAGGCCGTGCGCGTGGCGATGCCGGGCAGGCGCCGGCCGGCCTCGATGCGCAGGCCACCGGCGCAGGGTGGCGTATCGCAGGCCGGCACGTCGCGCCGGTAGCGCGCGTCGAGCCAGGTGGCGCTGGCGGCCAGCGACCAGTCCGGCGCCAGCGCCATCGCCAGCGACAGTTCGGCGCCGCGGCGACGGGTCAGGCCGGCGTTGTCGAACACCGTGCGCCCGCCCTGGCTGCCCGCCACCACCAGTTCGTCGGTGGTGGTGGCCTGGAACAGCGCCAGGTCGCCCTGCCAGCGGTCCTGCTGCCAGCGCAGGCCCAGCTCCAGGTGCCGGCTGAGCGCCGGCGCCAGGTCGTTCAGGCCGCTGGCGCCGTCGCTGCGGTACGCCAGTTCGGCGAAGGTCGGGGTCTCGAAGCCGCGACCGGCGTTGGCGTAGACACTGGTCCGTTCGCTGGCCCGGTAGAGCACGCCCAGCACCGGCGACAGCCGCGAATAGCGGCGCGTGCCGCTGTCGTCGGGATTGCCGGCGCGCACGTAGCGGTCGAGCGAGTCAAAGCGCACCCGGCTGCTTCGCAGGCCGCCGTTGAAGCGCCAGCGCCCGGCCGGCTGCCAGTCCACCTGCAGGTAAACATCGTCGCTGCGCACGGCGTTGTCTTCGTCGCGGCGCAAGGCGCCGACCACGCCAAGCCGGCTGCCGATGAAGTTTTCGAAACCCAGGCGGGTTTCATCCGCACGTTCCTGGCTGGCGCCCAGCACCAGCGACAGCGCGTCCGTGGCCTGCCAGCGCCAGCGGGCATCGAAACCCCGGTAGTCGCGGTCCAGGTCGATCACGCCGCCGCCCGAGGACGGGCTGGCCTGCGCGAAGACCGGGATCGACAGCACCTGGAAGGTCTGGCGGCGGCCGGTATAGGCCACCACGGCCAATTCGTGGCCCGCGCCCACCGGCTGCACGAAACGGGCGCCCAGTTGCTGCTGCGACACGGTCTTGCGGGTGTCGAACAGCAGCGCGCCCTGGCTTGAAGCGCGGCGGTCGCCGGCGAGCTGGGCCGCGCTCAGGCCCTGCGGGTCGTCGGCGGCCAGGTCGAGATGGTTACCCAGCAGCGTCCACTGCCCGCCGCCTGGGGTCTCCCCGCGCAGCTGCAGCTGTGCGCCGTCGCGGCGCCAGGCCGAATGCCGGCGAAAGCCGTCGGCGGCCGCCCGCTGCACGTCCAGGCGCAGCCCGGCGCGTTCGGCCACCGGCCCGCGCCAGGACGCCGAAGCGCGCCAAAGGCCGTCGGAGCCGACCAGGCCTTCGGCGCCGGCTTCGGCCACCGCTGGCGGCGCTTGACTGAAAACCGATACCACGCCGCCGCTGGAGTTGCCGTACAGCACCGAAAACGGGCCCCGCAGCACTTCGATGCGTTCGGCGGCGGGCAGCAGGAAATGGGACACCTGGCCCTGGCCGTCGGGCATCGTCGCCGGGATGCCGTCGGCGTAGAGGCGCACGCCGCGCACGCCGAAACTCGCGCGCGCACCGAAGCCACGGATCGACAGCTGCACGTCCTGGGCCTGGTTCTGGCGCTCGCGCACCACCACGCCCGGGATGCGCGGCAGCGACTCGGCCAGGGTAAGTGCCGCGCGGCCACCGCGCAGATCGTCGGCGTCGAGCACGCTGATCGCCGCCGGCACCTGCAGCCGCGGCAGCGGCTGGCGCGTGGCGGTCACCACCAGGGGTTCAAGCTGCACCGCCGGCGCGCCGGCCGGCGTTTCCTGCGCAAGTGCGCCGGCCCCGGCGGCCAGCGCCGCCAGCGTGGTCGGCAGCAGCCAGCGCAGGTCGGGCTTCACAGCTGGGAGCGCAGCGGGATGATCGCCGCTTCCATGAACTTCTCGGTCCAGGGGCGTTCGCTCCATTTCCGGTGGTCGTAGATTTCGCAGTCGCGCATGTCGCGCTCGAAGACCTCGGTCATGGCCAGGGCGAAATCACGGTCGTAAATATTGAGGCTGGCTTCGTCGTTGAGGTGGAAGCTGCGCTCGTCGAAATTGGTCGACCCCACCGACACCATGTAGTTGTCCACGATCATCATCTTCACGTGCATCATCGTCGGCTTGTATTCGTAGACCTCGGCGCCCGCCTCCAGCAGCGGGCCCCACAACTTCTTGGAAGCGATGGCCACGGTGTTGGAATCCATGTGCTCGCCAGGCACCAGCACGCGCACCTTCACGCCGCGCTCGATGGCCGCCAGCATGGCTTCCAGGGCCAGTTCGTCGGGCACGAAATACGAGGCCTGGATGTCCAGGCTCTGCTCGGCCGCGGCAATGGCCATCAGGTACATCAGGTGCATCGTGGCGCCGCCGCCCACGGGCGAGCTGATGAACATCTGCGCATCCATTTCACCGGCCCCGGACTGCGGCGGGAAGTAGGTTTCGCCGTGCAGGATTTCACCGGTGGACTTGATCCAGTTGTCGTTGAACGCCGCCTGCAGCTGCGACACCACCGGGCCACGCACGCTGAAATGCATGTCCCGCCAGTGTTCGGGGTCCTCGGCGTCACCGGACCAGACGTCGGCGATGCCGACGCCGCCGGTGAAGCCCAGCTTGCCGTCGACGACCAGCAGCTTGCGGTGGGTGCGGTTGTTCAGGCGGCTGATGTTGTACCACTTCAGCGGGCGGTACAGTTCCACCCGGACGCCGGCGTCTTCCATCAGCGACACCAGGTCGGCGTCCATCTTCAGGCCGCCGACCCAATCCACGATCACGTTGACCTTCACGCCGGCACGGGCGCGCTCGGCGAAGGCCTCGGCGAACTCCTGGCCCACCTCGCCCGACCAGTACACATAAGTCTCGAAGTTGATGGTCTTTTCGGCCGATCGGATGGCCTCGAGCATCGGCGGAAAAATCTCGTCGCCATTGCTGAAGGCCTGGACGTGGTTGCCGCTGACCACGGCCGGCCCCAGCATCGAGCCCACTTCCCGGCGGAACTGGGAGCTGCCGACGCCATGCAGGTGTTCGACCTTGCGCTCGAGCTGCCGTTCCGGGACGTCGAAGTTCGCGGCGATGGCGATGCCCACGATGGTCAGCACCACCGTGTACAGCACCCACTGCAGCTTCAGGCGGTTCCTGTCTGTCATGGCAAGGTCACCGGCGCCGAAAGGGGTCCAAGTGTGCCAGCCGGCACCGCCCCGGCGCGACCGGCGGCGGCGCTGGTGTTCAGCTAGCGGGCATGGGTTTGCACGCGTCGGCGTGCCAGCGCAGCGGCGCCTGCGCCAGTTTGCGCAGGATGCCGCGCTCGATGCGGCTCTCCCAGGAGTCGAAGCCTATCGTTTCGATAGGTCGCCACAGCGCCACCCAGGCCAGGATCAGCAATCCTTCGGACAGCACCTCGCCCAAGGGCGGCGGAGCCATCGCCAGCCAGTGCCTGAGCACCAGGACCCCGCCCAGGGTGGCCAGGCCCGCCAACATCGCGATGCGACCGACGCGGCTGCGCCGCCGATGCCGGCGTTCAGCCTGGGCAGAAGCCAGGGCGAAATGCGCGTGGATGGCGTCGCCGATGTCGCCCAGGCTTTTTTCGATAAGCGGCGTTCCGTGCAGCACCAGCGTGACCGGTTCCGCGTGGCCGTGTTCGCCTGCACTTTCGACCAGGTACGCCTCCACGCGCCGGTCGAGGGCCTTGTCGGGGAAGGGCGCCGGGTCGAAGGTGTCGTAGAGCTGCTCCAGCGACTGCAGGCGAAGGTGGATATCGGCCATGGCTCAATCCCGGGGCTGTCCCGTCCGCACCGCCGCCAGGCGCTCGCGGGCAATCGTGCGGATCGCCCGGCGTATCGCAGGCGGGAAGGGCGAACGGCGGGCGCAGTGGCGCAGCAGCAGGGCGTCGTCCTGGGCTTCGCCCAGGGCCGTGGCCTGGTCGGCCGACACGCCACCCGCCGGCCGGAACGCCGGCGCGACGGCCTGCAGCAGGCTGTCGTGCTGGCGAAGGCGGCGCAGGCGGCGACGCAGCACGTGCCAGCGTTCGTCGTCTTCGGGATGGCGTTTCACGCGCCGGCGCGCCTTGGCCACCCGGCGTTCGCTGCGCGCAACCGCCTTGGCGACATCTTTTTCACGCACGGAGTCCCAGTCCAGCTTCGCCAGCCTGGCGGCAAGGCCGTTCAGGCGTGCACGGCGACGCGCAAACTCCGGATCACGTTCCAGGGCTGCGGCCAGCATCGCGTCCCGCCGCGCGGTCGCCAGCAACATCGCTTCGGGCAGGGTGTCGCGCGATTCGGTGGGAAGCCTGGGCGCCAGGCGCTGCAGGGCTTCGAGCAGGGCCTGGGCGTCCCTCAGCGCGCCCATGCCCCGGCAGGCAGCGGCGAGCGCGGCGTCAAGCCGACGGCCCCTGTCGCCCAGCGCGCGCGGGGCAAGGGCCAGCGCCGCGCGGGCGCGGCGCAGGGACTTGCGCGCCTGGTGCACGCCGTCGTGACGGGCTTCGCCTTCGCGCCCCAGCTGTGCCGCGGCGCCGGCAAGCTGGTCGAGCGCATAGGCACGCAGATCGGCGCCCAGACCCTGGCCCTGGGGCACAGCGCGCGCTTTCGCGGCCTTGGGCATGGGCCGTCACTCCTGCAAGGAATGACGCCAGCCTAGACCTGCCGCGGGGCGATGCCCTTGATGTGCATCAATCGGAGCGCTCAGGGTCCGCGCGGGTGCCCGGCCTGTGACTGCGCGCGCTCCGGTGGCCCGAACAGCTGGCCAAGACGCGCCCCGACGCCGCGCGCGCGCCAGGCGTCGCGCAACATGTCGCCCCACTCGTGGAAGGTCAGCACCAGGGGGTTGTGGCTGCGCACGGGTTTCACGAGCCCATAGCGGCAGGGTTCGGCATCGTCCTCGGGTTTAAAGGTGCCGAAGAGCTTGTCCCAGATGATCAGCACGCCGGCGTAATTGCGGTCGATGTAGCGGGCATTGCTGGCGTGGTGCACGCGGTGGTGCGACGGCGTGTTGAAGATGTATTCAAGCCAGCCCAGCCGGCCCACTGCCTGGGTGTGCACGAAAAACTGGAAGGCCAGGTTGATCGCCACCACCAGCACGATGTGCGTGGGTGAAAACCCCAGCAGCGCCAGCGGCAGCCAGAACAGCCACATGCCCGACACCGGATAGGTGATGGACTGGCGGAAGGCGGTGGAAAGGTTCAGGCGCTCGGACGAATGGTGGGTGACGTGCGAGGCCCAGCACCAGCGGATGCGGTGCGCGGCGCGGTGGAACCAGTAGTAGCAAAAATCCTGCGCCACGAAGAGCAGCGCGATCGTCCACCATGTGG
The DNA here is from genome assembly GCF_014643775.1 of Arenimonas soli. Classification (GTDB taxonomy): domain Bacteria; phylum Pseudomonadota; class Gammaproteobacteria; order Xanthomonadales; family Xanthomonadaceae; genus Arenimonas; species Arenimonas soli. The sequence continues at coordinate 177,567 of NZ_BMKC01000002.1, forward strand.
CCGGGACCTCGAACAGGCGGAACCGGTGCACCCACCAGAACACCCCGATCAGCGCCAGCCAGGCCAGCGCATCGGCGGCCTGGTGCATCAGCGCCAGGCCGGCGTTGGAAAGCGTGTCGCGCCAGCTGTACATGGCCGGCTGCCGGCGCCGCCAGTACCAGGCTTCCCAGATGACGAACCCCAGGAAAACCGGCGCCAGCGCCAGCAGCAGCCATTCGCCCATCAGGGCGCGGCTTCCAGCGGGGCTTCGAGCGAACGGGCCATGTTTTTCAGGCAGCGGTGCATGGCGCGGCGCATGAACAGGTGCAGCACCACCACGGCCACCGGCGCCAGCCAGCGCTTGGCCAGGGTGAATTCGTAGTCCCAGCGCACCCGGCAGCCGAACTCGTGGCCGGCGAGGCTCCACATGGCCTCGCCCTGCGACACCAGCCAGGCCATCGGCGGCCGGAAGCCGCTGAGCGTGTAGCCGTGGCGCACCGGCGGGTCGTGTTCGACCACGCGTTCGGTCAGCACGGTGCCGTCCACCAGGTGCACGCGGCGCTGGCTGCCGACCGCCAGTTCGGAGTGCAGGCGGATGCCGCTGATGCCACGCACCGGGCCAAAACCGGTGAAGAAGACCGGGAAGCGGTCGGGGTTGGTCGCCAGCTCGAAGGCGACTTCGGGGGTGCAGGGCAGGCTGCGTTCGGCGGAGACGGTGAGGCGCATGCGTTGATTTTGACCCGTGGCGGCGAGGGTGTCCACGGCCATTCAGCCGCCGGACCGCCCGCCCGCCGGGCCGGGGGCTAGACTCCGGACAGGCCCACGGGAGCGATCCGATGAGCGAAACCATCTACGAAGCCCTGCGCGAAAGCCATGAAATCCAGCGTTCGCTGTGCCGCCGCCTGCTGCGCACCAGCGCCCGCGGCGGCGACCGCCAGGAAATCTTCACCCAGCTGCGCATCGAGCTGGCCGCGCACGCCGCGTCCGAGGAACGTTACCTCTATGCCCCGCTGCTGATGCACGACGGCGGCCTCGACGCCTCCCGCCACGCCCTGCACGAGCACCACGAGATCGACGAACTGGTGGAAAAACTGCAGGAAGGCAGCCCGGCCGACCGCGGCTGGATGAACACCGCCCGCGCCCTGTCGCACCAGGTGCACCACCACCTGCGCGAGGAGGAAAAGAAGTTCTTCCAGGTCTCGGGCAAGCTGCTCAGCGAAGCGCAGAAGACCAGGCTCGCCGGCCAGTACCGCCGGGACATCAGGCGCATGCGCAAGGTGCTGGCCGAAGACTGAGCCTCAGTCCGCGCGCTGCTGCAGCGCCAGCCAGCAAAGGGCCACGGTGCTGGCGTCGCCCAGCGCGGTGTGGCGCGCGATCACCGGGATGCCCAGGGCGCCGGCGATGGCGTCGAGCGACAGGTCCACGTGTGCATGCGGGTCGGCCAGGCGCCGGTGGTCCAGCCAGGCCTGGCCCAGCTCGGCGCGGCGGTTGGGCAGCGGGAAACCCATCACCACGCGCATCGGGCCATCGAGCATGGCCAGGTCGAAGGCAAGGTGGTGGCCCAGCAGCGTTCGCGGGCCGAGCCAACGCAGGAATCCCGGCAACACGTCGCGCAGCTGCGGCGCACCGGCGACGTCGGCCGGCGTCAGCCGGTGGTGGCGGATCGATTCGATGTCGAAAGCCCGCCCGGGATGCACCAGGGTTTCGAAACGTTCGGCCAGCCGCACCCGGCCTTCGCGTACCGGCACCGCGGCCAGGCTGAGGATGGCGTCGCTGCGCGGGTCCAGGCCGGTGGTTTCGAGGTCGAGCGAGACCCACTCGTCTTTCGGCGGCGCAGCGAACACAGGCGCCCAGTCACCGCCAACGTGGCGACGGCCCAGCCACCAGCGGCGCAACGGGTTCACGGCCTAGCCGCCCAGGTGGAACACGTCGGCCACGTGTTCCTTGAAGGCATTGACCACGCGCAGGGCGTCGCGCAGCAGTTCGCGGTCAAGCCGGCGCAGCGCGGCGACGTCGACGCCGTTCGAAGGCGGGTGCCCGGCATCGATGTCGGCCAGCTGCTGGCCCAGGCGCAGGCGCATCAGTACGGCCAGCGCCTGCGGCACGTCGCGGCCCAGCTCCGGCGACAGCGCGCCGGCCTTCACCAGCGACGCGCAGCGGTCGAAGCTGTTGCGGTGGCCGATGCCGTGGCGCAGGGCCAGCACGCGCAGGCCGTGCACCAGCGGGAACACGCCGCCGCGCTTGAGGTCGGCGCGACCGTCGGTTTCGCGCACCTGGCCCAGCCATGTCAGCGGGTTGCCCTTGCTCAGCGTCGCCTCGGCCAGGTACTTCAGGCCGATGGCGTCCTGTCCCAAGGCCTGCATCGCGGGGCGCAGGGACTCGTAAAGTGCGGGATTGCCGGCGACGGGCCGGGCGTCGAGCGTGATCGCCAGGTCCAGCGCGCTCTGGCCGTCGGCGACGCGCGCCCATTCGCCGATGCGTTCGCGCCACGCGCTTTGGCCCAGCCGCCAATGCGGGTTGTTCACCATCACCTTGCCCGGGCAGGGCGGGTAGCCGATGTGTTCGAGCGCGGCCGAGAAGGCCTGCATCGCGTCGGGCAACCCCGGGCAGTCGAAGCCGTCGGCCAGCACCAGGGCGTTGTCCTGGTCGGTCTTGAGGATCTGTTCGCGGCGGCCTTCGCTGCCCAGCACCAGCAGGCACAGGTTTTCGTGGAACTCCGGCGGCACGCACAGCGCGAACACCCGCGCCAGGATGCGGCTGTTGAGCGCGCTCACCATTTCCATCAGGTAGCTCATCTTCGCGCCCTGGGCGTGCAGCTGGCGCACCAGGTCGGTCATGCCGCGGGCGGCGTCGGCGATTTCTTCCACGCTGGCGGCGCGGGCCAGGCGCAGGCTGATCAGGTGCGAACTGCTGGCGTAGTGCGCCAGCACTTCGGCCAGGCCGAGGCTGCCAATGGCCTTGCCGTCGGCGTCGCGCACGATCACGCGTTCGACGTGGTGTTCGGTCATGGTCACCAGGGCCTGGAACAGCACCTCGTCGGCGCGCACGAACAGCAGCGGCCGGCTCGCGAGCGGGCCGACCGCGGTGTCGCGGTCCAGGCCCTGCACGGCCAGCGCGTCGAGCAGGTCGGTACGGGTGACGATGCCCGGCCCGGCGTCGCCCGCCGCGGGGTCTACCAGCAGGCAATCCACGCGGTGTTCGCGCAGCGCGGCGGCCGCGGCGGCGATGCCGGTGCCCGGCGGCACCGCGTGCACCGGCGCCAGCTGCGCATCGGCGATGCGGGTCAGCATCAGCCGGCCCAGTTCGCTGGGCTGCTGCTGGTCGGCCAGCAGCTTTCGCTTCACCGACAGGGCCTCGTGGAAATAAGCGGCGAAGCGCGGGTTGTCGGCCAGCAGCGCCTGGAAGGTGTCGGCGGGCACCAGGAAGCAGACCGTGTCCTGCACCGCCTCGTAGCGATGCCGCGCGCGCCCGGCTATGACCGCGAAGGCGCCGAAGAGGTCGCCGGGCCCGTAGTCGGCGAAACGCGTGCGGTCGGCGCCGCGGCCGTCGAAGGCCTGCACCTCGCCCTTGAGGATCACCTGCACGTGCGCGGACGGCTCACCGGCCTCGATGATGCGGCTGCCGGCGGCGTGGTAGGCCAGGTCCACCGCGGCCGACAGCCGGCGCTTCTGGCCCGCGTCGAGCAGGTCGAAGGGCGGGGAATCAAGGTCCAGTCCGGGCACGGGCGTGGCCATGGCCGTCAGCGTGACATGAAGCGCTGATGGCGTCAGTACGCCTTTGGTGGCATAGCGCGCGGAACATCAGTCCCGGCAAGGCGGCGCGATCATCCGCCCCGCCGGCGTCAGCAGCAGGCTGCCGTCGACGACGTCGATCCAGAGCGCCCCGTCCCGGGTGATCCACGAATCCCTGGGAGCGCCGGGGAGGGTGCGCCAGGCCTTCGCCTCCCAGTCGCCGCTGGCATCCCGCTGTATGCGGAAGACCTCGCCTTCGTTCAGGAAGAGATGGGCAATCCCGGTCACGGCGACGACCTGGTCTCCCAGCCGATGAAGATCGACGACGTTCTGGCTCAGGAAGATTCGTGGCTTCCCTATGTCGGGCACGAAGGCGATTTCGCCGCCCCACTCGCCCCGGTTCGACCCGACGATCCAGCCGTCTTCGACCCGAAGCGCCACGTGCGGGACTTCACGTACCGGCGTCCGGTGCTCGACCATATTGCCCGGATGCACTTCGATAATTGCCTCGGGATCCTTGGCACGCTGTTCGTCCTCGTCGCCCGCACCGTAGCTCAGTACGACTGCGTCGTAAGCCAGTGATTCAAGTTGCTTCTCATGCCATTCGTAGGTCAGTTTGCTCCCACGCGCCGGTTTGACCTTCCTGGCGTCCGGACGGTCGCAGACCCCCAGGTCCAGCCCGGGATACTCGAATGCAAACAGGCCCATGGACTCGAAGGCCTCGTCCTCTTCGGGCGTCTCGCCGGGGCTTTCCAGCTGTTTGAGCGACTGCGCGGCCACGTTTCGGATCACCGGAAACGAATGCGTGGTCGACAGCTCAATCAGGGCCTCGCGACCGGCTTGGGCACGCAGTCGCCCCAGTGCCCTGGCGGCCACCCAGGGCAGTCGCAAGTCACGCTCGTCCCTGAGCGCCGCGATCAAGGCCGCAATCGCGACGTCGCCGCCGACCTCGCCCAGCGCACTGACCGCCAGGATTCTGGCTCGGGAGTCTTCATGCGGGATCAGTCCCACCAAGGCCGGGGCGGCATCGCGGGCCGCTTCTCCTACTTGCGCAATGTCCCGGAGCACGCGCTCGTCCGGGCCATCCTGCAGCCGCTCCGCGAGAATCCGACCCGAAGCCCGCGACCCGATGCCCACCAGGGCGGTGTCGGCTTCCCACCTCAATTCAGGTTTCGACTCGCGAATGGCGAGCAGTCCTTCTTCGATGCTGGGGGCCGCGCTGCCGATTTCCGCGATCAACGCCAGTTGCAGGGAGGCGGCATCGCCGGGCATTGAGGGGTCGCCGGCCATTTCCAACAGCGTCGGCGCCGCGTCGGACAGCACGTCTCCGGCGTTCCCGAAGATGCCGATAAGCCGGTACCTCGTGTCCCGGTCGCAGCCCTGGGAACAGCGGGCGGCGCGCAGCAGCGCCGGCACGGCCCTCGCGCCCAGTCTCTCGATGGCATAGCCCTCCTGGTTCTCGGGTGCGCTGTCGGAGACCAGGTACCTGGCGACGGCCTCGTCTGCAGCCCGCTCCCCGGGCACCGCGGCCAAGGCGGGGGCCAGCCAGCCCAGGTCGCGGTCGAGCCCGTCCACCAATGCCGGCAGGTGGCGTTCGTCGATGAAATCGGCACGGCGCAGGCCGATCGCCGCCAGCTCCGCCACGCGCTTGTCCGGATGGGACAGCAGCGCCACCAGGCGCGGCACGCCGCCCTCCAGGGCGGCAAAGGTTTCCGCAATCGCGAAGTGCCCGTCGGGCACGCCGCCGACCTTGCCTTCCTTGTAGGTCGCTGCAGCTTCCCGCAGCTGTGCTTCACAACCCGCCAGGTCGTCGCAAGGCGATACGCCCGGTGCAGCGAGGATGGCGCTAGGCAGGCAAAGCCCGAGAAGGGTTCCCAGGACGCCCATCTGCATAAAAAGGACATTCATTTCCAGGTTCCCGCGACTAGCGATGTGCCGGTGGCAGCGTACTACTTTGGTCTAAGCCGGAAGTAGCCCCCGGGCGCTACACTCGCCCGGTCGCGGGTTCACGGTAAGGAGGGGCCGTGATCGCAGGCTGGATCCTGCTGCTGGTGTCGGTGGGTTACGTCGGGCTGCTGTTCGGCGTGGCCTGGCTGGGCGACCGCAAACCCCTGTACCCGCGCCGAAACTGGCTGCGGCCGATCATCTATTCCCTGGCGCTGGCGGTGTATTGCTCGTCGTGGACGTTCTACGGTGCGGTCGGCACGGCCGCCACCACCGGCCTGGGCTTCCTGCCGATCTACCTGGGGCCGATCCTGCTGTTCCTGTTCGGCTGGCGCATCCTCGAACGCCTGGTGCTGGTGGCGCGCGAGCAAAGCACGGTGTCCATCGCCGACTTCCTGGCCGCGCGCTACGGCCGCGCCCAGAACATCGCCGCCACGGTCACGCTGATCGCGGTGATCGCCGCCATCCCCTACATCGCCCTGCAGTTCAAGGCGGTGGCGATGAGCATCGACGTGCTGTCGGGCGCGCCTTCGGACGGCGCCGGCGGCGTGCTGACCGACCCGGCGCTGTATTCGGCGCTGCTGCTGGCGCTGTTCGCCATCCTGTTCGGCACCCGCGAAATCGACGCCACCGAACACCACCACGGCATGATCCTGGCCGTGGCGCTGGAATCGCTGGTGAAGCTGGTGGCGTTTGCCGCCGTCGGCGTGTTCGCACTGGGGCACCTGCCGGGTAGCGAGGACCTGCTGTCGCGCTTCCAGTCGGCCACCCGCGATTTCGTCGCGCCGGGCATCCCGCAGGGCTTCATTGCGCAGACGTTGCTGGCCTTCGTGGCCATCGTCTGCCTGCCGCGCCAGTTCCACGTGGCGGTGGTGGAATGCGGCGAAGTCGCCGACGTGCGCCGGGCGCGCTGGCTGTTCAGCGCCTACCTGCTGGTGATCTGCGTGTTCGTGCTGCCGATCACCTCGGCGGGCCAGGCGCTGTTCGCCGGCGCCGGCGTGGCGCCCGACACCTACGTGCTGGCGCTGCCGATGGCCTTCGACAACACGGCACTGGCCCTGGCCGCGTACGTGGGCGGTTTTTCCGCCGCCACCGGCATGGTGATCGTCTCTTCGGTGGCGCTGGCGACGATGGTCAGCAACGACCTGGTGATGCCGCTGCTCTGGCGCGGCAGCCTCACCGACCCCAGCCAGCGCCAGCACCTGGGCCGGCGCGTGCTGTGGGTGCGCCGCATCTCCATCGTCGCCATCGCACTGCTGGCCTACGCTTATTACCGTGGAGCCGGTGAATCGGGTTCGCTGGCGGCCTTCGGCCTGCTCGCCTTCGCCGCCGTCGGCCAGTTCGCGCCGGCGCTGATCGGCGGCCTGTACTGGCGCGGCGCCAGCCGGCGCGGCGTGGTGGCCGGCCTGGTCGCGGGCTTCCTGCTGTGGGGCTACACCCTGCTGCTGCCCACGCTGACCCGCGCCGGCTGGTTCGACACGGCCTGGCTGCACCTGGGACCACTGGGCATTGCCTGGCTGCAGCCCGAAAGCCTGTTCGGACTGCGGGGCTGGGACCCGATCACCCACGGCACCTTCTGGTCGCTGCTGGTGAACGTGCTGGCGCTGCTGGTGGTGTCGGCGCGTTACCGGCCCAGCCTGGAGGAACGCATCCGGGCCACGCCCTTCCTGGACCCGTATGCGGCGCGGCCGCTGGCTTCGCCCGGCAGCTGGTCGGCGACGCTCAGCGCCGGCGACCTGCTGGCCCTGGCCACGCGCATCGTCGGCGAACGCGCCGCGCGCCGCGCCTTCGCCGAACATGCCGCCGCCCAGGGCCGCGACATCAGCGCCTCGGCGCCCGCCGACCGGCCGCTGATCCAGTTCACCGAACGCCTGCTGGCCGGCGCCATCGGCGCGGCCTCGGCGCGACTGACCCTGACCACCGCGCTGCGCGGCTCGGGCATGGAGCTGGGCGAGGTGATGAGCCTGCTCGACGAAGCCAGCCACGAACTGCGCTTCAACCGCGAGATCCTGTCGGCGACGTTGGAAAACCTGTCGCAGGCGGTCAGCGTGGTCGACCGCGACCTGCGCCTGGTGGCCTGGAACGGGCGCTACCAGGAGCTGTTCGGCTACCCCGACGGCATGCTTTACGTCGGCCGGCCGGTGGTGGACCTGATCCGCTACAACGCCGAGCGTGGCGAAATGGGCCCGGGCGACATCGAAGCCCAGGTGGACAAGCGCGTCGGCCACCTGCGCGAAGGCACGCCCTACGTGTTCGAACGCGTGCGCGCCAACGGGCAGGTGATCGAGATGCGCGGCCAGCCGCTGCCCGGCGGCGGCTACGTGACCACCTACAGCGACATCACCGACTACAAGCGCGCCGAACAGGCCCTGCGCGAATCCAACGAAACCCTGGAACAGCGCGTCGAGCAGCGCACCCGCGAAGCCGAGGCCGCGAACCTATCCAAGACCCGCTTCCTGGCCGCGATCAGCCACGACGTGCTGCAGCCGATCAACGCCGCGCGCCTGTTCACCTCCGCACTGCGCGACACCGACGAGGCCGGGGAGCAGCGGCGCCTGGCCGAACGCGTGGACGTGTCGCTGCGCGACGCCGAGGAGCTGCTGGACGGGCTGCTGGACATTTCCCGTCTGGATGCGGGTTCGCTGAAGCCGGAGCTGTCGGTGTTCCGGCTCGACGAGTTGATCGCCAGCGTCGCGGGCCAGTACGCGCCGCTGGCGACGTCGCGCGGCCTGGGCTTCCGCGTGCACGCTGGCCCGCTGTCGGTGCGCAGCGACCGCCGCCTGCTGCGGCGCGCGCTGCAGAACTTCGTGGCCAACGCGTTGCGTTACACCAAGGACGGCCGGGTGATCATCGGCGCACGCCGGCGCCAGGGCGCGGTCGAAATCGAGGTCTGGGACAGCGGCCCGGGCATCCCCCCGCACCACCTGGCGCAGATCTTCGAAGAGTTCCGCCGCTTCGACCAGCCCTCGCCCTGGGGCGAACGCGGCCTGGGCCTGGGCCTGAGCATCTGCCAGCGCGTGTCGCGCATGCTCGACCATCCGATTTCCGTGCGGTCCTGGCCCGGCCGCGGCAGCGTCTTCGGCATCCGCGTACCGCTGGCGGAAACCACCGCGCCGGCCAAGCCGCCGCGGGCCGCCGCGCCGGCGGGTGACCTGAGCGGCCTGAAGGTGCTGTGCCTGGACAACGACCGCGAGATCCTCGACGGCATGGAGGCGCTGCTGGGCCGCTGGGGCGTTGACGTGCGCGTGGCGGAAACCGTTGCTTCGGCCTTGGCCCTGGCCCGCGAATCCCGGCCTGACGTGCTGGTGGCCGACTACCACCTGCACGACGAACTCGACGGCCTGGGCGCGCTGGTCGCGCTGCGCGACGTCTGCGGCCCGCACACGCCCGCCGTGCTGGTGACGGCCGATGGCAGCGACACCGTCAAGCGCGCCGCACGCGACCTGGGTATCCCGGTGCTTACAAAACCGGTGAAGCCCGCAAGCCTGCGGGCGTTCCTGGCGGCGCAGCAACGGCGGGTGGGCGGGCTGGTTTGAGGCCTGGGGGTGGCGGCTTTCGACGGGGGAGTCAAGGACCCCGAATCACACCCGCGGTGCCAGCGCCACTGTTGCGCCGCGATGCAAGCCCGGGCCGCGCCCGGCTGCAGTTTGCCGGCTCAAAGCGTGAAGACGTCCGGGCCCTGGTCCGGCGACGGCTCGCTACTCTCCTGCGGCGGCGCCTCGCCCACCTCAAGCAGGTAGGTGAACTGCTGGTCGAAGCGGCTGCGCACGGCGACGTCGGTTGCCTGCCTCGCGTCCACGACCAGCCGATGCCGGCCTGGCGTCAGCGGCGGCAGGAGCAGCCACATCCCGTCGGTAAACGCCGGTGCGTAGATGCCTGGCCGCAGGCCGTCGTATTGCGCGTCGGCGAAGGCGTCGAAGCAATCGCGTGGTGCGCTGCGGACCGGTTCCAGCGGTTGCCCGTCCAGCTCCACGCGGTGCACCACCATGCGATCGGCGACGGCTTCGGCCGCGGTGCGCAACGCGGCACAGTCCCTGCGGCGCCCCGGCACGGAATACTCCAGGGCGGCAATCACCGGCAGGAACAGTGGGCGGCCCTCGGGAACGCGGCAGGTTCGCTCCACCGGCCCGGTGCCCGAGGTGCCGGCGAGGAACCATACGTCACCGGGCTGGCCGTCGTGACAGTGCGCGCCGTTCGGGTCCTGCGAGGGGCGCATGCCATCGGGCTTCCGGAACGCCCAGCGCCACCACGCTTCGGCCAGCTCCGGATAGCCGCGACCTCCGGGCTTCGCACCCGCCGGCAGCACTTCCACCATGGCGACTCCCGCGTCGGCCGGTGGCAGATTGGCACCAGCCGCAGCGGCGCCAGACAAGCCCAGCGCGAAAGCCACTGTCGCGATCATCGTTTGCCCGCCCGCACTTCCATCTCGGCGTCGGCTTCGTCCATCATCTCGCGCATGCGCCGGTGCGAATCTCGCAGTGCCTGCACCTGCCTCAACTGGTCGGGGTCACCGGGGTCTGCGGTCTGTTCGAACTTGTCGAAAGCCGCCATCACTTCCTCGTCGTCGGGGCTGAACGTCCCGCCCTTGCGGTCGATGACTACCAGCGCGTTGTAGAACCAGCCCCAGCCATGGTCGGGGTATTCGGTCGTCAGCGTCCGGACGTAGCGGGCCGCGCGCGGGATTTCGTCTTCCATGATGAGCAACGAAGAAAGGTTGGTCAGGGCCGAGCGCCGCTGCTCGGGGTCCCGCATCGCCTCCAGGTAGGCCGCCTCGGCTTCGTCCACGCGACCCTGGGTTGCGCGGATGCCTCCCAGCAGCCATTGCCCGAGGCCGTTCTCGGGCTCCAGCTCCACCGCGCGTTCGATCGAGATGCCCGCCCACTCGACATCGCCCGTGAGGTCCCAGATCAGGTGGCCGCGCTGGCGTGCGGCATAGGCGTTGCCAGGCGGAAACCGCGACTCGCCCAGCAGGTACATCAACGCCTCCCAGCGGTTCCCGGAGTCCTGGCGCAGGATGGCCACGCCGGCATCGTAGTAGGGCGCGATGTGCGTGGTGTGCCGGGTGGCCTCCCGGGCGACGGCTTCTGCTTCGCTCCATTTCTCGGCGCGGTACAGCTGGTTGGCCAGGGCGACCTGCGGCATCGCCGCAACGAGGGCGGCCATCGGCCTGTCGGCGATGAAGGGCTTGAGCGTCGCGGCGAACTGCGCCATTTGCGGGTAGCTGCCTCCCCAGCGGGGCTCCAGGGCAACCATCAGCGGATGGCCCCAGGCGCGGCAGGCTGGCGCCAGTTCGCGGGCCTGGCGCACGGCGTTTCTCATGGCGTCTTCGCGGCCACCCAGGTTGGCCACGCCGATGATGCCCGCGTGGGCTTCGGTGAGTCGCGGTTCGAGTTCCAGGGCCCGTTCGTAGCTGGCAATCGCAGCGTCACCGTAGGCGTGCATGCGCTCGAAGTTCTCGCGCGGCGTTTTGCTTGCCCACTTGCCGCCGCGAGCCATCCTGGCCATGCCGCGGTTCCAGTGACCCCGGGCCACGTGGGCGAACGGGCTTTCGGGTGCGGCTTCGATCCATGCCTGCGTCAGCCGCCCCGCTTCCACACCACCACCGATGTCGAAGAAGTGGGCGTGGATGATTTCGCTGAAGCCCTCGTCGGCGTAGTGCCGCTCCAGGTCTGCGCCAAGCCGGGCCTCCAGCGTAGCGATGCTGCCTTCCCGCAGGTGCTTGTCCAGTTCGTCGAGCGTCAGGCGCGGGGCGTATTCGTTGTCGCAATGTGCTTCGACCAGGCCGTCGGGCCACTGCGCGCCCGGAATCTCCGGCCATGCCAGGCAACGCGCCATCGGATCGGGCAGGAGATCCGCCTTGCGCGCCTGCTCAAGATAGGGGCGCACTTCCGCCGGCGCGTTCCGGTAGGGCGAAGGCGCGGGCGGAATCGGCGGTGGCGTGGGGTTTGCCTGGACGCAGGACGTGGCAACCAGAAGGCCAGCGGCGAGGCGAATGGAACGCATGCGAGGACTCCGGGCGCCCGCGGACCGCAGGCTCGTCCGGGAGTGTCGGGCAAGTGTGTGCAGGGAACAAGCGCGAAGTTTTATCCGTGCCGGCGGGCCAATTGCAGCGCGAGGCCCGCGCATGGACCATGGTGATCCCGCCCCGGCCCTTGGTTAGCCATGCCCCTCACCCTCTACGGCCACCCCTTCTCTTCCTACACCCAAAAGGTGCTCATTGCGCTCTACGAGAACGCGACGCCCTTCGGGTTCCACTGCATCAGCCCGGACCACCCGGAGAACACGGCCGACTGGCTGGCGCGCTGGCCGCTGCGCAAGTTCCCGGTGCTGGTGGACGGCGACAAGGACGTGGTCGAGACCAGCATCATCATCGAGCACCTGCAGCAGGTGCATCCGGGGCCGGCCAGGCTGCTCCCCACGGACCCCGCCGAGGCGCTGGAAGTACGATTCATGGACCGCTTCTTCGACCTGCACGTGATGGACGCGGCCCAGCACGCGGTCGACGGCGCCATCACCGGCGACGCCAGCAAGCGCCGGGACGGCCTGGTCAAGTCGGTCGCGAAACTGGAACGGTCCTACGCCTGGCTGGAAGCGCGACTGGCGGGCAAGACCTGGGCGACAGGCGACCAGTTCACGATGGCCGATTGCGCGGCCGCGCCGTCGTTGTTCTACGCCGACTGGGTCCACCGCATCCCCGATGACCACCAGGGGCTGCGCGCCTATCGCAGCCGCCTGTTGGCACGCCCGTCGTTCGCCCGGGCGGTGGACGAAGCCCGGCCCTACCGCGAGCTATTCCCGCTGGGCGCGCCGGACCGCGACTGAGGCAAAGGGCGGATCAGAAGTTCGATGCGCCCTAGACCGCCGATTCGATGATCTTCTCCATCGCCTCTTCCACCTGGCGGGCGGCCGGCGCGATGCGGGGGTCATCGGACACCAACTTCAGCACCTCGGTCGGCGGGATCATGCCGACGATGGTCTTGCCGCCGTCCTGGTAGATGGAAATCCGGCACGGCAGCGCCATGTTCAGCGCCATGTCCACCGACAGCACCTCGCTGGCCTGGCCGGGGTTGCAGATCTCCATCACGCGGCATTCGTTCGCCAGCGCAAACCCCTTGCCTTCCAGGGTTTCCTTGAAGTCATAGTGGTGAAGCACCCCGAAGCCGTTCTCCTTGCAGGCCTTTTCGATGTCGGCGAAAACCTGGTCCACGGACTTGTTGGTTTGCTTGCGGTACAACATGGCCTGTCCCTGTGCATCCGGCAGGTTTGCCGGCCTGCAGTATGCGCGCCCCGGCGAAGGCAAAACGCCCCGGCAAGCCGGGGCGTTCATTCATTGCATGCCGCCGGAACTTACTGGCTGGTCTTGAGCGTCAGGCCATAGGCCTGCAGCAGCGGGTTGATCGGCTGGAAGTAGCTGGTGGCCAGCCGGGCCTGCTTGCCCTTGCAGCTGTAGTTGCCACCCGACAGCACGCCCTGGGCCTGGCCCGGGGTGGTGATGAAGGAACCGCCGGAATCGCCGCCCTCGGCGCAGACCTTCACCTGGGTCAGGCCGTTCACCGACTCACCCGGGTACTGCACGGTCACGTTCTTGGCTTCGATGGTGCCGCAGTGCAGGCCCGTGGTGCGGCCCGACCGGCAGACGGCGGCGCCGACCGGCGCTTCGGTGCTGCCATACACGGGGATGTCGCCCTGGTTTTCGCCATCCACCACCGGCAGCAGGCTGTGGTTGTTGTCCACGCGCACCCAGGCCCGGTCGGTATTGGGGAAGTTGGACGCGGCGAAGGCACCGATCTGGCTGACGGTACGGCGGTTCACCGCCACGAACGCACGGTCGCCGGCGTTGCCGCAGTGGCCCGCCGTGGCGAAGCCCTGCTCGCCCTGGCGGGTTACCGCGAAGCCGACGGAACAGTAGTAGTAGTTCGAACCGTCGTTGGACAGGTACTCGCTGCCGCCCTTGAGGGTGGCCAGGGGCCGCGGCGCGGACGCCATGGACTGGAAGCGGATGGTGCCGGCATCGGCGCCGCTGGAGGCGACGAAGTCGATGGCCGAGACCTTCGCGCCCGGCGCCACGTTCACCGTGACGGTGTTGTTGCGCACGTCCACGAACCAGCCGTAAACGCCCTTGGGCACCTTGGCGCCACGTTCGGCCAGGGTGTCGAGCTCGGCCTTGGCGTCGGCCAGGCGACCCAGGCTGTGGCGGACATTGCGGAATTCGACGTCGGCCATGCCGCGCTTGGGCGCGAGGGACGTCGAGGCGACCACCAGCTGGTAGTCGCCGTTGGCCTTGCGCTCGAGCCAGCTGCCCGCGAAGCGGTCATCACCGGAGGCAGCCAGCATTTCCTGCTGCCCGGCCGCCAGGCGTTCGACCTTCAGGTATTGCGCCAGCTGGGGCGGCGACAGGCCGAGGTCACGCTGCAGGGCTTCCCTGACCTTGGGGGCCACCTCGCGCTCGGCCGGCCCGGCGGCCGAAACCGACATGGACAGCAGCAGGGCGAGGGGGGAAACCGCGAACAGGCCACGCTTGGCCCAGGAACCGATCTTGCGCATCTGCAAACTCCTTTGAAAGGGAAGTTGAAGCGCAGGGCCTGCCGTGGGGGCGTCTGGACAGCAGGCGGGGCGGGCCCGGCCGGCCGATACTGGCATACCTTTCCCGCCGTTTCCCCCCTTGCCAGGGCGGCGCGAGGGGGTCAGGATTCGGGGTCGCGCCAGGTGGCGATGGGCAGGTTCCAGCCCCGCCGGATGGCCAGGTAGCGCAGCGTGAAACACGCCAGCGCCGCGACCAGCGCCGTCGGTGCCGGCGGCAGCCCCAGCCACGTACCCAGGGCAAGCAGCGTCGCCCCCAGCAGGGCGGCCACCGCATAAAGTTCACGCTGCAGCACGGCCGGGATTTCGGTCACCAGCACGTCGCGCAGCATGCCGCCGCCAATGCCCGACAGCATGCCCAGCAGCACCGCACCCACCGGCCCGATGCCGAAGGCCAGGGCCTTGCTGGTGCCGCTGACCGCGAACAGCGCCAGGCCGACGGCGTCGAACATCTGCACCGGGTTGCGCACCCGTTCGACCTGTTCGTAGCCGAAGAAGGTGACCAGGCCCGCGGCCATCGCCGTGGCCAGGTAGCGCCAGTCGCCGAAGGCCGCCGGCGGGTGGGCCCCGATGATCAGGTCACGCGTGATGCCCCCGGCGGTGGCCGCGGCGAAGGCCAGCGTCAGCACGCCGAACAGGTCCAGGCGCTTGCGCACGCCCAGCGTGGCGCCGCTGATGGCGAAGGCGAAGGTCCCGACCAGGTCCAGCGTGGACAGCAGCAGCGGGGTCATGGGTGCTGGCGCGCCCGGCCGCGGGCGCCGGCCAGCGGCGGGAGAAAAAGTCTTGGTCGGGACACGGCGCACTCCTGGGCCAGGAGCCCCGATTCTATCCGCGCCAGTGGCGGTGACGGTGACCGCGATTTGCTGTACATATCGGCCGTTGCCCGCTGGCACAATGCCGCCCATGAACCGTCCGATCACCCTGGTCCTGTGTGCAGCGCTGGCGCTGCCGTCCATCACTGCCGCCCAGGTGAGGTTCGTCGCCGGCGACCTGCTTGCCCACGAGGGCACCGATGCCATCGCCGCCGGCGACTTCGACGGCGACGGCCGGATTGATCTCGCGGTGCTCGACAACGACCACCGCCTGACCCTGCAGCTGCAGACGTCCGCGGGCGTATTCACGACGACGCCGCTGTCGCCTGCCGGCTTCGAACCCTGGCCCGACGGACGGACGCCGCCCTTCGCCGCCGGCGACTTCAATGAAGACGGCCGCGACGACCTGGTCTTCGCCGGCGACGGTGGCTGGCGGATGCTGCTCTCGCAGCCGGGCGGCGCCTGGGTCGTCCGCAGCCCGCCGCCGAACATGCACCAGGGCGTTGCGACGCCGCTGCTGTTCGACATCGACCGCGATGGCCACCTGGACCTGGTCCAGGCACAGCACCTGGAGTCCTTTCCCGGGTCGGGCCACCTGATCAGCTCCGCCCTGCACCTGTACTTCGGCGATGGCACCGGCGCACTGGTGCCGCGGGGCGTTATCGACGCCGGGCGCGACAGCTTCAGGGGCGTGGTGGCCGGCCACTTCAATGCCGATCCCTTCGTGGACATCGCCACCGCCGAGGGCGGGGCCTACCTGGGCAATGCCGTCAACCTCGTGCTGCGATACGGTTTTGGCGGCAGCGCCTTCTCCGCGCCGGTGCGCTTTGCCGACAATGCCAGTGGCCTGGCGGCGGGCGACTTCAACGGCGACGGCCGCACCGACCTGGTCACCGGCGGCCTGCCGGGCCTGGACGACGTGCGCCTGAAGCAATACGCGCAGCTTCCGGGTGGCAGCCTGGGCGCGCCGCATTCCCTGCCGATGGTCGGCTCCCTGCGCGCACTCCGGCAGATCGATGCCGATGGCGATGGCCAGGACGACCTGGTGGTGTTCACGGACGGCGTGCCCGCGGGGAATTTCCCGAGCTGGATGCTGTCGTTCCAGCAGCAGGCCGGGCGCCTGCAGATGCCTGAGCAGGCGAACATCGGCCAGTACTACTCCGTGCTGCCGCCCGACGGGCGTTCGCTTGCGGTCGGCGATTTCGACGGCGACGGCTTCGAAGACGTCGCGGAAGCCACCCAGGGAGGCATCCGGCTGCACCTGGCGCGGCCGCATGTCCCCAGCGGCACCGGCACGCCTCCCTTGGCGCCGACCATCACCGGCGTCGAAAGCGAAGCTGGCTCCGGCACGGCCACGCTGACGGTGGCGCGACCGGCCGGCGACGGTGGCTCGCCGATCCTTGGTTACCGATTGATCACCACGCCGGCGGGGCCGTTCGTGCCTGCCGTGTCCGCGCCGACAGGCACCGGGCCGTTCACGATCCAGATGCGGAACCTGCCCGAAGGGGTCACGTACCAGGTGCAGGTGCAGGCCTACAACGCAGCAGGCGAAGGCGCACCTTCCGCCGCGGTGCCGGTCACCGCGATCCCCTGGCGCACTTTGCGCATCGACGAATACGTCTACCTGCCCGAAGGCGACGATGGCCCGGTGGTGCACCAGGTGCCGGCACGACTGAACTGGCCGGCCGGCCCGGGTGGCGTGCGGTTCGACGTCCGGTCGATGACCACGAACGCCGGCGATGCCGAACCCGGCGTTCACTACGAAGAGGTATCGCTGCAGGGTGTCTTCATCCCCGAAGGCCAGACCGAAGCCCTGATCCCGGTGACCATCATCGGCAACACCATCCCGGACCGGAACCGTTCGTTCGTCCTCCGGGTGGACAACGTCACCGGCGCCGACGGCAGCGGCCTGATTTCCTGGGTGCGCATCCAGACCGAGGAATTCGCGCCGGGGCTGCCACTGCTCTATGGCCTGTTCGGCGAAGTCGTGGAAGGCGACGAGGGCCAGAAACTGGTGCCGGTCCGGCTTGCCTTCGACAAACCGCTGGGTGGTTCCGTGGTTGTCGGCGTGGATACCGACAGCCGGCCCGACATGGACTTCCTCGCGATTCCTCCCGCCGACTACGACGCCACGCCGATCCCGAACTTCACCCTACCGGCAGGAACGACCGAAGCGACGATCCACATCCCGGTCAACGGCGACACGATCGAGGAGCCGGACGAATTCATCGCCATCCTCTTCTACGTGGTTTCCGGCCCCGCCTCGGTCGCATACAACGGCGGCAACTACGCGGTCACCATCATCTGGGACGATGACCGGACGTATCCGTCCTTCGGTGCCCGCGCCGATCGCATCATCCTGTCCCAGAACCGCGCCGCCCGGTTCAGCGTGTTGAGCAACGACAACTTCATCGAAAGCCGTACGCGGGTGCCCGGGACCAACTACCCCCAGCCCGATATCGGCGACCTGCATTTCGTCCACAACGATCCGCTCCTGGTCGCGGACGAAGAGCTGGTCTTCCGCCCGGCACCCGGTTTCGTCGGGGTGCATCGCCAGCCCTATTGGCTTTGCGAGCGGCCCGAGCACAGCCGGCGCTGCGCGGAAGCGGAAATCGAGCTGGTCGTGCGGCCGATCCCCGAATCGGCGGTCACCCTGGAAGTGCCCGCCGCGTCCGGCCACCGGGACATCGAACTCGATGGGCTGCAGGCAATGCCCGGCGCGCGGTTCGACGCCAGTTCGCTGGTCCGTCCCCTGCAGCGCGACATCGTGCTGGCCGGCGACCCGGATCCGAATTCGCCCTGGGACGATGCGGCGGGCACCGACGTTTCCGTGCACGTGCTGCCCGTCCCCGAAGACGGCCAGCCGCGTCGCTGGCAGGTGCTGGTGGATGCCAGCACGTCGGGCACGGGCGACGTCGACCTGTACCTGGGCGTGGACGCCGACAAGGATGGCATCGCCGATCCTGCGGAACTGGCCTGCACCGCCGCCATGGTGCCATCGGGCGAAAGCTGCGAGCTGGAAATCCAGCAACCCGGGGACGCCGCGGTCTCGTACTGGGTGATGCTGCACAACCGCGGCACCGGCTCGCTGCCGGCGCGCGCCGAAATCTCGGCGATCCGCGTGGACTCCCCCAGTGACGGCAGCCTGGTGGCCACCGGTCCCGGGCAACTGCGGAACGGCGAACATTTCGCCCTTCGCCTGGCCTGGAACGACCCCGGATTCCTGCCGGGCGGGCGCCGCGTCGGCTACCTGCGCGTGCGCACCACCGGCGACGATCCCGGCGCGCTGGTGCCGGTCCGCCTGACCCGGGCGGACCTGCCGGGACCCGACGCGCCGATCGCCCTGGCCAACGCGCGGCCGCAAGCGCTCGCGCTGCCGGCCGGCAGCGCCCACCAACGGGTGCTGGTGGATGTGCCGGCAGGTGCGTCGACGCTGGCGGTGCAGACCCGCAGCACGGACCCGGTGGATCTGTACCTGGTGCCGGCCGGCCCCGGCTCGTCGCCGCGCATCGACGACGCTCCCCCCGTCGCGACCGCTGCCGCCTCGTCCACCCGCGCGGGAGGCGACGAGGACACAGTGGTCTTTGCGCCCGCGCCGGGACGCTGGTACGCGGTGGTCGACAACACGGGCACCGCGCCGGCATCGGTTGAAATCACCGCCACCATCACCGCGGTTGCGCCCGAGGTGCGGCCGGGCAGCTATTTCAACTCCGCGCGCGGCGGCCACGGCCTGGTGCTTTACCCGGCCGCCGACCAGTGGGTGGGCCTGTGGTACACCTACTTCCAGGACGGCACGCCGACCTGGCTGTACCTGCAGGCACCGGCACCGGGCGCGGACGGCCTGTGGACCTCGCCGATCTACCGCACGGCCTGGAACGGCAGCACCCAGCACATCGTGCAGGTGGGCGAAGCCACCGTAACCCCGACCGGCTCCGATGCCTTCCGGTTCACCTGGACACTCGACGGCGAAACCGGTTCGGAACCGCTGGCTTCGCTGGGACGTGGCTGTCCCAGCATTGGCGGTTCACCGCTGGACGCCAGTTCGCACTGGTTCGACCCTGTGCGCGCCGGCACCGGCTACAGCGTGCAGCTCTGGCCGGACTACGAAATGCACCTCGCCTTCGTTTATGACGCGCAGGGCCGGCCGCGGTTCCTGATCGCCGAGGGCCCGGGATCCGGCAGCGCCGACCGGGCGTTGGACCTCGAGCAACTGCAGGGTTTCTGCCCGCTCTGCGACAGGGCGGGGGCACCGGCACGCCGCACGGTGGGTACCTACTCGCGCCTGTTCGGCAATCAAACGATGCGGGTGGACATCGACGGCGTTTATGTCCCGGCCCTGCCTGGCTGGTGGAGCGCCGTGGACGCGGCGCGCCCCCTCGGTGGCCCCGGGACCACGCAGGGCTGCGTGCCCTGACGCAGCCCGCAGGGATTCACAGGGTGCGCGTCACCTTCGCTCCCAACCCGGCCAACACCCGGGCGGCGCGATCGCCCTGCCCGGGCGAAAGCGCGTGCACCAGCACGGTGGTCTTGTGCTCGGCCATCGCTTCCTGCGTGGCCAGCACGTAGCGGTCGTGGTCGGGCCGCAGCGACACCAGGCCACCGACCAGCAGGCCGGCGATTCCGCCGAACACCACGAAGACGGCGAAGGACGTCCAGGGCGAGGCCGCGATGGCCGGCACGTCCATCCACATCATCGCGGAAAAGACCAGCAAGCCCACGACGACGCCGGCGCCGCCCAGCCAGGCATGGGCGCGAATGATCGTGCGCCAGATGCCCTGGCCTTCCGGCTCGAGCTTGATATTGGGATGGGGTTCGTCGTCGGTGACCAGCTTCACCTGGGCGGGCTCGAGGCCGGCTTCGGCGACGACCTCGGCGACGGCGGCGCGGGCGACGGACTCACTGTCGAAAACAGCGGCGAGCTTGCTGTTGGACACTTCGCCGGTGACGGGAATGTCGGACATGGCGGCAGCTCCTGGGTACAGGCCTTGAGCTTGCCAGAGCCCGGCACCCCCAGACTGAGCCTCGCATGACCCGGACACCGCCGGTCAGCCTGCGTTAGGCCACGTCGTCGCTGCTGCCGGCCTGCGGATCAACCGCCAGGCGGTCAACGCCCGTGGACCCTGGCCACAGCGCCGAGCAGCCGTCCCCGCCTCCTGGCGAAGTGCAGAAGCACGCCGACCACCAGTGCCACCACCACCAGGGTCAACAGCGAATTCTCCGGGCCGAACAAGCCACCAGTCAGCCAATCGGGCCCGCGGTATTCGGTCCGGACCGGCGCGGCATCGCGCCAGTCGTCGATGCCCGAGAGCGGCACGCCGCTGCAAAGGATGGTGAAGTTCCAGGCGAAGTGGTTCAGTCCGCAAATCCAGAGGTTCCGGAACAGCACGAAGATCAGGGCCCACATCGCACCGAGCAGGGTGACGGAAACCACGGTCGCGGCCATGTCCCAGGCAGTGCCGTCCACCGCGAACACGTTCTCCAGATGGACCACGCCGAACACCACCGCTTGCAGGCACAGCGCCGGCAGCGTGCCCCAGGCCGTCTCCAGGGTCTGGAACAGCACCCCGCGGTAAACCAGTTCCTCCAGCATCGCCGCCACCAGCAGGAAGCCGGCGACCTCGAGCAGACTCCACGACGCCCCCTGGTGCACGGTGACCTGGTAGATGCCCAATACGAACAGCGGCAGCAGCACCAGGCTGATCAGCGCGGCTCCAGCCAGGCCGCCGAGCGCCGCACCGGCGACCGCGGGCCGCAATTCGGCAACGGCCCGCTTGCGTAGGAAACGCACGTAGAGCCAGTAACCAAAGGTCGCCGAAAACAGGATGCCGAACCGCTTGACCTGCGTTGCCAGGCCCGGGCCGGGATCGAAGACCCAAAGAAGGACCGGATACAGCAACCAGCGGAACGCGAGCGCAGTGCCAACGATGGCCACCATGGCCAGAAGGAGCTGGCCGACCACACGCAAGAAGCGACGAATCTGCGACATGGCGGGCGCCCGTGGTCCGGCCGGTGCCGGGAAGCTGACTGTAGGGCGGTTCCCGGTCGCCGGGCTAGACCAACCTATGCCACTAGCACACGAGCAAGGGGCCGTCAGTCGCCCGCGCCCGCCGGCTCGGGATCCACGGCCAGCCGGCCGGCCATCAGCACGGCCTGGGTGCGGTTGCTGGCCCCGAGCTTGCGCAGGATGGCGGTCATGTGGGCCTTCACCGTGGCCTCCGAAACACCCAGTGCGTGGGCGATCTGCTTGTTGAGCAGGCCGCTGCCCAGCATGCCCAGCACGCGGAACTGCTGGGGCGTGAGTTCCTGCAGGCGGGCGGCGATCTGCGCTTCTTCCGGCGCCAGGCCTTCGGCGTGTTCAGCCTGCTGTGGCGCCCAGTGGCCGCCGTCGAGCACGGCGGCGATCGCGTCGCGGATCGTGCCCGGATCGGACGACTTGGGGATGAAGCCGGCCGCGCCGTGGTCGAGCGCACGCCTGACCACGCCGGCCTCTTCGCGCGCGGACACCACGATCACCGGCAGCTGCGGCTGCACCGCGCGCAGGTGCACCAGGGCGCTGAATCCGTGGGCGCCCGGCATGTTCAGGTCCAGCAGCACCAGGTCGGCGTCGGGATGCGCCTCGGCGCTGGCGAACAGCGCGTCGGCGCTGTCGGATTCGACCAGGTGCGCGCCCGGCAGCAGGCGCGACACCGCGCCCTTGAGGGCTTCGCGGAACAGCGGGTGGTCGTCCGCGACCAGGATGGTGGGCGCGGCGCCATTCATCGTCAGCGGACCTGGCGCTCGTTCACCAGCGAATCCACCACCGCCGGGTCGGCCAGCGTGGACGTGTCGCCCAGCGTGCCGCGATCGACACCCTCGGGCCCGGCCTCGGCGATCTTGCGCAGGATGCGGCGCATGATCTTGCCGCTGCGGGTCTTGGGCAGTCCCGGCGCCCACTGCAGCCAGTCCGGCGCCGCGATCGGCCCTATCTCGTGCCGTACGTGGGCGATCAGCTCTTTGCGGAGTGAATCATCGGCCTCGACGCCCGCCTTCAGCGTGACGTATGCGTAGATGCCCTGCCCCTTGATGTCGTGCGGCGCGCCGACGACCGCCGCTTCCGCCACGGCCGGGTGGCCCACCAGCGCGCTTTCCACTTCGGCCGTGCCCATGCGGTGGCCGGAGACGTTGATGACGTCGTCCACCCGGCCGGTGATCCAGTAATAGCCGTCGGCATCGCGCCGGCAGCCGTCGCCGGTGAAATACATGCCGGGGTAGGTCTTGAAATAGGTGTCTATGAAACGCTGGTGGTCACCGTAAACCGTGCGCATCTGGCCCGGCCAGGAATCCTTGAGCACCAGGTTGCCTTCCGCCGCGCCGTGCAGTTCACGACCTTCGGCATCCACCAGGGCCGGCTGCACGCCGAAAAACGGCAGCGTCGCCGAACCGGGCTTGGCGGGAATCGCGCCGGGCAATGGCGAAATCAGGATGCCGCCGGTTTCGGTCTGCCACCAGGTGTCGACGATGGGGCAGCGTTCTTCGCCAACAACGCGGTTGTACCACTCCCAGGCTTCGGGATTGATCGGTTCGCCGACCGTGCCCAGCAGGCGGATGGACTTGCGTGAGTGCTTCTTCACCGGCGCGTCGCCTTCGCGCATTAGCGCGCGGATGGCGGTGGGCGCGGTGTAGAAGATCGTCACCTGGTGGCGGTCGCACACCTCCCAGAACCGGCCCGGATCGGGATAGGTCGGCACGCCCTCGAACATCACCGAGGTGGCGCCGTTGGCCAGCGGCCCGTACACCACGTAGCTGTGGCCGGTGACCCAGCCAACGTCGGCGGTGCACCAGAAGACGTCGTCTTCCTTGAGGTCGAACACGCATTCGTGGGTGTAGCTGGCCCACACCAGGTAGCCGCCGCTGGTGTGCAGCACGCCCTTGGGCTTGCCGGTGCTGCCCGAGGTGTAAAGGATGAAAAGCGGGTCCTCGGCGTTCATCGGCCGGGCCTCGTGCGTGGCCGGCTGGGCGTCGACCACCGCGTCGTACCAGCGGTCGCGCGGCATCTGCATGGGCACGCCGCCGCCGGTGTGGCGGACCACCAGCACGGTTTCGACGCTGTTGGTGCCGGGCCTGGCCAGCGCTTCGTCGACATTGGCCTTGAGCGGGATCGACTTGCCGCCGCGCAGGCCTTCGTCGGCGGTGATCACCAGCTTGCTGGAACAGTCGGCGATGCGGTTGGCGATCGAATCGGGGGAAAAGCCGCCGAACACGACCGAATGGATCGCACCGATGCGCGCGCAGGCCAGCATGGCCACCGCGGCTTCCGGGATCATCGGCAGGTAGATGGTGATGCGGTCGCCCTTGGCCACGCCCAGGGCTTCGAGCGCATTGGCCAGCCGACAGACCTGGGCGTGCAGCTCGCGGTAGGTGATGCGACGCGGCGCCGCCTTGGGGTCGTCGGGCTCCCAGATGATGGCGACCTTGTCGCCGCGGTCGGCCAGGTGGCGGTCGAGGCAGTTGGCGGCGACGTTGAGTTCACCGTCGGCGAACCAGCGGACATGGAAGTCCTTGACGTCGAAGCTGGTGTCCTTGGCCCGAGAGAAAGGCTTGGTCCACTGCACGCGCTGGCCGTGCCGGCGCCAGTAGGCCTCGGGGTCGCGCACCGAATTGGCGTAAGCCCGTTCGTAGTCATCGCGGCGCAGCGCGGCGGCGGCCTCGAAGGCCGGGGGGACGGGAACGATTCGCTCGGACATGGGGGCTCCTGCGGCGCGCGGCCACGGTGGTTCTTGAACAAGATTACTCGCCTGCCGGCCATTCTGGGCCAGCCCCGCGGACGCCCAATTAGACCTTGGTCTAAAGCACCCCGGATTTAGACCAATGGCGAATGGCCCCCTCCCTCGCGCCGTCACAGACTCGGCCGGCCATTGGGGCCAACCGTTCGGATTTCCGGGAGGGGAAAGATGAACCGACACACACGTTACGCGCGTTCCGCGCTGGCGCTCGCCGTCTTGATGGCGATCGCCGTGCCGGGACAGGCGCTGGCGCAGGACGCCGGCGCGCAGGACCTGGAAGCCCGCATCGCCCAGCTAGAAGCGATGGTGCAGGGCCTGAAGGCCGAACTCGATGCACAAAAAGCCGCCGAAGCCGCCAAGCCGGCGCCGCCGGCCCAGCCGATCCAGGCCGGCACGATCATGCCCGGTGCCAACCCGGGCACCCGCTTCAGCTTCGGCGGTTTCATCAAGTTCGATTCGATGTACACCGACACCAGCGATGGCGAGATCCCCGACAGTTCGACCGGCCGCCTGTTCTACGTGCCAAGCACGATCCCGGTGGGTGGCGTGGACGAAGACGGGGCGGACCTGGATTCGCATATCCAGTTCTCGCGCCTTTGGTTCGGCGCCGACACCGACCTGGACGGCCACAAGCTCAAGGCCTACCTGGAAATGGACCTGTTCGGCGGCGCACTGGGCAACGAGGTCGCCACCAACACCTACGGCGTGACCATCCGCCACGCCTACGTCAGCTGGGACAAGTGGCTGGCCGGCCAGACCTGGTCGAACTTCCAGGACGCGGGCGCGCTGCCCGACGCGGTGGACTTCGTCGGCCCGACCGAAGGCACGATCTTCGTGCGGCAGCCGCAGCTGCGCTACACCAGCGGCCCGTGGTCGTTCTCGCTGGAAAACCCGGAAACCACCTACGCCGCGCACCTGACCGGCGCACGTGGCGCCAGCGACGACAACTCCCTGCCCGACGTGACCCTGCGCTACCTGCACAAGGCCAGCTGGGGCCACTTCACCGTGGCCGGCCTGGCGCGGCAGCTCAAGTATGAAACCGCGACCACCAGCGAAAGCGAAAGCGCCTTCGCGCTCAGCGTTTCGGGCAAGTGGAACGTCGGGGCCAACGACGACATCCGCTACATGATCAGCGGCGGCAGCGGCCTGGGCCGTTACCTCGCGTTCGGCCTGGGCCCGGATGCCATGACGGCGGCCGACGGGTCACTCGAGGCCCTGGACGGCTACGGCGGCTTCATCGCCTGGCGCCACGCCTTCAGCCCGAAGCTTCGCGGCAACCTGTTCTATTCGATGGCGCAGTTCGACAACGATCCGCTGCTGACGGGGCTGGGCGTCACCGAATCGGCCCGGTCCTTCCACGCCAACCTCATCTACTCGCCGCTGCCCAAGATCGACATCGGCGCCGAGCTGATCTGGGGCAACCGTGAACTCGAAAGCGGTGCCGACGGCGACCTTCGCCGCCTGCACATGCACGTCAAGTACAGCTTCTGACCCTGCGCCGGGAGGCAAAGACCATGAGCAATCCCGTTACCGAAGAACGGCGCCAGGAGTACTGGCGCCGAACCCTCCGGGTCACGGCAATCCTGCTGTCGATCTGGTTCGTCGTTACCTACGTGGTGATCTTTTTCGCAGTCCCGCTGAATCAGTTCACCTTCCTGGGCTTCCCGTTCGCCTTCTACATGGGCGCGCAGGGAGCATTGATCGTTTACGTGGCGCTGATCGTCTTCTATGCCTGGTACATGAACCGGCTGGATCGCGAGTTCGGCGTGGCCGAGGAGGGCTGACCCATGTCCGGAGACTTCGTAAGCCGGCTCCCGAAGATCTACGGGATGTACACGGGCGGCTTCCTCGCCTTCGTGATCGTCCTGGCCATCGCCGAACAGATGGGCTTGCCCAACGTCTGGATCGGCTACGTGTTCATGGCGGCGACCATCGGCCTGTACGCGATGATCGGCATCATGAGCCGCACCGCGGAAACCGACGAGTATTACGTCGCCGGACGCCGCGTGCCCGCCCTGTACAATGGCATGGCCACCGGCGCCGACTGGATGTCGGCCGCCAGCTTCATCGGCATGGCCGGCACCCTGTACGCACAGGGTTACGACGGCCTGGCCTTCGTGATGGGCTGGACCGGCGGCTACGTGCTGGTGGCGCTGTTCCTGGCGCCCTACCTGCGCAAGTTCGGGCAGTACACGATCCCGGACTTCCTGGGCACCCGCTACGGCGGCAACCTGCCGCGCACCATCGGCATCGTCTGCGCCATCACGGCCAGCTTCACCTACGTGATCGCCCAGATCTACGGCGCCGGCATCATCACCAGCCGCTTCCTGGGCATCGACCTGGCCACCGGCGTCTGGGTGGGCCTGATCGGCGTGCTGGTGTGTTCGCTGCTGGGCGGCATGCGTGCGGTCACCTGGACCCAGGTGGCGCAGTACATCGTGCTGATCATCGCCTACCTGGTGCCCGTGGTCTGGCTGTCGATCAAGGTCACCGGCAACCCGGTGCCGCAGCTGGCCTACGGCGAGGTGCTGCAGCAGATCGCCGTGCTGGAACAGCAGCTGGGCGTGACCGCCGGGCATTCCACGCCCTTCGTGAAGAACGACATCGTCAACTTCATGGCGCTCACCTTCTGCCTGATGGTGGGCACGGCCGCGCTGCCGCACATCCTGATGCGCTTCTTCACCACGCCCAGCGTCAAGGAAGCCCGCAAGTCGGTGGGCTGGTCGCTGTTCTTCATCTTCCTGCTGTACTTCACGGCGCCGGCCTACGCGGCGTTCGCCAAGCTCGAGGTCTATTCCAACGTGATCGGGCAGTCCATCGCCACGCTCCCGGCCTGGGTGGCTTCGTGGACGCAGGTGGGCCTGGTGTCGGTGTGTGACGCCACCAATGCGGCGGCGACGATCAAGGGCTGCGTGGCCAACGGCAACGGCGACGGCATCCTGCAGCTGGCCGAGCTGATGCTCAACGCCGACGCGATCGTGCTGGCCACCCCGGAAATCGCCGGCCTGCCCTATGTCGTCGCCGGCCTGGTGGCCGCCGGTGGCCTGGCGGCGGCGCTGTCGACGGCCGACGGCTTGCTGCTGACGATCTCCAACGCGCTGTCCCACGACGTGTACTACAAGATGGTCAACCCGAACGCGACGGCGAAGAAGCGCCTGACCGTGGCCCGCATCCTGCTGCTGGGTGTGGCGGCGATCGCGGCCTACGCGGCCTCGCACGCACCGGCGACGATCCTGTCGATCGTGGCCTGGGCCTTCTCGATAGCCGCGGCCTCGTTCTTCCCTGCCCTGGTATTGGGCATCTTCTGGAAACGGGCGAACAAGGCCGGTGCGGTGGCGGGCATGCTGGTCGGCTTCGGGCTCACGCTGTTCTACCTGGTGAACGTGAAGTTCCTGGGCATGACCCCGTGGCTGGGCATCAAGGACGTGTCGGCCGGCATCTTCGGCATCCCGCTGGGCTTCCTGACCATCTGGGCGGTCAGCCTGATGACGGCCGAGCCGTCGCAGGAGACCAAGGACATGGTCGAGGACCTGCGCTACCCGAAGCTCGCCAGGTAATGGCGGCCGCCGCGGCCTTCCTCCCCGAAGGCCGCGGCAACCCCGGGCGCCGGTGCAGCCCGCACCGGCGCCTTTTTCTTGACCGGCGATTACTGACTAGAATCGGAAGATGCTGACGACCTACACCCTGCTGAGTTTCGTGATCGCGGTGCTGATGTGGACCCTGATCGGCCGCGGCGTGCTGCGCCTGCTGATTCCCGGGGACCCGATGAAGAACCCGGTCTACCGGCTCTTCACCTGGGCGCTGTGGCCGGTGCTGGCACCGCTGCGCGCCACCCTGGGCCGGGTGGTGCCGCATTCGCACCTGGGCTGGTACGCCTTCATCCTCCTGCTGGCCCTGCGCATCGGCCTGTACATGCTGTTCTACAGCCAGGGCTGGCTGGTGCTGCCCGCCAACGCCCCCCTGTAGGAGCGCCTTCAGGCGCGAATCTTCTGCCCTTGGCCTACGGCCAAGTGTCGCCACCGGTTGTTTCACGAGTGGAGGCAGCGTGCAGTCGCCCTGCCCGACACGCCGCAAGTACGTCCCTGTAGGCTCATCGTCGACATCCATGTCTCCGATGGTCGGTCAGGGCGACTGCACGCTACCTCCTTGAATGAACACCGGGGCCGACAGGAGATCTAGAGCGCAGAGCGCAACGCGCGCTCGCTTGCCTGGAACGAATGCGCCGATGCTTCGATTTGCCGAAAGACTGCTTGCCCACCGGCCACCACGTGGCGTTGAGGAGGTGTCGCGTCTTCGCCCCGGCCGACCATCGGAGACATGGATGTCGACGATGAGCCCCCATGGATGGGTTCACGGCGTGTCGGTCGGGGCGAAGGCGCGGCGCCTCCACTCGCGAAACGAGCGGGGGCGACGCTTTGCTTGGCTAAAGGCCAAGACCCGGAGCTCGGGACTGAAGGCGCGCCTGCGCGAGGCATTACCAATCGGTCGGGCGGTAGTCCTTGAGGAACTGGCCCCACACGTGCCGGCCGGTGTTGAAGCCATCGATGATCGGGTCGACGATGCGCGCGGCGCCGTCGACGATGTCCAGCGGCGGGTGGAAGCGCTCCTCGCGGGTCTTGCGCTCGGCGATTTCCAGCGGATCTTCGTCGGTCACCCAGCCGGTGTCCACGGCGTTCATGTGGATGCCGTCGCCGTGGTAATCGGCCGCCGAGGTGCGCGTCATCATGTTCAGCGCGGCCTTGGCCATGTTGGTGTGCGGGTGCCGGGTGGTCTTGAAGTTGCGGTAGAACTGCCCCTCCATCGCCGACACGTTGACGATGTGCTTGTCGCGTTCGGGCGTTCGCAACATCAGGGGCTTGAGGCGCGCATTGATCAGGAAGGGCGCGACGGCGTTCACCAGCTGGACTTCCAGCAGCTCGACCGACGGCACCTCGTGCATCTGAAGACGCCAGGAATTGCGGCCGCGCAGGTCCACCTGCTGCAGGTCCTGGTCGAGCCGGCCTTCCGGGAAAAGGTGCTGCTGGCCCAGCAGTTCCTCGGCCAGCAGCGGCACCTGCGACAGCTCGGCGGCGCGGGTCAGGCCGGGCGCCGCGGCGTCGTGCGCCAGGGTGTTGGCGTCGGCCACCAGGTCGTAGCCGCGCAGGCCTTCGTAGCTGCCCAGCAGCTTGCGCACGTGTTGTGGCATGTCGCCGTGGGCGGCGGTTTCGCCGGCGATCATGTGCGCGTAGAACGCCGGCGGGCGGCGCACGGTCTGGCAGGCGTTGTTGATGATGAAGTCCAGGCGCTCGCGCGTGGCCAGCAGGGTCTGGCAGAAGGCTTCGACGCTGGGCGTGTGGCGCAGGTCCAGGCCGAAGACTTCCAGGCGATGGCCCCACTCGGCGAAGTCCGGCTCCTGGGCGTATCGCGCGGCGGAATCGCGCGGGAAGCGCGTGGTGACGATCAGCGAGGCGCCGGCGCGCAGCAGCTTCAGGCCGGCCTGGTAGCCGATCTTGACGCGGCCGCCGGTGAGCAGCGCCACGCGGCCCGTCAGGTCCGCGCTTTCGGTGCGCTTGAGGAAATTGAAGTCCGCGCAGGCCGGGCACATCTGGTCGTAGAAGTGGTGGATGCGCGTGTACTTTTCCTTGCACACGTAACAGTGCTGCGGCTCGATCGTCTCGCGCGCCGGGTCGTCGGTGATGTGGTCCACCGGCGCCTTCGAGGGTGGGAAGTAGTTCGGCGTCTGGAAGACCGGCTTGCTGCGCAGTTCGCGGATACCGGTGGCGGCAAGCACCGCGTCGTCGTGTGCGTTGCGTTCCTTGACGACCGCGCGCCTGGCTTCGCGGCGGCGCTTGCGGTGGTCGATGGGGTCGGGGTTGTGGAAACGGTTCACCGCCGCCTTCAGGCGCTTTTGTTCTTCCACCGGCAGGGCCTCGAAGGCGGCGCGGTCGGCGGTGACGGCATCGAGCAGGTCGGCGGCGGCGCGCAGCCGCGCCAGCAGGTCGGCGCCGCTGGCGGGCGGAAAGGAGGGCGAATCAGTCATGGCAACAGGCAGAAGGTGGGCACGGCAAACCGCCGGAGGGGCGGCATTGTCGCAGGACTGGCGTCCGCCTGCCTCGCGGCCCCGGCTTCAGGCGAAGGTGAGGGCATGCACCGGCGGCAGGCGCGCCGGCAGCCCCGCCCAGTGCTCGCCCTGGTCGTCGCTGGTCCACAGGCCGCCGGTGGTCGAGCCGATGGCCAGCCGGTCGCCGCCGCCATCCACCGCCAGCCCGTGCCGGTAGACCAGGTCATAGGCCGGAACCTCCGGGAGCCCCGCGGCCAGCACCTGGAAACTGTCGCCGCCGTCCCGGGTCCGGGCCACCACCAGGCGGCCATCCACCGGGACCCGGCGTTCGTCCTTGATCGCCGGTACGAACCAGGCCGTGCCGGGCTTGCGTGGATGCACGCCCACCGCGAATCCGAACACCGACGGCCTGACCGCCGGAACCTCGTGCCAGGATTCGCCGCCGTCGTCGCTGCGGAATACGCCGTTGTGGTGCTGCACCCAGAGGGTGTCGGGCGCCGCGGCGCACTGCACCATGCGGTGGGGATCCTGGATGGCCGGGTCGAAGCGGCGCTCCGGCGGCATGTACTCGGCGAACATGCCCTCACAGCTGACGCGCCAGCTTTCACCGTCATCGTCGCTGCGCCAGACGCCGCCGCAGGACACCGCCACCCGCAGGCAGCGCGCATCGCGCGGATCCACGCAGATCGAATGGATGCCGGGCGCGTCGTAACCGCCGCCGAACCAGCCTGCGCGTTCGGGGCGATCCCAGAGCGCACGCACCAGTTGCCAGCTTTCACCGCAGTCGTCGGAACGAAACAGGCCGCCCGGCAGCGTGCCGGCCCAGAGCCGGCCGGGCTGTGCGGCGCCGCCGGCCTCCAGCGACCAGATCAGTTCCAGCGTCGCCGGTTTCGGCGGTTTGCCGTCGCCGGTGGCCACCGTGTCGTCCGGGCCGTAGGCGGGCACCGCCACTTCCGTCCAGCTGCGGCCACGATCGGTCGAACGCTGCAGTTTCGCGCCGAAGTGGCCCAGGTCGAGCGCGGCATACCAGGCGCCATCGCGCGGATCGGCCAACGCCAGCGCGACCTTGTCACCGAGGAAGGCAACCTGGGCGATGGTCCAGCCGTCGTCACCGCGTTCGAGGACGAACAAACCCTTGCGGGTCGAAACCAGCAGCGTGTCCGACATGTCAGCCTCCCGACAGGGCCT
The DNA here is from genome assembly GCF_014643775.1 of Arenimonas soli. Lineage (GTDB taxonomy): Bacteria > Pseudomonadota > Gammaproteobacteria > Xanthomonadales > Xanthomonadaceae > Arenimonas > Arenimonas soli. The sequence goes on from NZ_BMKC01000002.1 coordinate 208,603, forward strand.
GCATCACGTAGATTTCCGCATCCCCGCCGACAGGGCGCGAGAGGTCGTTTTTCGGCTGCAGCGCATCACCGTTGATGAACAGCGCGATGTGGCGGCGGGGTGCACCCTGCTCGTCCACGACGTAGCCGCGCAGGAGCGGAAGCTGCGCGAACAAGGCCTCGAGCACCTGCGCGACGGTGCTGCCAGGCAGTTCGAGGGCCAGCTCCCGGTCAGCCCCTTGCCCGGGCAGGCGGCGAGACAATGCGGGGGCGAGCACCACCCGGGCCATGACCAGGATCCTTGCGCCGATGCCTGGGTGCACGATAAGGCATACCTGGGCCGCAAAAAAGCAAGGCCCGCCGAAGCGGGCCTTGCGGGACCAGTGGATGCAGCAGGGCTCAGGCGCGCGCGGGCACCATCGAATAACCCTTCAGGCGCTGCGAGAACTCCTCGAGCTGGCGGATGCCCGAAGCTTCGGCCTCGGCGCACCAGGCGCGCAGGGCCTCCATCTTGGTGCCGGCCTCGGCACTCTTGATCTCGTAGATGGCCAGCAGGCGGGCACGGAACTCCATCAGGCGCGCGGTATTCGGACGTTCGGCGATCCAGGCGTTGAAACGCTCGCGCTTGTCGTCGCTGAGCCACTTGCCCTCGCTGCGGAAGGCGCGGCGCAGGCGACCCGGCAGGTCGGCGGCCTCGGCCTGCAGGTGCGGCTTGAGCACCAGCTTGTAGTAGTCGGTGGCCACCTGCCAGCGATGCGCCATCATCGCGCGCATCGTGTCGGCATCGGGCACCTGGATGTTCGGGCGCACGTCCAGCTCGGGTGCGACGCGCAGTACCTTGGCCAGGCCGACGGCCTGCAGGCCGCGGATGACCGCCCAGCCGATGTCGAACTCGTACTTGCGCAGCGCGAACTTGGCGGAGCTGGGGAAGGCATGGTGGTTGTTGTGCAGCTCTTCGCCGCCCACCCAGAACGCCCACGGCGTCAGGTTGGTCGCGGTGTCGGCGGTGTCGAAGTTGCGGTAGCCCCACCAGTGGCCCAGGCCATTGATGACGCCGGCGGCCCAGAACGGGATCCAGGCCATCTGCAGCGCCCAGATCGCGATGCCCGGGATGCCGAACAGGGCCAGGTTGATGAACAGCATCAGGCTCGGGCCCAGCGACGGGATGCGCGTGTAGAGCTTGCGTTCGATCCAGTCGTCCGGCGAACCCTTGCCGTACTTTTCAAGCATGTCCTTGTCCAGGCGCGCTTCCTGGTAGAGCTCGACGCCGCGCCAGAGCACCTGGTTGATGCCCTTGTAGCGGGGGCTGTGCGGGTCGTCCGCGGTTTCGCACTTGGCGTGGTGCTTGCGGTGCACGGCCGTCCACTCCTTGGTGACCATGGCGGTGGTCAGCCAGGCCCAGAAGCGGAAGAAGTGCGTGAGCACCGGATGGAAATCGACGCCGCGGTGGGCGGCGCTGCGGTGCAGGTAGAGGGTGGTCGTCATGATGGTGAGCTGGGTCACCACCAGGAAATAGCCGGCCATCTGCCAATAGCTTGCCTGCGTGAAACCGCGGGCCAGCCAGTCGAAGAACTCGGGGGACATCGGAAACTCCAGGGAACGGACGCGGGGCTTGCAGCACGATGATGATGCCCGCCGGAAGCGGCGCCGTCACCCTCCCCCTTGGTATGGGGGCGCCCCGGAAAGCCTGCAAGGGCGCGGGCCTGAACCGGGGGTTCAGCCCCGCGTTCAGCCGGCGGCGTCGGGCCGCGCGGCGGGTCCGGCCGCCGGGCCCGGCCCAGGCGCCGCGCCCGGGCCGGACGGCGCCGGCGGCAGGTCGCGAACATGAACATCGAGCTGCGGGAAGGCAAAGCCGACGTCGTTTTCGGCGAACAGTTCGACCAGGCGTACGTTCAGCTCGTTGCGCACCGCCAGCCGGTCGACGATGCCGCCCACGAACACCCGCAGCTCGAAATCCAGCGAATTGGCGCCGAACTCCAGCAGCCAGCTGCGCGGCGGCGGTGTCTCGAGCACGCGCGGGTTCTCGCTGGCGGCCTGCATCAGCAGGCGGTGCACCAGGGCCGGGTCGGTGCCGTAGTCCACGCCCACCTTCACCACGATGCGGGTGGTTTCGTCGCTCAGGGTCCAGTTCACCAGCTGGCCGGTGATGAAGGTCTTGTTGGGCACCACGATTTCCTTGTTGTCGAAATCAAGGATGGTGGTGGCGCGGGTGCGGATGCGGGTGACGGTGCCATCGAGGTTGTTGACCGTGATGACGTCGCCGACCCGGAACGGCCGCTCGAACAGCAGGATCAGGCCGGAGACGAAGTTGGCGAAGATTTCCTGCAGGCCAAAGCCCAGGCCCACCGTCAGTGCCGCCGCCAGCCACTGCAGCTGGCCCCAGCGCAGGCCCAGCAGGCCCAGGCCGGCGATGATGCCGACCAGCACGATCGCGTAGCGCGAGACGCTGGTGATGGCGTAGCGCGAGGCCGCGTCCATGTTCACCTTCGATAGCAGGCCGATTTCCAGCAGGCCCGGCAGGTTGCGCGCGGCGACCACGGTCAGCGCCAGCGCCAGCACGCCCAGCAACGCCGCCATCAGGGTGATGGGGATGACGGTGTCGCCGCCGTCGGCGGTGGCCTGCGCCACCGACCACAGCACCACTTCGTCCAGGCGGGCGAAAGCCGGCAGCACGTCCGCCCACACCCAGGCCAGGCCCGCGGCCAGCATCACCAGCTTCACCGCGCGCAGCAGGCGCCGGGTCTGGGCGTTGACCTTGTCCAGCGCCAGGTCTTCGTCCAGGTCCACCGGGATCGCTTCGCCGCCGCCTTCGTCGGGCGTCGCGTTTTCGGCCTGCGCCTGCGCTTCGGCCTCGCGCTTTTGTTCCTGCCGCCGCAGCGCCAGTCGCCGCTCGCCAAGCGCGAACCAGCGCGCCAGCAGGCCATGGAGCACCGCCACGGCGATGAAGACGCCGACGCTGGCGAACTGGGCGTCGAGCACGATCGCGGTGGAGTAGACGTAACCCTGCAGCGCCAGCACGGCACCGGCCGCCAGCCCGGCAGGCAGCACCACCCGCAGCATCCTGCGGAAAGTGGACGGCTCGGGGCTTTCGCCGCGGGCGTGGCGGATGCGGTCCGGTCCCAGCAGCCAGGCCAGGCAAACCGCCGAGAACACCCCGGCGATGACCAGGGCCAGGCGGGCGGGCACGTCGATGGCCAGGTCCTGGTCGCGGATGAAGGCCAGCGCGACCACGAAGTACAGCGGCAACAGCACCGCCTTGAGCGCGGGCAGCCAGGCCTGCAGCGCCTCGCGGCGCTGGCGGGTCCAGCGGAAGTGGGCGTGGGCCAGGCCGCGGTCGCGCACCAGCCAGTCCAGGAAGGACAAAGTGAACGCCGGCAACGCCAGGGCCTGCAGCGCCTGGCCCAGGGAGTCGCTGTATTTGCCGCGCTCGCCGACGTCCTGCAGGAGTTCGCCGCCCAGCCACAGCACCGCGGCGCCGGGCAGGGCCGCGACCAGCGTCCAGGCCAGGCTGTGGAGGGTGCGCCGGTAGCGGTCCTGGCGAACGTCGCGCAGGCCCTGCCCCAGGGCGTCGATGTGCCCGCGTGCGCGGCGGCGCAGCAGGGCCAGCAGCAGGACCACCATCACCGCCACCGCGAACACCGACGGGCGTTCGGCGATGGACCGGGCCAGCAGCCGGCCGGTGGTGGCGAAGCGTTCCGGCTTCACCAGGTCCATGGCCGCCGCCGGCCAGCGAGCGAACCAGGCCAGGTCAATCGGGGCGTGGCTGCGGATCCACAGCAAGTGGCGGTCGAGCAGCTGGCGCAGTTCGTTGGTGGTCTTCAGGCGCGCCTGCAGCACGCGTTCGGTTTGCTCAAGCGTGGCGGCCTGGCGCCACAGCATGGGTTCGAGCCGGGCGGCCAGGTCCTGGCGGGCTTCGAGCCAGGATTCGAGCGGATCGGCCCCGTCCTCCGGGGCAGCGGGTCCGGCGTCCTCGTCGCGACCGGCGGCGGCGGCGCGCAGCTCCCTGGCCTGGGCGGCCACGTCGGCCAGGTTGCGCTGGCGTTCGTCCAGCGCGATCAGGCGAAGGCGCGTATCGGCCAGGGACTGGCGGGCGTCCGCAAGGCGGTCCTCAAGCACGTCGGCGAACTCGAGCTGGCGCATGATGGCCCACAGCCAGGTGCCGACCTGTTCGCTGTTGCCGCCCAGCTCCAGCCGGGTGCGGCTGTCGCGCAGTGCGGCGCGATCGCCGGCGAGGGCCTGTTCACCGGTGGCCAGGCGCTGGCGGTATTCGGCCAGCTGTTCGTTGGCGGCCATCAGGTCGCCGGCCAGTGCTAGGTTGGTGGCCGCGGCTTCGGCCAGCACCGCATCGCCGGGCGGCACGGCGCGGGCGCGGGCGTCCACGTCTTCGACCACGGCCTGCAGGCTGGCGCGGGACTGGTCGCGGATGCGCTGTTGCAGCCACAGCAGGCGCGGCTCGTGCTGGGCGAGGCGCTGACGCAGCACGCGCAGCTCAAGTTCCTGCGCACGCTGGCGCACGGCGGCCGAGGTCTCGCGCGCCTGGCGCAGCGCCAGTTCGGCGTCCAGCCGTTCGCGTTCGGCCGTTTGCCGGACCCGGCGCGATTCGGCCAGGGCGGCGGGCTCGCCTTCGGCGACCGCCACCGGCGCGGCCAGCTCTTCCCGGCGGCTTTGCAGTTCCTCGAGGCTGGCGCGGGTGCCGGCATCGGGCACCAGCGCAGCACCCAGTTCAGCGGTAAGGCGGGCGATGCGTTCGCCCAGGGCTTCGGCCTCGCGGCGCTCGTTCTCGAGCAGACCTTCAAGCACCTCGATGTCGGCGCGGGCCGGCAGCGCGTCCTGCCAGGCGGCCAGGGCCTGGCGGGGCGAGGCCTGGAGCTGGCGCTCGAAGCGGCGCGCGCGCTCGGGCGCGGCGGCGATGTCCGCTTCCAGCGTGGCCAGCTCCTGGCGAAGGCGGGCGGTGTCCTCGCTGGCCTGCGCCGCGGCATCGAGGTTGTCGCTGGCGGCCTGGCGCTGGGGATCGGCCAGGGTGCCCAGGGTCGAGCGCAGGGTCTCCACCGGGCCCGACGACGGGCTTGCCCCTGCGGCCAGCGGAAGGATCGCCAGGCCCAGGGCCAGGCAGGTGCACAGCAGCGGAAAGGGAAGGCGCATCGGCCAAGGCTATGCCCCGGTGCCCCGGTGCCGCAATTGACGCGTGTGTCGGCCGGCTCTGCCAAACTTCGGCCATGCCCGAATTGCCCGAAGTTGAGACCACCCGGCGCGGCCTGGCGCCGCACCTGGAAGGCCGGCGCATCACCGGCGTAGTGCTGCGCCGGCCCGACCTGCGCTGGCCGATCCCGCCGGAAGTGGCGCGCAACCTGCCCGGCCAGCGCGTGCTGGGTGTACGCCGGCGCGCCAAGTACCTGCTGCTCGACACCGCGCCGGGCAGCGCCCTGCTGCACCTGGGCATGTCGGGCATGCTGCGGGTCCTGCCGGCCCGCACCCCGGTGGCGGCCCACGACCACGTCGACCTGGCCCTGGACTCGGGCCGGGTGCTGCGTTTCACCGACCCGCGGCGGTTTGGCTGCCTGCTCTGGCAACCCGCGGGCGAAACCCACGACCTGCTGGCGCACCTGGGGCCCGAACCCCTGTCGGAGGCCTTCGACGGGGACTACCTGTTCCGCCTCAGCCGCGGTCGCAAGGCCCCGGTCAAGTCCTTCCTGATGGACCAGGCGGTGGTGGTGGGCGTGGGCAACATCTACGCCGCCGAAAGCCTGTTCCGGGCCGGCGTCGCCCCGGGCCGGGCCGCCGGGGCCATCAGCCGCGAACGCTACCGGCGCCTGGCCGACGCCGTGAAGGCCATCCTGGCCCACGCCATCACCCGGGGCGGCACCACCCTGCGCGATTTCCTCAATGCCGACGGCGCGCCGGGGTATTTCGAGCAGGAACTGTTCGTGTACGGCCGCGAAGGCGAAGCCTGCAAGCGCTGCGGCCGGACCCTGCGCGACGGCCGGCTGGCCAACCGCGCCACGGCCTGGTGCCCGGGCTGCCAGCGATAGACGCGATGTTCATTTATAGTGTTCCCAGCCCGCGCAGACGGGCCCCGGGGAGACATGAACGAGACTGCCGAAATCACCCAGTGGTTGAGCGCCGCCCGCGCCGGCGACAAGTCCGCGCTCGACCGGGTGCTGGCCACGCTCTACCGTGAACTGCACGGCATGGCCCGGCGCCAGCTGGGCGGCCAGCAGCATGGCCACACGCTCGACACCACCGCCCTGGTGCACGAGGCCTACCTCAAGCTGGCCGGTCGCGCCGAGGCCGAGTTCGAGGACCGCGCCCACTTTTTCGCCTACGCCGCCAGCGCCATGCGTTCGGTCGTGGTCGATTACGCGCGCCAGCGCATGGCGGTCAAGCGCGGCGGCGACCTGCACCGGGTCACCGACCTGCCCGAAGACGCCGGCGGCGGCATGCGCCTGGACGAGGAGATGCTGGGTCTGGACGTGGCGCTGAACAAGCTCAACGACCTCGACCCGCGCCTGGCCCAGGTGGTCGAGATGCGCTATTTCGCCGGGCTGTCGGAAACCGAGATCGCCGGCCTGCTCAAGCGCTCCGAACGCAGCGTGCGCCGCGACTGGCAGAAGGCCCGCATGTTCCTGCTGGCGGCGCTGCAAGGCTGACAGGGACCCCGCCGCGGTGGACACCGAACGCTGGTCCACGCTGTCGGTGCTGCTCGACGAACTGATCGAGCTGGAACCGCCCGCGCGCACGCGCCGCCTGGCCGAGATCGAGATCGTCGATCCGCCGCTGGCCGAAGAACTGCGCAAGATGATCTCCCTGGAGGAAGACCGGCCGGACTTCCTCGCCGAATCGGTGGTGGACGCCTCGCTGTTTTCGCCCCAGGCCGGCCAGCAGATCGGCCCCTACCAGCTCGAGCGCCCGCTCGGCGAAGGGGGCATGGGCCAGGTCTGGCTGGCGACGCGCGCCGATGGCCTTTACCAGCGGCGGGTGGCGGTGAAGCTGCTGCGCCCGGGCCTGGGCGACGCCGGCCTGCGCCAGCGCTTCACCCGCGAACGCCAGATCCTGGCGCGGCTTGGCCACGCGCACATCGCCCGCCTGCTCGACGCCGGCGTCAGCAGCGACGGCCAGCCCTACCTGGCGCTGGACTACGTGCAGGGCCAGCCGATCACTCAGTACGCCGAGCAGCTGGCGCTGCCGATGCAGCAGCGGCTGCGGCTTTTCCTGCAGGTCTGCGCCGCGGTCAGCCACGCCCACGCCAACCTGGTGGTGCACCGCGACCTCAAGCCGTCCAACATCATGGTCACGCCCGCCGGCGAGGTTTGCCTGCTCGATTTCGGCATCGCCAAGCTGCTCGACGAACCGCAGGACGGCAGCCCCGAGATCACCGGCACCGGCACCCGCGCCTTCACCCTGTACTACGCCGCGCCCGAACAGCTGCGCAACGGCGTCATCACCACGATGACCGACGTTTACGCGCTGGGCGTGGTGCTTTACGAGCTGCTGGTCGGCCGCAAGCCCTACGACCCGACGCGCAGCACCGATGCCGCCTGGGAAGAAGCCATCCTGGGCGCCGAGCCGGTCCGTGCCTCCCACGCCGCCTACCGGCTGGCGCGCGAGCGCGACGAACCAAACCCGCGCCGACTGTCGCGCGAACTGGCCGGCGACCTCGACAACATCCTGTGCAAGGCCCTGGCCAAGGCCCCCGAGGATCGCTACGTCTCGGTCGAGGCCCTGGCCCAGGACCTGCGCCGGCACCTGGACGGCGAACCCGTGCAGGCCCGGCCGCAAAGCCTGGGCTACCGAAGCCTCAAGTTCGCCCGGCGCAATTCGCTGGCCCTGGTGGTCGGCAGCCTGTTCACGGCGCTGATGCTGGGCGCCGTGGCCTTCATGGCCTGGCAAACACGCGTCGCGCTGCAGGAGGCCGGACGCGCACAGGCCATGCAGGACTTCGTGATCGCGCTGTTCGAAGACACCGAACAGGCCGGCGACGGCGGGCTTGATGCCCGCACCCTGCTCGATGCCGGCGTGCGTCGCGCCGACACCGAACTGCGCACCCAGCCCCAGGCGCGCGCCGAGCTGCTGGGCCTGGTGGCACGCCTGCGCCAGGGCCTGGGCGACGACCGCCAGGCGCTGGAACTGCTCGACCGCCAGGCCGACATCCTGGGCACGCTGGAAGGTTCGGCGCCCGCCCGGCTGGGCGTGGAATCGGCCGCGCTGCGTGGCCGCAGCCTGCGCAGCCTGGGCCAGCCGGAAACCTGCGTGCGGGCGCTGGTGCCCTGGCTGCCGGTGGCCCAGCAGCAGGCGACGGCCGGGCCGCGCGCCTCGGCCGAATTCCTGTCGCAGCTGGGCCGCTGCCATCGCGAACTGGGCGGCCGCGAAGTCGCGCGCGACCTGTTCGGACGGGCGCTGGTGCTTCGCATCCAGGGCGGCGAAAACAAGGCGCTGCAGGCCGAAAGCCGCGCCGACCTCGCCGGCCTGCTGGCCGACGAAGGCCGCTACGACGAGGCCGTGCGCGGCCTGCGGGAGTCGCTGGGGCTGCTGCGCGAAGCCGGCGGCGACCGCAATACGCTGGGCGTCGAGGTCTGGCGTGACCTGGGGCGCTACCAATATGCGCTGGGTGACCCGGTCGAAGGCGAGTCGTCCTACCGGCAGGCCCTGCAGATCACGCTCGACCGCTTCGGCCTGAACCACCCGCTGACCACCGGCGTGCAGCGACCGCTGGGCGAGCTGCTGCTGGACGTGGGCAAGCTGGCCGAAGCCCACCAGCTGCTGCGCTCGGCCCACGACCGCCTGCTGTCGCGCTTTGGCCCCGACCATCCGGAAGTCGCCCGGTCCTGGCACCAATTGGGCCGGGTGGCCTGGGAACAGGATCGCCAGGACGAAGCCGACGAAGCCCTTCAGCGCAGCCTGCAGCTGCGCCGGCGCGGCAACCTGCTGGTGCACCATGTGTCGGTGCTGTGTGACCTGGCCCGCGTGCGCCAGGCGCGCGCCCTGCGCGACAACGCCCGCAGCCTGGCCGAAGAATGCCTGCAGCTTTCGCGCAGTCGCGACCGCGGCCTGGCCAGCCAGGCCCGCCTGCTGCTGGCCGGACTGGCGCAGGCGGACGGCAATGCGCCGGAAGCGCGCCGTTTGCTCGACGAAGCCGGCGACCGCCTGGGCGAGTCCGACCTCCAAGCCCGGGCCTGGGTCAGCCTGGCCCAGGCCCGACTGGCGCTGCAGCAGGACCGCATCGCCGACGCCGAATCACAGCTCGCCAGCCTGCGCACCCTGGCGCGCGCCCACCCGGTCGTCGCCGGGCTGTCGGCCTGGCCGGTGGAAATGCTTCAGGCCGAACTGCACTGCCGCGCGGGTCGCCTGGAACAGGGCCGCCGCCTGGCCGGGCAAACCCTCCAGGCCCAGGCGGCACAGATGCCCGAACGGCAGCGGCTCAGGCGCGACCTGGCCGCCCTGGCACCCAGCTGCGGCAGCTGATCAGTCGGGCGTGCCCAGGGGCAGGCGCGGCTGCTGCAGGTCGATGTGGCCTTCGCCGGCCATCACCTTCTTGAACTCGCCGCGGCTGACCGACACGTAGCGTTCGTTGCCGCCGATCTCGACCTGCGGACCGTCGGTGATCGCGCGGCCCTGTTCGTCCACGCGCACCACCATGATGGCCTTGCGCCCGGTGTGGCAGATGGTCTTGATCTCGACCAGGTTGTCGGCCCAGGCCAGCAGGTACTGGCTGCCTTCGAACAGTTCCCCGCGGAAATCGGTGCGAAGGCCGTAGGCCAGCACGGGCACGTCGAGCCGGTCGACGATCTCGGTGAGCTGCCAGACCTGGCGCTTGGACAGGAACTGCGCTTCGTCCACCAGCACGCAGTGCAGTTCGCCGCGCGCGGCGATGTCGGCACGCGCGATCGCCAGCAGGTCGTCCTCGCGCCCGAAGACCGTGCCGCGGGCCTGGAGCCCGATGCGCGAGGCCACCAGGCCTTCGCCGGCGCGGTTGTCCAGCTTCGGGGTGAGCAGCAGCGTGCGCATGCCGCGCTCGTGGTAGTTGTGCGCGCTTTGCAGCAGCGTCGTGGTCTTACCGGCGTTCATCGCCGAGTAGTAGAAGTAGAGCTTGGCCAAGGTCGGGTCCGGCGGTGGGGCGAGGCGGCATTATCGCCGCCCCCGCCGCCGGTGTCCGGCGCCGGCATCAATTGCCCGGCAGCTGTTCGACCTCGCCCACGTCCACGCGTCCTTCGCCGCGGCCGTGGCCAAGGTCGTCCTGCCAGGCGAAATAGCCTTCCGGCGTCCAGAATTTCTCGTCGTGGAACAGGCGTCCCCGGATCCGGTGGAACTTGTCGCCCACCAGCACGTTGACACCATCCACGCCGGCGCTGTGGGCGCGGCTGCGACGGAAGTTGATCTTCGCCCGCTTCATCAGCACTTCCAGCCGCGGGCGCGCGACGGCGTCGCCGAACTGGTCGTAGAAATCCTCGCCGTGGGCCAGCGCCGTCTCGCGCTCGTCCGGCTCCAGCTCGCGCCAGTATTGCTCGCGCTTGGCCACCATCAGCGGATAGCCACGCTCGGCCGCCAGGTCCATCCAGACGTAGGCCAGGCCGCGGTCACGGGGCACGCCGCGGCCAGTCCAGTGCAATTCGGCCAGGATCGCCTGGGCCGGCTTGTCGGAGTGGCGGGCGGCCTCGCGGAAGTCTTCGATCGCCCCGTCGAGCTCGCCCTTGTCCAGCTTGTCCAGGCCGCGAAGACGCATGTGCAGGTCCGGGTGGGCCTGCAGGAACAGGTCGGACTGGGCGACGAGGCGTTGGTCGTCGGGGCTGGGCCTGGCCAGTGCCGGGGCCGTCGCCAGCGCCAGCCCGGAGGCAAGGGCAAGGGCCGCGAACAAGGCCATGCCTGGTCTCCCGGTTCCGAGCCAGCAGGACGGGCCGAAACTGTGCCCGGCCCTCACTCGGCACCCGCGTCGGGCTCTTGTTCGATGCGGCCGATATCAACCTGGCCGACGCCGTTTTCACGCCAGGTCTTTTCCTGCCAGGCGTAGTAAGCCTCGGGCTTGTAGTACTTCGCCGCGTAGACGAGGGCGCCGTCCACGTCGTAGCCGGACTTCATGGGGTCGGCGGCATGGGCGGGCATGCGCACGTTGAGGTAGCCGACGTGGCCGACGCGGCTGCCGGTGATGCGCCGGCGCGCCTGGGCGAGGATGGACTCGATGCGGGGTTTGGCGGCGTCGTCGCCAAACTCGCGCAGCAGCGGCAGGCCGACCTCGATCGCACGTTGGCGTTCGCGACGGCTGAGCTGGTGCCAGTAGTGTTCCCGCTTTCCCAGCAGGTCCGGCCAGGCCCGTTCCGCGGCAAGGTCGGCCCAGGCATAGGCCCGGGGCCGGTCGCGCTCGATGCCCTCCCCGCGCCAGTACATCTCGGCCAGCATCGCCTGGGCGGGTTTATCGGCATAGCGGGCGGCGGTGACGAAAGCGTCGTGCGCCTCGCGCAGGCGCCCGGCCCGGTAGGCCTCCAGCCCACGCTTGCGCCATTTGAGGTCGGGGTGGTCGGCCAGGAAAGCCGAGGTCATGACGATCCGGGCTTCTTCGGCCCGCAGGTCCTGGGCCGTGGCGGGGCTGGCCGACAGGGCCAGGGACGAGGCGATCAGCAGCGAGCAAGCAATCCGGTGCATGGGCGGGACCTCATATTTACGTTTGTAATAGCCAAGCTATTACGCATGTAAAATGAAGTCAAGCCCCGGCCCGCCTCCCGGCGGATCAGTCGTCCTGCGCGTCTTCCGGCAACGGCTTGTCCAGGCTCATGATCTCGCCTACGTCCACAGTGCCTTCGGCGTGCAGCTTCCAGTCGGTGTCCTGCCACTGCACGTACTGGTCGATGTCCCAGAACTTCTCGTCGTAGAAGGCCGTGCCGTCCACCACCTCGGTGCCGCCCGGCGTGGGGATGACGATGGTGAGCGCGCCGACCGAGCCGACGCGGCTGCCGGTGGTGTTGCGCTTGGCGAACCGCAGCTCGCGTTCAAGCCGCTTCTTGGCGACGTCGTCGCCGAACTCGGCGTAGAGCTGGGGGCCGATTTCCAGCGCGCGCGCGCGGCCGTCGGCGTCGAGCTGGTTCCAGTAGCGTTCGCGCTTGGCCAGCATCAGCGGGTAGGCGCGTTCGGCAGCCAGGTCCATCCACACGTAGCCCAGGGCCTTGTCCTGGGCGACGCCGGTGCCTTCCCAGTACATCTCGCCGATCATGCCTTGCGAGGGCTTGTCGGAATACCGCGCGGCCCGGCGGAAGTGCACCATCGCTTCCTCGTGGTCGCCCTTGCGGAAGTGGTCCAGGCCAGAAAGGCGGTAACGCAGGTCCGGGTGGCCGGACAGGAAGGCCGAGGACGACATGATGCGCCGCTCGCCGGCGTCGTCGGCCGACTGCGCCAGCGCGGCCGGCGCGGCGGCAAGGGAAAGCAGGAGGGCGCAGCAGGACAGGATCGGGCGCATCGGGATTCTCGTCAGGGGAAGGACGGCTGGCGGATATACGATGCCAGCGCTTTGTGAAGCGGGCATGGGCCAGCCGTCATGGCGCGGGCAGGCCCAGCAGGGCCAGGGCCTTGCCGAACTCCGCGTCCAGCGGCGCGGTCACTTCCCGTCGCGTGCCGTCGGCCGGGTGCGGGAACTCCAGCCGCCAGGCATGCAGCAGCATCCTGTGCACGCCGCGCATGCGGAAGGCGAGGTTGTGGCGACCGTCGCCGTGGCTGGTGTCGCCCACCAGGTGGTGGTGGACGTGCTTGAGATGGCGCCGGATCTGCCGGAAGCGACCGGTCCGCGGGCTGCAGCACAGCAGCGCATAGCGTGAACTCGGATGCTGCTGGCTGGGCCAGTCCACTTCCGTGCTGGCCAGGGTGCGGTAGTCGGTGACGGCGGGCTTTTTCACCGGTTTGCCCGGGCCACCGTCGAGCGCGTGTTCGATGACGCCCTCGGGCGGCGCCGGCCAGCCGCGGCAGACGGCCAGGTAGTCCTTGCGGAACTGTTCGGCCATCAGGCTGCGGCCCAGTGCCGAAGCGCTGTCGCGGTCGAAGGCAAGCAGCAGGCAGCCGCTGGTGGCGCGGTCGAGCCGGTGCACCAGGAAAACCGGCCGGCCGAACTGTTCGCGCAGCCGATCGGCGGCAAAATCGGTTTCGCCGCGCGCGAGCTTGCTGTCGTGCACCATCAGCCCGGCGGGCTTGTTCACCACCGCCAGCCACTCATCCGCATAAACCACGGAAATGGGGTCAGAGAACATTAACGTTTGAAACGCGGTCTGAAACGTTGATGTTCTCTGACCCCATTGTTTGCCGGGTCATCGGCGTGGCCAGGCGGCCAGGAAGGCGCCGAAGGCGCCCAGGCCGGCGATGCCGGCGGCGGCCGGGATGCCCCAGAACTGGGGGCCGCCGGCTTCCAGCGCGTACAGCACCGCCGCGACGATCATCAGGCCGGTGCCCAGGATGGCGTAGACGGTCTGGCGCTGGCCGGCGCGCGAGATGCGCGCCAGTTCCGCCAGGTCTTCGCTGCGCATGCGCAGGGAATGTTCGCCGCGCACGCTTTGGGAAAGGAACTCGTGCACCAGTCGCGGCATGTCCGGCGCGTGGGTGATCAGCTCGGGCAGGCGCTTGCGGAATTCGTTGCCCAGGGTCGCCGGGCTGTAACGTTCGCGCAGGATCTTCTCCAGCACCGGCCGCGCTTCGGCCCAGATGTCGAGCTTGGGATCGAGCAGCCGGCCCACGCCTTCGATGTTGAGCAGGGTCTTCTGCAGCAGGATCAGCTGAGGCTGCAGGGTGAGTTCGTAGCGCTGGGCGGTCTTGAACAGCTTCACCAGCACCTCGCCCAGCGAGATCTCGCTCAGGGGCCGGGTGAAATACGGTTCGCAGACCGCGCGCGTGGCCGCTTCGAGTTCGTCAATGCGCACCGTCGCCGGCATCCAGCCGGCCTCGACGTGCAGTTCGGCGATGCGGCGGTAGTCGCGCTGGAAGATCGCCATGAAGTTTTCGGCCAGGTAGTACTGGTCGCGGCGCGTCAGCTGCCCGACGATCCCGAAATCAATCGCGATGAAACGCGGGTTGTCCTTGCGTGCCGGGTCCAGGTCCACCCAGATGTTGCCGGCGTGGGCGTCGGCGTGGAAGAAGTTGTCGCGGAAGACCTGCGTGTAGAACACGCGCACGCCGCGCGCCGCCAGCGCCTTGCGGTCGATGCCGGCGGCGTCGAGCGCCTCGACGTCGTCGGAGGGAATGCCGCGCACGCGTTCCATGGTCAGCACGCTTTCGCTGCTGTGGCTCCAGAACACCTCGGGCACGTACAGTTCGTCGCTGTCGGCCCAGGTGCGGCGCATAAGGCTGCCGTTGGCGCCTTCGCGCTGCAGGTCGAGTTCGGCGTAGAGCGTTGATTCGATCTCGCTCACCACTTCCTGCGGCCGGATCTTGTCCGCCGAAGGATGGTGGCGATCGGCCAGCGCGGCCAGGGTCCGCAGCAGGGCGATGTCGTCGCGGATGCGCTGGCGGATGCCGGGGCGCAGCACCTTCACCACCACCTCGCGGCCATCGTGCAGGCGCGCGGCGTGCACCTGGGCGATGGAGGCGGAAGCGAGCGGGGTGTTTTCGAACTCGGCGTACAGCACGTCGATGGGCTTGCCCAGGCCGGCTTCGATGCGCTGGCGCGCCAGTTCGCCCGGGAAGGGCGCGACGCGGTCCTGCAGCAGCGAAAGTTCTTCGGCCATGTCCGGCGGCAGCAGGTCGCGGCGCGTGGACAGCACCTGGCCGAACTTGACGAAGATGGGGCCCAGTTCCTGCAGGGCCAGGCGCAGGCGCTGCCCACGCGGCAGGTCGGTGGCGCTGGCGCGGCGCGTGATCGGCTTGAGCAGCCAGAGCCAGCCGCCGACCGCGGTGTCTTCAAGCAGGGAGTCGAGGCGGTGGCGCAGCAGCACGCGCACGATGCCCAGGGCGCGCAGGCTGCCGCGGGCGCTGCGCAGCGGGCTCATGCGGCGTTCTCCGGGGCCAGTCGCGCCAGGCGGGCGGCCAGGCGTTCGACCTGGTCGCGCAGTTCGTCCACGTCGTCGTGGAAGGCGGCCAGCTCGGCCTTGCCGACCAGGTCGCGACGTTCTTCGGTGAGGTAATCCACGGCGTCGCGGGAAAAGCCCTGCGCGAACTTCGCGCCGCCGGCTAGGGCATCGCGCAGCAAACGCGCGGCCTGCGGACCGAACACCGGGCCCAGGGCCTGGGCGAAGGGTTTGTCCCAGTCGGGATCGAAGCGCTGGGCCAGCCGCTGCAGCTGGCGGGCGAGTTCGGCGTCGCCGTTGATGCGCACCTTGCCCACCGGCGGTGCGCCGGGCGGACGCAGGAAAGGCAATTGCGACAGCACGCCGGAGATCGTGGCGCGCACGCCCAGGTCGGGTTCGTCCCTGGGCGGGCCCACCACCAGCCGGCCGTCGGCGACGGCAAGCTCCAGGGCGATGGGCGGCGCTTCAAGCGCCAGTCCGATACGACGACCGCCGAGGCCACGCAGGGCTTCGGCGGTATCGGGGTCCAGTTCGACCAGCCGGTTCAAGGCCTGTTCCAGCGCGCGGCCGGCCAGGGGCTTGAGGGCGTCGAGGGGGGAAGCGGCGGGTTCCGTCATGCCGCCATTCTAGCGGGCTGGCGCCCGGACGAGGCGCCAGCCCGCTGGCTCAGCACTTCGTCACGTCTTCTTCCTGAGGAAGGACACAATGGCGAGGATGAGGAACACGACGAACAGGATCTGGGCGATCCAGGCCGAGGTGCCTGCGATGCCACCGAAGCCCAGGACCGCGGCGATGATGGCAATGACGAGAAAGATCAGCGCGTAATGGAGCATGGTTGCTCTCCTTTGTTCTTGTGGACCCGCATGGTTCGGGCAGGAATGAAGCTAGCCCGTTCATCCTGACTGCGCGCCAACAAACTGAGCGCCGGGTTAACCCCGCCGTGCCCACCAACCAGCCAGGCGCTCCAGCCCCTCGTCCAAGGACACCCGGGGCACGTAGCCGAAGTCCCGGGCGGCGGCGGAGATGTCGTACCAGTGCGGCGTGGACAGCTGTTCGGCCAGGAACCGGGTCATCGGCGGTTCGCCCTTCAGGCGCAGGGCATGCCAGGCCAGTTCAAGCACGGCCCCGGCGGCGTAGGCCACGCCGTAGGGAAGGGCCTTGTCCACCGGGGGCTGGCCGGCGGCGGCCAGCAGGTCGTTGACGATGCGGCGCACTTCACGCGGCTCGCCGTTGGAAATGAAGTAGGCCTTGCCGGCGCAGGCGGCGCCCGGCGCCAGCGCGTTGAAGGCATCCAGGTGGGCCTGGGCGGCGTTGTCGATGTAGGTGGTGTCCATGCGGTTGTGGCCACCGTCGATGAAGCGCAGGCGCCCGGCCTTCGCCCGTTCGACCAGGCGCGGCAGCAGCTGGGTGTCGCCGGGGCCCCAGATAAGGCGGGGGCGCAGGGCGACGGTTGCCAGCGTGGCGTCATTGGCGGCCAGCACGTCCTTCTCGGCGACCAGCTTGGTGGCCGGGTAGGGTGCCTTGAAGCCTTCGCCATAGGGCGTGTCGGCCTCGTTCCCGCCTTCAACCGGGCTGCGGCCGCTGTGGGTGACGCTGGGCGTGGAGGTGTAGACCAGCCGGCCGATGCCGTGGGCGCGCATGGCCGCCAGCACGTTGCGGGTGCCGGTGACGTTGGCGGCGAAATAGCTGTCGTGGCTGCCCCAGGCGCCGGCCTTGGCGGCGTTGTGGAAGACCGCGTCGTGGCCGGCCAACGCCGCGTGCACGGCCGCGGCGTCGGCCAGGTCGCCGCGCACCTGGCGCACGCCCATGGCCTGGAGTTCGGGCGAGTGGCTGCGCTGGAAGCTGGTGACCACGTGGCCTTGCGCCTGCAGCGCGCGGCACAGGGCCTGGCCCAGGAAACCAGCGCCGCCGGTGACCAGTACTTTCAATGCCGCCATTTCATTTCCTTCGCCGCCCACGCCGCCAGGGTTTCACGGCCGATCTTGGCGTTGTGGCGGATGTCCACCGGGAACCCGTCGTGGATCAGGTAGTGCGCGATGCGCGCGGTGTGCACGAAGCCGTTGGCCATGTGGCGCAGTTCGTCGAGCACTCGCTCGTGTTCGTACTGCGGCAGGTGCGGGGCCATTTCCACGCACAGGACGGCCTGCTGCCGGCCCGGTTCGCCGACCCCGACCAGCGCGGTGCGCGCGACTTCGGGGTGTACGTTGAAGACCGGCTCGACCTGTTCGGTATAGAGGCTGCCTTCGGCCGTGCGCACCCGGTGCGACTTGCGGCCGCAGAACCACAGCCGGCCCTGGGCATCGAAGCGGCCCAGGTCGCCCATGCGATGCACGATGCGCTGGCTGCCATCGGGCAGGGTTTCGCGGATCTTGGCCAGGGCGGTGGCTTCGGGGCGCCGGAAGTACTCGTCGGTGGCGGTCGGGCCGGCGACGGTGATCTCGCCGATCGCCTCGGCGCCCAGCTCCTGCACCTGCGACCAGTCGGGGATGGCGTCGTCGGTGATGGCGATGATGCGCACTTCATTTGGCGGCACCGGCAGGCCGACGCAGGTGCCGGCGCCCTGCTCGGTGGCTTCGCGCGTGGCCTGCAGCTCGCGGCCTTCGATCACCGCGACGGGCAGGCATTCGGTGGCGCCGTAGGGCGTCCAGAAGCCGGCCTCGGCAGGCAGCAGCTCGCGCATCTTCGCGACCACGTCGGCCGGTACCGGCGCGCCGGCGGAGGTGACACGGCGCAGGGTTGGCAGCGGCTGGCCGTGGTCGGCCAGCACGCGCATCAGCGCCGGCGAGCCGAACAGCTGGTCGATGCCGAACTTTTCGATCGCCGCGTGCAGCTTGCGCGGGTCGGCCTTGGCCGGCTGGGTCGGGTCCATGTCCGGGATGACCGAGGCCAGGCCCAGCGCCGGGTCGAACAGCGCGAAGGGCGGAAAAGTCGGCAGGTCGACGCCGCCGGGCGTGATGCCGAAGGCGTCGCGCAGCAGCTCGACCTGGGCGACGAAGTGGCGGTGCCGGTACACCACGCCCTTGGGCACGCCGGTCGAGCCGGAGGTGAACAGGATGGCGGCGACGTCGTCGGGCGCGGTGTCGGCGAGCTGGGGACCGGCGCCGGCGCCGGCGGCTTCGATCACGGCAAGCGTCGGCCCGCCCCAGAACCAGCGCCGCCCGACCGTCACCACGGTGCGCGCACCCGGCGCCCAGCGCAGCAGCTTTCGCGCCAGCACCGCCAGCGGGATGCCGATGAAGGCCTCCGGCTCGGCTTCGCCCAGGCACTGGCGCAGCGCGCGCCTGTCGATGCCGGGGTCCACCAGCACCGGCACGGCGCCGGCCTTGAACAGCGCGAACATCAGCAGGAAGAACTCGGGCGAAGGCCGCACCATCACCACCACCCGGCTGCCGCGCACGATGCCCTGCCCGGCCAGGCCGGCGGCGATGGCGTCGGAGCGCCGGTCGAGTTCGCCGTAGGTCAGGACGACGTCGTAACGCGCGAACCCATCCGACCCGCGCCGCCCCGGGCAGCGCATCGCCACCCGATCCGGCGCTTCGGCCGCCAACCGCGGCAACGCCCCGGCGATATTGCAGGAAATGGGGTCGGAGACCATTAGCGCTTCAATTCCCCGTTTCAATCGTTAATGTTCTCTGACCCCATTTCAGGTGCGGTCGAGGAACTGGCGGATGGCGGGGACGAGTTGCTCGGCCTTGTCCTCGAGCACGTAGTGGCCGGCGTCTTCGAACGCGTGCACCTCGGCCTTGGGCAGGGCCCGGGTGAAGCCCTTCAGGAAGTGATGGTCGAAGACGAAGTCGCGCAGGCCCCAGCCGATGAAGGCCGGGCGGTCGGCGTAGGTCGGCAGGCGCTTGCCGGCGTCTTCGACCAGGTCCCAGGCGCGGTCCCCGGGCTGCAGCGGGATGTCCTGCACGAAGCGCACCGTTGAAATGCGCGACTGCCAGTTGTCGTAGGGTGCCAGCAGTGCGCGCTTGACGTCCGGGGCCAGCGGCTTTTCCACGCCGTGGCTCGCGGCCCCGCCGGCGAAGGCATTGGCGCCGCGGATCAGCCATTCGCCCAGGCGCCAGTTGCGGCCCAGGTTGAGCTGCCAGGGCAAGGGCTTGGCCGCCGGCAGCGGGAACGCCGCGGTATTGAGGATCACCAGCCGCTTGATGCGCTGGCTGTGCTTGAGCGCCCAGCCGAAACCGATCATGCCGCCCCAGTCGTGCACGGCCAGGGTGACGTCGCCGGTGACCCCGGCGTGTTCGAGCAGGCGGTCCAGGTCCTGGATGCGGCTGCGCAGCGTGTAGGTGTAGCCCGCGTCGCCGGGTTTGTCGGACAGGCCCATGCCCATGTGGTCGGGCACGATGCAGCGGTAGCCGTCGCGCAGGCCCAGCACCAGCTTGCGCCAGTAGTAGGACCACGACGGGTTGCCGTGCAGCATCACCACCACCTCGCCCTGGCCCTCGTCGAGGTAACTCTGGGTCAGGCCATTGGGATGCACGAAGGACTTGGGCACAAAGGGATAGTCCGGGAACGGGCCCTTGGCCAACAGTCGCGCCTGTTCGGCGCTGGGGGTCTGGTTTTCCATGGGGCGGGATTCTACGCGAGCCCGCCGGACGGCCACCAAACCCGGGCTCCTGGCTGACGCCTTCACGGCCGATTGCGTATCTTGGCCGCTGATCCCCGTGCCCCGGAGCCCGATGATGAGCCGCCGACTTCGCCTTGCCGCCGCGCTGGTGCTGGTTGTCGCGGCCCTGGGCTGGCTGCTGCTGGGCAAGCTGCGCGGGCCCGGGTTCGAAGCCTACGAGGTGACCGCGCGGCCCCTGGTGCAGACCGTGGTCGCCACCGGCCGCGTGGTGGCCGTGTCCCGCGCCCAGGTCGGCAGCCCGGTCACCGGCGTGGTGCTGGATCGGCGCGTGCAGGAAGGCGATGCCGTGCGGCCCGGCGACGTGCTGGCCGTGCTTCGCGCCGACGACCTGGAAGCCCAGGCCGCCGAAGCCGCCGCCGCCCTGGACCAGCTGCGCCGCTCCACGCGCCCGCGGGCCCAAGCGGCCGTGCGCGAGGCCGAGGCCCGGCTGCAGCAGGCCAGCCGGGAAGCCACCCGCCGCCGCGACCTGTTCGCCCGCCAGCTGATCGCCCGCGAAGCGCTGGAACAAGCGCTGCAGGCTGAAACCGTCGCCCGCACCGCCGCCGAGCAGGCCCGGCTGGCCCTGCAGGACCTGGCCGCCGGCGGCCCCGCCGAGACCGCCGCGCTTGCCCGCCAGGCCACCGCGCAGGCCTTGCTGGAAAAGACCACCATCCGCGCCGAAGTCGCCGGCACCGTGCTCACCCGCAACGTCGAACCCGGCGACCTGGTGCAGCCGGGTCGCGTGCTGTTCGAAATCGCCCGCGCCGGCGACACCGAACTGCTGGTGCCACTGGACGAAAAGAACCTCGAGGTCCTGGCCCTGGGCCAGCCGGCGATGTGCGTGGCCGACGCCTTCCCCGCGCGCCCCTTTCCGGCGACCGTCAGTTTCATCGCGCCCAGCGTGGACGCCCAGCGCGGCTCGGTGGACATCCGCCTGGCCGTGTCGCCGGTGCCCGACTTCCTGCGCCAGGACATGACGGTTTCGGTGAACGTGGAAACCGGCCGCCGCGACCATGCGCTGGTGGTTCCCAACGACGCACTCGCCGAAATCGATGGCGATACCGCGCAGGTCTGGCGTGTCGCCGACGGCCGCGCCAGCCGGCAAACCGTCGGGCTGGGCCTGCGCGGCCTGGCGCTGACCGAGATCACCACCGGCCTGCAGGACGGCGACCGGGTGCTGGCCGACGGCGGCGCCGACATCGCGGATGGCAGCCGCGTGCGCGCTCGCGATGCGGGCATCCCGGCTGACGCCAACGACCCGGCCACCCGCAAAGAACTCCCGGCCAGGTTCGACTGACGCCGATGTGGGCCGAATGGACCATCGCCACCCGCTTCCTGCGCGAGGGCAAGTCGCAAAGCACGCTCATCCTGGTCGGCATCGCCGTGGGCGTGGCGGTCATCGTGTTCCTGACCGCGCTGATCACCGGCCTGCAGGACAACATCATCGAACGCACCCTGGGCACGCAGGCGCACATCCGCATCGTGCCCACCGAAGAAAAGAACCGCGTGCTGCCGCCGCCCGAAGGCACCACCCAGCTGTTGCTGGAAACACGCCGCGCCCAGCGCCTGCGCTCGATCAACAACTGGCAGCAGGTGCTGGCCGTGCTGGACGCGCTTGACCAGGTAACCGCTGCGTCCCCGGTGATCTCGGGCCCGGCCTTCGCACGCCGCGGCGAGGCCATCGAATCGGTCGCGCTGGTGGGCATCGATGCGCCGCGCTACCAGCGCATCATCCCGGTGCAGGACGACATCGTCGCCGGCCGCTTCCGCATCGGCGCCGGCGACACCGTCATCGGCAGCCAGCTGGCGGCCGACCTGGGCCTGGGCGTGGGCGACAAGCTGCGCCTGGACGGCGGCCAGGGCCGGGAAACCGTGGTCAACGTCGCCGGCATCTTCGAACTGGGCGTGCGCGAGCTCGATTCGCGCTACGTGTACCTGGACATGAAGCAGGCGCAATCGCTGCTGGACCTGCCCGGCGCCGCGACGGTGATCGACGTGACGGTGGACGACATCTTCGCCGCCGAAGCCGTGGCCGGCCGCATCGCCCGCCTCACCGGCGTCAAGGCCGAAAGCTGGATGGAAACCAATGCCCAGCTGATGAACGCACTGCGCTCGCAAAGCCTTTCCACCCAGATGATCAGCGTGTTCGTGGCGCTCAGCGTCGCCCTGGGCATCGCCAGCGTGCTGTCGGTGAGCGTGGTGCAGCGCACGCGCGAGATCGGCATCCTTCGCGCGATGGGCACCACCCGGGCGCAGATGCTGCGCGTGTTCCTGGTGCAGGGCGGGCTGTTCGGCCTGGCCGGCTCGGTGGTCGGCGGCCTGGCGGGTTATGGCCTGGTCGGCGCCTTCAATACTTTTGGACCGAAGTTGTTCTTCATACCCGTGGACCCTTGGCTGCCGGTGTTCGCGGCGCTGCTGGCGACGGTCACCGGCGTGGTGTCGGCGGCCATTCCGGCCCGGCGCGCCGCGCGCCTGGACCCGGTGGAGGCGATCCGCCATGTCTGAGCATGACGCCGGCCAGGAAGTGCTGCGGCTGCAGGGCATCCGCAAGAGCTACAACGTCGGCAAGCCGACCGAGGTGGAGGTGCTGCACGGGCTCGACCTGCGCCTGCAGCGCCACGACTTCGCCGCGCTGGTGGGCGCCTCGGGGTCGGGCAAGAGCACCCTGCTCAACCTGGTCGGCCTGCTGGACCGGCCGACCGACGGCGAACTGTTCCTGCTGGGCAAGCCGACCCGGCACATGGACGACGACGGGCGCACGGCGCTGCGCCGCAACGCGATCGGCTTCGTATTCCAGTTCCATCACCTCATCCAGGCCTTCACGGCGCTGGAAAACGTGCTGATGCCGCTGATCGTCGCCACGGGCAAACCCACGCCCGAGCAGCTTGAACGCGGGCGCGGGCTGCTGGCCGAAGTGGGCCTAGCCGGCCTGGAAGACCGCCGCCCCGACCAGCTTTCCGGCGGCCAGCAGCAGCGTGTCGCCGTGGCCCGCGCGCTGGTCACGCGGCCGGCCCTGCTGCTGGCCGACGAACCGACGGGCAACCTCGACAGCAAATCGGCCGCCGAGGTGTTCGGACTGTTCCGCAAGTTCAACCGCGAGTTCGGCTGCGCGGTGTTGCTGGTGACCCACGACCCGCGACTTTCGGAGCAATGCGACCGGACGGTGTCGCTGCTCGATGGCTGCATCGAAAGCGACGTGGTGCACGCGCCCTAACCGCCGACCAGAAGGTCCTTGAACTGCCGCGGCTGCGAGCGCAGGTACTGCGGCGGTGCGATGACGGTGGCGCCCAGGTGCGCGGCGGCATGCCAGGGCCAGCGCGGGTCGTAAAGCGCGCCGCGGGCAATGGCGACCAGGTCGGCGTCACCGGTGGCGACGATGGCTTCGGCGTGGTCGTAATCGGTGATCAGGCCCACGGCCACGACCGGGATGCCAACCGCCTGTTTCACCGCGCGCGCCAGGGGCACCTGGTAGCCGGGGCCGACCGGAATCTGCTGCGAAGGATGCAGGCCGCCGCTGGACACATGGATCACGCTGCAGCCTCGCTTCTCCAGCGCCTTGGAGAACACCACGGTGTCGTCGACGTCCCAGCCGCCCGGCACCCAGTCGGTGCCGGAGACCCGAACGCTGACCGGACGGTCGGCCGGGAAGGCCGCACGCACCGCCTCGAACACCTCCAGCGGGAATCGCAGGCGGTTTTCCAGCGAGCCGCCGTAGTCGTCGTCGCGCTGGTTCGACAGCGGCGACAGGAACTGGTGCAGCAGGTAGCCGTGGGCGGCGTGGATCTGGATGGCGTCGATGCCCAGGCGCGCCGAACGGCCGGCGGCGGCCGCGAAGGCCTCGCACACCTCGCGCATGTCCTGGTGGGTCATCGCGCTGGGCGCGTGATCGGTGGCGTGGAACGGCAGCGCCGAGGGCGCGACCGTCTGCCAGCCGTGGGCGTGGCCAGGCGGGATCTGACCGCCGCCGTGCCAGGGCAGGTCGGTGGATGCCTTGCGCCCGGCATGCGCAAGCTGGATGGCGATGGGCATCGACGACCAGCGACGTACGCCCTGCAGCACCTTCGCCATCGCGGCTTCCGTGGCGTCGTCCCACAGCCCGACGTCGGCGTAGGAGATGCGCCCCTCCGGCAGCACGGCCGTGGCTTCGATGGTCAGCAGGCCCGCACCCGAAAGCGCCAGCTGGCCCAGGTGGATCAGGTGCCAGTCGGTCATGCAGCCATCCTCGGCCGAGTACTGGCACATCGGCGCGATGACGATGCGGTTGGCCAGCGCCAGCGAACCCAGGGCCAGGGGTTCGAACAGCTTCGGCGAGCTCATGATTGCCAGGCGTCCATGGTCAGTTCGAAGGAGCGTACGCGGGCGGCATGGTCATGGATATTGGCCGTGAGTATGAGCTCGTCCGGGCGGTGGCGTTGCACGAAGTCCTGCATCTTCGCGCGCACCGTGGCCGGCGAACCGACGGCCCGGCAGGCCAGGGTGGCGTCGATCATGTGTCTTTCGGCGGGGCTGCAGTAGTCGTCGATGGCGGCGGCGCTTTCCAGCGGCGGCGGCACCAGGCCGGGGCGACCGCGACGCAGGTTCACGAAAGCCTGCTGCTGCGTGGTGAACAGCCGCGCCGCCTCGTCGTCGGTATCGGCCGCGACGACGTTGAGCGCCAGCATGACGTGCGGCTTCTCCAGCCGCGGCGAAGGCCGGAACTCGCGGTGGTAAACCGCCAGCGCCTGGTCCAGCGCATCGGGCGCGAAATGTGAAGCAAAGGCATAGGGCAAACCCAGCGCCGCCGCCAGCCGCGCGCCGAACAGGCTGGAACCCAATATCCAGGCTTCGATGGCCACGCCCGCACCGGGCACGGCCTGCACCGCCTGGCCCGGCTGCGCGGGCTCGAAGTAGCCCAGCAACTCGACGACGTCGCGCGGGAACTCCTCGGCATTGTCGTAGTAGCGCCGCAGCGCCTGCGCCGCCGCCTGGTCGGTGCCCGGCGCGCGGCCCAGGCCAAGATCGATGCGGCCCGGGAACAGCGTGCCCAGCGTGCCGAAGGCCTCGGCGGCCTGCAGCGGCGAATGGTTGGGCAGCATGATGCCGCCGGCGCCGACGCGAATGCTGGTCGTGCCCGCGGCGACGTGGCCGATCAGCACCGCCGTCGCCGCGCTGGCGATGCCCGGCATGTTGTGGTGTTCGGCCAGCCAGTAGCGCCGGTAGCCCAGCCGTTCGCCGGCACGCGCCAGGTCCAGCGCGTTGGCGAAAGTCTGCGCGGGCGTGCCGCCCACGGTGACGGGTGCGAGGTCGAGAATCGAAAGTGGAGTCATCTCCCGTCGGTTTGGGGCGGCGAATGCAGTTTGCAATGGGTCGCCTGCGTTCTGCAGGTTTAATTCCGGGACACGGGCAGCTCGTTAGGGTGATGGCCAAGCCCGACTGCGAGCCCCGCCGCCATGCGTACGTTCTCCGGACACTCCCGGGTTTCACCGATCGATGAAGCCCAACGAACGCTGGTTTCGGCGTTTCGCTACCATGTCGAAGACGCCGGGTTTCCCTGCGTCGGCGCGAAAGCGGCGCTGGCCCGCGACGGGCTGGACGCAACCGCCTTCGGCCCGTTGGGTTCGCGTGCGAACGATGGCCCGCTGCTGGACAGGATCGTACGGTTCGCGCGCAAACGCGACCACGACGATCCCGAAGACAATCGGGTGCACTCGCTCGCGGCGGTTTTCGCGGGCCCGCACGACACCGACGAACGGCGCTTCGAAGCCCTGCTGTGGTCGCAGCTGCAGCGCCTGCACCTGCTGGACGTTCGCCGCGGTGCGCGCTGGGCGAAGGATGTTTCGCGCGACCCGGACAGCCCGCAGTTCAGCCTGAGCCTTGGCGGCCATCCGTTTTTCGTCATCGGCCTGCACCCGGGCGCCTCGCGCCTGGCGCGACGCACGCCGATGCCGGCGCTGGTGTTCAATTCACATCGCCAGTTCGACCGGCTGCGCGAGGACGGCCGATACGCCAAGATGCAGGCGGCCACCCGCGAGCGCGACATGGCGCTGCAGGGTTCGATCAACCCGAACCTGGCCGATTTCGGCACCGCGCCGGAAACGCGCCAGTACAGCGGCCGCAAGGTCGAAGCGCACTGGCGCTGCCCCTTCCACGTGAGCAAGCCCCGATGAAAACACTGCACCGCATCCCGCCCTGCTCGGCCCGCGCCGAGACCCTGGCCGCCGGCGACGAACTGGTGATCGTGGATCCGGAAGGCCAGCAGGTCAGCGACCTGGTGGCCTTCAACGCCGACGACCTGGACGAATACCTCTCGTCCGGTCGCTCGATCGACTACGCCGCCAGGCTGTGGCTGAGCACGGGCGACCTGCTGTATTCGAACCGCAGCCGGCCGATGTTCGAAATCATCGAAGACAGCTGCGGCCGCCACGACTTCACGCTGACGCCGTGTTCGAAGGACACGTTCCGGCTCATCTACGGCGAAACCGACAACCGCCCCGGCTGCGAAGGCAACCTGGCTGCGGCGCTGTCGCCGCACGGCATCGGCGTCGACCGCATCCCGATCGCCTTCAACGTCTTCATGCACGTGGCCTTCGACCCGGACACCGGCGCGGTGTCGGTGAAGCCGCCGCTGAGCAAGCCCGGGGACCACATCCGCCTGCGTGCGCTGATGCCGCTCGTCGTCGGCATGACGGCCTGTTCGGCCGGGCAGTCGAACAACTTCCGCTACAAGCCCATCGACTACCGGGTGGACCGCGCCGCGCAGTAGCCGGCGCTGCGGGTCAGCCCCGCAGCGTCTGCAGATGCACGCTGGTCTCGCTGGCGCTGATGCCCTCGATACCGCGGATGCGTTCGAGCACGGTCGATAGCTCCGCCAGGCTGCCGACGCGCAGCTCGGCCAGCAGGTCCCAGCGGCCGTTGGTGTCGTGCAGCGTGGCCACGCCGGGTTCGCCGAGAAGGGCGCGGATGACGCGGTGCTGGTTGCCTTCGACGGCCAGCGAGGTCCAGGCGCAGATTTCGTCGGGCGCGGCGTCCGGGCGCAGGCGCAGGGTGTAGCCGGTGATAACGCCATCGCGCTCCAACCGTGCCATGCGATTGGTGACGGTGCCGCGGGCAACGCCCAGGGCCTTGGCCAGGTCGGCGACCGGCGTACGGGCATTTCGGCGCAGGAGGGCGATGAGGCGATGGTCGAGATCGTCCATGCTGTCATTCCGTCAGTTGGTGTTGCCGTTTTAGCAGCTTTCTGGCTAAAACGTGACATATCTGCCGTTTCGCGCTACCGCCGGGGTCCGGACAATGGGCTTATCCCATCCAAAGCTCGCGGAGACCACCCATGGCCATGACCCAGATCACCACCCAGGACCTGACCCACATCGTCGCCACCCACGGCCTGCCGGCCCTGCTTGGCCGCCTGGTGGATTACCTGGAGGCCGACTTCCGGCGCTGGCCCGAGTTCGACAAGAGCCCGCGTTCGGCCGCCCACTCCGAAGGCGGCGTGATCGAGCTGATGCCGGTGGCCGACGCGAAGGAGTACAGCTTCAAGTACGTCAACGGCCACCCGGGCAACACCAAGCTGGGCCTGTCCACCGTGGTCGCCTTCGGCGTGCTGGCCGACGTCGACACCGGCATGCCGACGCTGATCAGCGAACTGACCTTGACCACCGCGCTGCGCACCGCCGCCACCTCGGTGATGGCGGCCAGGCTGCTGGCACGCAAGGATTCGAAGGCGATGGCGCTCATCGGCAATGGCGCCCAGAGCGAGTTCCAGGCCCTGGCCTTCCACCACCTGCTGGGCATCGAAGAAGTGCGCGTATTCGACGTCGACCCGGCGGCGACCGACAAGCTGGTGCGCAACCTGGCCGCGGCCGCGCCGGGCCTGCGCGTGCTGCGCAGCGACAGCGTGGCCCAGGCCGTGCGTGGCGCCGACATCGTCACCACCGTCACCGCCGACAAGGCCAATGCCGACATCCTGACGCCGGAGATGATCGAGCCGGGCATGACTGGCCACCGGCGTGGTGGCCAATGCCTCGGTGTTCGTCGAGTTCGAGCCGCAGTCGCGCATCGAAGGCGAAGTGCAGCAGATGCCGGCCGACTTCCCGGTCACCGAACTGTGGCGCGTGCTGGCCATGCAGGCCTCAGGCCGCCGCCACGACGCCGAAGTGACCCTGTTCGATTCGGTTGGCTTCGCGCTGGAAGATTATTCGGCGCTGCGCCTGGTGCGCGACTGCGCCCTGGAACTGGGCCTGGGCCAGGAGGCCGGTCTGATTCCTTCACTGCGCGACCCGAAGGACCTGTTCGGGGAATTGGCGGCCGTCCCCCAGGCCGCACGCAAGCAGGCGGCCTGAGGCCGGATACAGGCAGGCCCGCCGTCGGGCGGTCCTGCCCGCATCCGCCCGGAACCCGCCGCCACGCCCTCAGAACGTCTGCGTGTAACGCAGGTAGGGCGTGCGCCCGTACGACTCGTACAAGTTGAAGTTGAACGGCCGCCCGGAGAAGGTCCGCAGCGACGGGTAGCGGTCGCCGATGTTGTTTACGCCCGCCGACAGGGTCGCCCGCCACGGCGTCTGCCAGGCCAGGTTCACGTCGTGGGTGACGTAACTGCCGACCGTATTGTTGGCACTGCCGCTGGACTGGCCCTGGATGCCATGGGCCCGCCAGCCGATGCTCAGGTCGCCCAGCGACCAGGTCGTCGCCAGCCGCGCACGCGTTTCGGGGTAACCGAAGCGGCCCTCGAACCGGGAGCCGGCGCCGCCAGCGCTCAGGATCTCGTAACGCAGCAGCCGCGACACCGCCAGCTCGCTGCCCAGCTCGCCGTAGCGGCCCAGGCTCAGCTCCGTCGCGACCACCAGGTCCAGCGCGTCCACCTCCACCGCGCCACCGTTGCCGAAACCGACCACGACCTCGCGCACGCTTCCGTCGGCCGCGCGGAATACGCCCAGGCCATCGGGAAGCGGACCGAAGATCGACGGATTGAGCTCGGAATTGACCAGGTCCTGCGCCCGGTATCGGTCAATGCTGTCCTCCACCCGGGTGCGCGTGTAATCGAGCGAAAAGCGCAGGGCGTCCAGCGGCTGGTACACGACGCCGGCGCCCAGGTGTTCGGATTGTTCCGAGGCCAG
This sequence comes from Arenimonas soli, assembly GCF_014643775.1. GTDB lineage: Bacteria > Pseudomonadota > Gammaproteobacteria > Xanthomonadales > Xanthomonadaceae > Arenimonas > Arenimonas soli. The sequence goes on from NZ_BMKC01000002.1 coordinate 237,245, forward strand.
CAGGGGATTGCCGATCGCCACCACCGGTACCTGCACCTGGCAGAAAGAGGGCTGCCCGAGCACGCTGCAAGTCTGCGGATCGTTGATGAATTCGTTGGACGGGGAGGGCAGCTGGGTCGTGATGTCCAGGCCCGGCGTCCGGAAAGCCTGTCCCCACTGTGCCCGCAGCGTCAGTACGTCCAGCGGCTGCCAGCGCAGGTTGGCCTGGGGTGAGAACTGCCCGTCCAGGCGGTCGAAGTCGTCGTAGCGGGCGGCCAGCGTCAGGTCCAGACGGGGCGTGAACGGCAGGCGCCACTCGGCGAACACCGCGGTGTAGTCGCGGTCGCCGCCCGCTGAATTGCCTGCGGTTCCCAGGACACGCCCGGCTTCGGACAGGCTGTCGTATTTGTCGCGAAAGCGGGTCGTGACCCGCTCCGCGCCGATCACCGCTTGCGAGGTGCCGCCGGCCATTCCGAACAACGATGCATTCAGCGTGGCGAAGACCGTGTCCTCCCGCATGCTGGCCTCACGGCTGATGGTGGCCTGCAGCGAGGAAAGGACGTCCGGCGAGGCGCCGAAGGGGTCGGACAGGTCGTAACGACCATCGTTCGCCAGCTGGTTGGCCAGGTCGGAGACGACATAACCTCGCCCCAGTTCGACGTACTTGTAGTCGGTGCGGCGCAGGCCGAAGTCCAGGCCGATGGTGTCGGTCAGCTGGCCCTGGAAGCCCACCAGGTAGTCGGCATTGGTGGTGTCGGTGAAGTTGTCGCGATTCCCGGCCGCGGCGAAGCGATGGTGGTAGTAGGTCGGCAGGCCATCGGTGGTGCCGGGCGCGCAGCCGGGCGCGCCGCAGGCGACGCCACCGTTGATGTCGTTCGGCGTGCCGTCGTCGACCACCACCTCGCCCGGGGTGGGCGCGTAGCGACCAAACGAACTGACAAGCGTCACGCTGGCGCTGGCGTGGACCTGCCAACGGTCGTTGATCTGGTGCTCGCCGCGCAGGAATACCGAGGTGTTGGCGACCTTGGCTTCGTTGGCGGCGACGTCGTTGAAGTCGAACGAACACACGCCCGTGGAAAGCAGGTAGAAGGCGCCCTGGTCGCAGGAGAAGCCCGGCACGGCCTCGAACGCCTGGGTGTCCCAGTTGTAGTAATTGTTGCCGAACAGGCCGACGCCGCGGGCTTCCCCGCCGATCTGGTCGCGGGTGAAGAGCATGCCCCGGCGCGCCTTGGCGGCGCCACCGACCAAGCGCGTGCGTTCGGAACCGACGCCGAACACCATGGACATGTCGTCCAGGTCGCCGCCCCTGACTTCGCTGGAGGCATGCCCCACGCGGAGCTGGACGCCGTCGAAGTGGCGCCGGGTCACCAGGTTCACGACGCCGCCCACGGCATCCTGTCCATGGATGGCGGACGCCCCGCCCGCATACACCTCGATGCGCTCGACCAGGGCCAGCGGAATGACGTTGAGGTCCGCGCCGTAAGACGCCGATACCGGGCTGGCTGCCATCCGTCGGCCGTCCACCAGGACCAGCGTTCGCCCGGCGCCAAGCCCGCGAAGGTCGATATTGGCCAGGGCCTGCGCACTCGAACCCGACTGCGGACGGAAGTTGCCGAACGACGCCTGCGGCAGGTCGCGCAGCACGTCGGCAAGCAGGACATGGCCCGACGCATCGATCTGCGCGCGGTCGATCACCACCAGGGGCAGGGCATCCGGGGCCTGCGCCAGGCGTGAAGCCGTCACCGCCGCGACGTCGGCCGGATCCTGCGCGTAGGCGGCGCCGCTGGCCAGGGCGCAGGCCAGGGCAATACGGATGGAGGTGGTCAGCGGGCGGTTGCGCATGGGGGAGCGGATTCCATGAGGGGGCGAAGCCCAACATAGCCGCCGGCTGGCGATATCGGAAGGCTTCCCGGCCCGATAAGAAAAAGGCCCACACGAAGTGGGCCTTTTCGCTTACCTGCTAAGGGTGGCTTACCACTCGACTTCGGCCATCGAGCAGTTCAGGCCCGAGCCGATGCCCAGCAGGGCAACGCGGTCGCCCTTCTTGAGGCGGCCCATTTCCTTGAGCTTGCTAAGCACGATCGGCACCGAGGCCGGGCCGATGTTGCCGTGCTCGGCGAAGATGGTGAGCACCTTCTTGGGGTCGATGCCGAAAGCCTTGATGAAGGCCTGGGTGTGCACCTGCGACACCTGGTGGATGACGAACTCGTCGAGCTCCTCGACCACCCAGCCCAACGCCTGGCGGGCGGCGCCGAAGGTGGCGGTGGCCAGCTTCAGGCCTTCGATGAGCAGCATGCGGGTGTCGGTGACCATGCGGTCGAGGTTGCCGCGGCACAGGGTGTTCCACTGCGTGGCGGCCTTGGTGACGCCGCCCTTGTACCTCGGCGCGTCGGGGGTGAGCTCGCTGCGCGAAAGCACCATCGCGGCGGCGCCGCAGCCCAGGGTAAGGGTGGCCAGTTCGTTGCGGAACTGTTCCTCGGTGACGTCCGGGCCGCTGAGGCGTTCGAGCGTCTTCTTGTAGGCCAGGTTGGCGGTTTCGCCGTCGACGACCAGGGCGTAGTCGATCTCGCCGCGTTCGATCATGCGGCTGGCGATGTCCATGCCATTGATGAAGGCCAGGCAGGCGTTGGCGACGTCGAAGTTCTGGCAGTTTTCGCCCAGGCCCAGGTTGCCCGACACGATCGAGGCCGTGGACGGCTCGAGGTAGTCGCGGCTGACCGACGTGTTGACCAGCAGGCCCACCCGGGCGCGGTCGATGCCGGCGTCGGCCAGCGCCTTTTCGGCGGCCAGCGTCGCGGCGTCGGAGGCCTGGACCTCGTCGTCCCAGAGGCGACGGGCAAAGATGCCGGCGATGTCCTGCAGGACGTCGGTCTTGATGCCCAGGCGGTCCATGGTGGGCTGCAGCTGGGCATTGATGTCGGCCGAGCTCAGGCGATGCGGGGCATCGATGTGCGCCAGGCCGGCGATGGAGACGTTCTTGAACAGCATAAGCGGGCATGCCCAGCGTTAGGGAAACCCGTCAAAGTTACCCGTTTCGCCCCGACCGCTCAACTTAAAGCCGCTGCCGGACGTGAAGGCGGGACGCCCGTCTCAGTCTTCGATGGGATAGGTCTCGGCCCGGTCGTCCGTGGCCGCGGGGCCCGACGGGGCGCCGGCGGCCGGCATCGCGCCGCGGCAGCGGTAGGCCAGGAAGCGCTGCTCGCCGTCGTCGGGTTCGCCCTTGGGCTGCACGGTGTCGGCCGAAAGGCCCGGGGCTTCGTTGCGGGCCAGCGTCTCGAGTTCGTCGCGCACCTTGATGTTGTTGCGCTCGTAGGGGCCCAGCCGGTCACGCACGGACACCGATACCTCGCCGCGCTTCTCGCACGCCGACAGGTCCTGTCCGGCGGCGGCCACCTTCACCGCGGCACCTCCCGGCGCCATCTTCACCCAGGTGCAGCCACCGAGGGCGGCGACGAGGACGGCACTGATCACGAGATGGCGCATGCGGCGGTACTCCCTTGGTGGAACACGGAATGTCGGAAATGACACGGGCGGGATTGTCGCCCCGCCCGTGCTGAACCGGCAATGTATCGCGCCGCTTATTCGCCGACGGGCTTGCCGTCGGCGTCGATCACCTGCACCTGGCCCAGGTCGAGGCCGCGGATGCCTTCCTCGATCTTGGACAGGTCGCCCACGACCACCCAGGTCAGGGCGGAGGGCTGGATGGTGCCCGCGGCGGCGTTGACGACCTCGGGGGTCAGCGCTTCGATCTTCGCCTGGCGCTGCACCACGTAATCGTCCGGGCGCTGGTAGCGCACGATGCCCGCGATGGCGCCGAGCACGGCGCTGGCGGTTTCATACGACCCCGGCAGGCTGCGGATTTCGCTGGCCTGGATCTTGGCCACTTCCTCCGGGCTGGCCGGCGCCTCGCCGGTGGCGTACTGGCTGATCTCGCGCTGCAGTTCGGCCATCGACTCGGCGGTCTTGTCGATCTGCACCGCCGCGTAGGCCAGCCACGGGCGCTGGCCCTTGGCCGCCTGCACGAAGCTGTAGCTGCCGTAGGCCCAGTGCTTGTCCTCGCGCAGGTTCATGTTGAGCCGCGAGCTGAACTCGCCGCCCAGCACCGAGTTGGCGATCTCGAACTCGGTCGCCTTCGGGTCCATCGTCGACGGTGCCAGCTGGCCCACGAATATGTTGGCCTGGATGGCACCCGGCTGGTCGACCAGGAACACGCGCGGCTTGGCCGGCAGGTCCACGCCGCCGATTTCCGGCAGCGCCGGGACCGTGCCCTGGCCACGCCAGCCGCCCAGGTGCTTTTCGAGCACCGGCACGATTTCCGCCATGGTGGTGTCGCCGACCACGATCAGCGTGGCGCCCTCGGGGCGCACAAAATCGCGGTGGTAGGCCAGCAGGTCGTCGCGGGTCAGCGAGGCGATGGACGCCTCTTCGCCGGTGCCCGAGAACGGGATGGCGTAGGGATGGCCTTCTCCGTACAGCAGCGGCGGCAGCAGGCGCAGGGCGGACGAGTTCGGCCGGGCCTTTTCCTGCTTGATGGTGGAAATCCAGCCCTGGCGCACGCGTTCGATCTCGTTGTGCTCGAAGCGCGGCGTGCGCAGCATGGTGGCGAACAGCTTCACCGATGCGTCGAGATTTTCCTTAAGCGCCGACAGGTAGGCGCTGCCGCCGTCGAGCGCGGCGCTGGCGCCGAGGTTGGCGCCCAGGCGCTCGGCCTCATTGCTGAAACCCAGGGCGTCGTACTTGCCGGCACCTTCGTCGAGCATGCCCATGGTGAAGCTGGCGGTGCCGAGCTTGCGGCCGGCGTCGGCGACGTAGCCGCCGGGCAGCTGCAGGCTCATCTGCACGATCGGCAGGCCCGGGCGTTCGGCCAGTACGACGGTGACGCCGTTGGACAGCGTCGAGCGCTGCAGTTCGGGGAACATCAGGTCCGGGAATTCGGCGGTGACCGGCGGGCCCTGGCTACGGTCGACCTTGGTTTCTACGGTGCGGTATTTCGGGTCCGCCGGCGGCACCTCGGCCATGTCCGGGTGCGAGTCGCTTTCTTGCTCGACCGTGGCCACGCGGTCGCCCGGCGTCACCACCATGGTGTGGTCGCCCTTGGCCAGCCAACGCTGGCCGGCGGCCTGGATGTCGGCGACGGTGGCGGATTCGATGGTGGCCATGCCTTCGCGGAAACAGCCGGGGTCCTGCATGTAGACGGTGCACTCGGCCAGGGCATCGGCCTTGCCGCCGAAGCCGCCGATGCGCTCGATGCCGCGGATGAAGCCGGCCTTGAAGATGGTACGGGCCTGTTCGAGCTCGCTGGCGGTCGGGCCTTCGGCGAGCAGGCGGGTGACCTCCTCTTCGATGGCCTTTTCGACGACCGCCGGGTCAACGCCCGGCTTCACGTCGGCCTGGATGTAGAACATGCCGCCCAGCTGCGAGCCCCAGGCGGAGGTCGAAACGCGGTCGGCGATCTTGTCGCCGTGCACCAGGCGCTTGTCCAGGCGCGAGGCGCGCGAGCCACCCAGCACCTGTGAAAGCAGCTGCAGGCGTTCGACGTCGGCGTTGCCGAATTCGGCGATGTTCCAGGTGCGGTACACGCGTGCCTGCGGCACGCGGTCGGTGAATTCATCGCGCGTGGACGTGGTGCGGGGCGCCGGGTCCACCGCCGGCTGGGCCAGGGTCGGGCCGGCCGGGATGCCGCCGAAGTATTTGGTGGCCTTTTCCTTCGCCGTTTCCACGTCGATGTCGCCGGCCAGCACCAGCACGGCGTTGTTGGGGCCATACCAGGACTTGAAGAAGCGCCGCACGTCCTCGAGCGAGGCGGCGTTGAGGTCGGACATCGAACCGATCACCGGCCAGCGGTAGGGGTGGCCCTCGGGATAGCTGGCCTTGAGCAGGCGCTCGAAGACCTGGCCGTAGGGCTGGTTTTCGCCCTGGCGTTTTTCGTTCTGGACCACGCCGCGCTGTTCGTCCAGCACGTCCTGGCTGACCGCGCCCAGGAAATGCCCCATGCGGTCCGATTCCATCCACAGCGCCATGTCCAGGGCCGTGGTCGGCACGTTCTGGAAATAGTTGGTGCGGTCGGAGTTGGTGGTGCCGTTCTGGTTGGTCGCGCCGACCAGCTCGAAGGGCGTGAAGAACTCACCCTCGTGGTTTTCGCTGGACTGGAACATCAGGTGTTCGAACAGGTGCGCGAAGCCGGTGCGGCCCGGCAGCTCGTTCTTGGAGCCCACGTGGTACCAGATGTTCACCGCCACCACCGGCGCCTTGCGGTCGGTATGCACCACCACGCGCAGGCCGTTGGGCAGGGTGAACTGCTCGAAGGGGATGTCGGCCTTCACGGCGCTTTCCGCCGCGGCGGCCTGTTCGCTGGCGTACGCCGGCGAGAGGGCGGCCACGGCGAAGCCAAGGGCGAGCACGAGCGCACGCAGGCGCGGTTGACGGGTCTGGGTCATGCGTGGGTTCCTGTGGAATCGGTCCGGGACGTCGCGAAGCCCTGAATCCTAGCCTGCCTTGACGGGCCATACACTAGGCCGGAGGCCATAGTCGGAGGCATGGATGTGAAAACCACACGAACCGTGATCGTCACCGGGGCCAACCGGGGGCTGGGCCTGGAATTCACGCGCCAGCTGCTGGCGCGCGGCGACCGCGTGGTGGCCGGCTGCCGCCAGCCCGGCCACGCCGACGCCCTCACCGAGCTGGCCGCCGCCTATCCCGGCCACGTGCACGTGGTGCCGCTGGACGTGGCCGACGAGCGGTCGCGCGCGGCTTTCGTGGCAGAAGTCGCGGCCGGCCACGAGGCCGTCGACCTGCTGGTGAACAACGCCGGCGTTCTGCCCCCGGGCGAACGCTTCGGCCAGATCGAAGCCGCGGTGCTGGAACAGACCCTGCGCGTGAACACCGTCGCGCCGCTGATGCTGGCCCAGGCGCTGGCGCCGCTGCTGGCCCGGGGCACGCGGCCACGGGTGTTCAACATCTCCTCGCGGTTGGGGGCCATCGCGCTGGCGACGTCCTTCGGCACGCCCAGCTACGCCATCAGCAAGGCGGCGCTGAACATGGCCACGGTGCAGATGGCGCACGCGCTCAAGCCCCTGGGCATCGGCGTGCTGGCGGCAAGCCCCGGTTGGGTGCGCACGGAAATGGGCGGCGAAAAGGCGCCGGTGACCGCCCGGGAATCGGTGCACGAGCTGCTGGACATGCTCGACCGCCGCCCGGACCTGGGCGCCGGCGAGTTCGTCGACCGCAGCGGCGCGCCGCTGCCATGGTGAGCCTGCGCCACGTGCTGCTTGCCTGCCTGGCGCTGGCACCGCTGCCGGCGCTGGCGGCGCTGGGTTTCCAGGAAGCCTCGGCGCGCGACCCGGACACCGGCGACCTGCTCTACACCGAAGACCACCTGCTCAGGCACCAGGACCAGCAGCTGCGCCAGCGGCTGGTGGTGTACCGCTGCGCCGACGGCACGGCCTTCGCCCGCAAGCGCGTGGACTACGCCGCATCGGCGCTTGCGCCGGCCTTCCATTTCGAGGACGTGCGTCTGGGCTATCGCGAAGGCCTGCGCCGCGGCGGCGCCGACACGCAGCTGTGGGTGCAGGCCTCGGCCGGCGACGCCGAACGCAGCGCGACGCTCGACGCCGGCGCCGGCCTGGTCGCCGACGCGGGCTTCGACGAGTTCATCCGACAGCACTGGCAGCCGCTGCTGGCCGGTGACGCGGTGCCGCTTGAATTCGCGGTGCCCTCGCGGCTCGACAGCTATGGTTTCACCGTGCGCCGGCGTGGCAGCAGCGAGGTCGCGGGCGAAGGCGCCGAAATCTTCCGCCTGCGCCTGGGCGGGCTGCTGGGCCTGCTGGCGCCGCACATCGACGTGGCCTACGGCCGTGAAAGCCGGCGCCTGCTGTGGTTCGAAGGCCTGAGCAACCTGCGCGACGACCAGGGCGACGAGCAGCTCCAGACGCGCATCGACTTCCCGCGCCCGGCGCAGCCGGCCAACGAGGCCCGCTGGCAGGCGCTGGCGTCCGAACCGCTGTCCGCCTGCCGTGTCCGCGGCTGAGCGCGGACACCGTCCTGGCACTGCAATGCATTGATTTTAAAGCGAAGACGGGCTTGGCACGGTTCCTGCTGCTTTCCTGGCAAGACCGCCCTGGGAGCTTCCCATGACCTACGACCGCCAACTTCGCCGCAGCCTGTTCGCCCTGCCCCTGGTCGCCGTCGGCCTGCTGGCCGTGCACCTGCCGCCGCCCAGCCTCGGCGACGTGGTGGAAAACGCGGTGGCCGCCGGTCTTGGCTGCGACCCCGCCCGGCACAAGGCCGGCCCGCTGGACCTGGCGCGCATGCCCGGCGACCTGGGCCTGCTGACCCGCCGCCTCAACTGCGCGTCCTGATCCTGGACCCCGGCCCGGCCCGGGCGCGGCGATAATGCCGCGATGCTGCACGTCATCCTCTACCAGCCCGAGATCCCGCCCAACACCGGCAACGTGATCCGGATGTGCGCCAACACCGGCGCCCACCTGCACCTGGTCGAACCCCTGGGTTTCGCGCTCGACGACGCCAGGCTGCGCCGCGCCGGGCTCGACTACCACGAGTGGGCGCGCGTGCAGAAGCACGCCTCGCTGGAGGACTGCCTGCGCGCGCTGGGCCCGGCGCGGGTGTTCGCTTTCAGTGCGCGCGCCTCTCAACGGTTCGACCGGGTGCACTACCGGGCCGGCGACGCACTGCTGTTCGGACCGGAAACACGCGGGCTGCCGGCGGACGTGCTTGCCGCCATTCCCGACGACCAAAGGCTGACCCTGCCGATGCGCGCCGGGCAGCGCAGCCTGAACCTGTCGAACGCGGTCGCCGTGGCGGTCTTCGAAGCCTGGCGCCAGCTCGGGTACGACGGCGCCGGCACCCATGACTGACGACAGGGGCAGGCGAAAAACCGCGTTTCGTTAATCTTCCGTTGTGGTGCCGAATGGATACTCCGCTCACCCCGCCAGACGGGGCCCCACAAAAAACGGAACCCAAAACGATGAAGCGCTCCCTGATTGCCCTGGCCCTTGCCGCCCTTCTGCCGCTGTCCGCCCAGGCCGACGACAAGCTCAGCTACACCTGGATCGAAGCCGACTACATCAACGTCGACGGCGATGCCGACGGCTTCGGCCTGCGTGGCTCGCTCGAGTTCGGTGAATCGAATTTCTACGGCTTCGGCGGCTTCAACGTCGTCGAAATCGACAACACCAATATTGACGTCGATTCCTTCGACATCGGCCTGGGTTACGCCCACGGCCTGTCGGACAACACCGACCTGCTGGCCGAGTTCTCCTACCTCAACTCCGACGTCGATGGCTTCGGCGACGTCGACGGCTACCGCGCCTCGGTCGGCCTGCGGGGTTCGTTCTCGGACAACTTCGAGGGCGTGATCAAGGCCAACTACACCGACGGCGATGACTTCGACGGCGACTTCACCGCCACCGTCGGCGCCCAGTACAAGTTCACCAAGACCTGGGGCATGGTCGGCGAGATCGAAGCCGGCGACGGCGGCGAGACCTACCTGGTCGGCGTGCGCGCCAGCTTCTGACGCGCAGTTCCCTGCAAGGGCGCCTCCGCGCGCGAATCCTCTTGCACAAGGCCCGGCGAAAGCCGGGCCTTTTTGCTGGCCGCGTTCATTGCCCGTCGTGATAGCTGAATGCGTTCAGCCCCGGGTTCCTTCAGTTTCGCGCCGTCGTTAACCGCGTGTTCGGGCGCGACACCAATACTCGTGCCTGCCCGGGAAACGTCGGGCGTCCCCCCAAAGAAGAAAGGAATCCCCCATGAAACGTTCGAACCTCGCGATTGCCCTCTCCCTCGCCGCCGTCCTGCCGTTCGCCGCGCAGGCGCAGGAAGCACCCAGCAACACCTGGGTCGAAGGCAGCTACGTCAATGCCGACGGCAATGCCGAAGGCCACGCGGTGCGCGGCTCGTTCGAGTTCGGCGAGTCCAACGTCTATGGCCTGGCGGGCGTCACCCGCCTGGACGTGGAGGATTCGCCGCTGGTGCTCGATGGCCGCGAACTGGGCCTGGGCTACGCCCATCCGCTGAGTGACCGCACCGACCTGTTCGCCGAAGCCGCCTACCGCGATGTCGAAGTCCAGGTGCCCGGCGGCGCCGTTGACAGCGATGGCTACCGCACCTCGGTGGGCCTGCGCAGTGGCCTCACCGACCGCGTCGAAGGCCTGGTGAAGGCGAACTACGTCGACGGCGACAACATCGACGGTGACTTCAGCGGCACGGTGGGTGGCCTGGTGAAGCTGACCCCGACCTGGGGCATCACCGGCGACGTCACCTTCGGCGACGATGCTGAAACCTACCAGCTGGGCGTGCGCGCCAGCTTCTAAGCACGAAGCACGACCCCGCGGCCGGGGTTTTCCGGGGGCCTAGAACAGGCCTTCGGGAAACTCCGGCTTCTGTTCGCGGGCCAGCAGCATCTTCAGGCCTTCGACCGGGGTCATGTGGCCATGAAGCACTTCGCGCACCAGCGCGGAGATCGGCAGTTCGACGCCGTGGCGTTCGGCCAGGCGCATGACTTCGTCGGCGGTCTGGACCGACTCGACCACCTGGCCGATGGCGGCCACCGCGTCGGCGATCGACTGGCCGCGGCCCAGGGCCAGGCCCAGGCGACGGTTGCGCGAGAGATCGCCGGTACAGGTGAGCACCAGGTCGCCCAGGCCCGCCAGCCCCATCAGGGTTTCGGCCTTGCCGCCGATGGCGACGTTCAGGCGCAGCATTTCGTTCAGGCCGCGGGTGATCAGGCCGGCCCGGGCATTGAGCCCCAGCGACATGCCGTCGGCGACGCCGGTGGCGACCGCCAGTACGTTTTTCATCGCGCCGCCGAGCTCGGCGCCAAGCATGTCGTTGCCGGTGTAGGCGCGGAAGGCGGCGCCATGCAGGGATTCGGCCACGTCCTGGGCGAAGGATTCGTCGTCCGAATGCACGGTCACCGCGGTCGGCAGGCCCTGCGCCACTTCCTTGGCGAAGGACGGGCCGGTGACCACGGCCAGCGGCACGCCGGGACCCAGCGCCTCGCCGGCGACTTCATGCAGGAACCGCCCGGAACCGGGCTCGAAGCCCTTGGTGGCCCAGGCCACGCCGGCGTGCCTGCGCCGGTGCGGCGCCAGCGCGCGCAGGGTTTGTGTGAAAGCGTGGCTGGGCGTCACCACCAGCACGAAGTCGGCGCCGGCGACGGTGGCGGCGATATCGGTGCTGGCCTGCAGCGAGTCCGGCAGGGAAATGCCCGGCAGGTAGCGGGGGTTTTCATGCGTGCGCGTGATGGCCTCGACCTGGGCGGCGTCGCGCCCCCAGATCGTGGTCGGATGCCCGTTGCGGGCGATCAGCGAAGCGAGCGCCGTGCCCCAGGAACCACTCCCGAGCACGGCGAACGTCGGCTTGGCCGAGTTCATCGGCGCGCCCGGCTTCAGGCGTTGCCGGCCTCGGGGGCCTGGCCGCCCTGGGCCTGTTCGGCGCGGCGACGCAGGCCTTCGGCATACAGCGCCTCGAAGTTGATCGGCTGCAGGTAGAACGGCGGGAATCCACCGTTGGACACCAGCTCGCCCAGGGTCTGGCGCACGTACGGGAACAGCACGTTCGGGCAGTAGGTGCCGAGCATCATGTCCAGGGTGCGTTCGTCGAAGTTGGCCAGGGCGAACAGGCCGGCCTGCTGCACTTCGGCCAGGTACACGGTCTTGTCGGCCAGCTTGCAGGTCAGGGTGACGTGCAGCACGACTTCGAACAGGCCGTCGGCGACGCGGCCGACCTTCTGGTTGAGGTTGAGCTCGAGCTGCGGCTGGCCGGGCTCGTTGAAGATCTGCGGCGAGTTCGGGACCTCGAAGGAGACGTCCTTGACGTAGATCTTCTGGATGGTGAACTGCGCCTGCTGGTCGTTCGTGGGGGCGGCGGCGGCGGTGCCGTTGTTCTGCTCGGCCATGGTGGAACTCCGGGAAGTAAGACGATGAAAGACCCGGGATTATCGCATGCCGGCCGGGGCCGGGCGAAACCGCGGGAAAGGGTGTGTCAGGCCTTGCCCTTGGCCAGCGGCAGGCTGGCCTGCTGCCAGGCGCCGATGCCGCCGTCGAGCACGCTGACCTGCTTGAAGCCGGCCTTCACCAGGCGCGAAGCCACGCCGGTGGCGGTCATGCCGGCGGCGCAGACAACGACCACGGGCTTTTCCTTGGCCTTGGCCAGAAGCTTGCCTTCGGGGTCGACCTGGCTGGGCAGCAGGTGCCGGGAGCCGATGATGTGGCCCTTCTCGAAGTCGCCCTGGCCGCGGATATCCAGCACCAGTGCGTCTTCATGGTTGATCAGGTGGGTCAGCTGCGAGGGGCTGATGCCCTTGAAGCCGCGGAAGAGGCGGGCGACTTCGGTGAACACCAGCGCCAGCGTCAGGCCCAGCAGGGCCAGGGACAGCAGCAGGTTGGCTTGGAAAAAATCGATCAGGCGATCCATGGACGGCGCTTCAGGGCAACGTGGGGGCCGGCATTATGCGGCCCGCGGGGCGCCGGGCCAAACCGGTCAGCGGGCGGCGTCGAGGTCGGGAAGGCCGCTGACCAGCCACCAGCGCTTGGCTTCGGCGTCCCAGCGCCATTGCTGGCGGTCGGTGATGACCTTTTCGACCTGGGTGTGGCGGTTGACCACGCGGATCTCCACGACCTGGGCGTATGCGCCTTCCGCCGGCTCGCTGGCCGACTTCACTTCGTAGCCCGAGACCTGGAACTGCTTGTAGCGCTCGAGTTCGAGGTCGGTCATCGGCTGCCGGGCCAGCAGTTCGGGGTCGAGGAACTTGGCCGCGGCGTCGAAGTCGCTCCAGCGCACGGCGCTGACGTAGTCGTAGAGCAGCTGGTCGCGCGGGCTGCGCTGGCCGGGGGTGGCGCAAGCCGCCAGCACCACCGCCATCACGAGCACCATCACCACGGCCAGGCCGGACTGCAGGGAACGAAGGGTCGTTTTCATGGGGCCATTATGCACACCCCGGGCCCGGCGTCTCAGGCCGGCCGAAGCGCGGCGAAGCGCCCCTGCAGGTCGGCCACCACGGTCCCGTCGGGACCGGCCACCGAAGCCGTGATGCCGGCACGGGTGCGGCCGCGCGACTGCCAGGCCTGCAGCACCGACGGCCAGTCGACATCGTCGGCCAGGCGGGCGCTGGCCTCGAGGTCGGCATACAGCGGCGCCAGGTAGCGCACCTGGCTGTCGGCAACGTAGACCTCGGCGCGGATGCCGGCCTCGCGCAGCTTCAGGGTCATCAGGCCCCAGCCGGCCAGGGTCATCAGGCTGACCAGGCTGCCGCCGAAGGCGCAGGCCTTGTCATTGACGTTGTGCGACAGCGGCGCCTGCAGCCGCAGTACCCGCCCGTCGTAGTGCACGGCCCGCACCTGCATGGCACGCACAGGCGGCATGGCGTCGTAATGGGCATTGAGTTCGTCTAGCTCGGACATGCGGTGCCGTTTCCCCGGGGGCTGTGCGAAGCTGGCGCCATGGACAAGGCTGGGTCCGCGCCAACGCTGGCGGGATGGTACGTCATCTCGCTGCGGCCCTCGGGCAGCCACGCGCCGGTACGGCACGCGGCCACGGCGCTTGGCGCGCGCACGCTTTCCATTTCGACCCTGGCGCTGCGGCCGCAGTCGGCCGGCCCGGCCCTGCAGGCGGCGCTGGCCTGCCCGCTGGTCATCGTCACCAGTCCCGCCGCGGTCCAGTTCGCGCGCCGGCAGCTGCCGCTGGCGGCGGCACCGGGCCAGCGCTGGCTGGCCCTGGGCGAAGCCAGCGCCAAGGCCCTGCACCGGGCGGGCATCGAACAGGTGCGCGTGCCCGACACCGGCACCGACTCCGAGGCCCTGCTGGCCCTGCCCGAACTGCAGGCGCCGCTGGACGCGGTGGGCCTGGTCACCGCGCCCGGTGGCCGCGGCCTGATCGCCGAAACTCTGGCCCAGCGGGGCGCCCAGGTGCACCGCGCCAACGTCTACCGGCGCGAGGCCCTGCATCCCAGCGCCGGGCGGCTGCGCACGCTGCGCAAACTGCCGGCACCCAGCGCCCTGCTGGTCAGCAGCCAGGAGGGCTTCGACGGCCTGTGGCGACGCCTGGACGAAGGCGGCCGCACGCGGCTGCAGGCCCGGCCCGTGGTCGCCAGCAGCCCGCGCCTTGCCGCGCACCTGGCCGGCCTGGGATTCCAGGCGATCGTGCTGGCGACCGGCGCCGCCCCGGCGACCATGGTCGAGGCCCTGGCCGCCGATGTTGCCCAGGGTCGCTTCCGGTAGCATGGCGTCGATTCCCGAGTTGATGCCCCCGTGGACACCGAGCACGACGACCTTCCCGATTCCCGCCCCCGCCGTGGCAGCGCCCCGCTGGCCTGGCTGCTGGCCCTGGCCCTGCTTGCCGGGGTCACGGTCGGCGGCTGGTGGTGGTGGACGCAGCAGCCGCCGGCCGCCGAGGCCGGACCCGACCTGAGCCCCGAGGCCCTGGACGCGCGCCTGTTGGAAACCGAACAGGCCACGGCCTCGCTGCGCCGCAACCAGCAGACCATCGAACAGCGCCTGGGCGACACCCAGGCCCGCACCGGCCTGCTGCGCGAGGAAGTGCTTGGCCTGGGCCAGCGTGCGGCCATCCTGGAGGACAACCTGCGCGAAGTCCGTTCGCAGGCCGCCGAAGGCGCCGAAGCCCTGCGCCTGGACGAAGTCGAGCTGCTGCTGGGCCTGGCCCAGGCCCGCCTGGCCGTGGCCGGCGACACCGACGGCGCCGTCCGTTCGCTGGTGCTCGCGCAGCAGGCGCTGGCGGCCATGACCGACCCGCAGTTCATCAGCCTGCGCCAGACCCTGGCCCAGGAAATTTCGGCGCTGCGGGCACTGCCCGTGGATCCGCGCGACGAAGCGGCCGGCGAACTCGACGCGCTGGAGGCCACGCTGCCGCGCCTGTCGAGCCGCGCACCCGGTGCGCCACCGGCCGCCGCCGACGGCGATTCCCGCTGGCAGCGCATCCTCGACGCCCTGGTGCAGGTGCGGCCGAGCAGCAGCCAGGACCTGATTTCCCCCGCCGACCGTGCCACCGGCGAAGCAACCCTGGCGCTTGAACTGGCCCTGGCGCGCACGGCGCTGGAACGCCGCGACGAGGCCGCCTTCCGCGCCAGCCTCGTTCGCGTCGACCAGTGGCTGCAGCGCCTGTACGCCAACGACGCCACGCTTCGCGAGCGCCGTGAACGCCTGCGCGCCCTGGCCGATCGCCCGCTGTCGCCGGCGCTGCCCGACGCCGGTATCGCCCTGCAGCAGCTGCGCGACCTGCGCCGCGGCCGGGACGCCACCCCGTGAATCTCTACCGCAGCCTGCTGTGGTGGCTGGCGCTGGCGGTGCTGGGCGCCCTGGCCTGGCACTGGTTCTCGCAGGACCTGGGCGACGTGGTGGTGCGCTACCGCGGCCTGACCTACACGACCACGCTGGCCTACTTCGTGCTGGCCTGGGGCCTGCTGTGGTTCGCTCTGTGGGCGCTGTGGTGGCTGCTGCGGCTGCCGTTCAAGGCCTGGCGCCGGCATGCGCACCAGCTTGCGCGCGGCCGCCTGGTCAACGGGCTTGAAGCCCTGCACCAGGGCCGCTGGCAGCGTGCCGAACAGCTGCTGGCCAAGGCCGCCAACGAGCCCGCGCTGCGCACGCCGGCCTTGCTGGGCGCGCGCCGCGCCGCCGACGCCCGCGGCGATGCGGAAGCCGCCGCCCGGCACCACGCCGCGCTGCTGGCCCACGACCCCGGTGCCGCCGCGCTGGACCAGGCCGACCGCCTGCTGGCCCAGGGCAAGCCCGATGACTGCCTGGAAGTGCTTGCCGCGCTGCCGGGACCGCTGCCGCCGCGCGGCGCCTGGCTGCGCGCCGAGGCCCAGGTCGCCACCGGCCGCGCCCTGGACGCGCAGGCCATGCTCAATACGCTGCGCCGCGACCAGGTCGCCGACGCCGACGCCCTGGCCGCACTGGAGGTTCGCGTCACCGCCGCGCTGCTCGACCAGGCCCCGCAGGCCGACGAACTGCAGCAGCGCTGGCACGCCCTGCCGCAGCGGCTGCGCCTGGCCTCGCCGGTGGCCAGCGCCTTCGCCCAGCGCGCCGCCGCCCTGGGCATGGAAGACGCTGGTGCACACGCCGTGGCCGACGCACTGGAAGCCAACTGGGACGAATCACTGGCCGCGCTGTTCGGCCGGCTGCCGCCGGGCCGCGAAGGCAAACGCCTGGCGCGCGCCGAAGCCTGGCTGGCCACGCACCCGTCCAGCCCCGGCCTGCTGACCGCGCTGGGCAGCCTGTGCCGCGCACAGGAACTGTGGGGCAAGGCCGAGGACTACCTGCACCGCGCGCTCGCACAGGGCGCGGGCGCCGATGCCTGGGAAAGCCTGGGCCACGTCTTCACCGCCCAGGGTGACGCCGGGCGTGCGCAGATCGCCTACGCCAATGCGCTGCGCATTGGCCGTGAAGAACCGCCACTGGCCCTGGGCGGCCGCAGCCTGCGCGAGCAGATCGCCGATTCGGCCGTGGCCGAAGTGCGCAACGCCCACGGCATCCCGCTGCTGCCGCCTTAGCGTTCGACGATGGCGGCGACGCCCATGCCGCCGGCGGTGCACACCGAGATCAGCGCGCGGCCCTTGCCCTTTTCCTTGAGCAGCTTGGCCGCGGTGGCGACGATGCGCGCACCGGTGGCGGCGAAGGGGTGGCCCACGGCCAGCGAGCTGCCGACGACGTTGAGTTTTTCGCGGTCGATGCTGCCCAGCGGCGCGTCCAGGCCCAGCTTTTCCTTGCAGAAGGTTGGGTCTTCCCAGGCCTTGAGCGTGCACAGCACCTGGGCGGCGAAGGCTTCGTGGATTTCGTAGAAATCGAAGTCCTGCAGCGACAGGTTGTTGCGCTTTAGCAGCTGCGCCACGGCCCAGCACGGCGCCATCAGCAGGCCTTCGCCGTGCACGAAATCCACCGCGGCCACCTGCGCGTCCACCAGGTAGGCCTGCACTTCCAGCCCATGCGCCGCGGCCCATTCTTCGCTGGCCAGCAGCGCCGCGGAGGCGCCGTCGGTCAACGGCGTTGAATTGCCGGCGGTCAGCGTGCCCTTGCCCGAGGTCTTGTCGAAGGCGGGCTTGAGCGTGGCCAGTTTTTCGACCGTGGTGTCGGGGCGCAGGATGTTGTCGCGCTCGACGCCGCGGAAGGGCACCACCAGGTCCTTGAAGAAGCCGCGCTCGTAGGCCATCGCGGCCTTGGTGTGCGATTCGTAGGCCAGCTGGTCCTGGGCTTCGCGGGTGATGCCCCATTCCTTGGCCATCATCTCGCAGTGTTCGCCCATGGACTTGCCCGTGCGCGGCTCGCCGACGCCCGGGAATTCCGGGGTGAGTTCCTTGAAGCGGAAACCCTTGAAGGCCTTGAGCCGGGCGCCGAAGCTGCGCGCCATGTTGGCGTCCAGCAGGCGGCGGCGCAGGCGCTTGTTCACCGCGATCGGCACGTCGGACGTGGTGTCGGAGCCGCCGCCGATGCCGGCTTCGATCTGGCCCAGCGCGATCTTGTTGCCCACCGTGATGACCGTGTCGAGCGAGGTGCCGCAGGCGCGCTGCAGGGTGATGCCCGGCGTCGCCGGCGACAGGCCGGAACTGAGCGCGGCCTCGCGGCCGATGTTCCAGTCGCTGCTGTGCTTGAGCACCGCGCCCATGGCCACCTCGCCCAGCTGTTCGCCGTGCAGGCCGAATTTTTCCACCAGCGCGCCCAGCGCCTTGATCGACATGCCCAGGTTGCCGACATCGTGGTAGGCGGTGTTGTTGCGGACGAAGGGGATGCGGACACCGCCCAGGATGGCGACACGGCGGGAAGGCGACATGCGGTTCACTCCTTGCTGGAACTTGTTCGGGGGGTCACGCGCTGGGCTCCAGGCCGGCCGGCACCGGACCCCAGTCGGGACGCGTTTGCCAGGCGCCATGGATCCAGGCGCGGAACATGTTGGCCACGCCGTCGTCGGCGGGACGCTGCGACAGCAGGGCCACCAGCCGATGCGGCCCGCGGGCCTCGGCCTCGTCGGCGACGATGGCGTCGAAATAGGTGGTCCACTGCTGGCCGTAGGTGATGCGCGCAACGGCGTTGCGCAGGCGTTCGGCTTCGCGCGCGCTGGCGACCGGGTCGCCGTCGGGCTTGCGCGCCACGACCTGCACGCAGGGCGAGTCGTCGAGCACCAGCACCGGCTCCAGGCCGACGCCGCGCACGTAGGCTTCCACTTCCTGCGGCACCACGAACTGGTTGCGCGCCACGTCCTTGCGCTGGCCGGGCGGCAGGTGCGCGGCCTGCTCGAACTCCAGCGCAAAGCGCCGCCAGCCGACCGGGTGCGCCAGGTTCCAGTGGTCGAAATAGAACAGGCCACCGGGACGCAGCACGCGGGCGACGTCGCGCAGGTAAAGCACGAAATCTTCCTTGTCCATGTGGATGAACACGGCCACGCAGTAGCCCTTGTCCATCGAGGCATCGGCCAGCGCGTCCAGGCGCGGACGCTGCAGTGCGCTGAAGGCGCAGTCGCAGTCGCCGACGCCGGCCAGGCGTTCGCGGGCGACGCCCAGCATGTTTTCGCTGATGTCCAGGCCATGCCAGTGCGCCACGTCGCCGGCCAGTTCGCGGCCTATGCGGCCGACGCCGCAGCCCAGTTCGAACACGCGGTCGCCCGACTGCAGGTCCAGCGCGGCGCGCGCCTGGGCGGCGGAAAAGGCGCCGGTAAGCCGGACCGTGCGCTCGTCGTGGCTGCCGTCGACCGCCACCAGCGCACCGCGCGGCGTGCTGGCCTTGTCGTTCCAGAAGGATTTGTAGTCTTGGAAATCCATGCCTGCGGCGGGTTCGGAACCGGCCGTCCGTGTGTCGATAGGTATGATGGCGATCATACCCCGACACCGCACGCACCCGTATGTCCAAGCCCGAACTGAGCGTCCTGGCGGCCCTTGCCCTGGAACTTTCGCCAGGCGCCGAACCCGGCCGCCTCGCGCTGGCCGTGGACGCGGCCGGCGAACTCACCGGCCTGGTCGCGCGCGACCTCGCCCGGCTGGTGCCCGACGCCGCCGTGCTGGACCTGGCGATGGTGGCCGGGCTGTTCGATCCGGCCGAACTGCTGCGCCCCGGTTACCCCGTGCACGCCGAACTGGGCCGCCTCGCTGCCCGCGCACCGGGAGCCGGCGGCGGCCGCATCATTGGCTTCGGCGCCGGCCAGGAAGGCCTGCCGGCCGGGCTGGCCCCGGCGCCCGAGTTCGCCGGCGGCCCGCTCAAGCTGCTGCCGTTGGTCCTGCGTGGCGAGGTGTCGGCCGTGGCGCCGGTCGGCGACCAGCTCGAACAGGTGCTGCTGGACACCGGCATGGCCTCGGCCGACACCGCGCTGTTTGCCCAGGAGGCGTTCGGCGCGGCGGTGGAACATGCGCGCCTGCTGACCATCAACGACCTGGCCGCGATGATGGCCCTGCAGTTCGAACACGCCGGCATCGCCGCCCTGTGGCCGCTGGTGGAAGCCGCGCTGCTGGCCCCGGACGGTGAACAGTGGCTCGACGCGCCGCCCGAACCGCTGGCGCGCTACGCCAACGGCGGCGTGCGCATGGCGATGCTGGACATGGATGCCTGGGCCGAAGGTGGGTTCGCGCCCGCCGACACCGACGCCGCCCGACTGGGCCGCGCCTTCGAGCACTTCCAGATGCGCCAGCGCCAGTTCGCCGGCCTGCTCGAGGCCCACGGCATCCCGGTCACCTACGACCACTGCCCGGCCGGCCGCGACCCGCGCCAGGTGCTGGCGGAGTAGGCCGCCGGCGCGCGCATCAGCGCCCCCAGTAACCCAACTCCCGGCGCAGCTTCAGGCTGCGCCACCACCCGGCCAGGGGCTTGCGTCGCAGGCGACCCAGCTCGCCGCGCAGCAGCGCTTCGGTGGCTTCAAGCACCCGCTGGCTGGAAAGGCCGTCGCGCCAGGGATGGATGGCGTCGGCGTAGGCGGCGATGGCCTCGCGCAGCGCTTCGTCCGGCGCGAACGCATGCGCCAGGTTCTGTTCCAGGGCCGCCGGGTCGTCGAAGTCGATCATGTGCGGCTTCGGCGCGCGGTTGCGGAAGGTGACCACCGGCTTGCGCTGCACCACGAACTCGGAAACCACCGACGTGGTGTCGGCCAGCAGCACGTCGGCGGCGCGCTGGGCGCTGACCAGCTGCTCGGTTTCGACGAAGGCCGCGTTGGTGCCGGCCAGCGCGCGGTAACGGTCGAACAGGTCCGCCGGGCACTTGGGATGCAGGGTCAGCAGCCAGAAGCGGTCGCCGAGGGCGACTTGCCCGGCGATGGCCTCGAACAGACGTGGCGCCGCGCTCAGGCGTTCGGTGAAGGTCGAAGCGAACAGCACCACCGGCCGGCCACCCGCACCCGCGCGCAAGGCGTCGGCCAGCGGATCGGCGGCACGGAACAGCGGGTCGAGCTTGGGCCAGCCGGTTTCGACCACCGCGAAGTGCCCCGCCCGGGCGGCCAGGGCCTGGAAGGGGCCGGTGGTCGCCGGGCCCTGCGTGCAATAGAGGTCGAACTGCCCGCGCACGCGGAAGTGGCCGCGGGTGTCGCTGCGCTTCTCGACGTTGAAACCGTGGAAGAGCTGCACCTTGGCGCCGGCGATGAAACCCGGCACGTCGTTGGCCGCACTGAAGACCGCCCGTGGCCGCAGCGCCACCGCTTCACGCACGCCCACCGGCCGCGCCGGCGCCGGCAGCGTGGCCCCCGCGGCGCCGCGGATGAACAGCGTGTGTACGCCGTGGCCCGCGGCTTGCAGGGTTTCCGCGAGCGGCCCCAGAATGGGCAACGCGTAGCGCTCGGTCGCGAACAAAAGGTATTCCGCCATCAACGCACCCCCGGCCAAGTCGCCTCGCCTGTCGGCCTGCATTATCACCTTCAACGAAGCCGATCGGCTGGCCGACTGCCTGGCGTCGCTGGTTTTCTGCGACGAGATCGTGGTGGTGGACTCGGGTTCGACCGACGCGACCGTCGCCATCGCGCGCCAGGCCGGCGCCCGCGTGTTCGAGCGGCCGTTCGAGGGTTTCCGCAGCCAGAAGCAGTTCGCTATCGAACAGGCGGCGTTCGACTGGGTGCTTTGCCTGGACGCCGACGAACGCGTGGACGACACCCTGCGCGCCAGCATCCAGGCCGAACAGGCGCTGGGCTTCGACCAGGCCGCGGGCTATCGCTTCGCACGGCTGTCGAACTACTTCGGCCGCTTCCTGCGCCACGGCAATGCCTATCCCGACCGCGTGCTGCGCCTGTTCGACCGCCGCCGCGGCGGCTGGCGCGGCAATCGCGAGGTGCATGAAGCCGCCAGCGTGGACGGGCCGGTGCGCACGCTCACCGGCGACCTGCTGCATTTCCCGTACCGGTCGCTCGAACAGCAGCTGGCCAAGACCCAGCGCTACGCCCGGATGATGGCCGAACACGACTTCAAGCGCGGCCGGCGCGCCAGCCTGGTGGGCCTGGTGCTGTCGCCGGCCTGGCGGTTCTGGCGCGGCTATGTGATTCGCGCGGGTTTCCTGGATGGCTGGCACGGCCTGGTGTACGCCTACGTGCGCGCCAACTACGTGCGCCAGAAAACCATCATGCTGTGGATGATGCAGAACAAGCAGCCGGTGGTCGAACCCCCGCGCGGGAACCGCTGAGCCATGTGCGGCATCGCCGGCACGTGGTTCCCGGGTACGCGCGACGATGCGTCGCTGCACGCCCTCGGCGCCCGCCAGGGCGAGGCCATCGCCCACCGTGGCCCGGATGACGCCGGCACCTGGGCCGACCCGGCCGCCGGCCTGGTGCTGTCGCACCGCCGGCTTTCTATCCTGGACCTGAGCCCGGAAGGCCACCAGCCGATGTTGTCGCGCGACGGCCGCTGGGCGCTCATCTTCAACGGCGAGATCTACAACCACGGCGCGCTGCGCGCCGAACTCGCCACGCTGGGCCATGCGTTCCGCGGCCACTCCGACACCGAAGTGCTGCTGGCCGCGATCGGCGAATGGGGCGTCGAACAGGCGCTGCAGCGAAGCAACGGCATGCTGGCGTTGGCCGCCTGGGACCGCAAGCAGCGCCGCCTGTGGCTGGCCCGCGACCGCATGGGCAAGAAGCCGCTGTATTACGGCTTCGCCAGCGACGGCGCGCTGGTGTTCGGCAGCGAACTGCGGGCGCTGCGCGCGCACCCGGCGCTGGAGGCCAAGGTCGATCCGGACGCGCTGGCCCTGCTGCTGCGCCTGGACTACATCCCGGCGCCCTGGTCCATCCTGCGCGGCGTGCACAAGCTGCCGGCCGGCACGCTGCTGAGCCTGGACATGGCGGCGCTGCAGGCGGGCGCATCGGCCCTGGACCCGGTCAGATCCCCGAAGCGCTGGTGGGACGCGCTGGCCGCCCAGCGAGAAGCCATCAACCACGGGTTCGCCGGCGGCGACCAGGAAGCCCTGGACACGCTGGACGTCCTGCTGCGCGAAGCCACCGCGATGCGCATGGAAGCCGACGTGCCGCTGGGCGCCTTCCTGTCCGGCGGCACCGATTCGTCGCTGGTGACGGCCATGATGCAGGCGCAGTCGGCGGTGCCCGTGCGCAGCTTTTCCATCGGCTTCGACAGCCTGCGCCACGACGAAAGCGCGCACGCGGCGCGGGTGGCGGCGCACCTGGGCACCGACCACACCGAACTGCGCGTCGACGGCCAGGCGGCGCTCGACCTGGTGCCCTCGCTGCCGGTCATCTTCGACGAACCCTTCGCCGATTCGTCGCAGGTGCCGACCGCCCTGCTGTGCGCGCTGACGCGCAAGCACGTGACGGTGGCGCTGTCGGGCGACGGCGGCGACGAGCTGTTCTTCGGCTACTCGCGCTACGCCCGCACGCTGCGCAACAACGGCTGGCTGGGCAAGCTGCCGCGGGCGATGCTGGCCAACCGCGTCAGCGAGCCCGGCGAAAGCGCGCGCCTTGGCGGCCTGGCCGCGCTGCGCGCCGAACTGCGCGCCGGCGACCTGCAGGGCCTGGCCCGGCATCGCATTTCGCGCTGGCGTCTGCCCGAGGCCGTGGTCATCGGCGCGCGGCGGCTAAAGACCGCCTACGATGAACCGGACGCCCTGCCCGGCGTCGGCACGCCCGGCGACGCGCTGATGGCGATGGACATGGCCTGCTACCTGCCCGAGGACATCCTGGCCAAGGTGGACCGCGCCAGCATGGCGGCCTCACTGGAAGCACGCGCGCCGCTGCTGGATTGGCGGGTCGCCAGCTTCGCCTGGACGCTGCCGATGTCGATGAAGTCGCGGCACGGCCAACTCAAGTGGCTGCCCAAGCAGCTGCTGCAGCGCTACCTGCCCAATCCGCTGGTGCAGCACCCCAAGACCGGCTTCGGCGCACCGGTGGGCGACTGGCTGCGCGGGCCGCTGCGCGAGTGGGCCGAGGCCCAGCTCGACGAAAACCGTCTGCGCGAAGAAGGCCACTTCGACCCCGCGCCGATCCGTCGCATCTGGAAGGCCTTCCTGGACGGCGAGCGCAAGTGGCACACCCACCTGTGGGGCGTGCTGATGTTCCAGGCCTGGCGCGAGAAGCTCTAGCGCACGCTCAGCGCGTCGGCGCCTCGTACATGCGGTAGCCCGCATCCACCATGCCCAGGCCTTCGTAGGTCTTCTGCGCAATGGCGTTGTCGCGCTCGACGTACAGGCGCAGGCCGCAAACTTCCGGCGTGGCCTTCGCACGTTCCAGCACATGCCTGTATAGCGCGGCGTAGCAGCCGCGACGGCGGAAGGCGGGGTCCACGTAAACGCTCTGGATCCACCACCAGTCGCCGTTGCGCCAGTCGCTCCACTCGTAGGTGAGCATCAGGGTGCCGGCCGGTTCGCCGCCGTGTTCGGCGACGAAGTAGGCGCCGCGGCGCGATTCGGCGAGCACGGCGCGGATGCCGGCTTCGACGGTTTCTGGATCGAGCGCCTTGTGTTCGGTTTCCAGGGCCATGGCCACGGCCCAGTCGCGCAGGCGGGCGACATCGCCGTCGCCCGCCGCGCGGATCTTCCAGGCCCCGTCGGTCACGAAGCCGGGCCCTGGTAGTCGGGCGCCGGCTGCACCAGTTCGACCACGCCGCAGGCGATGCGCGCGCCCGCGTTGCCGGTGGGCTGGGTGGCGTAGTCGTCGGCCTGGGCGTGCACGATGACCGCGCGCCCGACCACGTCGTGGCTGGCCTCGCCGTCGATCTGCAGGCCGGCCAGGCGCACATCGACCTGGCCAACGCCGTCGGCGCCGGCGGTCAGGTTCGGCATGTCGCCGGCGTGGTGCGGGCCAGGCGTCTGGCGGTCGCCGTGCTGCATCTGGTCCGGGTTGAAGTGGCCGCCGGCGCTGGTGGCGTCGGGTGCGCTGCAGTCGCCGGTTTCATGCACGTGGAAACCGTGCACGCTGCCGGGGGCCAGGCCGCGCACTTCGCCGTGCAGGCGCAGGGCATCGCCGTCGGGGTCGAAGGTGAGTTCGCCGGTGACGCCGCTGTCCTGCACCGGCGCCAGCACGACGCGGGCCTGCGCGGCCAGGGCGATGCCGCCGGCCGCGGCCGAGGCATCGTCGTTGGGTGCCAGCGCGTCCGGCGCGGCGGCCGGCGCGGGCGTCGGGACGTCGGGTTCGGATTCGCCGGCGCAGCCCGCCAGGCCAAGGGCCAGGGCGGCGGCAAGCACGGTGGTCATCGACTTCATGGGAACTCCTTGTCGTACGTACTGAACACGCAGGGTGAAGGGTGGCGGCTTAAGGTTTGGTCAAGGCGAGCGTTTGGACTTGCCCCGGCGCGGGCGCGCGCCCAGCTTGCGGGTGACGGTGTTGCGGCCCAGGCCCAGCACTTCGGCGGCGTTCTGGCGGTGGCCTCCGGTGTGCTCGAGCGCGGTTTCCAGCAGGGCCTGGTCGAAGGCGTCGCGCAGCGGAGCGTGCAGGCCGGTTTCGCCGCGGTCCAGGCGCGTGCGCACTTCCGAGGCCAGGGCCTGCTGCCAGGCCGGCGGGCCCGGCGCCTCGTCGCGGGCCAGTGCCTTGGCCAGGTCGCGTGGGGTAATGGTGTCGCCGGGCGCGAGCACGGCCAGGCGCCAGCACAGGTTTTCCAGCTCGCGCACGTTGCCGGGCCAGTCGTGCTTGAGCAGGCGCTCGAGCGCGGCGGCGTCGAAGCGCTTGGCCGGCGCGTCGAGTTCGTCGCCGGCCTGGGCGAGGAAACGCCCGGCCAGCGCCGGCACGTCGGCCTTGCGTTCGCGCAGCGGCGGCAGGCGCAGGCGAACGACGTCGAGCCGGTGCAGCAGGTCGGCACGGAAGCCGCCGTCGCGCACCTTCGCTTCCAGGTCCTGGTGGGTGGCGGCGATGACGCGCACGTCCACCTTGATCAGCTCGCGCCCGCCGACCCGGTAGAACTCGCCTTCGGCCAGCACGCGCAGCAGGCGGGTCTGCAGGTTGGCCGGCATGTCGCCGATTTCGTCCAGGAACAGCGTGCCGCCATGCGCCTGTTCAAAGCGGCCGACATGGCGCTTGTTGGCGCCGGTGAAGGCGCCGGCCTCGTGGCCGAACAGTTCGCTTTCCAGCAGTTCTGCGGGAATGGCGGCGGTGTTGAGCGCCAGGTAGGGGCCGCGTGCCCGCGGTGATTCGCGGTGCAGCGCGCGCGCCACCAGCTCCTTGCCGGTGCCGGTTTCGCCGGTGATGAGCACCGACAGCGGCGCCTGCGCCAGCCGGCCGATGGCGCGGAAGAGTTCGCGCATGGCCGGGGTGTCGCCAATCAGTTCGTCGCCGGTGGACGCAGGTTCGTCGGCCGCGGGTGCGGCATTGACCGGCGGCAACGCGCGCTCGATCAGCGCGACGGCTTCGTCCAGATCGAAAGGCTTGGAGAGGAACTCGTGGGCGCCGCCGCGGAAGGCACCCGCGGTGCTGGCGACATCCGTGTAAGCCGACATCACCACCACGGGCAGGTCGGGATGCCGCGCCTTCAATTGGTCCAGGAAGGACAGCCCGTCGAGCCCCGGCATGCGCACGTCGGTGAACACCAGGTCCGGCAGCTCGCCGTCGGCCAGCGCCGCTAGGGCCTCACGCGCGTCCTCGAAGGCGGCGACCTTGTGCCCCGCGTCGCGCAGCGCCTGCACCAGCACGAAGCGGACCGTGCGGTCGTCGTCGATAACCCAGAGGTGGGCGGGCATGGGCTGGGGGCTCGAGTTGCACCTTGTTGGTGCAATCGGAGTCTACATGCCAGGGCGGAGTCCGTCCAAGAAGCCGGTCGTCGGGCCCACGGGCTTGATCCGTCTGAGAAACCCAGGGCGGTTCATATCCATCGCGCGTGACATCAACCTGTCCACAAAAAGCTGGGAGCCCCAATCAACTCATCTCAGAGGTAATCAAGCACGTCAAGACTGCCTTTTCCAGGCGCTTCGCGACACGCACCGCTTGGAGTGGAGACATGCTTTCCATCGCTGATGTATGTCAGCTTGCGCTCCCTTGTACGAAGCTCAACCACCCACTTCTTTGCTTCATCCAACACGCAGGGCTCCACCATTGGCGACGCCTCAAGCTTGGCTACAAAGCTACGAATGTAGTAGTCATCCTCGCTATGGATGACGAACTCAGAGGAATCGATCAGGTCTTCGGTCGTGAAGGTCCGATTCAGCATGTTTGCTGATGTAGCAAGGCCGATCGCGTGTACTTTCATACTCTTGTATTGGAGGTTTGCTTCCGCCGGTAGATTCAGAACGGGAAGAACGACCCCTCGGACTGGGCTCGCGCTCCAGGCTCCCAGCAACAATAGTCCCGCCAAAGTAAGCGGAATTCTTACCGAGTTATTCATGGTCGGAGAGTCCTTTTGGTTCCACTGTGCAACCGCACCTCAATTTTCCACGATGCCCGCAGCGTTCGTGCGTTCGCGGCGCACCACGGTGCCGCTTTGGTTGGTGAACGCCACTGGTGAGCCCAGCGCGCCGGTGTGCTCGTAGGTCACCGTGATGGTGGGACTGCTGCCGAACGGCACCTTGTGGTTGGCAACCAGGCTGCCGGCCAGGTAGATGTGGTCGGCGCGGGCGCTGGTCTTGAGGTCGTGGGTGTAGATCATCTTGCCGCCCAGGCCGTCGTAGACATAGCGGAACCGGCGGGAGTCCCGGCGTCATCGTATCTCGCAACCATCTGCGTGGCCTGCGAACAGTTTCTTGAGCTCCGCCACTCTTCGTTCCACGTCTTCCGGTTCTTCGTTCGTACGACGGTAGTAGTGATAGACCAGGCTGTCCTGGCGGATGAACATGTTCAACGCCATTTCGCCGTCACGCTTGTCGTGGAAATAGTAAGTTTCCGCTGTATCGCGTGGCGCTCCCATCGGGGACGTGATCGTTGCGTCCATCGATTCGGCCAACTGGTTCAGCCGTTCCTTGGTCAGCTCCTTGTCTTCGGAGCAGTACCAGATTGAACCTTCGGAAGAATGAACCTACTCAATGATGTCGAATGACAGAACCTGCTCCGGTCGAAGCATCACTGGGTAGGCCCCACCGGGCTCCAGCACGCCGGCGATCCTGATCCTGGCCTGTACGGGACAAAGCACCTTGCCCTCGCAATGTGCCCTGACGCGCTCCCGCATCCCAGAGAAGACATCCGCGTTCAACTTGTCGAGGACAGGGAATCCGACTCCGACCTTCCGACCGTCCCCGCAATCCTGCTCGATAAACGTGTAGGTTTGCCGGTCCGTGAAGTAGGTACCTTCAACCACGACCCTGGCACCTGCCAGGGGTGAAGTACCGTCGATGCATTCGTAGCCGGGCTTGGCGCCATCGTCAGCCGAGCTTCGCAGCGCGCCGCAACCGCCCACCACTCCCGAGACCAGCAGCAGAAACACGAGTGCCCGGGGCGACTTGAATTTTCGCTTCTTGCGAAGGCCTGCCGTCACTGTTGATTCCCCGGATCGCGCCAGCTCGCGCCCCTCACGTCGATCGTATCGACGGAAGGCAGCACTTCCTGCTCGCTGACGCTGAACTGGATTTCGATCTGCGGTCGCTGCCTTTGCAGTTCGGCCAGAAGCTCGCGGGCCATCGCTGCCTTCGCTTCACACCTGCTGGAGAACTGCAGGTAGAGGCCTTCTTCCCTGACCGTGTATCCCGCCAAGGGTAGTCCGGCTTCCTGTGCGATCCCCAGGACGCCGGTCAGTGAGCTGGCCTCGTCAAGGATTGAGGGACGGGCTGTCGCCAGGACAATGCAGTCGGAGCGGCTTGGCAGGGGTGACGAGCACGCCGCAAGCGCGCCGAGAACCAGGACACAGGCCGCCTTGAACCAGGTCATGTCTCATCTCCGGCCGGCGCCGGCGCCGGCAACAACAAGGTGAACACCGTATGCCCCGGTCGCGAGCGATAGCCCAGCGACCCGCCGTGCTCACGGGCGACCTGCTGCGCCAGCGGCAGGCCCAGGCCCGTGCCTTCGGCGCGGCCGCTGACGAGCGGCAGGAAGATGCGTTCGGCCAGGTCCTCGGGCACGCCGCGGCCGTCGTCGGCGATTTCCACGCGCAGGGCCAGGCGGTGGCCGGTGTCGCCGATAAGCACGTGGTGTTCGGCGCGGGTACGCAGGTGCACGTTGGAGGCGCCGGATTCAAGCGCGTTGCGCACCAGGTTCCACAGCGCCTGCACCAGGCGGTCGGCGTCGCCGGGGAATTCGGGCAGCGACGGGTCGAAGTCGCGCACCAGTCTCACGGCCCAGCCGGCTTCGACTTCGGCCAGCTGGCGCACGCGCTCGAGCACGGCGTGGATGTTGGTGGGTTCGAAGTCGCGCGGTGGCGCCGGATTCATCAGGCGATCGACCAGGGCGGCGAGGCGGTCGACCTCGGCGCTGATCAGCTGCACGAGTTCGGTGGATTCGTCGCCCTCGACGCGGCGCGCCAGCAGTTGGGCGGCGCCCTTCATGCCGGCCAGCGGGTTGCGGATTTCGTGGGCCAGGCCCTTGAGCGCCGCCGACAGCGCGGCGGGCAGCGCGGTGGCGGGGTCTTCGCCGGGGAATTCGTCGGCCGGGTGGGCTTCGAGCCACAGGCCGCCGTCTTCGCCGCGCGCCAGCCACAGGTCGGCGAAACGTTCGCTGCCGCCCGGGCTGGCCAGGCGGGCGCGGCGTACCCGCAGGGCACCGCCGGTGTCGGGCAGGCGCGGCAGCAGCTCGGCCAGGCGGCCGCCTTCGGCGTCGAGTTCGGCCAGGGACAGGCCGTGCAGTCGGCGCGCGCTGACGCCCAGCCAGCTGGCGAACGCGGGCGTGCAGCCGGCAAGACGGCCGTCGGCATCGAGCCAGGCCAGGGGCGTGGCCAGCTCGTCGAGGGAAGGAGGCGCGGGATTCGGGTCGGCCATGGCCGCAGGATAGTTCAGGGCGGCCCTAAGGTGCGTGCGAGAACTGCAGTGCCAGCGGGGTCGCGCGTTCGGCGTTGTTGCCGTGGTGGGCGCCCGCGGTCTGGTGGGCGCGCCAGCGCAGGCCGACCGGAGCGCTGCGCTCAAGGGCCTGCACCGCGGCCTGGTAGGCGGCCTTCATCTTGTTGTTTTCGTGCTCGCCCAGGCTCAGGAACAGCGTCGACTCGAGCGTCGGGTTCGCCTTCAGGAAATCCTCCAGCCGCGCCACCATCGCCGAGTCGTCGCGCCACAGGGCCGGGCTGTGGGCATGGAAGGCGCCGAAGAGCCGGGGTCGCGAGACCAGGGCGTGCACCACCAGCAGGCCGCCGCGCGAATTGCCGGCCAGCGTGCGGTGGCCGGTGGTCCGGAACTCGCCGTCGACGGCCGGGACCAGTTCGCGTTCGATGAAGTCCAGGAACACGTCACCGCCGCCCTCGCGAAGATCGTCCGGGTCGGTGTCCTGGCGCATGCCCGGTGGCGTGTAGTCCCGCTGTCGGCCCGGTCCGCCGACGTTGGGAATGCCGACCACGATCAGTTCGGGCACTACACCGATGCGCGCCATCAGGGCGGCCGAGGCGGCCGTGTGCAGGTCCTGGGACGAGCCGTCGAGCACGTAGACCACCGGGTAGTGTTTGCCCGGCTGCGTTTCATACCCCTCCGGCAGGTGCACCAGGTAGTCGCGCGACTCGGCCAGCACCTGCGACGCCAGGCTGCGCTGCTGCACCTGCGGGCCCAGGCGTGGCCGCTCGAAGACATAAAGGCTGGCGAACCAGGTCACGATCACGGCCAGGGCCAGGGACAGTGGCCATACGATCCAGGTCAGGCGCTTCACGATGGCTTCTCCTTGGGTTCGGGTGCGGGCTCAGCCCACGAAGCGGCGCAGCGGCGTATGCCGCACCAGCAGCTGGTAGCTGAGCAGGCAGGCGGCCAGCGTGCCGGCGCTGGCAAGGGCGAACTTCAGCGGCCAGGCCAGCGGTAGGTCCATCAGCAGGTACTGGATGGCGAACAGCAGCGGCAGGTGCAGCAGGTAGGTCCAGTACGCGGCCCCGGCGAGGTAGCGCATCGCCACGTTTGGCCGGTCCAGCAGGCGCCGGCCGGCCACCAGGCAAAGCACGGTCAGCCAGACGCTGAGCAGCGCCTCGACCAGGGCGACCGGCCACGACGCGGTCGGCGACGTGGCGCCCGGCAGTTCAACCCGCAGCTGCCAGAGGAACACCGAATACAGCAGCACGCAGCCCGCGAGCAGCCAGGGCGCGAACGGCCGCACGCGTGCCAGCCAGTCCGGGCGTTCGTGCACCTGCGTGCCCAGCGCGAAGAACGTCCCGTAAAACACCAGCGCCCAGAATTGCGGCAGCAGGCCCTCCGGCGCCGGATGCGGTGCGCTGACCGAAGCCAGGGCCGGCACGATCACCAGCGGCAAGCCCAGCAAGGCCCAGGCGGGATGCCGGTCCAGCAACCATCGACCCACGCGACCCAGTTCCAGCGTGCGCGCCACCCAGTGCAGCACGGCGAACAGCAGCAGGTAGACCAGGAACCACAGGTGCGCCGTGCCCGGTGGCAGCCGGGGCCGGTCGGGCTGCAGCATCCAGGCACGCACCATTTCCAGCAGGGGCGAGGGATGCTGCACGTTCGCCAGCGCCCAGTCGGTGCTGGCCGACAGGGACCACATCACCAGCGGCCACGCGACCAGGAACGGCAACAGGATGCGGCGAAGCCGCTGCCGCAGCAGCGCCGCGCCGCCACGGCGCTGCAGCACCCAGGCGGCGAAGAAGCCCGCCACCAGGAAGAACAGCGGCATGCGCACCAGGTGCAGGCCCCAGGCCAGTCCATCCATCCACGGCGACGACTGCCGGTCGGCCAGGGGCCAGAAGCCGTGCATCAGCGGGCTGTAGGCCAGGGCCGCGTGGAAGAACACGCCGGCCAGCATCGCCAGCGCCCGCAGGTGGTCCATGTAGTGCAACCGGTCCTGCGACGCGCCGGCGTGCATGGGGTCAGTAGAACGCCGGCTTGCGGGCGTGCACCCAGGCCGTGGCCGCGACCACGGCCAGCGACAGCAGCACCAGCGCCGCCAGGATCGCCAAGGCCGGCGTCGTCCACACCAGGGCGTCCTCGCCGATCCGGTCCTTGATCGCGGGCACCATCGACAGCGCCATCAGATAGGGATTGATCAGCACCATCGTGCCGATCATGGCGAAGGTGCCCCAGCCTTCCGACTCCACCGACATGGCCACGGCCAGCGAAATGCTGAAGGCGAACAGGATGTAGGCGAAGACCAGCAGCGAATACACGAACAGGCCATCCGGCAGCTGGGTGAACAGCACCACCGCCAGGGTGCCCAACACCATCAGCGCGAACGGCACGCCGAAGGTGATGATGTTCCCGGCCAGCTTGGCTGCGGTGAAGTCCAGCGGCGACACCGGCAGGCTCATCACGAAGGCCAGGGTCTTCTCCTTGCGCTCGACCATCAGCGAGGTCGAGATGGAAAAGCACGCGACCGACACCATCACGATGATCAGCATCAGCGAGCCGACGTAGAAGGCCCAGGGTTTGGCCAGCCCCAGGAAACACAGGGCGACGACGCCGGCCAGCACGTAGATCGCCAGCTGCTTCTGGAATAGCTGCCAGTCCTTGGCCACCAGCAGGCGGATGACGGGGATATTGAGGTTCATGCCACGGCTCCCGAACGCACGGCGGTTACGAAGATGTCTTCCAGGCTCATCGGATCGTTGCGCTGCACCTGCAGGCCCAGCCCGGCCAGGCGCGCCGGCAGGTCGTCGCGCCAGGCGCGCGCCTTGATCTCGACCAGGCTGCCGTTGGCGCGCGCACTGGCGATTTCCGGCCAGTCGTCGATGTCCGCCGGCAGCACGCCCTGGCAGACGATGCGGCGCCAGCTTTCCAGGAAGCTGTGTTTGTCCGCCGACGCAACCAGCCGGCCCTGGTGCAGGAAGGTGATGGTGTCGGCCAGCTGTTCGACGTCATGGGTGTTGTGCGAAGAAAACAGCACGCTGCGACGTTCGTCGCGCAGCACGTCGGCCAGGGCTTCCAGCACTTCGATGCGCGCGACCGGATCCAGCCCCGTGGTGGGTTCGTCGAGCAGCAGCAGGCGCGGGCGGCGGGCCAGGCACAGCAGCAGCAGGGCTTTCACCCGCTGGCCGTGCGAGTAGCCACCCACGGCCTGGTCCGGACGCAGGTCGAAGCGCTTCACCAGTTCACCGGCATAGGCCTCGTCCCAGGCGGGGTAGATGTTGCGGATGAGGTCCATGTGCCAGCGCAGGCTCTGGCCGCGGTACAGGCGCATGTCTTCGGAGGCGAAGCCGATGTCGCGCTTGGCGGCGACCTGCGCGTCGGGCAGCTGATGGCCCAGCACCTGCACCTGGCCGGCGTCTGGCGCGGCCAGGCCGGTCAACAGGCGCAGCAGGGTCGTCTTGCCGGCGCCGTTGACGCCGACCAGGCCCATGACCTGGCCTTCGGGCAGCTGCAGGGTGATGTCCTGCAGCGCGAAATCCGGATAGCGCTTGGCGATGCCGGTCACGGAGAAAGCCGCGGTCATGGCGTGGTTCCTTTCGGGGTGTTTGGGCGGGCGTCGGCCGCATCGGCGGCCACGTCGAGGAAGCGGTGCAGGTCGGCGCGGGAAAGACCCAGCCGCGCAGCGATGGCCAGCAACGCCTCGAGCTGGCGCTGCAGCTCGTCGTGCATCAGCACGGTCGGCAGGTCGGCGCGTTCGGCCACCACCGAGCCCTTGCCCTGCCGGGTGGCGATGACGCCGGCGCGTTCGAGCTCTTCGTAGGCGCGGCGCACCGTGATGACGCTGACGTGGCTGGCCGCCGCCAGCTCACGGATGGACGGCAGGGCCTGGCCGGGCGCCCAGTCGCCGGCCATCACCTTGGCGGTGACCTGGTCGACGATCTGCTGGTACATCGGCCGGGGGTCGCTGGCCGACAGGAAAAGTTCCATGGGCGGGGACTAACTGTGCTGCTGTGTTATGCACAGTATGCACAGTCGACTGTCCCGCTGCAAGCGGCCCGGAGGGCGGGATTAGTCGGCGGCTTTCGGCCCCGGTGCAGGCGCTTCGATCCGGGCGATAGCCTCCAGATTGCCCCGCAGCGCATGGAAGTGGTCGAGCAGTCGCTGCTGGTAGTCGCCGTAGGCCGGGTAGCCCATGGACGCGATGCTGTAGCTGAGCGGCGCAGCCCAGGAATCGATGGAGTCGTAGTCACCTGCCCGGAAAGCGGGGACTTCACCCCGGGCAATGGCGGCCTGGCCCTCCGTAGTGCAGAAAGGCGCCAGGTGGGTGGCCGTCCACCCGTCCTGCAGCCTGTGGCTGGTGAACACCCATCGCGTGGGCGTGCGCCAACCGTCATTGGCCTCGTCCATCTGCCGGGAGAATTCGGACATCATTGCGAACTCGCTGCGCAAGGCATTGCAGACCTGGAAATCGTTGATGTCCACCGGCGCAATAGCCGCGCCGCATTCATCGGGTAGAGGTGCCGAGGGATCGAGACTGTGCACGCGAAGCAGCAAGTCTGATGCGCCTTGGGCGAGCGAAGCGAACACCAGTTTGTCGATCAGGAAGCCGTCGTTCCGAAGGTGCCTTCGCGCATTGGCCAGCAGGAAGCAAGCGCGAGGCCGGGCATTGGGCACGTCACCTTCCAGCGCCTGCAACGCGATTTCGTTGAGCGGGAGGCTCAGTTGCTGGTAGCCCGGGAACGGCATGGCGGCATTCAAGGCGTAGGGGTTTGCCAGGTGATTCGAGGCCAGCGCCTGTTCGACACGACGGGTGCGCGGCGCGGCCGCGTCCAACCAGGCGCGGGCGGCGTTTTCGTGACCGCGCAGCGCAGTGACACAGTCTTCCTGGCTGAAGTCGCAGGCGAATTCGGGCGTCGGCACGGGGGCGAGGCTGGGCAGACTGTCGGCGCCCGGCGTGGCCGGTGGCTCCATCGCTATACCGCTGCCGTCGACAAGGCGTTCGGCGTAGCGCTCATGGTACTCCGCGAAGGCCGCCACATCGGCGTCCAGCGCTGCGCCGAGCGCCTCGTCCGGCGCGTCCTTGCCAGCGTAGGCGAGGTACTTGAAGCCACTCTCTCCAGTAGGCGGCGATGGCACCTGGCGCATCAGGGCGACAGCGTCCTGCTCATCTTCGCCGTAGGCGACCCAGCGCAACACCTGCACCGTCAGCACGTAGCCGACGACCAGCAGGAGCACGGCCACGAACAGATACTTGGTCCAGCGGGCCACGGCGTTCTCCTTCACTTCCGGATTCCGTTTCGCATGCGCATCGCGCTATTCCTGCGCGGCGGGGATCGCGATCCTCAGCTCTGGCGCGGCCTGGGCATTTGCCCGGCGCAGCGGCAGCACCCAGTGACCGTCCTGGACGGTGATGTCATAGCCGGGCGACGCCGCGGCCATGGGCACCTGCGCGGCCGGCATTTCCCCGCCCACCGCGGCGATCGCGGCCAGGTGCAGGCGCAGGCTGGCGGCCTGGTCGAGCAGGCGGTCCTGGTACTGGCCGTAGGCCGGCGCGGCGATGGCCGACAAGATGTGGCTGATCGGGGCGGCCCAGAAATCGACCGACAACGGGTCGTAGGCGAACCCGGGCGCGTCCGGCACCCGGCCTTCGAGGATGCCCGCGATACCTTCGGGCCGGCACATCGGCGCGAAGTGCCTGGCGGACCAGGCGCGCATCAGGCGGTCGTCGCTGAGCGCCCAGCGCGACAGCCAGTGCAGGGGGTTCCAGCTGTCGCTGGTGGCCTCGTGCATGGCGGTCGAGAGGCTGGCGACCGTGGCGTACTCCTTCCGGAACGCACCGCAGGCCAGGAAATCCTCCGCGGCCACCGGGCCCGTCGCTGCCGCGCAGTTTTCGGGCAGGGGTGCCTCCGGTGCCAGGCGGCGCAGGCCCAGCAACAAGCCGGCGGCGCCGTCGACCAGCGAGCCGTGCACCATCTTGTCGATCAGCTGGCCGTCCTGGCGCAGGAAGCGCCGCTCGGCGGCCAGCAGGTCGCAGGCGCGCACGGTCGCCCCGGCCACGTCGCCGTCCAGCGCCTGCAGCGCGATGTCGTTGACCGGCAAACGAAGCATCTGGAACGCGGCGATCGGCGAATCCATGGCCGGCGGGTAGGGATTGTCGAGGTGGTCCGACCGCAGGGCCTGCTCGGCCAGGGCCAGGCGCGCGGCCTCGGCCTGCAGCCAGGCGCGGATGTCGTCCTCGTGCCCGCGCAGCTTGCCCAGGCAGTCGGTTTCGCGCAGGCCGCAGGCCACGGCGGGCGCGTCGACCTTCGGGCGCTCGGGATAGGTCGCGGCCACCGGCGAATCGAAGTACTCGGGATCGGCCACGCTGGCCTGGATGCCGTCGTCGAGCAGGCGCGCGCCCCAACCGGCGTGCCAGTCGCGGTAGGCCGCCAGGTCGCGGGCCAGCGCCTGGTCGAGTTCCGCGGCGGGGATGTCCCGGCCGCTGAAGGCCAGGTACTTGAAGCCACTGGTCCCCGCCGGCGCGGGGACCTCGACTTCCATCAGCGCCAGCGCTTCGCGCTCCTCCTCGCCGAAGGCGATCCAGCGCAGCACCTGCACGGCAACCAGATAGCCGATGGCCAGGACCAGGCCAACGAGCAGGGAGTTCTTGAGCCACTTCATCATGGGGAATCTTCGCCGGGGGTTTTCCCGATGGTAGCCGGGCATGGCGCCCAGGCACAGACGCCGTCGCTGTCGCTGTCGCCGCCAGGCTGGCTGCAAAACAAACGGCCCGGGTTTCCCCGGGCCGTCGTTCGCAACGCGTCTTGTCCGAAGACTCAGACGCCGTAGTACATCTGGTATTCCAGCGGGTGCGTGGCCGCGCGGAACTTGGTCACTTCCTGCATTTTCAGGGCGATGTAGCCGTCGATGAAGTCGTCGGTCATCACGCCGCCGGCCTTGAGGAACTCGCGGTCCTTGTCCAGGGCTTCCAGCGCCTGGTCGAGGCTGTGGCAGACGGTCGGGATGTTCTTCTCTTCTTCCGGCGGCAGGTCGTACAGGTCCTTGTCGCTGGGCGCGCCCGGGTCGATCTTGTTCTTGATGCCGTCCAGGCCGGCCATCATCAGCGCGGTGAAGGTGAGGTAGCCCGACTGGATCGGGTCCGGGAAGCGCATTTCGATGCGGCGCGCCTTCGGGTTCGACACGTACGGGATCCGGCACGAGGCCGAGCGGTTGCGGGCCGAATAGGCCAGCATCACCGGCGCTTCGAAACCCGGCACCAGGCGCTTGTAGCTGTTGGTGCCCGAGTTGGTGAAGGCGTTGATGGCGCGGGCGTGCTTGAACACGCCGCCGATGTACCACAGCGCCATCTGGCTAAGGCCGCCGTAGCCGTCGCCGGTGAACAGGTTGTTGCCGCCCTTGGCCAGCGACTGGTGCACGTGCATGCCGCTGCCGTTGTCGCCGACCAGCGGCTTGGGCATGAAGGTGGCGGTCTTGCCGTTGCGGTGGGCGACGTTCTTGATGATGTACTTCATCGTCAGCAGTTCGTCGGCCTTCTTCACCAGCGAATTGAACTTCGTGCCGATCTCGCACTGGCCGGCGTTGGCCACTTCGTGGTGGTGCACTTCGACTTCGATGCCGGCTTCGGTGAGCACCTTGCACATCTCGGCGCGGATGTCGTGCAGGGTGTCGGTGGGCGCGACCGGGAAGTAGCCGCCCTTCAGGCCCGGACGGTAGCCGGTGTTGCCGCCTTCGTACTTCTTCTTGCTGTTCCAGTGGGCTTCCTCGGATTCGATCTCGAAGAAGGTGTTGCCCATTTCATTGGCCCAGCGCACCGAATCGAAGATGAAGAACTCGGGCTCGGGGCCGAAGAAGGCCTGGTCGGCGACGCCGCTGGCCTTGAGGTAGGCCTCGGCGCGCTTGGCGACGCCGCGCGGGCAGCGCGAATAACCCTGCATGGTGGCCGGGTCGAGCACGTCGCAGACCAGGATGATGGTCGGGTCGGCGGTGAAGGGATCGACCAGCGCGGTTTCCGGATCCGGCAGCAGCACCATGTCCGACTCGTTGATGCCCTTCCAGCCCGAGATCGAGCTGCCGTCGAACATCTTGCCGTCCTCGAACAGCGCCGGCTCGACGATCGAAACCGGGTAGGTGACGTGGTGCTGCACGCCGCGCACGTCGGTGAAACGCAGGTCCACGAATTCGATGTCGTGGTCCTTGATGAGCTTTTCGATGTGGCTGTAGGGCATGGAAAGGTTTCCTGGCGGGTTTGGGTCCGTCCAGGAAGTTGCAAGCGGCGTGCCAAGCCTGCGTGCGCGCCAAGCCATTGATTCTGTTGGCCGGGGGTCGCAACAGCAAGAGGGTCGAGCACCTTCATGGTGCGGAATGACGGGCCATTTCCCCGAATGCGTGCATTCGGTCCCTGCGGGAACGCTTTCAGGCGCGCCTACAGGCTGGCGCGGCGTGCCGGGTATGCTTGGGCGCTTCCAAGACCATCCGGACCGCCGTGACCGACCTGCTGACCGCCCTGCTGCTAGGCATCATCGAGGGCCTGACCGAATTCCTGCCGATTTCCAGCACCGGCCACCTGCTCATCGCCCAGCACTGGCTGGGCGCGCGTTCGGACCTGTTCAACATCAGCATCCAGGCCGGCGCGATCCTGGCGATCACCCTGGTCTACCGCGAACGCCTGCTGGCCCTGGCCACCGGCTGGCGGCAGCCGGAGGAACGCGACTACCTGCTCAAGATCCTGGCCGCGTTTGCGGTGACGGCCGCGGTCGGCCTGCCCGTGCGGCTGCTGGGCTGGGAGCTGCCGGAAACGGTGACGCCCGTGGCCTGGGCGCTGGTGATCGGCGGCGTCTGGATGCTGGTGGCCGAACGCCTGGGTGAACGCGGCCCGCCCAGCAGCCAGGTGACCTGGGCGATCGTTGTGGCCGTGGGCCTGGCCCAGGTGCTGGCCGGCGTCTTCCCCGGCACCTCGCGCTCGGCGGCGGCGATCTTCATGGCCATGCTGCTGGGCCTGAACCGCAAGCCGGCGGCGGCGGAATTCGTATTCCTGGTGGGCATTCCCACCATGTTCGCGGCCAGCGGCTATGCGCTGATGGAAACGGTGCTCGAAGGCGAGGCCGGCGACGAGGACTGGGCCAGCCTGGCCGTGGCCTTCGTCGCCGCAACGATCACCGGCTTCGCCGCCGTGCGCTGGCTGCTGGCCTATATCGCCAACCACCGCTTCACGCCCTTTGCCTGGTATCGCATCGGCCTGGGCGGGGCGCTGCTGCTGGGCCTGCCGGCGGGCGGCTGAGCGCCCGCGGCAAGGGTTTATTCCGCCGGGTAGCCCAGGCGCGCGGCCACCGGCGCGAGCAGGGCGAACTCTTCGGCCAGGCTTTCGCGGTAGTGGCGCCAATGGCCCGCGGGCAGGCGCTGGCCGGGGCCGAACACGCCCGGCAGCGGGCTTTCCAGGCCCAGGGCCTGTTCGATGCGCTGGGCGGCTTCGCCCGCATCCACGTCCAGGCGC
This sequence comes from Arenimonas soli, assembly GCF_014643775.1. Classification (GTDB taxonomy): domain Bacteria; phylum Pseudomonadota; class Gammaproteobacteria; order Xanthomonadales; family Xanthomonadaceae; genus Arenimonas; species Arenimonas soli. Next base: position 275,975 of record NZ_BMKC01000002.1, read on the forward strand.
ACCAGGTCGACGCGGCCGGAAACTTCGGCCTCGTCGGCCACGGCCTCGAGCACCGCCGCCAGCCACTGCGCCGAGCGGCCGATTTCCGGCAGGAAGTGATAGTTCTGCAGGCTGCCGTGCAGCATCCAGTTCAGCAGCGCATCACGCGGGTCGGTCAGCAGCACCAGCACCTTGGCCCCGCCGAGGGTGGCGAAGGTGTATGCGTCCACGTGCGGCAGCCAGTCGCGGGACTCGGCCGGGTCCAGGCCCGCCGCGCGCAGCGAACTTTCCCAGCGCGCGGCGGTGCCCGCTTCCGGGTGGCCCGGAGCGCGGCGGCGCAGGCCGTAGCCGTCGCCGTCGGCTTCGCTGCCGATGCGGTCCAGGCGCAGCTTCGGGCCCAGCTGGGCCTTGGCCTGGCGCAGCACGAATTCGGCGCGCACGCCCGGCGGCGACCACAGCAGCAGGCCGTCGATCTTGCCCGCGGGCGCTTCATCGGCCGGCACCGCCGGCGGCGGCAGGACCTGGCCGGGCAACGGGTGGCGCACCATTTCCCGCCAAACTTCGGCGGCGTCGGCATGGCGGCCCAACGCATCAAGCGACAGGCCGCGCCAGCCCAGCAGGCTTCGCCGGGCCGGGCCGTCCTTGGCCTGCGGCAGCAGGCGCTCGGCCCGGGTCAGCGACAGCGCCGGGTCGTCGCGGAATTCGGCGCGCAGCTTGTACAGGTTGGCGGCGTAGAGATCGGGATTGATGGCCAGCGCCTGGTCGGCGTACTGACCGGCCTGTTCGTGCTGGCCCTGGGCGTCGTGGTAACCGCACAGCATTTCCAGGCAGGCCGCCGACTGCGGCATCGCCGTGTGCCAGCGGTCGAGCACCGGCTTGGCTTCTTCGCCCAGCATGCCGGCCACGTTCAGGCGCACCTTCCACAGCTCGTCCTGGTCGGGGGCCTTTTCCAGCGCGGCTTCGGCGCGGACCTTGGCTTCGTCCGGGCGGCCGCTGCGCACCAGCAGCGCCACGGCCTGGCCCAGCACCGGGGCCTGGGTCGGGTGGGCGTCGAGCACGGCGCACAGGTCGGCCACGGCATCGGCTTCGCGGCCGTATTCGATCAGCAGCTCCGAGCGCAGAACGCGGGCCATCGGGTCGGCCGGCGCCACGGCGATCAGCTCGTCCAGGGTGGCCAGGGTTTCTTCGGCCTTGCCCTGGCGGCGGCGGGCTTCGACCAGCGCGCGCAGCGTGGTCGGGGCACGCGAGTTGTCCAGGCGCAGGGCGTTGGCCAGCGCCTGTTCGGCGAAGGGCCACATGCCGCGCGACAGGTAGGCCTGGCCCAGGGCCAGCTGGGCGGCGGCGAGGTTGGGGTCGGCTTCGGCGGCGGCGGTGAAACACTTCAGCGCCTTGTCGCCGTCACCCTGGGCCTGGGCGACATACCCTTCGATGACGCGCACCTGCGGGTGTTCGGCGTTCACGCGCTGGGCCAGGCGCAGGTTGCGCTCGGCCTCGGCCTGGTCGCCCCGGCCCAGGGCCAGGTGGGCCAGCAGCACGTAGGCGCCCAGCTGGTTCGGGTCCAGCACCAGGGCTTCCTTGAGGCCGCGGATGGCGCCGGCGGCGTCGCCTTCGGCCAGCTTCTGGGTGGCCAGGCTGAAGTGGTGGGCGGCGATGTCGGGGCCCAGTTCCAGCGCACGCTCGAAGGCCTGGCGGGCGCCGGCCGGGTCGCCCTTCTGCTGCAGGCACACGCCCAGCAGGTGGTGGGCGGAGGCGTTGTCGGGCTCGGCGGCGAGGGTGTCGCGGGCGGCGGCCAGCGCGGCGGCGATGTCGCCGCGGCGCATGGCTTCGATGATGTCGACGATCATGTGGGAGTCTTCAGGCAGGCGCGGAAACGACCATTGTAGCCGCCCCGGCCTCCCGGGCCGCGGCTTCCAGCCGGTCGGCCACCCAGCGTTCGCCATAGCCGCCCAGGTGCAGGCCCTCGAGGAAGCCGCAGTGGCCGCCGAAATCGGCGATTTCCAGCCGCGAATGGGCCGGCAGCTGCAGGCCGGGGAAACCGTCCACGGGAATGACCGGGTCGTCGGCCGCGGCCAGCACGCTGACCGGCACCTGCAGGGCGGCCAGGCGCCCGCCGGACACTGAATACCCTTCGAAATAGTCGTCGATGCCGGCCAAGGTGGTGTGGCGCTTGACCATCCAGCCGGTCAGCGCGCGCATGTCCATGGCCAGCACGTCGTCGCCGAAGTCGTGCAGTTCCGGGAAAAGCTGGCGCTTGCGCTGCAGCGACCGCCGCCACTTCTTCATGAAGTACCAGTGGTAGAAGCGCGGCCCGCCTTCGAGCGTGCGCAGCACCGCCGCCGGGTCGATGGCCGGGCACACGGCCGCGGCGTGCACCAGCGGCACGCCGGCGCCCGGGGCCGCCAGCGCCAGGCGCAGCGCGAAGTTGCCGCCCAGCGAATAGCCCGCCGCCAGCAGCGGCCGGGACGGGAAACGCCGGGACACCTCGGCCGCCGCCTGCACCACTTCGGCCAGGCGGCAGGAATGGAACAGGTCGGGATTGAGGTGGTGGGTGTCGCCGTGGTCGCGGAAGTTGAGCCGGAACACGTCGAAACCGCGCGCCAGCATGGTCGCGGCGGTGTGGCGCATGTAGCTCGAGTCGGCGCTGCCTTCCCAGCCGTGCAGCAGCAGCACCAGGCCGCGCGGGTCGCGGCCCGGCAGGGCGCTGTGGAACCCCTGCAGGCGAACCCCGTCTTCGACTTCGACCAGGTGTTCGGTGGTGACCGCGCCCAGCCGGCGCATGGCGCGTTCGCCGGCGGCGCGGCGCAGGGTGGTCGAGCCCAGCAGCGACTGCAGGTGCGGGTTGCGCAGCCAGCGCGGCGGGCGGTAGCCAACCGACCGGGTCATGCGCCTCAGCCCGCCATGGCCGCGATGATGCGCTCGCGGCAGGTGTCGGCCATGCGCCGCCGGCCGTCTTCGCTGGCGGCCACCGGCTCGAGGAAGTGCACTTCCGCGACCCGACCCGGCTCGCCAAGCAGGCGCACGAAGTTCTGGAAGAAGTTCTCGCGCTCGCCGAAGGCGACGATGGTCTGGGCGCTGCCGCGCAGGCCGTACTTGAGCGCCACCGGCTGCGCCGGCACGCCGGCCAGCACCGCCGGCTGGAAGATGCGCGCGTGGAAGGTCGCGATGGCGTCGCCGCGCGTGGTGCGGCCTTCGGGGAACACGCCCACCGACAGGCCCTGTTCCAGCCGCTGCACCATCTGGTGCATCACGCCGTGCAGGGAATCGTTGCTGCCGCGGTGGTGGTAGATGGTGCCGCCGCGGCTGGCCAGCCAGCCCACCAGCGGCCAGCGCGCGATCTCGGCCTTGGCCACGAAACCCATCATGCGCTGGCTGTGCATCAGTTCGATGTCCATCCAGCTGACGTGGTTGGCCACGAACATCACCGCGCCCGGCAGCGGCGTGCCGTAGCGGCGCAGGCGGAAGCCGAAGACCCGCATCAGCAGGCCCGACCACAGGCGCACGGCCAGGTGGTCGAGGCGTTCGCCGCGCACGTCGATGCGCGCGCTGACCGGATTGATCAGCAGCAGCGTTATCGGCAGCCCCACCAGCAGGTGCAGCAGCAGGAACGGGATTCGCCAGAGGTAGCGCAGCGGCCGGCGCCAGTCGCGCGACGGGCGGGTCGCTTCAGTGATTGCGGACATTGCCGGCATTGTGCCGCAACACAGGCCCGGCCACACCCGACGCCGGGGTACGCGGCGTTCAGCGACCGATGACGGCGCCGGTCATGCGGGAAATGCAGACCAGCCGGCCCTTGGCGTCTTCGATGCGGATTTCCCAGACCTGGGTGGCGCGGCCCAGGTGGATCGGGCGCGCGGTGCCGGTCACCTCGCCCTCGGTGACGGCCTTGAGGTGGTTGGCGTTGATTTCCAGGCCCGCCAGCTGCTGGCCCGCGTCGGGCGCCAGGCACAGGTAGCCGCCCAGGCTGGCCAGGGTTTCGGCCAGCAGCACCGAGGCGCCGCCGTGCAGCAGGCCGAAGGGCTGTTTGGTGCGCTCGTCCACCGGCATGGTGGCGCGCAGGAAGTCGGGGCCGTGCTCGGTCAGCACGATGCCCAGGTTGCCCGGCGCGGTGCCGGGCAACAGGGCGTTGAGGGCATCGACGCCGGGCCGCTGGCGGAACGGGTCGTGCACGCGCGGATCAGCGGACGCGCAGCATGCCCGGGCGGTAGGCCGAGGTGTAGCCGCGGCGCGCGTAACCCGAGCTGTCGCCGTAACCGCCGCCCAGCTCGCGGTTGCGGCGGCGGTGCATGCGGTCCACGAGTTCGTCGCGGCGGGCTTCGAGCCAGTCGGCGCGGCCGGCCTTGGCCGGGTCCAGGCCGCGGCGCTCGGCCTCGCCCTGGCGGAATTCGCAGAATTCGTCGTAGGCGGCGAGCTCGTGCTTGAGGTCCTTGACGCACATTTCGATGGCGATGGCGTCGTCGAAGTAGCCCAGCACCGGCACGTTGTCCGGGATGACGTCGGCCGGGTCGGCGAAATAGACCAGGGCCGACAGCACGCGCTGCTTGTCTTCTTCCGGCAGGTGCCAGCCGTCGTCGCGCAGCATGGCGATCATCGCGTCCAGGCGGTCCAGGCGCTCGTTGATGAAGTCCGGCAGGTCGCCGATGTCGGCGCCCTTGAGCAGCCCGGCCGCGGCGTTGATGATTTCGTCGGCGGACTTGTTGCCGGCCGAAGCGCGCGCCGATTCCATGGCCTTCGTGAAGTGGGCGAGGTCGCGGTCGGAGAGTTCGAAGCTGATCGAAAGGGGCATGCGGGCGATTCCGGCAGACGTTTACAGGAACGCGCAGCCTAGGCCGGGCTGCAGGCAGCGTCAATCGAACGCGGTGCCCGGCGAATCCGGCCAGGCCGGCGGACGGGCTAGAGGATGGGGACCAGCCCGGCGCCAAAGGCCGTCATGATGCGCGTGTAGACCGTTTTCAGGGGCAGGTCGACCTCCGGGAAGGCGCCGACGTCCTCGTAACACGCGTAAAACCGGGGATCGCCCGGCGGCAGCGGGTTGCAGCCCTCGCGCAGCTCGAAGCTGCTGGCGTAGGGAAAGGGCCAGATGTCGAAGATCGGCAGCTTTTCCGAAAGTTTGCCCAGGCTGTAGTTCAGGCCCGAGAAGACGGGCGGCTTTTCCTGGCGGGCGATGGTCCAGGCGTTCGCCGGGACCATGTCGCGTTCGATGCTGGCGCGCAGCGCCGCGGCGAACTGGCGGTCGTGCACCACCACCATGGACTCGGTGTTGAGATTGTCCGAACGCGGGTCGAAATTGTGGCTGCCGACCACGCCGATGCGGTCGTCCACGACGATGGACTTGGCGTGCAGGCCGACCCGCACCCCGGCGCGCTTGAGCGGCACCGGCCCGGACGCCGAGCCGGCCGAACCGGAACCGAAGATCGGCAGCGCGGCCTGGCGGGGGCCCAGGACCCCGGTGGCCGCGATGTCGATCGGCGCGTCCTCCGGATAGGGCTTGTACTCGAAGATCTGGAAACCCAGTTCGCGCAGGTACAGGCGCTTGTACTTGTGGCTCATCGCGTAGACGGGGAAGGCGTCGGTGGCGGCCAGCGAATTGGTCGAGACGATGACCTCGGGCGCGTCGGCGCGCGCGTGCATCTCGCGAAACAGCTTGCGTGCCGGCCGCGACAGCACCAGGTAGGGCGTCTGCATGACCAGTTCGCCGCGGGTGGCGTCGACCAGGTCGCGCATGGCGCGCGAAGCGTCCTCGTGCGCGGGCTGGTCGCCGGTGTGCTTCTGCGGCAGGTCGGCGAAGAACTCGACCCGGCCCACCGGCAGCGTCAGCGGTGCCAGGCGTTCGTACACGGCGGCGCCGTCGGTGACGGCCTGAGCCATGGCCAGCACCCGCGGCGAGCGCTCGCGGGCCGGGTCGAGCAGGCGGTGCGCGGGCACCCCGTCGCCGCGGATCAGGCGTTCGGCGACGTCCTTTAGCGTATGCGCCGGGTGGCTTTGTTCGAAGGTCCAGAAGGCCTCGAAGTTTTCCTTCATGGCCGCGGCGATCGGGCCGGCCACCAGGATGTCGCGGTCGCGGTAGTTGTAGCTTTCGCCCCAGTCGAAATAGCGGTCCTGGATGTTGCGCCCTCCGGTGACCCCGACCGTGCCGTCCACCAGCAGCAGCTTGGTGTGCATGCGCCGGTTGAACTTTCGGAAGCAGCAGACGATGCCGGCGGCGTACTGCAGCGGTTGGGTCTTGGCTTCGCCGAAGGTGGGGTTGTACAGGCGCAGCTCGAAGTTGGGGTGGGAACCGGCCAGCGCGGCCTGCAGGCCGGGGTCGGGCAGGCCGTAGAGCTGGTCGAGCAGCAGCCGCACCCGCACGCCGCGGCGGGCGGCGGCCAGCAGTTCTTCCAGCACCAGCAGGCCCGAATCATCGACGTCGTAGATGAAGCTTTGCAGGTCGATGCTTTCGCGCGCGGCGCGGATCAGGTGCAGCCGGGCGATCAGGGCATCCTGGCCGCGGTCGAGCATCGTGACGTGGTGGCGCGGCGCCTCGTCGGTGGACGCCGCCACCGCCTGCCCGCCCAGGGCCAGCAGCGGCGAGGCGACCGGGCGGCAGGCCGGGTCGGCGCCGTCACGGCAGTCGCTGGCCGCGGCGTGGCCGGCTTCGACGATGGCGGTGGAGGCACGCAGGTCGGCGCGGCTGAGCGTGGAGCAGCCGGAGGCGAGCAGGACCAGGAGCAGCGGCAGGGCCAGGCGGGGGGACATGGGGTCTCAGGGTTGCCGGAGGCGGACGTGGAAGTCGAAGCCTACCTCGTCGCGCAGCCAGACCCGGTAGGCCTCCATGCCGAAGTCGCGCCGGCTGACCTGGCCGGCCACCGGGATGTCGCAGTCGTAGCCGGGCGCTTCGCAGGCCGAGGGCGCCACCTGGAAGGCCACCGGGCGGGCGACGCCGCGCAGTTCGACGGTGCCGGCCAGGGTGCCGCCGTCGCGCACCAGGGCCGGCGCGAAGGGTTCGGAGCGGAAGTGGATCCAGCGGTGGGCCTGGACGTCCAGGAACTTTTCCGAGCGCATCGAACGGCCCATCCAGGCCGGTCCGTCGAGTTCCAGGCTGCGGGCATCCAGGCGCACCGACACCTGCAGGCGCTCGTCCTCGAGCCGGTCTATGCGTCCTTCCAGGGCCTGGAAGTCGCCCCGGACGCGGCCACCCAGGCGCAGGTCCACCACGATGCCGGCGCGCGAGGTGGCGGGGTCGATAAGCGGTGAGTCTTCGCCGCCGATCGCCAGCGACCAGCCGGGCAGCCACAGACCGGCCACCAGGGCCAGGCCGGCACCGGCCGGGCCGGGCTTCATTGCTTCAGGGCCACCAGAAGGCGGCGATGCGGGCGATGCCCGGTTCCAGCGCGCCCTCGTCGGGCAGGGTCAGCACGGCCACGCCACCGGCGGGCATGCCGCGGAAATCGCCGGACTGGCCCGAGGCCAGCAGGGCGGCCAGCTGCTCGAAACCCGGGTTGTGGCCGATCATCAGCAGCCGGGCGACGTCGCTGTTTTCGTCGGCGACCTGGATGAGCCGGCCCGGGGTGGCGTCGTAGATGCGGTCTTCCTGCCGGCACTCGAAGTAGCCCAGCGAGGCCATGACCGTCTCGCAGGTTTCCCGGGTGCGGCGGGCGGGCGAGACCAGCACGCGGTCGGGCAGGTAGCCGTGTTCCTTGAGCCAGCGGCCGGCGGCCTCGGCTTCGGCCTGCCCCTGCAGGGACAGCGGGCGGTCCAGGTCGTCCTGGCCCGGGGCGGGCGGTTCAGCGTGGGCGTGGCGCAGCAGGATCAGTTCGCGCATGACGGTCCTTGTCGGTCAGAGGGCTTTCTTGAGCCAGCGCAGCAGCGGAGCCCAGTCATCCTGATGGCTTCGCACCTGCTCGGAGTGGTAGTCGAATACGGATTTGCCCAGGCCGGCCAGCAGCACGTAGGCCTGGGTGTCGCGCAGCTGGGCCACCAGCGGGTAGGGCCAGGCCTGCAGCTGGGCCATGGCCTGCTGGGAAGCGCTGGTCCAGGGCTTGAGCCGGTTGCCGACCAGGCCCACGGGAAGCTTGCCCTTCTTCACCCGCGGGTGGGTGACCAGGCTGTCGAGGAAGGGCACGGTGGCCTCGATATCGATCGCCGAGGGCAATACGGGCACCACCACGGCGTCGGCGCGGTCGAGGAAGTCCTTGAGGTCGTCGCCCATGGCGCCGGCGGGGGCGTCGACCACCAGCCGGGCGATGCCGTCGGGCAGGCCCTTGTCCCAGTTGCGCCGGCAGCCGTCGATCGGCAGCACGGCGGAATCGAGGTGGGCGCGCTTTTCGCACCAGTGGGTGGAGGATTTCTGCTTGTCGGCGTCGAGGATGGCCGTGGCCTTGCCATCGAGCGCGAAATACGCGGCCAGGTTGGTGGCGACCGTGGACTTGCCGGCGCCGCCTTTCGAACTCGCGACCAGGATCGTGCGCATCAACGGGACTCCGCTGCGGGACGAAGGTCCACTCTACCCCGGCCGGCACGGCCTGGGAACGGCGGCCGAGCAGAAACTCTAGACGAGTGTGTGAGGTTGAAGGAATCCATCGGTTTCCGCGGGGGGCGCATGACCACATCGCCAGCCCCGGGGCTGTATTCCCCGGCGTTCGAGCACGACAGCTGCGGCTTCGGCCTGGTGGCGCGGCTCGACGACCGCCCGCAGCGGGCGATCGTGGACGCGGCGCTGGTGGCGCTGGACCGGCTGACCCACCGCGGCGCCGTGGCCGCCGACGGCCGCAGCGGCGACGGCTGCGGCCTGCTGCTGCGCCGCCCCGGCACCTTCCTGGCTGCGATTGCGGGCGAAGCCGGCCTGGCCTGGCGGACCGGCGATGCCTGCGGCCTGGTCTTCCTGCCCGACGACGATGCCGGCGATGAACGCTGCCGCCAGGCGCTGGCCGGGGCCCTGCAGGCCCGGGGCCTGGCCGTGGCCGGCTGGCGGGACGTGCCGGTGGACCACGCGGCCTGCGGCGAGGTGGCCCGGCGCGGGCTGCCGCGGCTGGCCCAGGTCTTCGTGCATGCACCCGCCGACACCGACGCCGCGGCTTTCGAACGCAGGCTCTTCCTGGCCCGGCGCACGGCCGAACGCGCCCTGTCCGGGCAGCCGGGCTTTTATGTCGCCAGCCTGTCGGCGGCGACCCTGGCCTACAAGGCCATGGTGCTGCCGGCGGCGCTGCCGTCCCTGTTCCCCGACCTGGCGCGGCCCGACCTGGCCAGTTCGGCGGTGGTTTTCCACCAGCGTTTTTCCACCAATACCGCGCCGGCCTGGGCCCTGGCGCAGCCGTTCCGGGTGCTGGCGCACAACGGCGAGATCAACACCATCGCCGGCAACCGCTGCTGGGCCCTGGCCCGCGCGGCGCACTGGCGCACGCCGCATTTCGACCTGAATGAACTGCAGCCACTGGTGTCGCTGCACGGTTCGGATTCGCAGAGCCTGGACAACATGCTCGAACTGCTGCTGATGGGCGGCATGGACCTGCTGCAGGCGATGCGCCTGCTGGTGCCGCCGGCCACCTCGTCGCTGGAGTACAAGGACCCGGACCTGGCAGCGTTCTACGAATACCACGGGCTGTCGAGCGACCCCTGGGACGGCCCGGCCGGCATCGTGATGTGCGATTCGCACTACGCCGCCTGCACGCTCGACCGCAACGGCCTGCGGCCGGCGCGCTGGCTGCTCACCGACGACCAGATGCTGGTGGTGGCCTCGGAAACCGGCGTTTGCGACGTGCCCGACGGATCGGTGGTGGCGCGCGGCCGGCTGGGCCCGGGCGAGATGCTGGCGGTGGACTTCGCCCGCGGCCGGCTGCTGGGCAACGAGGACATCGACGCCATCAACAAGGCGCGCGCGCCCTACAAGGCCTGGCTCAAGCAGGGCGTCGAATACCTGTCCACCAGCCTGGTCGATCCCTCGCTGGCGGCCGAACCGATGGACCCGGCGACGCTGCGGCGCTTCCAGGTGCTGTTCCAGCTGACCCGCGAAGAACGCGAATCCGAACTGCGCGTGCTGGCCGAAACCGAACAGGAAGCCACCGGCTCGATGGGCGACGACACGCCGCTGGCGGTGATGTCGCACTTCATCCGGCCGGTGCACGACTACTTCCGCCAGGCCTTCGCCCAGGTCACCAACCCGCCGATCGACCCGCTGCGCGAAGAGGTGGTGATGTCGCTGGCCACCCAGATGGGCCCGGAAGGCAATGTCTTCGAAGACACGCCCGGCAACGCCGTGCAGGTGCTGCTGAACTCGCCGGTGCTGAGCCAGCGCAAGCTGCGCCAGCTGCTGGCGATGCCGCGTTTCGCCGGGTCGCACACCCTGCTGAAGCTCAACATGGCCGCGGATGAATCACTGCAACAGGCACTGCATCGAATCCGAGACGAAGCCGAAGCCGCGGTGCGCGCCGGCGCGACGCTGGTGCTGCTGACCGACCGCTACCCCGAACCCGGCCAGGCCGTGGTGCCGGCGCTGCTGGCCACCGGTGCGGTGCACCACCACCTGGTCGCCACCGGCCTTCGCTGCCGCGCCAACGTGGTGGTGGAAACCGGCGCCGCCCGCGGCGCGCACGCCATCGCCTGCCTGGTGGGCGTGGGCGCGACGGCGGTGTATCCCTACCTGGCCTACCAGACCATCGCCGCGCTGGGGCGTTCGGGCGTGGTCGCCGGCAAGATCGGCAACGCACCGGCCGAACTGGGCCGCAGCTACCGGCGCGGCATCAAGAAGGGGCTGCTGAAGATCCTGTCGAAGATGGGCATCAGCACCATCGCCAGCTATCGCGGCGCCCAGCTGTTCGAAATCGTCGGCCTGGCCGACGAAGTCGTGGCCCTGTGTTTCCCCGGCGTACCCAGCCGGATCCAGGGCGCGGGCTTCGCCGAACTGGAAGCCGAAGCGCGCGAGCTGGCGACCCTGGCCGCGTCGCCGGCGGCGGAACTGGCGCCGGGTGGCCGGCACAAGCTGGTGGTCGGCGGCGAAAGCCACATGTTCAACCCGGACGTCATCAACAGCCTGCAGCAGGCCGTGCGCAGCGGCGACATCGCCGACTACCGCCGGTACGCGGCGCACGTGGACGGCCGCGCCCCGGCGGCGCTGCGCGACCTGCTGCAGCTGCGCGAAGCGGACACGCCGCTGCCGCTCGATGCCGTCGAACCCACCGAAGCCATCCTGGCGCGCTTTGATTCGGCCGGCATGTCGCTGGGCGCGCTGTCGCCGGAAGCGCACGAGGCGCTGGCGATCGCCATGAACCGCCTGGGCGGGCGCTCGAACTCCGGCGAAGGCGGCGAAGACCCCGCGCGCCACGGCACCGAAAAGCGCAGCAAGATCAAGCAGGTCGCGTCCGGCCGCTTCGGCGTGACGCCCGAATACCTGGTCAATGCCGAGGTGCTGCAGATCAAGATCGCCCAGGGTGCGAAACCCGGCGAAGGCGGCCAGCTGCCCGGCCACAAGGTCAACGCCACCATCGCCGCGCTGCGCCACGCGCGCCCGGGCATCGGTCTTATTTCGCCGCCGCCGCACCACGACATCTATTCCATCGAAGACCTGGCCCAGCTGATCTTCGACCTCAAGGAAATCAACCCGGCCGCGCTGGTGTCGGTGAAGCTGGTCTCGCACGCCGGCATCGGCACGATTGCCGCTGGCGTGGCCAAGGCCTACGCCGACCTGATCACCGTTTCCGGCCACGACGGCGGCACCGGCGCGTCGCCGCTGTCGTCCATCCACCACGCCGGCACGCCCTGGGAACTGGGCCTGGCCGAGGTGCAGCAGACGCTGCGCCTGAACCACCTGCGCGGGCGCGTGCGCCTGCAGGTGGACGGCGGGCTCAAGACCGGGCGGGACGTGGTGAAGGCGGCGATCCTGGGCGCCGAAAGTTTCGGCTTCGGCACCACGCCGATGGTGGCGCTGGGCTGTCGCTACCTGCGCATCTGCCACCTGAACAACTGCGCCACCGGCGTCGCCACCCAGGACCCGCGCCTGCGCGCGAACCACTTCATCGGTCTGCCGGAAATGGCCATGAACTTCTTCCGCTTCGTCGCCGACGACGTGCGCCAGTGGCTGGCGCGGCTGGGCGTGGCGCGGCTGGAGGACCTGATCGGCCGCACCGACCTGCTCGAGCGCTTGCCCGGCGATACGCCGCGCCAGCGCCGCATCGACCTGGGCCCGGTGCTGCAGGCGGCCACGGGCGACGGCGACGCGGCCCGCCACAACCAGCAGGCGCGCAATCGCCCGCGCGACACCGGCGAACTGGCGACCCGCATGCTCGAGGAGACCCGCGCCGCACTCGCCGCCGGCGCCGGCGGCGAGTTCCACTTCGGCGTGCGCAACCGCGACCGCAGCCTCGGCGCGCGGCTGTCGGGCGAAATCGCCCGCCTGCACGGCAACCAGGGCATGGCCGACGCGCCGCTGCACCTGCGGCTTTCCGGCCACGCCGGACAAAGCCTGGGCGCCTGGAACGCCGGTGGCCTGGTCATCGACCTGACCGGCGACGCCAACGATTACGTCGGCAAGGGCATGGCCGGCGGCCGCATCGTGCTGCGACCGCCGCCGGGCGCGCGCTACGTGGCCCACGAGGCCGCGATCATGGGCAATACCTGCCTTTATGGCGCCACCGGCGGCGAACTGTACGGCGCGGGCCGCGCGGGCGAGCGTTTCGCTGTGCGCAATTCCGGCGCGCTGGCGGTGGTCGAAGGCGTCGGCGACCACGGCTGCGAATACATGACCGGCGGCGTGGTGGCGGTGCTGGGCCGCACCGGGCTGAACTTCGGCGCTGGCTTCACCGGCGGCCTGGCCTACGTGCTCGACCTGGACCGGGATTTCGTCGACCGCTACAACCATGAACTGGTGGACGTGAACCGCATCACGCCCGAAGGCATGGAACACCATCGCCACCACCTGCGCTGCCTGCTGCGCGACCACGCCGCCCACACCGGCAGCCCCTGGGCGACGCGCCTGCTGGAAGACTTCCGCGACGTCGCCGGCAAGTTCTGGCTGGTCAAACCCAAGGCCGCGTCGCTCGAACAGCTGGCCGACGACCTGCGGCGGGCGGCATGAAGGCCCGGCCCTTCCAGTTCCTGGAGGTGCCGCGGCGCATGCCGCGCGAGCTGCCGGCCAAGGTACGCGTGCTGGGCTGGCAGGAAATCCACGCCGGCTTCGAAGCCGAAGGCGCCGCCGAACAGGGCGCGCGCTGCCTGGACTGCGGCAACCCCTACTGCGAGTGGAAGTGCCCGGTGCACAACCCGATCCCGGACTGGCTGGCGCTGGTGCGCGAGGGCCGGCTGTTCGAAGCCGCGGAGCTGGCGCATTCCACCAACCCGCTGCCGGAAGTCTGCGGCCGGGTCTGCCCGCAGGACCGCCTGTGCGAAGGCGACTGCACCCTGCACACCGGCTTCGAGGCGGTGACCATCGGCGCGATCGAGAAATACATCGTTGACGAAGCCTTCCGGCAAGGCTGGCGCCCCGACCTGTCGGCGGTGCGGCCCAGCGGGAAAAGCGTGGCGGTGATCGGCGCCGGCCCGGCCGGCCTGGCCTGCGCCGACCGGCTGGCGCGCGCCGGCATCCAGGCGCACGTGTTCGACCGGCACGCCCAGATCGGCGGCCTGCTCAGCTACGGCATCCCCGCCTTCAAGCTGGAGAAGTCGGTGATGGACGTGCGCCGCGAGGTGCTCGAAGGCATGGGCGTGCGCTTCCACCTGGGCGTGGACGTGGACGCGGCGCTGGGCGCCGAATTGCTGCGCGACCACGACGCGCTGTTCCTGGGCACCGGCGCCACCACCCCCGTGGATGCCGGCCTGCCGGGGCAGGAGCTTCCCGGCGTGCTCTCGGCCCTGCCCTTCCTGGTGGCCAACGCACGCCGGCAGCGCGGCGAAAAACACGAGGGCGACGTGCACTTCGCCCTGGCCGGCCGGCGCGTGCTGGTGCTCGGCGGCGGTGACACCGCGATGGACTGCGTGCGTTCGGCCGTGCGCCTGGGCGCGGCCCAGGTCACCTGCGCCTACCGCCGCGGCGAAGCCGACATGCCCGGCTCGGCGCGCGAGGTGAAGCACGCGCGCGCCGAGGGCGTGCATTTCATGTTCCACCGCCAGCCCCTGGCCATCGAGGGCGGCGCGGCCGTGACCGGCGTGCGCCTGGCCGCCACCCGCGCCGGCAGCGGCCGGGCCGGCTCGCTCGAGGTGGTGCCGGGCAGCGAAGAAACCATCGCCGCCGACGTGGTCATCCAGTCCTTCGGCTTCCGCGCCAGCCCGGCGCCCTGGTGGCAGGGCATCGGCATCGAACTCGACGCCCGCGGCCACGTCGCCACCCGCGGCCCGGCCGGCGCCACCTCGCACCCGAAGGTGTTCGCCGGCGGCGACAACGTGCGCGGCGCCGACCTGGTGGTGACCGCCGTGTTCGACGGCCGCGAAGCCGGCACCGCCATCGCCCGCCAGCTCCTGCAAATGGGGTCGGAGAACATTAACGTTTGAAACACGCGTTGGCTCCCGGGTGCGGGCATCATAGCGGGCGTTTTAAACGTTAATGTTCTCTGACCCCATTTCAAGGACGGCTGGATGAGTGAGTTGCAGGACCTGACCTCGCTGGTGCGCGCCAATACGGCGCTGATCGTCATCGAGACCCCCGACGAGCCGCGCGTGGTGGACCTGTTCCGGCACCTGCTGATGAACATCTGGCGGCCGCTGTACCACTGGTCGATCACCGAAGGCCTGCGCCGGGTGGACCTGGACGGCGAAGACGCGCCGATCGCCTCGCCCGACGCCACCACCACCCTGCGGACCATCCGCGACCTGGACCAGCGCAGCATCTGCCTGCTGCTCGATTTCCACCCCTACCTGGGCTACGCCACCACCCAGCGCCTGCTGCGCGAAACCATGGAACGCCGCGGCAGCCTCGGCCACACCCTGGTGCTGGTGGGCGCGAAGATCGAACTGCCGCCCGACCTCGAGCACCATGCCGTGCGCTTCTCGCTGCGCCTGCCCGACGAAAACGCGCTGCTCAAGGCCGTCAAGGACGAAGCCGCCCTGTACATGCGCGAACACGGCGGCCGGCGCGTCGAGGTCGACCAGGACGCGCTCAAGGCCATCGTGCGCAACCTGCGCGGGCTGTCGCTGACCGAAGCGCGGCGACTGGCGCGGCACCTGATCTTCAACGATGGCGCGCTGCACGCCGGCGACCTGCCGGAGCTGGCCAAGCTCAAGTTCGAAATGCTGAACAAGTCCGGCCACCTGCACTTCGAATACGACACCGCGCAGTTCGCCGACGTCGCCGGGCTGGCGCGCCTGAAGGCCTGGGTGAACCAGCGCCGCACCGCCTTCACCGCCGACAAGCTGCCGCCGGGCCTGGACCCGCCCAAGGGCATGCTGCTGCTGGGCGTGCAGGGCTGCGGCAAGTCGCTGGCGGCCAAGGCGGTGGCCGGCGGTTTCGGCGTGCCGCTGGTGCGGCTGGATTTCGGCACCCTGTACAACAAGTACCACGGCGAAACCGAAAAGAACCTGCGCGACGCGCTGACCTCGGCCGAACAGCTTTCACCCTGCGTGCTGTGGATAGACGAACTCGAGAAGGGCCTGGCCGCCTCCGGCAGCAGCGAAGACGGCGGCGTGTCCCGCCGCGTGCTGGGCTATTTCCTGACCTGGATGGCCGAGCGCAAGTCCAAGGTGTTCCTGGTCGCCACTGCCAACGCGGTGAACGACCTGCCGCCGGAACTGCTGCGCAAGGGCCGCTTCGACGAAATCTTCTTCGTCGACCTGCCCGACCACGCCGCCCGGGCGGAAATTTTCCGCCTGCACCTGGAAAAGCGCGAAGTGGACTGGGAAGGTTTTTCCCTGGACACGCTGGCCACCGCCGCCGACGGTTTTTCAGGCGCGGAAATCGAACAGGCCGTCGTCAGCGCGCTCTACGCCGCCCACGCCGACGGCGTGCCGGTGGACGAAGCACGCGTGGTTGCCGAAGTCGGGGCCACCCGCCCGCTGAGCGTGCTGATGGCCGAACAGGTGAACGCCCTGCGCGCCTGGGCGAGTGGGCGCACGGTGCCGGCGGACTAGCTACCTGTAGGAGCGGTGGTCAAGGCTGCCAGTCGGCCGGCGGCTCGACAGGGCGACCCCTGACCTGGTTGGCGTAGATCATCGCGGCGATCTCGCCCTGGGTCGAGAACAGGTCGAAATAGGTGTTGAATTGCTCGGGGCTCAGCTCTTCTTCATACCCCACCACGCCCTGAGTCAGCCAGTCCACCTCGCGCTTCCACTCAAGCGCCTGGGCCTGGTCCCGGGCATCGCCCTTCTTTTCCAGCAATGCGAAGCCGATCATTCGATCCATCACGACCGGGCTTTCCGCGGCCAGCCGGCGGGCCACGAGCAGGCAAAGTTCGCGTCT
This sequence comes from Arenimonas soli, assembly GCF_014643775.1. GTDB lineage: Bacteria > Pseudomonadota > Gammaproteobacteria > Xanthomonadales > Xanthomonadaceae > Arenimonas > Arenimonas soli. The sequence continues at coordinate 292,305 of NZ_BMKC01000002.1, forward strand.
TTCACCCTCGCTGTCCCGGCAGGCATTCATGAACTGCTGGTAGGCCGGGAGCGCGACGGCGGCGGCGAGGGCCATTGCATGGACACCGGATGCCGCTGCGCCGTAGGTGTTTTCTTCATGCATCCAAAGCATATCGGGAACTTGCCGATAGCGATGATTCAAGCTGGCGAAAACCTGCTGGAAATCCGGCCTGTACTCCGTGGCCGCGGCGACATTCAGCGCATGGCGGGCGAAAGCCGCGTCGTCCTCGCGACGACCGGCATCGGCCATGAGCACGAAGTGGTGGTAGGCATTGTCGCCGGCCAGTTCCGCCAGGTCCTCACGAACACCCTCGCAGCGAGCCGGAACCTCCCATCTCCAGAAGCAGCCGCTGAAGGTGGCGAGCAGCACGGGCTCCTTTCGCATCATCGCCTCGGTGCGCGCCTGCAGCTTTCCATGCGCGGCCTGCAGGTCCTGCAGGAGCGCGGGATCGATGTCGTCGACCGCCCCGTAGCCTCGCTGCATGTCGGTCGCCCTGGCAAGGACGGCATCGGAGATGGCATCGCCCTGCGCATTGGCGGCCGCCAGCTGGATGCGTGCGTCGATGTTGGCGGCTTCGGGATCCCGGGTCTGGGCGGCGGCCGGGCCAATCAGAACGAGCAAAGCAAGCGTGAGGTACTTGAACATGTGTTCTCCGGTGGCGAAGAGCTTCGCGGCTGAGGCCGCTCCTACGGGAGGTTGGTCAACAACCACGCCCACGCCGGCAGCGTGGCGAGTGAAAACAGGATGCCATAGCCCACCAGCGCCGAGGCGAGGCTGGGCGCCAATCGGTGCGATATCGCCAACGCGGCGGCGGTGATCATCGGTGGCATCGCGGATTCAAGCACGGCGGTGTCGGCAGCGACGGCGTCCATCGGAAGCCAAACCACCAGCAGCAGCGCCAGCACCGGCATCACCAGCAGTTTCAGCGCCAGGCCCGCCGCCAGCGGCTTGAGTTCGTCGCGCGGCAGCTTCAGCTTCAGGCCCAGACCAATCGCCAGCACCACCAGCGGCAGCAAGGCATCGGCGAGGCGCTGCAGGCCGCCGGCGATCCAGTCCGGCGGATTCACCGGCATCAGCGTCAGGCCGAACACCAGCGCCAGGAAAGGCGGGAAGGTGGCGATGCGCCGCGCGATGTCGCGCCAGGTCGGTTCGGCGTCGCCGCCGTAGCGCGCCAGCACGTACAGACCGAAGGTGGAAAGAATGAGGAAGGCGCCGAACTGGTCGTAGATCACCGCATACGGCAAGGCGTCTTCGCCCAGCAGCGCGCGCACCAGCGGATAGCCCAGGAAGCTGGTGTTGCCCAGCGCCACGCACAGCAACAGCACCGCGTGCTGGTCGCGGCGCAGCTTCAGCAGCCGGGTCACCCCGGAGACCGCCAGCACGGTGGCGCCGAGCAGCGCCCAGGGCACCGCGGCCACCGCGATCACCTCGGGCCCCAGTTCCAGCCGCGGCGCGTAGCGCAGCACCGCCGCGGGCAGGCACACGTACAGCACCACCTTGTTCAAGACCTCCGGCGCGCTGTCCGGGAACAGGCGCAGGCGCTGGAACACCAGCCCCAGGGCCAGCATCGCCAGGATCAGCGCGAAGGCGTCGAAGGCAGCCATGCGGTGCGCCGGTCAGCCGGCGCGGGCGGCCTTTTCGCTGGCGATCCACTCGCGGACCTTGGTCTGCAGCACGCCCATGGGCAGCGCACCGTCGGCCAGCACCTGGCGATGGAAGGCGCGCACGTCGAAGTCTTCGCCCAGCTCGGCTTCGGCCTCGTCGCGCAGCTCGCGGATGACCCGCTGCCCGATCTTGTAGGAAAGTGCCTGGCCGGGCATCACGATGTAGCGCTCGACTTCGGCCACGACGTCGGACTCGGCCATGGACGAGTTCTGCAGCATGTAGTCGATCGCCTGCTCGCGGCTCCAGCCGTAGTAGTGCAGGCCGGTGTCCACCACCAGGCGCATGGCGCGCAGCTGTTCGTCGCTCAGGCGGCCGTACCATTGGTAGGGGTCGGTGAACAGGCCCATTTCCTTGCCCAGCGATTCGGCGTAAAGCGCCCAGCCTTCGGCGTAGGCGGTGTAGCCGCCGAAGCGGCGGAAGGCCGGCAGGGATTCGAGTTCCTGCTGGATCGACACCTGGAAGTGGTGGCCCGGCGAGGCTTCGTGGATGGACAGGGTTTCGACCAGGAAGTTGGGCTGGGCGCGCAGGTTGAAGGTGTTGAGGTAGAACACGCCCGGCCGCGACCCGTCCGGCGTGCCGGCCATGTAGGACGCGCCGGCCGAGGATTCGGCGCGGAAGGCTTCGACTTCGCGCACTTCGTAGTCGGCCTTGGGGAAGATGTCGAACAGCTTCGGCAGCGCCGGGTTGATCTTCGCCTGCACGTCGCGATACGCCTGCAGCGCTTCTTCGGGTGTCTTGAAGTAGAAGCGGTCGTCGGTCTGCAAGTGGCGGAAGAAGGCCGGCAGGTCGCCTTCGAAGCCGACCTGTTCGCGAACGGCGTTCATTTCGGCAAGGATGCGCGCCACTTCGTCCAGGCCGAACTGGTGGATTTCTTCCGGCGACAGGTCGGTGGTGGTCTGGGTACGCACGCTGTAGGCGTACCAGTCCTTGCCGTCGGGCAGGTGCATCATGCCCACGCCTTCGCGCGCGGCCGGCAGGTAATGGTCGCGCAGGAAGTCGCGCATGGCGGCGTATTCCGGCACCACGGTGCCCATGATCGCCGCGCGGTAGGCGGCGGTAAGGCGTTCGCGTTCGTCGGCCGGAAAGTCGTCGGGCATGCTGGCGATCGGCCCCCAGAACACGCTGTCCTCGGCGCGCTTGACGACGTGCGCCGCGAACTGCGGGATGGACTTCTCGACCACCGGACGGGGCTGCACCACGCCCTGGGCCATGCCTTCGCGCATGTTGGCCATGGCGCTTTGGTTGATGGCCGGGAAGGCGGCGATGCGCGCCAGGAAGTCGTCGTAGTGCTTGACCTCGCGGAAGGGCTGCAGGCTCTTTCCCGAGCCAAGCTGGGCGAAGAAGCTGCCGTAGTTGTTCATCTGGTTCACCGGCAGCATCCAGCCGGGGAAACGATTGCCTTCCAGCGAAAGAGTGCGGTCGCTGACGAAGACGTCGTAGCTGAGCCGGTCCTGGCCGGCCAGGGCATCTCGGTCCAGGCGCTGGACGCGGCCGAGGAAGTCGCGCTCGCGCGCTTCGGCCTGTTCGCGGAAGCTTGCCGAGAAGAAGTCGGGCAGCTGGTCGTTGTAGCGCAGGTCGCCCAGGGCGGTGGCCATGATCGGGTTGGCCTCGAGCTCGGCCTCGTGCCAGTCGGCCAGCAAGGTGTTGAGCTCGGCGGCCACCGCAGCTTGATCGGCGGCGGTTCGTTCGGCGGCAACGGGAGTGGCCGCGGGCGCAGGTTCGCCCCCGCAGGCGGTGAGCAGCAGCAGGCAGGACAAACTCAGGGCCAGGGTGCGCATGACGTTTCCTTCGCTTCGGATCGGGGACAGTGCGCTATCTTCCCCCAGTCACCGCCCGGAGCCTACCGATGAAAGTCATGCCCGCCTGCCTGATGTGCTGCCTGGTCCTGCTGGCGGCGCCTGCCCCGGCCGCCGACCGCATCACCGGCCAGCCTTTCGCCACCCGGTCCGTGGTGTATGCCCCCGAAGCCATGGCCGCCACGTCGCACCCGCTGGCCACGCAGATCGCGCTGGACGTGATGAAGCAGGGCGGCAGCGCCGTTGACGCCGCCATCGCCGCGAACGCGGCACTGGGCCTGATGGAGCCCACGGGCAACGGCATCGGCGGCGACCTGTTCGCCATCGTCTGGGACCCGAAGTCGCAGAAGCTGCACGGCTACAACGGCTCCGGCCGTTCGCCGAAAGGCCTTACGCTGAAGTGGTTCCAGGACAACGGCCATCAATCGGTGCCTTCGCACGGCCCGCTGCCGGTGACCGTGCCGGGCACGGTGGACGGCTGGTTCGCGCTGCACGGCCGCTTCGGCAAGCTGCCCATGGCCGACGTGCTGGCGCCGACCGTGCGCTATGCGCGCGACGGCCACCCGGTGCACGACACCATCGCCTACTACTGGAACCGCAGCGTGCCCCTGCTTTCGAAGTGGCCGGGTTTCAGCGAACAGTTCACCTTCGACGGCCGCGCGCCGCGCACCGGCGAGCTGTGGAAGAACCCGAACCTGGCCAACACGCTCGAAACCATCGGCCGCGAGGGCCGCGACGCCTTCTACAAGGGCGACATCGCCCGCCGCATCGACGCCTACTTCCGCGAACACGACGGCTTCCTGCGCTACGAGGACCTGGCCGCGCACGAAGGCGAGTGGGTCGAGCCGGCCAGCGCCAACTACCGCGGCGTCGACGTCTGGGAACTGCCGCCCAACGGCCAGGGCATCGCCGCGCTGCAGATCCTGGAGATCCTGGAAGGTTTCGACTTCTCGAAGTTCGAGTTCGGCAGCGCCGAACACGTGCACCTGTTCGTCGAGGCCAAGAAGCTGGCCTTCGCCGACCGCGCGCGCTGGTACGCCGACCCGGACTATTTCCCGGCCCGCGACGGTGATCGCGCCAAGGCCAAGGCCCTGGTCGGTGAACTCGTTTCCGAGCAGTACGCCGCCAAGCGCCGCGCGCTGATCAACCCCGACCGCGCCGCACGCTCGGTGGACGCGGGCATCCTGCAGCACGGCGACACCATCTACCTGACCACCGCGGACAAGGACGGCATGATGGTGTCGCTTATCCAGTCCAACTACCGCGGCATGGGCAGCGGCATGGCGACGCCGGGCCTGGGCTTCATCTTCCAGGACCGCGGCGAGCAGTTCGTGCTCAAGGCCGGCCACCCCAACAGCTTCGCGCCGGGCAAGCGGCCCTTCCACACCATCATCCCGGCCTTCATCACCAAGGACGGCGAACCCTGGGTCAGCTTCGGCCTGATGGGCGGCGCGATGCAGCCGCAGGGCCACGCCCAGATCGTGATGAACCTGGTGGATTTCGGCATGAACCTGCAGGAAGCCGGCGATGCGCCGCGCATCCAGCACGACGGCAGCACCGACCCCGCCGGCCAGGTGGCTGAGATGAACGACGGCGGCGTGCTGAACCTGGAAACCGGTTTCCCCTACGAAACCATCCGCGCGCTGATGCGCAAGGGCCACACCATCGAATTCGCCGACGGCCCCTACGGCGGCTACCAGGCCATCGCCCGCGACCCGGAAACAGGCGTTTACGCCGGCGCGTCGGAAAGTCGCAAGGACGGCCAGGCCGCCGGGTACTGACCGCACGGGGCGATGCAGACGCCCTTAGCCGATGTGGCGACGCAGGCGTTCGACGGCCGTCGCCACGTCGGCGCAGGCGGGCAGGACCTGGGCCCAGTCGGCCGCCTTGGCGGCGGTTTCGGCGGCCTCCGCCGCCTCCGCCAGGGGGCTCGCCCCCACCAGGCGGGCAGCGCCTTTTATCTTGTGGGCCTGGCGCCCCACCGCGGCCAGGTCGCCGGTGGCCCGGGCGGCGTCCAGGCCCTGCAGGTCCTGGGCGGTGGCGGCCAGGAAGTCGTCCAGCAGGGCCTTGGTTTCCACCGGGTCCCCGCCGGTCAGCGGCGCCAGCACCGCGGGATCAAGCGGTAGCGGTTCGCCCGCCACCTGCGGCAGCGGCGTGCCCGGCCGGACGTCGGCGGACAAGGGCACGGTGTGCGGCAGCCAGCGTTGCAGGGTCGCCACCAGTTCGGGTATCGACACCGGCTTGGCCAGGTAGGCGTCCATGCCCGCGGCCAGGCAGCGTTCGGCCTCGCCCTTGAGCGCGGCGGCGGTAAGGGCGACCACCGGGGTGTGCTTGAGCTTGCGGGCCGCTTCCTCCTCGCGCAGGGCGCGGGCGAATTCGTAGCCGTCCATCACCGGCATGTGCACGTCCGACAGCACCAGGCCATAGCGCCCGGTGCGCCAGGCCTCAAGGCCCTTGCGGCCGTCTTCGACGCTTTCGCTGGCGTACCCGGCCAGGGCCAGCTGGCGGGCCACCACCAGGCGGTTGGTGGGGTGGTCGTCGACGATCAGCACCAGGCTGCCTTCGGCCCGGGCTACTTCAAGGCTGGGCAGCGGCCGGGCCAGGAAGCCCTGGGTGGGGTCGGCAGGAAGCTCGGCTTCGAGTTCGGACTCCACGCCGCGTGGCAGCACCAGGTCCAGGCAGATGGTGGTGCCGGCCCCGGGCGTGCTTTCCATGCTTATCTCGCCCCCCATCAGTTCCGCCAGGCGCCGGGAAATGACCAGGCCCAGGCCGGTGCCGCCGTAGCGCCGGGTGGTGCTGCCCTCGGCCTGGGAGAACGGCTGGAACAGCCGCGCCTGCTGCTCGGCGGTGACGCCGATGCCGGTGTCGGTGATCCGGAAACGCAGGCGGTCGCCGTCGCCTTCGCGGCCCTTCCACTCCAGTGCGGCTTCGACCACGCCCTTGTCGGTGAACTTGATCGCGTTCGACAGGAAGTTGCCCAGCACCTGGCGCAGGCGCAGGCCGTCGGCGCGGTGGGCGGGGCCGATGCGGTCGTCCACCTGGCACAGCAGCACCAGGCCCTTGCTGGACGCCGAACCGCTGAAATTGGCCACGGTGGACTGCAGCAGGCGCGGCAGCGAAATCGTGGTCGGCGACAGCTCCAGCCGGCCGGCCTCGACCTTCGAGAAATCCAGGATGTCGCCGATGATCTGCAGCAGCGAGCGCGCCGACTGCTGGATGACCGCGATGGTGCGGCGCTGGTCCTCGTCGAGCCGGCTGTGCGACAGCACCTCGAGCATGCCGGTGACGCCGATCATCGGCGTGCGGATCTCGTGGCTCATGGCCGCGACGAAGCTGGACTTGGCTTCGCTGGCCTCCAGGGCGCGGGTTTCGCTGGCGCGCAGGCGCTGTTCAAGCTGCTTTATCTGGGTGAGGTCGGTACCCACGGCCAGGTAGCCCACGGTCTGGCCACCGGCATCGCGCACCGGCGAGGTCGCCAGCAGCACCGGCACGGTTTCGTCGTCCTTGCGCACGAACTCCAGCTCCAGCGGGTCGGGGCCCTGGTCGATCAGCATCGGGAACAGCCGGGCGTCGGCGGGTACCGCGTGGTCGCGCGTGGCGGCCAGGCCGGACGCCAGCCGATCGAGGTCGGCGGGGCTGACCAGGCGGTCGAGCCCGGCGCGGCCGACCATCTGCTCCCGGCGGTGCCCCGTGAGGCGTTCGGCCTGCGGGTTGAAACTGGTGAAGTGGCCCTGGGTGTCCATGGACATGATCGCCACCCGCGCCGCGGCGAACAGCGAACGCTGGAACATGTCCCTTTCGGTCAGCGCGGTGCGCACCTGTTCGTTGCGGGCCAGCTGTTCGTTGAGTTCGGCCTCGTACTTGCGCACGTCGTCGCGCATCACCAGGAAGGCGTCCATGACGTCGCCGAGTTCGCCCGAGGGCGAATAGCGCGGCACGCCCTGGTAGTCGTGCCGGCGCATCTGCTGGGCCAGCGACGTCAGCGATTCCACGCCCTTGTAGATGTTGCGCAACAGCTTGCGGCCGACCAGGGCCACCACCAGCAGGGTGGCGAAGCTAAGGCCGGTCCGCAGCCAGGCCGTGCGCTGGGCGCGCTTGGTCTGGGCGCGCACCTTCTGTTCGGCCTCGATCATCTCGAGGTCGCCCAGGTGCTTCATGCGGGTGGTGACCGGGTCGATGGCCGGGTAGAGCTCGGTGTCGGCGAAGCGGGCCAGGCCGACGATGTCCTTTTGCACCAGGGTCTGGCGCAGGGTTTCGGCGGCGGTGTCGGCGCGCACCTTCGAGCGTTGCACCTGGGCGAAGATCTGCGCCTGTTCTTCGGTCAGCGGCATCGACTCCAGGGCCTGCCAGTGGTCGCGTATGCGCAGGCGGGCGTTGTCGACGACCTGCAGGCCCTCTTCCCAGCTGATCAGGTGGTTGCGGACGCGGAAGGTGGTGTCGACGATGTCCATGCCGTAGGCATCGGACACCGCCTTGATGCGGCGGAGGCCGGCCAGGGACTCGTCCTTGAGCGCCAGCAGCGCCGCCTGGTTCTGCTGGCGCTCGTATTCGTCCAGGGCCAGCACGGCGGCGCCGGTGAGCAGCAGCAACCCGAACAGCCCCAGCAGCTGCAGCCGGATGCCGAAACGGGGCCGTCCGGTGGCTGCCATGCGCGTCCCTAGTGGTGGGTCTGGCGCCAGCGCTGGATGGCGTCGGGCAGTTCTTCACCCGGCACCGGCGCGGAAATCAGGTAGCCCTGGGCGAAGTCGCAGCCCAACTGGGCCAGCAGCTGCCATTCGTCCACCGTTTCCACGCCCTCGGCCACCACGCACAGGTCCAGCTTGCGGGCCAGGTCGAGGCTGGTTTCGATCATGGCGCGCTTGCGCGGCTGGGTGGGCGCGCCCGAGACGAAGCCACGGTCGATCTTGAGTTCGGTGAAGGGGATCTGGGACAGCTGCGACAGCGACGAATAGCCGGTGCCGAAATCGTCCACGCTAAGGCCGAATCCCTTCAGGCGCAGGCGCGCCAGCATGCCCAGGCCGCGCGCGGTGTCGCTCATCACCGAGCTTTCGGTGATCTCGAGCACGATCTTTTCCGGGCTGACGCCGTGTTCGCGCAGCACCGCTTCGTAGCGGTCGGCCACTTCCGGGCCGGTCAGGTTCTGGGCCGATACGTTCACCGAAACCCGCAGGTCCAGGCTGCGCGCCTGCCAGCGCTTGGACCAGGCGCAGGCCTGCACCAGCATCAGGCTGGTCAGTTCGTCCACCAGGCCGCCGGCCTCCATCAGCGGCACGAAGACCGCGGGCGGCACCATGCGGCCGTCGTCCAGGCGCCAGCGGGCCAGGGCCTCGACGCCGACGATCTTGCCGTTGCCGAACTCGGCCTGGGGTTGGAAGTGCGCGGTGATGTCACCCCGCGACAGGGCCTCGCGAGCCTGTTCGAGGGACACCTCGATGTCGTTGGGCATGGCGGTCGGCCCCGGGCCGCTTTCGTACAGCGACAGCACGGTGGTGAGCTTGCCGGGCGTCAGCGGCTTTTCGATGCAGCCCAGCACGCGCAGGCCCGAGGCCTTGGCCATCACCTGCACGGTGTGCAGCAGGGCCGGTTCCATCGCGCTGACCACGGCGATCGAATGCGCGAGGCGGTCCTGGGCGACGATGCCGATGAACTCCACGCCGTCCATGCCCGGCATGTCCAGGTCCACCAGCACCACGTCGGGTGCCTCGGGCAGGCTGCGCAGCAGGTCCAGGGCCTGGAAGCCGTCGGCCGCCTCGTGCAGGTGCGTGAGGCCAAGGTCGCCCAGCAGGCGCAGTCCCAGCCGGCGCTGGAAGCCGTGGTCTTCCACCAGCAGTACGCGCAGATCCGCCAGGCTCATCCGTCCCCTCCCCGGGTAGCTTCCCGACTCTACCGGGCGACCGTTCAGGAAGGAAGGCACGGCGCCGCGGGCCGGGTCCGGCCACAGGATGGCCGCACCGTTCCGGGCCGTGCGTCGCAGCCCCTGCCAGTCCCCTGGAGTAGACTGGGCCCATGTCCGAGCGACTGGCCAGCCAGTTCGATCGCGAAACCCGCCTGCGGCTGCGGCGGGTGGGGCTGGGCGTGCTGTCCTACCTGATGTTCCTGGTGCCGATGTCGATAGCCGTCCATGCCGGCAGTTCGACCCTGGGCTGGTGGGGCGTGGCTGGTTTCACCGCCGCCGCCCTGTTGGTCAACCTGGTGGCGATGATCGCCATCGCCACTGGCTGGAGCAAACGCTTCGCCGACCCCAGCCTGCTGGTGCCGCAGCTGGTGGCGGCCATGTTGCTGGCGCTGGGCATGATCCACTACTTCGAAGGTGAAGCGCGCAGCGTCCTGCTGCTGCTGTTCGTGGCGATCTTCTTCTTCGGGCTGTTCGGCCTGGACACGCGCCAGTACCTGCGCCTGACCACCGGCACCGCGGTGGGCTACATCGCCCTGACCACCTGGGAACTGGTGGGCGCCGATGCGTCGCGGGAAGCCTGGCTGAAGGAAGCCATCCGTTTTTCGGCGCTGGTGGTCATCACCATCTGGATGAGCTTCATCGGTGGCTATTTCGCCTCGATCCGGCGCCGGCTGGCCGCGCAGCGCGACGCGCTGGAAAGGGCCAACAGCAAGCTACGCGAACTGTCGATCCGCGACGAGCTCACCGGCCTGTACAACCGCCGCCACCTCACCGAACGGCTGGAACAGGAAAGCGAACGCAGCCGCCGCTACGGCCAGGGCTTCAGCGTCGCCATCATCGACATCGACCACTTCAAGGTCATCAACGACACCCACGGCCACGCGGTCGGCGACGAGGTGCTGGTGCAGTTCGCCAGCATCCTGCGCCTGCAGGCGCGCTTCATAGACCACGTGGGGCAGGCGCCCGAGCGCACCCTGGGCCGGTTCGGCGGCGAGGAATTCATGATCATCCTGCCCGGCACCAACCTCGCCGGCGCCCGCGTCTGCCTGGAGCGCATGCGCGCCTCGGTGGCCCAGGCCCCCTTCGAAACCAGCGCCGGCCCGGTGACCGTCACCTTCTCGGCCGGGCTTGCCGAACAGCGCCAGGACGAAGCCGCCGAAGCCCTGCTGCAGCGGGCGGACGAGGCGCTGTACCGGGCCAAGGAGGGGGGAAGGGATCGGCTGGAACTGGCCGGCATGACTCAGTAGAGTCGCTGCAATCCGCTTCCCACCGACGGTGTCGTACATGGCTTACTTAGTCACGCACACCGCTTCGGTCCGGAGGCCAGGCAGGTCCGCGATCAAAAGACTGCTGCCCCTTCTTCTGGGCCTGTCGTCGGCAGTCTTCGCCCAATCCACGGTGTCGCTGCCCGACGACGCCGCGCTGGAGGCCGCCGGCGCGGTGATCGGCGACATCTCGATCGTGCGCCACGACATCTTCGACACGTCGCTGCCGGAGGAGGACGCCCCGGTTTTCCGCGCCGCGAACGCCCTGCATCGGCGCACCCGCGAACCGGTGGTGCGCCGCCTGCTGCTGGTCGAGACCGGCGCGGTCTATTCGCGCCGGCTGCTGGACGAAACACAACGCCTGCTGCGCGCCCAGAACTACCTGCGCGAGGCAAAAGTGACGCCGGTACGCTTCGCCGACGGGCGCGTGGACCTGCTGGTGGAAACCTGGGATGCCTGGACGCTCAACCCCGGCATCTCGGGCAGCCGCAGCGGCGGTGCGTCTTCCTTCGGCTTCGAACTCGAGGACAGCAACCTGCTGGGCACCGGCGCCGAGCTCACGCTGTCGCACGACAGCGACAGCGAGCGCGATGAAAATGCCCTGTCCTACCGGAACGACCACCTGTTCGGCCGCTGGAACGGCCTGGACGCCGAACTGCGCGACAACAGCGACGGCCGCGGCTGGGCGCTGGCCCTGGGCCAGCCTTTCCATGCCCTCGACACCCGCCGCGCCTGGGGGTTCTCGATGGACCGGCTGGCGCAATCGAATTCGTTCTATGCGCGCGGCGAGGAAATCGCCGGGTACCGGCAGCGCAACAACGACATCGAAGCCTGGTGGGGCCGATCGACCGGGCTGCGCGATGGCCGGGTGAGCCGGTGGCAGTTCGGCCTGCGCGAACACCAACGCGACTTCCTGCCAGCGCGCGATCCCGTCCTGGCCGGCCCGGTGCCGGCCGACCGCCACCTGGTGGGGCCGTGGATCGGCTTCGAACGCATCCACGACGACTGGCAGGAACGGGTCAACCTGGACCAGATCGGCAGCACCGAGGACGTACTGCTGGGCCTGCGCTGGGGCGCGCGGCTGGGCTGGGCCGACACGGCCCTGGGCGGCGACCGGGACGCCCTGTGGTTCGAAGCCGACGTCAGCCGCGGATTCCGCCTGCCCGCCGAGTCCCTGCTGCGCGTGCAGGCCTGGCTCGATGGCCGGCTCGAACAGGGCGCCGCGCGCGACCTGGCCCTCGGCGGCCGGGCGCGCTATTACCGCCCGACCGGCGAAAAGCGCCTGTTCTATGCCGACCTGGAAACCGTGCACGGCCACGCGCTCGACCTCGACGGCTACCGCACGCTGGGCGGCGACAACGGCCTGCGCGGTTACCCCGAGCGCTGGGCCGGCGGCGAGGTATTCACCCGGCTGTCCCTGGAACAGCGTTATTACACCGACGCCTACCTGTGGCGGATCTTCCGGGTCGGCGGCGCGGTGTTCATGGACGTCGGCCGCACCTGGGGCGACGACCCCCTGGGCGCGCCCAATCCGGGCACCCTGGCCGACGTCGGCTTCGGCCTGCGCCTGGGCAATACCCGCTCGGCCTTCGCCCGGGTGGTGCACGTGGATCTGGCCTTCCCGCTGGACGGCGACCCGTCGCTCAAGCGGGTGGAACTGGTTATCGAGGCGCGGCGGGAGTTCTAGGCCTGCCGGGCCGCCTACCCGGCCGTGACGGGCCCGGCTGCTATAATTCCGAGTCTTTGCTCCAGCTCCGGAAAGCCGCCGCCATGTCCGCCATCCCCCACACCCTGATCCCGCTCGACCGCGAGTACGACCTCGAGTCCAAGTACACCCGCGAGGAGGGCCGGATCTACCTGTCCGGCGTGCAGGCGCTGGTGCGCCTGCCGCTGATGCAGCAGATGCGCGACCGCGCCGCCGGCATCAACACCGCCGGCTTCATCTCGGGCTACCGCGGCTCGCCGCTGGGCGGCTTCGACCTGGAGCTGTGGCGGGCGCGCAAGCACCTGCAGGCCAGCGCCATCGAGTTCACCCCGGGCCTGAACGAGGACCTGGGCGCGACCATGGTCTGGGGCAGCCAGCAGACCAACCTGTTCCAGGGCGCGAAGTACGACGGCGTGTTTTCCATGTGGTACGGCAAGGGCCCGGGCGTGGACCGCTGCGGCGACGTGTTCAAGCACGGCAACGCCGCCGGCACCTCGAAGCTGGGTGGCGTGCTGGCGCTGGCCGCCGACGACCACGCCTGCCGCTCGTCCACCCTGCCGCATGGTTCGGAGGGTGAGTTCGAAAGCGCGATGATGCCGGTGCTCAACCCGGCCGGCGTGCAGGACATCCTGGACATGGGCCTGCTGGGCTGGGCGATGAGCCGCTACACCGGCCGCTGGATCGGCTTCAAGACCATCGCCGAAACGGTGGAGTCCTCGGCCTCGGTGAACGTCAACCCGCACCAGCTCGACATCCTGCTGCCGACCGACTTCGAACTGCCGGCGGGCGGGCTCAACATCCGCTGGCCGGACCCGCCGCTGGACCAGGAAATGCGCCTGCACCAGTACGCGGTGAAGGCCGCGCAGGCCTTCGCGCGGGCCAACCACATCGACAAGGTGGTGGTGGATTCGCCCAAGGCGCGCCTGGGCATCGTCACCACCGGCAAGAGCTACCTGGACGTGCTGCAGGCGCTGGAATACCTGGGCATCGACCGCAACGTCGCCGCCGACATCGGCATCCGCGTGTACAAGGTCGGCATGACCTGGCCGCTGGAACCGCTGGGCATCCGCGAATTCGCGCGTGGCCTGGACGACATCATCGTCGTCGAGGAGAAGCGCAGCTTCGTCGAGCGGCAGATGAAGGAATACATGTACAACTGGGAGCACGAAAAGCGCCCCAGCATCGTCGGCAAGTACGACGAAGAGGACAACTGGGTCCTGCCCAGCACCAACGAACTGACCCCGGCCCGCATCGCCCGCGTGATCGCCGCGCGCGTGCAGCGTTTCTTCCAGTCCGAGGCTATGGACAACCGGCTGAAGTGGATCAGCGCCAAGGAAAAGGAGCTGGCCGCGCCGCGCGCCAACTTCCCGCGCGTGCCGCACTACTGCGCCGGCTGCCCGCACAACAGTTCGACCGTGGTGCCGGAAGGCTCGCGCGCGCTGGGCGGCATCGGCTGCCACTACATGGTCACCTGGATGGACCGCAAGACCGACACCTTCACCCACATGGGCGGCGAAGGCGTCACCTGGAGCGGGCAGGCGCCGTTCACCAACGAAAAACACGTGTTCCAGAACCTGGGCGACGGCACCTACTTCCATTCCGGCTCGCTGGCCATCCGCCAGTCGATCGCCGCGAAGGTGAACATCACCTACAAGATCCTCTACAACGACGCGGTGGCCATGACCGGCGGCCAGCCGGTGGACGGCACCCTGACCGTGCCCGACATCGCCCACCAGGTGCGCAGCGAAGGCGTGCAGGTGATCGTGGTGCTGAGCGACGACATCGAAAAGTGGGCCGACCACTCGATCTTCCCCAGCGGCGTGGAGTTCTACGACCGCAGCGAACTCGATGCGCAGCAAAAGCGACTGCGCGAGGTCCCGGGCACGTCGGTGCTGATCTTCGACCAGACCTGCGCCGCCGAAAAACGCCGCCGCCGCAAGCGCGGCAAGATGCCCGACCCGGCCAAGCGCACCGCGATCAACTCGCTGGTCTGCGAAGGCTGCGGCGACTGCGGCGTGAAGTCGAACTGCGTGGCCGTGCTGCCCAAGGAAACCGAATACGGCCGCAAGCGCGAAATCGACCAGTCCAACTGCAACAAGGACTTCAGCTGCGTGAAGGGCTTCTGCCCCAGCTTCGTCACCATCAAGGGCGGCGGCCTGCGCAAGCGCAAGGGCGTGGGCAACACCGACCTGCTGGCGAACCTGCCCGAGCCGCAGTTCCGCAGCAACCTGGACCAGCCCTGGAACATCCTGATCACCGGCGTCGGCGGCACCGGCGTGGTGACCATTGGCGCCCTGCTGGGCATGGCCGCGCACCTGGAACACAAGGGCGCCAGCGTGCTCGACCAGACTGGCCTGGCCCAGAAGGGCGGCGCGGTCACCACGCACGTGCGCGTCGCGGCCAAGCCGTCCGACATCCACGCCGTGCGCATCGCCGCCGGCGAAGCCGACCTGGTGCTGGGCTGCGACATGGTGGTGGTGAACGACTACTGGGCGCTGTCGAAGATCCGCGCCGACCGCACCGAAGTCGTCATCAACGACTACCAGGCGATGCCCGGCCCGTTCACCCGCATGCCGGACATGCAGTTCCCGGCCGCGGGCATCGTCGACGCCATCCGCACTGCCCTGGGCGGGCGCGAGCCGCTGCAGGTGCCGGCCACCGAAGTGGCGACCGCCCTGCTGGGCGATGCCATCGGCAGCAACCTGTTCATGCTGGGCGTAGCCTGGCAGCGCGGGCTGGTGCCGGTGGGCTTCGACGCGATCATGCGCGCGATCGAACTCAACGGCGCCGCCATCGAGATGAACAAGACGGCGTTTGCCTGGGGCCGCCTGGCCGCCATCAAGCCCGAGGCGGTTCTCGAAGCCGCCGGCCTGGCCGAGGCGCCGACCGACGACGTCGCCGCCCTGCCGCTGGACGACGAGCGCCTGAGCGAGTCGCTGGACGAAATGATCGAACGCCGCGTCAAGTTCCTCACCGACTACCAGGACAAGGCCTACGCCGGCCGCTACGTCGCGCTGGTGGACAAGGTGCGCCAGGCGGAGGCCCGCAAGGCCCCGGGTTCCACGAAGCTCACCGAAGCGGTGGCGCGTTATTACTTCAAGCTCATGGCCTACAAGGACGAGTACGAAGTGGCCCGCCTGTACACCTCGGGCGAGTTCCGCCGCCGCATCGAGCAGCAGTTCGAAGGCGACTACAAGATCCACTTCAACCTGGCCCCGCCGCTGTTCGCCAGGCGCGACGCCGACGGCCACCTGGTGAAGAAGGAGTTCGGCCCGTGGATGTTCACGGCGTTCAGGCTGCTGGCGAAGATGAAGGGCCTGCGCGGCGGCGCCTTCGACATCTTCGGCCGCACCGAAGAGCGCCGCATGGAGCGCCAGCTGATCGTGGACTATTCGAAGCAGGTGGACGAGCTGCTGGCCGGCCTGGACGGCGACAACGTCGACCTGGCCACCCAGATCGCCTCGGTGCCCGAACAGATCCGCGGCTACGGCCACGTCAAGGAAGCGCACCTGGCCAAGGCCAAGGGCATGGAAAAGGAGCTGCTGGCGCGCTGGCGCAATCCCGCCGCGAACCACAAGGCCGCCTGAACCCGCCCTCGGGCGGGCCACCCCTCAGCGGGGGCCGGACTCCAGCACCACCTGGGTCGAGAAGGAAAGCACGTTGGCGTCGGTCGTCAGGGCGGTGCGCGTGAAGGCTTCATAGGCGGCGATGTCGGCCGCCTGCACGACCAGCACGAAGTCGTGTGCGCCGGTGACGTGGTAACACTGCTGCACGGCCTGGAAGCCGCGCATGCGCTGCCGGAAGCGGTCAATCGCGTCCGGCCCCTCCCGCTCGAGGTCGATGCCGACGATGCAGGTCAGGCCCAGGCCGAGCGCGCCGGGGTCGACGCGGGCGGTTTCGGCCAGGATGACGCCGTCCTCGCGCATCTTCTTCAGCCGCCGCTGCACGGCCGTGGCCGACAGCCCCACGCGTTCGCCGATGGTGGCTGCCGGCAGGCGGGTGTTCTTTCGGTACAGGACCAGGATCTGGCGGTCCAGGGCGTCAATGCGGGGAACGGCGGGATTGGCCATGGTCGGTGCGTGCGCGGCGAGGCCCGCATTTTCGCATGCTGCGTCGCGACGCGGCGTCCTGAGGGGTGATTTCGCCGCGACCCAACCCCGCGGCATGGCTAGCATGGGCATTCCTTCGCATCCCACAGGTCGGCCATGATCCGAGTGCCCCCGTTCCTCGTCTTCCTGCTTTTGCTGCCGCTCCCGTTTATCGCCCAGGCGTCGCTGCACGCCACGCAGGAACCCATGGACTTTGCTTCGCAAGCGCTCCGGCTGCTGGCGGCGGAAGTTCCCGATGCCAGCGGCCCGGGGATCGGCGTGTTGGTTGCGCGAGGGGACGAGGTCCTTTTTCGCGGCGCCCGCGGCATGGCCAACGTTGAACTCGCGGTCCCGCTGCGGCCGGAGCACGGCATGCGCATCGCGTCCCTGAGCAAGCAGTTCACCGCGGCGGGATTGCTTCGCCTCGTGGATGAAGGACGCGTGGCGCTGGATGACCCGCTGTCGAAGTATCTTCCCGACTATCCGGGGGCCGAAGGCATCACGCTTTTGCAGCTGCTCAACCACACCTCCGGCGTTCGCAGCTATACGCGCATGCCCAGCCACATGGAGCATGCCCTGCACCGCCCGATCGATACGGCCGGGCTGATTTCCGTGTTCAGCGGTGAAGCGCCGGACTTCGCGCCGGGCGCCCGCTACGACTACAACGACTCGGGGTATGTCCTGGCCGGCGCCGTCATCGAAAAGGTGACCGGAATGGCCTGGGACGCCTGGCTCGACCAGGCCTTCTTCGAGCCGCTTGGCCTGGCCCGCACCCGCGGCGGCGACACGATGACCACCGTGCCGGGCCTGGCCAATGGCTATCGGGTGGACGCCGATGGCGTCGTGCATCCCGCCGGTTTCCTGCACATGAGCCAACCCCATGCGGCCGGCGCACTGCTTTCCAATGTCGACGACCTGCTGCGCTGGAACCTTGCACTGCACGGCGGCAAGGTCCTTTCCGCGGACAGCTATGTCCGCATGACCACCCCGGAAGGTCCCGCGGCAAGCGCGGGGGCCCCCTATGGCCTGGGCCTGGAAGTCCATGGCGCCGGGCGGAAGCTGCGCATGGAACACACGGGTGGCATCGTTGGCTTTGAATCGGTCTTGCTCTACGTGCCCGCGGACCGGATCTCGGTGGTGCTAGTCCGCAACGCCACCGGACCGGGCGAGTTCCGGCTGCAGGCCCTGGCCCGGCAGCTGGCGGCGCTGGCGCGTGCTCCTGACGTCGCGTCGCCGATGAAGCCCGAAGGTTCCCCCGCCGAGGTAATGGCCCAACTGGACCAGGCGTTTTTCGCCGCCTTCAATGCCTGCGACGTGGTCGGGCACATGGGCTTCCTGGATCCGGCGCTGGAGTTCTACCACGACAAGGGCGGGCGCACCGTCGGAGCCCATCGCATGGAAGTGATGATGCGCGAACGCTGCGGGTCGAAGGAGACAAGCCTTCGCCGCGAATTGGTGCCCGGGTCGCTGACGGTGGATCCCGTACCCGGGTACGGCGCGATCCAGACCGGCGAACATCGCTTCTTCCTTACGGTCGGCGACGCACCCGAGCAGTGGGTCGAAAGCGCGCGTTTCGTGCATGTCTGGCGCGAGGACGCCTCGGGCTGGCGGGTCGTGCGTGCATTGAGTTTCGACCACAAGGCGCCGTGACCAGGCCCGGAAACACCAACGCCCGGGGGGCCCGGGCGTTGGCGGCAAACTCCATCGGGGGATGGATCAGTCGTTGCGGATCGGCACGATCGTCATCTCGACGCGACGGTTCTCGGCGCGGCCGGCCTCGGTGTCGTTGCTGGCGATCGGGTAACGCTCGCCGGCACCGGTGATGATCAGGCGCTGGCCGCTGATGCCGCGGCTGACCAGGTAGTTGGCCACGGCCTGGGCACGTTCGCGCGACAGCTTGTCGTTGTAGGCATCGCTGCCGATGCTGTCGGTATGGCCGGCGACTTCGATCATCGTCTGGTCATATTCGCGCAGCGTGTCGGCCACGCGGTCGAGCACCGAGTAGGCGTTGCGGTTGAGCGTGCTGGAGTTGAAGGCGAAGGTGATCGCCTCGGGCATGTCCAGGGTGATGTGGTCGCCGTCGCGGACCACGTCCACGCCGGTGCCCCGCATGCGTTCGCGCAGCGCGCGTTCCTGGTTGTCCTGGTATCGGCCGATGGCGCCGCCGGCCAGGCCGCCGACACCGGCGCCGATCAGGGCGTGCTGGCGGCGCTCGGTGGCGTCGTCGCCGCTGAGCAGGCCGGCCACGGCACCGACGGCCGCGCCGATCAGGGCGCCGCGCTGGGTACGGTTCATGCCTTCGTCGTTGGGATCGGTTTGCTGCTGCTGCGGGGTGGACCCGTAGTAGCCGCCACCTGTGGTGGTGCAGCCGGCAAGCAGCGCGACGGAGATCGCAGTGGCGACGAGCACGTGGTTTCTAGTTTTCATGGCAGTACTCCTGGAAAGGTGTGGAGATGCCAAGGGAGCATGCACCCATCCGGGCCGGCTTCGGTGAAGCGGCGTTGGAAGGGTTCAGGTACCTGACTGGTCCGCCCCCGCCAGCGCGAAACGGTCCAGCGCGCGTTCAGCCTGGCCCCGCTCGTGGTCGGAAAGGCGGCGGGCCGCCGCGCGGTAGCGCTCCAACAGCCCCTGGTCGGCGGGCATCACGGCGGCCAGCCGGCGAAGCACCTGCGCCGCCTCGTGGCCCGAGCCCACGTTACGCAGCGAAGCCAGCACGTCGTCGGCAAGCTCCACGTCAACGACGCCGCCGTCGAGCAGGGCCTCGAGTGCCTGTCGCTGCTCGTAGTCCGAACCGATGTCCGCCAGCACCTTGAACCAGGCCCTCCGTGTGTCCGCATCGTTGCGGACCATGCCGATCGCCTGTTGCAGGACCGTGCGGGCCTCGTAGTCGCTGCCGATACCACGGGCTCCCTCGAGTGCGACCCGGGTTGCTGCCGGCTCGTTGCGCGCAAGCAGCGCCGACAGGACCTGTCGCTGTTCGTAGTCGCTGCCAATGGTGGCCAGGGCCGCCTGCCAGGCCGAAAGCACCGTTCCCTGCAGTGGCTGCGACCTGGCCATGTGGGCCAGCAGCTGCGCCTGTTCGTAGTCGGAGCCGATCTTCGCCGCCGCCTGCAGCAGCTGCGCCTGGCCGGAGGCTGTCAGGGCCTGGCTGTCCAGGGCTGCCTGCAGCACGCGGCGCAGTTCGTAGTCCGTGGCCATCTTGCCGGCCAGGGCCAGGGCGCGGGCCAGGCTGGCCTCGTCGAGCTTTGCGTTCTCGAACAGCACGCCAAGGTATAGCCCACGCGCGTGGTCGTTTTCGATCTTGTCGATGTCGGCCATGAGCGCGTCGACGCCACCGCGCGCCAGGATGCGGCCACCGCGCGCCTGGGCCTGAATGCCGGTCTCGCGCAGCAGCTGCGGCAGGGACTCGGCCAGCCAGGCGCGTGCGGCGGCGTCGAAGGGGCGCTTTTCGCCGCCCACGCGATAGTCGCGCTCAAGCCCGCCATTGCCGGGTGTGACGCGCAGGGAACGCTCAACGCCCGCGCGCTTGATCGAGAGTTCGAATGCTGACCCCGCGGCCATGCTTGCGATGTCGTCCTCGGCGTCGGTGAACGCCACGTCGCCGCGCAAGCTCATCTCCATGCGCAGTCCGGTGAGGCTGTTGCGGTGCACATAGCGGCTCTTGCCGTTGAAGCTGGTGTGGGCGGTGCCGTTGAACAGGCCGTCGAACAGGCCGGCGGCATGCGCGGGACTGCCGGCACTGGTGATCGCCAGGCCCGGCAGCGCCAGGGCAGCGGCAAGGCCGGCCACCAGTGCGGTGCGGCGAATCGAAGCGGGAATCGGACGGCGCATGGGGGTTTCCTCCAGCAGGTTCCTGACGCGGCGGACCACGGGGCCGGGTTCGGCGGCCATGGCCACGGCCAGGGTGGGGGTGATGGTTTGTGGGGCCGCGCCGCGGACCAGGCAGGCCGCCAGGCATTCGGCCAGCGGGCGGCCGCTACCGCACAGCGCCGCGGCGCGTTCGTCGCAGGCGTCCTCGGCCAGGGCCTCGAGCCGGCGCAGGGCCAGCCAGGCAAGCGGATGGAAGTACAGCGGCAGCACGGCCAGGCGCTGGGCCAGTCGCCAGGCCGGATCGCGGCGCTGCAGGTGGGCCAGTTCGTGGGCCAGCAGGGCGCGTTGCTGCTGCTGCGACAGGTCGTCCACCCAGGCAGGCAGCAGCAGGCGGCGTCCCGGCAGCAGCATGGGGCTCGCGAGCCCCTCGACCAGGCGCAGCCGTGGCAGGCACTTCAGCGCCAGCGCGCGGCCCAGGCCGTTGGCCAGGGCCGGCAAGCGTGAACCCGCGCGCGGGGCCACGCCGGGCTGCCCGCGCGTCCAGCGCCGCAGGGCCCAGGCCTGGCGCCCCAGGCGCATGGCGACGGGCAAGCCGCCCAGCAGCCAGGCCAGCACCAGGGTGGCCGCCAACGGGCCAGGCACCTGCCACGATTCCGGGGACGAAGCGAAGGAAGTTTCCACGGTGCCCGGCGCGTCCGCCGCTGCGGCGCCCTGCCGGGCCAGGATCCGCGGCAAGCCGGTTTCGCCGGGCAGGGTCGCGCGCAGGGCCCGGGTGGGATCGGGGCGTTTGTCCGCCGCCGGGGCCGCGGAAACGGCCTGCGCGGTGGGCGGTGCAGGCCTGCGGGCCCACTCGTCCAGCGCCGGCAGGGCCGGCGCAGCGGTGGCCAGCACCGACGACAGCAGCGCGCCGAACAGCGCGCCGCGCCAGGCCAGTTCGCGCCAGCCGGGATGGCGCAGCGCGCCCAGGCGCTGCAGTCCCCAGGCCAGCGACAGCAGCACGGTGGCGTGCAGCGCCAGGGTCAGCAGCCAGGACAGCACGAGGTCGATCGCGTTCATGTCCGGCCCCGGCCTTTGCCGGGCCGTTCCGCCAGCAGCGCCTGCACCTGGTCGAGGTCGCCCGGCGCCACCTCGCTTTCGCTGACCAGGTGGGCCAGCAAGGCCCGGGGATCGCCTTCAAACAGGTTCTGGATGAGGTCGCCGACCATGCTGCGACGGACCTGGGATTCGCTGACGGTCGCCTGGTACCAGAGCTGGCGGCCGTCGCGCCGGGCGGCAACGACCCCGCGCCTTCCCAGACGGGTCAGCACGGTGGCCACGGTGGTGTGGGCCAGGCCGCGGCTTTCGGCCAGGGCCGCGGCGACTTCGGCCACGCTGGCCTCGCCCCGCCAGAGCACGCGCATGACGTCGAGCTGCAGTTCGCTCAGCGCGACGCCGTCGGGGGAATCAGCGGGAATGTCATGGTCCTGGGGGCTCACGAGCCTTCCTCTACACCTGTCGTTCTACGAGTGTAGTAGGAAACGCGACCCTGTCTACGGGCCGGAAGTCATGGGCGGGGAAGCGCCGCCGGGATCAGGCCAGGTCGGCCTGGTTCTGCAGGATCAGGTCGGCCAGCCAGGGCTCGCCCTTCTGGGTGAGCTCGAGCGGGGTCATCTGCCAGCCGGTCAGCACCATGGCTTCGGCGATCGAAAACTCCAGCTGGGCCTTGGTGAACTTGCGCTCGCCGGCGATCACCGCCTCGAGCACGGCGCGGCCGGGCATGGGGGCTTCCATCTCCGCCGACTTGGCGGCTTGCGCGGCGGCCGGGTCGGTGCCGCCGCTCTTTAGCAGCCATTCGACGCGGCGCTGGGCGTCGCTTTGCGGGTCCTTGCCGGACGGGACGTCGGGCACGGCCGCGGCCAGGATTTTTTGCAGGGTGTTGAGCTGGCCCATGACCTTCATGCGCGCCAGGTTGGCCGCGTCGCGGGCGTGTTCGGCGTCTTCGACGTCCTGGCGCAGGCGGTCGCGCTGCGCAGCCAGGGTGGTCATGTCCTTGTCCAGCGCGTCGAGCAGCATCAGCATCCGCGCGGCCTGCGCCGGGGACGCGGCGACGATGGCTTCGCGGAGGGCGTCGAGTTGGGCGCGGGGGTCGCTCATCTGGCCGGCAGTATAGACCTAGCGACCCGGGCCGACATCGATGAAACGAAGGAATTCGGCCCGGGTGCGGGCGTCTTCGCGGAAGCTGCCCAGCATCTTGGAGGTGATCATGCTGACGCCGCGCTTGTGGATGCCGCGCGTGGTCATGCACTCGTGCGCGCCCACCACCACCACCCCGACGCCGCGCGGCTGCAGCACGTCCTGGATGCAGTTGGCGATCTGCGCGGTCATCTTCTCCTGCACCTGGAAGCGGCGGGCATAGGTCTCCACCACCCGGGCCAGCTTGCTGATGCCCACCACCTTGCCGGCCGGCAGGTAGCCGACGTGGGCCTTGCCGATGATCGGGGCCATGTGGTGTTCACAGTGCGATTCGAATTCGATGTCGCGCAGCACGATCAGCTCGTCGTAACCCTCGACTTCCTCGAAGGTGCGCGCCAGGTATTCGCGCGGATCGACGCTGTAGCCACTGAACCAGTCGCCGTAGGCCTTGGCGACCCGGCGCGGGGTGTCGAGCAGGCCTTCGCGCGCCGGGTCTTCGCCGGCCCAGCGCAGCAGGGTGCGGACGGCATCCTCGGCCTGGTCCTGGGTGACGGGCTTGGTCATGGCAACGACTCCTCGAACGTGGCGCCCATCCTAACCCCGGTCCATGTCAGGGCCGCGTGGTGGTGACCCGCCAGGCCAGCAGGCCGCCCAGCGAAACCATGACCGCGGCCAGCCAGAAGCTGGCGCCGGCCATCGGGCCGCGCATTTCGTTGGCCGCCACGAAGGCCAGGGTCTGGGTGAACAAGGTCGGCCCCAGGATGCCGGCGATGGAGTTGAGGCTGCCGATGGCGCCCTGCAGCCGGCCCTGTTCGCTGGGCGAAACCCGCGCCGTCATCAGCGACTGCGCCGCCGGGTTGGCCACGGCCCACAGCGCCGCCACCGGCATGGCCGCCCAGAACCAGTAGCCATTGGGCGCCAGGGCGTACATCGCGAAGCCCAGGCCGCCGGCGGTGGCGCCGATCAGCACCGTGCGGCGGTCGCCGAAGGTGCGGGCGATGCGCCCGACCAGGCCGCCCTGCACGATGACCGTCAGCACGCCGACCAGCAGCAGCGTCCAGCCGACCATTTCCAGGCCCCAGCCAAACCGGTAGTCGGCGTAGAGCACGAAGGTCGTGGGATAGACCAGGTGCGCCAGCGCCATCAGGAAGCTGACGCCGGCGAGCCCGAACAGTTCCGGATGCGCACGCAGCAGTTTCAGCGAGGCCAGGGGATTGGCCCGGCGCCAATCAAGGGGCGCGCGGCGCTCCGGCGGCAGCGACTCGGGCAGCACGAACCAGCCGTAGCAGAAGTTCGCCGCGCACAGCCCGGCCGCCACCCAGAACGGCAGGTGCAGGTCCACCGCGCCCAGCCAGGCGCCCATCACCGGCGCCACCGTGAAGCCGATGCCGAAGGCCATGCCAAGGCGCCCGAAGGCCGCGGAGCGCTTCTCGGGCGGCGTGACGTCGGCGATGTAGGCGTTGGCGGTGCTGAAGCTGGCCGAGGTCGCGCCCGACATCAGCCGCGCCAGGAACAGCAGCGGCAGCGTCTCGGCCATCGCCATGATCAGGAAATCGATGGCCAGGCCGGCGTTGGACACCAGGATCACCGGCCGGCGCCCGAAACGGTCGGACAGCGCGCCCTGCACCGGCTGGGCGAAGAACTGCATCACCATGTAGCCGGTGGCGAACAGGCCGTGCCACATCGTGGCGTCGGCGATCTCGCCGCCGGTGATCTGCTTCAGCAGGTGCGGCAACACCGGGATGATCAGGCCGAAGGCCATCACGTCCACCAGCACCGTGATGAAAATGAAGGCCAGCGCGGCCCTGCGCACGCGCGGCACTCCAGGCAGGGGCGCGTCCATGGGTTTCCTCAGAGCACGCGGCAGAACACCGCCTTGAGGTAGCGGCTTTCCTTCACATGGGCCATGAACGGATGGTCGCCGCCGGCGCCCGCGACCTTGAGCACCTGCACGGTGCGGCCCGAATAGAAGGCCGCGCGCCGGATCATGTCCAGGAATTCTTCTTCCGACACCAGGCCGGTGCACGAACAGGTCAGCAGGATGCCGCCCGGGCTGACCACCTGCATGGCCAGCTTGTTCATGTCGTTGTATTTCTTCAGCGCCGGGATCACCTGCTCGCGGTCGCGGGTCAGCTTGGCGGGGTCGAGCACCACCACGTCGAACTGTTCGCCGCGCTGGTGGGCGTCGCGCAGGTAGTGGAACAGGTCGGCCTGGACGAACTTGATCTTCGCCTCGTTGAGGCGCGCGTTCTTTTCGGCGACTTCCAGGATTTCCTCGTCCAGGTCGATGCCGATCACTTCGCCGGCACCGCCGCGGGCCTTGGCGTAGATGGCGAAACCGCCGGAGTTGCAGCAGATGTCGAGCACGCGCTTGCCGGCGGTGAATCGCGCCAGGAACTCGCGGTTGTCGCGCTGGTCGGCGAAAAAGCCGGTCTTGTGGCCGCTGCCCGGGCTGGCGCGGAACTTCAGGCCGTTTTCGGTGATCAGGCTCGGCTCCGGCGCCGGCGGCGCGCGGAAGTCGAAGCTTTCCTGCTTCTGCACGTGTTCTTCGGAGAAGCTGTAGAAGCGGCAGCCCGGGAACTGCTCGCGCAGCGCGGCATACACCCACTCGCGGTGGCGGAAGGCACCGGCCGAGAAGAACTCGACCACCAGCAGGTCGCCGTAGCGGTCGACCACCAGGCCCGACAGGCCGTCGCCTTCGGAGTGCACCACGCGCCAGGCGTCGGTGGTTTCATCCAGGCGCAGCGCCTGCCGGCGCAGGGCCACCGCGTCGGCGATCTTGCGGGCGAAGAAGGCCTCGTCCACCGCCTCGTCGGCGTCTTCGGTGAGCACGCGCAGGGCGATGCGCGAATGGCCGTTGTAGAAACCACGGCCGACCCACTTGCCGGTGTTGTCGACGATGTCGACGATGCTGCCCGGCTTGGGCTTGGCGTCGGGTTTGACCACCATCTTCTGGAAGATCCAGGGGTGGTTGGAACGGCGCTCAATCTTGAGCGAAATGACCGGAAGGGCAGGCGTATTCATCGGCGGATTGTACCGGGGCCGGCCCGGCCCTGCCCCGGATCAGCCCGCCGGGGACAGCTCGACGCGGTCGCCGCCGGCCCGCTTGGCCTGGTACATGGCCAGGTCGGCGCGCTGCAGCGCCGCCTCCAGCGACTCGTCGGCACGGACCTGGGCGACGCCGATCGACACCGGCACCGGAATCTCCTCGCCCCGGTACAGCATGTGGGCGCGGTTGATGGCTTCGCGCAGGCGTTCGGCCACGACCCGGGCGCCGGGTGCGTCGGTGCTGGGCAACAGGGCCACGAACTCGTCGCCGCCCAGGCGTCCCAGGATGTCCTCGCCGCGCAGGACCAGCCGCGCCCGCGCCGCCAGGTGCCGCAGCACGCCGTCGCCGGCCGCGTGGCCCAGGGTGTCGTTGACGGTCTTGAACTGGTCCATGTCCAGCAACAGGACCGCCAGCGGCCGGCCGTGCCGGCGCGACTCCGACACCAGGCGATGGCCCTGTTCGACCAGGCCACTGCGCGCCAGCACGCCGGTCAGCGGGTCGACCGTGGCGAGCTTGCGCAGGTCTTCGTAGGCGCGTTCGGTGTGCATCAGCACGAAGCCCAGGCTCAGGAACATCACGCCCACGCAGGCATACACGAAGACCACCATGTCGCTGGGTCCCGCCTCGAACAGACTGCCCTCGGGCCGGGGCGCCAACGCGTGCTCGAAGAAGCGCCAGAAGGCCACCAGCATCCCGAACGCCGCAAACGCCCCGGTCAGCCGCGCCGCGGTGAAGCCATCGCGCCGGTAGGCCGACGCCATCGCCAGGGCGATGGTGCCCAGCAGGATCGTCGCCGCCACCGAATTGACCAGCACGCGCGCGCTGTAGTGCGGGCGGAATTCCGAGAACCAGGCCAGGCCGACAACCGCCGCCAGCACCACGCCCCAAAGCCGGTAGCGGAACTCGGGCAGCCCCTGGAAGCCGCGCACGGCCCGTGCCATTTCGGCGAAACCCAGCAGCAGCAGGCCGTTGCCCAGGGAGATCGACACCGGGTCGGGCAACTGGCCGCGTGCCGCCAGCATGGCCCAGGCCATGGGCTGCAGCAGCAGACCGACGGTCCAGATGCGCAGGTGCCGCCGGCGTTCGGGCGGGAAGTGCAGGCTGGCCTGGGTCAGGAACAGCACCGTAAGCGCGCTCAGCAGCACGCCCACCAGCATCACCGAGAGTATGTCCAGCGCCATGCCTTCCCCGTCCGCGGCCCGCCCGTCACCGGCCAGAGAGTAGCGCGGCCGTCGCACGACGGAGTGTGATTGACATCAAGTTAACCGGCCATGACAGAATCTGCCCACAGAAGGGGAGTAGCTCCCGCTGCCGAGATCGTCATCACGGGCCCGGACCCACGTCCAAAGCCCCGGTCCGGCAGGCAGGCCCAGGCCTGCGAGCGAGACCTTCGCCCGCCCACGACGACGTCGTTCCGTCCCGGAACCTCGCGCCATGGCCCGGACGACAGGCTGCGCTACGGAGAAGCTTTCTTGGAAACCATCGGTACCCCGCTGATGTGGACCGTGTTCACGGTCCTGGTCCTGGTCGCGCTTGCCGTCGACCTGCTGGTACTGCGCCAGAACGGCCCGCACAAGGTCAGCACGCGCGAAGCGGTGATCTGGTCACTGGCCTGGATCGGGCTGGCCATGGTCTTCAATGTCGGCCTGTGGTGGTACCTGCAGGGCCAGATGCCGGCGCAGGACGCCGACCGCATCGCGCTGGAGTTCCTTACCGGCTACCTGGTGGAGAAGGCGCTGGCGGTCGACAACATATTCGTGTTCCTGATGTTGTTCACCTACTTCGCGGTGCCGCCGCAGTCGCAGCAGCGGGTGCTCATCCTGGGCGTGCTGGGCGCGATCGTGCTGCGCGGCATCCTCATCTTCGTCGGCGCGGCGCTGATCGCGCAGTTCCACTGGATCCTGTACATCTTCGGCGTGTTCCTGCTGGTCACCGGCGCGAAGATGCTGTGGGCCGCCGGCCAGGAGCCGGACATGGACAAGAACCCGGTGCTGCGCTGGCTGACCGGGCGCTTCCCGATGGTGCGGCGTTACCACGGCGAAGCGCTGTGGCTGGGCGAGGGCCGGCGCCGCAAGTACACGCCGCTGTTCATCGTGCTGGTGATGATCGCGATCACCGACGTCATCTTTGCGGTCGACTCGATCCCGGCCATCTTCGCCATCACCACCGACCCGTTCATCGTGCTGACCTCGAACGTGTTCGCGGTGCTGGGGCTGCGTGCGCTGTACTTCCTGCTGGCCGGCGCGGCCGAGAAGTTCCACTTGCTGGCCTACGGCCTGGCGATGGTGCTTATCTTCATCGGCGCGAAGATGCTGATCGTGGACATCTACAAGATCCCGGTGGCGATTTCCCTGGGCGTGGTGGCGGCCACCATCGCCACGTCCATGGTGATGAGCCTGTGGATCCAGCCGCGGCCACCCAAGCACCTGCAGCCCCCGCGCTGAACCTGCCCTTGCGCCCGCGCCTTCTGGGCCCCACTTCGGAATGATGGACTCCGAACGCCAGCGTCACGCCGACGCCGTGGGGCGGCACTTCCGCCGGGCGCTGCTGGCCTCGATGGCCTTCGTGGCGCTGATCGGCGCGATCTTTTTCGCCACCCCGGCGCTGGGCGGGCTGCGTGAATTCGCGCTGGTGCCGCTGCAGGCCAGCGGCCTGGTGGGCATCCTCACCGCGCCGCTGCTGCACGGTTCGGCCGGGCACTGGCTGGCCAACGCCAGCGCGCTGCTGGTGCTGGGCACCCTGGTCGGCACGGTCTATCCGCGGGCGGCGCTGCGGGCCCTGCCGGTGCTGTGGCTGCTGTCGGGCGTGGTCACCTGGCTGATCGGCCGGCCGTCCTTCCATATCGGCGCCAGCGGGCTGACCCACGGCCTGATGTTCCTGCTGCTGTTCCTGGGCCTGTTCCGGCGCGACAAGGCGGCCATCGCCGCGGCCCTGATCGCCTTCTTCCTGTACGGCGGCATGGTGCTGACGATCCTGCCGCGCGAGCCCGGCGTGTCCTGGGAATACCACCTGGGTGGCGCCCTGGCCGGCATCGTCGCGGCCTGGCGCTGGCGGCGCCTGGACCCGGAACCGCCGCGAAAGCGCTACAGCTGGGAAATCGAGGAGGAACAGGCCGCCGCGATCGCCGAGGCCGAGGCGGCGCAGTTCGAGCCGCCGCGACCCGAGGACGTGCCGGTGCTCTGGCAGCGCCCGGACCCCCCGCCCGGCGGCGTGGTGCTGCCGTTCCGCCCGCGGCGCGACGAGGACGACGGCGGACGCTGAATTTCTCGGGCTTGCGCCCCCGCCGGAGGGGTGGAACCCTTGGCCCGAGACCCGCCATCGCCAGAGGAGGCGATGCCGCCCGTGGAGTGGTCCTTCGACATCCGTTCCGGCCTGCTGGTCGGCGCGCTGCTCACCCTGCTGATCGGCGTCGTCCTGGCGGTGGTGGCCCGCGCCATGCCCGCCGCGTTCCGGCCGGCGATGAACTGGTGGGTGGCCGCGACCCTGCTGCAGCCCGCCGGCTTCGTGCTGCTGAGCCAGCGCGACCACCTGCCGGCCTGGGTGACGATCGTGGTCGCCAATGCCTGCATCGCCGGCGCATTCGCCGCGTACGCGGTGGCGCTGCGCCGGTTCCACCGGCTCACGGTGCCGCACGGGCTGCTCTGGGGCATGGTGGCGCTGGCCGTGGCGGTTTCGGCCTGGTTCGGGCTGGTGCAGTACGACCTGACCAAGCGGCTTATCGCCATTTCGATCGTGCTGGCCTGGATGCTGGGCTACTGCGCCTGGACGATCTACCGGGGTCCGGACGTGCGCGGCCTGGTCCGCCATGTCGCCGGCAGCGCCTTCCTGCTGGCCGCCATCATCATGGTCTACCGCGCCATCGCCCTGACCTGGGACCCGGGCCAGGTGATCGCCGTGTTCCAGCTGACCCACGTGCAGCTGCTTACCTACGCCGTCGGCAGCATCCTGCCGGTGGTGGCGACGGTGGGTTTCCTGCTGCTGTGCACCGACCGCAGCCAGCGCGACCTCGAACGCGCCGCGCGCATGGACTACCTCACCGACGTCTACAACCGCCGCGCCATCGAAGAGCTGGGCACCCGCGCCATCGCCGGCGCCCGCCGCCACGGCATGCCGCTGGCGCTGCAGGTGGTGGACATCGACCACTTCAAACGCATCAACGACGAACTGGGGCACGCCGCCGGCGACCTGGCCCTGGTGCGCGCGGTCGAACGCATCCGTGAATGTCTGCGCGCCGAAGACCTGCTTGGCCGGCTGGGCGGCGAGGAATTCATCGTGCTGATGCCCAACACCGACGGGGCCAGCGCGGCGGCGGCGGCCGAACGCATCCGCGTGGCCTTCTCGGAGCGGCCGCTGGACCTGCGCGGCCAGCCGCGCAGGGTGACCCTGTCGATCGGCGTGGCGGTGCTGGCGCCGGCCGACCGGCTGTTTTCGCAGCTTCTGCAGCGCGGCGACCGGGCCATGTACGCGGCCAAGCACGCCGGCCGCGACCTGGTGATGGCCGACGCGATGAGCGGCTGGGAGAGCCCGGCCGACTGAGCACGCCGCCTTCATTCCCAGCAGGCTGGCCCGGTGGTAGCGTCGGCGGATTGCCCCTGGGAGTGTCCCGAATGAAGCAGCTGCTGGTTCCCATCGCCCTGACCCTGCTGGTGGCCTGTGGCCGCGAACCTGCGCCGGACGTGCCCGGTGCGGCGCCCGGCGCCGCCGCGCGCGAGGCCGACGGCGCCCGTCGCATCCACGCCGACGTCGCCTTCCTGGCCGACGACCTGCTCGAAGGGCGTGCCGCCGGCACCCGCGGTTACGACCTGGCCGCGCTGTACGTGGCCAACCGCTACCGCGCCATCGGCCTGGAGCCGGCCGGCGACGACGGCAGCTACCTTCAGGCCGTGCCCCTGCTCGAAGGCCGGCGCGAACGCGACGGCGCCAGCTTCAGCTTCAGCCGCGACGGCGAGCTGATCGACTTCGCCTTCCAGGACGACTTCCTGCCGGGCGTGAACTACAACGCCGGCACCCACGCGGTGACCGCGCCGCTGGTGTTCGTCGGCCAGGCCGTGCACGCGCCGGAACTCGACCACGATGACTTCGACGGCGTGGACGTGCGCGGCAAGATCGCCGTGTATTTCTCCGGCGCCCCGTCCGACTTCCCCAACACCCAGCGCGCCTTCCACGCCTCGGGCCGGCAGAAGCTGACCCGCCTGGCCGAACGCGGCGCCGTCGGCGCGGTGCAGATCGGCAACCCGGTGGACGAGGCCAAGTACCCCTGGGCGCGCGGCGCCCGCAACTGGGCGATGCCCGGCATGCGCCTGGTCGGCCCGGACGGCCAGCCGGTGGACGCCTTCCCGCAGTTGCGCGCCACCGCCAGCCTGGGCGTGCACGCGGCGCGCCGCCTGTTCGAAGGCGCGGACATGGACGCCGAGGAAGTATTCGCGCGCCGCGAAGCCGGCACGCTGGAAGCCTTCGACCTCGACGGCCAGGCCACGCTGGCCGGCCGCACCACGCTGGCCCGGGTCACCAGCCACAACGTGGTCGGCAGGCTGTCGGGCAGCGACGCCACGCTGGCCGCCGAGCACATCGTCTACACGGCCCATCTCGACCACGTCGGCATCGGGGCCGAGGTGGACGGCGACGGCATCTACAACGGCGCCTTCGACAACGCCCTGGGCACCGCCGTGATGCTGGAAGCCGCGACGCAGCTGGTGGCGACGCCCGCACCCAAGCGCACGCTGCTGTTCGTTGCGCTCACCGCCGAAGAGCGCGGCCTGCTGGGCGCCGAACACTTCGCGTCCAACCCGGGCGTGGAAGGCACGCTGGTGGCGAACATCAACATGGACATGCCGGTGTTCCTGGCCGATGTCACCGACGTGGTGCCGATCGGCATCGAGCACAGCAGCCTGGAGGACGACGTCAAGGCCGCCGCCGACGTGCTGGGCATCGGCCTCACCGCGGACCCGAAGCCCGAAGAAGTGGTGTTCGTGCGTTCGGACCAGTACGCCTTCGTGCGCAAGGGAATCCCGGCCGTGTACCTGGACGCCGGCATCAAGGCGCGTTCCCCGGACGTGGATGCGCTGGCGCTGTACGAGGACTTCCTGACCGGCCACTACCACCAGCCCAGCGACGAAACCTCGCTGCCGATCCATTACCCCAGCGCCGCGCGCCTGGCGATGCTCAATGCCGCCATCGGCCGCCGGGTCGGTGACGCCGATCAAAAGCCGCGCTGGAAGGAAGGCGACTTCTTCGGTCGCACCTTCGGCGGGCAGTAGTCAGCCCAGGTGGCCCAGGGGCAGGCCGCGCGCCTGCTTCACCGTGCGCAGCACGAAGCTGGAATTGATGTCGGCGACGCCGCTGGCGTTGAGCAGGTGGTCGAGCAGGAAGCGCGAGAAATGCGCCAGGTCCTGCACGACCACCTGCAGCAGGTAGTCCATTTCGCCGGTCAGGGCGTGGCAGGCCACCACTTCGTCCCAGCGGTTCACGCGCTCGGTGAAGGCCTGCACGGCGTCGGCGTCGTGGCGGGCCAGCTGCACGCGCACGAAGGCCTGCAGGCCCAGGCCGACCCGGTCCGGGTCGATGCGGGCGGCGTAGCCAGCCAGCACGCCGTCCTGTTCCAGGCGCTGCACCCGGCGCAGGCAGGCCGAGGGCGAAAGTTTCACCCGGTCGGCCAGGTCGGCATTGCTGAGCCGGCCCTCGCGCTGGAGTTCGGCCAGGATGGCCAGGTCGGTGCGATCGAACTTCAGGCTTTCCACTTCGTGCGGCCTCCGGCTTCATCGCCGCAATAATATTGCGCGGTTAAGGCCGTATTGTGCAACTACGCAAGCCGATTGCGGCCCGCCAGCGATAGACTGATGCAAAGCGTACGGAGAAAGGCATGAACACCCCGCGCCGCGTCGAACACCAGCTCACCGACAAGGGCTACGTGCCCGTCTACACCACGGCCGTGGTCGAACAGCCCTGGGGCGACTACACCGCCACCGACCACGAGGTCTGGGCGACGCTGTTCAAGCGCCAGCGCGAAATCCTGCCCGGCCGCGCCAGCAAGGAGTTCCTGGCCCAGCAGGAAGTGATGGGCATGTCGGCCGACCGCATCCCGAAGTTCGACGATCTCAACCCGGTGCTGCGCAAGGCCACCGGCTGGGAGCTGATCGGCGTCGAGGGCCTGCTGCCGGAACTGACCTTCTTCGAACACCTGGCCAACCGCCGCTTCCCGGTGACCTGGTGGATCCGCAAGCCCGACCAGCTCGATTACCTGAGCGAACCCGACCTGTTCCACGACCTGTTCGGCCACGTGCCGCTGCTGATGAACCCGGTCTTCGCCGACTACATGGCCGCCTACGGCCGCGGCGGCGTCAAGGCGCACGGCATCGGCCCCGAAGCGCTGGTGAACCTGACGCGCCTGTACTGGTACACGGTGGAGTTCGGGCTCATCAAGGAAGACGACGGCCTGCGCATCTACGGCAGCGGCATCGTCAGCTCCAAGAGCGAATCGATCCACTGCCTGGAATCGAAGGCGCCCAACCGCATCGGCTTCGACCTCGAGCGCATCATGCGCACCCGCTACCGCATCGACACCTTCCAGAAGACCTACTTCGTGATCGACAGCTACGAGCAGCTGATGGAAGCGACGGGGCCGGACTTCACGCCGATCTACGAACGCCTGGGCCAGGTCGACAGCTTCCCGGCCGGCAGCGTGCAGCCGGGCGATCAGGTGTTCAACCGCGGCACCGGCGAAGGCTGGCTGGACGACGGCGACGTCTGAGTTTTCTTCGCGGCCGGCCGGCCGTACTTGCGGTTGAGCCACCAGGCCGCGATGAAGGCGCCGGCCAGCGGGGTGAACCAGGTGAAGTGCTGCAGCAGCTGCGGGTCGACGCCCGGCAGCAGGCCGCGCAGGCCGATGCCGAAGAAGGCGATGTGGGTGGCGACGCCGTTGCCGATCATCGATCCGTAGTGTTCCTTGAGCCACCACTTCGGGTCGCTGGCCGAACCCCGCCAACTGAAGATGGCGCCGATGCCACCCACCACGCCGACGCCTCCGAACACCTGCAACAGCACCGAGCCCACTTGCGAGCCCAGCGCGATGATCGCCAGCCCGCTGGTGGCGGTCAGCGCGACCACAAACCAATAAATCGGAGCGTAAAAGGCCGCGCGGTCCCGGCGGTCGCGGATGGCCCGCCAGGCGAACCAGCTGGCGTTGCCGACCAGTACCAGCAGGTAGGTCAGGAACAGCGCGCCCACGGGATGGCCGCGTTCGCCGAGCTGCAGCACCAGCGGGATCCCGGTGAGCACGATGCCCAGCATGGCCAGCAGGTAGACCCTGCCGACACCGCGGTGGAAAGGCGTGCCCTTTTTCACCAGGCCGGCGGTCCAGAACGTCACCAGCGCGACGATGCCGGCGGTGACATGCAGGATGAGCGGGATCGAGGCAGCTTCCATGGTGTTCTCCTTCGGTGTGGGGCCAGTTTCCGTGGCGCGCCGACGCGGCTCAGGTGCCGGCGGTCACCGGATCGAGGTGCCGGAAGTCACTTTGTGCAGGCCAGGACTTGAGCCTCCCGCGTGCCGGGCCCAAGCTGGCCCCATGCGCGAACGACTGAAACAGCTTTTCACCCCGCTCAACTTCGCCGGTTACATCACCTGGGGCGCCATCGGGTGGGATTTGGTCTACGGCGGTAGCGGCGTGCCGGCCTGGCTGGATGGAACGCCGCCGACCTGGGGGCTGGGCACCCTGCACGTGGCCTACCTGGTCCTGTTCATGGCCGTCGTGGGTCGCAACGACACCCCGCTACCCCGCCTGCGGGTCTACATCGTGCTCCAGTACCTGCTGGCGTTCGCGATGATGGCCCTGGCGCGCAACAGCACCCTGCCGATCCTGCTGATCCTGTGCGCGATCCAGGTCGTGAACGCCTGGTCGCCCCGCGGTTCCGGCGTGGTGCTGGCGCTGGTGAACATCGCGCTGTACGGCATCTATGCGGGCGTCTGGGGCTGGGGCTCTCCGCTGGTGGGCACGCTGATGTTGGGGTGTTTCCAGGTATTCGCCGCCAGCGCGGCCTGGTTCGGAGTGAGCGCCGAACGTGCGCGCGACGATCTGGCCGCTGCCAATGCCGACCTGCTGGCGACGCGTTCGCTGCTGGCGGAAACCGCGCGCGACGGCGAACGCCTGCGCCTTTCGCGCGAACTGCACGACGTC
Organism: Arenimonas soli; assembly: GCF_014643775.1. GTDB lineage: Bacteria > Pseudomonadota > Gammaproteobacteria > Xanthomonadales > Xanthomonadaceae > Arenimonas > Arenimonas soli. The sequence goes on from NZ_BMKC01000002.1 coordinate 326,944, forward strand.
GCCGGCCACAAGCTCACCGCGTTGAAGTTGAACCTGGCGGCGCTTTCACGCGACCCGCGTGTGGCCGGCGACGCCCAGGTCGCGCTCTGCGCGCGCCTGGCCGACGAGCTGCTGACCGACATCCGCGACGTGGTGCAGCAGATGCGCCGTTCCGACGGCATGGACCTGGGCCCGGCGCTGGAAGCTCTGGCCACGCCCTTCCCGCGGCCGCGCCTGCACCTGCAGATAGACGGCGATGCCCGCGTGGGCTCGCTGCCGCAGGCCGAGGCGGTGCTGCGCGCCGTGCAGGAAGGCCTGACCAATGCCGCCCGGCATTCCCAGGCCAACAACCTGTGGGTGGTGCTGGCACGGGAACCGGGCGGGCTGCGCCTGGACATCCGCGACGACGGCCGCGGCCGCGGCGCGCTGGAACCGGGCAACGGCCTGCGCGGCATGCGCGAACGCCTGCAAGCCCTGGGCGGCGGGCTTGAGCTGGGCCGCACCGATACCGGCGGCGTGCACCTGCAGGCCTGGCTGCCGGTGGCGGCATGAGCGGCGACCCCATCCGCGTCGCCCTGGCCGACGACCAGGCCCTGGTGCGCAGCGGCCTGATCGCGCTGCTGGCAGGTTTCCCGCGCCTGGAAATGGTGGTGCAGGCCGACGACGGCCAGGCCCTGCTCGACGCGCTGGCCTCGTCGCCGGCGGACGTCATCCTTTCCGACATCCGGATGCCCGGCCTGGACGGCTTCGGCCTGGTGCGCGCGTTGCGCGAACGCGGCGATGCCACCCCGGTGGTGCTGCTGACCACCTTCGACGAGGAAAGCCTGCCGCTGGCCGCCGCCGAGGCCGGGGCCCAGGGGTTCTTGCTAAAGGACGCCTCGCCGGAGGACCTGTACGAAGCCATCACCCGCGTCGCCGCCGGTGAAACCCTGCTGGCGCCGGTGCCCACCGACCCGGTGCGCGCGCGGTACGCCTACCGCGACCAGTCGGCGCCGACCGACACCTTCAGCGAACGCGAGGTGGCGATCCTTCGCCTGATCGCCGGCGGCTATTCGAACCGGGAAATCGCCAAGGCCGTGTTCCTGTCCGAAGGCACGGTGAAGAACTACGTCTCGGAAATCCTGGACAAGATGGGCACCCGCGACCGCACCCGCGCCGTGCTCAAGGCCATCACCCTGCGCATCATCTGAATCAGTTGAGCCAGGCGACGGTGGCGGTGGCGACGACCATGGCGACCAGGCCGGCGGCGACGCGCAGGCCGTAGGCGGGGCCGCCGCTGGCGAAGGCGACAACCGACTTGGCCACCGAACTGGCCGCCAGCATCAGTACGATCGCCCAGCGCGCCTGTTCGACGTCGAGGGCGCCGCTGGCCGAAAGTTTGGCCACGGTGGCGGCCGCGGCATGCACTTCCGCCAGCGCCGCCAGGGTGGCGCCGGCCATCGCGCCACGCGGGCCCAGCCAGGCATTGAGCGCCGCCGAGGCGAACAGCACCGCCGTGATGATGACGGCGAACAGCAGCGCATGCCGGAACCGGAACATGCGCGACTGCGCGGTCGGCGGCGGCTCGCCCTGGCCGTCGGGGCGCAGGCCCAGCAGGCCGCCGGCCAGCAGCACGGCGCCGCCCGCGGCCAGTTCACCGCCCACCTGCGCCAGCAGCCCCGGCGACACCGCCAGCAGGATCGGCACGAACAGGCTGAGCGAGGCCAGGTTGGCCAGCATCGCCGCGCCCACCGCCGGCGAACGCAGCGACGGGGTTTCGCGCACGCGCTGGCCGAAACCGGCCACCGCCGCGGTGGACGACACGTAGCCGGCGAAGAAACCCGCCACCGCCAGTCCCCAGCGATTGCCGACCAGGCGCAGCGCGACATGGCCCAGGGCGCTGATCGCCATCACCAGCACGACCAGCTTCCACAGCATCGCCGGGTTGAAGACGTCGAAGGGGCCGATGCTGCGGTCGGGCACCAGCGGCAGCACCACCAGCGCCGACGCCAGCAGGACCAGGCCGTCGCGCACTTCGGCTTCGCTGACGCGTTCCCGGGCCAGCTGGTGCAGCGGCGCCTTCAGGTAGACCAGGGCCGCGACCACCACGCCCAGGCCACCGGCCAGGGCCGGCAGGCCCAGGGCCAGGCCGCCCAGCAGGGTGGTCAGCACCAGGGTGATCTCGCCGGTGAGGCCGGGGTCTTCGGCGCGGCTGAGGCGGTAGCTCATGGCCGCGAACAGGCCCGACAGGGCCACCACCACCACGAACACGGCCAGGCCCAGCCACAGCGCGACGGCCCCGCACAGCGCCGCCAGGGCGTGGGTGCGCAAACCGGCCGAGGTGGCGCGGCCGGGGTGCCGGCGTTCGCGCACCGCGCCCACCAGCAGGCCCACGCCCAGGGCCGTGGCCAGAGGCAGCAGCGGCAGGGCGTGGACGGTGATCGCGGTCATGCCCGATTGTGCCTCCAGGCGGACCCGCGCTTGCAAGCCCCGCGTGGGCCCGGACAATGCCGGGGTCCGCCGCCACCCTGCTGGAGCCCCATGAAGCCCATTTCCCTGACCCGCTACCTCATCGAGGAACAGCACGCCGGCCGCATCAACGCCGACCTGCGCCTGCTGATCGAGGTCGTGGCCCGCGCCTGCAAGACCATTTCCATCGCCATCGGCAAGGGCGCGCTGGGCGGCGTGCTGGGCGACGCCGGCAGCCCCGGCGCGGCGAGCATGAACATCCAGGGCGAGGCGCAGAAGAAGCTCGACGTGCTGAGCAACGACATCCTGCTCGAGGCCAACGCCTGGGGCGGCCACCTGGCCGGCCTGGCGTCCGAGGAAATGGACCACAGCCAGCCCATCCCCGACGCCTTCCAGCGCGGCAACTACCTGCTGCTGTTCGATCCGCTCGACGGCAGCAGCAACATCGACGTGAACATCTCGGTCGGCACCATCTTCTCGGTGCTGCGCTGCCCGGACGACGTCACCGCGCCGGGCGACGAACACTTCCTGCAGCCGGGCAACACCCAGGTCTGCGCCGGCTACACCACCTACGGCCCCAGCACGATGCTGGTGCTGACCGTCGGCCACGGCACCCACGTGTTCACCCTGGACCGCGAGATCGGCAGCTTCATGATGACCCGGCGCGACGTGCAGGTGCCCGCGGAAACGAAGGAGTTCGCGGTCAACATGTCCAACCAGCGCTTCTGGGAAGCGCCGATGCAGCGCTATGTCGACGACCTCCTGCAGGGCAAGCAAGGTCCGCGCGGCAAGGACTTCAACATGCGCTGGGTGGCCTCGATGGTGGCCGACGTGCACCGCATCATCACCCGCGGCGGCATCTTCAGCTACCCGCTCGACAGCAAGTGCCGCGACAAGGGCGGAAAGCTGCGGCTGATGTACGAAGCCAATCCGATGGCCTTCATCATCGAACAGGCCGGCGGCGCCGCCAGCACCGGACGCCAGCGCATGCTGGACGTGCAGCCGACCGGCCTGCACCAGCGCGTGCCGGTGTTCCTGGGGTCGCGCGACGAGGTGGAGCAGGCGGTGCGCTACCACCGCGAACACGATGCGGAGTCCTGAGGTGGGCGGCGGCGACTTCATCGAAATCTACGAAGACGCCATCCCGGCGGCGACCTGCGCGCAGATCATCCGGCGCTTCGAGGAGTGCGGGCAGGACCAGCCGGGCCTGGTCGGCGGCGGCCTCTTCCCCGACCTCAAGAACAGCCGCGACATCAGCATTTCCGGCAAGCCCGAGTGGCGCGATGTCGAAACCAGTTTCGTGCAGGCCATCCTCAACGGCCTGGCCAATTACCTGCGCAAGTATCCCTACACCCTGATCGCGCCGCTGATGGTCCAGCACGGGAAAAGCCCGACCGACGTCCGGCGCCTGATGGCCGACGACTTCGAAACGCTGCCTGACGCCGCCCTGGACGACATCATCCGCTCGATCTTCCGGCCAGGGCGCATCAACCTGCAGCGCTACCGCGCCGGCGAGGGCGGTTACCCCTACTGGCACTGCGAGCTGTACCCACGCGATCCGGGCTGCGAAACCCTGCACCGCCACCTGCTGTGGACGGTGTACCTCAATGACGACTTCCAGGCCGGCGAAACCGAGTTCCTGTACCAGCAGCGCAAGGTGCCGCCGCGCACCGGCAGCCTGCTGATCGCGCCCGCCGCCTTCACCCACACCCACCGCGGCAACCGCCCGGAAGGGGGCGACAAATACATCGCCACCAGCTGGGTGCTGTTCAACCGCGCCGAACAGATCTTCGGCAAGGGCGCCTGAGCCGGCGCTTCAGAACAGTTCGCCCTGCGGCCCGGGCTTGCGTGGAGCGATGAACTGCCCGCAGTCGAGCCTGGATTCGCGCCGGGTGGCGTAACCAAGCTTGCGCGTGGCCAGGTCGAAGCGCTGGCCCGCCAGCCGGGCCCATTCCCCCGTGCCGGTCTGGCGCTGGCCAAAGCTGGCGTCGTAGTCGCGGCCGCCGCGGGCCTGCCTGACCAGGCTCATGACGTGGCCGGCGCGTTCGGGCAGGTGCGCCTCCAGCCAGTCCTGGAAGATGGGCGCCACTTCGTGCGGCAGGCGCAGCAGCACCATGCCGGCGGTGCTGGCGCCGGCTTCGCGCGCCGCGGCCAGCACGGCCTCCATTTCCGCGTCGTTCACCGCCGGGATGACCGGCGCGAACATCACGCCGGTGGGGATGCCGGCTTCGCTGAGGCGACGGATGGCCTGCAGGCGACGATGCGGCGCACTGGCACGTGGTTCAAGCTTCGCCGAAAGCCGGTTGTCGAGCGTGGTGACCGACAGCGCCACGCTGACCAACTTGCGTCGCGCCAGCGGTTCGAGCAGGTCGAGGTCGCGTTCCACCAGCGCGTTCTTGGTGAGCAGGGTGAACGGATGCCCGCAGTCGGCCAGCACCTCGATGATGGCGCGGGTGAGCCGGTAGCGGCGTTCGATGGGCTGGTAGGGGTCGGTATTGGTGCCCATGGCGATGGGCGCGCACGCGTAACCCGGCTTCGCCAGCTCCCCGCGCAGGACGTCGGCGACGTTGGTCTTGGCGAACAACCGGGTTTCGAAATCGAGCCCGGGCGAAAGATCCAGGTAGGCGTGGCTTGGGCGGGCGAAACAATAGCTGCAGCCGTGCTCGCAGCCACGGTAGGCATTCACCGACCGGTCGAATGGCAGGTCGGGCGACCGGTTGCGGCTGATGACGCTGCGGGCCCGCTCTTCGCTGACCACGGTGCGCACGTCGGGCGGGCCCGGGTCGTCGTCGTGCCAGCCGTCGTGTTCGGACTCGCGCGTGGTGACGGCGAAGCGGCCTTCAGTGTTGCCGACGGCGCCGCGACCCTTGGCGGGCCTTGGAGGGGGGTTTCCTGACATGATGGGCACCAGTTTGCCGCCGGCCCGTCTCGTCCGGCGAGACCGCAGGGAGCAGGCATGGATTTTCCGTTCGATTGGGACACCTTCAAGCCCTGGCTGATCGGCCTGTGGGCGGTGTACGTGCCGGTGCTGGCCGGCTGGATCGTCATGCAGAAGCGCGAACCCATCGCCACCCTGAGCTGGGTGCTGTCGCTGGCCGCGCTGCCGTGGATCGGGCTGCTTGTGTACCACTTCCTGGGGCCACAGCGCATCGTGCGCCAGCGCCGGCGACGCAGCCTGTCGCGGCGGACCCTGGAACCGGGCCTGCCGTCCGACCTGGTGACCAACGAGGATTGCGCCACCGTTTCCCACCTGGCCCAGACGATCACCCAGTTCGCGCCCAGCAGCGCCGTCGACGTGAAGCTGCTGGTCGGCGGCAAGGCCACCTACGCCGCGCTGCACGAGGCCATCGCCAGCGCGAAGCACCACCTGCACCTGGAGTACTACATCTTCGAACCCGACCAGACCGGCACGCCGCTGCGCGACGCGCTGGTGGCCAAGGCCCGCGAAGGCGTGCGGGTCCGCCTGCTGCTCGATGCCCTGGGTTCGGCCAGGCTGGGCAGGGCCTTCCTGGCCCCGCTCAGGGACGCCGGCGTCGAAATCAGCTGGTTCCACCCGGTGCGCCTGCGCTTCATCTGGCGCCCGCGCATCAACCTGCGCAACCACCGCAAGATCGTCATCGTTGATGGCTGCGTGGCCTTCACCGGCGGCATCAACATCACCGACGACGAAAACGAAGCGGTCAATCCCAAGGCCTTCCACGACCTGCACTTGCGCCTGGAAGGGTCGATCGTGCGCTGGCTGCAGCTGGCGTTCCTGGAAGACTGGCACTACGCCACCGGCGTCGCGCTGCGCGACGAGAACCTGTGGCCCGAAGCACGCAAGGGCACGATGCTGGCCCACGCGCTGCCCTCCGGGCCCGACTCGGTGTGGGAATCGATCCACCGGGTGAAGGTCGAAGCGATCCACCAGGCCGACCGGCGCGTCTGGCTGGTGACGCCCTATTTCGTTCCCGGCGAGGCGGCGCGCATGGCGCTGACATCGGCGGCGATGCGCGGGCTGGACGTCCGCGTGGTGGTGCCGGCCAGGAGCGACTCGACCCTGGTCAGCGCGGCGTCGCGGTCGTACTACGACGAACTGCTGGCGGCCGGCATCGGTGTTTTCGAGTACCAGCCGCGCATGCTGCACAGCAAGGCGCTGCTGGTGGACGACGAAACCTGCGTGCTGGGCAGCGCCAATTTCGACAGCCGCAGCTTCCGGCTCAACTTCGAGCTGAGCATCCTGCTGCACGACCGGGACCTGGCCGGCGAGCTCGAACGCGAGATGACCTCGACCCTGGCCCAGTGCCGGGAAGTGAAGGCCGACGACCCGCCGCCTCCCTTCCTGCGCCGGCTCGCCGACAACGCCACCCGCCTGCTTTCGCCGGTGCTCTGAGCCGGGCCTCTGGACTCGTCGCGTGCTTGGGCTAAACTTCCGGCAAACCCGCGAGGTGACCCATGCATTGGCTTTATCTGCTCGGTTCGCTGGCCTGCCTCGGCCTGGCCATGATGCGTTCGATGCCCACCCTGGGCGTGTTGGTGTTCCTGGCCGGATCGCTGGCGCTGATGGTGGCGTTCCTGCTTGGCTGGCTGAACGCACGCATCGCCAGTACGTCGCGTGACTCCAGCCACATCATGACCGCCGAGGAGCTCCGCCACCTGCGCGAGCAGGCCGAAGCACGCAAGGCGGCACGCGGCGAAGACTCCACCCACCGTTCCTGAAGGGAGGCAATGTATGGACGGAACAAGCTTGCTCGTTTTCCTGGTCATCGGCGCGCTGGCCGGCTGGCTTGCCGGCCTGGTGATGAAGGGCCGCGGTTTCGGCATCCTCATCAACATGGTCGTCGGCGTGCTGGGGGCCTTCTTCGGGGGCTGGCTGCTGCCCAAGCTGGGCATCAGCTTCGGCGGCGACATCGGCGTCTTCATCACCGCCTTCATCGGCGCCGTGCTGCTGCTGGCGATCATCAGCCTCATCAAGCGGGCCTGAGCCCGCGATTTCAGACCTTGGCGCCGCCCGCGTCGGTCGCAACCCGGTTGCGGCCGGCGCGTTTTGCTTCGTAGAGGGCCGCGTCGGCGCGGCGCAGCAGGCTGTCGGGTTCGGACTGCACGTCGGGAACCATGCCCGCCACGCCGATGCTGACCGTCATGCCGGCATCGCTTGAAGCGATGGCGGCGCGGATCGACTCGGCGCGGCGCGTGGCTTCCTCGGCATGCACGCCCGGCAACAGCAGGGCGAATTCCTCGCCGCCGTAGCGCGACAGCAGTTCGCGCTGGGGATCGTGCTGCGTAGCCAGGCGCTGGGCTATTCCGCGCAGCTGCACGTCGCCCTCCAAGTGTCCGTGGGCGTCGTTGTAGGCCTTGAAGTGGTCGACGTCGATCATGAGCACGCTCAGCGACCGGCGCTGGTCCAGGCAGCGATACCACTCGCGGCGCAGGCCGTTCTCGAGGGCGCGGCGGTTCGCCACGCCGGTCAGCGCATCTTCGGTGGCCAGTTCCGCCAGCCTGCGGTTGGCATCTTCGAGCTCATGCGTGCGCTCGGCGATGCGCGCCTCGAGGCGGCGGTTGGCTTCAAGGAAGCGCTCGGTGCGCAGCCGCACCAGCCAAAGCGCCACGGTGACGGCCAGCCCCAGCACCACCAGGCCACCGAGCGCCTGCACCCACCACTGCTGGTACCAGAAGGGAAGCACGCGGAACCGGTAGGTCATCGCCGCTGGCTGGCGGCCAGTGCCGGTGCGCGCCTGCACTTCCAGCGCGTAGTCACCGGGCGGCAGTGAACGAATGAACAGGTCGCGGTCGGCCCAGTCGCTCCAGTCCGGGGTAACGCCATGCAGGAGGTAGCGGAACTCGGCGCCACTTTCCATGCTGACCATGGCGAAACGCAGGCTCAGGCTGTAGCCGGGGGGCAGCCGCACCGGCTCGGCGCCGTTGTTGCGCGTCGGCAGCACGCGGGTTTCACCGGCTTCGTTGTGGGCAACCACCGACTCCATGCCCAGCTGCAGCGGCTGCAGCTCGCTGCGCGACTCTTCCGGGTCGAACTGCAGCAGGCCGGTCCAGGTGGCGATGCGCAGCACGCCGTCCTGCCCGTAACGCACGGACGAGTAGCCCGCCATGCCGCGGCCGCCCGGATACAGCGGCTGCCACTGTGTTTCGCCCTTGGGGCGGTGCCACAGTTCGCGCGTGGTGTAGGCGTAGTCGCCCAGTGGCGTCTGTTCGACGTACATCTCGTGCGGGCGCGCGACCAGGGTGATGGGCGGGGCCTTGTCGGGCACGAAGCGGTCGCCCTCGAGCCGGAAGCCGACGTCGCCGCTGGTGGCATGGATCCGTTCTTCGAAACGATAGACGCTGGTGCCGAACTGCGGGCTTACCGCCAGGCCGCGGCTGTCGTCGTAGACCTCGCGCGAGGTGATTTCGCCGGTTTCCGTATTGACGGTCCAGCGCTGCACGGGGCCACGCGAATCACCGATCCACAGTTCGCCGGCGGCGTCACCCTCTTCGACGCCGTAGATGCTGATGTCGCCGAGCGAAAAGCGCGGGCCTTCCTGCCAGCGGCCGTCCCGGTGGTGCACCAGGACCACGTCCGGCCCGCTCAGGCCGTAGACAAGGTTCGGGTCATGGCGCGATGGCATCAGCGCGAACACGCCATGGTTCGGGTGTTCATGCATTCGCCGCGGCGCCTCGTCGCCCGGACCCAGGGCCAGCAGGCCTTCGCGCACGCCGATCAGCAGCTCGCCCTGGGCCGAATGCAGGGCGTAGGCCTCGTAGTCGGTCCAGGGCAGGCGTTCTGCGTGCGGCTGGCCATCGTCACTGGGCCGCATGCGCTGGATGCCCTGGCTGGTAGCCAGCCACAGCGCGCCGTCGTGCCACTCGAAATCCGTGGGGTTGCCGGCGATGCCCTGGTCTTCGCCCAGGTGGGTCCACGGCGAGGGCAGGGTAAGGCGCTTGAGTTCGTTTTCGGTGGCGAGCCAGAGCCCGCTTTCTTGGTCGACGGCCATCCCGAGGATGCCGTAGGTGCCCAGGTCCAGGTTCTGGCGGATGCGCAGCTGTGCGTCGAAGCGCAGCAGGCTGCCGTCCAGGGTGCCGACCACCAGGGAGCCATCGGACAAACCCAGCACGGTGTAGGCGCGGACGCCGGCCAGCAGGTCGCTGGCCGGGCCCGGCAGCCGCGAGACGCCGCGGTCGTCGGCGCGGTAGAAGCCGTCGTTGGTGACCAGCAACAGATGGTCTTCGCGCTCGACGATGCCCGGGAGCGGTATGTCCGCCAGGGCTTCGCCGCCGGGCGCAAGCACGAGTTTGCCGTCCTCGAAGCGCACCAGCCCCTGCCCCTGCACGCGCGCCAGCATCCTGCCGCCGACCCAGTAGAAGCTGCGCGCCGATTCCGGCAGCGGCCACTGCCGCGCTTTCTTGCCGTCGTCAGGCAAGAGGATCAGGCGTTTTTCGGTGCGGAAGTAGACACCCTCGGGCGTGGATATCGCCTGGAAGACGAAGCCCAGGTGACGCTGGTCGCCGGTGAGTCCCGCGGCATCGAGCAGTTCTTCGTAGGCCACGCCGCCTTCACCGTCCGGCGCCAGACGACCGAACGTGTCGTAGCCGCCGACGTAGACCAGTCCGTCATTGCCGATGGCCAGGGCGTGCGCGGCCGATCGCGCCGGCAGCATCGTCAGGCGCCAGTCGATGCCGTTGAAGCGCAGTACGCCATCCTGGTTGCCGGCATACAGTTCGCCGCCTGGCGACGTCGCCAGGGCCATGTGGCCGGGTTTGACGCGGGTGTGTTCCGAGCCGTAGCTGCGCGACAGCGGTGCGCCCGGAACCGTTTCGGCCAGCGAAAGCACCGGACCGGCCAGCAGGCCCAGCAGGAGAAGCAGCGGCAGATACGGGCGCATGGGCGGATTATGGCGGAAACCGGGCGCCCGAAAGCGCGAATTCCTCCCCTTTTCCGGCTTTCCGGCCCGGGGGCCGCAGGGTAGGCTTGCCGCCATGACCGTACTGAGCGTCAACGTCAACAAGATCGCCGTGCTCCGCAACTCGCGCGGTGGCGACGAACCCCGGGTCACCGACGCCGCCGAGGCCGCGCTGCGGGCCGGCGCCGGGGGCATCACCGTGCATCCGCGACCGGACCAGCGCCATATCCGGCCCGGGGACGTGCGTGACCTGGCCCGCCTGGTCGCCGGCCGCGGCGAGTTCAATATCGAGGGCAATCCGTTTGCCCCGGCCCGCGGGGACTACCCCGGCCTGCTGGCCCTGGTCCGGGAGACCCGCCCGCAGCAGGCCACCCTGGTGCCCGACGGCGACGGGCAGATCACCTCCGACCATGGGTTCGACCTGGCCCGGGACGCGGGCCGCCTGCGCCCGCTGGTGGCCGAACTCAAGGCCTGCGGGGCGCGGGTGTCGCTGTTCATGGACGCGGGCGCGCCGGACATGGCCCGGGCCGCCGAGCTGGGTGCCGACCGGATCGAGCTCTACACCGGGCCTTATGCCCAGGCATTCGCCGCCGGCGACCCGGCCGCGGCGCTGGACCTGTGCCGGCGCAGTGCGAGGGACGCCCAGGCCGCGGGGCTGGGCGTCAATGCAGGCCACGACCTCAGCCAGTCCAACCTGGGGGCCTTCCTGCGCGGCGTGCCCGGCGTGCTGGAGGTTTCGATCGGGCACGCGCTGGTCGGCGAGGCCCTGTACGCGGGCCTGGAGCCGACCGTGCGCGCCTACCTGGCGCTCATCGCCGCGGCCCGCTGAGGCGGCTCAGTCCAGGCTGATGTTGTGCACGCCGGCGCGGTTCGCGGCGGCCAGGGCGGTGGTCGCGGACTGGTAGTCGGCGTCGGGGTGCACGGCCAGCTTGAGCACGAAGCCGGGTTGGTCTCGCCGCTGGCCTTCCAGCAGGGCCTGGAGCTGGGCCGGTGCCACGGCCTGGCCAGCGAGCCGGAATACGTCGCCCGGGGCGACTTCAAGCAACACGATCGCCGGCGGCTGGGGCGGTGGCGGCGTGCGCTGGGGCAGGGTCAGGTCCATGCGGTGGTCGAGCAGGGGTGCGGTGACCATGAAGATCACCAGCAGAACCAGCATCACGTCCACCAGCGGCGTGATGTTGATCTCGGCCATGGAACCCCTATCGGAACGGACGTCGGCGAAAGCCATGGTGTTCTCCCCCGGTGGACTGCCTTCACCAGATACGCCGCGTCGGCGGTGGGCACAAGCCGCTGGCCTGGGCTTGTTCGGGAAGGATTCAGCAAAAAAAACGCCGCCCGGAGGCGGCGTTGCTGCAGGGTGCGGGAAGCGCGGCCTCGATCAGGCGCCGGGTTCCACGAAAGCGATCTTTGCCATCCCGGCGTTCTTGGTGCGGGAAAGCACCTTCGCCAGGGTTTCATACTGGGCTTCCATATCCGTCTGGATTTCGACGGTGGGCTGCCGGGTCACGTCGGCGCCGGCACGCTCGGCCTCGACCTCAAGGGCCGCCTGGAGCGTGGACAGCGGGATCGGCGTGTTGTTCCAGGTGACCGTGCCACCCGCCTCGATGCGCAGGCGGATCGGCTCGGGCGGATCCTTCGGCGGCGGCGGCGGGTTGGACGTGCGCTGCGGAAGGTCGACCTGGATCTGGTAGGAGAGGGCCGGGGCCGTCACCATGAAGATGATCAGCAGCACCAGCATCACGTCCACGAGGGGCGTGACGTTGATGTCGGCCATCGGGCCAGCGCCGGAATTCGAGGCAAATGCCATGGTCTGTCGTCCTCAGCGCTCAGGGGTGGAAACGAAGCCCACCTTGCGGATACCCGCACGGCGGACGTCGGAAACCACTTCGTGGATGACGGAGTACTTGGTGATGTTGTCCGAGCGGATGTCGACCTGCGGCTGCGGGGTCTTCTGGGCCAGCACGGCGAGGCGGGCGTCGAGCACGTCGCTCGAGACTTCCTCGTCGTTCCAGTAGACCTTGCCGTCCGCCGTCACCGCGAGGGTGATCGGCGGCTGGTCGATTTCCGGCTTCTCTTCCAGGGTTGCCTGGGGCAGCTCCACCTTCACCTTGTGGGACATCAGGGGCGCCGTGATCATGAAGATGATCAGCAGGACCAGCATCACGTCCACGAGGGGCGTGACGTTGATGTCGGCCATCGGGCCGCCACCGCCGGAGTTGGATGAAAATGCCATGCCTGCGACTCCTGGTTAGACGTTCGACTTAGCGCTTGGCCGGGACTTCGCCGACGCGCGAGCCGGTGGCGAAGAAGTCGTGCAGGTCGTGGGCGAAGGTGTCGAACTTGGCGTAGGTGTTGCGATTCGCGCGGTTGAAGGCGTTGTAGGCCAGCACCGCCGGGATCGCGACGAACAGACCGATGGCGGTCATGATCAGCGCCTCGCCGACCGGGCCCGCGACCGCGTCGATGGACGCCTGGCCGGTGGCACCGATGCGGATCAGGGCGCCGTAGATGCCCCACACCGTACCGAGCAGACCCACGAACGGCGCGGTCGCACCGACGGTGGCCAGCCAGGTCATGCCGTTCTCGAGCTTGGCGCTCTCACGGGTGACGGCCTGGCGCAGCGCGCGGTCGATGAACTCCGAGCGGTTCAGGGCGTCGACCAGGCGGCTGCCTTCGTGACGCTGGTGGTGGGCGGCGGCCTGGGCGCAGTCCAGGGCGATCTTGGAGAACGGCTCGTTGGCCGGCTGTTCTTCCATGAAGCGGATCGCGTCCTGGGCGTTCGGGGTTTCCCAGAAGGTACGCACGACGGTGTCGGCGCGCTTGGAGATGACCGCGTTCTTGATGGCGTTGACGATGGTGTACCACCACGAGCCGAACGACATCACGATGAGCATGATGAGGACGACCCACTGAACGAAGAATTCTGCCGGGTTGGCCATGAGCTCGGCCATCATGTGACCGAAGCCCATCTTCGACAGGGCGGAAGCGTTGTCGGCGGCGCCGCCAGCGGCGGTTGCGACCGTGAGGAGGATTTCCTGCAGCATAAGGAGTGCCTTTCTTTAAGTGGTTTGACCGTTTACGTGGGTACTGCTGGCGTTACCGCGGAGGCGTGAACTTGACCGGGACGAGAACCGCGCCGCCGACCCTCTGGCCGTTGCGCAGTCCCGGGTTGAACTTCCACCGACGCGCGGCATCCATGGCCGAGCGGTCGAGGTTGCGATTGCGGCTGGAGCGCTCGACGGCGACGTCGAGCACGTTGCCGGCGGCGTCGATGGTGACGCGCAAGATGACGGTACCGCCTACACCATCGCGGGCTTCCTTGGCCGGATAGCGCGGCTGGTAGAGCGAACGGCCCGAGATGTCTTCGGAAGGCGCGTAGTCGGCAGGCGGGGCCGGCGGCGACGGCGGAGCCGGCGGCGGGGCCTCGATGTCGATCGGGCTCGGGTCGTCGAACACCACCGGCGGCTCTTCAGGCGGCGGCGGGATCGGCGTCGGCTTGGGCTGCTGGATGATCTTCTGGACCACCTTGGGCGGCTCCGGCGGCGGCGGCGGCGGCGGCGGGGGCGGCGGCGGCGGTTCGATGAAGGACACCTGGGTCACCTCTTCCGCGGCCTTCTGGACCGAGGGCGGGTTGACCGGCGCCATCATGAACATGAACGCGATCGCGTGCAGCGCGATTGCGAATGCATTGCCACCGACGCGTGCCCAGCTAAGGCCCTGCGGAGGGGTGTCGTACCTGTTGTAGTAGTTCTTGTCCGTCATACGTTCGGCGGCTCGAGCTCTCGTTCGGTCGGCGTCAGGTGCCGTGGCCCGCCGGACACCGGCGGGAACTTGTTAGCTTATACCACGGGGAATCGGTTTACCAACCGTTCAACGGGAAATCTGTGCAAGGGCTTTCTGGGCCTGGTCACGGGTCGCCGGATCCTTGGCGGCCTCCGCGTAGGCCTGGCGGGCCGCGGCGAAGTTGTCCATGTAGTACTCGGAGCGGGCGATGACCATCCAGGCCTCGCCGGGCTTCTTCAGGCCCTTGTCCAGCGCCTGTCGGGCCGCCGCCTTGGCTTCTTCGTTGCGGTCCTCGTTGGTGAGGATCTGCGAAAGCGCCAGGGAGGTGTCGCCGGAGGTGTCGAGCGGCGCCGCCTTCTTGTAGGCATTCACCGCGGCGTCGATCTGGTCGCTGAAGTACAGCGACTGCGCAAGGAAGGTATACGTGCGGGCGTCGGCCGGCAGGATGCCCTTGTCCAGGCCTTCCTGGATGACCTTGGCGGCCTCGGCTTCCTTGCCATCCATGTTGAGGTAGATGGCGTAGAGGTTCTCGTAGTCGCGCTGCTCGGTCAGCATGCCCTTCTGGCGGGCGCTGTCGAGCAGGGCCGCGGCCTTTTCAGAGTTGCCGGTCTGGGCGTACAGCGAAGCCAGGTTGAGCAGGGTGCGCTTGTCGTCAGGGCTCTTGGCCTGCAGCTGCTCGGCCAGGGCGACGGCGTCGCCTTCGCGGCCGAGTTCGTTGTACGAGGCCATCAGCATCTGCTGCCAGTTGTTCTCGGCGTTCCCGTCGTTGAACTCGATGGCCTTGCGGACCGCGTCGATGGTCTGCTCGAACTGGCCGGCGTTGTAATGCACGCCCGCCTTGAGGGCATAAACCTCGGGGTCCTTGGAGTTCGTCTCGGCGATCAAGCGGTCGATCAGCGCGATGGACTTGTCGGACATGTCTTCCTGGGCGTAAACCGACGCCAGGGTGTGCATGGTCGCGAAGTGGTTGTTGTTGGGCAGCGCGTTTTCCTGCAGCGCGCGCTCGAGGTACGGAATGGCGCGCGGGTAGTCGTCGATGCCCAGGGCGGCGTTGCCGGCGATCATCAGCGCGACGGCGCGGTCGTACGACTTGGCGCGCTCGTTGGCCAGCAGCTTCTCGGCGATCGCGATCGCGCCTTCCATGTCCTCGCCGTCGTTGTAGAGGTCGAACATCTTCTGGATGTCCTTGGCCAGGCGCGGGGTGTTCTTGGCCTCGGGCGATTCGCGGGTCGCGTCCGGATAGGCTTCTTCCGCCTTGTCCTTGCCACGCTGCGCGTGGGCGTCACCGACCGACAGCGTCGCCGCGATCAGGGCGGCGGCCAGGACATTGAGCTTGAGGGCGTTGGCAAACTTCATTTGGGAACTCCTTCGCCGCCACGGTGTCCCGCGGCTGGTGGCCGGTTAGGGTAACGGGGAATGGAGCAATCACTCAAGCGGCGGGCTGTCCGGTTTTACCGTTCGCCCCCGTATAGACTTCCCCTTTGGACCCAAGCATGCCCGCGCTTTTTGTCGATGGGCTTAAAACATCGTTAAACGCGGCGTGACGTTCAGCCTGTGGTCGGAAAGTTCGCGATGGCGAAAGCAACCCGTTCGGCCGGGTCCCGGGACAGTTCGCCGCGGTCGCGCAGGGCTTCGACCTTGTGGAGCCGCGACTCCAGGCCGTTGCCGTTGGCCATCTGGATGGCCAGGCCGGGCCGGGCGTTGAGTTCGAGGATCATCGGGCCCCGGTCGCGGTCGAGCACGAAATCCACGCCCACGTAGCCCAGGCCGGACAGCTCGTAGCAGCGCGAGGCCATCTCGAGCAGCTGCTGCCAGTGCGGGATCGGGATGTTGACGATGCTGTGTTCGGTATCGGGATGTTCGCGGATGATTTCGGTGCCCCAGACGCCACGCTTGGTGCGGCCGGTGGGCAGGTCGATGCCCACGCCGATGGCGCCCTGGTGCAGGTTGGCCTTGCCGTCGGACATGCGGGTGGGCAAGCGGATCATGGCCATCACCGGGTAACCCAGGAAGACGATGATGCGGACGTCGGGCACGCCCTTGAAGCTGACGTTGTCGAAGACCGGATCGAACTGCACGCAGTATTCGACGATCAGGTGGTCGGGCTGGCCGCCCAGCGAAAACAGGCCCGACAGCCCGTTCGACAGGTGGTGTTCGAACTCCTCGCGGGTCATCAGGCTGCCGCTGGCGCGCCGGTACTTGTCGCCCCGGCGGCCGCTGATGACCAGGATGCCGTCGCCGCCCGAGCCGTGCGCGGGCTTGACCACGAAACTGTCGCGGCCCTCGAGCTTCTTGTGCAGTTCGGCGATCTCGTGCTCCTCGCGCACCACCGCGTAGAGGTCGGGCACGGGCAGCCCGGCCTTTATCGCCAGCTTCTTGGTCAGCAGCTTGTCGTCCACGCGCGGGTAGAACTTGCGCGGGTTGTGCACCAGCACGTAGTGCGCGTTGCGCTGGCCGATGCCGACCAGGCCGATCTCGCGCAGCCGACGGGCGACCTTGAAGGGGTTGAAGAAGGCCATGGCTCAGGCCTTGGTTTCCGGTTCGGGCTTGGGTGGCGGCGGGACGATCGGGTCGGGATCGCGGGCCAGCGCGCGGAAGCGCAGCAGTTCGTTGAGCCGGTAGCCGGAGTAGCGGCCCAGCACCAGCGCCAGCGCGAACAGCACCAGCAGCAGCTCCGGGTAAACGAAGACCAGGTGTTCCAGGGGCTGCCAGCTCATCACGACATAGGCGACCGCGGCGACCACCAGGGTGCCGATGCCTTCGCGGATGGCGGTGCCGGCGCCGCGTTCGTCCCAGGCGACCGACATGCGTTCGATGGTCATGGCCATGATGACCATCGGGAACAGCGCGACGCTCAGGCCGACTTCCAGGCCCAGGCGGTTCGACAGCACGCTGACGGCGGCCATCAGCAGCACGACCAGGATCAGGATGGCGGTCAGGCGCGGCACCAGCAGCAGGCGCAGGCGTTCGAGGTAGAAGCGCACCAGCAGGCCGAAGCCCACCACCACCACGAACAGCGAGATGCCGGCGACCAGCGCGGTTTCCCGGAAAGCCAGGGCGATAAGCACCGGCATGAAGGTGCCGTAGGTCTTCACGCCGACCAGGTTGCGCAGCAGCAGCATGATGAAGGCGCCGATCGGCACCATCAGCAGGATCCGGTAGGTTTCCTGCGCCTGCAGCGGCAGGCTGAGCAGGGAGTAGCGCACCAGGTTGGCGTCGCGCACTTCCAGCCGGCGTTCGGCGGTGGCCATGGCGTCGGCCAGGTTGGCCTTCACGGTGAAGGCCAGGGTCGAGGGCGGGTCGCCGTCGATGGTCAACAGCGGTTTGCCGGTGACGTTCCACAGGAACAGGTCGGCGGGCCGCCCCTCGGAGGTGGTGCGCGGGTCGAGCATGGTCCAGGCCAGGCCGTCGTGCACCAGCAGCCAGGACTGCATGCGCGCTTCGACGCCGGGGTCGATGCCCCCGCCGGCGGGCGACAGCCTCAGGCCGTGCACCACGCGCGCGGGGATGTTGCGCACGGCCAGCAGCTGCACCACGAAATTGCTGCGGGCGATGTCGTCGGCGCCGTGCAGTTCACGCAGGAGCGCGACTTCTTCGCTCGGGTCGGCCTCGTTGAGGCGGCGCAGGAGTTCGCGGGCATAGGTGACGGTGTTCGAGGAACGTTCGCGCACCTGGTCGAGCAGGGTATTGGCTGCGGTGGCGTAGGGCTCCTCGAATTCCGGCTGCGGGGCCAGTTCCGGCTCGAAATCCAGTTCGACGGTTGCGCCTTCGTCCGCGCGCACCACGGTGGCGCGGTAGTACAGGTCCTGTTCGCCCACGGCGCGGCGAATGGCCCACTGCACCTCGCGGCCGCCGTCCGAGGTTTCACCGAGGTGGGTGTAGTTGCGGGCGACGAATCGTTCGTCGATCAGCGTGAAACCGGGCGTGGTTTCCGGCAGCTGCAGGGTGACCGTGTTGGCGCCCTTGCGCGGCTGGTATTCGACGTGGGCCTGCAGCGTCCATACCTGCACCTGGGCGTTGGGCTGCAGCGGGAACTCCAGCACCTTCCACTTGTAGTAGATCGCCGCGGAGGCGGCGACGATGATGGCCAGGGCCAGCAGGTAAAGGTGTCGCTTGCTCATAGGGTTCCCGGTTCGATTCCATCGCGGCGCCGTGCCCCTGCGGCCGCGCGGCGTGCCAGTGTAACCCCGGGTTCGACCAAGTTCAGAACGCGGCCAGGGTCATGGCGGTGGCGTTGCAGGCGGCGTGGGCGACGAAGGCGGCCCAGAACCGCCCCGTGCGCAGGTAGACCAGGCCAAAGCCCATGCCCATAGCCAGGTAGATCGCCAGGATGCCCAACCAGGCGGCGAGGCTGCGGTCGGCACCCTGGCCGACTTCGTGCAGCAGGGCGAACACGGCCGAGGTGGCGATCAGCCCGGCCAGGAACCGGCCGGCGACGGCGAAGCGGCGCAACAACACGTGCCGGAAAAGCAGTTCTTCGGCAAACGGGCCGACCAGCACGACCATGAACCAGGTCAGCAGGGGCCATTGCCGGTTGAGCGCGATGATCGGTTCGGCGTTGCTCGGGGCCAGCGGTGCATCGATGCTGCGAAGGCCCGCGTCGATGGCCAGCACGATGGCCTGGATGCCAACGCCGGCAACCAGCGACCAGGCCAGCGCCGGGGCCAGCGGCGAACGCGGCAGTTCGCCGGCCATGCCGCGGCCGCGCAGGGCCCAGGTGGTCAGTGCCGCCAGCAGCATCGCCACGATCGCCGCGACGGTCACCTGCGGCAGGATCGCCTGCATCACCTCGTCCGACGACCTGCCCGGCGGCTGGCCCAAGGTTTCGACAAGCACCAGGGGCGTGACCAGCAGGACGGAGGCGACCAGCAACAGCGCGACCGCCAGCACCGCGTCCAGGGTGAAGCCCGGCCAGGGACCCGGAAGGCTCAGCGGGCGCGGAGGGGTGGCCGGCGGCGCGGGCGCCGCCGGCAGCGCGGACGGATTATCGGACGGGCCGCCGGCAGGCAGCGTGTCCTCAGACGTCGAGGTTGGCGACACGCAGGGCGTTGTCTTCGATGAATTCGCGGCGCGGCTCCACCACGTCGCCCATCAGCGTCGAGAAGATTTCGTCGGCGGCGACGGCGTCTTCGATGCGCACCTTGAGCAGGCGGCGCGTCTCCGGATTCACCGTCGTTTCCCACAGCTGTTCCGGATTCATTTCACCCAGGCCCTTGAAGCGCTGGATCATGCGGCCCTTCTTGGCTTCCTCGAGCAGCCATTCCTGCACCTGCGCGAAGCGCGTGACCGGCTGCACGCGATTGCCGCGCGTGATGCTGGCGCCGGGCTGGATCAGGCCGTCGAGCGCGGCGGCGACTTCGGTGAGCTGGCGCAGTTCGCCGCCCAGCAGCTGGCTGGCGGGCAGCGTCTGCGTGGACGCCAGGCCATGGTGCTGCTTGGCGATCACCAGCGCGGCGGGCACGTTCTGTTCGGCATCACCGGCCTGCACCGACACCGTATAGCGCGCACGGCCCAGGCCGGTGGCGTTGAGGCGGCGCTCGAGTTCGGTGGTCCAGGTGTCGAGCGCGCCGGGGGTGGCGAAACCTTCGGCCGACAGCGGCGGCATTTCCAGCATGGCTTCGAGCACCGGCGTATCGACGCGGTGGGCGAAACGCGCCAGGGAATCACGCGCGGCGACGTAGTCGAGCAGCAGTTTTTCGAGCGCGGCGCCGGACACCGGCGGTGCGCCATCGGACGGCCGCAGTTCGGCCCCTTCGACGGCGTTGTTGGCCAGGTAGGCGTTGAGCGCCGCGTCGTCCTTGAGGTAGAGCTCGTTCTTGCCCTGCTTGAGCTTGTACAGCGGCGGCAGGCCGATATAGACGTGGCCGCGCTCGATCAGGTCCGGCATCTGCCGGTAGAAGAAGGTGAGCAGCAGCGTGCGGATGTGCGAGCCGTCGACGTCGGCGTCGGTCATGATGATGATGCGGTGGTAGCGCAGCTTGTCCGGGTTGTATTCGTCCTTGCCGATGCCGGTGCCCAGCGCGGTGATCAGCGTGCCGACCTCGGCCGAAGCCAGCATGCGGTCGAAACGCGCACGTTCGACGTTGAGGATCTTGCCGCGCAGCGGCAGCACCGCCTGGTTCTTGCGGTTGCGGCCCTGCTTGGCCGAACCACCGGCCGAGTCACCCTCGACGATGAATAGTTCGGACAGCGCCGGGTCTTTTTCCTGGCAATCGGCCAGCTTGCCGGGCAGGCCGGCGATGTCGAGCGCACCCTTGCGGCGGGTCAGGTCGCGGGCCTTTCGCGCCGCTTCGCGCGCACGCGCGGCGTCGACGATCTTGCCGGCGATGGCCTTGGCTTCGTTCGGGCGCTCCTGCAGGAATTCCTCGAGCTTCTGGCCGATGACCGATTCAACGGCCGGGCGCACTTCCGAGCTGACCAGCTTTTCCTTGGTCTGGGAGCTGAAGCTGGGGTCGGGCACCTTCACCGACAGCACCGCGATCATGCCTTCGCGCATGTCGTCGCCGGACAGGGAGATCTTGGCCTGCTTGGCGATGCCGTTTTGTTCGATGTAGTTGCTCAGCGTGCGGGTGAGCGCGGCGCGGAAACCAATCAGGTGGGTGCCGCCGTCCTTCTGCGGGATGTTGTTGGTGAAGCAGAACATCGTTTCCTGGTAGCTGTCGGTCCACTGCACGGCGATGTCGACGACGATGCCGTCCTTTTCGCCCGAAGCTGAGATAACTGTTTGATGCAGCGGGGTTTTTAGCGCAGAAAGGTGTTCCACGAAGCTGCGGATGCCGCCTTCGTATTCGAAGACGTCACGCTTGCCTTCGCCGCGCTCGTCGACCAGCTCGATGCGCACGCCCGAGTTGAGGAAGCTCAGCTCGCGCAGGCGCTTGGCCAGGATGTCGTAGTGGAATTCAACATCGGTGAAGATTTCCGCGCTGGGCAGGAAGCGCAGCTGGGTGCCCTTCTTGTTGCCCGAGGGTCCCACTTCCTTGAGCGGGTAGACCGGCTCGCCCAGCGCGTATTCCTGCTGGTAGTGCTGGCCGTCGCGCCAGATGTCCAGCCACAGGCTGGACGAGAGCGCATTGACCACCGAGACGCCGACGCCGTGCAGGCCACCGGACACCTTGTAACTGTTGTCGTCGAACTTACCGCCGGCGTGCAGCACGGTCATGATGACCTCGGCCGCGGACACACCCTCTTCCTTGTGGATGTCGACCGGGATGCCGCGGCCGTTGTCCGACACCGAGCAGGAACCGTCGGCATGCAGCGTGACCAGCACCGCGTCGCAGTGGCCGGCCAGGGCCTCGTCGATGGCGTTGTCCACGACTTCGAACACCATGTGGTGCAGGCCGGTGCCATCGTGCACGTCGCCGATGTACATGCCAGGCCGCTTGCGGACGGCTTCGAGGCCGCGCAGCACGGTGATCTTGCTGGAGTCGTAGTTGTTGTTGGCGGGGATCGGCGGATTCGGGGTGTCGGTCATCGGAGGCGTGTACTCGGGTCCACGGCGGCCCGCTGGCGCCCGCAGGGGGCGGCACAGCGCGCCTATAAATAAGGTGTCCGAGTATAGCGCGTGGCGGCTTCCCATGGCACACGGGGGCGTCCCTGTGCGAAGCGCTCCCGGGGAGCGGGTTCAGCTGATTTGCGCCCCTGCGGCCAGCCAGGGCGGTGCGGGCCGGAAGACGGTTCGAGGATCCGCGGTTTGATGCCACGCCGGGACGGGACGTGCCCGGGCCGAAACGGGGCCGACCGGCGTCAGTCCGCCCTGAGTTGTCCGCGTTCCACGTGGAACCTTGCCCTCGGTTCCAGGGCCCCGGTCAGGACCTCGGGGGCTTCCGTGGCTGTCAGGATCACCTGGGCTCCGGAATCCAGCACCGCCGCCAGGGCATGGCGCAGGTGGGTCTGGTCGAGTTCCGACGCCAGGTCGTCCAGGCAGACCAGGGGCCATTCGCCCCGGTCGGCGGCGAAGGCCCGGGCCTGGGCCAGGACACAGGCCAGGGCCGTCAGCTTTTCCTGACCGCGGGACAGGGCCTCTTTCCCGGGCAAGGCGGGGTAATCGACCCGCCAGTCCGCCCGGTGCGGACCAACGCTGGTGTATCCGAGGGCCAGGTCCCGGTCCCGGGCCAGCAGCAAGGCGTCGGCCAGGGGGTATTCCGCCTGGCGCCAGCCAGGCAGGAAAGTCATGCCGGCCTGGCCCAGCTCCGGCAGGAATTCGGCAGCGGTCGCCGCCAGCACGGGTTCAAGACGGGCCAGGTAATCGGCGCGCAGGCTGCTCAGGCGCTGCCCGGACTCCACCAGCTCCAGGTCCCAGGGGTCCAGGGCGCTGGCCGCGGGTCCGCGCTTGAGCAGGGCATTGCGCTGCTTCAGGGCCCGGGCGTACCGCCGCCAGGCCGGCAGGAAGTTCGGTTCCACGTGGAACAGGGCCCAATCGAGGAAGCGCCGGCGGTGCTCGGCGCCCCCGGCGATCAGCTCGTGGCTGCCGGGTTCGAAACTGACCACGGCCAGCTCGGCGCACAGCTCGGTCAGGCTGGGCGCGGGCGCCCCGTCCAGCCGGGCCTCCCACTCGCTGCCGGTGTGGCGCAGGCCAGCCCGGCGGGAGCGTCCCTGGCCATCGAGCCATTCCGCATAGACCGACAAGGCCGGCTGCCCGCTGCGCACCAGGCCATCACGGACCCGTCCCCGGAAGGAACGGCCATAGCCCAGCAGATGCATGGCCTCCACCAGGCTGGTCTTGCCGGCCCCGTTGCCTCCGGTCACCAGGTTCAGGCCGGCCACGGGCTCGAAGCGGACGTCGGCCAGGCAGCGCAGGTTCTGGACGTCCAGGCGGGTCAGGCGCATGGCGGGGAAGGGCCTCGGGCAGCGGCCGACCCGATTACCGGGGGCCGGAAACGACACCGCCCGGCAAGAGCCGGGCGGTGATCAGGCGCGGCAAACCGCCGGCTCACAGCCGCAGCGGCATCACCACGTGGCGACTGCGCTCGTGGCTGGCCTCACGCACCAGGGCCGAGGAGTTGGCGTCGCGCAGGAGCAGGATGACCGTGTCCTCGCGCAGGGCGCTGAGCGCGTCCAGCAGGTAGGTCACGTTGAAGCCGATGCCCAGGCCGTCGACCTTGGTTTCGGCCTCGATTTCTTCCTGGGCCTCTTCCTGCTCCGGGTTGTGCGCCACGATGCGCACCTGGCCCGGGCTGATCTCCAGCTTCACGCCGCGGTACTTTTCATTCGACAGGATCGCCGCACGCTGCAGGGCTGCGCGCAGGCCTTCGCGATCGAGCTTCACTTCCTTGTCGGCGCCGATCGGGATGACCGCGTCGTAATCCGGGAAACGGCCGTCGATCAGCTTCGAGGTGAAAGTGACGTCTTCCCGGCGCATGCGCAGGTGGTTGCGGCCGACTTCCAGCTCGACTTCCCGGTCGCCGCCTTCGAGCAGGCGCTGCAGTTCCAGTACGCCCTTGCGGGGCACGATGATCTGCTTGCGGGTCTGGGCACCGGCGGGCAGGGGCGCTTCGCACAGGGCCAGACGGTGGCCGTCGGTGGCCACGCAGCGCAGGCTGTCCTCGCGCAGGTCCAACAGCAGGCCGTTGAGGTAATAGCGCACATCCTGCTGGGCCATCGCGAACGCCGTGCGTTCGATCAGTTCCTTGAGCGCGGCTTCCGGCACCCGGACGCGTTCGACCAGGTCCAGGTCTTCGACGGCCGGGAAGTCATTGGCGGGCAGGGTGGCCAGGGTGAACCGGCTGCGCCCGGCCTGCACGGTGACCTTGTCGCCCGACTGGCTGATCGTGACCTTGCTGCCGTCGGGCAGGGCCCGGACGATCTCGAACAGCTTGCGTGCCGGGATCGTGGTTTCGCCCGGCTGGGCGTCGTCCACGTCGGTACGGGCAATCATCTCGACTTCCAGGTCCGTGCCGGTCATCGACAGTTTGTCGCCTTCGACCGTCACCAGCAGGTTGGCCAGCACCGGCAGCGTCTGCCGGCGTTCGACCACGTTGACCACCTGCTGCAGGGGTTTGAGCAGAACTTCTCGCGTCAGGCTGAAACGCATGCGATTCCCCAAGCTCCAATGAGTGGATAAATCAAAAACTGGTGGTGGTAGTGTCGCCGAAATCGCGGGATAACACGTCCAACCGATTGTTTTTAAACGTAAAACGGGTGGTGCCAAGTCTGTGCGCGGGGCCCCTGGGAACCTGTGGAAACCTGTGGATAGTTTTCCGCCCCTTAAAACACCCCCAACTTATCCACAGTCCGCCCGGGGGTTAGTTCCACGGCCGGCGTTCCACGTCATTCACTTAGCTTGCGCAGCAGCTTTTCCCAATCCTCGCGCAGCTTGCCGTCGATCTCCCGCAGTTCGCGGATGACCTTGCAGGCGTGCATGACGGTGGTGTGGTCGCGGCCACCGAAAGCATCGCCGATTTCCGGCAGGCTGTGCTCGGTCAGTTCCTTGCTAAGCGACATCGCCATCTGCCGCGGGCGCGCCAGTGAGCGCGTCCGCCGCTTCGACAACAGGTCCGCCATGCGCAGCTGGTAGTAGTCTGCCACGGTCTTCTGGATGTTGCTTATTGAGACGGCCTGCTGCTGGGCCCGCAGCAGGTCGCGCAGGGTTTCCTGGGCGAAATCCACGGTGATCGGCCGGGCCATGAAGTTGGACCGGGCGGCCAGGGTGTTCAGCGCGCCCTCGAGGTCGCGCACGTTCGAACGCATGCGCTTGGCGATCAGGTAGGCCACGTCCTCGGGCAGGCGCAGGGAGCGTTCGGCGGCCTTGGCGGTGAGGATGGCGGCGCGGGTCTCGAAATCGGGCGGCTCGATGGCGACGCTGAGGCCCCAGGTGAGGCGGGTCTTGAGCCGGGTTTCGAGGTTCTCCACTTCGCGCGGGTAGCGGTCGCAGGTAAGGATGATCTGCTGCTTGCCGTCGAAAAGCGCGTTGAAGGTGTGGAAGAACTCTTCCTGGGTGGTGTTCTTGCCGGCGAAGAACTGGATGTCGTCGATCAGCAGCGCGTCCACCTGCTGGAACTGGCGCTTGAACTGGTCCATGGACTTCTCCTGCAGCGATTTCATCATCGCGCTGAAGAACTGTTCCGACCGCAGGTAGAGCACCCGCATGCCCGGGTTGTTGCGGCGCATGAAGTTGCCGGCCGCATACATGAGGTGGGTCTTGCCCAGGCCCGAACCCCCGTACAGCAGCAGCGGGTTGTAGGCCTTGCCCGGGTTCTGGGCCACCTGCAGCGCCGCGGCGCGGCCCAGCTGGTTGCTGCGGCCCTCGACGAAGTTTTCAAAGGTGTAGTGCGAGTCCAGGTTGCCGGTGAATTCCGCGCCCCCGGCGGCGCGCGGCCGGCCTGGCGTGGCCTGGGCGGCGGCGGCCGCCGGGCTGGCCACGGCCCGCTGCATCGAACCCACGGCCAGGGCCACGGCGGCGGGGGCGCCGGCGAAATGGGCCACCAGTTCGCGGATCCGGGCCAGGTAGTGCTCGCGCACCTGGTCGACCACGAATTCGTTGGGGGCGTAGAGGGTCAGGCCGTCGGCGTGGGTTTCCACCTGCAGCGGCCGAAGCCAGGTGTGGACCTCTTCGGCGGGCAGTTCGGCTTCCAGTCGTTCCAGGCAGCGAGGCCAGGCAGCATCCATGTTCAAGCGAAATTCCGGGCGACAGCACCGCGGGGGGCGCTGTGGATAAGTGTTCGGGGCCGTGCAGTCTAGCGCCGCGCCGCCCGGTCCGCCACGCAATCGAGAGTTGACTACCCCTGCGGGAAACCGCTATAGTCCGCGGTCTTTTCCGCCCAAAAACCAACCGGGGTGCCCCATGGCCACCAAGCGCACGTACCAGCCCAGCAACCTCAAGCGCAAGCGCGACCACGGCTTCCGCGCCCGCATGAAGACCGCAGATGGTCGCAAGATCCTCTCGCGTCGTCGTGCCAAGGGTCGCTCCCGCCTCGCGGTCTGACGCGTCGCCGCCGGCTTCCCGGCGGCCGCCTGACGGGCTGTGAATAAACTTCCGCCCGTCCCGCCGAGCGACTTCCCGCCCAACGCGCGTCTGCGCGTATCCGCCCAGTACCAGGCGGTGTTCAAGGCAGGTCGCCGGCTTTCCAGCCCACAGCTGAGGTTGTTTGCCCACGTCCGGGCCGAGGCCGCCGAGCCCCGGCTCGGCGTCGCCGTGTCCAAGAAAGTGGACAAGCGGGCCGTCGGCCGCAACCGCATCAAGCGCATCGCCCGCGACGTCTTCCGCCGCGAACGCCACCGCCTGCCCGCCGGCGATTACGTGCTGATCGCCCAGCCTGGCGCCGCCGCGCTGGACAATCCGGCCCTGCGCGAACAGTGGCTGCAGCTGCTGGAACGGGCGCGGTCGTTGAAGCCCACCGCCCCTGCCGGCACAATGCCTGCCTCCCCGGACGCGCGCGAGCGCCCCGCCACCGACTCCTGACCGAGACTTCCCGCCGGCCCCGGCCTCCCGCCCGGCGCCTGCAGCCTGCCCATGAACCAGACCCGTACTTTCCTTCTGATCGCCTGGCTTGCCGTTGCCTTCCTCCTGTTCCTGGAATGGAACAAGGGCCCGGTCGAATCCCTCCCCGCCGATGCGGCGCCCGCCGCGGCCCTGCCCGAACCATCGGCGGCGCTGCCGGACGACGGCGCCATTCCTGACGCCTCGGCGGTGCCGGCCACGGCCGCCCTGCCCACCGCACCGGCCACCGGCGCCGTGCCCGCGGCGACCGGGCCGGCCGCTTCCAGCCCGGGCCTGCTGCGCGTGCGCACCGACGTGCTGGACCTGCGCATCGACCTGCGCGGCGGCAACCTGGTCGGCGCCGAACTGCTGCAGTACCCGGTGGACAAGGACGAACCCAAGCGCAAGGTGCGCCTGTTCGACAACGATGCCGCGCGTTTTTCGGTCGCGCAGTCGGGCCTGGTCGCCACGGTCGGCAACGCCCCCAACCATGAAGCGCTGTTCCGCCCCGAAGGCGGCCGCACCGATTTCCAGCTGGCCGCCGGCCAGGACCGCCTGGAGATCCCGCTGCTGTGGACCGATCCGGGCACCGGCCTGACCGTTCGCAAGACCTGGGTGCTCGAGCGCGGTGGATACGCCCTTACCCTGCGCGAGGAAATCCGCAACGACGGCGCCGCCGCCTGGCGGGGCTATGGCTACCAGCAGCTGCAACGCGTGCCGCCCGTGGCCCAGTCCAGGGGCATGGCGCTGACCAACCCCGAGGCCTACAGCTTCACCGGCGGCGCCTGGTACAGCCCGGCGGAAAAGTTCGAGAAGCGTACCTACGACGACTTCGCCGACGACGGCCCGCTCAACCTCGACGTCACGGGTGGCTGGATCGCCCTGCTGCAGCACCACTTCCTGGTGGCCTGGGTGCCGGCCAAGGCCGAACCGCAGCGCTTTTCGCTGGCGACCCTGGGCAATGGCCAGCCGCGCTACCTGGTGCGCAGCGTCGGCGCGCCCTTCGAGGTCGCGCCCGGAACCGCCGCCACGCGCGAGGCCACGCTCTGGGTGGGTCCGAAGCTGCAGGAACAGCTGCAGGACGTGGCCCCGGGCCTGAAGCTGACCCTGGACTACGGCATCTTCACCTTCCTCGCCCAGCCGATGTTCGACTACGTGCTCGAACCGCTGCACGACCTGACCGGCAACTGGGGCTGGGCGATCATCCTGACGGTGCTGATCATCAAGCTGATCCTCTACCCGCTGTCGGCCAAGCAGTACCAGAGCTTCGCCAAGATGCGCGCGATCCAGCCGCGCATCGAGTCGCTGAAGGAACGCTACGGCGACGACAAGCAGAAGTTCCAGATGGCGATGATGGAGCTGTACAAGAAGGAGAAGATCAACCCGATCGGCGGCTGCCTGCCGATCCTGGTGACCATCCCCGTCTTCATCGCGCTGTACTGGATGCTGCTCGAGTCGGTGGAAATGCGCCAGGCGCCGTGGATCGGCTGGATCCAGAACCTGACCGCGCCCGACCCCTACTTCATCCTGCCGGCCATCAACCTGGTGGTGCTGTACCTCACCCAGAAGATGACGCCGACGCCGGGCATGGACCCGATGCAGAAGAAGATGATGACGGCCATGCCGCTGATCTTCGGCGTGATAATGGCCTTCTTCCCGTCGGGCCTGGTGCTGTACTGGTGCACCAACGGCATCCTGGGCCTGGCCCAGCAGTGGGTCATCACCAAGCGCCACGGAACCAAGCCCGCGGCCGCTCCGGCCAAATAGTTTTGGACGCGGACCAGGGCGGATGATCGCGGACAAAAGCGGAAAGAGCGCAAACAACGAATAAGGGAGGGGCCATCACGGCCCCTCCTTTTTTATGTGCTTTGATTTATCCGCCCTTATCCGCCTTAATCCGCTCTTGTCCGCGTACTAGAACGAACCCCATGACCCCACGCGACACGATTGCGGCGATTGCGACGGCGGCCGGGGCCGCCGGCGTCGGCATCGTGCGGCTCAGCGGTCCCGGCTGCCGGGCGATCGGTGCGACCTTGCTGGGCCGGCCGCCCGAGCCGCGGCACGCGCACTACCTGCGCTTTCGCGACGACGACGGCGACGTCGTTGACGACGGCCTGATGTTGTTCTTCCCGGGACCGCAGTCCTACACCGGTGAAGATGTCCTGGAACTGCAGGGCCACGGCAGTCCGCTGCTGCTGGCCCGCTTGCTGCGCCGTTGCCTGGGCCTGGGCGCACGCCACGCGCGGCCGGGCGAGTTCACCGAGCGCGCTTTCCTGGAAGGGCGGCTCGACCTGGCCCAGGCCGAGGCCGTGGCCGACCTGGTAAGCGCCGGCAGCGAAGCCGCGCTGCGCGCCGCGCGGCGTTCCCTCGACGGCGAATTCTCGCGCCGCGTGGATGCCGTGGTCGAAGGCCTGGTGGCGCTGCGCGTGTGGATCGAGGCTGCGCTCGATTTCCCGGAGGAAGAAGTGGATTTCCTGGCCGCGCCGGAACTGCAGGCGCGACTGCGCGGCGTCGCCGGCGACCTCGACCGGCTGCGCGCGGATGCCGGCCGCGGCAAGCGCCTGCTCGACGGCCTGCACGTGGTCATCGCCGGCGCGCCCAATGCCGGCAAGTCGTCCCTGCTCAATGCCCTGGCCGGGGAGGAGCGCGCCATCGTCACCGACATCGCCGGCACCACCCGTGACCTGCTGCGCGAACGCATCATGGTGGACGGCATCGAGCTGACCCTGGTCGACACCGCCGGCCTGCGCGAGGCGCCCGACCAGATCGAACGCGAAGGCATCCGTCGCGCCCGCGGCGAACTCGAACGCGCCGACCTGGTGCTGGCCGTGCTCGACGACCAGGCCAACGCCGGCCCGCGCCTGGACCTGCCTGCCGGCGTGCCGGTGCTGTGGCTGCACAACAAGTCCGACCTCAGCGGCGCCCCGGTGCACGCCGAACGCCACGACGACGGTGAACACCTCTGGCTTTCGGCCCGCACCCGCGAAGGGCTCGACGCCCTGCGCCGCCGCCTGCGCGAAGCGGCCGGGCAGGGCGAGGGCAGCCAGGGTGCCTTCAGCGCCCGGGCCCGCCACCTGGAAGCCATGGACCGGGCCGCCGTAATCCTGGCCCAGGCCGCCAAACAGCTGCACCACGGCGCCGGCGAGCTGGCGGCCGAGGAACTGCGCCGGGCCCAGGACGCCCTGGGCGAAATCACCGGCCGGGTCGACGCCGACGCCCTGCTCGGGCGGATCTTCGCGGACTTCTGCATCGGCAAATAGCCGGGGCCCTGAACCCGGGGCGGGCCAAACCGTGACGCGAATCCCAGCCCCTAACGATTTCGCCTTGACAAACCGGCCAAACTCTTATGTGCTGAACGTCATGGTTTGTTAACTTTTCAGGGGAAAACCTAATGACCGCGTCCATGCCCGCCTCTTCCCGTGCCTTGAGCTGGGCCCTTGCCCTGGCCCTGGGCCTCAGCCTCGCCGCCTGCTCCAAGGACGAGGCCGAACCGGACGCGGCCGCGGGCCCGGCCCCGGCCACCGCACAGCCCGCCGGTCCCAGCGCCGAGGAAGTGGCCGCCATGGAGGCCGCCGAGGCCGCCGAGGCCGCATTGGCCGGCCTGAGCGTCGAGGAGCTGCGCAGCCGCGGTTCCCAGGCCCTGCGCGAACAGCGCCTGTACGCCCCGGCCGGCGACAACGCCATGGAGTACTACCTGACCCTGCGCGAAAAGAGCGAAAAGCCGGACGCGTCCGCGGAAAGTGCACTCATCGACCTGATGCCCTACGCCATCATCGCCGCCGAACAAGCCATCGGCCGCGAGGATTTCGTCGAAGCCGAGCGCCTGCGCGCCCTGGTCGAACGCACCGACGCCCAGACCCCGGCCCTGCCCCGCATCAAGGATTCCATCGCCAAGGGTCGCGCCGGCGTCGTTGAACGTGCCGAGCAGGAAGCCCAACGTGCTGCCCAGCGCGAACGCGAGGCCGAACTGGCTGCCCAGCGCGCCGCCGATGAAGCGGCCGCCGCCGCTGCCGCCGCCGCCGCCGCAGCGGCCCAGCCGCAGCCGGCCCAGCCGGCCACCCCGGCCCCGACCCAGCCCGCGCAGCCGGCCACGCCGGCCCCGACCCAGCCGGCCGCCCCGACGCCTGCTCCGGTCCAGCCCGCGCAGCCGGACCGCGCCAGCAGCAGCAATCCGGTGGCCGTGCGCGCGCCGCAGCCTTCCTATCCGCGTGCGGCTTACCGCAGCGGCGTGTCGGGCGAGGTCACCGTGGAGATTTCCATCGCCGCCAGCGGCGAAGTGACCAATGTCAGCATCACCCGTTCGCAGCCGCGCGGCACCTTCGACCGCGAGGTGCTCAACACCGTGCGCAACTGGCGCTTCGAGCCGATGGACGGCCCGGCCACCATCACCCGCACCTTCACCTTCCGTCCGTAAGCTTCGCGGAAGCGGGAAAACAAAAAGGCCCGGCAATCGCCGGGCCTTTTTCGTTGAACCTGCAGGAGCGCCTTCAGGCGGAAACGGCCAGCTGTTCCCGGTGGTAGATGCGCACCGCCAGCCAGACCAGCAGCACCGCGAGACCCAGCGTGCAGCCGAAGCTGAGCGCGAAGTCGAGCAGCGACACGGTTTCACCGCGCGCCAGCGCCATGATCAGCAGGTTCTGGGAAAGCAGCGGCGTGGCCGACATCCACAGCTCGCCCTTCATCGGCGACACCATCAGCAGCACCGAGGGGATCATCGGCAGCAGCATCAGCAGCGACAGGTAGGTCTGGGCTTCGCGATAGCTCTTGGCATAGGCCGCCACCACCGTCTGCAGCGCGGCGAACACCAGGGCCAGCGGCACCATCAGCAAGCCGGCGCGCAGGATAAGGCTGGCGCCGAAATCCACCTTCATGCCCAGCTTGTCGAGCGGGATGAACTGGAAGGCCACGGCAAAGGCGACCAGGCTGAGCATCATCGACACCATGGCAAACCCGAAGGTGGCCCCCAGCTTGCCCAGCACGATTTGCGCCCGCGAGGCCGGGCTGGCCAGCAGCGGCTCCAGCGACTGCCGCTCGCGTTCGCCGGCGGTGGTGTCGATGGCCAGGTACATGCCGCCCAGGAAAGCGCCGAGCACGAGCAGGTAGGGCAGGAAGCTCATCAACTGGCCGGCGCGCTGCTGGGTGCTGGCCAGGTCACGCTGCGCCACCACCACCGGCGACAGGATCGCCGGGTGCATGCCCCGCGCGCTGACCCGCAGCGCCGACTGCTGCCTCGAATAGGCGTCGAGCAGCCCCGACAGGCGTGACGTCGGTGCCCGGGCGTCGCGGTCGGAACTGTCGTGGAGCACCTCCACCTGCGCGGTCTCACCGGCGCGCCAACGGTCCGGGTAGTCCGCCGGGATCACCAGCACGGCGCGGGCGTCGCGTGCACGCACGGCGGCTTCGGAATCCTCCGGCGCCGGCTGCACCTGCACGCCCTGCTGCTTCAGCCAGCCCACCAGGTTGGGCGCGTGCTCGGCGCCGACCACGGGCAGTTCCAGCGGCTTTTCGGCGTTGGACAGCTCGCGGGTGATCATGTAGCTCATCATCATCACGAAGAACACCGGGCCCAGCAGCGGGCCCATCACCAGCGCGTTGAAGACCGTCTTGCGGTCGCGCAGGTTCTCGGTGACTTCCTTCAGGAAAACGGTGGTCGCGGCGCTCATGCCATCAGTCCTTCTTCGGTGCCGATCGCCTTGACGAAGGCGTCCTCGAGATTGGTTTCGCCGGTCTGGGCGCGCAGTTCGTCCGCCGTGCCTTCGGCCACCACGCGGCCATGGGCGATGATGACGATGCGGTCACACAGCGCCGCCACCTCCTGCATGATGTGGCTGGAAAACAGCACGCAGCGGCCCTCGTCGCGCAGCTGGTGCAGGAAGCGGCGCATGGCGCGCGTGGCCATCACGTCCAGGCCGTTGGTGGGTTCGTCCAGGATCACGTTGCGCGGGTCGTGGACCAGGGCGCGGGCGATCGCGGTCTTCACCCGCTGGCCCTGGGAAAAGCCCTCGGTGCGCCGGTCGATGATGTCGCCCATGTCCAGCGCGTCCACCAGGGATTGCGTGCGCGCGGCGATGGTGGCGTCGTCTATCCCGTGCAGGCGGCCGAAGTAGCGGATGTTCTCGCGGCTGCTCAGGCGCTTGTACAGGCCGCGCGAATCGGGAAGCACGCCCAGCCGGCGGCGCACCGCCTCGGGGTCCTTCGCGGCATCGACGCCGTCCACCAGCACCTGGCCGCGGTCGGGCCGCAGCAGGGTGTAGAGCATGCGCAGGGACGTGGTCTTGCCGGCGCCGTTGGGGCCCAGCAGGCCGGTGATCTGGCCGTCGTTGGCGCGGAAGCTGACGCCGTCCACGGCTTTGACCTTGCCGAAGGCCTTGTGCAGGTCGAGGACCTCGATCATGGCGTGGCTCCGTTGTAATCCAGGAAGAAGGGCGAGGCATCGAGCACCTCGAGGCAGTCGGCGTCCAGGCCGGCCGGATCAAGCGTGTCCACGAACTCGGCGGCCAGGCGCGGGGTGCAGCCGCGCGACAGCAGGATGTGGCCCTGGCCCCTGCCGACCAGGTGGCGCGAACGCGGCAGCGTCCTGGCCACTTCGTCGGCATAACGGGGCGGCGTCACCGGATCGAGCTCGCCGGACATCAGCAGGGTGGGCACGTTGCTGGCCAGCGGTTCGCGAAAACCCTCCGACACCGGGCCGCTTGGCCAGACGCTGCACTGGTTGAGCGTGACGCCGACGATGGCGTTGCCCAGGATCAGCCCGGCGTCTTCATCGCGCTCGGCCAGGTGCGGGGCGTCTTCGGCGCAGATCACCGACAGCTGCATGCCGTGGTTGATCTGCCCCGACAGCGCGTCGTACACCAGCGCGGCCTGCGCCAGCAGCGGCTGCGGGCGACCCTTGGCGGCTTCGTCGAGAAGCAGCGGCAGCAGGGCGGCGGTTTCCGGCGCATAGGCGAACAGGCGGGCGATCACCGCCACCGCCGATTCATCGAGGCGAAGCTCGCGCGGGGCATGGCTGCGCGGGTCGGGCACCGGCACCGTCGTCGGCTGCGAACGGGCGCGGTCGCGCAGCGTGTACAGCGTGCGGTAGGGGTCGCCGAAGGCGTCGCGGCAGGCGGGTTCACCGGCGCAGCGGCCAAGGATGGCCTTGAGCGAGGCCTCGAGGTTCACGCTGTGTTCGCTGCCCAGGGCCAGCCCGGGCGGCACCACGCCGTCGAGCAGCAGGCTGCGCACGCCGTCGGGATACCGGCGGGCGTATTCCTGGGCGACGCGGGTGCCGTAGGAACCGCCGTAGACGTTCAGGGCCGGCGCGCCCAGGGCCTGGCGCAGGGCCTCGATGTCGGTCACCGCCACCGAGGTGGTGTACTGCGCGACGTCGGCGTCGAAGGACGCGAGGCAATCACGCGCCATTTCCACCTGCCGTTCGTCCGACTCGGTGACTTCGGTCAATTCGTCGGGAAAATCGCAGGCCAGGCGATGCCCTTCGCCGGTGCCGCGCTGGTCGATGAAAACGACGTGGCGCTTCTCGCGCAGGCGGGCGAAGCCGCCGGCGATGTTGGGATAACTTTCGGTTGCCGACTGGCCGGGGCCACCGGCGATGAACAGCACCATGTCGGCCTGTGGCTCCGACGAACGTGCCGGCGCCAGTCCGACCTTCAGGCCCAGGCGGCGGCCGTCGGGCTTGTCCGGGTCTTCAGGGACCTCCAGCGTGGCGCATTCGAGCCGGGTGGTGGCGCCGGTGCCGGGCTGCGCGATATCGCAGGGGGTGAATTCAAGCTGGCCGATCGTGCGGGCCTGCCCCAGGGGCGGGACCAGCAGCGCCGCAAGCGCCAGCGACAAGTGCAAGGGTTTCATGGACTCTCCCATCCGGGCCAAAAGCGGCCCACAGGATGACAGACGTGCCAGGACGCACAAACGTGACGAAAGAAACGTCCCTACTTGGCGCTGACGTACTTCTCGCGGCGGATATGCGGCACCGGCAGGCCGGCGGTCTTCAGGGCCTCGAAGCAGGCATCCACCATGTTCGGGTTGCCGCACAGGTAGGCGATGTCGCCTTCGGCCGCGGGCGCGAACTCGGCCAGGGCGTCCTGCACGTAGCCGCGCCGGTCGTCCGGGGCCGGGTCGTCCGGCAGTTCGCGGCTGAAGCAGGGCACGAAGCGGAAGCCCGGGTTGCCGGCGGCGAACGCGCGGAAGTCTTCGCCGTAGATCAGCTCCTGCGGCGTCCGGCAGCCAAACAGCAGCACGACTTCGACGCCACGTTCGCGGATGAGCTCGGCCAGCCGCGGCAGCATGGCGCGGTAGGGCGTGACACCGGTACCGGTGCCGATCAGCAGGTAACGGCGGTTGCTGTCGCCCGGCATCAGGCAGAAGCGGCCATAAGGGCCGGAAGCCTGGATCTGCTGGCCTTCGTCGAGCGCCTCGAACAGCGCCGTGGCGGCGCCGCCGGCGACGTAGCTGACCGCCATCTCCACCGCCTCGCCCGGACCCAGGGCGTGGTCGTGCATCGTCGCCAGTGAATAGCTGCGCTTGGTCGGCGTGCCGTCGGCGTAGTTGAAATGCACCTGGATGAACTGGCCGGGGATGAAGTCGAGCGGCTGGCCGTCGTCCCGGGCGAATTCAAGGTGGCGCACGCTGGGGGCGAGCATTCGGCTGCCGACCAGGCGAAGCGGGAAGTGCACGATGGCCAATACGGACTCCGGGAATGGGAAACAGTGTGCCGGCGCGGCCCGGGGGCCCGGGCGGCAAGGCGCCTATAATAAGGCCCCATCGCCCACCGGCGCAGCGCCGGCCGGCCCAGGAGCCCCATGCAGAAGCAACCCGCGCTGGAGATCAGGGATCTCCGCAAGACCTACGACAATGGCGTCGAAGCCCTCAAGGGCGTGTCAATGCGCGTCGAGGAAGGCGACTTCTACGCCTTGCTCGGCCCCAACGGCGCCGGCAAGTCCACCCTTATAGGCATCGTCAGCTCGCTGGTGAACAAAAGCGAGGGTGAGGTCCGCGTGTTCGGCGTCGACCTTCACGCCGATCGCTCGCAGGCCATGCGCCTGGTCGGTCTGGTGCCGCAGGAGATCAACTTCAACATGTTCGAGCAGCCGCTCGACATCCTGGTCAACTACGCCGGCTTCTATGGCATACCTCGCCCGGAAGCCCTGGTGCGCGCCGAGGAAGAACTCAAGAAGGCGCAGCTCTGGGACAAGGCGCGCAAGATGTCGCGCACGCTGTCGGGCGGCATGAAGCGCCGGCTGATGATCGCGCGGGCCATGATGACGCGCCCGAAGCTGCTGATCCTCGACGAACCCACCGCCGGCGTCGATATCGAAATCCGCCGCGGCATGTGGAAGACGCTCAAGGAGGTCAACGCCGCCGGCACCACGGTCATCCTCACCACGCACTACCTGGAGGAAGCCGAAAGCCTGTGCCGCAACCTGGCGATCATCGACCACGGCCGCATCATCGAGGAAGGCCCGATGAAGACGCTGCTGGCCAAGCTCGACGTCGAAGGCTTCGTGCTCGACGTCGAAGGCCGCCTGCCGGCGACGCTGCCGGCCATCGAGGGCGCCACCCTGCTGGCCGAGGACGACCACACCATCGACCTGGAGATGCCGCGCGAGATGGAACTCAACCGCGTGTTCGCGGCGCTCGACGCCGACGGCATCAAGGTCCGCTCGATGCGCACCAAGTCCAACCGGCTCGAGGAACTGTTCGTGCGCCTGACCGGCAACCCGGAGCTGCCGGAAAAGGACGTCCCAAATGAGTAACCCCAACCTGGTCGCGCTGTTCACCATCGCCCGCCGCGAAGTCGCGCGCATCCTGCGCATCTGGGGCCAGACCCTGGTCCCGCCGGCGATCACGATGACGCTGTATTTCCTTATCTTCGGCAACCTCATCGGCTCGCGCATCGGCACCATGGACGGCATCAGCTACATGGACTTCATCGTGCCGGGCCTGGTGATGATGTCGATCATCCAGAACGCCTACGGCAACATCAGCTCCAGTTTCTTCGGCGCCAAGTTCGGCCGGCACGTCGAAGAGCTGCTGGTCAGCCCGATGCCCAACTGGGTGATCCTGGGCGGCTACGTCGCCGGCGGCGTGCTGCGCGGGCTGATGGTCGGCGCGATCGTGCTGTGCATCGCCATGCTCTTCACCACCGTGCGCATCCCGCATCCGCTGGTGACCTTGGCCACCGTTTTCCTGGGCGCGGTCATCTTTTCGCTGGCGGGCTTCGTCAACGCCGTCTACGCCAAGAAGTTCGACGACGTCGCCATCGTGCCCACCTTCATCCTGACCCCGCTGACCTACCTGGGCGGCGTGTTCTATTCGGTGAAGCTGCTGCCGGCCTGGGCCGAGACGGCCACCCACCTCAACCCGATCTTCTACATGGTCAACGCCTTCCGCTACGGCCTGCTGGGCCAGTCGGACGTATCCATGGTCGTGGCCTTCACGCTGATGCTGGCCTTCGTGCTTGGCCTGGGCACCCTGGCGCTGTGGCTGCTCAAGCGCGGGGTCGGGCTGCGCACCTGAGGCCGGCTGGTGGCACGGCAGGCCCTCGGTTAGCGTATTAGCTGGAGTCCCCCCGGAAACCACCGCAGGAGTCCCCCATGCGTCCTCGTCCCAGCTTTTGCCCGACGCGTGCGGAGGCCCAGGCCGCCGTCCACCCACGTGGCGCATGGCTGGGCCTGCGGTTGGCGGCGACGCTGGCGCTGGCCGGCGCGATCACGGCCACGCAGGCCGCGGAGTTCAACGCCAACAGCCGCTTCGAAGCCAACCCCGAAAGCGAACTGGGCCTGTACCGTTTCGACTTGCGCATCCGCCAGCGCATCGATTCGTCCGAGGGCATCGGCACGATCACCTATTACGTGAACTCGGCCGACAACAGCATGATGATCCCGGCGTCGGGCCTGGGCGCGTGGTGGCCCGGCGGCGAATTCGCGCAGGGCCGGCTGGAATTCGTCATCCGGCAGGCGGACGGCGATTTCATGGCCTGCGGTGAACACCAGGACGTGGGGCCCGCCTGCCTGCTGCTGGGCGAAAACCTGGGCCCGGCCTTCGGCTGGCTGCGCGACATGGGCTGGCACCAGGCGTTCCTGGACTCCATCGCCAGCACCCCGCAAACCCTGGGCGAAGGCCCGGGTGGCGGCGCCCAGGGCGTGCGTGGCCGCGGCCAGGATGCCTACCTGCAGATGTGGTTCGACCGCGGCACCAGTACGGTCGCCACCCGGATGCCCTTCCTGGGCCTGGGCGTGGGCGTGATGAAGGACTTCCGCGTACGCAGCAACCGCACCGTCACGCGTCTGCGCGTCGAGGGCATGGACAAGGATGGCGGCGACGTGGTGATGGACCTGGTCGAACTGGTGCCTGCGCGCGCCAGCCGGGACACCTCGCTGTACCACTTCGTCACGACCTTCACCGCCCAGGGCGTCGAGGAAGCCGTGCAGATCGGCCAGCAGGGGCTTTCGCTGCAGGCCCAGGCGCGCGGCATCCAGGAAGCCCTGGACGCCTGCCCGAAAGGCCGGGCCGGGCGGGATTGCCGCGAGCGCGAACGCGCCCGCATGAAGGCCCTGGAAGACCAGTTCCGCCAGCAGGCGCTCGACTACGGTCGCCGCCACGGCTTGCCGGTCGGCGACTGAAGCTCATCGCTGCAACGGATCAGGCGGGGTCGGGCAGGGCGAAGAAGGCCGCGGCCGCGGCGGTGGTGGCCGCGGCGGTGGTGGCCAGGTCTTCGCCGCGATCGCGCGCCAGCTCCTCGACGATGTGGGCCAGGTACATGGGTTCGTTGCGGCGGTGGCTGGGCATCGGCCGCACGGTGCGCGGCAGCAGGTAGGGCGCGTCGGTTTCCACCATCAGGCGGTGGCCCGGGATGTCCTTCACGAATTCGCGCAGATGCTGGCCGCGGCGTTCGTCGCACAGCCAGCCGGTGATGCCGACGTGCCAGTCCTGGTCGAGGTAGTCGAAACATTCCGCGCGGGTGCCGGTGAAACAGTGCACGACCACCGGCCCGAGCTTGCCTTCGAACTCTTTCATGATCGCCATGAAGTCGCCGTGGGCGTCGCGCTGGTGCAGGAACAGCGGCAGGGCGGTTTCCGCCGCCAGTTCCAGCTGGCGTTCGAAAGCCAGCCGCTGCGCCGGGCGCGGTGAGAAATCACGGTGGTAGTCGAGCCCGCACTCACCGGCCGCCACGACTTCAGGCGCGGCCTGCAGCGCACGCAGCTCGGCGATGGCCTCGGCCGTGCATTCCACGGCGTGGTGGGGATGGATTCCCGCCGTTGCCCAGAGCTGGCCCGGGTGCGCCCGCGCCAGCTCCAGCGCCCGCACCGACCCGGCCCGGCTGGCACCGGTCACCACCATGCGCTGCACGCCCGCGGTGCGCGCCCGCGCCAGCACGGCACCCAGGTCGTGGTCGAAACTCTCGTGGCCCAGGTTGGCGCCAATATCGATCAGGTCCATAAAATGGGGTCAGAGAACATATGTGTTTAAAGCGCGCCATTGAAACATAAATGTTCTCTGACCCCATTTGGGTTGGGCGGCTACACTGCGCGCCGTGGCCGGGCCTGACTTTCCGATTGCCGAGTTGTTGCCGGGGCTGCTGCGCAGCCTCGACGAACATCCACGCCTGGTGCTCGAAGCGCCGCCCGGCGCCGGCAAGACCACCCAGGTGCCGCTGGCGCTGCTCGAAGCGCCCTGGCGCGGCGATGGCCGCATCCTCATGCTTGAACCGCGGCGCGTGGCCGCTCGCGCCGCGGCCGGCTTCATGGCCCGCCAGCTCGGGCAGGCGCCCGGCGAAACCGTTGGCTACCGCATCCGCTTCGAATCGAAGGTGTCCGCGCGCACCCGCATCGAGGTCGTCACCGAAGGCATCCTGACCCGGATGGTGCAGGACGACCCGACGCTGGAAGGCGTGGCGGCGATCGTCTTCGACGAATTCCACGAACGCCACCTGGCCGGCGACCTGGGCCTGGCCCTGGCCCTGGACGTGCAGTCGCAGCTGCGTCCCGACCTGCGCATCGTGCTGATGTCGGCCACGCTCGACGGCGAGGCGCTGGCCCGGTTCCTCGACGCGCCACGGCTGACCAGCGCCGGCCGCAGCTTCCCGGTGACGGTGGCGCACTTCCCGGCGCGCCGGGAAGAAAGCACCACGGCGCAGCTGCGGCGCTGCATCACCGAAGCCCTGGAAAAACATCCGGGCGACCTGCTGGTGTTCCTGCCGGGGCAGCGGGAAATCGCGCAGGCGCTGGCGGCGCTCGGGGCAGAGGGGGCGATCGCCAGCGACATCCAGGTGCTGCCCTTGCACGGCGACCTTTCCGTCGACCAACAAACCGCCGCGCTCAGCCCCGACCCCCAGGGCCGTCGCCGCATCGTGCTGGCCACCAACGTCGCCGAAAGTTCGGTCACGCTACCCGGCGTGCGCGTGGTGATCGACCTGGGCAAGGCGCGCGAACCGCGCTACGACCCCAACTCGGGTTTTTCCCGCCTTGAAACGGTGGCGATTTCGCAGGCCTCCGCCGACCAGCGCGCCGGCCGCGCCGGCCGCGTCGCCGAAGGCTGGGCCTACCGTCTCTGGCCGCAGTCGCAGCGCCTGGAGCCCATGCGAACGCCGGAGATCGCCCAGGTCGAACTGGCCGGCCTGGCGCTGGAGCTGGCGGCCTGGGGTAGCGATGCGCTGCGCTTCCCCGACCCGCCGCCGTCCGGCGCGATGGCCGCCGCGCGTGAACTGCTGCAGCGCCTGGGTGCGCTCGACACCGATGCACGCATCACCCCGTTCGGCCGCCGGCTGCTGGCGCTGGGCACCCACCCGCGCATGGCCGCGATGCTGCATGCTCCGACGCTGCCCGGGGACACCGCCCTGGCCTGCGACCTTGCCGCCCTGGTCGAAGCCCGCGACCCGCTGCGCGAACGCAGCGACGCCCTCGCGGAGCGCTGGCAGGCGCTGGCCGCGTTCCGGTCCGGTCGTACGCCGGGCCAGGCCAACCGCGGCGCTCTGGCGGCCATCGATGCCGCCGCGCGCCAGTGGCGACGCCGCCTCCGCTGCGAAGCACCGCCGCCCGCGGACGTTCCGGCGCACCACCTGGGCGACCTGCTGGCGCACGCCTTCCCCGACCGCATCGCGCGCCAGCATCCCGCCGATCCGCGCCGCTACCAGCTGGCCAATGGCCGCATGGCGCGCCTGTTCGACGACAGCGTGGTGTTTGGCGAACCCTGGCTGGTCGTCACCGAACTGCGCTTCGAATCCCGCGACTCATTGGTGCTGCGCGCCGCCCCGGTGGACGAAGCGCGGCTGCAACGCGACTTCCCCGAGCGCTTTTTCGAAGGCGACGTGGTGCGCTGGGACGCCGAAGCCCGCGCTTTGCTCAGCCGCCGCGAGCGCCGCTTCGACCGCATCACCCTCGAATCCAAGCCCGCCGGCCGGCCCGACCCGGCGCTGGCCGCCCAGGCCCTGACCGACGCCGTCGGCGAACTGGGCCTGGACGCGCTGCCCTGGACCGACGCCCTGCGGCAATGGCGTGAACGCGTGCGCTGCCTGCGCGAATGGCTGCCCGACCTGGGCCTGCCCGACCTGTCCGACGAAACGCTGCTGGCCACGCGCGCGCGCTGGCTGCAGCCGGCCTTCGACGGCAAGACGCGCCTGGACGCCCTTGACGAACAGACGCTGGGCGAAGCGCTCAGGTCCGGACTCGACTGGTCGCTCCGCCAGCGTATCGACACCCTGGCACCGCGCCGGATCAGCGTGCCGTCCGGCCAGGAGCGCCCGGTCACCTACGCCCTGGGCAGTGCGCCGGTGCTGGCGGTGAAACTGCAGGAACTGTTCGGCCTGGCCGATACGCCGCGGGTGGCCGACGGCCGCGTGCCGGTGCTGCTGCACCTGCTTTCGCCGGGCGGAAAACCCCTGCAGGTGACCCAGGACCTGCGCAGTTTCTGGCTCAACACCTACCCGGAAGTGCGCAAGGAAATGAAGGGGCGTTACCCCCGCCACCCCTGGCCCGAGGACCCCTGGACGGCCACCGCCACCCATCGCGCCAAACCGCGCGGCAGCTAGGCGGCCGGGCGGCACGCTGCGCTGCGTTCATGTCTTTCAGGTTAGGCTGTATCGGCAAGTCCCTCGTTTCACCAATGATTTCCGGAGACCCGACATGAGCAAGACGAACAAGATCGTTTCGACCGCCATGGCCAAGCTGGGTGATGCCGGCGCCAAGGCGAAAAAATCCTGGAACAAGGCCGACCTGGCCAAGAAGGCCGGCGCGCTGGTCGGAGCCGGTGCCGGCGCCGCCGCCGTCAAGCGCGGCTCCAGCGCCGCCATCAAGGCCGTGCGCAAGCACCCGGTCGGTACCGCCGTCGGCGCCGCCGCGCTGGCCGCCGTGGGCGCAGCGGTTTACGCGGTGAACAAGCGCAAGAAGGCTGCCGCCGCCGGCGCCACCGCCAAGAAGTCCACCCAGGTGGCCGCGAAGAAGTCGACGGCGAAAAAGGCCGCGGCCAAGAAGGCGCCTGCGAAGAAGGCCGCCAGCAAGTCGACGGCGCGCAAGTCCGCCGCCAGGAAGGCCCCGGCCAAGAAGGCTTCCACCCGCAAGACCGCCGCCCGCAAGTCGGCGGCGAAGAAGTCCTAAGGCTGATTCATTGCGACGGCCGGGCCCCGGGGCCCGGCCGATGCCGTCAGTCCGCCGGCGGCGCCCGCCCCGCGCGGATGCTCAGCGGCCACTCCACGTCGCGAACCGTGTCCGGGTCACCCCAGGCGTCGGCGAACCGCGCCTGCAGTTCGGCCACGGCATCGTGGCCCGTTTCCGCCAGGCAACGCTGGCTGGCCGACCAGCTGCGCAGGTAGGCCAGGTACTGGGCCAGCGTCCAGGACTGGGTCATCTCCAGGCGCGGGATTTCGCCCAGGGCTTCGAACTGGAACGGCAGGTGCCGGTAGCCGTCTTCGACATGGCGGCGTTCGGGTGGCCACCAGGGCCCAAGCCGGTCCTCGTAGAGTTCGTGGAAAACCGTGTCGACGTCGCGGCTGACCCGCGACCGGCCATAACACCACACCGCGCACAGGCCATCGGGCTTTAGCACGCGCAGGGCTTCGTGGCAGAAGCGTTCCTGGTCGAACCAGTGGTAACACTGGGCCGCGGTGACCAGGTCGACGGTGTCGGTGCGCAGCGTGCAGTGTTCGGCGGTTTCGACGCGCCAGGTCACGCGCGGGTGTTCGGGTGCGCTGTCTATCTGGGCCTGGCTGGCGTCACT
Source organism: Arenimonas soli (assembly GCF_014643775.1). Classification (GTDB taxonomy): domain Bacteria; phylum Pseudomonadota; class Gammaproteobacteria; order Xanthomonadales; family Xanthomonadaceae; genus Arenimonas; species Arenimonas soli. The sequence goes on from NZ_BMKC01000002.1 coordinate 369,649, forward strand.
GGCGTGGATGCGGTTGAACCAGTGCGCAAGGGCCAGGCTGGCCTGGCCGTTGCCGCAGCCAACGTCCCAGACCAGGTCGTGGTGCCGGCACTGGTCGGCCAGCCACTGGAAAAGCGCATGCGGGTAGGTGGGCCGCGCCGCGGCATAGTCCACCGCGTGCCCCGAAAAATGGTCCTTGAACTCCACGCACCCTCCCGCCTGAATTGGGGTCAGACCCCATTTCACTCCCGCGGCCGGGTGGCTACAAGGGCTCTTCGCGCCACAGGCCCGGGCGCAGGCCTTCGAGCCGGTGCGGGCCGACGGCGATGCGCAGCAGGCGCAGGGTGGGCAGGCCGACGGCGGCGGTCATGCGCCGCACCTGGCGGTTGCGGCCTTCGGTGATGGTCAGTTCGATCCAGCTGTCGGCCACGGTCTTGCGCTGGCGCACCGGCGGGTCGCGCGGCCACAGCCAGTCGGGGGCGCCGACCAGCTTCTGGGCCTTGGCCGGGCGGGTGGTGCCTTCCTTGAGCTCGACGCCCTGGCGCAGCGCGGTGAGCTGTTCTTCGGTGCAATCGCCCTCGACCTGGGCCAGGTAGGTCTTGGGCCAGTGGAACTTGGGTGAGCTGATGCGCGCGATCAGCGGGCCGTCGTCGGACAGCAGGAGCAGGCCTTCGGAGTCCTGGTCCAGCCGCCCGGCGGCGTAGACCCCTTCCGGCAGGTCGAAACCCGCCAGCGTGGGCCGCGGCGGCACCGTCTTGTCCGTGAACTGGCTCAGTACACCGTAGGGCTTGTTGAAGGCGATCAGCATCCGCCCATTCTACGCCGCATGGGAAAATGCTGCCGGGGCCAGGACCGGCCCCGCACAGGGAACCCCGATGACCCGCGAACACCCGCTGCGCCGGCTTGCCGGCTTCGCCCGCCCCCACCGGGGCACCGCCGTGGCCGCCACGGTCTATTCGGTGCTCAACAAGTTCTTCGACGTGCTGCCCGAGCTGCTGATCGGCGTGGCCGTGGACGTGGTGGTGAACCAGCAGGACTCCTTCCTGGCCGGCCTGGGCGTGCCCGACCCGCTGCACCAGCTGTACCTGCTGGTGGCGCTGTCGATCGCGGTCTGGGTGCTCGAGTCGGTGTTCGAATACCTGCTGGCGGTGAAGTGGCGCGGCCTGGCCCAGGAACTGCAGCACGCGCTGCGCCAGGCCGCCTACGGCCACCTGCAGCGCCTGCCGCCGGCGGTGATCGAACGCGAGCGCAGCGGCCGGCTGATGGCGCTGATGAACGAAGACGTCAACCAGATCGAACGTTTCCTCAACACCGGCGCCAACGACCTGATCCAGGTGGTGGTTTCCTCGCTGCTGGTGGGCGCGGTGTTCTTCGTGCTGACCGCCAGCCTGGCGGCCCTGGCGATGCTGCCGATCCCGCTGATCCTGATCGGCGCTTTCTGGTTCCAGAAGCGGCTGGCGCCGCGCTACGCCGCGGCGCGCGAAGCCGCGGCCACGGTGTCGGCGCGCTTGAACAACAACCTGGCCGGCATGGCCACCATCCAGGCCTACACGGCCGAGGAGTTCGAGGCCGAACACCTGCGCCAGGCCTCCGATGGCTTCCGCGCCCGCAACGCCGATGCCATCCGGTTCTCGGCGGCGATCACGCCGGTGATCCGCATGGCCATCCTGGCCGGCTTCGTTGCCACGCTGCTTTACGGCGGCGTGCTTACGCTGCGCGGCGACCTGGGCGTGGGCAGCTATTCGGCCCTGGTCTACCTGACCCAGCGCCTGCTGTGGCCGCTGACGCGCCTGGCCGACATGGTGGACCTGTACCAGCGCGCCATGGCCTCGGTGAACCGGGTGATGGACCTGCTGGACATGCCGGTGCCGGTGCGCGGCACCTCCGAGGTGCCGGCAGGCGCCCGCGGTGAACTGCGCTTCGAGGACGTCGGTTTCGACTACGACGGGCGCATGGCGGTGCAGGGCATCACCCTGCACATTCCCGCCGGCGCCACCGTCGCCCTGGTCGGCGGCACGGGCGCCGGCAAGTCCACGCTGCTCAAGCTGCTGCTGCGCTTCCTGGACCCCAAACAGGGGCGGCTGCTGCTTGACGGAGCCGACGTCGCGGGCATCGCGCCGGCTTCGCTGCGCCGGGCGGTGGGCTACGTCGCCCAGGAACCCTTCCTGACCGACGGCACCGTCGCCGACAACATCGCCTACGGCGAACGCCAGCCCGACCGCGCCCGCGTGGAAGCGGCCGCGCGCGCCGCCGAGGCCCACGCCTTCATCGACGCGCTGCCGCTGGGCTACGACAGCGAAGTCGGCGAACGCGGCGGCAACCTCAGCGGCGGGCAGCGCCAGCGCATCGCCCTGGCCCGCGCGCTGTACCGCGACCCGAAGGTGCTGGTGCTCGACGAAGCCACTTCGGCCGTGGACAACGAAACCGAAGCCGCGATCCAGCGCTCGCTGGCCCGCGCCGCGAAGGGCCGGACGACCCTGGTGGTGGCGCACCGGCTGAGCACGGTGCGCCACGCCGACGTGATCCACGTGATGGACGCCGGCCGCATCGTCGAATCGGGCAGCCACGACGACCTGCTGACCCGCAACGGCCCCTACGCCGCCCTCTGGCGCCTGCAAACCGGCGAGGCGGTGCAGGCCTGAAACGAAGAAGCCCTCCTTGCGGAGGGCTTCCGGGGCGTCGTCCCCAGGGTCTTATTCGGCCGCGGCGGACTCGGGGTTGGGCTTCACGAAGCGCAGGGTCATGCGGTCGCTTTCGCCGATGGCGGCGTACTTGGTGCTGTCGGCTTCGTCGTGGTTGTTGCCCGGCGGCAGGGTCCAGACACCGTTGGGGTGGTCCTTGGTGTCGGCCGGGTTGGCGTTGATCTCGCTCTTTTCCTCCAGCACGAAACCGGCGGCTTCGGCCAGGCCGATCACGTAGTCCTCGGGCAGGTAGCCGGAGGTCTTCACCTCGGCCAGGGTCTTGCCGGCCGCGGCACGGTGTTCGACCACGCCCAGCACGCCGCCCGGGGCCAGCACGTCGTGGAAGGACCGGAACATCGCCGCTTCGTTGCCGGCCATCACCCAGTTGTGCACGTTGCGGAAGGTCAGCACCACGTCGGCCGAACCCGGCTCGCCCAGCACCGGCGCCGTCGGGTCGATTTCGACCAGGGTTGCTTCGCCGTAGACGTCGGGACGCGCCGCCAGCTTGTCGCGCAGCTTGGTGTTGGCTTCGCTGTAGTAGTTCTGGGCGCGTTCGTTGCCGGACTTCGCCGGGTCGTTCACGACGCCGATGTAGCGGCCCTTTTCGCCCGGCAGCGCGGCCAGGATCTCGGTGTACCAGCCGCCGCCCGGGGAGATCTCGACGATGGTCTGGCTGGGGCCGACGCCGAAGAAAGCGAGGGTTTCACGCGGGTGGCGCCAGGCGTCGCGGGCCGCGTTGTCGGGGTCGCGCCAGTCACCGGCCAGGGCCGCTTCCAGCGGGTCGACCTGGGCGTTGCGATCGGCGGTTTCGGCGCCGTCGGCGGCCTTCGCCTCGGCAGCGGCCTCCGGCGCGGCGGCCGGCTCCTCGGACGCCGGGCTGCAGGCGGCCAGGCCCAGCGAAAGGGCAAAAGCGAGGGCAAGGGGGGTGCGAGTGGTTCGCATGGAGGGGCTCCGGGGCATGAAAACGAGCCCGGAGGCTACCACGCGGGCCTGTTAAGTCCCCGCAATGGCGCTGCCCGCTGTTTCGATAGTCAGCGGCTATGGCAGCCATTGGAAAAAAGAACTTCACCTATCGCAACAAGAGGGCCAAGGTATCCGGACACATCCGCGGATCGCAGGAGAAATCGCCATGTCCAACGAAGCAAAATGCCCCTTCTCGGGCGGAAGCCGCAGCCAGGCCATCACCGGCGCCTGGACGAACGCGGACTGGTGGCCGAACCAGCTCAACCTCGGCATCCTCCACGGCCATTCGCCGCGGGCCAACCCGATGGGCGAGGAATACGACTACCGGGAAGAGTTCAAGAAGCTCGACCTCGACGCCGTCATCAAGGACCTGCACGCCCTGATGACCGATTCCCAGGACTGGTGGCCGGCCGATTACGGCCACTACGGTCCTTTTTTCATCCGCATGGCCTGGCATGCCGCCGGCACCTACCGCATCCATGACGGGCGCGGCGGCGGTGGCACCGGCGACCAGCGTTTCGCGCCGCTCAACAGCTGGCCCGACAACGGCAACCTCGACAAGGCGCGCCGCCTGCTGTGGCCGATCAAGCAGAAATACGGCAAGCAGCTGTCCTGGGCCGACCTGTTCATCCTGACCGGCAACGTCGCGCTCGAGTCCATGGGCTTCAAGACCTTCGGCTTCGGCGGCGGCCGCTGCGACATCTGGGAGCCCAACGCCGACGTGTTCTGGGGCCCGGAGCAGGAATGGCTGTCGACCAGCGACAAGGACAACAGCCGCTACTCCGGCGAACGCGAGCTGGCCAACCCGCTGGCCGCGGTGCAGATGGGCCTGATCTACGTGAACCCGGAAGGCCCGGACGGCAATCCGGACCCGCTGCTGTCGGCCCGCGACATTCGCGACACCTTCGCGCGCATGGCCATGGACGATTACGAAACCGTCGCCCTGACCGCCGGCGGCCACACCTTCGGCAAGGCGCACGGCGCCGGCGACGCGTCGCTGGTGCAGGTGGAGCCGGAAGGTGCCGACATCGAGCACCAGGGACTGGGCTGGGCCAACAGCTACGAATCCGGCATGGCCGGCCACACCATCACCAGCGGCCTGGAAGGCGCCTGGACGCCGACGCCCACCAAGTGGGACATGACTTACTTCGACGTGCTGTTCAAGTACGACTGGGAGCTGACCAAGAGCCCGGCCGGCGCGCAGCAGTGGCAGGCCATTGGCCTGAAGGAAGAGGACATGGCGCCGGCCGCGCACGAACCGGGCCGCAAGGAAAAGCTGATGATGAGCACGGCCGACATGGCCATGCGCATGGACCCGGCCTACGAAAAGATCTCGCGCCACTTCAAGGACAACCCAGACGAGTTCGCCGACGCCTTCGCCCGCGCCTGGTTCAAGCTGACCCACCGCGACATGGGCCCGCGCAACCGCTACCTGGGCAAGTACGTGCCCAAGGAAGTGCTGATCTGGCAGGACCCGGTGCCCGACGTCGACCACCCGCTGGTGGACGACAAGGACGTGGCCGCGCTGAAGAAGAAAGTGCTCGATTCCGGCCTGACGACGCAGGAGCTGGTCTACACGGCCTGGTCCTCGGCTTCGACCTTCCGCGGCAGCGACAAGCGCGGCGGTGCCAACGGCGCCCGCATCCGCCTTGCGCCGCAGAAGGACTGGGAAGTGAACCAGCCCGAACAGCTGGCCAAGGTGCTGTCCACGCTTGAAGGCATCCAGAAGGACTTCAACGCCTCCGCCGGCGGCGGCAAGAAGATCTCGATGGCCGACCTGATCGTGCTGGCCGGCAACGCGGCCGTCGAGGCGGCGGCGAAGAAGGGCGGCTACGACATCACCGTGCCCTTCCATCCCGGCCGCACCGACGCCACGGATGAAATGACCGACGTCGATTCCTTCGCGCCGCTCGAGCCCAAGGTCGATGGTTTCCGCAACTACGTCGCCAAGGGTTTCGAAGGCTCCGAGGCCGAAATGCTGGTCGACCGCGCCGCGCTGCTGCGGCTCAGCGCCCCGGAAATGACGGTGCTGGTGGGTGGCCTGCGTTCGCTGGGCGCCAACTACAAGGGCGCCAGCCACGGCGTGTTCACCCGGAACCCGGGCATGCTGAGCAACGATTTCTTCTGCAACCTGCTCGACATGCGCACCAAGTGGAAGCGTTCGGAAACCAACCGCGACATCCTCGAAGGCCGCGACCGCAAGACCGGCGACCTGAAGTGGACCGGCACGGTGTCGGACCTGGTGTTCGGCTCGAACGCGCAGCTGCGTGCGCTGGCCGAGGTCTACGCCGCCAGCGACGCCGGGCAGAAGTTCGTGGATGACTTCGTCGCGGCCTGGACCAAGGTGATGGAGGCCGACCGCTTCGACCTGCGCGGCTGAGTCCGGCCCGCCACGAAAAAACCACCCGGTCGCGAGGCCGGGTGGTTTTGTTTTGCCCGGGTTCGCCGGAGTCAGCGCGCAGCGGCGTCGATGGCGGCAAGCCAGGCGCGGGCCTGGTCGGGGGCCAGGGCGCCGATGCGGCGGGGCAGGCCCTCGTGGTCTTCGACCAGCACGGCCAGCACGCCCTGGACCTGTTCGGGCGTCACCGATCCCTCCACCATCGCGAAGGCCAGCGCGTCGATGGCATCGCGCGCGGCGGCTTCCTGCGTGGCGTCGAGCGACAGCGGTCCCACCAGCGACGTGTGTGCGGCATGCAGCAGCTTGGCCGTGAAGGAAGGCGAACTGGCGATGAACTGCAGCATGCCCGGCAGCTGTTCGCGCGGCACCGTGCCCACGTAGTGCCAGACCTGGCGGTCCATGCGCGCCAGCCAGTCGTCGCCGTCCACCAGCAGGGTCTGCAGCAGCGGCCGCACCAGCAGTTCGCCGTGCTGGCCCTTGCCCAGCATCACCAGACCCTCCCGGCGACCAGGCAGGGTCGCGGCGAAGTTGTAGAGCCCACGCTCGCGACCGTCGTGCCAAAGCAGAGGCGCGTCACCGCCCGGCGCCAGTTTCCAGCCCAGGCCGAAGTCTTCGGCAGGTTCCGCGTGCCGGGCCTGCGGCGTCTGCATCTGGGCGAAGAGGCCCGCGTCCAGGTCGGCGCCGCGCGTCACCCAGGCGATGAAGCGGCCGTAGTCCTGGATCGTTCCGAAACTGTTGGCGGCGGCGTTGGCTTCGCGTCCCTGCACCGATTCCAGCCCTTCGCCGGCGTCGCCCGGCACGAAGCGCGGTGCCAGTGCGGCCGTCCAGCCGAAATGCGTGTCGGTCATGCCTGCCGGTGCCAGCACGGAGGCCTGCATCAGCGTTGCCAACGACTCGCCGCTGCGCTGCTCCAGCGCCCGGCGCAGGTACTCGAAGCCTTCCCCCGAATACTCATGCCGGCTTCCGGGGTCGAAGGCGAACGCAAGCTCGCCCCGACCCCGCCAGTTGGGCAGGCCGGTCTGGTGGCTCAGGGCCAGGCGCGGTGTCAGTTGGCGATGGCGGGGATCATCGGCCACGTCCGGGTCGATCCAGTCTTGCCACAGCGGCATGTCGAGCGAGAATCGGTCTTCGCCGACCTGGTGCAACGCCATCAAGGCGAACATCGGCTTGGTCAGCGACGCCTGGTTGAACAAAGGCGTCTCGCCCGCCGCCGCCAGCGTTTGCGGTTCGCCCAGCAGACGGGTCCACCGCACCTGGCCGTCGTGGACATAGGCGACAGCAAGCAGCGGCACCTGCGCCCGGCGACGCGCGGCCTCGATTTGCACATCGAGGGAAGCGGACGTGGGTACAGCCGGCGTTGGCGGGGGCGAGGCGAGGCTGCTGCACGCGGCCAGGCCGAGGGTGATGGCGACGGTGGCGAGGATTCGGGAACGCATGGGGATCTCCTGCGGGGATTGACGGCCGCGCCGGCGGGATTCACCGGGCAAGCCAGGGCCACGGCGGGCGCCTTGCCCGCCGGACGGCGTCGGTAGCGGTGATGAAACGGTTTAGTCGCGCGGCGCCGGGCGGCGCAGTGCGTGGTAGGCCAACATGCCCAGGCCGGCGAAGCCGATCAGCAGGCCGAAGGCCGTGGGGTCTTCGACGCCCAGCCCGAACAGGTCGATCAGGCACAGGGAGCCACCCATTGCCGTCAGCACCAGGCCCCACTTGAGCGAGGACTGCCGCCGGGTTTCTTCGTCGGCCCGCACCAGTGCGGCGACCATGTCTTCGCTGGCGTGGGTTTCGGCAAGGCGGCGGCGCAGCCGGGCATCGACCATCATGCGGATGACGGCGACGATGCAAAGCGCCAGGAAGAACGGCAGCAGGATGGCGAGGATGTCGAACATGGGGAGGGTTCCTTGGTGACCGGATTCCGGCTTCGGGGCGATGGAGCCCACCAGGACGGCGGCGGTTGCATTGCAGCGGGGTTTTGTCCGGCTGCAACCATTGGCGCCCTGGTGGCGTCCGTCCAGGGATGATGGAAGATCCGGCCCTGGTCTCGGCGGTGCTGACGCGCGCGCCCGGGGCGTTCGAAGAGCTCGTGCGGCGCCACGAGAAGCTGGTCTGGCACCTGGTCTTCCGCGTGGTCGGGCACCCGGAAGATACCCGCGAGCTTTGCCAGGAGGTTTATCTGCGCGTGTTCCAGCGCCTGCACCAGTTCCGCTTCGAGTCCAGCCTGTCGACCTGGATCGGCCGGGTGGCCTACGGCGTCGCCTGCCGGCACCTGCGACGCAAGCAGCTGCCCCTGGTGCATGCCGGCGACGAGGACGAGGATCCGGTGGCCCGGGTGGCGGACGACTTCGACCTGCAGGCCAGCCATGTGCAGGCCGACGAGATCGGCCACCTTTCCCGGGCGATCGAAGGCCTGTCGCCGCTGCAGCGCACCGTCATCACCCTGTACCACCTCGACGAACTGCCCATCGCCGAGATCGCCGCCATCACCGACCTGGCCGAGGGCACGGTGAAAAGCCATTTGTTCCGGGCCCGGCTAAAGCTCCGGCAACAACTCCAGGACCCCAGGGAGGTCAGCCATGCACGATGATCCGAACCGGCTGGAAATGCGCCTGCAGCAGGCGGCCGAACACGAGGGCGAAACCCCGGGCCTGCCGCCGGACGCGGTGCAGGCCTACCGACGCGTCTACAAGGCGGTGCGCGAAGCGCCCATGCCGGCCGCCACCGAGGGATTCGCGACCCGGCTTGAGGCACTCACCCGCGACCACGACGAGCAGGCGGGCGTGGAAACCGGCTTCGTGCGCGCCGCGGCGCTGGCGGCGCCGGTGGTGCTGGGCGCCGCGGCCGCGCCGGTGGCCGCCCTGCTGCCATCGGCACTGTTCGACCGCCTGGGTCCGCTTCCCTGGACCCTGGTCGCGGCCATCGCCACCGCCGCGGCGGTGGCCTGGGGCATCGACCGGCTGTGCCGGCCCCTTACAGCGAAGCCAGCGCCGCGTTGAAGGTGGCGCTGGGCCGCATGGCCTCACTGGCCTTGGCCAGGTCGGGGCGGTAATAACCGCCGATGTCCACCGGCTTGCCCTGCACGGCCAGCAGTTCGGCCAGGATCGTGGCTTCTTCGTCCAGCAGGCGCTTGGCCAGCGGCGCGAACTTCGCCTTCAGCGCGGCGTCTTCGTCCTGGTCGGCCAGGGCCTTGGCCCAGTACTGGGCCAGGTAGAAGTGGGTGCCGCGGTTGTCGATCTGGCCGACCTTGCGCGCGGGCGAGCGGTTTTCGTCCAGGATGCGGGCATTGGCTTCGTCCAGGGTCTTGGCCAGCACCGGGGCCTGCGAGTTGAGCCAGCGTTCGCTGACGTGGTCGAGCGAGGCGGCCAGGGCCAGGAATTCACCCAGCGAGTCCCAGCGCAGGTAGTTTTCCGCCGTGAACTGCTGCACGTGCTTGGGCGCCGAACCGCCGGCGCCGGTTTCGAACAGGCCGCCGCCGGCCATCAGCGGCACGATCGACAGCATCTTGGCGCTGGTGCCCAGTTCCATGATCGGGAACAGGTCGGTCAGGTAGTCGCGCAGCACGTTGCCGGTGACCGAGATGGTGTCCTTGCCGGCGCGGATGCGCTCGAGCGAAAGCTTCATCGCGTCCACCGGCGCCAGGATGCGGATGTCCAGGCCGTCGGTGTCGTAGTCCTGCAGGTAGCCTTCGACGCGGGCGATCAGCTGGGCGTCGTGGGCGCGGTTCTTGTCCAGCCAGAACACCGCCGGCGTGTCGCTCAGGCGGGCGCGGTCGACGGCCAGCTTCACCCAGTCGCGCACCGGCGCGTCCTTGGTCTGGCACATGCGCCAGATGTCGCCGGCCATCACCGGGTGTTCGAAGATCGTGCGGCCGGCCTCGTCGCTGACGCGCACGGTGCCGTCGCCGGGGATCTGGAAGGTCTTGTCGTGCGAGCCGTATTCCTCTGCCTTCTGCGCCATCAGGCCGACGTTGGGCACGCTGCCCATGGTGGCCGGATCGAAGGCGCCGTTGGCCTTGCAGTCGTCGATGACCGCCTGGTAGATGCCGGCGTAGCAGCGGTCGGGAATGACCGCCTTGGTGTCCTGCAGCTCGCCCTGGGCGTTCCACATGCAGCCCGAGTCGCGGATCATCGCCGGCATCGAAGCGTCGACGATGACGTCGCTGGGCACGTGCAGGTTGGTGATGCCCTTGTCGGAGTTGACCATGGCCAGGCCCGGGCGCGCGGCGTACAGCGCCTCGAGTTCGGACTTGATCGCCGCCTGGGTGGCTTCGGGCAGCTTGTCCAGGCGTGCGTACAGGTCGCCGATGCCGTTGTTGCGGTCGAAGCCGGCGGCGGCCAGCGCTTCGGCGTGGCGGTCAAGCACGTCCTTGTAGAACTCGCCCACGGCGATGCCGAACATGATCGGGTCGGAGACCTTCATCATGGTGGCCTTCAGATGCAGCGAGAACAGCACGCCCTGGGCGCGCGCATCGGTGATCTGTTCGGCGATGAAGGCCGCCAGGCGCTGGCGGTTCATCACCGAGGCATCGACGATTTCGCCGAACTGCACCGGCACGCTTTCCTTGAGCACGGTGGTGACGCCATCGGTGCGCAGCAGTTCGATCTTCAGGCTGCCGGCCTCGTCGAGGATCGCCGATTGTTCGCTGCCGTAGAAGTCGCCGCCGTCCATGTGCGCCACGTGCGACTTCGAGCTGGCGCTCCACTTGCCCATGCGGTGCGGATGCTTGCGGGCGAAGGCCTTCACCGACTTGGGCGCGCGGCGGTCGGAATTGCCCTCGCGCAGCACCGGGTTCACCGCGCTGCCCTTGGTGCGGTCGTAGCGGGCCTTGATGTCCTTCTCGGCGTCGGTCTTGGGTTCGTCCGGGTAGTCGGGCAGGTCGTAACCCTGCGACTGCAGCTCCTTGATGGCGGCCTTGAGCTGCGGCACCGAGGCGCTGATGTTGGGCAGCTTGATGATGTTGGCTTCGGGCCGGGTGGCCAGCTCGCCCAGTTCGGCCAGGTGGTCGCCGATGCGCTGGTCCTGGCGAAGGCGATCGGGGAACTGCGCCAGGATGCGCCCGGACAGCGAGATGTCGCGCGTCTCGACGGCGATGCCGGCGGCGCCCGCGAAGGCCTGCACGATCGGCAGCAGCGACTGGGTCGCCAGGAACGGGGCTTCGTCGGTCAGCGTGTAGATGATCTTGGGCGAATCGGACATGGTGGTTTGATCCCGTGAAGTCAGCCCCGCATTGTCGCGGTTACGCGGGGCCGGGGAAAGCGCGGCGGCCCTACGGGGGTGTACGCTTCGGCCAGGTCCCACCGGAGCTTCGCCATGGCGCTGTCCCTGCTGATCGGCCTGGGCCTGATGGCCACGGTCACCCCGCCCGTCGCGGGCACGGCGCCGCCACCGCCGCCACCGCCGGCATGCACCGCCAGCGAACACCGGCAGTTCGATTTCTGGGTGGGCGACTGGGTGGTGAAGCACCCGGAAACGGGTGCCGAACAAGGCCGCAACACCATCACCCGCGAATCCGGCGGCTGCGCACTGCATGAACACTGGCGCGGCGGACGCGGCTTCGAAGGCCACAGCCTCAACGCCTACGACCGCCAGCGTGGCCACTGGATGCAGGTGTGGGTGGGTGCCGACGGCACCGTGCTGCGGCTCGAGGGTGGTCTGAAGGAGGGCGCCATGGTGCTCGAGGGCGAACAGCCCCGCGCCGGCGGCGGCATCCAGCGCCAGCGCATCCGCTGGACGCCGGCTGCGGACGGCAGCGTGTCCCAGCACTGGCAAGTGTCGGACGACGACGGCGCCAGCTGGTCAACCAGTTTCCTGGGCATCTACCGCCGCGTGGGCGGGGCTCAGGACAGCGGTGAACCCGCGTCCGGCGACGGCGACGGCTCGGCCCCGTAGCCCGGCGGCAGGTCATCGACTTCGGGCATGGCCGTCGCGACCAGCGGCACCTGGTCCACGCCCGGCAGGACCACCGGCTGCATGGCCCAGTCGTCCGGCGTCAGCAGCTTCAGCCCGTGGGCGGCGCGGCCCTTGTCGCACTGCGGGCTGTGCCGGCCGAACTCCCAGGAAGGCTCCACCTCGCGGCAAACCGACGGCCGCTGCGGGTAGATGCCGCAGTGGCCGTCGACGCCGATCGTGCCGCGCAAGCCCGCGCATCGCGGATGGCTGCCCTCGGTGCCGCGCATGGCCAGCTCATGCCGGCGCAGCGGCATCACCAGGTCGGCCGGCGGGCCGTCGGGATTGTCAGGCTGGGCCTCCGACCAGTGGAAGGACACGCGGAAGGTGGCGCAGCAGGCGCCGCAGCGCAGGCAGGGATGGCTCATGGGCCACGCAGGCTCGAAGGGTTACTGGACGTTGAAGCTGCGGGTTTCGACCACCCGGTCGTTGATCGCGATTTCCACCCGGTAGGTGCCGGCCGGCCAGGGTTCGGGCTGGGTGATGCTGAAGGTGGTGACGGTCGGGGCATCGGGCACCAGGCTTTGCCCGGCCTTGGCGACCTGGGTGCCGTCTTCGAGCAGCCAGCGGGCCGACAGCGTCAGGCCGGGGCTGCTGCCCACGCCGACGACGGCGGCGTGGATGGTGTCCACGGTGGTGAAGACGTCCTGCGGGCGCGGCACGCGGCCTTCTTCGTCCAGTTCGGTGCCCAGTTCGACCGCGACCACGCGGAAATCGCCGCTGGGCATAGGCGCTTCTTCCGGCAGGGCATCGGGGGCGGCGCCGGCCTCGTCGGCCGCGGCTTGCGCCGGCGTCGCGGCATCGCCGGCAGGCGTGGCGTCCGGGTCGCCACCGCAGGCGACCAGCAGCAGGGACAGCGACAGGGCGAGGCTGGTCAGGATCGGGCGCATGGGCGGCTTGGGTCGTGGACGGTGGTTACTGGCGGTTGGTGCGCGGGTTGCCCGGTAGGGGCAGGCCCGGCGTGGCCCGGAACGGGTTGATGTCCAGGCCGCCGCGGCGGGTGTAACGAGCGTACACCGCCAGCCGGGTCGGCGCGCAATGCTGGATCAGGTCCATGAAGATGCGTTCGACGCAGCTTTCGTGGAAATCGCTGTGCTGGCGGTAGGACACCAGGTAGCGCAGCAGGCCATCCCGGGCGATGCGCGGGCCGGCGTAGCGGATCTGCACGCTGGCCCAGTCGGGCTGGCCGGTGACCGGGCAGTTGGACTTGAGCAGGTGCGAGACCAGCACTTCGTCGGCGCGGGTTTCGCTGTCGGACGACAGGAAGTCCGGGCGCGGCGGGCCGTAGTGGCTGATCTCGATCGGCAGGTCGTCGATGAGGTCGCCTTCGAGGTTTTCGATCAGCGCCACGTTGTTGGAACCCGCCGGCGTCAGCACCACGCTGACCGGCGCGCCGGCCGCCGCCGACAGGTCGGCCACCAGCTGCGCGCGCAGGGCGTCGGTGTCGGCGAAGCGCGCCATGGCGTAACTGCCCAGGTACAGCTTGAGGCTCTTGGATTCGACGATGTTCGGCGACGTCGCCGGCACGCGCAGTTCGGCCAGGGCCACGCGCGGCTTGCCGCGGCCGTCGAGCCAGCTCAGTTCGTAGGCATTCCAGAAATCGACGCCGCCGAAGGGCAGGTCGTCGCCCAGGCCCAGCGCTGACCGCGACTGGGCGCGGGCAATCGGGAAAAGCAGGGAAGGATCGTAGTCGCCGCCGTATTCGACGGCTTTGCCCAAGGGGCTCAGTTCGGGGGACGTCATGGGGCGGATTGTCTCACGCAGTGATGCTTCGGGCGTATACAACGCGAGTCGGGGCGACCGGCGGCCGCGACGCCCCGGCCGCCGGTTCAGGTTCAGAATGCCGCGTCGAAGGCCACGTCGCCCTGCACGCCCACCTGGTAGGCGGACACGCGGCGTTCGAAGAAGTTCGTCAGTTCCTGCACGTCCTGCAGGTCCATGAACGGAAACGGATTGCGGGCCCCGAAATGTTTGGGCAGGCCCAGCTGCGCCAGCCGCTGGTCGGCGCAGTATTCCAGGTACTGGCGCATGTCCCGCGGCGACATGCCGGCGACGCCGCCGGAAAGCACGTCTTCGGAAAATGCATGTTCGCAGTCCACCGCTTCGCCCAGCATCTGCACGATCCGCGCCTTGAGTTCGTCGTCGAAGAGGTCGGGCTCTTCTTCACGCGCGGTGCGGATGACCTCGAAGGCGAAGGCCATGTGCCCGCTTTCATCGCGGAACACCCAGTTGGTGCCGCCCGCCAGGCCGTGCAGCAGGCCGCGCGAGCGCAGGTAATACACGTAGGCGAAGGCGCCGAAGAAGAACAGCCCCTCGATGCAGGCCGCGAAACACACCAGGTTGAGCAGGAACTGCCGGCGCTGGGCCTTGCTTTCCAGGCGCTGCAAGTCCTGCACGCTGTCCATCCAGCGGAAGCAGAACGCGGCCTTCTTGCGGATGGATGGAATGTTTTCGACCGCGGCGAAGGCGCGGGCCCGGGCATCCGGGTCCGGCAGGTAGGTGTCGAGCAGGGTCAGGTAGAACTGCACGTGCAGCGCCTCTTCGTAGAGCTGGCGCGACAGGAACATGCGCGCTTCGGGCGCGTTGATGTGCTGGTAGAGGTTGAGCACCAGGTTGTTGGAGACGATCGAGTCGCCGGTGGCGAAAAACGCCACCAGGCGTTCGACCAGGTGCCGCTCGGCCGGCCCCAGCTTGTTCTTCAGGTCGTTGGTGTCGAGCGAGAAGTCCACCTCCTCCACCGTCCAGGTATTGCGGATGGCGTCGCGGTACATTTCGTAGAACTTCGGGTAGCGCATGGGGCGCAGCGTCAGGTCGAAACCGGGGTCGAGCAGTCGTGCGCTCATTGGCAGGCCTCGCAGGATTCGGGGTTTTCAAGCGAACACATCACGGCGGCGGACGCCGACGGCGCGTCCACGGTGGCCTTGGCGATGCGGGTGGCGGGGCGGGAACGCAGGTAGTAGGTGGTCTTGATGCCCTGCTTCCAGGCATGCATGTACATCGAGGACAGGGCGCCGATGTTCGGGCTTTCCATGAACAGGTTCAGCGACTGGCTCTGGTCGATGAAGGCGCCGCGCTCGGCCGCCATGTCGATCAGCGAGCGCATCGGCAGTTCCCACACCGTGCGATAGACCGCGCGCAGTTCGGCCGGGATCTCGCCGATGCCCTGCACCGAGCCTTCGGCCAGCTTGATGCGGTCGCGCAGCTCGGGTGTCCACAGCCCCAGCTGCTTGAGTTCGGTGACCAGGTGCTTGTTCACCTGCAGGAAGTCGCCGGACAGGGTTTCGCGCTTGAACAGGTTGCTTACCTGCGGCTCGATGCATTCGTAGCAGCCGGCGATGGACGCGATGGTGGCCGTGGGCGCGATGGCGACCAGCAGCGAATTGCGCAGGCCATGTTCGCGGATGCGTTCGCGCAGGGCGTCCCAGCGCGCCGGGTCGGCCGGGGTCACGCCCCAGGCGTCGAACTGCAGTTCGCCCGCCGCCGCGCGGGTGTCTTCGAAGTTCGGGTGGCGGCCCCGTTCCTGCGCCAGTTCGCAGCTGGCCTCGAGCGCGTGGAAATAGATGGCCTCGGCGATGCGGGCCGAGAGCCCGCGCGCCTCGGCGCTGTCGAAGGGCAGGCGCAGCCGGAAGAACACGTCCTGCAGGCCCATGCAGCCCAGGCCCACCGGCCGCCAGCGCAGGTTGCCCCGGCGGGCGGCTTCGATGGGATAGAAGTTCAGGTCGATCACGCGGTCGAGCTGGCGCACGGCCAGGCGCACGGTGTCGGCCAGCTTGTCGAAATCGAAGCCGTGCTCGCCCAGGTGCTGGCCCAGGTTGATCGAGCCCAGGTTGCACACTGCGGTTTCATCGGCGCTGGTGACTTCCAGGATCTCGGTGCACAGGTTCGACAGGTGGATGACGTTGCCTGCCCGGGCGGTCTGGTTGCTGGCGCGGTTGCACTTGTCCTTGAAGGTCATCCAGCCGTTGCCGGTCTGGGCCAGGGTGCGCATCATCTTTGCGTACAGCTCGCGGGCCTTGATCGTGCGCACCGCCAGCCCGGCCGCTTCTGCCTGTTCGTAGGCGGCGTCGAAGGCTTCGCCGTAAAGATCGACCAGGTCCGGCACGGCCTTGGGGTCGAACAGCGACCAGGGTCCGTCGGCTTCGACGCGACGCATGAACAGGTCGGGGATCCAGTTGGCAAGGTTGAGGTTGTGCGTGCGCCGGGCGTCGTCGCCGGTGTTGTCGCGCAGCTCCAGGAATTCTTCGACGTCGGCGTGCCAGGGCTCGAGGTAGACGCAGGCCGCGCCCTTCCTCTTGCCGCCCTGGTTGACCGCGGCCACCGATGCATCGAGCGTCTTGAGCCAGGGCACGATGCCGTTGGAATGCCCGTTGGTGGAGCGGATCAGCGAGCCGCGCGAACGCACCCGCGTATAGCTGACGCCGATGCCGCCGCTGAACTTCGACAGCTGGGCGATGTCGCCGTACCTGGCGTAGATGGATTCCAGCGAATCGCGCGGCGAATCGAGCAGGAAGCAGCTCGAGAGCTGTTCATGCGTGGTGCCGGCATTGAACAGCGTGGGCGAGCTGGGCAGGTAGTCCAGCGACGCCATGCGCTGGTAAAGCGCCAGCGCTTCGGGCACGTCCTGGCTGAGCGCACAGGCGATGCGCAGGAAGAACTGCTGCGGGGTTTCGATGACCGTGCGCGCGGTCGGGTGGCGCAGCAGGTAGCGGTCGTAAAGCGTGCGCAGGCCAAAGTAGTCGAAGCGCCGGTCCAGCGAGGCGTCCAGCGCGTCGTTGAGCTTGCGCGCGTTGGCCTGCACGAAATCCAGCAGCCTGGCGTTCACCAGCCCCAGCTCGTGGCCGCGGGCCACCGACTGCGAGAAGGCGTGGATTTCCTGGCCGGTGACCTCCTTGGTGATGCATTCGGCGAGCAGGCGCGCGGCCAGGCGGCCGTATTCGGGCTCTTCGGCGGTCAGCAGCGCGGCGGTGCGGATGGACAGTTCGTCCAGCTCCCGCGTGCTGGCGCCGTCGTACAGGCCCGAGATGGTGCGCGTGGCGACGCGCATCGGATCGACGGCGTAGAGGTCGTCGCACTGGCGCATCACCGCGCGCACGATCTTGTTCAGGTCGACCGGCTCGCGGCGGCCGTTGCGCTTGGTGACGGTCATGCCCAGCGCGGCGGCGGGCGGGGTGAGGGCGAACTGCGGCGCGTCGGCGTCGGCGGGCGCGTCGAGGATTTCGTGGTTCATGGGAGGTCTCCGGTGCATGGCGCACGGCCGCCGCCCTTCCCTCGGAGGACGACGCAGGCGGTCAAGGCAACGGGAGGTTGCAATACGGGTGTCGCAGGGACCGAGACGCGGCGCCACGACACCGGCACCGTCTCCCCCCGGAGACCTCTGGGCCGGTCACCGCGCGTCGTGCTTCGCGCGGCTGTCGGCAGGTCTTCGGACTCGTGGACGCGAGGCGGGCGCCTCTCCTACTGGCCGTCGCTTCCCGGGACCCAGGGTCCCAGTGCTCTATGACGGCGGTCGTTTCCACATACCGCTGCGGGGCAGTGCCGGATTCGAACCGGCTTCCCTATTAACCCAAGCGCTTGTGGCGCCCGGGACCGACGGCCACAAGATAGTGGGGTCCTGCGTCGGGGTCAATCGCGATCGGCGTCGCAGCGAAACGCCGAAGCCGGGCGCAGGTCGCCGCCGAGCAGGTCCCCGAGCTTGCCGATCGGCAGCGAGTAGCGCGGGTAGGCGAAGTCGTGCTCGATGCGGTAATGGCGCTCCGACGCGTCATCGCGCGTCTCGTCGAACAGGCGGCGCGGCACGGCGCCGGCGCGGGCCAGCACCGGGTCGGTGATCGGCTCGCGCAGGGCGCGGACTTCGCAGGGCAGCCAGTGCGGCCCCTGGTTGTGCAGCAGCAGGTGGAAGCGGCGGCCTGCGTCCACCGCCAGCGGCGCCCGGGCATAACGCGCCATCACCAGGCCGTCGCCTTCGCCCAGCAGCAGCATGAGCTGCGGACCTTCGGACAGGCCGTAGGCGGTGATCTTGCCGTAGTGGCTGGTGGTGCTGGCATAGAAAGTACGCGGCAGGTCCGGGCCGGTGACCGTGTCGAGCGTCTGCAGCTTGATCCAGGTGGGCGCCGGATCCATGCAAATGACATCCGCCTTCTGACACTCGGGGAACTCGGGCAGGTAGTCGCTGGCGATCACTTCAACGACCGCCAGCCGGGCCGGCGCGGCGTCGTGGTCGATGTCCGGGTAGGCGCGCGGTGCGTCGCGATGGACGCAGCCCGCCAGCAGCGCGGACAGCAATGCGACGCCGGCCAGGGCGCGTGGCGCCGGGTCCACCGTCAGTCGACCTCGTGCAGGTAATCCAGCGCCACCTGCAGCATCGTGCGGGTGCCGACCTTGAGCGCCTGTTCGTCCAGGAAAAATTCCGGCGAATGGTTCGACGGCGCCTTCAGCGGGTCCTGGTCCGCCGGCGTGGCGCCGACGAAGTAGAAGAAGCCGGGCACCTGATTGGCGTAGTAGCTGAAATCCTCGGCACCCATGGTCAGGTCCATTTCGATGACGTTGTCGGCGCCCACCACCTTTTCCAGGCTCGGCACCATGCGCATGGTCAGGGCCGGGTGGTTGACGGTGACCGGGTTGCCCTTGGTGTCGGGCACCTGGGCAACGGCGGTGGCGCCGTGCGCATGCGCGACGGATTCGGACACGTTGATCAGGTCGGCGAACACCTGCTGGCGCATGCCTTCGTCGAAGGTGCGGATGGTGCCCACCAGCTCGACTTCGTCGGGAATGATGTTGTAGCGGATGCCGCCCTTGATGGCGCCGAAGCTGACCACGACCGGCTGCTTTGAAATGTTCTGGCGCCGGCTGACGATGGTCTGCGCGGTGCCGATGACGTCGGCCGCGGCCACGATCGGATCCACGCCGCCCCAGGGGCGCGAACCGTGCGTCTGCCGGCCCTTGATGACGATGTTGAACCGGTCCGACGCCGCCATCAGCGGGCCGCTGCGGTAGCCGACGGTGCCGGCGTTGAGCGTGCTGAATACGTGCAGGCCAAAAACTGCCTCGGGCTTGAAGCGCTCGAAGATGCCCTGCTTGAGCATCTCCTCGGCGCCGCCCTCCTCGCCGTCGGGAGGACCCTCTTCGGCCGGCTGGAAGATGAAGAGCACTTCGCCGGCCAGTTCGTCCTTCATCGAGGCCAGGGCCTCGGCCACGCCCATCAGGATGCCGGTGTGGGCGTCGTGGCCGCAGGCATGCATCACGCCGGTGGTTTCGCCGCGGAAGGTGGTGGTGACCTTGGATTCGAAGGGCAGGCCGGTGCGTTCGGTCACCGGCAGCGCGTCCATGTCGGCGCGCAGCGCGATGCGCGGGCCGGGCTTGCCGCCGCGCAGCACGCCGGTGACGCCGGTGGTGGCGATGCCGGTGCGCACGTCCACGAAACCCAGCGCGCGCAGGTGGTCGGCGACCAGCGCCGCGGTGCGGGTTTCGCGGTTGCCCAGTTCCGGGTGCTGGTGGATGTCGCGGCGCCAGGCCTGCACCTTCGCGTCCACCGAAGCGGCCAGCGCCTCGACGTCGGGCGCCTGGGCGAATGCGGGGCCGCAAAGCGCGGCGGCGAGGGCGGAAACAAGCAGCAAACGGCGCATGGCGACTTCCCTTATTTAGCCTGCCAAGGATGCTAGCACGCAGCTCCGGCGGGCCCCGGAGGCGCTCTTACAAGGATTCGCGCCTGGGGAAGGCGGCGATCGCGGCGGCCATCAGGCTGGCGGCAACGGTCCACGCCAGGTACCGGAAATCGGCCGAAGGCGCGAGCAGCAGCAGCGGCAGCGCGATCAGCAGGCCGGACCCGGCCACCACGGCGGCCAGGCCATCGCCGGGCCCGCGCCGCCGAACGGCGGTCGCAAGCAGCACCGCCACCGACAGCGCCAGGTAGATCCAGCCCGCGAACAGCGGTGTGTCCACCAGCGCATCAAGCCGCGGCTGCAGCGCACGATGCAGCGCGCCCGACGGCGGCGCCACGGCCGGGTTGTCGCGCAGCGGCACGATGGCCGGCTGCAGCACCTGGAAATCGGGCTGCTGTGCCTGGCGCAGGCCCAGCAGGTAAGCCGAAACCTCGGCGCGGTGGCCGAAGTAGGCGCGCGGATGGTCCAGCGGCAGCGACAGCCAGACGTTGCGAAGCTCGGCGTACTGCGCCGGCGTGTAGTCGTAATAGAAGTTCAGCCGCAGCTGCCCGGACGCGAAGCTCGGCACGTTCACGAAGGGCGAGAAGTCGCGGCGCAGGTCCTGCACCGTCAGTCCCGGTTCCACCCAGTCGGGGGGAAACAGCACGCGGTCCTGCGCGATCGACACCGCTGCGATGTCCCACATCGCGATCACCGGCCACACGGGCGTATCGCGCGCGCCGGGTGCCAGGTTGGCCAGTCCCGCCGCCAGGTGCAGGCCCACCGCCAGCGCCGCCGTGGCCAGACCCACCCGCAGCCTGCTGCCCGGCCATTCGCGCCAGGCGACCCAGGCCAGCAGCGGCAGCGCCGCCGGCAGTGCGTTGTGGCGGAAGGCGCAGCCGGCCACCAGCAGCGCCAGCGCGCCCAGGCGCCAGCCGCGGCGCGGCGCCTGCAGGTCGGCCACCAAGCAGGCCACCGCACCCGCGAACAGCGCCATCATCCACACGTCCTTCCAAAGATGGGGCAGCAGGGCCAGCAGCGGCGGCCACGCGCCCAGCCCCCACACGCACAGCACGCGCCGCCAGGCGCCGCCGCCCAGGGCATGCGCGAAGCCGGCCATGGCCGCCCACCAGGCCAGCACCTGCACCAGCAGCATGCCGCCCGGGTCGGGCAGCACGAACCGCACCGCCTGCCAGACGCGAACCATCACCGGCGGGTGGCCGGGGTCGAGTTCGCCGTGGCGGGCCTGCCACCACTGCCAGGCGGAGTCCCAGCTGAGGTAGCCGGGCCAGAACGCGGCCAGCACCAGGGCCAGGCCCGCCGCCGCCGCCAGCCAGGGCGCGGCGCGCCTCACGGGCGGTGTTCGCGGGCCATGAATTCCGCGCTGCGCATCTCGACCAGGCGCGAGGCGGTGCGCTCGAAGTCGCCGCGCAGCTTTTCGCCGGTGTAGAGCCACATCGGTTCGGCGGCGGCGCTGAGCACCAGGTTGACGTTGCGGTCGTAGAGTTCGTCCACCAGGTGCACGAAGCGGCGCGCGGCGTTGTCGCTGGTGGCGTCCATCACCGGCACGTTCGACAGCAGCACGGTGTGGAAGTCGCGGGCCACCTCGATGTAATCGGCGGCGGCGCGCGGGCCTTCGCACAGGGCGGCGAAGTCGAACCAGGCGATGCCTTCGGCCAGCGCCCGCACCGGGATCGGGCGGCCGTTCACCGCCAGCGGGCCGTCTTCACGCGGCGCGTCGGCGGCCAGGCGCTCGTAGTGGGCAGCCAGGGCGGCTTCGGCGTCCCGGCCCAGCGGGGTGAGGTAGGTTTCGGCGCTGGTGAGCTGGCGCAGCCGGTAGTCGAGGTCGCTGTCGAGGTGATGGACGATGCAGTGTTTTTCCAACAGCGCGATCGCCGGCAGGAAACGGGCGCGCTGCAGGCCGTCGCGGTAGAGGTTCTTCGGTTCGGTGTTGGACGTGGTGACCAGCACCACCTCGCGTTCGAACAGGCGGTCGAGCAGCCGGCCCAGGATCATCGCGTCGGCGATGTCGGAGACGATGAATTCATCGAGCACCAGCAGGCGCAGTTCTTCGGCCAGCGCATCGGCGACCACCGCCACGGTGTCGGCGGTGTCGTCGGGCAGGGCCTGGATGCGTGCGTGCACTTCGACCATGAAGCGGTGGAAATGCCAGCGCCGGCGCGGCAGGTCGCCCAGTTGGTCGAACAGCAGGTCGTTGAGGAAGGTCTTGCCGCGGCCGACGCCGCCCCACAGGTACAGGCCCGGCACCGGGTCGCCGGCGCGGCCCAGCCAGCGCTTCCAGGCGGGCGTGGCTTCGCGCGCCAGCAGGCCGGCGTGGATGCGGTCGAGCTGGGCCAGCGCGGGGCGCTGGGCGGGGTCGTCCTGCCAGCGGCCGCTGGCCACGCCGGCGGCATAAGCGGCCGACGGCGGTCGGGCCGCCGCGGGTTCAGCCATGGCGCGGCGGCGGCAGGTTCTTGCGCACGCCGTTCTTGACCGCGCCGCGCAGGTCCATCAGCCGGCGATGGAAGAAGTGGCTGGTGTCGGGCATCTTCACCAGCGTCGGTTTTTCATCCAGGCCGTCGATCCATTCGTAGACCTTCTGTGGGTCCACCACTTCGTCGGCGTCGGGCATGATCACCAGCCAGGGGCAGGCCGGCGGCTGCACGCCGGAAAAATCGCGGAAGCCCACCGGCGGCGCCAGCGAGATCATCTGCTTCACCGGCAGCTGGCGCGCGCCCTGCAGGGCCACCCAGCTGCCGAAGGAAAACCCACCCAGCCAAAGCGCGTCGTCCGGCCGGCTCTTGCGCACCCAGTCGGCCACGGCCAGCAGGTCGAGGATTTCGCCGCGGCCCTCGTCCCATTCACCTTCGGACTTGCCGACGCCGCGGAAGTTGAAGCGCACCGCCGCCAGGCCCAGTTCGCTGAGCGCGCGCGCGGTCATGGTGACCACCTTGTTGTGCAGGGTGCCGCCCTCAGGCGGATTGGGGTGGCAGATGATGGCCACGCCGGCCCGTTCCTGCCCGTCGTCGGGCAGGTCGACCATCAGCTCGATCTGGCCGGCGGGGCCGGGGACCAGCAGCGGGCCGGATTCGGTGGGGAAGTCGGGCAGGGCGTCCATGCGCGGATGATAGCCCCTAGCGGGCCAGGTCGAAGCCCAGCAGCAGTGGGTCGTGGTCGGAGGCGCGCCAGGGGTCGCCGGCCGTGCCCTTGCGGTTGTCGAAGGACGGGGCTTCGTCGGCGTTGGCATGCCATTCGGCCGCGCCGCGCAGGCGTGCGGCCAGGCCGGCGTCGACCAGGGCATGGTCGAGCCGCCCGGACAGGCCCTGGTAAACATAGGAATACGGCCGCTCGAGCTTCATCTGCGCGAATGCGTCCTGCCAGCCCTGCGAGCGCAGCAGGCGCATCGGGTCTTCCTGGTTGTAGGCGTTGAAATCACCCACCAGCAGGTGGCCGGCAGGCTGGGTGCGGGTGGGGTCCTTCGCCAGCCAGGCCGTGAGCAGGCGCGCCGACTCGACCCGGGTGGCGTTGAAGCAGGCCTGGCCGTCGCGGCGGTCGACGTCGCCGCCCTTGGCCTCGGCGCAGCCGCCCTTGGACTTGAAGTGGTTGGCTACCACCACGAACACCGGCCCCCGGCCGGCGCGGAAGGCCTGCGCCAGCGGCACCCGGCTGCGGTCGCGGAACGGGCCTTCGGCCAGCACCGCCGGCTTGCCCACCGGCGCCATGCGGCTGGCCCGGTAGATCATGCCCACGCGCAGGGCGTCGTTGCCCGGGCCCTGGCCCGCGTCCACGAATCGCCAGTCGTCGTGCGGGCCGGCGTCGTTGAGTGCGTCCACGAAACCCGCCAGCGACGACTCGGGCCCGAAACCGTCGTTTTCCAGCTCCATCAGCGCCGCCAGGTCCGGGTCCAACGCCTGCACGGTGGCCACCAGCTTGGCCTGCTGGCGCTCAAAGTCGGCTTGCGTGGCCGCGCCGCGCGTGGTCGGGAAACCGCCGCCGCGGCCGTCGCCGTTGAACAGGTTGAGCAGGTTGAAGCCGGCGATGCGGCGGTCGCCGGCGACCACCGGCACGGGCGGGCGCGGCGCCTGTTCGATGTGGGTCAGCGGGGCCGTTAGCTGCAGCCGGTGGCTGCCGAAACGCTGGTCGAGCACGCCGGTGACGTCGCGCAGCACGCTGCCCACGCGCAGCGGTCGTGCCGGGTCGAGGCTTTCGCCGGGCAGGAACCACAGGCGGTCGGGGTCGCGGGCACTGCGGCCGTCGTCCAGGCGCAGGCTCAGGCGGGTGTTTTCCGCGGCGATCGCCTGCGCAGCGGTGCCGGGCGGGGCCAGTTCGGTAGGCGCGAACAGGCGGCCGTCGAAGCTCAGGCGCAGTTCGCCGTAGCGGGCCAGGTCCTCGTTGCTAGTGACCGTCAGCGGCCCTTCCAGCGTGATCAGCATGCCTTCGTAGCGCTCCCAGTCGCCGGCGCTGGCGGGCGCGGCCGACACCCGCTGCGGCGTCACCGGGGCCCGGCCAAGCCGCTCAACCGTGCTGGCTTCGACGGCGGTCAGGGTGGCGCCGTCGTCGCCGGTTTCCACCACCGTGCCGGTGATGCGCACATGGTCGCCGGCCTTGAGCCTGGGCTCGGCGTCACGGCTGCGCGGCAGGAACAGGCCTTCGGACGTGGCCGGGTCGTCGTCGGGCACCAGCGATTGCACGAAAACGCCGCCCAGGCCGCCGAACGGCGCCACGACCACGGCTTCCACCACCACCTGCCGGCCCTCGAGCGGGCTGCGTTCACCGCTGCCCTGGATGCGCGCCACCGTCACCAGGCCGCCTTCTTCGGCGACCACCGTGTCGAGCGGTGCGGGACCGGGCGGCGTGCAGGCGGCCAGCAGCAGCGGGGCGAACAGGACCACCAGCGGGAAGGGGCGACGGGACATGCATGGACTCCGGAAACAAAGACGCCGCCCGGAGGCGGCGTCGTCGCGAACGGGCGTGGCAAACAAGCTTACTGCAGGTTGTCGACCATCCACTGCACCGAGGCGATGACCTGCTCGTCGGTGAGGTTCGGGTTGCCACCCTTGGCCGGCATGATGCCCGCCGAGCCCTGGTAGCCCTCGATGGCGTGGGTGTTGAGCGTGTCCATGCCCTGGGCGATGCGCGCGGTCCATTCGGCCTTGAGCAGCTTCGGCGCGCCGCCGGCGCCCGAGGTGTGGCAGGCGCCGCACAGGTTGTTGTAGATGACCTGGCCGTCGAGCGTGCCGTCATAAGCCACCTGGCCGGCGGAAGCCGCCGCGGCGGCCGCGGCAGCGGCGGCCTGGGCCGCGGCACCGGTGGAGCCGGCGTAGACGCCACCCGCGGGCTGCAGGCGCTGGACCATGGCGGCTTCGGCGACGGGGTTGGGTTCGGGTTCCTGCTGGCTGTTGAAGTAGAGGCCCAGGAGGATAAGCACGCCGGTGACCGCCACCAGGAAAACGATGACCATCGAGAAGTGCTTGAGGAAAACCAGATCGTGATTGCGCACGGGGTGTCCTGACAAGGGGCCGGAGCCCTGTGGATAAGAAGGCCGCGATTATATCGGCCCTGTCCCGCGCAAGGAAGGCGGACACACCGATACGGCGGGGGCATGAAGCTCGGTTAGCATGGCGGGGAGCCGGGAAGCCGGCAAACAGGGGAATCCACCGGGCATGGCAGGACGCGCGCTGGCGCTGCTGCAGGACGCCGGGCCGGGCCGCAATGGCCGCTGGGCCCTGCTGGCGCTTGTCGTCCTGGCCACCTGGCTGGCGCTGGAGCAGCTTTCCGCCCAGCTGTGGTTCCTGCCGGCCGGCCTGCGCCTGGCGATGCTGTGGCTGACCCCGACCCGCCGCTGGGGCTGGCTGGGCGCCGCCGAAGTGCTGGCCCAGGCCACCAAGTCGGTGGTGATGGGCTACCCGCTGTTCACTTTCACCTTCCTGGCCGTGTGCGTGGCGCCGTGGCTGATCTACGCCGCGGTGGTCTACCTGCTGCGCAGCGCCCAGCCGGCCCCGCTGCCCGACTCCCCCACGCGCATGCTGCTGCTGCTGTTGGCCGGCCTGCTGGGCGCGGCGGGCGTGTCGCCGCTGCTGTGGATGTTCCTGGTCACCTATCCGATGACCACGGCCGATTCGCTGGCCAGCATGTTCGCCTTCATGTACGGCGACCTGATCGGCCAGATCGTGCTGGCGCCCCTTCTCATCGCCTGCGTGCACGGCGGCCTGCGCTGGTCGGTCCGCAGCCTGCTGGTGCGCGACCTGGCCCTGGTGCTGTTCGGCGCCCTGGGCGTGTTCCTGGTGCTGCAGGCCTACGCCGACCTGGCCATGTACGTATTGCTGCTGGCGTTCGCGCCGCTGTTCTTCCTGGGTTTCCGGCACGGCTGGGAAGGCGGGGCGCTGGCCACGACGCTTCTTGGTGCGGTCATGCAGGGGCTGGTG
Organism: Arenimonas soli; assembly: GCF_014643775.1. Taxonomy (GTDB): domain Bacteria; phylum Pseudomonadota; class Gammaproteobacteria; order Xanthomonadales; family Xanthomonadaceae; genus Arenimonas; species Arenimonas soli. The sequence continues at coordinate 395,672 of NZ_BMKC01000002.1, forward strand.
CAGCTGGGCTTCCTGACCGTCAACGTGACCATGCTGCAGCTGGTGCTGGCGGTGGTCGGCGGCGGCGCCCTGGTGCTGGGCGCGGCCAGCACCGCGCTGCGGCGAAGCCACGAGATCCTGGCCCAGCGCCACCAGGAGCTGGCGGCGCAAACCACCGAACTGGAAATGCTGGCGGCCGAGCTGGGCCAGGTGGGCCAGCGCCTGGCGCGGCTGGAAGAACAGGGCCAGCGCGAACTGGCCAGCGAACTCGAATACGAACTCGGCCACGCCATCCACGCCCTGGGCACGCGCATCAGCCTGGCCTTCCGCGACGTGCGCGACGAACAGGGCACGCGCCTGCTCGAGTCGCTGCGCGAACAGGTGCGCGAGATCCAGGACAGCCTGCGCCGCGCCCTGCGCCAGCTGCGGCCGCCGCAGCTCGACACCCACGGCCTGAAGCAGGCGCTGGAAACCGGCCCGCTGCACGAAATGCTCGACGACAGCGGCGTGGTGTTCGAACCGGTGTTCGAAGGCCCGGTGGACGCCCTGGGCGAAGACGCCCGCACCACCGTCTACCGCATCTGCCAGGCCGCCGTGCGCGAGGCGGTGCGGCTGGAGATGGTGCGCCGCTTCGGCATGCGGCTCGAAGTGGTGCCCCAGGACGGCGGCGGTCACATCGTCGGCCTGTCGATGGACCTGGAGTTTTCGGCCTACACCCAGCACCTGCCGGCCCTGCAGGTGGTGCCGGCGATCAAGGACCGCGTGCTTGCCGTGCAGGGGAACTACCTGCTGGAACCGCTGGTGCACGGGCACCGGCATTCGGTGCGGTTCGTGGCGGGCATCCGGGGCGACTCCTGAGACGACCTGCCGACTATTCCTGAGCCAAACGGAAACGAGGAAGCATGAATTGAAGTCCAGGATCCCAGCAGTTCTGCTCTCGTTCCTCCTGGCGGTGGGCACTGTCTCTGCCGGTCAGCGGGAAAGTCCGGACTTTGTGTACGCGGCATATGAAGCGGATGGAACTGTCAGGAAGATTTCGACAGGGACGAAGCCGCCTGCGGTATTCATCGGGCACGCTGGAAGAGCTGCGACGCTGTGCGGAAAAGATGAAGACGTCATCTGCATTAGAAGCTTGCCCTTTAGCTTCGCGGTTCCGAAGACAGCAGAGCTTGCCGTTGGCCATACTTGGATGCACGACGGGCTGACATACAGCGTCGTGTCGACTCAAGAGGTGAGGCTGCCAGGAAGAACCGCCTCAGCTGTAGTGATCAGCACATGCAGCGCGGAGGGAGGGTGCCGTTCGTTCGTCTACTCGCGCGCGGTGGGGCTTGTGGGCTTCACCGTCCCGACACCCGACAAGAAGTCGCACATGTACTGGATCCAGGGCGCATCCGGATTTCCAGTCGGTCCAAAGTGATCGCCGGAACAGAATTCGCAGGCGGCCAGTGATAAACATTCATGGCCCGGATGTTTGCAACGCTGCCCGCGCATAGTCCGGCAGGATCTGCTGCCCGTCCCAGGTGTAGATCAGGTGGTGGGCCCGCACGCAGGATGCCCTAGGCGGCACCGTTGCGATCAACGACACCTACCACTACGACTTCAACGGCAACGTCGCCGGCATCACCGACGGGCTGCCGAACCAACCCGGCAACCGCACCATGACCTACGACGCGCTCGACCGCCTGGTCGGCGTGGTGGCCGGCTCGGCCCAGGGCGGCATCGGGACCTTCGAATACGACCCGCTGGACAACCTGCGGGTGCTCGAGCAGGGCAGTCGCAAGTTTCGCTACGTCTACGACGCGACCAACCGCCTGGACGAGATCCGCTCGCCAGGCGGCGCCCTGCTGCACAGCTTCGATTACGACGCCCGCGGCAACACCATCAACAAGGACGGTGGCAGCCTGACCTTCAACCGGGAGAACCGGCTGACCCATTCACAGATCCCCACCGCCACCAGCTACGTCTACGACGGCCTGGGCCGACGGGTGCGGGAGTTCATGGGCGCTTCGACCTACTTCTACTACGGCCAGGGCGGCAAGCTGCTCTACACCCACGACCTCAAGACCAGCGCCAGCGCCCGCACCGACCACATCTACCTGGCCGGCAGCCTGGTCGCCAACCGCAAGGTGCCCTTCGGCAGCAGCCCCACGATCGAGGTGACCTACCAGCACACCGACGCCTTGGGCTCCCCGGTGGCGACCACCAACCAAAGCGGCGCCCTGTTACCCCGCGAACGCATGACCGCCTGGGGCGAGCCGGCTGACGGCACGTGGTCGTCGGGGCCGGGGTATACCGGGCATCAGATGGATGCGGCGTCGAAGCTGGTTTATATGCAGCAGCGCTATTACGATCCGGCGATCGGGAGGTTCTTGTCGGTGGATTCTTTAGTGACCGATCCGAGCACGGGATTCAACTTCAGTCGATACTGGTACGCCAACGACAATCCGTACAGCTTCATAGACCCAGACGGTCGCGCCGCTCAATGGTTCGAGAACAAGGATGGCACCGTAACTCTTCAAATCAAGGTGTACTTCACTGGCCAGGATGCCACCCCGGCAATGGTGTCAAGGATAGAACAGCGAGTGGAACAGCTGAAGACCGGCTCTAGGCGATCTGTCGAATTGGTAGTGTTGAGCCGGCCGGGGGGAACAGATTCCAACGTCATGGACTTATCGCCAGGAATGGATTTCACGAACTTCCCGGGGGCGGGGGAGGGTGTGAACGGCCTCGGCGGAAACAAGGGTCATATCGATACGTCACCGGGTCGCGATGACGTTGGGGCTGCGGCCCACGACATACTGCATTTCGCAGGTATTGATGACGGATATGTTGAAGGCGCTCCCGACGCAAATGGAAACCGAACTGACGGTGGGCTGAAGCCAGGCTACACAAACGACGACATCATGGCGCGTCGGTCGGGAACTCAGCTACGGCCGGAACACTTCGATGAAGCACGGGACAATTGGTCAACAACCATTGAGGAGCAAAAGTGATGGGGAATCCAAAGCTGTTAGCGTTGCTCCTGTTGCTGCATGTGCCAATCACCGACGCAGTGCCGCCACCGAATCCGAATGTCTGTTCCAACACCGCGTGCTACGAAATAAGCCCTATGGACTTCGCAGGCATGCGAAGTCAATTCATGCCGTCGGACTCGCCGATAGAAGGCTCCGAGCGTGTTTCCCTCGTCTACGCCAAGTTGGGAGTCATTCGAATTGAGATTGGCGAGCTTGAGCTTGAGCCATGCGCTTCCTCAAAGCTGACCTTATCTTTCGGACGAAGTAGCCGTGCGTACGCTGAGGGATGTGCCAGCATCGATGGTTCAGCAGCGCGATCCCGAAAGGTCGCCATTACTTATCACGCGAAAAGAAAGAAGAATTTGCGTTGGTTGGTCAACTCACTGTCTATGTTGTGGCTAGTAGAAGGGCCCCCTGAACACCAAGTCTCGGGGTTGACCATGGTTTTGAGCTCCGGTGTCGGTTTTCAGGCGGCGCCGGAAAACTAACTGCATGGTGTCGGATCAAGTTGCGCCGTGCATGTGATGAATGTGGCGTTGAGCCGACCCATATGTCCTGGGCATAGCCAAAGAAAACCGGTCACCGAGTCTCTAGGACATCGGACTCTGCAACGTCGCCCGCGCATACTCCGGCAGGATCTGCTGCCCGTCCCAGGTGTAGATCAGGTGGTGGGCCTGCACGCAGGGCGCGACGCGGTCGGGGTGGAAGACGCCCACGCATTCGCCGCCGGCGTGGCGCACGCTGGGGTAGACCACGCCGTCGGAACCGTCCGCGCGCAACTTGCGCGCCAGCGCCTGCGGCGGGCCGTAGTCGTCCGGGTCCAGCATCTGTGCCCAGCCCTTGCGCAGGTCGTGCAGGCGGCCGCGGATGGCGGTGCGGTAGCAGCGCATTTCGATGCGCATCGCCGGTTCGGCGGTGGCGGCCATGAAGCGCGCGCGGTGGTACATGGTTTCGGCGATGGCCGTTTCCAGCGTGCGTGCCGCGTAGAACACGCCATAGCTGCCGTCGCTGAATCGGCTGCCGGCCGGGTTGAGGTGGGTGAAGGCGGCCATCACCGGCTGCGTGCCCGGCCCGCTGATGCGCCGTTCGCGCGGCACCAGCTGCAGCTGGCCGAGTTCTTCGCGCAGGCGCGGGTTGGTCAGCGATTCCAGCGCGTACAGCGCGTCGAGGTCGTCGGGCCGGGCGATGCGGTCGAACACGCCCTGCGGCGGGAACCGGCTGGGCACCAGGCGCCAGGCCTCGGCCCAGCTGACCCGGGTGAGGCGCGGCGCGGTCACTGCCAGCCGCGCTGAGCGTCGAGGTAGCTGCGCACGACGAACAGGTCGGCGACGTTGCCTGACAGCATGCGATCGAGCGCCGAGCCGCCGCCGAAGGGCAGCGCGGCATTGGGCTTGCGCAGCCAGGCGTCGGCGCGGGTGGGGTCGGGGAACAGAACCTGCAGCGTCTTGAAGATGCCCAGCACGTAGCTGATGCGCTCGAGCACGTCGCGGCCCGGGCTGCCGTCCTGCTGCTTCTTCCACTTGTACCAGGTGGACTCCGGCGGGTCGCCGAGCAGGCGCCGGGCCTCGGCATTTTTCAGGCCCCAGGCGCGGGCGATGGCGAAGTAGGCACGCAGGGCCGGCCCGCCGAGGTCGGGCAGGGCGGTTGCCGGGACGTGCTGGGCGCGGGGGGTGGCCATGGCGGCTCTCCTTGTGGAGTACAGGGTAACTCTACTCCTTCAGTGGAGCCATTGGTAATGCCTTCGAGGGCCCGCGCGCACGGGAAACGCGTGCCGTTCAGCTTGCTCAAGCCATTGATTCAACAGGAAGAAAGCGCAAGAAACCGGCGCTGGTTAACAACCATCAAACATTTGCTTCAGTTTCGATTGCTTCGCCGGCCGCCAACCTCGGCCCCACGCTCACGGACGTGCCGACGGATCCCCCGATCCCCACCGCGGGCCAGGCCCACCGGGCCGCCTACAAATACGTTCGCAAGGAGAACCACCATGAATGTCATCAAGTCTTCCCTGATCGCTTCCGCCATCGCCCTGGCCTTTGGTGCCACCGCCGTCAGTGCCGAGCACCACACCGGCGAAGACCACGCCGACAAGGTCAAGACCGAAAACGACATGAAGCCCGAGCGCACCGCGGCCCAGGCCACCACCGACGCCGCCATCACCGCTTCGGTGAAGACCCGCCTGCTGGCCGACGAGCGCACCGAGGGTTTCGACATCAACGTCGACACCTACAACGGCGTGGTCACCCTGACCGGTGGCAGCGACTCGATGGCCGACAAGATGGCCGCCTCTGAAGTCGTCGCCGAAGTCGAGGACGTCGTCAGCGTGGACAACCGCCTGGTGATCGCCGCCGAGGGCAGCGAAGCCCGCCAGGACGCCAACACCGCCACCGCCTCGGGCGAGGTGCGTGAGGCCATGGACGAAGCCGGCGACAGCATCGACGACGCCTGGATCACCTCCAAGGTGAAGACCCAGCTGCTGGCCGACGAGCACGTGAAGGGCACCGACATCAACGTCGACACCCAGGCCAACGTGGTCACCCTGACCGGCACCGCGCCCAGCCTGGCCGCCCGTACCAAGGCGATCGAAATCGCCCAGGGCACCAAGGGCGTTCGCAGCGTCGTGGCGACCAACCTGACCGTCGCCGTCGAGACCAACGACTAAACCGTTCCCGCGTTCCATGTCAGAGTGGACGGCAGCGGCCGGGCAGGACGCCCGGCCGTTTCCGTTCGGGGCCGGCCCGCAGCGGCCAGCCGGAGTGACCCTGGAGATCGCCATGAACCAAAAGCAGGAAAACCGCAGTGTCTTCGCCGTCGACAACCTGGCCCAGCTCGAAGACGCGCTGACCGCGGCGCGTGATGCCGGCATCGCCGACAAAGACATCGCCCTGGTCGCGCGCCACGACATCGAGCTCGAGCTCGACCCCGACGCCAGTGACCCCGACGAACACGGCCGCGTGCGCGGCCTGCTGGCCGGGCTCAGCGCCGTTGCCGTGCCCACCCTGGGCGTCAGCCTGGCCGGCGCCGGCATGCTGAACCTGCTGGGCAGCAACCTGGCCGGCTGGACCGGCCATGCCGCCGGCGACCACGCCAACGACGACGTGCGCGAACGCTACCAGGCCCTGGTGGAATCGGGCGTGCTGCTGGTGGTGGTGCAGGCCGACTCCGCCGAACGCCACGCCGCGGCCCACGCCGCCATGGTGACCGCCGGCGCCCGGCCCCTGGACGACGGCCAGGACTGAAGCCCGGCGTGCCCCGTGCGACACTGCCGCCGGGACACACCGGGGGAATACGCATGCGCGCCGCCTTCCTTGCCAGCCTGCTGCTGGCCTTGCCCGTCGCCGCCAAGCCGCCCGCCACGCTGCGGGTGGACATCCAGCACGGCGGCGACGCCGTCACCGAGCACTACGCCCTCGAACGCGTGGTGGTGGAGCCCCTGCCCTGGCCTGGCAACCCGGCGCGGCCGATCGACGACAGCAATCGCGGCATGAACCAGCTGCGCGTACTCGACGCCGAATCCGGCAAGCTGCTGTATTCGCGCGGCTACAGCACGATCTTCGGCGAATGGCAGTCCACCGCCGAAGCGGAAAGCATGCAGCGCAGCTTCCAGGAATCACTGCGTTTCCCGATGCCGGAAAGGCCCGTCACCGTGCAGGTGATGAAGCGCGGCGCCGACAACGCCTTCGTGCCCGCCTGGCAGGTGCGCATCGACCCGGCCGGGCTGGACGTCGAGCGCGGCCACCGCATGGGCCCGGCACGCCCCTTCGCCGTGCTCGACAACGGCGACCCGGCCACCAAGGTGGACCTGCTGATCCTGGGCGACGGCTACGCCCATGACGAACTGGACAAGTTCGAAGCCGACGCCCATCGCCTGGCCCGGCACCTGTTCAGCGTTTCGCCCTTCAGGGAACGCGAAGCCGACTTCAACGTCTGGGCGCTGACCGTGCCGCAGGCGGAAAGCGGCGTCTCGCGCCCGTCCACCGGCGTGCACCGGGCCGGCGCCACCGGCCTGCGCTACGACATCTTCGGCTCGGAACGCTACGCGCTGAGCGTGGACAACCGCGCCTGGCGCGAACTGGCCCAGTTCGCGCCCTACGACGTGGTGGAAATCATCTTCAATTCCGAAACCTACGGCGGCGGCGGCATCTTCGGGCAGTTCAGCACCGCCGCGGCCGGCAGCGACTGGGCGAACTACCTTTTCGTGCACGAGTTCGGCCACCACTTCGCCGGCCTGGCCGACGAGTACTACACCTCGTCGGTGGCCTACCAGAGCGGCGGCGAACGCCCCGAACCCTGGGAACCCAACGCCACCGCCGACCCGAAGGCCGGCAAGTGGAAACACCTGGTCAGCCCGGCCACGCCGCTGCCCACGCCCTGGCCGAAAGCGCCGTTCGAAGCCTTCCAGCGCGAGAACCAGGCCCGCCGCGCGCAGCTGCGCGCCGACCAGCGCCCGGAATCGGAAATGAGCCAGCTCTTCCACGACGAACAGGCTTTCGTCACCGACCTGTTCGCCGGCCACCCGCACGCGAACGCCGTGGGCGCCTTCGAAGGCGCCAACTACCAGGCCACCGGCTACTACCGCCCCCAGCTCAACTGCCTGATGTTCACCCGCACCGACCACTTCTGCGACGTGTGCGCGGACGCGGTCGAAGACATCATCGACCTTTATTCCCGCCCCGCGCCCCAGGCCCCCTAGTGGCGGCGGCTGCAACCAAGCAAGGAAACCCCATGCCATCGCGCAACAACAACACCCCCACGCCCGCCGAGGATGCCAAGCACCTGGCCGTGCTGATCGACGCCGACAACGCCCAGCCTTCGGTCATCGAAGGCCTGCTGGCCGAAGTGGCCAAGTTCGGCGTCGCCAGCGTCAAGCGCATCTACGGCGACTTCACCTCGCAGCGACTGCAGGGCTGGAAGCAGGCGCTGCTCAAGCACTCCATCCACCCGGTGCAGCAGTTCGCCTACACCAGCGGAAAAAACGCCACCGACAGTTCGCTAATCATCGACGCGATGGACCTGATGTACACCGGCCGCTTCGACGGCTTCTGCCTGGTGTCGAGCGACAGCGACTTCACCCGCCTGGCCCAGCGCCTGCGCGAAGCCGGCCTCACCGTCTATGGCTTTGGCGAGCGCAAGACGCCCGACCCCTTCGTGCAGGCCTGCGACAAGTTCACCTACGTCGAGGTGTTGCGCCAGGACGCGGCCGAGTCCGAAAAGCCGGAGCCCGCCAAGCCCAATGGCCGCGTCGCCAAGAAGGCGACGACAAAGGCCGCCACGACCGAAAAGCCCAAGCAGCCGCAGCAGGCCCCGCGCAAGCTGCTCAACCAGGCCATCGAAGAAGCCAGCGACGAAGAAGGCTGGGCCCAGCTGGGCGCGGTGGGCAGCTACCTCAACAAGCTGCGCTCGGACTTCGACCCGCGGCTGTTTGGCCACCGCAAGCTCAGCGACCTGTTCAAGGCCTACCCGAAGTGGTTCGAGTTCAAGGAGCTCGCCAGCCCGGCGGGGGGCAAGGATCTGTACGTTCGCGCCAAGGGCTGAAGGCATTCGCGGCTGACGCCGCTCCCGCAGGGACGCGTCAGCCCTTGGGCGCCTCGGCCGGACGCCACAGGTCCACGGCGAAGTCGGATTCGTAAGGCGGCACGTTGCACTCGATCACATCCTCGGGCGCGATTTTCAGCGTCACGCCGACGATGTCCGCGCGCACCGGCATGCGATGGCGCTGCCGGTCCACCAGCACCGCCGCGTGCACGTGCGCCGGTTTCTGCGTGGCCAGCCACTCGAACACGCGCATCAGCGAATAACCCTGGTACAGCACGTCGTCCACCACGATGACGCGGCGGTTCATCAGGTCGGCGCCGCTGGGTGCCTCGAGCGCGGTGTCGGGGTGCAGCAGTTCCAGGTTGTCGGCGTAGCGCTTGACCTTCAGGTCGATGCGTTCGATCTCGGCCCAGGGGGCGTGCACTCGGACGCGGGCCAGCAGGCGGTCGGCCAGCGGCGCGCCGCGTCGCAGCACGCCCAGCAGCACCGTCGGCGTGGCATCGAGCAGGGCGGCGGCCTGGCGGGCCATGTCGTCCACCACGATTTCCAGGTCCACTTCGGAATACAGGCGGAAGCGGTCGGCGGGCATGCGGGTCTCCGGCGTCGTGGGCCGGCCTAGCCTAGCGGTTTTGCGCGCCGTTTCCACCGCCGAAGCCGCGCCGCACCCAGGCCGGGTCCAGGCCCATGCGCCGGCAGGCGTGCTGGGCCGGGCCGTCGTTCAAGCCGGCGCGGAAAAGCGGCGCCGCGGTGGCCAGCAGGCGGGCGGCGAACTCGGCCTGCGCGCGTTCGCGCCGGCCCTGCCCCAGCCGCGCCCGCGCCCAGTCCGGCAGCAGCGCCATGCCTGCGCCCAGGAACACCCGGCGCGACAGCCCGGCCATCGGCACCGGCAGGCGCATGGTGTCGAGCACCCGCAGCACTTCGCGCGACCGGCCGGTAAAGGCCAGCCGCGGCTGCACGGCGTCGAAGTAGTCCGCCACCTGCGCTTCGCTGCGCGGCACGTCGCGGGCGCCCAGGGCTTCAGCGATGCGCCGGGTTTCGTCGTAGTAACGGTCGGCATCGGCGCGCGGCACCGGCCCGGCGAAGCGGCGGTAGCCCTGCAGGAAGCCGAAGGCCTCGGTCACGTGCACCCAGGTCAGCAGGGCCGGGTCGTTGGCGGAATAGGGTTCGCCGGCTTCGGTGACGCCCTGCACGCGGTCGTGGATGCGCCGCACCCGGGCGATCTGCGCCTGGGCCTGGGCGCGCGGCGCATAGCTGGTGCCGGCGACGAAGTGCGTGGTGCGGCGCAGCCGGCCCACCAGGTCGCTGCGGAAATTGCTGTGGTCCCAGACGCCGGCCAGCGCCGCCGGGTGCAGGGTCTGCAGCACCAGCGCGCACAACCCGCCCGACAGCATGCCGGCGAAGTCGGCGTGTATGCGCCAGGTCGCGCTGGCGGGGTCGAACAGGCCGGGGTCGTCAGCGGGATTGTCGTAGTCAAGCCCGCTTTCCCCGCGCGGGAAAGCGCGCAGCACCCAGGTGCGCAGCGGTTGGGTCAGGGGCGAAGGCATGCCGCCAGTCTAGGCGCCGGCCGTGAAGGGCGGGTGCGGGGCGCTGCCTGCCGTTGGTCGGAAAGGGCCGGGCCAGTCGTGGCGCGGGACCGGCGGCAAAGATAGTGTCACCCGCACAGGGGAACATCTGACGAAACTTCGGGGAGATTTCGTACATGAACAAGGGAAGGGTCGGACTTTTGTCCGCGCTGTTGCTGTGCCCTGCGTTTGCCCACGCCGGGGTCTGGATCAATGAAATCCACTACGACAACGCCGGCACGGATGTCGACGAGTTCATCGAAGTCGCCGGCGACGCGGGGACGTCGCTGTCCGGCTGGTCCCTGCACTTCTACAACGGCTCCGACCGCCGCGTTTACGCCACGCGTTCGCTGTCGGGCACGCTGGGCAGCCAGTGCGGCGCCTACGGCTTCGTGGCCGTGGCCGCCGCCGGCCTGCAGAACGGCGCGCCCGACGGCGTTGCCCTGGTCAATGCCTCCGGCACCGCCGTGCAGTTCCTGAGCTACGAAGGCAAGTTCAAGGCCGCCGCCGGCCCGGCGCGCAACAAGACCTCGGTGGACATCGGCGTGTCCGAAACCACCTCGACGCCGGTCGGCCACTCGCTGCAGCTCAAGGGCACCGGCACCGCCTACGCCGATTTCAGCTGGCATGCGCCGTCCACCGCCAGCCCCGGCACCTGCAACGCGGGCCAGGTTTTCCCGGTGCCGGATGCGGCGCCCACGGTCACCACTACCTCGCCGGCGAACGGCAGTTCGGCCGTGCCGCTGGACGCCAACCTCAGCATCAGCTTCTCCGAGCCGGTCAGCGTGCAGGCCGGCGCCATCGTGCTGGGCTGCGACACCAGCGGCAGCGTGCCGGTGTCCGTCAGCGGTGGCCCGAGCACCTTCACCGCCGACCCGCAGACCGACCTGGCCGGGCTGGAGGACTGCCTGGTGGACGTGCTGGCCAGCAAGGTCAGCGACCTCGACGGCGTCGCCACGCCGATGGCGGCCGACTACAGCTTCATGTTCACCACGGCGTCGGTGCCCGGCAGCGACTACTACTCCGGCGTGGACACCAGCAGCACCAGCGCCCTGCGCGCCAGCCTGCACGCGATCATCGACGACCACCAGCGCTTCCCCTACACCTCGTCGGCCACCGACACCTGGGACGTGCTGGAGTTCGCCGACGAAGACCCGCTCAACCCGGGCCGCATCCTCGACGTGTACCGCAACGCCAGCTACCAGAAGTACGGCGCCGGCAACACCGAATACAACCGTGAGCACACCTGGCCAAAGAGCTACGGCTTCACCGCCGATTCAAGCAGCAACTACCCCTACACCGACACCCACATGCTGTTCCTGTCGGATTCGGGCTACAACAGCTCGCGCGGCAACAAGCCCTACGCCGACTGCCTGACGAACTGCACCGAACGCACCACCGTGGCCAACGGCGGCGAAGGCGGCGGCAGCGGCGTGTTCCCGGGCAACTCCAATTGGTACGACACCACCAACTGGCAGACCTGGGGCGACCGCAAGGGCGACGTGGCGCGCGCGCTGCTGTACATGGACGTGCGTTACGAAGGCGGCACGCATGGCGTCACCGGCGCGGCCGAGCCCGACCTGATCCTCACCGACGATCCGGGCCTGATCCAGTCCTCCAGCAGCAACCTCAGCGTGGCCTACATGGGCCGCCTGGCCGACCTGCTGCGCTGGCACGCCGAGGACCCGGTGGACGCCAAGGAACAGCTGCGCAACGAAGCGGTGTATTCGTACCAGGGCAACCGCAACCCGTTCATCGACCATCCGGAATGGGTGGCTTGCGTGTTCCAGAACCAGTGCAACTGATCTGATTCCAGACAAGCGCTGGACGAGCCCGCTTCGGCGGGCTCGTGTTCTTGGGCGGTCAAGCATCACGACCAGGGCTATCCGGCCCGACTATTGTTGGAATCCCCAGCGAACCCTACGATGGCCCAGCCGGCCGTCCGGCGAGGGTGCATCGATGCCGTTGGGCGAAATGGTAGGCGAGGTGTTGGTCCAGATCGTCTTTGAGTTCCTGATCAAAGGGCCGGGATTTGTCATAGCCAGACTCTTCAATCCACGCCTGGACATCGAAAGCGCCTGGACAGTTGTTGCCGGGCTGCTGTTCTGGGGAGCCTTGGGCGGGCTGGGCTACCTGGCGTATCAATCCACCGTTTCCTAGGGGGTCGTCGTGGCTGTTGCAGACAAAATGCTCAAGGTCCTCAAGCTCAGCCAGGAAGTCGTGGATGTGTACCGGGATGAACTGAGCAACGAGTCCCTGACCGGAGTGATCACGGACTTCTCGGATGATTTTCTGTACCTGAGCCTATTCACCGAATCAGGCGCCGCCAATGGCATCTCGATCGTCTTCAGGCATGACATCACCAGGATGCGCTGGTCGGGCAACGAACGGCAGGCCATCGCGGAGCTCATCGAGGCGGCTGGCTCCAAGGCAACCAAGCCGCGTATCGAACTCGAATCGATTCAGTCCGTACTCAAGAGCGTCTCCGATACGTTCGGCTACGTGAATGCATTGATCGAGCGAATCGACGATTCCATAACCTTCATCGGTGAAATCGCGGAACTCGACGAGGAGTCCCTCGTCCTGGACACCTATGGCACGTTCTCAACGCGCGACCGAAGCAAGCTTCTCCTTCGCTGCCAGGACCTGACGCGGGTGGATGCCGACGCCAGCTACGAAAGAAGCGTGGCGCTGCTTGCCAGAAAAATACGTTAGGCGAAGGTACTCGTTGCGACTTGGTCTGGCTTACCGGTTATCCAAGCGACGACTCAGCACTTCAGCTTGAAGGCTGCTTCGGTGACGAGGTTGCCGTTGACCATCAGCTCGACCCGGTGGCTCCCCTCGTAATAGCGGCGGGTGGTGATGGGGCGCAGGGAGTGGGCTTTTTCCAACCGTCGGGTTTCGCCCGGGAAAAGGGTCAGGGTCCAGCCCTTGAAGACTTTCGGCGTGCTGCTGCCGTTGGCCTTGACGTGGTGGACCACGTAGTCGACGGCCAGCTTTTGTGGGCGGGTTGAAGTAGATGTCAGCGTTGCCACCAGGCGGACGCTGTCGCCGACGGCCACGCGCTTCGGGGAGACGGAAAGCGAGGCCTCGCCTTTCAGGCCGGCGCCGAGGCCCCAGGCCTTGAGTACAAGCCGGTCGCCGCGTTTCACCAGGGTGCGGCTGGCGTGGCGCAGCAAGGCCTTTCGTTCGGGTGGGGCCTTGGGCAGGTGGGCTTCGAGCCAGTCGGCCACGACGCCGGGATGGTCCTTGGCGATGTCGTTCAAGTGATTGGCGACGCTGCGGCGCACGTAGGGGCTGGGGTCGTCCTGCAGGGCGCGCAGCAGCGGCAGCGTGGGCGAAGGGTCGGCGATCAACGATTTCACCTGCAGGCCCCAGGGCAGGCGCGGGCGGCTGCCTTCGCTGGTCCAGCGGCGCACGTGTGGGCTGGGGTCGTCGCGCCAGGCCAGCAGCTGCGCCATGGTCAGGTCGAAGTGATTGATGAGGAAAGGCCGCACGGCGAATTCGCTGGTGAAGCGCTGGGTGAGTTCGCGCAGGGCATGCAGCGCGCGTACCGGATCCGCCTGGCCGCGGCGGGCGATGAACTCGCCCAGGGGCCAGCCGATCCAGCCGGCCAGGCCGGCGTCGGTGGTGGCGAAGCCAAGGTCGTCGGTGGTCGCCGCCGGGGCCAGCGCGGTCTCGATGATGCCCGCGGCGCGGTCGAAATCGTCGGGCAGCGTGGCCTCCAGCGCGTCGGCGACCTGCATCGCGCGGGCCTTCATCTCCAGCGCGTCCAGGCCGGCAAGCGCCTGGCGCTCGAAGTCGCGGCGGTCGAATCCACGCCAGTGGCGCTGCAGGTGCTCGCCGCAGGCGCGCACCAGGTCGGCGTTGATCAGGTTCTTGAACGGCTCGGGCATGGGGGGATTGTAGAAGCCTCGTTCGCGGCCAGGCGGGCCAGCAGCTGCATCAGGCTGCGCACGTCGGTGTGGTTGTGGGCCAGCACGCGGCGCAGGTCGGTGGCGGGGCCGCCATTGAGGTAGTCGCGCCAGGCGCGCGGGGCTTCGCTGCCGGGCAGGTCGTCTTCGCGCAGCACCTTCAGCAGCTGTCGTTCGACGGTGGCCAGGCGGCAGTTTTCCCACAGGCCGCGGTAGCGGCGGCGCACCGGGTGCAGCAGGTCCAGGTGGGCCAGGGGCGTGATCGGGCAGGGCATCCGCGCCAGGCGGTAGCGTGTCTTCAGCAGCGGCGCGTCGTAGCTGCGGCCGTTGTAGCTAACCAGCACCGTGTCGGGCTGCAGCCAGCCGGCGAACACCTCGAGCATGGCGTGCTCGGCCGCCATTGTGGTGGTCATCAGCTGGCGGATGCGCAGCTGCCCGTCCACGCGGTCGGCGCAGCCGATCATGAAGGCGCGGGTGCCAGTGCCGCCGGCCAGGCCGGTGGTTTCGGTGTCGAAGCACAGCAGCTGGCTGGGGCTGACGGTGTCGAAGTTCTTGGCGAAGGAGACGTCGAGGACGTCGGGCAGCGTGGGGGATTCGTGCTGGGATTCGAGGTAGCGAAGGCCGGGGGCGATTTCGTCGCCGGGCAGGTGGCGGTCGGGAGGGCGTGACGCGGCAACCGCACGCAGCGAGGCGCGGGTGCGGAGGCCTAGCAGGCGGCGGATGGATTCGGGGACTTCGGGGCGGGGTCGTGCGTCGGCGACAGGCCTGGGAACCACAGCGGCCTGTCCGGCATCCTTCTGCAGCTGCCGCAACCGCTGCGCCAGCGCCGCACTCACGCCGTCTGCCCCAGCAGACCCAGCACCCGCATTGCCAGCGCCCGCGGCGTATTGCCGGTCTTGCCTTCATCGGCGGCCAGTACAGGGCCGACGCAGGCGGGGCAGCCGGCGGCGCAGTCGCATGCTGCGACCAATTCGCGGGCGCGCGCCACCAGTTCGGCCTGGCGTCGCCACAAGGGTTCGCTCAGGCCGATGCCGCCGGGGTAGTTGTCGTAGAGGTAAACCGTGGGCGTGAAGCGTTCGGCGGCATCCGGGTTGCCGGGCTGGCCGTCGGCGCCGCGCAGCTGGCCGCGGCCGCGGCCGTCGGTGTGCGCGAACCAGGCGCCGTCGCCGCTGCCCACGGCCTGGCGCAGGTCGCGGCCTTCGGCCATCACCGCCACCGTGGCGACCACGTGCAGCGCATAGGCGGCGCCCAGGAACCCATCGAGCGCGTCCTGGCGGGAACGGAAGGCCTGTTCCAGCGCATCCTGCGGCAGCTGCCACCACAAGGAGGTGGTGTGCATCTCCTGGTCGGGCAGGTTCACCGGCCCGTAGCCGATGTTTTCGTGGGTGTAGTAGCGGATCTTCTTGTAGCCCGGCACGCGCCGCACCACGTGCACTTCGCCGTGCTGGGCGCTGCCGTCGCCGGCGCGCACGCCGTCGAAGCGTTCGAGCACCTTGAGCTTGGTGTAGTCGATGGCGTCGGTGTAGTAGTCGACGTGGGTGCGGGTGACGTAGGCCTTGCGGCCCTCCCAGTCCAGGCGTTCCACCTGGAAGGGCACCGACTGGATCATGTGGATGGCGCCTTCGTACAAGGTAAGCGCCGCGGCGGAATAGTCCACCTCGGCGATGATCTTCTGCCGGCCATCGGTGCGGTCGACCACCACGAAGTTGCCGTCGGCCACCGAGCGCAGCGACACCGCGTTGGCCGGGTAGCTGTCGGCGATCCAGTCCCAGCGTTCGCCTTCGCAATGCAGCACGCCGGTTTCGGCCAGCACGTCGAGCCAGGGCGAGGGGTCGAGCGGCCCGTAGGATTCGCCGCGCAGGAAAGGCAGCTCGAAAGCGGCGCAGCGCAGGTGGTCGAGCAGGATCAGCGGCTGGTCGGGCGCGATGCGCGCGTGTTCGGGGTTGGCGGCCTCGAAAAAGCCCGGATGCCGCACCAGGTACTGGTCCAGCGGGTCCGAGGACGCCACCAGCACGCCCAGCGAAGGCTGCTGGCGCCGGCCCGCGCGGCCCACGCGCTGCCAGGTGGCCGCCACCGAGCCCGGGTAGCCGTTGAGCACCACGACGTCGAGCGCGCCGATGTCCACGCCCAGCTCCAGCGCCGAGGTGCTGACGATGCCGTCCACGTTGCCGGCGCGCATCGCGCGTTCGGCCTCGCGGCGCTCGTTGGGCAGGTAGCCGCCGCGGTAGGCGCGGATGCGCGGCGGCTTGCGCGGGTCGTGGTCGAAGACGTCCTTCAGGTACTTGGTAAGCACCTCGACCATCGTGCGCGACTGCGCGAACACCAGGGTCTTGAGGCCCGCGCGGATGGCCAGGCGGGCGATGCGGTTGGACTGCGAACGCGCCGAGGCGCGCAGGCCCAGGTCGGGGTTCACCACCGGCGGGTTCCACAGCAGCAGGTGTCTTTCGCCCACCGGCGCGCCCGACTCGGTGATGGCCTCGATGGGCGCCTCCACCAGCGCTTGGGCATGCTGCTGCGGATTGCCGATGGTCGCCGAGCACAGGATGAACTGCGGGTTGGCGCCGTAGAACGCGCAGACCCGCTTGAGCCGGCGCAGCACGTTGGCCAGGTGCGAACCGAAGACGCCGCGGTAGGTATGCACTTCGTCGATGACCACGTAGCGCAGGTTCTCGAAGAACTGCGCCCACTTGGTGTGATGCGGAAGGATCGCCTGGTGCAGCATGTCGGGGTTGGACACCACCAGGTCGGCGTGCAGGCGAATGGCCTGGCGGGCGTCGCCGGGCGTGTCGCCGTCGAAGGTGTGGCAGCGCAGGCCCAGGTCGCCGGCGCGGTTGAGTTCCAGCAGGTCGGCCACCTGGTCCTGCGACAGGGCCTTGGTCGGGAACAGGAACAGCGCCTTGGCCTGCTGCTGCATCGCCGCCGCCACCACCGGCAGCGAATAGCACAGGCTCTTGCCCGATGCGGTGGGCGTGACCACCACGAAATTCTTGCCGGCCCGGGCCGCGTCCCAGGCCTGGGACTGGTGGCTGTAGAGCTGGCCGATGCCGCGCGCACGCAGCGCCGACGCCAGCGCCGGCGGCAGGTCGTCGGGTAGCGGCGCATAGCGGCCTTCGCGCGCGGGTTGCACGAAGTGGCCGGTGACCCGGTCGGCGTACTTGGCCTGCAGGCGGCTGGCCAGCTGCCGGGGGTCGCGCACGCGTGGCGCCAGCGGCGAGTCTTCCGGTTCCTGGGCCGCGAGGGCGAGGTCGCGGGCGTCGTGGCGGGCGAGGGCGTTGGCGGGCATGGGGGCTTCGATGCAGCGAGGGGCGTTCATTAGCCGCCCCGGCCGTCTCATTTCGTGAGACGGGACACCGGCGTAGGCTTGACCCACGTCAACGCCACCGTGCGCCGCGCGCGTAGGGTGGTCCCATCCCCTGCCGCCTCCCGAGGAGACTGGCCATGATCCGCGACCTGTTCGTTTTCCTGCAGGGCACGCCCGCCGATGCCGCCGCCCTGGCCGCCGCCATTGCCCTGGCCAAGGCCCACGATGCCCATGTCGCGGCCCTGGCCGTGGCGCATGCGCCGGTGCCCTTCGCCAGCGAGTGGGGCGTCACCGCCGTCGGCCTGGACCAGGCCGGCTTCGAAGCCCTGCGCAAGGCCGCCGAGGAGGCGGCCGCCGGCGCCCGCGGGAAGCTCGAAGCCGCCGGCGTTTCCCATGACGTGCGGGTGGCCGATTCGCCCCTGGCCTGGCCTGAGGAAGTGGCCGCGCTGCACGCCCGGCACGCCGACCTGTGCGTGTTCGGCGGGCCGGCGCCCGGCGCCCCGGGCTCGCGCTTCGGCACCAGTTTCGATGCCCTGCTGATGCACTCGGGCCGGCCGGTGCTGCTGGTGCCCGACGGCGTGACCCTGATGGTGCCGCCGCGCCGGGTGGTGATTGCCTGGCAGCCGCGGCGCGAAGCCAGCCGCGCCGTGCACGACGCCCTGCCCTGGCTGCCGCGCGACGCCCGCGTGGACGTGCTGGTGGTCAACCCGCAGTCCACGGCCCTGGGTTACGGGGAAGCGCCGGGGTCGGACATCGCCCGCCACCTGGCGCGGCATGGTTGCCAGGCCGAGGTGGTGGAAGTCGAACGCGGCGGCCACAGCACCGGCCAGGCCATCCTCGACCACGCCCGGGCCTGCGTCGCCGACCTGGTGGTGATGGGTGGCTTCAGCCATTCACGCTGGCGCGAGCAGGTCTTCGGCGGCGTCACCCGCACGGTGCTCGAAGGCACGCGCACGCCGGTGCTTTTTTCGCACTGAACCGCGGGCTCAGTCCGAGGCCACCCGGTTCCTGCCGCTGGCCTTGGCCGCGTAAAGCTGGCGGTCGGCCGCGCGCACCAGCGAGGCGGCATCCACGTCCGGGTCGTAACTTTTCGCCAGCCCGGCGCTGACGGTCACCACGCCCAGCGGGCTGGCCGGGTGTTCGATGGCGGCGCCGACGATGTCTTCCAGGATGCGCCGCAGGATGCGTTCGGCGTGCGGCACCGCGATCGCGGTGAACACCAGCGCGAACTCCTCGCCGCCGTAGCGGTAGCAGCGCACGTCGCGGCGGACCTGGCCGGCCAGCACGTCGGCGACCTTGCGCAGCGCCTGGTCGCCGGCCTCGTGGCCCAGCGTGTCGTTGTAGGGCTTGAAGTAGTCCACGTCCAGCATGCCCAGGGCCAGTCCCGACAGCGGCTCGGGATGTGCCAGCAGCTGCGCCAGGTCGTCGTCGAAGGCGCGGCGGTTGGGAAGCGCGGTCAGGCTGTCGGTGCGGGTCAGCTGCTCAAGCCGGCGGTTGGCCGTGGCCAGCTCGCGGGTGCGGTCCTCGACGGTGCCTTCAAGCTCGACCTGGCGCTGTTCCACCTGGCGGGCAAGCTCGTGGAAACTGCGCGACAGGCTGCCGATTTCGTTTTCCTCGTCCAGCGGCAGGTTGGTCACCGTGGCCTCGATCGGTTCGCCCCTGGCGAAACGATCAGCGGCGTCGCGCAGGCGCCGCACCGGCTCGCTGACGCGCCGGCCCAGCACCGTGCCCACCACCACCAGCAGGATCAGCTGCAGCGCCAGGCCCAGCGCCAGCATCATCGCCGCGCCACGGTGGGCGGCACCGGCCACCTGTTCGGACGGGTAGATCGTCGCCAGCCGCCAGTCCGGACCCCTGACGCGGGTGAACACCACGTAGGCGCCGCTTTCCTCGTCCTGCATCACGTGGGCCGAGTGGCCCTGCTGGAAATGTTCGTTGGCCAGCCGGTGAACGCGGGCGGGAAACGGGTCGTCGAGGTCATTTACATGCAGGATGCCCCGCTCCTCGTCGCCTTCGGAAAGCGTGTCCGGCCCGGCGATCAGGTGGCCACCGGGACCGAGCAGCAGGGTTTGCGCGCCGACCAGGCGGCTGCGGCCCAGGCGCGCCAGGATGTCGTCGAGCAGGATGTCGTGGCTGGGATTCACCAGGTGCCGGCCGTCGTGGTCCACCGGCAGCTGCACGGTCACCGTCCACTGCCGGGCCGTCTTGTCGAAGTACAGGCCCGACCACACCGCCTCGCGGCTGGGGTTCTTGTCGGGGCGCGTACCGGCGATGACCTCGCCTTCGGTCACGTCCAGGTCCGGCGCGGCCTGCAGTCCCCAGGGCACGCCCGGCCAGTGGATCACCAGGCCGTTGTCCGGCAGCGAGGCATGCAGGTTGGCGAAGGGTTCGCGCCAGGCGGGGCCCAGTTCGGCCACCAGGTCGGTGGTGATCACGGCGCGTCGGCGCAGGTCCTCGTCGGGCGGCGCCGCCCGCCGACCCAGGAAACCGGTGGTGTGGATCGCGTAGCGGCCGTCGTCGTGGCGGTGGCCGCGGAAATAGGACCGGTCGAGCCGGACGGCGCCGTCTTCGCCGACCTGGTACATCGCGTCGAAACGCGCGCCGTAGTCCACGGCGCGGTCCTGGTAGCGGCGCAGGAACTCGGCCCGGAACACCTCAAGGTGCGCGATGGCATCCCGGAAGGCCTGCTCTTCCTGCAGGCCCTGGAGCTCGGCGTGCCGGCGCAGCTGCTCCAGGGCGCGGTCGTGCGAATACTGCCAGGCATAGGCGTAACCCAGGCCGGTGGCGCCAACCACCGCCAGGGTCGACCACAGCGCGACGCGCCGAAGGACCTGGTGGGCCAGCAGGCGCATGGATTCAGCCGCAGCGCACCGTCAGGACCTTGCCGTCATCGTCCACGTCCAGGTTCACGCGGTCTTCCCGGTAATCCATGGTCACCATCATGCCGGGCTTGATCACCCGCACCCGGTCCGACCCGGTGTCGGCTTTCACCCGGGCCACCAGGGCCTCGTCGGCGACATTTCCCACGGCCCACTGGCCGGCTTTGGCGTCACAGGTCATGGGGGCTTCCTCGTTGGTGCCAGCCTCGTCCATGGCGGGCGGGGGCGGTGCGGCGGCGAAACCATCGGCGCTTTCATCGGCCGGCGGCGGGTCCTGGGACGGGGTGGCGCAGGCCGAAAGGGCGAACAGGCCGGCCAGGGCCAGCGACAGGGGTCTGATCAGGCGCATCCGGTGTCTCCGCGTAGGGGATGTCCCGAGCGTAGCGCAGGGCGGGGCGGGCGTCTGCCGACTGGCCCCCGGTCCGCTGAATGAGTTCACCACTGCAACGATACGTGCCAGCCAGCCGGCTTTGTTTCGCCGGCGTGGATCTCCATCCTGTTGCCATCCCACCGGAGTCCCTGCCATGAAATCCGCCCTGCATTCCCCGACCCGCCTTGCCGGCCTGTCCCTGCGCAACCGCATCGTGATGGCGCCGATGACCCGTTCGCGCGCCCCCGGCAACGTCCCCAGCGCCCTGATGGCCACGTACTACGGCCAGCGCGCGAGCGCCGGCCTGGTCATCACCGAAGGCACCTCGCCTTCGCCCAACGGCCTGGGCTACTCGCGCATCCCCGGCCTGTTCACCGCCGATCAGGCCCGCGGCTGGGCCGCGGTGGCCAAGGCCGTGCACGAAGGCGGCAGCCGCATTTCCCTGCAGCTGATGCACAGCGGCCGCATCGGCCACCCGGCCAACCTGCCCGAAGGCGCCGAGCTGCTGGGCCCGTCTGCCATCGCCGCCGCCGGCCAGATCTGGACCGACACCCAGGGCATGCAGGACCACCCCGCGCCGCGCGAGATGAGCGAAGCCGACATCGCCGCCACCCGCGACGAATACGTGCGTGCGGCGCTGCTGGCGCGCGAGGCCGGCATTGATCTCGTCGAAGTGCACGCCGCCAACGGCTACCTGCCGGGCCAGTTCCTGAACCCCAAATCCAACCAGCGCAGCGACGCCTACGGCGGCAGCGGCGAAAACCGCCGGCGCTTCCTGCTGGAACTGGTCGACGCGGTCGTCGGCGCGATCGGCGCGGACCACGTGGGCGTGCGCGTGTCGCCCTTCAACCCCTTCAACGACCTGGCCGCCAACTTCGAAGGCGAGCGCGAGGAATACCTGGCCCTGGTGGACGCGCTGGCCGAACGTGGCCTGGCCTACCTGAGCCTGATCGCCACGCCGGGCGCCGTGCCCGACGAGGTGGTGGATGAAACCCGCCGCCGTTTCCCCGGCACGCTGATCCTGGCCGGCGACTACGACGCCACGCGCGCGGAAACCGACCTGGCCGCGGGCCGCGCCGACCTGATCGCCTTCGGCCGCCCCTTCATCGCCAACCCCGACCTGCCGGCGCGCCTGGCGGCGAAGGCACCGCTGGCCGATATGCAGGCCGACAAGCTGTACACGCCGGGCCCGGAGGGGTACTCCGACTACCCGGCCCTGTCGCAGACCGCCGCCGCCTGAGCCAGGGCAGGACTTCCGGCGGTGTCCATGTTCATGCGGGCCGTGTGAAAATCCCGGCCCTCATGAAAACCCTCCTGCGAAGGCTGCCCTGGCTGCTGTTCGCCAGCGTGCTGCTGGCGGGCTGCGGCGGCGCGGCCACGCGCCCGGACCTGGCGCGCCTTTACGAAGAAGACACCCGCAACCAGGCCCAGCCGCCGGTCATCCTCATCCACGGCCTGATGGGTTCGACCCTGGTCGAGCGCGACACCGGCAAGGAGTACTGGCCGGGCGGCCTGGGCACGCTGGCCTTCAGCAACTACCGCGAACTGGCGCGCGTACGCGACGTCGAACAGCGCGGCGGCGGCCTGGTCCCGGGCGACCTGTTCTACGGCGTGGCCCGCACCGATTACTACGAGGCGCTGATCAAGGCGCTCGAAGACGTGGGCCGTTTCCGTCGCGCCGAACCCGGGCAGCCGGTGCGCGGTGAAAACGACCGTCGGCGCTATTACGTGCTGCTCTACGACTGGCGCAAGGAAAACATCCACGCCGTGCGCCAGCTGCACGAGATGGTCGAACAGATCCGCCGCGACTACCGCGACCCCGACCTGCCGGTGGACGTGCTGGCGCACAGCAACGGCGGCCTGATCGCCAGCTACTACCTGCGCTACGGTCCCCAGGACATCCTCGACCGCAACGAATTCACGCCCTGGGACGAGGGCGCGCACCGCATCCGCCGCATGGTGCTGCTGGGCACGCCCAACCTGGGCTCGGTGATCAGCCTCGAACGCCTGCAGCAGGGCGTGAAGATCGCCTTCCGCACCGTGCCGGTGGAAGTGCTGGCCACCTTCGCCACGCCCTTCGAAACGCTGCCGCACCCCGACGCCAGGGTCATCCACGGGCCGGACGGCGAGCTGGTGGACCTGGACATCTACAGCGTGGACACCTGGCGCCGCCATCGCTGGGGCGTTTTTTCGCCCGAGGTCGAAGCCCGCGTGGTGGCCGCCGCGCATGGCCCCGAAACCGGCGCCCTGCAGCTGGCCGCGCTGCATGCCACCTTCGCCCGCCATCTTGAACGGGCCCGCAAGCTGCACCTGGCCCTGGGCGAACCGATCCAGAGCAACGGCGTGGAAGTGGCGCTGTTCGGCGGCGATTGCACCCTGACCCCCGGCCGGGCCGTGCTCGACGAAAAGGACGGCCTCAGGAGCCTGGTCGTGCGGCCCGATAACGTTCAGGCCAGGGTCGACGGCGTGGACTACGAACGCCTGCTGATGCAGCCCGGCGACGGCCTGGTGACCCGGGATTCGCAGCTGGGCCGCGGCCGCGTGGCGGGCATGGGCGCGGCCTACGACAGCTATCCCTTCGCGCAGACCTTCTTCCTGTGTGAACGCCACGACCAGCTGTCGGTCAACCCCTACTTCCAGAACAACCTGCTGCACTTCCTGCTTTCGCGTTGACGCGCGCCCGACCCCGGGCAGGCATAGAATGACCCCATGAAGGACCTGCGCGCCCTGCTGATCGACTGCCGCATCGAGCTGCGCAAGCTCGCGCGCGACTTCCAGAAAACCGAGCTTTGCGAGCGCCTGGACCTGGCTATCCAGCAGGCCGCGAACGCCAGCCTGGCGCCCAAGCCCGCCGTCTCCACGCAGGCCAGCGACGCCCCGCCGACCGAAAAAACCCAGACCGTCAGCCAGGTCGCCCTGGCCTGGCAGACCGCCGCCCGCGACCTGAAGTTCTCAGACCCGGCCATCCATGCCCGCATGGGCGAAAAGGTGATGCGCCTGCTGGGCGCCAAGACCCTGGCCGACCCGGCCAACGAGATCATCCAGCTCGAAGGCATGGTCAAGGCCGCCGAAGCGCGCATCGCCCAGCTCGAAAAAGCCCAGCATTCGCTGGAAGTCGAGCGCGACGCGCTGCTTGGCGCCCTCGCCGACGCCGCGCCGGGACTCAAGGACGGCGGCGACCGGCTCGCCGTCGCCCTGGCCCGCGTGGCCTGGCTCAAGACCGAGGCCGGCAAGACCGCCGCCGGCCCGGCGCCCGGCAAGCGCGCGCCCGAACCCCAGGACACCGTGCCCACGGCCGACCTGCTGCAGGCCGCGGCCGCCGGCGCCGCCAGCTTCAACAAGGAACAGCGCGAGTGGTGCGTGGGCGAGGCCATGGTGGTCACCGGCTTCCAGTTCACCCCGGTCGAACTGATCGAAAAAGGCGACGCGGCCATGGCCCGCCTGATCCTCGACGCCCGCAAGGGCGGCTGAGCCGTCACCTAAAAACGCCCGAATTGCGGCAGACTCCCTGCCATGGCTCGATTCACGCGAACCTGCCTGCTGCTCGCCGCCGGCTGCCTGGCCTTCGGGTCGCTGGCCGCGACGGCCCGCGACGTCCGGGTCGGCGTGTACGACAATCCGCCCAAGCTGCTGCTGGACAAGCACGGCCGGGCCAGCGGCATCCTAGGTGACCTGCTGGCGGAAATCGCCCGCGAAGAAGGCTGGACCCTTCGGCCCGTACCCTGCCAGTGGGAGGCCTGCCTGGCGCGGCTGGCGGCCGGCGAACTGGACCTGCTTCCGGACATGGCCCACACCGACGAACGTGCGCTGCGCTTCGCGATGCACGAGGTGCCGGCCCTGCGCAGCTGGAGCCAGGTGTACACCCGGCCCGGCCTGCGGCTCGATTCCCTGCTCGACCTCGACGGCCACCGGGTCGCCGTGCTCGCCGGCTCGGTGCAGCAAACCTACCTGGGCGAAGCGGCGCACGACTTCGGGCTGCAGGTCGACTGGCTGGTGGTGGATTCAATGGAAGCCGCGCTGGCCGCCACGGTGGCCGGCGAGGCGGACGCCATGGCCACCAACCACTTCTTCGGCTCGCGCTCGGCCAGCGAACGCGGCCTGGGCGAGACCCCCATCCTGTTCGCCCCGTCCCGGCTTTATTACGCCAGCCGCGTGGGCGACAACGCCGACCTGCTGCGGGCCATCGATTCGCACCTGTCGCGGTGGCAGGGCCGGGCCGACTCGCCGTACTTCAGCATCCTGCGGCGCTGGGGCGCGCCCGGCATCGAACCTGGCCTGCCGGACTACGTTTACTGGCTCTTCGCCGGCGCGACCGGCGCCATGCTGCTGGCGCTGGCCGGCATCAGCCTGCTGCGGCGCGAGGTGCGGATAAAGACGCAGTCACTGGCGGCCAGCGAACAACAGCTCACCGCCATCCTCGACAGCGTCGACGCGCACGTCTACATCAAGGACGCCAGGCTGCGCTATCGCTACGTCAACCGGAAGCTGGCGCAGCTGTTCGGCATGAAGGCCGCGGACGTGGTCGGTCGCGGCGACGAGGACTTCTACGACCAGGCCACCGTCGACGAATTGCGCAACAACGACCTGAAGGTGGTCCGCGACGGGCAGCGCCTGGCGCTGGAGGAAGTCAACCGCGCCCGCAGCGACGGCGGCATCGAACACGCCTACCTGTCGGTGAAGATCCCGCTGCTGGGCGCCGACGGCAAGGTGGACGCGCTGTGCGGCATTTCCACCGAGATCACCGAACAGCACGTGATGCGGCAGGAAATCGAACGCCTGGCGCTGTTCGATCCGCTGACCCAGCTGCCCAACCGCAAGCACTTCCTCGAGCTGTTGCGCGCGGCCATCGCCAACAGCCGCCGGGATGGTTCGGCAGGGGTCCTGGTGGTGCTCAACCTCGACCGCTTCAAGGAGCTCAACGACACCCGCGGGCACCAGGCCGGCGACGAGTGGCTGCGGCAGGTGACGCAAAGGCTGCGGCCGCTGCTGCACGAAGGCCAGACGCTTGCCCGCCTGGGGGCCGACGAGTTCGGCATCCTCATCGATGGCCTGCCGCCGTCGCCGGCCGGCGCGCAGAAGCAGGCGGCCGCCCTGGGCCAGCGCGTGCTTGATGCGATAAGCGTGCCCGGCGACGTGGCCGGACAGCGCTACCACGGCACCGCCAGCCTGGGCGCCACCCTGTTCGGTGGGGCCAGCGCCGACGAAGTGCTGCGCCACGCCGACCTGGCCCTGTCCGAGGCCAAGGCCGCCGGCGGCAACCGCATGCGCCAGTTCATGGCCCAGATGCAGGAAGCCGCGGCCGCGCGTGCTTCGCTGGAAGCCGACCTGCGCGTCGGCCTGGACCGCGGTGAATTCGTGCTGCACTACCAGCCCCAGGTCGACGGCGCCGGCAAGCTGCTCGGACTCGAAGCCCTGGTGCGCTGGCAGCATCCGCGCCGCGGGCTGGTGCCGCCGGCCAGCTTCATCCCGCTGGCCGAGGCGTCCGGCCTGATCGTTCCCCTGGGTGACTGGGTCATGCGCCAGGCGATCGAACAACTCAAGCACCTGGCCACCCGGCCACAGACGGCGGGCCTGCGCATCGCGGTGAACGTCAGCGCCCGGCAACTGCACCAGCCCGATTTCGTTCCCGGCGTGCTGGCGGCCCTGGCCGGCTCAGGCCTGCCGCCGGGCCGGCTGGAACTCGAACTGACCGAAAGCGAACTGGTGGCCGACATCGAACAGGCCATCACGCGCCTGAAGGCGCTGCGCGACGGCGGGGTGCGCATCGCGCTGGACGACTTCGGCACCGGTTACTCGGCACTCAACTACGTCAAGCGCCTGCCGCTGGACATGCTCAAGATAGACACCAGCTTCGTGCGCGACCTGCTGGTCGACCCCAACGACATGGCCATCGTGCGCACCATCATTTCCCTGGGCCAGAGCCTGGGCCTGGAAGTGCTGGCCGAAGGCGTCGAAGACCCGGCCCAGCGCGACGTGCTGCACGAAATCGGCTGCCGGCAGTTCCAGGGCTACCACTTCAGCAAGCCGCGGCCGATCGCCGACCTGCAGGACGACTGGCTGGCCTGAGCGCCGGGTCCGGCGCGGATCAGGCGCCGCCTTCGAAGGACTTGTTGCCCAGCAGCACGCGGCCGTCGTGGTCGCGCACCACCAGCTCGACCTCGATGCCCTGGCGCACGCTCTGGGTGACCACGCAGAACTCCTCAAACTGGGCCAGGATGCGCTCGAGGTGCTTGAGTTCCCCTGGGCCCTCGGACAGGGTCAGTTCGGCCACGGCCTTGGGAATGCGCCAGCGGCCCTGGTCGTTGCGGGCCATCTCGCCGGTGATGGTGGCCGAGATCGGTCCCGGCTGGTTGCCGAACTTGCTCAGCGCGAAGGTAAGGCTGGCGGCCAGGCAGTTGGCGATCGCGGCCATCAGCAGGCGCGAGGGGTTGGGGCCCTTGCCTTCGCCCAGGGGCGCCGGTTCGTCGGTGGCCAGGTCGGCGATGCCTTCGCCGAACTCGACGGTGAAGGCGTAGCCGGACTGCTGGCGCAGGAACACCTGTACGGTTTTCGTTTCCATGGCGGGCTCCGGTGGGCGGTAAGCCAAGCATACGGCCGCGGGCGGGTGCCCGGCCGGCGGCGCGCTGAACGGAAATCCCAATGCCGGCACATCGAAATGCGAATCCCGCGCACGGTTCGTGGTCAGGGCCGCTACTGTCATTTTGTTAAGCACTTGTAAACATCACCGTTCCGGCCTTCCGGCCTTGAGCAGTGGAGTAAGACAAGATGCAATCCCGTACGCTTTCCGCGTCCATCCAGCGCGCGCTGCTGGCGATGGCGGCGGTTTCGGCCGGCGCCCTGGCGACGACCAGCGCATTCGCGCAGGAGTCGGAAGAAGACGCCGCGACCCTCGACACCATCGAAGTCACCGGTTCGCGCCTCAAGCGCGCCGACATCGAAGGCGCGGTGCCCGTGGTCGTCATCGACCGCGCCGACATCGACGCTTCCGGCGACGTTTCCGTGGCCGACGTGCTGCGCGACTCGACCTTCGCCTCGTTCGGCAACTTCAAGCCGCAGTCGGGTTCTTCGGCCCAGTCGCTGGCCACCATCGACCTGCGCGGCGTCGGCTCGGGCCGCACCCTGGTGTTGATCGACGGCCGCCGGGCCCCGACCAACCCGATGTCGGCGTCCTCGGGCTCCGACCTCAATGCCATTCCGCTGGCGGCGGTCGAGCGCATCGAAATCCTGTCCGACGGCGCCTCCGCCGTGTACGGCTCCGACGCGATCGGCGGCGTGGTCAACATCATCCTGCGCAAGGACTTCAACGGCGCCGAGATCCGCTACGGGATCGGTTCGACCGAAGTCACCGGCGGCGACCTGCAGGACATGTCGGTGGTGTTCGGCTCCTCGTCCGACCGCACCCGCGTGATCGGCGGCGCGGCTTCCTCCAAGCGCGGCATGGTCTTCACCCGCGACCAGATCGGCGGCCAGACCCCGGGCGTGTCCACCTACGGCAACAACTACTACAACTGGGACACCCAGGCGATCGAGGCCGTGCCGGGCTTCAGCTGCGACCAGGGTGCGTTCTACTTCCTGGGCAACGGCCTGTGCTCGTTCAACTTCAATTCGGTGGCCGCCAACGACGCCAAGGTGGACAACACCTCGGTGTTCATCCGCGCCGACCACCAGATCAACGACAACTGGTCGGTCTACGGCGCCGCCACGATGACCAAGGTCGAAACCTTCGGCCGCTACGCGCCGGTCCCGGGCGTGGTGGTCGTTGACGACGGCACCCAGAGCGACATCAACGGCGGCGTTGCCTGCGGCCCGGGCGGCTGCGCCCCCGGCACCACCGACGGCCTGCCGACGTACTACTTCCACCGCTTCGCCGCCGCCGGCAACCGCGACAACTGGACCGACACCACCAATGCCGACTACCTGGTGGGCTTCCAGGGCCAGCTGACCGACACCATCGGCCTGGACTTCGGCCTGCGCCGCACCGACTACAAGTACGTCGAACTGGGCCGCGGCTACATCGTCGCCACCCTGGCCAACGAAGCCGCCAACAACGGCGACTACGACCTGTCCGACCCGTACGCCGCCGACCCGGACGTGCTGTCGGGCATGCAGGCGACGATCAGCCGTGACTCGCGCTGGACCACCGACGAGATCTACGCCCTGCTCAGCTTCGACCTGTTCGAAATGGGCGGCGGCACCTCCAACGGCGTGTTCGGCGTCGAATACCGCGAAGACACCCTGGTCGACCAGTACGACTCGCTGTCCGAGGCCGGCCTGGTGCTGGGTTCGTCGGGCAATTCCTCGGCCGGTTCGCGCGACGCCAAGGCGGCGTACTTCGAGTGGCTGCTGCCGTTCACCAGCAACTTCGACGTGACCCTCGCCGGCCGCTTCGACTCCTACAGCGACTACGGCAACGACTTCTCGCCCAAGGTCGCCATGCGCTGGCAGCCGCTGGAAACCCTGACCCTGCGTGGTTCCTACGGCCAGGGCTTCCGCGCCCCGGGCCTGGACATCCTGACCCAGAAGACCACCTTCTCGGCCGAACCGGTCAACGACCCCCAGTCCTGCATCGCCCTGGGCCAGCCGGCCAACTGCCAGCTGCAGGTGGACACCTTCTTCCAGGCCAATCCCGAGCTGGAGTCGGAGCAGTCCACGCAGTTCAGCGTCGGCCTGGTCTGGGACCCGCTGGAATGGCTTGATTTCTCGGTGGACTACTACGCCATCGAGGTCGAGAACACGATCAACCAGATCACCCCGCAGGCGATCATCAACTCCGACCTGGATCCGGCCACCTACGGCCCGATCCCGCCGGGCATGAGCATCACCCGCCGGGCCAATGGTTCGATCGACCAGATCGTGGCCGGCTACGCCAACCAGGGCACGCTGGACACCGACGGCATCGATTTCCGGATGAACACCAATTTCGACCTCGGTGCCTGGGGCCAGCTGCGCAACCAGCTGACGATCTCGTACATCAACAGCTACGACATCGACGACGGCCTGGGCAACGTCACCGAGTTCCTGGACATCAACGGCTACCCGGACCGCCGCGGTTCGCTGAACAACACCTGGACCTTCGGCGACTTCACCGCCGGCTGGAACATCAACTACATCGGTGAAAACGGCCCGGTCGGCGGCTACGCCACCAACGACGTGCAGCTGTCCTGGCAGGCGCCGTGGAACGGCACCATCACCGTCGGTGCCACCAACGTGGGTGACCGCTACCCCGAACTGGTGGCCTTCGACGGCCGGCCGTGGAACTTCTACCTGTACGACGCCTACGGTCGCACGACCTACCTGCGCTACACGCAGACGTTCTGAGGTCCCCGGTCCGCGGCGCCACCCCGAAGGCGCCGCGGCACGGAAGACAAGGCCCGCGATGGAAATCGCGGGCCTTTTTCGTGGCGCGGGGAGCGGTGGCCGGCGCCGGCGACGGGGCCTTCAGGCCGCGCCGGCGCGGCGAACCTGCGAGGTGGTGGTGCCGAAGTTGGCCTTGAACGAGCGGCAGAACGCGCTCTTGCTTTCGAAGCCGATCACTTCCGAGATGTCGCCGATGGGCATGCGGGTGTCGCGCACCAAGGCCCAGGACCGCAGCACGCGCAGGCGGTTGGCGTGTTCGAGCGGCGTTTCACCAAACACTTCGCGGTACAGGCGGATAAGGTGGGTCGGCGAATAGTTGGCGACTTCGGCCAGGCTGGTGAGGTCGAGCCTGGCCGGGCGGCCGAAGGTGATCAGGTGGCGCACGCGCATCAGGCGCAGCAGCACCTGTTCGCGCCGCTGCCGCGTGCGGCCGCTGCAGGCGTCCAGGTAGATGCGCACCGGTGCCTGGCTTTCGTGAACGGCCGCGACCAGCGCGCCCAGCGCCGCTTCGTTGCGCGGCTGGCCGTGCCGGGACAGGCGGGCGACGCGCAGCATCAGGCGACGAAGCTCGCGGCCCGGGCGAACCTGCCAGGGCATCAGCAGGCGGTCACTGCCGCCGGGCTGGTCGCGCAGGCGACGTGCCCACAGGTGCGCGGGGCCGGCGATGCCGATCGCGCCAACCTTGCCCGGCGCCGAAAGCCGCAGCGGGCCGTCCTGCCAGGCAAGCAAGCGGCCCTTGGCGACCTCGCCCTGGAAGGCAGGCGCCTGCACGCCCAGGCTGCCCTGCAGCACCCACCAGGCCGAGGCCCAGCCGGCGGGAATGTCCACCTGCGCGCCGCGTGCGGCGGCGACGACCACGTGGAAACGTTCGGCCACCGGAACGACCGCGCCGGCGAAACCCAGGCGGTGGAACTCAGCGGTGGAGAAAAGTGCAGCCGGGCACATCGACGGATATCCGCGGGGACATTTCCCCAGTTTGCACGTGCGCCCGCGGCCGGCATATGCAGGAGGTCATGTCCACGCGGACGTCCGCGCGGACAGTTCGGAATGGTTCAGAAAACCCTTCAAAACAAGGCTTTGCGTGACTATTGCAATCGCAATCCATGCACACGGCGAGGGCGTCGTCCCGGTCCAAGATGTCGCCGTCCGCGATGCCAAACTCTCTCTCCAACGGCACGGCGACCCTGGAACCTTCACAGAGTGGGTTCGGGACCAACAGGTTCGTCTTCGCAGGCACGGCCCGAACGGATTCGGGCCGTTTTTGTTTCTGAACCCGCCGGCCCGGCATGGCGCGTAGCATGGCGTCATTCGGGAGCGGGAGCGGTAGATGCGCCGGTGTATCACCCTGGGATTGCTTGCCTGCCTGGCCGTGCTGTCGGTGGCGACGGCGGCCACCGCCGCGCCGGTCGCGGGCGCGTCGCTGCGCCTGCTGCCCGGTGAATACCTGTGGACGCCGGAACTGGCGCCGGTGGGTCCGGTGCTGGTGCTAGTCAGCCTTCCGGAGCAGCGCGCCTACGTGTATCGCAACGGCGTGCGCATCGGCGTCGCCACCGCCAGCACCGGCAAACCCGGGTACGACACGCCCACCGGCGTGTTCAGCGTGCTGCAGAAAAAGCGCGAGCACTATTCCAACCTCTACGACGACGCGCCGATGCCGTACATGCAGCGGCTTACCTGGGACGGCATCGCGCTGCACGCCGGGCGGGTGCCGGGTTATCCAGCCTCGCATGGCTGCGTGCGCCTGCCCGAGGCCTTCGCCGAGAAACTCTATGACGTGACCACGCGCGGCATGACCGTGGTCATCACCGACGACCCCGCCCGCGTGCCGATGCTTGCCGACCCCAGCCTGTTCCCGGCAAGCCCGCCCGCGCCGACCGTGGGCACGCGCGTGGCCGACCTGTCGCTGCCAGTGCCGGCCGGCGCGGGTTTCAGCTGGCAGTCCGGCAAGGCGCCGCCCGGCCAGGTGACCGTGGTGCTGAGCCTGTCGGACCGCGAAATGGTGGTGATGCGCGAAGGGGTCGAGATCGGCCGCGGCCCGGTGAAGCTGGCCGGTACGCCGCCCGTCGGCACCCGTGCCTACCTGCTGCTCGATGGCGTGCAGCCCGATGCGGCCACTTCCTTGCCGGACCGGCCGCGCCGCCGCTGGCTGCGGGTGCTGGGCGACGGCGCCGACGACCCGGCCGGCGTCCTGGGCCAGGCGGGCCTGGACGCGGATCCGCGTTTCCTGGCGCGGGTCTACGACATCCTGGTGCCCGGGGCCACGCTGGTGGTCACCGACGAGGCCCTGCGCCGGGCCCCGGCGCTGACCGTGATCGAGGCGGGGGATGAAATCCCGCCGGCCCGGCCCCATGCTGAGGGGCAATGACCCTGGAGACCTCCTGATGGCCTTCCTGCGAACCCTGTCCTGCGCCGCCCTGCTGGCCGCCGGGCCGGCGCTGGCCAAGCCCACGCTGCTCGAGAAGCTGCAGGCCCAGGCGCCCGAGGCCGACGCCCGGGTGCTGGCCCTGGCGCTGCAGGCGCGCGAATGCGCGCTGGCCAGCGCGCCGTCGGCACGTCGGCTGGCGGTGATCGACTACTCGCGGCCGTCCACCGAGCCCCGGCTGTGGGTGTTCGACCTGGACCAGGGCCGGCTGCTGTTCGCTGAACACGTGGCGCACGGCCAGGGCAGCGGCGGCAACATCGCCACCGATTTTTCCAATCGCGAAGGCAGCCACCAGTCCAGCCTCGGCCTGTTCCGCACCGGCGAGACCTACCACGGTGGCAACGGCTACTCGATGCGCATGGACGGCCTGGAGCCGGGCGTCAACGACGCCGCCCGCGACCGGCTGATCGTGATGCACGGCGCGCCCTACGTGAACCCGCTGGCCGCGGCGGTGCAGGGCCGGCTGGGGCGCAGCTACGGCTGCCCCGCGGTGCGTCCCGAAGTGGCGCGCAGGGTGATCGACACCCTCAAGCAGGGCCAGCTGATCTTCGCCTACTACCCTGATCCAGGCTGGCTCGACAGCTCGCGTTTCCTGGGCTGTGGCCGTGACGCGCAGCGGCGGGTGGACACCGCGCACCGGACCTGACTCGGAACCGCTGGTCGGGCGCCCGCCTGGACGCTCCAACCAGGTGCAGCGCCGGGGGCCGCTGCTTTGCGGGCACTAGTCGTCAATACCGAACTCCGCCTTCGCCTGTTCCAATCCAAGAGGTTCCAGCGCTTGGATCATCTCCTGAGCGATCTCGCCGCGGGAACGACGCCGGTCCACCAGGTACTTGAGCGCGGCACGTGAGCCGATGCGGTTGGACAACAGGTCCTCTTCGAGAAATGCCGACATCGGGGCGACCCAGACTTGCGCCACCTCCACAGCCCATGACGACAGCAAGGATGCACCCGGCACATAGACCAGCGGATGACTCGTTGTAGAAACCACGTGTTTGATGTCGATCCAGCCGCCAAGTCGCGTGTACACGTAGCGGCGCTCGGGGTCGATATGGCGCCCGACGTTACCAAGCCACCAGTTGCGTCGGTTGGTGTCGCGGATGGCGGCATCAATGCGGGTTCCGATCTCATCGGGTTCAACGTACTCCTCGAGGTTGCCGACATCGCTCCAGGTGGCGGTGATCGGCGAAGCCAGCGCGTCGCGACAGGTATCGGAGCAGATTCGACCCTCTACCATGCGCAACGCGGGGCGGGGCGATCGGCATTGATTGACTGGCGATTCGGTCAACGGCTCACACGGCGCCGCCGCAAGCTCAGCCTGGGTCGGCAGTTCGGCCAGCCACCGGTCGTCGGCGTCGACTTCGCCGGCGATGAACTCGGGCTCGAGCCCATTGTGCAGGCGAAGGTCCACCCGGTACTGGGCCTCCGCACGTAGCCTGTAATGGGCCCTCAGCAGCGGTCGGCTCTCCAGGTGTTTGGCGTAGCCGATCGAGAAGGCGCGCTCACCCGGCGCCACATAGACAACCACCTTCTGCTCGCGATGAAGCAGGGCGACCGGTTGATTGTCGATGACGACCACCGTGCCCATCATCCGGCCCGGGAGGCCGCGCTCCCGAACGAAGGTCACGCGAACCGGACGAGCTTCCGACGGCTGGAGCCAGGTGGCGTCAAGAATCTGGGAGGGAGCGACCAGGTGGGCCTCCCGAGCAGGAATGCTGCGGGTGCTCGTGGCGCACGCGCCCAATAGCAGCGGAATCAGTAGCGCGAAAATTCTCATTCAGGTCCCTGTTTCTCTAGGTAGGGTTGAGTGCCGTTTGGAGCAGAGGCTTGTGGCGGAACGCGTGGACGCAGCAGGAAGAGCACGAATGTCGCGGCGAGCATCGCGAGGAAATTGATCAGCCAAAACAATGAGAATCCCATGGCGTTTGCGATTGGCACGCCCAGAGCACCGAGGGCGAGCACCACGGCGGCTTCACGCGTGCCAATGCCCGCAACCGAAAGCGGCAGGCTCGCGACCACCGTGGCCATCGTCACAACGGCGTAGACAGACAGCGCATCGATCTCGACCTGGGCCGCGCGTGCGAACAGCCAGACCTGGAGGATCGCCAGTGCCTGCGAAAGGATCGACAGCCC
Source organism: Arenimonas soli (assembly GCF_014643775.1). GTDB lineage: Bacteria > Pseudomonadota > Gammaproteobacteria > Xanthomonadales > Xanthomonadaceae > Arenimonas > Arenimonas soli. The sequence goes on from NZ_BMKC01000002.1 coordinate 430,135, forward strand.
GGTGGCCGCAACCAGCGTGCGGCGGCTGAAGCGACTGTCCACGACCGGAACCGGCCTGGCAGCACCGTTGGCGGAGCGCGCCTGGAGACGGGCGGCAGCGATGGCGACCCGTCGCTGCAACCAGCCGGGTCGGAGCAGCAGCGCGATAAGGACGCCAGCGAACACCACGAAGGTGATGCGAATCGCGTCGACAATGCCACTGTCGGTAACCGTCGCCAACGCACCGAATAGTCCGATGACGAGCAGGCACGGCACCAGGTCGAACGCACGGTCAAAGACCACCGAAAGCGCCGCCACTCCGAGATCGGGCTGTCGGTGCCGAATCATCCAGACTCGACTCAGCTCACCGAGTTTGCCGGGACTCACCAAGCCGAGGAAGAAGCTGGCGCCGTATATTCGCGCCAGCTCGCCGGCCGGGAGTGCCGCCCCGCCAGCCCCGAGGATGAGGTTCCAGCGCCAGGCGCGCAGCGTGATCAGGGCTGCGGTAACCAGAAAGCCAGCGAGTGCCGGCCCTGCCGCCAGCTCGGGAGTCCACGCCTGCATTCTGCTGCCCGGGTCCAGGTGCAACACCAGCGCCGTGGTTGCAATGGTGCCCAGCGCGGCCCGAAGCCACAGCGAGTCCAGGATCCGTCGCCGGAGAACAGTCACGGCCTGCCCGAACGGATCGTAGCCGTTGCGATCATGCCGGCGACTGCGCCGACGTAAGCACCAGCGACGACGTCACCAATGAAATGGGTGTTCGTAAGTACGTAGGCGCAGAACGATACCAAGCTGAAGATGGCCAGCGGAAGGCGCAGGCGGGGGTAGAGCGCCATCAACGGCAGGACAGTCGCCAGCAGCACCACCGTCGAACCAGAGGGGAAGGCTTGATACGGTTTGGTGACGCCGGCAAACGCATGAAAACCGTGCAGGCCGTCGTTGATGTAGCCAAGGCTGGACGGAGAACAGCCCGACGAGATCGCCTCGGGTCCAGGATCCACGACGTTGCGGGGCCACGTGCGCCCGAATGCCCGCTTCAGCATGTCCTTGACCGCAAGCGCAACAAGCAGGGTGGCGGCGATTACTGCATATGCCCGCTCGACCTGCCCACCGCGCCCGTAGCCGCGGCGGATCGCATGCACGACCAGGAACAGCGCAGCCCCTGGCGCAATGAGGATCGGAGCGCTCAGGAACTGCAGCATCCAAGGGTACGTGTCCAGGCCATGACGGTGGATCCAGGTGGCGGCTGGAAGGTCCAGCCAACGGATACACGCCATGCTGGCCAGAAATGCCAGCGGGAGGCCGAACAAGGCGAATCGTGCAGCCGCCCTCCATTCTGGCGTGGGAGTCGACGCGGCGACAACGTGGGGGGAGCGGTTCATTCGGCAAGGGACTCGTGCAAGTGGGACAGGATCAGTGAAATGCGAGCAGTGTCGCGACGAACACCGGCAGCGCGGCCAGGAGTGAATCGAGGCGATCGACCAGGCCGCCGTGTCCGGGCAGCACGCAACCACTGTCCTTGACGCGTGCGTGCCGCTTCATGAGGCTGCTGAACAGGTCGCCGATGGCCGCAAAGCTGAGCGCGGGCATCGTCGCGGCGAATACCAGCACGCGCTCGCCCATGCCCAGCTCCCAGGGCGCCAACAAAAGCCCCGCACCCAACACCGACGTCAGTGCAAGTGCCGCGAGCAAGACGCCGAAGTTCTTGTTCGGGCTGACACCGGGTGCGATCAGTGGCCAGCGGGCAAGCCCGCCGGCATAGTTGCCAAGGACGTAGCACAGCGTGTCCAGCGTGCAGACCAGCGCTATCAGGTACAGCAGCAGGAAGCGACCTTGGGGCTGCTCCAGAACCCAGGTCGCGGCGGTGAACATTACCAGCGCCAGCAAGAGCCCGATGGTCGACTTGAAGAGGCTACCGACAAGCGACGCGTTGGCGCAGAAGCCCGCGTGGCGAAGCCACGCGAAAGCTCCCAGCCACAGCGCCAGGCCAAGCCAGATCCACGCCGCGCGATAGCCGCCGGTGTCGCTGGAAATGACCAGACAGGCGACTGCGCACAGCAACACTCCGCCGATTCGCAGGGGAATGGCGCGCACGCCACTCAAGGCCAGCCACTCCCAGTACACGCCCATTGAAATCAGGGCAGCAAGCACCGCTAGTGCTCCCTCCGGCAGCGCCAGGACGGCACCCAACGCAGCCGTGGCAAGCGCAAGCGCGGTCACGACGCGGGGGGCGAGATCGGAGGGATGCATGACGACGGGTTCCTGCATGGGATCGTGAAACAGCGGGTCGACGGCGCTCGTCCACAGGCGGGCAACACTTGTCGTCGGCGACGCTCGGTGTATACAATACTACAGCGCTACAAGTAGACCCGTCTACAGGATTCCGGATGAACGACCACAGCATCAAACTGCTCCCCCGTGCCTACGCCGTGCGCGACGCCAACGGTCGCCGCCGTGCCGTCAGCGTCCGCGACGCGCTGCGACAGTACGGACGGTCATTGAACTTTCTCGCCGATCGCAGGCGCACGTTGCATGCACTGTTCGAGGCGAGCCACCTGCTGATGCTGGTGCCCACGGTGGTGTTTTTCGTCTATTTCGCCAACCTGGCGACGATGCTGTTCTTCTTCGCCGTATTCCTGTTCCTCGCCAACGTCACCAATACCGTTTGGTACCACCGCTACTGCAGCCACCGTGCGTTCCGGTTCGTCAGCCCGCTACTTCCCAGGATCTGCCTATGGCTGAACCCACTGGGATACCGCGAGGAGGTTTATGCGCTGGTGCACCACGTCCATCACTCCAATGCCGACGAAGAGAATGATCCCAACGGCCCCCAACTGGGATGGCTGGGCAACTACATCGCGTCCTACTTCGAGATCGATACCGATATCAGCGAAGCGCAGTACGAACGCATAAAGGCGAGGCTGAAGCACATAGGAATGCCATTCTCCAGCTACGCCAGCTTTCGCCGTTGGGGGTGCGTGGAATCGATCCCGCACTACCTGGCCCGCTGGACCCTGGCCACGGTCCTTTGGGCCGCCCTGTGGTATGCGCTGGGGGGGTTGCCCCTGCTGATGGCCTGGTTCGCAGTGCAGTTCTGCTGGCACGGGGCGGTACGGGACTTCAACTTCCGCGGGCACGGCAGCATTGAGGCCCCGGGGCAGGTGGACGGCGTGGACTTTGACCGCAGCTCGTTCGCACGCAATCAGCGCTTCTACGGGCTTCTGGCAGGCGAGTGGCATAATAATCACCATGCCTTCCGCGCCTCTGCGAACTCGGGGTTCCTGCCGGGCCAGTTGGACGTGCCCTTTCAGTTCATCCGCCTCCTTAAAAAATGCCGCCTTGTATCGCACTACCACGATCATCGCCAGCAGTTCATGGACCGGTATGCCGACGAGATGCAGCGGCATCGACCAGAGCTGGGCGGCGCCACTGCGTCTTCGAACTGACCAGGCCCGACGTGCCGGGGACCCATGACCCCCGCCGTTAAGGTGGCTCCCGCCAGCGGAGAGATGTCGCTGGTTGATCTGACCCGGCGCCTGGGTAATGGCACGATGGAGCAGGTTGTCGCCGCCTTGGGCGAGCGGCGGTTGGCGCCGCTACGCGTACTTGTGCTGGGCTTGGCCCTGGTCTGGGTGATGGGCTGGCGAACTGCCGGCACGCAGCCCGTGCTCGTCGCCGACGCCCATCGGGTCTACCCATGGGCAGTTGCCGTCTTTGTCATCAGCGCGCTTTGGTGGCTGGCGCTCCGGTCCGGCCGGATACGTACTAGCACCCGCGTCGATGCTGTCGGAACAGTCGCCAACTATCTGATCATCGCAGTACTGACCAAACACGCCTTCCTGCTGCTTATCACTTTGGAGGCGGTGCTTCCCTTCCTCGCCATCCTGGTCGGCGCGCGATATAGCCAGCGGTGGTTCAAGCTCGCGGTCGCCGCATCGTTCGCCGTACTGCTGTGGTCGGCACCGCCCGGCTACTGGCTTAGCCGGCCAGCCTATCTGGTCTATGCAATCGTGCTTACGGTTGGTTTGCCATTGTTGATAGGTCGCATCCTCTCGGCCCTGCGCGAAGTGTCGCTGCAGGCCTTGGAGGCGATGGACGCCCAAAACCGCTTCGTCGGCGCCATGTCGCACGAATTGCGCACGCCGCTGAACGTGATCATCAATGCCATCGCCCTCATCGACCGGGAAGGGCTGAGCACCGAACAGCGCGATCTGCTGGCCCAAAGCGCCACCAGTGCGCGGGCGATGGCGAACCGGGTCGACAACGTGCTGGACGTGGCACTGCAAACCGCAGGCCGGATCGAACTGCGCAAGCAGTCACTGGACCCGCGCGACCTCATGCGAACCGTGCGTGACATCAACGCACCCGAAGCGGCAGAGCGGGGCGTCGCACTGTCGGTGTGCCTCGCCCATGACATCCCAGGGGCGCTGCTCGGCGACCAGGGCCGGATCGAGCAGGTCCTGAGCAACTTGACGGGCAATGCCATCCGCTACACGCCGTCCGGCGGCCGGGTTGACGTCACGCTACAAGCCCTGCCGGCCGACTTGCCGGGAGAAGTGGAGCTGGTCTGTACTGTCGCAGACACTGGAATCGGCATTCCCGACGCCGAGAAGGCGCGAATCTTCGAGGCCTTCTACCAGGTCAGCAGCGGCGCCGCGCGCGTGCATGGTGGAGTCGGGCTGGGGTTGTTCATCGTCCGCAGCGTCACAGAGCGGCTTGGCGGCTCCATGACGGTTGGGGACAATCCCGGTGGTGGCACGATCTTCACCTGGCGCGTGCGGTTGCCGGTCGCCAAGGACATCGCGCCGGTTGAGGGTCCGGAATCGCTGCAAGCCCTCCTGCGCGAGCATCGATCACGCGTGGCTCCCGTGCGCTGTCTGGTCGTGGACGACCATGCTCCGAACGTCGACATCATGCGGCGCCTGCTCGGCGGTGCCGGTCACGCCGTGCATGCGGTCGACAATGGCCGGGATGGGCTGGCGGCCATCCGGGGAGGCGATTTCGACCTGGCGTTTCTCGACCTGCACATGCCCCAGATGTCGGGGGGCGAGGTACTCGACGCGCTTCGCGAAGACCCGCCTGTGCGGCCTGTCCCCGTAATCGTCCTAAGCGCCCAATGTGATCAGGATGCTGTTTCCACCACGATCGCAAGGGGGGCCGCCGCCTTCGTCAGCAAGCCGGTATCGGCCCGGCGGCTCCTCGCAGTTGTTCACCGATACGCAGCGGCCGGTGCTGTCACCGACGACACGCAAGACAGCCCGATGCCGTCGCCCCTCGATGAGCTCCGCCAATTCGGCGATTCCCGCGCCGTCGGCAAACTCCTGCGCGAGGTCCGTGCCGGCCTGGCCCAGAGAATGCATGCGCTGGAGCGGGCCAGCGATTGCCCTGTCCGCGCCGGCGATGCGTTGCACGGGCTCCGCAATGAATTCGCGACGATTGGCAACTATTCCGGCATTTCCCTGGTTGCGCGGACGGAGCATGGCTTGCGTGCTGGCGTGGAAATTGACGGTGATATGAAGGCGATACAACGCGAAGTCCAGTCGGCTAGGGCCTGGATCGCCACCCAGCCCGAGTTCCAGCTGACCAACCGGAGCTGAACATGCCCGTGCTGGATTTCCTTCCCATGCAGCCCGGTTCGCTTCCGGCGCTGGTTGCCGCGATGCAACTGCGCGAACAGGCTTGCCCCGGACTGAAGCCTGACAACGCCGCGCGCTGGATCTGGCGCGGCGCGGTCGGCGCCCGTGCCCCTTTGGCGATTGTCTACCTTCACGGGTTCACAGCCAGCCCCGGCGAATGCGCAGACGCCCCTGAACGGCTGGCGGCTGCCCTCGGCGCCAACGCCTATGTTCCCCGGCTTCCGGGACATGGACTGATCGCCGATGACGCGCTGCAAGGCATAACGGAGGATGATTGGCTGGGCGCGGCCCGCGAGGCGCTGGCCATCGGCAATGCGCTGGGAGAGCGCGTCGTGCTGGTCGGCAGTTCGCTCGGGGCCAGCCTGGCGACGTTGCTGGCCGCCGACCACGCTGACGTAGTCGCAGCGGTGGTTTCCTGGTCGTTGGGCGTGCGGCCCTACGACCCGGCCGAACTCGATCGCCTTTGTGCGTCAGACGACATAGTGCGTGATCCGCGCCCGCGCAGCGAGGCACAGCTGACGTATTGGTCGGCTGGCGTGCATCCGGATGGGTTTCTTGCCTTGCGGCAACTGCTGGCAACCCAGATGACACCCGCTACCGCTGCCCGGGTGGGCGTGCCCTACCTTCTTGCCTGCTACCACGGCTCGTCCCCACAGCAAGACCGCACTGCCTCGGTGGCAGCAATGCGCGAGTTCTTCGATGCGCTGGCAACGCCCGCGGAGCAGCGTCGGTTTCTTGCCTATTCCCCGGGCGCCCATTCGATTGCCTCACCTTGGCGGTCTGCTGCGGCGGAGGCCGTTCTCCAGGACACGATCTCGTTTGTTCGCGAGTATGTGCCCGGCGCTCAGGATTCCGTCGGGGCCTGAGCAAGGAGCGACGACAGGGACCTCCAAGCGTCGTCGATGCTGGCGTCAAGTTCGACCTCGAACGCCGGCCAAGCCGCGGGCAGCTCTGGCAGGGGCAGCTCGAGCAGACGCCGGCAAGCTGCCACTACGCGCTCGGCGCCCACGAGGTAGGCCGCGCCGCGCACTGCCCGCACACGGCATAGCGCATCGCGCCAGTCATGCTGTCGCGCCACCCCCATTTCCCGGCGGTAATTGAGGACGTCACGGAAATTCTCCAACAGCGCACCCGACGGGTCACCGTCCAGCAAGGTGCGGTGAGCCGTGTCGAGTCGAATCGTGCCCACCGGCACCGCCGCCAGCTCGGGGAGGCGGTCGGCGCGTTCACAGACCTGGGCGATCGCGTCGAGCAAACGACGCGCCGACATCGGCTTGTTCAGGAACATCCAGGCGCCGGCGGCCACGCAGGCCTCGCGCATGCGGGCAGAAGTGTCGCCGGTCAACACGATGAAGGGCAGTGCCGCACCACCACGCCCGTCCAGTCGGCTCAGTTTGATCAGGTCCAGACCGGTAATCCCCGGCAAACCGAGGTCAACCACCGCCACGTCGAAAGGCTCCCCGGCCTGGAGCTGGGCAAGGGCTGCATCGCCGTCGCGAGCGAGCACCGCCGAATGTCCGCCGCGTTCGAGGGCGGCGATGATTACGTGGGCGTTGCTGGCCTGGTCTTCGGCCACGAGCACACGCTTGCGCGGGACCCGGGAACGGTGACGCGCATAGTGATCGTTGAAAGGCACGACAGCGTCGTTGCAGGGCTGGCCAGGGCTTCTGGAATGTAGGCGCGCGGGTAGCCGCAAGGTGTAAACGGTGCCCGGCGTCCCGGTCGCACACTCGATGTCGCCGCCGAACGCGCGCGCGATGGAACGGGCGACGTGAAGATTCAAGCCGGTGCCGGGCGGATTGCCGCCGGGAAGGATGCCGTCCAGGCCGTAGGGTTCGAACAGCCGCGCCACGGCCTCTGGCGCCAGGCTAGGGCCGGTGTCGGCGACCGAGAGCTGCAGTTCGTCGCCAGACTCGGCGTGTAGGGTCACTTCGACGTGGCCGCGTCCGGTGGCGGCCAGCGCGTGGTCTATGAGATTGGCGCAGGCGGCGTGCAGCCAGGCCAGGTCGGTCTCCAACAGGTCGGGCGCACCGGGTTCCACGTGCAGTTCGAAGTGCAGTCCCTTGCCGATCGCGGTCGACATTCGCGAGGCCACCAGCTCCTGCAGCATCGGCTGCAGTTCAGCGATTCCGGTGACCGGCGTCGGCGGGACCAGCCACGCCCCGGCGTTTCGAACCAACGCCATCAGCCGCTCGGAGGAGTCCCGCATGGCCAGCAATCGGCTGCGTTCACAGGTCTTTCCGTCGTACAACAACGCTTCGCAGTTTCCGGTGATCGCCGTCAGCGCATTGCGGATCTCCGCGCCCAGACGGTGGACGACGGCGTGTTGCTTCGCCTGTTCGGTGGCGTGGCGGGCGCGCAGCCGGGCGAGTGATCGGGCGGAAAGTTGCCAGCCGAGCAGCGCTGTGACGGCCAGGAGCACGCATAGCGCTCCAAGTAGTTGAACGGGGGGAGAGGGCATCATTGCGGTGAAGGCGGGGGGCGGATTATCCTATTCTACAAATCTTGCCAGTCACGATGTAGCGCCCGGAACGGGGTGGAGGCCGCTTGTCAGAAACGCCGGTTTCCCGAATCGACAGGATCGTCGCCCACCGGCTCGTGATCGGTAGCCTGCCTGCATGCCGGCAATGGGGTGGTGCGATCAGCCTGCGGGGCGACGGCAGTGCCGTCGAGGGAGTGGCCGCGGTCGTCGACGCCCTGCGCATGGACCTGCTGGGCCGGATCGGGGACATCGCCCACGACGAGCCACTGATGCCGCTGGACCCGCTTGACCTGCCGCTCAATGCGACAGGGCAGGATGTCGCTGTCGGCATCGAGCTGACGCTCAATCACTTGCCGCGACGCAGTGAATGGGAACGCGCAATCGCCGACCGGAACGACGGAACCACCGTCGAAGGCGTTTTCTCGGCGCTGTGCGAGATCCGCCGGATGCTGCACAAATGCCTGGGCGAATGCCCGGAGCCACGGTCGACAACCCAACCCACCTTCCGGACCTGAGGACGCCAAAATGCGCGAAGCCAAATCCAATGCCCGCCTGGGAATCGTTGACAGCTCAGTGCCGACCGAAGACCAGACCACCATCCGCGTTCGCAAGGAACTCCAGGAACTGCTTCGCGTCATTGCCGCTCTCGAAGGCAAGACCATCTTCTCGGTAACCGACACGGTGCTGACCGAGTACGTCCGTCGCTACGAGGCCACTAGCGGCCGCCCATTGCTCCCACGCGCCGCCCGTAAGTCGCGCTGAGCCCACCCTGACCTCCGGGGGGGGGGCGACCTCCCGCCCAATGCGGATTGACCGCGATCGACGGGGTGTATTATTGTAGAGGCCTAGTATCCAGTACATGTAGCCGACGGGAGTCCGGTCGGCCTGCGTAAGGAGCGCGCATGGCCTTCTGGCCGCCGACAGCAAGTATCGAACCCTTCCGCCTGGGCGGCAGGGAGTTCCTGTGACGCTGAGTCCGCAGCTGCTGGACGAAGTGCAATGGCTGCGCGTGGCCGTGTACCTGGTGCTCGGCCCAATTGCCGTCGGCCATCTGTGCACGTACCTCAAGCTGCGGCACGGCTGGGCGAGCGGCTACACGCGCAAGTTGAACCACCTGGGGATCATGCTGATCACGGCGCCGTTGCTGGCCGTATTGCCGGATACCCAGTTGATCATGTCGGTTCTGGTGGCCACCTCGCTGCAGGTCGTCCTGTACACGAGTGCGGCATACAGCGAACGCCCCCTGCTGCATGCGCTGGCCGTACATAGCCTGCGCGAGCGAGATGCGCCACGCAGCCGCTTCTTCTTCCTGATGCCGATGATCACCACCAATGTTTCCCTGGTGGCCGCGGTGCTGTTGTTTCCAATGCTCCTCGTGAAGATCGCGTTCTTTACGGTCGCCGTGGCAGACGGCATGGCCGAGCCGGTTGGTCTGCGTTTCGGCAAGGGCAACACCTACCAGATCCCCGACCTGGTATGGGGTGGACGAAACACCAAATCGATCGCTGGCTCCGGCGCCGTATTCGTCCTGGCATTGGCCACCAGCCTGCTATTGCTGAGCTGGGTGCACGGACTGACGCCCGCCGTGCTGCTTACGTGTGGCGCATACGCCACGGCGATGACACTGCTCGAGGCCGTATCGCCGCGTGGCTCGGACAACATGCTGATGATCTTGCTAGGACCCTTGTTCCTGATGGGCCTGATGCACGTGACTGCCCTTGCTTCCTGACCCCCCCATGACCGCATCGCTACCTTCAACCTGCGACACCCCACAGACCGAAACCGGCCGCCAAGGCCCTCGCCTGGGCCGCTGGCTCTGTGATTGGGCCGCGAGACGGGAACAGCGCCGCGCCGGCCTGAGCTCACGGACCCTGGTCGCCGGAGGCACCGTTCTTCACGTGCTGGACGGCGGTGCAGTCGCAGCGGACGCAGAAGCGTTCGTTCTTCTCCATGGCTTCAGTGGTGAAGCCCGGGTATGGACACGCTTCGCCCGCTACCTGGCGCCGAACTTTCGGATCATCATCCCCGACCTGGCCGGCCACGGCGACAGCGACTTCGACAGCCAGCTCGACTACTCCATCCCAGCCCACGCGGAGCGGGTGCTGGCGCTGCTCGACGAGTTGGGCATAGCCCGGGCCCACGTCGCGGGAAACTCGATGGGCGGATCGATCGCCGCCTGGATCGCGGCCTATCGACCCGAAAGGGTGGCAACGCTGACCCTGATCAGCCCAGCCGGGCTTCGGGCGCCGTCGCGGAGTGCGTTCGATCAACAACTCGAGCGCGGAGAGAATCCGTTCCTGATCGAAGACCGCCATGCTTTCGACGCGTTCTACGCACAGATCATGGCCCGTCCACCGTACACGCCGGGCCCGGTGCGGGACTGGATCGCTCATGATTTCCGTGAGCGCCGCGAGCGGATCGCCCGGATGTTTCGGGACTTCGTGACGAGCCCGGATCCGACGCCCGTGTTGTCGAAGATCAGCGCCCCCACACTGATTCTCTGGGGCGGTCGCGACCGCATAGTCGATCCCAGTGCTGCGAGCCTGTGGTGCCACGGAATCACCGGTTCCAGGACCGAGGTTTGGCCCTGGCTCGGCCACATGCCGATGCTGGAGGATCCACGAAGCACCGCGAACTGCGTGGCTGGGTTCGTCGCGGAACCGCGTGCAACGCCGGCGGAGACCCATGGCCCAGCATTGGTGGAGACCACGCTTGAGGGTCTCGGCGGCTGCGTTCATCGGCTGCTCCGCGGCGAGGTGCGCGCCGTTCTGGTGAAATCGGCGATGCCTAGGGAGGCCTGTGACCGCGTCTGGAGAAACTTTTCTTCCAGTGGCGGTCTCTATCGTCGTTCCGATGGTGTCTCGGGCGAGATGGTCGGCACCAACGCGTTCCTCAAGAGTTCCGGGGAAATCATCGATGACTACCTGCAGAACAACGCCCACGCGGAGGCGTTGTTCCAGGGTGTTCCAAACCTGTACCGCCAGCTCTTCGACTGCATCGAAGACGCGGGCTATCGCTTCCGGAACGCCTATGTCGATGGCGTTCCTGCACCGACCCACCGCGGAACCGTCTGGAACGATATCGCGGACGACAGCCTGGTACTCAAGGCGCACACCGATTGGCCACAGGTCACCAATTCCGGCCTGGAGTACAGCGACGTGGAACACCCGATCGCAGTGAACTTCTACCCCAGGCATCCCTCCGGCGGCGCGAGTCGGGTCCGGCTGTATGACTTCGTGCCGTCTGCGCAGTGGCTGGCGGAGCGGGGAATACTCAGGAGTGGCTATCCGATCGAGCAAGCCGAACTCGAGGGCATCGACTACGTCGACATCGCGCCGGAGGCAGGCGACCTGCTCCTGTTCGCTGCCGCGAACGTACACGCGGTGTTCAACGCCTCGCGTGTCGACGACGTGAGATTGAACGTCAATGGATTCATCGGTCTCTCCCAGGCCTCCGGGCGGGTGCTGGCATGGGCCTGACGCCAAAGCTGGACAAGCCTGACGCGATCGACGCCACCGTCGTCCGCAATGTCGACGTCATCTCTCCGGTAGAGCAGGCTGCCCTGCGCGCCGGACGTCTGCTGGTGGCAGGCTGCGGCAGCGTTGGCGGCAGCATCGTCGAGCCCCTGGTGAGGATGGGACTGGGCGCGGTTGTGCTGGCTGACCCGGAAGATTTCGATCTGAGCAACATCAACCGGCAAGCCTGCCTGCTGGCAGACGTGGGTCGTTCGAAGGCGGAGGTCCTCGACGAACGCGCGCGAGCCATAAATCCACACCTCGATAGCCACGTTCTGGTCGACGGCCTCACCGATGAGAACATCGAGGAAGCGTTCACTGGGGTCAATCTGGTCTTCGACGCGGTCGACGCGGCAACCTCACCCTGGGCCAAGTACCGCTTGCATGAGATCGCCTGCGAGCGTCGCATCCCAGTGATGGCGGGGTTTGATTTTGGCGGCAAGGCCGTGGTCTACGTATTCGACTACCGTCTGCGTTCGACGACGCCGTTCTATGGGCGCGCGACGGCCCAGGCACACCGGGAAGGCCGGCTGGCCGATTGTCTGAAGTGGCTTGGCTACAGGCACTACCCTGCCGACTTCCTGCCGATCATTCAGGATCGCCTGATCAGCCGAAAACCTTGGCCTCAGGTCGCCTACTGCGTGCAAGCAATGGGTGCGCTGGGCACACGTGCGGCTGTCGAACTCCTGGCACATCGCCGGGTTCCGCATGTACTAAGCTTCGACGCCCATATGGCCATGCGTGGACCATGGGCGCGCATTCGCGAGGTTTCGCGAATCCCGCTGCGGTTGCTCGGCGCACTGGCAGCCTCGCGACGCGCGCCCAGCGCGGCCGTTGCACCTGAAGCGGAACTCGACCCCCTTCAGAAGCGACTTGCGTCCGACCCGGTACTCAAGCGTGTCCTGGAGGCCATGGTCACCGCACCGTCGCCGCACAATTGCCAGCCCTGGCAATTCCACCTTCTTCCCGGCCGTTCCATCCGCATCGGATGGAACCGAGCAAGAGGGCTGCCGGCAGTTGACCCCCAAGCCTGGGCGATAGCCTACAGCCTGGGCTGCGCGCTGGAGGCGGCGGCGACGATTGCCGACGTCGACTTCGAGCCGGCGCCACCGGGCAACGAGACCGACCCGGACTACTTCGCAGGTACGCTCCATGTGCGCGGATTCCGTGCCGCCGACTACGCCCGCGGACTCGGGCTTCTGCATGAACGCTCGACACATCGCCACGCGTTCCTCGACGTACCGCTTCCCGCGAACGTGGCCGCCCGATGCGACGAACTGGCAGCGCCGCTGCGTGCCCGCGCCGTATGCGCGCGGCCAGAGCCGGACCTGCTGCACTCACTGGGGTTTGACGGCGCACTGACCCTGTTCCGACAGCCCGCCTACGTACGCGAGCTGTTCGAGCACCTTCGGCTTAGCGATGCGCAAGAGCTGGCGACCCCGACGGGCTTCTCTGCGGACTCTCTGGTGCTGGATCCATTCTCCCTCCGCGCGCTCTCCCTGTTGCGCGCGTTCCCGCGCCTGCACAGATGGGCCGATCGATTCGGCCTCGCGCGCCTGATGGCCCACTGGTCCACGGCCATCCTTCGCAAGCGCGCGAACTACGTCGTGGTGAGCACAGACGACTGGACAAGCTCCGGGCGCGTCAACGTCGGCCGCGCACTCATGCGGGTCTGGCTTGAACTCGGCCGATCGCACTTCGTCTGTCAGCCGGTCGACTTTCCGATCAGCAGTGAAGCCGGGCGTGCCCGGATTCGAGAGATCTTCGGACTAGATCCCAGCCAGCGCCCGGTAGTACTTCTCCGTGTCGGACGAGCGCGCCGCCGCCATCTCAGGCGTTCGCCCAGATTGCCACTGGCTGCGTTCTGCATCGTCGAGCCCACGGCCGAAGCGACTGCAACCCCTCTCCCCGCCACGGCGGTGGAGGCCTGACATGGCAGCCGTCCTCGTCGTCGGCGCAACAGGCCAGCTGGGCCTCGAAGTCGTCGAACGCCTCTGCGCCGAAGGTCGCCACCATGTCCGGGCGCTGGCACGACGGCCAGCACAAGCCGCGACACTTTTCGGGACCGACGTGGAGGTCGTGCCCGGAGACCTGCGCGACCGCGACAGCCTCAATGCTGCCTGCCACGGCATTGATGTTGTCATCGCCACCGCGACCGTGGTCTTTCCACGGGGGAAAGACAATTTTCGCGACGACGAGGAAGGCGGTTACCGGAACCTAATCGCGGCCTGCACCGCCGCCGGCGTGCGCCAGTTCATATTCGTCTCCCTGTGCGTTCCTTTCGAAGCGGAGTTCGTGGCGGCGTCGCCAACCTATCGAACCAAGCAATGGATCGAAAACCAGCTGTTCGAATCGCCGTTGGCGTACACCATCCTCAGATGCGCCCCGTTCATGGACGACTACTTCGCTTTGATCGGCAGTCGCATCCCACTGCGCGGAGAGCGCGCCGCAACGCTTGACCGCTCGGCCGGCGTGGCCCGGGTCACGCGCAGGCTCTTCGGGGATTCGATTGAACGATTCGGACGCGCGTGGGTGCCGGGATCATCCGGTCATCGGCACGCCTTCGTCGCCCTCGGCGACGTCGCTGCCCATGCAATCGCTGCGATCGACCATCCGGATGCGAACCGAGCGATATTCGACATCGCCGGTCCGCAGTCCGCCTCCTGGGCCGAGATTGGAATGCTCTACTCCAACCTGTTGGAGCGTCCCGTGGCCGTGCACGCCGTCCCCGCATGGGTGCTACGCGGATTGTCCCTTCTTATGCGCCCGTTCTCCGAATCGCTATCAAACCAGCTGGCGATCCTCTGGATCCTGGCGAAGGCCGAAACGCGGGTCGACTCCGCGATCGTGGCGGAGCGCCTACGGGTCCGCCGCACCAGCGCCCATGAATACCTCGCGGCGAAACTGCGAATCAGCGAATCGGTGCCGAGGGCCGGCTCATGACCCTGGCCGCCCCGCAATCACACACGTTCGTCGATCCCCATCCGCTTGAATGCGAACTGGGCGGCGAACTTCCCATCCTTGAACTGGCGTACACGACCTGGGGTCAACTGGCTCCCGATGGTGGCAACGTCGTCTGGGTAATGCACCCTCTCACCTGCAACGCCAATCCGCAGGCCTGGTGGCCGGCCTTGGTGGGTCCCGGGCGCAGCATCGATCCGCAACGCCACTTCGTGATCTGTGCCAACTCCTTGGGCTCCTGCTATGGAAGCAGTGGTCCTACCAGCACCAACCCGCGCACCGGAACCCAATACGGCCGTGAGTTTCCGCTGATTACGTTGCGCGATGTCATCGTTGCCTTCGAAAGGTTGCGCGAGCACCTGGGAATCGATCGGATTCACCTGGGCATCGGTGGGTCCTACGGGGGCCAGCAGCTGCTTGAGTGGATGGCAACCAGGCCGGCTTTGTTCGAACAGGCCTGCGTAGTCGGGGCGGACCTGAGGCAGACCCCATGGGCGGTCGCGCTCAACGAAACCCAGCGCATGGCGCTGGAGGCCGATCCCGGATTCGCCAGTGGCCGCGCCGGAGCAGGGACAAGGGGGCTGGCGGCGGCGCGTGCGCTGGCCATGCTGTCCTATCGCAGTCCGCGCGCCTATCGCGTCAAGCAATCCGAGGCCGACGACGCGGTCGCCGCCGGTCATCGTGCGGCCAGCTACCAGCGCCACGTCGGCAACAGGTTCACCGAGCGCTTCGACCCCCTTGCCTACTGGACTCTCACCCGGGCGATGGACAGCCACAACCCGGCGCGTGGCCGGAGTTCACTACGAGAAGCCTTCGCGGCCGTCGCTGCCCACACCTTGTTCATCGCGCTCGAGGACGACCAACTGTTTCCACCCGCCGAGATCGCGGCCTCCCTTGCCGACTTTCCAGGCGCAGAACTGGTCACGATCGCGTCCGAGTACGGCCATGACGGAATCCTCGCCCACGGCGACGAAATCGCCCGCGTACTTGCCCGGTTCCTCGAACGCAACGAGCTGGTCTCGCGTCCCCCGAGCTGGTCCAGAACCGCCTCTTGCCGAGTCTGACTATGATGAAGCCGAAAATTCCCGCCCGATTCACCCGCACCGACTCCTGGGCTGGCATCTGGTACCTGCTGCATGGCTGTGTGCTTTGGTTTGGTTCAGGCTTTTCGGCCTACGCGCTCTGGCAGTTGGAAGCCTGGCCTCCGGTCCTGCGACTGCCACTGATCGCACTCGCAACGGTGGGGGCAGCCGCCGGCATGTTCTTCCTGGGCTCGCTGGGGCACGAGGGCTTTCATGGGAACCTGCACCGCCAGCGCGACGTCAGCATGCTGATGGGGATAGTTGGATCGCTGGGCGCCCCACTGTTTCTTTCCACCGGCGTGAACCTCGGGCACTGGCGACACCATAGTCACACGAACACCGAGCGTGATCCGGACTTCGTGCTCTACCGGGGGAACCGCAGCCTATTGGCTCGGCTTCGAGTGCCGCTGTCGACCAGTGCGCAGAGTCTTCGGAACGTCGCTGGTCTGTTGGTGGGCAATGTTCCGATGGACAGCGCAATCCCCTTCAGCCGTCGACGGATGCAAGGCTATGTCCTGCTCAATATCGTCCTGGTCGGTGCGTCGACCACAGCGTTCGCCGTCTTGGCGTTCAAGGATCCGGTGCTGTTCGCCTGCCTGGTAGCAGCGCCGGCGCTGGTTGCGCAGGCGTACTGGTCGCTGCACCCCTACATCGAGCACGGCGGCACGGGGACCCAGGCACATCTTGCCGCAAGAAACTGCACATCGCCGGTCTATCGCGTGCTTCTCCTCGGCTATACCTGGCACCTGTGCCACCACCTCTACCCGCGCGTGCAGACGCACAAGTTGCCGGCCTTGGCGCGCCACTTGCGAGAAGTCGGCTACTTCGGCGACGACGTCGTCGACGAGCCAAGACTGCTCGGTGCCCTGCGCACGGGCATGACCCGGGCGCTCAGCGCCTAACCGTTCCTGATTCCCGGCCCCGCCCCCATCCAACCAACTGAGCGACCCGCATGAGCCACGGTCTGTACCTCGCCCTCGCCGGCGTATTCGTCTTGATGTTCGTCCTCGAGCGCCTGTTCCCGGCGCGACGGGTGTCGTTCGATCGCCCCTGGTTCCTGCGAGCGATCGTCGTCAACCTGGTCCAACTGGGCATCATGGTGGCGATCGCCCTTGCAGCCAGTCGTCTTCTGGCTGGCCGTTCGTGGTTCGAAGTGGGTGGGCACTGGCCGGCGCCACTGGCCGGCCTTGCCGCGGCAATGCTCGGCAGCCTGGTGCAGTACGGCTGGCATCGTGCCGTCCACGCAAGCGACCTGCTTTGGCGGATCTTCCATCAGATGCACCATAGCCCGACGCACATCGATGTGTTGGCGACGAACTACTCGCACCCCCTCGATTATGTGGTCAATACGACGATTCACACTGTCGCGGCAGTGGCGGTGCTTGGTCTGGACCCGGACGGCATCGCCTGGTCCGTATTCATCTATGGCGTCAACAACTACTACGCACACTGCAACCTGCGGTCGCCCTACTGGCTGGGCTATCTGCTCCAACGGCCGGAAATGCATCGCATTCACCACAAGCGCGGCCATCATGCGCAGAACTACGGCTTCCCCGTTTGGGACATGCTGTTCGGGACCTGGGTCAATCCGGTCGACGCCGATGACTACGACTGCGGCTTCGGTGAGGGGCGCGAAGCACGGGTCTGGGCAATGCTCGCCGGCCGCGACGTCAATGCCGATGAGCCCGCGTCCGGGAAAGACGAAGAAGGCAGGCAGGACCTTGCGAGCGACGGCGCGGAGAACCACGCATGAGTACCGAACGCATGCTGAGGCTGGCGTTGGCTGCAGCCGGCGTCTTCACGCTCATCGGCGCAGTGATGTTTGGGATGCCATCGTCCTGGCCGGCAAGCCTTGCCGGGTTACCGGCCGAGGTCCCGCCAATCTACAGACTGCTTGCCGCGCTGATGATGGTCCTCTTCGGCACGCTTTCGCTGTGGCTCTCGGTACAGCCACGACTTCCGCTGCAGATGGTCACCTTCGCGGCGTTGGCAAAGTTGCTGGCATTCGCAGCGATCCTTGTGCTCTGGCTGGCCGGCGGGGTCGCCGGACGGACGCTTGGCGCCGTCAGTGGAGATCTCCTGTTTGCCCTGCTGTTCCTGTACGGCGCCGCGCGGATGGGAGCGCAGTCGGATGTGTCCAATAAAAGGGGTGTCGTTCGATGAGTCGCCTTGTCGGCAAGACCGCCCTCGTGACGGGTGCAAGTAGTGGAATAGGAAGGGCAATCGCCGAAGAGTTCGCGCGTGAAGGCGCCGACCTGGTCATCGCTGCTCGGGAAGCCGCTCCGCTGGCGCAGTTGGCGGCCGAATGGTCGGTGTGCCACGGCGTGCAGGTCACTGCGCTGGCGTGTGACCTCGCCGAGCGTGGCGCTGCGCAGGCCCTTTTCGACAGCGTGAAGGAGGCTGGGCTGGAGGTCGACTACCTCGTCAACAATGCTGGCGTTGGCGTGTATGGCAGGTTCAGCGAGGTTCTCCTGGAACGCGAGCTGGCGATGATGGAACTCAACATCGTCACGCCAACGGTGCTGTGCAAGCGATTCCTGCCCGGATTGATGCGCCGGCGAGGTCGCATCATGAACGTTGCTTCGGTCGCTGCATTCCAACCCGGGCCCTATATGGCCACCTACTACGCGACGAAGGCCTACCTGCTTTCGCTATCGGAGGCCCTGGCTGAGGAACTGAGCGGGAGCGGGGTGAGTGTGACCACGTTCTGTCCCGGTCCGACCCAGTCGCCGTTCCTGGAGCGAGCGGGAATGGGAGGGTCGGGCCTGGTGCAAGGCAAGTCCCTTGCCAACGCAGATGAGGTCGGCATCGCCGGCTACAAGGCGATGCACGAGGGGAAGCGGCTCTACGTACCGGGGTTCTGCAACCGGCTGCTGGTCAATGCCATCCGGCTGTTGCCACGGCGCGCGGTGACGCGGGCGGTGCTGAAGATGTCGGCTCCCGCCTGAGGCGACACCTATGAACAACCAGCTTCTTACCATCCTCCTGCGTTGTGGTGGCCGCGTCCGCCGGCGTGGAGCATTTCGATTGGTTCGCCTGCACCAGCCTGGCCAAAAGCTCGATGCGGAAGCCCAACGAAACGTATTGCTTGGCTTCGCGCGCGAGACCGACCAGATCTACCAAGCGGACACCTCATTCCACTGGTTGTCCCGCAAGGACTACTTCAAGGGCCTCAACGACCTGTGGGTAGTGTTCCTGGACGACGCCATCGTTGGATTCACCGGCATCCGTCTGATCGATGGAGCCGGCGAACGAATTGTCTACATCGACAACATGAACATTCGCTCGGTGCCGCTGCGGGTATTCGGACACCACACGATCGGCTCGATGCTTGTCCACGAGATCCTGCGCACAACCTACCCGCTGTCGCGCCGACCGATGTCCGTCGTGTTCCGTACGCAGAACCCCAGCGTCTATCGCCTTGCCAATGCGATCCATCCCACCGGCGTCTATCCCCGCACCCAGCGGCGATCCGCACGGGACCCGGAGCGTTGCAAACGAGTGCTCGCGTTCATGGCCGAAAGGCTTTCGCCTGGAAAGGCCTGGGATCCCGAGGTGTCGGTGATCCGCGGCGCCTACGCCGGACATCTATACGGCAGGCCCGTAAGCGCGCCCGCCAGCATCAAGCCACCCTTGGCGCGCTTCTGGCAGGAAAACGTCGACCTAGACGCGGGAGACGCGGTTCTGATCGCAGTTTGCCCGACGAATGCCGAGGTGCGCGCCATCGTGCACGCCTACATCAAGGGGCTGACCCGCGACGCCCTGGCCACGCGCTGGCGATCTGTGTCGCGCACCACACCCGCAGAACGCAGCGCGGCAGCCGAAGACTAAACCTGGAGAACGCATGGACATCGTCGCTGGATCCGCCTATCTGCCTGAACGGGTGGCGGACAACAACTACTTCTCCCAGCTAACCGGTCGTGCACCGGAATGGTTCGAGCGCGCGACAGGAATAGCACGGCGCCGACGCGCCGGCCCGGAGGAGAACACCAACACCATGGCGATCGCCGCCGTGGCCCTGCTGCAGGAAAGCAGCGGATTGGATCTCTCCGACATCGATCTTGTGGTGGGGGCCTCCTATACCCCGTGGGACACGGTCGGCACCATGGCCCATGCTGTGCAGCGTCACTTCGGCCTGGCCGGCGCCAAGGCAATCTATTTGTCCACAGCGTGCTCTTCGTTCATCAACGCGATGGAACTCGCCGCCGCCTACATCGAGACCGGCCGCTGCCGACGCGCACTGATCGTTGCCGCCGAACACAACAGCCTCTACGCCGATGATCGTGATGAACAGGCGGGCCACCTCTGGGGGGACGCCGCGACCGCAATGGTGGTGGAGGCCCATGTGCCCGGCGGTGCAGCCGCGCTGCGGGTTCTGGACATCACGAGCCGTGGCCTTGCCGACATCGGCATGGGCCCGGGGGGTGTCTACCTTCAGCCGCGAAGCGCCGGCCTCGTGATGCCATACGGCAAGGACGTGTTCCAGCATGCTTGCCGCGAAATGGAGACTACGGCGCGCACGATGCTCGGCAGGCACGGCCTGTCGATCGCGGACATCCGCTTGCTGGTGCCACACCAGGCAAACGACAGGATCATCACCCAGATAGCTGGCCGCCTCGGCGTGGACGATGCCCAGGTGGCCCGGACCATTCATGAGCTCGGGAACACAGGGTGTGCCAGTACCGCGATCACGCTGCTGCGACACCAGCACCTCCTGACGCCTGGCGACGTCGTCATGCTTGTCACGTTCGGAGGGGGCTACTCGACGGGTTGCGCCCTGTTGCGCTGCGAACGATGAACGAACGGCAAGCCGATTCCAGTCAGCGCCGCTCCTTCGGGGACCTGGTCTGCTGCGTGCTGTTCGCGCTGGCGGTGATTGCGGGCACCGCGTGGTTCTTCGCCTCGCTGCCGACGTTCTCGCACTGAGCAGTAGCCACGGCGTCATCCCCAAGCACGCCAAGTCGATCAATGGCGTGCCGCAGTTCGCGACTCAGTACCGTGCCGGCATCCCGCGACCATTCGGCGATTCGGTCGTCAAAGGCCAGGTTGCCATCGGGGTCGGTCCATAGAACGCCGAGCCCCCTGAGCTTCTGGATGAAGCTGCGAAAGAGGCTGCGGTCGAAGAACTCGGGCGCCGCCGGCGTGTAAAGCAGCGACAGACGCTGCGCGGTGAGGTGGCAGAGGTGCTCAAGGCGGGCTGCGCTGATCCTGCCGGTGCCATTCGCAGAAAGAACCGAAATGGCAATGTAGTAACGTTCGAACGCCTGTTGCAGCGGATGGCCGATCGTGCGAAGTCGAAAGACCTCGTCGGACTGGGCTGCGTTTCGGACGTACATTCCACCATCCGCATCGCCGGTTCTTTGTAGCAGCCCCTCGGCCGCGAAGGCCTCGACGGTTCGGATCAAGCGCTGTCCAAACTCGGCGTCGTCCCACGGCAGGAACAGCTCCGCACGCAAGAAGGGGTAGACGCGGCGGCCAAGGTCGCAGATCCGGTCAAGCGACATAATGTGGTTGTACTGGAAGCAGCAGGCGACCCAGGCCTGCGCCGTGAACAGATGCAATACGTTGTTTCGGTAGTAGCTAAGCTCGACGGCATTGCCGGCGCCGACACGCAGCACGTCCCCAAGGGGGTGTGCAACGCGTTCAAGTACGCCGATCTGTTCGCCATGCGCGACGATCTGCCCCGGAGTCAGACGGGTCCACGTCACGTCGTCCGAATAGGGCAATGCCGCCAGCAGGCGCACGCTGAGACCAAGCTGTTCCAACAAGTCGATTTCGCCCATGGCATGTTTCGGGGTCGAAAGCAGCGCTATTGCCAGCAGGTTCACGGGGTTGAGGTCGGCCGCCGCGTTGATTCCAAGGGTGATCTTTTCTGCCAGCGCATCGACGGTAACAGGCAGCCAGCGCGGCTTGGCAGAATCCGGCAATGGCGAACCGTCCCATGCGGGCGCGTTCTCGGCCAGCACCTCGTCAAGCCGGATCGGCTTGCCGAAGTTCAGCACTACCTGACCATGACCTCCGGAGAGCAGTCGCGGAATGCTTCGAAGGAAGTGCCAGATAGACTCCTTCTGCTTCGGTCGGCCCGACAGTTCATCGCGGTAACTGCCGCTCTCGAGGATTTTTTCATAACCGATATAGATTGGCTGGAAGAGCACCGGTCGACGCGGCTGACGCAGATAACCGCGCACGGTCATGGCGATCATCCCTGTCTTTGGAGCCAGTGTTCGGCCAGTACGCGAGCGACCTCCTTCAATGAAATAGGCCAAAGGAAAGCCGCCAGACACCAGCTGCGACATGTATTCGGAAAGAACGGCGGAATACAGGGCGTTGCCCCGGATGCTCCGTCGGATGAAGAACGCACCTCCCTTGCGCATGATCGTTCCGATCAGCGGCAGATTCAGATTGATTCCGGCGACGATATGCGGCGCTGCGATGCCGTTTGCATACAGCAAATAGGGCACCAGCACGTCGTCCATCGTGCTGCGGTGGCAAGGCACGTAGACGATTTCGCTGCCCGGCGAAACGCTCTTGAGCCGGTCCAGGTGGTTGACGCGGATGCCGCGGTATATGCGCGAGAGCACGGGCGCCAGGAGCAGGCTGGCGGATCGGACCACTGCGTGCGAGTAATCGGCGGCGATCTCGTGTGCATAGGCCCGCGCTTTGGCGTGCGCTGCCTCTGCCGTGCCCCGGTTCCGTGCGGTTTGATCGGCGATGGCCGCCTTGACCGCGCTGGATGCCAGCACGCTGTCGATCAGTAGTCGGCGGGTCGACAGGTCCGGACCGATGGTCGCGGCGCGAACACGCCGGAAATGGGTGCGGAGGATCCGCCCCAGCTTTCGCGTCGCACGCTCCGGGCCGACGTCGGCTACGGTCTGCGAGAACTCGCGAAGAGGAAGCGCTGCAGAAAAGTGCACGTGCGTGTCGCGTCCGTTCAGCGCGATCGCCAGCAAACGACGGAACCTGCCGACCAAAGCCCAGTCCTCGGCAAACAGGGTGGAGAACCA
The DNA here is from genome assembly GCF_014643775.1 of Arenimonas soli. Lineage (GTDB taxonomy): Bacteria > Pseudomonadota > Gammaproteobacteria > Xanthomonadales > Xanthomonadaceae > Arenimonas > Arenimonas soli. The sequence continues at coordinate 452,794 of NZ_BMKC01000002.1, forward strand.
GCCATGGCGGCGCATCGGCGTTCTGCCGACGAAAATCGAAACGGGAACCAACGCCACGTCGATGGAAAGGGCCTTCGCGCCAATCCGGCGGAGGTCGGACAATGCCAGCCATGACGGCAGTCCGGCCGGTTCGGCTGACGCCAGGTTCCTGCGTGGAGAGGGGAGGCCGGACTCGCGGCAGGCGCGTTCGAGGATTGCCAGGTTGCCCAGGCTGCAGTCCTCTATCACGTAGCAGACCGGCGCCGTAAGCGAATCCGCGGCCAGGTTCGCACGGCCTTCGATCGTCAGTTCTAGCCAAGGGCCGAGCAGGCGGCCAACGACATCGATGCCGCGCCTCAGGGTAACGGATGTATTCAATGGAAAGGGGCTGGTTGGTGGCGTGTGACCGGTGAATCGGTCCGTTCAGGTCGACTCTTGCAAGGCCGGCGCAGCGGCCGCCTGTTGCGGCAGGAACTCGCGCCAGCGATAGGTGCCGTGGTCGGCAAGGCCAAGCAGGGCAAAGTCGTCCGGGGTGTCGCCATAAACGTGCACGGCGCCGTACGAGGCCAGTTCGTAACGCTGGCACACTCGCCGCACCTTCTCCTCGCGCAGGCATTGGGCGCCAGCATAGCGGCCCGTAAAGTACCCATCGATTTCGGCCAGTACCGAGCCGATAACATGCAAACCGTGGGCGCGACCCCACGGACCTACGGCGAGCTCCAGCGCGCCGGTTACGACGGCAACTTCGTCGCCTCGCTCCTGATGCCAGCGAATGCGTTCAAGTGCGACAGGCCGGATGACGCCGGGCAGCACGTCCGAGGCAAAGGACTCCCCGGCTTCCTGCACGTGTCCGACTGCAACGCCAGTTAGTCCGACGCGGACGGCTGCAGCCCGGATAGTGTCGCCGGAGACGAATCCCGCCTTGTAGCCGAGGGCCAAAGGGCCCAGAACCAGCTTTCCCAATGCGAATCTGCGGCGTTCAACCGCGTGTGCCAGGAAGGGCACGAACATTTCGCGGTCGGTGATGGTTCCATCAAAATCGAACAGCGCAAGATCCAAGGCGAAGTGCCCTCCCGGTCGCGACGGGCCAGGGGGCGGCGTCGGCTAATGCTTCGCGCGGGATTCTAACAATTGCGATGTGCGCTTCGCCACGATTCCAGCATGGACGATCCGGCAGGCCCAACCAAGCGAACGGCGGTGCACGCAGGTGCGTGGAGATGGCCTGCACCGGGGCGCTGGCACGAACGCGTGCCAGGTCCTCTTCAGGGGTGTCCTAGGGGTTTTGGCGCGCCTGGAGGGATTCGAACCCCCGACCAATGGCTTCGGAAGCCACTACTCTATCCGGCTGAGCTACAGGCGCCCGGGGGCGGATTATGCCACGCGGGGTCGGTCAACCGCAGCCCTGGTCGCGGGACCGGACGGGGGGGTCAGAAGATCGACCAGCCCGTGAGCTCGGTGAAGCGGGCCAGTGCCGCCGTGCCGGCCAGGGAGTTGCCGCGTTCGTCCAGGCCCGGCGACCAGACGGCCAGCGCCAGCGCGCCCGGCACCACCGCGGCGATGCCGCCGCCGACGCCACTTTTTGCCGGCAGGCCGACATGGAAGGCGAAGTCGCCGGCGGCGTCATAGGTGCCGCAGGTGAGCATCAGGGAGTTGATGCGCCGGGCCCGCACCGGGCTGATGACCTGCACGCCCGTGCGCCGGCAGCGGCCGCCGTCGGCCTGGTGCAGGAAGGCCAGGGCCAGGTCTTCGCAGCTCATGGCGATCGCGCATTGCCGGAAGTAGAAGTCCAGCACCGCTTCCACGGGCTGCTCGATGTTGCCGAAGCTGCGGATGAAATTGGTCAGCGCCGCATTGCGGAACCCGGCCAGGGCTTCGGACTCGGCCACGTCGGTGTCCACCTGGATGTCCGCGTTGCCGGCCCGTTCCCGGATGAATGCCAGAAGGGCGTCCAGGCCGTCGCGGCGTTTGGACAGCACCACGTCGGCCACCACCAGGGCGCCGGCGTTGATGAAGGGATTGCGCGGAATGCCGCGTTCGTCCTCAAGCTGGACCAGCGAGTTGTAGGGGCTGCCCGAGGGCTCGCGGCCCACCCGCTGCCACAGGTCGCCGCCCAGGGCGTCGAGCGCCATGGAGAGCGAAAAAACCTTGGAGATGCTCTGGATCGAAAAGGCTGTGCCGGCGTCGCCGATCGAGAAGCGGCGGCCGTCCAGGGTCGCCACCGCCATGCCGAACCGGTCGGCCGGAACCTGCGCCAGGCGCGGGATGTAGGACGCCACCTTGCCTTGCGACACCAGCGGCTGCACATCGTCGGCGATGCGCGCCAGCAGCGCGTCGAAATCCGTTCCGGCGATGGTCTCGGAAACCTCTGCTCTCACGGGCCAGGCCACATTGGAGGGGGTTGGCGATTATGACACGCGGGCCCGTTCACCCTGCCGGGTCGGAGCCTGCGCATGGAACCGTGCAAGCGGCCACGGTTCCGGGGCTGCACTTGTGTGACGCTGGCGGTAACGTATGCCTGATGCCACCTCGCCCCGCGCAGAACACGATGGCCCGGACGTGAACGCCGACCACGCGTTCCTGGCCAGCCTGCTGCAGCACCCCTCGCGACGCGCCCTGCTGGCGCTGGACGCCCAGGGGCGGCTGATCGTGGGCAACGACCGGGCCCGCAGCCTGGTCGGCGGCCAGCTCGAGGCCGACCTGCGCGAGGCCCTGGCCGACGGGATGCGCCAGCTGGCCGAACACCCGGACCGGGAAATCCAGCATCGCCACGTCACCCCCCAGTACACGCTCGACTGCCTGCTGCGCGCGGTCACCGGCGCCGACGGCAAGGTCCTGGGCTACACCATCAGCGTGTTCAGCCAGGACGAAGCGCCGGACCTGGCCGAGTCGCCCGACCGCGCCCGCTGGCGTTTCGCGCTGGAAAACGCCCAGGACGGCCTCTGGGACTGGGACGCCCAGCGTGACCAGGTTTACCGTTCGGGCCGCTGCTTCACGATGCTCGGTTACGCCCGCGACGCCTTCGCCGGCAGCTTCGACGCCTGGCAATCGCTGATCCACCCCGACGACCGCCCGCGCATGAAGGTGGCGCTGCACGCCCATCTCACCGGCGAGCGCGAGAACTACATCGTTGACTACCGGGTGCGCGACGCCAACGGCCGCTGGCGCTGGGTGCTCGACCGCGGCCGCGCCATCACCTGGGACAGCGCCGGCCGCCCGCAGCGCGTGGTCGGCACCCACACCGACATCCACGACTACAAGCAGATCGAGGCCCAGCTGCGCGAGCGGGAACTGATCCTCAACCAGGCCCAGCACGTGGCCCACCTGGGCAACTGGAGCTGGGACCCGGAAAACGACAAGCTGTGGTGGTCGGACGAGCTGTACTGGATCGTCGGGCTGCCCAATACCCAGGCACCGCCGAAGTTCCGCAACCAGCGGCACCTGTTCACCCCGGAATCCTACGAACGCCTGCATGCCGCGTCGGTGGCCCTGCTCAAGCAGGCCAAACCCTACGCGCTGGAAGTGGTGATGCTGCGCCCCAACGGCGAGCGCCGCATCGTGCAGGCCCGCGCCGAAGCCATCCTCAGCGACGACGGACGCGTGCAGAGCCTGGTGGGCGTGCTGCACGACATCACCGAACAGCGCCAGGCCGAGGAAAACTCGCGCTGGCGCAACGACCTGCTCGACCGCATCGCCGCCATGGGCCGCATCGGCGGCTTCGAACTGCTGGTCGAAACCGGCGAACTGCACTGGACCGATGAAAACTACCGCATCCACGGCATCGAGCCCGGCAAGCCGCTGCGCTTCGAGGACACGCTGCCCAGCTACACCCCCGAATCGGCGCAGAAGCTGCAGGTCGCCTTCCAGCGCATGCTCAGGGAACACATTCCCGAGCAGTCCGCCGACCTGTGTTACATCACCCAGGACGAGCGCCGCATCTGGCTGCGCGTCACCGGCAGCCTGGAACTGCGCGAAGGCAAGCCCTACCGCATCACCGGCCTGACCCAGGACATCACCGAAGAACACGAGGCCGGCGAGCGCATCGAACAGCTGGCGCACTACGACACGCTGACCGGGCTGCCCAACCGCTTCCTGTTCCGCCAGCGCGCCGAGGAATCGATCGAGATCGCACGCCGCAACAACCAGCCGCTGGCGCTGCTGTTCCTGGACCTTGACCGCTTCAAGTACGTCAACGACACCCAGGGCCACGAAGCCGGTGACCTGCTGCTGCAGGAAATCGCCGGGCGCCTGCGCCAGTGCGTGCGCGCCTCGGACCTGGTCGGCCGCCTGGGCGGCGACGAATTCCTGGTGCTGCTGCGCGAGATCGCCCGTCCCGAGGACGCCGCGGTGGTGGCGCGCAAGATAATCGAAGCGGTGGGCCGGCCGATCAACCTCGCCCACGGCGAGTCGCAGGTGGGCTGCAGCATCGGCATCGCCTTGCTGGGCGAGAACAATCCCGACCTCGAATCCATGTTGCGCGCCGCCGACACCGCGATGTACGCGGCCAAGGACGCCGGCCGCAACACCTTCCAGTTCTACAACGCCAGCTTTTACGAGCGGGTGCAGCGTCGCGTGACGCTGGAACAGGAACTGCGACAGGCGCTGGCGCGCAACGAACTGCACCTGGCCTTCCAGCCCACCGTGTCGATGGAAGACAACGGCGTCGCCTGCATCGAAGCCCTGCTGCGCTGGACCAGCTCGTCGGGCGAGTCGCGATTCCCCAGCGAATTCATCCCCGTTGCCGAAGACTGCGGCGAAATCCTGCCGATCGGTCGCTGGGTGCTGGGCGAGGCCTGCCGCCAGGCGCGGCGCTGGCACGAGGCCGGGCTGCAGTTCGGGCGCATCGCGGTGAACGTGTCGCCGCTGCAGCTGCGCGACCCCGAGTTCGGAAGCCAGGTGCTGGAAGCCTGCGCGCGCGAGCAGTGGCCCACCGACCGGCTGGTGCTGGAAATCACCGAATCGGCGCTGATGCGCGACAGCGACGTGCTGCGCAACACCTTCGCGCTGTTCAAGACCAATGGCATCACGCTGTCGATCGACGATTTCGGCACCGGGTTTTCAAACCTGGGCTACCTGCACCGCTTCCCGCTGCGCAACCTGAAGATTGACCGCAGCTTCGTCAGCCGCATGGACACCACGCCGAACATGCTCGAACTCACCCACGCGGTGGTCAGCCTGGGCCACGCCCTGGGCCTGAGCGTGGTGGCCGAAGGCGTGGAAACCGAGAACGTGCTGCAGCTGCTTCGCCAGCAGGGCTGCGACGAAGCCCAGGGTTACCTGTTCACCCGCCCCCTGGCCGCCGATGAAATGGCGACCTGGCTGGCGGCGCAGGCCTGAGCCCGCGCCGCCGCGCCCGTCAGCGGCTTGCCGGCGAATAGACCGCGGCGTGGATGCAGGAAAGCACGCTGATCACGAACCAGCCAAAAGGCAGCAGCGACAGCGTCACCAGCCAGGTGATGGCGAACGCCACGCAGGCCAGCACGAACCAGATGATGGCCCACAGGATGCGGCCCTGGACCAACTGGCCCAGGCCCGGCACGAAGAAGCTGCAGATGGCGGCGATGACGTTGCCGGTGGAACCCTGACCTGCGCTCATGCTTGCAACCTCGTTTTGGGGGAGTCAGCAAGCACAATGGGGACACCGCGCGGCGGCTTCAAGTGCGCTGCCCGGCGGCGGGGCGCTCTGCTAGGCTTCGCGGCATGTCCCGACCCCCCGAACCGACGCCCGCCGGGGCGCCGACGCCGGCCTGGCGATCGCGCCTGCAGCTTTACTGGCTGCTGATCCGCGGCGACCGCCCGGTGGGCATCCTGCTGCTGCTGTGGCCGACCTGGTGGGCGCTTTGGCTGGCCGCCGAAGGCCTGCCGCCCTGGCACCTGCTGCTGATCTTCAGCGCGGGCGTCTGGCTGACGCGATCGGCCGGCTGCGTCATCAACGACTACGCCGACCGCTGGCTGGACCCGCAGGTCGAACGCACCCGCCAGCGGCCGCTGGCCACCGGCGCGGTGAGTCCGCGCGAGGCGCTGGCGGTGTTCGTGGTGATGATGCTGGTGGCCTTCGGCCTGGTGCTGCTGACCAACCGGTTGACGATCCTGCTGAGCATCGCCGGCGCCTTCCTGGCCGCGACCTATCCCTTCCTCAAGCGCCACACCTACCTGCCGCAGGTCTACCTGGGCGTCGCCTTTGGCTGGGGCATCCCGATGGCCTTCGCGGCCGTGCAGGGCACGGTGCCGCCGCTGGCCTGGCTGCTGTTCCTGGGCAACCTGCTGTGGACCACCGGCTACGACACCTGGTACGCCATGGTGGACCGCGAAGACGACCTGAAGGCGGGGTCCAGGTCCACCGCCATCCTGTTCGGCGACGCCGACCTGGTGGCCCAGGGCCTGCTGTACGCGGGGTTTGCCTGGGCGATGTGGCTGGTCGGCGGCCGGGCCGGGCTGGGCATCTTCTATTACGTCGCGCTGGCGGTGGCCATCGTGCTGGTGCTGCGCCAGTTCTGGATCGCGCGCGACCGCGCCCGCGAGCACTGTTTCGAAGCCTTCATCTCGAACCAGTGGGTGGGCCTGGCGATCTTCGCCGGCATTGCCGGCCACTACGCGCTGGGCTGACCGGCGCCCTTCAGGCCCGCGCGGCCACCCACAGGTCCACCCGCGCCACGCCGGCGCGGCGCAGCAGGCGCGCGGCTTCGGCCAGGGTGGCGCCGGTGGTCATGACGTCGTCGAACAGCGCCACGTGGGCGGGCAGGGCGATGCCCGGCGCCAGGCGAAAGGCGCCGCGCACGTTGCCGCGCCGCGCCCGCGCGTCGAGTTCGGACTGCGGCGCGGTGGCGCGGCCGCGCTGCAGCGCATTGGCCAGCAGGGGCAGCGCCAGGGCCCGGGCCAGCGGCCGGGCGAGTTCCAGCGCCTGGTCGTAGCCGCGTTGGCGCAGGCGACTGCGGTGCAGGGGGATGGGAACCAGGGCCGCCGGCCGCGGCGCCCCGGCCAGGCCTTCGGCCAGCAGCCCGGCCAGCAGGCGGCCCGCCGCGAGGTCGCCGTGGAACTTCAGCCGCGGCAGCAGCCGGTCCAGCGGCGGGGCATACCGGAAAACGGCCTGCGTGCTGGCCTGGACAGGCGGGTGGCCCAGGCAGCGGCCGCAGCGCGGCGCCGGCCGGGGCAGGGGCAGACCGCAGCGGGCGCAGGCGCAGTGGTTCCAGGGCAGGTCCCGCCGGCAGGCCGCGCACAGGTCGAGTGCGCCCTCGCCGGGGTCGGTGCAGACCAGGCAGCGCCACGGCAGCAAGGCCGGACCCAGCCCGGCGAAAAAATCGGCTAGGACCCGGCGCACGGAGCGTGATCGCGGTCACGGAAGCGAGGCCCGGGTCCGGCGTAGCCTCGGCCTCCCGGCATCCCCCCGACCGGGGCCGGGCCGTCAACTTCCGGGGGTTGGATTTGGTTGACAGGGTGGGGCATGGCCAACAGACTGCCGCTCTTGTTTTTCCCGCACCATCAGGGAACGCCCATGCCTGCCGTCATCCGTAACGATTGGTCGCGCGAGGAAGTCCTCGCCCTGTTCGACCTGCCCTTCCCTGAACTGCTCTTCCGCGCCGCCACGGTGCATCGCGAGCGTTTCGACCCGGCCGAAGTCCAAGTCTCGACGCTGCTGTCGGTGAAGACCGGCGGCTGCCCCGAAGACTGCGCCTACTGCCCGCAGGCCGCGCGCTACCACACCGGCGTCGAGGCCACGAAGCTGATGGACACCGGCTCGGTGCTCGAACGCGCCCGCGCCGCCAAGGCCGCCGGTGCCTCGCGCTTCTGCATGGGCGCCGCCTGGCGCAGCCCCAAGGACCGCGACATCCCGAAGGTCGCCGAGATGATCCGCGAGGTGAAGGCCCTGGGCCTGGAAACCTGCGCCACCCTGGGCATGCTCAAGGGTGACCAGGCCAAGGCCCTGCGCGACGCCGGCCTGGACTACTACAACCACAACCTCGACACCGCGCCCGAGTTCTACGGCGACATCATCAAGACCCGCGAGTACCAGGACCGCCTGGACACCCTGGAACACGTTCGCGACGCCGGCATGAAGACCTGCTGCGGCGGCATCGTCGGCATGGGCGAGTCGCGCGACCAGCGCGCCGGCCTGCTGCAGGCCCTGGCCAACCTGCCGGCGCACCCGGACTCGGTGCCGATCAACCGCCTGGTGCAGGTCGAAGGCACGCCGCTGGCCGGTACCGCCCTGCTTGATCCGTTCGAGTTCGTACGCACCATCGCCGTCGCCCGCCTCATGATGCCGGCCTCGATGGTGCGGCTGTCGGCGGGCCGCGCCGAAATGAGCGAGGAACTGCAGGCGATGTGTTTCCTGGCGGGCGCGAACTCCATCTTCTACGGCGAAAAACTGCTGACCACCGGCAACCCCGACGTGGCCGCCGACCAGGCCCTGTTCGAACGCCTGGGCCTGCGGCCGATGCCGGTGGCGCACGAATCGAAAACCGTGCACGCCGACATCGTCGAACCCGCCGCCGGCTGCGCCGCCTGAGATGCCGCGCATCCGCTTCGCCGACCGCCTTGCCCTGGCCCGGGCCGACCGGGCGGCCCGCGACGCGCTGCGGCCCCGGCGCGAGATCGAAGGCCGCGAAGGCGCGCGCGTGCTGGTCGATGGCCGCCAGCTGACCAGCTTCTGCGGCAACGACTACCTGGGCCTGGGCCAGCACCTGGACGTGGTGTCGGCCATGCAGGAAGCCGCGGCCTGGCACGGCGTCGGCAGCACCGGGTCGCCGCTGGTCACCGGCCACCACGCCGAACACGCCCGCTTCGAACGCGAAATGGCCAGCTGGCTCGGCTACGAACGCGCCCTGTACTTCGGCAGCGGCTACCAGGCCAACCTGGCGGTGATGCAGTCGCTGCTCGAAGCCGGCGACAGCTGCGTGCAGGACAAGTTGAACCACGCCTGCCTGATTGACGGCGCCCGCCTGGCTGGCTGCGAACTCAAGCGCTACCCGCACGCCGACGTCGAAGCGGCCATGCGCCAGCTGATGTCGCGCCGCGATGGCGCGGCGATGCTGGCCACCGACGGTGTCTTCAGCATGGACGGCGACGCCGCGCCGCTGGCCGACCTGGCCCTGGTGGCGCGCGCGCAGGACGCCCTGCTTTACGTGGACGACGCGCACGGCATCGGCGTGCTGGGGCCGGAAGGCCGCGGCAGCCTGGCGGTTGCCGGCCTGGGCGCGCGCGAAGTGCCGCTGCTGATGGTGCCGCTGGGCAAGGCCTTCGGCGGCCAGGGCGCGGTGCTGCTGGGCAGCGAAGCGCTGATCGGCCATGTCGCCGAAACCGCGCGTCCCTACCTGTTCTCCACCGCGCCGGCCCCGGCCATGGCCGCAGCGATGCGCGCCAGCCTGCGCCTTGTCCGCAAGGAATCCTGGCGGCGCGCGAAGCTCGCTTCGTTGGTGATGCGTTTCCGCCGCGGCGCCTCCGCACGCGGCCTGCCGCTGCAGGAATCGTTCACCGCGATCCAGCCGATCGTGCTGGGCGAAAACGCCCGGGCGCTCCAGGCCGCGCGGGCGCTGGAAGAGCGTGGCTACCTGGTCACTGCGATCCGGCCGCCCACCGTGCCCGAAGGCCAGGCACGCCTGCGAGTCACCTTGTCGGTGGACCACGGCGAAGCCGACGTGGACGGCCTGCTAGCCGCCTTGTCCGAAGCGGTGAACCCGGCACCCGACCCGATTCCGGCATGAGCCTGTTCCACGCCGTCCGAGGCCAGGGCCAGCCCCTGGTGCTGCTGCATGGCTGGGCCATGCACGCCGGCATCTTCGCGCCGCTGCTGGATGCCCTGGCGGCCGATTTCGAACTGCACCTGGTCGACCTGCCCGGCCATGGCCGCAGCGCCGATGCCGGGGTTGCCCTGACGCTCGAAGACGCCGCCGATGCCGTCGCCGCGCGGGTGCCGGCCCGGGCGCTGTGGCTGGGCTGGTCGCTCGGCGGCCTGGTGGCCTTGCAGGCCGCCGCGACGCAACCCGAACGCGTGCGCGGCCTGGTGATGCTGGCCGCCAGCCCGCGCTTCGTGCACGGCGACGACTGGCCGGCCGGCATGGACCCATCGGTGTTCCGGGGCTTCGGCAGCGAACTGGGCCGCGACTACCGCGGCACGCTCGACCGCTTCCTGATGCTCGAAGCCCAGGGTTCGGACCACGTGCGCGACGAGCTGCGCCTGCTGCGCGCGGAAGTCTTCGCCCACGGCGAACCCGGCGCCGGGGTGCTGTGCGAAGGCCTGCGCCTGCTGGAAGAAAGCGACCTGCGCGCGGCCTTGCCCGGCCTGGCCATGCCCAGCCTGTGGCTGGCCGGCCGGCGCGACCGGCTGGTGTCGCCGGCCGCGATGCAGGCCGCGGCGGCGCTGGCGCCCGGGGCCCGCTTCCATCAGGTGCCGCACGGCGGCCACGCTCCCTTCCTGACCCATGCCGATGAAGTGGCGGGCGCCTTGCGCGACTTCGCCAGGGATTGCCCGCCATGAGCTCCGTGTTCGACCGTCGCCAGCTGCGCCGCGCCTTCGGCCGGGCCGCGCCGAACTACGCCGCCGTCGCCGCGCTGCAGCGCGAAGTCGAAGCGCGCCTGCTCGAACAGCTCGACTACCTCGACGACCGCCAGCCCGCCCGTATCCTGGACCTGGGCAGTGGCCCCGGCCGCGCCGCCGGCGCGATGAAGAAGCGCTGGCCCAAGGCCGAGGTGCTGGCCCTGGACGCCGCGTTGCCGATGCTGCGCGAAGTGCCGCGGCACACGCGCTTCTGGCGCCCCGTGAAGCGCATCTGCGCCGACGTCACCGCGCTGCCGCTGGCCGACCAGTGCGCCGACGTGCTGTTCTCCAGCCTGTGCCTGCAGTGGGTGGAAGACCTGCCGACGGTGCTGGCCGAATTCCGGCGCGTGCTGCGGCCCGACGGCCTGCTGCTGTTTTCGACCTTCGGCCCGGGCACCCTGGCCGAACTTCGCGAAGCCTACGAAGCCGTGGGCGAAGTGCCGCCGCTGTCGCCGTTCGCGGCGATCCAGCAGGTTGGCGACGCGCTGCTGGCGGCGGGCTTCAAGGACCCGGTGATCGACCGCGACACCTACACGCTGACCTACCCCGACCTGCGTTCGCTGATGCACGAGCTTCGCGCCATCGGTGCCAGCGACGCCCGCCACGACCGCCCGCGTGGCCTGGGCGGACGCCGTCGCCTGCAGCAGGTCACCGCGGCCTACGAAAACCGGCGCCGCGACGACGTGCTGCCCAGCAGCTGGGAAGTGATCACGGCCCAGGCCTGGGGTCCCGCGCCCGGTGCGCCGCGCCGTTCGGGCGGCGCCGACCTGGCCAGTTTCCCGGCCGACCGCATCCCGCTGCGTCGCCGCTGAACCGGCGACGGCGCTAGACTGCGTCGGACTTTTCGAGCTGGAGATTCGACATGCGCCCTTTCCGCCTGCCTGCGCTCGCCGTGGCGATCTGCCTCACGCTCACCGCCTGCATGGCACCCACCAGCCGGGAGGTCCGCCCCGTGGACGACGAACCGCTGCTCGACAAGGACTGGCGCCTGCTCAGCGCGCCCGACGGTCGCAACCTGCCGACCCAGGGCGCCGGTTCGGCGGTGCTGCGTTTTTCCGGGGCTCGTTTTTCGATGACCGGCCCCTGCAACAACCACGGCGGCAGCTGGTCGCGCAACGGCGACCAGGTGACGCTGGGCGGCGAAGGCGGCATCGCCAGCACCAAGCGCGGCTGCCCGGGCGAACTGATGAAGCGCGAATCGGAGCTGCTGGCCGCGTTCGCCCAGCCGCTGCGCGCCCAGTTCACCGGCACCCAGCTGCACCTGGTGTCCGCCGACGGCACCCGCTGGACCTTCGACAGCCAGGACGCGCCCACCGGCGCCGGCCGCGAGCGCATCGTGCTGGTGTCGGGCGAGCGCAAGCCCTGCAGCGGCGCCGGCGCGATGCAGTGCCTGCAGGTGCGCACCGAACCCGGCGCGCCCTGGCAGCACTACTACGGCGACATCGAGGGCTTCAGCTGGCAGGAAGGCGTTGACTACGTGCTGCGCATCCGCGAACACACCGTCGCCAACCCGCCCGCCGACGGCAGTTCGCGCCGCTGGGTGCTCGAGGAAGTGCTGGACCGCAGCCGGTGACGCGCGCCCTTTCCGTCGCCAGGAAATGGCTTTCGCTCAAGGGCGAGATCCACTTCACCGACGACGGGGGCCAACCCGCTTACCAGGCCACCGGCGAATTCCCGGACCTGGTGCCCACCTGGACGCTCACCCGTGGCGACGAAGTCGCCGCGCGCGTGCGCAGGAAGCCCTGGGCCTGGTCGCCCACCTGGGACGTCGAGGGTGAGCTGGGTGGTTTCCGGATCCAGCGCAGGGCGCTTTCGTGGACCCGGCAGTACTGCGCCGTGGGCGGCGTCCTCGATGGCGCGCTGATCACGGGGAGTTTCTCCGACCTGCGGTTCGAAGTACGCCACGGAACGCAGATGCTGGCCAGGGCGAACGGGGAGCCGCTTTCCCTGCGGGACCGGCATCACGTGGAAGTCCTGGGCGAGCACGAGCTGTTCGTCGTCATCGCGATGCTGGTGATCTTGCTCGACCAGTCCCACGGGACGGCGGCGGCAGCCAGCTGACGGCGCCTCAGCCCGGCGTCGAAACCTGCGCCAGCCAGTCTTCGAGGTTGTAGTAGTTGCTGACGCGGGCGATCAGGCCGTCGCGCACGTCGAAGAAGGCGCCACCGGGCAGCGTGTACTTCTGGCCGCTGGCGGCGGGCAGGCCGACATCGGTGGCGAGGTATTCACCGTGCACGGTGTATTCGGCGGCGGCGCGGTCACCGGCCTGGTTGGCCATCACCACGATGTCGCGCAGTTGTTCGCGGTAGCAGCGCTCCATGCGCCCCAGGAATTCGGTGAATGCGGCCTTGCCGGTTTCGCGCGGGCCCTGGTTGACGTCGTGGACGACGTCGTCGGCGAGCAGGTCGAGCATGGCCGCCGTATCGCCGCGGTTGAAGGCGGCGTAGTAGGCCAGCACCAGTTCGATGGCGCGGTCGGAGAGGCGGGTGCCGTCGACGATCATGGTTGCAGTCCTCGATTTACCAGGGCAGGGCGTCGAGATCGACGTTGCCTCCGGACAGGATAAGCCCCACGCGCTTGCCGGCGAAGTGGCCCGGGTAGCGGCGCACGGCGGCCAGCACGGTGGCCGAGGATGGTTCGATGACCTGCCTGAGCCGCGCCCAGGCCTCGCGCATGGCTGCCAGCACTTCCGCATCGGACACCAGCAGCACGGTGACGGCGTGTTGGCGCAGCAGCGCCAGGTTCGGCGCCCCCAGGGTGGCGCGCAATCCGTCGCAGAGCGTGTCGGGCACCAGGTCGGTGACATGCCGGCCCTGGCGCAGTGATTCGAAGGCGTCTGCCGCGCCTTCGGGTTCGGCGGCGAACACGGCCAGGCCGGGCTGGCAGGCCGCGGCGGCGATCGCGGTGCCGCCGGCCAGGCCGCCGCCACCCAGCGGCACGACCAGGGCATCAAGCGGCCCGGCTTCCGACAGCAGCTCCAGCGCGGCCGTTCCCTGGCCGGCGATCACGTGCGCATTGGTATAGGGATGGACGAGCGTGGCGCCGGTTTCCGACTGCAGCCGCGTCGTGGCGGCTTCACGCGCGGCCAGCGTCGGCGCGCAGCGGTGGATGGTGGCGCCTTGCGCCTGGATGTTCACCAGCTTCGACGCCACCGCGCCTTCGGGCACCATCACGTGGGCGGGAATGCCGCGCACGCGCGCGGCCATCGCCAGCGCGGCGCCGTGGTTGCCGGACGAATGGGTCAGCACCCCACGCGCGGCCACGTCGTCGGGCAGGGCCATCACCGCGTTGCAAGCGCCGCGGAACTTGAAGGCGCCGACGTGCTGCAGGTGTTCGGCCTTGAACGCCAGGGTGGCCCCGGCCCAGCGGTCGAGGTCGGCCGAATGCAGCACCGGCGTGCGCACGGCGTGCGGGGCAATGCGCGCGGCCGCGGCCAGCACGTCGTCGAAAACAGGGGTCGGGGTAGGCATTGGCAGGGCTTCAGGGAGCGCGTGCTAGCCTAGCAAAAGTCTGCAGTTTCCCCGGATAGTCCGCTTTATGACCCAGCTCCGAGGCGATGGGCACGTCCATCTCGCCGATTACCGCGCGCCCGCCTGGCGTATCCCCCAGGCCGACCTCCAGTTCGAACTCGACCCCGTTGCCACCGTGGTGGCGGCGCGGCTCTGCCTGTCCCCGGATCCTGCCCAGCCCGGGCAGCCGCTGGAACTGGACGGCGAAGGCCTGGAACTTCTGGACATCACCCTCGATGGCCAGGAGCTGCCGCCAGACCGTTACGACTACGACGGCCACCGCCTGGTGGTGCGCGGCCTGTCCGGGGACTGCGAGCTGGCGACCCGCGTGCGCATCCATCCGGCCGACAACACCCGGCTCGAGGGCCTGTACCGCAGCGGCGACCTGCTGCTGACCCAGTGCGAAGCCCAGGGTTTCCGCCGCATCACCTTCATGGCCGACCGGCCGGACGTGATGCCGCGCTGGCGCATCGTGCTGCGCGCGGACCGCGACGCCTTCCCGGTGCTGCTGGCCAATGGCAATCCGCTGGCCAGCCAGGACCTGGGCGACGGCCGCCACGAGGCCAGCTGGGAGAATCCGCACCCGACGCCGGCCTACCTGTTCGCCATCGCCGCCGGCCCGCTGGAGCGGGTCAGCCAGCGCCTGCGCACGGCAGAGGGTCGCGAGGTCGAAATCAACGTCTGGGCCGAACCCGGCGACGTGGCGCGCTGCCACTATGCGCTGGGTGCGGTCGAACGCGCGCTGCGCTGGGACGAGCAGCGTTTTGGCCGCTGCTACGACCTGGACGTGTTCAACGTCGTCGCCGCCCAGGACTTCACCATGGGCGCGATGGAGAACAAGGGCCTGAACATCTTCAACGCCCGCTACATCCTGGCCGACGAGGCCACGGCCACCGACGCCGATTTCCTGGCGATCGAATCGGTGGTGGCGCACGAATACCTGCACAACTGGTCGGGCAACCGGGTGACGCTGCGCGACTGGTTCCAGCTGTCGCTCAAGGAAGGGCTTACCGTTTTCCGCGACACCGAGTTCAGTTCCGACCTGCATTCGCGCGCGCTCAAGCGCATCGAAGTGGTTCGCCTGCTGCGCGGCCGGCAGTTCGCCGAAGACGCCGGCGCCCTGGCGCATCCAGTGCGGCCGGCCCGCTACAAGGAAATCAGCAACTTCTACACGCTGACGATCTACGAGAAGGGCGCCGAGATCGTCCGCGTGCTGCATGCGCTGGTGGGCGAGGACGCCTTCCGCGCCGGCATGGACCGCTACTTCGCCGACAACGACGGCAAGGCGGCGACGCTGGAAGACTTCATGGCCGCGCACGCGGCGGCCAGCGGCCGCGACCTGTCGGGTTTCGCGCGCTGGTATGCGCAGGCGGGCACGCCGGAAGTCGCGATCAGCGCCGACTTCGACCCGGCCACCGGTGACTACACGCTCACCATCGAACAACACACGCCGCCGACGCCGGGCCAGCCCGACAAGCAGCCCCTGGTCATTCCGCTGCGCTACGTGCTGTTCGATGGCGACGGCGCCGCCGTGACCCAGCTGCCGGAATCGGACGCCGTCGTGCGCGACGGCCTGGTCGAGCTAACCGGCGCCCGCCACGTGCTGCGCTGGCGCGGACTGCACAGCGCGCCGCTGCCGGCCTTCAACCAGGGTTTCGGCGCACCGGTGAAGCTGCGCTTCGACCAGGGCGTGGACGAACTGGCCCGCCTGGCCCGGCTCGAGCGTGATTCCTTCAATCGCTGGGACCTGCTGCAGCGCCTGGCCACCGAGGCCCTGCTGGCCCGGCCGCATGCCGAGGCCGCCACCGGCGCACTGTCGGATGCGCTGGCCGACCTGCTGTCGGACGCCGACGCCGACCCGGCCTTCGTCGCCGAGTGCCTGGTGCTGCCGGACTTCGACACCCTGGCCGAACAGGTGGAAGAAGTGGACGTGCAGGGCATCGTGGCCCGGCGCGAAGAGCTGCTCGACCGCCTGGCCGAGGACCAGGTCGAACGCCTGCAGCTTCGTTATGAAGCGCTGGCCGCCGACGCGCGCGAAGGCCTGTCGGGCAAGGCCATGTCGGCGCGCGCCCTGCGCAACGCCTGCCTGGCCTGGCTGACGCGGCTCGACCCGGACGCCGCCCTGGCGCAGGCCCAGTTCGACGCCGGCGGCACCATGACCGAACGCATCGCCGCGCTGCGCTGCCTGGTCCACTTCCAGGCGCCCGGCGCCGACGCGGCGCTGGCCCGCTTCCGCGATGCCCACGCGGCCGACCCCCTGGTCACCGACAAGTGGGTGGCCCTGGTCGCCACGCGCCCGCATCCCGACGCGCTGGACGATGTCCAGGCCCTGGTCGCCTCACCCTGGTGGAAGCCCGCCAACCCGAACCGGGTTCGCGCGCTGGTCGGCAGCTTCGCGCGCCTGAATCCGTTGGCCTTCCATCGGCGCGACGGTGCCGGCTACCGGCTGGTGACGGGCCAGGTGGCGGTGCTCGACGCCGTGAACCCGCAGGTAGCGGCGCGGCTGCTGGGCGCCTTCGAAAGCTGGCACCGCTGGGCCGAGCCCCAGCGGGGACAGGCACGCGCGGCGCTCGAACCCCTGGCGGGCCAGCTGGCGTCCCCGGACAGTCGCGATCTCCTGGAGCGTTTGCTGGCCTGATCCTGCGGCGATTCGACGCCAGTGAAGGCCGGATGAGTTAAGGGGGTATTCACCCCCCGGCGCCAAGACTGCCCGACATGACTGGGGGAACTGCCATGAAACGCCTTCTTATGCTGCTTGTCCCGCTGGTCGCGCTGACCGGCTGCGCGACCTATGGCGACGGCTATTACCGTGACCGCACGGTCTATCGCGACGGTGGCTACTACTACCCGGCGTACGACGGCGACGGCGATTATTACTACGGCGCCGACGACGGTTACGACTACAACTACCGGTACGGCGGCGGCATTGGCTACGGCTACGGTTATTCGCCGTTCTGGGGCCTGGACCGCTACCGTTGCCGCAGCTACTACGGCTGCGTGCCCAGCTGGGGCGGCTATTACCCCTACCATTACGCGCCGGGCTGGAGTTTCTCGGTCGGCAATACCTGGGGCTGGAACAACTGGGGCTGGTACGGCGGCTACCACTGGCACGACCGCCCGCGTTACCGCGACCGCCAGCCGCGTCCCGGCTACCGCGACCTCTACGACGACCCGCGGCCGATGCCCAAGCCGCGCCCGCGCGGCTACCCGTCGGCCGGCGAACCCGCCGGCGCGCCGCGACCCGCCTATCCGACCCGGCCGACGACGCCGCGACCGGCGGTGAGCGGTGAACGTGCCGGCAGCCGGGGTGAACCGCTGCGGCGCGACTATCGCAAGCCGGCCGAACGTCCGGGCACCAGCCCGCCGCCGCGTGCCAACAGCGGCGAGCCCGGTGTGACGCCGGTGCGCCGGGCTGCGATGCCGGTGCAGCCGGCGCCGGCGCGCGCCACTGGCTCGCGCATGCGGTATCCCGAACCCGTGCGTGCCCAGCCGCGCCAGCCCGTCAGCCGGCCGGCCCCGGTCGTCCGCGAATCGCAGGGCGCCCGTTACACCCGGCCCATGCCGGCACGTCCGGCACCGCAGGCCAGGCCCGCCCCGCAGGCCCGCCCGGCACCCGTGCCCCAGGCCGCGCCCATGGCCAAGCCGGCACCGCGTCCGGCTGCACCGCGTCCGGCGCCCCGACCGCAAGTGAGACCCACGTCACAAAACAGCACATCCGACGACGAACCCTAGGCCTGGAGCGGTCTGACGGTCTTGCGCCGCCCTTGGGGGCAGCGCATCCTGCGACCGCCGACTGACACTTTGCGTCACCTTGTGACGCGGGTGCGGGTTCGACCCCCTGTTCGGCGCCCGGCATCAGGTCCCCTGGATTCCCCCTGTTCCAAGACCCGCCGGGCGCCGACTTTATCCCTGCAGCGCCGTGTTCTTGCCGGATGGCTGGAAACAAGCAAAAAAAAAGGGCCTGGCGCTCCCCCCCGGGAGCGCCAGGCCCTGGCATCCCTACCGCGCGCCTGACCAGCCCCTGTTCAGTCTGGTCGACGCCCCCCGGCGTTGGCCGCGGTAGGTGCCTTGGGATTAATGCAGAAAGCGTGCCAACCCGGCGGCAGATGCGCCGTCGGCGGCCACGGCGGATAATCGCGGCCCTCGACCGGAACCCGACCATGCTCAGCTACGAAGTGATCGTCATTGGCGGCGGCCACGCCGGTACCGAAGCGGCCCTGGCGGCCGCGCGGGCCGGTGCGCGCACGCTGCTGCTGACCCACAGCATCGAGACGGTCGGCCAGATGAGCTGCAACCCGGCCATCGGCGGCATCGGCAAGGGCCACCTGGTGCGCGAGATCGACGCCCTGGGCGGCGCCATGGCCCGCGCCGCCGACCAGGCCGGCATCCAGTGGCGCACGCTCAACGCCAGCAAGGGTCCGGCCGTGCGGGCCACCCGCGCCCAGGCCGACCGCACGCTGTACAAGGCGGCGATCCGCCGCATGGTCGAAAACCAGCCGAACCTGACGCTGTTCCAGGCCGCCGTCGACGACCTGGTGATCGAAGCCGGCCAGGTGCGCGGCGCCGTCACCCAGTCCGGGCTGCGCTTCCAGGCCCCGGCCGTGGTGCTGACCGCCGGCACCTTCCTGGCCGGCCGCATCCACGTGGGCCTGCGCAACCACCCGGGCGGCCGCGCCGGCGAAGCGCCGGCGACCACGCTGGCCCAGCGCCTGCGCGAAGGGCCCTTCGTGGTCGACCGGCTCAAGACCGGCACGCCCCCGCGCATCGACGGCCGCAGCCTGGATTATTCGGTGATGGCCGAACAGCCCGGCGACGACCCGCGCCCGGTGTTCTCCTTCCTGGGCAGCGTGCATGAACACCCGCGGCAGGTGTCGTGTTTCATCACGCACACCAACGAACGTACCCACGAGGTGATCCGCGGCGGCCTGGACCGCTCGCCCATGTACGCCGGCGAGATCGAAGGCGTGGGCCCGCGCTATTGCCCCAGCATCGAGGACAAGGTGGTGCGCTTCGCCGACAAGGCCTCGCACCAGGTGTTCGTCGAGCCCGAGGGCCTGGACACCCACGAGATCTACCCCAACGGTATCTCCACCTCGCTGCCCTTCGACGTGCAGTTGGAACTGGTGCGGACGATGGCCGGCTTCGAGAACGCCGTGATCACGCGTCCGGGTTATGCCATCGAATACGACTACTTCGACCCGCGCGGCCTGAAGGCCTCGCTGGAAACCAAGGCCGTGGCCGGCCTGTTCTTCGCCGGCCAGATCAATGGCACCACCGGCTACGAAGAAGCCGCGGCCCAGGGCCTGCTGGCCGGCCTCAACGCCGCGCGCCACGTGCAGCAGCGTGATGCGTGGTCGCCGCGCCGCGACCAAGCCTACCTGGGCGTGCTGGTGGACGACCTGGTGACGCACGGCACCACCGAGCCCTACCGCATGTTCACCAGCCGCGCCGAATACCGCCTGCAGCTGCGCGAAGACAATGCCGACGCGCGCCTGACGCCGATCGGCCGCGAACTGGGCCTGGTGGACGAAGCGCGCTTCACCGCCTACGCCCGCAAGGCCGACGCCGTGGCCGCCGAATCGGCCCGCCTGAAAGCCATCTGGGCCACGCCCGGCGGCGCCCTGGCCCGCGAGATCGAGGCCGGCACCGGCGTCGTGCTCAGCCGCGAGTGCACGGCGCTCGACCTGATCAAGCGGCCCGAGCTCGATTACGCCGCGCTGGTCGGGCTGCCCCTGCTTGGCCCTGGCGTCGACGACCCGGCCGTGGCCGAACAGGTCGAAATCGGCGTCAAGTACGCCGGCTACCTGGACCGCCAGGCCGAAGAAGTCCAGCGCCAGCGCCGGCACGAAGACACCGCCATCCCCGACGACTTCGACTACGCCGGCCTGCCTGGCCTGTCGGCCGAGCTGCAGGGCAAGCTGGCCGGCGTGCGCCCGGAAACCATCGGCCAGGCCCAGCGCATTCCCGGCATGACCCCGGCGGCGATTTCGCTGCTGCTGGTGCAGCTGGCCCGGCGCAAGGGCCGTCGCGTCGCCTGAGGCGGCGCGACCCCGGCCATGCCCGTTCGTTCGCATCCCCTGCACCGGCGCTGGCTGGCGCGCCGCCGTCGCCTGCGCCGCTGGCTGCGGCCACTGCCGCGCCGGGCCAACGTGGCGCGTTACCCGGTGATCAAGTGGTTCGCGCAGGCGGCGCGCAAGCGCCCCTACCTGTGGTCGTTCAAGCGCCAGCACGTGATGGTGTCGCTGTACACGGGCGCAGTGGTGGCCCTGATGCCGGTGTACGGCCTGCAGCTGGCCATCGGCCTGGCGCTGGCGATCTGGCTGCGCGGCAACCTCACCGTGATGGCGGCCCTGCAGATGGTCACCAACCCGCTGACGATGGGTCCCATCTATTACGCCACCCACCGCCTGGGCGCCTGGCTAATCGGCCTGACCGGCTACGGCGAGGGTGCCGGCGTGGTCGGCACCTACATCAATGCGCTGGTGGTGGGCGGCATCGTTGGCGGCCTGGCATTCGCGCTGCTGCTGGACCTGGGCTGGCGCCTGCTGGCCTGGGAATCACGTCGCTTCCGCGCCCAGCTGGCGGCGCTGCACGAGCATTTTGGCTACCGCCACGGTGACGCGGACGCGCCCGAAGGCTAGATTGGCGGCATGAAGCTGACCGCCACCGCCCTGTTGTTGTTCGCCCTGCCGCTGCAGGCCGCCACCGTTTCCGACTGGCCGCTGCCGGCACCCGACGGATCCGCCCAGCCCAATCTTTCCCTGGCGCCCGACGGCGACCTGGTGCTGAGCTGGATCGAACGCCGCGACGGCGGCGGACACCGCCTGGCCTACGGTCGCTTCAACAAGGAAGGCGACTGGGCGCCCAGCGGCGTCGCGGCCGAAGGCAAGGACTGGTTCGTGAACTGGGCCGACTTCCCGGCGCTGCAGGTCCTCGACGACGGCAGCCTCTGGGCGCACCTGCTGGTGAAGAACGGCGACGCGCCCTATGCCTACGACGTCCGGCTGCAGGCTTCGCTGGACGGTGGCAAGACCTGGAAACAGATGCCGGCCGTGCACGACGACGGCACGTCCACCGAACACGGCTTCGCCACGCTCTGGCCGCAGCCCGGCGGCGGACTGGGCATTGCCTGGCTCGACGGCCGCCACACCGGCGGCGGTGGCCACGGCGACCATGCCGGGGCCGGCGGCGCCATGACCCTGCGCGCGGCGGTGTTCGACGCCACGGGCAAAAAAGCCGACACCCAACTCGATGCCAGCACCTGCGACTGCTGCCAGACCGACAGCGCCCGGGTCGGCGACACCGTGCTGCTGGCCTACCGTGACCGCGCCGAAGGCGAGATCCGCGACATCGCCGTGGCGCGCTTCGATGACGGCCGCTGGCAGGCGCCGGTGATGGTGCACGACGACCGCTGGATGATGCCGGCCTGCCCCGTGAACGGCCCGGCCATCGACGCCCGCGGCAACCAGGCCTGGGTGGCCTGGTACACCGCGGCGGGCGGCACGCCGTCGCTGCGGCTGGCGCGCTCGGGCGACGGCGGCCGCCGATTCGGCCCGCCGCTGACCCTGCTCGAAGGCGCGACCGTGCAGGGCCGGGTGGACGTGGCCGCCGACGACGAAGGCGTCTGGACGGCCTGGATCGAGGAAGCCGGAAGCCGGCAGACCCTGTGGCTGGCCCGCCACGACCACGCCCTGGCCAAGGAGCTGATGCGCCTGAAGGTGGCCGACCTGGCCGGCCGCGGCCGGGGCACCGGCTTCCCGCGCCTGAAGCTGCGCGACGGCCAGGCCTGGTTGGCCTGGACCGAAATCGTGGATGGCAGCCCGCGCCTGCGCGGGGCCCGGGTCACGCCCTGACCCTACCCGGTGGTATGGAGGGGGGCTTTGCATTAATGTGGCGGGCAGCGGCTCAAGGGAGGGCGCAGGCACCGGTTTCGCCGGCGCATGCGAAGGAGACCCTGGGCACGTGGCCATCATCAAGTCCAGTTTTCCAAGGAGTCTCACATGCCCCGTTCCCACAAACTCGCTGGTGCGCTCGCACTCGCGCTTGGTTGCACCGGCGCCGCACAGGCCCAGGAGTTCACCGGTTTCTACGTCTTCGGCGACAGCCTCAGTGACTCGGGCAACATCGCCCAGGCGCAGGGCCTGCCCGCGGGCAACAGCTTCACCACCAACCCCGACCCGGTCGCGGCCGAAATCATCGCCGCCTACTTCGGCCAGTCCGGCCTGAACTCGCTGGCCGGTGGCCCGAACTTCGCCTGGGGCGGCGCCTGCGTCAACGCAGCCGGTCCCTGCCTCAACCCGGTGCCGAACATCGCGACCCAGGTCAGCCAGTACCTGTCGCTGACCGGCGGCGTGGCCGACCCGAACGCGCTGTACAGCATCTGGGGCGGCGCCAACGACATCTTCGCCACGCTCACGCTCGACCCGGCCAACGCCCAGGCCAACACGGTCGCCGCGGCCACTGCCTACGTGCAGCAGATCGGCCGCCTGCAGGCCGCCGGCGCCAATTACGTCATCGTCTACAACCTGCCCAACCTCGGCGCCACGCCGCAGTTCGGCTCAACGCCCAATGCCGGTGCGGTGTCGCAGATCACGGTGGTCTACAACACGGCGCTCAACGCCGGCCTGGCCCAGCTGGGCGACGGCATCATCCCGATCAACACCTTCGGCCTGATCAGCGAAATCGTGGCCGACCCGGGCCGCTTCGGCTTCCAGAACGTCACCGGCACCGCCTGCAACCCGCCCAGCTCGATCGCCTGCGGCCCGAACGGCTCGGGCCTGCCGGCCGGCTATGCGCCGGGCACCAACGAAACCTGGCTGTTCGCCGACGGCGTGCACCCGACCGGCGCCGCGCACGCGATGCTGGCCAACGTGGTGCTTTCCACCATCGCCGCCCCGGTGCAGTTCTCGATGGCCGGCGAAGCGGGCGTGCAGGTGAACGAAAACCACGTGCGCGCGATCAACGACGAAATGCTGTCGGACTTCCAGCTCAAGCGTGAAACCGGCAGCGTGCGCGCCTATGCGACCGTGCAGTACGGCCAGCAGGACTTCGACGCCAGCGCCGCGGTGCCGGGCGCCGAAGCCGACGTGCTGAGCCTGTCGGTCGGTGCCAACCACCGCATCACCGACAACGCCTACTGGGGCTTCGGCATCACCCTGGGCAACCACGACAACGACACCGGCATGGGCAACCTCGACGGCCGCGCGGTCATCGGCTCCCTGCACGGCACGCTGACGTTCGGCGGCGGTGGTTACCTGCACGGCGCGGTCAGCGGCGGCAGCACCTCCATCGACGTCAGCCGCGGCATCGTGCTGGGCCCGTCGGTGCGCCAGGAAGAAGGTTCCACCAATGCCTCGCTGTTCGGCGCCGAGCTGGGCCTGGGCTGGCTGTTCGAGACGGGCAGCATGCAGCACGGCCCGTTCGTGGGCGCGTCGTGGGTGCAGCAGGAAATCGACGGCTTCGCCGAAGACAGCGGCAGTGCCACCTCGATGAACTACTCGTCCTTCGACCGCGACTCCATGGTCACCCGCATCGGCTACCAGCTGATGGGCAACGCCGGCAGCATCCGTCCGTTCCTGCGCGTGGCGCACAACCAGGAGTCCGAGGACGACCAGCTGTTCGTCAACGCCGGTTCGAACTCGATGCCGGGCCGCTTCACCATGCCGGGCTTCACCCCGTCGGAAGACTGGATCAGCGCCGACCTGGGCCTGAACTGGCAGGTCAGCGACAACATGACCGCGTTCTTCGCCTACAGCGGCCGTTTCAACGACGACCAGCAGGAACGCAACAGCGGCAGCCTGGGCCTGCGCATCAACTTCTGATCCGCAAGCCATCGGTTGCACCAAGAAGGCCGCCCCCGGGCGGCCTTCTCTTTGGCGGGGCGATAACCACGCCTTAACGCAGCGCCCGATACGCTGCGCGCCCCCGCCTTTGAGATCGCTTCCAATGAGTCAGCGCTTGCGAACCTGCGTACTTGCGTCACTACTTCTTTTCGGCGCCATCACGCAGGCGAGCGCGCTGCCGGTGCCGGCCACGCCGCTGCCCACGCTTGCCGAGGTCGAAGTCGCCGGCGTGATGCCCGGGCCCGGCCTGTGGCAGGTGCGCCGCGACGAGCACGTGCTTTGGCTCATCGGCAGCCTGAGCCCGGTACCCGAGCGCATGCAGTGGCAATCGGATGAACTCGACGCACGCCTGGCCGAAGCCGACGCGATCCTTTCCACGCCGAGTTTTTCGGTCTCCACCGGTCGCGGCAGGCTGCATGCGCTGACGCTGCTGCCCTCGGCGCTGGGCGCGCGCAAGCTGCCCGACAAGCAGACGCTGGCCGATGTGCTGGCGCCCGAACTGCATGCACGCTGGAGCGTGCTGAAAGCCGAACATATCGGCCGCGACCGCGGCATCGAACGCTGGCGGCCCCTGTTCGCCGCGCAGAAGCTGCACCGGAAGGTGATCGAGCGCGCTGGCCTTTCATTCGAATCGCCGGTTGGCGGGTACGTGGACAAGGCCGCCAAGGGCCGCAAGCTGCCGCGCATCCCGGTCGTGCTGGAATTCACCATCGGCGATTCGCGCCAGGCCCTGAAGGAATTCAAGCAGGCCGAGCTTGACGACATCGACTGCTTCGAGCGCACCCTGCAACGCCTGGAGGGGGATGTCACGCTGTTGTCCGAACGTGCCCGGGCATGGGCCACCGGCGATGTCGATGCATTGCGCACCCTGCACGATTCCGATCCGGCGAGCGCATGCATCGGCGCGCTGGTGAACTCGCCGGTCCTGCGCCAGCGCGGCGTCGACGAGTTGCTCGCACAGGCACAGGCCCGGTGGGTCGACGCGGCGGAGCGCACGCTCGCCGAACGGCGTACGACGGTCGGCGTGGTGCCGATGGCCTGGCTTCTCGCCGACGAAGGCATCCTGGCGACGCTCACGGCACGCGGCTATCGCGTGATCGGGCCCGACGAGGCGGACTTCGACGAGGCGACCGGGCCCGCCGCGGCCGACGCGGGGCCTGGCGCCCCGGGGTCCTGATCCCGCTATTCTTCCACACGCTTGGTCCCCTTGCGTTGGCGTGGCGTGGCGTGGATGCCGAGACGATGAAGAAGCCGTTTGCTCTTTTCCTGTTCGGGGCCTTGCTCGTGCTTGCAGCCTGCGGCGCGACCGGTCCTTCCAGCCCGCCGGCCGAGGTCCTGTTCGTGGGCAACAGCTTGACCTACGTCGGCAATGTTCCTGCGCTCTACAGCGCAATCGCGACAGCCAACGCACACACATCAGCAAGCGACATGATCGTGCGCGGAGGGGCGACGCTCCATCAACGGGTGGACGACGGTTCCGTTGCCCGCGCGCTGGCGAAGGGCACGTATACGCACCTGGTGATCCAGGAGCGCGGTGGTGACTTGACGTGCTTGTTCGGAGCCGAATCGAAGTCTCCGGGCGGCTAAGGTTTGGCCGGGACGCCGGATGTCCACTTCCGGCCCGAAGCGGACGTTCATCCGGCTTTCGGCGTGTGGACTTTTATTCGGTAGAGCGATGCGATCAACAGGCCGATGATCACGCCTGCGACGTGTCCGGGTTTCGGATAGTAGACATGGACGATGTCGATCGTGAACGCCAGGGCGATCGAGAATGAAACTGCGAACAGCAGAAACCTGGAGCGATCGATGCCGGTCAACGCCAACCAGATTCCAGCGCCGGAGATCGCCATGATCGCCTGGGAGGCGCCGGTGCCAAGGTTCCAGGGCGGCAGTACGAACAGCGAGCTGAACAGTATCGCCAGCGAGCCGCCTACCAGCCAAAGGACAAACAAGCGGAGGAAACCTATGTTGCGTTCGACTGCCGTGCCGACCAGCAGCAGGCAGAACACGTCCCCCACCATATGGGGTTGCTTGACATGGACCAGCTGCGCAGTGACAAGGCGCCAGAGTTCGAGTTCCTGTAGGTGCCTGAAGCGTAGACCGTAGTTCTCCAGTTCGACGATCCTGACCCTCCCGAGCCAAGTCCCGCTGATTTCGATTGCAGCGTGGACGCTGAGGGCTACAGTTGCCGCAGCCAACAGCAGCGTGCACCAGGGAATGAGGCGCGGCGGCGCAACCATGGACTGCACAGGGCTCATGAATCACCTGCTTGCGAGCATTCGGGTCGTGGATCTTCGCCTCCGGATATGGCTTTTTGCGGGCAATGCCGTAACTTTTGGAAGGCGCCAGCCACAGCCGCTTTCGCGTGTCCGCTCCTGGCCGGAAGCGGAAGCAATCGCTTCCCGGGTCGTCTGCCAACCCAATGCGGACCCTCGCAGTGTGCGCAATGGCAGGCGCGTTGCCGGAGCGCGGCGGACGGCCGGCTCCGGCAACAGGCTGCGAACCTACCTGGTTTGCGTGAGGGTGCTGAAGCTGGTGATCAGGTTGCGGTAGTCCGGGACGTGGGCGGAGAACAGCGCACCCAAGCCCTCGACATCGTTGCGCCAGTCGCGATGCAGCTCGCAGGCGACGGCGAACCAGCTCATCAGCTGCACGCCGGCGGACGACATGCGGTCCCAGGCGCTGTGCCGGGTCACGTCGTTGAAGGTGCCCGAGGCGTCCGTGACGACGAACACCTCGAAGCCGGCCTCGATGGCCGACAGCGCCGGGAACGCGACGCAGACTTCGGTCACCACGCCGGCGATGATCAGCTGCTTCTTGCCGGTGGCGCGGATTGCCGCCACGAATTCCTCGTTGTCCCAGGCGTTGATCTGGCCCGGGCGGGGGATGAACGGCGCGTCCGGGAACATCTCCTTGAGTTCCGGCACGATCGGGCCATTGGGACCGTTTTCGAAGCTGGTGGTCAGGATCGTCGGCAGGCGGAAGTACTTCGCCAGCGCACCCAGGGCGAGCACGTTGTTCTTGAACTTGTCCGGGTCGAAGTCGCGCACCAGCGACAGCAGGCCGGCCTGGTGATCGACCAGCAGCACGGCGGCCTGGTCCTTGTCGAGACGCTTGTAGGGAGTGGTCATGGGTTGCTCCTGTGCGGTTGCGGGTAATGCCGCGCACCACGTGGTGCGCGGCTGGGTGACGACTGGAATTCAGGCCGGCATGCGGCCGAAGCGGCCCTGCTGGAAATCGGCAATGGCCCCGTCGATTTCCTCGACGGTGTTCATGACGAACGGGCCGTGGCCAACGATCGGCTCGCCCAGTGGCGCGCCGCCAAGCAGCAGCACCAGGGCGTCGTTGTTGGCCTCGATGGCGACGCGCTCGGCGCCCTCGGCAAGCAACGCCACCTGGCCATCGCGCAGCGGTCCGCCGCCATCGACCATCACCGTGCCCGAGAGCACGGCCATGGCGACCTGGTGGCCGGCCCGACGCGGGAGTTCAACCGCCTTGCCGGCGCCGAGCCTCAGGTCCCACACATCGATCGGCGAAAAGGTGCGGGCCGGTCCCTGGCGCCCGGCGAACTCGCCCGCGATCACGCGAAGGTGGCCGGCCCCGCCAGGCAGGACCACACGAGGGATGTCGCTGGCCTGCAGCGACTGGTAGCCCGCGGACACCGACTTGTCCCGGGCCGGCAGGTTCACCCACAGCTGCACCATCTGCAGCGTGCCGCCTGCGCGGCTGAAGGAATCGGCATGGAACTCCTCGTGCACGATGCCGGCGCCGGCGGTCATCCACTGCACGTCGCCGGGCCCGATGCGGCCACCGGCGCCGGTGGAGTCGCGGTGCTCGAGTTCGCCCTGGTAGACCAGGGTGACGGTCTCGAAGCCGCGGTGCGGATGCGCGCCCACGCCGCGACGCCCGGCGGTGGCCGGGAAGTCGAAGGGACCGGCGTAGTCGAGCAGCAGGAAGGGGCTGATGCGTGACCCCAGGCTGGCGTAGCTGAACAGGGTGCGGACCGGGAAGCCGTCGCCCACCCAGTGCGGGCGGGGCGGGCTGAGGACAGTGGCGGGAGTGGTCATGCCGTGGCTCCGGTGGGGGTTCGGAACCAATGTTCATGGCAGAACAACGAAGGCGGTAGACGGCTATTATTGCCATCAGAGTTCTATATGGTGAACGCCGATGGAAAGCCCCAGGGATCTGAACGACCTGTACTACTTCGCCAAGGTCGTGGAACACGGCGGCTTCGCGCCCGCCGGCCGGGCGCTGGGAATGCCCAAGTCAAAGCTCAGCCGCCGCATCGCCCTGCTTGAAGAGCGCCTGGGCGTGCGGCTCCTGCAGCGGACCACGCGCCACTTCTCGGTGACCGAGCTGGGCCAGGAGTACCTCCGTCACTGCCTGGCCGTACTGGCCGAAGCCCAGGCGGCGCAGGACGTCATCGACCAGCAGCGCGCGGAGCCGCAGGGCACGATCCGCATGAGCTGCCCGACCACCCTGCTGCACTACCGCATCGGCGATCTCGTCGCGCGATTCATGGTGGAGAACCCGAAGGTCCGGGTGCAGCTCGATGACACCAACCGTCGCGTCGACGTGCTGGGCGAAGGGCTGGATCTGGCGCTGCGCGTGCGCTTCCCGCCACTGGAGGACAGCGGCCTGGTTATGCGCGTGCTGGCCGACAGCCCCCAGCGCCTGGTGGCCTGCCCCGAGCTGGTGGCGAGCCTGCCGAACCCCTTGGCGCCCGCCGAGTTGGCCGCCGCGCCCAGCATCGACTGGGGGCCACCGCGCGACCATGTGTGGAACCTCGAAGGCCCTGCCGGCGCCCGTGCCGAAGTGCGGCACGCGCCGCGCTACATCACCGACGACATGACCGCGCTCAGGCAGGCGGCGCTACGCGGCGTGGGCGTGGTGCAGATGCCGTGCATGGTGGTGGAAGACGACCTCGCCGCCGGTCGCCTGATCGACGTACTGCCCCTGTGGAAGCCGCGCAGTGGCGTCGTGCATGCGGTTTTTCCGAGCCGCCGCGGACTGATACCCGGGGTCAGGCGACTGATCGATTTCCTGGCGGCGAATATCCAGCGGTAGGCCCCGGTCGCGGGTACGCAGTGGCCTAGCCTTGTTTCGACCCTGCCGCTGTTGAAGCTACCATCCGGACATGGTGCCGGTCCGGCATCGCCGGACAGGAACCGAACCATGCGACAAATCGCTTTCGCGATTGCCCTTGCGGCGGCACTGGCATCACAGGCCGCCGCCGCGACACCCCCCGAGCCCGCTGAATTCGCACGCTATGCGGAAGCGGTGCTGGCGGACGCCTATCGCACCGACGCACCCGGCGTCGCGGTGCTGGTGATGCGGGGGGATGAAGTGTTGTACCGGGGTGCGCGCGGCGAGGCCGATGTCGAAGGGAACGTGTCGCTCCAGCCGGGTGACCGCTTCCGCATCGGCTCGGTGACCAAGCCGATCACCGCGGCCGGCCTGCTGACGCTGGTCGATGCGGGCAAGGTGTCCCTGGACGATCCTCTTTCGAAATACCTTCCGGACTATCCGGGCGGCGCAGGCGTCACGATTGAACAACTGCTCAACCACACCTCCGGCATCAAGGACTACACCGGCATACCGGGCACGATGGAAGGGCCGATCCTGCGCGACGTCACGACCGCGCAGCTGGTGGACTACTTCAAGGGCGAGACGCCCGATTTCGCGCCGGGCGAAGCCTGGATGTACAGCAATTCCGGCTACGTGCTGGTCGGCGCCGTAATCGAGGCGGCCAGCGGCCAGGCCTGGTATGAATACCTAGAACAGGCGCTGTTCAAGCCGCTCGGCATGAAGGACACCGGCTACGGCGCCGACCCCGACGTTGTCGCCCGCCAGGTCAAGGGCTACATCGCAGGCGACCAGTCCCCGGCACCGCCCTTGCAGATCAGCATGACGCAACCGCATGGCGCGGGCGGCCTGGTGTCGACGGTCGACGACCTTGCGCGCTTCAGCCGCGCCTTGCACGAGGGGCGTTTGCTCAAGCCGGCGATCTACGCCCGCATGGTCACGCCGGTCGGCAGGGCCATGGACGTCGGCTATGGTTATGGCCTTGAAACGTCGGCCGTACGGGGTGCCCCGGCGCTGCAGCATAGCGGTGGCATTGCCGGCTTCAATTCGCACCTGACCTATGTGCCGGGGCCGGACATCACGGTGGCCGTGCTGCAGAACAATGAGTGGCCCTCCCCGGCGCAGGAGTCCCGTTCGCTTGCGCGCCGTCTTGCCGCCGCGGCCCTGGGCGAGCCGTATCCATCGGCGAAGCCGGTGGCCGTGGAACCTGAGGTGCTGAAGCAGTACGAGGGCGTGTATCGCGTTGACAAGGACGCCACGCGCACCTTGCGCGTGGTCGACGGCATGCTGACCGCCCGGCGCACCGATCGGCCGCGCGAGACGTTGACCGCGATCGCGGACGACACGTTCCTGTACTCCAATGGCTTCGACCGCATCCGGATCGAACGCGATGCCGCGGGCAAGGTCACCGGCATGCGCTTCTGGGCCGAGGGCGAAGGCGAGGGTGCGCTGGCCGCGCTCACGGACGAGGCATTGCCGGAACCGGTCACGTTGCCGCGCGAAGCGCTCGAGCGCCTGGTCGGCACCTACAGCGCTGACGGCGTGGAACTGAGCATCGCGCTCGAAGGTGATGCACTGAGCGGCCATATCAAGGGCCAGCCGGCGTCCGTGCCGTTCGAAGCCATCACGCCAACCCATTTCACGGGGGACATCGTCGGTGCCGAACTCAGGTTCGCGCCCGACACCGGCCCGGCCCGGAGCGTCGCGATGCGTCAGTGGGGCGAGACGATCGTCTTTGAACGCGTGCCGGCGGCAAGCCTGCCCGGGGGCGGATCCGACGAATGACCGCCCGGGGGTTCGCCGCTAACGCTCCGTGCGCCAGTTGAGCGAAGCAGCCGACTCGGTGCCGGACTCGACCGTGATGTCGAAGCCGCGGGACAGCAGGTACTTCAGCGTGATCACCTGGCCGCGGCCGACCAGCGAGATGCCGTAGCCCAGGAACAGGCGCGGCGAGAGGTATTTGCCGACGGTGAAGGTGGCGCCGCCGAGGGCGCGGCTGTCTTCGACGCCGGCGCTGTCCAGGCCCAGGCCGTCGCCGATCTGCTGGGCCAGCAGGTTGCCGCCGACCCCTAGCGCGAGTGCCGAGGCTTCGAGCTGGCTAGATTCGTTGGCGCTGGTGGACTGCAGCGGGCGGCCGAAGACCAGCCAGCTCAGCGCTTCGCTGGTGTCCATCGCAGGCGTTGAAACGATGGTGGTCACCGGGCTCAGCGCCCGGCCGCGCACCTGCACGCCGACGGTGACCTCGCCGCGCCGGCGTTCGGCCAGGATGTCGAGCGTGGGGTTGTCGACCGGGCTGGCGCTGTAGGCCAGGCGCGCGCGCTTGATGTCCAGGTCCTGGCCGTAGGCGCGGTAGCGGCCGCTGGCCTGCAGCGTGCCGGTGGCCAGGGCCGGGCGGCCCGGGGCCTGGCGGATGTCGAGCGCGCCGCCGAGCGCGCCGTCCAGGCCGAAGCCGCGCAGGCGCACGTCGTCGGCCAGGGCGATGTGCACGGCCAGGTCGAGCACGGGGCCGGTGTCGCGCGGCACTTCGGCGTCGACCAGCACCACGTCGGGCGAGGGTTCGACCGCGCCGCCGTCCAGGGCCTCGAGATTGACGCGGGCGTGGGTGACTTCGATGCGGCCGCCCACGCGCAGGCGTTCATCGCCCATCGCCACCACCAGGGCCGGGCTGGCCACCAGCTGCAGGTCGGGCGTGTCGGAGAAGGTGACCCTGTTGCCGGTCAGCGCCAGTTCCAGCGGCTGTTCGCGCGCCAGGTCGAGCGAGCCGTTCACCTGCAGCACGCCTTCGCCCGACTGCACGCGGCCGCTGAGCACGGCGGTGCCGTCGGCGGCGCCCTGCAGGTCGAACTGGCCGCCTGCCAGCGCCAGGCCCAGGGCCGGCAGTTCGGTGGCGAGTTCGCGCAGGCTCAGCAGGCCGTCCATGCGCGGCGCCGCGCGCGTGCCGGAAAAGCGCATTTCGCCTTCCAGGCGGCCGGTGGGCTCGACGATGTCGGGCGACAGCAGCTCCAGCCAGGTCAGGTCCTGCATGCGCAGCGCCAGCTGGCCCGCCACGGCGCCGTCGTCGCCGGCATCGGCGCGCAGCTCGGCCAGCAGCATGCCCTGCTGGTTGAGGCTGGCGCCGGCGCGGGCGTCCAGCGCGCCGTCTTCCAGCGTGGCGTTGACCTGCAGGTCGCGGTAGGCGAACAGGTGGCGGCGCCCGCCGCTGGATTCGGTGGCCAGGCCGCCGGTGGCGCTGGACAGGCCCAGCTGGCCATTCCAGCCACGCGCGCCTTCGCGGAACTCCGCGTCCAGCGTCAGTTCACCGTCCAGGCGCAGCGGTACGCCGGTATCGGGCAGCCAGGGCTGGGCCAGGGCCAGCGGGATGGCTTCGCCTTCGGCCCGCCACAGGCCGCGGTCGGCCTGCAGGCACAGGAAGCCGCTGGCTTCGCCGGTGACGCAGGCGGGTTCAAGGCGGAACGTGCCTCCGCCCCAGGTCCAGCTGGCCGGCGCCCGCAGGGCCAGGGCCGGCGCCCGCGGGGCGTCGAGCGTGAACTCGCGAAGTTCGCCGCGGCGACCCCGGCCATCACGCTGCGCGGTGCCGGCCATCGCCAGCTGCAGGTCGTTGCTGCGCGCCTGCAGGCGCAGGTCCATGTCGGCCTGGGTGCCGTCCACGCGCAGGGTCAGCGACTGCACGCCGCGGTCGCCATAGGCGAAGTCGGTGCCGTCCAGGACCAGGCTGCCGCGTTCGCCCGCCGCCGGGAGTTCGCCGCGCAGGCTGCCGGCGTCGAGCTGCAGCTCGCCCCAGCGCACCTTGCTGGCCTGAAGGTCGGCCACCAGTCCCGGCGCGCTGCGCGGGCCCTGGATGCGCAGGCTGCCCTCGAGCTGGCCGGCGGCGCCCTCGGCCAGGTCGGCCAGCCGCAGCGGCTGCAGCGACAGGTCCAGCGCCAGCGTGGCGCCGATGCGGCCTTCGGCGCGGATGCGGCTTTCGCCCAGCCGGGCCAGGGCGGAAAGCTGGCCGGATTGGCCCTGCCAGGCCAGCGTGGCCTGGCCGGCGATCGCGCGGCCGCGCAGGGTGCCGCGCAAGTCGGCCAGGGCCAGGTCGCCGACCCAGCCGGCGTCGGTCCGGCGCAGGTCGGCGCGCAGGCCGCCGCTGATCGCGCCGGGGTAGTCGGGCAGCAGGTAGCCCGGGTCCAGGCCGTCCAGGCGGGCGTCGAGTTTGATCGCCAGCTGCGGGTCCCATTCGACGCGGCCCTGGCCGGCGAGCTGGCCGCCGGGGGTGCGCATCGCCAGGTCTTCGAGCTGCACGCCGGTGGTGTCGCCCTGGCCGGTGGCGCGCAGCGTGGCTTGTTCGCCGTCGCGCACCAGGGTGGCGTCCAGGGTCGCGCGCCAGTCGTCGGGCAGGCCCTGCACCGACAGCGTGCCGGCGGCCTGCACGGCGGCGCCGCCGTCGGCCGGGGCCCACTGCAGGTCCTGGGCGTTGGCGGTCAGCGCGATGGGCTGTTCGGCCAGGGGATCCCAGGCGCCTTGCACGGTGAGTTCGCCCACGGGCGTCAGCAGCCGGCCCTGCTCCAGCGCCAGGCCGGCGCCGGCGAAGCGCGCCTGCAGGTCTTCCAGCGCCAGTTCGGTATCGCCCTGGGTCAGCACGATGCGGCCGCGGCCGGTGTTGCCTTCGCCCACCAGCGCGAGCACGGCGTCGAGCGGCGCGCTGTCGCTGGCGCCGCCGAACCAGTGCGGCGCGATTTCCTTGCCCTGTGCGTCCAGCGTCCAGGCCTGCCGGGAGCGGCCGTCCTCGATGGCGGCCACCAGGCTCCAGGGACCGCCCGCCGTGCCACTGGCCTCGGCGCGCATGCTGTCGACGTTGCCGCGCATGGAAAGCTGCAGCCGGGCGTCCTGCTCGCCCTCGGGCGCGACCAGGCGCAGTCGGCCGTCGAGTTCGGTGCGGAAGTTTTCGGCGGGCAGGTAATGGCCCTTTGCCAGGGCGTCGCCCCAGCTGCCGCTGCCGCTCAGCCGGGTGAAGCGCAGGCCGTCGTGCACGAAGACAAGGTCCTCGGCGGCCAGGGTGGTCACCGCGAACACCGACTCGTCCCCGCGGGTGACGCGAAGGCCGGCCACGGTGGCGGTCTGCGCCGACAGTTCGAAGGGCAGGGGCAGGGTGGGCAGCAGCTCGGGCCAGGCGGTCCACGGCGTCGGACCTTCGTCGGGCACGGGCGCCAGCCAGACGTGCACCGCGTCCGCTTCCAGCCTGCGCAGGCGCAGGGCGCCGGTGAGCAGCGCGCCGGGCCGCGGCGCAAGGAGCAGGCGGTCGGCGCTGACCCGCACGCCGTCGCCCTGCCAGCGCACGCCGTGCAGCACCAGGGTGCCGCCCAGGGTGCCTTCGGCCGATTCCCAGGACAGCGCGTCTTCGCCCAGGCGCGACTGCAGCCAGGACAGCGTGGTGTCGCGGCCGCCGGCGCTGGCCAGCAGCCAGGCCAGGGCCAGGGCGAACATCACGACCACGACCAACAGCGACCACGCCGTGCGGCGGGGCCAGCGGCGCGGCCGGGCGACCGGGGCAGGCGAGGCGTTCACAGGTCCGGCCCGATGGTCAGGTGCAGGCGCAGCGTGTCCCGCGCGTCGTCGCCCAGGCCGTGGGCCAGGTCCAGCCGCACCGGCCCGACCGGCGAACGCCAGCGCACGCCGACGCCCACGCCAAGCTGCATGTCGAAACTTTCCGAGTTGAAGTCGTCGAAGGCATCGCCGGCGTCCACGAACACCGCGCCGCCCCATTCGCGGGTGAACATGCGCTCGAACTCGACGCTGGCGACCACCAGGTGCCTGCCGCCGATGATGTAGTCGCGATTGTCGAAGCCGACGAAATGTTCGCCGATGTCGCGGTGGCCGTAGCCGCGCACGCTCTGGTCGCCGCCGGCGTAGAAGCGCAGCAGCGGCGGGAACGCGTCGAAGTCGTCGCTCAGCGTCGTGCCCAGTTCGGCGCGCAGCAGGATGCGGTTGCGCCAGCCCAGCGACCGCACCCAGTTGGCTTCGGCGCGCGCCTGCAGGAAGTCGATGTCCGAGCCGATGCCGGTGTGGCCGCCGCGCAGTTCGACGTGCAGCGAATGGCCGCGGCGCGGGTAAAGCGGGTCGTCGGCGACGCGCCAGCTCGCGCTCAGCTGCGGATACACCAGCGTCGAATACGCCAGCGCGTTGCCGGTGGTCGGGTCGTCGAAGCGTTCGCGCCGGAAGTGCAGGCCGGCCACCAGGGTCCAGTCGCCGAGCTGGCCGCTGCGGCTGCCGACCACTTCAAGTACTTCCGAGTCAATGAAGTCGATCGGGTCCTGGCGCAGGCTGGCACTGGCGGTGTACCAGCCGTCGAGCCAGGCGAAGGCCGGGATGCGGTAGGCGACATTGGCTTCGTTGCCGCGCTGGGCCAGTTCGACGTTGGCCAGCAGCTTGTGGCCGCGGTCGTTGAGCCAGCGCCGCTCCAGGCCGCCGGTGACGCCGGCGCCCTTGTCGGTGGAATAGCGCAGGCCGGCGCTGTAGATGCTGCGCTTGGCCGGCGTCAGGCGCACGTCCACGGGGACGGTGCTGCCGCCGTCTTCCGGCGGTTCGGCGCGCACGTCGATGCCGGCGAAATAATCCAGCGCCGCCAGGCGCTGCTGCAGGTCCACCACCCGCGACTGGTGGTAGGGCGTGCCCGGCTCCCAGTCCACCAGCTTTTCCAGCAGGCCGTCGCGGAACGGGTGGCCGCTGAAGCTCGCTTCGCCCAGGCGGTAGCGCTCGCCCGATTCCCAGGTCAGGAAGATGTCGGCCAGGCCTTCGCCCCGGTCCACTTCCACCCGGTGGGTTTGCAGGCGCGCGTTGAAATAACCGCGCTCGCGCAGCAGGGCGTCGATGCTGGCCTTCGATGCCTCGTACAGGTCGTGGCGCAGCGGCTCGCCCTTGCGTGGCCGCAGCCAGCGCAGGCGGCGGGTGATCGCTTCGTCGGCGCCGGCTTCGCCGGTGACCTGGATGTCGCGTTCGTCCACGCGCACCGGCTCGCCGGCGCGCACGGTGACGATGACCGTCACCGCCTCGCCGTTCCGGCGCACGTCGGTTTCGGCCCTGGTGTCGTAATAGCCGAAAGGTTCCAGGCCGCGGGCCACGTCGCCCGGTACCTGCCGCAGCAGGTAGTCGAGCTGGCCTTCGCCGACGTCGGCGCGCTGGCGGGCGTCGAGCGCCACCAGCGACAGGGCGGCGCGCACGTTGGCCAGTTCGGCTTCGTCTTCCAGGCCGCGCACTTCGACACCGCGCAGCTCCAGCGCGACCGCCGGCAGGGCCGGCAGCATCAGGGAAAGGGCCAGCAGGGATGCCGGCAGCAGTGAAGCGGGCTGGCGGGGGGACGTCACCGCACCAGCATAACCGCAGCCTGTCGCCACGCCGTTGTGCGGGCGTGACGACGTTGGGCTGTCGCTCAGCCGGCCGACAGCTGTTCGACCGCCGCCACCGTGGCGAAACGATCGGCGACGCCGCGCAGCAGGGCCAGGCGGTTGTCGCGCAGGCCGGTGTCTTCGGCCATCACCATGGTGCGGTCGAAGAAGTTGTCCACCGGGCCCTGCAGCTTGGCCAGGCGCTTTAGCGTGCCGACGTAGTCGCGCTTGGCCAGCATCGGGTCGGTGTCGGCCAGGGCCGAGGCCAGGGCGTCGTGCAGGGCCTGTTCGGCGGGCTCGGCCAGCTTGCCCTTGTCCACCGCGTCGGGGATGGGCGACTCGACCTTGCGCAGGATGTTGCGGATGCGCTTGTTGGCGGCGGCCAGCGCCCCGGATTCGCGCAGGCGTGCGAACTCGGCGATGGCCTTGAGCCGGCGGTCGAAGTCGAGCAGCGACGCCGGGCGCACTTCGGCCACCGCTTCGAACTGCAGGCCGGGCACGTTCTGGTCGGCGTAATAGGCGCGCAGGCGGTCGAGGATGAAATCCAGCAGCTCGCCCTGGTCGAGCGGCAGGCCCGCCGGCAGGTTCTTCGCGGCGGCGTCCACCAGCGCCGGCAGCTCGAGCTCGAGTTCACCTTCGATGATCGTGCGCGCCAGGCCCAGCGCATTGCGGCGCAGGGCGAACGGGTCCTTGTTGCCGGTGGGCTTGAGGCCCGCGGCGAAGCCACCGGCCAGGGTGTCCAGGCGTTCGGCGATGGCCAGCACCCGGCCCAGTGGCGAAGGCGCGATGGCATCGCCGCCGAAACGCGGCTGGTAGGCCTCGTCGATGGCGGCGGCAACGGCCTCGGGTTCGCCGGCGGCGGTGGCGTAATACCGGCCGGCGGTGCCCTGCAGTTCCGGGAACTCGCCCACCAGGCGGCTTTGCAGATCGGCCTTGGCCAGGCTGGCGGCGCGCCGCGCCTGGTCGGCGTCCAGGCCCAGCATGCCGGCGATGTGGCCAGCCAGCGCCGCGACGCGGCCGGACTTGTCGGCCACGCTGCCGAGCTTTTGCTGGTAGGTGACGCTGGCCAGGCCGTCGGCCATCGAGGCCAGGCCCTGCTTGAGGTCTTCGTCGTAGAAGAAGGCGGCGTCGGCGAAGCGCGGGCGGATGACCCGCTCGTAGCCCTTGCGCACTTCGTCCGGGTCCTTGGACTCGATGTTGGCGATGCCGATGAACTTTTCGCTGAGCTTGCCGTCGGCGTCCATCACCGGGAAGAACTTCTGGTTGGACTCCATCGTCAGCACCAGGGCTTCGGACGGCACCCGCAGGAAATCCTTGTCGAAGCTGCACAGCACGGCCTTGGGCCATTCGACCAGGCAGTTCACTTCCTCGAGCAGCGCCGGCGGCACCCGCGCCTCGCCGCCGGCGAGCTTCGCGGCGGCCTTGATCTCGGCGCGGATGCGCTCGCGGCGTTCGCGCGGGTCGGCCAGCACCCTGGCTTCGCGCATGGCCTGCAGGTATTCGCCGGCTTCATTGAGCCACACGCCCTTGGCGTGGTGGAAACGGTGGCCGCGGCTCATGCGGTCGGACTTCAGGCCCAGCACTTCGCCGGGTGCGACCTCGCGGCCGAACAGGATCACCAGCCAGTGCGCCGGGCGCACGAACGAGTAGTCGCGCTCGCCCCAGCGCATGGGCTTGGGCACCGGCAGCGCCTTGAGGGCTTCGGCGACGATGTCGGCCAGCAGGTCCGAGGTGGCCGCACCGGGGCGCGAGCTGCGGAAGACGAAGCGCATGCCCTTGGCGTCGGTGACGCGGTCGAGCTTGGTCCAGTCCACGCCGTTCTTCTGGGCGAAGCCCAGCAGGGCGGGGGTGGGCTGGCCCTGGGCGTCCAGGCCGATGTTGGTGTACGGGCCCGGCACTTCGCTGCGCTGCATGGGCTGCTGCGTGGCCACGGCCGGCAGGAACACCGCCAGGCGGCGCGGGGTGTAGAGCGGGCCGGCGGGCAGGTCGCCGCCGCCGGCGTCCCGGACCTCGATGCGCCGTGCGGCCAGGCCCTTGAGCACGCCGTCATGGAAGGCCTGGGCCAGTTCGGGCAGGGCTTTGGGCGGCAGCTCTTCGGTGCCCAGCTCGACCAGCAGCGGCAGGAAATCAGCCATGGGTGGCCTCCTTGCTCTTCAATCCGGGGAATCCCAACTTCTCACGTTGTGCGAAGTAGGCTTCGGCCACGCCGCGCGACAGGGTGCGCACGCGCAGGATGTAGCGCTGGCGCTCGGTGACCGAGATGGCCCGGCGCGCGTCGAGCAGGTTGAAGCTGTGCGAGGCCTTGCAGACCTGTTCGTAGGCGGGCAGCGGCAGGCCCAGCTCCACCAGCTTCAGGGCCTCGCGTTCGCAGGCATCGAAGCGGTGGAAGAGTTCCTCGACGTCGGCGTGTTCGAAGTTGTAGGTGCTCTGTTCGACTTCGTTCTGGTGGTAGACGTCGCGGTAGGTCACCGGCTGGCCGTCGGGGCCGACGGTCCAGACCAGGTCGAAGACGTTGTCGACGTTTTGCAGGTACATGCACAGGCGTTCGAGGCCGTAGGTGATCTCGCCCGTCACCGGGCGGCACTCCAGGCCGCCGGCCTGCTGGAAATAGGTGAACTGGGTGATTTCCATGCCGTTGAGCCAGACCTCCCAGCCCAGGCCCCAGGCGCCCAGGGTCGGCGACTCCCAGTTGTCCTCGACAAAGCGCAGGTCGTGCACCAGCGGGTCGACGCCCAGCGCCCTGAGCGAGCCGATGTAGCGTTCGACGATGTCGTCGGGATTGGGCTTGAGCACCACCTGGTACTGGTAATAACGCTGCAGGCGGTTGGGGTTTTCACCGTAACGGCCGTCGGTGGGGCGGCGGCAGGGCTGCACGTAGGCGGCGTTCCACGGCTCCGGCCCCAGCGCGCGCAGGAAGGTGGCCGGGTGGAAGGTGCCGGCGCCGACCTCGAGGTCGAGCGGCTGGACCAGGACACAACCCTGTTCGCCCCAGTACTGGTTCAGGCGCTGGATCATTTCCTGGAAGGTCGGTGCGGTCATCGCGGTTTCGCCCTGTCCAAAGCAGGCTAGTATAGCCGCCGCCTGCGCTGCCGCCTTTTCCGCCCCCTGATGAAACCCTTCCTCGTCCTTGAAACCGGCGATCCGGTCCCGAGCCTTCGCCGCCACGGCGGGTTCGGCCACTGGATCCGCGTCGCCGCCGGCCTGCCGGGCCGGGAATCGCACGTGGTGCGGGTTTTCGAGGGCGAAGACCTGCCCGATGCCGGCGCATTCGCCGGCGTGCTGATTTCCGGCTCCGGCGCCATGGTCACCGACCGCC
The DNA here is from genome assembly GCF_014643775.1 of Arenimonas soli. GTDB lineage: Bacteria > Pseudomonadota > Gammaproteobacteria > Xanthomonadales > Xanthomonadaceae > Arenimonas > Arenimonas soli. The sequence goes on from NZ_BMKC01000002.1 coordinate 492,417, forward strand.
AGCCCTGGTCCGAACGCACCGCCGGCTGGCTGCGCGGCACCGCCGAAGCCGGCCACCCCGTGTTCGGCATCTGCTACGGCCACCAGCTGATCGCCCACGCCCTGGGCGGCAGGGTGGACGACAACCCGCAGGGCCGCGAAATGGGCACGGTCTGCCTGGACCTGGCCGACGGTGCCGGCCGGGACCCGCTGTTCGACGGTTTCCCCGGCCAGGTGCCGGCCCAGGCCACCCACCTGCAGACCGTGGTGCAGCCGCCGCCCGGTGCGCAGGTGCTGGCGATGTCGGGCCGCGACGATTGCCAGGCCTTCCGCTGGGGCGAGGCCACCTGGGGGGTGCAGTTCCACCCCGAGTTCAGCGTCGGCATGATGCGGGGCTATATCCGCGCCCGCGCCGACGCCCTGCGCAAGGAAGGCACCTGCCCGCGCGAGCTCGCGCAGGCGGTGCGCCCGACCCCGGCCGCACGACGCGTGCTGCGGCGCTTCATCCACCTGGCGCGCCAGCGCGCCCGCAACGGAGCCAGAAACCCATGAGTCCCTCCACTGTTGGCATGGCCGCCCCCTTCCGCTGGCTGCGCAAGGCCTTCGACGTCGGTCGCCGTAATCCCAAAGCGCTGTTCGGCGCGATCGCCCTGGTCATCGTGGTGGTGGTGGCGATGACGATGGCGCAAACGTTCCTGCAGGTCCTGACCCAGGGCTCGATGTCCGGCCTGGTGGTGGTCATGGTGCTGATGACCGCGGTGAACTGGGTGGTAATGCCGCCGCTGGTGGGCGGCCTGTTCCGGGTGGTGGACGCCACCGACCGTGGCCTGCCCGTGGTCGCCAGCGACGTCTTCAACGCCTATGGCCGCGGCCAGGGCGGCAAGCGCCTGGTCCTGGTTTCGCTGGTGTATTCACTGGCCTACGTGGGGTTCGCGGGGCTGATGCTGCTGACCCCGCTGGGCCAGTTCTTCCGCGAGTACTTCGCCATCGCCCTGGCCACGCCGGTGGGCGGCGAGCCGGACATGGCGGCGCTGCAGGCGCTGATGGCGAACACTTCGCCGTCGGCCTTCCTGTGGCTGCCGGTGGTGGCGATCGTGATGTTCACCTGGCTGCATGCCTCGATGCTGGCCCTGGCCACCGCGGCCCTGCGCGAGGTGGACGTGGCCACGGCGGTGGTCGCGGGCGCCATGGCGGCGCTGCGCAACTTCCTGCCGCTGCTGGGCTTCATGCTGGTGATGCTGGTCGGCGGCTTCGCCGCGATGCTGCTGGTCGGGCTGGTTCTGGGGCTGCTGATGGCGCTGCTGGCGATGGCCAGCCCGGTGCTGGTGGTGCTGGTGATGTTCCCGCTGATGCTGCTGGTGATGCTGGCGGTGTACGCGATGGTGTTCGCGTTCTACTACCACGGCTGGCGCGACATCTTTGGCCTGGCCGACGCGCCGGCGCCGCCGACCGAAGGCGCGCTCGAGGTCTGAGCCCGGGTCAGGGCTGGCCGGCCTTCCAGGCTTCCACGGCCAGCAGCAGGTACTGGCTGCCCACCGCCATCAGCAAGGCGACCACCAGCAGGGCCTGGGCCCACAGCCAGTAGCGGCCCCAGCGCGGCATCCGGGAAGTGGCCCCGGGTGCCAGCACCACCGAGGTGCCGGCCACCAAGTCGTGCAGGGCGCGGCCATCGCGGCGGATCGCCGCCATCGCATGACCCAGGTGCAGCAGCAGCCACGACGGCGCCCCGGCGACAAACCGCAGCGCGATGCGGCCCGGGCCCGGGCGGCTGCCGTCGGCGGCCACCACGCGCAGGCCGGCCAGGCGCTTGCCGGGGCTGGCCTGCCAGGGCGAGGCCTCGAAGGCGATGAACCAAAGGGCCGCCAGGGCCACGACCACCAGGGCCGCGGTTCCGAGCGCCTCCAGCCAGGTGGCCACCATGGCCAGCAGCACCTGGCGCAGGGCGGGGTCGGCGCTCCATCCCGGCAAGTCGCCCAGGGCATGGCCGCCGGCGGCTTCCGAGGCGGCCATCAGGTCGTACATGCGCAGCTCGGCGTCGGCCATGTGCCGCCAGGTCCGGTCCAGCATGCGCTGGCCGGTCTGCCACAGCAGCGGCACCGACACCGCCAGGGGCACCAGCAGGTCCAGGCTGTAGGCCGCGTAGCGGCGCCAGAAGCCGGCCGGGCGCATCGCTCAGGCGGCCTTGGGGTTCCGCGCCAGCAACACGCCCGCGAGGATCCCCAGCTCGTAGAGCAGCCACATCGGGACGGCCAGCATGATCTGGGACACCACGTCCGGCGGCGTGATGATGGCGGCCAGCACGAATACGCCGACGATCACGTAACCACGCGCCTCGCGCAGCTGGGCGGGCGTCACCACCTTGAGCAGCACCAGCACCACCACCGCCACCGGCATTTCGAAGCTCAGGCCGAAAGCCAGGAAGATCACCAGCAGGAAATCGAGGTAGCGGCTGATGTCGGGCATCATCGCGACGCCGTCGGGCGTGGTGCCGGACAGGAAAGCGAAGACCGTCGGCAGCACCAGGAAGTACGCGAAGGCGCAGCCGACGTAAAACAGCCCGATCGCCGCCACCAGCAGGGGCCGGGCCAGGCGCTTTTCCTGCTGGTACAGCCCGGGCGCGACGAACGCCCAGGCCTGGTAGGTCAGCACCGGCATGGCGACCATGACCGCGGTGAAGAACGCCACCTTGATCGGGATGAAAAAGGGCGAGGCGACCTCGATCGCCACCAGCTGGCCGCCTGCCGGCAGCGTGGCCAGCAGCGGCGCGGCCAGTCGTGCGTAGAGCTCGTTGGCGAAGGGAATCAGCGCCACGAACACCACCACCACGGCCAGCACGCCCCTGAGCAGGCGCGAGCGCAGCTCCAGCAGGTGGCCCATCAGGCTTTCTTCGCGCGGCGCGGCCGGTTCAGTCATCGCGGCGCGGGGGCAGCAAGGAGGGCTGGGTGGGGGCGTCGTCCGGGTCGTTCCCGGCCTGCGCCTGATCGTCGGCCTGGCTGGGCTGGCCGGGGTCGGTTCCGGGCGCGGGCGCTGGCGGCGCTTCGTCGCGGGCCGTGGCTTCGGCTTCGCGCAGGGCGCTGCCGGCCTGGGCGCTGGTTTCGTCGAGTTCCTTGCGGATGTCCTCGATGTCGCCGCGCAGGTCGCGGGCCGGGTCGCCGATGCTTCGTTTCAGGTCCTCGGCGGCCATTTCGCGTTCGAACTCGGACTTCACCGAATACCACTGCGCGCGCGCCTTGCGCACCCACAGGCCGGTGAAGCGCGCGGCGCGCGGCAGGCGCTCGGGGCCGAGCACCACCAAGGCCACCACCGCGACCACCAGCAGTTCGGAGAAGCCCAGGTCAAACATGGCGGGGCCAAGGCCGGCCGGGGGCCGGGCTCAGGAGTCCTTGTTCTGGCTGTCCTGCGGCGCACCTTCGCGCGGCTTGTCGCCGGCGTCGCGGCGTTCACTGCCCAGCTGCGAAGGCGGCGTTTCGTCGCCGTCCTTGAGGCCCTTCTTGAAGCCCTTGATGCCCTCGCCCAGGTCCTTGCCGACGTTCGACAGCTTCTTGGTGCCGAACACCAGCAAGACGACCACGAGCACGATGACCCAATGCCAAATGCTGAAACTGCCCATCTGCGTGCGTCCCGCGAATTAGGAATGCCCGGAGTCTAGCGCAGGCGGGCCTGGCCCGCCCTGGCCATCAGTCCTGGGAAACGGTGTTTTCCTCGAGCCTGTCGCGGAAATCCACGACCGGGGTCGGCGCCGCCGGGGTGCGGCCCTCGAAGATCTGCCGGGGGGTGGTGTTCTTGCCGTAGACGCGCTGGTTGGCCGTGTGGTCCATGCGCAGCCAGGTGCCGTCCAGGGACACGCCGGCGAACAGGCCGCGGGCGCGCGAATAGCTGTAGATCTCGGCCTTGAGCTGTTCGTCGGTGCTGGCCTGGGCGCTGCGACCCACCGGGCCGGCGGCCACCGAGGCGTCGGCACCCAGGGTGAACTTGCCGTTGACGATGTTGTTGACGCCCCGTTCGGAGCGGAACACCAGGATGACGTCGGCCGACTGCACGCCGGCCTGGAAGCCGACGCTGCCGCCGCCGAGCTTGATGAAGCTGGGGTTGGACCAGGTGCCGTCGGCGGTGCGCACCGAAATCAGGCCCTTGCCGCCGCGGCCGCCGATGATCAGGCCGGCCTTGACCACATCGGGGATGACGGCGATGGCATAGGCCTCGTCGAACATCTTTTCCGGGATGGCGGTTTCCGGGATGCGCATGATCTCGCCCAGCACGCGGGCGGCATCGGCGGCCTTGGCTTCTTCCTTCTCGCCGGCCAGGGCGGGGGCGGCGGGCAGCGCCAGCGCGAACGCGGCGAACAGGATGGCAAGGATTCGGGTCATGGGGCGGTCTCCGGGTGGGCGCAACGGCCTGAGTATGGGGGCGGGCTATGAACCTTGGGTGAGCCACGCCTTCACCCTGCGGATGATAAGTTTCCCACAGCATCCCATCATCTCCCGGCATGAAACCCTACCTCGACGCCCCCGTTCCCGCGCCCGGCCCCGGCCGCACGGCGCTGCTGCTGGTCAACCTGGGCACGCCCGACGCGCCGACGCCGGCGGCGGTGCGCCGCTACCTGGCGCAGTTCCTGCACGACCACCGGGTGGTCGAGCTGAGCCGCTGGATCTGGTGCCCGCTGCTGCACTTCGTGATCCTGCCGCTGCGCTCGCCGCGGGTGGCGCGCAACTACGCCTCGGTATGGATGCCCGACGGCTCGCCGCTGCTGGTGTATGGCCAGCGCCTGGCCCGGCAGATGCAGCACGCCCTGCCCGACGTGCAGGTGCGCCTGGCCATGCGCTACGGCAACCCGTCGGTGCCCGAGGTGCTGCGCCAGCTGCAGGCCGAGGGCATGCAGCGCCTGCTGGTGCTGCCGCTGTACCCGCAGTATTCGGCCTCGACCACGGCGGCGGTGATGGACGCGGTCACCGCCGAACTGGCGACCTGGCGGCGCGCGCCCGAGCTGCGTTTCATCGCCGACTACCACGTCGATGCCGGCTGGCTGGACGCGCTCGAGGCCCGCGTGCGCGCGCACTGGGACCTGCACGGCCGCGCCGACCGCCTGGTGATGTCCTTCCACGGCCTGCCCAAGCGCTTTGAAACCGCCGGCGACCCCTACCCGCGCCAGTGCGAGGCCGGTGCCCGCGCCCTGGCCACCCGGCTGGAGCTGGCCGACGACCAGTGGCTGCTGACCTACCAGTCGCGCTTTGGCCGCGAGGAATGGCTGCAGCCCTACACCGACAAGACCCTGGAAGCCCTGGCCCGCGACGGCGTGAAAACCCTGGACGTGGTCTGCCCGGGTTTCGCCAGCGACTGCCTGGAAACCCTGGAGGAAATCGCTGTCGAAAACGACGACGTCTTCCGCGCCGCCGGCGGCGAGGCCCTGCGCTACATCAGCGCGCTCAACGACGAACCCGGCCACGTGGCCGCCCTGTCGGCGCTGGCGCGCCGGCACCTGCAGGGCTGGCCGCACTGATGCAGGAGATCAGGCTGGACACCGCGCGCGGGCCGCTGGCCGCGCTGCGCGGCGGCGACCGGTCGGGCCCGAAGCTGCTTTGCCTGCACGGCTGGCTCGACAACGCCGCCAGCTTCCTGCCGCTGGCGCCGCACCTGGCGGACTTCGACTGGGTGGCGCTGGACCTGCCCGGGCACGGGGCGTCTTCGCACCGGGCGCCGGGTTACGACTACGCCTTCGCCGACTGGCTGCACGACGTGCTCGACGCGCTTGATGCCCTGGACTGGCCGCGGGCCGACCTGCTGGGGCATTCCATGGGCGGCGCCATCGCCTGCGTGCTGGCCGCCGCCGCGCCTTCGCGCGTACGGCGGGTCGCTCTGGTGGAAGCCCTGGGCCCGGTGGCCGGCGACCCGGCCAAGGCCGGCGAACGCGTGCGCGACGCCGTGGCCGCGCGCCGCGACAAACCCGCGCGCCCGCCGCGCGTATTGCCCGACGTGGATACGGCCGTGGCCGCGCGCCTGGTCGCCAGCCGCATGTCGCCCGAGGCCGCGCGGCTGATCGTCGAGCGCAACCTGCGCGCCGTCGACGGCGGCTACGCCTGGCGCAGCGACCCGCGCCTGACCTGGCCCGGCCACGTGCGCATGGACGAAGCCACCATCCAGGCCATGCTGCGCGCCATCGAGGCGCCGGTGCGGGTGGTCGCGGCCGATCCGTCGCCGCCGTATTTCAGTCCTGACGTGCGCGAAGCCCGCCTGGGCTGCCTGCGCGAGGCCAGCGTGGTGGTGCTGCCGGGTGGCCATCACCTGCACATGGAACAGCCCGACGCCGTGGCCGCGGCGTTGCTGGACTTCCTGCGCGGCTAATCGCCCGCCGGGCCGACGGTCACCGCCAGCGTGGTGCCGCCGCCGGCTTCTTCGACGAAGTTGGCTTCCAGGTGCCGGCCGGCCTTGTCGAAGCCGGCCACGCGCACGATGGCGTCGGCCTGCACGGTGGCTTCGGTCCAGCCGGCCGCGCGCTGCGCCCGGCGGAACTCGTCGAACACCAGGGCCAGGCTGCGCGGGCTGTGCGCACCCAGCGAGATGGTCGCGCCCAGCTGGGTGGCGTTGGTGATGCTGGCGTCGCGCGGCAGCGGCACGTCGGCGGGGAAGTCGGCGGGCAGCGACAGGTTGTCGCCGCTGGTGGCGCGGTAGAGCCCGGCCTCGGTTTCCAGGGTGAGCTTGCGTTCGCCGTCGGCCGCCTGGCTTTCGGCGGCCTGCTGGCGGGCGTTGGCCTCCAGTGCCTTGTCCACCAAGGTTTCCGGGGCGCCGACGGGCTCGTCGCCGCAGGCACTGCACAGCAGGGCGGCGAGGCAGGCGGTCAGCAGGTGGCGGGTGGACGGGGCCAAGGGGGCTCCCCGGCAAGGGCTTACCGGGTCAAACGCGCCAGTGTCGCCTTCAAGGCCAAACCTTCGCCGCGCAGGTAGTCGCGTTCGAGTCGCCAGTGCGGCCAGCGGGCTTCCACCTCGCGCCAGAAGCGCGGGGAATGGTCGGCGTGCAGCAGGTGGCAAAGTTCGTGCACCAGCACGTATTCGAAGGCCGAGGGGCGGCCCAGCACCAGGGCCAGGTCCAGCGACACGGCGTCGCCCGGGCTGAGCGATCCCCACAGCGAAGACAGCGCGCGCAGGCGCAGCGACGAGGGCGGCCGCGGCAGGCCCGGCAGGTAGCGCGGCAGCCAGCGGCCCAGGTCGGTGCGCGCCTGCTGCAGGTAGAAGTCGCGCAGCGCGGCGCGGGCGCGGCGGTCGTCGGCGCGCTCGGGCAGCTGCAGTTCGATGCCGTGCCCGGTCAGCGTGGCGCGCGCGAAGCGGCCTTCGCGCCAGGCCAGCGGTGCATGCGCGCCGCGCAGGGGCAGGGGGTCGGCCCAGTCGCGGCCGAACAGCGGGGCCTGGTCCGGGTGCTGGCGGTCGAGCTGGTCGGCCAGCCAGTCGCGGTGTTCGTGCAGGAAGGCGTCGGCCATGCGCACCGAGGCCGCGGTCGGCAGGGTCAGGCGCGCGCCCTTGTCGGAAACGATCAGGCGCAGCCGGCGCGCGCGCCGGTCGCGGACCCAGCGCACCGGCACCTCGCGGCCGTCGGCCAGTGCCAGCGGCCGGATTTCGGCCGCGGGCGGGGCGGGGCGCTTGGTTCGCAGGAACATGGGCGCCAATCTACCGCGGGACGGGGTCAGGCGTCGGCGCGGCTGAACTTCAGGGCCGGTTCGAGCACCGCGAACAGGCGCTTGAGCTCACCGGACATCAGCGCGAAGCGGGCGTCGAGCTCGGCCGCCACGCCATCGGCTTCGGTGCCCTCGAGCTGGTCGACGGCGCCGTCGAGGAACTTGAGCTTGCGCAGCACCAGGTCTTCGCCGAGCACGAAGCCGACGTGGTCGTCGAGCACCAGGGCCAGGCGCGTGACCTGCTTGCCGGCCTCGAGGTGCTGGCGGATTTCGTCCACCTGCAGTTCGTGGCGGCTGCAGCGCACCACGGCACCGCCGTCCACCGGGTCCTTGAGTTCGCATTCGTCGCCCAGCGACAGGCCCGGCGGCAGCGGTTCGCCGGCCAGCCAGCCGGTGAGGATGACGCGCACCGAGGCTTCGGCGTTCAGCGGCAGGGCCGGGAAGCTGCCCAGGGCGTGGCGCAGTTCCGAGACCAGGTTTTCGGCGGTCTTGCGCGAGCTGGTGTCCACGGCGATGAAGCCGTGTTCGAGGTCGAGCGTGGCCGAGCAGCGCACCGGCCGCACGAAGGCGCGCGGCAGCAGTTCAAGCACGATGTCTTCCTTCAGGCGCTTGCGGGCGCGGCCACCCAGGCGGCGGCCTTCCTTTTCTTCGATCTCGGCGAGCTTGCGGCCCAGCTGGTCGTTGATGACGGCCGACGGCAGCAGGCGGTCTTCGCCGCCCAGGGTGATCCAGATGGCGTCGCCGACGCGGTGGCTCATGGTCGCGCCGTCACGGCCGAAGGGCGAGATGAAGCCACGCGACATCAGCTCGGACGGACCGACCGGCTTGAGCTTGCACTCTTCCAAGCGGGCGTCGAGGTCGTCGAGGGTCTTGGCGAGGGTGGTCGGGAAGCGGAAGAACGTGAGGTTGCGAAAAAACATCAAAACTCCAAATCCAAGGTGAGACGGTCAGTCTTCGGTGATTTCGGGTGCGCCGACGGCGAGCCAGGCGTTGGCGTCAGGCAGGGGGCCGTCGCCGTGGCGGCCCAGGGCGGCGAAGTCGAACAGGGCCGGGTCGGCCAGTTGCGCGGGGCGCACGTCGGCCAGGGCGCGGGCGATGGTTTCGCTGCGGCCGGGGCTTTCCTTTTCCCAGGCGGCCAGCATGCGGGCGACCTGCTTGCGCTGCAGGTTTTCCTGCGAGCCACACAGGGTGCAGGGGATGAGGGGGAACTGTTTGAAGTCGGCGTAGGCCACCAGGTCGGCTTCGCGGCAGGTCGCCAGGGGGCGGATGACCACGTGTTCGCCGTCGTCGCTGAGCAGCTTGGGCGGCATGCTGGCCAGCTTGGCGTGGAAGAACAGGTTCATGAAGAACGTGGCCAGCAGGTCGTCGCGGTGATGGCCGAGCGCGATCTTGGTAAAACCATTCTCCTTGGCGTGCCGGTACAGCGCCCCGCGGCGCAGGCGCGAGCACAGCGAGCACATGGTCTTGCCCTCGGGCACCACGCGCTTGACCACCGAGTAGGTGTCCTGCTCGATGATGGTGAAAGGCACGCCGAGCGAACGCAGGTAGTCGGGCAAGACATGTTCCGGGAAGCCCGGCTGCTTCTGGTCGAGGTTCACCGCCACCAGATCGAACTGCACCGGCGCCTTCTGGCGCAGCTGCAGCAGCAGGTCGAGCATCGCGTAGCTGTCCTTGCCGCCGGACAGGCAGACCATGACCTTGTCGCCGTGCTCGATCATGCCGTAGTCGGCGATGGCCTGGCCGACCTGCCGGCGCAGGCGCTTGGCCAGTTTGGCGCGCTCGTGCGCCTGCCTGCGCGCGACGCCTTCGGGCGTCGGCTGGCGGGGCAGCGGATCGTGCAGGACCAGGGTCATGGCGGGGATTGGAACGATGGCGAAACGGTCGCCCATTCTACCCCTGTCGCCCGGCCCGCCGGGGCGCTAGGCTAGCGGGGAACCGGGAGAGCGCATGGCCACGGAAGATCCCGCCAAGATCACTGCCCAGCTGGTCGAGCTGCGGGTCGAACACCGCGACCTCGACGAGGCCATCGCGCGCCTGGCGGTCGACCGCGACGCCGACGAGCTGACGCTCAAGCGCCTGAAGAAGCGCAAGCTGCGCATCAAGGACATGATCATCGCGCTCGAAAGCCGGCTTATCCCCGACCTCGACGCCTGAACCCACCCGCGCGCCGACGTGACGGCGGCCTCAGGCCGTCGTTTCTTCGTCGCCGCGCGACTTCGCCACCTTGCTGACCGCTTCGGGCGAAAGCTTGGCGATGGTGTGGCGCAGGTCGCGGCCCAGCACCACCTTGGCGTCCTTTTCCCAGGCCGTCAGCGGCTCGTCGAAATCGAGCTTGCCGTTTTCGGCGATCCAGACCAGCTTCATCTCGCGCAGCTTGTGGATGAAGCCGCGGAACAGGGTCTTGTCGAAGAACTCCGGCGCGGCCGGCGCGTAGAGCAGGCTCAGGCGCTGGGCGGTGAGCTGGCACAGGGTCTCGAGCTCGCCCGAGCTGAGCGTGCGCGGGCCGTTCTTCACCAGCGTGGTGATGGCGATGAAATAGCGCTCGAAGGCCTGCTGCAGGCTGTGGGCGACCGCGCGCAGGCGGAAGACTTCGTCGGTCTGGCCGGGGCCGCGCGACAGGTAGCCGCCGTCGTCCTCGCTGGCCATGGTCAGCAGGCCCTCGGCGACGAACAGGTCCACCGTGGCTTCCAGGCGCTGAACGAAGCCGTCGGCGTCCCAGGGCAGGAACAGCTCCTCCTGCACGAACGGATAGATCGTGCGGCCCAGGCGCAGCAGGCCCGAGCGGCTCATGCGCCGGTTGTTCTGGAAACACAGCGCCACCCACGACGCCGCCGCGAACAGATGCAGTACGTTGTTGCGGAAATAACTCTGCAGCACCGCCGTTTCGCCCTCGACGCTGAGCACGGCGCCCAGCGGATGGTCGGTGCGGGTGAGCACGCCGATCTTCTCGCCGTAGGCGATGATCTCGGCCGGTTCGAGTTCGGTGACCGTGACGCGCTCGGAATACGGCAGTGCCGCCAGCAGCTTCTTGTACAGGCCCAGCTGCGCCAGCAGGTCGGCCTCGGACATGGCGTGCTTGGGCGTGGCCAGCAGGGCCAGGGCCAGCAGGTTCACCGGGTTCACGTCGGCGGCGCGGTTGATGTTGACCTGGATGCGGTTGGCGATGTCCTCGACCGCGGTGTTGAGCCAGGCCGGCTTTTCGTCCGGGTTGGCGGCGTTGCGTTCGCGCCAGTCCGGCGCATGCACGGCCAGCACCTGGTCCAGGAAGATCGGCTCGCCGAAGTTCACCGCCACCTTGCCGTAGTGCTGGCGCAGGATGCCGGCGGCGGCCTTGAGCAGGGCCCAGACGGTTTCCTTTTCCTTGGGCTGGCCGGTCAGCTCGTCGAGGTAGCTCTTGCCCTCGATCAGCTTTTCATAGCCGATGTAGACCGGCTGGAACACCACCGGACGGCGCGGGGCGCGCAGGAAGGCCTTGAGCGTCATCACGATCATGCCGCCCTTGGGCGGCAGCAGCCGGCCCGTGCGCGAACGGCCACCTTCGATGAAGTACTCCAGCGAAAAACCTTCCGACACCAGCTGGGCCACGTATTCGCCCAACACGGCCGCGTAAAGCGCATTGCCCTTGATCGACCGACGGATGAAAAACGCGCCGCCGCGGCGAAGGATCGGGCCCAGCACCGGCATGTTGAGGTTGACGCCCGCGACGATGTGCGGCGGAACGACGCCGCGGCTGTAGAGCAGGTAGCTCAGCAGCAGGTAGTCCATGTGGCTGCGGTGGCAGGGCACGTAGATCACCTCGTGCCCGGGCGCGACCTGCTTGAGCGTGTCCATGTGGTGCACGTTCAGGCCGTCGTAGATGCGGTTCCAGAAGCCGGTGAGCGCGAACGAGGCCGAGCGCACCACCGGGTTGGAATAGTCGGCGGCGATCTCCCAGGCAAACCCGTGCGCTTTTTTCCAGGCGTCGAGGTATTCCGTGCCGTCGCGCCGGGCCTGGTCGGTGATCGCCTTGCGCACCGGTTCGGCGTCGAGCACGCGGTCCACCAGCAGGCGGCGCGTGGACAGGTCCGGGCCGATCACCGCGGTCTTGATGCGCCGGAAGTGCGCGCGCAGCACCCGGCTGACCTTGCGCACCTGGCGTTCGTGCGGCATGTCGTCGCCCAGGATTTCCCAGACCCGCACACCCGGCGAGAACTGCACCACCGTGTCGCGGCCATTGAGCAGGATCGCCAGCAGCCGGCGGAAGCGGCCCACCAGCGCCCAGTTTTCCGAGAACAGCACCGAAAACCAGCCCGACTGCCGCGCCGGCGCCCGGCCGACGAAGATCGACACCGGCACCAGCTGCACGTCCTGGTCGGGGTAGAGGCGGTGCGCCATGAGCAGGCGCGACAGCGCATCGGAATGGCTGCGGTTGCGCGGCCGCCCGAACACGCCGGCGCGCCGGCGCGACAGCGCCACGTAGGCACGCTTGCGGCCCAGCGGATCCCCCGGCAGCGCGGCCAGCGGCGACGGCAGGCCGGCTTCGCGGCAGGCGCGGTCGAGGATCAGGGTGTTCGACAGCCCGTAGTTTTCGATGACGTAGCAGATCGGCCGGTCCAGGTCGAAGGGCGCTTCGGCGGGCTCGCGCTTGATTTCGATCCAGGGCTTGAGCAGCGCTTCCATGAAGCGCGCCCAGAGCGGCGGCTTGCCGGGCGGACGAGGGGGCTGGCCCGGCGCGGGCGTGTTGACGGCGTCCATGCGTGCTGGCTCAGTCGGCGCTGCCGGCGCCCGTCGTCGCGGGCTCCGCGTTGGGGTTGGCAGACTGCTCGGCGGGGTCCGGGCCGGCTTCGGCCAGGTCGGCTTCGGCCTGGCGGATCGCGTCGGCGCTGTACCAGCCTTCGCCCACGCGCTGCATGTCCATCTCGAAGCTGATGGTTTCATCCAGCAGCGGGTAGCTGACCTTCACGCGGGCCCGGTCGCCTTCGCGCGAGACCAGCGCGGCTTCGACGCCGTCGAGCGAGGCGTCCAGGTCCATGTCGTAGGCCTTGGCGGCCTGCTTGATGCCGGCCAGGGCGATACCGCCCTTTTCCATCGCCGGCATCATTTCCAGCGCGCGGGCGTCTTCCAGGGTCGGCAGGTCGAGTTCGCGGGCGGTGGCGCTGAGCGCGGCGATGGCCTCCCGGGCCCGGGCGCGGTCGGTGAACAGCGCCGGCTGGGCCCAGCCCAGCAGGGTGGACACCAGTTCCTGGCCATGGGACTTCTCGGAGGCGCTGAGTTCGGTGTTGGCCTCGATGGCGGCGTTGAGGAAGATTCCGGCGGTGGCCTGCATCAGCGGCCACTGGCCGGCGATCTCGGTTTCGAACTCGACCAGCTTGGGCTCGATGTCGCGCAGCAGGGCCTGTTCGGCGTCCGGCGCCATCAGGCGCGACATCATGTCGGCGTACTCGCGGGCTTCTTCCGGGTCGGGCGGCGTGGCTTCGGCCAGGCGGCGGTTCCACAGGGCTTCGGTGCGCGCATGCAGCTCGGGCGGCAGGCCCAGCCGGGACCAGCGCACCAGGTCGTTGGCGCGCAGGGCCTGGGCCTGGGCTTCGACGGCGGCGACCGGGCTGCCGGGCACGGTCGAGGCGTCTTCGGCCGGCGGGTCCCGGCGGCAGGCGACCAGGGCGAGCGCGATCAGCAGCAGGGCGGCCAGGGCCCGGAGGTTCGGGAATCGGATCATGCGGCGTGAATACCGTCGGGATTGGCGGCCGAATCTACCAGATCGGGTGTTCAGGGCCCGTTTCCCGCGGCCCCCAGGGCCTGGCGGACCTGGGCCTGGATGGCCTCGGCGGCCGCCACCGGGTCGGCGGCGTTGCGGATCGGCCGGCCCACCACGATGTAGTCGGCGCCCGCCGCGAAGGCTGCGGCGACGTCCACGGTGCGCTTCTGGTCGTCGCCGGCGGGGCCGGCCGGGCGGATGCCGGGGCAGACAACCAGGAAGCCCGGTCCGGTGGCCTGGCGGATCGCGCCGGCTTCCTGGCCCGAGGCGATGACGCCGTCGCAGCCGGCGGCCTGCGCGGCCAGGGCACGTTCGACCACGACCTGCGAAGGCTCACGATCGATGCCCATTTGCCGAAGATCGCTGCGGTCCATGGACGTCAGCACGGTGACCGCCAGGAGGCGAATGTCGCCCTTCTCCTGCGAAGCTGCGTGCATCATGGCGTGATGTTGGCCGTGGATGGTGCACAGGGAAACCGGATAGCGGCGCAGGCCGCGCAGGGTCGCGGCCACGGTGGCGGGCACGTCGTGGAACTTCAGGTCCACGAACACCTGCTTGCCGCGCCCGGCCAGGTCTTCGAGCACCCGGAAGTAGTCGCCGCTGGTAAGCAGCTCCATGCCGATCTTGTAGAAGCCGACCGCATCGCCCAGGCGGTCGACCCAGGCAGTGGCTTCGGCGGCCGTGGGCACGTCCAGGGCGAAGATGAGGCGGTCGCGGGCGGGGATCATGGGCTTACTCGGCGTAGTGCAGGGCGTCGAGCTTGCGCTGGCGGCGCTCGGCCTCCGGCAGCTCCCAGGCGTTGTTGAACAGGGCCGGCTCCCAGCTGCCGTAGGTCGGGTTGGGCAGCACGAACCAGCGTTCACCGAACCAGGCCAGGTAAGGCTGCAGGGCCCGCTTGCGGCCGGCCGGGGTGTTGGCGTCGATGCTGACCATGTCGCCGATCTGGTCGCCGAACTGCATCAGCACCCGGTGCGTGCGGCCGACGTGCTGGCGGCGGCAGCCCTTTTCCGAGCCGTGCTGTTCGCAGCCTTCGACGAAAAAGCCCAGGCCCAGGAACTGGTCGTCGGACTGAATCGGGAAACCGACGGCCTTGAGGTTGGCAACGGTGGCGTCGTTGAGGTGGGCGGCGCGGTTGGAGACGTAGAAGAGGGTGACGCCGCGTTCGGCGGCGGCCTTGGCGAACTCCAGCGCGCCCGGCACCGGCCGCGCTTCTTCTTCACGCACCCAGGCGTCCCAGGTGACTTCGTTGTAGCTGCCGCCGTCGCGCACCAGGCGGGCCTGGTAGGGCGAGTTGTCGAGCACGGTTTCGTCGATGTCCACGATAACCGCCGGCGGCAGGCCGTCGGGCGGGTTGGCCCGCTCGGACGGCACCAGGGCGTCCCAGCCGGGGGTGTTGATGGCGCGGTCGAGTTCCTTGCTGGCGGCCAGGAAGGTCTGGACGGTAAGCAGCGAGTATTCCTCGGCGGTCTGCACCCAGGCCACGGCGTTCATGTTGTCGTTGGCGGCGGGGCCGGCGGCGACCGGGGCCGGTTCCGGCGCCGGGGTTTCCGCCGGCGCGCGGCTCGGCGCGGTCTGGCAGGCGGCCAGGGCCAGCACGAGGGCGGACAGCGACAGGGTGCGCAAGGGGGTCATCGGCGGGTTCCTTTCTCGAAGGCCGCCGATTCTACCCGGCGCCTGCGACGGCGTCGTTTCAGTCGTTGAAGAGGGCGGCGATGGCGTCCATGTGGGCGCGGCCGCGTTGCTTCTTTTCGGCGGTCTCGCGTTCGGGGTCGCTACCGTCGCGCAGCAGGTCGGCGGCGGGCAGTTCGTCCAGGAAGCGGCTGGGCAGGAGGTGTTCGAGCGCGCCCCAGCGTTTCACCTCGGCGCTGTGCGACAGGTACAGGCGCTCCTTGGCGCGGGTGATGCCCACGTACATCAGCCGGCGCTCTTCCTCCAGGCCGCCTTCTTCGACGCTGGCTTCGTGCGGCAGGTTGCCGTCCTCGCAGCCGATCACGAACACCGTGCGGAACTCCAGGCCCTTGGCCGCGTGCAGGCTCATCAGGCGCACCGCGTTGCCGGGTTCGCCACGGTCGGCGTTCGACAGCAGGGCCAGCTGCGCCGCCAGTTCGCCCGGGCCGCCGCCACGGGCGCCTTCGAACCACGAGGCCAGTTCGTCCAGGTTGGCCTTGCGGCGCAGGAAGCCGGCTTCGTCCTTGCACTGGCTGCGCACCATGCCCAGCAAGCCGCTGCGTTCGGCCAGCACCGGCACCAGTTCGGCCGGCGTCAGGCGCTGGGAGTCGTCGCGCAGCGATTCGACGATGCGGGTGAATTCGTCCAGGCCGGCCGCGGCGCGCGGCGTCAGCTGTTTCAGGAAGCCGATCTGCCCGGCCGCCCGCGACATCGGCATGCCGGCGGTTTGCGCCATCGCCGCCAGCTTTTCCAGCGTGGTCGCGCCGACCTCGCGCTTGGGCGCGGCGATCGCGCGCAGGAAGGCGGTGTCGTCGTCGGGGTTGGCCAGCACGCGCAGCCAGCTCAGCAGGTCCTTGACCTCGGCGCGGTCCAGGAAGGCGGTGCCGCCGGTGAGGTGGTACGGGATGCGCAGCAGCTGCAGCGCCTTTTCCAGCGGCCGCGACTGGTGGTTGCCGCGGAACAGGATGGCGAACTCGCCCCAGGGGATTTCCTTGGCCTGCTTGAGGTAGTGGATTTCCGCGGCGATGCGCTCGGCTTCGTGTTCGGAATTGCGGCACTGCCAGACCCGCACCGGCTCGCCGTCGCCGTGCTGGCTCCAGAGCTGCTTGAGGTGCTTGTGCGGGTTCTTTTCGATCAGCGTGTTGGCGCAGCGCAGGATGCGGCCCGAGCAGCGGTAGTTCTGCTCGAGCTTGATCACCTTCAGCGCCGGGTAGTCCTGGGCCAGCATTTCCAGGTTTTCCGGCTGGGCGCCGCGCCAGGCGTAGATGGACTGGTCGTCGTCGCCCACGCAGGTCATGTTGCCCTTCGGGCCGGCCAGCTGCTTGAGCAGGCGGTACTGGGCGCCGTTGGTGTCCTGGCATTCGTCCACCAGCAGGTAGCGGATGCGTTCGCGCCAGCCGGCGGCCAGGTCGGGTTCGGCTTCCAGCAGCTGCAGCGGCAGCCGGATAAGATCGTCGAAGTCCACCGCGTTGAAGGCCTGCAGCCGCGCCTGGTAGCGCGCGTACAGGGCGGCGGCTTCGCGCTCGCGCACGCTGCGCGCGGCCTCGGCGGCCTGTTCGGGGGTCAGTGCGTTGTTCTTGGCGGCGCTGATCAGGTTCTGCAGCGCGTACAGCGCATCGTTCTTCAGGCCCTGCGGCGAGAGGTCCTTGATGATCGACATCTGGTCGTCGGCATCGAAGATCGAAAACCCCCGGCGCAGGCCGGCGCGGTCGTGTTCGATCTGCAGGAAGCGCAGGCCCAGGGAATGGAAGGTGGTGACCGTCAGTCCCTCCGCGGCGTCGCCCTTGATGCGCTTGGCGACACGCTCGCGCATTTCACGCGCGGCCTTGTTGGTGAAGGTGATCGCGGCGATGTGCCGGGCCTCGCGCTGGCCGCTGCCGACCAGGTGGGCGATCTTTTCGGTGATCACGCGGGTCTTGCCGCTGCCGGCGCCGGCCAGCACCAGCAGGGGGCCGGCCGTGTAGGCGACCGCTTCTTTCTGGGGGGGGTTGAGGTCATGCATGAGGGCGCCGATTGTACCGGGCCGGCGGGTACAATCCGCGCCATGCTGCAAGTCACGCCCACCCTGGCCATCCCCGACGACGAACTGGTCGAACGCTTCGTGCGCTCGGGCGGGCCGGGCGGCCAGAACGTGAACAAGGTCTCGACCGCGGTCGAGCTGCGTTTCGACGTCGCCAATTCGCCGTCCCTGCCCGAGGCGGTGCGCGCGCGCCTGCTGGCCCGCCGCGACCGGCGCCTCACCGCCGAAGGCGTGCTGGTGCTCAGCGCCCAGCGCTTCCGCACCCAGGACCGCAATCGCGAAGACGCCCGCGAGCGCCTGGCCGCCGTGGTCGCCGCCGCCACTGTGGCACCGAAGAAACGCATCGCCACCAAGCCGACGAAGGGGTCGAAGGAGCGCCGGCTGGGCGCCAAGCGCGAGCGCGCCACGGTCAAGCGCCAGCGCAGCGTGTCGCGCTGGGAGCGCGAATGACCCGGGTTCCGGTGCTGCCCGACCAGGCGCCGCGCACCGGCTCGCGCTTTGGCCGCTGGCTGGGCCGCTTCCTGCTGCGCCTGGGCGGCTGGACCATCGAAGGGGAGTTCCCGCCGGTGCCGCGGGCGGTGGTCATCGCCGCGCCGCATTCGTCGGCCTGGGACGCCTATTGGGGCCTGGCCGCCAAGCTGGCGATGGACGTGGACATCACCTTCATCGCCAAGGCCGAACTGTTCCGCGGGCCGCTGGGCTGGCTGCTGCGCAAGCTCGGCGGCGTGCCGGTGGACCGCAGTGCGCCCGGCGGCCTGGTCGACCAGACGGTCGAGCAGATCCGCGGCGCACAGCGCATGTACTTCGTGCTGGCCCCGGAAGGCACCCGCAAGCGCGTGCAGCAGTGGAAGACCGGTTTCTGGAAGATCGCCCGGCGCGCGGAGGTCCCGGTTTTCTGCGCCTGGTTCCACTACCCCACGCGCACGATAGGCCTGGGGCCGATGGTGCACCTGACCGACGACCAGGCGGCCGACATGGCCCGCATCCGCGCCATCTACCGACCGCACGTCGGCAAGAACCGCGACACGCTGTAGCGCCCTCGAACTTAAGCACTCTAGGAATCAGCGGTTTCCACGATGCTTGTGCCTCAGAGCGGCTAGGTGTAAATACTACCGTAAGCGACGACGTTCAATTCGTGTCCCCAGTTGGGATTTCCTACTCCCTGCGCGGAAGATGGTGGCTAGTGTGCCTGAATGGGGTTCTCACCCTAGTGAACGGAGGCATGCAGAGATGAAGAAGACGAGAAAAGTTGTCCTAAAGTTTAGGGCGCCCCCAGTATTCACGTTAGATCGCGACGCTGGGCTAGTCGTAAGTAGAAAGGTGCTCGTCAAGGAGGGCATCATGAAGCGGCAGATCGATGCCACTAAGAAGCTCTTTGACGCTAGCGCTGCTAAGGAAAAAGCGAAGGCGCGCGGCTAATCCGCCCCTGAGCCGAAAGCCACGTGACTGTTCTGGCCCTAAGCCTTTTTATACTTGCATGCGGTTGGAAGTTCGTTAAGGACTGGCGGCTAACTCGATTCGCGGCCCTGAAGAACTCGGGACACCCTCAGTACTTTTCTGCCGTCCTAGCAGCGGCGTACCTAGCCTGCTTATCGGCAAGCATTCATAGCCTTCTCTCTCGAATTGATGCTTACCGGGATGGCTGGAGTGCTGGGCTCACCTATTTGCCAAGCCTTTCCAAGAGCCCTGGCGATGTTGAACTTCTGGGGTTTCTGACTGCGATAGCGGCAATTTCATTTGCGGGGGCTTGTGGGCTCTCATGGTTGTTCAACCACTTTCTATTTCGCGACCCGAGACTTCTCGTGGCGCTGGCCCGAAAAGTAGGCGCGATTGAAGAGCTGGAAGAGCTTTGCATTAGATGTCTGGAGAGTGGCGTACTAATCGCTATCACTCTCAAGTCGGGAAAAGTCTATGTAGGCATTCCGGAGGCCTATTCAATTCTGGATGGCGAAAAAAAATGGATCGGAATTTGGCCAATGGCATCCGGCTACCGAGACTCAGAGCAGGGGTTGGTTCTAAAGACCTACTATCAACCCCACTATGAGCTTATGGAGAGGTCTGGAGAGTCATGCGGACCAACACTTGACGACTTCCGCATAGTGTTGCCTAGATCAGAGGTCTCGTCGGCACAATCCTTTGATCTACCAACCTACGCCCGCTTCGGTTTTGGCGTGCCTGCGGCCGAGGGTTCAGCGTTGGACGGCGATGGGGCCGCTTCAGCCCAAGTGACGAACTTGCCTGATACTCTCGATCAAATGGACGAAATCGAGAACGACGGTTCTGAAATCGATAACGCTTCAGAGCTAAGCGCAGAAATCATGCCTCCTGAGGACGCTGCACTCCTCAGGATTTACTTTGGATTTGTCGTCTCTTTCTCGATGTTCGTGGTGCTTGTTTCTGGCACCGCCGTCTCTGCATTTTTCCTTGCGGCTTCGCTGTATTGCTTAGTGCGCCTATTGCAGGCGCGTGACCGGTAAGACCTTTGGTTGGTGCATCTACCTTTGGTTCCTAGGGGTTTCGGAGTCTGTTCCATTGTGAATAGACTTGCCCATGGATTTCATCTACGGCCTCTACGATCAGGTCACCGCGCATCCCTGGGCACACTCGGCCACCGTCGGCGTCGCCCTGCTGCTGCTGGCCTGGCTGGCCGACCAGCTGACCCAGCGCCTGCTGCTGCGCGTGCTGGTGCGGATGGTGAAGGCCTCGTCGGTGAAGTGGGACGACGCCCTGCTGGCGCGCGGAGTAATTTCACGCCTGGCCCACGCGGTGCCGGCGGTGGTCATCTATCTCGGCGTGCCGCTGGTGCCGAACCTGCCCGAAGGCGCGGTGGAGGTGGTGCGCAACGTCGCCGCCGCCTACGTGGTGCTCACAGCGGCGCAGGCGCTCAGCGCCTTCCTGGCCAGCCTGCAGGACATCTACGAGGCCCACGACCCCGAACGCGCGCGCAGCCGGCCGATCAAGGGTTACCTGCAGGTCGCCAAGATCGTGCTGTTCGTGCTGGCGGTGGTGCTGATCGTCGCGGTGCTGGTGGAAAAATCGCCGCTGCTGCTGCTCTCGGGCTTCGGCGCCATGACGGCGGTGCTGATGCTGGTGTTCAAGGACACCATCCTGTCGCTGGTGGCCAGCGTGCAGATCCAGTCCAACGACATGGTGCGCGTGGGCGACTGGATCGAGATGCCCAAGTACGGCGCCGACGGCGACGTCATCGACGTCGCCCTGCACACGGTGAAGGTGCAGAACTGGGACAAGACCATCACCACCATCCCCACGCACACGCTGATCGCCGACAGCTTCAAGAACTGGCGCGGCATGAGCGAATCCGGCGGCCGCCGCATCAAGCGCGCGCTGCCGATCGACCAGGGCACGGTGCGCTACCTCAGCAACGAAGAACGCGAGGACCTGTCGCGCTTCGTGCTGCTGCAGCCCTACCTGGACAAGAAGGCGTCGGAGCTGGCCGAGTGGAACGCCCAGCGCCAGGGCAAGGCGCCGGTGAACCTGCGCCGGCTCACCAACCTGGGCACCTTCCGCGCCTACGCCCGCGCCTACCTGCAGGCGCACAAGGGCATCCGCGACGACATGACCCTGCTGGTGCGCCAGCTCGACCCGGGCCCGCAGGGCCTGCCGATAGAGATCTACTGCTTCACCGGCACCACCGCCTGGAACGACTACGAAGACATCCAGTCCGACATCTTCGACCACCTGCTGGCGATCCTGCCCGAGTTCGGGCTGCGCGCGTTCCAGGCGCCGTCGGGCGGCGACGTCGCCGCGGCCGCACAGGCGCTGGGCGTTCAGCGCTCGGAGTGCCCCGAGTCGAAATAGTCGCGGCGCTGGAACAGGCCCGGCTTGACCAGGTCGACGAAATCCCGCGCCTGCGGGCTCAGGTACTTGCCCTTGCGCATCACCACGCCGTAGCTGCGCGGCGGGAAGTAGTCGGCCAGGCTGCGCGCCACCAGCCGCTGCTTGTCGGCTTCGGTCAGGCAGATGCTGGTGACGATGCTGATGCCCAGGCCCATGGCCACGTACTGCTTGATCACCTCCCAGCCGCCCACTTCCAGCGCCACCGTGTAAGGCACGCGCTGCTGCTGGAACACCAGGTCCACCAGCCGGTAGGTGGTGAGCCGCCGCGGCGGCAGGATCAGGCCGTAGGGCGACAGGTCCTCGAGCCG
This sequence comes from Arenimonas soli, assembly GCF_014643775.1. Classification (GTDB taxonomy): domain Bacteria; phylum Pseudomonadota; class Gammaproteobacteria; order Xanthomonadales; family Xanthomonadaceae; genus Arenimonas; species Arenimonas soli. The sequence continues at coordinate 513,646 of NZ_BMKC01000002.1, forward strand.
CAGGTCGGGCTTTTCCGCCAGCGGGTGGCCGGGCGGGCAGATCAGCATCGGGTCGAAGGAATACACCGGCTCGTAGGCCAGGTCGGTGGGCACGTCCAGCATCGAGCCCACGGCCAGGTCGACGCCGTCCGAGCGCAGCAGGCCCAGGCCGTCCTGGCCGGTGACGTTGTGCAGCACCAGCTGGACCTCGGGGTGCTGTTCGCGGAAGGCCTGCACCAGGGTAGGCAGCAGGTAGAGGATGGTTGAACTGCCGGCCGCCACGTGCAGCTCGCCGGCTTTCAAACCCTTGATCTTGCTGCGGAACTCGGCCTCCAGGCCGTCCAGGCCCTCGACCAGCGGCCGGGCCAGGTCGTAGAGCAGCTGGCCTTCGCGGGTCAGGCTGAAGCGCCGGCCGATGCGCTCGAAGAGCGGCGTGCCCAGCTCCCGCTCCAGGGCCTGCACCTGCAGGGTCACGGCCGGCTGGCTCAGGAACAGGGCCTCGGCCGCCCGGGTCACCGAACCCAGGCGCGCGACCTGGCAGAAGGCCCGCACCGGCTTGAGACGGTCGCCCTTGTAATAAAAACGGGGCTTGCGCTCGGCCATAAGTGGCTGTTTCCAGTTAGATATAAGCTGAGCTTATACCAAGTATCAAAACATTTGTTTTGTCAAAGTCCAGCCCCCGGGCCTAGGGTCGAGTCCAGATTCGAACCCGGAGAGTTCCCATGGCAGGCGACGCGGCACGCACCCTTTCCCCCCTGGTCCTGGCCGGCCCGCGCCTGGCGGGCCAGGAAGACCTGCTCGGCCCGGCCGCCCTGGAGTTCCTGGTCGAACTGCACCGCACCTTCGAAGCCCGGCGGCAGGAACGCCTCGCGGCCCGCCGCGCGCGCCAGGCCCGCTTCGACGCCGGCGAACTGCCCGACTTCCGCGAAGACACCCGCGCCATCCGCGAAGGCGACTGGACCGTGGCCCCGATCCCGGCGGCGCTGACCGACCGCCGGGTGGAGATCACCGGGCCGGTCGAACCCAAGATGGTCATCAACGCCCTGAACTCCGGCGCCAGCTGCTACATGGCCGATTTCGAGGACTCCACCAGCCCCACCTGGGAAAACCTGCTGGTCGGCCAGCGCGCCCTGCGCAAGGCCACCGCCGGCACCCTGGACTGGATGGCGCCGGACGGCAGCAAGCACTACGTGCTCGACCCGACCTCCACCACCACCCTGATCGTGCGCCCGCGCGGCTGGCACCTGGACGAAAAGAACGTGCTGGTGGACGGCGAACGCCTGTCGGCCAGCCTGTTCGACCTGGGCCTGTACGCCTTCCTCAACGCCACCGTGCTGCAGGCCCGCGACCGCGGCCCGTACTTCTACCTGCCCAAGCTCGAGTGCATGGAAGAAGCGGCGCTGTGGGAAGACGTGCTGGCCTGGATCGAGGCGCGCCTGCGCCTGCCGGCCGGCTGCATGAAAGTGACGGTGTTGATCGAAACCCTGCCCGCGGCCTTCGAGATGCACGAAATCCTGCACGCGCTGCGCAGCCGCATCGTCGGCCTGAACTGCGGCCGCTGGGACTACATCTTCAGCTACCTCAAGGTCTTCCGCCGGCACCGCGACCGCGTGCTGCCCGAACGCGGCCAGGTCGGCATGACCCAGCCCTTCCTGAAGGCCTATTCCGAACTGCTGGTGCAGACCTGCCACCGCCGCGGCGCCCACGCCATGGGCGGCATGGCCGCGCAGATCCCGATCGCCGGCGACCCGATCGCCAACGAAGAAGCCATCGCCCGCGTGCGCGCCGACAAGCAGCGCGAAGTGGACGCCGGCCACGACGGCACCTGGGTGGCGCACCCGGCCCTGATCAAGGTGGCGCGCGAGATTTTCGACGCCGGCATGCCCGGCCCGAACCAGCACGCCACCCGCCGCGAGGACGTGCAGGTGACGCGCGACGCGCTCATCCGCCCCAGCATCGGCACCATCACCCGCAAGGGCTTCGACAACAACGTCGAGGTCTGCGTGCGCTACCTGGCCGCCTGGCTCGACGGCAACGGCTGCGTGCCCATCCACTGGCTGATGGAAGACGCCGCCACCGCCGAAATCGGCCGCGCCCAACTGTGGCAGTGGCTGCACAACAAACACCTGCACCTCGACGACGGCACGCCGGTGGACTTCTCGCTGTTCGACCGCGCGCTGCTGGCGCTGCCCTCGAAGCTGGCCGACCGCATGAAGCTGCCGGGCGGCTCGAAGATCAACGAGGCCATCGCGCTGCTCGACGAGCTGACCCACGCCGACGAGCTGGTCGAGTTCCTGACCCTGCCCGCCTACGAACGCCTTTAATCCACACCCCCACGACAAGGACCCACCGCCATGACCACCACCCTCCCCACCGCCGCGCAACTCAAGCAGACCTGGGCCAACGACGCCCGCTGGTCCGGCATCGAGCGCGGCTACAGCGCCGAAGAGGTGGTTCGCCTGCGCGGCACCGTGGCCATCGAACACTCCCTGGCCCGCCTGGGCGCGGAAAAGCTGTGGAAGTCGCTGGGCAGCGAGCCCTTCGTCAACGCGCTGGGCGCGCTGACCGGCAACCAGGCCATGCAGCAGGTCAAGGCCGGCCTGAAGGCCATTTACCTCAGCGGCTGGCAGGTTGCGGCCGACGCCAACGTCGCCGGCGAGATGTACCCCGACCAGTCCCTGTACCCGGCCAACTCGGTGCCGCTGGTGGTCAAGCGCATCAACAACGCGCTGCTGCGCGCCGACCAGCTGCACCACGCCGAAGGCAAGGACGACATCGATTTCCTGCAGCCGATCGTGGCCGACGCCGAAGCCGGTTTCGGCGGCGTGCTCAACGCCTTTGAACTGATGAAGGCGATGATTGAGGCCGGCGCCGCCGGCGTGCACTTCGAAGACCAGCTGGCTTCGGTGAAGAAGTGCGGCCACATGGGCGGCAAGGTGCTGGTGCCGACCCAGGAAGCCGTGCAGAAGCTGATCGCCGCGCGCCTGGCCGCCGACGTGATGAACGTGCCGACCCTGCTGGTCGCGCGCACCGACGCCGAAGCCGCCGACCTGCTGACCAGCGACATCGACCCCAACGACAAGCCGTTCTGCACCGGTGAGCGCACCCCGGAAGGCTTCTACAAGACCCGCAACGGCATCGACCAGGCGATCAGCCGCGGCCTGGCCTACGCGCCCTATGCCGACCTGGTGTGGTGCGAAACCGGCAAGCCCGACCTCGAGTTCGCGCGCAAGTTCGCCGAGGCCATCCATGCGAAGTTCCCGGGCAAGCTGCTGGCCTACAACTGCTCGCCGAGCTTCAACTGGAAGAAGAACCTCGACGACGCCACGATTGCCAGGTTCCAGAAGGAACTGGGCGCCATGGGCTACAAGTTCCAGTTCATCACCCTGGCCGGCTTCCACGCGCTCAACTACGGCATGTTCGAACTGGCGCATGGTTATGCGCGCAACCAGATGACCGCCTTCGTCGAACTGCAGGAGAAGGAGTTCGCCGCCGCCGACAAGGGCTTCACCGCGGTCAAGCACCAGCGCGAAGTGGGCACCGGCTACTTCGATTCGGTCACCCAGGCCATCCAGGGCGGGCAAAGCTCGACCACGGCGCTGAAGGGTTCGACCGAAGAAGAACAGTTCCAGGGGGAGCGACAGGCGGACGCCGCCTGATCCTGGGGGCCGGCCCCGTCGGGGGAGGGGGCCGGCCCGATTTGATGCACGTCGCATATTCCCGGCCCGGTCCCGGTTACACTCGGCTGTAACCGAGGGTCGAGTTTCCCAGTGAATCCAACCGATTACCCGGTCCACGTCGCCGCCGCAGACGGCAGCGACGCGGACGCCCGACTGCCATCGCAGCTGTCACCCGACGAGTTCCGGGTGCTGGCTTCTGTCGGCGTCAGCCGGGCGGTGCTGCCGGGCGAGGAGCTGTTCAAACGCGGCGAAGACGCACAGAGCATGTTCCTGGTCGACACCGGCGAAGTCCGCCTGTGCTTCGACGACGGCCTGGCCGACAAGCTGCTCGGGCCGGGCCAGTATTTCGGCGAACTGGCGGTCTTCATCGGCCGCCACCAGCGTTTCGCCCGCGCCGTGGCCGAAACCCCGGGCGTGCTTTACGAAATCACCCAGGACGCCTTCCAGGCCTTGATCGACCAGGAACCGGCGCACGTGGCCCGCTTCATGCGCCGCAGCTTCGCCTACCTGGTGGCCGGCGAACACCAGCTGGTGCAGAGCCTGCGCCGGCGCAACGAAGACCTGCTGCAGACGCTCGACACCCTGCGCCAGACCCGCAGCGAGCTCACCGTCGCCCAGCAGCTGGTGCGCAGCGACGACCTGACCGGCCTGGCCAACCGCCGCGGCCTGTACCGGTACCTGGATGAACTGGGCCACCAGCCCCTGGCGGGCCACCGCCTGGCCCTGCTGCTGGTGGACATCGACCACTTCAAGCAAATCAACGACCGCAGCGGCCACCTGGCCGGCGACGCCGCCCTGCGCGCGATCGCCGAGGAAGTGCGGCGCATGGCCGGGCCGCTGGAGCTGCCCTGCCGCCTGGGCGGCGACGAATTCGCCCTGGTGCTGCGCGTGGCCGACCGGGGCGAGCTGGCCAACCGGGCCCTGGGCCTGCTGGCGGCCGTGCGCAGCCTGCGCCTGCCCAGCCTGGGCGAGTCGCGCCTGAGCGTGAGCGTGGGCGGCGCCTTCTGCGCCGACCCGGGCGGCTGGGCCGCCTGGTACAGCGAAGCCGACCGGGCCCTGTACGCCGCCAAGCGCCAGGGCGGCGACGCCTGGCGCCTGGACGAATAAGTCTTGTCCGGCGTGCCGCGACCCCTGCGTTCACTCCGGTAGGACGCCTGCCGGCAACACAATGCACGCCATGGACCCCCGCCACCCGAGTCGCCCCGACGCGCCTGCCGTGCGGCCGATGCTGCGCGCGGTGCTGGTGTGCGACATCGTCGGGTCCACGGCCCTGGTCGAACGCCTGGGGGACGCCCGCACCGCCGCGCTGATGCAGCGCCACGACCAGCTGCTGCTGCAGGCCATGAAGCTTTGCCACGGCCAGCTGGTGGACAAGGCCGACGGCGTGCTGGCCCTGTTCGAGCGGCCCATCCAGGCCCTGGACTTCGCCCTGCGCTACCAGCGCGGCCTGCACGAGCTGGGCAAGGCCGAAGGCATTCCGCTGCGCGCCCGCACCGGCATCCACGTGGGCGACGTGATGACCTGGGCCAACCACCCGCGCGACGTGCAGGCCGGCGCCAAGCCCATCGAGGTCGAAGGCCTGGCCAAGCCGGTGGCCGCCCGCCTGATGGGCCTGGCCATGCCCGGCCAGGTGCTGATGTCGGGCATGGCCCAGAACCTGTCGCACCGCGCCGCCGGCGAACTGGGCGAACGCGCCGGCCGGCTGCGCTGGCTGGTGCACGGCCGCTACCGCTTCAAGGGCGTGCCGGCGCCGATGCTGGTGCACGAAGTCGGCGAGCCCGGCATCGCGCCGCTGCGCGCGCCCGAGTCGGGCGACAAGGCCTGGCGCGAGCTGCCGCTGTGGCGACGGCCGCCGGTCATCGCCGCCGAAGCCCTGCTGCTGCTGGCCCTGGGCGCCGGCCTGCTGTGGTCCACCTTCCGCAGCGAACCCGCCATCGCCTTCGCCGAACGCGACTGGGTGGTGGTGGCCGACGTGCAGAACCAGACCGGCGAAGACCTGTTCGACGACTCCCTGGACGTGGCCCTGCGCATCGGCCTGGAACAGTCCCGCCACGTGAACCTGGTATCGGAGCTCCAGGTCGATCGCGCCCTGCAGCGCATGCAGCGCACCGGCCAACCGGTAGACCGGCAGCTGGCCGTCGAACTGGCGCTGCGCGAAGGCGCGAAAGCCGTGATCCTGCCCACGGTCGCCGAAGTCGGCGGCCGGGTGCGCGTAAGCCTGGAACTGATCGAGCCCACCAGTGGCAACACCGTGCTGAGCAATTTCGGCGAAGGCAAGGGCAGGGAAGGCGTGCTGCCCGCGATGGACATCGCGCTGGCCGGAACGCGCGCAAGCCTGGGCGAATCGGTGGCGTCGATCGAGGCCACCGGCAAGCCGCTGGAGGAGGCGAGCACTGGCGACCTGGTGGCCCTGAAGGCCTTTTCGCTGGGCGTGAAGGCGCGCTACGAAAGCCGGCTGGAGGAGGCCTGGGACCTTTTCGAAGAAGCCGTGCGCCGCGACCCCGAGTTTTCCATGGCCTACCTGCGCATGGCCTTCCTGCGCTATTCGTACAACGACGGCAAGGGCCTGGAGCACTACCTGGGCCTGGCGCAGAAATACCGCAGCAACCTGAGCGAGCGCGAAGCCCTGTTCCTGGACGCCGCGGCGCGCGTGCCCGAAGGGCCGGACCCCACGCTGCGCCGGCTGCGCGTGCTGTCGGCGATGTATCCGGACGAATACCGCGCCTACTACAACTACGCCTACTTCGGCTGGACCGGCGGCCAACGCTACCGCGAGAGCCTCGAGCAGCTGGCCCCGGCCGTGAACGGGCAAAACCCGGCGCGGGCAAGCGCGGCCTACCTGCAGGGCATCCTGCACCTGGCCGTCGGCGAGCCGAAGGCGGCGGTGACCGCGTTCGAGCGGGCCGAATCCCTGGGCGTCAGCGGCGAACGGCGGGCGCATGCCGAGGCGTACGCCAGCCTCAGGCGCTACGACGACGCGCGGCGCGTGCTGGGCCTGGCCACGGACACCGACGCGGCCAACGTGAGCTTCGAGCAGCTGCTGCCGCTGGTCAGCTTCCCGCTGGACCAGGGCCACTGGCAGGCGGCGCTGGACGAGGCCACGCGGCAGGCGCGCGACGCCGCCGCCGTTTCCGATCTCAATGGCTGGGTAGCCGAGGGGTCGCTGCTGGGATTGCGCAGCTATTCGCCCGACCCCGCCTTCGGCGCCGACGTCGCGGCCTACCTGCGTTCACAGGCGGCCCTGCTGCCCGACGCCAGCCGCTTCGACCGCCGCCACCTGGTGTTCCACGTGCTGGCGGCCGGCTGGATGGCCGCCCGCCAGGGCCAGGTCGAGCTGGCGCATGAGGCCCTGGACATCGTCGACCCCTACCCCGAGATCAAGGGATTCCCGGCCAATGCCGACATGGCGCGGGTCCTGCGGGCCGAGCTGGCCCTGCAGGCCGGCGACGCGGACCAGGCGCTGGACGTCCTGGCCAGCCGCAATGCCACCGGGGAAGAGCTGTACCTGGCCCATGCCCTGCGCATGCGCGCCCTGGAAGCGTCCGGCGACCCGGCGGGGGCGCTGGCGCAGGCCGAATGGCTGCGCGGCCACCGGGGCCTGGCCTACGTCGAATTCAACAGCCTGCACCTGCTGCAGCCGGTGAACATCATCGAGTCCAACCTGGCCCTGGCCTCGGCGGCGCGCCTGGCCACGCAGCTGGGCCGCAAGGAACTGGCGGCGACGCGCCAGGCCGAGTTTGCGTCGGCCTGGCCCGGGCATGCGGACATGGACGTGGTGCGGCGCCGCTTCGGCGCCGACTGATCAGCGCTGCGGGTTTTCCAGCGTGATCGGGTGGGCGCCGGCCTGTTCCGTGGCCAGCTGCTTGCGCAGCGTGTCGCGGCTGGCGGCGATGTCCTTCTTGTCGGCCAGCTTCGACACCGACAGGCAGGACCACAGGCCTTCCTTCACCGACGCATCGGCGGCGGGGGCGTGGCCCACCTGGGCCAGGGCCTGGCGCGGGTCCTTCTGGAACAGGGCGCGGAAGTCGTCGTCGGTGGCGAGCTTGTCGAGCAGCTTGGCGGCGGTTTCGTCGGAAAGCGTGTTGGACATCGTGGTTCCCCCTGGCGTGACGCAAATGCGTCGGAAATGGTGTGCACCCCGCTCCCCGGGGCGCGGCGGCAGTGTCGCATACTGTCGCCCCCGCCCGAAGCCGGAACCGCCGATGCCACTGCGCCGCTGCCAGCACCTGTTCGTGGAACTCGACCAGGCGCCGCGCTTCGCCTTCGACACCCTGCTGACCGGCGGCGACGGCATGGACCGGACGCCGCGCTGGCTGGCCTACGCCGCGCACCTGGACGAACCGGTGCCCGTGACGCTGGACCAGCTGGCAGTGCTGCAGGCCGTGCCACTCGACTGGACCGACGCCGCGGCCTTGCATGCAAGCCACGGCGAGGCCGCCGTGCAGGCGCTGCTGGCGCTGGGCCTGCTGATTTCCGACGCCGACGAACACGCCGGCTGGCGCGACCGCGACCAGGCCACCCGCGACATCGCCTGGTGGACCCCGGCGCTGATGGCCCAGGCCCACGGCGGCTGGCGCGACCTGGACATCCAGGCCCGCGGCGAACAGGGCCTGATGCTGAGCAGCCAGCAGATGGTGGACGCCTTCGGCGCCGCGCCCGAACCGGACTACCGCCGCGCGCCCGAGGCCACGCCGGTGGCGCTGCCGCTGGCCGAACCCAATCATTTCGACGCGCTGCTGCAGCGCCGCCGCACTTGCCGCAACTTCGACGCCGGCGCCACGCTGGCGCAAGACGACTTTTCCGCGATGCTGCGCCGCGTCTGGGGCGCGCTGGGCACGCGCACCCTGGCGCCGGGCGCCGTGGCGGTGAAAAAGACCAGCCCGGCCGGCGGTGGCCTGCACGCGGTGGAAGCCTACGTGCTGGTGCGGCGGGTCGAGGGCCTGGCGCCCGGCCTTTACCACTACCTTTCCATGCGGCACGCGCTGGAACCGCTGGCGGCGCTGTCGCCCGACGAGGCCGCCGCGCTGGCCCACCGCTTCGTCGCCGGCCAGGATTGGTTCGAGGACGTGCCGGTGATGGTGGTGATGACGGCGCGCTTCGACCGCCTGTTCTGGAAATACCGCCGCCACGCCAAGGCCTGGCGGGTGGTGCACCTGGACGTGGGGCATCTGTCGCAGACCATGTACCTGTCGGCCACCGAACGCGGGCTGGGCTGCTTCGTCACCGCCGCCATCAACGACCGCGCCGTGGACGAGGCCCTGCGGCTAAGGCCGCTGCGCGAGGCGGCGATTGCGCTGGTGGGTTTCGGACCGCGCGCGGCGGAAATGCGCACGATGGAGCTGGACCAGTTCGACCCGGTGGATCTGGGCCGCGAGGCCTAACCCGGCGCCGGCTTGCGCGGCAGCCCGTCGTCCGCCGTCGGCAGCCAGGCGGCGTGGGTGTCGTAATAGACGTGCACCTGCGGTTCGCGGTCGAGTGGCGTGTCGAAGTTGCTGCGCACGATGTGCAGTTCGCCGGCCCACTTTTCGGATCGGAAGAAGAGCGTGCTGCCGCAGCGCGAACAGAAGCCGCGTTCGGCGTCGGGGCTGGATTCGTACCAGGTGAGCCGGGCCTGCGGGTCAGAGATCGCCACCTTCTCGGAGGCGAAGCCGACCCAGGTGACCACGCCGGCGCCGTGGGCGCGCTGGCACAGGCTGCAGTGGCAGTGGGCCATCCATTTCGAGGGCAGTTGGGCGTCGAAGCGCAGGTCGCCGCAGAGGCAGCGACCGGAAGCGGTGTTCGGAACAGTGTCCATGGGTCCTCCTGCGTCGATGCTAGCTCAGGCTGGCGGGCCGGCGCGATCAAGCAGGCGGTAGCCGATGGCTTCGGCGACGTGTTCGGTGCGAATGGCGTCTTCGCCTCCCAGGTCCGCAAGCGTCCGCGCCACGCGCTGGATGCGGTGCAGGGCGCGGGCGGAAAGCTGCAGCTGGTCGATGGCGCGTTCCAGCAAGCGGCGGTCATGCGGGCGCAGTACGCAGTCCCGGTCGGTGCTGGTCTGGTCGAGGCGGGCGTTGGGCACACCCGCGCGTTCAAGCTGCCGGGCGCGTGCGGCCAACACCCGCGCACGCACGACGGCGGTGGATTCGCCGGGCGGCTGGTCCGGACGCAGCTGCGAGGGCGGCAAACGCGGTACGGCCAGCTGCAGGTCGATGCGGTCGAGCAGTGGGCCGGAAAGTTTGGCCCGGTAGCGCGCCACCGACTCGGCGCTGCAGCCACAGCGGCCGCTGGGGTCGCCGGCCCAAGCGCAGGGGCACGGGTTCATTGCTGCAACCAGCTGGAAGCTGGCGGGAAATTCGCTTTGCCTCGCGGCCCGCGACACGATGACCCGGCCCGACTCCATCGGCTGGCGCAGGGTTTCCAGGGCCTGCCTGGACCATTCGGCCAGCTCATCCAGGAACAGCACGCCGTTGTGGGCCAGCGATACTTCACCCGGGCGTGGGTTGCTGCCGCCGCCGACCAGTGCCACGGCACTCGCCAGATGATGTGGACTTCGATACGGACGCTGCCGCCAACGGGACAGGTCCAGGCCCTGGCCACTCACGGAATGGATGGCGGCGGTTTCCAGCGCTTCGGTTTCGTCAGGGTCGGGCAGTAGACCCGGCAGGCGCGAGGCCAGCAGCGTCTTGCCGCAGCCGGGCGGGCCAATGAGCAGCAGCGCGTGGGCACCAGCGGCAGCAACTTCCAGTGCCCGCCGCGCGGCGCCTTGCCCGCGCACGTCGGCGAGGTCGGGGTAACGCGCCATCGCAAGCGGCAGGTCGCCGGCGCTGGCCAGCGGCAGCATCGCCTCGCCGCGCAGATGAGCGCAAACCTCCAGAAGCGTGCGTGCGACGTAGGCGCGACCGCCGCTGGCCAGTGCAGCTTCGGCACCATTGCCGGCGGGCACCACCAGCGGCCGGCCTTCGCGCGCTGCGGCCAAGGCGGCAGGAAGCACACCGTCCACCGGCTTCAGCTCGCCGGTAAGCGCCAACTCGCCCAGCAGTTCGACCTCGCCCAGTGTCTGCACCGGCACCTGGCCGCTGGCCGCCAGCAGGCCAAGCGCGATGGCCAGGTCGTAGCGCCCGCCTTCCTTGGGCAAATCCGCCGGCGCCAAGTTGACGGTGATGCGTCGCTGCGGGAATTCGAACTGGGCGTTGCCGATCGCCGAACGCACGCGTTCACGGCTTTCGCGCACCGCGGTGGCCGGCATCCCCACCAACGTGAAGTTTGGCAGACCACCACCCAGGTGCGCCTCGACCCGTACCGCGGGCGCAAGCACGCCGACCCGGGCGCGGCTGTGCGCCAGCGCCAGGTTCATTGCAGGGGTAGGCGGGGTTTAGTGCGCGGTGCCGTCGGGCGCGCCGCCGCGGGCCTCGAGTTCGGCCAGCTTGCGCTCCAGCGCTTCCAGCTTCTCGCGCGTCCGCAGAAGTACGGCGCGCTGCACGTCGAACTCCTCGCGGGTCACCAGGTCCAGCCGGTTCAGGCCCGACTGCAGGGTGGCCTTGAAGTTCTGCTCCAGGTCGGCGCGTGCGTCCTTCAGGCCCGGGGGCACCAGCTCGCTCAGCTTGCGGGCCAGGTCGTCGATGTTCTTGAGGTCGATCATGGGTTTGCTCCGGTGGGGTGGGGCCACGATGCGCCTTGCCGGCGCCGGCGTCTGTCGGGGATTCCCCACGGGGCCCACAAGAATTCCACGCCCGGGCCGAGCATTCAATCGCCGCGTGGCGGGCAAGGTTCAGGTGTTCGCGTCCGAACCCCCTTCCCACGTCCCCGGAGGCCCTGCCCATGGTTCCCCTGTTGCCGTTGCTGGCGCTCGCCAGCCCCGCCCCGCCGCCCATTGATTCGGGCGACACCGCCTGGATGCTCACCGCCACGGCCCTGGTGCTGTTCATGGTCATCCCCGGCCTGGCCCTGTTCTACGCCGGCATGGTGCGCTCGAAGAACATCCTGTCGGTGCTGATGCAGTGTTTCGCCATCACCGGGCTGATTTCGGTGCTGTGGGTGGTGTTTGGCTACAGCCTGGCCTTCGACACCACCGGCATGCAGGCCGGCACGGTGAACCTGGCGTCCTTCGTCGGCGGCTTCGACAACACCTTCCTGCGCAACTTGGGCAAGGACAGCGTGGTCGGGGCCTTCCCGGAAAGCGTGTTCATCACCTTCCAGATGACCTTCGCCATCATCACCCCGGCCCTGATCGTCGGCGCCTTCGCCGAGCGCATGCGCTTTTCGGCGATGCTGGTGTTCATGGCGCTGTGGTTCGCCCTGGTCTATGCGCCAATGGCGCACATGGTCTGGGCCGGCGACGGCGGCCTGATGTGGGACTGGGGCGTGCTCGACTTCGCCGGCGGCACCGTGGTGCACATCAATGCCGGCGTGGCCGGCCTGGTGGCGGCCCTGGTGCTGGGCAAGCGACACGGCTACCCGGGCGCGGCGATGGCGCCGCACAACCTGGGCTACACCCTGGTCGGCGCGGCCATGCTGTGGGTGGGCTGGTTCGGCTTCAACGCCGGCTCGGCGGTGGCCGCCGATGAAACCGCCGGCATGGCCATGCTGGTCACCCAGGTGGCCACGGCGGCGGCGGCCCTGGGCTGGATGACGGTGGAATGGCTTACCCACGGCAAGCCCAGCGCCCTGGGCATCGCCTCGGGCGTGGTGGCGGGGCTGGTGGCCATTACCCCGGCGGCGGGCACGGCTGGGCCGGTCGGGGCATTGGTCATCGGTTTCAGCGCCAGCATCGTGTGCTTCTTCTGCGCCACCACGCTCAAGCGCCGGCTGGGCTACGACGACTCGCTGGACGTGTTCGGCGTGCACGCGGTCGGCGGCATCGTCGGGGCGCTGCTTACCGGGGTGTTCGCGGCGCCGGCCCTGGGCGGATTCGGGGAAGTCACCGACATCCCGGCCCAGGTCTGGGTGCAGGCCAAGGGCGTGGGCTTCACCATCGCCTACACTACGGTCGTCACCTACGTCCTTCTGAAGCTGGTTGGCCTGGTCATCCGGCTGCGGGTGGACGAGGACCAGGAAGCCGAGGGCCTGGACCTCGCCCTGCACAACGAACGCGGTTACAACCTTTGAACCCCCCGGGAGATGCTTCGATGAAAATGGTCATGGCCATCATCAAACCCTTCAAGCTCGACGACGTGCGCGAGTCCCTGAGCGACGTCGGCGTCTCGGGTGTCACGGTCACCGAGGTCAAGGGCTTCGGCCGCCAGAAGGGCCACACCGAACTCTACCGGGGCGCCGAATACGTGGTCGACTTCCTGCCCAAGATCAAGCTCGAGGTCGCCGTCACCGACGACCAGGCCGACCGCGTGGTCGAAGCCATCCAGGCGGCGGCCAACACCGGCAAGGTCGGCGACGGCAAGATCTTCGTCTACGACCTCGACAAGGTGCTGCGCATCCGCACCGGCGAACTGGACGGCGACGCCCTGTAAGCCGGCGCAGCAAACGATTCAGCTTCATCGGCCGCTTAGGGCCTAGTGTGGCTCCCGGACACCCCAGTCCGGGAGACACCGATGACCAACCCCCCGAAAAAGCCCGATTTCTCCAGCGTCCAGTCCCGGGTCACCGGCAGCGAGGCCCCGCGGGCCGACTTCGGCAACGTCGATTCCGGCGTCCGCTCTTCCGAACAGGCCATCGAAGGCGGTGGCGGCGGCAGCCAGGGCGTGCGCACGCACACCGTGGTCCGCGGCGACACGCTGTCCGGCATCGCGAAGCACTACTACGGCAAGGCCGGCTCCTGGCCGATCCTCTTCGAAGCCAATCGCGACAAGCTCGACAACCCCGACCTGATCCATCCAGGCCAGATCCTGAAGATCCCGCCGCTTGCCAGCGGCCACGAGTGACCCCCCTTTGGAGAACCCCATGAAATCCACCCCACTGACCCCGGCGCTTGGCCTTGCGCTGGCCGCGACGCTGGCCCTGGCCGGCTGCAAGAAAGACGAAGCGACGCCGCCGCCGGTCGTGACCCAGCCGGCCCCGGCCCCGGCGCCAGCGCCCGTCGCCGCCACGGTGTCGGTCACCGGCGTCACCCTGGGCACCGACGTGGATGCCGATGGCCGCGTGATCGAAAGCCAGTCGCGCTTCACCCCGAACCAGGCCATCACGGCCTCGGTCAGCACCAACACCAGCGACCCCGTCGCGGCCGTGGCCGGCAGCCTGTCGGCCAAGTGGCTGTACCAGGACGGCCAGGTGGTGAACGAAGAAAGCAATGCCTTCAGCTTCGCCGGCCCCGGCACCACCAACTTCCGGATCAGCAAGCCCGACGGCTGGCCGGTCGGCCGCTACACCCTGGAAGTCTCCCTGGACGGCCGCAAGGTCGAAACCCGGGAGTTCACGGTGGTTGCCGCGCAGTAAGCGCCGGGTAGCGCGAACAAAAAAAGGCCGGCGTCGAGAAGACGCCGGCCTTTTCGTTGGGCCACGCCCGGGCGGCGTGCGTCAGTCGCCCAGGGCCTTTTGCATCATCGGCGGCATCGACAGCGCGCCGCGGTGGATGGCGGCGGTGTAGTACTGGGTGTCGAAGGGCTTGGCAGCGGCGTCGGCGTCGCGGAAGGCGGTGAGGTCGCGGGCTTCTTTCGAGGCGATCGTGCAGCTCCACCAGCCGGTCGGGTAACACGGCTGCGGGAAGGGCAGGGTGCGGAAGGTGGTGAAGCCGGCGTCGGTCATCGCCTTGCGCATGTCCAGGATCAGCTGCATCAGCGCCAGCGGCGACTCGCTCTGCTGCACCAGCAGGCCGCCCGGGCGCAGGGCCTTCAGGCAGGTTTCGTAGAAGGCCTGGTTGAACAGGCCTTCGGCCGGGCCGACCGGGTCGGTGGAATCGACGATGATCACGTCGATCGATTCCGGCTTGGCGTTCTTCATGTAGGCGATGCCGTCGTCGAACATAACCGTCGCGCGCGGGTCGTTGTTGGACTCGCACAGCTCCGGGAAATACTTCTCGGCCATGCGCGTCACCTGCTCGTCGATGTCGCACTGCACCGCCGTGCGCACGCCCGGGTGGCGCAGCACTTCGCGCAGGGTGCCGCAGTCGCCGCCGCCGATGATCACCACGTCCTTCGGGTCGGCGTGGGTGAACAGCGGCGCGTGCGCCATCATCTCGTGGTAGAAAAAATTGTCGCGCGTGGTCACCATCATCGCGCCGTCGATCAGCATGACGTTGCCCCAGTCGGTGCTTTCGTACATCTCGATCTTCTGGAACGGCGACTGCACTTCCTCGAGCTTGCGCTTCATCCGCAGGCCGAAGGCCGAGCCGGTGTGCTCGAAGTTTTCATGCAACCAAGTCGTGGTCATCGCGGTATCCGGGGGTAGCTGAACGTGGGGGCGCATTGTACCGCCCGCGCATGAACCCACGACCCCCGGGCGGTACACTACGCCCCACCTTTTCCCCGGAATCCGCGCCCATGCCCGCCTGGTCCCTCGACCGCGCCCGCCACACCTACTCCATTCCCTACTGGAGCGAAGGCTACTTCGACGTGGACGCCCAGGGTCGCATGGTCGTGCGCCCGCGCGGCGCCGGCGGCCCCGAGCTGGCCCTGCCCGAGGTCGTGGCCAAGGCCACCGGCGCCGGCCTGAAGCTGCCGCTGCTGCTGCGGTTTTCCGACATCCTGGGCGACCGCCTGGGCAAGCTGCAGGCCGCCTTCGGCCGGGCCATGAAGGAACTGGACTACCAGGGCGGCTACACCGCCGTGTACCCGATCAAGGTGAACCAGCACCGCGGCGTTGCCGGCGAGCTGGCCGCCGCCGGTGGTGAAGGCTTTGGCCTCGAGGCCGGCTCCAAGCCCGAGCTGATGGCCGTGCTGGGCCTGGCCCGGCCCGGCAGCCTGGTCATCTGCAATGGCTACAAGGACCGCGAGTTCATCCGCCTGGCCCTGGTCGGCCGCAAGCTGGGCCTGGAAACCTTCATCGTCATCGAAAAGCCCAGCGAACTGGCGATGGTCATCGAAGAATCCAAGGCCCTGGGCGTGAAGCCGGGCCTGGGCGTGCGCCTGCGCCTGGCCTCGCTGGGCGCCGGCAAGTGGCAGAACAGCGGCGGCGACAAGGCCAAGTTCGGCCTCTCGCCGCGCCAGGTGCTCGACCTGGTCGAACGCCTCAAGGCCGCTGACATGCTCGACACCCTGCAGCTGCTGCACTTCCACATGGGCAGCCAGATCTCCAACGTGCGCGACATCGCCAACGGCATGCGCGAAGCGGTGCGTTATTTCGTCGAGCTCACCCGCCTGGGCTGCAACGTTCGCTTCATGGACTCGGGCGGCGGCCTGGGCGTGGACTACGAAGGCACGCGTTCGCGCGGTTTCTGTTCGATCAACTACGGCCTCGACCAGTACGCGCACACCCTGGTGCAGCCGCTGGCCGAAGCCTGCGCCGAAGAAGGCATCACGCCGCCGCGCATGGTCACCGAAGCCGGGCGCGCGATGACCGCGCACCACGCGGTGATGGTGGTGAACGTGTCGGAAGTCGAGCGCGCGCCGGAAGGCCAGGTGCCGCGGTCGGACGACGACGAACCGTCGGTGGTGCGCCACCTGCGCGAAACCCACGCGGCCCTGGGCGAACGCCCGGCGCTGGAGCTGTTCCACGAAGCCCAGCATCACCTTGCCGAGGGCCAGGCCCTGTACGCGCTGGGCCAGATCACCCTGCGCCACCGCGCGCGGCTCGATGACCTGTTCTACGCCGTCGCCCACGCCGTGCGCGAACGCCTGACGGCGCAGGAGCGCAGCCACCGCGACGTGCTCGACGAGCTCAACGAACGCCTGGTGGACAAGTACTTCGTCAACTTCTCGGTGTTCGAATCCATCCCCGACGTCTGGGCCATCGACCAGGTGTTCCCGATCGTGCCGATCGCGCGCCTGGACGAGGTGCCCGACCGCCGCGGCGTCATCGCCGACCTCACCTGCGACTCCGACGGCCGCATCGACAGCTACGTCGAATCCGAATCGCTCGACAGCTCGCTGGCGCTGCACTCGCCGCGCGAAGGCGAAAGCTACCGGCTGGGCATCTTCATGGTCGGCGCCTACCAGGAAACCCTGGGCGACATCCACAACCTGTTCGGCGACACCGACACCGCCAACGTCGAGCTCGGCGAAGGCGGCGGCTATTCGGTGGCGCGCCAGCGCAAGGGCGACACCACCGACGTGATGCTCGACTACGTCGGCTACGACCTCAACGAACTGCGCAGCGCCTACAAGGCCAAGGTGGACGCCGCCGGCCTGCCCCCGGCCGAAGCCGCCAAGCTGCTGGTGGACCTGGAAACCGGCCTCACCGGCTACACCTACCTGCACGAGGAAAACGCCGGCGGAGCGCAGTCGTGAGCGCTGGATTCATTGGCCTGGGTGCCATGGGCGCGCCGATGGCGCGGCACCTGCATTCGCGCGGCCTGCTGGCCGTGGTCGGCAATCGCACGGCCGCGAAGGCGCAGGCACTGGCCGCTGAACTGGGCGTGGCCGCCGCGGCCTCGGCCGCCGACTTCGCGACCTGCGACGTGGTCGCGCTTTGCGTTTCCCTCGACGCCGACGTGCTGGAGAACGTGCAGGCCCTGGCCGGGGTGCTGCAGGCGGGGGCCGTGGTGATCGACCATTCGACGGTGTCGGTGGACACCGCGCGCCAGGCCCGGGCGCTGCTGGCGGCGCGGGGCATCGGCTTCGTGGACGCGCCGGTGTCCGGCGGCGTCGAAGGCGCCCGCAACGGCAAGCTGTCGGTGATGGCCGGCGGCAGCGAAGCGGATCTGGCCAAGGCCCGGCCCGTGCTCGAGGCCTACGCCGCACGCATCACCCACATGGGCGACACCGGCGCCGGCCAGGCCACCAAGGCGGTGAACCAGGTGCTGGTGGCCGGCATCAACGAAGCGGTGTGCGAAGGCCTGGCCCTGGGCGAAAAGCTGGGCCTGGACGCGGAAAAACTGCTGCCGACCCTGATGGCCGGCGCCGCCGGCAACTGGTTCCTGGAAAAGCGCGGCGCCACGATGCTGGCCAACCAGTTCGTGCCGGGCTTCAAGTGCGGGCACCTGCTCAAGGACCTGCGCATTGTCGAGGGCATGGCCCGCGACGCCGGCGTGCAGGCGCCGGTGGTGGCGCAGGCGCTGGCCGACTACGCGCGGCTGGTCGAACAGGGGCAGGGCGACGCCGACACCTCGGCGCTGATCACGCTCAAGCGCGGTTGAAGGGCACCCGGTCGGCGGTCAGCCATTCCATCGCCTGCCCGCGGTCGAAGAACAGCCGCATGAAGTGGATGCCCAGGTTGCCGCACTGCACGGCGTAGAACTCGAAGTCGCCGCGCGTCGGGCCATCGGCGTCGATCAGGATCGCGATGCGCAGGTCGCTGCCGAAGCCGGCGTCTTCGCCGCGCCTGGGCATGTCGAAGATCTCGGCCGCGCCCAGCGCCAGCCGGGTGCGGCGATGGTCGACCAGGAAACGCGCGCTGCGGAACCGGTGGCCGGCCATCACCGCGTCGCGGGTGAGGTCGCGCAGCATGGTCCGGTCGTGCAGGCCTTCCGCGGTGACCTGCACCACGTCTTCGTCCGCCAGGTGTTGCACTTGCCAGGCCATCGCGAGTACTCCCCGCGTTTGAACCTTATTCCGCCCTGATCGCCAGGGCCTCGATGCCATGGTTGCCCAGCGCGCGCTTGGCGGCGGCCAGGCTGGCGGCGTTCGGGTAGGGCCCCAGGCGCACGCGGTAGATGGTACCGCCTTCGATCTGCGCCGACTCGACCCGGGCCAGTTCGCCGGTGAGCGCGATGCGCGCCTTCAGGGCTTCGGCGTCGGACGCCGATCGGAAGGCGCCGGCCTGGATCAGGTAGCGCACGCCGTCGGTGGCCGGCGGGGCTTCCGGGCTGGGCGGCGCCGCGGCTTCGGCCCGGGCCTGGGCATCTAGCTCGGCGTCGGGGATCACCACTTCCTTGTCGCGCAGCACGTCGTAGAAGTCGTATTTGGGCTTGCGTGGTTCGGGGGCGTCCTGGGCCACGGGTTCGTCGGTGGCGACCGGCGCGCGTGCCTGCGGGTCGGGCCGGGGCAGCAGCTGGCCGACGTCGCCGCCGTTGCGCATCAGCAGCACCATCACGATGACCGCGCCGCCGACCAGGCCGCCGAGCAGCCAGACCCAGCCGGGCGTGCCCTTGCCGCCGTTGCGCTTGGCTTGGTTCTTGGAACGACGTGCCATTACATCTTCTCCGGGGCGGACACGCCCAGCAGGGCCAGGCCGTTGGCGAGCACCTGCTGCGTGGCCTTGGCCAGGCCCAGGCGGGCGTTGCGCAGTTCTTCGTCGGCGACCAGGATCGGCTGGGCATTGTAGAAGGCGTGGAAGGCGGCGGCCACTTCACGCAGGTAGTTGGCGACGATCTGGGGCGCGCGGCCCAGGGCGGCGGCTTCAACGACTTCCGGGAAGCGCATAAGCTCGTCCACCAGCTCGTCTTCGTGGGTTTCGACCAGGCGCTGGCGCGCGGCTTCGGCGGCGCCGCGGTTGTAGCTCATCTGGCGCTCGGCCAGCTGGTTGAACAGCGAGCAGACGCGGGCGTGGGCGTACTGGATGTAATAGACCGGGTTTTCGTTGCTGCGGCTCTTGGCCAGGTCCAGGTCGAAGTCCAGGTGCTGGTCGTTGCCGCGCATCACGTAGAAGAAGCGCGCCGCGTCGGTGCCCACTTCCTCGCGCAGCTCGCGCAGGGTGACGAAGCTGCCGGCGCGGGTGGACATCTGCACGCGCTCGCCGCCGCGGAAGAGGATGGCGAACTGCACCAGCTGCACTTCGATCTTCGACGGGTCCAGGCCCAGGCCCTGGGCCGCGGCCTTCAGGCGCGCGACGTAGCCGTGGTGGTCGGCGCCGAAGATGTAGATGGCGCGTTCGAAGCCGCGTTCGAACTTGCTCAGCAGGTAACCCAGGTCCGAGGCGAAATAGGTGGTGACGCCGTTTTCGCGGCGCACCACGCGGTCCTTGTCGTCGCCGAAGCTGGTGGCGCGGAACCACAGCGCGCCTTCCTGTTCGTACAGGTGGCCCTGTTCGTCGAGCGTCTTGATGGCGCGGTCGACGTAGCCCTCGGTCATCAGCGAACGTTCGGAGAAGAAGTTGTCGTGGTTGACGCCGAAGCCGGCCAGGTCTTCGCGGATGTCGCCCAGGCACCAGGCCAGGCCTGCGTCGAACACCTGGCGGTAGCCGGCTTCGCCCAGCAGCTGCTTGGCGCGGGCGATCAGGCCGTCGACGTGGCTTTCCTTGTCGCCGCCCTGGCCTTCGTCGGGCGGCAGGCCGTCGGTGATCTCGATGGCGTTGTGGCGCAGGCCGTCACCGGCCTTGGCGCGCAGGCCGCGGGCGATGTCCACGACGTATTCGCCCTTGTAGCCGTTGTCCGGGAAGCGCACGTTGACCCCGCCCAGCTCGTGGTAACGCAGCCACACCGACACCGCCAGGATGTCCATCTGCCGGCCGGCGTCGTTGACGTAGTACTCGCGCTGGACCCTGTGGCCGGCGGCGTCGAGCAGGCTGGCCACCGAGGCGCCGTAGGCGGCGCCGCGGCCGTGGCCGACGTGCAGCGGGCCGTTGGGGTTGGCGGACACGAATTCCACCGTCACCGACTCGCCGCTGCCTTCGGGCGCGCGGCCGTAGTCCTTGCCCAGCTCGAACACGCGGCGGATGGTGCCCAGGCGGCAGCCGCGGGCCAGGGTGAAATTGATGAAGCCGGGGCCGGCGATGGCCACCTTCTCGACGTGCTGCGAGGCCGGCAGCGAGGCCACCAGCAGGTCGGCCAGCTCGCGCGGCTTCATGCCGGTGGGCTTGGCCAGCAGCATCGCCACGTTCGAGGCGTAGTCGCCGTGTTCGCGCGACTTGGTGCGTTCGACCACGAAGGCGGGGGTCGGCAGGTCCTGCGGCAGGCGGCCATGCCGCCTGAGATCAAGCAGGGCCTGCGCCACGAGTTCGCGAAGGTGGTCTTTCACGGCGTTTTTGTTTTCCACGGGGGTGAACTGGGCATTGTATCGCGCCCGGGGCCGGGTGCTGTCATGGGGCTGTCACCCCGGGGCCCGACAATGCGCCGGCACGCCAGACAACGTGCTCTCTCTAGAAATTTCGGACTGGCCAGCGGGCCGGGTTCCGGGGCAGGGGTCGGCCAAAAGCCGGCCCTCTTTTTTTCAGGCGACCTCGGCCGCGGCGAGGTCGGCGAAGGCGTCGAGCACGGCCTGGCCATTGGCCGGGGGTTCGTCCTCGAAACGCTGCAGCAGCCCGGCCGACACCCGCCGCACGCCGGCGCCGTTGGCGACCTTGCCCGGGCCGTAGACCCGTTCGCCCTCGCGGCTGGAGAAGCGGTGCAGTTCGAAGAAATACGCCAGCTGGCCGCGGCTGAGGAAGCCCAGGCAGGTCGGGCCGCTGCCGGCCCGGTCCAGGTCGCGGCCGGCCCGGCGCTCGCGCTCGCGGCACAGGCGCAGGGCGCTGTCGGCCAGCAGGTCGAAACTTTCGCCGACGTTGGCGGTGTCGAGGTCGGCGGCCAGGCGGCCCAGGCGCTCGCCGCGCTTGGCCGCCGGGTCGGAGGTCCAGTCCGGGCGCTCGCCGTCGAGCCACAGGCCCAGCCCGCGCGCCAGGGCGCCACCTGCGGCCGTGGCCAGTTCGGCGGCCTCGGGATGGGGCAGGGGCCGGGCATCGAAGGTGCTGCCGGCGATCATCAGTTCGAGGGTGACGTAGGTTTCCCGGTCGGCATCGGGCGAGAAGCCGCAGGCCGACAGGATGCGGAAGGTTTCGGCGATCGAAGCCGCTTCGTTGCCGCCCACCGGACCGGGCGGCTGGAAGGATTCGCGCTGGCGCAGGTCGTGGCAGGCGCTGAACACCAGCAGGGCCAGCCAGTCGGCCGGTGGCAGCGAGCCGTGGCCCAGGGCGTCGATCAGGTGGCCCAGGCGGCGTTCGGCCACTTCCATGACGTGGGCTTCGCAGTGGTAGTCGTGCAGGTCGTCGCCCAGCCGGCCGTGGCGCAGGCCCAGGCGGGCCAGCCCCAGCACGGCGGCATCGACGTGGCGGGCCAGGTCGGCGGGGTCGAAGTCGCTGCCGGCGGCGCGTTCGCCCGCGGCCTGCAGTCGAGGCACCAGGCTGGCGTCGCTTGCCGACAACATCCGGCGGGCGGCCGCCACGTCGGGCAGCGCCGCCTCGACGGCGTCGCCAGGGTAAAGATTCGAAATCCCGAGGATCACGCTTGCTCCCGAGCCCCCTGCCTGAACGGAGTATACGTAGCCGCGGGCGCGAATCAGCCAGGGAAAGATTCACAGGGCCCCCAGCCGGGCCATCGAGCACGCGGGCCCGTCGCCGACGATGAAGTGGTCGAGCAGCCGCACCTCCACCAGGCCCAGGGCCTGCCGCAGGCGGGCGGTGACCGCGCGGTCGGCGGCGCTGGGTTCGGTGCAGCCGCTGGGATGGTTGTGGCCCAGGATGACGGCCGCGGCGTGGTGCGCCAGGCAGCGCTGCACGACTTCGCGCGGATGCACCTCGGCGCCATCGAGGGTGCCGCGGAAGAGTTCCTCGAAGGCGATGACCCGGTGCCGCGTGTCCAGGAACAGGCAGGCGAAGACTTCGTAGGGCAGGGCCCGCAGCCGGCGGGTGAGGTAGTCGCCGGCCTTGGCCGGGTCGGTGAGCGCCTCGCCGCGGGCCAGGCCCTGGGCCAGGTGCCGGTGGCCCAGTTCGACCACCGCCGCCAGCCGGCAGGCGCGGGCGATGCCCAGGCCGGGCAGGCGCGCCAGCGTGGGCGCGGGCTGGTCGAGCAGGCCGCGCAGCCCGCCGGCCCCGGCCAGCAGCCGCCGGGCCACCGCCACGGCGTCGGCGCCGCGCTGGCCGGTGCCCAGCAGCAAGGCCAGGACTTCGGCGTCGGAAAGCGCCGCGGCGCCGCGGGCGAGCAGCTTTTCGCGGGGGCGTTCGGGTTCGGGCCAGTCCTGCAATCGCATGGCCCAAGCGTGGCCCTCGGGGACGCGCCGGGGCATCGGGACGCCTGGTCGCATCGGGTAAGCTAGGCGCGTTCAGCAAGGTAAGGAAACCCGGTGCACGAGCTGAAGGGACAACGCATCCTGCTCGGCGTGAGCGGCGGCATCGCCGCCTACAAGGCCGCCGACCTGGTGCGCCGCCTGCAGGACGCAGGGGCCGAGGTGCGCGTGGTGATGACCGACGCCGCCCGCCATTTCGTCGGCACCACCACCTTCCAGGCCCTGTCCGGCCACCCGGTGCGCAGTTCCCTGTGGGACGAGGCCGCCGAGGCGGCCATGGGCCACATCGAACTGGCCCGCTGGGCCACCCGCGTGCTGGTCGCGCCGGCCACCGCCAATACCCTGCGCCGGCTGGCCCAGGGCCATGCCAACGACCTGCTGTCCACCCTGTGCCTGGCCAGCGAGGCGCCGCTGCTGGTGGCGCCGGCGATGAACCGGGTGATGTGGGCGCACCCGGCCACCCAGGCCAACCTGGCCACCCTGGTGGCGCGCGGGGTGCAGGTGATCGGCCCGGGCAGCGGCGGCCAGGCCTGCGGCGAGGTCGGCGAAGGCCGGCTGTCCGAACCCGCCGACATCGTCGCCGCCGTGGCCACCAGCCTGCGCCCGCCGCGCCTGGCCGGGCGACGGGTGCTGGTCAGCGCCGGCCCCACCTTCGAGGACATCGACCCGGTGCGTTTCCTGGGCAACCGCAGCTCCGGGAAGATGGGGTTCGCCGTGG
This sequence comes from Arenimonas soli, assembly GCF_014643775.1. Lineage (GTDB taxonomy): Bacteria > Pseudomonadota > Gammaproteobacteria > Xanthomonadales > Xanthomonadaceae > Arenimonas > Arenimonas soli. The sequence goes on from NZ_BMKC01000002.1 coordinate 536,961, forward strand.
CCGACGCCGCCCGCCGCATGGGCGCGGACGTCACCCTGGTCGCCGGGCCGGTGTCGCTGCCGACGCCGCCGGGCGTCGCCCGCATCGACGTACGCCGCGCCGCGCAGATGCGCGACGCCGTGCTGGCGGCGCTGCCCGGCCAGGACGTCTACATCGGCGCCGCCGCCGTGGCCGACTACGCGCCGGCCGAAACCCTGCCGCAGAAACTCAAGAAATCCGGCGACAGCCTCACGCTGACCCTGGTGCGCACCGCCGACATCCTGGCCGACGTGGCCGCGCACGCCGCGCGCCCGCGGCTGGTGGTGGGTTTTGCCGCCGAAACCAGCGACCTGGAGGCCTATGCCCGCGACAAGCTGCACCGCAAGGGCCTGGACCTGATCGCCGCCAACGACGTGTCCCGCCCCGACCAGGGCTTCGAGGCCGACGAAAACGCCCTGGCGGTATTCTGGCGCGACGGCCGGCACGACATCGGCCACGGCCCGAAGTCGCGCGTCGCCACCGAACTGCTGCTGCTGATCGCCCAACGCCTGGAGGCCATGGAATGACCGTCGAGATCCAATTCAAGCGCCTGGACGCGCGCCTGGGCAGTGAGTTCCCGCTGCCCGACTACGCCACCGCGCATTCGGCGGGCATGGACCTGCGGGCGATGATCGAGGCTCCGCTGGAGCTTGCGCCGGGCGATGCCGAACTCGTGCCGACCGGCCTGGCCATCCACATCGGCGACCCCGGGCTGTGCGCCACCATCCTGCCGCGGTCGGGCCTGGGGCATAAGCACGGGCTGGTGCTGGGCAACCTGGTCGGGCTGATTGATGCCGACTACCAAGGCCCGCTCATGGTGAGCCTCTGGAATCGCGGGAAGAAACCGCTCACCATCAGCCCGGGGGACCGTGTCGCCCAGCTGGTGTTCCTGCCCGTGGCCCGGGCCGCGCTGCGCCAGGTGGACGAATTCGAACTCAGCGCGCGCGGCGAAGGTGGCTTCGGCCACACCGGCACGCGCTGAACGGCGCGGACAACCGCACCGGAACCAGGGGGAAGCATGAAATCGTCGGGTAAAAAAAGCGCGCTCCATTCCATCAAGCCGACCTGGCTGCTGGCCGCCCTGGCTTTGCTGGTGGCCGCCTGGTTCGCCTGGGCCGGTGTCCAGGACCTGGGCGCGACCCGCCTGCAGACCCAGGTGGACACCAGCCGCCTGGCCGCCGGCGCCGGCGTGACCGAGCGCCTGCAGGCTGCCATGTCCGAACTGGAGGAACGGCGCGTGCGGTTCGCCCTGGCCACCGCCCTGCAGCGCGAGGACCAGGCCGCGGCCGACGACGTGATCAGGGGCGGCTGGGCGGAGGTCGAAGCCGTCGAGTGGCACGACCCCAGCCTGGACGGCCCCTATGAAGACCCGGCCGCCTTCGGCTACGGCAAGCTCGGCGTGCTCGAACTGGCGCTGCAGGACAACGCCAGCCGGGCCGCCGTGGTGATGGACGCGGGCGGCCCGCGCCTGGCCCTGGCCGCGCCGGTGCTGGCCGAAGGCCGGGTGCTTTCGGTGGTGTACGTGCGCCTGCCGCTGGAAACCGTGGTGGCCCCGCTGCAAAGCGCGCCGCTATCGGACAACGCTTACATGGCGCTTCGCCAGGGCCGGCACAACGTGTTCCAGCGCGGCGACCTGGAGCTGGCCTCGGCGGCCGAATTCGGCGCCGTGCCGGTGGCCGGCACCCGCATGCGCGTGGTCGCCGCGGCGCCGGTCGGCAGCGGCGGCATGCTCACCAACTTCCTGCTGGCGGGCCTGGGCCTGCTGGTGGCCGGCGGCCTGCTGCTGCAGCCGCACCTGAAGCTGCGCCGCAAGTCCGGCGACGACGAACCCGACGAAGTGCCGGTGGCCAACGCCCCGACCCTGGCCGAGCTGCAGGCCAGCGGCCAGGTCAAGCCGCCCGCGCCCGCGGCGGATGCCGTCGCCAAGCCGGTCATGCCGCCCCTGCCGGACAGCCCCGCCCGCGCCGTGCTCGACCGCAGCATCTTCCGTGCCTACGACATTCGCGGCGTGGTGGGGAAAACCCTGGACGAAGAAACCGCGCGCCTGATCGGCCAGGCCATCGGCAGCGTGATGCACGCCCAGGGTGCGAAGGCGATCGTGGTTGGCCGCGATGGCCGGCTGTCCTCGCCGCGCATGGCCGCCGCCCTCATCGATGGCCTGCGTCGCGCCGGCCGCGAGGTCTTCGACATCGGCGAAGCGCCGACGCCGGTCACTTATTTCGCCGCCTACCACCTGCGCGCGGGCTCCTGCGTGTCGGTCACCGGCAGCCACAACCCGCCCGACTACAACGGCTTCAAGATCGTCGTGGAAGGTGAAACGCTGGCCGGCGGCGCCATCCAGAAGCTTTACGAACGCATCGTCGAAAACAACCTGCACGAGGACGACGAACCCGGGCTGGCCAGCAAGCGCGACATCGCCGCGGACTACATCAACCGCATCGCCGGCGACATCCAGATCGAGCGCAAGATCAAGGTCGTCGTGGACTGCGGCAGCGGCATCGCCGGCGCCTTCGCGCCGCAGTTGCTCGAGGCGATCGGCGCCGACGTCGAGCCGCTGTTCTGCGAGGTCGACGGCACCTTCCCGCACCACCATCCCGACCCCAGCGACCCGGCCAACCTGCGCGACCTGGTGAACGTGGTGCAGCGCGTGGACGCCGACCTGGGCCTGGCCTTCGACGGCGACGGCGACCGCCTGGGCGTGGTCACCCGGTCGGGCGAAATGATCTACCCCGACCGCCTGCTGATGCTGTTCGCTGCCGACGTGCTTGAACGCAACCCGGGCGCCTGCATCATCTACGACGTCAAGTGCACCGGCCACCTGGCCATGCACATCCTGCGCCACGGCGGCAGCCCGCTGATGTGGAAGACCGGGCATTCGCTGATCAAGGCCAAGATGCGCGAGACCGAAGCCGAACTGGCCGGCGAGATGAGCGGCCACTTCTTCTTCCGCGAACGCTGGTACGGCTTCGACGACGCCATCTACGCCGCCGCGCGCCTGCTCGAGATCCTGTCGAGCCGCCCGGAGACGCCGCAGGAGGTCTTCGACACCCTGCCCAAGGGCGTGTCCACGCCGGAGCTGAAGATCGAGGTCGAGGAAGGCCGCCAGTACACCTTCATCGAAGAGTTCCTGGCCAAGGCGAAGTTCGAGGGTGCGCGCCTGGCCACCATCGATGGCCTGCGCGCCGACTGGCCCGACGGCTGGGGCCTGGTGCGGGCCTCGAACACCACGCCGGTGCTGGTGCTGCGTTTCGATGCCAAGGACGAAGCGGCGCTAGACCGCATCAAGGCCGCGTTCCGCGAGCAGCTGCTGGCGACGGATTCCTCGCTGCAGCTGCCGTTCTGACCGCCGGGGTGGTTCAGCCGGTCGGGTCGTCCCCGGCCGGTGCCGCGGCCTCGGGCGTGGCGGGCGCTTCTTCCACGCCCTTGAGCTCGCGGAAGCGCTGGACCAGGTAGTCCAGGTCCTCGTCGAGCTTCATCAGCTCGGCCTGCTTGATGATCAGCATGTTCTGCTGCTTGGCCATTTCCTGGCGCAGCTCGCGGATGGTGGCGGCCTGCATGGCATTGACCGGCTGGCCGGCCAGCTCGGCTTCGGAGGCGTCGGCCAGCAGGCTGGTCAGGCTGTTGCGCTGGCTGCCGATGCCGGCCTCGATGGCGTTGAGGTTTTCCTGCATCAGCGACACGCGCACGCCGTAGGAGCGGCGCAGGTCTTCTTCGGTCTGGAACGAGGCCAGCATGGCTTCTTCGGTCTGGCGCTGTTTTTCGTCAGCGCGCTGCTGCACTTCCCTTTCGGCGGCCAGGCGATCGGATTCGGCCTGTTCTTCGGGCGTGAGCGCGCGGCCGACTTCACCGGTGGTGCGGCCACTGTTGGCGCTGATCTCGGTACGGGCTTGTTCCAGGGCCTCGTCCGGCAGGGTGTCGGAAAACTGGACCTTGCCGTCCTTGTCCACCCAGCGGTAGAGCTTCTTGGCCTTGTCCTGGCCGGCGGCGGCGCCGGAGGCAAGCAGGACGGCGAGGGCGATGCAGGTCAGTCTGGTCTTCATGCGGGGGCTCCGGCGTTCAGCGACGGCTTCCATAGGCCGCACGATACGCCACCAGGGCGTCCTTGTGCCCGGCCAGCCCGGGCCGCTCGTCGGCGTGGGCCAGCAGTTCGTCCAGGCCGGCGACGGCGAACACGGGCAGGCCGAACGCCGCGGTGACTTCTTCGGCGGCCGAGCGTTCGCCTTCCTGGCCGCGTTCCTGGCGGTCGAGCGCGATCAGCACGCCGCAGGGTTCGCCGCCGGCGTCGGTGATCGTGCGGATCGATTCGCGGATGGCGGTGCCGGCGGTGATCACGTCGTCCACGATCAGCACGCGGCCGCGCACCGGCGCCCCGATCAGGCTGCCGCCTTCGCCGTGGGCCTTGGCTTCCTTGCGGTTGAAGGCCACCGGCACGTCGCGGCCGCGCGCGGCCAGCGCCACCGACAGCGCGGTGGCCAGCGGGATGCCCTTGTAGGCGGGCCCGAACAGCATGTCGAAGGCCAGCCCGGAGGCTTCCAGGGCGTCGGCGTAACACTCGCCCAGGGCCTTGAGCGCGGCACCGGAATCAAACAGACCGGCATTGAAGAAGTACGGGCTGGTGCGGCCGGACTTGAGGGTGAACTGGCCGAAGCGCAGGACCTGCCGGTCCAGCGCCAGGTCCAGGAAGCGGCTCTGGTGCGGTTTCATGGGGCAACCCGGTGGGCAAAACCCGATTGTGCAACAGCCGGCCCGTCGCCGGCACCCGCGCCGGCGCGGGTTTGGGCTAACCTTTCCGTCAATTCGAACCGGTCCCCCCCGCCTTGAGAATCATCAGCTTCAACGCCAACGGCATCCGTTCGGCAGCCAGCAAGGGTTTTTTCGACTGGCTGCCGGGGCAGGACGCCGACATCGTCTGCATCCAGGAAACCAAAGCCCAGGAACACCAGCTCGGCACGCCTGACCTGCGCCCGGCCGGCTACCACGCCCATTTCCGCGACGCGACCACCAAGAAGGGCTACAGCGGCGTCGGCATCTACAGCCGGCAGGCGCCCGACCAGGTGCTGACCGGCCTGGGCTGGCCCGACTTCGACGAAGAAGGGCGCTACATCGAGGCGCGCTTCGGCAACCTCAGCGTGGTGTCGCTGTACTTCCCGTCCGGGTCGTCCGGTGACGTGCGCCAGGACTACAAGTTCCGCTGCATGGACTGGATAACGCCCATCTTCGACCAGTGGCTGGCCAGTGGCCGCGACTACGTCATTTGCGGCGACTGGAACATCGTGCACACCCGCAAGGACATCCGGAACTGGACCTCGAACCAGAAGAACTCCGGCTGCCTGCCGCCCGAGCGCGCCTGGCTGGACACACTCTTCCTTGAACGTGGCTGGGTCGACAGCTACCGCCACCTGCGCCCCGAAGGCGAGGACTACACCTGGTGGAGCCAGCGCGGCGCCGCCCGCGCCAAGAACGTGGGCTGGCGCATCGATTACCAGGTGGTCTCGCCGTCGCTGCGCGACCGCCTGCGCGATTGCAGCATCCACCCCGAACCGAAGTTCAGCGACCACGCGCCCTTCGTGGTGGATTACGCGTGAGCGCCAGCACGACGGTTCCGCCGCCGCGCGGCTGGCGCGGGGTGCTGTCCGCGTTCGGCACGCCCTCGGCCCTGACCATGTGCCTGCTGGGCTTCGGAAGCGGACTTCCCTTCCTGCTGGTGGGCTACGTGCTGTCGATCTGGCTGCGCGAGGCCGGGTATGACCTGGGGCTGATCGGGCTGCTCAGCTACATCGGCCTTTTTTATGCGCTCAAGTTCGTCTGGGCGCCGCTGGTCGACCGTTATCCATTGCCCTGGCTGGGGCGTCGGCGCGGCTGGCTGTTCGCTTCGCAGCTGCTGCTGGCCGTCGGCCTGGCCGGCATGGCGCTGCTGGGCCCGGGCGCGGGCCTGCCCCTGTTCATCCTGCTGGCCGGCGTCGCGGCGTTCGCGGGCGCGACCCAGGACATCGCGGTGGACGCCTACCGCATCGAGATCGCGCCGGTCGAAGCCCAGGGTGCGCTGGCGGCGACCTATACGCTGGGGTACCGGCTGGGACTGATCGCCAGCACGGTCGGCGTGCTGTACGTGGCGGAGTTCTGGGATTGGCGCGTGGCCTACCTGGCGATGGCCGCGCTGATGATTCCGCCGCTGCTCACCACGCTGGTCGCGCGCGAGCCAGAGTCAACCATTCCGCTGGGTCCCCGCGGTGGCTTCGTGCAGGCCTTCGTGGGTCCGTTCGTGGAGTTCTTCCGACGCAATGGCTGGGTGCTGGCCGTGGCCCTGCTCGCGTTCGTCGGGCTGTACAAGCTTCCCGACCAGATGCTGGGCGTGATTGCCGGCCCCTATTACCTCGACTCGGGCTTCGACAAGGCCCAGATCGCCAACATCTCCAAGCTTTACGGCGTGCCGATCGGCATTGCCGGCGCCTTCGTCGGCGGCATGACGGTGGCGGCCATCGGCCTGCGCTGGTCGCTGGCGGTGGCGGCGGTCGCAGTGGCGCTGTCGAACCTGCTCTTCATCCTGATGTCGGTGCATCCGGGCGAGCTGTGGTCGTTCATGGCGGCGATTTCGGGCGACAACTTCTCCCAGGGCTTCGCCGGAACGGTGCTGGTGGCGTTCATGTCCGCGCTGGCCAACCGCAGCTACACTGCCACCCAGTACGCGCTGCTGGGCTCGCTGGCCAACCTGCCGGGCAAGCTGATCGGCGGCGTATCCGGTTTCATGGTGGAGGCGAGCAGCTACACGGCTTTCTTCATATTCAGCACGCTGTCGATCGTGCCGACCCTGCTCTTGCTGGTCTGGCTGTGGCCCAGGTTGGCGCCGCGATCAGCAGCCTGATCTTTTGCCCGGGGCCACAGTGGCCGTATGCTGGGCGTCCCCCCGAGGATCGAGGCCATGGCCGACTTCCTGTTGCGCGACATCGACGAGCGAATTGCCGAGCGCATCAAGGAGATGGCCCGGCAGAAGGGCTGGCCGCTCAATGACGTCATCCTGCACCTGCTCAAGCAGGCGCTGGGCATCATCGAACCCGAGCCGGCGCCGGAGCCGGGCGACATCGCCCGCCTCACCGGCTCCTGGAACGACGACGAAAGCCGGGCCTTCGCCGAGGCCATGGAAGCCCTGAACAGCCTGCCTGACGACGCCCCTTCGTACATGGCACCTCCGGGCAAGAAGCCCGGCGGCTAGCCGGCCGCGCCTTCAGGCGCGGTGGATGGCGCCCAGCACGCGTGGCCCGCGGGCGCCGGTGACCGCCGGCAGGTTGCCCGGCCGGCCGGCCAGGGTTTCGCGGGCCAGCCAGGCGAAACCCGCGGCTTCGACGAAATCCGGATCGATGCCCACGCTGGCCGTGCTGGCCACGGTGACGCCGGGTAGTCGCGCGGCCAGGCGTCGCATCAGCTCCGGGTTGTGCACGCCGCCGCCGCAGGCCAGCAGGCGCCGGCAGGCGGGCATTTCGCGCAGCAGCGCCGCGGCCACCGTGGCGGCGCTGAGTTCGCACAGGGTGGCCTGCACGTCGGCCGGGGACTGCCCGTCCAGCTGGGCCTGCAGCCACTGCAGCTGGAACTGGTCGCGGCCGGTGCTTTTGGGCGGGGGCAGGGCGAACCAGGGGTCGGCCAGCAGCGTCGCCAGCAGCGCCGGGTCCACCTGGCCGCGTGCGGCAAACGCGCCGTCGCGGTCGTAAGGCTGCCGGAGGTGCGCCAGGCACCAGGCGTCCATCAGGCCATTGGCGGGGCCGGTGTCGAAGCCGCGGACCTCGCCCTGGCCCGGCATCAGGCTCAGGTTGGCGATGCCGCCCAGGTTGAGCACCGCGCGGTCCTCGCCGGGGTCGCGCAGCACGGCGGCGTGGAAAGCGGGCATCAGGGGCGCGCCCTGGCCACCGGCGGCGACGTCGCGCCGGCGGAAGTCGGCGACGGTGGTGATGCCGGTGGTTTCCGCGATCACGCTGGCGTCGCCCAGCTGCTGGGTGAACGGCGCTGGGCCGCGGGGGTCGTGGCGCAAGGTCTGGCCGTGCGAGCCGATGGCGGTGACGTCAGCGGCGGCCACGCCGGCATCGGCCAGGGCCCGGAGGGCGGCCTGCGCGAAGGCCTGGCCAAGCCGGGTGTCGAGCCGGCCGACGTCGTCAAGGCTCAACTGCGCATCGGCCTGGGACAGCCGCAACACGTCTTCAAGCAGGTCCGGGGGCAGGGGGTAGGTGCGACCGAACAGCACCCGGGCCGCCGGCTCGAAGCGCACCAGCGCGGCGTCTATGCCGTCGGCGCTGGTGCCCGAGATCAGGCCAAGAAAAAGCCCGCCGTCGGTGGCGGCGGGCTCGGAAGGGTCGCCGGCCGGCGCCATGGCGTCAGCGCGAGGCCAGGCGGGTGCCGCCGACGCGCTTGAGCTGGGCCATGGCCGGGGCCGTGGCGGCGCGGAAGTCGGCCAGTTCGGCGCCGGTCAGCGGATCGGGCTTGGGCATGGTGACGGTCAGCGGGTCGCGGTGGGCACCGTTGACGCGGAATTCGTAGTGCAGGTGCGGACCGCTGGCCAGGCCGGTGGCGCCGACGTAACCGATGGTGGCGCCCTGCTGCACGCGCTGGCCGACCTTGTACTTGCCCAGGCGGGACATGTGCGCGTACAGCGTGGTGTAGCCGCGGCCGTGGTCAACGATGATGGTGCGGCCGTAACCACGCTGCCAGCCGGCGAAGGCGATGCGGCCGTCGCCGGCGGACATGATCGGGGTGCCGGTGACGGCGGCGTAGTCCACGCCCTTGTGCGCGCGCACGGTGCCCAGCACCGGGTGCTTGCGGCGCGGGTTGAAGCGCGAGCTGATGCGCGCGAACTCGATCGGCATGCGCATGAAGCCTTTCTTCAGCGGCCGGCCGGCGAGGTCGAAATACTCCGCCTTGCCATTGCGCTCGAAGCGCAGGGCGGTGAATTCCTTGCCGCGGTTGGAGAAGCTGGCGGCCACCAGGCCACCGCTGCGCAGGCGTTCGCCGTCACGCCAGATTTCCTCGTAGACGACCTGGAAGGTGTCGCCGACGCGCAGGTCCTGGGTGAAATCGATGTCGTAGGAGAAGGCATTGGCCATCTCGTTGATCACCGCCGGGCCCAGGCCGACCTTGGCGCCGGCCGCGTACAGCGAGCTGTCGATCTCGCCGCTGGCGATCATGACGCGGCGCTCGAGCGGACGCTCGATCACCTTTTCCTGGTACTTGCCCGCCACCCGGTGGATTTCAACGTCGGCGCCTTCGTCGCGCTCGAAGCGCAGGCCGCGCAGTTCGCCGGCCGGGCCCAGGTCGAAGCCCAGTTCGGCGCCGGCGCGCACGCGCGCCAACGCCTTCTTGGCGCTGGGCAGTTCCAGAACCTGCAGCATCGCGGTGGCCGGAACGCCCATGTCCGCGAACACCTCGCCCAGGGTCTGGCCGCTTTCCACGGTGACCGTTTGCCAGGCCGGGCCGCTGGCGGCAGCGGGGGCCGGGTCGTCCTTTGCCGCCGGCGGCAGGGCCAGCGCGACCACGCGCCGGACCTCGGCTTCTTCGGCCCCGCGCATGGCGGAGGCGAAACCGGGGATGATGGTGGCGACGAGGACGGCAAGGGCGGCAAACAGGCTGGCGAGGATCCAGTGATCCCGGGACCAGCGGCTGGGGGAGAACATTTCGCGGTGTTGCAAGGGCTTCCCCCGCCAAGTAGTGATGTCGGGCTACGATAACCAGCAATAAATACCAGCGTCAAACCCTTGTTGCTGCTGGATTTTTCCGTCTGCTCCCTTTAACTTTACATTAACCTCAGTTTAACGGCGGCCACCCGGCCGACCCTGCCCCGGAACACCCCACGACATGTCCGACATTGACCAAGCCCTGGAACTGATCGGCCGCGGCGCCGACGAGATCCTCAAGCCCGCCGAACTGGCCGCCCGCCTGCGCGAGGGCCGCCCGCTGCGGGTCAAGGCCGGGTTCGACCCGACCGCGCCCGACCTGCACCTCGGCCACACCGTGCTGCTCAACAAGATGCGGCAGTTCCAGGACCTCGGGCACCGGGTGATCTTCCTGATCGGCGACTTCACCGGGATGATCGGCGACCCGACCGGCAAGAACGCCACCCGCAAGCCGCTCACGCCCGACGACGTGGCGGCCAATGCGCGCACCTACGAAGACCAGGTGTTCAAGGTGCTCGACCGCGAGCGCACCGAAGTGCGCTTCAACTCCGAATGGTTCGGCAAGATGGCGGCGGCCGACATGATCCGCCTGGCCGGGCAGCACACCGTGGCGCGCATGCTTGAACGCGACGACTTCGCCAAGCGCTACGCCGCGCAGCAGTCGATAGCCATCCACGAATTCCTCTACCCGCTCGTGCAGGGCTACGACTCGGTGGCGCTGGAAGCCGACGTCGAACTGGGTGGCACCGACCAGAAGTTCAACCTGCTGATGGGCCGCGGCCTGCAGGAACACTACGGCCAGAAGCCGCAGGTGGTGCTGACCATGCCGCTGCTCGAGGGCCTGGACAGCGTCAACAAGATGTCCAAGTCGCTGGGCAACTACATCGGCATCAACGAACCGGCCATCGACATCGTCACCAAGGCGATGAAGGTCGGCGACGACCTGATGTGGCGTTGGTACGAACTGCTGAGCTTCGACGTCTCGCTTGCCGCGCTTGCGAAGATGAAGCAGGACGTCGCTTCGGGCGCGCTCAATCCACGTGACGCCAAGCTTGGTCTTGCCCTGGAACTGGCGGCGCGCTTCCACGGCGCCGCCGCGGCCGAACAGGCCGTCGCCGGCTGGCACGCGGTGGTGCGCGGCGAAGGTGACACATCGCTGCTGCCGCAGTCCGACATCGCCGTGCCCGTCGAAGGCCTGCGCATCGCCGCATTGCTGGTGGCCGCGGGCCTGGTCGCGTCCAATTCCGAAGGCAACCGCAAGCTCAAGGAACGCGCGGTGCGTATCGACGGTGAAGCCTTCGAGGATCCGCAGCGCCCGTTCACCGCCGGTTTCGAAGGTGTGTTGCAGGTTGGCAAGCGCAACTTCGCGCGGGTGCGCCTGACCCAGGCCTGAGCCCCGCGCCTGGCCACGGAGGCGCGATGGACGGCGTGTTCGAAAACTGGCAACTGCAGCTGCAGCTGGTGGGCACCATGCTGGTGGCCATGGTCCTTGGCGGCGCCATCGGCTACGAGCGCGAAATGAAGAACCGGCCCGCGGGCTTTCGCACCCACATGCTGGTGGCGGGCGCCGCGGCGCTGCTGGTGGGCCTGGTGGACCTGCTGGCGCACCGGTATTCGGCCGAGGTCTACAGCGACCTCGTGCGCATCGATCCGATACGCCTCATCGAGGCCATGGTCGCGGCGGTCGGCTTCCTGGGCGCCGGCACGATCTTCCGCGGCGGCAACGAGTCGGTGGTGACCGGCATCACCACGGCCGCCTCCCTGCTGATGGTCGCGGTCATAGGCATCGCCGTGGGCGTGCACAGCTACGTGCTGGCGGTGGGCGCGACCGCGCTGACCCTGGCCGTGCTGGTGGCCCTGGGCTGGCTGGAACGCCGCCGCAGCGCGGCCGGCGACACCCCCTCTTCCCAATCCTGATCCATGCCGCTATAGTTCGCGGCCCTCGACGGCCGGTCCGGCGGCGGGGGGCAAAAAAGGGCGTCGAAAAGATGTTGACGTCCTTCGAAACTCTCGTATAATGTGCGGCTCCCTTGAGCGAAATGCCCTGGGATGGCGGGCCGGAAGGC
>NZ_BMKC01000003.1 GCF_014643775.1 Arenimonas soli
GCGTATGCGGCACCGGGAAGCAACAAGCCTAAGCAGATTGCGAAGCGCAGTTTCATGTGCCTAACACCTTGAGTTAAGCCGCGCCGAAGGCGTCGGCTTGAATGAATAGTTAGGCCTCGACGAGACTCCCGACGTTGGCCGACTCTGACTCTACGATACCTGGATAGTGGTACCAATCCTTGTGTGGCGAAAAGCGTTCACAGCACGGGCATTGGGTGTCATGCCACTGATGTCCGCAGCCGGGGCAATGACCGCCGGTCAAGAAGGTGTTCCACACAGTTCCGCAGCTCGGAACGCACTCCCAGAGGTCATCCCCGTCAGGATGCCATTCGCACTTTGGGCAGTAGANGGTTAGGCGCCATTTAACGGTGTTTCCGACCAGACGGGCAAGTACTCCTCGCATGTCCAGGCCTCTGTGAACCAGCACGCGCGGACTGCTACGTAGGTGCCCGGCCTCGAGCAGATACCAGCTGAAGTGCACTGGCCAGAGAAAGTGACAGCCTTGCCTGGCTCTAGCTTCGTGTCATGGACCATGAGTGCCATCCTGCCTGGTGATTCAGGAAATGACTCCGGACTAGGTGATCGGACTACGTGGAATGTGAGATAGGGATTGAGATAGAGGATGGGGCGAGCGAAATGGTTGCGCAGTTCAAGGACGTAGTCACCAGTGGCTTGATCGTAGGACAGAACTGACAATGAAGCCGAGCCGGTGAGAGGCGGCAGTGATGCGCAGCTGACAAGTGCAAAGATGATTGCGGCGATTACTGCGATTGTTCGCATGGCGCCTAACACCTTGAGTTAAGCCGCGCCGAAGGCGTCGGCTTGAATGATTGGTTAGCTGACTGCTCGAAATCCAGAAGAATCGAGTTCAGCCGATCTATTTCCTCGGGATCTATGGAATCAGAGCAGTCGCTCAAAACGGCTGTGACCAGGTAGTACTCCGCTTCATCACGAACGGATCCGCGTTTGAGAATGGATCTGTATTTCCGTGAGTGGCGACGACGAAGCTCAGTGAGCGTGACTATCCCGGCGCGCTTGAGAGCAGCGTCTAAGATTTCGACTTGCTGATGATCAAAGTCCTGCAGTGATTCCACGAAGTCGCTTGCTGCCTGGCGCAATCCGACCAACGCCTTCGACTTTCCAATGGCAGCGACCATGTTCCTGCCAACATTGGTCGGATGCATAGGGTCGGCCGGGCTGATTTTCAGGAAGTGCGTGGCGTACATGTCCACGAACGCACTGAGCTCGGCATACTCACGTTCCTTTTCGGCGGATATTGGACGAGCCATGGTTGGCAGCTAACGCCTTGAGTTAAGCCGCGTGCCGGAGGCACGTCGGCTTGAATGATTGGTTAGCGCTCATGGCCTGCAGAAACCACTGCAACAGAATAAGAAACATTATCGGGCAAATTCTCACCGGTCACATCGAAGCATTCGACCTGGAATGCGCGACGGTCTCCTGGGGCGAACTCACCCCAAACCTGCCTCTCGCACGTATTTACCTGGGCACTTCCAGCAAGAATAGCGACCTCCACATGCATTCGTGCCCAGGTTGTAGAGGTCTCGTTCTCGACAATTCCGCGCACCGTAAAATCTGGCACGCCCTCAACCTTCTCATGCTCGGAGATTCTCAGGCCGAGAGGGTGGGGAGTGAACTCAAGATCTGAAGGCTGAGTTGTGTCTCTAGATAAATGCTCGAATGCGAAAAAGCAGGCCACAAGGCCCGCCGTGAAGAAAATGCCAGTGACCAATGAAGTAAACGCGTTCGCGAGAAGCTGCTTCATGAGTGCTAACACCTTGAGTTGAGCCGCGTCGCGGAGCGATGTCGGCTTGAATGAATAGTTAGACCTTGGCTAGTGGAAGCACCACTCGCCGGTCGCCTTGCCGTCGCTGACGTGATTGAAGCAACCAATCGTCTGCCAGGATCCCTCGGCGGAGCAAGCCCCATCGACAACGGAATCTGGTTCCGAGCCCCATGGGGCCTCACACCAACCTTCGCAGTCCGAACTGTCGCGACACATCTCCCCACCATCCGAAGTGGGCCAGACACAGGTCTGGGTTGTGTAGAGCGCCTGCTCAACTCGGCCGCCCATGGCCTTGCAGTCAACCAGCTCTTGGGCCGAAAGGGCTTTCGATGCTGGTCGTATCGTCGGCTGCGAGCAGGCGACAAGACCCAGAGCAACAATGACCTGCAGGATTCTGAGCAAGGTCTAACACCTTGAGTTAAGCCGCGCCGAAGGCGTCGGCTTGAATGAACAGTTAGGCCGCATGCTAGCCGAAGCCGCGGCGCTTCACGTCTGCTAACCACGTCGAATCCGCGGGCCCCTCGAAGCCCACCACGGCGTCCACGCCGCACTTGGGACAGAGCGCTGTCTGACCAATAGGTTCCCCATCTGTCCAGTCCGTGACGGTGCTCGGAGGGAAGGTAGAGAGACAATGAAAGCAAGCCGCGGTTTGACTGGCAAGAAGCTCCTTTCGGTGCATCGATGAGCCGCAGGTTCTGCCCATGAGACCTAACGCCTTGAGTTAAGCCGCGCCGAAGGCGTCGGCTTGAATGATTAGTTAGGCGGCGCACCACAGCGCGATGCCGCCGATTAGGAACAGTACCAGCCAGGACAAATGCTTGCCTCTGGTGAAGAACAGAGGCAGCAATCCCGCAATGCAGAAGCTCAGCCCAATGATCTGAAGCATGCCCGGTATGGTGAGGTCACCACGACCCGCGTGCACAAGTAGGGCGGCAAAGCCGAGCCATGCGACCGTGGTGATGTGCCAAGCGAAGCGCAACGTCTGGGTCGTGAACTCCGAGCTGCCGAAAAGCTTGGGCAGGTCATCACGACGAAACAGTCGGATAAGAATGTACCGCTCGCCGAGCAGGGAGTGAGCGACCGCGAGAGCTACGGCCAGGGCTGCTGCGGTGTAGAGAAGTACTTCCATAGCCGCCTAACGCCTGAGTTAAGCCGCGTCGCGGAGCGACGTCGGCTTGAATGAATAGTTAGGCGACGCTAGCTCCGAAGCCCCGGGGCTGCAACACCCCAGGGCTGCCCAGAACCGAGAAATTTTCGCCACCTAGTCTGGCCGCGGGGCGGGACGCCTACCCAAGCCGCGGTGCCACACCGAACGTGGGTCTCAGGACTTGCCCGGACCCGGATGGCCGGGCCAGGCCGTGTCGGGGCCGAAGTCGTTTAGCTAGCGACGGGCCTAACACCTTGAGTTAAGCCGCGCCGAAGGCGTCGGCTTGAATGATTGGTTAGGCATCTTGCCTTCGAGTCATGACACCAACAAGGCCCGCGGAAAAAAAGACGACAGATCCGCCTAGAACCATCAGCCCGTGATTTGCAGGGCCTGCAACGAAAGCAACGAGCGCAAATCCCGCTAGGCCGAACAGCAGAAAAAACCAAGCAAGAACATGACTGCCTCTGGGGCCAAGAGCCCGCGGCGTGCCAAATACGGCCCGATATAGCAAGACAAACCAAACGCAAGTGACGAGGCCAAAGACTATGCCCGCAACGGCAAACCCCCGGAAAGTCAGAAACGCTGCCAGGGAACCAAACAATACGGCAAGCAGGCTATTGAGCACGATTGCCAGTGCTCGCTCGCCTCTTGTCGGAGGGCGGGTGAAATCTCTCAAAAGATGCCTAACACCTTGAGTTAAGCCGCGCCGAAGGCGTCGGCTTGAATGATTGGTTAGGCGCTCCGGGCATATGCGCTTGCCCTGGATTGAGCCTCTCCTGTAACTCCGACTACCTTGCCAAGTGATGGGTCCGCGACCCGGTAGACGATGTAACCCACATGCTGGAGCCGACTACGCCTGATGCAAGTTAACTCCACCCGATGGGGCGAATGCCAGTGACTGATGGCACCAGCCGTGCCGACCGCAAGCATGAAGCTATGCCAGTCCTTCTCGGAAAGGTGGGGATGGAACTCCACAATGAACGATGAAGGCTCCATTGACGCCTAACACCTTGAGTTAAGCCGCGCCGAAGGCGTCGGCTTGAATGATTGGTTAGGCTTCTAGCTGCGGAGTGCCAGCCATGCCCCGTAGAAGCCGATGAGCACCGCAGATGCTGCCCCAATTCGAGACCATTTGGAACCGCGACCGAAAAGCTCAGCTGCACCCTCAAGGTAAGCCTCCAGAAGCAGCCACAAAGGTAAGGCCGCTAAACCGACCCAACTGAACTCGTCGCTGGGATCAATCCAAGCCATCAGCGCTCCCGCTGCGACACCGAAGAGGCCGGCCACGAGCGGTGCGGCAACTGCAGCAAGGAACTTAGTGCGGACTTGCAGCAAATCTCACCCCTAAGGCCTAACACCTGAGTTAAGCCGCGTGCCGGAGGCACGTCGGCTTGAATGATTAGTTAGGCACGGGGTGTGCCGCCTACGACCTTGCCTGACCATAGCCGCAGGACAATCGCTTCCTGTCCTGCCGCGAGAATTTCCCCGTCAGGGTCATCCGTCACCGTGATTCTATGCGGCGGTTCACGCTCGACATTGACGCAAATGACAACGCCATCAGCAACCACTGAGTCAAAGAATGCGTCTCTTGCCTCATTGGCGGTGCGGCCGTATTCGGGGACGAGTAGGTCGCCGTGCGTGTGCCAGGCCTCGCCCCTGAATCCAACGAGGTCATCGGCCTCATAGACTTCTAGAGTCAAGGTTCCGTCCGGACTTGTTTGTGACCGATCCACCACTGCCATCGCCTAACACCTTGAGTTAAGCCGCGCCGAAGGCGTCGGCTTGAATGATTAGTTAGGCCAGCGCCGCGACGATGCTGGCCACGTAGCACACCAAGGAAATGCCGATACCGATGAAGGGAATGCTGAACCAATAGAGCTTTCCCAGCACGAAGAAGCCGCCGACCGTAAGCAAACCAACTACCAACAAGTATTGCGAAGAGAAAAGAATGCTGGCATGAGCGATCGCCAGGAAGCCATAGACCAAGCCGAAAAGCATGGCGGCAATGCTGTGACTGGCATTGAACCCAACCCAGCAGCGCCACATGTTTGTCTCTTTGGTGATCACTGGCGAAACATCGCGCATTCGAACTTGCAGCGCGGGATCACGCGGCGTGAGCTTGTCGCCAACGAAAGTATAGGCAAGGTGCAGCGTACCCAGCGCAAAGAGGATTGCTGCACTAGCGACCATTAGAGATATGGCTATCAGAACTCTCTCCTAAGTGGCCTAACGCCTTGAGTTAAGCCGCGCCGAAGGCGTCGGCTTGAATGATTGGTTAGGCCGAGGCCCCGCGGTGCCAGTCACCTAGTCAACCATCTTATCGTCGGCGCGCTGTTGCCAACGCCAACTGAGTACCAACCCAATGACGCCGAGGGGCACAGCCACCACAATGGCTACAGGCTCACTGGGGATGAACAAAAAGACTGCGAGGCACGCGAGGCAAGTAGTAAGTAAGCCTGCATAGAACCTCCAGGAAACAAAAAGGTCCACAAAATCTAGGAAATCGGGAGCGGACATAGCATGGTCGTTCCTATCGGCCTAACACCTTGAGTTAAGCCGCGCCGAAGGCGTCGGCTTGAATGATTAGTTAGCGCTCATCTGCTTCCGCTTCGAGACGCGCCACCCAGTCATTGAACTCGGGGCGGCTTTCCCAAACGATGGCTGCAGAGTGCCCGCCTGGATTGACGAAAAAGATTGCACGATCCTTCATCGAAATGTCTGGCTTATTGCACCCGGCCTGGTCGAGCTCTAGAACGTCTTTGACGTCACCGCGAAAGACTACACGGGGGAGGGCGAATACTGGCATGGGAGGATCGCTGATTATGTTGAAGCACATAGACTCAACGCCTTCCTCCGCGACTTCGCAAGCATCGTGCTTCCCAAGCTCCCGGTTCTCGTACCCCCGCAGGCGAATACCCGTGACTTCGCCGATGAAGATTGCTTCAAACTTGTCGGTATCGCCTGGGATGGGTTGTACCACATGACATGCGTGTGCCGACGACGCGACTGAGGTCAGGGCGGCGAACAACAGAACTGCGGGAAAGTTCGGCATGAGCGCTAACACCTTGAGTTAAGCTGCGCCGAAGGCGTCGGCTTGAATGACTAGTTAGGCCCAGTACCTGTACAGCACGGCGAGTGCCGCAACTGTAAGAGACTGGGCGCCAAGGATTAGAGCAATTTGATTCTTACGGAAAATGAGTGCGGCCAAGCCCGCACCAGGCAACGACCAGATGAGCGTCCCCGCGGCCGATGTCAGCAACCAGCTTGGATCGCGAAGCACATGTAGCTGCATTGATGTGGCACAAGCGAACACCAGCACGGCGGACGAGAAGTACGCGATAAGGAATCTCTTCCAAAGTGGTTCTGACAGTCCCTGCGACATTTGCATTGTGGGCCTAACACCTTGAGTTAAGCCGCGCCGAAGGCGTCGGCTTGAATGAATAGTTAGGCCTCGACGAGACTCCCGACGTTGGCCGACTCTGTCTCTACGATACCTGGATAGTGGTACCAATCCTTGTGTGGCGAAAAGCGTTCACAGCACGGGCATTGGGTGTCATGCCACTGATGTCCGCAGCCGGGGCAATGACCGCCGGTCAAGAAGGTGTTCCACACAGTTCCGCAGCTCGGAACGCACTCCCAGAGGTCATCCCCGTCAGGATGCCATTCGCACTTTGGGCAGTAGATTATTGGTTCCGACATGTGTGCCTTCGAGGCCTAACACCTTGAGTTAAGCCGCGCCGAAGGCGTCGGCTTGAATGATTAGTTAGGGCTCTGCTTGGCCCGGAGGTGACTGCCAAATATTGCACCGAAGGACGAAAGGAACGCAAAGAACGCCAAAGCCAAGACAACTGCCCATGCGGGAAAGTTGACTACGACCGCCGCGCTCAGAGCGATGAATGGCAGCGCACCGATTGCGCCTGCAATGGCGCCCTGAAGAATGGGGCGTGTCCGGGCGAAGTAAGCAGAAGAGAATCCCGAAACCACCGGAAGTAGTACCCCGCATATTTGAGTGATGCCCGAAACAATGCGCCTCGTAGCTTCATCCTCACCGGCGAGCATTGAGAGGCCGCCGAGAATAAGGGAGCCCACAACGAAGATGCCCGCGCCGAGAAGAATGGCCCTTGCGTCGATCTGGTTCGTCATCTGAGCCCTAACGCCTTGAGTTAAGCCGCGCCGAAGGCGTCGGCTTGAATGAATGGTTAGGTCCGCACGCGAGAAACAACGTAGCCACCCAGAGAAGAGAACGGAATGATCGCTGCAATTGAAAGTAGATGCACGGGACTGAGGTTTGTGCCCCCAATTAGCACCGAGGGTAGCCCCCACAGCACTGCGACCAGGCTGCCGGCTGCGAATGAATGCAAGACAAGACGACTCTCCGCGACGAACCCGGCAATCATGCCTCCAACCAAGGCCGAGATACACCATGCGCCAATGGTGAGGGCCTTCACAGAAGTGAGCCCTACAAGTTGATTGTGTGTCTGCTTCCAGTCGGGGTCTCCGACAACAGGCGCTGAGAAGGTGGAGAAAAGGCTCAAGAGTGTACTCATCGCGACTACCATAAGCACAGTACCGGCAGATCCCAGCAGCACCGATCGAATCTTCATGCGGACCTAACACCTTGAATTAAGCTGCGCCGGCCGCGACAGTCGGTTTACCCGGATAGACGGTCCGGCGTCAGCTTGAATGAATGGTTAGGCGACGCTAGCTCCGAAGTCCCTGGGCCGCAACTCCCCAGGCCCTGCCAGCAACGAGAAAGTTTCGTACCCCGGTCTGGCCGCGGGGCGGGACGCCTGGCCAAGTCGCCGCGCCATATCGAATGTGGGTCTCAAGACCGCCCGGAGCGGGGTGCTGGGACCATGCCGCGCGGGCTCCGAAGTCGTTGAGCTAGCGACGGGCCTAACACCTATTCGACCCCCAAAGCGGGCCGTTGCGCGTACGTTCCGACAGAAGTAGTGCGGGGTCAAGAGAGAATTCCTACCTCACATCAACGCTTTGGCCGATGTTCGGGGTGGCGGCGGAAGCCTCAGCATTCCGCGTTATGCATCGGTGGCGACGGCTAGGCGGTTATTGGAGCGCGAACGAGGATTCCGCCGGCGTGGCCGGGGCGGGTGATGCCTCGGCGAAGGGTGGGGCGGGGCGGCGCGCTCCGCGCCTGTTGGACGAAGTTCGCCGCGTGATGCGGGTCAAGCACTACGCCATCCGCACCGAGCGGGCGTACGTGGACTGGATCAGGCGGTTCATACAAGCAAACGGGCGCCGGCATCCGCGGGAGCTGGGTGGGCGCGAGGTCGAAGCCTTCCTGTCGCTGCTGGCGGTGCGCGGGCGGGTGGCGGCCAGTACCCAGAACCAGGCGCTGGCGGCGCTGTTGTTCCTCTACCGGGAGGTGCTAAAGACCGAGCTGCCCTGGATGGACAAGGTGGTGCGCGCCAAGCGGCCCGAGCGGGTTCCGGTGGTGCTGTCGGTGGCCGAGGTGCGGGCCCTGCTGGCCGTGCTGGAAGGACGCCCCTGGCTGCTGGCCAGCCTGCTCTACGGCAGCGGCATGCGCCTGATGGAAGTGCTGCGGCTGCGCATCAAGGACGTGGACTTTGGTCGCGGCGAAATCACCGTGCGCGAAGGCAAGGGCGCACGCGACCGGCGCACGGTGCTGCCGGCGTCCCTGGTCGAACCGCTGCAGCGCCAGGTCGATCGCGCCCGGGCGCTGCATGCCGTCGACCTGCGCGAAGGTTTCGGCCAGGCCTGGCTGCCTTTCGCGCTGGCGCGAAAATATCCTAACGCCGGCCGCGAGCCGGGCTGGCAATACCTGTTTCCCTCCGAACGCCGCTCGGCCGATCCGCGCGACGGCGTGGTGCGGCGGCACCACCTCGACGACCAGGTCGTCGGCCGCGCGCTCAAGGGCGCCGCCCGTCGTGTCGGCCTGGTCAAACCCGTCAGCGCGCACACGCTGCGCCACAGTTTCGCCACCCACCTGCTTGAAGCCGGCTACGACATCCGCACGGTGCAGGAGCTGCTGGGCCACAAGGACGTCGCGACAACGCAGATCTACACGCACGTATTGAACCGCGGCGCCGGCGGCGTGCTCAGCCCGCTGGACCGGCAGTGAACGGCGCGGGCGTCAGCGCGGCTTGGCCGGCAGCGGGAACGGCGTCACCACCTTCTCGCCGGTGCTGGCGTCGCGGATGCTCAGCAGGCCCTTGCGGTCCACCTCTTCCACGCGCACCACGCTTTGCATCGGCAGGTGCAGCACGCGGGTGTCGGCGAACTCGTCGCGCAGGCGTTCTTCGGTGGGGTCCACCACCACGCCTTCCTTGGCATCGAACACCAGGTCGGCCACTTCCGTGAAACCCCACAGCGAACTCGCCGCCACCCGGCGCGCGTACAGCTCGTACACCTTGCCGGCGTTGAGGAAGGTCACCTTGTAAAGGATGCGCGTGCTCATGGCCGCGATTCTATGCCACCGCGCCTGCCGCGTCAGTCGGTGGGCACGGCATCCACCGGGGCGCTGAACGAAATGAACAGGATGCAGGGCTCGCCTTCCGCGCAGACCGCCGAATGGCCAAGCCGCGCCGGACCATAGGCGTACATGCCGGTCCGCAGCGTGCGTGGTTCCTGGCCGTCGTAGTGGACCTGGAGTTCGCCGGAAACCAGCACCATGCGTTCGGGCGACGTGTGCCAGTGGTGGGGAATCACCGACCCCCCGGGGACCTTGAAGAAGACGTCGGAAGCCGGGCCGGCCGGGTCGCCGTTCAGCACCGTGATCCCGCAGCCTTCGGGCATGAAGGCCGGGCACGGGCCCCAGGCCAGTGCGGGATCATCCGCGGAAAACGCAAGCGCGGGGTCCGGGTCGTTCGCCAGGGCGGCCGGGCTGGCAAGCAGCAGCACGAACGCGCTTCGCAGGGCAAGTTGGTTCATGGCGCACCTCCGGGAGGCAAAGGGGCGGATCACCCCTCCTGTCCAACGTGCCGCGCGGCGGGAAACGGCCTGCGGCTTCAGGCTCCGCGCAGCCGACGCGCCAGCATCGGCTTCAGGGCCAGCGCGTAGATCAGCCCGACCCCGAAGCCGGCCAGGTGCGCCCACCAGGCCACCGCACCGAAGCTGGGGCCGGCGAAGGTGAAGATCAACTGCAGCGTGGCCCACAGGCCGATCAGCAGGGCCGCCGGCACCTTGATGAATTCCAGCCACAGGCCCAGCGGCACCACCACGCCCAGGCGCGCCCGGGGGAACAGGGCCAGGTAGGCACCGATCACCGCCGACACGCCGCCGCTGGCGCCGATGATCGCGCGCGCCGGCGTGCCCATCAGCAGCGCGGCGGCCAGGTTGGCCAGGGCACCGCCGGCCAGGAACAGCAGCAGGAACCGCCAGGGGCCCATGGTGCGTTCCGACGGCAGGCCGAAGATAAGCAGGAACAGCAGGTTGCCGACCAGGTGCACCGGCCCGGCGTGGATGAACAGCGCGGTCAGCAGGGTCAGCAGGCGCTCGTCGCGCATCGCCGCGCGCCACTCGGTGACGCTGCCCGACAGCGTGCCCCAGCGCAGCAGCGTGGCGCGCCAGGCGGCGTCGTCGGGCAGCAGGAAGATCCAGATGTAGGCGCCGACCATCAGCAGCGCCAGCAGCGGCGTGGCCCAGCGCCAGTGCGCCCTGCGGCGGGTGGGCAGGTCGACGAACACCGGTCAGGGCCTCGGCAGCAGCACGTCGCGGCCGCGCAGCGAAAGCACCAGGCCATCGCGGCGGATTTCCTGGATCACCACGCCGTCGGCGGGGTTGGCGCCTTCGCCGTGGCGGCGGCCGTCGAGGATGACGAAGCGCTGCGCAGGGTCGTCGGCGAAAACGTGCATGGTGATTTTCAGCGGCGGCAGCGCGCTGCGTTCGCTGGCGGGCAGGTCGGCGAGGCGGGGCAGGGTGTTGGTGGGCGTGCCCTCGGCCGCAGGCGGGAGAGGGGGAGGGGCCGTCGGCGCGGGAGCCTGCGTCGGCGTTGGCGCGGGAACGGGCGTTGGCGCAGGTACTTGTGCCGGTGCCGGCACGCGCGCGACCTCAGGACTCCCTCCCCCGTCCACGGGGGAGGGCAGGGGAGGTGGCAAGGTCACGTTCGGCGGAACCACGCTCGCTCCGCGCGCACCCTCACCCCGGCCCGCTTCCGCAGGCGGCAGGGGAGCAGCCACGACTCCCGGGCTATCTCCCGCGCTTGCGGGGGAGGGCTGGGGAGGGGGCGCGCCACCCATCGAATCTCCCCGCGACCATTCCCGCCAAGCGAACACGCCAACCACCACGACAAGCAACACGCCCGCCGCATGCGCCCAGCCGGGCGTCGCACGCCGCGACCGCACCGGCAGCCCCACCTGTTCAACGAACAGGCCCGGGGCCTTGCCGCGCTGGCGCTCGGCTTCCGACTTCTTCAGGGCTTCCAGGATCAGCGACATCAGTCCAGCACCCGGCGCAGGCGCGGGCCCTCGTTTTCGCGGGCGGCCAGGGCCATCAGGGTTTCCGGGCCGATCACGCCGTCGGGCACCAGGCCATTGGCGTCCTGCAGCCGGCGCACGGCGTCGATGCTGTGGGCATCGAGCACCGCGGGGCCGGCTTCAGCCGATTGCAGGCCGGCGCGGTCGCGCAGCCGGTCGTGGATCCAGTCCACGGCCGGCCCGCTGTCGCCGGCCACCGGGGCCGGCCACAGGAAGTCCGGGCCGCGCCACAGGGTGGCGTATTCACCTCCCCAGGCACGTTCCAGCGCCAGCCGGTCTGTGTCGAAGCGGCCGCCGCCCAGCCACAGGCGCACCCGCAGCGCGTCGGCGCCCAGCAGCAGGGCCCAGGCTTCTTCGCCATCGGCGCGCAGGCGCAGCAGCGAAGGGCGGCCCAGCGCCGCCAGCTTGTCCAGGCCGGCGCGGCCGCGCTGGCAATACAGGCCCGGCGCCAGCACCGGCGGGCAGGCCTGGGCGCGGTCCACGGTGGTTTCGTTGGCGCGCACCGTCCACAGGCCCAGCAGCTGGCCCCAGGCGGGCTGCGCCGGCGCGCCGGCCAGGCGGATGCGGTCGGCCAGCTGCGCACCGGGCAGGTACGGCACCACCGCCACGGCCACGGGCGGCGGCTCGGCCTGGCGTTGTGATTCGGGTTCGGGCTCGGGCGGCAGTGGCGTGCGTTCGCGCATCGCCAGGGCGATCACCAGCACCGCCAGCACGGCGGCCACGCCCCAGGCCAGGGTCGGGCGCGGCAATTTCGAAAGCCGCGGCGCCATGGCTTCGCGCGCGGCGCGGTCCACCCAGCGTTCGCCGACCTGGCTTTCATCGTGGGCGTAGCCGGCCAGCAGCGCGCGTTCGGCGATGATGTTCACCAGCCGCGGCACGCCGCCGGCGTGGTGGTGTATGCGCTTGACCGCCAGCTTGGTGAACGGGAAGCGCGTGCCGCCGGCCACCGCGAAACGATGCCGCAGGTAGGCCTCGGTTTCGGCGCCGTCCATCGGCGTCAGGTGGAAACGCGCGGTGACGCGCTGCGCCAGCTGGCGCAGGTCGGGGCGCGCCAGCATGTCGCGCAGTTCCGGCTGGCCCAGCAGCAGGATCTGCAGCAGCTTCTGCGTGGGCGTTTCCAGGTTGGTCAGCAGGCGCACCTGTTCCAGCGCTTCGGGGCTGAGGTTCTGCGCCTCGTCGATGATCAGCACCACGCGCAGCCCTTGGGCGTAGGCGTCGAGCAGGAAGTGGTTGAGCGCATCCACCAGGCCCTTGAGGCTGCCGCGGCGGCCGGCCACGTCGATGCGCAGTTCTTCGCAGATCGTTTCCAGCAGTTCCACCGGGTCCAGCCGCGGGTTCAGCACCAGCGCCACGCGCACGTTGTCCGGCAGCTGTTCCAGCAGCAGGCGGCACAGCGTGGTCTTGCCCGTGCCCACTTCGCCGGTGAGCTGCACGAAGCCGCCGCCGCCGCCCTGGCCGATGCCGAACAGCAGGTGCGCGAGCGCGTCCCGGTGGCGCTCGCTCAGGTAGACGAAGCGCGGGTCGGGCGTGATCGAGTACGGCGGCTCGTCCAGGCCGTAGTGCTCGAGATACATGCGAGGTCCGGGCGAAAGGGGCGACCAGCATGCCACGCCGGCCACGCGGGCAGGAACCGCCGCCTTCCTGCCCGCGGCGGGCGGCTTTCCTCGCGTCCGGGTCGCGTCTTGCCTACCGGCGTGCCGGGGTTGTGCCGATTCGCGGGGACGTCGCCGGGCGGACGCTGTGCCTGCGCCATCCCGGCGCGAAGGAGACCCCGATGATCCTCACCCGCTGTTTCGCCATCGCCACCCTGTGGGCGGCCGCCGCCGGTGCCTGGGCCAATCCCGGCACCGGCGACGAAACCGTCGAACGGCCGCCCGGCGCGGCCTACCTCACCATCACCTCGGCCGTGCCCGAAGAAACCGCCTTCCCCGACGACGGCAGCACCCACCTGGTCTGGGAAGACAGCGCCGGCCGCCGCAGCAAGGCCGAGATCCTGGCCGACGGCACCATCCGCCTGTACCTGCCCGGGGAGCCTGTGCGCCAGGTCCCGCCGCGCCCGCGCCTGCTCACCCTGTCCGAAGAACAGCGCGTGAACCTGATCCTGGACTACTACTACGAAAACGGCGTGTACCTGGAAAACCGCCGCATGCGCCGCCCCAGCGACCCGCCGCGGCGCCGGGTCGTGCGCGGGGGCGGAGGCATCGGCCCGCTCATCGTCTGGATGATCGCCGACGCCTGCATCACCGCCGAGAAGGGGCGCCAGAACGCCTGCTTCGAGGAATGCGCGGCGATCGGCATGAGCGCGCACTACCGCAGCGGCGTGTGCGGCGCCGGCTCCACCTGTGCCTGCGTGTACGTGGTTGAACGCCAGCCCGATACCGGCAACTAGGGCGCAATGGCGAAGGCCCTCCATCCGGAGGGCCTTCGTGCTCAGTCGTCCAGCGTCAGCAGCGAAGCGTTGCCACCCGCCGCCGTGGTGTTCACCGTCAACACCCGCTCGGTGGCGAAGCGCAGCAGGTAGTGCGGACCGCCGGCCTTGGGGCCGGTGCCGGACAGGCCTTCGCCGCCGAAGGGTTGCACGCCGACCACGGCGCCCACCTGGTTGCGGTTGACGTAACAGTTGCCCACCCGCACGGTGTTGGCGATCTTCTCCACCGTCGCATCGATGCGTGAATGGATGCCCAGGGTCAGGCCGTAGCCGGTGGCGTTGATGTCGGCCATCACCTGGTCGAGTTCGCTGGCTTCGTAGCGCAGCACGTGCAGCACCGGGCCGAAGACTTCGCGTTCAAGCTGGGACAGGCTCTTGAGTTCATAGGCGCGCGGCGCGAAGAAGCAGCCATTGGCGGTGTCTTCCGGCAGCTTCACCTGGTTGATCAGCTTGGCCTCGCGGTCCATGCGCTCGGCGTGGGCTTCCAGCACCTTGCGCGCGTCCTCGTCGATCACCGGGCCCACGTCGGTGCTCAGCAGCGCCGGGTTGCCTACGCGCAGTTCGTCCATCGCGCCCGACAGCATGGTGATCACCTTGTCGGCGATGTCGGCCTGCACGTACAGCACGCGCGCCGCCGAACAGCGCTGGCCGGCCGAATCGAAGGCCGAGGTCATGGCGTCCTTCACCAGCTGCTCGGGCAGCGCCGAGGAGTCGGCGATCAGCGCATTCTGGCCGCCGGTTTCGGCGATCAGCGCGGCGATCGGCGCCTTGCGCGCGGCCAGGGCGCGGTTGATCACCCAGGCGGTTTCGGTGGAACCGGTGAATACCACGCCGGCGATGCGCGGGTCCTTGGTCAGCGCCGCACCGACGGTGGCACCGTCGCCGGGCACGAACTGCAGCACGTCCCGGGGTACGCCGGCCTCGTGCAGCAGCTGCGTGGCCAGGAAAGCGGTCAGGCTGGTCTGTTCGGCGGGCTTGGCCACCACGGTATTGCCCGAGGCCAGCGCCGCGGCCACCTGGCCCAGGTAGATCGCCAGCGGGAAGTTCCAGGGGCTGATGCAGGCGAACACGCCCTTGCCGTGCAGCCACAGTTCGTTGGTTTCGCCGGTGGGGCCGGGCAGTTTTTCCGGCGCGCCGAACAGCTTGCGCGACTGCATGGCGTAATAGCGCAGGAAGTCCACGGCTTCGCGCACCTCGCCCACCGACGAGGCGATGGACTTGCCCGCTTCCTTCACGCAGATCGCCATGAAGGCGCCCATGCGCTGTTCCAGCAGGTCGGCGGCGTGTTCCAGGATGCGCGCGCGGCTGGCCGCCGGCATCTTGTCCCAGCCCGGCTGCGCGGCCACGGCGTTGGCGATGGCCAGCTCGACGGTGGCGGCGTCGGCGTTGAGGTACTCGCCCACCACTTCGCGGCGGTCGGCGGGGTTGCTTACCTTCACCTTTTCGCCCGTGGGCTTGGCGCCCGGCACCAGCGGCATGGCCGACACCGGGGCGAGCGCGGCGTTCATTTCGCGCGCGAGGGTGGCGAGGGTGTCGTCGTTGGCGAGATTGGCGCCCATGGAATTGGTCCTGTCTTCGCCGGCGGCCCGGAACAGCGCGCGCGGCATGGGGATGCGGGGATGGGGCTTGGATTCGAACGCCGAGGCCACGGCCACCGGGTCGGCGACCAGGTCGGCGGCCGGCAGGGATTCGTCGGTGATGCGGTTGACGAAGCTGGAATTGGCGCCGTTTTCCAGCAGGCGCCGCACCAGGTAGGGCAGCAGGTCCTCGTGCGAGCCCACCGGCGCGTACACCCGGCAGGGCACGCCCAGCTTGTCGGCGGGGACGACCTCGGCATAAAGATCGTCGCCCATGCCGTGCAGCTTCTGGTATTCGAAGCCGGCGCCCTGCGCGAAATGATGGATCGCCGCGATGGTGTGGGCGTTGTGCGTCGCGAACATCGGATAGATCGCGTCCGTCGCCGCCAGCATCTGCCGCGCGCAGGCCAGGTAGCTCACGTCGGTGTTCACCTTGCGCGTGAACACCGGGAAGCCGGGGTAGCCGTCGGCCTGGGCCTTCTTCACTTCGCTGTCCCAGTACGCGCCCTTCACCAGGCGCATCGGGATGCGCCGGCCGCTGCGGCGGGCCAGGTCGACGATGTAGTCGATCACGTAGGGCGCACGCTTCTGGTAGGCCTGCACGGCCAGGCCGTAGCCTTCCCAGCCCTCCAGCGAAGGGTCCTCGTAGGCGCCGGCAATGACGTCCAGGCTCAGTTCCAGGCGCTCGGATTCTTCGGCGTCGATGGTGAAGCCGATGCCCCGGGCCTTGGCCAGCCGGGCCAGTTCCAGCACCCGCGGGGTCAGTTCGGCCTGCACGCGGGCGCGCTGGGCCAGTTCGTAGCGCGGGTGCAGGGCGGAAAGCTTCACCGAGATCGACGGCGCCTGGAATACGTCCTTGAACGGCCCGCCGGCGCCGATCGCCTCGATCGCGTCGCGGTAGGCCTTCAGGTAGCGGTCGGCGTCGGCCTGGGTGAAGGCGGCTTCGCCCAGCATGTCGAACGAATACAGGTAGTCGGCCGCGTCGCCCTTGCGGCTGCGCTCCAGCGCCTCGGTGATGGTGCGGCCCATGACGAACTGGTGGCCCATGATGCGCATGGCCTGGCGCACGGCCAGGCGGATCGCCGGTTCGCCGGCTCGGCCGACCAGGCGGCGGAAGGCGCCGACGGCATTGCGGCGGGTTTCATCGGCCAGGTTGACCATGCGGCCGGTCAGCATCAGGCCCCAGGTGGAGGCATTGACCAGCACCGAGCTGGACCGGCCCATGTGCTTGTCCCAGTCGGCGTCGCCCAGCTTGTCGCGGATCAGCTTGTCGGCCGTGGCCCGGTCGGGCACCCGCAGCAGGGCTTCGGCCACGCACATCAGCAGCACGCCTTCTTCGCTGGACAGGTCGTATTGGCGCATGAAGGCCTCGACCATGCCCGGGTCGGCGCCGCGCACCCGGGTGCGCTCCACCAGGCCCACGGCGGCGGCCTGCACCGCCGCCTGCTCGACGGCCGGCAGGCGGGCCATTTCCAGCAGGCCGGCCAGGTGCTCGGCCTCGTCGCGGTGGAAGGCCGCGGTGATCCGGGCGCGCAGGTCCGACGGCGCGCCGGGCAGTTCAGGGCTCAGGATCGGGGTCACAAGGGTCCGTGGTGGTCGGCGCTGGCAGCGCGTGAACGCGGATTCTAAGGCCGCTGCCGGGGGCGCCGAAAGCGGTCCGCGTTCACCTTTCCGGACAACGGGCGTCCGGATTGGCTTGCCCCCCCGTCGCGCGGGTCGCTAAAATCCGCCAGTTCTCCTGCCCCGCGCCCCTGCCGCTGGCCGCCCCCTGGGCTGCCGGCGACGACCGGGAGCCGGGCGGAGCCAAGACCACACGTTGGGGTATGTTCGGATGAAAGCGAAGAAAGCAAGCGCCATCGTCGCCAGGGTCGCCACCGGCCTGATGGCCGCGATGGCCAGTGTCTCGGCCTGGGCCACCAACAGCGAACCGGTGCGCTGGCAGCTCAACATGCCCGAAGGCGTCACCCGCACCGCGGAAAACGCCTACTTCATGCACATGCTGATGCTCTGGATCTGCGTTGCCATCGGCATCGTGGTGTTCGGGGCCATGGCCTACGCCATGGTGAAGTTCCGCAAGTCCAAGGGCGCCAAGCCCGACGTGGACTTCACCCACTCGACCAAGCTCGAGATCCTCTGGACCGTCATCCCCATCGTCATCCTGGTGGTGATGGCCGTGCCGGCCACCACGATGGTCATCCAGCAGTACGACGCCAAGGGCCACGAAATGACGGTGAAGGTCACCGGCTACCAGTGGATGTGGCGCTACGAAATCGTCGGCGAGGACGTGAACTTCATCTCCCGCCTCGACCGCGAATCCGACCGCATCCGCCAGTCCGGTGAACGCCCCGACAGCGACGTCGTGCCGCACTACCTGCGTGACGTCGACCGTCCGCTGGTGCTGCCCACCGACACCAAGATCCGCTTCGTGGTGACCGCCGACGACGTCATCCACGCCTGGTGGGTGCCGGCGCTGGGCTGGAAGCAGGACGCCATCCCGGGCGTGATCAACGAAGCCTGGACCGAGATCAAGCAGCCGGGCACCTACCGCGGCGTTTGCGCCGAGCTGTGCGGCAAGGACCACGGCTTCATGCCGATCGTCGTCAAGGCCGTGCCGCGCGCCGAGTACGAGGCCTGGCTGGCCGCCCAGAAGGCCGGCGACCTCGCCGAAGCCGCCCGCATCGTCGCCAACGCCCCCGCCAACGCGGGCGGCGAGGGCTGAGCAGAACCTGAGAGAGGCACAAGACCATGGCACACACTGACGCCCACGCCGCCGACCACCACGGCGAGCACAAGCAGGGCTTCGTCCAGCGCTGGCTCTACTCCACCAACCACAAGGACATCGGTACCCTGTACCTGATCTTTGCGCTGGTGATGTTCTTCATCGGCGGCTCGATGGCCCTGGTGATCCGCGCTGAACTCTTCCAGCCGGGCCTGCAGCTGGTCGAGCCGGAATTCTTCAACCAGATGACCACCATGCACGCGCTGGTGATGATCTTCGGCGCGGTCATGCCGGCCTTCGTCGGCCTGGCCAACTGGATGATCCCGCTGCAGATCGGCGCGCCCGACATGGCGCTGCCGCGCATGAACAACTGGTCGTTCTGGATCCTGCCCTTCGCCTTCACCCTGCTGCTGATGCCGCTGATCCTCCAGATCTTCTTCGGCATCGGTGGCGGTGGCCCGGCCGGTGGCTGGACCCTGTACCCGCCGCTTTCCCTGCAGGGCGGCAACAGCACGGCCTTCACCATCTTCGCGATCCACCTGATGGGCATCAGCTCGATCATGGGCGCGATCAACGTCATCGCCACCATCCTCAACATGCGCGCCCCGGGCGTCGACCTGCTGAAGATGCCGATCTTCGTCTGGACCTGGCTCATCACCGCCTTCCTGCTGATCGCGGTGATGCCGGTGCTGGCCGGCGCGGTCACGATGCTGCTGACCGACAAGTTCTTCGACACCAGCTTCTTCAATGCCGCCGGCGGCGGTGACCCGGTGATGTTCCAGCACATCTTCTGGTTCTTCGGGCACCCCGAGGTCTACATCATGATCCTGCCGGCCTTCGGCATCGTGTCGGAAATCATCCCGACCTTCGCCCGCAAGCCGCTGTTCGGTTACCAGGCGATGGTGTACGCCACCGCGTCCATCGCCTTCCTGTCGTTCATCGTGTGGGCCCACCACATGTTCACCGTGGGCATGCCCCTGGGCGGCGAGCTGTACTTCATGTACGCGACCATGCTCATCGCCATTCCCACCGGCGTGAAGGTCTTCAACTGGGTCACCACCATGTGGCGCGGCTCGATGACCTTCGAAACCCCGATGCTGTTCGCCCTGGGCTTCGTGATCATGTTCACCATCGGCGGTTTCTCGGGCCTGATGCTGGCCATCGTCCCGGCCGACTTCCAGTACCACGACACCTACTTCGTGGTGGCGCACTTCCACTACGTGCTGGTCACCGGCGCCGTGTTCGGCATCATGGCCGGCGTGTACTACTGGCTGCCCAAGTGGACCGGCCACATGTACAACGAGTCGCTGGGCAAGTGGCACTTCTGGCTGTCCACGATCTTCGTGAACCTGCTGTTCTTCCCGCAGCACTTCCTGGGCCTGGCGGGCATGCAGCGCCGCGTGCCGGACTACAACATGGCCTTCGCCGACTTCAACATGTGGTCGACCATCGGCGGCTTCGGTTTCGGCATCAGCCAGCTGCTGTTCGCCTACATCATCTGGTCGGCGGCCCGTGGCGGCGTCAAGGCCGAGCCGCGCGTCTGGGAAGGCGCCAAGGGCCTGGAGTGGACGGTGCCTTCGCCGGCCCCGCACCACACCTTCACCCTGCCGCCGGTCATCAAGGACGGTGACTTGGCCCACGGCGACATCACCCACTAAGGAGTGCAGGCGCCCCGCCCGGGGCGCCGCCAGCCCGGCATGAACAATCCCAGCCCGATCAAGACCGACGAGACCCGCCGCCGCAACGCCCGCCGCACGGCGCTGGCGCTTGCGCTGGTGGCCGCCGGTATCTTCGTGGCGTTCCTGCTGACGGCGGTGCTGCCATGAACACCCGTTCGCTCAAGACCTTCAAGACCATCGCCCTGGTCTCGGCGGCCTCGTTCGTGTTCGCGTTCTCGCTGGTGCCGCTGTACCGCATCGCCTGCGAAAAGGTCTTCGGCATCAAGCTCGAACAGGGCCCCGCCGGCGAAGCGCAGGTGGCCGGGCTGCAGGTGGATGAATCGCGCACGGTCACCATCGAGTTCGACGCCACGGTGAACTCGAAGCTGCCCTGGGAGTTCAAGCCCACCCAGCTCACCATGCAGGTGCACCCGGGCAAGATGTATGAAATGAACTACATCGCGCGCAACATCTCCGACCATGCGATCGTCGGCAATGCCGCGCCGTCGGTGGCGCCGTCCACGGCGTCCACCTTCTTCAACAAGACCGAGTGCTTCTGCTTCACCGAACAGCTGCTGGCCGCGGGCGAAGAGCGCCTGATGCCGGTGCGTTTCATCGTTGACCCGGCGCTGCCGGGCAACGTGCAGACGCTCACCCTTTCCTACACTTTCTTCAGCAACGACGCGGCCACGGCCCGGGTCGGCGAGGGCGCCCATGCCCCCGCCACCGCCCGCACCGCGCCGTGACCCAAGGCCCACCAGGAGTACCGGGGAACCCCATGGCACAGACCCACGACGACCCGAACATCTACTACGTCCCCCACCACAGCCCCTGGCCCTTCGTGGGTTCGATCACGCTGTTCACCACCATGGTGGGCGTGGCGAACTGGTTCAACGGCCATGGCTGGGGCGAGCCGGTGTTCTACATCGGCCTGGTGGCCACGCTGGCGGTGCTGTTCGGCTGGTTCGGCAACGTCATCGCCGAGTCCGTGTCCGGCCGCTACAACGACCAGGTCGATGCCTCGTTCCGCATGGGCATGATGTGGTTCATCTTCTCGGAAATCATGTTCTTCGCGGCCTTCTTCGGCGCGCTGTACTACACGCGCCAGTTCGCGCTGCCGTGGCTGTCGGGCGAAGGCGACGGCGCGCTGACCAACCAGTTCCTGTGGCAGGGCTTCAGCGCCGGCTGGCCCAGCAATGGTCCGGCGGAAATCGGTGGCTCCTTCCAGACCATCTCGGCCTGGGGCCTGCCGCTGGTCAACACCCTGCTGCTGCTTTCGTCGGGCGTCACCATCACCATCGCCCACCACGCCCTGAAGGCCAACAAGCGCGGTGCGCTGCTGTTCTGGCTGGGCGCCACCATCGCGCTGGGCGCGATCTTCATGGTGGTGCAGGGTTACGAGTACTACCACGCCTATGCCGAGCTGGGCCTGACGCTGGGCTCGGGCATCTACGGCTCGACCTTCTTCATGCTTACTGGCTTCCACGGCATGCACGTGATGCTGGGTACGATCATGCTGGCCATCATCTGGCTGCGCTGCCTCCGGGGCCATTTCAGCCCCGACCACCACTTCGGTTTCGAAGCCGTGGCCTGGTACTGGCACTTCGTGGACGTGGTCTGGCTTGGCCTGTTCATGTTCGTCTACGTGATCTGATCACGCGGACAAACCGGAAAACGTGGGCCGGCCTTGCGCCGGCCCGCTGCTTTAAGGGCCGGCGCGGCCGATGCCGTGCGGTTCGACCAGGCCGGTGGCGATGCCGATGATCACCAGCACGATCATGGCGACCGACAGGCCGATGCGCCAGCTCAGGGAGTTCACGGTGCGCTTGCTGCGCCCCTTGTCCACCATCATGTAATACAAGCCGGCGCCCAGGTTCCACAGGATGAAAATGAAGAATCCGACGACGACCAGGGTCTTGAGTTCACTGCTCATGCAAAGGGCCGGTGGTGATGTCTGCCGCGCATTATCCGCCTACCGGGCACTCCGGTGGTGAAACGCCGCGTCCTGCCCGCGCTCTTCGGCCTGTGCCTGGTGCTGGGATTTTCGGCGCTGGGCAACTGGCAGTGGGGCCGCGGGCTGGAAAAGCAGGCCATGCTCGACGCCGCGGAGGCCGCGCGCGCCGAAGCGCCCTGGCCGCTGTCGGCCGCCGACACCACGCAGGGCGTGAACCGCGCCGCCGGCGGTGGCCGCTTCCTCGACACGCCGCCGCTGTGGCTGGACAACCAGCGCCGCGGCCAGCGCGTGGGCGTGCGCCTGTACTGCGCCTTCCAGCCGCACAGCGGCACGGCGCTGCTGGTGGACCTGGGCTGGCTGCCTTTGCCGGGCGACCGCACCTTGCCGCGCGAGGCCTGCCCGGCAGGTCCCGCCGACCTGTCCGGCCTGCTGGCGCCGCCGCCGGCCGTGGGCCTGCGCCTGGGCGGCGGCCTGGAATCACGCGACGGCGGCCAGCGCTGGCTGGCCCTGCACCTGGAACCGGCCGAGGTCGCGCGCGCCTGGCAGCTGCCGGCGCTGGCGCCGCGCGTGCTGCGCCTGGACCCGGCGCTGCCGCTGGGCCATGAACGCGACCTTGAGGTGCTGGCGAATACGCTGCCTCCTGAAAAACACCGCGGCTACGCCATCCAGTGGTTTGGCCTGGCCTTCGCCACCCTGGTGGTGACCCTTCTCCTGTGGTTCCGGAAACGCCCATGACTTCGCCCGACAACGCCACCTCGTCCAAGACCCGTTCGCGTCTGCAGCTGCTGCTGGTCGCGGCCTTTTTCCTGGGCAGCTTCGGCATCGCCGCCAGCCTGTTCTTCGGCGGCTGGAAGCCCAGCCAGACCCGCAACATCGGCGAAATGCTCGACCCCTACCCGGACCTGCGCGAGCTCGCCCTCAAACAGGCCGATGGCAGCGACTGGCAGTGGCAGCCGGCCGAGCGCAACTGGCACGTGGTGTTCGTGGCGCCGGAAGGCTGCGGCGAGCCCTGCGCGCAGATGCTGGCCGCCCTGCAGCGGGTCTGGGTGTCGGAAGGCCGCCACGCCGAACGCCTGAAGGTGCTGTGGTTCGGCGAGGTGCCCGCCGGCGCCCCCGAATTCGCCGGCCTGGTGCCCATGCAACCCAGCCCGGCCCTGGCGGCGAAGCTGCCCGACACCGCGCGCCCCGACGCGCTGCCGGCCTACCTGGCCGACCCCAATGGTTACCTCGTCCTGCGTTACGCCCCGGGCTTCAATCCGTCCGGCCTGCGCAAGGACCTCGGACGTGTGTTGAAGTAGGCCCCTGATGATCGCCCCCTCCCGTCATTTCCATCGCCTTGCCTGGGCGGCCGTGCTGCTGGCCCTGGTCGTGATCGTGTTCGGTGGTTTCGTCCGGCTGTCCAACGCCGGCCTGAGCTGCCCGGACTGGCCCACGTGCTACGGCAAGGCCACCTGGCCGACCCAGGACCACGAGATCGCCGCCGCCAACGCCGGCTACGAACGTATCGTCGAAGTCTCCAAGGCCTGGCGCGAACAGTTCCACCGCCACATCGCCGCGCTGCTGGGCGTGCTGGTGCTGGCGCTGGCCCTGCTGGCCGCGCGCAAGCGCAAGGGCGGGGTGGGCAGCGTGCTGGCGGCGTCGGCCCTGGTCGGGCTGTCGATCCCGGTGTACATGGGCGTGGGCATGGCGCCCAACCACGAACTTTCCGTCGCGCTGTGGCTGGCCGGCGAACTGATCCTGCTGGTGCAGGCCCTGCGCTGGTCGAACGTCGATGCCGCGCGCCTGTCCACGCTGCTGCTGATGGTCATCGTCTTCCAGGCGGTGCTGGGCATGTGGACGGTCATCTGGCTGGTGAAGCCGGTCATCGTCATGGCGCACCTGATGGGCGGCCTGCTGACGCTTTCGCTGCTGACCTGGCTGGCCTGGAAGACCACGCCCTGGGGCCCGCTGGTCAGCGCCGAGGCGCCCAGGCTGCGGCGCCTGCTGTGGATCGGCCTGGTGCTGCTGGTGGTGCAGATCGCCCTGGGCGGCTGGACCAGCGCCAACTACGCCGCGCTCGCCTGCGGCACCGACTACCCGACCTGCCTGGGCCAGTGGTGGCCCGAGCAGGACTACCGCGAAGGCTTCATCCTGTGGCGCGGCATCGGCGTGGACTACGAGGGCGGCGTGCTCGACGGCCCGGCGCGCGTGGCCATCCAGATGGCGCACCGGCTGATGGCCATCCTGGTCGCCGGCCACCTGCTGGTGGTCGCGTTCAAGCTGCTGCGTTCCACCGGCCTGCGGTATTCCGGCGGCCTGCTGCTGGTGCTGCTGTGCGCGCAGGTCGCGCTGGGCATCAGCAACATCGTGCTGGGCCTGCCGCTGTGGGTGGCGGTGGCGCACAACGCCGGCGCGGCCATGCTGCTGTTCACCGTGGTGGGGCTGCTGGCGCGGCTGCGGGCGCCGGAATGAGCCTGCCGCTGGCCGCCTACTGGGAACTGACCAAGCCGCGCGTGGTGGCGCTGATCGTGTTCACCGCGATCATTGGCATGTTCCTGGCCATCGAGCCGGGCCAAGCCTGGCCCTGGGAACGCCTGGTGCTGGGCGCGGTCGGCATCTGGCTGGCGGCGGCTTCGGCGGCGGCCATCAACCACCTGCTCGACCAGCGCATCGACGTGCTGATGGCGCGCACCCAGCACCGGCCGCTGGCCACCGGCTCGCTGCGTCCGGCGCAGGTGCTTGGTTTCGCGCTGGTGCTGGGCGCCGTGTCGATGTTCATCCTGGCCTGGCGGGTGAACGTATTCACCGCGGCGCTCACCTTCGCGTCGCTGATCGGCTACGCCGTCATCTACACCGGTTACCTCAAGCGCGCGACGCCGCAGAACATCGTCATCGGCGGCCTGGCCGGCGCGGCGCCGCCGGCGCTGGGCTGGGCGGCCGTGAAGGGCTGGCCGGCGGGTGTGTCGTTCTGGGGCCTGGCCGGCGCGCCGCTGCACTACGACCACGCGCTGCTGCTGGTGCTGATCATCTACGTCTGGACGCCGCCGCACTTCTGGGCGCTGGCGATCTTCCGCCGCGACGACTACGCCAAGGCGCTTATCCCGATGCTGCCGGTCGTGTACGGCGTCACCTACACGCGCTGGCAGATCCTGTTCTACACGGTGCTGCTGCTGGTGGTGACCGTGCTGCCCTACGTGGCCGGCATGAGCGGCGTGTTCTACCTGGGCGGCGCGCTGGTGCTGGGCGCGGTGTTCCTGTGGTACGCCATCCGCCTGCTCGACCCGCCCAGCGAGTGGTACGCGATGCAGGTGTTCAACTATTCGATCGTGTACCTGATGGCCCTGTTCGCCTTCCTGCTGGCCGACCACTGGCTCCTGCGCGACGCCGCCGCCCTCGCCACCCAGACCCTCGACTTCGTCCCCGCCTGACCCCATTTTTCGTGGGCGCTTGACATTGTGTTTTACAGGCGTAAATTGACCATCAATTACGCGTGTAAAGGGAATGACATGGCCGGGATCTCCATCAGCGAAGCCGAAAGCGAGGTCATGAAGGCCCTCTGGGCGGCCGGCGAGGCCACCGCCGAGGACCTGATCGCCGCCGTCGCCGGCCCGCAGGGCTGGGCCGAGGCCACCGTGCGCACCCTCATCAACCGCCTGCTGACCAAGGGCGCGTTGTCGGCCGAACGCGAAGGCCGGCGCTACCGCTACCGCCCCGTCCTTACCCACCAACAGTGGCTGGCCGAACAGTCCAGCGGCGTGCTCGAGCGCCTGTTCGGTGGCCGGGTCGCGCCGCTGGTCGCGCACTTCGGCGAACAGGGCAAGCTGACCCGCCGCGACATCGACGAACTGCGCAAGCTCATCGAGGACTTCGACGATGGCCGCTGAGATCTTCGACTGGCTCCTTCGTTCCGGCCTGGCGCTGGCCGTGGCGGCCTGCCTGGTGATGGCGCTGCGCCCGCTGTGGCGCCGCTGGCTGGGCGCCGGCGCGGTGTTGTGGCTTTACCTTTTGCTGCCGGCCGCGCTGCTGGCCACCAGCCTGCCGGGGCCGACGATCGTGGTCGACGTGCCCGTGGCCCACGAACCGACCTCGGGCCCACAGGTCATGGCGACGGCTGCGCCGACGCTGCGCCCGCCATTGCCGTCGGCCAGCCTGTCCGCGGGCCTGCCCGTCGCCAGCGTGGCTTCGCATTCCCCTGCGTCGATCCCCCCGGTGTCCCGGGACCCGCAGTTCGGCGCGCTCACCGCCGGCCTGCTGGCCTGGGCCGCCGGGGCCTTGGCCCTGGCCGGCTGGCTGCTGGTGCAGCAGCGCCGCTTCCGCCGCCGACTGGGGGCGCTGCAAAAGCGCGACACCGGCCTGTGGCAGGCCAGTGCCGACGACATCGGCCCGGTGGTGATCGGCCTGCTGCGCCCGCGCATCGTCGTGCCGGCCGATTTCGAGCAGCGCTACGACCCGCAGCAGCGCGAGCTGGTGCTGGCCCACGAACGCGTGCACCTGCGCCGCGGCGACCTGCCCATGAACGCCCTGGCCTGCGCGATGCGCTGCCTGTTCTGGTTCAACCCGCTGGTGCACCTGGCCGCCGCCAAGCTGCGGCTTGACCAGGAACTGGCCTGCGACGCCGCCGTGCTCGCCCGACATCCCCGCGCCGGTCGCGCCTACGCGACCGCGCTTCTCAATACGCAGCTGGCCGACCTTGGACTGCCGGTCGGCTGCGCATGGCAGTCCAGCCATCCCCTCACCTGGAGAATCTCCATGCTCAAGAAGCCCCTGCCGGGAACCACCCGGCTGATGCTGGGCGCCGGACTCGCCGTTCTAGCCAGCTCCGCCGCCGCGACGGCGATGTGGCAGCAGCAGCCGGCCACCATCGTTTCCCTGCCCGCCGTTTCCGTGGCGGCCGCGACGGCGCCCCTGCCGCCACTCGCCGTCGAAGGCAGCGTACCCGCGCCTGCGCCGTCGGCCGTGCCTGCGGTCGCCTTCGCCGCGGTCGCCGTGGCGCCCGCGGTTGCGCCGGCACCGGTACGCCCGGTGGCTTCCGTGGCTCCGGTCGCCGCGCCCGGGCCGGCGCCGGCTTCAGAGGCCATCGCCCCGACGGCGGCCCCCGGCAAGACCACGACCACGCCGGCGCCCCAGGCTTCCACCGTCTCCGCATCCGGGACGGCGACGGCCGGCGTCGTCCAGCCGCAGCGCGCGCCGCTGGCGCCGCCGCCTTACCCGGAGCGCATCTACGCCTACAGCCAGAACCCACCGCTGCCGCCGCCGCCCATGCCGACGACGGAGTCCGGGCTGCTCGAGGTCACCGAACCCAAGGTGGTGCTGGTCGCAGGCGCCAACCCGGGCGCCGACGCCGCCGACTACCAGCCGCCGCGCATCCGCCTGGCCAAGCCCGCCCGCCTGCCGTTCCTGGCCAGCGTGCGCCCGGAAACCCTGGTGGCCTACGGCATGGTCATGAAGGTCAGGCTCGACAGCACGGGCACGCCGGTGGACGTGGAAGTCCACGACAGCAAGCTCACCGACGTGTACGAGCGCAATGCCCTGGCGGCGGTGAAGCGCTGGCGCTTCGAGCCGGCCCGCAGCGCCGGCCGCGCCCAGGAAGCCACGGTGCTGGTGCCGGTGTGGTTCGCGGGCTCGTCGGTCAGCAACTTCGCCATGGAAGCCTTGCGCCACCCGAAGCCGCAGTACCGGGCGCCGCAGGCGGTCGCCGGCCAGTAAGGAAGCGGGACGGGTGCAGTGCACCCGTCCCCGACCCGCTAGTCGGCCAGCAGGTGCTCCTGCCAGAACAGCATGGCCGCCGCACCGAAATAATCGCTGTTGCCCTTCTTGCGGAAGCCGTGGCCTTCGTCCTTGAACATCAGGTACCAGACCTCGCCGCCGTTGCCGCGCACCGCTTTCACGATCTGCTCGGCCTCGGTCCAGGGCACCCGGGGGTCGTTGTAACCCTGGGCAACGAACAGCGGTGACGTGATGCGATGGGCGTTGTTCAGCGGCGCGATGCGGTCGTGGAAGGCCTTCATTTCCGGCACGCGTTCGTCGCCGTACTCGGCCCGGCGCAGGTCGCGGCGGTAGTCTTCGGTGTTCTTGAGGAAGGTGCCGAAGTCGGAGATGCCGACCACGTCGATGCCGGCGCGGATGCGTTCGGGGTAGTCCACCATCGACGCCAGCACCATGTAGCCGCCGTAGCTGCCGCCCATCACGCCCACGCGGTCTGCGTCGAGCTCGGGGCGGGTGGCGATCCAGTCGAGCAGGGCGCCGATGTCCTTCACAGAGTCCTTGCGCAGCAGGCCGTTGTCGAGCTGCAGGTAGGTCTTGCCGTAGCCGGCCGAGCCGCGCACGTTGGGCACCAGCACGGCCACTTGCAGTTCGTTGAGCAGGAACTGCGTGGATGGATTGAAGGTCGGGAAGGCCTGCGATTCCGGGCCGCCGTGGATGCTCACCACCACCGGGAAGGGGCCGTCGCCCTCGGGCCGGTAGTAGAAGGCGGGGATGGTGCGCGGCTGGCCATCCAGCTCGTCGAAGGTGGGGAAGCGCACCAGTTCGGGCGCGCGGAAACGTGACGCGTCCAGGCCGCCGACTTCGCTTCGGGTCCAGCGCACCAGCGCATTGTCGCCAAGCTGCACCACGTACACGTCGCTGGGCGAGGTCGCGCTGTTGAGCGTCAGCGCCAGGCGCTTGCCGTCGGGGGAAAAGCCGAAATTGCCGATCACGCCGATCGGCAGTTCGGGAAGCGCGACTTCCTCATGGCCGGGCAGGGTGAGCACGTGCAGCTTGCTGATGCCGTCTTCGTTCGTGGCGTAGGCCAGGTGGCGGCCGTCGGCGGCGATGTCCAGGTCCATCACGTTCCAGGGGATGTGGCCGCTGACCAGCGTCGGTGCGCCGCCGCGCGGGTCGTGGTGGCGCAGGGTCTGGAACTCGCGCTCCTCGTCCGACACGTAATAGACGCTGCGGCCATCGGGCCCGTAGCGGAAGGCGCTGAACCCGGCCCTGCCGCCGTCCACCGGGAACAGGCGCAGCTTGCCCGACGCCAGGTCCACTTCACCGGGGTAGGCTTCGTTGACCGAGACGTACTTCATCACCAGCAGGCGCTTGCCGTCCGGCGAGAAGTCCGTTGGCCGCCACATGCCGCCTTCCTGCAGCACGATGCGCGATTCGCCGGTGGCCAGGTCGCGCACCCACAGGTCGTAGTCCCTGCCGTTGCGCGCGGTGCTGGCCCAGGCCAGCTGCCTGGAATCCTTCGAAAACAGCGGGCCGGCGTTCTGGCTGCGGCCGCCGTCGGTCAGCAGGCGTGCTTCGCGCGCGTCCAGGTCGTACCAGAAAAGCTGCCAGAACTCCGAGCCGCCCACGTCCTTGCCGAACACGAAGCCGTTGCTGCCTGGCGTGGTGGTGACGGCCGAAAGCGGCTCGTTGTAGAAGGTGATTTGTTCGCGCATGCCCAGGGGTTCGCGTACGCGGTGCACCTGGCTGGTTTCGCCAAAGCGCGTGCTGATCACCAGGCTGCCGTCGGGCAGCCAGCCCGAGAAGCTGGCGCCGCGGGTGTTCTGGTAGCGGTTGAGGCGTTCGACCAATTCGGCCGGCACGTCCGGCAGGTTTTCGCTGATGCGGTTGCCGACGTCCAGGCGTTCAACGGGCGTGCGCGGCTTGACGGGTTCGACCGGGGACTCGGCCAGGACGGGCGGCGCCAGCAGGGCCGCGGTCAGCATCATCACGATCAAACGCATGCGTGGATTCCCCGGTGTGGTCAGGCCCGCAGCATACCGTCGGGGAACGGGGACGGCTATTCGCGCGGCGCCGAGGGGTCGAGCAGGTTTTCGCCGGATGTCTCGCGTTGTTCCTGGTCGATTTGCCGGTCGATGTCGTCCCGGACGCGGGTGTCGACGGGCGTCTGCGTCGGTGTTTGCTCCGCAGGTGCCGCCGGCGGGGCCGCCCTGGCGCTTGCGGCGGGCGAGTTGCTGATCTGCACGCGGTAGGTGGGCTCGGGCATGTCGAAGCCGGCGCGTTCAAGCGCCAGCTTCACGCGGCGGATGGCTTCGCCCATGACCGTGCCGAAGTCATGGCTGCGCTGGTCCACCCAGCCGAAATAGCGCACCTTCACGCTGGAGTCGCCCAGCCCGATGATCCGCGCGCGCGGCGGTGGGTCGGACAGCAGTCCCTCGACGTCGCGCAGGGTTTCCACGCCCAGCGACTGGGCGCGCACCAGGTCTTCGTCCACGCCGACGCCGATGTCGAACTCGAAGCGCCGGCTGGGGTTGCGCGTGTAGTTGAGCGTGACGCCGCGAAAGACCATCGCGTTGGGCAGGCGCAGGTGGTTGCCGTCGAGCGTCATCAGGATGGTCGCGCGCGAGGTCAGCGCGACGATCACGCCTTCGTTGCCGTCGATCACCACGTGGTCGCGCGGCGCGAACGGTTGCCGCAGGCTCATCAGCAGGCCGGCCAGGTAATTTTCCAGGATGTCCTTGAAGGCGAAGCCCAGGGCCACGCCCAGCACGCCGGCGGTGCCAAGCACGGCGCCCACCAGGGCCGTGGCGTTGAGTATTTCCAGGGCAATCAGCACGCCGGCCAGCAGCACGGCCCAGCGCACGGTGGTGCGGGCGAGGTCCTGCATGAAGGGGTTGCGGCGCGCCATGCGGCCCACCAGCGCGCGCTGCGACAGCCAGCGGCCCAGCAGCCAGGCCAGCAGCACCACGACCAGCGCCACCGCCAGCAGTGGCAAGTAGGCCAGCCAGGCATGCATTTCCTCGACCAGGCGTTCCAGGCTGGGGGCGAGCTCGCGGGTGCCGGCTTCGATGGCCATGCGGTCTCCTATCGGGGGGTGGCGTGCAGTTCGCGCAGTTCAGCCTTTTCCACGTCGGACAGGCCGGACATGCCGACTTCGCGGATGCGCGCCTGCAGTTCGTCGATGCGCTGCTGGCTGACCTGGCGGTCGAGCTGGACCAGGGCGTCGACCAGTTCATGGCCCCAGGCCGATTCTTCGCCGGGGAATCCCTGCAGGGCGAGTTTCTGCAGCGCCGCTTCTTCTTCGCGGCCGGCGAAGTGTTCCAGCACGGCACCGGTGGTGATGCCGGGGCGGCCGCGCACCAGTTCCAGCAGCTCCACCAGCAGCGGGATGCCGGGCTGGCGCAGCACCGCGAACCGGTAGGGCGGCTGGATGACGTCGGAAAGCGTTGGCTTCTGCAGCAGCAGGGCGATGGCGGTGCGCACCAGGCTGCGCCGCGGCGCCGGCGCGCCGCCGCGACCGCCGCGCATGGACGGGGTGGGGCGCGTGGGCTCGGCCGCCGGCGCGCGCTGGCCGACGCCGGTCAGTTCGGTCAGGCGCTGCTTCATCAGGTCGAGGAAGGCGCCGTCTGGAATGCCGGCGACCAGCGGCTTGGCCCGTTCCGCCAGGCGCGCCTTGCCCTCCATGCCGGCCAGGTTCACGTCCTTGGACAATTCGTTGAAGAAGAACTCCGACAGCGGCGTCGCCTGCGCCAGCCGTGCGTCGAAGCCGGCCGCGCCTTCCTTGCGCACGATGCTGTCGGGGTCTTCGCCGTCGGGCAGGAACAGGAAAAACGCCTGGCGGCCGTCGCGCATGCGCGGCAGCACCGATTCGAGCGCCTTCCAGGCGGCGCCGCGGCCGGCGCGGTCGCCGTCGAAGCAGAAGTACACGTCGGCGGCGTTGCGGAACAGCAGCTCGGCGTGGTCGGGCGTGGTCGCGGTGCCCAGCGTGGCGACGGCGGTGTTGACGCCGTACTGGAA
Organism: Arenimonas soli; assembly: GCF_014643775.1. Taxonomy (GTDB): domain Bacteria; phylum Pseudomonadota; class Gammaproteobacteria; order Xanthomonadales; family Xanthomonadaceae; genus Arenimonas; species Arenimonas soli. The sequence goes on from NZ_BMKC01000003.1 coordinate 31,443, forward strand.
CAGCGCCACCACGTCCATGTAACCCTCGACGACGATCAGCCGCGGGATCTTCGCGTGCGCCTGGCGCACCTGCCACAGGCCGTAGAGTTCGCGGCCCTTGTGGAAGAGCGGGGTTTCCGGCGAGTTGAGGTACTTGGGGCCGTCGTCTTTCTCCATCACGCGGCCGCCGAAGGCGATGACGCGGCCGCGGCGGTCGTGGATGGGGAACATCACCCGGTCGCGGAACTTGTCGTAGACGCGGCCGGCGTCGTTGCGCGAGAACAGGCCGACCTTTTCCAGCAGCGCCAGCCGGCGCTCGTCGGTGCCCAGGGCGGACTTCAGGCCTTCCCAGCCGTCGGGCGCGTAGCCGATGCCGAAGCGCGCCCGGTTTTCGGCATCGACACCGCGTTTCTCGAGATAGGCCCGGGCCTTCGCGCTGCCTTCGAGCTGCTGCTGGAAGAACTTCGCGGCGGCGTCGACGGCCAGGTAGAGCTCGCGCGATTCGCCCGACTCGTTGCGCTGGCGGGTGTCGCGCGGTACTTCCATGCCCACGCGCTTGGCCAGTTCCTCGACCGCGTCGAGGAACTCGAGGCGGTCGTAGTTCATCAGGAAGCTGATGGCGGTGCCGTGCGCCCCGCAGCCGAAGCAGTGGTAGAACTGCTTGGTCGGCGACACCGTGAACGAGGGCGAACGCTCGTCGTGGAACGGGCACCGCGCCGAATACTCCCGCCCCTGCCGCTTGAGCGGCACGCGCGAACCCACCACCTCGACGATATCCGTCCGGGCGAGCAGGTCGTCGATGAAGGCGTCCGGGATACGAGCCATGTCACCCAAGCATGACACTAAAAAATGGGGTCAGAGAACATATTCGTTTGAAACGAATATGTTCTCTGACCCCATTTTTGAATCAGCCGGCCAGGGACTTCTTGACCAGCTGGGAAACCAGGCCCATGTCGGCCTTGCCGGCCAGGCGCGGCTTCAGGACGCCCATCAGCTTGCCGATGTCGGCCGGGCCCGCGGCATGGGTTTCGGCCTTGGCGGCGTCGATGGCGGCCTGGATCTCGGCTTCGGCCATCTTGGCCGGCAGGTAGGCCTCGAGCACGCCCAGTTCGTAGCGTTCGACCGCGGCCAGGTCTTCGCGGCCGGCGGCTTCGTACTGGCTGATCGAGTCCTTGCGCTGCTTGACCATCTTTTCCAGCACGGCCAGCACCAGCGGGTCGGTCATTTCGACGCGCTCGTCCACTTCCTTTTGCTTGATCGCGGCCAGGATCAGCCGGACCACGCCCAGGCGGTCCTTCTCGCCGGACTTCATCGCGGCCTTCATGTCTTCGGTCAGCTGGGTCTTGAGGCTCATCGGGGTTCTCCGCAGGTCAGGCATACACGGCGCCGGGGTGGCGCCAGAAACACAAAAAGCCGGCCACGCTCGCGCGTGCCGGCTTTCTGGCAAGCAACGCGGCTCAGTAAAGGCGCTGGCGCTTGGTGACGTCGCGCGAGCTGCGGCGCAGCTGGCGCTTCACCGCGGCGGCGGCCTTGCGCTTGCGCTCCTGGGTCGGCTTCTCGTAGTACTCGCGCTTGCGGGTCTCGGCGAGGACGCCGGCCTTTTCGCAAGTGCGCTTGAAGCGACGCAGCGCAAACTCAAACGGCTCGTTTTCGCGGACTTTGACAGACGGCATGTTCGATTCCTGGGATCTATGGATGTCGCACGGCAACACCGGCGAGCCGCGTATGATACGCGGGTCCGGCGCCGGCAGGCAAGCCAGCCCCGCCTTTTCCTCCCGCACCCCTCCCGAAATCCCGAAAAAACAGGCACATGCGCGTCCTGGGAATCGAAACCAGCTGTGATGAAACCGGCGTGGCGGTCTACGACACCGACCGCGGCCTGCTGGCGCACGCCCTGTTCAGCCAGATCAGCCTGCATGCCCAGTACGGCGGGGTGGTGCCCGAACTGGCCAGCCGCGACCACGTGCGCAAGCTGCTGCCCCTGGTCCGCCAGGTCCTGGCCGAAGCCGGGCTGGCCCCGGCCGACCTCGACGGCGTGGCCTATACCGCCGGCCCCGGCCTGGTGGGCGCCCTGATGGTCGGCGCCGCCACCGGCCGGGCCCTGGCCTGGGCCCTGGACCGGCCGGCCGTGGGCGTTCACCACATGGAAGGCCACCTGCTGGCGCCCCTGCTCGAGGACCCGGGCCTGAAGCCGCCCTTCGTGGCCCTGCTGGTCTCGGGTGGCCACACCCAGCTGGTGGAAGTGGCCGCCGTGGGCGAATACCGCCTGCTGGGCGAAACCCTGGACGACGCCGCCGGCGAGGCCTTCGACAAGACCGCCAAGATGATGGGCCTGCCTTATCCCGGCGGCCCGGAACTGGCCCGCCTGGCCGAATCCGGCCGCCCCGGCCTGTTCAGCTTCTCCCGGCCGATGACCGACCGGCCCGGGCTCGATTTCAGCTTCTCCGGGCTCAAGACCCAGGTGCTGCTGGCCTGGCAGGGATCGGACCAGACCCCGGAAACCCGGGCCGACATCGCCCGCGGTTTCGAGGACGCCGTGGTCGAGACCCTGGCCATCAAGTGCCAGCGCGCGCTCGACCAGACCGGCGCCCGCACCCTGGTGGTGGCCGGTGGCGTCGGCGCCAACGCCCGCCTGCGCGAACGCCTGCAGGCGCTGGCGGAAAAACGCGACGCCCGCGTCTGCTTCCCGCGCCCGGCCTTCTGCACCGACAACGGCGCCATGATCGCCTTCGCCGGCGCCCTGCGGCTGATGGCCGGCCAGCACGAAGCCGCCGTCGTCACCGTGACGCCACGCTGGGACATGGCAAGCTTGCCGTCCGTTTGACCAGGAACTGACATGGACAAGGTTTTCATCGAAGCGCTCGAGATCGAGTGCGTCATCGGCATCTACGACTGGGAGCGCAAGATCCGCCAGCCGGTCGTGTTCGACATCGAGATGGCCTTCGACAACACCCGTCCGGCCGCCACCGACGACATCAAGGACACGCTCGACTACAAGGCCGTCAGCAAGCGCCTCATCCAGTTCGTGTCCGAGTCCGACTTCGGCCTGGTCGAGTCCCTGGCCGAACGCTGCGCCGCGATCATCCTGGAAGAATTCGGCGTGCAGCACGTGCGCCTGAAGCTGGCCAAGCCCGGCGCCGTGCGCGGCTCGCGCGCGGTGGGCGTGATCATCGAGCGCCAGCGCACCGCGTGAGCACCGCCTGGCTGAGCCTGGGCAGCAACCTGGCGCCGGCCGACAACCTGGCCCGCGCCGCCCACGCCCTGCGCGAACAGTTCGGCGACGTGGTGTTTTCGCCGGTGTACCGTACCCCGGCGGTGGGCTTTCAGGGCCCGGATTTCCTCAACGCCGCGGCGGTCATCACCACCGACCTGTCGCCGGTCGAACTCAATAACTGGCTGCACGCGCTCGAGGACCGTTTTGGCCGCGACCGCAGCGGGCCGCGTTTTTCCAGCCGGCCGCTGGACATCGACATCGTCTTCTACGACGACCTGGTGCTCGAAGGCCCGGGCAACCTGCGGCTGCCACGACCGGAGCTGCAGTTCGCCTTCGTGCTCAAGCCGCTGTGCGACGTTGCGCCCGGTCATCGCGTGCCGGGCGACGGCCGCACGCTGGCCGAACTTTGGTCGGCGCATCCGGACCGAAAGGCCCCGCCGGCGCCCGAGTCGCTGGACCTGGGGTAGGCCGCCGCCTCGCCCTAGCGGCAGCGCGAGGCGCCGTCGGCGAAGTCGCGGTTCATGCGCTGCACGGGTTCGAGCAGCGGGGCCGGCGTGCCATCGAGCGCGTACAGGCCGCCGTATTGAACGTGGTCGAAAAGCAGCACGTCGCGCAGCGCGAAGTCGCCGCCGCGGGCGAGCAGCAAAACCTCAAGTTCGCTTTCGCCGGGGGCGGGCGCGATCGGCGCGCAACGGCGCTGCAGCCCGGTGGCATCGAAGGCCAGGGATGCCGGTTCCGCACCGGCGCGCACTTCGATCACGCCCGGCGTGCGCACCTCCGCCTGCACGCAAACCTGGTCCTGCAGGGCGTCGCCGGTGCGCGGAAGGCGGCCGTGGCGGCGTGGCACCCATTGCCGGAGTTGATCGCCATCGGCGAACGCCAGCTGGAAATCGCCCGAGGCCAGTGGCTCGAGCGCGGCATCGGCGGCGCCCTGGGCGCGCTGCAGCGTCCAGCCTTCCAGTCCGTAGCCGAAGGCCGGGTTGTGCAGCGGGTTTTCGGCGTAGTCGCGGGTGGTCCACAGCCCGTAGCCCATCACCGGGTGCGCGGCCATCGTGCACACCGCCGCGTGCAGGAAGGCGGCCGTGTCCTCCGGGCGGATGACGGCGTTGTTGTCGTGGCCGGGCGTGTTGTCGACGAAGTTGAACTGGTCGATGAACATCGGCCGCCCGGCCTGGGCGAACTGCCCCAGCATCGTGTCCAGCAATTCCAGGCTGCGTTCGGCCGGCAGGCGTTCGCCCTGGTTTAGCGCGCCCCAGTAGGGCGCCCAGTAGATTGTCAGCGGCTGGCCCGCGGGCAGGGCCAGCATGCCGGGATGGCCAATCCATTCGGCGACCACCGGCTGGCCGTCGGGACCGGTTTCAAAGCGCGGGTCGCTGTCCACGCGCACTTCCAGCGACAGCGCCGGGAAAAGGTCCGCGGCCGGCTTCATGAATCGCTCGACCAGCAGCCAGTCCCAGTAACCGTGGAACAGGCGGGCATCCTGCACGGGATCGGGCAGGGCGTCGCTGCGTGCCTCGTTGGCGGGCAGCGTGGCCAGGTAGGCCAGCCAGTCGGCGCGCGCGCTTTCATCCACGCGCCGCAGCCACAGGTCTTCCCAGCTCATGAAGGCCAGCACCACCGACTCGCGGTCCTGCACTTCGCGGGACACGCGCTGCAGGAAAGCGTGGAAGGCGGCGCGCACCTCCGGTTGGTTCAGCACCCGCTGCTGGCGTTCGCCGATGTCGCCGGCTTCGGGGTGGAAGCTCCAGCCGTAACCCAGTCGCAGCATCACCTTCAGGCCGGCCTCGTCGGCGCGGTCAAGCAGGAATCGCAGGCGTTCGAAGGCACGCTCGTCGTACCGGCAGCAGGGTTCGAACACCGGCTGGAAATCACCCCAGGCCACCAGCAGCACCACCGTGTCGAAGCCGTCGGCGCGCAGCCGGGCGAAATCCTCCGCCACGTGCTCACGCCGGAAGCCGGAAAGGAAGTTCTTCGGCCACTGTCGCCCGAACCAGTGCGCGGCGACGTGGCGCGCCGGCGCCGGGGCGGGCACGGCGCTTGCCTGCGGGTCCTGCACGCCGGAGGCGGGAAGCGCGGCCGGCACCGGCTCGCTGGGGCGGCAGGCCGCCAGCAGCAAACCGAGGCTGGCGATCATCATGAAAGCTGCGGCGCGCAAGGGCATCGACAGGTCCATTGGGCGGGGGCGCGCCGATTATATGCGGGACACGGCGCCGGGCAGGGGTGACTTCCGGCCTTGCGGCGCTGCAGCAAGGCCGCATAATCAGGGGCGTCATTCGGGGAGGAAGACGCCATGTTCGACAAGATTTCCCGCAGCTGGCACCTGGTCAAGGCCAGCGCCGGCGTACTGCGCACCGACAAGGAACTGCTGCTGTTCCCGGTCATCTCGGGCATCGCCACGCTGCTGGTGGCGCTGACCTTCCTGGTGCCGGTGCTGGGCCTGCGCCTGTTCGAAGGCGGAGAGATCGGGCCGGTCGGCTTCGTGGTCGGCTTCCTTTTCTATGTCTCCCAGTACTTCGTCATCTTCTTCTTCAACACCGCCCTGGTGGGCGCGGCGATGATCCGCCTCGAGGGCGGCGACCCGACCGTGGCCGACGGCCTGCGCATCGCGCGCTCGAAGATCGGCGTCATCCTGGGTTACGCCGCCATCGCCGCCACCGTCGGCATCGTGCTCAAGGTCCTGGGTGAACGCGCCGGCTTCGTGGGCCGGATCATCCTCAACCTGGTCGGCATGGCCTGGACCTTCGCCACCTTCCTGGTGGTGCCGATCCTGGTGACCCGCGACGTCGGGCCGATCGACGCGGTGAAGGAAAGCGTCACCCTGCTCAAGCGCACCTGGGGTGAAAACGTGGTCGGCAACGTCGGCATCAACTTCGCCTTCGGCCTGATCACCACCGCGGTGGTGGTGCTGGCGATCGCGATGGTGGTCGGCGCGGCCATGCTGGGCGGCCCCAAGTTCGCCACCGTGGCCGTGGTCGTCGGCGTCATCGCGGTGGCCGGCGTGGCGGTGTTCCAGGCCGCGCTGTCTGGCGTCTATTCCGCCGCGGTCTATCGCTACGCCGTCGACGGCCAGGCGCCGGAAGGTTTCTCCGGCGGCGAACTGCAGGCCGCGTTCCGCCCGAAATAACCGCCCTGCGGCAGGAGCGCCCTCGGGCGCTCCTACATGTTCACGGACCGGCCGCCGTCGACGCGGATGACCTCGCCCGTCGTGTAGCGGGCGTCCTGGACCAGCCAGCGCACGGCTTCGGCCACGTCGTCCGGTTCGCCGGCGCGCCCGAGCGCGGTGTTCGCCAGCATCGCCTGCTTCTCATGTTCGGCCTTGCCTTCCTCGGGCCACATCACCGCACCCGGCGCCACCGCGTTCACGCGCACCTCGGGGCCCAGTTCGCGCGCCAGCGACCGGGTCATCATCAGCAGCGCCGCCTTGGCCATGCAGTAGATGGTGTGCGCGGGCAGGGGGCGTTCGCCGTAGATGTCGCCCAGGTTGACGATGGCGCCACCGGCCTGCCGAAGCAGCGGCGCGGCGGCCTGGGCCAGGAAGAACGGCGCCCGGGCGTTCGAGGCGAACAAGTCGTCCCAATCCGCCGGCGTCGCTTCGCCGACCGGCGTCGGCCGGAAGCTGCTGGCGTTGTTCACCAGCGCGTCGAGCCGGCCGAAACGCGCCTGCACGGCCTGAACCAGCGCCGCCGGCGCGGCGGGGTCGGCCAGCTCGGCCTGCAGCACCAGGGTGCTGCCGGCGCGCGCGGCCTCCAGCCCGGCCACCAGCGTGGCCATGGCGTCGGCCGAGCCGCGGTGGTGCAGGGCCAGGTCGAAGCCGGCGGCATGCAGGCGGCGGGCGATCACGGCGCCGACGCGCTTGGCGGCACCGGTGATGAGGGCGACGGGACGGTCGGTGGACATTCAGGAGCTCCGCGGGTTTGCCGGTATCCTGCGCGTTGGCCGATGAAGATTCCAACATGAGCGCAAGAATGCCGGCGCCCGGCGCCGATGCCCGGGCCCACAGCGACCGCCTGCTGGCCCTGGTCAAGGACCAGCTGGCCGCCGCCGGCGGCGTGATTCCCTTCTCCCGCTACATGGAGCTGGCGCTGTACGCGCCGGGGCTGGGGTATTACAGCGCCGGCGCACGCAAATTCGGCGCCGCCGGTGATTTCGTCACCTCACCGGAGCTGGGCCCGACCTTCGCCGCGTGCGTGGCGGCCTGCGCGGCCGACGTGTTCGGACAGCTGGGCGGGCGCGCGGAGTTCCTGGAACTGGGCGGCGGCAGCGGCGCTTTCGCCGAAGCCGCGCTGCGCCGGCTGGACGAACTCGACGCCTTGCCCGCGCGCTATCTCATCCTCGAGCCCAGCGCCGACCTGCGTGAACGCCAGCTCGAACGCCTGCGCGAATCGCTGCCCGCACGCCTGTTCGACCGCGTGCACTGGCTCGATGGCCCGCCGGAAAAGGCCTGGCGCGGTTTCCTGTTCGCCAACGAAGTCATCGACGCCCTGCCGACGCCGCGCTTCGCGATCCGCGACGGCGAGGTGTTCGAAGAATACGTAGCCCTGGGCGCCGACGGCGGACTGACCCGCGTCGACCAGCCGGCCGACGCCCTCTTGCACGCGGCGGTGCGCCACGTCGAACGCGACATCGGCACGCCTTTCGCCGACGGCTACCGGTCGGAACTGCTGCCGCAGCTGCCGTACTGGATCCAGGCGGTGGGCGGGCTGCTGCGCGACGGCGCCATGCTGTTCGTTGATTACGGCTACCCGCGCCGCGAGTACTACCTGCCCGAACGCGACGACGGCACCCTGGTCTGCCATCGGCAGCACCATGCGCACGGCGACCCCTTCGACCTGCCGGGGCTGACCGACATCACCGCCTTCGTGGACTTCACGGCGCTGGCCGAAGCCGGCGTCGGCGCCGGATTCGAGCTGGCCGGCTACAGCGCCCAGGCCAGCTTCCTCATCAACAGCGGCCTGCCCGAATGCCTGGCGGCCATCGAAGCCATCGACGACCCGGTGGCCCGCCTGGCCCGCACCAACGAGGTCAAACGCCTGACGCTGCCCGGTGAAATGGGCGAACGTTTCCAGGCCATGGCCTTCCAGCGAGGCGTGGATATCCGGCCGCGATTCGCACGCGGCGACCTGAGCCGCCGGCTGTGATGCTGCGCGCCTTTCGTTTCCCCGGGCTTTGGCTGGGTCTGTGGATGCTGGGCTGGGGGCTGTGCATCGCGCTGTCGCTGATGCCGCCGGTGGCCCTGCCGGGGCCGGCGCACTCGGACAAGCTGGGGCACTTCCTGGCCTACTTCGTGCTGTCGGCCTGGGCGGTGTGGACGTTCCGCACGCGGCGCGCGCACCTGCTGGCGGCCCTGGGCCTGGTGGCGCTGGGCATCGCCATGGAGGTGGCCCAGGCCAACCTCACCCGGGTGCGCCTGGGCGACGTGCGCGACGCCCTGGCCAATACGCTGGGCGTGGCGGTGGGGCTGTCGCTGACGTTCACGCCGCTGCAGTGCCTGCTCGAGCGCGTGGATCGGAAACTGTTCCGCGCAAGGAACACGTAGGGACGGCCCGGGGCCTGCCTACGGAGGCGTCGACGCCCTGGCCGCCTTGATGGCCTCGATGCGCGCCTTGCGCAGCCATTCGCCCACCGCCGGGCCGGACAGCCCCTTGGCCACCGCGTGCCCGGCCGACACCGACGCGGCGGCGGCGTGCAGCGTCACCAGCAGCCGCGCCGAGGGGTAGTCGGCGTCTTCGCGGCCCAGCCGGCCGCGGGAATCGGCTTCGCACACCAGCGCCAGCTGGCGCACGCGTTCGGGTTTTCGGAAGGCGTCGCAGCGCGAGAGCAGTTCGTGCACGGTGTCCGGGCGCAGCTCGGCCAGCCGGTGCACGTTGAGGTGTTCGCGGCAGCAGATCTCGGCGACCGCGGCGTATTCGGAAGGCAGCTTGTAGCGCGCGCACACCGCGCGCAGCGGGCGCACGCCGGAATGTTCGTGGCCGATGTGGCGGGGCAGCTTGTCCGTGGGCGTCAGCGCCTTGCCCAGGTCGTGGGTCAGCGCGCAAAACCCGACCAGTGCGTCGCCCGGCGCCAGGCGCGCCGCCATGTCCATCACCATCTGCACGTGCACGCCGGTGTCCACTTCCGGGTGGTATTCCGGGCGCTGCGGCACGCCGTAGAGCGCATCCACTTCCGGCAGCAGCTTCGCCAGGGCGCCGCACTCGCGCAACAGCGCGATCGCCGCCGACGGGCGCGGCATTTCCAGCGCCTTCTTCAGCTCCTGCCACACGCGTTCCGGCACCAGGTGGTCGACTTCGCCGGCCGCCACCATGTCGCGCATCAGCGCCAGCGTTTCCGGCGCCACCGTGAAACCCAGCGGCGCGAAGCGCGCCAGGAAGCGCGCTGCACGCAGGATGCGCACGGGGTCCTCGGCGAACGCCGGCGAGACGTGCCGCAGCACGCGCGCCTCGACGTCGGCCGCGCCGCCGAACGGGTCGGTCAGCCTGCCGTCCTCGGCCTGCGCGATGGCGTTGATGGTGAAGTCGCGCCGGGCCAGGTCCTGGTCCAGGGTGACGTCGGGCGCGGCGTGGAAGACGAAGCCGTGGTAACCGGGCGCGGTCTTGCGCTCGGTGCGCGCCAGCGCGTGTTCCTCCTTCGTTTCCGGGTGCAGGAAGACCGGGAAGTCCTTGCCCACCGGCAGGTAGCCGGCGCGGATCATGTCCTCGGGCGTGCTGCCCACCACCACCCAGTCGCGGTCGCCCCCCGGCTGGCCGAGCAGCCGGTCGCGAACGGCGCCGCCGACCAGGTAGCGTTGCATCGGCTCAGCGCGCCGCGCGGAAGCGCTGGTAGCGGGCCTGGCGTTCGTCCACGTGGCCCAGGATGACCGGCAGCTTGTCGGCCACGCGCGTGGCCGGGATGCCCAGGCGGTGCAGGCCGTCGATGCCGCCGACCGAATCGGTCATCAGCGAGCGGAAGTTGTCGGACGAAAACGGCTTGCCCGGCACGAAGTCGAACACCAGGGCCTGCAGCCGGCCCAGCGCATCGGGCAGTGGCAGCACCCAGCGGCGCAGGCCCATCTGGCGCGCGGTCAAACGCACGATGTCGGCCAGGGTGAACACGTCGGGCCCGTAGAGTTCGTAGACCTCGCCGCGGCTGCCGCGCAGGTGCAGGCAGCGGCGCATCGCTTCGACCACGTCGCCCACGTACACCGGCGCGAATTTCGCCTTCGCGCGCGCCAGCGGCATCACCGGCGCGATGCGCAGCAGGGCGGCGAAGCGGCAGAACAGGCCGTCGCCGGGGCCGAACACCACGGACGGTTCGAAGATGGTCCAGTCCAGGCCCGAGGCCTTCACCGCCGCTTCGGCTTCGCCGCGCGACTTGAGGTAGTGGCTGCGGCCGCGGCCGGCGTTGAGCGAACTCATCTGCAGCAGGCGGCGCACGCCGGCCAGCTGCATCGCGGCGATCACCAGCTTGGTCAGCTCCACGTGCGCACGGCGGAAGCCGCGGCCGTTGTCGCCCTTTTCATTGAGGATGCCGACCAGGTTGATCACCGCGTCGGCGCCGGCGAAGGCACTGCGCAGCACGTCCGGGTCGTACACATCGACCTCGCGCAGCGCCACGCCCGGCGGCAGCAGGCGATCGTAATGCGGGCCCAGGTTGCGGCTGAGCAGGGTGACGGCGTGGCCGTCGGCGGCGAGGCGGGCGACCAGGTGGCGGCCGATGAAACCGGTGCCACCGAGCACGACGAGCTTGAGCGGGGTCATGGCGTGGAGTCTGGACCTGTCGGAAGGGGGCAGGCAAAGGGGCGGCGGGCGGACGTGGCCACGGTGCGGCCGAGCATGCGTTCGGAAACCGGCACCGCGGTGCCGTCCAGGCGCCAGTCGTAGATGACGCTGAAGGCAAGCACGCGGGCGACGTACTCGCGGGTTTCCTTGTAGGTGACCGTTTCGATCCAGAGGTCCGGGTCGAAGCCGGGGCGGTCCCGGTTCCACCGTTTCACCGGCGCCGGGCCCGCATTGTAGGCGGCGATGGCCTGGTAGGCGATGCCCCCGTGGTCGTCGAGTTCGTGGCGCAGGTGGGCGATGCCCAGCACCATGTTGGTTTCCGGGTTGTACAGGCTGGCCGCGCCGGTCCAGGCGAGCCCCAGCTTGCGGGCGGTGCGTTCGGCCGTGGACGGCAGCAGCTGCATCAGGCCCATGGCGTTGGCGTGCGAACGCGCGCGCGGCATGAAGGCGCTTTCGGCGCGGGTCTGGGCGGCGACCCAGGCCGGGTCGACGTTGTGGCGGCGGGCTTCGCGGCGCAGCACGTTTTCGTGGTGCAGCGGGAAACGCAGCGAGTAGTAGCGCAGGTCGTCGGGCTTGTCGCCGATGGTGAACACGGCGCGGTCGTACCAGTGTGCGTCGCGGGCGAATTCGATCGCGACCTTGCGCTCTTCGTCGCTGAGCTCGTCAAGCAGTGCGGCCCACTCGCGGATCGCCGGCAGGCGACGGTCGATGGTGTGCAGTTCCAGCGCGCGCGCCAGGCCGGGATGGTTGGCGACGCGCGCACGCAGCGCGGCATCGTTGGACGGTTCCAGCGGGCACAGGGCATAGGCCTGGCCCAGGCGGTCGGCGGCCAGGAAACCGTGGAAGGTGGCGGTGGTGGCGGCCCTGGCGAACAAGCCGCGCGCGGCGTCCTTGCGGCCCAGTCGTTCGAGCACGCGGGCTTCGAAATACTGCCAGCGCGGGTCGTTGCGCTGCGTCGCGGGCATGCGCGACAGCGCATCGAGCGCGCCGGCGTCGTCGCGGCGGTTCAGCGCCTCGCGCACGCGCCATTCATGCAGGCGTTCGTCGTAGGCGCTGGCGGGCACGGCGGCCAGGCGTTCGCGGGAACCGGGCAGGTAGGACGCCACTGTCCACAGCGCCACCTGGTAGAGCACCTTGCCGCGCGCGGCTTCGTCCAGGCCCAGGGCCTTGTCCAGCGCCGCCAGGCGGGTTTCCGCCTCGTCGGGCGACTTTCGCGCCAGCCGGGCCAGGCCTTCGGCGGCCACCGCGCGGCTGCGCGCGTCCTTGGGCCAGGCGCTGGCGCGGTCGTGCGGCTTGTCGACGAAGTCGGCGTAGTCCTTGACGCGGGCTTCTTCGGCGGCCGGCAGGTCGCGCGCCAGGAAGCGGGCCAGTCCGGTCTGGCCGGCCAGCAAGGCCAGCTCGATGCGCTGCCAGCGGGCGTTGCGGTCGATGTGGCCCAGGCCCTGCAGCGACGCCAGCGGCGCGTCGCAGGTTGAAGGCAGGGATTCCGGGGTTAGCCACAGTGCGCGGCCGTCGGCGATCCACTGCGCGTCGGTGCCGCCGGTGGCCAGGCGCGCGGCCAGGTGGGCGCAGCGCAGGTCGACCGATTCCGACGGCTGGTAGTCGGCGATGAAGTCCGACCAGCGCCGGTTCGCCGCCAGGTGGTGTAGCCAGGCCGAGCGCAGCCAGTCGCCGGCGGCCAGGCCGTCATGGCGGGACAAGACGGCGCGCACCTCGTGCGCCGGCGCCGACGCCAGCTTGCGGCGCATCTGGGTCACTTCGACCCAGGGCAGCAGGGGGTGGTCCTGCACGCGCGCCAGGTCGGTTAGGCTCAGCTGCCCCTGGTCGGCCAGGCGGAAGGCTTCCAGGATGGCCGGCCGCTGCGGGCCAAGATCCGGCGGGCGCACTTGCGCCGCCACGTTAGTGGCCAGCGCGCCGGCCAGCAGACAGGTAAGAATTCGCCTCGACATGCCCCAGAGTCTAGCCCATGCCCCCTGAGTCCCCCGACCCGTCCCGGGCCGCCTTCGCATGATCGCCACCTGGGGGCTTTACCTTGCCCTGGGGGCGCTGGCCGGCGTGCTGGCCGGCCTGCTGGGCATCGGCGGCGGCCTGGTGCTGGTGGCGGCCCTGGTCTGGCTGCTGCCCGGCCAGGGCGTGCCCGTGGACCAGGCGGTGCACGTGGCCCTGGCCACCGCCCTGGCCAGCATCGTGGTCACCGGCCTTTCGTCGGCGCGTGCCCATCACCGGCGTGGCAGCGTGCTGTGGCCGACGGTGGCCTGGCTGGTGCCGGGCCTGCTGCTGGGCGGCTGGCTGGGCAGCGGCCTGGCGGTGCGCCTGGACGGCGACTGGCTGCGGCTGTTCATCGCCGCCTATTGCGGCCTGGCGGCGATGCAGATGGCGCTGGATTGGCCGCGTGCGCGCGTCGAACGGCCCGATCCGCCGCGCGGCCCCGGCTATTCAGCGGCGGGTGCGGGCATCGGCGCGGTTTCGGCCCTGGTCGGCATCGGCGGCGGTTCGATGACGGTGCCGCTGTTGGTCTGGCGCGGCGTGCGCCCGGTGCGCGCGGTTGGCACCTCCAGCGCCTGCGGCGTCGCCATCGCGCTCTCGGCCGCGGCCGGCTACGCGCTGCAGGCGGCGCCAACGGGCCTGCCGGCGGGCAGCTGGGGTTTCGTGTACCTGCCGGCCGCGGCGGGCATCGCCGTGGCCTCGGTGCTGGCGGCGCCGCTGGGCACGCGCCTGGCCCACCGGCTCAGCGGCTTGGCGCTTCGGCGGGTGTTCGCGCTGTTCCTGGCAACGGTCGGGCTGAGCATTTTTCTCGCCCCCTGAATAAAACCGCCGATTTTGTTCAAAGGCACTAACGGGGTGAGAAATCGTGATGCTTGTCGCGTTTTGACGCTTTCTTTACAACAGGGATGGGCTGGCGCATTGGGGGCAAGGCGCCGGAAACTCCAACCAAGGGAATCGTCATGAAGACCATCCGCAACTCCCGCCTGAGCCTGGCGGTTCGGGGCGCCTTGCTGTTTGCATTGGTGCCGGCCGTCGCCCTGGCGCAGGACGACAGCAACGAAGAGATCAAGACCCTCGACCGCATCGAGGTCACCGGTACCCGCATCAAGACCTCGGAAGCCGAAGGCCTGGTGCCGGTGCAGCGCATCACGCGCGAAGACATCGACCGCAGCGGCCTGACGTCCATCGGCGACGTCATCCAGGCGCTGACGGGTTCGGGTTCGGCGCTCAACACCAAGTTCAACTCCAGCGGCAACTTCGGCTTCCCGCCGGACGGCAGCGGCGTCGGCGCGGGCTCCGCGCAGGCCGACCTGCGCCACCTGGGTTCCAAGCGCGTGCTGGTGCTGGTGGACGGGGTGCGCTGGGTCAATGAAGCCTCCGCCTCGGGCGTGGGCGCGGCCACCGACCTCAACACCATCCCGCTGGCGATCGTCGACCGCATCGAAGTGCTCGAGGACGGCGCCTCGTCGCTGTACGGCTCGGACGCCATCGCCGGCGTGGTGAACATCATCACCCGCAAGAATTTCGACGGCTTGTCGGTCAACGCGCAAGTCGGCCAGTACGGCGAAGGCGACGGCACCACCAAGTCGGTGGACGTGGCCTGGGGCTGGAACACCTCCCGCGCCAACGTCTTCCTGGGCCTGAGCTACACCGACCAGGACGTCATCTATTCGCGCGACCGCGCCCAGTCCAGCTTCCCGGTGCCGGGTACCGGCGTGGCCTTCGGCAGCTCGGCCACGCCGACCGGCCGCTTCATCTTCATCGACCCCAATACCGGCGCGGTGCACGACATCACGCCCAACACCGGCGCCAGCAGCCCGACCTACGACCCGTCGCAGACAGGCTGCACCCGCACCGACGACTACCACTGCTTCACCAGTGCGGACCGCTTCAACTTCTCGCAGTACAACCTGCTGCTGACCCCGTCCGAGCGACTGGGTGCCTTCGGCCAGGTGCGCTTCGATTTCAACGATTCGGTCACCGGTTACGCCAAAGTGCTGTTCAACCGCCGCGAGTCCACCAACCAGGCGGCGCCCGAGCCCTGGTTCCTTGGCCCCGAGGCCGGCACCGGCAACCCGCTGGCCGACGGCATCTTCATTTCGGCGCTCAACCCCTTCAATCCGTTTGGCTTCGACCTCGACGGTCGTCAGTCCACGCCCGAGGCCGATCGCAACCTGATCCTGATCGGCCGTCGCCCGATCGAGGGCGGCGCCCGCGTGTTCGAACAGGAAGTCGACACCTGGTACGTCGGCGCAGGCCTGGAAGGCGTGATCGACGCCAACCGCACGCTGTACTGGGACGTCAACGTCGCCTTCAGCGAGAACAAGGCCCAGCAGACCAACTTCGGCAGCTACAACATCCGCAACATCGCCCTGGCCCTGGGTGACCCGGCGGCCTGCGCGGCCGTGGCCGGCTGCACGCCACTGAACATCTTCGGCGGCCCGGGCACCATCACCCCGGCGATGCTTGCCTGGATCCAGCCCATCGTTCGCGACCGCAGCCAGAACGAACTGGCCCTGGTCACCGCCAACCTCTCGGGCAGCCTGTTCGACCTGCCGGCCGGTTCGGTGGACTTCGCCACCGGCCTGGAACACCGCCGCCTGGAAGGCTGGTACCAGCCCGATGCGCTGACGGTGGCCGGCGACTACAACGGCGTGCCGTCGCTGCCGACCGCGGGCGAATACGACGTCAGCGAACTGTTCTTCGAGGTCAACTTCCCGCTGCTGGAAAACACCGACATCGGCCAGCGACTGGACCTCACCGTGGCCGGTCGCTACTCCGACTACTCCACGGGCATCTCGGAGTTTTCGCCCAAGTTCGGCCTGCGCTTCCAGCTGGTCGAGGAACTGGTGTTCCGCGCCAGCTACGCCGAAGGCTTCCGCGCGCCGTCCATCGGCGAACTCTTCGGTTCGGCCAGCCGCTTCGACGCCCAGCTCAACGACCCGTGCTCGACGCCGCTGCTCGACCCGTCCGTGGCCGGCAACTGCGCCGCGCTGGGCGTGCCGGCCAACTACCAGCAGCCCAATCCGCAGATTTCGATCACCACCGGCGGCAACGACCAGCTCGACCCCGAGTCGTCCGAAAGCTACGCGGCCGGCTTCATCTGGAGCCCGTCGTTCCTGGAGGACTCCGAGTTCGCCGAGCGCGTGGACTTCGAGGTCACCTACTACCGGCATGACATCGAGGGCGCGATCCAGGCCATCGACGCGCAGACCCAGCTCGACCTGTGCGTGCAGACCCTGGACCCGCTGTACTGCAGCGGCATCACCCGCGCGTCGACCGGCGGCATCAACGGCTTCAACAACCGCCTGACCAACCTGGGCACGATCAAGACCGACGGCTGGGACGTGGACCTGTTCTGGGTGTTCCCGGACTCGGACTGGGGCAAGTTCTCGGCGGCCTGGCGCAACACCTTCGTCGGTGACTACCGCGCGGTCGGCGCCGCCGGCCAGGTGCAGCCGCAGGGCCCGGGCATCGAGGTGGTGGACAGCGCGATCCCGGAGTGGACCTCCAACTTCACGCTGGACTGGAAGCGCGGCAACTGGAGCGCGGCCTGGACGGTGCGCCACATCAGCGAGCTGCGCGAAGACTGCGGCAACGCGGTCAGCTTCCCGGTGTGCTCGAACCCGGCGACGGGGACGAACGTGCTGGACGCGATCACCTACAACGACCTGCAGCTGGGCTACCGCTTCGGCGACGGGGAAGGCCTGGGCCTGACCTTCGGCGTGAACAACGTCTTCGACGAAGATCCGCCGATCTGCCTGTCGTGCTCACTCAACGGCTACGACGCGTCCACCTACGACATCCCGGGTGGCCGCTTCTACTACCTGCGCGCCGATATCAAGTTCTAGTTCGCGGGCACGCGACACAAGTAGGGCCGGCCTCACCCGCCGGCCCTTTTTTTTCGTAGGTGCGCCTGAAGGCGCTCCTACAGAACCTACTTGGGGCGCAGTTCGACGCCGACGGCCATGTGGTCGGAGCCGGCGGCCGGCACGGCCTTGTAGTCGAGCACGTCGAAACCGCCGACCAGGATGTGGTCCAGGCAGCGCTGCGGGGCCCAGCTCGGGAACGTGCACACCCGTTCCGGCGGCGGCTCGAGCGCGGTTTCGCGGTACAGCGCGCGCATTTCCGGCGCGTCGAAATCGCAGTTGAAGTCGCCCATCAGCACCAGCCGCGGCGCGTCCGACAGCAGTTCGGCCAGGAAACCCAGCTGCAGCTGCCGCGACTTCACGCCCAGCGAAAGATGCGTGATCGCCAGCGTCCAGGCCTTCTTGCCCTTGCCGTACTTGGCCAGCAGCACCCCGCGGCCGGCGATGCGGCCGGGCAGCGCGTAGTCCAGCATCTCGGTTGGCTCGACCCGGCTGAGCAGCGCGTTGCCGCTGCCCGCGATCCGCGAGATCCGCCGGTTGGGCTGGTGGCTCCAGAACGGGAACTGCGCCTGTTCGGCCAGGTAGTCGGCCTGGTTGGTGAAGCCCGAACGCAGGCTGCCCGGGTCCGACTCCTGCAGCCCGACCACGTCGTAGTTGCTCGCCATCTTCGCCAGCGCGTCGAGGTTGATGCGCTTGCCGTTGGGCAGCACGTGCGACCAGCTGCGGGTGACGTAGTCGCTGTAGGCGCGCGTGCTCGAACCCGCCTGGATATTGGCGCTGAGCAGGCGCAGGCGGTCGTTGGCGGCTTCGGGCGGGACGGCGGACATGTCTGACATGGTGGGGCGCGATGCCCGCGCCGGCAAGACGGAAAAGGAAAAGGGCCGCGTTTGCGGCCCCTTTCGTTCAGCTTTCGGTGGCACGCCGCTCAGGGCGTGCTGCCGGCCCGCTCGTGCGCGACCAGCCAGTCCACCGTGTCCAGCAGGCCCTGCATGCCGCGGTCGCCCGTGGCCATGGCGCGGTACTTGCCATTGACGATGATCATCGGCGTGGCGTCCACGCCGCCGCGCAGCGCGAACTGCTTGGCGCGGTTGAGCTTGGCGGTGATCGCGAAGCTCTGCATCGTCGACAGGAAGGCCTCGCGGTCGGCGCCGTGGCCGGCGTACCAGTCGGCGATTTCCTCGGGCGAAGCATTGGTGAAGCTGCGCTCGATCAGCACGGCCTTGAACAGGTCGTCGTGGGTCTTGTCCACCAGGTTCATGGCTTCGGCGGCGTAGTAGGCCCGGGCGAAGTTGTCGCTGACGCCGCCGAACACGCCCGGCACGTACTCGAAGCGCACGTCGGCAGGCTGTTTCGGCTTCCAGGTGTTGATCAGCGGCTGCAGGTTGGCGCAGTGGATGCACATGTACGAGAAGACTTCGGCCACTTCGATGCCGCCCTGGCCGATGGTCGGCATCGGTTCGGCCAGCGGCTCGTAGTCGGCGCCCAGGCGCGGGGCGCGGGCCGGGTCCACCACCGGCGGGGCCGGGCGCTCGGTTTCGGCGACGGCTTCGGCCGGGGCCGCTTCGTCGGCTGGCGTTTCGACGGCGTCGTCGGTGGTTCCGGCGGCGACTGCGTCCTCGGCCGGGGCCTCGGGCTGGGTCGCTTCGGGCGCGGGCGCTTCGGCGGCCGGCGTGCTGGCCGGGGCCGGTGCGTCGGTGGCCGGGGCGGTGGCGGGGGAGTCGGTGGCCGACTCGCCGCAGGCGGCCAGGGCCAGGGCGAAAATCAGGGGCAGCAGGCGCTTCATGGACGGGTGGCTCCTTGGAAAGGTCGCCTACCTGACCACGGCCGGCAGGCAAAGGTTCAAACCGCGGCGGCCCGGCGGGCCACCGCGTCGGTTGTTTCAGCCCTGGGGCTGGCCGGCGGCCACGGCGTCGGTCGACGGGGTGTCCGCGGCGTTGTGCAGGCCTTCGATGTAGCTGGCCAGGGCCTGGATCTCGTCATCGGTCAGGCTGGCGGCGACGCCGGCCATGATGGCGTTGGCATTGGCGTCCTTGCCCCAGACCTTGCCGTCGCGGAAGGCGGTGAGCACGGTGGCGGTGTAACCGGCGTGCTGGCCACCCAGGGACGGCCAGGCCGAACCCGGGTTGCCCGCGCCGGCGGGGCCGTGGCAGGCGGCGCAGGAAGGCACCGACCCGTCGGCCTTGCCGAAGCGGAAGATCTGCTCGCCCACGGCGTAGAACTTGCGGTCGGCATACGGGCCTTCGGCGATCACGGTGTCGTCGGCCACGCCCGGCACGACCTTCTGGCTGGCGAAGTAGGCGCCGATGTCGCGCATGTCCTGGGCGCTCAGGCCGGCGGCGAAGCCGAGCATGATGGCGTTCTCGCGCTCGCCGTTCTTGTACAGCGACAGCTGGCGGGCGATGTAGCGCTCGTGCTGGCCGGCCAGCTTGGGGTACTGCGGGTCGGCGGAGTTGCCGTCGGCGCCGTGGCAGGCCGCGCAGGCGATGGCCTTGCTGGCGCCGGCCTGGGCGTCGCCGTGGGTGGCCTGGCCCTGGCCGACTTCAAGCGCTTCGACCGGCGCCGGCACCGCCTCGGGAGCCGCCGAGACTTCGGCCGCGGCCGGCTGGGCATCGGGGGACACCGACTCGGTTGCCGACGCAGGCGGGACGGGCTCCACTTCGGTCTCCTGGGCCACGGCCACGGCAGAGAAGGCCAGGGCGGCGGCGACACCGAGGATGCGCGTGAACTTCATGGGCGGCTCCGGAAAGCAGGTTTCAAGGGAAAGAAGGGCTTGCGCGGCGGGCGCGCAGGAAGGCGCGGATTATCCCAGCCGGCGGCCGCGACGGTCAATTAAGCCGGGGTCGCGGCGCGGCCAAGGCTGGTCAGGAGGGCCGGCAGGGGCCATGCTTGGCGCCTTTCCCGCCCCGGCGAGCCCCGATGTCCAACGCCCTGGCCCGAGCCAAATACGTTGATTCCGTGCATTCCCTGCGCCAGCTGCCGCCCGACGACGGGCGCGAGGTGGTGTTCGCCGGCCGTTCCAATGCCGGCAAATCCAGCGCCCTCAACGCCCTGACCAACCACAAGGGCCTGGCCCGCGTGTCCAAGACCCCGGGCCGCACCCAGGCGCTGAACTATTTCGAGGTCGACCCGGGCCGCTTCCTGGTGGATTTGCCCGGCTACGGCTACGCCAAGGTGCCCGAGGCGATGCGCGAGGCCTGGAAGGGCATGATCAACCGCTACTTCCAGGAACGCAGCTCGCTCAAGGGCCTGGTGGTGGTGATGGACATCCGCCATCCGCTGCGCGAATACGACCTGCAGATGCTCGACTACGCAGTCGGCCGCGAGCTGCCGGCGCACTGCCTGCTGACCAAGGCCGACAAGCTGGGCCGCGGCGAGCAGGGCAACGTCCTGCAAAAAGTCCGCAAGGAACTCGCCGGCCGCGCCACCGCCCAGGTCTTCTCCGCCGACGCCAAACTCGGCGTCGACGAAGCCCGTGCCGTCGTCACCGGGTGGCTGGAAGTTTGATTTTTTGCCACTGATGAACACGGATAAACACGGATAGAGCAAAAGACTTATCCGCTTTTATCCGTGTCCATCCGTGTTCATCCGTGGCAAGAAAAATCAAACGTCCCTAAGCCGCGGATCCATGCGGCCGCGCGCCCAGTCGACCAGGGCGTTGATGACCACGATGGCGGCGCCGACGACGAGCACGACGCCCAGCACCAGGGTGTAGTCGCGGTTGAGCGCGCCCTGCACGAAATAGCGGCCGATGCCCGGGATGCCGAACACCTGTTCGACCACCGCCGAGCCGCTGACCACGTTGATCAGGGCCGGGCTCAGCCAGGCCACCACCGGCAGCAGCCCGGGCCGCAGCGCATGCACGAAAAGCAGCCGCGCCCCGGAAATGCCGCGCCCGCGCGCCGCGCGCAGGTAGTCGGCGCCCAGCACGTCCATCAGCGACCCGCGCGTGAGCCGCGCGCAGTAGGCCAGGTTGGGCAGCGCCAGCGCGATGACCGGCAGCACCACGCTGCGCCAGCTGCCGTCCCAGCCGCCGGCCGGCAGCCACTGCAGGCCCACGGCGAACACCAGCACCAGCAGCGGCGCGACCACGAACTTCGGAACCGAAAGCCCGAGCCCGGCACCGAACATCAGTACCCGGTCGGTCCAGCTGCCCGCCCGCAGCGCCGCCCACACGCCCAGCGGCACGCCCAGGCCCAGCGCCAGCAGCAGCGCCAGGCTGCCGTTGACCACGGTGATCGGCATCGCCGCGGCCAGCAATTCGCTGACCCGGTAATCGGGGTATTGGAAGGACGGGCCCAGGTCGCCGCGCACCACGTCGGCCACCCAATACGCGTACTGCAGCGGCAGCGGCTGGTCGAGCCGGTACTGCGCGGCAAGCGCGGCTTCGACTTCCGGGGGCGCGACTTTTTCCGCGTCGAATGGGCCGCCGGGCGCCGCGCGCAGCAGCAAGAAACACAGGGTCGCCAGCAGCCACAGCGTCAGCAGGGCTTCCAGGGCGCGGCTGGCGAACAGGCGGGCGGCGGGCATGCCGGGACTTTGCCCAAGCGGCCCGGGGATGTCACGCTGCCGGCGGGGGCGAAGGCATGGACCAGTCGGGCGGAACCACATTCTGGGGCCGGGTGCTGCGCGAAGGCGGCAGCGAGCTCGTCGTGGCCGCCAGCTACCTGCTGGCCTGGCTGTTCGCGGCCTGGCTGTCTGACGAAACCCTGCTGTCGATGGTGGTGGCGGTGGCGCTGCAGTTCTGGGTGTTCACCGCGCTCATCGGCCTGGTGACGCCACGCGGCGTGCGCGGCATCACCTGGTTCCTGGTGCTGCACGCGATGCTGTTCATGCTGCTGGTCTGGGTGGCGTCCGAGGGTGGCCAGGACGAACCGTCCTGGTGGGCGGTGCTGGTGGCGCAGGCCCCGATCATCATGCGCAACCTGTCGCGGCTGGCGCGGCCGCCGGACCTGCATTCGCGCTGGATGCTGGAAATGATGGGGCCCTTCCTGATCATCCTGCCGGTGGGCCTGGTGACCGGCGTGCTGGTGGCGGTGCTGCCGGACCTGGGCTTGGCCGGGCGGGTGATCACCTTCGACCACATGGACCCGCTGACCTCGCACGAACTCAAGTGGGGGCTGCTGGGCGGCGTTGTCTATTTCAGCGTCTACGCCATTTCGCGCACCTGGTGGGAAGGCAGCAGCGACGTGTTCCGGCGCGGCGACGTCAGCCCGGCCATGGTGCGGCGCTGGCGCGACGAGTACCGGCGCAGCCGCGGGCGCTAGTCGCGCAGGCGCAGGAACCGGCTGGGGTGGCGGTCGAGCGGGTTGGCCTCGAAGCCCTGCACGTCCGGGTGCACCAGGTGTTTGGACGTGTAGTGGTAAAGCGGCAGCACCGCCTGCGCCGCTTGAAGGCGGGCCTCGGCCCGGTGCAGCAGCTGCTGGCGGCGTGCCAGGGTCGGCGCCGCGTCGGCGGCGTCGAGCAGGGCGTCGTAGGTGGGGTCGGCGTGGCCGCTCCAGTTCGAGGCGCTGTCGCTGCGGAAGGTGTCCAGGAAGTTGCGGGCATCGTCGATGTCGGCGATCCAGCCGCCGCGGAAGACCTGGGTGATCACGCGCTGGCGGCGGGTGCCCACGAACACTTTCCATTCTTCGTTGCGCAGGCGGGTTTGCACGCCCAGGGTTTCGCGCCACATCGCCGCCACCGCCAGCGCCAGGCGACGGTGCGGGGTGGACGTGTTGTAGCGCAGCTCGACCTGCAGCGGGTTTTCGGGCGAATAACCGGCCTGGGCGTACAGCGCGCGGGCGCGTGCTTCGCGCTGGGCCTGGGTCATCGCCGCGGCCGGCGGCAGCGGCGCGTCGTAGCCGGCCACGCCCGGGGGCACCACGCCCCAGGCCGGGCTTTCGCCCAGGCCGGTGACGTGGCGGGTCAGGATGTCGCGGTCCACGGCCAGCGACAGGGCTTCGCGCAGGGCCGGGTCATCCTTGAATGGCGGGCGTTCGAGGTTGAAGCCCAGCCAGAAGCTGCCCAGGTAGGGGCTGATGCGCAGTTGGTCGCCGAAACGTTCGCGCAGATGCACCAGCGGCTGTGGCGGCAGGGTTTCGGTGATGTGCAGGCCGCCGGCTTCGAAACGCCGCAGTTCGCTGGCGGCGTCTTCGGTGACGTGGAAACGCACGCGCGGGATCGGCGGCGGCTCGCGGAAGTGCGGGTTCGCCTCCAGCGTGACCTGCGCCTGCGGCAGCCAGTCGGCCAGGCGGTAGGCGCCGTTTGAAACGAGGTTGCCGGGCCGGGTATGGCGGGCGCCGTGTTCGGCCAGGCCGGGCAGGTAGACCGGGTAGGCCACCGGCAGCGTCAGCAGGCGGGGCAGGTCGGCGCTGCGGCGCAGCGTGAAGACCAGGGTGGCCGGGTCGGGCGCGGCGACGCCCAGGGATTCCGGCGGCTGCTGGCCGCGCTGTACGGCGCCGGCGTTTTCAATGGCGTCCAGGTGGCCGGCGAAGGGTGCGGCCGTGGCCGGGTCGAAGGCGCGGCGCAGGCTGGCCAGTACCTGCCGGGCGTCCAGGGCTTCGCCGTTCGACCAGCGGGCGTCCGGGCGCAGGTGGAAGGTCCAGCTGCGGCCGTCACCGGACACCGACCAGCGTTCGGCCAGGCCCGGCACCAGCCGCCCGGCGCCGTCTTCGGCCACCAGGCCTTCGAACAGGTCGCGCAGGATGTTGGCGCAGGCCACTTCCGGGCAGCGGTGCGGATCGAGCGTGGACGGTTCGGGGCCGTTGCCGCGCTCGAGCGTCTGCGCCAGGGCCACGCCGGAACAGTGCAGGCCCGCCAGCAGGACGCCAAGCGCGACGGCGCGGGTTACGATTCGCATCCCCAGAGTGTACCTAGGACCCCCTTTGTCCGGACCCAGCAACGCCAAGGACGAACCGCTGACCGACCACCGCGTGCTGGTCGACTACCTGGCGACGGGCAGCCGGCCGCCGCAGGACTGGCGCATCGGCACCGAGCACGAGAAGTTCGGCTTCCGGCTCGACGACCTGCGCCCGCCCGCCTGGGACGGCGAGCGCGGCATCGAGGCCCTGCTGCGCGGGCTCACCCGCTTCGGCTGGGAGCCCTACGAAGAACACGGCCGGCTCATCGCCCTGGCCAAGGCCGGCGCCTCGGTCACCCTGGAACCGGCCGGCCAGCTGGAACTTTCGGGCGCCATGCTCGAGAACATCCACGACACCTGCTGCGAAACCATGACCCACCTGCGCGAGGTCAAGGCCGTTGGCGACGAGCTGGGCCTGGGCTTCCTGGGCATGGGTTTCCAGCCCAAGTGGCGCCGCGATGAAATGCCCTGGATGCCCAAGGGCCGCTACAAGATCATGCGCGAATACATGCCCAAGCGCGGCCAGCTGGGCCTGGACATGATGACCCGCACCTGCACCGTGCAGGTGAACCTGGACTTCGCCGACGAAGCGGACATGGTGAAGAAATTCCGCGTGTCGCTGGCGCTGCAGCCCATCGCCACCGCGCTGTTCGCCGATTCGCCGTTCACCGACGGCAAGCCCAACGGCTACCTGTCCTACCGGTCGCACATCTGGACCGACACCGACCCCGACCGCACCGGCATGCTCGATTTCGTTTTCGAGGACGGCTTCGGCTTCGAGCGCTACGTCGACTACCTGCTCGACGTGCCCATGTACTTCAGCTACCGCAACGGCGAGTACCTGGACCTGGCCGGCCGCAGCTTCCGCAAGTTCCTGCGCGGCGAACTGGCCGAACTGCCGGGCCAGTTGCCGACCATGCGCGACTGGGCCGACCACATGACCACCGCCTTCCCCGAAGTGCGGCTGAAGAAATACCTGGAGATGCGCGGCGCCGACGGCGGCCCGTGGAACCGCCTGTGCGCGCTGCCGGCGTTCTGGACCGGCCTGCTTTACGACGACGCGGCGCTGGACGCGGCCTGGGACCTGGTGAAGGACTTCAGCCGCGAGGAGCGCCACGCCCTGCGCGACGGCGTGCCCAAACACGGCTTCAAGCTGCCGTTCCGCGGCGCCACGCTGCGCGAGCTGGCGCTCGAGGCGCTGAAGATTTCCGGCCAGGGCCTGGCGCGGCGCAACCGGCTGAACAAGTCCGGTGCAAACGAAGCCGTGTTCCTGGAACCGCTGCTGGAGTTCGCCCTGGCCAATGAAACCCCGGCCGAGCGCAAGCTGGCGCTGTTCCACGGCGCCTGGGGCGGCAGCGTGGATCCGGTGTTCCGGGAGTTCGCATACTGATGGCCACCGCGAAAGCCGATTGGTTCCGCGCCAACGATGCCCGCATCGACCAGCTCGACCGCCTGCTCGAACAGCGCGCCGTGCCCTTCGGCGGCCTCGGCCTGGAACCCCTGGACGGTTACCTGACGGCCCTGGCGGTCAGCCCGGGCGAGGTGACGCCAGCCGACTGGCTGCCGCGCGTCTGGGGCAAGGCGCCGCCGCGCTGGGAAAACGCCGACGAGGAAGCCGAGGCCACGCAACTGCTGATGCTGGCCTGGGAAACCGCCCGCCGCCGCGTGCGCCAGCCCGGCGACGAACTCACCGTCGAAGGCGCCCTGCTGTGGTGGCTGCCCGACGATCCCGAAGGCGAACACGGCCCCGATGTCGACATCGGCGCCGCCTGGGCCGGTGGCTTCCTGGACGGCATGGACCTGCGTTCGGAAGCCTGGGACGCGTGGATCGCCAAGGACGACTGGATCGGTGAAGTCGAGGCCTACATCGAAGCCCTGGCCGTGGGCAGCTACCCGCCGGAAGAAGAGGGCGGGGCACCCACGCCACTGGACTACCGCGAGCGCCTGGAAATCTACGGCGGCCTGCCGGACATGCTGCACGACCTGCACTGCCACCGCATCGAATCGCTGACCCCGCGCGAACCCGCGCGCCGCGCCGCCACCCCCGAACGCAACGACCCCTGCCCCTGCGGCAGTGGCAAAAAATACAAGAAGTGCTGCGGCGCCCAATAAATGGGGTCAGAGAACATTAACGTTTGAATCAAACGTATTTGTTCTCTGACCCCATTTATTCGCGCTAGGCTTCCGGGATGAATCAGACTCCCGAAACGCTGCGCGACATCGACCTGCCCGCCACCGACGACCTTCTGCGCGAGGACGTCAAGCGCCTGGGCGCCCTGGTCGGTGAAATCCTGGCCGAACAGGTCTCGCCCGGTTTCCTCGACGACGTCGAAACCCTGCGCATCGCCTCCATCCGCCGCCGCGAAGCCGGCGCACCGCTCGAAGACGTGGCCGAACGTCTGCGCGCACTGCCGCTGGACCGCGCCGAACTGCTGGTGCGCGCCTTCGCCAGCTATTTCCAGGCGGTGAACCTGGCCGAGCGCGTGCACCGCATCCGCCGCCGGCGCGACTACCAGCGCCTGGGCGAGTCGCCCCAGCCCGGTGGCCTGGAGGATTCGCTGCGCAAGCTGCGCGACGAAGGTGTTCCGGCCGAAGCCGTGCTGGCCCTGCTGCCGCGGCTGCGCGTGGAACCGGTGTTCACCGCCCACCCCACCGAAGCCGTGCGCCGCGCGCTGCTGGAAAAGGAAAGCGAAGTCGTGCGCTGCCTGGTCGAGGACATCGACCGCAACCTGACCCCGCAGGAGCGCCGCGCCGACATCGAACGCATGCGCCTGGCCCTGACCGCCAGCTGGCAGACCGACGAAACCCCGCCGGAAAAACCCACCGTCGCCGACGAGTTCGAACACGTCGCCTATTACCTGTCCGACGTGCTCTACCGCGTGCTGCCGGTGTTCCACGAAACCTTCCTCGACGCCCTGCACGCCGTCTACGACATCTCGCCCGACGAACTGCCGCCGCTGCTGGGCTTCGGCTCCTGGGTCGGCGGCGACATGGACGGCAACCCCAACGTCGGCGCCCACACCATCGCCGCCACGCTGTCGAGCCAGCGCGCCATCGTGCTGGGCCGCTACCGGCGCGAACTGGAAAAGCTGGCCGACCTGCTCAGCCAGACCGAAGGTCGCGTCGGCGTGGCCGCAACCATGCTCACGCGCGCCGACGACTACGCCCAACGTTTCCCCGACGCCGCCGATGCGATCAAGGCGCGCCACGCCGACATGCCCTACCGGCGTTTCCTCACGCTGGTCGCCGCCCGCGTCGAGGCCACCGCAGGCGATGAAAAAACCGGCTACGCCAGTCCCGACGACCTGCTGGCCGACCTGCGCCTGGTCGAAGCCAGCCTTCGGCAGCACCGCGGCGACCACGCCGGCGGCTTCGCCGTGCGCCGCCTGCTGCGCCGCGTGCAGGCCTTCGGTTTCCACCTGGCCACGCTCGACCTGCGCCAGGAAAGCAGCCAGCACGACATCGCGCTGGCCGCGCTGTTCGAAGACGACCAATTCCCGGACCGCGACTGGCAGGACCGCGCGCAGCGCCTGCGCGAACTGCTGGCCGGCACCGCCCAGGCCACGAACCCGGCGGCCGACGACGCCCGCCCCGTGCTCGACGTATTCCGCACCGTCGCCGATTCCCTGCCGCGCTACGGCGCGCGCGCCATCGGCCCCTACATCGTGTCGATGAGCCGCAGCGCCGCTGACGCCCTGGCCGTGCTGGCCCTGGCCAAGCTGGGCGGCTGCGTGGACGGCAACGGCGCGGTGCCGCTGGATGTCGCGCCGCTGTTCGAGACCGTGGATGACCTCGACAACGCCGCCGACACCCTGCGTTCGCTGTTCGCCGACACGGTGTACCGCGCCCACCTGCGCAGCCGCGGCGACCGCCAGGTGGTGATGCTGGGTTACTCGGACAGCGCCAAGGACGGTGGCCTGGTCGCTTCGCGCTGGGCATTGCAGCAGACCCAGGTGGCGCTGACCGCGCTGGCCGCCGAAGCCGGCGTGCGCATCGCCTTCTTCCACGGCCGCGGCGGTTCGCTGTCGCGCGGCGGCGGCAAGACCGGGCGCGCCGTCATCGCTGCGCCACGCGGTTCGGTGGACGGTTACCTGCGCCTGACCGAACAGGGCGAGGTGATCCACCGCAAGTACGGCATCCGCGCCATCGCCCTGCGCAACCTCGAACAGGCCACCGGCGCCGTGCTGCGCGCCACCCTGCGCCCGCGCCAGCCCGAACCGCGCGAAGCCCGCTGGCGGGAAATGGCCGCGACGACCGCCACGGCCGCGCGTGCGCACTATCGCGGCCTGGTGTACGAAAGCGAAGGCTTCGTGCCGTACTTCCGCGACGCCACGCCCATTGACGTCATCGAACGCCTGCGGATCGGCTCGCGCCCCAGCAAGCGCGGCAATGCCGGCGGCGTGTCCTCGCTGCGCGCGATTCCCTGGGTGTTCGCCTGGTCACAGAACCGCTGTGGCCTCACCGCCTGGCTGGGCGTGGGTACGGGCCTGGCCGAAGCGATCGCGCGCTATGGCCAGGACGCCGTGGCCGAGATGGCCCGCGACTGGCCGTTCTTCGCCACCCTGGTGGACGACGTCGAAATGGTGCTGGCCAAGTCCGACCTGGCCATCTTCGAGCGTTATTCGCTGCTGGCCGGCGACGCGCACGCGCGCTTCTACCCCGGCATCGCCGATGAGTTCGCGCGCACCCGCGACGTCATCCTGGCGATCAAGGACAGCCCGCGCCTGCTCGATGGCGATTTCCGCCTGCGCCAGTCGATCCGCCTGCGCAATCCTTACGTGGATCCGATCAGCCTGCTGCAGGTCGACCTGCTGGCGCGCTGGCGCGCCGAAGGCCGGCCCGAGCAGGGCCCGCTGTTCCACGCACTGGTGACCACGGTGAACGGCATCGCCGCGGGCGTGCAGAACACCGGCTAGGGGTTGCGCACGTCGGCGAGCACCCAGTGGTCGCCGGCCAGCCACTTCAGCCGCTGCTTCAGGATCGAACTGGAAATCGAGGTCGTGGCGTGCAGCTCGATCTTCAGGTCTTCCTGCCTGCCGACGACGCTGGCGGCCGGGTCGGTGGCACCCAGGGCCTCGTCCACTTCGTCCGGGTCCTCCTGCATGGCGCGCCAGCGCTGGAACAGGGTGTCGTCGCGCAGGGCGGCCTGCAGTTCGGCGGCCAGTCCGTCCGCCCCGTCGGACGTGAAGGACAGGGACGGCTCGGCCCCGCGGGCCTGTGACGGGTCGGGCAGGCGCAGGATGTATTTGACGGCCATCGCGGTTTCTCCTTGTTCTTGTGGCATTGCTCGCGGCCCACGCTACCATCGGGCCAGTCCTGACGAGGTTACGCCGATGATGCTGAAGAAGACCTGCCTTGCCGTCGCCCTGCTGTGCTTGCTGTCGCCGTGCGCCGAGGCCGCCAAACTCGCCCTGGTCGGCGGCACCCTGGTGGACGGCACGCTGGCCGAGCCGATCCGCGACAGCGTCATCATCGTCGACGGCGAACGCATCGTCGCCGTCGGCACCGTCGCTTCCCTGCCGGTGCCGGCCGACGCCGAGGTGGTGTCCACCGAGGGCATGACCGTCATGCCCGGGCTGTGGGACATGCACGTGCACCTGATGATCAACGGCCACGCCGACTACGCCTACTGGGACAAGAAATACCTGCCCCAGCTGCGCGACGTGATCATGCCCGCCTCGGCCGAACAGCTGCTGATGGCCGGCATCACCAGCGCCCGCGACCTGGGCGCGCCGCTGGAAGACTCGATCGCGGTGCGCGACGCCATCAACGCCGGCAAGATCCCGGGCCCGACCATGTACATGTCGGGGCCTTTCATCCAGAAGAAGCCTTACCCGGGCACCGAAGCCTTCCGCTGGGGCGTGGACTCACCGGCCGACGCCCGCGCCAAGATCCGCCGCCTGGCCAATGCCGGCGTCGACGTCATCAAGCTGATCGACCAGGACCAGATGAGCGACGCCGAAATCGCCGCCATCGTCGATGAAGCCCACAAGCACGACCTGCCCGTGATCGCCCACGCCCACCGCCCCGAGGAAGTGCGGCGCGGCCTGCGCCACGGCGTCGACGGTTTCGAACACACCGGCTTCGCCGCCGCGCCCGAGTTCCCCAAGGACGTGATGGACGCGCTGGCCGAGCGCACCGCCAACATGGCCGCCGGCCCGCTGTTCTGGACGCCGACCATCGAGGGGCTGTTCAACTTCCCGTACACGGTGCGCAACAACGAGTTCATCGATTCCGACTCCTGGCACCGCGGCCTGCCGCCCGAGATCGTCGCCGACATCAAGAGCTCGCTTGAACACCCCGAACGCATTTCCTATTTCCAGCAGACCCCGCAGCGCCAGCCCACGCTGCGCCGCAAGTTCGACCAGCTGCGCCAGGCCGGCGTGGTGCTGCTGGTGGGCACCGATTCGGGCATCCCGATGAAGTTCCACAGCCAGAGCACCTGGAACGAACTAGACGTCTGGGTAAACCAGTTCGACGTGCCCGCCATCGACGCCATCCGCGCCGCGACCTATTGGCCGGCCGTGGCGATGGGCGTGGACAAGGATTACGGCACCGTCACCGAAGGCAAGTATGCCGACATCGTCGCCGTGCACGGCGACGCGCTGAAGCAGGTCGCCCTGCTGCAGCGCATCGACCTGGTGGTCAAGCACGGCAAGCGCGTCAAATAGTCGCGGCGTAGGGCGCGTCGCCGTGCAGCAGGTCGCGGCCCGCCGGCCAGGGCTGGCCAGCGTAGTAGGCGTGGGTGGCCAGCGTGAGCAAGGGAACATCCTCGGGCGTGTCGCCGTAGGCGTAGATCGTTTCGTGGGCCTGCAGGTCGCAGGCCGCGCGTACCCGGCGGACCTTTTCGTCGAGCACGCACTGGTGGCCGAGGTACCTGCCGGTGAGTACGCCCTCGTGCTGCTCAAGCGCCGAACAGACCAGCTCCAGGCCCTGCGCCTGGCACCACGGAGCCAGATAGGCGTCCAGGCCGCCGGAGACGACCACTACCCGGTGGCCCTGTTCACGGTGCCATTCCAGGCGCTGCATGGCCTCGGGGCGCAGGGCCCGGGGCAGGTAGTCCCGGGCGAAGGCCTCCCCGTGTGCCTCCAGGACGGCCGCGCGGACGCCACGATAGCCAACGCGGACGATGGCCTTGCGCACCAGGCGTCCCGAAACCAGGCGGAGCCGGTACCCGACGATAAGCGGCGCAAGTACCAACTGCCCGAATAAAAGGCGTCGTGGGCTGACCGAGCGCCGAACGAAAGCCGGCATGGTTTCGTGCGTCGTCAGCGTGCCGTCGAAATCAAACAGGGCGATCGTCATGTGTCGTTGCATTCCTTGATTCAGGCCTCGGGCGGTGAAGCCGCCGCGATTCCGTGTTGGATTTCATAAGTTCGCCAGGCTAGGCAGCAGGTTCAAGCAGGTCCCAGAGATTTCCGTACAGATCCCGGAAAACCGCCACCGTCCCGTAGGCCTGCTCCACCGGTTCGCGCACGAATTGCACGCCTTTGGCCCGATAGGCGGCGTAATCGCGCCAGAAGTCGTCGGTGTACAGGAACAGGAATACCCGCTCGCCCGTCTGGTTGCCGACTCGTTCGGACTGACCGGGTGTCGATGCCTGCGCCAGCAGCAGATGGGCCCCGGATCCTCCGGGCGGCGCGACCACCACCCAGCGCTTGCCCTGTTCCGGCACGGGGCGATCCTCCACCAGATGAAAGCCGAGCACGCCGACGTAGAAGGCCAGGGCCTCGTCATAGTTGCGGACGACCAGCGACACCAGGGCGAGCGACTGCTTCATGGTGCCTCGGTCCCAGGCCGCAACAATCGCCTGACATCCGACCGGCGTCGCCAGCCAAGCCAGAAGGCGGCCAGCAGGATGCCCAGCGCCACCAGGCTCATCATCCATTCCTGGTGCAGGACGTGGGTGCCGACCGCGCCCAGCATCAGCGCCGCCAGGCAAAGCGCGGCCAGGGCGGAAAGACGGGGCAGGACAAGGCCCACGGCCCCTGCCACTTCAAGCGCCCCGGTGACGTACATGAACCATAGGGGATAGCCCCAGCGCGCAAACGCTTCGGTTTCGAAGGGCAGGGCCAGCAGCTTGGCACCGCCCGACGCGATGAAGACCAGTGCCAGCAGGAACACGGGGATTCGGGATGTCATCGGCAGCGGTCTCCTCGGCCGGGCGTCATGCGCAGGGCTCAATCCCAAGCAGGAGCAATATCAGGTCGTCAGCGTGGAAAAAATGGACGAAGCGCACCAGCAGGTAGACAGCGCCGGCGCAGAACAGGAAGTACGACAGCGCGTTGAGCCGGGCCCAGGCGCCGGTGCGGACGCGGGTCCTGAGCAGGACCCAGGTGCCGGGTGGCGGCATCTGCCCCGATCGCAGGACTCGCAGCCCCTTGCTCCCGAAGAACACAATGAGAGCGAGCAGGATGGCCGTGCCAAGCCCGATGACAACGCGCATCATCGGCAGGAATTCACACGCGCTGCCACAAGGTTCCCTGGCGGCGATGGTTCGGGCCAACTGGTAGACCGCAAGCAGGACGACGACCGGGATCAGTATCTTTGCCAGCGCAAGCAGGCGCTGGCCAGGTGTCGGCGTAATGAATGGCCCGGGCATGCGCGCCGGGCTATTCCGCCAGGCCCTGGAGCTGCTTGATCCAGTTACGGTCAAGGTCGCGGGAGTGTCGGGGCAGGGTCCTTGCCTTGGCGAGCGATTCGGTCGCCAGCGCCTGCGCCCGCTCGGGTTCGCCCCAGTCGGCCAGCAGGCGGGCGTAGCGGGCGCGGGCTTCCAGCCCGGGGAAACTGTCCACCAGCACCTCGAATTCTTCCTGCGCCTTGGCCTGGTCGCCGCAGGCGGCGACGGCGCGGGCGTAGGTGAGGTGGGCGGTGGGCGAGCGGTAGTTGGGGTGCGCGGCGATCAGCGCGTCTAGGCGGTCGCGGGCGGCCGCCGCGTCTCCGGATTCAAGTTCGGCGCGGGCAAGCTGCGCCAGCACGTCCGGGTCGTCGGCATACAGGCCCTGGGCGGCGGCGCGCAGCAGGGGCACCGCCTCTTCGGCCTGGCCGGAGGCCAGCAGGGCCTGGCCCAGGCGCGTGCGGTTGGCGACGGTGGCGGTGTGGTCGTGGGCTTCGCGCGCCTCGCGCAGTTCGCGGTTCGGGTCCAGCACGCGCCGCACGGCGCTGCCGGCCCGTCGCGCCGTGTAGCTCTGGCGCATTTCCGGCAGCCAGATCGCCACCCCGTAAACGATGCTGCCCAGCAGCGGGAACATGAAAAGGATGAACAGCCAGTACAGGCCCTGGTTGCTGCGGATGGCGTGCACCGCGAAATAGATCGCGACCAGGATATGCAGGCCGAGGCCGAGGATGTGCATGGTGGCTGGCGGGGAAGGGGAACGGTCGGCCGCAGCCTAGCAGCCGGAAAGCACGGCCGGACAGTCCCGGCGGTCCGGGAAGCGTACCCTTGGCGTTCCCGTCAACTTCGGCGGCGGCGATCACGGAGTCCGGGGCATGGGTTACGACCTTATCGTCATAGGCGGCGGCTACGCGGGCATGTCGGCGGCGATGCAGCTGGTCAGGGCCCATCGCACGGTCGTTGTCGTCGACGGCGGCCGGCGCCGCAATCGCAGCGCCGCGACCGCGCACGGCTTCCTGACCCAGGAAGGCGCCGATCCGGCGCAGATCGCCCTGACCGCGCGCGACCAGCTTCGTGCCTATCCCACGCTGACCTGGATCGAGGGCGAAGTCGAAGGTGCGTCGGGCACCTGCGATGCCTTCGAGGTGGTGCTGGGCGACGGCGCCCGGCTCCAGGGCCGGCGCCTGCTGCTGGCCACCGGCGTCTTCGACGAATTGCCCGAAATCCCCGGGCTGGCAGAACGCTGGGGCACCAGCGTCTTCCACTGCCCGTACTGCCACGCCTTCGAACTGGCCAAGGGCCGGATCGGCGTCATCGCCGGCGGCCAGGACTGGGTGCAGCAGGCGGAACTGCTGGCCGAGTGGGGTCGGGTGACCTTGTTGCTCAATGGCCGGGCCGAGCCAGGCCCGGAAGAAGCCCGGGACCTCGACCGTCGCGGCGTTGAACTCGTGGCTGCGCCGGTGGCACGCATCGAAGGCCGCGCCGAGGTGGTGCTGGTGGACGGCCAGCGGCATGTATTCGAAGGGCTTTTCATCGCGCCGCGCCATGTCCCGTCAAGCTCGGTGGCGCAGCGGCTTGGCTGCGCCCTGGAGGACGTGTCCACGGGGGTGCAGGTCCGGACCGACGACGAACATCGAACCAGCCTCGACGGCGTCTTCGCCTGCGGCGACGTCGCGCGTATCCCGCACTCGCTGTCGCAGGCGGTGGCGGACGGCGCCGGGGCAGGCACGCAAATCCACCAATCCCTGGTCTGGCCAGGAAAACGCCTGGAGTAATCCGCACATGTCCGACGCCAAGGTCACCTGGTACTTCGACTTCATCTCGCCCTTCGCCTACCTGCAGTGGCAGGACGTGAAGCGCTTTGACAACTGCCGCGTCGAATGCCGCCCGATCCTGCTTGCGGGCCTGTTGAAGCACCACGGCCACAAGGGGCCGGCGGAAATCCCGTCCAAGCGCCGGTTCACCTACCGCCACGTGCAGTGGCGGGCCGGGCGCAAGGGCATCGCGCTCAACTTCCCGCCGGCGCATCCGTTCAATCCCCTGAACGCGCTGCGGCTGTGCATCGCCGCGGGCGGCACGCCCGAAGCCATCGACCAGATCTTCGACCACCTCTGGCAGGAAGGCCGGGCCGGCGAATCCATCGAAGACCTGCGCCCGGTGGCCAGCCGACTGGGCGTGGTCGACCTGGCGTCCGCGCTCGCCGACCCGCAGGTGAAGGCGGAACTCCGGCGGAACTTCCAATCGGCGCTGGCCGACGAGGTGTTCGGCGTTCCGACGCTGGTGGCGGGCGATGCCTTGTTCTGGGGCGAAGACGCCACTGGACTTTTCGAAGCCTGGCGGCAGGATCCGGGGATTCTTGACACCCCGACGATGAAACGCCTGGACACCCTGCCGGTGGCCACCGCGCGCAAGGCGTAGGGCGACTTATTGGTTGGGGCGCACTACGTCGGTCCCGGGCTTTGCGATCGGTGAGTGCACGTTGAACGTGTAAGTGAACACGACCTCTCCGTCGAATCGGCAGGTCATGGTGTCCACCATGGGCGGTGTCCCGGGCTCGCGGAGCGAGAACACGTAGTACATCGGATTGAAGAAGTGGCCATGCTTTCCGGAAAGTTCGAGCTCGAAGGCATGGCTTGTCGTGTCCTCCTCGAGGACTTCGCCCGGGTTTCCGAACGTGGCGGGTTTGGACAGCGTCGTCCCACACTGGAGCGTGACGCCGTCCTGGTCCGACCGATAGTCGAATTCGAATCCTGTCCAGGTGCAAAGCCTGCGTTCGCCGTTGTAAACGCAACGGCCCTGGTCGGTGACGAATATCTCCCGGGTTTCGTGGCAGACCCAGCCGCTCTGATCGTTCAGGGTCGTATTCGTGCACGCCAGGCCCGCCTTGAAGTTCGAGATCTCGAACGCTGTGCAGGGCTGGGCCGCGGCGAGCAGAAGCAGGAGGCAAGCAAGGCGCATGGTGTCTCCGGGGGCCTGGCCGTTCGGGGCCGTTGCCCGGAAGTGTGCCAGCTTCCGGCGGTGCCGGCCCGGTGCGGTGCGCGGCTATCCGGCGGGCTCGGGCGCCGACAGGCCCTTGCTGTAGATCCCCGATCGGTCGAAGCAGCACACCCGGCGTTTTCCGCTGCCAAGCATGTCGCAGGCGGCGGCAATGCGCTTGGCGCGGGTATCGTCGCGCTTGGCCGTGGTGATCCAGAAGATCCAGTCGTGCCGCTGCCTGGCCGTCAGGCCGGACCATGCGGACTTCGCCGCCGGCGTGGCCGCAAGGGCCTCACGCAGATCGGTCGGCAGCCGCGGCTCCGGCACGTCGTCGGTGGGTGCAAGCATCACCTCGACGGTGTCACCCACGTCCGCCCCGGCCTTCAGGCGGAGCGCCCGGTCCACCTTCAGCCAATGGCTGCCCTTGCCGTCGGGGTCCAGCATGGCGCTGAATGGCTGACCGTTGATCGTACCCGCCACCGCCACCTGGCCGCGGGCAGGCAGTTTGCCGCTGGCAGCGGACGGCAGCACCAGGAACGACCAGGTGGCCCGGGGTGGACTAGCAGGCCGCTGCAGTTCCGCCTTGAACCTGGTCATTTGACGCTCCTCGTTCTCCCCCGCGGTGACGGCCGCGGCCTCAGTGCCCGTGCGGATCCGACTTCGGGCAATGGCAGGGCACCGTCGGGCCGTAGTGCACGCCGGTGGGCACGCCGGCGCCGCCGCGCTGCCAGAAGAACTCGGGCGCGGGGCGCTGCTTGCCGCCGATCTCCGACAGGTCGGCGGCGTTGAACAGGCGGCCGTTGACCATCACCATCGCGGTGTCGTCGCTCTGGCGGATGTCTTCGAGCGGGTTGCCGTCCACGACCACCAGGTCGGCGCGTTTGCCGGTTTCGATCGAGCCGATTTCCTTCGCCAGCCCCAGGTAGTTGGCGCCGTCGATGGTGGCCGCGCGCAGCGCCTCGAAGGGGGTGAAGCCGCCCTGGTGGAGCGACCAGATTTCCCAGTGCGGCGCCATGCCCTGCATCTGGCCGTGGCCACCGACCAGGATCGGCACGCCGGCGTCGCGCAGCACCTTGGCGGCCCTGGCGACCTCGACGTGGTAGTAGTCCCACTCCGGGCCGCCCTGGCGGCGGATGGTGTTTTCGTCCAGCGAGCCCTTCGGGAAGAAGCGGTTCAGGCGCTCGTTCTCCCACAGGTTGTCCTTGGCGTACCAGTAGTACTCGCCGTTGAGCCCGCCGTAGTTCACCACCAGGGTCGGCGTGTTGCCGACCTCGGTGTGGCGCCACAGTTCCACCACGTCGCGGTACAGCGGCGCCACCGGAATGTTGTGCTCGATGCCGGTGACGCCGTCCACCACCATGGTCATGTTGTGCTGGAAGGTGCTGCCGCCTTCTTCCACCACCAGCATGCCCAGCTCGCGCGCGGCCTGGTTGATCTGCTGGCGCTGGTCGCGGCGCGGCTGGTTGTAGCTCTTCACCGAAAACGCGCCGTTGGCCTGCATGCGGCGCAGGTGCGAACGGGCGTCGTCGAGCGAATCGACCGTGGCCTTGAAGTCGCCGTCGGCGCCGTAAAGGATGGTGCCGGTGGAAAACACGCGCGGGCCGACCATCTTGCCGGCCTTCACCAGCTCGGACTGCGAGAACACGAACTCGGTGGTCGCCGACGGGTCGTGCATGGTGGTGATGCCGAAGGCCAGGTTGGCGGCGTAGGCCCAGTTGTTCTGCGGAACCACGCCCTGGCCGAAGTGCGCGGCGTGCGCGTGCACGTCCACGATGCCCGGGAACACGGTCTTGCCGGCCACGTCCACTTCGCGCGCACCGGCCGGGACGGCCACGTCGCCGCGCTTGCCCACCGCCACGATGCGGCTGCCGCGCACGACCACCACGCCGTCCTCGATCACTTCCCGGGCGTTGTCGGCGTCACGCATGGTCACCACGCGGCCGCCGACCAGGGCGAAGGTGTCGTCGGGTCGGTCGCTGTCGATGCGCAGGCCCACGGGCACGCCGGCATCGGCCTTGCCCGCCGCCAGCGCGCGGCTGTGGTAGCGGTCGCCGACCATCCAGTGCACCGACTTCGAGTCCGCGCCCCAGTGCAGGTAGCTGCCCATGTCGGTGCCCAGCGCGGTCACCGGCAGCGCCTTGGTGTCCTTGTTGAGCTCGATCGAGCCGCCCGTGGCCGGCAGCGGCGCCACGTAGCCATTGAACAGCTCGGTGAAGGCCACCGACCTGCCGTCCGGGCTGATCGCCACGTGGTCCACGTACTTGAGGTTGAATACTTCGCGCGGCTGTTCGCCGTGCAGGCCGGCGCTCATCAGCTTCTTCTCGAGGCCACCACCGGTGAGGAAATACACGCGTTCGCCGTCGGCCGAGAACTGCGGGTCGGCGCCGTTGCCGGCGACTTCCACCGCTTCGCCACCGGCAGCCGGCATCACGAAGATGCCGCGGCTGCCGCTCCACAGGCTGCCGGTGAGGCCGCCGCCGCCCTGGCGCGAATAGACCACGCGCGAGCCGTCCGGCGAGTAGCGCGGGCCGTAATAAAAGCCGGGCTCGGTGGTGAGCTTGCGGGTCTGGCCGCTGGCGACGTCCAGTTCGTGGATCGCGCCCAGCTCGGCGTCCGACCAGGTGGTGAACAGCAGCTTGCGGCCGTCGCGGCTGAAGCTGGGCTGGTACTCGAAGCGCGAATCGTCGTCCATCAGCCGGCGCGGCTGCCCGCCCGGCAGCGACTTGGTCCACAGCTGGCCGACGGCGTGGAAGACCAGGGTCTTGCCGTCCGGGCTGGTGGCGACGTCGCGGATCATCTTCGCGGTGAAGTCATCGCCCTCGATCTGCTGCTCAAAGCGCAGCGCCGGCAGCACGCTCTGCTCGACCTGGGCAGTGAAGGGGATATTGCCGGCCTTGCCGCTGGCGATGTCCACCTGCCACAGCTTGCCCTGCGCCCACACCACCACCGCTTTCGAATCCGGCGTCCAGTCGAAGCCGGGGTAGGGGCCGAAGATCGCCCAGGCTTCCTGCTGGTCATGCGAAAGGCCGTCCCAGACCGGGCGCACGAAGCCCGACTCGAGGTCGATCACGTGCAGCACCGACTTGTCGCGCACGCGTTTGACGAAGGCCAGCTGCTTGCCGTCCGGCGAAGGCTGCGGCCGCACCGCGCCGCCGGCGCCGGCGACGATGGTTTCGGTTTCACCGGTTTCGCGGTCCAGGCGCTTGATCGCGTAGATGGTGCCGTGCACGTTGCGGTTGTACTGGAACATGCCGCCCGGGCTGACGTCTTCGGAGTAGTAGACGTAGCGGCCGTCGGCCGACACCGCCGGTTCGCCCAGGTCCTGCTGGTCGTTCTTGCGCTTGGTCAGCTGCAGCCCGCTGCCGCCGTCGCGGTGGAACATCCACAGCTCGCCCGCGCCCAGCGACCGGCCCGAGGTGAAATGCTTGCGGCCGACGATGAACTGGCCGTCCGGCGTCCAGTAGGGGCTGTTGAGCAGGCGGAAGTCCTCCTTCGACACCTGGGTGGCGCCGCTGCCGTCGGCCTTCATGCGCCAGAGGTTGTTGCCGCCGCCGCGGTCGGAGGTGAACGCCACTTCCTTGCCGTCGGGCGAAAACCGCGGCTGGATGTCCCAGGCCGGGCCGCTGGTCAGGCGCCTTGCCTCGCCGCCGGCGGCGGGAAGTT
Organism: Arenimonas soli; assembly: GCF_014643775.1. Taxonomy (GTDB): domain Bacteria; phylum Pseudomonadota; class Gammaproteobacteria; order Xanthomonadales; family Xanthomonadaceae; genus Arenimonas; species Arenimonas soli. The sequence goes on from NZ_BMKC01000003.1 coordinate 70,336, forward strand.
CATAGATGTCGCCCAGCATCGAAAACACGATGCGGCGGCCGTCCGGGCTCAGGTCCAGGTCCAGCCAGGTGCCTTCGTCGGTGCTGAAGCGGACCGTCTTGCCCTTGGCGTGCGCCTTCTGCACGTCCCATTTGTCTTTCCCGTCCTTGTCGGCGGCCTGGGCGGTGGTGGTGCAGGCCAGGGCAAGGCCCAGGGCGAAGGCAAGCGGGCGAGGCGTCATCGAGGGCTCCGGGTGCGGAAATCAATCGGCCGATGCTAGGGCAAGCGCGGGTCGCGCCCCTAGGCCGAAGGTCATGGCTGCCTGAAAGCGTGAGCCGGTTCCCAGCTTCGGTGTCCCGCGGCCCGGCTTGCTTGTGCTGGGCCCCCGGCTGCCGGAAAGTAGGGCCATGAACGCCGCCCCCCGCCGTTCCCGCCCCGTGTTTCCGGCAGTTTTCCTGCTGGCGATGGCCTGGGCCGGGCCGGTCCTCGCTGCAGCCCCCAGCCCCGTCGCCGCGTCCGCGGCCTGGCTGGCGGTGGGCCTGGCCCTGGGCCTGGCGGCGGCGATGCTGGCCTGCTGGACGGTCATGCGCGACCGTCTTCAGCCAGGTGAAGGCTGGGGCCTGCAGGCGGGCGCGGCGCTGGTGCTGCTGGTGGCGGCGGTTTTCCTGGCCGGTGCCTACCCGTGGATCCTGGCCGGGGCCGGGGCGGCCGTGGCGGGCTGGGGGCTGTGGCTGGTGCGCAGCCTGTCCGGCGGCATGCACCACCTGCTGCTTGAACGCGACCACGCCCGCGCCGAAGCCAGCCGGGTAAAGGCCGATTCCGAACGCGACCCGCTGACCGGCGTGCTCAACCGCGGCGCCTGGCGCGCCCGGCTCGAGCGCCTGGCCGAAGACACCCAGCAGGACAACCGGCCGCTGTCGGTGCTGTTCTTCGACATCGACCTGTTCAAGCTCATCAACGACAGCCTGGGTCACCAGGTTGGCGACGAGTGCCTGAGGGCGGTGGCCGACACCGTCGCCGCCGAACTGCGCGGTGGCGACATCCTGGGGCGCCTGGGCGGCGAAGAATTCGCCGTGGCCCTGCCGGGCGCGCGCCGCATCCACGCGCTGGCCGTCGGCGAACGCGTGCGCACGTCGGTGCAGAAACATTGCCAGGCCGTGGGCGAGGAAGTGGTGGAACTGACCGTCAGCGTCGGCGCCGCCGAACACCTGGGCCCGGAAGAAGCCCTGGACGCCCTGGTCGATCGCGCCGACCGCGCCATGTACACGGCGAAGGATTCGGGCCGCAACATGGTGGTGGCGGACGCCGCCGTGCCGCCCGGGGCGAACTGAACCCGGGCCCGCAGGGCCGTTCACGGCCGTTTTCCCCGTTGGCCCTGCCAAGGCCAGCGATCCCGCGCCAGCGGGCGTATGCTGGACCCGCGCAGGACGAATCGGGGGGTTGGTTGCATGCGCAGCGCGATCCAGGTCGGGGACAGCATCGGACCGTTCACCATCGTCGCCAAGCTTGGCCGCGGCGGCATGTCCACGGTCTACAACGCCTACGAAGCCGGGCTCGAGCGCGAGGTCGCGCTGAAGGTGCTGCCGATCGACCTGCTCGAAGAGCCTGGTTTCGCCGAACGTTTCGAACGCGAGGCGCGGCTTATCGCCAAGCTCGAACACCCGCATATCGTTCCGCTGTACAACTACGGCATCGACGAAGGCGTGCCCTGGATGGCCCTGCGCCTGGTGCGCGGCGGCCATCTCGGCGAACGACTGGAACGCGACGCCATCGGCCGCGAAGCCGGACTGGCCTATTTCACCATGGTCGCCGACGCGCTCGACCACGCCCACAGCCTGGGCGTGGTGCACCGCGACCTCAAGCCCCAGAACGTGCTGCTGGGCGAACACGGCGAACTGTACCTGGCCGACTTCGGCATCTCGCGCATGCTGCAGGGCCGCACCACCATCACCAGCACCGGCGCGGTGCTCGGCACGCCCCAGTACATGTCGCCCGAACAGGCCCAGGACTCCCAGGTGGGTCCGGCCACCGACATCTACGCGCTGGGCATCATGGTCTACCAGTGGATGACCGGCGTGCTGCCCTTCGACGCCGATACGCCGTATGCGGTGATGTACAAGCACGTGAACGCACCGCTGGCCCTGGCGCCGCTCGAGCCCTTCCCGGAACGTGCGCGCGAGGTGCTGGCCTGCGCCCTGGCGAAAGCGTCCGACGAACGCTGGCCCAGCGCCGGCAAGTTCATCGAGGAACTGGCCGGCGCCCTGGGCGTGCAGGAAGTTCCGGGGCAGGTGCTGGCGGCAGGGCGGCTGCCGTCGTCGGTCGCCGCGGCGATCTCGGCCCGCAAGCTGTCGCGGGTGCCCGCGGCACCGACCGAATACATGGGCCAGACGCCGGCCGGCACGCCGCCGGTGGGCATGCGCACGCCGCGCCCCGGCCTGGAGACACCGCCGCAGGGCATCGCGACGCCGCACTCGGGATCCAACCAACCGGTGCAGCCGACCATCGTGCAGGGCGCGGGCTCGCCGGAAGCACCAACCTCGCCCGGCCGCGCGCTGCCGCCATCGGGTGGCGCGGGCGGCGGAGGCGGCGGTGGAAGTGATGCCGCCGGCAGCGGTGGGGGCGGCAGTGGCCTCGTGGCGCCGGGCGAACTGCAGTTCCGCCCGCGCACGCCGCCGCCCAGGGCGAAGATGGACCCGAAGCTGCTGGGCATCGGGGCCGGCGCCGCCCTGTTGCTGCTGCTGGTGCTGGTTTGGGCCTTCAGCGGTGGCGACGACGAGCCGCCGCCGGACGAACCGGTGGTCGCGGCCGAAGCCGACGACGCCCAAGCCGCCCCCGAAGAACCCGCCGTACCGCCGCCGCTGCCGGCCGGCGACGCCCGCCTGCTGCTTGAATCCGACCTGGCCTGCGAGCTGTCCATCAACGGCGTGCATCGCGCCGACCTCAAGGCCCTGACGCCGCTTCGGCTTGAACTGGCGCCGGGTCGCTACCAGCTGGCCTGCGTGTCGCCCGCGCACCCGGACATCGTGTCCGCGCAGGTGGCCACGGTGGTGCGCGAAGAGCCGACGGTGGCGCTGTTCGAGCTCAAGTACGAAATCGAGGAACGCGAACGCCAGCGCCAGGCCGCCGAGCGCCGCAAGAAGGAGCAGGCCGATGCCGAAGCCCTGGCCCGCCAGCGCCAGGAAGACCAGGAAGCCGCCGAAGCGCGTCGTCTTATCGAAGAAGCCAAGCGCCGCGAGGAAGACCGCGTGGCCGAAGAAGAACGCAAGCTGCAGGAAGCGCGCAACGCCGCCGATCGTCGCCGCCGCGAAGAAACCCTGAAGCTCGACGAGGCCCGTCGCGCCGCCGCCGCCCGCCGCAGCGGCAGCACGCCGGCCCAGGCGACCGTGGCCGCGCCTCCCGACGCCGCCGAACAGGCCCGGCAGGACCAGGCCCGTCGCCAGGCCGAGGCGCGGCGCCAGGCCGAGGCGAAGAAAAAGGCCGACGAAGAAGCCGCCCGCCTCGCCGCCGAACAGCTGGCCGCTGAACAGGCCGCTGCCGCAGCGGCCGCCGCCGCCGCGCCGCCACCCAGGCGCCTCACGCCCATCCCGGTCAGCACCCCGCAGCCGTCCTATCCGCCCGACGCCCTGCGCAGCGGCATCACCGGCGACGTGCAGGTGGAGATCACCATCGGCCGCGATGGCCGCGTCAAGGACGTGCGCGTGCTGCAGTCACGCCCGCGCGGCACCTTCGAGCGTGAAGTCACCAGCACCGTGCGAGGCTGGCGCTTCGAGCCGCTGGACGAAGAAGCCACGCTGACCCGCAACTTCGTTTTCCGCTAGCCCACCGCCGCCGGCAGCGGCCACAGCGCCAGGATCAACCCGATCAGGGTGAACTGCAGCGTGTGGTAGCCGCCGTTGATGGCGAAGAGCTTGAAGCTCTTGCGCTCGAACAGGTAGTTGATGCCGAAGCTGGCCGAAACCCAGCAAAGCCCGGCCGAAAAACCCGCGCCCAGCCCCAGCGCCAGCGGCGGCCGCGGTCCCAGGAACATGGCGAAGACGAAGCTGGCGATGAAACACAGCACCAGCGTCGAGCCAAGAATCACGGCCATGTTGCCCTTGGCCAGTTCCTCGTCGCTCAGGCCGACTTCGCGCTGCCAGGCCTTGCCGAAGAGCATGGGCGAATACCACAGGCCGCCCAGCACCAGGCTGGCGACTGCGGCGGTGATGATGGCCCAGATGTTGATCTCTCCCATTGCCGTCTCCCCACGGTGTTGGTTGGAATATTGCCCAGCGTGAAAGCCGCGGCGCCGGGCGTCTTGTAAAAACGTTACCTGACGACCACCGCGTTGCCATCGGCACGCGCGTGGCGAATGAACTCCCCCGGCGCGAAGCCACTGAAGGCGTGGAAATCGCGCGCCAGGTGCGATTGGTCGAAATAGCCGCACTGCAGCGCCAGTTCGGTCCAGGGCACGCGGTCGCGGCCGGCAAGCATGGCCACCGCCGCGCGGAACCGGTGTATCCGCGCCAGCGATTTCGCGCCAAGGCCGACTTGCTGGCGAAACAGTCCGGCAAGGTGTTTGCGGCTTACGCCGGCTTCCTTGGCCAGGGCTTCCACGGCTACCTGGCCGGCGCTGGCTTCGATGCGGTGCACGGCCCAGGCCAGAAGCGGGTTGCTTGCCCGGCGCGGATCCAGGCGCTTGGCCAGCCAGCTTTCCACCAGGCTGAAACGCGCGGGCAGGGAAGGACAGGCGAGCAGGCGATCGCGCAGTTCGGTGGCGGGGGGTCCCAGCAGGTCGGCCAGCGGCAGGATGCGGTCGCCAAGTTCATGGGCGTCGGTGCCCAGCCAGGGCCGGCCGCCGTTGGCGCGGAAGGCCACGCCGAACAAGGCGTTCCCATGCGGTGCCTCGGTATCGATCGGGCCCTGGTGCTGGCCGGAATACCAGATGTCGTCGAAAGCCACGCGCCGCTCCGGCGGGCCGGGTTCGATGCGGTACTGCACCGGACCGAGATTCACCAGCAGGAAACTCTCGCCTGAAGGCAGGATCCGGTCGCGCTGGTAGCCGGTATGGCCCTCGCCGTACCACAGCATCGACACCACGCCGGCCAGGGCCGGCGGCGGCGGGCACCAGGCCACGGTCCAGCGGCCCAGGGCATCGTCCTGGTGGTGCACTCGCAGGCGCTGGCGCAGGTCGCCGTCCATGGCCGGCATCGTGGGCCGGAAGAGCCGGGGCGGCAAGCCCCGGCCGGCTTCCATTTTGGGAGGGGATTCAGCGGGCCGGGTACGCCCGCGGCAGCGGGCCTTCCGGCGCCAGGTAGCGGTCGCGCAGTTCGGTCTGGCGCGAACGCATGCGCGTCGCGACGCCCTTGAACCACACCTGTTCGGCGTAGGTGCTTACTTCCAGCGGGTCGCCGCTCCACAGCACCAGGTCGGCCGCCTGGCCGACGGCGATGCGGCCGCGGTCGTTCACGCCGAACGCCTCGGCCGGTACGGCGGTCAGGCCGGCCAGCGCCGCTTCCCAAGGCAGGCCGTGGGCGACGGCGTTGCCGGCCAGCTGGCGCTGCTTGCGGGCGTTGTGGGTGGCGTCACCGCGCTTGCTGAAACCGACCTTGACGCCGGCCGCGTGCAGGCGCGCGGCGGTGTCCAGGTCCGAGGCCAGGCTGTCGAAGCTGCCGGGCAGGTTGGCCAGCGCATCCACCAGCACCACGGCGTCCGCGGCCTTGATTTCCGCGGCCACGCGCCAGGCTTCGGCGCCGCCGGCGATGACCGGGCGCATGCCGTTTTTCCTGGCGAATGCCAGCACCTGCCGGATGTCGGCGGCGCGGTCGACCTGGAACACCACCCGGCCACCGGCCAGGTAGCGCGCCAGCGTGGCGCGGCCGGCGCGGGTCAGCAGGTCGCCGTTGCCGGCGCGGGCTTCCGCCACGGCCTGTTCCAGCAACATCCACTGGCCGGCGCGGCTGCCGCCCGAGAGCTGCGAGGCGTCACCGCCGAGGTCGATGAACAGGCTGCGGCTGCCCGCCAGCGCGGCGTCGTAGCGACCGTCGAGCAGCATGGCGCTGCCCTGGCCTGCGACGAAACTGCCGCCCGGCAGCGCCGAGGGCGAGAGCACGGTGAAGGTGATGCCTTCGATGCGGTTCACGCCGATCGCGGCCGAATGCGGATTGAAGGCCACGTCCACGTCGAACTCCGGACGCCAGGACGAGCCTTCGTGCGCCGGCACCATCGCGCCCAGCGCCAGGCCGGCATCCACGGTGGCGGCTTCGCCGGAGACTTCTTCGATGCCCAGGCCGGTGAGGCCGCCGAACAGGCCCGGCGTCAGCGGCCGGCCCCTGGCCTCGACCACGGGCACGCCGGCCGGTGCGGCCAGGCCGGGGCCGATGGCGCGCACCACGCCGCCCTGCACCAGCACGTCGTGGTTCTTCAGCGTGCCGGCCGCGGCCGCGGTGTGCACGGTGGCGTCGCGGATCAGCAGGTCCTGGGCGAAGGCGGGCAGCGCGGCGGCCAGCAGCAGGGGAACCATCATCAGGCGCTTCACGGCGACACCTCCTGGCCCAGCATGAAGTCGGACACCGGCTGGCGCGCCGGGTCGTTGCGGTCGTAGAGCAGGGCGCCGTCCACGTACACCTTTTCGGCCTTGGCATAGACGGAAAACGGATTGCCGTTCCAGACCACGACGTCGGCCATCTTGCCTTCGGCCAGGGTGCCGGTGGCGTCGGCGATGCCGATGGATTTCGCTGCGTTCGAAGTCACCCAGCGGATGGCGTGTTCCGGCGGCAGCGACAAACCCACGCGTTCGCCGCGGGCCATCACCTTGGCCGCTTCCTGGTTCAGGCGCTGGATGCCTTCGCTGGAATCGGAGTGCACCACGGCGCAGCCGTTCTTCGGGCGGTCCACCAGCGCGATGTTTTCCTGGATGCCGTCGTAGGCCTCCATCTTGAAGCCCCACCAGTCGGCCCAGAGCGCGCCGCAGATGCCTTCTTCGGCCAGGGTGTCGGCCAGCTTGTAGGCCTCCACGCCGTGGTGGAAGGCGGCGATCTTGAAGTCGAACTCGCGGGCGAGGTCGATCATCAGCGCCATTTCGTCGGCGCGGTAGCAGTGGATGTGCACGCCGATCTCGCCGCGCAGCACGCCGGCCAGGGTGTCCATGCGCAGGTCGCGGGTGGGCGGCTGGCCGTTGCCGTTGGCCGACTTCTTGCGGCGCTTGCCGTCGTCGGCATTGGCCGCTTCGTACTTGTCCCAGGCTTCGCGGTATTTCTGCGCTTCGATGAACGCGGCGCGGTAGCCGGCAAGATTGCCCATGCGGGTCATCGGCGACTGGCCGCGGCTGCCGTAGACCCGCTTGGGGTTTTCACCGCAGGCCATCTTCACGCTGTGCGGCGCATCGGGGAACTTCATCGCCTGCATGGTGGTGGCCGGCACGTTCTTGAGCACCACGCCGCGGCCGCCGATCAGATTGGCCGAGCCGGGCAGGATCATCAGCGACGTGACGCCGCCGGCCAGGGCCGCGGCGAATCCCGGGTCCTGCGGCCAGACGCCGTGTTCGGCCCAGACCTGGGCGGTGACCGGCGAGGTCATCTCGTTGCCGTCGCTGTGCGCGGTGGCGCCCGGGCTGGGGTACACGCCCAGGTGCGAATGCACGTCGATGATGCCCGGCGTCACCCACTTGCCGCGGCCATCCACGACGATGGCGCCGGCGGGGTCGAGGTCGGTGCCGACCGCGGCCACCTTGCCGTCGCGCATCAGCACGTCGGCGTTTTCAAGGCGCTGGCCGTCGCCGGTAAGCACGGTGGCGTCGGTGATCAGCACGGGCGCCGAAGCAACCGGCGAATAGGTGCTTGCGAACGGTGATTCGGCCGCCGGCGCCAGGGCCGGAAGCGCAAGCAGGGTGGTGGCCAGCAGGCTGGCCCGCAGGTGTGGTCGCATCAGGTGTCTCCCCCGGTAATCGGGCAACCCTAGCCAGCGCGGCGCGGGTTTGCCAAGTGCAGGACGCCGTCCCCGGCCACCTGCGTGGCACAATGGTCGGGCAATACGGATAAAAAGAACAAAACAAGGATCACGAAAACATGAAGGACAAGAATCAGATCGTAAGCAACTGGCTTCCCCGCTACACCGGCGTGCCGCTGGACGAATTCGGGGAACATATCCTGCTGACCAACTTCAGCGGTTACCTGGGCACCTTCGCGCGCATGACCGGCGCGCAGGTCGTCGGCATTGACCGGCCCATGCCCAGCGCCACCGCCGACGGCATCACCCTCATCAATTTCGGCATGGGCAGCGCCAACGCCGCCACGGTGATGGACCTGCTGTCGGCGATAAACCCGCAGGCCTGCCTGTTCCTGGGCAAGTGCGGCGGGCTCAAGCGCAAGAACGAACTGGGCGACCTCATCCTGCCCATCGCCGCCATCCGCGGCGAAGGCACCAGCAACGACTACCTGCCGCCGGAAGTGCCGGCGCTGCCGGCCTTCGCGCTGCAGCGCGCGGTGTCCACGATGATCCGCGACCTGGGCCACGACTACTGGACCGGCACGGTGTACACCACCAACCGCCGGGTCTGGGAACACGACGACGAGTTCAAGGACTATCTGCGCAAGCTGCGCTGCATGGCCATCGACATGGAAACGGCCACCATCTTCTCGGCCGGCTTCGCCAACTCGATTCCGTCGGGCGCGCTGCTGCTGGTGTCCGACCAGCCGATGGTGCCCGAAGGCGTCAAGACCGAGGCCTCGGACCGCAAGGTCACCGAACACTTCGTCGAGCGCCACATCCAGATCGGCATCGAGGCCCTGCGCCTGATCCGCCGGCACGGCAAGTCGGTCAAGCACCTGCGCTTCGACTAGGCTGTTGCCACGGCCCGGGCCGGACTTAAAATCCGGCCATGGACCCCATCGACCCCCCTGGCGGCAGCGGACACTGGCGCGACGTCTACCGGAATAAGCCGGCCGACGCGGTCAGCTGGTACCGGCCGCGGCTGGACATGTCCCTGCGCCTGCTGGAGGACGCGGGGCTGACGCCGCAGTCGCGGGTCATCGATGTCGGCGGCGGCGCCTCGTCCCTGGTCGATGACCTGCTGGCCCGCGGGGTCAGCCGCGTCACCGTGCTCGACCTGGCCCAGGAAGCCCTGGACGTCGCCCGGCAGCGCCTGGGCGTCCGCGGCTCGCGGGTGCAGTGGCTGGTCGCGGACGTCACCCGCGCCGAACTGCCCGAAGCGGCCTACGACCTGTGGCACGACCGCGCGGTGCTGCATTTCCTGGTGGATCCGGAAGCCGCGGCGGCGTATGTCGCCCAGGTCCGGCGTTGCCTGGCCCCGGGTGGCAGCGTGGTGATCGGTGGATTCGCGCCCGGCGGCCCGGAGCGCTGCAGCGGCCTGGTGGTGGCCCGGCGTTCGCCCCAGGACGTGGCGGCGCTGTTTGGTCCGGAGTTCACCCTGGTGCGCGACGCGAAAGAAGACCACCACACGCCGGCGGGCGCCATCCAGGCCTTTTCCTGGGCGGTACTGCGCAGGGCAACCTAGGAGCGCCTGAAGGCGCTCCTGCCGGGCCCGGGAATCACCAGTTGAAGCCGAAGCCGACGACGTCGGGCTGTGGCTTGGTGTCGGAGAAACGCACCGTGCATTCGACGATCTGCTTGGCTTCGGAGGTGAGGCCGGGTTCGATCGTGATCGGGGCGGTGAGGAACTGTTCCCCGTTGGGCACGTCTTTCATGCTGGCCCCGAGGGCCTTGAGGTCGAGTTCGTAGAGTTTGCCGTCGAGCCGTGATTCCGCAGCGGCCTTGCAGGCCTGGGCCGCCAGGGCATTGCGGTCGGCGCCGCGGCCCCCATTGTCGGCACCGCCGCCACAGGCCACGAGGACCAGGGTTGCGGGAACCGCCACCAGCCAATTGCGCATGTCATGTCTCCTGGGTGCTACCACGCCCTTGCCTTGGGGGGACGACCCGGTTGGGCGGGGTTGGTTGCCCACACAAGTTAGCGCAATTGCTCTAACCCTGCCAATAACGCTTGCCTGAAGCCCGGGTCGGGAGGCCGCCCGGGCCGGCGTCGGTCAGTAGCGCGGCAGCGTCGGGTCGATCTCGGCCGACCAGGCGTCGATGCCGCCTTCGACGTTGTAGAGGTCGTGGAACCCCAGCCCGCGGAAATATTCGGCCGCCTGGCGGCTGGAGTTGCCGTGGTGGCAAAGGAAGGCCAGCGGCAGGTCCTTGGGCAGGGCCTCGAGCCGTTCGCGGCTGTCTTCGTCGAGCACGTCGTGCGGGTGCGGGAACGGCGCCAGGGCGCGCTCGGCGGCCGGCCGCACGTCGATGACGTCGATGGTGCCGGCGATGATGTGGTCGTGCAGCTGCTGCACGCCCATCGGCTTCACGGCCGCCGGTGCGTTCGGGTTGTGGATGGCCAGGCCGGCGCCGCGGGCGTCTTCCACCCAGTCGATGCGCAGGCCGCGCGCGCGCGGCACGCTGGCCAGGTCCAGGTGCAGGCGGATGCCGGCGGCTTCGGTCACGACTTCGTTGCCTCTGGCCGGCTTTAGTTCGAAGCGGGCGTTGAAGCGCGGGTCCACCGACAGGTGCAGCACCGCGCCGTCTTCGGCGCCTTCCAGCGCGCGGCTGATCGCCTCGGCCGCGGCCGGGGTGATTTCGATCGCCGGCGGGCTGCGATCGGGGGCGGGCAGGCCCAGCATCTGGTGCAGTTCGCCGCTGTTGAGCATCTGTTCGATGATGTCGCTGCCGCCGAGCAGTTCGCCGCCGACGTAGAGCTGCGGGATCGTCGGCCACTGGCCGAACACCTTGATGCCCTCGCGGACTTCCGGGTCCGACAGCACGTCGACGTGGCCGAAGGACGGCACCAGCCCCTTCAGGATGCCCGCGGCCTTGGCCGAAAAGCCGCACTGCGGCATGTCGGGGCTGCCTTTCATGAAGAGCACGACGTGGTTGGCACCGAGGATCTGTTCGATGCGCGCGCGGGTATCGGGGGAGAGGGACATGGGGAACTCCTTGGAAATCCCCGCAATTGTAGCGCGCCGCACCTCGCTGCCGAGCGCCCCCCATTCAGCCCCCGGCTAGAAAATGGGGTCAGAGAACATATCGGTTTAAAACGAATATGTTCTCTGACCCCATTTATTGGGTGAGCAGGCGCTGGGCGAAGGGCAGGGCCAGGGCGGTCCAGTCGGCGTAGGCGCGGGCCGAGGGGTGCAGGCCGTCCCCGGCCAGGCGGTCGGGCTGGTTGCCGGGCGAGCGGCTGGCGGGGGTGATGTCCACGAAGGCCACGCCGCGGGCCGCGCATTCGGCGGCGGCGGCGGCGTTGTAGGCATCCAGCTCGCTGGCGATGCCTGCGGTGTCGCGGCCGCTGGCCTGGCCGAAGGGCGTGACTCCCCAGTCCGGGATCGACAGCACCAGCACCCGGTCGGCGCGGCCGCCGGCCAGCTGGATCGTGCGGTCGAGCAGGCCCGCGAACTCGCCGCGGTACTCGTCCACGGGCCGGCCGCGGTACTGGTTGTTCACGCCGATCAGCAGGCTGGCGAAGTCCCACTGGCCCAGCGGTTCGGCGGCGTCCATGGCCGCCACCAGTTCGTCGGTGGTCCAGCCGGTGGTGGCGATGATGTGCGGCTCCGCCAGCGGCACGCCGCGTTCGCGCAGCGCCGCGGCCAGCTGCACCGGCCAGCGCCCGGCCTCGGGCACCGACTCGCCGATCGTGTAGGAGTCGCCCAGCGCCAGGTAGCGCAAGGGGCCAGGCTCGCCGGCGGGAAGGCCCAGGGCCATCGCCAGCAGCGCCTCAGGCCACATGCCGCTTGCGCTGGCCCACGCGCGCCGCCAGCACCCGGTCGATGCGTTCGAACACCTCGCGCACCACCGGCGCCTCGGGAAGCAGGGTGATGCGGAAATGGCGCGAGCCCGGCACGTTGAAGCCGCTGCCCGGCACCACCAGCACGTCTTCGTTCTCCAGCAGGTCCAGCGCAAACGCCTGGTCGTCGAAACCATCGGCCGCCGGGCCCACCACCTGCGGGAAGGCATAGAGCGCGCCCATCGGCGCCACGACCGACAGGTGTTCGCTGGCCGCGCAGCCGTCGATCACGGCCTGGCGCGATTCGAACAGGCGCCCGCCCGGCAGCGTCAGCGCGCGGATGGTTTCCGGCCCCTGCAGCGCCGCCGGCACCGCGAACTGGCCCGGCACGTTGGCGCACAGGCGCATGGCGCTGAGCAGGTCAAGCGCGTGGTGGAAGTCGCCCACCCGCAGCGGGTCGCCCGACAGCACCGCCCAGCCCACGCGCCAGCCGCAGGCGCGCCAGACCTTGGACAGGCCGCCGAAGCTCAGGCAGGGCACGTCGCCGGCCAGCGGCGCGAGCGGGGTGAACACGGCGTCTTCGTAAGTGATGCCGTCGTAGATCTCGTCGGCCATCAGCAGCAGGCCGTGGCGCGCGGCGATGTCCACCAGCCGCTGCAGCAGCGCCGGCGGGTAGTTGGCGCCGGTCGGGTTGTTCGGGTTTATCACCACCAGCGCGCGGGTGCGCGGCGTAACCAGGGCTTCGATTTCGTCCGGGTCGGGCAGGAAGCCGTTCTCCGGCGCGCAGCGGTAATACACCGGCCGGCCCTGGTTGAGGATGGTGGCGGCGCTCCACAGCGGGTAGTCGGGCGAAGGCAGCAGCACTTCGTCGCCGGGGTTGAGCAGGGCGCGCAGCGACATGTCGATCAGCTCGCTGACGCCGTTGCCGACGAACACGCGTTCGGCGCAGGCGTTGGGCGTGCCGCGCCCGCGGTGGGCGGCGGCGACGGCCTCGCGCGCCAGCGGCAGGCCCTGCTGGTGGGTGTAGGCGTCGGAGTCGGCGACGTTGCCCGACAGGGCCTGCTGCAGGTGTTCGGGGGCGCGGAAACCGAAGGCGCCCGGGTTGCCGATGTTCAGGCGGATCAGGTGCCGGCCCTGGCCCTCGAGTTCGCGGGCGCGACGGGACAGTTCGCCGCGGATGTCGTAGCGGACCTCGCGCAGGCTGTCGCGGGTCGGCATGGGGCTGTGGGGCATGGTGCAGCGGGCTCGGGCAGGGGAATGGGCCCGAGGTTAACGGAATCTTGACGTGCTTTCAGCCGGCTCGCGTCAGTCCGGCCGCGGCCTGCCCCGAAGGGCCAGGATGGCCGCGGCGGTGAAGCCCAGCTCCCAGACCAGGGCGCCGGCGAAAAAGCCGGTGAACTCGCCGCTCAGGGCGATGCCCAGCAGGCGGGCCGCGGCGATGCCACCGTTGACCAGGGCCACCGACCACAGGCCCGGTTCGCGCCAGGCCGGCCGCGCCGCGCACGCCAGCAGGAACGTGCCCAGGCCCAGTTCCAGCCCGCCGTAGAAGGCCCGCAGTTCGACCAGTCCGGCCGCGCTGCCGGTGATGCCGACCCCGGCCAATACCTCGGCCGGCGCGGCGGTGATCGCCGCGCCAAAGCCCAGGAAACCCAGGCCGGCCAGCACCAGTACCCACTTGCCGAAGTTGTCCATGGCATCAGGATGGCCCCGGCAAAGTGAGCAGGGCGTGTTGGCCGGCGTATCATCGCCGCCAATGCAGCTCCTTGAAGACGACCTCGCCCCCCTGCGCGCCCTCGGCTGGCCCGACGACGCCGCTGCCCGCGAGGCGCTGGCCGCCGCCGCCGGCCGCCGACTGGCGCGCGTCGCCAGCCAGCACCGCACCGCCTACGACGTGGCCACCGGTCCCGACGAGATGCAGATGAAGGTGCAGCCGCCGATGCCCTGGACCCGGCCGCGTTTCCCGCCCGACCAGCGGGCGGCCGTTGGCGACTGGGTCACCCTGGATGAAAGCGGCAAGACCATCGTCGACCTGCTGCCGCGGCGATCGATCCTCAAGCGCGGCGCCGCCGGCGAACACCACCGCCAGCAGTTGATCGCCGCGAATGTTGATCACGTGCTGGTGGTCGTCGGCCTGGACCAGGACTTCAACCCGCGCCGCATCGAACGTTACCTCGTGCTCATCCGCGCCAGCGGCGCCGACCCCGTGCTGGTGCTGACCAAGGCCGACCAGTGCGAGATCGTCGAAGACTGCATCGACCTGCTGGCCGAAGTGGCCGAATCGGGCGTGCCCATCCACGCGGTCAATTCCAAGGACCCCGACAGCACGGCCGTGCTGCATCCCTACCTGGGCCCGGGCCGCACCGTGGTGCTGGTGGGCAGCTCGGGCGCCGGCAAGTCCACGCTGACCAACACCCTGCTGGGCCGCGAAAAGATGAAGACCAATGCCGTGCGCGCGAACGACTCGCGCGGCCGGCACACCACCACCGCGCGCGTGCTGCTGCCGCTGCCGCAGGGTGGCTGCCTGATCGATACGCCCGGCATGCGCGAAGTGAAGCTCAGCGGCGACGAGGACGTGGCCGACGCCTTCGAAGACGTCGAGGCCCTGGCCGCCAACTGCCGGTTCCGCGACTGCGCGCACGGCAACGAACCCGGCTGCGCCGTGCAGGCCGCCGTGGAAGACGGCACGCTCGACGAAGCGCGTTACGCCAACTTCGCCAAGCTGCGCGACGAGATGGAAGCCGCCGCGACGTCGCTGGCCGAACGCAAGGCCGAGGCGCGGACCCTGAGCAAGGGGATCAACAAGCGCTTGAAGGACAAGTACGGCCGCCGCTGATGGCACTGGACCCGCGAACGCTCGACCACCACGCCGCGCTCGACGCACGCCTGGTGGCGGCGGTGCGTGGCATCCGGCTGCTGCAGGCGGTGAGCTGGCCGCAGACGGTGCAGCAGGACTTCCTGGCCGCGTGGCACGTCGGCCGCACGGTGCTGCCGCAGGTGCGCTACCCAACGCCTGACCTGGCCGACGAGCGCCGCGAGCTGGCGGCGATCTCCGAAGCCGCCGATGCCGATGAGCCCCTGGGCCTGTACCTGCGCCGCACCGCCGACAGCTGGTCGGTCGCCGCGCAGCTGCTTGAAGCCGTGGGCACGCCGGCGGTCACCGACTTTTCCGTGCGCCTGTTTGGGCGGCCGGGCGACATCCTGCCGGGCGACGGGCCCAGCAACCTCGACGCCGCCCGCCACTTCATCGACGTCGCCGACGAACTCGACCAGGAGCTGCACGCCGGCGAAGCCGACTACGTGCTGTCGGCGCAGACGGTGCAGGCGGAACTGCAGGCGGCCATGGACCATTTTTTCGTGCACCACACGGTGTCGGTGGAACTGGACCCGGACCTGATCGCCAAGGCCGCCGCCGGCCCCACCCGCATCCGCCTGCGCAGCGGCACCGCCTTCAGCGAATACGACCGGCACCAGCTGCTCGAACACGAGGCCTTCGTGCACACCCTGACCGGCCTCAACGGCCGCGAGCAGCCGCACTTCAAGTCCATGGCGCGCAATTCACCGCGGGTCACCGCCACCCAGGAAGGCCTGGCGACCTTCGCCGAGCTGGTGACCGGCGCCATCGACATCGAACGCCTCAAGCGCATCAGCCTGCGCATCGTCGCCATCCACATGGCCATGCACGGGGCCGACTTCATCGAAGTCTTCCGCTACTTCCTCGATGCCGGGCAGACCGAAGCCGACAGCTTCGCCTCCACCCAGCGCGTGTTCCGCGGCGTGCCCACCACCGGCGGCGCGGCTTTCACCAAGGACACGGTGTACCTGCACGGCCTGCTGAGCGTGCACACCTTTTTCCGCTGGTGCCTGCGCCACCGCCGCCTGCGCCTCACCCGCCTGCTGTTCGCCGGCAAGATGACGCTGCAGGACGTGTTCGCGCTTGAACCCATGTTCGACGCCGGCGCACTGGCCGAACCGCTGTACCAGCCGCCCTGGGTGCAGCGCGCCGCCGGCCTGGCCGGCATGCTGGCATTCTCGCTGTTCGCCAACCGCATCCGGCTCGACCGGGTGGACGCCGACGACCTGGTGCTGGGGCTCTAGCGGCTGCGCATGGGTTCGTCCGGGTCCACGCCGAAGCGCCGGCAAAGCCGGATGGCGTAGCCGCCGCCAATCTGGAACAGGTCGCGCACGATGGCCCAGCGGGGCGTATCGGCGGCCGGTGACTGGGTGCCGGCGAACATCACTGCGCGGCGGATGAGCTCGGTGTCGTCGATGCCCAGCGGGGGGCTCGGGGGGCTTTCAAGCTTGGATGGATTCATGGGTGGCATCGGTGCCGCTCGTCGGACGTGTCCATGTCTTCGTCGTTCGGGGCCGAAAAGTGCCACGTGGCGGCGACGGCGGGCATATAAGATGCGCCAGGTCACGGGGCGGGGAGCCAGCATGAGCGAGATCACGGAGTTGCTCAGGCGCGCGGGGGACGGCGACGAACAGGCGCTGGACGCCGTGTTCCAGTCGCTGTACCCGGAGCTGCGGCGCCTGGCCCAGGCCCGGGTGGCCCGGGAAGGCGGCTCGCTCAGCCCCACGGTGCTGGTGCACGAGGTCTACCTGCGCCTGGTCGGCAACGATGGCCTGTCCATCAACGACCGCGCGCACTTCTTCGCCTGCGCCGCCAAGGCCATGCGCCACATCGCCATCGACGAGCTGCGCCGCGACCTGGCCGTCAAGCGCGGCGGCGGGGCGGCCGCCGTCACCCTCGACGACAGCCTGTCGGAGCTGGCCCTGCCGGGCAATTCAGCCCTGCTCGAGGTCAGCCAGGCCATGGACACCCTGGGCGAAGTGAACGCCCGCCAGAAGCAGGTCGTCGAGCTGCGCTTCTTCGCCGGGCTGGAATTCCAGGAAATCGCCGAGCTGCTGGGCTGTTCGCTGCGCACCACCAAACGCGAATGGGAGCGTGCCCGGGCTTTCCTCTACGCCCAGCTGGCCTGATGAGCAGCGACGATCTGGCGCTCTGGCGCGCCGCCGACCAGGTCCTGGACCAACTGCTGGACTTGCCGGCCGGGGAACGCGAAGCGGCCCTGCAGGGCATGGCGCTGGCGCCGGCGCTGGCCGAACGGGTCGGCAGGCTGCTCGAGGCCCACGGCCGCGACGATGGCCCGCTGGATCCGGCCGGGCCGGAAGCCAGCCTGGACGGGCGCCGCATCGGCTGCTGGCAGCTCGACGCAGAAATCGGCCGCGGCGGCATGTCGGTGGTCTACCGCGCCCACACCAACGAAGGCGGCGAAACCCGCGTCGCCGCGATCAAGCTGCTGACCCTGGGCGCCCTGGTGGCCGGGGGCGCCAACCGGTTCCGGCGCGAGCAGGCGATCCTGGCGCGGCTCGAACACCCGCACATCGCCAGCCTGGTTGATTGCGGCGTCGCCGAAGACGGCACGCCCTGGCTGGCCATGCCGCTGGTGGACGGCCAGCCGATCGACGTCTGGTGCGACGAGCGCGGGCTGGGCGTGGGCGCCCGCGTCACGCTGATGCTCGACGTCTGCGACGCGGTGGCCTATGCCCACCGCAACCTGGTGATCCATCGCGACATCAAGCCCAGCAACGTGCTGGTGGACAAGGAGGGTTACGTCCGCCTGCTCGACTTCGGCATCGGTGGCCTGCTCGAAAGCCGCCAGGCCGGCATGACCCTGACCCGCATGCTGGCCTGGACGCCCCAGTACGCCGCACCCGAACAGTTCCGCCTGGCGCCGGCCAGCACCGCCATGGACGTGTATGGCCTGGGCGCGCTGATCTACCGCCTGCTGACCGGCCGGCCCCCGCGCGAGGGGCATCCCGACAACGAACCCGTGACCCTGCCTTCGCGCGCCTGCCTGCAGGACCAAGGCGAACACGCGCCGCTGCGCCGGCTGGCGTCCAGGAGCCTGCGCGGTGACCTCGACGCGATCGTGCTCAAGGCATTGGCGCCCGATCCCGACGACCGCTACCGCTCGCCCGACGCGCTGGCGCGCGACCTCAAGGCCTGGCTCGGCAACCGGCCGGTGCAGGCCCGCAGCGCCGGCGCCGCCTATCGCCTGAACTGTTTCCTGCGTCGGCATCGCGCCGGCGTGGTCGCCGGCCTGCTGCTGACCCTGGCCCTGGGCTCGGGCATCGCCGCGACGCTCTGGCAGGCCGAGCGCGCGCGCGCCGAAGCGGCCCGGGCCACCGCGGTCAAGGACTTCCTGGTGGGCCTGTTCGAATCGGCCGACCCCGAGGTCGAGTCCGGGCGCTCGCCCGACACCCGCACGGTGCTGGCGCGCGGCGCGGCGCGGGTGCCCACGGAGTTCGCCGACCAGCCCTTGCTGGCCGCCGAGCTGCTGCACCTGATCGGCCGCGTGCAGATGCACGCCGGCGACTACGCGCAAAGCCGCGAGCAGCTGCTGGCCGCCAAGGAACTGGGCGAACGCCACGCGCTGGCGCCGGGCCAGCGCGGCGCGACGCTGCTGCAGCTCGGCGTGCTGGCGGCGGAAACCGGCCAGTACGCCGAGGCCCGCGACTGGCTCGAGCAGGCCCGGGCCATGCTGCACGACAGCGACCTGGACACGTCGCGATCGGCGCTGGCCTACGTGCACATGTACCTGGGCAGCGTGGCCACGTCCCTGTCGGAAACCGACCGGGCGCTGGCCGAGCTCGGCCAGGCCGAGGCCATCCTCGTCACGCTCGACCCCGACCCGCGCCGCCAGGCACACCTGCTGATCTACCAGGGCCAGGCCCTGCGCGCGGCCGGCCGCACGCACGAGGCCCACGTGCACCTGCAGCGTGCCCTGGCGCTGATCCCCGAGCCGGGCATCGCCGACCTGCCGCTGCTGACCGCCCTGGGCAGCGTCGCCAGCGACCTGGGCCAGCTTGAGCAGGCCCAGCGCCACTACCAGCAGGTGGTGGACACCATGCGCCGCGTCTACCCGCCCGGCAGCCCCGCCCTGGCCACGCCGCTGAACAACCTGAGCCTGTCGATGAGCGCCCGCGGCCACATGGCCGAGGCCGAACCGGTGCTGCGCGAAGCGCTGGCGCTGCGGCGCGCGTCGGTCGAGGGCGACAGCGGACGGTTGGCGCCGGTGCTTTCGAACTACGGCACGATGCTGATGTGGCTCGGCAGGCCCGACGAAGCCATCGAGGCGCTGCGCGAAGCGCTCGCCGTGGTCGAAGCAAGCATGGGCGAAACCAATCCCCGCAGTTTCCTGGTGCTGTCCTTCCTGTGCCAGGCGCACGCCCTGGACGACGACGCGCCGGCGCTGCTGGCGTGCGAGGCGAAGGTGGTCGAACGACTCGGCAGCTTCGGCGAACCCGCGGCGTGGCCGGCCCACGCCGCGCTGACCCTGCGCCGGCTGGCGATGGCGCGGCTGATGCTGTCGCAGCCGCAGCCCGCGCCGGCGCTGGGACTGGTGGCGCAATCGGCCGCCATCGACGACCGCGAAGGCCTGGCCGCCGACCACAAGGCGCGCGCCCAGGGCGAATCGATCCGGCTGCTGGCGCTGGCCCTGCAGGGTGAATCCGATCCCGACGGTGCCCGGGCGCTGGCCGCCTGGCTCAGCGCCGACACGCTGACCGGGCTCGACCGCGCCGACACCCTGCTGGCGCTGGCCGCCCAGGCGCATCGAACCGGCGACACCGCCGCCGCGAAGCGCTACCTGGCCCAGCTTGACGGCATGTACCGCGACGGTGACATGCCGGCCCGCATTGCGCGTTTGGCCGCCCGTTTGCACCCCGATTCCTAGCTACCCGCGCTCGCCGCGACCTTCTGGCGCCAGGCCGGCAGCAGTTGTCCGGCATCGGGCACGCTGCTGCGGCGCGGCGGGCGGCCGAGCGCGTCCAGGCGGCTGGCCAGCGATCCGTCCGCGTGCGCGGCGAAGGTTTCCGAACAGCCGCCCAGGAACTGGCCGCCCAGGAACACCTGCGGCAGGGTGCGGCTGCCGGTTCGCTGTTCAAGCGCCGCGCGCAGGCGGAGGCCCAGGTCGGTGGCCAGCAGCTCCGGCTCGTCGAGGTTGATCCAGCGGTAGTCGGCGCCCAGCGCATCGAACAGCTTGCGCACCGACCAGCCGAACTCGCACCACGACAGGCCATAAACCACCAGCGGCGCCGTCGGGTCGGCCAGGGCGGCGGCCAGCAGTCGCCGGGCCTGGGCGTCGATGGACGGCGTGGTTGCCGGCGCCGGCGCCGGTGCCGGTGTGGCAGCCGGGGCCTGGTCGAAGCGGGCAAACGGCGACGAGCGCGAGATGTCCCATTCGATGGCGTCCATGTCCTGGCCGATGGCGTCGAACAGCGGCGTGCTCAGGTAGCGCTCGCCGGTGTCGGGCAGCACCGCCAGCACGTGCGCATCCGGCGATTGATCCAGCAGCTGCAGCGCGCCGGCGACGGTGGCGCCGCTGGTGATGCCGGCGAGGATGCCTTCGCGCCGTGCCAGTGCATGGGCCTGCGCGATGGCAGCCTCGCCCGACACCGCAAGCACCCGGTGCACGCCGCCTTCCTTGAGCAGGCGCGCGCAGTGGTGCGACACGAAGTCCGGGGTCCACCCCTGCATCGGATGCGGCCGGAACGCGGCCGGGCCACCGGACAACACCGGGGCATTGTCCGGCTCGCAAAGCACCAGCCGGGTTTCCGGCCGCTGCTGCCGCAGCACGCGCGCCAGCCCCCGCGCCGTGCCGCCGGTGCCCGCGCCAAGGACCACGTAGTCAAGGCGCCGGCCTTCGAAGCTGGCCAGGATCTCGACGGCGGTCGTGCGCGCATGCACATCGGCATTGGCCTCGTTTTCGAACTGCTGCGGCCAGAACCAGCCATGCCGCCGCGCCAGCTCACCGGCCTTTTCGACCATGCCACTGCCCTTGAGGTGGGCCGGGGTAAGCACGACGCGGGCGCCGAGATAGCGCATAAGCCGCCGTCGTTCGACGCTGAACTGTTCGGCCATCACGATCACCAGCGGATAGCCCTTGGCGGCGCACACCATCGCCAGGGCGATGCCGGTATTGCCGCTGCTGGCCTCGACCACCGTCTGTCCCGGTCGCAGTTCGCCGCTGGCTTCGGCGGCTTCGATCATGGCCAGGGCCATGCGGTCCTTCACCGAGCCGCCAGGGTTGGCGGCCTCGAGTTTGGCGTACAGGCGTGCGCCGGGCGGTGCCAGGCGATCGAGCCGCACCACGGGGGTGCGGCCGATCGTTGCAAGCACCGAGGGCAGTGGCGCGGTCAAGCCGCGTCCCCTTCGGCCACGGCCGCGAACAGCGGCGCCAGGGCGGTGCCGACGCGCTGCATCTGGGCTTCGGTGAGCAGCTCGCCCAGCACCTGCTGGAAGCGCGGCTCCTGCACGCCCGAAACGATGTACTGCCAGCGGTAGGCGGCCAGGGTTTCGCTTTCGATGCGGGCCTGTTCGTCGGCGGCGACCACGCGCGGCACGATCGCGCAGAAATAATCGGCATCGGCGCGCGCCTGCGCCTGCAGGATGCCGTCAACGGCACCGACCAGGGCGATCAGGTCGTCCACCGCGGCGTCGCGCGCGGCGGCGTCCAGGCGTTCGTGTTCGTGGCGCAGTTCGAGTTCGTCGAGGATGGCGTGCTGCGACTCTTCGCGCCAATGGAACAGGAAGACGTCCTTGTACAGCGGCGACAGCGCCGCGTCGGGCGAGATCGACTGCTTGTAGTGCGCCTGCGTGAACAGCTCGATGTGCAGCGTCAACGCCAGCACCGACCAGGTGGACTTGCCCAGCACGGCGCGCGCCACGTCGTCCGGGTCGGCGGTGCACTCGTAGCCGGCCGGCATGATGCCGCCGATCATGGTTTCGATGCGGCGGAACATTTCCTGGTGCTTTATCTCCTCGTCGCTGAAACGCACCAGCGCTTCAAGCTTGACCTGGTCGCCCAGGGCGTGGCGCTGGCCGATCTCGAGCACCTTGGCGTTGATGAAGCGTTCGACCAGGCCAAAGATGTAGGCGTAGGTGCGGCCCTGCACCTGGCTCATCAGCCGGCGCTCGGACTCATCGACGAGGCTGGAACGGTCCAGCCGGCTCAGGCCGTCGGGAAGGAACTTGTGGGCCAGGTCGAACTCGCGGCCCTGGAAAACGTCGCGGTCGATTTCCCAGCGGATGCGGCGGGACGCCTCGATGCAGCGGGCGTAACGCGCGGAGTCGGTGCCGGCACGGGCCGGCGCGGGGTGGATGTCGTTGGCAATGGCGTTCATGGGGTGGTCCTTTTGCTGTCGTGGGGGAGGTGCTGCGCAGCGGCCTGGGCCGCGGGTGGTTTGCGTACCGGGTTCGGAATGAGCATCGGCACGCGACGCCGGTAGTCGGCGTATTCGGGGTGGACCGCCAGCAGGTCGTTTTCCTCGAGCTGGATCGCCACCACGATGTAGGCGGTGGTCATCAGGGCGAACACGAGGTGCGCGACGGTCATGGTCGGCGTCGCCCAGAAGGCGAACAGCCAACCCAGGTAAAGCGGGTGGCGCACCAGCCGGTAGAGGCCGGGCGTGTCGAAAGCCAGCGGCGGGCAGGGGCGGCCGCGCAGGTACAGCCAGGCCTGGCGCAGGCCGAACAGGTCGGCGTGGTTGATCAGGAAAGTGCTCACCAGCACCAGGCACCAGCCGAAGGCGTAAAGGCCCAGCAGCGCGCCGCGGGCGAAGGGTTCGTGCAGGTCCCAGACCACGCCGCCCATCGGCTGCCAGAACCAGAACAGCGCCAGCAGCGCCAGGCTCGAGGCCAGCACATAGGTGGACCGCTCGGCCGCCGCCGGCAGCACGCGCACCAGGCCGCGCTTGAAGGCCGGCCGGGCCATCAGGCTGTGCTGCACGGCGAACGCGCCCAGCAGGCCAAGATTGACCAGCAGGGCGTCCCCCAGCGGCACCAGCGCCGGCGAGTCGATCGACCGCGGCACCAGCAGGTTGCCGACGAAGCCGATGGCGTACAGGAAGGTCGCGAGGAACACGAGGTAGCTGGCCAGCGCGTAGGCGAACACCAGCGGGCCGAGCCGGGGGCGGGCAGGCGTGGACATCGGGGACTCCGGGGCGGGGCGCGGGACATTCCGCGGGCCGCAGTCTCGGTGTCCGGGACCTGGCAGTCCTGACCGGGCCCGGACCGGTCATTGACCAGTTCTTGACCCGGCCTGACCGGTGGTTCCGGTCAGGAAAAACAATGACTTATGGCAGGCCTGGGTCTAGCGGACGGCGGCTTCGCGGGCCGCCAGGCGGGCCTGGTCGTCGGGCTGCCAGCGCTCGCCGGAGGCGTCGCGGGCGCGCTGTTCCATGGCCAGGGCAGCCGCCGGGTCGCCGGTGGCCGCCAGCCAGGCGGCCTCGACGCGCAGCTGCAGCGGGTCGCCGTCGAGTTCGCCGGCCGACAGGTCCAGTTCGCGGCGGGCGTCGTCGGGGCGGTCCTGGGCCAGCCAGGCGTTCGCGCGCCAGGCGTGCAGCTGGGCGACCCGGCGCGGGTCGTCGATCTGCGTGGCCATGGCCATCGCCTGGTCCAGGCGCACATGGGCGCCGGCCGGGTCGCCGGCGTCCAGGCGCAGCTGGGCGAGGTTGCGCAGCACGTCCACCCGCATGGCCACCGAACCGTCGTCGCCGATTTCGGCCAGCAGCGCCTCGAGCGCGGCCTGGGCTTCTTCGCGCCGCCCCTGCATCGCCGCCGATCGCGCCAGCCACAGCCTGGGACGCCAGGCGCCCACCGGGTCGTCGGCGGCCAGCATCAGGATCTCGGCCTGGCGCAGGTAGCGTTCGGCTTCTTCGTGCCGGCCCAGGTCGACGCTGAACTGGCCCAGCACCGACGTGGCGCCGGCCAGGTTGGGCGACTGGTCGATTTTCGCGGCCAGCTGCACGGCCTCGAACGCGGTGTCCCAGGCCAGCGAAAGCTCGCCCATCTGGGCCTGGGCCACGGCCAACTGGATCAGCGCCGAGGCTTCGGCGGTGGGATTGCCCAGCTCGCGATGCAATTGCACGGTTTGCGCGGCCAGGTCGCGCGCCTCTTCGAAGCGGCCCTGTCGCCGGCGCAGGTTGGCCAGCGAGTTGAGCGCGATGCCCTCGCTGCGGCGATTGCCCTGCAGGCGGAAACCAGCCAGCGCCGCCTCGATGTGGGCGCCGGCGTTGGCCAGGTCGCCTTCGCGCAGGGCCAGCTGGCCCTGGGAATGGCTCAGCTCCGGCGACACGGTGACCAGCCCGGCCCGGCGTTCGGCGGCCATGGCTTCCTGCAGGTAGCGGCGCGCCTGGTCGTAGCGGTCGCCGTAGGTATGCAGGATGCCCAGGCGCGACAGCACCGTGGCTTCCGCGTCGGGGTCCTGGGTTTCGCGCGCCAGCGCCAGGGCTTCGGAAAGCAGCGGTTCGGCCTTGACGTTGTCGCCCTTGCGCCAAAGCAGCACCGCCAGGGCGTTGCGCACGGCCAGGCGTTCGAACGGGTCGCCGGCACGGTCGGCTTCGGCCAGCAGCAACTCGAGCTGGGTGCGCGCTTCGGCCAGTTCGCCCATTTCGGACTGGCCGCGGGCCAGCTGCAGGCGCGGCCAGAAGGCGTCGGGGACCTGTTCGGACGCCAGCTGGAAATAGCGCTGCGCGCCCGGGAAGTCGCCCTGCAGGCGCAGCGCCAGGCCACGCAGGTAGGCTTCGTTGGCGAAGTTGTCCTCCGACACCGGCCGGCTGGTGCCGCGCACGTTCACGCTGGCGCCCAGTTCGGCGGCGGCGGCGCGTGCCAGCGCCGGCACGTCGTCGGCGACGGTGCTGCGGCGGCGCACCTGGCCGTCGGGGCCGGTGATGGCGTAGTCGAGCCGCAGCAGGCCGCCCCGGCGCAGCAGCCGGCCCGACACGACGTGGCTGGCGCCGTGCGCGGCGCGCAGACGCTGCACGCGCTCGTCGTCGGGCAGTTCGGCCAGGGCCTGTTCGATTTCGAACACCGCGTCGGCCGGCACCACCGCCGTGCGCCGCTGCAGGATGTCGGACAGGGCCTGCATCAGGCCCAGCCGCGCCCAGTCGTAGCGTGCGTCGCCGGTGGCGTTTTCGATCGGCAGCACGGCTACCCGCGCGTGGCCGTCCACCAGGGCGGCCTGGTCGGCCCGGTGCTGCCACCACCAGCCGCCCAGCAGGGCCAGGGCCACGGCGACGAGCGCTCCCAGCGCCCAGGCTCCGCGCGGCATCGGCCGGGGCGCGGACCTGGCAGCGGTGGGGGTGGCTGGCGCCGGCGCCAGGGACCCGGCCGGCGGCGGTGGTTTCGCCGTGGCGTCGGGCCCGGCCGCGGCGCGGGGAGCCTGGCGCCGCTCCTGCACCGGTTCCACCGGGGCAATGAAGCGGAAGCCGCGCCCGTGCACGGTAAGGATGACCTGCGGCGCACCGGCTTCGTCGTCGAGCGCGCGGCGCGCCTTCATCGCGCAGCGGCTGAGCGCCGCCTCGGTGACTACCTGGCGTGGCCACACGGCGTCGAGCAGTTCGTTCTTGTCCACCACGCGGCCGCGGTTTAGCAGCAGGTAGGCGATGAATTCGAGCACCTTGGGCTGCAGGTCCACCGGCTCGCCGTCGCGCAGCAGTTCGTGGCGGGCGGGGTGCAGCTCGAAACGGCCGAAGCGGAACGCGCCGGTGGTGCCGTTGGCGTCCGGGGACGGCGTTGCGCCGGGGTCTTGCGACTGGCTCATGGCGGGGCGGAGGCCCTCTCGATGGCTGGACCGAGGATAACGCATGCCGGACAGCCATACGGCCGCGTCGGCAGCCGGGTCGGGCGGGGCGCTACAATCAGGATCCTCTTGCGCAACGCACGCCGACGCCCTGCCCATGTCCGAACAAGAAGACTTCAAACTGGCCGCCCTCGATTACCACCGCCAGGCACCGGCGGGGAAGATCAAGGTGACGCCGACCAAGGCGATGGTGACCCAGCGCGACCTGGCGCTGGCCTATTCGCCCGGTGTCGCGGCGGCCTGCGAAGCCATCGTCGCCGACCCGGGCGAGGCCAGCGCGCTGACCGCGCGCGGCAACCTGGTGGGCGTGATCACCAACGGCACCGCCGTGCTGGGCCTGGGCAACATCGGCCCGCTGGCGGGTAAACCGGTGATGGAAGGCAAGGGCGTGCTGTTCCAGAAGTTCGCCGGCATCGACGTGTTCGACCTGGAGGTCGCCGAAAACGACCCCGACAAGCTGGTGGACATCATCGCCAGCCTCGAACCCACCTTCGGCGGCATCAACCTCGAGGACATCAAGGCGCCCGAGTGTTTCGTGGTCGAGAAGAAGCTGCGCGAGCGGCTGAAGATCCCGGTCTTCCACGACGACCAGCACGGCACCGCCATCATCGTCGGCGCCGCGCTCATCAACGCCCTGCACGTGGTCGGCAAGGACATCGCCAACATCAAGCTGGCGGTCAGCGGCGCCGGCGCGGCCGGCATCGCCTGCCTGGACATGCTGGTGGCGCTGGGCGTCAAGCCCACCAACATCCACGTGGTCGACCGCGACGGCGTGCTGCACACCGGTCGCCCCGACCTGTGCGCCGGCGGCGTCAACGAAGGCATCGCGCGTTATGCGCGCGAAACCGCCGCGCGCGCGCTGGCCGAAATCGTGGACGGCGCCGACGTGTTCCTGGGCGTGTCCGCCGGCGGCGTGCTCAAGCCCGAGATGGTCAAGACCATGGCCGACAAGCCGGTCATCTTCGCCCTGGCCAACCCCACGCCCGAAATCGACCCGCAGCTGGCGCGCCAGGCGCGCCCGGACGCGGTCATCGCCACCGGCCGCAGCGACTTCCCGAACCAGGTCAACAACGCCCTGTGTTTCCCCTACATCTTCCGCGGTGCGCTCGATGTCGGCGCGACCACGATCAACGAAGAAATGAAGCTGGCCTGCGTGCACGCCATCGCCGACCTGGCGCGCCGGGAAGCCACCGACCTGGGCGCCGCCTACGCCGGTGAAACGCCGCGCTTCGGCCCCGACTACCTGATCCCGCGCCCCTTCGACCCGCGCCTGCTGGTGTCGCTGGCGCCGGCCGTGGCCCAGGCCGCGATGGCGTCGGGCGTGGCGACGCGGCCGATCGAGGATATCGAAAGCTACCGCGACCGCCTGTCGAGCTGGGTGTTCCGCACCGGCCTGCTGATGAAGCCGGTGTTCGACCGCGCCCGCGCCGACCGCAAGCGCGTGGTGTACGCCGAGGGCGAGGAAGAAACCGTGCTGCGCGCCGTGCAGACGGTGGTGGACGAAGGCCTGGCCCGGCCGATTCTGGTCGGCCGCCCGGCCATCATCGAACGCCGCATCCAGCGCCTGGGCCTGCGCCTGCGAATCGGTATCGACGTGGACGTCACCAATATCGACGACGACCCGCGCTTCAACGACTACTGGCAGCTCTACCACGAGATCATGCAGCGCAAGGGCATCACGCCGGCCGCGGCCAAGGCGGTGGTGCGTTCGCGCGACGTGGTCATCGCCGCGCTGATGGTGCGCCGGGGCGAAGCCGACGCGCTGCTGTGCGGCCTGGTCGGCCGTTTCGTGCGCAAGCTCAAGTACGTGCGCGAAGTGCTGGGCCTGGAAAGCGAAGTGCGCGGCCTGTCGGCGCTTAGCGCCGTGCTGAACGAAAAGGGCGTGTTCTTCTTCACCGACACCCACGTGCAGGTCGACCCGACCGCCGCCCAGGTCGCCGAAAGCGTCGTGCAGGCGGCCTTCCGCCTGAAGCTGTTCGGCATCCAGCCCAAGGCGGCGCTGGTGAGCCACAGCAATTTCGGCTCCAGCGAGTCGGCCAGTTCGCAGAAGATGCGCGACGCGCTGGCCATCCTGCGCGAACGGGCGCCCAAGCTGGAAGTGGAAGGCGAAATGCACGCCGACATCGCCCTGAACGAAGAAGC
Organism: Arenimonas soli; assembly: GCF_014643775.1. Classification (GTDB taxonomy): domain Bacteria; phylum Pseudomonadota; class Gammaproteobacteria; order Xanthomonadales; family Xanthomonadaceae; genus Arenimonas; species Arenimonas soli. The sequence continues at coordinate 97,846 of NZ_BMKC01000003.1, forward strand.
GCGCAACCGCATCTTCCCGAACTCGCAGCTGTCGGGTCGCGCCAACCTGCTGGCCTTCGCCAACCTCGACGCCGCCAACGCCAGCTACAACCTGGTGCGCAACGTCACCGACGGCGTCGGCATCGGCCCGATCCTGATGGGCCTGGCCGCCTCGGCGCACGTGCTGACGCCTTCGGCCACGGTGCGCCGGGTGGTGAACATGACCGCGATCGCCGCGGTGGACGCCCAGATCCGCGCCGCCCGCGGCTAGGGGCTCCCGGCCCGATGAAACTTCGCGGCGACATGACCATCAACGGCAAGCTCTACCGCAAGGGCGAGGTCGCGCCCAAGTGGTTCATCTACCCGTTTTTCCTTTTCCACATGGGCATGTTCGGGCTGTCGGGCTTCTTCATGGCCTACGGCGCCGACGACATGGACCTGGTGTTCCTGTACATGCACGGCGGCATCGCCATCGTGGTGTACCTGGTGTTCTACCTGGCGATCTTCGGGCTCGACCAGGTGCGCTGGATGTTCATCAACGCCGGCCTGGGCCTGCTGGGCATCTGGGTCGAGATCAAGTGGATCCTGTCGCTGTTCGGCAAGTCGCTCGACGACTACCCGATGGCGGTGCACGTCACGCCCTTCCTGTACTACATCCTCTACACCTTCCTGATCCGGCAGCTGGTGCTGGACGTCTTCAGGGCGCGGGAAAATCCCGCGCGACGGCGGCGGGTGGAGTTCGCCTACGTGGCGCTGTCGCTGCTGGTCTACGGCGGCACCTGGCTGGCCACCCGCTGAAAACCGGGGTTAGTCCTCGTCTTCGCCGCGCAGCACCTTCTTCTGCATCGCGTCCAGGTAGGCGTCGGCTTCGGCCACCGACGAGAAGATCTCGTTCATCGGCACCGCCTTGACCACGTCGAAGACCTTCTGGATCTGCGGCTGCGGGTTCACCACCACCACGCGCCCGCCGCGGCCGGCCAGGGCCTTGCGCGCCTTGAAGATCGAACGCACGCCGGCCGAGCTGATGTATTCCAGGTTGGCCAGGTCCAGCACCAGCGAATTGACCTGCGATGCCAGCAGCGGCGCCAGCTGCTGGTCGAGCTGCTGGTAGCTGTGGGTGTCGAGGCGGCCGCCGATGGCGACACGCTGGCTGCCGTTGCTGGCCGGCTGGATATGGACGTCGAGGTTCATGCGGGGCTCCCGGGGGGTTGGGTTCGAAGGACGACGCGAAGGATGTTGTGCGGTTCCTGGCGGGTGTAGGTGATGTCTTCGGCCAGCTGCCGGATAAGGTGCACGCCCAGGCCGCCGACCGGGCGGTCGGCGATGTCGGCGTCCAGGTCGGGGTCGGGGCGTTCGAGCGGATTGAAGGCCACGCAGTCGTCGCGGAACTCCAGCGTGATCAGGTTGCCGTCGATGCCGATGCCGACGCTGATTTCGTGTTCGCGGCCCTCCACGCGGCCGTAGTCGAGCGCGTTGCAGACCACTTCTTCGGTGACCAGCTGCACGTCGTGCACCACGCCCGGGTCCACGCCCTCGCGCGCCAGCACGCCGTCGATGGCGGCCACCAGGTCGCGCAACTGCCCTTGTTCGCGCGGAACATTCAGCCGAATTCGCATGCTCAGCCTCCTTCGGGATTTCCATCGTAACGCAGGGCCAGCAGCGTGATGTCGTCCGACTGCGGCGCGTTTCCGGCAAATTCATGGACGGCGTGCGCCAGGGTGGTGCACAGCGCGGCCGGTTCCAGCGCCGGGTCCAGGGCGGCCAGCATGCGGTCTTCGCCAAAGGCCTGGTCGGCGGCGTCGAAGGCTTCGGTGACGCCGTCGGTGTAAAGCAGCAACGTATCGCCCGGTTCCAGCCGGCCATGCCAGACCGGGTAGTCGCCGGCCACGTCGATGCCCAGCGGGCCGGCCGTTGGCACCGGCAGCCATTCGCGGCGCCCATCGGCGTGCAGCAGCACCGGCGCCTCGTGGCCGGCGCTGGCCAGCGACAGCCGGCCGCCGCGCAGGTCGAGCACGCCGCACAGCACGGTGGCGAACATGCAGGTTTCGTTGCGTTCGGCCAGGTGCGCGGCCGCTTCGGCCAGGGCGGCGCCGGGCGAGCCGCCGGCTTCGGCCGCCACTTCCAGCACCGTCATCGTGCGGGCCATGAACAGCGCCGCCGGCACGCCCTTGTCGGACACGTCGCCGATGACGAACCACAGCACGTGGCCGTCGCGCCGGAACACGTTGTAGAAATCGCCGCCCACCGCCTTGGCCGGCTCCAGCAGGCCCTGCCATTCCACGGCCGAGCCGTTTTCGCGCAGGCGGCCGCCCGGCGGCAGCATGCCGCGCTGGATGTCGCGGGCGATGTCGAGTTCCGATTCCAGCTTCTGGCGCGCCGAGCCCATGTCGGCGATTTCGCGCATCTGCCGCTTGAGCGAGGTGCGGGCGGTGTCGAATGCACGCGCCATCACGCCCACTTCGTCCTTGCGTTGGGTATGGCGCAGCGGATAGTCGAATTCACCGCGGGCCAGGTGGCCGGCCGAGTCGGTCAGGTCCTCGATGGGGCGGGCAATGCGGCCCGCGTGCCGGCGCACCGCCCACACGCACAGCGCCACGCCCAGCAGACCGCCGCCAAGACCCCAAAGCGTTACTTCGTCGAGCTGGGCCAGGATGACCCGCTCGGGCACGCTTAGCGCGAAACTCCAGCCGCTGTCGCCCACCGGCCGGGTGAAGCTGTAGTGCCGCTGCGCCGGTTCGCCGTCCTCGCCGGGCACGTCGTGCACGAACTCCAGCGACATGCGCCGCTTCAGCGCGTCGGCCAGCGGCGCCAGGTCCGGACGGCCGCGTTCCTTGATCACCTCGTCCAGGGGGCCGCGATGGTCCGGCCGCGGGTGCATGACCACCTGGTGTTCAGGCGAGAACAACATGGGCACCAGGGCCGGGTCGTCGACCAGTTGCCCCAGCTGCGCACGCAGGCGGCGCACCGGCACGTCCAGGCTGACCATGCCGATGGCGCCGCCTTTGACGCCCTCGCTGCCGGGGCGGTACAGCGGCAGGTTGTAGGTGACGAACAGGTCGCCGGCGGTGGCGTCGTTGGAATAGGCCTCCGACCACCAGGGCTGGCTGGTGCCGACGGTGCGCGTGTACCAGGGTTCGATGCGGAAATCGGCATAACCCAGTTCGGCCAGGCGGCTTTCCAGCTTCGCCGGACCCTGCCTGCGCACGTACCAGTCGAACCCCGGGTCCTCGTCACCCAGGCGGCCCGGTTCCATGGCGATCATCACGCCGGCGATGGCCGGGTCGGCGTCCAGGGTCGCCTGCATCAGCGCGCGCAGGTCCATGGGCTGGCGGCCCAGGCCCGAGGCGGCGCCGGCCAGGGTGCGGCCGCTTACCTGCACCGAATCGAGCGTGGCCTCCAGCCGGCCGGCGGCCTGCTGGCTCAGGCCGCGCATCTCGGCCTGGGTGTTGGCGATAAGCACGCCGCGGATGGCCAGGTAGAAGATAAGTGCCACCGCCGCCAGCAGCAGGATGCTGGTGAGGCTGGTCCACAGGGCCAGGCGGGTACGCAGGCTGCGGCGCCAGGGAATCGGGCCCACAGGGTGGCTTGTTTCAAGCATCGTCGCCTCCATCCCCCGCCCGCAGCATAACCGGCCCATGCGTTAAACTCCGAGCCTTGACTCTAAAAACCATCTGGCCGGCCTGAATGCCGGCCTCAGGAAGACGGAATGAACTGGCTGACCGACGCGCTGGAAAACGACCTCGACCCCACCGAAACCCGCGAGTGGATCGAATCCATGAAGGCCGTGCTCGACGCCGACGGCCCCGAGCGCGCCCACCACCTGCTGCAGCGCATGGTCGAACTGACCCGCCGCGCCGGCGCCCACCTGCCGTTCCAGCCCACCACCGAATACATCAACACCATCCCGCCGCACCTGGAAACCAAGGGCGACGGCGACGCCGCGATGGAGTGGCGCATCCGCTGCATCATCCGCTGGAACGCCATGGCCACCGTCGTGCGCGCCAACCGCAAGCCCGGCGACCTCGGCGGCCACATCGCCAGCTTCGCCTCGGGCGCCACGCTGTACGACGTCGGCTTCAACCACTTCTGGCGCGCGCCCAGCGAAAACCACCCGGGCGACATCCTGTACATCCAGGGCCACAGCTCGCCGGGCATCTACGCCCGCAGCTTCCTGGAAGGCCGCATCAGCGAAAGCCAGCTCGACAACTTCCGCATGGAAGTGGACGGCAAGGGCATTTCCAGCTACCCGCACCCGTGGCTGATGCCGGACTACTGGCAGACGCCCACCGTTTCCATGGGCCTGGGCCCGATCAGCGCGATCTACCAGGCGCGTTTCCTGAAGTACCTGGAAAGCCGCGGCCTTATCGAACCCAGCGACCGCAAGGTTTGGTGTTTCCTGGGTGACGGCGAAACGGACGAGCCCGAGAGCCTGGGCGCGATCGGCGTGGCCGGCCGCGAAGGCCTGGACAACCTGGTGTTCGTGGTCAACTGCAACCTGCAGCGCCTGGACGGCCCGGTGCGCGGCAACGGCAAGATCATCCAGGAACTGGAAGGCAGCTTCCGCGGCGCCGGCTGGAACGTGATCAAGCTGATCTGGGGCAGCTACTGGGACCCGCTTCTTGCCCGCGACACCGACGGCATGCTCAAGAAGCTGATGATGGAAACCGTCGACGGCGAATACCAGAACTGCAAGGCCTTCGGCGGCAAGTACACCCGCGACAACTTCTTCGGCAAGTACGACCAGACCGCCAAGCTGGTGTCCAACCTCAGCGACACCGACATCGCGCGCCTCAACCGCGGCGGCCACGACCCGCACAAGGTTTACGCCGCCTACGACCGCGCCGTGAAGCACAAGGGCCAGCCGACCGTGGTGCTGGCCAAGACGGTGAAGGGTTACGGCATGGGCACCTGGGGTGAATCGCTCAATCCCACGCACCAGACCAAGAAGCTCGACGACTCGGGCGTGAAGGCTTTCCGCGACCGCTTCAATATTCCCATCAGCGACGACAAGCTGGCCGAGGTGCCGTTCTACCACCCGGGCGAGAAGTCGCCGGAAGTGGAATACCTGCGCAGCCGCCGCGAAAAGCTGGGCGGCTACCTGCCGCAGCGCCGCCAGAAGACCAGCAAGAAGCTCGAGGCGCCCAAGCTTGAGGTGTTCGAGCGTCTGCTGAAGAGCACCGGCGAGCGCGAAAACTCCACCACCATGAGCTTCGTGCAGGCGCTGAACATCGTGCTGCGCGACAAGCAGGTGGGCCCGCGCTGCGTGCCGATCGTTGCCGACGAAGCGCGCACCTTCGGCATGGAAGGCCTGTTCCGCCAGATCGGCATCTACGCGCCGGAAGGCCAGAAGTACAAGCCGGTCGATGCCGACCAGCTGATGTACTACCGCGAAGACAAAACCGGCCAGGTGCTGGAAGAGGGCATCACCGAAGCCGGCGCCTTCAGCAGCTGGATGGCCGCGGCGACCAGCTACTCGTCGTCCGACGTGCCGATGCTGCCCTTCTACATCTATTACTCCATGTTCGGCTTCCAGCGCATCGGCGACAGCGCCTGGCAGGCGGCCGACATGCGCGCGCGCGGCTTCCTGCTGGGCGCCACCGCCGGCCGCACCACGCTCAACGGCGAAGGCCTGCAGCACGAAGACGGCCACAGCCACCTGCTGGCCGGCGCCATCCCGAACTGCCGCGCCTACGACCCGACCTTCGGCTTCGAAGTGGCGGTGATTTTGCAGCACGGCATGAAGCGCATGCTGGAAGACCAGGTGGACGAGTACTACTACCTGACCCTGATGAACGAGGCCTACACCCACCCCGACATGCCCAAGGGCGCCGAGGAAGGGATCCTGAAGGGCATGTACCTGCTGAAGGACGCCGGCAAGCCCAAGAAGGGCGAGCTGCGCGTGCAGCTGCTGGGCAGCGGCACCATCCTGCGCGAAGCCATCGCCGCCGCCGAACTGCTGGACAAGGACTTCGGCGTCACCGCCGACATCTGGAGCTGCCCCAGCTTCACCGAGCTGCGCCGGGATGGCTTCGACGCCGAACGCTGGAACCGCTTCAACCCGGAAGCCAAGTCACCGCGCAAGGCGTATGTGACCGAGTGCCTGGAAGGCAGGCAGGGGCCGGCGATTGCAGCGACCGACTATGTGCGAGCGTTTGCGGACCAGATCCGCGCCTTCGTGCCGATCCATTACACCGTGCTGGGTACCGATGGCTTCGGCCGAAGCGACACCCGCGCGAACCTGCGGCGGTTCTTCGAGGTCGACCGGTACTACATCGCCCATGCGGCGATCGCGGCGCTAGCGGCCGAGGGCAAGATGAATGGGAAGGATGTGGCGCGGGCGATCAAGCAGTACAAGATCGATACGGAGCGCGCCAACCCAATCGCCTTGTAGGTGACGAATCCATCTGCACTACCGATGAATTTAGAGGCCTTAATCGCATGACTGAGGAGACTCAACTTTCTCTGGAATTTCCAGCGCTACGATCGCCGGATAATGTCACACCGGATGAGCTGTTTGAGAATCCTACGGTTGAACTAATTCGGGGTATTCGTGAGTCATCCCGATTCGAGTTCAAGTCTGCAAGTTACGCCCGGAGGGACCTTGCAGAGTATCTGGGAATGTGGGCTAACACGCCCCCAGATGGGGGGCTCGTTATCCTTGGCGTATCAAAAGTCGGCGAGCTTGAGGGATGCAAATTTGTAGGCGCCGAAAAGATCAATCGTATCGAGAAGACTGGCTACGATCTCTGTCCGGACGCTCGTTGTGAAGTTAGACGATTTGACTTCACGCGAGCAGATGGCACGAGTGACTTCTTGCTGATGCTCCGTGTGCGCTATCACCCCGACAAGGTGGTGCGAACCCAGGACCGAAAAGTCTTCGTGCGTAAGGGGGACAGTAAGGTTGAGCTCAAGCTTCCCGAGGAAATTAGAAGCCTTCAAATTGACAAGGGTGAAGTGTCGTTTGAGAGAGAGGCATCTGGACTCAGATTTCCCGATGATTTCGAGTCATCGCTCGTACGGTCTTTCGTAACGTCCTTTATAAGCGCGCGAGGACTGGACGACTCGCACAATACGCCAGACGTGCTTCAGTTGGCCAAGCTGGGGAAGGTCTCCGGCACCAAGTTCGAGCCGAATATGGCTTGTGCGCTGCTTCTTGGAAAAGACCCGCGAGACGTTCTTCCTGGATGCCGAGTGAGATTCTTGCGTTTCGATGGTGAAACGGAGGGATCTGGAGAGCGTTGGAACGCTATCAAAGACATTTGGATTGATGGCCCCGTCCCAGTCTTGATCCAAGAGACTGAAAAAGCGCTACTCTCCCAGCTAAGAGACTTCTCTCGCCTTAATAAGGACGGGAAGTTCTATACATCCCCCGAATATCCGCGCTTCGCTTGGTACGAGGCGGTAGTTAACGCGTGTGTTCACCGCAGCTATGGCGACGGCATGAAAAATATGAACATCTTCGTGAAGATGTTTGATGATCGATTGGTTGTCGAGAGTCCGGGCGCATTTCCTCCCTTTGTAACTGCAGAAAATATTTACGATGTCCATCACCCGCGAAACCCATGCTTGATGGAGGCGATGTACTATCTTGAGTATGTTCGTTGTGCGCACGAGGGAACTAAGCGAATTCGCGATGAAATGATGCATATGGAGCTCCCGGGACCTGAGTTTATGCAAGAGCAGGTGGGGCACGCGTCTGTCCGAGTTGTCCTTAGGAACAACATAAAGCAAAGAAAGGTCTGGGTGGATTCAGATGTCGCCCAGCTCATTGGGGTGTCGCTCGCTAAGTCGCTGACCGAGCAAGAAAAGCGGGTGCTGAACTTCGCCGCTGAGTACGGGCAGATTAGTGTGAGCGAGGCCCAGAGGCTTACAGGACGAAGCTGGCCCTCAGCCAGAAATCTGCTCGCGAAACTTGCAAAGATGGGGTTGCTCGTACACGACCACCGCGAGGATGTCGATCGAGATCCGCAAGCAAGATACGTGTTCCCGACGTAAATTTCACTCGAACGACGCTGCGGGAGGTTATTGAATGATCAGCTTCTCAACCGACTTTCCAGTTGCAGCGGGCGTGACGCCAACTGACGTAGTAGCTCTAGCGCACAAATGGATCACGGGAAGCCCACACAGTCGGATTTCGCCTGATCAGCTGACTATGCCTGCTGACGAACTAGAGAAGCTCTTCTCGAGTGGGCGGGAAACCGTTGTATCAATCCTGATTCAGGATAAGACCACTCGATGTGGCGGTGTTAAATACTCGATTGCAGAGTCCACTGGTGTCGAGTGGACGACACACATCGTATGTAACATCGTTAGCGGATCACTGGTTGTAAGCGTCCGCGTAACTTGCGAAGACGCGCGCGCGCCAGATCGCCTTCCACCTGCGAGAAAGCCCTACTTCGTTAAGCAGATCCTAAGCGAACTCGGCGGAGGCATGGACGGAGACGTCCCGGTCGCCGATCAGGCCATATTTCTAGCCGAGGGTCAGGAGCTGGCAGCTGCCGCCCTTATCCTCGGTAAGGCCCGAAATAGGCTACCGATTGTGTACGTCAGTTCAAGCTATAACGGCGGATACGCAGTCGATCCATTGGCGCTATCGCGATGGGTCTCCGGGACCGCCCACGTTGTGGTTGAGCCAAGTAGGGCATTCTCATTCCGGCTGCGCAGCGCAACAGCATCCAGGAACGCCTATGGTGGAGCAATCGGAGTCTATTGGCCTGAGAGCGGACGGCAGAAGTCATACTTTCTAGGTAGACAGATAACGAACCCTCGTGCGCTATCGATGGAGATTGCGCGTGATATTCGCTCATCTCTGTCGAACCGCAGACAAATTGCAAACTGCAGTTGGGCGTTCCTCAAAGAGCAGGTCTCAAGCCGGAGACTAGAGAAGCTTCGTGAGCAAGGCTCGGCAGAACTTGAGGAATTCTATAGTGCGTTCGGCGCAGAGATAGCCTCAAAGGAGCTTCGAATTGAACAACTTGAAGCGGAGAATGCGGCGGCACATGCAGACTACTTCAGGTATAGAGCACCGCAGTCGGGCACTGTCGAGGGTGTGCTCGCCGCGGGGCTAGAGCAGGACTTGTTTGAGGGGGAGATTCTCGGGGTCGTCCGCGATGCCTTGGCGCACTACGCCAGCGCGGTTCTCCCGGGTAGCCGTAGAGAGCATATTGTGCGTGACTTGCTGGAGGCCAACCCAGGAAGCTCAGCTGCGCACGAGAAGGCAGAAGAAATCAAGGCAGTGCTTCGTGGCTACAAGGTTCTTGATGCAAAGTCTCGAGTAAAGTTGGAGCGGCTTGGGTTTGAAATTTCAGATGATGGAAAGCACTACAAAGCTGTCTATATGGGCGACGGCCGTTACACATTTGCGATCTCTAAGTCCAGCAGCGACGTTAGAGCTGGATTGAATCTGGTTAGTGATATCTGCAAGCAGATTCTCTAGGGGAAGGTCACAGGCTTTCGGCAAGGCGCCGCAACCCCTCCACAATCCGATTTACCTCCAAGATAGCTGTATCGCTGCGGTTATCCCCGCTATTGAATGGAGTGTGGGCGTCGCCGTACCGCTTTCAGCATTGCAATTGAGAGTAAGAAGTTTCTTACTCATCTCTCATCATTTCGACGATTCCAATGATCGCGCTGACTCTGAATGATGGAGACGTTCCGGAAGCACTCTGCACCCGTTCGCCGGGCTGAAGCGCGAACCAAGCTGTGCCGGAACACTACCCCTTAGCTGGAGGCTCGCATGTTCAAGTCGCTCTTGTTGGCACTTGTTTTAGGTTCCGGGACAAGCACTGCGTCTGATGCGGTGCAGATTGAGGTCGTTGGAGTGGACGAGTGCACCGCTAGCAGTGCTGGCATAGGCGTTCCCGCGGACGTCGCGCCGAAGTCCGTCATAGGCGAAATGTGTGCAGAAGCAATCCGCACAGCAGAGAATCGCTGCAGGACGGCCTGCTCAAACAGTGGCGGATATACCTTCGATTCGGGCGTCTGTGGAATTGGTGCGAAATGCATCTGTGATGTATCTACAGAGAATCCGCCTGACCTGGGACGCCCATAGTCGGCTTCCCAGCTGGAAGGAGTTGCGAGAATGGTCCACTTAGGAAGTGTCTGCCGACCGGGGAGGCGCCCGGCCAGTTTGAGAATCACTAGGAGGGCGATTTCTTCTTCGCGTTGCTTCGCTTCTTCGGGGGCACCGCAGCTCCTTGGTCTTGCTGAGGGACTTTATCTGATTTGCTGACAGCTTCAGCTTCAAGACGGGTGGCGCGATGGAGCTTGAGCACATCATTCCCCTCTTGCGTCAGTGACCAATAGGATTCTTTGTCAGCCACTTGATGCTTCTTTTTGCTTGGCTCAACGAGGTCCAAACAGGCGAGGTCTGCGAACAAAAGGCGTACATGATTCTCGGGGACAGGTGCCTTTGGCGAAAGTTCTACATCCGCATTTGGCTTGTTCATGATGGCCAAGAACGTAGAAGCAGATCTTTCAGAGATCTCCACCATCATTTCTGGCGCTAGCTGGGAGAAGATCTGGAAAAGCGTTCTTTCAACACGGATATCCCAAGTTTTCTTCCCTCGTTCTCGAATCAGGATTTCGCGATCTACGGACTTCAGCGTATCTATGCGCCCCTGTAAGTGAGCGCGGCGATCTATGACTTCTATATTCTGCGCAACACTCAACTGATTGCGAAGCACAGCATTTTCCTTGGAGAGTCGCGATAGTTCTTGAGTAACTTCAGGGCCGGCGACTCCAGTTGCTCTGCTCCATCCTATTCGAGGTGTCGTATTAAACGCCTTCATGAGCGCGATGGAGACCTTCCCATGGAGATCGTCAGCCGACTTCCAGAATCCCACCGGTCGTTGCTTTACCTTGGCTTTGAATTTAGCTAATGCCGCGATCTTTTCTTCCTCTTTGTCAGTATTCTTTGCCAAAGGCTCCACGCTTGGGTCGACCAAAAAACCTAAGGCCGGAACTCCTTTTGACACCGCATAGTCGTATTCTTTTTCCGTGTAGCTGACGCCGTCTGCAATTGACCCGTATCTGCTTCCTACGACAACTACGTAGTAGTCTGTTTCGTCAATTTGCCGAGTGATGATTTTCCACTGCTCTTCGTCGGCCGCGCTGAACATCTCCATGCCTACTGGGATGTGGCCCATTTCAAGAATTGCTTTGATCACCTGTGACCGTTCTTCTTTTAAGTCTTCGTACGTTGAGCTGACGAATATTTGATACTTTGTCATTGGGTACTTCCTGGTCGTTTCGCACGCTCGGGAGTGAAGGCTAGCTTCTTATCGTTCACGCGTTGGTTCGTGAGTGGCAGCGGCTAGCTCCCGATTTGATCATGATTGTGAGGATGGCTCATCGAGGATCAAGCCTGCCAATCAGCGAGTATCCCAAGGTATTCGCTGGGCGAACTGATTTTCGACAGTTTCGAAGTTCATCATGCCTTACAGGTTCATCGCGACGGCAAAGGTGGCTTTGGATTTTATGACGCCCGCCATCACGGTGTAGCTGCACTGGGTACCGCCCATGGGGTCCAGGCGGACTTTGGCGCCGGTTCCCTATCTCTGGCATACCAAACTAGCTTTGCCGTCAATTTTCCACGTTCTTCGTAAGGTGCTCGCGAAGAAAGTGCGTCATCTCCAGCGTGGATCGCACCCGGTTAGCCTCCTTCCTCCAACCATGCCCCTCATCCGGAAACAACACGTACTCCACCTCAACCCCGCGCTTCCCCAACACCTCCACAATTTGCTCCGCCTCCACCACCGGGACATTGGTGTCGTTGGCGCCATGCATCACCAGCAGCGGCGTCGTCACCCGGTCCAGCTTGTGGATCGGCGACAGGTCGCGCAGCAGCTTCGCCTGGGTCTTCGGGTCGCCGTATTCGTTGGTTGATATCGCCGCCATCCAGGGCTCGCTCTGTGCGAAGAAGGTTTCGAAGTTGACCATGCCGAACAGGTTCACCGCGGCGGCGAAGGTCTCGGGGTATTCGGTCACGCCCACCATGGTGGCGTAGCCGCCGTAGCTGCCGCCCATGATGCCCAGGCGGTCCTTGGCGCCGATGCCTTCGCGCACCAGCCAGTCGGCGGTGGCTTTTATGTCCTTGTTTGCGTCGAAGCGCCCGGCCTGGTTGTCCAGGGTCATGAAGGCCTTGCCGAAGCCGGAGGAGCCACGGATGTTGGGCGCGAACACGGCGATGCCGCTGGCCAGCAGGGCCTGGTAGTCGCTGCGGAAGGCGGGCACTTCCTGGCCTTCGGGGCCGCCGTGGAAACTCAGCACCACCGGCCCCGGCGCCTTGAAGTCCCTGGGCAGGTACAGCCAGCCCGACAGCTCAAGGCCGTCGAAGGATTCGTAGGTGCGCAGCTCCGGCTTCACCAGGGTGGCCAGGTCCACGCCCGGGTGCGGGCTCCAGGTGAGGCGGGTGTAGTCGCCGCTGGCCAGGTCCAGCTGCCACAGGTCCGCGGGCGTCGTGGAGCCGGCCAGCGACAGCACGGCGTGGCGGCCGTTGGGCGCGATGTCCGCCGAGTACACCAGCTCGGCCGGCGCGGCGGGCAGGGCGCTGCGCTTGCCGTCGGGCAGCGAGATGCGTTCGATTTCGTTGCGGCCGGCCACGTTCCACACCAGCAGGGCGAAGCTGAAGTCCTTGCTCAGCAGGAAGTCCTCCAGCTCGGCGCCGTCGCGTTCGGCCAGCGTCACCGGCGCGGACGCCGTGCCGTCGGCGCCGATGTCCACGCGCCCGAACACCATGTTGTCGCGGTCCAGGTTGTGGCCCAGGTACACGGTGTTCGTGTCGGCGCCGAACTGCCCGAAGGCCGACGCCGTCCCTTCGTGCGCAGTCAGCAGGATGCGCTCGCCGGTGCGCAGGTCACGCCGGTAGGCGTTGACGTCGCCGCGCGTCACCAGCTTCCATTCCAGCGCGTGCTCGCCCTTCAGGTCGGCGATGCCGCCGAAGCCGTCCGCTTCGAAGGCCATCGTGGCCTTGCCGGTCTTGGGGTCCCAGATCCAGGGGTCGGTGATGGACGGGCTCCGCACGTTGCTGCGGAAGTGGTAGCGCCCGTCGTCGGCGAAGTCGCCCAGGAAGGTATTGGCCTCGCCGTCGTCGTCCATGGCGATGGTGTCGGTGCCCTTGGTCGTGGTCAGCAGCAGCCGGGCGTTGTAACCGCCGCCCGGCGACACCGCATAGGCCAGCCGGCCGTCCGGCGACCAGCGCACGCCATTGGCGGCATCGGGCCCGGCGCTCACCGCCCGCGGGTAGCCACCCTCGGCCGGCAGCAGCCAGACCTGGGACACGCCGCTGATATTGGTGTGGAAGGCAATCCACTGCCCATCGGGCGAATACTGCGGCCCCGTGGCGCTGGCCATGCGGGCCATGGCGGTGATGCGGGCTTCAAGCTCGGCATCGGCGGCGGAAGGGGTGTCCTTGGCCAGCCCGGGCAGGGCAGCCAGAAGCAGCGAACCAACAAGGGCGAAACGGACCGGCGTGGCCATGCGTGGCTCCCTCCCCAGGGTGTTTAGGGGGCAACGTAGCAGGTGGGTGGAACCGGCCGGGACTTTTTCTCAGGGGCGGGGCCATCGTTGCAGTGCTCAACCCTGCGGGGCATCCTGAGGCGGGCCGCCTTGGACTCCTCAAATGCCTCGCTCCTTCCCGCTTGCCGTCTCTCTTTTCCTGGTCTTTTCGAGCCCAGCCATGGCTTGTGACTCTGGCCTGGACCTCTCCGGCACGGCCGTGGTCAAAGGCTGCGATCCGGACAAGCAGCAGTGCATCCCTTCGAGCCGCGCGGTCCGCACGTATGTCGAGGCATATCCGGACTCAGACTCGGAGATCACGATCGCGCTGGCCTCCAGCCCCTGGCACCTGTACGGCCCCGATGGCCGCATGATGCGCGTCGAAGAACTGGTCGCCGCGATTCGGTCGCACGTCACCGCGGAGACGGAAAAGGTGGTGCTGCTGGGTTCCTGGACCGGCGCCGGCGATGATTCCCTGGCCCAGCAGGTGTCCACTGCGCTGGGTGATCTGCCAGTGCTTGGCGCGGATGGTTTCCTGTGGCTGTCCGCCGACGGGTCAACCCGCTTGACCCGCCAGACCCACACCATCCGCAATGGCGGCGGCTACTACGAAGTCGCCGAAGGCGAAGAGGTGCTGGTGCCACTGGCCTACGGATGGGCCGCGGGACTGGAGCAACGATTCATTGCGGCGGGGGATAAAGAACTCCTGCTGCATGCCGCGATCGGCTGGGACGTCTTCTACCTTTGCCGGGAAAAGGCGCTGGCGGGCTTCGAGCTGGCGGCCAGCCACGGCGACGTGATTGGCGGCTACAACGCTGCGCTCATGCGGCTCGATCGCAACGGCGAAGGCGACCGCGCCGAAGCGCGCCGCCTGCTGGAAGCGGCCGCTTCCCAGGGCGACGAGAAATCCAGGGAATTGCTCGCCAGCATCACGGACTGAGCTGCAGCGGCCGGGCAGTGGAGTGACCCGACTGCCCGCAGCCTGCCTGCCTCTTGGCCATAGTGGCCGCGGCCCGGCGCTCAGGGCTTGGTATTGGCCAGCGCGTAAAGGAACTCCGCGAAGAACAGCGCCTGCCGGTCGATGCCCGCGAGCTTCGGATCCTCGGCATCAATCAGGTACCACTCATCCGGCGCATGCGCCTGGCCGCCCTGGCCGATGCCGACGAACACCGCCGGCAGCGACACCGGTGGGTCGGTGAAGCGGTAGCCGGGCCAGGAACCGGCCAGGCGCGGGGTCAGGGTGTGCGGTACGTCGGCGCCGGCCAGCGCTTTTTCCAGCGCCCTGACGATGGCGGCGTCGCGCGATGTTTCGGTGGGGCCGTAGATGCCGCCGGTCACGATCTGAATGTCGGTGAAGCCGCGCTTGTCCAGGTGCGCCCGCAGCTTCGACACCACCTCGTCGGCCTGCATGTCGGGCACCAGCCGGAAATCGAGCTTTGCCTCGGCGCGCGAGGGAATCGAGGTCTTGCCACCCGGGCCGGTGTAGCCGCCCACCAGGCCCTGGATGGTCACCGTGGGCTGCGAGGCCAGGCGCACCAGGCTGCTGCGGTAATCCTCGCCGGCGATCCAGCCCTGTACCTTCAGCTCTTTCTTGGCCGCGGCCTCCGCGCCCGGCCGGATGCCCGACTCGATCAGGGCGATCTGTTCGTCCGACAGCGGCCGCACGTCGTCCATCCAGCCATCAATGGCCGGCGTGTAGCCGTCGTCGGCGACGAGGGTGTCCAGCGCTTTCACCAGGCGCCAGGCCGGGTTCTCCACCGACGCACCCAGGGAGGAGTGGATTTCCATGCCGGGGCCACGGCCCGACTTGGCGCCGTCGGCCACCAGCTGCACTTCCGCCACGCCCTTGGCGCCCAGGTAGATCTCGACGCCGCCGTCGTTGCCCTGCCAGGCGACCGGAAGGATGACGCCCACGGCGTCGGCAAGGGCCTTGGCGACCTCGGGGTCGCCGGTGATCTGCCCAAAATTCTCGGACCCCGTTTCCTCTTCGCCCTCGGCCACCAGCACGATGTTGACCGGCAGCGGCGTGCCCGTCGTCTTGAAGGCCCGGATCGCCGTCAGCAGGGTGGCCTCGGGGCCCTTCTGGTTGATCGCGCCTCGGCCGATCATCACCGTCTTGCCGTCGCGTTCCACCAGCCGGCCCTCGAGCGGGGGCTGGCTCCACTCGTGTGCTTCGAACTGCTTCACGTCGTACATGAAGTACACGGCCAGCGTCGTCGGCGCGCCGGCGTCGAGCCGGCCGAAAACGCCGGGCGCCCCATCGGTCGGAATGATGCGCGCCGTGTCGAAGCCCGCATCGAGCAGCATGCGCTGCATCAGCTCGGCGCCTTCCTGGCGGTTCAACTTTTCGGCGTTGATCGAAGGCAGCGCGATCCACTCGCGCAGGCGGCTCAGCGCCTGGTCGTGGTCGGCGGCGATGGCTTCACTCAGCGTTGCCCGCGCTTCAGCGGGCATTGCCGGCGCGGCGGCGTGTGCCGTGGCCACGCAGGACGTTGCACTAGCCAGGCCGAGGCCCAGGAAAACGAGGGTCTTGCTCAGCATCACCGGTCCGCCTTCAACGCGTGGTCGAGCGCCGAGTATGCCGGGCCCGCCACCGCCGGTGAAGGCGAACGGCAGCGGCCCGGCCTGTTACCGGAACCGGGTTCTCAGAAACGCTTGCTCAGCAACGACCGCGACGGTCGCCGTGGCCCAGGTGCGCGTCCAGCGCGGAGCGGGGCAGTTCCATGGTCTTCTTGCCCTTGTGGCAAACGGTGACCGTGTCGCCGCCGGCCTTGGCCGAGCCGTAGTAGCCGCCGCGGGAACCATAGCTGCCACAGGCGGCAAGACCGGCGGCCAGCATCAGCACGATGATGATTTTCATGGGAGTGCTCCTTCTTGTTTTGGTGGGGTCATGCGGGCGCGCAGGCGCAGGAACCCGCATTGACCGTCCCACATAGCGCCCGGCATGCTGAGGCTGCAATGAACGCCGCCACTGGGGCGACGGAACACGCCGGAGCACTGCATGGATCGTCGTCATTTCCTCGCCACCGGCGCGCTGGCCACGGCTTCCACCCTGTTGCCGGCGTCGGTCTCGGCCTCGACGGCGGCAACGCCGTCCGAAGATCTGTTCCAGAACGTGAACTTCTACTCCGACGGCCTGGCGCTGACCCCGCGCGAGTACGCGGTGCTGCTGGACCAGGCGACCCGGCGCGCCGGTTTCACGCCCGACAACTATTCCCGCGGTGGCGCCGTCGAAGCGCTGGAGGCGAAGTTCGCCGCCCGCCTGGGCAAGGAAGCCGCCATCTTCCTGCCCACCGGCACGCTGGCCAACCACCTGGCCGTGCGCAAGCTGGCCGGCAACAGCCCGCGCGTGCTGGTGCAGGCCGAAAGCCACCTCTACAACGACACCGGCGACGGCGCCCAGGCGCTGAGCAGCCTCACCCTGCTGCCCCTGGCGCCGGGCGAAGTCGGCTTTACCCTGGACGAGGCCAAGGCCTGGGCCGCACGCACCGCCGGCGGCCGCGTCGAGTCGCGCATCGGCGTGCTGTCCATCGAAAGCCCGGTGCGCCGCCAGCAGCATCGCTTCTTCGATTTCGACGAACTGGTGCGGCTGTGCGACTGGGCGCGCGAACAGGGCATCCGCCGCCATCTGGACGGCGCGCGGCTGTTCAACCTGCCCCAGCACACCGGACGGTCGGTGAAGGAGTACGCGGCGCTGTTCGACACGGTGTACGTGTCGGTGTGGAAGCACTTCAACGGCGCCACCGGCGCCATGCTCGCCGGCGACGCCAGCTTCATCGAAGGCCTGTACCACACGCGCCGCATGTTCGGCGGCGCGCTGCCGGCCGCCTGGCCGTCCATCGCCTTCGTCGACCAGTACCTGGACGATTACGAAGCCGACTACGCCAAGGCCTGGCAAGCCGCCGACCAGATCATCGCCATCCTTGAAGCCAGCGGCCGCTTCACCGCCCGCAAGCTCGACAACGGCACCAGCACCTTCCTGCTCAAGGCCGAGGGGGTTACCTCGATGGCGCTGTCCGAGCGTGCCTCGAAACGGGGCGTGCTGCTGCCCGGCTACCGCGACGATGTCGCCGAATTCCCGCTGCAGGTAAATACCTCGCTGCTGCGCAAGCCGCCGGAGGTCGTGGCCCGGGCTTTGCTCGGCGGCTCCGCAGCCTGACCGGCTGGACGCCCACCGCAAGCGTGGGCGATAGTCGCGCCTCTTGAAAACGCGACGGCAAGGGCATGACTGATAGCGACCACCCCTATCCCGATTCGGCAGTGCCCGCGCTGAACGCAGCGCCGGCTTTTGCCGGCTTCTGGCGCCGCCTGGGTGCTTTTTTCATCGATGGCCTGGTCCTTGGCTTGTTCGGCCTGCTCGTCGGCCTGGCGATCGGGGATGTCCTTGCCGGCATGGGGGGCTACGAGCGCTTCGTGGGGTTCGCGATCGCGCTGGCGTTTGGCCTGCTCAACAGCCGGCTTACCGGTGGCCGCACCCCGGGCAAGTACCTGCTGGGTATTCGCGTGGCCGACCTTTCGGGCGCCCCGATCTCCATTCCCCGCGCCCTGCTTCGCCAGGCGGTGCTCTCGCTGCCGTTTTTCCTCAATGGCGCGCCGTTCGACGAGCAGACCCTGTTTTCGTTTTTTGGCGTGGTGCTCAGCGTGCTGCTGTTCGGCGGCATGTTCGCGATCGTCTATCTGTTCGTGTTCAACCGCAAATCCCGCCGGTCGCTGCACGACCTCGTGGCGGGAACCTGTGTCGTGCGCAGCGTGCCGCCTGGCGGCGTGCCCCCTGTCGCGCCGATCTGGCGCGGGCACCTGGTCGTGGTGGGTCTCGTGGCCCTGTTTTCGGCGGCTGCGCCTTTCCTGGGCCAGAAGTTGGCTGGCACGCCAACCTTCGAGGCACTGCTGGAAGCCAATGAAGCGCTCGGCGCCCAGCCCGATGTCGTGCGGTCCTTCATCAGCACCAATATCAACCTCGATGGCGCCCCGGTTTTTGGCGGCTATGTCTCCGTCACCCTCGTCATCGACAACAAGCGGGTGGCCAACGAAAAACGGGCCCTGGAAATTGGCCGGCTGGTGCTGGAAGAGTATCCGCCGGCCCGCGAGAAGCAGGTCATCCTGATCACCTTCGTCCACGGCTACGACATGGTGATCGCTTCAAGCCACAGGTCGCAGACCTACCGGTTCAAACCCGAGGAACTTTAGCCAGCCCTGCGCTAGCATGGGTCGCCGCCACAGCCCGGAGCGCCCCATGAACCTCGGCAACTTTTCCGTCAGCCTCGCCGTCAAGGACATCAAGGCCTCGCGGGCCTTCTACGAAGCCCTGGGCTTCACTGCCTTCCATGACCAGATGCAGCACAACTGGCTGATCATGAAAAACGGCGACACCGTGATCGGCCTGTTCCAGGGCATGTTCGAGAAGAACATGCTTTGTTTCAATCCGGGCTGGGACAACAACGGCCAGCCGGTGGACCCGTTCACCGACGTGCGCGAACTGCAGCGCCAGCTCAAGGCCAGGGGCATCACGCCGGTCAAGGAAGTGGACGAAGCCGGCGCAGGGCCCGGTTCCTGCATCGTCGTCGATCCCGACGGCAACCCGGTCCTGCTGGACCAGCACCGCTGAGTTGAAGCGGCGCGGTCAGGCCGGTGCGGGCGCGGCGAACACCGCCGCGGCCTGGGACAGCAGCCGCTGGATTTCATCCGGGTCCTCGGTGCAATCCACCAGCGTCATCGGCCGCCCCACCATCAGCACCTGCGCCACCAGTGTCTCGGGGCTGTCGGCGCCGACGCGCAGCAGGCTGTGCGTGTCCGATTCCGCTTCCAGGATGCCGAACCACAGCGGCATCACCGCTTCGAGTTCGGCGACTGTGCCTTCCAGGCGCAGCGTCGCGCGGCAGCTGAAGGGGGAATAGGCGATGCCGCGCTCGAGGCGTTGCGCCACGTCTGCGGGCACCGCGCGCGGGGCGAATGTTCCGCCCACCCGCGGTGGCGCTTCGATGCGGTCCACGCGGAAGCTGCGCCAGTCCTCGCGCGTTTTGTCCCAGGCCAGCAGGTACCAGCGGCGGCCGTAGTTCGCCAGGCGCTGGGGTTCTACCTGGCGCTGGCTCGTTTCGCCGGCGTGGTTGCGATAGCCGAACGAAAGGCTGCGGCCATCGCGGCAGGCCGTGGCCAATTCCTGCAGCAGGTCGGCCTGCACCAGCGGCGGCGCGTTGCGCAGGGACAGCGTGACGGCATGCAGGGCGCTGGATCGGCGGCGCAGGCGCGTGGGCATCATCTGGTCCAGCTTGCCCAGCAGTCGCAGCGAGGTTTCTTCGAAACCGCCGACGTAGGCGGTGGCCGCGCGCAGCGCCAGGGCCAGGGCCACGGCTTCCTCGTCGTCGAGCACCAGCGGCGGCAGGTCGGCGCCGCGGCCCAGCGCATAGCCGCCGCCGACGCCGGACGAGGCTTCCACCGGGTAGCCGAGTTCGCGCAGGCGGTCGACGTCGCGGCGCACGGTGCGCGCATCCACGCCCAGTTCTTCGGACAGCGCCGCGCCCGACCAATGCCGCCGCGATTGCAGCAGGCTGGCCAGGCGCAGCAGGCGGGCGGAGGTCGAAAACACGCCGGCAGCCTATCGAGGACAGTAACTGTCCGCAATCAGGACTAGGCTTTCCCCCACCTGCCCACCAGAGGAATCGCCATGACCACGCCCGCGCTCACCCTGTACCACAACCCCAAGTCCCGATCGGCCGGCACCCGCGTGCTGCTCGAAGCCCTGGGCGTGGACTACGCCATCAAGACGATCGATTTCACGGCCGGTGAAACGCGCACGCCGGAATTCCTGGCGCTCAACCCGCTGGGCAAGCTGCCGACCCTGGTGCACGGCGACGCGGTGGTCACCGAGCAGGTGGCCATCACCATTTACCTGGCCGACCGTTTCCCGGAAGCCGGCCTGGCGCCGGCCTTCGACCATCCGCAACGCGGCCCCTACCTGCGCTGGCTCGCCTATTACGCGGCCTGCTTCGAACCGGCGGTGGTCGACCACGCCTTCAAGCGCGAACCGATCGAGCCCTCGACCTCGCCCTACCGCGACTACGACACCGTCATCCAGACCCTGGCCGACCAGCTCGCGCGCGCCGACTACCTGCTGGGCGACACGCTCACCGCCGCCGACCTGCACTGGGGCACGGCGCTGAAGTGGACCACCAACTTCGGCATCGTGCCCAAGCTGCCGGTGTTCATGGCCTACATCGACCGCGTCTGCGCGCACCCGGCCTGCGTGCGTGCCAGTGAACTGGACGAAAAATTGGCTGCCACGCTGCCTGGTCCAGCTCAGGCGTAGTTGGCGGGGGAGCCACCGGTGCGCCCGCGAGGCTAGAATCGGGGCTTTCCACTTCAGGTCCGATCCCGATGATGAAATACGGCTTCGCCCGACTGCTGACTTCCGTCCTCATCTTTGCCGGTCTGGCCATGACGCTCCTTGGGCTGGCCATCGCCGCTGCTGGCCTGATGTCGTACAGCGCCGTGCTGATGATTCCGAGCGCCCTGGGGATCTCCGTGGGTGGCGTACTGCTGGCGCTCGTGGGCTTTGGCTTCCGGGCCCTGTTCGATATCGCCGAAGCCAAGCTCGCCGCCCGCGACCTGCCCTGAGGTAAAACCCATGTCCCAGGCGCCCATGGTTCCGCTGCCTGTGCCGCCCGCGCTGGACGACCAGCAGCGTCTCGCGCGGACCCGCGAATTCGCGGAAAACATGGCGCGCCGCCGCACGGTGCGCGACTTCGCGCCCACGCCGGTGCCGCGCGAAGTCATCGAAGCCTGCCTGCAGGCCGCCGGCACCGCGCCCAGCGGTGCCAACCAGCAGCCCTGGTCCTTCGTGGCGGTGTCGGACCCGGCGCTCAAGCACAAGATCCGCCTCGCCGCCGAAGCCGAGGAGCGCGAGTTCTACGAACGCCGCGCCCCCGATGAATGGCTGGAAGCCCTGGCGCCGCTGGGCACCGACGACCACAAGCCTTTCCTGGAAATCGCGCCCTGGCTGGTCGCGGTCTTCTACGAACGCACCGGCCCGGAAGTGGATGGCCGCAAGGCCAAGCGCTACTACCCTCATGAATCCACCGGCATCGCCTGCGGCATGCTCATCGCCGCCCTGCACCAGGCCGGCCTGGCCACGCTGACGCACACGCCCAGCCCCATGGCCTTCCTCAACGAACTGCTGGACCGGCCGCGCAACGAAGTGCCCTACCTGCTGCTGGTCGTCGGCCACCCCGCGCCGGGCTGCCAGGTGCCCGACATCCGCCGCAAGAAACTCGAAGAGTTCGCGCATTTCCGCTGACAGGCCCACGCTGGGGAGGGGGCGCTTGCCGTGTCACACTTCCCGCTATCGCTCGTTGTTTACAACACCCACCCAACGAGCCCGGCCATGACCCCCGACGTCCTCAACACCCTGATCGAACGCGACCTGCCGGCGGCCCGCAACGGCGACGCCGTCGCCTACGGCCGTCTCGTTTCCGCCACCCAGCGCATGGTCGCCAGTGTCGCCATGGCCATCACGCGCGACCTGCAGACCAGCGAAGACATCGCCCAGGACACCTTCCTCACCGCCTGGCAGCGCATCGGCCAGCTTGGCAGTGCCAGCAGCTTCCTGCCCTGGCTGCGGCAGGTGGCGCGCAACCGCGCCATCGACCACGTGCGCGCGGGCCGCTACCGGGAAACACCGGCGGACCCGATGGACTACCTGGCCGAGGTCGCCGGCGACCCGCAGCACGGCCCGGCTGAAACCTTCGCCCGCGAGCACGAGGCCAGGCAGCTGGCAGACGCCCTGGACGAAATTCCGGAAACCAGCCGCGACGTGCTGCTGCTGTATTACCGCGAAGGCGAACGCAGCCAGTCGGTGGCGGCGCTGCTGGGCATCAGCGACGCCGCCGTGCGCAAGCGCCTGCAGCGGGGCCGCGACAGCCTGCGCGCCGAACTGCTGAAGCGTTTCGCCGACGCGGCCCGCAGCAGCGCACCGGGCGTGGCCTTCACCGCGACTATCGGCACGGCGATCGCGATGTCGGTGCCGGCGACGGCGGCGGCAGCGGTGGCCGGCACCGGCGCCGCCAAATCGGGCGCCGCGGGTTTCGCGGCGAAATTGTCGCTGGGCACGCTGTCTGGCCTGTTCGCCGCCATCGGCCTGGTGCTTGCCGCCAGCGTGTGGGAAATGCGCGGTTACCTGCGCAAGGCCCGCAGCCCGGCCGAACGCCGCGCCCTGGTGCACAACGCCATCGTCTACGGCGCGCTGATGGCCAGCTACGTGGCGGTGCTGGCCTGGAGCGTGTTCGACGCCTGGTCCGCCAGCCAGATCATGGCCACGGCCTGCGGCGTTTCCCTGCTGCTGTTCGTGCTTACCTTTGAACGGCGCCGACACCAGCGCCGGCACGGGCAGGCGGCCGGGCGCGCCGGGGGAAGGGTCTGATCGTCACGGTCAGTTCTCAGGGCTGAGCCCACGCGCCGCGTCCTGCACGAGCACGGGCAGGATGCGCGTGCCCATCCATTGCATCGGTTCGCTGGCTTCGGGCGTGTTGTAGCGGCTGCCGGCGAAGGCAGCGCTTGTTTCCAGCCCGGGGAACAGAAACAGATAGTTGCCGCCGTTGCCCCAGGCCATCCAGACCGGCTGGTCGCCCAGCTTCGGGCCGCGTGCACGGTCGAGCCACCACAGGTAACCGTATCGCTGCGGCCGGTCGGGTACGGCGGTGTGTTCGGTCGTCATGGCCTCTATCCACGCCGCGCTGACCACGCGCTGGCCGTCGTATTCACCGCGCTGGATCACCATCTGTCCGATCCGCGCCAGGTCGCGGGGGTGCAGGGCCAGATGGCCGCCGGTATCGGTATCGCGTCCGCGGTTCCAGGTCTCCCACGTCGCGTTGCCGATACCAAGCGGCGCGAACAGGCCCCTGGCGGCGAACACCGGCACCGGCTCGCCGGTGGCATTGGCCAGGATACGACCCAGGGCCACGACGTTGCCGGTGCAGTAGGAGAAGCGCGTGCCGGGTTCGTCCCGCATCGGCTGCCTGGCCCAGAAAGCGAGCCAGTCGCGCTTGCGGTACATCTTGTCTTCGTGGCCCGGGGAGTCGCGCACCCAGTCGTTGCAGTCGAGGCCACTTCGCATGGTCAGCAGGTCCTGCAGTCGCATGCGCTGCTTGCGGGGGTCGTCGGCGAAGGCCTGCGCCAGCTCCGGCAACAGCTCCAGCACGGGGGTTTCAACCGACGGAATGTGGCCGCGGTCGATCGCGATGCCCACCAGCAGCGCGGTGATCGACTTGGTCGCCGACCGAATGTCGCGGCCGCTTGACGGCAGGCTTTCGCCGTAGCCTTCGGCCAGCAACTGGCCATCACGCATTACCACCATGCCGTCGATGCGCGGGTGTTTGCCGCTGGCGATCTCGCGGGCCAGCGACGTCAGGGGATCGGCGTGTGCCGGGGCCGCGAAAAGGGCCGCCAGGAAAAGCAAGAAGAGGGACTTGAAGGTCACGGGCGTCTCCGACTGATCGGTGGGCAGGAGCGTAATCGTTCAGTGGCCGGCTTGCCGCCGCATCGGCTGCACCTGCAGGTAGGTCAGGGACCGCCACAGCCACTCAAGTGGGCCGAAGCGGAACCGCGCCAGCCACCAGCGGCTTGCCGCAAGCTGCAGCGCCAGGATAAACACGCTGGCGACCAGGGTGCCGACCAGGCCGAACCGGGCGCCCAGGCCAAGCCCGATGCCGTAGAAGAGTACGACGGCGATGATCGTCTGGCCGATGTAGTGGGTCAGCGCCATCCGGCCCAGCGGCGCCAGCAGCGCGATCGGTCGCCGCCATCGCTGCCGCTGGAACAGCAGCACCAGGCCCGCCAGGTACAGCAGGCCCATCGCCAGTGGTGCGGCGAACCGTGCCAGGCGCAGCGCCATCTTTCCCGGTCCGCTGTCGAGCCAGGGCAGCGCCTCGCCGAACACGCCGGCCGAGCGCAGCGCGAAGAACACCGTCAGGCCGCCGCCGATCAGCAACATGGCGACAAACAGTCGCCGCCAGAAGCGCAGGTGCCGTTCCGGGTGCTGCAACACGCCGCTTCGGCCCAGGGCCGCGCCGATCATCAGCCGGCCCAGCACGTAGGCCGGCAGGAACCACACGGCGATCCGCATGCGCAGGTCGCGCTCGAGGTTGCCCGCCAGCATCGTGCCGACATCGCCCGACTGGAACGCCGCCAGCGCCCGCGCGGCGGAGTCGGTGCTGCTTATCTGCGGCGGCAGCAGGCCGGGCACCACCGGCTGCAGCCACACCGGCAGCCCGACGCAGACGATCACGCCCAGTCCCGCCAGCCATCGGTCGGGCAGGCGCGACAGCGGAATCAGCAGCAGCCCCAGCACGGCGTAGTAGCGCAGGATGTCGCCCCACCAGAACAGGTAGGCATGCACCAGCCCGAAGCCGAACAGCAAGGCCAGCCGGCGCAGGTAGCGGCGCGTGCCTGCGGCATCGTCCGCGGCGCGTCGTTGCTGTAGCGCGAAGCCCACCCCGAACAGCAGCGAAAACAGCGTGATCGAGGTGCCGTCCACCAGCGCGGCCATGAATGGCTGCAGCCAGGCGTCGATGCCGGCGCTGGCGAGGGCGGCGCGTTCGTCGCGCGGCAGCAGGTCGTACAGGCTCAGGCTGCGCAGGTTGACCAGCAGCACGCCGAACAGCGCGAAGCCGCGCAGGGCGTCGAGCAGTTCTGAGCGCTCGCCCTGCGGCGTCGCAGCCCTCAAACCGACTTCAGCCACTGCCGCGGCGACAGGCCGCACACGGAGGCGAATGCCCGCGACAACGCCGCTGCACTCCCGTAGCCCACCTGCTGCGCGATGCGTTCAAGCTTGTCGCCGCGGCGCAGCGCGTCCTGGGCCAAAGTGATGCGGTAGCCGGCCAGGTAGGCCGAAGGCGGCGTGCCCACGCGGTCGGCGAACACCTGGGCAAACCGGCTGCGCGACATGCCGGCGACGGCGGCCAGGGACTCGAGCGTCCACGCGGTAGCCGGCGCTTCGTGCATCGCCGTCAGTGCCTTGGCCAGCTGCGGGTGGCCCAGCCCGGCCAGCGGCCCGCTTTGCACCAGGCCGCTGTCGAGCAGATGCCGAAGCAGCAGCACCAGCACCGCGTCGAACAAACGGTCCACCAGCACCTGCCGGCCGCAGCGCCGGGCGAAGGCTTCGTCGAACAGCAGGTCGAGCACCGGCAGGGCGCTGGGCAGCGCCGACAGCGGCAGCTGCACGAAGGCGGGCAACGCACGGGTGATCGGGTTGGTCGCGCCACCGCCGAAGTCGAGGTTGGCGCAGGCCATGTCGGCGCCGGTGCTGGCGTCGGCGATGAAGCGGTGCGGCAGCGGGCGCGGATAGAACAGCAGGCTCGGTTCCTGCACCAGGTGTTCTTCGCCGGCGTGCCGCACCGTCAGCGGGCCGCGGCGCACCAGGTGCAGCTGGCCCAGGCCGTTGTCGTCGAAGTGATTGATGCCGCACAGCGGGCCGCTGTGGAACATGCGCGCGCTGACGCTGAAGCGCTGCAGAAGCCCCTGCAGGCGGTCAACGGGCGCGGCGCTGCCGTCCATGCCGGCTCAGCCGCCCGCCAGCGCCCAGGCGCCGGCCACGCGGCCGACGTCGGCCAGCACGGCGTCGCGTTCGGCGGGCGTGCCGGTGGATTGGACGTAATACGCCGCCACCAGGATCGGCGCCCGGTCGCCGGGCGGCCACAGGATGCCGACGTCGTTGGCGTTGCCGGTGTTGTTGGTGCCGGTCTTGTCGCCGACGCGCCAGCCGGGCAGGCCGGCGCGCAGGCGCTTGTCGCCGGTCTGGTTGGCCAGCAGCCAGTCGGTCAGCCGGGTGCGCGAGGCCGGCGACAGGGTGTCGCCCAGCAGCAGCGTCTTCATGGTCGCCACCATCGCGGCGGGCGTGGTGGTGTCGCGCGGGTCGCCGGGCGCGGCCTCGTTGAGGCCGGGTTCGTTGCGGTCCAGGCGCGTCACCGCGTCGCCGATGCCGCGCAGCCAGTCGGTCAGGCCGCGCGGCCCGCCGTGTTCGGCCAGCAGCAGGTTGGCGGCGGTGTTGTCGCTGAGGGTCATCGTCGCTTCGCAAAGGGTTTCGATGGCAAGCCCTTGCCTGCCGTCGTGTTTGTCGACGACCGGCGACCAGGAAATCACCTCGTCCGGGCTCCAGGTCAGGCGCCGGTCCAGGCGTTCCTTGCCGGCGTCCACCGCCGCCAGCACCTGGGCCGCCAGCAGCAGCTTGAAGGTGCTGCACATCGCGAAACGTTCGCCGCCGCGGTGCGAAAGCATCCGGCCATTGCCGGTGTCGAGCGCGGTCACGCCGAGGTGGCCGCCGTGGCGGTCTTCAAGGGCCTGCAAGGCCTTGGCGGGGTCGTCGGGCAGCTGCGCCCAGGCGCGGGTGAAAGGCAGCAGGGGCAGGGTGAGCAGGGCGGAGCGGAGCAGGCTGCGGCGGCTGGGCATTCCGGACGATCCGTAGTTAATCGGGGACGATTCGTGGCTTACAGGCCGATCTTGCCCCCGATCATGGCCTGGCGCAATTGGCGCGAACCTTCCAAGGAATCACCCATGTCCCGCATTCCCCTGCAAACCGCCACCTCCGCCCCCGCCGCCAGCCAGGCCCTGCTGGGCCAGGTGCAGTCGGCCTTCGGCGCCACCCCGAACATGTTCAAGGCGGTGGCCAATTCGCCGGCCGCGCTGGCCTCGATGTGGGGCAGCTTCGGCGCCCTGGGCAAGGGCAGGCTGCCGGCCCGGCTCACCGAAAAACTGGCCGTGGCCGTCGCCGACCGCAACCGCTGCGAATACTGCCTGGCCGCGCACACCCTGCTGGGCAAGAACGCCGGCGCCAGCGAAGCGGAAATGGCCGAGGCCCAGGCCGGTCGCAGCAGCGATCCCGCCACCGCGGCCGCGCTGGCCTTCGCGCTGAAGGTGGTCGACCGCCGCGCCGACGTCGGCGACACCGACATCGCCGCGCTGCGCGACGTCGGCTTCGACGACGAAGCCATCGTCGAACTGCTGGCGCACGTGGCGCTGAACCTGTTCACCAATTACGTCAACATCGCCTTCGACGTGCCGGTGGATTTCCCGGCGGTGAAGCTGCGCCAGGCGGCGTGAGGCATCGCCGGCAAGCACGATGCCAGCGTTGCCGGCACCGGTAAGACTTACCGGCCAGTGAAAGAACAACAGCCCCCGGGAAAACCGTGACCGTCTGCACCCCGTGCGCACCCGCGTTGGTACAGACTGGTTTCCCGGGAGGTTGTTGCCATGACACAGGTCCCCGTCCTGCTGATCGTCGACGACGACGTCGGCTTCGTGCGGGCCGCCGCCGAGATCGCGCGGGCGCTGGGCTTCGAGGTCGTGATCGCCGGCAGCCTGGCGCAGGCGCGCCTGCGCTTGCGCGAGCACGCGTTCGACGTGGCGTTGGTGGACCTGTCGCTGCCCGACGGCAGCGGCCTGGAACTGCTTGAACACCTCGACCTGGGCGGTCGCACCCAGGTGATCCTGATCACCGGCCACCCCA
The DNA here is from genome assembly GCF_014643775.1 of Arenimonas soli. Taxonomy (GTDB): domain Bacteria; phylum Pseudomonadota; class Gammaproteobacteria; order Xanthomonadales; family Xanthomonadaceae; genus Arenimonas; species Arenimonas soli. The sequence goes on from NZ_BMKC01000003.1 coordinate 125,813, forward strand.
CGGTGGAGTCGGCGCTCAAGGCCATGCACCTGCCGATCGTGGACTACGTGGTCAAACCGATGCAGGTGGCGACGTTCCGGCAGCTGCTGCAGACCGCATCGAGCCGGCAACCCGCCAGCGACCCGCCGCCCTGCGAACCCTGGCACGGCATCGCCGGCCCGTCGCCGGCGATGGACGCGCTGCGCCGCCAGGTGCGCCGCGTCGCGCCCACCGACGCATCGGTGTTCATCGAAGGCGAAAGCGGCGTCGGCAAGGAGCTGGTCGCCGCGGCCATCCACGCCGAAAGCGCCCGCCCGGGATCCTTCGTGGCCTTCAACTGCGGCGCGGTGCCGGCCGACCTGCTGACCAGCCAGCTGTTCGGCCACGAACGCGGCAGTTTCACCGGCGCCGCCGCGCGCCACGTCGGCCTGTTCGAACAGGCCCAGGGCGGCACCCTGTTCCTGGACGAAATCGGCGAGATGCCGGTGCACCTGCAGGTGCACCTGCTGCGCGCGCTGGAAACCCGGCACGTGCGCCGGGTCGGCGGCAACGAGGACATCGCCCTGGACGTGCGCATCGTGTCGGCCACCAACCGCCCCCACGGCGACGCCATCGCCGCCGGCCGCCTGCGCGAGGATCTTTATTACCGCCTGGCCGAGTTCCCGATGACGGTGCCGCCGCTGCGGGAGCGGCCGATGGACATCCTGCCAATCGCGCAGTTGCTGCTCGAACGGCTCAACCGCCGCTGCGGCACCCGTCGCGTGCTGACCCGCGAAGGCGCCGATCGCCTGCAGCGCTACCGCTGGCCGGGCAACGTCCGCGAACTCAAGAACATCATCCAGCGTGCCTACATCCTGGCCGACGGCGACCTGATCACGCCCGGCCTGCCGGTCGAGGACATGGGCCCGTCGGCGGAAACCGCCAGTTCGATCACCTTCGTGGTCGGCACGCCGCTGCATGAAATCGAGCGTCGCATGCTGTTCAAGACCCTGGCCTACTTCGACAACAACAAGGCCAAGGCGGCGCAGGTGCTGGGCATCGCCACCAAGACGCTCTACAACCGCCTCAACAGCTACCAGGCCGAACCCGCGGCCACGCCTTCGCTCGACGATTCGGGTGAAGCCGGCGCCATGGAGGACACCGATGGAGAATGCGCCTGAACTGGCCCGGCTGTTCCCGCCGGCCGTGCGCACGTGGCTGCTGGCGCGCGGCTGCGAGGACGCGCGCTGGGTGCCCGCCGACGCGCGGCCGCCGCCACCGGCCGGCGCGGTCTGCCAGGATTTCGCGGTGGACTTCAGCGCCAGCCCGATGCGCTGGCTGGTGCTGCGCCTGCAGTTCACTTGCGCGCCTGGCCTGTCGCCGGATGAAGCGCAGTTGCTGGCGGGCTTCCTGGCCAGCCTTGCGCCCTTCCTTTCCGCGTCCGCGCCGTACGTGCGCGATCCCTGGCTGACGCTGTCCCGGGAAACCCTGCTGGTGGTCGAACACCAGCTGCGCAACCACCTCAATTCGATGCTGATGAACGCCGGCGTGCTCAGCCTGCACGCCGGCATCAACGGCCGCGACCCGGTGCTCGAGCAAATGGAATCGGACGGCCAGCGCTGCCTGGACATGGTCCAGCAGCTGCTGCACCCGCCCGGCTAGTGGCTGTGCCGGCGCCGGTCGAGCTGCAGCGGCCGCGCATCGAAACGCTGCAGCCGCGTGAAGTCCGGGTGCCGCGGATTCGCCAGCAGGTTGAACTCGCCCGGGCAGGCCGGACTGGGCACCTGCAGCAGCACCGATTCAAGCTGGTTCGCCCAGTGGCAGACATCGCGGCGCTGGCGCGCCAGTGCCAGCGGGCTGGCGTCGCCGGCATTGGCATCCAGGACGCGCAGCAGGTGCGGCGCGAAGGCCACCCGCACCAGCAGGCGCGGCTCCTCTTCGGCGAAACCATACAAAGCCAGTCCGTCGAGCACGGCCAGCGCCGGACTGGCTGCCAGCGAAAGTGCCGGCACGTCGGAGGGCAGCCAGCGCTCCTGGCCGCGCGTGCGCCACTGCGTGAGCGGCTGGCGAGCCATCGATTCGCGCAGCAGCACGAAACCCGGCACCAGTTCCAGGCCCAGCCGCGGCGACGACGGATCTTCACCCTTGGCGTCCAGCGCGCTGTCGGTATCGCGCGGCAGCCCTTCGTCGCCACTCAGGTAGGCCCAGGCGGCCATGATCAGGCGCCGTGCCAGCGGCCACTCCAGGCGCGACACCGGCGCCAGGTCGGCCCACTGCAGCTCCAGCTCCCATTCCACGCTGGGGTCGAAGCTGCCGCCGTAGGCGGCGTGGGACAGGCAGGCCAGCGCATAGGCAGGCGCCGCGTCCTTCCAGGAAACCTCTTCGCCCAGCTGTCCGTGGTGCCAGTTGGCGAAGGCCGGGAAACCGGCAGGCAAGTGGGTCATGCCCTGCAGCGGCAGGAACTTGGCGACGAAGTCGGATTCAGCCGACAGCACGTCCTTCATCGCGCGCGAAAGCCCGTCGTGGCCGGGGGGAACGGCCACGGGGGAAGGGGAGTCGGGCAACAGTTCCTGGCCAAGCATGGTTTTCTCCGGAAGGACGTGGGCCTGCCTGGAAGCACTGCACGAACCTTGCCAAGCGCAGAGGCCCGGTTTTAAGGGGCCTGCGTGCGTGAAAGCCGGTAAAAGCTGCAATCGCCGGGACAGAACGACAGGCCGCCGGATCCCCGGCGCACCGACACCCGCCTCACATCGGTGCGCGGTAGAGTGTCGGGCATCGCCACGGCGGCGCGCCGCCATGAAACCAGGGGAAATGCATGCACTGGATGGTCCCGACGGCCTTGGTCGTTTTGTTCGTTGCTGCTTCGCCCGCCCGGGGCCAGGAAGAACGCTTCAGCGTCATCGCCGGCGAAACCCGCGTCGGCCACCTGGTGGCCAACACCGCCGGCAAGCGCGTCGAAATCGACTTCGACTACAAGAACAACGGCCGCGGGCCAACGCTATCCGAGTCGCTGGAGTTCGGCGCCGCCGGCCTGCCGCTGGCATGGACGGTGACCGGCAGCACCACCTTCGGCAGCAAGGTGGATGAACGCTTCGAATGGGGCGCCGACAAGGCCACCTGGCGCGACTCCACCGGTCCCGGCGAGGCCGCCACCGACCTGCCCGTGCTTTACATCAGCCAATCCGCCAGCCCCTGGGCGCTGGGTCTGTACGCCCGCCTGCTGCTGGCCGACGGCGACCAGAGCCTGCCGACGCTGCCCGCCGGCGAAGTGAAACTGACCGCCGGCGAACCGCTGTCGGTCGGCGCAGGCGACGCGCAGCTGGACGTTCGCACCTACATGCTGTCGGGCCTGGACCTCAATCCCGACTACGTGTTGCTTGATTCGCGCAAGCAGCTGTTCGCCTATGCATCCCCGGGCCTGGTGGTCGTGCGCGAGGGTTACGAAAGCGAGGCCGTGCGCCTGCGCAAGCTGGTGGCCGATCTCGGCGCCGCGCGCCTGGAAGCCATCCAGGAACAAACCGCGCACTCGTTCGCTGGCCCGCTGCGCTTTCGCAACGTGCGCCTGTTCGACCCGGCGGCGCTGGCGCTGACCGAGCCGGTCAGCGTGGTCGTGCACGGCGGCCTCATCGCCGGCGTGCAGCCGGTGGACGCGCCGGTCACGCCGGGCGAAACGGTGGTCGAAGGCGAGGGCGGCACCCTGGTGCCCGGCCTGTACGAAATGCACTCGCACACCAGCCAGGACCGGGCCATCCTCAACCTGGCCGCCGGCATCACCAGCGTGCGCGACATGGGCAACGACCACGACCGGCTGGCCGACCTGGTGGCGCGCATCGAAGCAGGCAGGATCGCCGGACCGCGCGTGCACCGCAGCGGCTTCATCGAAGGCCGCAGCCCCTTCAGCTCCAACAACGGCCGGCTGGTGGAAAGCCAGGCCGAAGCGCTGGACGCGGTGCGCTGGTACGCCGCGCGCGGTTTCCACCAGGTCAAGCTGTACAACTCGATGAAGCCGGAATGGTCGGTGGCGGCTGCCGCGGAAGCGCATCGCCTGGGCCTGCGCGTGTCCGGCCACGTCCCGGCCTTCAGCAATGCCGACGCGATGATCGAGGCGGGTTACGACGAGCTGACCCACATCAACCAGATCATGCTCGGCTGGGTGCTCGAGGACGGCGAAGACACCCGTACGCTGCTGCGCCTCACGGCGCTCAAGCGCCTGGCCAACCTTGACCTGGACTCGGCGCGGGTGCAGCGCACGCTGGACCTGATCGAGAAGAACGGCGTGGCCGTCGAGCCGACGATTGCCATCCACGAAAGCCTGCTGCTCAACCAGGACGGGCAGGTGCCGCGCGGCCTGGCCGACGTCTTCGACCACCTGCCCGTGGGCGCGCAGCGCGACGCCCGCCGCGCCTGGGCCGACATGTCCGCGCCCGGCGACGCCGAAGCCTATCGCCTGGCCTACGCCACGCTGATGGACACCCTGCGCCGCATGCGCGAGCGCGGCGTGCTGCTGATCCCCGGCACCGACCTGGGCGGCTCCTACTACTTCCATCGCGAGCTGGAGTTGTTCACGCAGCTGGGCTATTCGCCGGCCGAGGTGCTGAAGCTGGCGACGCTGGACATGGCCCGTTACCTCGGCGAAGACCAGCTGTCAGGGTCGATCGAACGCGGCAAGCGCGCTGATTTCTTCCTGGTGCCCGGCGATCCCACGGCCGACCTCAAGGCGATCACGCCGATCCGTGCCGTGGTCAAGGGTGGTGTGCTGTACCTGCCGTCCGAGGTCTATCCGCACTTCGGCATCCGGCCCTTCGCCCAGGCGCCCAGGCTGCTGCACCCGCACATCGACTAGGCCGGGCTGCGCCGGAAGATCGCGTACTGCGTCGGCGTGCCCGCGTCGGCGTCGGCCGGGCCGATGCCGCCGGTCTGCACGCGGTAGCCATTGCGTTGGGCCACGCCGGCCGCCCAGGCGCGGAAACGATGGCGCGGCCATTCGAAGCGGTGTTCCGGGTCCCGCCGCTGGCCTTCGCGCAGGCCCAGCAGCGGGTTGTATTCGACGTTGGGCGTGGTCACCAGCACCCGCGGTGGCCGGTAGTGGCCGAACACGCAGCGCTCGGCCTCGGACAGGCGCTGCGGGTCCAGGTGTTCGATCACCTCCACCAGGGTCACCGCATCGGCGTCGCCGGCGCCGGGATGCGGCGTGAACACCTGGCCATGCAGCAGCACCAGCCGCCCGGAGGCCACGTGCGCGGCCAGCTCGCCGCGCGCCACCGCCAGCGCCGGCGCCGAGGCGTCGAGCCCGGTGACGTGGGTGAAGCCGGGCTCCTGCATCAGGCACGCCAGCAGACGCCCGGCCCCGCAGCCCAGGTCCAGCACGCGGGCTGCCTTCGCATCCAGCAGCAAGCCGGTGACGAAAGCCAGGCGCTGGTCGTGCAGGCTGGGGGTTTCCATGACGCAAGCGTAGCCCCGCAGCACGTATGCTGCCCGCGTGGACAAAAAACCCGCCAACGCCTGGCTGCACAGCTACGCCGACCTGCCGGACGCCTTCTGGCAGCCGGCGGCCCCGACGCCGGTCGCCGCGCCGCGCCTATTGGCCTGGAACGCGGCACTCGCCAACCAGCTGGGTCTGGATCCGGCGCTTGAGGCTGTGGCCGAACGCCTGTTCTCCGGCAATGAACTGCCCGAAGGCGCACGGCCCATCGCGCTGGCCTATGCCGGCCACCAATTCGGCCATTTCGTGCCGCAGCTGGGCGATGGCCGGGCGATCTTGCTGGGTGAAGTGCTGGCGCCCGACGGCCGGCGCTTCGACATCCAGCTCAAGGGAGCCGGGCCGACGCCGTTTTCGCGCCGGGGCGACGGCCGCGCGGCCATCGGGCCGGTGCTGCGCGAGTACCTGGTCAGCGAAGCCATGGCCGCGCTGGGCGTACCGACCACGCGTGCGCTGGCGGCGGTGGCCACCGGCGAACACGTGCTGCGCGATCACGTGCTGCCCGGCGCGGTGCTCACCCGCGTGGCGGCCAGCCACGTGCGCGTCGGCACCTTCCAGTTTTTCGCGGCGCGCGGTGACGACCAGGCCGTGCGCACGCTGGCCGACCACGTCATCGCCCGCCACTACCCGGAACTGGCCGACGCCGACGACCGCTACCTGGCGCTGCTGCGCGCCGTGGCCGGCCGACAGGCGGCGCTGGTGGCGGCCTGGCTGCAGGTGGGTTTCATCCACGGCGTGATGAACACCGACAACATGGCGGTCTCGGGCGAAACGATTGACTACGGCCCCTGCGCCTTCCTGGACGCCTACGACCCGGCCAAGGTGTTCAGCTCGATCGATCGCCACGGTCGTTATGCCTACGCCAACCAGCCGCCGATCGCGCAGTGGAACCTGGCGCGCCTGGCCGAGTGCCTGCTGCCGCATTTCCGGCGCCAGGGCGACGAGGGCGTGGCCGACGCGCGCGAGGCCATCGAGGCCTTCGCAGGCCAGTTCGGCGATGCCTGGCTGGCCGGCTTCCGGCGCAAGCTTGGCCTGGCCACGGAAGAATCCGCAGACGAGGCCCTGGTGCGGGATTTCCTTTCCGCGCTCGAAGCGGTGCAGGCGGACTTCACGCTTTCGTTCCGCGCGCTGGCGGTGGCTGCCGGTGCCCCGGGCTTCGACGAACTGCCGCCCCTGCCGAAAACACCGGCCATGGATGCCTGGCTGGAACGCTGGCGCGCACGCTGCGGGAACGAAGCAGGCGGCCGCGATGAACTCGTGCAGCGCCTGAAGGCGGCCAACCCGGCGGTGATCCCGCGCAACCACCGCGTCGAGGCCGCGCTGTCGGCGGCCGCGGCGGGTGACCTGGCGCCCTTCACCGCCTTGCTCGACGCCGTGCGCCGGCCTTGTGACGACGCGCCGGCGCAGCGCGGCTACATGGCCGCGCCGGCCGCGGGCGAACAGGTGCTGCAGACCTTCTGCGGCACCTGACGCCGCTTAGCGGACGATCAGCACCGGCACGGTGCTGTGCGACAGCACCTTGGCGGCGACCGAACCCAGCAGGGCGCTGGCCAGGGCGGTGCGCCCGTGCGAACCCATCACCACCAGGTCGAACTTGCCGGCCTTGGCGGCCTTGACGATGGCCGGGCCGGCGTCGTCCACGACCTGCTTTTCGCTGAAGGCGAGCTTGGCGCGCTTGAGCGCGGTGCGCGCGGCCTTCATCGCGTAGTCGTGGTTTTCCTGGTGGTAGCGGCGCGTGCCTTCGGTACCCAGTTCGGCGGCGACCCGGCGCATCAGCGGCACGTCGGCGTGCATCAGCACCAGGGTCGGGGCCTCGGTCATGGCCTTGGCCAGGTCGATGGCGGATTTGACGGCCAGGGCGGCGGCCTTGCTGCCGTCGATGGCGATGAGGATCTTCATGGCGGGCAACTCCTTGCGGGACTGTCTTCAATACTACGCCGCCTTGACGCGCGCCGCCGGCTTCCGGCGTAGGCTGGTACCGGCCGCGGAGGGCGGTCGCCCTGGGGAAAACCATGTCCATGCCCGCCTTGTTTTCCCGGCCCTGCCGGGCCGTGTTCGCCGGCATTTTCGCGCTGGTCCTGCTGGCGCCGGCCCAGGCCAGCCAGCCCGACCCGCGCGTGCGCGAGCTCATTGCCCAGCTTGACCTGCGCCAGGCGGACACCCCCTCGCGCGAACATCCGCGCTGGCAGTCGCCGCGGCGCGTGGTGGTGTTTTTCGCCGACTCGGCACACCTGGCCAGGCTGCGCGAACTGGCGCCCGATGCCCGCGTCGAAGCGGCCTCGGACGATGCCGCACAGCGGCGCCGCCAGCTGGCCCGCGCCGACGTGGTGATCGGCGGCTGCAGCGCCGCCAACTTCGCCGACGCGCCGGCGCTGCGCTGGTACCAGGCGATGTCGGTGGGCGTCGAGAACTGCGTCGCCGTGCCCGGCCTGGCCGGGCGCGGCGTGGTGCTGACCAACATGCAGCGCACCAGCGCGCCGCCGATCGCCGAACACGCCATCGCCATGGCCCTGGCGCTGGCCCGCGGCCTGCCCACCTACGGCCGCGCCCAGCAGGCCGGTGAATGGCAGCGCGGGGCGTTCGGCCATGCCCGCGAACTCGGCGGCCGCACGCTGCTGGTGGTCGGCCTGGGCGGCATCGGCACCGAAGTCGCGCGCCGCGCCGACGGCCTGGGCATGCGCGTCATCGCCACCCGCAACAGCGGTCGCCTGGGGCCGGATTTCGTCGCCAAGGTCGGGCTGCCCGACGAACTGCTGGCCCTGGCCGCCGAAGCCGACGTGGTGGTGAACGCCGCGCCGCTGACCCCGGCCACCACCGACCTGTTCGACGCCGAATTCTTCAACGCCATGAAGCCCGGCGGCTATTTCATCAACATCGCCCGCGGCCGCAGCGTCGTGCAGGACGACCTGGTCGCGGCGCTGCGCAGTGGCCACCTGGGCGGGGCCGGCCTGGACGTCACCGACCCGGAGCCGCTGCCGGCCGGGCACCCGCTGTGGGCCATGCCCAACGTGATCATCACCCCGCACGTGGCCGGCAACTCCGACCGCGACGACGAGCGCTCCTGGCTGCTGATCAACGAAAACCTGCGTCGTTACGTCGCCGGTGAAGCGCTGCTAAACGTCGTGGACATCGAACGCGGCTACTAGGCCGCGGCGGTGCGTTCCCGCCGGCCCAGCACCGTCACCAGCAGGGCCGGCAGGAAGCACAGCGTCACCCCGGCCGAAAACGCCAGGCCGAACAGCACGATGGCGCCCAGGCCGCGGTAGAGCTCGGTGCCGGCGCCGGGGATCAGCACCAGCGGCGCCAGCCCGAACAGCGTGGTCAGCGTGGACATCAGGATCGGCCGCAGGCGCGACTGCACCGCGCCGGCCACGGCCTCCTCGACGCTGGCCGCGCCTTCGGCGATGCGCTGCACGGTTTCGTCCACGATCAGGATCGGGTTGTTCACCACCGTGCCCAGCAGCACCAGGAAGCCCAGCAGCGTGATCATGTCGAAGGGCTGGCTGACGAACAGGTTCAGCACCGCCAGGCCGATGATGCCGCCGGCCACGCCCAGCGGCACGGTGGCCAGCACGAACAGCGGCCGGCCCCAGTGCCGGAAGATCGCCACCAGCAGCAGGTAACACAGCAGCAGGGCGATGGCGAAGTTGCCCGACACTGCTTCGCGGGTGGCCTGGAGCTGGTCGCTGGCGCCGCTGATGTCGATGGAGACGCCCGGCGGGATTTCGCCGGCGCGGCGCATCGGTTCCAGCAGTTCCTCGCGCACGCGTTCGACGCCGGTTTCAAGCGCGATGCCGCGCGGCGGCACGATGTTCAGGGTGACGGTGCGGCGGCCGTCCAGGCGCCGGATCGAATCGGTGTCGGCGCTCTCGCGCAGGTCGGCCAGGGCCGACAGCGGCAGCACCGCGCCCGAGGGCGTGGCCACCGGCAGGTCGCGCAGGGCGTCGAGCTGCTGGGTGCCGGCGCCGCCGAACAGGTAGATGTCCACCTTGTCATCGCCCAGGATCAGCTCGTCGACGAAGGCGCCGTCGCTTAGCGCGGCCACCGCGAAGCCGAAGCCGGCGGCGTCGTAGCCGACCTCGGCCAGGCGTTCCCAGCGCGGCACCAGCTCCACCAGCGGCTGGTCCAGGCTCAGGCTGGACGGGTCCGAGCCGATGCGGGCGCCGGGGAACAGGTCTTCGGCGCGCCGGTAGCCACGTTCGGCCACGGCGTAGAGCTCGGCCAGGTCAATGCCCGAGATGTCGAGGTTGATGCTGCGCGAACCGCCGTCGTTGCTCGAGATGATCGAGCCGCGCGAGGAAAACGCGCGCATGCCCGGATAGGCGCGGAAACGCCTGTCCAGCGCGTCCATCACCGCGTCGATGTCGGCCGGGTCCACCGGCTCGGCGATGATGCGCAGGCCGCCCGGGCTGGCCGAGAGGTTGTAGTACGCCAGCGGCGGCAGGTCGGTGACGCCGGCCTCGAACGCGGCGCGGTCGGCCTTCACCTGCGGGCCGATGTCGGCCATAACCTCGCGGGCGATGCCTTCCATCTCGGCCAGGTTGTAGCCCGGCGGCGCGATCATGCGCGCGAAGGTCTTGGGCTCCTCGCCTTCGGGCAGGTACTCGGCCGGCGGCGTCAGCAGCCACAGCGCCAGCCCGGCCAGCAGCACCGTGCCCACCAGCACCTGCACCCGCCGGCGCGCGCTGGCGGCCAGCCAGCGGGTGCCGCTGGCGATGCGGTCGAACCAGGCCTGGCCCGGCACCCCGGCCTGGCCCTGGATGCCGAAGGACAGGCGCCCGGCCAGGGCCGGCACCACGGTCACGGCGATCAGCATGGACGCCAGGATCGAGGCCGAAATGGCGATGGCGATGTCCGAGTACAGCTGGCCGGCCTCTTCCTGGATGAACAGGATCGGCGCGAACACCAGTACCGTGGTCAGCGTCGAGGCCAGCACGGCCGGCCATACGCGGCGCACGCCGGCCAGCGCACTTTCCATGCGGCCCAGGCCCTTGCGCCGGGCCTGGTCGATGCTTTCGAGCACGACGATGGTGTTGTCCACGGTCATGCCGATGGCGAAGGCGACGCCGGCCAGGGAAATGACGTTGAGCGTGCGCCCGGCCAGCAGCAGGCCGACGAAGGCGGCGATGGTGCAGATCGGTATCGCGATGACGCCGGCCAGGGTCTGCCGCTTCGAGCGCAGGAAGGCGAACATCACCAGCGTCGCCAGGCCGGCGCCCAGCGCCAGGTTGGTCCAGACATTGGCGACGGAGTCCTCGACGTAGCGTGCGTCGTCGCTCGACAGCGTCAGCTCCAGGCCCAGCGGCGCCAGCAGGTCGGCGTTGACCTCGTCCACGGCCGGAAGCATGGCGCGCTTGATGGCGATGACGTTCGAACCCGGTTCGCGGCGGATCGACAGGCTCAGCGCCGGCTCGCCGTTGTTGAAGCTCAGTTCCCGGCGCTCGTAATGGTCGAGCTTCACTTCGGCGATGTCGCGCAGGCGCACCACCACGTTGTCGCCGCTGGCGACGACCAGGTCGCGCAGCTGGTCGATGTCGCGCAGCCGGCCGACGGTGCGCAGCAGGTAGCGGCGCTTGCCGCTGTCGAGGTCGCCGCCGGAGGTGTCGCGGTTGCGCGCGCGCACGGCCTCGCGCACCTGCGAAAGCGTCAGGCCACGTTCGGCCAGCCGGCCCGGGTCCACTTCGATGCGCACCTGGCGTTCGCTGCCGCCGCCCACCTGCACCAGGGCCACGCCCGGCACGCGTTCCAGCCGCGGCCGCACGAAGTCTTCGACGTAGTCGCGCATCATGTCCAGGTCCAGATCGAGCGCGCTGTCTTCGCGGGCGCCGATGCGGAAGTACATGAAGGCATTGTTGGAGAACGAACTGGTGGACAGGCTGGGCTGGTCGACGTTTTCCGGGTAGTCCGACACCTGGCTGAGCGCGTTGGACGTGCGGATCAGCGCCTCGTTGATGTCCACACCGAACGGGAACTCCAGTTCGATGCTGGCCTGGCCGGTGCTGGCGCTCGACACCATGCGGCTGAGGTTGGGGATGGTGCGCAGGTATTTTTCCTGTTCCAGCAGGATCTCCTGCTCGACGTCCTGGGGCGTGGCGCCGGGCCAGCGGGTCTGCACGCCGATGGTGCGCACTTCCAGGTCGGGGATCATCTGCACCGGCACGCGCAGCGCGGCGGCGGTGCCCAGCACGCACAAAACCAGCACGGCGACCGCGATCAGGGTGCCGTGGCGCAGCAGGCCTTCGAAACCCATGGCTCAGTCTTCCCCGGGCGCCACGGCCTGGCCGTCGCGCAGGGCTTCGTTGCCGCGGACCACCACGCGCTCGCCGGCTTCTATGCCTTGGGCAATCGCGACCAGGCTGCCGCGGTCGCGCAGCACCCGCACCGTGCGCTGGCGGGCGACCCAGCCGTCGCCGTCGGGCAGGACGACGAACAGGCTGTAGCCGCCGTCGGGCTGGCGCAGCAGGGCGTCGCGCGGCACCGCCAGCGCCGCCTGGCTGGCGGGCAGGGACACCACCGCCCGCGCCGAGGTGCCGGGCAGCAGCCGGCCGTCGGCATCGTCCACGCGCAGGCGCAGCAGGAAGGTGCGCGCCTGCGGATCGGTCACCGGCACCCGCGCTTCGATGCGGGCGGGCAGGGCGTCGCCGGCCAGCGCGTCGGGGAAAACCTGCACCGTGGCTTCGCCGGCCAGCGCGGCGAAACGTTCCTGCGGCACCTGCAGGTCCAGGCGCACGCGGTCGGTGGCGACCAGGTCGAGCACGGTGTCGCCGCGCTGCACCCACTCGCCGGCTTCGGCGTGCTTGGCGCTCACGACACCCGCGAAGGGGGCGGGCAGGGCGTGGCGGCGCACCAGTTCCTGCTGCTCGGCAGCGGCGGCGCGGGCGGAATCGGCGGCGGCGCGCGCCTGGCTCAGGCGGGCTTCGAGCGTGCCGACCTGGCTGGCGGGGATGAACTTGTCGGCGGCCAGACGGCGGCCTTCGTCCAGCAAGCGTTGGGCTTCGGCGGCGGTGGCCGCGGCTTCGGCCGCTACGGCGCGCACCCGCGCCAGCGTGTGGCGGGCAACGGCATCATCGAGTTGCACCAGCACCTGGCCCGCTTCGACCCGGTCCCCGGCGTCCACCTTCACCTCGCGCACCAGGCCGTCGACGCGCGGCGACAGGCCGGCGGCGCGGTCGGCGGTCAGGGTGCCGGTAAGCTGGAACTGTTCGCCGAAGTCGGCGGCCCGCGGCACCACCACGCGCACGGGCATGGCGGCCAGGGCCGGCAGGGCGGCGACCGCCAGGAGGGCTGGCAGCAGCCAGGGCGCCCAGCGGCGCGGGTTGGTGCTCATGCGTTGCTCCCCGGGTTCGAGCAACCAAGCCTAACAAGCCGATGGGCAGCGGCCATGTGAAATCCGCGTCCCGGCAGCCGCCGGGAGCCCATCGTCAGCCTTGCTCGCCCGCCAGGGGCCGCGGTGGCCAGGTCAGTGGCGCGGCCGGCCGGACACCAGGCGCAGTCGGCGTTCGCCGGGGCGCGAGGGGCCGTCTTCGAAGCTGACGCGATCCCGGCCCGCGTCCTTGGCCCGGTAAAGCGCCGAATCCGCGCGCGCAAGCCAGCGCGGCCAGTCGTCCTCGGCCTCCAGCGTGGCGGCGCCAATGGACGTGGTGACCCGCAGGCCTTCGGCCAGGGGCTGCGACTGCACGGCGTCGCGGACCTTTTCGAGGGCGGCGCGTGCGCCGCTGTGGTCGGTATCGGGCAGCAGCAGGACGAACTCTTCGCCGCCGAGCCGATAGAGCCGGTCGCGCTTGCGGATGCAGGCCTGCACGCGTTCGGTGAAGGCCATCAGCACCCGGTCGCCGGCGTCATGGCCGTAGTCGTCGTTGACCTGCTTGAAATGGTCGAGGTCGAGCACGGCCAGGGTCGCGGATTCACCGCGGGCGTGGTGGCCCTTCAGGGCCTCGGCCAGTTCGACTTCCATGCAGCGCCGGTTGGCGACGCCGGTCAGGGCATCGCGCGTGGCCAGGCCCTCGAGCATCTTGCGCTGCACGTCGGTGAGGCTGGCGAAGATGAAGGCATACAGCATCACCAGCGCCGCGCTGACCGCGAAGGCGGCCATCGCCAGCGTTGACGCGAAGGGCGCCACCACCAGGCCGGAGACGATGATCAGCACGCCGCAAACCGTGGCCATCAGGCGCGGCGCCAGCATGTAATTGGCCAGGATCACGGTATAGGCCCAGAACAGCCCCGCCGGACCGAGCACGCCGCCGAGCAGGGCGCAGGAAAGGGACACCACGACCGCATTGATCTTGCCGGCCAGGGCGCTGTTGCCGGTGCGCCAGGCGAAAGCGGCATTGCCGATCATCACCAGGATCAGCACCAGGTCCAGTCCGGCTGCCAGCCATTCGCCGTTGAACACGCGCGCCACCGCGAACGGCGTTACGCCGACGACGGTAATGACGGCGAACAGCAGGATCATCGCCAGCCGGACGTCGGTACCGATGTGTGTCTTGAGGAGGTGCTTGAGCGCCATGGTGCGAACTGTGCGCCGCCACAGCCGCAGGGTTTGCGATCTGGGTCGCGGAATCACCGCTTCCACGGGCCGCCGGGGCCACCGGCGTTCCGATCTGTGAGCCAACGCACCCTCGCCGCCGGGGCGTTTTCGCCAACGGCGTCACGAATGCCGTTTCAGGCCTTGAGCCGCCACCCGGAGCGGAAAATCGCGCGCACGGTCGCCAGGCACACCACCAGGAAGCCGATGATGGCCGCGAAACTCACGACCACGTCCACGTCCGACTGCCCGAAGAAGCTCCAGCGGAATCCGCTGATCAGGTAGACCACCGGGTTGAACAGCGCGATCTTCTGCCAGACCGGCGGCAGCATGTCGATCGAATAGAACGCGCCGCCCAGGAAGGTCAGCGGCGTCATCACCATCAGCGGGATGATCTGCAGCTTCTGGAAGTCGGTGGCCCACAGGCCGATGATGAAACCGAACAGGCTGAAGCTGACCGCGGTCAGCACCAGGAACAACACCATCGCCAGCGGATGCGCGATGTCGTAATCGACGAAGAAGCGCGCGGTCACCAGGATCAGCAGGCCCAGCATCACCGACTTGCTGGCCGCCGCGCCGACGTAACCCAGCACCGCCTCGACCCAGCCCACCGGCGCCGACAGCAGTTCGAATATCGTGCCGGCCCACTTGGGCATGTAGATGCCGAAGGCCGCGTTCGATATCGATTCGTTCAGCAGCGACAGCATGATCAGGCCCGGGATGATGAAGGCCCCGTAGCTGACGCCGCCCACTTCGCCCATGCGCGCGCCGATGGCGGCGCCGAAGACCACGAAGTACAGCGAGGTGGTGAGCACGGGCGAGAGGATCGATTCGCCGATGGTGCGGAAGGTGCGCGCCATCTCGAAGCGGTAGATGGCCCTGACCGCGTGCCAGTTCATGCCGGACCTCCCTTGCCGCCGCGGTGCACCAGGCTGACGAAGATTTCCTCGAGCGAACTTTCCTGGGTGTTGAGGTCGCGGAAATCGATGCCCTGGTCGGCCAGTCGGCGCAGCAGGGTGGCGATGCCGGTGCGTTCGCCCTGCACGTCGAAGGTATAGACCAGCGACAGGCCATCGTCGGACAGTTCCAGCGGCTGGCCGGCCAGCTCGGCCGGGATCGCGGCCAGCGGCGCCTGCAGGTGCAGGGTCAGCTGCTTCTTGCCCAGCTTGCGCATCAGCGCGTCCTTCTCGTCCACCACCACCAGCTCGCCGTGGTTGATCACGCCGATGCGGTCGGCCATTTCCTCGGCTTCCTCGATGTAGTGCGTGGTCAGGATGATGGTGGTGCCCTTGTCGCGCAGCTCGCGCACCAGGTTCCACATGTCGCGGCGCAGCTCGACGTCGACGCCGGCGGTGGGTTCGTCCAGGAACAGGATGGCCGGTTCGTGCGCTAGTGCCTTGGCGATCAGCACTCGACGCTTCATGCCGCCCGAGAGCGCCATGATCTTGCTGTCGCGCTTGTCCCACAGGCTGAGCGAACGCAGCACCTTTTCCAGGTGGGCGTCGTCGCGTGGTTTGCCGAACAGGCCGCGGCTCAGGCGCACCGTGGACCAGACGGTTTCGAAGGCGTCGGTGCTCAGTTCCTGCGGCACCAGGCCAATCTTGGCGCGTGCTTGCCGGAACTCGCGCACGATGTCGTGGCCGTCGGCGAGCACGCTGCCGCGGCTGGCGTTGACGATGCCGCAGACGATCGAGATGAGCGTGGTCTTGCCGGCGCCGTTGGGGCCGAGCAGGGCGAAGATCTCGCCGCGACGGATGTCCAGGTCCACCGACTTGAGCGCGACGTGGCCACTGGCGTAGGTCTTGCCAAGGCCGCGGATCGAAAGGATGGGTTCCATGCGGGGCACGTGGGGGCAGGGGGCGCCCATGGTAACGCCCGTGCCCGGAGCGCGCGGGGGCCGGAGCGGACCGTGACTTCCGGCCGGGTTGACGGGGCCGGCCCGAACTGGTGTATTAGCCGCACTAGGACAGTAAAGACAGAGGCAGCCATGGCCCGAACCCGCCCCCTGGTGATCCAGGTCGTCACCGGCGATCCCCGACCGATCGGCAGGCAGATCGTCGATGGCGTGCGCATGGCCATCGCCACCGGCGAACTGGCGGCCGGCGACCAGGTGCCCAGCGTGCGCGGCCTGGCGCAGCAGTTGAACGTCAACCCCAACACCGTCGCCAAGGCCTATGCCGAACTCGCGGCCGAAGGTTGGCTCGATGCGCGCCAGGGCCTGGGCTTGTTCGTGGCACCGCCGCGGCAACGCCTTAGCGAGGTCGAGCGTGACCGCCGCTTCGACGAAGCCGTGCAGCGTTTCGTGCACGAGGTAGTCGCCCTGGAAATGCGCCCGGCCGATGCCGTGGCCCGGGTGCAGGACGCCCTGCGTGGCCTGGCGCCGCGGCGGAGGGCCTGACATGGACGCCGACGTCATCCGCACGTACGCCCTGGGCAAACGCTACGGCGGCAAGCAGGCGCTGGACCGGCTGGACCTGGCGCTGCCGGCCGGCCAGGTGCACGCCGTCGTCGGCGCGAACGGCGCCGGCAAGAGCACGCTGTTCCGGATCCTGCTCGGCTTCCTGGCACCCAGCGAGGGCCGCGCGACGATCCTGGGCCGCGACTGCGACCGCCTGCGCCCGCAGGACCGCGCGCGCATCGGCTTCGTCAACGAAGAACACACGCTGCCGGCGTGGATGCGCGTGCGCCAGCTGGTGGCGATGCAGCACCGGCACTACCCGCGCTGGCGGCAGCCGGCCTACGACGAGGTCATTGGCCACTATCACGTGCACGACGCGCAGCGCGTGGGCCAGCTTTCGCGCGGCGAACGCGCCGGCCTGAACCTGGCGATGGCCCTGGCGCAGTCGCCGGAACTGTTGATCCTCGACGAACCGACCCTGGGCCTGGACGTCGTGGCCAAGCGCGCCTTCCTCGAAGCGCTGCTGCACGGCAACGCCGCGCGGGGTTGCACGGTGGTGTACTGCTCGCACCAGATGGAGGAAGTCGAACGGGTGGCCGACAACCTGGTCATCCTCGAAGGCGGCCGCCTGCGCCACACCGGCGCGCCGGACGACTTCTGCGAGCGCGTCTGGCACTGGATCGCCGACATCCCGTTCCGTGCGCCGGACCCAGCCACGCTGCCGGGCTTGCTGCAGCACCAGCAGATCGACGGCCTGCACCACTACCTGGTGTTCGACCAGGGCGAAGCTTTCGGCAGCGTGCTGCGGCTGGCCGGGGCGCGCCGCGTGCAGCACGCGGCGGTGGGGCTGGACCGCGCGGTCAATGCCTTCCTGTCCACCCACCACGCCGCGCCCGCGGCAGCCTGAGGAGTCCGGCATGCGTGATCTTTTCCTCGCCGAGCTCGTCCGCTTCCGCGCCTGGGCCGCGCTGGCCGGCCTGCTGCACTTGCTGGCGCTGGCCTTCCTGGCGCGCATGCTCGACCCGCTGCAGCAGACGGTGCTGGTTTATGGCGGCGTCGCGGCGGTGCACGTCCTGCTGGGCCTGCTGCTGGGCGCCTACCAGTGGGGTGGCTACCGCCGGCCCGCGACCTGGCTGCAGCTGCTGCACCGGCCGCTGCCGCCGGCGCGCATCGCACTTTCGCTGGGCGCTTCGGTCGCGGCGCTGCTGGCCTGCGTGGTCGCACTGCCGCTGCTGGTGATGGTGCTGGGGCAGGAGTTGCTCAGCCAGCGCGTGGCCGACCTGCGTCATTTCGGCTTGCCGGTCGCCGCCTGGTTGCTGGCGATGCTGGGCTACCTGGCCGGGGCCTTCCTGGTGCTCGCGCCGCGGCGCATGGCGGTGTTCGGCCTGGTGCCGCTGCTGTTGCCGCTGGCCAGCCACGCCAGCGGCGTCGGCGCGCTGGCCATCCAGGCGCTGTCCTTGGCCCTGGCCGCCGGCATGCTGTGGGCGGTCTTCAAGCCCGACCTGTCGGCATCCCCGCGCGGCGCACTCGCCGAAGTGCTGGTCGCCGCGCCGGTGCAGCTGGGCGTGTACACGCTGCTGGTGAGCGCGACACTGGCCGTGCAGCTGGGCTGGATGCTGGTGGGAAGCCATCCCCTGAACGGGCCGCCGCCGGCCGGTGGTTACGTCGAAGCCAGCCGCGCTGAAGGCGGCGAGCTTCTGCGCGCAGGCCTGGCTGGAAGCGCCCACCCCAACGCGGCGCTCTGGCGCGAGCAGGCGTTGCTGTCGCCGGTGGTGACCCTGGCGCCGTCACTGCGCGACCTGCCGACGCGCGGCCAGCTGGCCAATCCGGCGCCCCTGCAGTTCGACGACCCGGACGCGCGCGTGCGCTGGACGCTGAGCCATGACGATGCGCTTTTGCACGGCCTGGGCCTGGCCGACGGCCAGCCCGTCGCCACGCTCGGCGCCGGCGAGGCGGGGCAGGCATTCGACGCGCTGCCGCTGCCGGTCGGTGGCCCCTGGCTGGCCAGCGCACGTGGTGTCTACGAATACCAAAGCGCGCGCCAGCGACTGCACCTGCGTATCGCGCTGCCGGAGGGCGAAACCCTGGTCAGCGTGCCCGAGCGCGCCGGCGAAATGCACGCCGCGCTGAGCGACCGCGCGCTTTACCTCTACGACGCCCAGGCCTTTGGCGACGACTATGCGCGCGTGCCGCCGCTGCACCGGCTGCCGCTGCCGGCGCCCGCCGGCGACATTGGCCGGGTGGACCTGATGGCCCTGCTCGATGGCCAACTGGTCAGCGTCACCACCGGGCGCGGCAGCATCGACGGTCCCGGTGACGCCGCCCAGACCGTACTCTGGCTCGACGGCGAAGGGCGGGTCACTCCGGTGGCCAAGCGGCACCTGTCCGCGGATTTTCCCGATGTGCTGCGTCACTGGGAGTGGTGGATGTCGCCAGCCTGGCAGGCGGCGCGGCGCGGCCTGGCCTGGGCGTTCGCCGAACCGGTCGCGATGGACGTGCGCTCGCCGCCGCAGCGCCCGTACGCCATCCAGGCGCTGGCCGCTGGCATGTTGCTGCTTTCCCTGCCGGGCGGCCTCTGGCTCTGCCGGCGGCAGGGCCTGCGCGGCCGGCGACGCCTTGCGTGGTTGCTTGCCTGTGCGACCCTCGGGCTGCCGGCGCTTCTCGCCTTGCGCCTGGTGCACCCGGACCGCGAACGCGCGGCGGCCGTGCTCGCCTCCGAACAGCCGGCCAGCGCATGAAGTTCACCTGGCTGCCCCTGTGTTGGCTGCTGCTGGCGGTGTCGCTACCCGCTGCGGCTTCTTCCGTGGCCGGCATCGAAGAAGCCGTGGCCGAAGCCAGGTCGCTGGCACCAGCGGAGGTGCTGCCAAGGGCGGCCTTCCTGGCCGACGATCCCCTGCGCGGCGTGGTGCTTTCCCCCGACGGCCGCCAGGTGGCGGTGTTGCGAACCGGCCGCGACGGCGCCAGTGCCCTGTGGCTGCACCCGGCCGACGGCAGCCGCCCGCGCCGGCTGCATTCGCGCGTGGATGCCCGGGCGGTGTGGTGGTCGCAGGACGGCAGGTTCCTGTTTCTCGAGGGCAAGGGTGGCATCACGCCGCTGGCGATGGAGTCCGCCGTTGCCGGGGTGCCCCTGATGGCGCGCGAAGGCGTCAGCCACGAAGTGCTGGGCCGGGACCTGGGTCGCGACCACGCACTGCTGCTGCTTGAGCATGACGCGCCGCGCGGCGCCGAGCCCGTGTCGCGGGTATTGCGCCTGTCTGCCAGCGGCAGGCGCGAAGTGCTGCACGAAGACAGCGCGGTGCTCGGCGACGCCGCGCTGTCGGCCGACGGGAGCGTGCTGTGGCTCCGGCGCGTCAGTGACGCCGGCAATACGATCGTTCGTCGCGAAGGCAACTCGGCGCCGCGCGACGTGGCGACCTGCGTCGCGCTGCAAGCCTGCCGCTTTCTTTCGGCGGCGCCGGACGGTGGCCTGTGGCTGCTGTCCGACGTCGGCGGCGACCGCCAGGCCCTGCAGCACCTTTCAGCCCAGGGTGCGTGGCGGCAGGTGGCAGACGATCCGGCCGGCGAATCGGACGCCGATACCGCCAGCCTCGACCCGGGCGATGGCCAGCCGCGCCTGCTCACCTGGCGCAGCACCACGCCGGGCCAGCGCGCACTGACGCCTGCGGACGCCGCCGCGCTGGCGCGCCTCCAGCGCCACATCGGCCATGCCGACCTGCGCATCCAGCTGGCTCACGCTCAAGCGCCGTGGCTGGTGCAGGCACGCGAGGACACCGCCGCCTGGCCGCGCTGGTTCACCTACGATGCGCACGCCGACGTGCTGGTTCCGATCGACCTGCGCGGTGGCGAAACCACGCCCTTGCCTGCCGATGCGCTGGCGCCGCGCCGCGCCATCACCTGGACGGCCAGCGACGGCCGCCGCCTGCACGGCTGGCTGACCCTGCCGCGTGGCCGCGAACCCGCCGGGGTGTCGCTGGTGGTGCTGGTGCACGGCGGGCCCTGGTCGCATGCCGGTGCGGGTTATTCGGCCACCGCGCAGCGCCTGGCCATGTTGGGACATGCCGTGTTCGAGCCCAACTTCCGCGGCTCCACCGGCCTGGGTCGCGACTACCTGCTGTCGGCGCAGGGCGACTTCGGACTCGGTCGCGTGCAGGCCGACATTGATGAAGGCGCCCGGGAGCTGCTTGCCGCCGGCGTGGGTGCGCCGGACCGTGTCGCCATCGTCGGGGCGTCCTTCGGCGGCTACGCGGCCCTGCAGGGCGTGACCCATGCGCCGGATCTCTACCGGATGGCGGTCGCGGTGGCGCCGCCGCCGGACTTCGGCTGGTCGCTGCGCTGGGCCACACAACACAGCGACCTGCGGCGACAGCCCGGGGTCCCGCTGGCCGCGCGCTTTCGTGCGCTGGGCGTTGATCCCGAGGACGCAGGGCTGATGGCCAGGCTTGAAGAGCAGTCGCCGCTCGCCCATGCCGCGAAATTGCGGCGGCCGGTGGTGCTGGTGGGTGGCGGTCGCGATACCCGCGTCGCGCCGCGCAGCCTCATCCACTACGCCACGACGCTGCGCGGCCAGGGCAAGGACGTGCAGTTGCTTTTCGATCCCGACGCCGGCCACGGCTTCGAGGCGCCGCTGACCCGCGAGGCCACCGGGTTCGTACTTGAGGACGCGCTGCGCCGCCACATCGGCGGTGAAGCGCCCGAGCCCGCCTCCGCGCCCCTGGCCGATTACCTTTCACGCCATTTGCGCTGAACGGCGGCTGCGGTCGCGGTGGCAGGCCCCGCGGCGCGCGGGTAGGGTGGGTAGCGAACTTCTTACGGAGCAATCCCATGACCCGACTGCTTGGCATCTCCGGCAGCCTGCGCGCCGGCTCCTACAACACGGCCCTGCTGCATACCGCACGCGAACTGCTGCCCGAAGGCGTCGAACTCGAGGTCGCCACCCTGCACGGCATCCCGCTGTACGACGGTGACGCCGAAGAAAAGGACGGCATCCCGGCCGCCGCCGAAGCCCTGAAGGACAAGCTGGCCGCCTGCGACGGTCTTATCCTTTGCACGCCCGAGTACAACCACTCGATTCCCGGCGTGCTCAAGAACGCCATCGACTGGATGTCGCGCCCGCCCAAGGACAAGGACCGCGTCTTCGTCGGCCGCCCGGTGGCGCTGCTGGGCGCCTCGCCGGCGGGCTTTGGCACCGTGCTCGCGCAAAACGCCTGGCTGCCGGTGTTCCGGACCCTGGGCATGCGCTACTGGTGCGGTATGGAGCTGATGGTTTCGCGCGCCCACAAGGTGTTCGACGCGCAAGGAAAGCTGCAGGACGAAGACGTGCGCGAACTGCTGCGCAAGCACGTCACCGGCTTCAGCGACTTCGTCCGCGGCTAACCGGCCTGCTGCACTTCGGGCAGGCGCCGGCACAGCCAGGCACCGGCCAGGCCCATGCCGGCCAGCACCGCCAGCGCCGCCGGCACCGAGGCGGTGCCCACGGCGCCGGTGATGGCGCCGGTCGCCAGCAGCAGCACGCCCATGGCGGTATTGCTGACCGCCACGTAGTCGGTGCGCTTGTTGCCCCCCGCCAGGTCCACCAGGTAGGTCTTGCGGCCCAGGCGCACGCCGTCGTGGGCAATGCCGAGTACGAAAAACAGGCCCACCAGCACCCAGCCGCCGGCGTCGCCGCCCGCCAGCCAGGCGTCGGCGCCGATCGCGCCCAGGGCCGCGGCGCTGGCCACGCAGCCCGCGGCGATCATCGTGTGCCGGCTCGACCTGTCGGCGAAGCGACCCCAGAACGGACTCGACAACAGCGAGGCCGTGCCCGCGGCCAGCAGGAACAGCGGCAGGCCGTCCCAGCCGCCCATGCCGTGGTCGCGCGCCAGCAGCACCAGGAAGGGCGAGCTCAGCGCCGACACCAGCAGCAGCGCGCGCGCCAGCACGAAGCGGCCGAAAGTCGGCTCGTCGCGCAGCAGCCGCAGTTTGCCCAGCGCTTCGGTGATGCCATTGGCGCCGCCTTCGGTACTGCCGGGGTCTTCTGCGATGCCGGAATAAACCAGCGAGCCAAGCAGCCAGCACGCCGCCGCCGCGGCCAGCAGGCCGCCCAGCAGCGCCGGCCCTGCGTCCCGGCCCCACCACAGCAGGGCGCCGCCCACGACCAGGCTGATCGCGCCCGAGGCGCTGGCCGCATAGCCGGCCAGCCGGCCGCGCCGGGTTTTCGGCACGGTCTTGCCCAGCACGTCCTTGCTGGCGATTGAACTGAGGCCGCGCGCGAGGCTGAAGCAGACCAGCAGGCCCAGGATCGCCGCGCCGGCGACCGCGCCGTCAAGCCAGAAGGCCGCGGCCGCCATGCCGGCAACCGCCGCGGCCTGGAGCATCGCGCCCAGCAGCCAGGCCGGCTTGCGCCGGGGCAGGGCGCGCACGCGCGCGGCGATGAACAACTGCGGCAGCATCGAGCCCGATTCGCGGACCGGCACCAGCAGGCCCACCATCCACGCCGGCGCCCCCAGCGCGCCCAGGGTCCAGGCCAGCGTCGTCTTCGGGCTGGCCAGTGCGTCGCCGAGTTTGGTCAGCGCCATGGCCCCGAGCTGGCGGAGGAAGTTGCCCGGCAGGCGCGTGCAGGCGCTGTCGGGGATGTCCTTGCAGACGCGGCCGTCCTCGTCGCCGACCAGGGCGTCGTAAACGGCGTCGAGGCGGTCCGTGCCCGGCTTCACGCCGTCGGCGGGGCGTCCAGGAACCAGACCTCGACCGTGCCCTTGGCCTTCATCGTCATCGCGTTGCCGTGGCGGTCGAGCGACTTGCCGACGGGCAGCCGCACCCAGCCTTCGGACACGCAGTATTCCTCGACGTTGTGGCGCTCGACGCCGTTGAAGCGCACGCCGATGCCACGCTCGAGCAGGGCGTCGTCGTAGAAGGGGCTGCGCGGATTGACGCAGAGTCGGTCGGGCGGGGTGTCGCTCATGGGTTCGGCCTGCACGGGGAAAGGGCGCCAGTTTAGCGGGAGCGGCGAGTTTGCAAAATGCACTGCGTCTGCGCAGTATGGATGCAAATTGCAATTATTTGCCTGAATGCCTGCGAGGAAATCCTTGCGGATCAGTGGTTTGCCTGATGGCACGTCCCTTGCTGACAAGTTTCCGGACCCTTTGGAGTCAACCGTGAGCAACCTTCCCGCCGCCCCCCAGGGGCGGATCCTTGCCATCGACGACGACCCCGGGCTGCTGCAGAACTTCGCCCTGTGCCTGGAGGACGCCGGCTACCGCGTCAACACGGCCACGCGCCTGCAGGAAGGCATGAAGCTGGCCGCCAGCCAGCCCTTCCACGTGTGCCTGCTCGACCGTGACATCGCCGGTGATTCGGGCCTGGATGCGCTTCCCCGGCTGCGCGAGCTGGCGCCGGGACTGCGCGTGATCATGGTGACCGCGCATTCGCATGTCGAAGACGCGGTGCGCGCGATCGCCGAAGGCGCCGCCGACTACCTGGTCAAACCCTGTTCGCCGGCGCAGCTGCGCATCGCGGTGGCGCGCCAGCTCGACACGCTGGACCTGCTGAGCCGGCTGGAAACCCTGGAACGCCAGCAGCCTCGCCAGGCCAGCACCCTGCAGTCGAACAGCCCGGCGATGTCCGAAGTACTGGCCGTCGCCCGCCAGGTGGCGCGCACCGACGCCAACGTGCTTTTGCTGGGCGAATCGGGCACCGGCAAGGGCGTGCTGGCCAATGCCATCCATGGCTGGAGCCCGCGGGCGTCCCGGCCCCTCGCCACGGTGAACTGCCCCTCGCTGTCGGCCGAACTGCTGGAAAGCGAGCTGTTCGGCCACGCCAAGGGATCGTTCACCGGCGCCACGCAAAGCACGCAGGGCCGCGCCAGCCACGCCGATGGCGGCACGCTGTTCCTGGACGAAGTCGGCGACTTCCCGCTGGCGCTGCAGCCCAAGCTGCTGCGCTTCGTGCAGGACAAGGAATACGAGCGCATCGGCGAACCCGACACCCGGCGCGCCGACGTCCGCATCATTTCGGCCACCAACCGCGACCTCGAAGCGATGGTGCGCGACAACAGCTTCCGACTCGACCTGCTCTACCGGCTGAACGTGATCAGCCTCGTGCTGCCGCCGCTGCGCGACCGCCGCGAGGACCTGGCCGCCCTGGCCAATGGTTTCGTGCGCCGTTACGCCAACAGCTACCACCTGCCGGCCCGGCACCTGTCGGAGCAGGCGCTGCTGCGCATGCAGGCCTACGCCTGGCCCGGCAACGTGCGCGAGCTGCAGAACGTGATCGAGCGCGCGGTGATCCTGTGCACCGGCGAGCAAATCGGCCCCGAGCACCTCGCCCTGGGCGGCGAACCGGCGCCGGCGGGCGCCGGCAGCGGCGTGGGCGTCGGTGCACCGGTATCGCTCGAAACGCTTGAACGCGCCCACATCGAAGCCGTCATGGCCCATGCCGAAACCCTGGAAGCCGCCGCGCGCACGCTGGGCATCGACGGCTCGACCCTTTACCGCAAGCGCAAGGCCTACGGGCTGTGAGCGCAGAAGACCGGAGCAAGCGGCAAGTGCAGTACGAACGCCACGTCTACCGCAGCACCCCCATCGTCGCCAGCGGCCCGCCGCCGTGGCCGGTGACCGGGCGCGATGGCGTGGCCTTGCTTGCCTGGGTGGTCATCGTGCTCGCGGCCGGCGCGTCGATCGGCGTGCTGTTCCCGCCGGGCGAGTGGTACCAGGTGCTGAAGAAGCCCAGCTGGAACCCGCCCTCCTGGCTCTTTGGCCCGGCCTGGACGACGCTTTACGTGCTGCTGGGCGTGGGCGCCTGGCTGGTGGCGCGCGAACCCGGGCCATCCGCCGATGCCGCGCGCCCCCGGTCCTGGGTCAGCTTTGGCCTGACGGCGGCGCTCAACCTCGCCTGGACGCCGCTGTTCTTCGGCCTGCGATCGCCGGCCCTGGCCTTCGTGGATATCTCGCTGCTGTGGGCGGCCACGGTCTGGATGACGCTCAGCTTCGGCCGCGTGCGCCCGCTGGCCGGCTACCTGCAGATTCCGATGGTGCTGTGGGTGAGTTTCGCGCTGGTGCTCAACGGCACCATCTGGCTAATCAATCGTTGAACCGGTGGCGCCGCCGCGCCGCCAGGGGGAAAGGCAGACATGCCGCAAAGACAAGCCAATTTCCGCTATCGCGTCTTCACCGGGCTGATGCTGTTCGCGGTGGTCGTGCTGGCCGGCACCTCGCTGCTGTCGCTGCGCGCCACCGAAGAGCTCGAACAGACCGTCGAACGCACCAGCGAGAGCCAGCAGCTGCTGCAGCAGGTGAGCGCCTACTGGGGCCAGATCGGCGACAGCGAGGCGCACGGCATGCGCTACCTGATCACCGGCCGCGCCGAGTTCCTCAACGAATACCGCAGCGTGCTCGGCGAGCTCGACGCCAGCCTGAAAAGGCTCAAGGCGATGACCGCGGTGGATCCGGTCGCCTCGCATCTTGTCGAGGTGCTGGCGATAAAAAACGGCGACCGGCTGCGCTACTACTCCGAGCTGCACCAGCTCAAGGCGATGACCGCCCAGGGCAACCCGGCCGCCGACCTGCGGGTGGCGCAGCGCCTGCGTGCCGGCACCGGCGCCCGGCTGCTGGCCGAGATGCAGGTGATGATGGACAACCTGGCCGCACACGAGGAAGCGCGCCTGGTCGAGCACCGCGCCAAGCGCAACGAAATGATCCGCCAGAACTGGGCCACGGTGATGGTGGCCAATGCGCTGGCGCTGGCGGCGGGCCTGGTCGGCTTCCTGGCCACGCGGCGCATGCAGCGCCAGGCGCAGGAAGCCTTCCGGCTCGAGCTGCGCGCCGAGCAGGCACGCCAGTCCAGCCAGGACAAGTCGGTGTTCCTGGCCAGCATGAGCCACGAGATACGGACCCCGATGAACGCCATCTTCGGCTTCACCAACCTGATCGCCGAAACCCCGCTCGACCCGCGCCAGGCCACCTACGTCGATTCCATCCGCAAGAGCGGCCAGGCCCTGCTGTCGCTCATCAACGACGTGCTTGACCTGTCGAAGATGGAGGCCGGCAAGCTCGAGCTGCGCGAAGAAGCCACCGACCTGCGCGAAATCGTCGACCAGACCCTGACCATGTTCCAGCAGGCCTGCGCCGACAAGGGCATCAGCCTGCGGGCGGACTTCGACGGCCGGGCGGAGCTGCCGGTGATGGTGGACCCGGTGCGCCTGCGCCAGGTACTGATCAACCTGGTGTCGAACGCGGTGAAATACACCGAGACCGGCGGCGTGGTCGTTCGCGTGGGCTGCCATCCCAGCAAGACCGAGGACCGCTGCGACCTGCGCATCGAGGTGATCGACAGCGGCACCGGCATTCCCCCGCACCAGCTGGGCGTCATCTTCGAACCCTTCGAACAGGGCGACAGCGTCGACGGCAAGAACCGCGAAGGCACCGGCCTGGGCCTGAGCATCGTGCGCCGCCTGGCGGAGCTGATGGGTGGCGAACTTTCGGCCGAAAGCACGGTGGGCGAAGGCTCGGTGTTCCGCCTCGACATTCCCGAGCGGGTCATCAGCACCGATTCGGTGAGCCAGCAGCCCGAGCGCAGCCAGCGCATCGAGTTCGACCTGCTGCCGCCGCTGAAGGTGCTGGTGGTGGACGACGTCGCCTGGAACCGCGACCTTGCGGTGGCCTATCTCGCCGGATCGCACCACCAGGTGATGCAGGCGGGCGACGGCCTGGTCGCGCTCGAACAGCTAAAGGCCAAGGGCGCGGACATCGTGCTGATGGACCTGCGCATGCCCGTGCTTTCCGGCGACCAGGCCCTGCAGCGCATCCGCGCCAATCCCAGGTGGCGTGACATCCCGGTGGTGGCGCTGACGGCGTCGAGCATGAGCGAAGACGAAAACTGGGTGCGCGCGCGTTTCGATGGCTACGTGCGCAAGCCGTATTCCAAGGCCGACCTGTTCGAGGCGCTGGCCCTGCATTTCCCGCCGCGCCGGGACGACGCCGAAACGACCGCGCCGGCGCCCGACGTGCCGGCCGCGCCCGACCCGGGCCCGCTGCGGCATGACGCCGAGGCCCTGGCCGAACTCAAGGCCCTGCGGGCCACCCTGCCGGCGATGCGCGGCAACCTGCGGGTGCGCGAAGTGGCCGCCGCCGCCGGCCACCTGGAGGGCCTGGCCGGGCGCCTGGACTGGCCGCGGCTGGCCGGGTTCGCCCGCGAGCTCAAGGAGGCCGTGGACGCCTTCGACGTCACCAGCATGCGCCTGCTCCTGGCCAACAGCCCCGATCCGGAGGCAAACCGCGATGAACATTGAACGTGCCGCCCTGGTCATGGTCGTCGACGACCAGGAGGCCAATGTCAGCGCCGTCGGCGGCCTGCTTGCCCGCGACGGCTTCGACGTGGCGCCCTGCCTGAGTGGCAAGGAAGCCCTGGCCGGCATCGCCGCCGCCCCGCCCGACCTGCTGCTGCTGGACATGCGCATGCCGGGCATGGACGGCTTCGACGTGCTCGAGGCGCTGCGCGCCAACGAAGCCACGCGCGAGCTGCCGGTGATCTTCCTCACCGCCGACCACGAGCGTGACTCCCTGGTGCGCGCCTTTTCGTCCGGTGCCGTGGACTACGTCACGAAGCCCTTCGTGCCCGAGGAACTGCTGTCGCGGGTGCGTGCGCACACGGCGCTGAAGCTGGCGCGGGACCAGGTGCAGCGGCTGGCGCAGGAGCGCCAGGAAAGCCTGGAACTGATCGCGCACGACCTGCGCAACCATTTCACCAACGTGCTGTTCTCGGCCGACATGCTGGCCAGCCGCCAGGCCGACCGCGCCGGCGGCAAGCTGGTCGAAGCGATCCGCAGCGCCGCCGACACCGGCCTTCTGTTCCTGCAGGCGGTGCTCGACCAGGCCGCCGGCGAAGCGCGCGGTGAAACCGTCGATCCGCTGCCCGCGGCCCAGGTGGTGCAGGAGGCCGTGGACGCCCACGCCGACCACGCGCAGGAAAAGGGCATGGGCCTGGACCTGCAGGTCGAACCGGGCCTGCTGGTGCGCGGCCAGCGCCTGGCGCTGGGCCACGTGCTGCAGAACCTGGTGTCGAATGCGGTGAAATATTCACCCGCCGGCAGCACGGTCACGGTGAAGGCGGTTGCGCATGGGGCCAAGGCCCGCTTCCTGGTCATCGATCAGGGCCCGGGCATTGCGCAATCCGAACAGGACCAGCTGTTCCGGCGTTTCGCCAAGCTCTCGAGCCAGCCGACCGGCGGCGAAAGCTCCACCGGGCTCGGGCTGTCGCTGGCCAAGCAAAAGGCGCGCGCGATGGGGGGCGACCTCTGGTACGACCCCGCGCCGTCTGGTGGCGCCTGCTTCACCCTGGAATTGCCGCGCGTTCAATAGCCCGGCCGGCGGACTTTCCTTGCAGCCTGCAGGCACGGCCATGCAGATCGCAAGGTGGCGGCCCACCGCACCTGCGCAAGTCCTTGTTCCTGCGTGCCATGCCCGGTTGGCACGGCCCTTGCTCCCTATTCCATGACGATGTCGTCGCCGCCTGCTTGTGGGCGCCGACGGCACCGTGACATTCCCAACCATGGAGCTATCGCATGAACAAGTTCACCCGCACCGCCCTGCCGCTGGCGATCGTGATGGCCCTGGCGGCCTGCCAGGAAACCCCGCAGGAAACGGCCGAGGACGTGGCCGAAGCGCGCATCGAGGCTGCCGAAGACACCCGCGAAGCCCGCCAGGACTACGTCGAAGCCGACTCGATGGACGAGGCGATCGACGAGCGCGAGGACCTTGAGCTTGCCGCGGCCGAAGGCGCCTATGAAATCGCCAAGCAGCAGTGCGATGCCCTCGATGGCGACGCCGAGGACGCCTGCAACGACCAGGCCAAGGCGAACTACGACGCGGCCAAGGAAGCGGCCCAGCGTCGCCAGGAAGCCGGCGAAGACATGCTCGACGCCGCCGAAGACGCCGTCGACAACGAGTACTGAGTCCCCCGGCTCCGCACTCGCGAACACCCCCTGTTCCACCCCTAAGGAAGACAAGTCCAAGGAGGACACCATGACCAACAAGACCACCGCCACCCTCAACCACCTGGTCGAAGCCCTCAACGACGGCATCGAGTTCCACGAGCATGCCGCCAAGGAAACCGCCCAGCCCGCCTACCGCGACCTGTTCCTCAACATGGCGCAGGTGAAGAAGGCGATCGCCGCCGACCTCAAGGCCGAAGTGTCCAAGCAGGGCGCCGAGCCGGACAACGACGGCACCTGGCTGGGTGGCATCCGCGAGGGCTACGCCCAGCTGAAATCGAAGATGGTCAAGGACGTCGACGCAGCCTGGATTTCTTCGATCGAAGAGCAGGAAGACCGCGTACTCGAAGCCTTCCGCGATGCCCTCGACGGCGACCAGCCGCCGAAGGTGCGCGAGCTGGCCGCGCGCTACCTGCCCGAGGTCAAGAAAATGCACGACCAGATGCGCGACCTTAAGCGGGCCAAGGCGGCTTAAGACCCCCCGCCCTGCCGCGGTTCCCGGCGTGCTGGCCGGGGGTCGCGGCAGGTTTTTGGGCGCCGGGACCTGCCGGTAGCGAAAAAAACCCGTGTTTTTACCGGTTTTGCACTTGGCGGCGACTTGAACTTGCCCTACATTCGCTAGGCCGGGGCAAGCCCAGGCACCCCAATTACCCATCCAGAATCACGGGAACAAACAAAAATGGCTACCAAGAAAGCTGCGAAGAAGAAGGCTGCCCCGAAGGCTGCTGCCAAGCCGGCCGCGCCCAAGCCGATCAAGGAAGCGCTGACCAAGTCCGGTCTGGTGTCGCACATCGCCGACAACACCGGCCTGGCTTCCAAGGACGTGCGCGCCGTGCTGGCCGCGCTCGAGAACGCCGTGCACGGCTCGGTCTCGAAGAAGGGCGCGGGCAGCTTCACCCTGCCGGGCCTGCTCAAGATCACTTCGGTCAACGTGCCGGCCAAGCCCAAGCGCAAGGGCATCAACCCCTTCACCAAGGAAGAGCAGTGGTTCGCCGCCAAGCCGGCCACCGTCAAGGTGAAGATCCGTCCGCTCAAGAAGCTGAAGGATTCCGCGGCCTGAGGCCCGGATTCGCGACGCGGTGACGCGCGCGAAAGCAGAACCAGCGGGGCGGGTGCGCAGGCACCCGCCCCGTTTTCGTTCGGCGACGGACTACCCGGCGACGGCGGATTCTTTCGCCGCCGGACGGTCGATCTCGTAAACCAGCAGGGTTTCCCCGTCCAGGGTTCGCGGACCCTGCAGGCGCATGCCCAGGGTTTCGAGCAAACGGCGCGAGGCGACGTTGCCGAGGGTGACGATCGCCAGCACCCGCGGCAGCGCCAGCGGCCCGAAGGCGTGGTCCAGGCAAAGGCGGGCGGCCTCGCGGGCCAGCCCCTGGCCACGCCAGGGCGGCAGGAAGGCGTAACCCAGGTCGGG
Source organism: Arenimonas soli (assembly GCF_014643775.1). Taxonomy (GTDB): domain Bacteria; phylum Pseudomonadota; class Gammaproteobacteria; order Xanthomonadales; family Xanthomonadaceae; genus Arenimonas; species Arenimonas soli. The sequence continues at coordinate 156,547 of NZ_BMKC01000003.1, forward strand.
CCCCGGCAGCAGGTCGCGCCGGACCAGGCCGCACATGCCGGCCAGGCGTCCGTCGTTCTTCATCTCGACCGCCCACAGGCCGAAGCCGTTGCGGGCGTAGCTGGCGATGGGGCCGTCGCGCAGGTAGGCGCGGGCCTGGTCCAGGTCGCGCACGCCACGGTCGCCGATGTGGTCCAGGAAGCCCGGGTCGTTGAGCAGGGCGAGCGCGAAAGCGGCGTCGTCCTCGCGCAGCTCGCGCAGGCGGAAGCGGTGGGTGTCGGGGAGGCTTTGCGGCATGGGCGGTCCCGGAAGGGCCGCCCGATTATTGCAGGACCGGGGTGCCGGCGGTGGGAATCAGGGCGTGGCCAGCGTGACCTGCTGCAGGCCTTCGTGCATCGCGACCAGGCGCTGCACCGGCGGCATGTGCGGCTGGCGGCGCTGCTGCTCGACGCCGAGCGACTTGCTGTCGAAGCGCACGTTCTCGGGCACCACGATCTTGAAGTGCAGCGTCGCCGACGCCGAGACCTTCGCACCTTCGACGCCGACCGCGAACTCACCCTTGGCGAGGGCGGGCTGGGCGAGGGCCATCGCCAGCGCGGCGCACGCCGCGAGGCGGAGGAGGAGGGCGGGCTTGGCGAGGCGCTTGGCGTTCATCGTTCTGCTCCTGGGGGGAGGAACCCGGACCGGGGGCGGTCTTCGTGTTCCTTGGAGAGCAGTCTAGGAAGTGGCCTAAGTTATTGATGGGCAACGGATCACACTTGCCTACTGTGGGATTTCGCGCACACTTCCCGACCAAATGCGGCCGTCGGACACGGTTTGCATGCGTGGGCGGTCACAGTTCCCTTTCAAACCGTGACATCGCCCCAACCCGCGGCTGAACGTCCGTCAATTCCAGCAACGCCCGGGCGCAGGAAAGTCGGCCAGCCCTTGCGGCAAGCCGTGCAGTTTTTTCAGGGTGTCGCCGGCGTGGCCGACGCAGTCGCGGGCTTACGTTGCGGCGACGGTGGTGGTGTCGGCTTCAAGGCCGTGGGTACGTACACGGTCGCGGCCGGCGTTCTTGGCTTGGTAAAGGGCGTCGTCCGCGCGGCTGAGCAGCATGAGGAAGTCGTAGCCGCTGGCACGGGTGCCCGCGACGCCGAAACTGGCGGTGACGTTGAACACGTGGCCGGTGGGCGAGGTGTCGATGGCGGCGATTCGCTTGCGGCAGGACTGCGCCAACGCCACCGACGACGGCAGGTCGCAGCCGACGAGCAGGAATGCGAACTCCTCGCCGCCCAGGCGACCGAAGCGGTCGTTCTTGCGGCACACGTCGGCGCAGACCTTGGCGACTTCGACCAGCACCCAGTCGCCGGTGGCATGGCCGAAGCGGTCGTTGATGGACTTGAACTCATCGAGGTCGAACATCACCAGGCCGGCCTCTTCGCCGTCCTTGCGGCAGTACGCCAGGGCCTCTTCGGCCCGGTGGCTGAAGTGCATGCGGTTGGAGACGCCGGTCAGCGCGTCGGTTTCGGCAAGGCGCCGGAACACGATCTGAGCCTTCTTGGTGCGCCAGGCCCAGAGCGCGATCGTCCCCAGCAGCAGCGCCAGCAGCACGACGAGCAGCTGGGTGTTGCGCGCCTCCTGCGTGGCTACCTTCTGCTCCAGGGCCAGCACTTCGTTCTGCCGGTTGAGCAATTCGATGGTCTGGTTCTTCTGGCGCGATTCGCTGGTGATTTCCTGGTAGGCCATCGCGCGCGCCTTGACCTCGTTGAGGTAGGCCTTGTCGGCATCAGCGTAATTGATGTGGTGCGCCAGCGCCGCGGCATTGTCGCCGCGCTGCAGTGCCGATTCGTAGAGGATGCGGTGCGCGGCCACCAGTGGCGGGCTATTGGCGACCGGCGCGCCCAAGGCGATGATCCGGCGGGCGTGGCGCTCGGCGGCGGCGTAATCTCCGGCGGCGATGTTTATTTCCGCCAGCACGGAGTGGGCGTCGGCGATGACCCGCGGGAAGCGCGTGGATTCGATGTCGGCGAGGTAACGGTTGAGATAGACCGCGGCTTCATTGCGATCCCCGGCGGTCGCCATGTGCCGGGCCCGATACGTCCGGGCGAAACTGGCGAAAAGCGGCTCGCCCGCGTCCAAGCATTCGCGGGTGACGGCTTCGATTTCTTCGTCGCGGCTTTCGAGTTGTTCAAGGTTGAACCAGCTCTCGAGCGCGAGTGCGCCACCGAAGCAGCGCGTCCGGGGGCTGGACGAGCTCGTGCGAAGGAGCTCGGCATATCGTAGCCCGTCCTCGAAACGACCAACCTGGTTGAGGAGGCCGCCCGCGGCCGCCCAGAGGTGTTCGAGCACGGCCGGGTCCTGGATCTCGCCCTCCAGCTCCTTGGTCTCGTTCATGTAGCGAAGGGCTTCGGCGAAATCGCGCCGCGACCCGTAGGGGTGGATCAGCAGGGCCCCGGCGCGGAACCGGATTCCGGCATCGGCGCTCTCCTGGAAGAGCCTTTCGGCTGCGGCAATGCCCAGGTCATGCCTGCCGGTATAGATGAGCTGGTAGGCCTTGAGGTATTCCAGCAGCTCCCGCTGCCTGGGGCTTGCGGCGCCCAGGCTGGCATTGAGCTGGCCGATCAGTTGGTCGAACCGCGCGGGGTCGGAACTTCGCACAGCCTCGGCCTGGCTCAGCATCGCCTCGAACGCAGGCGACGCGAATGAGGGCAGCGGCGCAACCAGCGCCGCCGCCATCACCAGGCGGGCAATCAGACCACGCATGGTCGGAAAACCGGCGGCGGTGTCAGTGCCGACCGTTGCGTTGGATGGATTCCTTGCGGTCGTCGTCGTCCGGCTGCTCACTGTCTTCCTGCTCGTCGTCCTGCTTCTTCTGGTCATCGCCTTCGGCGGGGAACAGCATGCACATCATCTTGTGCCGGCCGCCGAGCAGCCCGTTTAGGGCGTCCGCATCCCGGTCGAGCAGGGCCTGCAGCGGCGCGTCGTCGAGACCCAGGTCCCGGGCTTCGGAAGCGAGTTCGGCGGCTGGCAGCTGCGCCAAGGATGGGTTGCGGCCCATTCGTTCGAGAAAAGCGATCACGTTGTTCATTTCAACACTCCCCATTTTTCAGTGGTGGTCCAGTGACGCATCAAGCAGGTGAATCGATTGCCGCCAGGCGCTCGAGCAGCGCTTCGTTGCGCCGTAAGGGCTTGCAGGGCGGCAGCACCAAGGTGGACTGCGCATCCAACCTGGCGTCCGCCAGGCTCCCCAAGGATGTACGTTCAATTCGAGGTGTCTGGATCGGCAGGGTCGCCGCCTCGTAGATCGTACACTCGTGGTCCAACGGATAGTCCACGGCAAGCAGGTCAACCAGCAGCTTCCTGTGCGAAGCCGGGGTCGAGAACCGCCGATAGCTGCGGTCACCGGCCACGCCCGGCTGCCAGATGACCAGGTAGGCGCTGGTGTCGAGGCGCCGCCGGTAGAACATCAGCTGGCTGGCTTCGTAATGCTGGCAGCCGAACTCGCCCGGATCGATGCCCAGGTCGGCATAGAGACAATCCTCGGCGGACACGCCCGGCTCCATCGACGCTTCGAAGCCTTCTTCCCGCGCCATGGCTACGGCGCGATGCGGTGCCTGGGCGAAGACTCCTGGGTGCCCGTAGAACACCCCGCAGACACGTTTGCCGGCGCGGACTTCGGCCAGCATCATCGCGGCCATCTCACGATAGGTGTCGTGCCGGGACTTGCCCTCGGCATACAGGGGCTGGAGGCTTCTGACATCGGGATGCATGCCTTGCACCCATTGTTCGACGAGGGGGTCGGAGACCGCCACGAAAACGACGTCGGCCTGCTCGATCCGGCCGAGGGCGCGTGGCGTGAGGTGGGCGCCCAGCATCATGCCCAGGCCCACGCAGGCGAGACTTCCTTGCTTCCCCATGTTCCCCGAAACCAATGGATTCACCCGCGGACATTAGCCCAAGGCGTGCACCTTGTCGCCCTCTTGTGCCTTCCACTGTTCGCGCGACAGCGTCCAGCGGCGGGGATGCGGTGGCGGACCCGCCGCTGCGGGATGGAAGCCCATGCCCCTCATGACGGCCTCGACCAGCGGGTGGTCCGCCACATGGCGGGCTTCCACGCGGTCCAGGCCAATCCCCAGGAAGGCGTGGCGGACCACGGTCATGGCCGCTTCCCGGGCGTAGCCCTGGCCCTGGAAGGCGGGCGGACAGATTGCCCCGATTTCAGCGACGCGGTCCGTGTCGATGTCCAAGCCAACCAGGCCGATGTGCGCCTCGTCCTGCAGGCGAACCATTACCCACAGGGGCCAGCGGCCGTGATCGCGCGCCAGGGACGTGAGAAACCCGGCCCTTGCGCGTTCGACCGTCTGCGGAGGCCCGATGCGCTCAAGCGTTTCCGGGTCGGTGTAGAGGCGTACGTAAAGCGCCTCGTCTGCAGGCTCGATCAGACGCAGTCGCAAACGCCGGGTGGTCAGCAAGCTCACGTCATTGAACTCCTCGCAGTCGCGAAGCGAACCGTACCCAGCCCGCTGCCGCCGCTTCGGTCAAAGATGGCATAACGACCCGCGAACAGGGGTAGGCCCAGCAGGGACTGCCCGGTGAAGTGCGGTAACGGCGCGGCCAGCAGGCACAGGCACTGCCCGGGGCGATGCGCATTGTGCTGCCAATAGTGCGATGCCGGCACCCGTAGCTCGCTGTTCCCCCCGGAAGGAGCCTCCAGGATGAAATTCAGGTCGGGCCAGTGCCGGGGATCCACTGCGTCGTTGGGCAGCCCCTCGCCGCGGACGATGGCCTGCTGGGCCCGCGCCACGAGATCGGGAAAGCGCGGGTCGTGCGCGGCCAGTGCTGCCATCACCGCCGCATAGGTGCCGGCTTCGAGCGCCAGGTAACTGCAGCCGGTGTCGAGCATGGCGTTGCTGCCCATCGCGGCGACCCGCGATGTGTCCAGCGGCGGCACCGGGATCGGGTTGCCGCCGCTGACGCGCACGGCGCGCAGGTTCGCGTTGTAGTACAGGTCGTGCACGACGCGGACGTCCTGGAAGCTGCCGCGGTAGAGGTGTTGTTGTTCGGTGCCGCCGCCCAGCACCAGGGCGCCGCGGTTGAGCGGGTCGGCCTGGAGGGCGGCGACCGAGGGGTCCCCGTGCGTGACATGCACCACCGCCCGGCTGGTCGCCAGCGCGAAACGGTTGCGCACCACGCCCTCCTCCTCCAGCGCGGTGAACGCGGGCTTCAGGTGAGTGCGCGGCTGGTGGCGCAGGAAGTCCTGGAACCGGGTCAGGTCGAGCGCATGGCCCTGCTCGTAGGGCCAGGGCCAGCTCAGGGGTGGGGCGTGCCCTTGCTGGACAAGCAGCGGGGACACGTCCCAGGCCGGATCCAGGTCGCGGTAGGCCAGTCCCCAGAGGCCGTCGGCACCCTGGAACAGGGCATCGTCGGTTTCGCAGCAGGCGAACAGCGCGTCATCAATGGCGCGGGCGTGGTGGCCGTGGCCGAAGGCCAGCCGCGATTTCAGCACCGGGCCGGCCCAGGCGCCGCCGCCGTAGCGGATTTCCTGCACCCAGGGCGTGGCCGCCAGCAGGCCATCCCGTTCGGCCCGATAGGCGTGGGGGCGCACAACCAGGGTGCTGCTGCCGGTGTCGAGGATCAGCTGGGCGGGGTCGGCGTGTTCGCCCAGACGCGCCGTGGCGGTGTAGGCGCCGCGGGCGTAGGCCAGGGTGGTGGGTAGTTCGAGTGCGGGCGGCATCGCCCGAGGATAGGCGATGCCGCCGCAAACCCAGAAACATTGGTCGGAGCGGTCAGTGGCTTGCGCTGCCGCCGTCAGCGCTCGACCTCCGCTTCGCCGCGGGCCGAAGCCGATGCGCCGGCCGACGCGCCCCGGCGCGATGCGGAGGCGTCGGCATTCGCGTCCGCTTCGCCGCGGGCACGGGCGCGCGGGGCATCGGGTTCGGCGACCTCGGAGGCTTCGTCGCCGGCTTCGCCGTCATCCGGCTGCCCGCCGTCCGCCGGCGGCATCGCCTGGCGTTCAAGCGACAGCGCACCGTCGAGCGTGCCGGCCAGTGAGGCACCGTCGTCCTGCGCCTGGCCCGTGGCGGCGCCGGCCAGCGAACCCGTGCCCTGGGCCTGGTCGTTGCTGGCGCCGAGCATCGAGCCGGCACCTGCCAGCAAACGGGCGTCATGCTCGTCATTGGCGCGGGCGGCTGCCGCCGCCTCGGCGGCGGCTTCGGCGGCCGCGCGCTCGGCACGCTGCTGGCGGCGAAGTTCGCGCAGCTCGGCACGGCGCTCGGCGAGGCTGCCGCGCACTTCGCGCTGCACGCCGTTCACGGTGTCGCGTGCGCCCAGGCGGCCGATCGGGTCCTGGCCGGCAAGGCCTCCCGGCCCGACGCCGACCGCACCCCGCACGGTGCCGGTGGCACCGCCGACGAGCGATTGCGCGTGCACCATCGGGCTGGCGGAGAACAGCGCGGCGAAGACGGCGGTGGTGATCAGCTTGGTGTTCATGGCGGTCTCCTTGGATGCCGCAGGCCATCTGCGGCTTCAAGGGGACTTACGACCCGGCGCCCGGATTTCTTCCGCGGCGTCGGGCTGAGTTCAATCTTCGTTCATGCGCGTGGCCCAGGCCGCACGCGCATCGGCCGAAAGCAGGCCGTGGCCGAATCGCGGGTCGCGGCCCCGCGGGCCGAGGTCCCGGGCACGGCTGGCCAGGCGCTGCATCACGCGCCCGGTCGCCCCGGGGCTTGGCGACCGGACTTCGGCGGCCGCCAGGCGGGCCACCAGCGGGGCCGCGAAGGACGTGCCGCGGACCGGTGTGCGATCACCGCCCGGCCGTGCGGCCCAGAGATCACTTCCCGGCGCGGCGAAGTCGACGGCGTCGCCGCGCACCGCTTCGGGCAGCAGGCGGTCGCGCACGTCAACTGCCGTCACGCCGATAACGCCGGGGTAGGCCGCCGGATAGAGCGGCCGTGCCGCCGGACCGTCGTTGCCGACCGCCGCCACCAGCACGTGACCGCGCTGCTGCATGGCGCCCACGAGCGATTCAAGCAGTTGGTTGGGCGGGCCCACCAGGCTGAGGTTGATGACGGCAACGCGCTCCCGCGCCAACCAGGCAAACGCTTCCGCCAGCGAGGTGACGGACCCGCCGGTGGGCTCGCCGCAGTAGATGTCGGCGGCGAACAGCTCGCCGCCGCGGGCCCCGCCGCTGGCGTCGCCGGCCAGCAGGGAAGCGACCGCCGTGCCGTGGGCTTCGGGCTGGCCGTTTCCCCGGCAGCCCCATTGCTGCACCGCGACTCCCGCCAGCAGGGGGTGCGACGCATCCACGCCGCCGTCCACCAGGCCCACGCGGACGCCCGCGACGGCTTGCCGGGAACCGTGCGGGGACGTCTCGCCGGGAACACCCCCGAGGGTGCCGGAACCCAGGTAGATATGGTTGTAGTCGTATTGCCCGTCCGGATCGATGCGCGCCAGGCGTCGCAATGCGGTGCGGACGCGCATGCCATCGGGCGCGCGAAGGACCACGATGCGCAAGTCCAGCGGCGCCAGGCGTGACTCACGCACCACCTGGAACCCCGCGGCCTGCGCCCGCGCCAGTGGCGCCGCGTCCGGCGCGATCGCAACCACTTCGCTGCGCACCGCGGGCGCGCCCCGCGGGTCGGCCTCCAGCCAGCGTCGATGTTCGCGCAGGAGCGTGCGTTCGCGCAGGCGGCGCACCTCACGCCCGGTTTGCTCCAGGGTTTGCTGCACGGGGGGCGGAAGGTTGGCGGGTAGCCGGGGCAGCGGCACGCCAAGCGCCGCCGCCCGGGACGGCGACAACAGCAGGACCAGCAGCAGCGGCAGGAATCGGAGCATGTGAAGGGCCTACGTCCGGGCGGGGCGGTTTGATCCGCGGCGGTGCTAGCATCCGGCCGCACTGCCCTGAAGCAGGCCGCGGGAATAAAACGCCCCTCCGGGACGTAATCAGACATGACCGTCACTGACACCGGCATGAATTTCAACCAGGAACTGTGTGCCTTGTTGCCGCGCCTGCGCCGGTTCGCCCGCACCCTGGCGGGCAACCGCGCCGACGCCGACGACCTGGTGCAGATGGCGCTGGAGCGGGCGCTGGCCCGCGCGGCGCAGTGGCGGCCGGGTACGCGCCTGGATGCCTGGGTGTTTGGCATCGTGCGCAACGCCTGGATCGACGAACTGCGGTCCAGGCAGCTTGGCCAACGGATCTTCGCACCGGAGGAGCACGGGGCCGGCGTGGGTGAAACACCATTCGAGGGCCAGGACCTGGCGCTGTCGGTGCAATCGGCGCTGGCCCGCCTGCCGGAGGAACAACGCATGGCGATAGCACTTGTACTGATCGAAGGCCTGTCCTACCGCGAAGCGGCCCAGGCCATGGACGTGCCGATCGGCACGCTGACCAGCCGCCTGGCGCGTGGCCGCGAGGCGCTGCAGTCGCTGCTGGGCGGAGCCGCCGGGGTGGGCGCATGAAGCCGGCCGACGACGAACTGATGGCATATGTCGACGGAGAGCTCGATCCGGACGGCGTGGCGCGCGTCGAGGCCGCGATGGCCGCCGATCCCGCCGTTGCGGCGACGGTGGACACCGCCATGCAGATGCGTGCCCGGCTGCGGCAGGCCTACGACCCGGTGCTGGACGAACCCGTGCCACCGCATCTGCTCGCGATTGCCCGTGGAAGGCCGGCATCGATCGTTCCGGCGCCAACCGCGCCACCGCGGCGCCGCTGGGCGCTGCCGCAATGGGCGGCCCTGGCCGCGGCCCTGGTGCTGGGCATCGCCGTGTCGCAGTTCGCGCTGCGGCCACCTACCGGGCCGTTCGAAGCCAGCCCTGGCGGCCTGGTGGCGCGGGGTGACCTGGCCGAATCGCTTGAATCGCGCCTGGCCGCCGAGCCGGCTGGAAGCGTGCGCATCGGGCTGAGCTTCCGAAGCCGCGACGGAAGTTACTGCCGCAGTTTCCGCATCGAAGGCGACCGTGACCTGGCCGGCCTGGCCTGCCGTGATGCCGGCGGCGACTGGCAGGTTCCCGTGCTCGTGGGCTCGGATCCCGCGCCCCGGGGCGAGCTGCGCCAGGCCGCCGGCGCGCTGCCCGAAGCCGTGCTCGCGGAAGTCCAGGCGCGCCTGTCCGACGAGCCGCTGGACGCGGACCAGGAGCGCGCCGCGCGCGACGCCGGCTGGCGCTGACGGCGCCGGCCGGACCAAGGCGCGCGGATTGCGTGCCGGTGCATTTGGCGTCATGTTGGCGGCCGAACCCAAGCCGGCCGCCGCCGTGACCAGCGAATCCGAAATCCTCAGCCGCCTCGAGACCCTAAACGCCATCGGCGTCGCGCTGTCGCACGAGCGCGACCTGGCGACCCTGCTCGAACGCATCCTGGAAGCCGCCCGCGACTTCGCCGACGCCGACGGTGGCACGCTCTACCTGCGCGAAGGCGACAGCCTGCGCTTCGAGGTGCTGCGCAACGACTCGCTGGGTTATTTCATGGGCGGCCGCCACGGCAAGCCCATCCACTTCCCGCCGATCCCGCTGCACCGCGAGGACGGCAGCGGCAACGATTCGATGGTGGTGGTGCACGCGGCGCTGTCGGGCAAGACCATCAACATCGCCGACGCCTACACCGCCGAGGGTTACGACTTCTCCGGCACCCGCGCCTTCGACGCGAAAACCGGCTACCGCTCGCAGTCCTTCCTGACGGTGCCGATGAAGGACCACGACGGCCACGTCATCGGCGTGCTGCAGCTGATCAACGCCAAGGGGCCGGACGGCGCCATCCTGGCCTTCGAACCGGCGATCCAGCAGCTGGTGGAATCCCTGGCCTCGCAGGCGGCGATCGCGCTCAACAACCGGCGGCTGATCGACCAGCTCGAAACCCTGTTCGAGGCCCTGATCAACCTGATCAACACCGCCATCGATGAAAAGTCGCCCTACACCGGCGGCCACTGCGAACGCGTGCCGGCGCTGACCACGCTGCTGGCCGACGCCGTGGCGCGCACCAAGGCGGGCCCGCTGGCCGACTTCGACATGTCCGAAGCCGACCGCTACGAGCTCAAGATCGCCGGCCTGCTGCACGACTGCGGCAAGATCACCACGCCGGTGCACGTGGTCGACAAGGCCACCAAGCTGCAGACCCTGTTCGACCGCATCGAACTGGTGGACACGCGCTTCGAGGTGCTGCGGCGCGACGCCGAGATCGCCCTGCTCAAGGGGGAGATCGACCAGGCCGCCTACGAATCACGCCTGGCCCAGCTAGATGCCGACCGCGAAGCGGTGCGCCAGGCCAATACCGGCGGCGAGTTCATGAGCGACGACCGGATCGCCGCGCTGCAGCGCATCGCCGCCCACACCTGGCGCGGTCCCGACGGCAGCGAACTGCCCTTCCTGTCGGCCGAAGAACTCGACAACCTGTGCATCCGCCGCGGCACGCTCAACAATGCCGAGCGCGAGATCATCAACCACCACATCACCATGACCATCCGCCTGCTCGAGGCGCTGCCCTGGCCCAAGCACCTGCGCAACGTGCCCGAGTACGCCGGCGGCCACCACGAGCGCATGGACGGCAAGGGTTATCCGCGCGGCCTGACCCGCGAACAGATGAGCGTGCAGGCGCGGGTGATGGGCATCGCCGACATCTTCGAGGCCCTGACCGCCAGCGACCGGCCCTACAAACCCGGCAAGACGCTCAGCGAATCGCTGACCATCCTGGGCCGCATGAAGCTCGACCACCACGTGGACCCGGACCTGTTCGACGTGTTCCTGCGCGAGAAGGTGTACCTGGAATACGCCGAGCGCTTCCTGCCGGCCGAGCAGATCGACCGGGTGGATTGGTCGAAGATTCCCGGTGTGTCGCCGGAGCTGGCGGCGGAACTGGCCCAGCGGGATTTGTAGGAGCGCCCGGGCGCGTTACTGCGCGGAGGGTGGGCGGCGTTCGTACAGCCAGAGCAAGGTGCTCGCCAGCAGCCAGGCCAGCCACCACGGCCAGCGCGGGCCGGGTTGTTCGTGGGGCGCGGGTTCGACGGCGGGGGCCTGCGCGGCCAGGGCCCTGGTTGCCGCCTGGCGCCCGGCGGCGACCATCGCCGGGTAATCGTCCGGATCACGCACGAACAAGGGCAGGGTGGAAACGCCGCGCCGGAGTTGGTGCACACCTGCCGTGGCCGGCCAATAACCCGCGCACGCCGCCGCGCCGCTGGCGGGGTCGATGGCCAGGGTGATCCGGTTGCCGTCGGGGTCGGTCACCTGGTCGCCTTCCGACAGACCGCAAAACATCGTGCGCTCGCCCCGCCAGGCAGCATCGGGCGCAGCGGGGGTGTTTTCGCCATGCGCACGCGCCAGCGTCTGCACGGTGGTGGCCCAATGCTGGCCGAAGGCCGCCTGCCGGCCGGACAGCCACCAGCGGTAGCTGTCGGAAAGAAGGGTCGCGCCGACCCGGCCGCGGCCTTCGTTGCGCCAGGCCACCAGCGTTTCGCCGTCGGGCGCCAGGTGCAGGGGGCGGCCATCGCGCGCGGACAGGCGCAGCGGTCGGCGCGACAGCAGGGGCGCGGGGTTGGTGGCTGCCGCGGCGGCGTCGGCGCCCCGCGTATCCGGCCAGCGCAGGCTGCGCACGGCCTCTGAATCCTCCAGGTCCAGGCCCCACTCGCGAAGTGTTGCCAGGTCGTTCGCCGTCAGCCGGCCGGTGACCCGCAGCAGCAGGCCCAGGCCTTCGCGCACCGCCTCGCGCAGCCGGCCGCGGCCGGCCGGGCCGAGCTGGCGCCAGGCGCGTTCGTCCAGCAGCACCAGGTCGAACTCCGCCAGCGTGGCGGCGTTGATGGGCAGCGGGCGGTCGCCGAGCTGCACGCCACCGCCCAGGTCGATGACGGTGTGCAGGCCCAGGCCGGCGTCCACCGCCCAGCGGCGGATGTATTTGAGCTCCGGACCGGGGCCGCCGGCGAGCGCGAGCAGGCGCGGACGGGCAGGGGCGGTGACGTCGAGCCGCAGGATTTCTTCGCCGAGCAGCGTGTCGTCCGCAGCCAGCCAGCGCAGGCTGAAGGGCGTGGGGCCGGCCGGGCCGGCCTGGGCCGTCGTCGCGAAGCTGCCGTCGTCGCCGGGAGTGGTCGTGGCGAGGATTTCGCCGCGCGGGTCGCGCAGTTCCACCTTGCTGCCGGCCGGGACCTGCAAGCGACCGCGCACGGTGAAGGACTGGCCCTGCATGGCCGTCGCCGGCAGGTCGAGCGAAAGCAGGCCTTCGGGCAGCGGCGTGGGTTCGAAGGCCAGCGGCAGTCCGGCGGCCACGTCGAGGTCGCGGGCGGGAAGCCCATGGCCGTGCACCCGTACCGCGCCGAACGCGGGATGACGACGCAGCGCCGTGCCCAGGTCGGGCACACGTTCCACGTCCGCACCGGGCATCGCACCCGGCAAGGCCACGCGGACTTCGCCGGGCTGCGCGGCGGGCAGCTCGCCGGCGCCCGGGGCCAGCACCACCAGCGTGCTTGCCGGCGCGGCCACCGGCGGTGGGAACAGCGCGAACCACAGCAGGCCGGCGACCAGGCACTGGCCGATAAAGCGCAGCGTGGCCACGCCCGCCGGCAGCGACTTGACGGACACGCGCCAGGCCAGGCGTGCGCCGGACAATACGACGGCCAGCCCCAGCAGCCCCAGCACGGACGTCGCGGGCGTCATGGCTGGCCCTCCGCCGACAGCGCGTCGAGGTACGCCTGGCCGGACGCGTCGGGTTCCGGGCGTTCGGCCACGCCGGCCACCGGCGAGGGCAGCAGCGGCCACAGCAAGGCGCGCAGGCGCTGGCGGCAGTCGGCGCAGTCGGGCTGCGCACGCAGGGTTTCGATGGCGGCCACCAGGGACAGTGGGTCTTCGAGGCGGTCGGCGTTTGTTTCCAGCCACGTGCTCATGGGTTCGAGCTCGGGCGTGCTGCCTTCATCTGCCAGCGCCAACCAAAGGCCGGGCACCGGCGAGTCTGGCGTCTGGGCAGGCTGCAGTCCGTCGCGCCGGTCGGTGATGCCTTCGCGCTTGCCGGTCATGCGCCGGCTTTCATCAATCGGCGGCAGCTCCAGGCCCACGCGCGCCAGGTAGATGCGGCTGGCCTGCTGCACCTGCTTGATGAACTCCAGCGCGCGGTAGGCGTGCGGCAGCGCGCGCTGCGGCTGGCCCTGGCGCAGCTCGCCTTCCGAGGACCACATCTCGCCCAGCGCCTGCCTGAGCAGCGCGCGGGTCTGCGGGTCGAGCAGCGTGGCGGCTTCGGCGTCGTCGTGGGTGTGGCCGTAGTCCTCGAGCACGCTGATCGCCGTGCCCAGCGGCGCGTCGCTTTCCGGGCCGTGGTCGTGGCCGTCGTCTTCGCTGTGTTCGCCATCCAGGCCGGGCGGTGCTTCGGGCTGGCCTTCGTTTTCTTCGCCCAGGAACTGGCCGTAGCGCATGCGCAGGATGCGCTGGTCGAAGCCGATGGCGTCCGAGCGCGACACGAACTCGTCGGCCGCCAGCCGCGGCCGCTGCGGAATGAGGGCCTCGATGTCCAGGATGATCTGGCGCTGGCTGCGGAAGTAGGCCGGCAGGGTTTTTTTCACCAGGCCTTCCATGCCGGTGGCTTCGGTCGCCGGCCGCATCGGCCAGCGCAGGATCAGGCTGGGGCTGCGGCTGGCCTGCGGCTTTGGCGTGCAGTTGTCGGTGACGTCCAGGCGCACGATCAGGTCGTCGCCTTCGGCCAGGCCCAGTGCGGCCAGGTCGAGCGCATGCCGGTAGCGGCGTTGTTTGTTTTCGCCTTCGCCGCGCAGCGCCAGGCTGCGTTCGCTCACCGTCACCTGTTCGCCGGTGCCCTGGGCCAGGGTGATGTGCAGGCGGGCCGCGCCCAGGCCGTGGTCGTCGCTGGCCTCGAAGTCCAGCGGCCAGGTGCGCTGGCCGTCTTCGCGCAGGGTCAGCGGGCGCTCGGGCGTGACCACGCGGATGACCGGCGGCTGGTCGGTGATGGCGTCGAGGCGGTGCAGGTCGTCTTTCGCCAGCGGCAGCGGCGCGGCGACCGCGACGCGGTAAAGCACGGAGCGCACAAGCGTGTGTTCCCCCGTCCAGTGTTCGCCTTCGCGCTGCAGTGCCAGTTCGCCGCCGTCGTGCCAGCGCAGCACTACGGCCTCGGGCTGCGGGGAAAAACGCAGGCGCCAGCGCAGGCGCGAACCCTCCGCGGCCTGCAGCGACAGCGCCGTTTCGGTGCGGGCGGGCAGGGCGGTGTAGTCGGGTGGCTGCACGTCGACGCTGGCTTCGACCAGCGCCACCTCGGTGGCCTCGATTTCGCTGGCGTGGCTTGCAGTGCGCGGCTGTGCCGGTGCCGGCGTCGAAGCGGCGGGCCAATACTGCGCCGCCAGCACCAGGGCCGCGCCCAGCAGCAAGCTGGCCAGCAGGGCGCGGCCCGGCCAGGCCGGCCGCAGGTCGGGCGCGGGCTGCCTGGCCAGCTGCTGCGCCAGGCGTTCGCGCTGCAGCTGCTGCAGCGGGCCCAGCGTGGCCGGATCGGCGAACAGCAGGTCGGCGCTGTCCTGCCAGCGCGGGTCGGCGTTGAGCCGGCGCGCCAGCCAGCGCGTGTCGTGCCGCGCGTGCTGTTGCCGCCACCCGACGAAGGCCAGCAGCGCCAGGGCCGCGGCGGCCAGGCCGGCGGGCAGCGGCGACTGCAGGCGCACTCCCCAGGCTGCCGTAGCCAGCAGCAAGGGCAGCAGCAACAGCAGCGCGGCGAACGCGAGGCGCATCGCCACGCCGCGCCGGGCTTCGCGCAGGCGCGCGATCACGCCGGCCTCCGCGGGGCCAGGCCGGCGGCAAGCCAGCGTTCCACCAGGAACAGCGCGGCCAGCACCACCGCCAGCCAGGGCGCCAGCGGCTGGTTCGGCGGCGCGTAAGCGGCGGCGCCGGCCAGGGGCGCGTAAGCCTGGGCATCGACACGCGTCGGCGCCGGGGGCGGCGCCTGCAGCCGTGCCTGCAGCCACTGCGGGAAGCGGGCGTCGAGCAGTTCGGGGAAGGTCGCGGGATCCAGTGGCGCCGCAAACTGCAGCAGCCGGCCTTGTCCGTGGCGGGCGGCACCCAGAAGGAGTTCACCACTTTCACCGCGCCAAACGGCTTCGGCGGGTGCCGCCAGCGGCCAGGCCGTGGTGTCGCCAAGCAGGATCGTGCCGCCGTCGTTCGCGAAGGCCATCAGCGATTCGGGCACTTCGTCGGCGGCCAGCCAGGCCAGCAGTTTCGTGTCCTCGGGCCAGGGCGCATCCAGCGGGGCGATGTCCGGCTGTGCTTCGGTCTGCTGCGCCGCGGCGAACCAGGCCGTCTGCGTCGCCGCCAGCCAGCGCGCCTGCCCGGCCAGGTCCGGTGCATGGCGGATCACCATCACCGCAGGCAAGGCTGCAGTCGGCATCGCGTCGGTGACCGACGGCGAGGCTTTGACGATCCATTGCACCGCGCGCGAAAGCCGCGGGCGTTCACCGTCGGCGCCGTCGATGATCACCGGCACGTGCACGACCAGGGGACGGCCCGTCGCGAGTTCGGCATCGGCCTGGCGCAGCAGGCTGGCTACCGGCTGGCGCGGCTCCGGCGCCGGGGTGTCGATACGCGGGAATGCCGGCGCCAGCCAGCGCACATCGGCCCCAGCCTCGGTTTCAGGCGGCGCCAACGCGGGGTGCACCAGCACGCGTGCACCGCCGCCTTCGTCGCGCAGGAACCAGGGCGCGGCCAGCAGCAGCGCAAGACCCGCGACCAGCAGCAGGCGCAGGGCCAGCAGCAGCCATTGTTCGAGGCGCAGCTTCTGCCGCGGGCGGCGCACGGCGCGCAGCCAGCGCAGCGCGGCGAACATCGTCGGCTGCTGCTGCTCGCGCCGCGCCAGGTGCACCAGCAGCGGCAGCACCAGTCCGAGCAGGGCCAGCAGGCCAAGCGGGAAGGCGAGGCCGAAGCTCATGCGCGCTCCGCGGCGCCGGGCGCCAGCAGCCGGCGCAGCGGCAGGTCCATGGGTTCGTCCAGCCAGGCGGTTTCGCTGCGGATGCCGGCGGCGGCCAGGCGCGCGTGCAGGGCCCGGCGCGCGGCGCCGAATTCGGCCAGGAACGAGGCGCGGGCGGCGGGCGCATCACCGACCAGTTCCTGCCCGGTTTCGGGATCGCGGAAACGATGGCCGCCGCGGAAGGGGAAGTCGCGTTCTTCGGCGGTGAGCAGCTGCAGGTTCAGGACTTCGCGGCGGGCGGCGGCGAGTTTTTCCATCAGCGCAACGCTGGCCTCGTCGAAGTCATCGCCCAGCACCAGCACCAGGTGGCCGGCGCCCAGGCGTTCCCAGAGCGGGCGCAGCGTGGATTCGGCGGGCCAGGTGCCGCCGGCGCGCAGGCCGTGCAGTTCCAGCAGGCAGCGGTCGCGATGGCGCGGGCCGGCGCCGGCGGGCACCAGGCGCAGGCCGTCGCCGCCGACCGCGGCCAGGCCGAACTGGTCGCCCTGGCGCAGCGCCAGTTCGAAAACGCAGGCGGCCAGGCCGCGGGCCAGGTCGAGGCGGCTCCAGCCGGGGCGCGCGGCGTCGGTCTGCGCCATGGACGCGCTGGTGTCGACCAGCACCCAGGCGGTGAGCGGGCTGTCGCGTTCGGCTTCGCGCACGAAGAAGCGGTCGGAGCGGGCGTAGAGCTTCCAGTCCACCTGGCGCAGCTCGTCGCCCGGTTCGTAGGCGCGGTACTGCGCGAACTCCAGGCCGGCGCCGCGGCTGCGGCTGCGGTGCTGGCCGAAACCATGGCCGCCCGTGGCCCGGCGCCCTTCCAGGCGCAGGTCGCGCAGCCGGGCGCGCACCGCGGCGGGGATGAAGTCCGGGCCGGACATGGCGGCCTCAGGCCGGGTGCGGGACCGCGCGCAGCAGCGCAGCCACCACGTCGTCGGGCGATTTTTGCTCGGCCTCCGCGGCGAAGGACAGCAGCAGGCGGTGGCGCAGCACCGGCGCGGCCAGCGCCAGCACGTCGTCGCGGGTGACGGCGAAGCGTCCGCTGAGCAGCGCCCGCGCCTTGCAGGCCAGCACCAGCGACTGGCCGGCGCGCGGGCCGGCGCCCCAGCGCACGTACAAGGCGATGTCGGCGGGCGCGCCCGGGCCCGGGCGGCTCGAGCGCACCAGGCGCGTGATCCAGTCCAGCAGGTCGGCGCCCAGGTGCACTTCGCGCACGCGCGCCTGCAGGGCCAGCACGTCCTGGCCGTTCATCACCTGCGGCACCTTGGGGGTCTTGCCGCCGGTGGTCTGTTCGATGATGTCGCGCTCTTCGGCTTCGCTGGGGTAGTCCACGCGGATGTGCAGCAGGAAGCGGTCGAGCTGGGCCTCGGGCAGGGGATAGGTGCCGGCCTGTTCCAGCGGGTTCTGCGTGGCCAGCACGAAGAAGGGTTCGGGCAGCGGATGGGTGGTGCCGGCGTAGCTGACCGTGTGTTCCTGCATGGCCTCGAGCAGCGCGGCCTGGGTCTTGGGCGGCGTGCGGTTGAGTTCGTCGGCCAGCAGCAGGTGGGTGAACACGGGCCCGGGCTGGAACTTGAAGTGGCGGTGGCCGGTGCCGTGGTCCTCTTCCAGGATCTCGGTGCCCAGGATGTCGCTGGGCATCAGGTCGGGCGTGAACTGCACGCGCCGGAAGCCCAGGTCCAGGGCCTGCCCCAGCGTGCGCACCAGCAGGGTCTTGCCCAGGCCGGGCACGCCTTCGAGCAGGCAGTGGCCGCCGGCCAGCAGGCCGGTGAGCAACTGTTCGACCACGTCGTGCTGGCCGACGATGGCCTGGCCGATCGCCTCGCGCAGCGGCGTGATGCGGTCGAGCAGGGCCTGCAGGTCGTCGGGGGTCTTGGTGTTCATGGCGGTTCCATCCGGGTCAGGCGGTCAATGCGTACATCACGATGTTGACGGCGAACTTGGTGTTGTCTTCGGCCAGCCAGCGCTTGTTGCGCCAGTCGTAGTCCCATTCGCAGCCATAGTCCTTGTTGCTGTAGAGCACGCCCAGGCGGCCGTCCACCTCGATGCCCTTGAGGTAGTCGTGCACCAGGTCGTCGCCCCAGCCGTTGAGTTCGAAGCCGGTGGTGGGCGGGCCGTCGAAGCGGAAGAAGCTGGAGTAGATCGGGTGCCGGTTCGACAGCTTCTGCAGCGCGCGCGGGCCGAAGATCGAGGCCATCTGGGCCTCGAAGGATTTCGCGAACAGGCCGTCGATGTCGTGGTTGCAGTCGTCCACGAACACAAAGCCGCCGTTGCGCACGTAGGCTTCGAAATTGCGGCGTTCGTCGGGGTTGAACTCCACCAGCTTGTGCCCGGCCAGGTAGCAGAACGGCGCCTGCAGCATGCGCGGGTCGGCCAGGGCCAGCACGTGTTCCTTCGGGTCCACGCGCAGGCGGGTGTAATCGATCAGCGAAGTGATGATGTTCGCCGGCATGCGTTGGTCCACGTCCCAGTTGCCCGAGTCGTACATCAGGCGGGTGAACCAGAAGTCGTAGTCGTCGGCCGCCGCAAATGCGCGGCGCCCGGGCAGGGCCAGGGCGCCGGCGGCGGCGAGCAGGGACAGGAAACCGCGTCGGTTCATCGGTTTCCCATCCCCGCGGGCATCACACCGCGTCGGACAGCGAGCTGAAGGTGAAGTCGCGCAGCTTCATCGGCGGGATCATCATCGTGAACGGGGACTCGTCGCCGCTGATGCGCACCGGCTTGCCCAGTTCCTCGATGTTGTTGAGCATGATCACCGGCGATTCGTTGAAGCGGAAGTTCTTCACCGGGTGCTTGATCTCGCCGTTTTCGATGTAGAAGGTGCCGTCGCGGGTCAGGCCGGTCAGCAGCACGGTCTGCGGATCGACCATGCGGATGTACCAGGTGCGGGTGACCAGGATGCCCTTCTGCGTGCCCTTGACCAGGTCGGCCGTGGACTTGTCGCCGCCGGCCATCAGCAGGTTGCCTGGCTGGCCCATGGCGCGCTTGCCCTTTTCCTTGGCCCAGAAGCGCGAGTACTGCAGGTACTCGACCTTGCCGTCCTTGATGATCGGATGCTTTTCGCGCGGCAGGCCCTGCTGGTCCCAGGGCATGACGGCCGCCTCGGGATGCCAGGGGTCGGCCATGATGTTCACGCGCGGGTCGTAGACCTGTTCGCCCAGGCGCGTACCGCCGCCCTTCTTGGACAGGAAGCTGCGGCCTTCGTCGGCCTGGCGGGCGTCGAAGAAGAACATCATGAAGCTGATCAGGCCCGCGGCCGCGGCCGGCTCCAGGATCACCGTGTACTTGCCCGGCTCAAGCGCCTTGGCCTCGGCCGAATCGCGCGCCTTCTGGATGGCCACGGCGATGGCGTCGTCGGCGTCGAAATCGCGGATGTCGCCGGAGTTGCGCGTCACCCAGCCCGAACCGCGGCCGTCTTCGGTGCGCACCGTGCAGGTGTAGTTGACGTTGGTGGCCTTCTGGTAGCCGAAGTTGCCCTTGGAGTTGGCGAAGGCGAAAAAGCCGTTTTCATCCTGCAGGAAGCCGGCGGCGATCAGGTTGCCGTCCTTGCTGGGGCCGATCGAGGCGGCCGCCACCTGGGCGCGCTGCTCGGGCGTGATGTCGGCCGTGGCCTGCACGAAGGTCGGCGAGGGCTTGTAGTCCTGCTTGTCGATGATCGGCATGTATTCCGGGTTTTCCGGCGCCAGCCGCGCCAGTTCCTCGGAACGCCGGACCACGCGCTCAAGCGAAGCGTCGTCGAAGCTGTTGATGGTGGTGATGCCTTCGCGCTTGCCGAACGCCGACTGCACGATCAGCTGGGCATTGGAAACGATGCCGCTGGTGGAGACGTTGTTGAGGGCGAAGCGGATGTTGCCGGTGATCGAGCCGGACAGGGTCGCGGTGCACTCGTCGGCCTGCGACAGCTTGATGACCTTGTCGAGGATCGCCTTGGCCTGTTCTTCGGTGTAGATGCTCATGGTTTAAGGCTCCTGCGCCGGTCAGCCGAGGTTGCGGGCGGTGTTGATGACGTTCATGCCGTCGAAACGGGCCGTGGACGAACCGTGCGAGACGGCGGAAACCTGGCCGGGCTGGCCCTTGCCGTCGAAGAAGCTGCCGCCGATGCGGTAGTCGGATTCATCGCAGATGGCCGTGCAGGCGTTCCAGAATTCCGGCGTGCGGATCTGGTAGGCCACGTCCTCTAGCATGCGGGTGATCTTGCCGTTTTCGATTTCGTAGAACAGCTGGCCGCCGAACTGGGCGTTGTAGCGCTGCTGGTCGATCGAGAACGAACCGTCGCCGATGATGTAGATGCCCTTTTCGACGTCCTTGATCATGTCCTCGACGCTGAGCTTCTTCTTGCCCGGCGCCAGCGACACGTTGGCCATGCGCTGGAACTGCACGCTGGCCCAGGAATCGGCGTAGCAGCAGCCATGCGACTCTTCTTCGCCGATGATGTGGGCCTGGTCGCGGATGGCCTGGTAATTGACCAGCACGCCGTCCTTCACCAGGTCCCACTTCTTGGTCTTCACGCCTTCGTCGTCGTAGCCGACGGCGCCCAGGCTGCCTTCCTGCACCTTGTCGGCGAACAGGTTGACGATGTCGCTGCCGTACTGGAACTTGTTTTCGCGCTTGTCGAGCGTCGCGAAGCTGGTGCCGGCGTAGTTGGCCTCGTAGCCCAGCACGCGGTCGAGTTCCAGCGGGTGGCCGACGTTTTCGTGGATGGTCAGGAACAGGTTGGTCGGGTCAAGCACCAGGTCGTACTTGCCCGGCTTGACCGACGGCGCCTTGAGTTTCTCGCGCGCCTGCTGGGCGGCGGCGACGGCGTCTTCGATCATGTCGTAGGACTTGCCGTAGTTGACGATGCCGTTGGGCGAGACGAAACGGTCGCCCGGCTTGCCTTCCAGGTATTCGTAGCCCAGGCCCATCGGCGCCGACAGGCCGTCGCGGGTGCGGAACTTGCCGCTTTCCTTGTCCACCGCCGTCACCGTGAACGGCGCCCAGATGCGGTGCACGTCCTGGTCGATGTAGCTGCCGTCGGTGGAGGCGAAGTACTTCTGTTCGTTGACCAGGAACAGGGTGGAATTGACGAAGTTGGCGCCGGCGGCCATGGCCGCGGCGTTCACGCCCAGCAGCAGGTCCACCTTTTCCTTGACCGGCACTTCCATGGCGTTCTTGACGATCGGCGTGCGCCAGCTGACTTCGCCGAAGCCCTTCACCGGCGCCAGCTGCACCGGCGTGGTCTGCAGGCCGGAATTGGCCTTGGCGATCGCGGCGGCCTGGCGGGCCGCGTTGGCGACGCCGGACGTGCTCAGGTCGCTGGTGGCGGCGAAACCCCAGGCGCCGTTGGCGATCACGCGGATGCCGACGCCGGTCGATTCGGTGTTCACCACGTTTTGCACCTTGTCTTCGCGGGTGACCACGAACTGCTGCAGGTAGCGGCCGATGCGGACGTCGCAGTAGCTGGCGCCGGCGTCGCGGGCGGCCTGCAGGGCGGCGTCGGCCATTGCCTTCTTGATGCCGATGTCGAGTGAAGTGACCAGGTCTTCGGCGGCGATCACGCGGCCGAAGGGCATCATCAGGCCGGCAAGGCCCACTCCCGACATCGTCAGGAAATTGCGTCTGTCCATCGTGTCACTCCAAGGGCGTTAGGGCGGTGGCCCGCCTGACTCTGGTGGCCGCGGCGGGGAGCGTCAAGTGACGATAGTCCTAGGGCGGACCGAGCCTTCGTTTCGCGGAACTTAAGCGCGCTGGCGTAGTCTCAACGGGCGTCCCGCCGCAAGGAGTCTTCACATGAGCAGACAATTCAAGGCCGGCCCCTGGCTGGCCGTCGCCTTTCTCGCCATCTGCGGCGTGCTGGCCTGGAAGTACTACCCGCGTGAACAAGCCAGGCCGGCATCGGCGGCCGACGCACCGGTGCCCGTCGCCGAAGCCACGCGTGAGCCGGAGGTGCTGCATCCTATCGAGGACGTGCCGGTACTGCCCGAAGAGGCACCCGCCGAACCACTGCCGGCGCTGGCCGACAGCGACGCCGTGGCCTGGGCGGCGCTGGCCGGCCTGCTCGACGGCGGCGACCTGGCCGCCTTCCTGGTGCCCGAATACCTCGTGCAGCGCCTGGTGACCACCATCGACAACCTGCCGCGCCGGGACATCACCCGCCAGGCCTACGCCGCCCGCCCCGTGTCCGGCGACTTCGCCGTCGGCGTGTCCGGCGGGCAGCGCTATCTCGACCCCGCCAATTTCGCCCGCTACGACACCGCCGTGGCTACTTTCGAAGGCGTGGATTCGCGGCGCCTGGTGTCGGCCTACGTGCGCCTGTATCCCCTGTTCGAGCAGGCCTACCGCGAAGTCGGCGTGCCCGGGCGAACCTTCAACGACCGGCTGGTGGAAGTGATCGACCACCTGCTGGCCGCGCCCGATCCGGGCCCCAACCTGGCCCTGGCCCCGGTGCCCGGCCAGCCGCGCTGGGCCTTCGCCGACCCGCGCCTGGAACAGGCGTCGATCGGCCACAAGGCCCTGTGGCGCATGGGCCCGGACCACGCCGTCCGCGTGAAGGCCAAGCTGGGCCAGCTGCGCGAACTGCTGGCGGCCCAGCGCCCGGCCGGCTGAAAGCTGCCCAGCGGCGGGGGCATGCGCTAGGCTTCGGCGCATGTCGCCGCTCCGAGCCATCGGGCGCGCGCTGGCCCGCTTCCTGGCCAAGCCGCGCGAACGCAGCAGCCACCTGCCCACCAGCCCGCCGCGGCTGCTCGCCGCGACCCTGCGCAAGGGCGACGTGTTGCTGGTCGAAGGCAGCAGCCGTTTCGCCACGGCCATCAAGTACCTGACCCAGTCCACCTGGTCGCACGCCGCCCTGTGCATCGGCGACACCCTGGGCCCGGTGGCCGACGGCGAGGAGCCGCGCCTGTTCGTGGACGTGGACGTGGTCGAAGGCGTGCGCACCATCCCGCTGTCCACCTTCGCCGGCCTGCATGCGCGCATCTGCCGGCCGGTGGGCCTGTCGGAAGGGGAAATCGACGCGCTGGTGCGCTTCATGCTCGATCGCAAGGGCATCACCTACGACCTCAAGAACATCTTCGACCTGGCGCGCTACCTGGTGCGCACGCCGCCGGTGCCCGGTTCGATGAAGCGCCAGCTGCTGGCGCTGGGCAGCGGCGAGCCGACCAAGGCGATCTGTTCGACCCTGCTGGCCCAGGCCTTCGAATCGATCCGGTACCCGATCCTGCCCGAGATCGAGCGCGTGGACGCCGGCACCGTCGGCGGCAAGCTTGCCCGCCGGGAAATCCTGCACATCCGCCACCACAGCCTGTACGTGCCGCGCGACTTCGACGTCTCGCCGTTCTTCGAGATCGTCAAACCGCGCCTGGCCCAGGGTTTCGACCACCGGGCGCTGGAATGGAAGGCCTGAAGCCGGCGCTGCCGGCCACCGCCGGTGAAGACCGCCAGGCCTGGCGCCTGGCCCAGGTGGTGCACGACACCTACGAACGTTCGAAGCTGGCGGGTTTCCTGTACCTGTTCGGCTGGGCGGTGGTGGCCTGGCTGGCCGGCGCGCAGCTGTTCGCGCCGCTGCCCACGCTGGTGATGGCCATGGTCTTCCTGGTGCTGGGCGTGTCGCGCCTCTTGATGCGGCCACCGCCGGCCGAAGACGCCGTCGCCAACCGCCGCTGGCTGAAGCGTTATGCGCTGGTGTTGCCGCTGGCGCCGCTGGCCTGGTCGGGCGTGCAGGGCTGGATGCTGCTCGACCCGCGCTTTGGCGGCGAGGTGCGCATGGTGTCGCTGATCGCCACCATCGGCTACGCCACCGTATTCGTGAACGTCTACACGACGGTGCGCACCTTCGCCGTGGTCGGTGCCACCGCGCTGTTCCTGCCGACCCTGGTGATCCTGTGGCTGGACATGGACCAGCGCGCGCTGGCGGTGGCCATGACCTTCTACGCCGTGTACCTGGTGGGGGCGCTGCTGCGCACGCACGCCGAATACCGGCGCCGGCTGGACCTGGACATGGCCCTGCGCGAACAGCGCGACCTGTATGAAGGACTCAGCCGCACCGACCCGCTGACCGGCCTGTGCAACCGCCGCCATTTCAGCGAACGCCTCGATGCCCTGGCGACCCGGGCGCACCAGGACGGCGCCGGCTTTTGCCTGCTGATCCTCGACGTCGACCACTTCAAGCACGTCAACGACCGCTATGGCCATGCCGTCGGCGATGCCTGCCTGCAGGCGCTGGCCGACCGCCTGCAGCAGGTGTTCACCCCACCGCAGTGCCTGCTGGCGCGCCTGGGCGGCGAGGAGTTCGGCGTGCTGATGCAGGCCGGCGAGGACGAGGCCCGGCGCGCCGCCGAACGCCTGCGCGCCAGCCTGGCCGCCTCGCCCCTGGTGCTCGACGGCCGGCCGATGGGGGTGACCGCCAGCATCGGCCTGGGCCGGTTCGACCCAGACCGGCACGGCGACGCCGACGGCCTCTACCGCGCGGTGGACAGCGCGCTCTACGCCGCCAAGGACGCCGGTCGCGACCGCATCGCCGCCGACGCCTGAACCCTGCGGGTTAGACTTGCCGCCCTGCCGCCGCCCCCGCTGACGTCGTGATTCCCGATCCCGCGCTCGAAACCCTGTTGCTGCCCCTGGCCTCCGGCGCGCTGGCATGGCCGGCGCCGGGCGACTGCCTGTTCCTACGTGCGCGCACGGGCCCGGCGCTGAACGCGGCGCGCCGGCACCGGCCGGTGTGCGAACAGGGCTTCAAACCCTGGGCGGACGCGCTGGACAAGGACGGGTTCGCGGTCTCGGAATCCAACACCGGCCGCTTCGGGCTGGTGATGCTGCTGGCGCCGCGCCAGCGCGACGAATCCCGGGCGCTGCTGGCGCGCGCCATCCACCAGGCCGGCCACGGCGGCGTGGTGCTGGCCTGCGCGGCCAACAAGGAAGGCGCACGTTCGATGCAGGACGACCTCGAGCGCCTGGCCGGTTCGGTGCACGTGCTGGGCAAGCACCATTGCCGCGCCGTCTGGACCGCGCCACTGGGCGACGGGGTGGACAGCGCACTGCTGGCCCAGTGGCGTGAACTCGATGCGCCGCGACCGATCCTCGATGGCCGCTTCCAGAGCCGGCCGGGCCTGTTCGCCTGGGACCGCATCGACGCCGCCTCGGCGCTGCTGGCGGCCAACCTGCCCACCGACCTGGCGGGCGAAGGCGCCGACCTGGGCGCCGGCTGGGGTTACCTGGCCGCGGAGGTGATCGATCGCTGCCTCGGCGTCACCGCGCTCGACCTGTACGAAGCCGAGGCCCGCGCGCTGGCGCTGGCGCGCCTGAACCTGGCGGGCCGGCGCTTCACGCCCGGCCTGCACTGGCATGACGTCACCGCCGGCCTGTCGCGGCGCTATGACTTCATCGTGTCCAATCCGCCCTTCCACCAGGGGCGCGCCGACCAGCCCGAACTGGGCCAGGCCTTCATCCGCGTCGCGGCCCAGGCGCTGCGGCCCGGCGGCCGCCTGTGCCTGGTGGCCAACCGCCACCTGCCCTACGAACAGGCGCTGGCGCGTGGCTTCGGCGAGGTCCGCAAGCTCGCCGACGCCGGCGGTTTCAAGGTCATCCACGCGGTGAAGGCGGGCGCATGAAACTGGTCAAGCTGATCGCCAACCTCGGGTATGGCAGCCGCAAGCAGGTGGCGCTGATGTTCCGCGAGGGCCGCATCACCGACGCCGCCGGCGAGGTGCTGTACGCCGATGACGCCGTCGGGCACGCCGACGTGCGCGTCGACGGCGAGCCGCTGGATCCGCCGCAGGGCCTGCTGCTGTTGCTGCACAAGCCGGTGGGCTACACCTGTTCGACCAAGGATCCGGGGCGGGTGGTCTACGACCTGCTGCCGCCGCGCTTCCGGCTGCGCAATCCGTCCCTGTCCACGGTCGGGCGGCTAGACCGCGATACCTCGGGCCTGCTGCTGATGACCGACGACGGCGCCCTGCTGCACCGGATCACCTCGCCCAAGGCGATGCTGCCCAAGATCTATGAAGCGGCGCTGGCGGAGGACCTGCGCGGCGACGAGGCCGCGATATTCGCCAGCGGCACGCTGATGCTGGAGTCGGAAAAAACGCCGCTGGCGCCCGCCGGACTCGAGGTGCTGGAACCGCGCCGCGCCCAGGTCACCCTGGTCGAAGGCCGCTACCACCAGATCCGCCGCATGTTCGCCGCCGTCGGCAACCACGTGCACAGCCTGCATCGCCACCGGCTGGGCGGGCTGGGCCTCGATGGCCTGGCGCCCGGCGAATGGCGGCTGCTTGGCGACGCCGACCGCGCCAGGCTCTTCGACACCACCCTCTAGGAACGCCTTCTGGCGCTCCTGCAGGCTTCTTCAGTCGCGGAAGTTGTCGAACTGCAGCGGGATTTCCAGGTCCGACTTCTTCAGCAGCGCCATCGCGTCCTGCAGGTCGTCGCGCTTCTTTCCCGACACGCGCAGCTTGTCGCCGTTGATCTGCGCCTCGACCTTGATCTTGGCTTCCTTGAGCGTGGCGACGATCTTCTTGGCCAGTTTCTGCTCGATGCCCTGCTTTACGGTGATCTTCTGGCGCGCCTGGGCCAGGTTGATCTCGGGCTCGCCCACGTCCAGGCAGCGGATGTCGATGCCGCGGGCGATCAGCCGCGCGCGCAGGATATCGAGCATCTGCTTTAGCTGGAAATCGCTCGGTGCCTTCTGCGTGACCACGAAGCCATCGAGCTCGAAACTGGCGTCCTGGCCCTTGAAATCGAAGCGGTTGCCGAGTTCGCGGTTGGCGGTGTCCACGGCATTGGTCAATTCATGTTTGTCCACTTCGGACACGACGTCGAACGATGGCATGGGGCCTCCCGGTTGGTTTTCGGCCATTCTAGCCGAGCCGGCGCGGTGTTCATCGGGCTGAACGAGTGACTGGCCTTCACGCCGGGCGAACGGCGGATTCAAGGGCAATTCAGCGCCGCGAACACAATCATTCGCCCCGTGGACGGCCCAGGCCGCCCGCGCTCCGTAGCCCGAGGGATCCCAAGATGAAAAGAGTACTGATGGTTTCGATGGCCGTCCTGCTGGCCGGTGCCACGGTGATGCCGGCGGTTGCACAGGATGTGCGGGCCCGCGTCGTCGCCGGCGCGTCCGCCCAGGACAACAAGGGCCCCGTGCGGGTCGATCGCCGCGAAGACCGTCGCGACGACCGCCGCGGGAACCGCGACGATCGCCGGGATGACCGCCGCGACTGGCGTGCCGATCGCCGCGACGATCGCAACGACCGGCGTGACGGCCGCCGCGACGACCGCAACCACCGCCGGGACGACCGCCGCGACGACCGCCGTGACTGGCGCCACGACAACCGCAACGACCCGCGCTACGTCCGCCAGGGTCGCCACGACAACCGCAACTACGTGCGCCACGACAACCGTCACTACGTGCGTCACGACGACCGCCGCTGGCGCGGTTACCAGTGGCGCCCCGAGCACCGTTTCCGTGCCCCGGCGCGCTACGTCTACCCGTCGGGCCACCGCTACGTGCGCTGGGGCGTCGGCCACCGCATGCCGCCGGCCTACTACGGTCGCCCGTATTACGTGGACTACAACCGCTACCGCCTGCCGCCGCCGCCCTACGGCCACCGCTGGGTCCGTTCCGACCGCGACGTGGTGCTCGTAGCCCTGGCCACCGGCCTGGTGCTGGACGTGCTTTACGACCTGTACTACTGACCGCAACCGCGAGTGCGTGACCCCGAGGGGCCGGCCATGCCGGCCCCTTTCTTGTTCATGCACTTTGACGAACGCTGACCGATGCAACCCGTGTAACGAATAATCAACTTTGGCTTCAGTGAATGTTCGTGGGCGCGCCGCCAGGGTAGGTGCCGAAGCCCCCCGGCTTCATTCCCCCCGTGTAGGAGAAGGAGATCCCCATGAGCAAGTTCGCCACCCCTGCTTCGCTGTTCTGCGCCGTCGCCCTGGCGCTGTCCGCTTCGGCTTCGGCCCAGGAAATGGTGCCGCCGACCGACCCGGTCCCCGACCCGGCCCTGCAGGCCGAGCTCAATGCCGACCCGGGTTTCGACGAGCTGGACAAGGACATGGACGGCTTCATCAGCAAGGAAGACCTGCCGCCCGAGCACTCGCTGGCCCTGGAGTTCGCCGCGGCCGACAGCAACCGCGATTCGCGCCTGGACCGCGTCGAGTTCGACGCCTACGTCGATGAGCCGGAAGAGGAAGAGGCCGAGGAATGATCCCCGGCACGTGATCCAGGGACGGATCGGACGGGCGGCCGCGAGGCCGCCCGTCTTGTTTCAGTCGCCGGCGCCCTGGTCGCCGTCGAACAGGCCCGGCTGCGGCGGCGCTTCGTCATGGCCGCGGAAGCTGGCAAGCCCCACGCCCACCAGCCGGTAGCGCGTGTGCGCCGGCAGGTCCACGCGCTGGCGCAGCTCCAGCGCGAGCGCCGTGAACTCCTCCAGCGTGCCCGGCATCACGGCCGGCGTCAGGCTGCGGGTGAGGATGCGGAAATCCGCCGTCTTGAGCTTGAGCACGATGGTGCGCGGGCTGCGCTGCGTTTCGCGGCGGGCCGCCGCCCAGGCCTTGGCGGCCAGGCGCACGATGGCGTCGCCGGTGTGTTCCAGGGGCAGGTCGGTTTCGAAGGTGTCCTCGGCCGACACCTGGGTGGTGGCGCGCTCGCTCTGCACCGGGTGTTCGTCGATGCCCTGCGACAGCTCGTGCAGGCGCCGTCCCCAGCGCCCGAACCGCGCTTCCAGGCCATCGCCGCCAAAACCGCGCAGCTGGCCGACCGTGCGGATGCCCAGCGCCGCCAGCTTGCCTTCCATCACCTTGCCCACGCCCGGGATCTTGCCTACCGGCAGCGGCGCCAGGAAGTCGGCCACCATGGCCGGCTTGACCACGTAGATGCCGTCGGGCTTGCGCCAGTCGCTGGCGATCTTGGCCAGGAACTTGTTGGGTGCGACGCCGGCCGAGGCCGTCAGCGCGGTTTCCTCGCGGATCTGGGCGCGCACGGATTCGGCCACCGCGGTCGCGCTGGCCAGGCCGAGCTTGTTGTGCGTGACGTCCAGGTAGGCCTCGTCCAGCGACAGCGGTTCGACCAGGTCGGTATGCCGCGCGAAGATCTCCCGCACCTGCCGCGACACCGCCTTGTAGCGCACGAAGTCGGGCGGCACGAACACCGCCTGCGGGCACAGCTTTTCCGCCCGCAGCGCCGGCATCGCCGAGCGCACGCCGAACTTGCGCGCCTCGTAGCTGGCCGCGCACACCACCGAGCGCGCCCCGCGCCAGGCCACCACCACCGGTTTCCCGCGCAGCGCCGGATCGTCGCGCTGTTCCACCGACGCGTAGAAGGCGTCCATGTCCACGTGCACGATCTTGCGGGGCGATGTCATGGCGGCATTGTCGCGCAGCGCGTGCATGGCCGCTTTGGCCCGGGTCCGCCGTTGCACTGGGCATGGGTAAGACACGCCGCTGGTTCCGGTGGCTGGCCTGGACAGCCGTCGTGCTGGCCGGCCTGGGTGGGCTGGCCTGGGGTGGCGTTTTCCTGGCCACCGAAAGGGAGCTGGTGGTGCCGCCCCTGCTGACGGCCGCCCCGGTGCGCCTGCCTGCGGGTGACGTCGCGGAAGGCGAGCGCCTGGCCCGCGTGCTGGGCTGTCGGGGCTGCCATGGCCCCGATCTGGGAGGACGCGTTTTCGTCGAGATTCCCCATGTTGCGCGCCTGGTGGCGCCCAACCTCACCCAGGTGCGCGCCCGCTACGACGACCGCGCCTTCGTCCGGCTGATGCGGTCGGGTGCCAAGGCCAACGGCCGCCTGGCCCTGGTGATGCCTTCCAAGGCGTTCCAGCGTCTGCGCGACGACCAGCTGTCGCATCTGCTGGCCTACCTGCGCGCCGTCCCGCCCGTGGCCCACGAGCTGCCGCCCACCCGGATCCAGCTCATGGCCCGCGTCGGCATGCTGACCGGCCACTACAAGCTCGATGACTTCCGCGCCGACAAACCCGAATCCCCCGCCGTGCTGGCCGACCGGCACGAGGCCGACGCCGGCCGGCACCTGGCCCTGGTGGCCTGTTCGGAGTGCCACGGCATGGACCTGGCTGGATTCCCGGAAGAAGGAACGCCCGGCCTGGTGGTGGCCAAGGCCTATGACGAGGCCGAGTTCGCCCGGTTATTGCGCGAGGGCATCACCAAGGCCGGCGGTGAAAGTGCCAGCGGCATGATGAGCGCCGTGGCGCGCGACCGCTTCTCGGCGCTGAGCGACGAGGAGGTCGCCGCGCTCAAGGCCTTCCTGGACCAGCGCTAATCCGGTAGCCGGGCTTGCGCGGCACTCACGACGCGGCGCCGAGCCGGTCCTTGAGGGCGGCGCGGTAGCGCCGGCTGCAGGGCAGGGTGCTGCCGTCGTGCAGGTGGATGCGGGCGTCGCCGGTGTCCAGGGGTTCGATGCTGGCGACGAAGTCCAGGTTCACGATGTGGCTGCGGTGCACGCGCTGGAAGCGGGCCGGGTCCAGCCGTGCCTCGATCGCCGAGATCGTCGTGCGCAGCGGGTATTCGCGGCCGCGCACGCGCAGGTTCACGTAGTTGCCCGAGGCCTGCAGGGCCTCGATGTCGCTGGCGGCGACCAGGAATTCGCGGCCGAGCTTTCGCACCAGGAAACGCTCGGGTCGTTCGACCGGCTCCTCGGGCGGTGCATCGTCGGGGGCATCGAGCAACCGGGCCTCGCCCTGCAGCCGGCGGATCACGAAGCGGTAGGCTTCCATCAGCAGCACCATTCCGGCATAGGTGCGGATGTCCTTGAGGTATTCGTAAAGCAGCTGCCGGCCCCAGGGCCCGAAGTCGTAGCTTTCGCCGGCCGAGGCATAGACGGCCCAACGCAGGGCCACCATGCCCAGCACGTGCAGCGCGCAGAAGGCCAGGCTGCCCGCGGCATGCGCGACCAGCGCCCGCCGCCAGTCCTCGAGCACCAGCGGGAAGCGCCGGCTGTACCAGGCCACCGCCGGCACCAGGGCCAGGAAGACCAGGTTGCTCGACCATTCCCAGATCGCCGGCTCCATGGGGTGGTGGGCGATGCCGGCCCGGCGCAGCTCCATGCCCACGGTGAGGGTGTTGGCGGTGGCGCTGATGACGACCACGCCGATCCAGTAGCCCCATTCCAGCCAGCGGCGGTGGGGCAGGTAGCGCTCGAAGGCGCTGCGGGGCTTGGACGGCGCTGGCATCGGCGCATTCTAAGCGGCGGGCGCCGCAATCGTGCCCCGGTTCGTCCCGGGATTCCGCGATTGGTCCCCGGGCGGCCGCCACCGGTCACCCTGCGATGGCGGGCCGGCCGGCCCGCGGCGAGGCTGCGCGTACCTTCCCGGGAGCCCGCCATGCAGCGCCGCCACGACCTCGACGCCCTGCGCGTCCTCGCCATCCTGTCCCTGATCGCCTACCACTGCGGCATGCTCTACGTGGCCGAGTGGGGCTGGCACATCAAGTCCACCTACCTGCAGGAATGGCTGCAGTGGCCGATGCTGGCGATGAACCGCTGGCGCATGGCGCTGCTGTTCCTGATCTCGGGCCTGGCCATCGGCCTGTACCAGCCCGAACGGGCGCCGGGGCGCTTCGCCCTGCTGCGCACCTGGCGGCTGTTCCTGCCCCTGGTTTTCGGCATGCTGGCCATCGTGCCGGTGCAGGCCTACTGCCAGGGCGTCGTGAACGGCACCGTTGCGCCGGGCTACGGCGCTTTCCTGCTGCGCTATTGGGAGTTCCGGCCCTGGCCGGAAGGGGGCTTCGACGGCGCCGAGTACGGCATCACCTGGAACCACCTGTGGTACCTGGCCTACCTGTGGATTTACAGCCTGGTGCTGGTCGCGCTGCTGCCCGTGCTGCGTTCGGGGCCGGGCCAGCGGCTGCAGGCGGCGCTGTGCGGGCTGCGGGGCTGGCGCCTGGTTGTGGTGCCGGCGCTGCCCCTGGTGGCCTACATGAACAGCCTGCTGCCGTACTTCGAATCCACCAACGCGCTGGTCGACGACTGGTTCCAGCACGCGCAATTCTTCACCGTCTTCCTCTACGGCTTCCTGCTGGCCCGTGACGCCGGCTTCTGGGCCGAGCTGGCGCGGCTGCGCCGGCCGCTGGGCTGGGCCGCGCTGGGCCTGCTTGTGGTGTACGTGCCGTCCCTGAAACTTGGTTTCGCCCAGGACGATGCGGCGCTGGTGCTGATGCGCTGCCTGCGCGGCCTGGTCGTCTGGACCGTGCTGCTGGCCATCCTGGCCTGGGCCCGCCACGCCCTGGACCGCCCGTTCCGCTGGCTGCCTTATGCCAGCGAGGCGGTGTATCCCTGGTACGTGATCCACCAAAGCGCCACGGTGCTGCTGGCCTACTGGCTGGTGCCGCTGGAGCTGGGTGCCTGGCGCGAGGCGGTGCTGGTGGTGCTGGGCACGCTGGCGGCCTGCGCCGCCGGCCATGAAGTCGTGCGCCGGGTCGGCGTGCTGCGGCCGCTGTTCGGGCTCAAGCGGCGCAGGCCGGCGTCAGTGCGGGCGCAGCCGGAAACGTTCCCGGTAGTCGGCGGGCGTGAGTGAAGTGGCGCGTTTGAACAGCTTGCGGAAGCTCGAGCTGTCCGAATAACCGCAGCGCTCGACGATTTCGTCGAAGCTCAGCAGCGTCGTTTCCAGCAGCGCCTTGGCCCGTTCTACCCGCAGGTGCTGCAGGTGGGCGAGCGGGCTGGCGTTGTAGTGCTGCCGGAAGTGGCGCAGCAGGCTGCGCTCGCTGGTGCCGCAGTGTCTGGCCAGTTCGGCGATGGTCAGTTCGCGGTGCAGTTCGCGCTGCAGGAAGCCTTCGGCCTTCTCCGACAGCGAGTGCCGCGGGCGTTCGGCAAGGGCCAGGCTGATGTAGGGCGCCTGGCTGGTGCGGTCGGGGTCGAGCAGCATCATGCGGGCGGTGTTCTGGGCCAGCGCCGGGTCGGCCACCCGCGCCAGCACCTGCAGCAGGTAGCCCATCACCGCGGTGCTGGCGCCGGTGGTGGCGATGCTGCCGTCTTCGACCACCATGCGCTGTACGTCCAGCCGCACCCGCGGGTAATGGCTGCGGAAGGCGCCGTCGAGCCACCAGCTGGTGGTCGCCTCGTGGCCGTCGAGCAGGCCGGCTTCGGCCAGCAGCAGGCTACCGCAGCAGTTGGCCGCCAGCGGCACGCCGCGCAGCGACAGGGCTCGCAGGAGTTCGATCTCGGGGCCGTAGCCGCGGACCCGTTCCAGTGCGTCGTGCACGCTGGCGTGCATGTAGCCGGG
Source organism: Arenimonas soli (assembly GCF_014643775.1). Taxonomy (GTDB): domain Bacteria; phylum Pseudomonadota; class Gammaproteobacteria; order Xanthomonadales; family Xanthomonadaceae; genus Arenimonas; species Arenimonas soli. The sequence continues at coordinate 189,607 of NZ_BMKC01000003.1, forward strand.
CACCAGCAGCAGGTCCAGCGCGCGGTCGGGCGAGTTCACCGGGCCGATGACCAGGTCGCCATCAAGGGTGATGGTGGCCTGGCCGCGGGCACCGACCAGCACCGATTCGAGCTTGAGTTTCGTGGCCGGGTCGCGCAGCTGGGCCAGCTTCTGCGCGATCCTGAGCAGGTCCATCACGCCCGTGTAGCTCGACGGCATGGCGCCATCCATGGCCAGCAGGCCCAGGGTGAAGCGGCCGTCAGCGGGCGACATAGATCGACCCCGAATGCTCCGACAGCCAGTCCAGCAGGACCCGCGGCACGGCCAGGGCCGGCAGCGGGCCGGTGGCGGCCTGGTCGCAGTCAAGCAGCCGCACGCGGCCGGGGTGGCCTTCGGGCAGGGCGGTCGCCGACGGCGCCACCAGGGTCGGCTGGCCCTGGTCGTCGCGGGTCAGCAGCCACAGGCCGGGCGGGGGCGCGCTGCCCAGTTCGCAGCTGTCGGCGACGCGCAGCTTCAGGTCGCGGCTGTCGGCCGGCAAAAGGCGCCAGCGGCGCTGGGGGGCCTCGAAGACGGCGCTGTAGCGGGTGCCCTCGACGAAGATCGACTCGTCGGCGACCGGCACCGCGGCTTCGGAAGCCACGGGGGGGACGGACAGCATCGCGGTCAGCAGGGCCAGGGTCATCAGGCGTTTCATGGCGGTCTCCTCGTGTCCCGGGCGGGGGCGCCGGGGTGCACACAGGGTCGCGCTGGCGAGTCTGGCCCGGCAGTGGCGAAAACGCCACCCTCGGGGCGAAATCCGCCTAATCGCCGGTCGGACAGCCGTCGGTGTAGTGCAGCCAGCCCGTGACCAGGCCCCCGTCGGTTTCGATGCGCTCGACCCGCCCGCAGGTCAGCACGGGGCGGTTTTCGCCCGGGGGCAGCCAGCGCGGCTGGTCCTCGCCGGGCAGGACGTCGGTGGCCGGCACCGGCTTCACCGTTTCGATGTCGCCGCTGCCCAGGTCGACCAGGCAGTCGAAGCGGTCGCCGCCGGAATCGACCAGGCGCACCGCCGCCTTGCCGCGGTTGAGCGGCCAGGCCTTGCTGGCGCCTTCGGTGACCACGCCGCCGTCGAAGGCGCAGCGCAGGACGGCAGGGCCGAGGGTGGGCAGGGCACGGGTCCAGTCGTCGTCGGCCTTGCCGGCGGCGTCGAAGGACGGCGCGTTTTCCAGGTCCAGGCCGTATAGCGCGCGGCAGCAGCCGCTGCCTTCGCGGCCGTCGGCAAAGCGCAGCGCGGCGCTGAAGGGCATCGCCGGGCCATCGGCCATGGTGTCGAAACACTGCGCCGGCGACAGCACGGCGCCGGTGAAGGCGCCGGGTTCGTCTTCCGGCGCCCCCTTGAAGGTCCAGGCACCGGTTTCAGTGGCCGCCAGTTCGCCCACCAGCAGGGTTTCGTTGCCGGGTTCGGTCAGCACGCCGCCCTGCATGCCCAATTCCAGCGACCAGAAGGGCTCGTTGCCGCTGCAGCTGAAGCTTCGTGGCCCCTGGCCGGGGGGCGCATCGGGCGTCGGCGGGGCCTCGGGGACCGGCACGGGCTCCGCGACCGGCGCCGGCGCGGCGCTGGTCGCCTCGGCGGCGGGTTCGGGGGCCGGGGAACACGCGGCCAGGGCCAGGGTGGTCAACGACAGCAACAAGACAATGGGGCGCATGGCGAAGCTCCGGCAGTCAAAGCGCACGATGCCGCAGGGCCAGGGCCCCGGCAAGCTGAACGAACCCGGGCCAGCCGCCGGCGCCGGGTCAACCCGCCGGGCCGGCGGGCGTTCTGGAGGGACATGGGCGGAATCCACCGCCACGAATCGGAGAACACACATGCGCAAGACCCTGCTTTTCACCGCGCTGGCCCTGGCCAGTGGCCTCGTGATGGCGCAGCAGTCCGCGCCGGCCAAGCCCGGCGTCGACCGCGAGGCTGCGCGTGCCGAATGGCGCGCCAAGGCCGATGCCCGCTTCGCCGCGGCCGACAAGGACGGCGACGGCCAGCTCGACCGCGTCGAGGCCCAGGGGCTGAGCGAGCGCCTGGCCAGCAACTTCGATCGGGTCGATGCCAATGCCGACGGCGAGATCAGCCGCGACGAAATGGCGGCCATGCACGCGAAAATGCGCCACCACGGCCGCAGGGGCAGCCACGGCATGGGCTACATGCGCGGCCTGATGAAAGGCATGGACGACGACGGCAACGGTGCCATCAGCCGCGCCGAGCTCGGCGACAAGATGCCGAAGCTGGCCGAAAACTTCGCGGCCATCGACAGCAACGGCGACGGCGAGCTCAGTCGCGACGAGATGCGCGCCTTCCACAAGGCGCGTCGCGCCGAACGCCAGGCGGCCAAGACGAACTAGGGCGGGGGTGTCCGCGGGGGCGGGGCGCGGGGGCGCCCCGCCCGCGCGATGCGTCAGAAGCGCAGGCCGGCGCTGATGCCGTAGACGATCGGGTCGACTTCGGCGGTGCCGACGTTGCCCAGGGTTTCCACCGTCACGTCGGTTTCGAAGGACAGGCGGCGCACGTCGGCACGCAGGAAGAATCGATCGTTGACGAACCAGTCCAGGCCGGCGCCGAAGGCGATGCCGTTGGCATTGGAGCCGTCGATGCCCAGGCCGGAAAGCGCGCCCAGGGTGCGTTCCCCGGAAACATTCACCCAGCCGTAGCCCAGGCCGATGAACGGGCGCACGGGACTGTCCGGGGCGAAGTGGTAATTCACGCTGAGCGTGGTCGGGCGGTGTTCGACGCTGGCCACGGTGCCCAGGCCCGCCAGCGACACCTCGTGTTCGAACCGGGCCAGGCCCGACCACAGTTCCACCGACCAGCTGTCGTTGAAGGCGTAGGCGGCGCTGCCGGTCAGGCTCCAGTCGTCGTTCACGGTGGCGTCGGCACCGGCCAGCTGGTCGTTGTCGGACTTGGGGTCGGTGTTCTGGTAGCCCAGCGTCAGGCTGAAGGCCTGGGCGTTGGCGCCGGAAGCGACGAGCGCGGCGGCGAGGGCGAAGCTGGTCAGCACGAGACGTTGCATGGGGGATCTCCTGGCGTTCAGAGGGGCCGGCCGGCGACCGGTGCGCAGAGGCTGCCCCGGCGGCGATCAATCCGCGGTGAGCCCGGCGCCAAGACGCCGTGAAACCAACCCCCGATGAACGCCGGCGGAACTCCTGGCCCGTCCGGATGTCCCAAATGGCACAGGTGCCGCCAAGATGTCCGGGCGAACCTGTGGATCGTCGCAAGGGAAGATCTGAAGCAGTCCCTTGGCGCAAGGGCCGGAATGGTCCCGTCCGGACGCGAACAGCACGCGCGTTCCAAGGCGTTAGCGCTGCCCACGCCCCCCAGGCATCCCCCGGGGGGTTTTTTTTGCGGCCAACCGGGGGACAATGGAAAACCCTCCGTTCGAAAACCCCAGGTGGACCATGGCCGAGCTCAAGGAAGCGCGGGTGCCGGATATCGGCGACGACAAGGACGTGCCGGTGATCGAAGTGCTCGTCAAGCCGGGCGACACCGTCAGCAAGGACCAGGGCCTGGTCACGCTTGAATCGGACAAGGCGACGATGGAAGTGCCGGCGCCCTTCGACGGCGTCGTGCGCGAGGTGAAGGTGAAGGTCGGCGACGAGCTGTCCGAGGGCTCGGTGGTGGCGCTGATCGAGCCCGCCGCGGACGCCGGGGACAAGCCGGCGGCGAAAGCCGAAGCAAAGCCTGCGGAAAAGCCCGAGGCCAAGCCCGAGGCCAAGGCAGACGCCGAGCCGGAAGCCAGGCCGGCGTCAAAGCCCGAGCCCAAGTCCGCGCCGGCCCAGCCCTCGACGCCGGCCATGAATGCCGGTAACCCGAATTCCCCGCCGGTCACCTTCGACGCCGAGGCCCTGATGCCCGGCAAGGTGCCGCACGCCAGTCCGGCGGTGCGCCTGTTCGCCCGCGAACTGGGCGTCGACCTCGACCAGGTCAGCGGCAGCGCCCGTGGCGGCCGCATCAGCAAGGAAGACGTGCAGGCCCATGTGAAGTCGGTGATGGCCGGCGGCGGCGCGCGCGCCGGTGGCGGTGGCGGCGGCCTGGACCTGATTCCCTGGCCCAAGGTCGATTTCGGCAAGTTCGGCGACATCGAGCGCAAGCCGCTGTCGCGCATCCAGAAGCTCAGCGGCGCCAACCTGGCCCGCAACTGGGCGATGATCCCGCACGTCACCCAGTTCGAAGACGCCGACATCACCGAGATGGAGGCCTTCCGCAAGCGCCTGGGCGAAGAGAACAAGGACACCAAGGTCACGCCGCTGGTCTTCCTCATCAAGGCGGCGGTGGCGGGCCTGAAGAAATTCCCGGCCTTCAACGCCTCGCTCGACGGCGACGAACTGGTGCTCAAGCAGTACTTCAACATCGGCATCGCCGTGGACACGCCCGATGGCCTGGTGGTGCCGGTGATCCGCGACGCCGACCGCAAGGGCCTGCTGGAACTGGCCCGTGAGCTGGGCGAGATCAGCGCCAAGGCCCGGGACAAGAAGCTTTCGTCGGCGGACATGCAGGGCGGCTGTTTTTCGATCAGTTCGCTGGGCGGCATCGGCGGCACGGCCTTCACGCCGATCATCAACGCGCCCGAAGTGGCCATCCTGGGCGTGTCGCGCAGCGCGATGAAGCCGGTCTGGAACGGCAAGGACTTCGCGCCGCGGCTGATGCTGCCGCTGAGCCTGAGCTACGACCACCGGGTGATCGACGGCGCCGCCGCCGCGCGTTTCACCAGCTACCTGGCGCAGGTGCTGGGCGACCTGCGCCGGCTGCTGCTGTGACCGATTCATGAGCGCGCCGGCCGCACAAGCGACCCGCAACGCCGGCGAAGCGGCTGCGGCCGGCGAAGGCTGGTGGAACCAGGTCCTGGTCGAACTGGGCGGCGTCAGCCTCACCCCGGCCGGGCTGACGGGCGCGGTAAGCGTCTTCGTCGTCGCCTGGCTGGTGTCGCTGGTGTTTCGCCGCGGCCTCGCGCGGCTGTCCGACCGCAAGGGTACGCGCGATCGTCGCGCCGCCATCTACACCGTCGGCCGCATGGTGCACTACCTGCTGCTGTTCATCGCCTTCCTGTTGGCGCTGGAGCTCATCGGCCTGCCGGCCAGCCGCTTCGCGGTGTTCGCCGGCGCGATCGGCGTCGGCCTGGGCTTCGGCCTGCAGGCGATCTTCAACAACTTCATCTCCGGCATCATCCTGCTGTTCGACCGCAGCCTGAAGGTCGGCGACTTCGTCGAACTCGAATCGGGCGTGCACGGCGAGGTCAGCGACATCAACATCCGCGCCACCCGCATCACCACCAACGACAACATCGAAATCCTGGTGCCCAACTCCGAGTTCGTCAGCGGCCGGGTGGTGAACTGGACCCACAACGACGTCTCGCGCCGCCTGCGCATTCCCTTCGGCGTGGCCTACGGCAGCGACAAGGAAACGGTGAAGACCGCGGCGCTGGAAGCCGCCGCCGCCGTTCCCTTCACCCTGGCGCAGGAAGGCCCGCGCCGGCCCCAGGTGTGGTTGACCGAATTCGGCGACTCCAGCCTGAACTTCGACCTGGTGGTCTGGCTGACCGCCGAAGCCACCAAGCGCCCGTCGGCGGTGAAGGCTGCCTATAACTGGGAGCTGGAAACCGCGCTGGCCAGGCACGGACTCGAGATCCCCTTCCCGCAGCGCGACCTGCATATCCGCAGCGCCTTCGGCCTGCGCGACAAGGATGCCTGGACAGCGCTGGGCCGGCCGGCTCCGGAGGAGAAGCAGGCACCGCCGCCGGTCCGGTCCGGCGACAACGACGCCACCGAGGACGTCAAGCGAGAAATCGCCGAAGCACCCGCCAAGCCCGCGCCCGAAGAATGACATCTGACGCCAGGCTCCTGTTGCACACCCTGCTCCGCAAACAAGGATTGAAGTGATGTCCCGCAGCGACGACGACAGCCGTTCCAAACTTTTCGTACGGCTTGCCACCCGTGCCGACATCCCCGGGATCATCGCGCTCTCGGCGCGCACCTACGGCGAGCACATGGCCTACACGCCCGAAATGGTCGGCGGCCAGCTCACCCAGTTCCCCGGCGGCCAGTTCGTCGCCGAGTACGACGGCGAAGTGGTGGGCTATTGCGCCACGTTCTGCATCGCCGAAGCCGTGGCGCTGGCGCCGCACGGTTGGCGCGAGATCACCGGCGGCGGCTATGCCTCGCGCCACGACGTCGCCGGCGACTGGCTCTACGGCATGGAAGTGTGCGTGGACCCGGCGCGCCGCGGCCTGCGCATCGGCCGGCGCCTGTACGACCGCCGCAAGCGCCTGTGCCTGCAGCTCGACCTCAAGGGCATCGTGTTCGGCGGCCGGCTGCCGGGCCTGGCCAAACGATTCAAGCAGTTCGGCAGTGCCCAGGCCTACGTGGACGCGGTCGAGGAGGGCAGGGCGCGCGACATGGCGCTGTCGTTCCAGTTGAGCAACCAGTTCGAAGTGATCGGCGTGCTGCCTGATTACCTGCCGTCCGACCATGAGTCACTGGGTTACGCCGCCCACCTGGTCTGGCGCAATCCCAGCTTTTCCGACCATCCGGAAATCCGCAAGGCCCAGCTCAGCGGCGACCTGCCGTTGGCGGTGCGCGTGGCGACCGTGCAGTACCAGCAGCGGCGCATCAAGACGTTCGAGGAATTCGCCACCCAGATCGAATACTTCGTCGACATCGCCGCCGACTACCGCAGCGATTTCGTGGTGTTCCCGGAGCTGATCACGCTGCAGCTGCTATCGATCGAAAACAAGCCGCTGTCGCCGTCCGATTCCATCCGCACGCTGACCAAGTACACCAACCAGTACCGCGACCTGATGAACAAGCTGGCCGTGTCGTACAACATCAACATCATCGGCGGCTCGCACCCGACCCAGATGGACGATGGCGACATCCACAACATCTGCTACGTGGCCCTGCGCGACGGTTCGATCCACGAACGCGAGAAGATCCACCCGACGCCCAACGAAGTGCACTGGTGGAAGATCGCCGGCGGCGACGCCGCCGAGGCGATCCCCACCGACTGCGGCCCGATCGGCGTGATGATCTGCTACGACTCCGAATTCCCGGAGCTGGCGCGCCACCTGGTCGACCAGGGCGCGATGATCCTGTTCGTGCCCTACTGCACCGACGTGCGCCAGGGCCACCTGCGCGTGCGCTACTGCTGCCAGGCGCGCGCGATCGAGAACCAGGTCTACGTGGTCACCTCGGGCAACGTCGGCAACCTGCCGGGCGTGAACAACTTCGACATCCAGTACGCACAAAGCTGCATCATCACGCCCTGCGATTTCCCGTTCGCGCCCGAAGGCATCGCCGCCGACACCACGCCCAACGCCGAGCAGGTGGCCTTCGCCGACCTGCGCCTGGACGACCTGATGCAGGCCCGCGCCTCCGGCACCGTGCAGAACCTGCGCGACCGCCGCCACGACCTCTACCAGACCACCTGGAAAAAGCGCCGCGTTTGAGGCGCCTGGAACCCCAAGGAAATACCATGGCCAAGACCATTGAACTGAAGGTGCCGGACATCGGCGACGACAAGGACGTACCGGTGATCGAGCTGCTGGTGCAGCCCGGCGACACCGTGGCCAAGGACCAGGGCCTGGTCACGCTCGAATCCGACAAGGCCACGATGGAAGTGCCGGCCAGCGACGCCGGCGTCATCAAGGAACTGAAGGTGAAGGTGGGCGACACGGTGTCGGCCGGCGACGTGTTGGCGATCGCCGAGCCTGCGGAAGGTGAATCCAGCGACGACGGGAAAACCGCCGGCAAGGCGGACGGGGCGGGCAAGTCGGAGAAGACGGTCAAAGAGTCGACGCCCGACGCGCATGCCGGCGTCGAAAAGAAGGACACCGGCGCGCCGGCGGCCCAGGCCGCTGGCGCCTCCGGCCGCAAGCCCGACGTCGAGTGCCGCATGCTCGTGCTGGGCGCCGGCCCCGGCGGCTACACCGCCGCCTTCCGTGCGGCCGACCTGGGCATGGATACCGTCCTGGTCGAACGTTACGACGCGCTCGGCGGCGTCTGCCTCAACGTCGGCTGCATCCCCTCCAAGGCCCTGCTGCACGCCGCCGAGGTGCTGGTCGAAGCCCGGCACGCCGCCGATTTTGGCATCAGCTTCGGCGAACCGAAGATCGACCTCGACAAGCTGCGCGGCCACAAGGAAAAGGTCGTCGGCCAGATGGTCAAGGGCCTGGCCGGCATGGCGAAGCAGCGCAAGGTGCGCACGCTCACCGGCACCGGCAGGTTCATCTCCGCCAACGAACTGGAAGTCGAAGGCAAGGACGGCAAGAAGCTCGTGCGCTTCGAGCAGTGCATCATCGCCGCCGGTTCGCAGCCGGTGAAGCTGCCGGCCTTCCCCTGGGACGACAAGCGCGTCATGGACTCCACCGACGCGCTGGAACTGGCCGACGTTCCCGGGCACCTGCTGGTGGTCGGAGGCGGCATCATCGGCCTGGAAATGGCCTGCGTGTACAGCGCGCTGGGCAGCGAAGTCACCGTGGTCGAATTCATGGACCAGCTGATGCCGGGTGCCGACAAGGACCTGGTCAAGCCGCTGGCCGATCTGCTCAAGAAGCGCGGCGTCGCCGTGCACCTGGGCTGCAAGGTCACCGAGGTCGCCGCGAAGAAGGACGGCCTGCACGCCAGCTTCGAAGGCGGATCCAAGCCCGAGCGCAGCAAGTTCGACCGCGCCCTGGTGTCCGTGGGCCGCGCGCCCAACGGCGGCAAGATCGCGGCCGACCAGGCCGGCGTCGAAGTCACCGACCGGGGCTTCATTCCGGTCGATCGCCAGATGCGCACGAACGTGCCGCACATCTTCGCCATCGGCGACATCGTCGGCCAGCCCATGCTGGCCCACAAGGCGACGCACGAAGGCAAGCTGGCGGCCGAAGTCGCCTTCGGCGAGAAGAAGGAGTGGGTGGCGCGGGTGATCCCGTCGGTGGCCTACACCGATCCGGAAATCGCCTGGGTAGGCGTCACCGAAACCGAAGCCAAGGCCAAGGGGCTGAAGGTCGGCGTGGCCAAGTTCCCGTGGGCCGCCTCGGGCCGCGCGGTGGGCATCGGCCGCACGGAAGGTTTCACCAAGCTCATCTTCGACGAAGCCACCGACCGCATCATCGGCGGCGGCATCGTCGGCGTGCACGCCGGCGACCTGATCACCGAAGTCGCCCTGGCCATCGAAATGGGCTGCGAAGCCGCCGACATCGGCCACACCATCCACCCGCACCCGACGCTCAGCGAGTCGGTGGGCATGGCCGCCGAAATCCAGGACGGCAGCATCACCGACCTGTACATCCCGAAGAAGAAATAGGCATGGGCTGGATTCGGGGCATCCTGTCGAGCCTGTTGCTGATGCTGGCCTTGCCAGCCGAAGCGTGCTCGTGCGGACCGGACGGCTATTGGGACACGCTTGAGAAGCGAATCGACAAGGCCGATCGGGTGGCACTGGTTCGCATTGAGTTCGCCTACCTTCGGGCGCTGCCGGCTGAACATTGGTATGCACCCCATGAAACGCCCACTGTGGAAGCGCCACAAGGCTTTGGTGCGACGCGCTATGGCTTCCGCGAAATCGAGCGGTTAAAGGGCGAAGGCCTTGAGCTTCCGGTGATCCTCAACGAAAACGCCAGCAACTGTGCCAGGCGCCTGCAGCTGGGGACCTATGTACTGATCCTTGCTGAGCCCGGCACTTCGGAGGTTTGGCATCGCATGTGCCTTCCGCATGAGATTGAGGACCTCGGGCCAGTCCTCGCCTTCCAGCGCGAATGGTTGAAAGGCGTGCGCGCCTACATCTCCGGGCGTAGTCCGATTCATGCGTGTGACAACTTTGCGGTGCCGCCCAAGGCGCTGGACAAGGTTTGCCACGAACGTCGGCTGGAACATCGCAATGCCGGCTTGCGTGAGCTGCGCCCCGTCTTCGCGCCACTACGTCGGCCAAGGCAATAAAGAAACGCCCCGGCGAACTGTTCGCCGGGGCGCCGATCCCGACGCGGCGCTCCTGCCCCGGTGCGAGGCGGCGGGATACGTGGCTAGATTCTCAGGGGTGCGCTGAACGCCGCCTTTGCGCGGCGGGCCTCAATTCGCTTCCAGACCTTTTCATGGAAGTGGAAGGCGACCGTGTTGCAGGCCGGTTCAACCAGCGCCAGCACGCCACCCACCACCACGCTGCCGGTCAGCGCGTACCCGACGCCGAAGGCGACGGTGAAATGAACGGCGGCGAATGACAGGGTCTTGGCCATGGCGTGCTCCTTGGACTCGCCTCCGATACTGGGGGCAGGGCGCCCGGCAATCCATTCGATTTTTCCCATGCCGGCGATAGGCGCCGACTATGATCTTGTGGGAGGGGCTTCATCCCCCTGCCCTTGGCCCTTGGCCTCTGGCCAAGCAAAGCGTCGCCGCCGCATGGTTCGCGAGTGGAGGCGCCGCGCCTTCGCCCCGACCGACACGCCGCAAGTACGTCCATGTAGTCTCATCGTCGACATCCATGTCTCCGATGGTCGGCCGGGGCGAAGGCGCGACACCTCCTCAACGCCACGTCGTGGCCGATGGGAAAGCGGCTTCCCGGCAAATCGGGGCGATGCCCAGCGCTTGCGGCGCAAGCGCGCGTTGCGCTCTTGATCTCCTGTCGGCCCCGATGTTCATTCCAGGAGGTAGCGTGCAGTCGCCCTGGCCGACTCTCGGAGACATGGATGTCGACGAGAAGCCCCCTGCAATGCGTTCACGGTCGCGGCCAGGGCGACTGCACGCTGCCTCCACCCGCGAAACAAGCGGAGACGACGCTTTGCTTGGCCGCAGGCCAAGGGCAGAGGGACCGAAGGCTCTCCCACAAGGGCTTCAGGAGAAGGCGAACCAGCAGACGGTGCAGATGACCAATGCGCCCAGCACGTTCAGCATCGCGCCTTCGCGGAACATGCGCTGGGCGCTGACCAGGCCGCTGCCGTAGGCGATCGCGTTCGGTGCCGTGGCGACGGGCAGCATGAACGCGCCGCTGGCGGCCAGCACCGCCGGGAACATCAGCAGGGCCGGGTCGACGCCGATGGCCACGCCGGTGGCGGCCAGGATCGGCATCATCAGCACCGCCGTCGCCGTGTTGCTGGCGATCTCCGACATCAGCAGCACCGCCACCACGATGGCCACCAGCAGCAGGGGCAGCGGCAGGTCGCCCAGGCCGGCCAGGTGCCCCGCCAGCGCGCCGCTCAGGCCCGACGACTGGAAGGCCGTGGCCAGCGCGATGCCGCCGCCGAACAGCACCAACGCGCCCCAGGGAATCGACTCCGCCGTTTCCCAGTCCAGCAGCCGGCTGCCCTTGCCGTCGGGGATCACGCACATCAGCACCACCGCCAGCAGCGCCACCGCGGCGTCGTTGGCACCGGGCATCAGCAGCCAGGTGCTCCAGCCACCGAAAGGTTCGGTGCGCGTCACCCAGGCCAGGGCGGTCAGCGCGAACACCATCACCACGCGGCGCTCGCCCGGCGTCCACAGGCCGGCCGCCGGCAGCTGCGCCGCCGGCGTGCCCGCCAGGCCCCGGCCCAGCCACCAGCCCACCATCGGCAGCAGCAGCACGACCACCGGGATGCCGATGCTCATCCAGTCCAGGAAGCCATAACGCGTGCCGGTGGTTTCCGAATACACCTGCATGAACACCAGGTTCGGCGGCGACCCGATCGGCGTGCCCAGGCCGCCGATGCTGGCCGAATAGGCGATCGCCAGGATCAGCGGCGCCTGCAGGCGCTTGTCCGGGTAAACCTGCAGGATCGCCAGCGCCACCGGCAGCATCACCAGGGTGGTGGCGGTGTTGGAGATCCACATGCTCAGCGCGCCGCACGCGGCGATGAAGCCGAACAGCAGGCTGCGCCCGCTGCTGCCGCCGAAGGCGCGCACCATGCCCAGCGCCAGCCGGCGGTGGGCGCCGCAGCGTTCAAGCGCGCGCGAAAGCATGAAACCGCCGCCCAGCAGCAGGATCAGTTCGTGGCCATAACTCTGTGCGACCTGCCTGGCGTCAAGCACGCCCAACACCGGGAACAGCGCCAGCGGCAGCAGGGCGGTGACCGGTGCCCGCACCGGTTCGAGCACCCACCACAGCGCGCACCAGCCGGTCATGCCCAGCGTCGCGGCCAACGCGTGCGGGCTGCCCTGCGAACTGGCGAAAAAATAAAGCGAAACCGCGAGCAGCGGGCCGGCCGGCAGGGCGAGCCGGCGCACGCTCAGGCGTCCCCGTCCTGGCCCGGCGGCGGGCCGGGCCGCAGCGAGGCGTCGCTGGCCAGGGCGGCGCGGGCGACCAGGTAGGCGCTGACGGGCGCAGTCATGAACAGGAACAGCGTGATCAGCAACTCGCGCAGGCTGGGCGTGCCCTGCATCGCCTGCCACAGCATCGCCCCCAGCAGCACGCCGCCCACGCCCAGGGTGCTGGCTTTGGTCGGGCCGTGCAGGCGCTTGAAGATGTCGCCCAGCTTGGCCAGGCCCCAGCTGGCGACCAGGGCGAAGGCACTGCCGGCCAGCAGCAGGAAGCAGACCAGGAGTTCGAGGGCGAAGTTCATTCGACGATGTCCCCGCGGATGACGAATTTCGACAGCACGATCGTGCCCACGAAGCCCAGCATCGCGATGACCACCGCGGCCTCGAAGTAGATCGTGCTGGTGTCGCGCAGGCCGGCCAGCACCAGCAGCGCGATGGTGTTCACGTACAGCGTGTCCAGCGCCAGGATGCGGTCGGGGATGCCGGGGCCGCGCAGCAGGCGGTAAAGGTTGAGCACCATCGCCAGCGCAAAGGCGCCCATGGCGATGTTCAGGCTGGTCTGGATCATGGGAACACCTCCCGCAGCGGCGCTTCGTAGCGCGTCTTGATCTGGGCGATGGCCGCGTCGGCGTCCTCGAGGTGCAGGAAGTGCACCAGCAGGTGCCGCTGGTCAGGCGAAAGTTCCGACGAGACCGTGCCCGGCGTCATGGTGATGATGCCGGCCAGCGCCGAGATGCCGTGCCGGTTGGTGATGTCGAGCGGAATCCAGACGAATCCCGGGCGCATCTTCGATTCGCGGCCCAGGATGCGCCGCGCCACTTCGATGTTCGACAGCACGATGTCCCACAGCACCACCACCACCAGCCGCGCGGCGACGCCCGGCCGGCGCATATGCGCGGTGTCCTCGCGCAGGCGCTGGGCCACCAGCGGCAGGAACACCGCCAGCACCGCCGCGAGAAGCACGTGCGCCAGGTCGGTGGTGGCCACCAGCAGCAGCCAGACCACGAATACGGCCACGCTCAGCAGCGGCGCGGGCAGCCAGCGCTTCATGGTGCCACCCCCGGCTTGGGCAGGGCGCCGCGCACGGCGTCGATGTAGGCGGCCGGGGCCACCAGCTGGGCGCCGGCGTCCTGCGTGTAACGCAGCACCGGGCCACCGAACAGGCTCAGCAGCACGCCCATGGCCAGCAGCACGAGCGTGGCGCCAACTTCCTGGACCCGCAGCCGCGGGATCGCGCCCGGCGGCGCGGGCTCGCCGCCTTCGCGCCAGAACAGCTGGCTGGCCGCGCTGGCCAGGGCCACCAGCACCATCAGGCTGGTGCCCAGGATGACCGGCCAGATCCAGCCGGCCTGGGCGTCGGGCACCGCCGCGAGCAGGCTGAACTTGCCGACGAAACCCGACAGCGGCGGCAGGCCGGCAACCGACACGGCGGCGACGAAGAACATCAGGCCGAGCAGGGTGCGGTGTTTCATGTGGTCGAGCTTGCGCAGGCTGTCGCCGGCGTTGTCCCGGTTGCGCCGGATCAGGTCGGCCAACAGGAACATCGCGCCACCCACCAGCGTGCTGTGCAGCAGGTAATACAGGCCCGCGCCCAGCGCTTCGGCGCTGGCCAGGCCCAGGGCGATGAACAGCGTCGCCGCCGAGCCCAGCACCAGGTAGGCCGCCAACAGGCGGATCGACGGCGCCGCCAGCGCGCCCAGCGTCGCCAGCACCAGGGTGGCCGTGCCCAGCGGCAGCAACCAGGGCCAGGCCAGGTTGGCCAGTTCACCGGCGTCGGCGCCGAACACCAGGGTGAACACGCGCAGCACCGTATAAACGCCCAGCTTGGTCATCACCGCGAACAGCGCGGCCACCGCGGCCGGGCTGCGCGCATAGGTTTCCGGCAGCCAGAAATACAGCGGCAGCAGCGCCGCCTTGGCGCAGAACACCACCAGCAGAAGTCCCGCGGCCGCCTTCAGTGGCGCTGCCTCGGCGGCCGGCATGGCCGCCACGCGCACGGCCACTTCGGCCATGTTCAGTGCGCCGGTGAGGCCATAGATGTAGCCCACCGCGAACAGGTACAGCGTCGACGCGGTGATGTTGAAGGCCACGTACTGCAGGCCGCTGCGAACCCGTGCACCGCGGGCGCCGCTGAGCAGCAGGCCGTAGGAGGCGATCAGCAGCACTTCGAAGAACACGAACAGGTTGAACAGGTCGGCGGTGAGGAAGGCACCGTTGAGGCCCATCAGCTGGAACTGGAACAGCACGTGGAAATGGAGGGCGCGCCGGTCCCAGCCGCCGGTGGCGAACCAAAGGCAGGGCAGGGCCAGCAGGCTGGTGGCCAGCAGCATGATCGCCGAGAGGCGGTCGGCGGCCAGCGCGATGCCCAGCTCCGCCGCCCAGTTGCCGACCAGGTAGACGCGGGTGCCGCCGTCGTCGGCCTGCAGCGCCAGCGTCGCCGCCACGGCCACCAGTCCGGCGCAGGACAGCAGGCCGATGAAACGGTGCACGGCGATGCGCCGCGTCGGCACCAGCAGCAGCACGATCGCGGCCAGCAGCGGCAGCAGGACCGGCAGGATGGGCAGGTGTGCCATCACGGGCGGTCCTCCCGGCGCGGTTCACTGCCGTCGACGTGGTCGCTGCGGCTGTCGGAGCGGCTTCGCACGGCCGTGACCAGCAGCACCGCGGTCATGGCGAAGGCGATCACGATGGCGGTCAGCACCAGCGCCTGCGGCAGCGGGTCGGAATGGTTGGCCAGCGTCGGGTCCAGGGCCTTGTCCAGGATCGGCGGCTTGGCCACCGCCAGCCGGCCCATGCTGAAGATCAGCAGGTTCACCGCGTAGGAAAGCAGCGTAAGCCCGAGGATGATGTCGAAGCTGCGCGCGCGCAGCAGCAGGTAGACGCCGCTGGCGACCAGGGTGCCGATGAAGATCGAGAGCGCCAGTTCCATCAGCGTGCCCCCCCGTGCAGCGGCGGCCGCACCGCGGCCATCATGCCCAGCATCAGCAGGCTGCCGGCGGCCACCACCAGGTACACGCCGATGTCGAAGACCAAGGCGCTGGCCATGGGCAGCTTGCCCAGCAGCGGCACGGCCACGTAGTCGGTGTGGCTGGTCATGTACGGGTAACCGAGCACCCAGCTGCCGACGCCGGTAAGCAGCGCCAGCAGCAGGCCCAGGCCGATGACGCGCGGGTAGTCGAAGCCCAGGCGCTGTTCCATGTACTCATTGCCCGACAGCACGTACTGCAGCAGCACCGGCACCGCCAGCACCAGGCCGGCGATGAAGCCACCGCCGGGCAGGTTGTGGCCGCGCAGGAACAGGTACAGCGACACCGCCAGCGCCAGCGGCAGCAGCAGGCGCGCCACCGTGTTGGGAATCACCAGCGGGTCGGGCGAGCCCTCGACACGGCGCTCGGGCAGCATGCGCGCCCGCCGCAGCATGGCGTGCACCACCAGGCCGGCGATGCCGAACACGGCGATCTCGCCCAGGGTGTCGAAGCCGCGGAAATCCACCAGGATCACGTTCACCACGTTGCTGCCGCCGCCTTCGGGCAGGGACAGGGCCAGGATCTGCGAGGCCACGGTGTCCAGCGGCCGGGTGATGATGGCGTAGGCCAGCGCCGCGACGCCGCCGCCGGCCGCCAGCGCGATGACGGCGTCGCGCCAGCGGCGCAGTCGCGAGGGTTCGGGCGCGGACTCGGCCGGCAGGTAGTTCAGGGAAAGCAGCATCAGCGCGATCGTCACCATTTCCACCAGCAGCTGGGTCAGCGCCAGGTCGGGCGCCGACAGCAGCACGAAAGCCAGGCTGACCGCCAGGCCGACCGCGCCCATCACCACCAGCGCCAGCAGGCGGCGACGGTGCAGCACGACGGTGGCCACGGTGGCCACCATGCCGATGCCCCAGACCAGCCAGGCCAGCGGCGGCATCGGCTGGGACCGGCCGCTGAAGACGAGATCGGACGATAGGAAGGGCACGATGCCCAGCGCCAGCGCCGACAGGACCATCAGCACCAGGTAGCGCTGCAGGCTGCCGTTTTCCAGGCGTGCGGTGAGCTTGCCGGCCAGGCGCACGGCCTCGGCGACCTTCCATTCGTAAAGCCGCCGCCCGCGCGAGTCGTAGCTGACGCCGTAGAGGTCGATCAGCCGGCGGATGCCGAAATAAAGCGCGATGCCGGCGGCCAGGCCCGCCAGGCTCATCATGAACGGCGTATTGAAGCCGTGCCAGATGGACAGGCTGTAATAGGGCACGTTGTCGCCCAGCACGCCCTGGGCCGCGGCCTGCAGCACCGGCGCGATGGTCAGCGCCGGCGCGATGCCCACGGCCAGGCACAGGATCACCAGGATCTCGACCGGGATGCGCATGAAGCGCGGCGGCTCGTGCGGGGTGCGGTCGATGCGCACCGGCCCGTCGCCGAAGAAGGTGTCGTGCACGAAACGCAGGCTGTAGGCCACGCCGAAGGCACCGGCCAGCACTGCGGCGCCGGCGATGCCCCAGCGCATGAACATGTGGCCGCGGACTTCCAGCGCTTCGGTGAAGAACATTTCCTTGGACAGGAAGCCGTTGAGCAGCGGCACGCCCGCCATCGCCAGCGAGGCGATGATCGCCAGGATGCCGGTGTAGGGCAGCACGCGCAGCAGGCCGCCCAGCCGGCGCATGTCGCGGGTGCCGGTTTCGTGGTCGATGATGCCGGCGGCCATGAACAGCGAAGCCTTGAAGGTGGCGTGGTTGAGGATGTGGAACAGGCCCGCCACCACCGCCATCGGGGTGGACAGGCCGAACAGCAGCGTGATCAGGCCCAGGTGCGAAATGGTCGAATAGGCCAGCAGGCCCTTGAGGTCATGCTGGAAGATCGCGTGCCAGGCGCCCACCAGCAGGGTGATCGCGCCGACGCCGCTGACCAGGTAGAAAAACAGGTCGCTTCCCGCCAGCGCCGGGTGCAGCCGCGCCAGCAGGAACACGCCGGCCTTCACCATCGTCGCCGAATGCAGGTAGGCCGACACCGGCGTCGGCGCCGCCATCGCATGCGGCAGCCAGAACTGGAAAGGGAACTGCGCGCTCTTGGTGAACACCGCCAGCAGCACCAGCACCAGCGCATACGGATACAGCGGGCTGGCCAGGATCTGCGGTCCCGACGCCAGCACCACGTCCAGTTCGTAGCTGCCGGTGATGCGGCCCAGCAGGATCACGCCGCCCAGCAGCGCCAGCCCGCCGGCGCCGGTGATGGCAAGGGCCATGCGGGCGCCGTCGCGGGCGTCCTGGCGGTGGTTCCAGAAACCGATCAGCAGGAAGGAGCTGATCGAGGTCAGTTCCCAGAACACCGCCAGCAGCACCAGGTTGCCGGCGATCACCATGCCCAGCATCGCGCCCATGAACAGCAGCAGGAAGGCCAGGAAGCGCGGCATGCTGTCGTTCGCGTCCAGGTAATAGCTGGCGTAGAGCACGATCAGCGCGCCGATGCCCAGCACCAGGCCGGCGAACATCCAGGCCAGGCCGTCCAGCCGCAGCGACAGGTCCAGGCCCATGGCCGGGATCCACGGCAGCAGGCTGCGCACGCCCTCGCCCGACATCACGTCGGGGGTCATCAGCGCCAGCAGCACGAGGCCGGCGACGGGGGCCAGGCCCGCCAGCCAGGCGGCCGGGCGGCGCTGGCGGTCGGGCAGCATGCCCACCACGAGTGCGAGCACGAAGGGGATGGCCAGCAGTAGTCCGAGCATCGCGTTCCTTGCCTGGCCGCGCCCGGGCGGCCTGCGGCCGGGGCGGCGGTTTCGGGTGTCGTCGCACGACGAAGTTGGCCGCCGAGTCTAGCGCATCGATGCGCCAACGCGCCGTGCACGTGGCCCCCGAAGGTATGCTCGGGCCATGGAAATGCTCGGGGAACAGGTGCGGGGCTGGGGCGTGTTCGGCTTGACCGGACTGGTCGGCGAGTCCCTGCGCGACCAGCTGCAGCCGGGTGATCCGCTGGCCTGGGCGGTCACCCGGCAGGCGCCTGCCGCCGGGGACCGGTGGCAGTGGATCGTGGGCGGATTGCCCGGCCTGGCCGACCCGCCGCCGGTGCAGGCCATCGCCAGCCTCGGTCCGCTGGACGCCTTCACGGACTGGTTCGAAGCCTCGTCGCTGGCGCCGCGCCGGCTGGTGGTGCTGGGCTCGACCAGCCGGCACGGCAAGGCCGATTCCCCGGACCCGGGCGAGCGCGCGCTGGCCGGCCGGCTCGCCGACTGCGAGGCGCGGTTGGCGGCTTGCTGCGAAAAGCGCGGCTGCGCGCTGACCCTGCTGCGCCCGACCCTGATCTGGGGCCGCGGCCGCGACCGGAACCTGGCGCGCTGGGTGGCGCTGGCCCGGCGCTGGCGCTGGCTGCCGCTGCCGCGCACGGCCCACGGCCTGCGCCAGCCGGTGCATGCCGACGACGTGGCCGCGGCGGTGCTGGCGGCGCTGCGGGCGCCCGAGCCGGTGGCTGGCCACTTCGACTTGCCCGGCGGCGAAACCCTTGCCTACGACGCCATGGTGGCGCGCTGCCTGGACGCGGCCGCGCCCGGCGCGCGCCTGCTGCGGGTGCCGGCGCCGTTGTTCCGGCTGGGCCTGGCCCTGGCCGGGCGCCGCGGCCCGGGGCCCGGCGTGGTGGCCCGGCTCGACCGCGACCTGGCCTATGACGGCGGCCCCGTGCGGGCTGCGCTGGGCCTGCCGGCCAGGCCGTTCAGGCCGGGTCCGGAGGATTTTCCGGGCTGACCATACGCAACAGCATTGCCATTTCCTAACGAACAATTAATATGCCTAGAGGAAATGCTCTAGAGTCCCACCCACCACCCAGCCGTCGATCCGAACCCAGGGGAAGCACCCATGAAGAAACTGCATGCAAACCACGGGCAGGTCGCTCGTGCCCGTCTCGCCGCAGCCGTCGCGCTCGGCCTGCTGATGGCCCCGGCCGCCCAGGCCATCGAGTTCTCGCGTGGCGAGCTCCAGGGCAGCTTCGACACCACGGTGTCGTACGGCTATTCCTGGCGCGTGGAAGACCAGGACCCGAACCTCATCGGCAAGTCCTGGTTCAACCCGCTGC
The DNA here is from genome assembly GCF_014643775.1 of Arenimonas soli. GTDB lineage: Bacteria > Pseudomonadota > Gammaproteobacteria > Xanthomonadales > Xanthomonadaceae > Arenimonas > Arenimonas soli. The sequence goes on from NZ_BMKC01000003.1 coordinate 208,842, forward strand.
TGTGCACCCAGAACGTGCCGCTGGGCCCGATTCCGGTCGGCCCGGGTCGCTGCACCAGCACCGGCGGCGTGCCGGGCTCCCCGGAACAGGTCGCCGCGATGGGCCGCTTCTCGGCCAACCGCGACGACGGCAACCTCAAGTACGACAAAGGCGACGCCATCTCCAGCGCGATCAAGCTGACTTCCGAGCTCAGCCTGAACTACCGCGACTGGGGCATGTTCATGCGCGCCACGTACTTCCACGACTTCGAGAACGAAGGTCGCGACGACCTCACCCAAGAAGCGCAGGACCGCATCGGCCAGCGCTTCCGCATGCTCGACGCCTTCGTGTTCAAGAACTTCGCGCTGGCCGACGACGGCAGCCTGGCCGGCACCGTCCGCCTGGGTCGCCAGGTGGTCAGCTGGGGTGAAAGCACCTTCATCCAGAACGGCATCAACGTCATCAACCCGGTCGACCTTTCGGCGCTGCGCGTCGCCGGCGCCGAGCTGCGCGAGGCCTTCCTGCCGATCGACATGCTCTACGGCTCGATCAGCCTGAGCGACAACGTCTCGCTCGAAGCGGTGTACCTGTTCGAGTTCGAGGAAATCGAAATCGATGCCGCCGGCACCTATTTCAGCTCCAACGACTTCGCCAGCCCGGGCGGCACCTACGTGATGCTGGGCTTCGGCACCACGCCGCAGCCGGTCTACAACCCCGAGCGTTTCTTCAGCACCTGCTACAACGGCCCGGCCGGCTACGCCACCTCCGACCGCTTCGCCGACCTGGCCGCGATCTACGGCCCGGCCACCGCCGGCCAGATCATCGCCATCGGCTGCGGCAACGCGGTGGGCCGCCTGCCCAACCGCAACGCCAGCGACGACGGCCAGTACGGCATGGCGCTGCGCTGGTTCGCGCCGTCGCTGAACGAGACCGAGTTCGGCTTCTACTTCCTGAACTACCACAGCCGCGTGCCGCTGCTGTCGGGCCGCGCGGTCAACAACCCGCTGGTTGGCGCCGCCTCGGGCCGCTTCTTCGCCGAATACCCGGAAGACATCCAGCTCTACGGCCTGAGCTGGAACACCACGCTGCCCGGCGGCGTCGCCTGGCAGGGTGAAATCAGCCACCGCCCGAACATGCCGCTGCAGGTCGACGACGTCGAGCTGCTGTTCGCGGCGCTGAGCCCGCTCAACCCGTTCATCCCGGTGCCGGCGCTGCAGTTCAACAGCCAGCTGGGCAACTACGCGCTGGGCCAGGAAGTGCGCGGCTGGCGCGAACATGAAGTCAGCCAGGTGCAGATGACCTTCACCAAGCTCTTCGCCGACGTGCTGGGCGCCAACCAGCTGGCCGTGGTCGCCGAAGTGGGTGGCACCGAGGTCTGGGACCTGCCGTCGCATTCCGAGCTGCGTTACGAAGGTGAAGGCACCGACACCGGCGGCGGCTGCGACGTGGGCGACGTGCTGGCGGCCGGTTTCCCGGGCCCGGGCGCGCTGGCCTTCGGCTGCATGCGCAATCCGCAGACCCTGGGCGGCGGTTTCCCGACCGCGTTCTCGTGGGGTTACCGCCTGGCGGCCCGCGCCGACTACAACGGTGCATTTGGTACGTCGATCACGCTTTCGCCACGCGTCGCCTTCAATCATGACGTGAGCGGCATCACCCCGGGACCTGGCGGGAACTTCCTGGAAGATCGCAAGTCCCTGACCCTGGGCGTGGAAGCGAACTACCTGCAGCAGTGGGTGTTCGACCTCAGCTACACCTCGTTCAGCGGGGCCAAGCAATATAACCAGATCCACGACCGCGACTTCGCGGCGTTCACCGTCAAGTACTCGTTCTGAGCCCAGGAGGCATACGGATGAAGATCAACAGGAAACACGCACTGGCCCTCGCGGCCGGCGCCGTCCTGGCCGCTGGCACCGGAATGGTGCAGGCCGCGGTCAGCGCCGAGGAAGCGGCCAAGCTGGGCCGTGAACTCACCCCGGTGGGCGCCGAAAAGGCCGGCAACGCCGCCGGCACCATCCCGGCCTGGGATGGCGGCATCACCCGTCCGCCCGCGGGCTTCCGCGTCGGCACCTTCCACCCCGACCCGTTCGCGGCCGACAAGCCGCTGTACTCGGTTTCGCGGGCCAACCAGGCGCAGTACGCCAACGTGCTGTCGCCGGGCCAGAAGGCGATGTTCGCCAAGTACCCGACCTTCCGCATGGACGTGTACCCGACCCGCCGCAGCGCCTCGTTCCCGCAGCGCACCTACGAGTTCACCAAGCGCAACGCCACCCAGTGCAAGCTGGTTTCCAACGGCGAAGGCGTGCAGAACTGCGCCGAGGGCATCCCGTTCCCGATCCCGCAGAACGCCTACGAGGTCATCTGGAACCACAAGCTCAAGTACAAGGGCCTGTCGGTCATCAGCTACTCGAACCAGGCCGCGCCGACCGCCAGCGGCAACTTCACGCTGACCAAGGTGCGCGAGGAACTGCTGGGCCTGTACTACAAGCCGGGCAACACCTCCGAGAACATCAACAACATCCTGCTGTACTTCAAGCAGGAAGTACTGGGTCCGGCGCGCCTTGCCGGCCAGGTGCTGCTGGTGCACGAAACCCTGAACGCGGCCGCCGCGCCGCGCCAGGCGTGGGTCTACAACCCGGGCCAGCGCCGCGTGCGCCGCGCCCCGAACGTGGCCTACGACAACCCAGGCACCGCCTCGGACGGCCTGCGCACCAACGACATGACCGACATGTTCAATGGCGCCATGGACCGCTTCGACTGGGAGCTGGTGGGCAAGAAGGAAATGCTGGTCCCGTACAACGCCTACAAGGCGCACAGCGACCAGACCAAGGTTGCCGACCTGATCCGCCCGGGCCACCTCAACCCCGACCACATGCGTTACGAACTGCACCGCGTGTGGGTGGTCGAGGCCAAGCTCAAGGAAGGCATGCGCCACATCAACAGCCGCCGCACCTTCTACGTGGACGAAGACAGCTGGCAGATCATGCTGATCGACCACTACGACGGCCAGGGCAACCTGTGGCGCTACTCCGATGCGCCGTCGGTGAACTACTACGAGGTCCCGACCTTCTGGTCCACCCTCGAAACCCACCACGACCTCAAGTCCGGCCGCTACATCACCATGCTGCTCGACAACGAGGACAAGGTGCGTGACTTTGGCTACCAGAGCACGCCGGCGAACTACTCGCCGCAAAACCTGCGCACCTCGGGCGTGCGTTGATCCACGAGTGAAGGAAACACCAGCCGCGCCCGAAAGGGCGCGGCTGCGTTGAGGGCCCCGCGCGACGCGGGGGAGTCGGAAGGGGGAGACGATGTCGAGCAAGCCAATCAACCGCACGCGCCTTGCGGGCGCCCTGCTGCTGGCGATGCTGCTGCCGCTGGCGGCGCAAGCCCAGGACGAACAGACGCCCGCGACCGATGACATGGCCGATGAGGCGATGCTCGACCCCGCCGGGCCCGCCGAGCCGCTGGATGGTTCGGGAACGGATGTCGGCGAAGCCACCGCGGCGGCGGCCGACCCGGCCACGCTGGACGCGGAAATGATGCCGCGCGCCAGCCAGTCGCTGCTGCTCGGTGCCGTCCAGACTTCCGCCGGTTATTTCGTCGTCGGCGAACGCGGCCACATCCTGGTGTCGGAAGACGGCCAGGACTGGAAGCAGGCCCCGGTGCCGACCCGTTCCACCCTGACCTCGATCACCAGTGCCGACGGCGTTCTGTGGGCCGGTGGCCACGACGGTGTCATCGTGCATTCCACGGACGGCGGCCAGTCCTGGTCCCGGCGCCGCCTGCAGGTCTGGACGCCCGACTACGCCGACCCGCTGGACGGCGTGCCGGTGATGGACATCCTGATGGTGGACGGCATGAACGGCTTCGCCGTCGGTGCCTACGCCATGTTCCTTGAAACCACCGACGGCGGCGTCACCTGGTCGCCGCGCGGCATCATCAATTACGACGAACCCGAGCCGGCGGCAGAAGCACCTGCAGCCGCGGCCGAAGCGCCCGCGGCCGACGACTGGACCTTCGACGCCTCCGACCTCGAGCTCGAGGCCGAGTCCGACCCGCATCTTTACGCCATGACCCGCACCGACGAAGGCCACCTGGTCATCGCCGGCGAACGCGGCGCCTTTTTCCGCTCCACCGACGGTGGCCAGACCTGGGAGCGCGACCGGCTTCCCTACGAAGGCTCGATGTTCGGCATCCTGTCCTTCGGCGGCGACCACCTGCTGGTGCATGGCCTGCGCGGCAACGTGCTCGAGTCGCGCGACCTGGGCCGCAGCTGGACCACGGTGGAAACCGGCGTGGGCACCTCGCTGATGGGCGGGCACGCCCTGGCCGACGGCGGCGCCATCCTGGTCGGCGCCAATGGCGTGGTGCTGATGCGGGCCGATGCCGATTCGCCGTTCACCGAGACCCGCTTCGAGATGGCGAACGGCGAAACGCCGAACCTGACCGGGGTCCTGCCGGCCGGCGATGCCGGCTTCATCGTGGTCGGCGACAAGGGCGCCGGCCTGTTCCGCCCGCAGTAAGGGAGTTCACATGAGCCTGCCCAACAGCCAGCCCGGCCCCTTCGCCCGGATCGCCGAGAAGATCGTCTTCGCGAACCGGCCGGTCATCCTGGTCCTGTTCGCCCTGATCACGGTGGCGATGGCGTACTTCGCCAGCCAGCTCGAGGTCGATGCCGGCTTCAAGAAGCAGGTGCCGCTGCAGCACGAGTACATGCAGACCTTCCAGGATTACGAGGCGGAGTTCGGCGGCGCCAACCGCGTGCTCGTCGCCGTGATCGCGAAGGACGGCGACATGTTCGACCAGCAGTTCATGTCAACGCTGGAGAAGGTCACCAACGAGGTGATCAACCTGCCGGCGACTGACGACGCCCGCGCCCGTTCGCTGTTCACGCCGAACGTGCGTTTCATCGAAGTGGTCGAGGACGGCCTGTCCGGCGGCAACGTCATCCCGCAGACCTTCACGCCCAACGTGGAAGGCTTCCAGGCCCTGCCCGACGACTTCGAGCAGATCCGCAGCAACATCCTCAAGGCCAACATCGTCGGCCGCCTGGTCGCCAAGGACTTTTCCGGCGCGATGATCTGGGCCGACCTGATCCCGGAAAGCGACGTCAACAAGCTCGACTACCAGGAGGTCGCCGACCAGTTCGAGGCGATCCGCCAGAAGTACGAAGACGAAAACCACAGCGTGCACATCATCGGCTTCGCCAAGATGGTCGGCGACATCAGCGATGGCGCTCGCTCGGTCATCAAGTTCTTCGCGCTGACGATCGGCTTCACCTGGCTGCTGCTGTTCCTGTATTCGACCTCGGTCAAGCTGGCCTCGCTTACGGTCGCCGCCGCCCTGGTGTCGGTGGTGTGGATGCTGGGCGCCCTGCAGCTGATGGGCTTTGGCATCGACCCGATGAACATGCTCACGCCCTTCCTGATATTCGCGATCGCGGTCAGTCACGGCGAGCAGATGATCAACCGCTTCCGCGGCGAGATATTCTTCGGCGGCCTGGAAGAGGGCACCGTCGAGGAGCTGCGCGCCAGCGCCAAGAACGCGGTCGAGCCGCTCGAGGCCGCGCGCCTGTCCTTCCGCATGCTGCTGATTCCGGGCACTGTGGCACTGCTGGCCGGCTGCATCGGCTTCGGCGCCATCATGGTGATCCCCATCGACATGGTGCGCGAGCTGGCGATCACCGCCACCGTCGGCGTCGCCCTGACCATCCTCACCGACCTGGTGCTGCTGCCGGTCCTGCTCAGCTACACCCGGCTGCGCAACCTCGACCGCAAGCGCGAGTTCCGCTTGCGCCAGCTGACCCGCTTCGACCGCATTTGGGCGACTCTTTCGCGCCTTAGCCGGCCCAGGGTGGCCTGGCTGGTCGTGGCCGTCGGCGTGCTGGGCTGGTTCTTCGCCTGGCAGCACGGCAACAAGGTCATGATCGGCGACGCCCAGCAGGGCGTGGCCGAACTGCACGCCGACGCACGCTACAACCAGGACGCCGTGCTCATCGCCGACCGCTTCGCGCTGGGCGTGGACATCCTCAACGTCATCGCCGAGGCCGGCCCGTCGGCCTGCACCACCTCGTTCGCGGCGATGGAAACGATCGACCGCTTCGCCTGGCACATGCAGAACGTCGAAGGCGTCGAGCAGGTGATCACGCTGCCGGCGGCCGCCAAGATCGTCAACGCCGGCTGGAACGACGGCCTGGCCGCCTGGCGCGTGCTGCCGCGCGACCCGGACACCCTGCGCCAGGCCACCCAGAGTTTCGAAACCGATTCGGGCCTGCTCAACAGCGACTGCAGCGCGATCCCGATCACCATCTTCACCTCCGACCACCGGGCCACCACCATCGACCGCGTGGTCGCGGCGGTGAAGCAGTTCCGCGAGGAAAACAACGCCTACGCCGAAGGCAACCTGCGCGTGCGCCTGGCCGAACAGGCCGCCAACGAGCCGGGCTTCACCTCCGACCAGGTGAACCTGCGGCTGGCCACCGGCAACGTCGGCGTGATGGCCGCCACCAACGACACCGTGCGTGCGTCCGAGCACACCATCCTGTACCTGCTGTACGCGGCGGTGTTCGTGATGTGCCTTATCAGCTTCCGCAGCCCGCTGTCGGCCCTGTGCATCCTGCTGCCACTGATCCTGGTCACCGAGCTTGGCCATTCGGTCATGGTCGAGCTGGACATCGGCATGAAGGTGAACACGCTGGCCGTGGTCGCCCTGGGCGTCGGCATCGGCGTGGACTACGCCATCTACATCTTCGCGCGCATGCGCGAGGCCATGCAGACGCCGGGCCGCACGCTGTCGGAAAGTTATTTCATCGCGCTCAAGACCACCGGCATCGCGATCTTCTACACCGCGCTGACGCTGGCCGTGGGCGTGGCGATGTGGATCTTCTCCGACCTCAAGTTCCAGGCCGACATGGGCATCATGCTGACCTTCATGTTCATCGTGAACATGATCGCCGCCATCATCTTCCTGCCCGCGCTGTGCCGCCTGCTGCTGCGCCCGGGCGAAAAGGACACCTGGACCCCGCGCCTGTAATCCACGGGCATATCGCTGCTTTGGGAAGGCGGGCTTCGGCCCGCCTTCTTTGTTGGAAGCGTCGGTCCGCGGCAAGAATCAGAGTTCTTCAGCCACCGGCGCCGGTCGGGCCTTGGCCTGCGAACGCAGGGCGATCAGCAGGATGCCGGCCAGGGTCATGGCGCCGCCGACCAGCAGTTTCGGCCCGGGCCGGTCGCCCCAGAAGGCGATGCCCAGGCCGGTGGCGAATACCGGCGTCAGCAGCAGCCAGGGCATCACCTTGGCCACGGCATGGCGCTGCACGAGGCTGTAGTAGATGCCGTGCCCGATCACCGAAGCGACGATGGCCGCGTAGGCCACGCCGGCCCAGGCGGTGCCGGAGACGCCGCCGAGCCGGGTGATGGCACCCGGTTCCAGCCACAGGCTCAGCCCCAGCAGTGGAAACACGCCCACCAGCGCGATCCAGGCCTGCAGCCCGTAGCGGGTGACGCCACCGAGGTCGCGCATCAGCACCGTGCTGACCGCCAGGAAGAACCCCGAGGCCAGCATGAGGCCCAGCGAGGACGGGTTGTCGAGCACGAGGGGGTCGAATCCGAGCACCAGCACGCCGCCGAAGCTCAGTGCGATCGCCGCGCCCGTGCGCCAGGCGAATCGTTCCCCCAGGAAAGCCCAGGCCAGCAGGACCGAAAACGGGATGTAGCTTTGCATCACGATCGACGGCGAGCTGAGGTCGCCGGCGAGCTTGAGTGCCCAGAAGCTAAGGCCGAAGTGCATCACGCCCGTGCACATCGTTATCGCCAGCAGGCGTGGCCATTGCCCGGGCCCGGGGCGGCGCAGGAAGGGCGCCAGCAGCAGCACCAGCAACACCAGCCGCAGCGCCGTGAACAGCAGCGGCGGCATTTCCCGCAGCGCGGTGGCCGAACCCAGGAAGTTTCCGGCCCAGGCCAGGCAAACCAGCAGGGCCAGCAGGATGTCGCGTGGAGGCATGGTCGGGCCCGGTCGGGGAAGGCCACATTATGGCCCGGCTTGCCCCGGGCGCCTGATCGGGTCACAGTCGGCCTGCGCCGTGCTGGCGCGATCCTTTCGAATGGGGAGATTCGCAATGGAAATGGCAGCAATGGGGGGAGCACTCGTGATCATGCTGGTCGCGGTGCTTGTGGGGCTGTTGGTCGCCGGCCTGGTACTCAAGCTTTCCGTCCGCATGGTGGCGGGCTTTTCACCCGGTTACGGCCGCGCGCTGCTGGCGGTGCTGGCGGCGGCGGTGCTGGGCTTCATCGTCAACATCGTGCTGACGATGGTCTTCGGCGTCGGTGGCGGGCTGATGGGAGGCGGGCTGGCCGCCAGCGATCCCGATGCCGCGGCCGCGGCGATGGCGGGCGCCGGCATGGCGATGATGGGCGTGATGGCCGTCAGCGCCATCGTCAATCTTTTCATCATCGCCGCATGCGTCAACTGGCTCATCAAGCGGCCCGGCGGAATCGCGATCGGTTATGGCCGCTCGCTGCTGGTGGCCCTTGTCTACCTGCTGATCTTCATCGTGATCGGCGTCGTCGCCACCGTGCTGTTGGGCATGCTGGGCCTGGGTGCCGGCATGATGGCCGGGGCGTAAGCCACCACCAGCGCAAAGAAAAGGGCGCGGCTGCCAGGCAGCCGCGCCCTTTTTCGTGGCCCGGGTTCAGTGCGGCCAGCCGGCCTTGCGGTAGAGCTTGTCCAGCGTCCACAGCGGCCCGACCAGCAGGTACTTGAGGTCGGTGAAGAAGCTGGGCCGGCGGCCTTCGATCTTGTGGCCGATGAACTGGCCGATCCAGGCGACGACGAACACGCCCAGCGCCAGCCAGCCCAGGCCGGCCGTGCCCAGCTGCTGCCACAGCAGGTAATTGGCCAGGCCGAACAGGGCGAACACCCCCAGCGCGCCCAGCGCCAGCGGTCGCGACAGCCGCCAGTACCAGGCCAGGGCCAGGAACATCGCCAGCCCCATCCAGGCGCCGGGCCGGGCCAGCGCCGCGGGCACCGGGATGATCCACAGCGCCGCCGTCACCGACCAGACGATCGCCGGTACGCAGACCAGGTGGATGGCCTGGTTGGTGGCGTCCTGGTGGTCGCCGGAATAGCTGTGCAGCCAGCGGTCGATCGGCCGGCGCGGGTCGGGCGTGTCGATCAGGTCGGGCGAAGTAGCCATCGTGGTCTCCTTCAATCGAGTTTGATGTCGGCCAGTCGGTCCAGGGCTTCGGCGTACTTGGCGCGGGTGCCTTCGATCACGTCGGCCGGCAGGCGCGGGCCGGGCGCGGTCTTGTCCCAGTCCAGGGTTTCCAGGTAATCGCGCACGAACTGCTTGTCGTAGCTGGGCGGGCTGGTGCCCACCTCGTACAGGTCGGCCGGCCAGAAGCGCGAACTGTCGGGCGTCAGCATTTCGTCCATGACGTGCAGCACGCCGTTTTCGTCCAGGCCGAACTCCAGCTTGGTGTCGGCGATGATGATGCCGCGCTCGCGCGCATGCCGGGCCGCGAACTTGTAGATCTGCAGCGTGGCGGCGCGGATCTGTTCGGCCAGGTCGGCGCCGACCTGGGCGACCATGGTGTCGAAGCTGATGTTCTGGTCGTGTTCGCCGGGCGCGGCCTTGCTCGAAGGCGTGAAGATCGGCTGGGGCAGGCGTTCGGCCTGGCGCAGGCCGTCGGGCAGGCGGATTTCGCAGACCGCGCCGGTGCGCTGGTAGTCCTTCCAGCCGCTGCCGATGAGGTAGCCACGCACGATCGCTTCCACCGGCACCGGCCGCAGCTTCTTGCACACCACCGAACGCCGCGCGTACAGGGCAGAATCCGTGCCTTCGGGCAGCACCGAGGACACCGGTTCGTGGGTGAGGTGGTTGGGCACCAGGTGCGCGGTCTTGTCGAACCAGAAGTTGCTGATCTGGCACAACATCTCGCCCTTGCCCGGGATCGGGTCGGGCAGCACCACGTCGAAGGCCGAAAGCCGGTCGCTGGCGACCATCAGCAGGCGCTTGCCCGGCAGTTCGAACACGTCGCGGACCTTGCCGCGATGGAGCAGGGGCAGGCCGGGAAGCTCGGCGGTATGCAGGGTGGTGGGCACGGGCGTCTCTTGCAACGGTACCGGGCCGGCCATTGTACGTCTCTATGGGTCCCGGTGCGCGCCCGGCTGCCGGGCCGGCTGCTAGAATCGCCGCATGCTCCGACCCACCCTCATCCTGGGCCTGGTACTGGCCCCGCTGGTGGCCTGCGCCGACGGCCAGACCGCCGCCCCGCCGCCGCCGGCCGCCAGCGCCGGTGGTTCGCCTGAGCGCCCGGCCAAACTCGGCCTGTGCACCGCCTGCCACGGCGACGACGGCACCAGCCGCACCGCCGGCACGCCGCACCTGGGCGGCCAGGATCGCCTTTACCTGGCCCGCTCCCTGGCGGCCTACCGCAGCGGCGAACGCCGGCACGAACCCATGACCAGCCTGGCCAACGCACTGCAGCCCGCCGACATCGAGGCCCTGGCGGCCTGGTACGCGGCCCAGTCGGGTTTCGCCGGCGGGAGCCAGCCATGAGGTGGTACGGGAAACTGTTCGGATTCATCGCCGGCTGGCTGCTGCTGCGCCACCCGGCCGGCGCGGTGCTGGGCCTGGCCCTGGGCCATGCCTTCGACGCGGACTGGTTTCGTGCGAAGAAATACGATCCCTATGCGGTGCTGGGCCTGACCGAAGACGCCAGCGAAGCCGAAATCGACCGCGCCTATCGCCGGCTGATCACCCAGTACCACCCCGACCGCCTGGGCGGCATCGCCGAGGACCTGCGCAAGCAGGCCGAGGAAAAGGCGCGCGAAATCAACCACGCCTACGACCGCATCAAGAAGCTTCGCAACAAGCACTGAGGCCACCATGTCCAACTGCATCATCGCCCCGTCCATCCTGTCGGCCAATTTCGCCAAGCTGGGCGAGGAAGTGGACGCGGTGATCGCCGCCGGCGCCGACTGGGTGCACTTCGACGTGATGGACAACCATTACGTGCCCAACCTCACCATCGGCCCGCTGGTGTGCGAGGCGCTGCGCAAGCACGGCGTCACCGCGCCGATCGACGTGCACCTGATGGTGAAGCCGGTGGACCGCATCGTGCCGGACTTCGCCGCCGCCGGGGCCAGCCTAATCAGTTTCCACCCGGAGGCCAGCGAGCACGTGCACCGCACCGTGCAGCTGATCAAGGCGCAGGGCTGCCAGGCCGGCCTGGTGCTCAATCCGGGCACGCCGGTCGAGGTGCTGGACTACGTACTGCCCGAACTCGACCTGGTGCTGCTGATGTCGGTCAACCCGGGCTTCGGTGGCCAGGCCTTCATCCCGTCGGCGCTGGACAAGCTCAAGCGCGTGCGCGAACGCATCGACCGGCTCGGCAAGCCCATCCGCCTGGAAATCGACGGCGGCGTGAAGACCGACAACATCCGCGCCATCGCCGCCGCCGGCGCCGACACCTTCGTCGCCGGTTCGGCCATCTTCAACGCGCCCGATTACCGCGAGGTCATCGCGAAGATGCGCTCGGAAGTGGCCGCAGCGTAACCAGGTAGCGCAGCGGCCCGCGCGCCGCGGTGGCGTCGAAGGGCCAGCAGGTGACCAGCAGCAGCTGGTCGTGGTCGGTGGCCACGATGCGCTCGTGGCGGGCGTCGGCGACGCGGGTAGCGGCCACTTCGTAACGGCGCGGCCCGTCGCGCGACTGCAGGTCCAGCACGTCGCCGTGGCGCAGGTCCTGCAGCCAGCGGAAGTGGGTGTCGCGATGGCCGCTGATGACGACCGTGCCGCGCGTGCCCGGCGAGGCGCTCGATTCCGCCCAGCCCGGCCCGAAGGCGAGGCTGCGGCCGCTGTCGCCCGCCAGCACCACCTGGGAAATCCCCAGCCGCGGCGAGGACAGCCGCGCCACGGCGTGCGTATCGGCCCAGGGCCAGGGGCGGTGCGGTTCGCCGTCGGCCAGGGACTGCTGCCAGGACGCCGCAAGCAGTCCCTGCGCCAGCGCGGCCTTGGCCGGCAGCCAGGCCGCCTGCACCGCCAGCAGCCCGGCGGCGAGCAGCAGGGCCCTGGCCAGGCAGCGCCGGGCCGGTGCGGCGCTGCCGCGAAGAGCGCGCGGCCGTGGCACGCGGCGCTGCATTGGTGGGACGTCCGTGTCCCGAGGGTGCATCCATGATGCCGGGGCGAAATTCACCGCGCCTCCTGCGCGGCCTGGGGGGAGGGCAGGGGAAACGGCCGACGGCGCAGCAGCGGGCTGGCGTCGGCGGGCACGAAGAACCAGTGCATGTGCGCCAGCGCCTGTTCGGTCGAGCGCGGGCCCGGCTCGGGCGCCGGGGCGGGGAAACGACTGCGGTTTTCAACGATCAGGACCATGTCGATGTCTCCTGCAGGGGGGTGTCGGTGGGACGCAGCACGACCATCAGCAGTGCGCAGAACAGGCAGGCGAGCAGGCGGGCGGCCATCGTCAGGTCCTCACCCGCAGCAGCAGCAGGCTGCCGAGCAGCAATACGGCTGCAAGGAACAGGTCGCGCATCCAGCCCGTGCTGCCCTGGGCGAAGGCCAGGCTGCCGGCCGGCGTCGCGTTGGCCAGGCGCGTGCTGGCGAGCATCTCGTCGGCGGGGCGCGCAGGCGTCTTGTCGACCGCGACCAGGCTGGTGTAGCTGCTCACCAGGCCGTGGCGAAGCGCGACGTCGACGATGGCCGGGCGCAGGCTTTCGATGTCGCCGCCGCGGCGCAGTTCGTCTTCCAGCGCGTCGATGCGCGCCCGGCCCCAGAGCCGTGCCACGCCTGGCGCCGGCACCGATTTTTCGCTGACCAGCGCCAGCCGGCGCGACCAGGGCTGCGGCGCCAGGCCGCGTACGGTGGCGATGCCGTCCACGCGGTCCAGGCGTGCGACCACCTGCACCGCCTCGCCCTGGTAGAGGTCGGGAATGCGCGCCGGGTAGGCTTCGGTGACGCCCGGCCAGTCCACCTGGATGTCGCGCATGGCCGGGCGGTCGAGCCTGGCCAGCAGGCCGTCCATCTTTTCCGCGACCTCGTTGACGTCGCGCACCACCACGCCGGTGCCGCGGCCGAGTTCAGCGGCCTTGCGCAGGAAGTGGTCGTTGGGCGCGCTGCCGATGCCGACCGGGAACAACCGGCTCTTGCCGCGCCCCGATTCGATCAGCCGCAGCAGCTGGTCTTCGTTGCCGATCGCGGCATCGGTGGCCAGCACCACCTGGCGCAGGTAGCCCTGGGGCGCGTGGCCGGCGAAGGCGGCCACCAGCGCCGGCAGCATCTCGGTGCCGCCTTCGGCGCGCAGGGAGCGCACGAAGGCGCGGGCGCGGGCGACGTTGCCCGGCTCGGCCGGCACGGCGTCGGCGAACAGCAGGTCGAAATCGTCGTCGAAGCGGATCACGTTGAAACGATCGCCGGGGCGCAGGCGCGCCAGCGCGCGATCCGCGGCTTCGATGGCCTGGGCCATGGACGCGCCGGACATCGAGCCGGAGTTGTCGATCACCAGGATCAGTTCGCGCGGCAACGGCGCGGTCGGCAGGGTCGGCGGCACCAGCATCAGCAGCGCATAGTCTTCGCCGGCCACGCGGTCCAGGAACACGGCGCTGCGCGGCGCCTTGCTCGGCACGGGCTCCCATTCCAGGACGAAATCGCGGTCGCTGGCTTCCACCAGGTTGCTCAGTTCGACCCGGTGCCGGCCCGCGTGGCCGAATACGGTCACGGCGTGGGTGGGGCTTTCGATGCGTTGCAGCGGCAGGCCGGCATCGATGTCGGCGACCAGGGCCACGGTGGGACCGGCGGCCACGCCGCCATCCACGCTGGCGGCTGCGGCGGGCAGGGCCTCGGGCGCCACCAGCGACGTCGCGTGCATGGCGTAGGAGGCATCGGGCGATGCGTCCGGCAGGTAGCGCGGGGTCAGCGTCAGCGGCAGGCCCAGTGAAAACACGCCGTCGCGGTAGGCCACCGGCTGCCAGTAGCGCACTTCGATCTCGACCTCTTCGCCCGGGCCGATGTTGGCCACCGCGGTCTGGAACAGGTTCGGCCGGTTCTGCGACACCAGGCTGGCGCGCTGGCCGGCCGCGGCCGCGGCTTCGTAGACGGCCTTGGCGTCTTGCTTCTCGCGGATCTCGCCTTCGACCAGGCGTTCGCCGATGCGCAGGGTCAGGGCGCCGACGGCGGCGTTTTCCGGCAGCGGCAGCAGGTAGCGGCCCTCGCGCCACTGGCTTGAATCATTGCGGTAGGTCTGGCGCACCGACACCTCGGCCATCAGGCCGTGCACCTGCATGTGCACGCTGGTGTCCATGGCCAGGCTGGCGACCCACTGGTCGCCTTCGCGGAACATCAGGCCCTCGGGGTCTTCGCCGGCCCAGGCCAGCAGCGGCAGCAGCGACAGCAGCAGGCCGGCCAGCCAGCGGCGGGCCCAGCCGGCCCGGCGCAGGGATCGGTAGAGGCGGGGTTTGCGGGTTTCGCGCTCGGTCATGGCGGCTCTCCGTGGGGACAGCTGCATCACAACGCCGCCGGCGGCCCGTCGCGGGGCAGGCCGGGGCGGGACGCTGATCAAATGTGGCCGTTTGCGGGCAACACATTGCCGGCCCGGTGCCGCTGGCCTAGGCTGGCCGCCATGTCACGCACCGTTGCCATCGTCGAAGACGAACCCGCCATCCGCGACAACTACGCCGACGCCCTGCGCCGGCATGGTTACGGGGTGCTGCCCCTTGCCAGCCGCACGCAGGCGCAGGCCGCCTTCGCGCTGAAGCTTCCGGACCTGGTGATCATCGACGTCGGCCTGGGCGACGAGCCCGAAGGCGGTTTCGACCTGTGCCGGGAACTTCGCGCGAAGTCGGCGACGCTGCCGATCCTGTTCCTCACGGCGCGCGACTCCGACCTGGACGTCATCTCGGGCCTGCGCCTGGGCGCCGACGATTACCTCAGCAAGGACACCAGCCTGCCCCAGCTCACCGCGCGCATCCATGCGCTGTTCCGGCGCATGGATTCGCTGGCGGCGCCGCGGGTGAAGGAGCAGGTGTTCCGCCTGCGCGGGCTGACGCTGGAACTCGAGCGCATGCGCGTGACCTGGAACGACCGGGACGTCGCGCTCACCGTCACCGAGTTCTGGATGGTGCACGCGATGGTGCGCTACCCGGGCCACGTGAAAACGCGCGAACAGCTGATGCGCGAAGCCCAGGTGGTGGTCGACGACGCCACCATCACGTCCCACATCAAGCGCATCCGCCGGAAATTCCAGGCGCTCGACCCGGCCTTCGACGACATCGACACCGTGCACGGCGCCGGTTACCGCTGGCGCGCCTGAGCCCGCATGAGCCTGCGCGCGAAGCTGCTGCTGGTGGCCCTGTCGATCCTGGCGCTGCCCTGGGCCGGCTGGCAGTTCGTGCGGCAGATGGAAACGCTGCTGCGCCAGGGCCAGGAACAGGCCCTGCTGGCGTCCGCCGACGCCCTGGCGCGTGGCATCGCCGTGCGTCCGGGCGGCCTGCCGGCGGCGGGTGAAAGCTGGTTCGTGCATCCGCTGGACTTCGCGCCGCGGCTCGACGGCGATGCCAGCGACTGGCGCGGCGCCACTGCGGTGCCGCTGGTTTTTGGTGGCCCGAAGCCCTGGGTGCGCGTCGTCGCCGGCCGCGCCAGCGAACGCCTGCACCTGTGGATTTCCGTGGACGACGCCAGCCCGCAGCGCGGCGACGCACATTGGCCGGCCGACCTGGCCTTCGACCGCCTGCACCTGCGGGTGCTGGGCCGGGGCGGCGAGCTGGCGCTGCGCCTGGCCAACGCCGGACCCGGCGAGCTGCGCGTGGCCGGCGAAGACGGCCTGCCGCCGCCCGTGCGCGTCGAAGGCGCCTGGCGCGAACGCGAAGGCGGTTACGACGTCGAACTGGCCCTGCCGCAGGACTTCAGCGTTCGCGCGATCGGGCTGCGGGTGCAGGACGTGGACGCCGGCGGCGCCATCCGTTCCGCCGGCACGCTCGACGGCGCCGGCCTGGTCCGGCCCGCACCGCTGCACGGGGTCCTGGCTTCGCTCGAGCCGGTCCTGCAGGCCCTGGCACCCGAAGGCATGCGCGTGCGCGTGGCCGACCGCGACGGCTGGGTGCTGGCCCGGGCCGGTGAACTTCGCGCCGATCAGTCCGAAGAGGACATCCTGCCCTGGCGGCGCGGCATCTACCGGGCCCTGCTGTTCCGCGACGTCACCGCGACCGCGAACGAGCCGCCCACGGCGCGACGGCTGCTGCGCGCCGAAGTGGCCCGGGCCGTGGCCGGCGCACCGGCCGTGGCCTGGCGCCGCGATCCGGCCGGCGCCCGCCTGCTGCTGTCGGCGGCGGTGCCGCTGGAAGTGGCGGGGCAGGTGCGCGGCGCGGTGCTGATCGAACGCTCGAACTCCGAAGTGCTGCTGCTCACCGACCAGGCCTTTTCGGGCCTGCTTGGCGTCAGCCTGGTCGCCTTCCTGGCCTCGGGCGGCATCATCCTGCTGTTCGCCACGCGCCTGGGCCAGCGCATCCGCCGCCTGCGCGACGCCGCCGAACACGCGCTCGACCGCGAAGGCCGGGTCACGCCCTTCCCGCGCACCAGCGCCCGCGACGAAATCGGCGACCTGTCGCGCAGCTTCGCCCGCCTGCTCGACCAGGTGGCGGCCTACACCGACTACCTGCGTTCGCTGTCGGGCAAGCTCTCGCATGAACTGAACACGCCGCTGGCGATCGTGCGGACCTCGCTCGACAACCTCGACGATGCCCGGCTCGACCCGCAGGCGCGGGTGGTGGTGGCGCGTGCCCGCGACGGCGTCGAACGCATGGGCCACCTGGTGCGCACCATGAGCGAGGTCACCCGCATCGAACACGCCATCGAAGCCGCCGAGGCCGAAGACCTGGACCTGCGCGCCCTGCTGCAGGGCTGCGCCGATGCCTACGAGGCCCTGCTGGCGCCGCGCTCGTTGCGGCTGGACCTGCCGCCCGGCCCGCTGCCGTTGCGCGCGGCGCCCGACCTGCTGGTGCAGGCCCTGGACAAGCTGGTGGACAACGCCCGCGGCTTTACGTCCGAGCGCGGCTGGGTGCGCCTGTCGGCGACCCGGGAACAGGGCGGGGTGCGCATCGCCCTGGCCAACCAGGGGCCGCTGCTGCCCGAGGCCATGCGCGGCCGGTTGTTCGATTCGCTGGTGAGCCTGCGCGACAGCTCCCAGCGCGCCGAAGGCGCCGCCCACCTGGGCTTCGGCCTGTACGTGGTGCGCCTGGTGGCCGACCTGCACCGCGGCCACGCGGAGGCCCACAACCTGCCGGCCGGCGACGGCGTCGAGTTCGTGCTTCACTTGCGCGGCATGCCCTGAGCCAAACGCGGCGGATATACTCGGGGCCTGCCAAACACGGGCGCCGTGCGTGATTTCCGCCGAACAGTTCAAGACCCTGGCCCAGGCCGGCCACAACCGCATCCCGGTGGTGCGCGAAGTGCTTTCCGACCTCGACACCCCGCTGTCGGTGTACCTGAAGCTGGCCGATGGCCCGCACACCTACCTCTTCGAATCGGTGGAAGGCGGCGAAACCTGGGGTCGTTATTCGATCATCGGCCTGCCGGCGCGCCGCACCTACACCTTCCGCGGCCACCAGCTGGAGGTGCGTGAACACGGCGAAGTCGTCGAGACCCGCGGGCTCGAGGACCCCCTGGCCGAGGTCGACCGGCTGCGCGCCTCGTTCAAGGTGCCGCGCATCCCGGAACTGCCCGGCTTCACCGGCGGGCTGGTGGGTTATTTCGGCTTCGAGACCATCGGCTGGATCGAATCGCGACTGGCCGGCGGCGACAAGCCCGACCAGCTGGGCACGCCCGATGCGCTGCTGATGCTCAGCGAAGAGCTGGCGGTCTTCGACAATCTGAAGGGCCGCCTGTACCTGGTGGTGCACGCCAACCCGGAAGAGCCGCAGGCGTATGCCCGCGCCGTGCGCCGGCTGGACGAACTGGTGCACCGCCTTCGCCACTCCGGCCGCAGCTATCCGGACGTGCTCGACCCGTCGCTGCTGCAGGAACAGGACTTCGTGTCGGGCTTCACCCGCGAAGGCTTCCTGGCGGCGGTGGAACGCTGCAAGGAATACATCCGCGCCGGCGACATCTTCCAGGTGGTGCTTAGCCAGCGCTTGAGCGTGCCCTTCCGCGCCCGGCCGGTGGACGTGTACCGGGCGCTGCGCGCGCTCAATCCGTCGCCCTACATGTACTTCCTCGACCTGGGCGACACCCAGGTGGTGGGCAGTTCGCCGGAAATCCTGGTGCGCCTGCAGGGCGGGGAAGTGACGGTGCGCCCGATCGCCGGCACCCGCCCACGCGGCGACACGCCCGAGGCCGACGCCGCGCTGGAGGCCGAACTGCTGGCCGACCCCAAGGAGCGCGCCGAACACCTGATGCTGATCGACCTGGGCCGCAACGACGTCGGCCGGGTCGCCAACCCGGGCAGCGTCACCGTGCCCGACCGTTTCATCATCGAACGCTATTCGCACGTGATGCACATCGTCAGCGAAGTGCGTGGCCAGCTGCAGCCGGGCCTGGGTTTCGCCGACGTCATCAAGGCCACCTTCCCGGCCGGCACCGTTAGCGGCGCACCCAAGATCCGCGCGCTGGAAGTCATCCGCGAGCTCGAGCCGGTCAAGCGCAACATCTATTCGGGCGCCGTGGGCTACCTGAACTGGTGGGGCGACGCCGACACCGCCATCGCCATCCGCACCGCGGTCATCCAGGACGGTCGCCTGCACGTGCAGGCCGGCGCGGGCATCGTGCACGACTCCGATCCGCAGAAGGAGTGGGAAGAGACGATGAACAAGGGGCGCGCCCTGTTCCGGGCCGTGGCCCAGGCCGCGGGCGGGCTCTGAGTTGCCGGGGTTGGAAGGCTTCTTCCTACGCATCCACCCCCGCAGCGCCGGGCTGCGGCTTTGGCTGGGGCTGAGCTTCGGCATGCTGGCGATCGCGCTGGTGGCCGTGCTTGCCTGGCAGGTCGAGCGGGTTTCCGCCGAAAAGCTGCAGGACGACATCGGCCTGCGCCTGCAGACCCGCGCCATGGCCCTGGCTGGCCGCCTGGACCGCGGCCTGTTCGAACGCCTCAACGACATGCGGTCGATGGCGCTGATGCCCATGCTCGACCAGCCCGAGCAGAACGAGCAGGCGCTTCGCGATTTGTTCGACCTGATGCAGCTCAACTATCCGGACTACGTCTGGATCGGGGTGGTCGGTGTCGACGGCAGGGTTCGGGTCGGCAGCCGCGGACTGCTGGAAGGGGAGGATGCCTCCAAGCGCCCCTGGTTCATTGCAGGGCGCAAGGATCCCTATGTTGGCGATCTGCACGGTGCCCTGCTGCTTTCGAAGTACCTGACCGGACCCGGCGGCGAACCGTTGAGCGTGCTCGATGTGGCGGCCCCCGTGCACGACGACTTCGGCGCCGTGGTCGGCGTCATGGTCGCCCAGCTGTCGTGGCGATGGGCGGAAGGACTGCGCCAGGACCAGATGCTCCCCAGTCGTGCCAACGATCCGGTAGAGGTTTTTTTCCTCGACAAGGCCGGAAAAGTGGTCATGGGGCCGGAGGCCATGCGCGGACAGATGCTCGACGTGCCCAGCGCCAGGGCCGTTCGCGAGGGCCAGCGCGGCGCGGTGCTGGAAACCTGGCCCGACGGCGAGCAGTACCTCACGGGCTTCGTGCCGACCCGGGGCCACGAATCCTACGAAGGCCTGGGCTGGACGGTGCTGGTGCGCAAGGAGGCCGACATGGCCTTCGAGCCGGTGCAGGAGCTGAGCCGGCAGATCTGGCTGGCGGCGGCGGTCTTCACCCTGCTGTTCCTGCTGCTGGGCACGGTGATGGCCCGTTGGATCGGCGCCCCCCTGCACGCGCTGTCGGTGGCCGCAGGGCGCATCCAGGCGCGGGAACCCGACGCTGCGTTCCCGCCCGAGCGGGGTTATCGCGAAGCCCGCGAACTCACCGTGGCCCTGCGCGGCCTGGTGGAGGACCTTACCCTGCGCGAGCGGGAGCTCACCGACATGGCCGCCGGCCTGGAACAACGCGTGCGCGAGCGCACCCAGGCCCTGAGCGAGGCCAATGCCCAGCTCGAAGTGCTGGCGATGACCGACGCCCTGACCGGCCTGGCCAACCGCCGCCACTTCGGCGACCAGCTGGCCCGCGAAACCACCCGCGCCGCGGAAACCGGCCGGCCGTTGAGCCTGGTGACGCTGGACATCGACCACTTCAAGGCCATCAACGACCAGCACGGGCACCCGGCCGGCGACGCGGTGCTGCGCCGCATCGCGCTGCTGCTGGAGGAACAGGTGCGTGGCAGCGACCTGCTGGCGCGCGTCGGCGGCGAGGAGTTCGCGGTGCTTGCGGTGGACACCGGCATGATCGAAGCCGGCCAGCTGGCCGAACGCCTGCGCGCGGCCGTCGAGGATGCCGGGTCGTTTGCCGTGGGGCACGCGTCGATCGCGGTGACCATCAGCCTGGGCGTGGTCACCCGCCGCATCCAGGCCGGCGAATTGGCCCGCGCCCCCGAACGCCTGCTCGCCGCCGCCGACGACGCGCTCTACCGGGCCAAGCGCAACGGTCGCAACCGGGTCGAAGTGGCGCCGGGCTGAAGCCGCAGGCCGTATAATCGGCCGCTTCCCGGGTTTCACAAGCGCCGCCATGCTGTTGATGATCGATAACTACGACAGCTTCACCTACAACCTCGTTCAGTACCTGGGCGAGCTTGGGCAGGACGTGAAGGTGGTGCGCAACGACGAGCTGACCGTGGCCCAGATAGCGGCCCTGGCGCCCGAACGCATCGTCATCTCGCCCGGGCCGTGCACGCCCAACGAGGCTGGCGTGTCGCTGCAAGTGCTGGAAAAGCTGTCGGGCCAGGTACCCATCCTGGGCGTCTGCCTGGGCCACCAGAGCCTGGGCCAGGCTTTCGGCGGCAAGGTGGTGCGCGCGCGCACGATCATGCACGGCAAGACCTCGCCCATCCGGCACAAGGGCCTGGGCGTGTTCGCGGGCCTGCCCGATTCCTTCGAAGCCACCCGCTACCATTCGCTGGTGGTGGAAAGGGAGTCGCTGCCCGACTGCCTTGAAATCACCGCCTGGACGGAAAATCCCGATGGTTCGATGGACGAGATCATGGGCCTGCGCCACAAGTCGCTGCCGGTCGAAGGCGTGCAGTTCCACCCCGAATCGATACTCACGCAGCATGGGCACGACATGTTGCGTAACTTCCTTCAGGCCAGCCGCGCCTGAAGGCGCCCCCACAGGTGATGCCGATGCCGATCAAGCCGCAGGATGCGCTCCAGCGCATCATCGAAAACCGCGAGATCTTCCACGACGAAATGGTCGACCTGATGCGCCAGGTGATGCGCGGCGACGTTTCGCCCGTGCTCACCGCCGCGATCCTGTCGGGCCTGCGCGTGAAGAAGGAAACCGTCGGCGAGATCGCCGGCGCCGCGCGGGTGATGCGCGAGTTCTCGGCCAAGGTGACCGTGCCCGACGCCCATAATTTCGTCGACATCGTCGGCACCGGTGGCGACGGCGCGCATACTTTCAACATCTCCACGGCCAGCATGTTCGTGGTGGCCGCGGCCGGCGCCAAGGTGGCCAAGCACGGCAACCGCAGCGTGTCGTCCAAGTCCGGCAGCGCCGACGTGCTTGAAGCCCTGGGCGCGGTGATCGAACTGCAGCCCGACCAGGTCTCGGCCTGCATCGCGCAAACCGGCATGGGCTTCATGTTCGCGCCCATCCACCACCCGGCCATGAAGAACGTGGCGCCGGTGCGCAAGGAAATGGGCGTGCGCACCCTGTTCAACATCCTGGGCCCGCTGACCAACCCCGCCGACGCGCCGAACATCCTGATGGGCGTGTTCCACCCCGACCTGGTCGGCATCCAGGTGCGCGTGCTCCAGCGCCTGGGCGCCAAGCGCGCGATGGTGGTCTGGGGCCGCGACGGCATGGACGAAATTTCGCTTGGCGGCGCCACCATGGTCGGCGAACTGCGCGGCAATGAAGTGGTGGAATACGAAATCCACCCCGAAGACTTCGGCATCCCGATGGCCGCCAGCCGCAACCTGCGCGTCGAAAACGCCGACCAGTCGCGGGAGATGCTGCTCGAGGCCCTGGACGGCAAGGATGGCCTGCCGCGGGAAATCGTCGCGCTCAACGCCGGCGCCGCGCTGTACGCGGCCGGCCGTGCGGTTTCGATCGCCGACGGCATCGGCCAGGCCCGCGCCGCGCTCGAAGGCGGCAAGGCCCGCGCCAAGCTCGATGAATTCGTCGCGGCCACGCGCCGCCTGGCCGGGAACTGACCGCCATGTCCGAGCGATTCGCCCGCACGCCCAAGCCGCCGTATTACGCGGTGATCTTCGCCAACCAGCGCACCCCCGGCGACGACGGCTACGGCGCCACCGCCGACCGCATGGTCGAGCTGGCTTCGCAGCAGCCGGGTTTCCTCGGCATCGAAAGCACGCGCGACGAGGCCGGTTTCGGCATCACCGTCAGCTACTGGGAATCGGAGGCGGCCATCGCCGCCTGGCGCGCCGACGCCGAACACGCCGACGCCCGCCGCGACGGCCGCGAGCGATGGTACGAACACTTCGAGCTGCGCGTTGCCAGGGTCGAACGTGCCTACGGCGGCCCGGCCCGACGCGGGGAAGGCGCATGAGCGACATCCTGCAGACCATCCTGGCCCGCAAGGCCATCGAGGTCGCCGAACGGTCGGAGGCGCTGCCGCTGGCCGAACTCATCGCCCGCCACGCCGACGCGCCGGCGCCGCGCGGATTCGCCGCGGCGCTGCAGGCCAAGGTCGCCGCCGGCCTGCCGGCGGTCATCGCCGAAGTGAAGATGGCCAGCCCCAGCAAGGGCGTCATCCGTCCGGATTTCCGGCCGGCCGACATCGCCGCAAGCTATCAGCGCGGCGGCGCCGCCTGCCTGTCGGTGCTCACCGACGTGGATTTTTTCCAGGGTGCTGACGCCTACCTGCAGCAAGCCCGCGCGGCCTGTTCGCTGCCGGTGCTGCGCAAGGATTTCGTGGTCGATGCCTATCAGGTGCACGAAGCGCGTGCGCTGGGCGCCGACTGCATCCTGCTGATCGTCGCGGCGCTGGACGACGCGGCCCTGGGCCGGCTGGCGAACCTGGCGCTGGAGCTGGGCATGGACGTCCTGGTGGAAGTGCACGACATCGACGAACTCGAGCGCGCTTTGCAGGTGGGGGCCCCGCTGGTGGGCGTCAACAACCGCAGCCTGCGCACCTTCGAGGTCTCGCTCGACACCACCCTGGACCTGAAGCCGGCGGTGCCGGCCGACCGCCTGCTGGTGACCGAAAGTGGCATCGCCACCCGCGAGGACGTGGCGCGCATGCGCGCCAACGGCGTCAATGCCTTCCTGGTCGGCGAAAGTTTCATGCGTGCCGACGACCCGGGCGCCGAACTGGCCAGGCTGTTCGGCTGAGCCCATGCCCGCGCGCGCCGCCACCGTCCTGTTCGATTTCGACGGCACCCTGGTGCGCGGCGACTGCGCGGCCGCCTGGCTGCGCGACCTGCTGGCCAGCCACCCGCTGCGGCGGCTGCTGGCGGGCGCGAGTTTCCCCGTGCTCAGGCCGGCCTTCGGCTGGTGGCGCGTGGCCTGGATGCCGGCCAGCTTCTATACCTGGCTGGCCACGGTGGGGCGCACCGACGAAGCCCTGGCCGAGGCGCGCGAGGATTTCCTGCGCCTGTGCGCCGCCCGCCGCGAGCAGCTGCTGATCGCCCCGGCGGTGGCGCGCCTGCACGCCCACCTGGCCGCGGGCGACCCGGTGGTCATCGTGACCGGCGCGGAAGCCGGCCTGGCGCGTTCGCTGTGGAGGGCGCTGGGCCAGCCCGATGTCCCCGTGGTCGGCTCGAGCGTGCGGCCGGCACTGGGTGGCTATATCGGCGCCGAACACACGGTAGGCCCGCGCAAGCTGCAGGCGCTTGAGCGCCTGGGCATCCACCCACCCTTCGCCGCGGTGTATTCCGACAGCGCCATCGACCTGCCGTTGTTGTGCGAAACCGCCCGTCCGGTGCTGGTGCAGCCCGACCCGCGCAACCTGGCCCGCGTCGACAAGCGCCTGCGCGGCGCCTTCGAAACCCTGCTGTGATCAGTCGCCCAGGCGCTTGAGGAAACGCAGCGCCCCGTCTTCGTAGCCGCAGGCGCGGTAGAAGTCGTGGGCTTCGGCCCGCTGGGCGCCCGAGGTGAGTTCAATACGAGCCGCGCCGGCCTGGCGGGCGCGCTGTTCGGCCTCGCGCAGCAGCATGCGGCCCACGCCCTGGCGTTGTTCGCCGGCCGACACGGCAAGCGCCGTGATCCGACAGGTCGGCCCGCCCAGCGGCAGGTAGTAGCGGATGTCCAGGGCCAGCAAGCCAACCAGGCAGCCGTGGCGGTCGGCGACCAGCACCTGCTGGCCCGGTTCTTCGGCCACGGCGCGCAGCCGGCCAGCGGCTTCGTCGCGGTCGCAGGGATAGCCCAGCACGCCCAGCAGCGTGGCCACGCCGGTGGCGTCCTGCGCGGCGGCCGGCCGCACCAGCAGGGTGTCGGTGCCGGCGGCCAGGCGTGCCATCGGTCAGCGGGTACCGTAGACCACGACGGTCTTGCCGCGGGCGTGCAGCAGGCCCTGTTCCTGCAGCTGCTTGAGCACGCGGCCGGCCATCTCCCGGCTGCAGCCGACGATGCGGGCCAGTTCCTGGCGCGACACCCGGATCTGGGTGCCCTGCGGGTGCGAGAGCGCGTCGGGCTCCTGGCACAGGTCGTGCAGCGTGCGGATGATGCGCCCGCTCACGTCCAGGAAGGCCAGGCGGCTCGCCTTGCGGCTGGTGTCCAGTAAACGCTTGGAGAGCTGCAGGCCGATCGCGTACAGGATGCGCGGGCATTCGGCCGCCAGCGGCCCGGCGAACAGCTGGTGCAGGCGGTCGTAGTTGATTTCGGCCAGTTCGCAGGCGCTGCGGGTGCGCACCACCACCGCGCGGGCGTCGGCGGCGAAGAACAGGCCCATCTCGCCGATGAACTCCCCCGCGTTCACGTAGCCCAGGATCAGCTCGCGGCCGTCCGGTTCTTCGCTGACCACCGACAGCGAGCCGCTGACCACGTAATAAAGCGACGTGGCGGGCGTGCCGGGGCGGAAGACGTCGTTGCGGGACGGGTACCGGCGCCGGTGGCAGTGGTCCAGGAAGCGGCTGAAGGTCGCGGCGTCGGGCGCCAACGGGCTGTTGACCACCTTGTGCGGCTGGATCGGCATCGGCGAAGTGCTTTCCTGCGCCATGGCGCGTCCTCGGATGGCTGTGAAGCATTCAGATTAGGCCGTCATGGCGCTATCGGCAATGCCGGCGGCGGCCCGGCCGGGGCAAGGTTTCCCCCGGGGGGCATTTGGCCGATAATGCCCGCCCTCCGCTCCACCCCCTCCGCACGCAGGAAAGCCATCGTGGTCAAGCCGCTTCCCCGCCTCAGGCTCCAGGGTTTCAACAACCTGACCAAGGCCCTGAGCTTCAACATCTACGACGTCTGCTACGCCGTGTCGGAAGAACAGCGCCAGCGCTACATCGAGTACATCGACGAAGCGTACAACGCCGAGCGCCTTACCCAGATACTGACCGACGTGGCCGAGATCATCGGCGCCAACATCCTGAACGTGGCCCGCCAGGACTACGACCCCCAGGGCGCGTCGGTGACGATCCTGATTTCCGAAGAGCCGGTCATCGACAAGAAGGCCGCGGGCAAGGAAATCATCTCCGACGCCGTGGTGGCGCACCTGGACAAGTCGCACATCACCGTGCACACCTATCCGGAAACCCATCCGCACAACGGCATCGCCACCTTCCGCGCCGACATCGACGTGGCGACCTGCGGCGTCATCTCGCCGCTGAAGGCCCTGAACTACCTGATCGAAAGCTTCGAGTCCGACATCGTGGTCATGGACTACCGCGTGCGCGGTTTCACCCGCGACGTGAAGGGCACCAAGCACTACATCGACCACAAGATCAATTCGATCCAGGACTTCATGTCCAAGCCGATCAAGTCGCGCTACGAGATGATCGACGTCAACGTGTACCAGGAAAACCTGTTCCACACGAAGATGCACCTCAAGGAGTTCGACCTCGACACCTACCTGTTCGAGGAAAAGGCCAAGAACCTGGGATTCAAGGACCGCATGCGCATCGAATCCCAGCTCAAGCGCGAGATCGTCGAACTCTTCAACGGCCGCAACCTGGCCGACTAAGTGCGGTAGGCGACGGCCTTCATCAGGCGCGAGGTGAGGGCCATCAGGCGGGGGATGGGCTGGGGCAGGACGCGGGCGCCGGCCTGTTCGGCGTCGTCGGCGTGGCGGGCCTCGTCGGCCTTCATGGTGCGCAGGATGGCGCGGCTGCGTTCGTCCCCGGTCGGCAGGGTCTGCAGGTGTTCCTCCAGGTGGGCTTCCACCTGGCGTTCGGTTTCCACCACGAAACCCAGGTTCCAGCCGTCGCCGCGCAGGCCGGCGGCCAGGCCGATGGCGTAGCTGCCGGCGTACCAGAGCGGGTTGAACACGCTGGGCCGGCTGTCGAGTTCGGCCAGGCGGTCGCCGCACCAGGCCAGGTGGTCGGCTTCTTCCTGGGCGGCGTGCTGCAGGTGCCGGCGCGTCGCGTCATCGCGCGCCACCGCGGCCTGGCCCAGGTACAGCGCCTGCGCGCAGACCTCGCCGGTATGGTTAATGCGCATCAGGCCGGCCGCATGGCGGCGCTCGGGTTCGGCCAGCGCCGGGTCGGGCAGGTTGCCGGCCGGGTTCGGCCGTTCCGCGTGGGCCTGGCCCAGGCTGGTGCCCAGGGCATGCTGGAACTCGATGATCAGACGGTCGAAAGGGCTGAATTGGCGGGGGATGGTCATGCCAGGTGCTCGGCCAGGAAATCAATGGGGTGTCGCACGCTCATTGTAGTCCCGGCGGCCAGGTGCAGCCGGCAGCCGATGTTGGCCGACAGCAGTTCGGTGGCGCCGGACCCGTCCAGGGCCTGCAGCAGCGGTGCCCGGAAGGCCGCGGCGCGGTCCGGCTCGGCCAGCTGGTGCAGGCCGGCGGCGCCGCAGCAGCCGGTGTCGGGCAGTTCCACCAGGTCCAGCCCGGGAATGCGGGCCAGCAGCCGGCGCAGGGCGGCGTCCGAGCGCACCACGCTGCGCTGGGTGCAGGGCAGGTGCAGGGCCACCCGATGCCGGGCGGGCCGGAAGCGCAGCCGGTCGCCGGCTTCGTCAAGCAAAACCAGCGGGTCTTCGACCCGGCCGGCGCCGTCCAGGCTGCGGGCCAGGCTGTCGTGGCAGCCGGAGGCCAGGCACAGCACGCGGGGATGGCCGGCGAAAGCCTCCCGGTTGGCCCGGGCCAGCCTGGCCGCCCCGGCGGCATCGCCGGCGTGGGCCGCGGCGGCGCCGCAGCAGCCCTGGTCCGGGGGCGACACGCTGGCCAGCCCGGCGGCCGCCAGCAGGCGCGAAAGGGCGTCGCGGGTGCCCGCCTCGTGCGGGCGGGCAATGCAGCCGGTAAACACCGCCACGATCGGGGCCCCGGCCGGGGGCGGTGCCGGTTCGGCGCGCGCCTCCCGCCGCGGCGGCGGCGGCAGGGCGGCCCGCCAGCTTCGCGGCAGGGCCCGGGCCAGCGGCCGCTGCAGGGCTACCAGGAAGGCAAGCAGCCGGGGCCGGGCCAGCAGCGCCAGGGCGGCGTGGAGACGGGTCGCGGGTGGCCTGCGCGCGGCCTGCAGGGCGCGGCTGCCCACGAGCAGTTCGCCGTAACGCACGCCGGCCGGGCAGGCGGCCTCGCAGCGGCGGCAGCCCAGGCAATGGTCGAGGTGGCCGTCGCCGACGGGCCCCGGGGCCATCTGGCCCGACGCCAGGGCCCGCATGTAGGCGATCCGGCCCCGCGGAGACTCGGCCTCGCTGCGGTCCATCTGGTAGGTGGGGCAATGCGGCAGGCACAATCCGCACTGCACGCACTGGTCGGCCAGGGCCAGCAGGGGCGCGGCGTCCGGCGCCCGGGGCGGGGAAGGGCGGGCCAGGGGCGGCGTGGCGGGCATGCGGCGATGCTAACACGGGGTTAAAACGGGCTTGCACGAGGGCGGAACGGCGGTTATCATTCCGCTTCTTTCAACCCCGATTTCTATATTTGGAGCCGTCATGAAGTCCATGACCGTCAGCGCCAACGCCCAGACCGTCAAGCAAGACTGGTATGTGGTCGATGCCAGCGGCAAGACCCTGGGCCGCCTGTGCTCGGAACTCGCGCGTCGCCTGCGCGGCAAGCACAAGCCGGAATACACCCCGCACGTTGATACGGGTGACTACCTCGTCGTGATCAACGCCGAGAAGATCCACGTCACCGGCAACAAGATGCAGGACAAGAAGTACCACCGCTTCACCGGCTACGTCGGCAACCTCAAGACCCAGTCCCTGGGCCAGGTGCTCGACGCGCACCCGGAGCGCGTGATCGAAATCGGCGTCAAGGGCATGCTGCCCAAGAATCCGCTCGGCCGCGCCATGTACCGGAAGCTCAAGGTCTACAAGGGTTCCGAACATCCGCACTCCGCCCAGCAGCCGCAGGCGCTGGACTTCAAGGCTTAAGGCATCTTTATGGCTACCCAGCAGAACTACGGCACCGGCCGTCGCAAGTCCTCCACCGCCCGCGTCTTCATGCGCTCGGGCAGCGGCAAGATCGTCGTCAACGGCCGTCCGGTCGACGAGTTCTTCGGCCGCGAGACCTCGCGCATGATCGTGCGCCAGCCGCTGGTGGTCAGCGACATGGCCGACAAGTTCGACTTCACCGTCACGGTCGAGGGCGGTGGCATCACCGGCCAGGCCGGCGCCATCCGCCTGGGCATCGCCCGCGCGCTGGTCGAATACAACGACACGCTCAAGCCCGACCTGCGCAAGGCCGGCCTGATGACCCGCGACGCCCGCGAAGTCGAGCGCAAGAAGGTCGGCCTGCACAAGGCTCGCCGCGCCACCCAGTTCTCGAAGCGCTAATAACTTCGTAAACTGGCGCGGTCCCGGAATTGGGGGATCGTCTAATGGTAGGACTGCAGACTCTGACTCTGCCTATCTAGGTTCGAATCCTAGTCCCCCAGCCAAAATGGAAGAGGCCCCTGAAAAGGGGCCTCTTTTATTTTGGCCGGGGGAAAGCATTCGGTCCTCGTGCGACCGACTACCCCTCAAACCCCGCCCGGCGATAGACTCGGGTGCAATTGCTCCCGGAGCCAGCCCATGCCCGTCCCCGCTACTGAACTCGCCCGCCTCTTCCCGCTGGAGTCCCTGCGCCAGGAAACCCGGGACCAGCTGGCCCGCGAGGCCCTGGTGTCGGACTACCAGCGCGGCGACAACGTCTTCGAAGCCGGCGACCTGGACGACGACACCATCTACCTGCTCGAAGGCGAGCTGCGCTGCGTGTACCCGGACGGCCGGAACGTGGCCCACATCGCCTCGGCGCCGCACGGGCGCTATTCGCTCAACGACGCGATCCCGCGCCGGTTCACGGCCAAGGTCATGACCGCCAACGCCAAGGTGATGCGCGTGGACCGGCGTTACCTGGAAAAGCTGATCACCTGGGACCAGCTGAGCCGTGACGACAACAACCGGCACTTCGGCAGCGCGCCGGGTGGCAACGACTGGGTGTTCCGGCTGCTGCGCGCGCCGGCGTTCGCGCGCCTGCCGACGGGCAACATCGAAAAGATGTTCCAGATGTTCGAGCCGGTGACCGTGAAGCCCAGCGAAGTGGTGATGCGCGAGGGCGATCCGGCGGACTATTTCTACGTGGTGCGCTCGGGCACGGCATCGGTTTCGAAGTACCTGGACGGGGCGCCGCAGGTGGTGGCCTACCTGCGCGAAGGCGACACCTTCGGCGAGGATGCGCTGCTGTCGAACCTGCCGCGCAACGCGACGGTGCGGATGATGCAGGGTGGCCAGCTGATGCGGCTGTCGCGCGAGGCCTTCGAGGCGGTCCTGAAGCCGCCGATGCTGTCCTGGGTGCTGCCTGCGGACGCGGCCCGGCAGGTGCAGTCGGGCGCGGTGCTGCTGGACGTGCGCATGCCCGAGGAACACGCTCAGCGTGCGATCGATGGTTCGGTGAACGTGCCGCTCTACCGGCTGCGCGAAGACGTGGGCAGCGTGCTGTCGCCGGGCGCGCGCGTGGTGGTCTACTGCAATACGGGCGAACGCTCGGCCGCGGCGGCCTTCGTGCTAAAGCGGCTGGGCTACGAAGTAAGTGCCCTGCACGGCGGTCTTGGCGCCATGCTGCGCATGATTGCCGCCAGCACCCCCGCCCCCTGAGCACGAACCTGCAGGAGCGCCTTCAGGCGCGAATCTTCTGCCCTTGGCCTTTGGCCAAGCAAAGCGATGTAATCGCAGCTGTCGCGAGTGGAGGCGCCGCGTCTTCGCCCCGACCGACACGCCGCAAGTACGTCCCTGTAGGCTCCTCGTCGACATCCATGTCTCCGAGGGTCGGCCGGGGCAGATGCACGCTGCCTCCACCCGCGAAACCAGCAGGGGCGACACTTGGCCAAAGGCCAAGAGCATCGGGACTGAAGTCTCCCCGGCAAGGGAGGGCTTTGCTCAGGCGGGGCGGCGGATGGGGCGGACCTTGCCGCCGATGATGACTTCGTCGGCGCCGCGGGCGGCGAACAGGCCGCAGGTGACCACGCCCGGGATCTGGTTGAGCTTGGCTTCCAGGCCCACCGGGTCGGCGATGCGCCAGTGGTGCACGTCCAGGATCCAGTTGCCGTTGTCGGTCACCACGTTTTCGCGCCAGATCGGGTGCCCGTCCATCTTCGCGATGGCCCGGGCCACCAGGCTGCGCGCCATCGGGATCACTTCCACCGGCACCGGGAACTCGCCCAGGTGTTCGACCTGCTTGGCTGCGTCGATGATGCAAATGAAGCGGTCGCTCGCCTGCGCGATGATCTTCTCGCGCGTCAGCGCCGCACCGCCGCCCTTGATCAGGCGGTTGTAAGGGTCGCATTCGTCCGCGCCGTCCACGTAAAGCTTCAGCGGCCCCACCGCGTTGAGGTCGAACACCGGGATGCCGTGGGATTCGAGTTGCCGCGTGCTCTGTTCCGAGCTCGACACCGCCCCTTCGATCCGGTTCTTCATCCGGGCCAGGCCGTCGATGAAAAACGCCACCGTCGAACCTGTGCCGACGCCGACGACCATGCCGTCCTCGACGTATTCCAGGGCCTTTTCTGCGGCCAGCTTCTTCTGTTCGTCGCGGGACATTTACTGGCCTCCGGCCTTTGCCATCGAAAGGATACGTTTGTACTGGGCCGCGCCCACCGGCATCACCGACAGCCGGTTGCCGCGGCGGAGCAGGGCGAAATCACCGAACTTTTCCGCCTCGGCCTTCATGGCCTCGAGCGACACCGTGCCGGCGAACTTGCGCTCGAAGCCCACGTCAACCAGCCACCAGCGCGGTTCCTCGGGCTTGCTCTTGGGGTCGTGGTAGTCCGAGCCGCGTTCGAACTGCGTCGGGTCCGGGTAGGGTTCCGACGCCACCCGGGCGATGCCCACCACGCCGGGCACGGCGCAGTTGGAGTGGTAGAACAGGATCGGGTCGCCGACCTTCATGTCCTTGAGCATGTAGTTGCGCGCCTGGTAGTTGCGCACGCCGCTCCAGGGCTCGGTGCCGACGCGTTCAAGCGCGTCGATCGAGAATTCGTCGGGTTCGGATTTCATCAGCCAGTGTTTCATGGCCGGCATTATCGCCCGAACGCGAGCCAATCGAGCTCGGTGGCGACGGCGTCGAGCGGCACGTCCCAGTCTTGCGCGGCCAGTTCCGGGACTTCCTGGCAGGCATAGGCCACGCCGACCAGCCGCGGCGGGGCCGCGGCCGTGCGCCGGAAGGCGAAACTGCGGTCGTAATAGCCGCCGCCCATGCCCAGGCGGTTGCCGGCCCGGTCGAAGCCCACCAGCGGCAGCAGGACCAGGGACATGGCTTCGGGCGCCAGCGTGGAGGCGGGTTCGAGTTCGGGTTCGGGGATGCCGAAGCGGTTGTTCACCAGCGGGTCGCCGGCGCGCCAGGGCGCGAAACGCAGCTGGCCGTTTTCCTGCAGTACCGGCAGGCACCAGACCTGGTCAGGCGCAAGGCGCAGTTGCACCGCGTGCAGGGGAACTTCGCCGCCCACGGCCCAATAGCCGGCGACGTAGCCGGGCTCGCGCAGGTCGGGCTGGGCGCAAACATGCCGTGCCACCGCATCGGCGGCGGCCAGGCGTTCACCCGGGGAAAGCGCGGCGCGCCGGGCCTGCAGTTGTCTGCGAAGTTCGGGGCGCGTCGAATTCAAAAGATAGCCTCCACCATGCCGATGCGTGCGAAACGACCTTGATCCCTGGGATCAAGTGGGTACCCGGACCATCGCTTCAGGCTTTCCGCAACAGGGCGGACATGCACACCACTTTGGGCCAGATTCCCGGGTCGTGTTTATGGGACAAGGCGAATGTTAGGCACGCTGTCGGACACGGCAGAGGACTGGGGGCAATTATATGCCCGGCTTCGCCGGAAAGCGTGAACGTCAGCGCGCCGCGTCGAACAGGCCGTCGAGCTTGCGGTTGAGTTCGGACAGGGTCTGGTTCAGGGCCTGGTCGCGCTGCTCGGACTGACCGCGCAGCTGCAGCAGTTCGTGGGCCAGGTTCAGCGCCGCCAGCACCGCCACGCGGTCGATCGCGGCCATGCGGTTGCCGCCGCGGATCTCGCGCATGCGGGCATCAAGCAGGTGGGCCGCGGCGGTGAGGCCCTCGCGTTCACCCGGTTCCACGCCCACGGTGTATTCGCGGTCGAGGATCTTGACGTTGACCGGCTCGCTCACGCGTTGTGCTCCAGCGACTTCAGGCGCGCGATCATGGCCTCGACCCGGGACCGGGCCTGTTCGTTCTTGTTGAGCAGCGCGGCGCGTTCGGACACCAGCTGCTCCTGGCCCTGGCGCAGGCTGCGGTTTTCGTCGAGCAGGCGCCGGTGCTGTTCAGCCAGGCGCTCGAAGCGCTCGGCCAGGGCCTGCAGCTGGGCAATCGGGTCGTTGGCGCTCATCGCGGACATCTTGGGCGGGCCTCGGGACGGGGTCAATAAGGTGCCGGGATGGCGGCCACGGTGGCGGGCTGCCAGCTCCGGATGAAGGCCAGGCAGCGGTGCGCGTCCAGGGGCGGGGACAGCCAGAAGCCCTGGATTTCGTCGCAGCCCTGTTCGCGCAGGTAGCTGAGCTGCTGTTCGCTTTCCACGCCCTCGGCGATGACGTTCAGGCCCAGCGAATGGCCCATCGTGATGACCGTGGCGGTGATCGCCTCGTCGTCGGGGTCGCGGGTGAGGTCGCCGATGAATTCCTTGTCGATCTTGAGCGTGTCGATCGGCAGCCGCTTGAGGTAGACCAGGGACGAATAGCCGGTGCCGAAGTCGTCGATGGCCAGGGTGATGCCCAGCTTGCGCAACTCGTTGAGCACGTGCGTGGTCTGCTCGGCGTTCTGCATGACCATCGATTCGGTGACCTCGAGCTCGATGCGGTTCGAGGGCACGCCCAGGTCCTGCATCAGCCGCCGCAGCTGCTCGGGCAGGTTGCCGCGCAGCAGCTGCAGCACCGAGACGTTCACGCCGATGGAGATTTCGCTCAGTCCGTGCGCGCGCCAGCGCTTGAGCGTCTGCAGCGCCTCGCTCAGCACCCAGTCGCCGATCTGCAGGATCAGGCCCGACTCTTCGGCCAGCGGCACGAACACCGTCGGCGGGATTTCGCCCAGCTCGGCGCTGTGCCAGCGCAGAAGCGACTCGACGCCGGTGATGCGGCCGTCGGCCAGCGCCATGCGCGGCTGGTAAACCAGCCGGAACTCGCCGCGGTCGAGAGCCTTGCGCAGCGACGCCAGCACGGTGGCTCGCCGGCGCGATTCGGCGTCCATGGTTTCGTTGTAGATCTGGTAGGTGTTCCGGCCCTCGGCCTTGGCCTGGTACATCGCCGTGTCGGCGAACTTGAGCAGGTCGGTGGGCACCAGGGCGTGGTCGGGGTAGAGGCTGATGCCCAGTGACGGCGTGATCGAGACGTCGTGGCGTTCGTCCACCTCCAGCGGCATGGTGAAGGCCGTGAGGATCTCGCGCGCCATGCGTTCGACCGCCGGGAAGGATTCCACGTCTTCAAGCACCACCGTGAACTCGTCGCCGCCCAGGCGCGCGACGGTGTCCGAGGCGCCGACCGTGGCCTGCAGGCGAGTGGCCGCGGCCTTGAGCAGGCGGTCGCCGGCGGCGTGGCCCAGCGAATCGTTGATGTCCTTGAACCGGTCGAGGTCGAGGAACAGCACCGCCACCCGGGTTTCCTGGCGGCGCGCGCGCACGATGGCGCGGCCCAGGCGTTCGGACAGCAGGGCGCGGTTGGGCAGGCCGGTCAGGGTGTCGTAGTTGGCCAGGTAGCGCAGTTCCTGCTCGGCGCGCTTCTTGTCTGTGATGTCGTTGACCACCGCGACGAAATGGCTGCGCAGGCCCAGGGCGTCGCGAACCTCGCTCATCTCGATCCAGCCGAGGAATTCTTCGCCGTCCTTGCGCCGCTGCCACATCTCGCCGGCCCAATGGCCGGTGCGTTCGAGCACGTCGCGCACGCGCCGGTAGAACTCGGCGCTGTGCTGGCTGGAGTCGAGCAGGCGGCTGTTCTGGCCGATCACTTCCTCTTCGCTGTAGCCGGTGATGCGCGAGAAGGCCGGGTTCACGGAGATGAACCGGAAATCCAGGTCGATCACCGCCACGGCTTCGCTCATGCTGCGCAGCACTTCCAGGGCGACGCGGCGTTCGCGCTCGGCCCGGCGGATGGCGGTGATGTCGCGGGCCGTGCCGGCCATGCGCAGCGGGCTGCCGGCGCTGTCGCGTTCGACCACCTTGCCGCGCGAACGAACCCACACCCACTCGCCGCGGGCGTTGCGGATGCGGTGTTCGGACTCGAACACGTCGGTGTGGCCGACAATGTGTTCCTGCAGCAGCTTCTGCACCCGCGGCAGGTCTTCGGGGTGGATGGACTGGGTGCGCCAGTCGTCGGTGCTCATCTTGTCGCGGCTGCCGTGGCCCAGCAGCTGGTTGGCACCGAGCCGGTAGAGGCTGTTTTCGCGGATGTTCCAGTCCCAGAACTCGTCGCCCGAGCCCCACAGGGCCAGGTTCAGGCGCTCCTCGCGTTCGTGGATCTCGCCCAGCAGGGACGTTTCCTGCCGGCGGCGGTGGCTCCGGACCCGCCACAGCAGCCAGCACAGGAACAGGGCGATCGCCAGCAGCAGCCACTGCACGATGCCTCCCAGGACCAGGCCGCCGGCTTGGGCCACTACCGCCCCATTTGCGTTCAGCGCCATTACGCCCCGTGGTCCCCTGGGTTTTCCCCGTTATCTGGCCGAGTGTAGGGTGGCGCTAACAGGCCCACAAGCGGCGCGGTCGCCCTTGCTAGAATGCCCGCACCCCCGACAAGGCCGATTCGATGACCCAAGCCCAGCTCCCGACGCATGCCCTCGTGGCCGCCGAACTCGAGGCCCTGGAGGCCTCGCTGGCCGCTTCCGAGCTGCATGGGTCGCTGTGTGGCTACCTTTCGGGCGGAGGTGCGCACGACCGCAAGGGCTGGTTCGCGGCCGTGATGACCGACCCGCTGCTGTCGCCGCCCGAGCCCGACAGCGCGCTTGACCTGCTTTACCTGGCCAGCGCCGCCCAGCTCGAATCCCCGGATTTCGGCTTCGAACTGCTGCTGCCGGCCGAAGACCGGCCCGTGGACGAGCGGGGCGACGGCCTGCTTGCCTGGTGCCGCGGTTTCCTCGGCGGTTTCGGC
Source organism: Arenimonas soli (assembly GCF_014643775.1). Taxonomy (GTDB): domain Bacteria; phylum Pseudomonadota; class Gammaproteobacteria; order Xanthomonadales; family Xanthomonadaceae; genus Arenimonas; species Arenimonas soli. The sequence continues at coordinate 244,558 of NZ_BMKC01000003.1, forward strand.
CTGGCCTCGGGTGCCAACCCGCCGCTGTCGGAAGATTCCGAGGAAGCCCTGGCCGACATGGCCCGCATCGCCGCCAGCGACCTGAGCTACGAAGAGCCGGAAGCCGACGCCGAGGCGCTGGAAGAAGTCGCTGAATTCATACGAGTCGCCGCGCTGTTGCTGCACAGCGACTGCGTGCTCGGACCCCGGCATCGCCGCAAGCTCAACTGAGCCGGCCATGATCAAAGCCGCCGAATTCGCGCGCCGCCGCAAGCAGCTCATGCGCATGGCCGACGAGGACGCCATCCTCATCCTGCCGGCCTCGCCCGAGCGCGTGCGCAGCCACGACACGCACTATCCGTACCGCCAGGACAGCGACTTCTGGTATCTGAGCGGCTTTCCCGAGCCCGAAGCCGTGCTGGTGCTGGTGCCCGGGCGCGCCCACGGCGAAGCGCTGATGTTCTGCCGTGAACGCGACGCCGAGCGTGAAGCCTGGGACGGCCCGCGTGCCGGCCCGGAGGGCGCGGTGGACGCGTTCGGCATGGATGACGCCTATCCCATCGCCGACCTCGACGACATCCTGCCGGGCCTGCTGGAAGGGCGTTCACGCGTCTACTACCACTTCGGCCGCGACACCGAATTCGACCTCAAGCTCATCGGCTGGGTGAACCGGGTGCGCTCGCAGGTGCGCCATGGCGCCCAGCCGCCGCACGAGTTCCTCGAACTGGGCCACCTGCTGCACGAACTGCGCCTGTTCAAGAGCGCCGCCGAACTCAAGCTGATGCGCCGCGCCGCCGGCATCGCCTGCGAGGCCCAGCTGGCCGCCATGCGCGCCACCCGCCCGGGCGGCCACGAATACGAAGTCGAGGCGGCGCTGCAGTACACCTACCGGCGCCACGACGCCGTGGCCGCCTACGAACCCATCGTCGGCGCCGGCGCCAACGGCTGCGTATTGCACTACCGCGCCAACAAGGCACCGCTGGCCGACGGCGACCTGTTGCTGTGCGACGCCGGCGCCGAATACGCCGGTTACGCCTCCGACATCACCCGCACCTGGCCGGTGAACGGGCGTTATTCAAAGGAGCAGCGCGCGCTCTACGACATCGTGCTGGCCGCCCAGCACGCGGCGATGGAACAGGCCGCGCCTGGCCGGCCCTGGATCCTGGGCCACGAAGCGGCGGTGGAAGTCCTGGCCGAAGGCCTGCTGTCGCTGGGCCTGCTCAAGGGCAGCCTGAAGGCCGCCCTGCAGTCGGGCGCCTACCGGCGCTTCTACATGCACAAGACCGGCCACTGGATCGGCCTGGACGTGCACGATGTCGGCGAATACAAGGTCGCCGGCGAGTTCCGCGAACTCGAGCCGGGCATGGTCTTCACCATCGAACCGGGCCTGTACATCCCGCCCGGCAGCAAGGGCGTGCCGGCGAAGTTCCAGGGCATCGGCATCCGCATCGAAGACGACGTCGCCATCACCAAAACCGGGCACGAGGTCCTGACCAACGCGGTGCCCCGCGACATCGAGGCGATCGAGGCGGTCCTGGCCGGGCGCTGATCAGGCCATGACCTGCACCGGAACCGGCGGCGGCTCGGCCTGCGCCGCGCCGGCCTGGCGGTCCTGTTCGGCCGACACGGCCCGGGCGATGCGCATGAACACCAGCGCCAACGGCACCGCCAGCGCGCACTGGGCGATGCCCACCCATTCAGCGACCCGCATCTGTTCGAGAGTCTCGGCGCGCAGGGTAAGCCGGAAGCTGATGTTGCCGATGATGTTGCCCACCAGCCACAGGCCCCACCAAAGCGGCAGCGGCCCCGCGTCGCCGGGCTGCCAGTCGCGCGGCGCATGGCTGGCCAGCCAGATTTCCTTCATGGCGCGGTAGGGCATCACCAGGTTGGCGAAAGGCACGAAATACCAGCCCACCGCCCAGCCCGGGGTGATCTGCAGGCGCAGGCCGCCGAGGTGGCGGATGTTCCAGGCGGCGCAGTAGATCCAGCGGCCAATGATGAAGAACAGGCTCAGCGACACCGCCGCGCTGGCCAGCCCCACGATGGCCTGCAGGATCTCGGACGGCGCCAGGCTGTCGTCCTCGGGGATGAAGCTGCCGTCGATCAGGGCGTTGATCAGCGAGACCACGCCCAGGCTCGCGCCGGCGTAGGCGACCTGCAGCATGACGTCAAGCCAGAGCATGACCAGTACGATCCTGGTCAGCCCTTCCAGTGATTGATACCCATCCTTTGCGGCCACGTGGCGTTCCCCGATCCCCTGCGTGGACCGGGAGCCTACATGTCGAACTTGTTCAGCACCACTCCCTGCGACTGGTAGTGCTTCCAGCGTTCGCGCAGGGGGGCGCGGGCCGCCGGGTCGGCGGGCACCACTTCGAGCACGCGCTCGAAGCCGGCGGGCACCGGCGCGTCGCGCAGGTTCAGCACCAGCGGGCGCAGCGCCGGGGATTGTTCGGGCGGGGCGATAAGCACCTCCACCTCGTCTTCGTCCTCGTCCATGCCGGCGATCTGGTGCGGCAGGAATTCATCGGGGTCGAAGGACCACATCAGGTCGTCCAGGGCTTCGGCCTGTTCCGCCGAGGCCGCCAGCACCAGCAGCGGCTGGCCGGCGTGCACGGCCTTGCGGGCCAGTTCGCACACCAGCAGCAGCGGCTGCTCGCGGAAGCGCGGCTTGCCGATCAGGTAAAAATCGGCGCGTGCCATGTCAGCCGGCCCGGTCGACCAGCCACTGGGTCAGCAGGCCTACCGGGCGGCCGGTGGCCAGGCCCTTGCGACCCTCGGTGTTGGACACGCCGGCGATGTCGATGTGCGCCCAGCGCTGGCCTTCGGTGAAGCGCGACAGGAAACAGCCGGCGGTGATCGTACCGGCCGCCTTGCCGCCGATGTTGTAGACGTCGGCGAAGCCGGACTCGAGCTGGCTCTGGTAGTCGTCCCACAGCGGCAGGCGCCAGGCGCGGTCGTGCACGTTGTCGCCGGCGGCCAGCAGTTCGTCGGCAAGGTCGTCGTGCTTGCTCATCAGGCCGGCGGCGTGTTTGCCAAGGGCAATGACGCAGGCGCCGGTGAGCGTGGCGACGTCGACGATGGCCTGCGGCTCGTAGCGCTGCACGTAGGTCAGGGCGTCGCACAGGATCAGGCGGCCCTCGGCGTCGGTGTTGCCGACCTCGATGGTCTTGCCGGACATGGAGGTGATGACGTCGCTGGGCCGGTAGGAATCGGCGTCCACCATGTTCTCGACCGCCGGCACCACCATCACCAGGTTCAGCGGCAGCTTCATCTTCGCCACCGACAGGAAGGTGCCGAAGACGCTGGCGGCACCGCACATGTCGAACTTCATTTCTTCGATGCCGCCCTGCACCTTCAGGTTGATGCCGCCCGAGTCGAAGGTGATGCCCTTGCCGACCAGGGCATAGGGCTTGGCGTCGCCGGCGCCGTTGTAGCGCAGCACGACCAGGCGCGGCGGGTTGGCCGAGCCGCGGGCCACCGCCAGCAGCGAACCCATGCCCAGTTTTTCCATGTCGGCGCGTTCGAGGATCTCGGCGGTCACGCCCGCGTGGTCCTTGGCGATGCGGTGGGCGGTGTCGGCCAGGAAGCCGGGGTTGCAGATGTTCGGCGGCAGGTTGCCCAGTTCGCGGGCCAGCGCCACGCCGGCGGAGATGGCCTGGCCGCGTTCGAACTCGCGCTGGTGCGCCGGGTCGCCGACGACTTCGACGGACTTCAGGCCGTCGTCGCCGTTCTTGACGCTGCGGGTGGCGGTGTAGGCATAGGTGGCGTGGTCGGCCGACACCACCGCCTGGCGCACGGCCCAGCCGGCATCACGGCCGGCCACGGGCACTTCGGCCAGGGTGAGCAGGGCGCTGCGCGTCGGGCCGCTGCGCAGGGCACGCACGGCATCGGTGACCGCCTTCTGGAACTGCGGGGCGCCGAACTTTCCGGATTCGCCCAGGCCCACCACCAGCACGCGCGGCGCCTTCACGCCGTCAAGGTCGTGCAGCAGGGCGGTCCGGCCGGTCTTGCCCGAAAGGTCGCCGCGCTTGGCCAGCGTCGACAGCCGGCCCCCCGCTGCCTTGTCGATGGCCTTGCCCGATGCGGACAGGCTGCCATCGGCAAACAGGCCCACCACGACGCAGTCGACGTCGGCTTGGGTGGGTTCAGGGCGGTTCAGGCGAAATTCGAGGCTCATGGGCGATCACCGTTACAATTTGCAAACCCCGATTCTAGCAAGCCCGTCCCCCTCCCAGCCCGGCGCCCCTGAATGCTGCTCATCGAGCGTTACCTGCTGCGCCAATTCGCCCAGAACGTCGCTGCCGTCGCCGTGGTCCTGCTGCTGGTGGGGCTGGGCGGCCTGCTCGTGGACCTGATGAGCGACATCGCGCGCGGCCAGGTGCCGGCCGGCCTGTTGCTGTCGCAGCTGGGCCTGCGCTCGATCCAGGTGCTGCCGCTGCTGTTGCCGCTGGCCCTGTTCGTCGGCCTGCTGCTGGCGGTTGGCCGCCTCTACGGCGACAGCGAAATGGCCGTGCTGGCATCCGTGGGGCTGGGGCCGCGGCAATTGTGGCGGCCGCTGGTCGCGGTGGCGCTTCCGGTGGCGTTGCTGGTCGCCGCGGCGTCGCTCTGGGCCGCACCGGCGGGTGCGCGCCTGGCCCAGCGCATGGTCGAAGACGCCAACCGGTCCTTCCTGGTGGCGGGGCTGGAAGCCGGGCGTTTCATCGAGCTGCCGGGCCGGGGCGGCATCCTCTATGTCGGCGACATCGACGCCGAGGGCTCGCGTTTTGGCCGCATGTTCGTGCAATCCGAGCGTGATGGCCGTATCGACGTGGTCACCGCCCGCGAGGGCGAACTGATCCTCGAGGGCGAACGCGGCCGCTACCTGCTGCTGCGCGACGGCTTCCGGGTCGAGGGCAACCCCGCCGCGCGCGACTTCCGCATGATGCGTTTCCAGGAAAACGAACTGCAGGTGCCTGACCGCGAGCCCGATGTCGACGCCGACGAACTCAATGCCGTGCCGACCCGCGTGCTCTGGGCTTCCCCCGCGCCGGCCGCCCAGGCGGAGCTGCACTGGCGAATGGCGACGCCGCTGATCGTGCTGGTCCTTGGCGTGCTGGCCCTGCCGCTGGGCCGCGGGGAGCCGCGCCAGGCTCGCTACGGGCGCATCCTGGCGGCGCTGCTGATCTACATCAACGCCATGATCCTGCTGGTCCTGGGCAAGGGCTGGCTGGCGGTGGGCACGCTGCCGGCCTGGCTGGGCCTGTGGTGGCTGCTGCTGCCGATGGCGGCGCTGGCGGCCTGGCTTTACGCCATCGACGGGCGCCTGCCGCGCCGGCGGGTGCCGGCATGATGCTGCGGCGGCCGGGCCGCATCGACGCCTACCTGGCGCGCACCGTGCTGGTGTCGACCCTGGCTGCCTGGGTGGTGTTGCTGGGTTTCGACGTGCTCACCGCGATGGTGAACGAACTCGACGAGGTGGGCGAGGGCGGCTACACGCTCAGCCATGCCTTCCTTTACACGCTCTACACGGTTCCGCGGCGCACCTACGAGCTGTTTCCCACCACGGCGCTCATCGGCACCGTGCTCGGCCTGGGCGGGCTGGCGGCACGTTCGGAGCTGACCGCCATGCGCGCCGTCGGGCTGTCGCGGCTGCGCATCGGCCTGGGGGCCCTGGGCTCGAGCGGCCTGCTGGCCCTGGTGATGGTGGTCAACGCCGAAACCGTGGCGCCCATGGGTGAACAGCAGGCGCAGCTGGTGGCCAACTCGGCCAAGGCCGGTGACGTGGTGATGGCGCGGGTGTCGGGACTGTGGGCGCGCGAGGGCAATCTTTTCCTCAATGCCCGCGACGGCCAGCGCCGCGAACTGGACGGCAAGGCCTGGACCGAACTGCAGGGCGTTCGCCTGTACGAATTCGACGACGAAGGCCGCCTGCTGTCGCTGGCCGAAGCGAAGTCGGCCGAACACCGCGACGGCCAGTGGTTGCTCAGGGACCTGCGGCGCAGCCGGTTCGGCGAACGTTCGGTCCAGGTCGAAACCCACGCATCGGAAGCCTGGACCACGGCCCTGGGCGACGAAGTGGTGTCGTCGGCGGTGGCGCGGCCGCGCTACCTGTCGAGCGCCGAACTGCAGCGCAACATCACCTACCTCGAACGCAACGGCCTGGACGCCAAGGCTTTCGAGAACGCCTACTGGGCGCGCTGGTTCTATCCGCTCAACGTGGTGGTGCTGTGCCTGTCGGCGCTGCCCTTCGCCTTTGGTTCGCTGCGTTCCGGCGGTTTCGGCAAGCGCCTGTTCATCGCCATCGTCATCGGCATCGCCTACCTGCTGGCGCAGCGGCTGGTCGTGAGTCTTTCCGACGTCTACCGCTTCGATGCGCGCCTGGCCTACCTGCTGCCGCCGCTGGGACTGCTGGCGGTGACCTGGGGGCTGTTCGCCCGGCGCGATTAGGCACTGCGTGGATCAGCGGCGCGGCGGCGCGTCCAGCCGCACCAGCACGGTGCCGCTGGCTAGGTCGTGCCAGCCACGTCGGTTGCGGTCCACCAGGCACCACAGCAAGCCCAGGCCAGCGGCCGCCAACGACACGGTCGCCACCGCATATCGAATCAGCAGGGCGCGCAGCGGCGGGCGCCGGCCGTCGGCCTGCAGTACCTTCAGCCGCCAGGGCCGCATGCCCAGCGTCTGGCCGCCGCGGTGCCAGGAAAACACCGCGTAAAAGCCCGTCACGGCCCACAGCAGCGCCAGCTCCAGCCAGGCAACCAGGCTGCCGGGTTCCACCGGCTCGCCGCCCCTGACCACGAGCACCAGGGCGCTGGTCGCGAACCACAGCGCCAGCACCGGGAAAAAGTCATAGACCAGGGCGAACAGGCGCCAGCCCAGGTGGGCCGGGCGGGCGCTCGCGGCGCTCGGCGGGGAAGGGTTTTCGGACATCGCGACAGCATAGCCGGGGCCGGTGCCGGCCGTTAAGCTGCCGGCATGCCCGCCCGTTCCCCCGCCGACCGACGCGCCCGCGCCCAGTCCCTGCCGCCGGCCTCGGAGGCCGACCAGCGGGCGATCACGGGCTTCCTGGACCGGGCCTGGGCCGAAAGTGGCCTGGCCCGGCTGACCCTGGACAGTTACCGGCGCGACCTCGAGGGCCTGGCCCGCTGGCTGGCCGCGCGGGGGCAAAGCCTGGGCGCCGTCGACCGGCAGGGCCTGTTCGAGTACCTGGCCTACCGCACCACCGCCGGTTACGCCGCGCGCAGCAATGCCCGGCTGCTTTCGGCGCTGCGGGCCTACTTCGCCCAGCAGGCGCGGCTGGGCCTGCGCGACGAGGACCCGACGGCGAGGCTGGACCCGCCCAAGCTGCGCCGCAGCCTGCCCAAGGCCCTGTCCGAAAGCGAAGTCGAAGCCCTGATCCAGGCGCCGGACACCGGGACGCCCGCGGGCCTGCGCGACCGCGCCATGGTCGAGCTGATGTACGCCACCGGCCTGCGGGTGAGCGAGCTGGTGAACCTGCCGGCGATGGCGGTGAACCTTCGCCAGGGCGTGCTGCGGGTCACCGGCAAGGGCGGCAAGGACCGCCTGGTGCCGCTGGGTGAAGAGGCCCAGCACTGGCTGCAGGCCTACCTGGACCAGGCCCGGCAGGTCCTGGCCGGCGGGCGGGCGACGGCGCCGCTGTTCCTGGGCCGGGGCGGCGAGGCGCTCAGCCGCCAGCAGTTCTGGAACGTGGTCAAACGCCTTGCCGCGGTGTCGGGCATCGACCCGGCGCGGGTCAGCCCGCACGGGCTGCGGCACAGTTTCGCCACCCACCTGCTCAACCACGGCGCCGACCTGCGCACCCTGCAGATGCTGCTGGGCCACAGCTCGCTCTCGACCACCCAGATCTACACCCTGGTCGCCCGCGAAGGCCTCAAGCGCCTGCACCAGCAACACCACCCGCGCGCCTGAACCCATCCCTGCCTGTGCGAGAATCCCTGAACTTTCCGGCCCGCGATGGGTCGGAACCGAAACGCCGCAAGGAACACCCCCTGATGATCCGTCCCACCCTGCTTGCCCTGGTCTTCTCCGCTTCCCTGGCCGCCTGCGCCGCTGACAGCCCGGCCCCGGCCGACGGCAAGCCCGCCGCCAATGCCACCGCAAACGCGCCGGCCAGGGCCGACGCCGACGCGCGCGCCCGCATCGAGGCCTCGCTGCAGACACTGGCGCCGGGCACGCGTGTGGACGCGGTCGCACCTTCGCCGATCCCGGGCTACCTTGAGGTCGCCGTCGGCGCCCGCGTCATCTACGTCTCCGAGGACGGCAAGCGGCTACTCCAGGGCGCGCTGATCGACATCGCCAGCCGGGACAACCTCACCCTGGCCAGCGAAGCCAGGCTGCGCCGCGACATACTGGCCAGCGTGGGCGACGAATCCAGCATCACCTTCGCAGCAGCCGACCCGAAACACGAAGTGACGGTGTTCACCGACATCGACTGCGGTTTCTGCCGGCGCATGCACAACGAGATCGCCGAATACAATCGCCTGGGCATCTCCGTGAACTACCTGTTCTATCCGCGTGCGGGCATTGGGTCGGAATCCTTCCAGAAGGCCGTCAACGTCTGGTGCGCCCCGGACCGCCGCAAGGCCCTGACCGCGGCCAAGGCCGGCAAGGACCTGCCGCGCAAGGACTGCACCAACCCCGTCACGCGGGACTACGACCTGGGCCGCCGCGTGGGCCTGGACGGCACCCCGGCGATCTACGCCGCCGACGGGACGCACCTGGGCGGCTTCGTGCCGCCGGCCGAACTGCTGGCCCGGCTGGAGCAGGTCGGCACCGGATCGGTGGAATGAGCGCGCCGGCCGGGCCCCGGGCCCGGCCTTGGTTTACAATTGGCGGCTCGCTTCCCCTGGGATCTGTGCGGACATGATCGTCCTCGAGGGCCTGCCGGCCCTGTCGCCTTTCCGGCACGAACGTCTCCAAGCCCGCCTGCAGCAGCTCGTGCCCGGGCTCCGGCTTACCGGCGCCTGGTTCGTCTACTTCATCGAACCCGAGTCCGGCGCCAGCCCGGACACCGCCGCGCTGGGCCGCATCCTCGAAGGCTGCGTGTCCTTCGAAGCGCCCGCGCCCGGCGCCAGCCCGCGCTTCGTGGTGCCGCGCCTGGGCACGATGTCGCCCTGGGCCAGCAAGGCCACCGAAATCCTGCGCGGCGCCGGCCTGTCGGTGAAGCGCGTCGAACGCGGCACCCGCCTCGACCTCGAAGGCTTGCCCGGCGCCGACGACCCGCGCTGGCCCAGGCTCGCCCGCATCCTGCACGACCCGATGACCCAGTCCCTGCTCGAGGCGCGCGAACAGGCCTCGGCGCTTTTCGTGGCCGGCCAGCCCGGCCAGGTCGAACGCATCGCCCTCGACCAGCTTCAAGCCGCCAACCGCCGCCTGGGCCTGGCCCTGTCGGAAGACGAAATCGACTACCTGCGCCGCCGTTACGGCGACCTGGGCCGCGACCCGTCCGACGCCGAACTGATGATGTTCGCGCAGGCCAATTCCGAACACTGCCGGCACAAGATCTTCAACGCCGACTGGACCATCGACGGCGAACAGCAAAGCCATTCGCTGTTCCGCATGATCAAGAACACCCACGCGCGCAGCCCGCAGCTCACCCTCACCGCCTACAGCGACAACGCCGCGGTGGTGCAGGGTCATCCCGGCGCGCGCTTCCGGCCCGAAGCCGGCACCGGCGAATACGGCCACAGCGCGCCGATGGACTCGGCCTTCGCCATCAAGGTCGAAACCCACAACCACCCGACCGCCATCTCGCCCTTCCCGGGCGCCGCCACCGGCGCCGGCGGCGAAATCCGCGACGAGGGTGCCACCGGTCGCGGCGGCAAGCCCAAGGCCGGCCTCACCGGTTTTTCGGTGTCGCACCTGCGCATTCCGTCGTTGCCCCAGCCCTGGGAAAACGAACGCCCGCTCAACCCGCGCATGGCCACGGCGCTGGAAATCATGACCGACGGCCCGATCGGCGCCGCTGCGTTCAACAACGAATTCGGCCGCCCCGCGCTGGCCGGTTATTTCCGCAGCTTCGAGCAGGCCACCGACCAGCCCGGCCTGGTGCGCGCCTACGACAAGCCGATCATGCTGGCCGGCGGCCTGGGCGCCATCGATCCCTCCCAGGTCACCAAGCTGGGCCTGCGCCCGGGTGACGCGGTGGTGGTGCTGGGCGGCCCGGCGATGCTCATCGGCCTGGGCGGCGGCGCCGCTTCGTCGGTGGCCTCGGGCCAGAGCTCGGAAGACCTCGACTTCGCCTCGGTGCAGCGCGACAACCCCGAGATGCAGCGCCGCTGCCAAGAAGTCATCGACCGCTGTTTCGCCCAGGGCGAACGCAACCCCATCCTGACCGCCCACGACGTCGGCGCAGGTGGCCTGTCCAACGCCATCCCGGAATTGCTGCACGACTCCAACGTCGGCGGCGTCATCGACATGGCGAAGATCCCCAGCGACGACCCCTCGCTGTCGCCCATGCAGCTGTGGTCGAACGAGGCGCAGGAACGTTACGTGCTGGGCGTCGCCGCCGACCGCGTGGCCGATTTCGAAGCCATCTGCCGGCGCGAGCGCGCCGTGTTCGCGGTCGTCGGCCATGCCACCGCCGAAGAGCGCCTGGTGCTGCGCGCGCCCGACGACAGCACGCCCATTGATCTGCCGATGGACCTGCTGTTCGGCAATTCACCCAAGATGCTTCGCGACACCCAGCGTGAGCCGGCCCCGCGCTGGCCGCGCCTGGACAGCGGGAAGCTCGACCTGCACGAAGCCGGCCTGCGCGTGCTGGCGCACCCGACGGTGGCGTCGAAGAACTTCCTGGTCACCATCGGCGACCGCAGCGTCGGCGGCCTGTGTTCGCGCGACCAGATGGTCGGCCCCTGGCAGCTGCCGCTGGCCGACGTCGCCATCACCCTGACCGACTTCAACGGCGTCGCCGGCGAAGCCATGGCCGTGGGCGAACGCACGCCGCTGGCCCTGATCGATGCCGCCGCGTCGGCGCGCATGGCCGTGGGCGAAGCCATCACCAACCTCGCCGCGGCCCCGGTGGCTTCGCTCGAGGAAGTGAAGCTGTCGGCCAACTGGATGGCGGCGGCCTCGTTCCCGGGCGAAGACGCGGCGCTGTTCGACGCGGTCAAGGCCGTGGGCATGGAACTGTGCCCCGAGCTCGACCTGTCGATCCCGGTCGGCAAGGACTCGCTGTCCATGCAGGCGCAGTGGCAGGCCGATGAAGGCCCGCAAAAGGTCGTTTCGCCGGTGTCGCTGGTGGTCAGCGCCTTCGCCCGCGTCGCCGACGCGCGCCGGCAGCTGCTGCCGGTGCTCGACCGCGGCGCCGATTCCGAAATCTGGCTGATCGGCCTGGGCGCCGGCCAGCGGCGCATGGGCGGCTCGATCCTGGCCCAGGTGCACGGCGCCTTCGGCGGTGCCTGCCCGGACCTGGACGAACCCGGCCGCCTGCGCGCCTTCTTCGACCTGATCCAGGCCGCGCGCGCCGACGACCTGCTGCTGGCCTACCACGACCGTTCCGACGGCGGCGCCTTCGCGGCGCTGTGCGAGATGGCCTTCGCCGGCCACTGCGGCCTGGAGCTCAACCTCGAAGGTTGGGGCGACGACGCCTTCGCCGCGCTGTTCAATGAAGAACTGGGCGCGGTGGTGCAGATCGCGTCCGAAGACCGCGTCGCCTTCGCCGACCTGGTGAATCGCCACGACCTCACCCACTGCGCCCAGCGCATCGGCAAGCCGACCACGGCGCCGGTGGTGCGGGTCAACCAGGGCCGCGACCTGCTGGCCGAGTGGAGCTGGCAGCAGTTGTTCGGCGCCTGGTGGTCGGTGACGCACGCCATCCAGGCACTGCGCGACGATCCGGCCGGGGCCGACGGCGAACGTGCCGCGCGCCTGGACTTCGCCGATCCCGGCCTGTCGCCGGTGCTCACGTTCGACCCGGCCCAGGACATCGCCGCGCCCTACATCCATACCGGCGTGCGCCCGAAGGTCGCCGTGCTGCGCGAACAGGGCGTCAACGGCCAGGTGGAAATGGCAGCCGCCTTCGACCGCGCCGGCTTCAGCGCCGTCGACGTGCACATGACCGACCTCATCGAGGGCCGGCACCGGCTGGAAGACTTCAAGGGCCTGGCGGCCTGTGGCGGCTTCAGCTACGGCGACGTGCTGGGCGCGGGCCGCGGCTGGGCCACGTCCATCCTCGAACGCCCGGACCTGCGCGAGCAGTTCGCGCGTTTCTTCGAACGCCCCGACAGCTTCAGCCTGGGCGTGTGCAACGGCTGCCAGATGCTGGCCCAGCTCAAGGGCCTGGTGCCCGGTGCCGAACACTGGCCGCGTTTCCTGCGCAACCGCAGCGAACAGTACGAAGCCCGCCTGGCGCTGGTGGAAGTGCTGGACTCGCCCTCGATCCTGCTGGCCGGCATGGCCGGTTCACGCATCCCGGTGGTGGTGGCCCATGGCGAAGGCCAGGCCCGCTTCGACCAGCCGGGCCACCAGGACCAGGCGGCGGTGGCGCTGCGATTCGTCGACAACAGCGGCGCCGTCACCGAGGCTTACCCGGCCAATCCCAATGGCTCCCCGGCCGGCATCACCGGCCTGGCCAGCCGCGACGGCCGCGCCACGCTGATGATGCCGCACCCCGAGCGCGTGTTCCGGACCCTGCAGATGAGCTGGCACCCGGCCGGCTGGGGCGAGGACTCGCCCTGGATGCGCATGTTCCGCAACGCCCGCGCCTGGGTCGGCTGACGGCGCATTCCTACGCCCTCGCCCGGCCGCGGGGGAGGGCAGGGGCGGGGGCAACCTGCTAAATTCCGGGCTCCCCCAGACGTGGAGCCCCGCGTGGCCGCGGCCCTGAACGAACAACCCGGCAATGCCGACCTGCGTGTCGCCGAAACCTTGGCCGAACGCGGCCGCCTCAAGGACAGCGACCTCGCGCGCGCCCAGCGCCTGCACGCCGAAGCCGGCGGTTCGCTGGTGGCGCTGCTGGTGCGCCTGGGCATGGTGTCCGAGCGCGACATGGCCGAAACCGCGGCCGAAGTCATGGGCCTGCCGCTGCTGTCCACCAAGGACTGCCCGGAAGCGCCGCCGCCGGGCGTGCAGCTTTCGCTGCGCTTCCTCAAGCAGGCCTCGGTCTGCCCGGTGGGCGAGGACGAAGCCCACGTCGACCTGCTGGTCGCCGACCCGCAGGACCCCTACGCCGCCGAAGCCGTGGCCCTGGCCACCGGCCGCGCGGTGCGGCTGTCGGTCGGCCTGCGCGCCGAAATCGCCGACCTGATCGAGCGCTATTACGGCACCGGCCGATCGGCCATGGGCACCATCGTCGAAAACCTCGGCGACGAATCGACCGGCGACGAAGCCGACGTCGAACAACTGCGCGACCTGGCGTCCGAAGCCCCGGTCATCCGCCTGGTGAACCTGGTCATCCAGCGCGCGGTCGAACTGCGTGCGTCCGACATCCACATCGAACCCTTCGAAAACCGCCTGAAGGTGCGCTACCGCGTCGACGGCGTGCTCGAGGAAGCCGAATCGCCGCCGGCCAACCTCACCGCCGCGGTGATCTCGCGCATCAAGATCATGGCCAAGCTCAACATCGCCGAGCGCCGGCTGCCGCAGGACGGCCGCATCATGGTGCGCGTGCAGGGCAAGGAGCTGGACCTTCGCGTTTCCAGCGTGCCCACCGCCCACGGCGAAAGCGTGGTCATGCGCCTGCTCGACCGCGAATCGGTGGTGCTGGACTTCAAGGCCCTGGGTTTCACCGACGAATTCCTCGACAAGTTCGTCAAGGTGCTCGAACAGCCCCACGGCATCCTGCTGGTCACCGGTCCCACCGGCTCGGGCAAGACCACCACCCTCTATGCCGCGCTAAGCCAGCTCAACACCCCCGACGTGAAGATCATCACCGTCGAGGACCCGGTCGAATACCAGATCGAAGGCATCAACCAGATCCAGGCCAAGCCGCAGATCGGCCTGGACTTCGCCCAGGCCCTGCGCAGCATCGTGCGCCAGGACCCGGACATCATCATGATCGGCGAAATGCGCGACCTGGAAACTTCGCGCATCGCCATCCAGTCGGCGCTCACCGGCCACCTGGTGCTGTCGACGCTGCACACCAACAACGCCGCCGGCGGCATCACCCGCATGATGGACATGGGCGTCGAGGACTACCTGCTCACCTCCACGGTGAACGGCATCCTGGCCCAGCGTCTGGTGCGCCGCATCGAGCCCACGCACGCCGAGAAGTACGAAGCGCTTCCGGAAGTGATCGAGGAATTCGGCCTGCGCCGGTTCCAGCCCGAAGGCACGATCTACCTGTTCCGCCCGAAGCCGTCCGCGTTGACGCCCACCGGCTACCTGGGCCGCACCACCATCATGGAATTCCTGGTGATGGACGACGAACTGCGCCGCCTGGTGATGCAGCACGCCGGCATGGGCGAGCTCGAGGACGCGGCGCGCGCCCGCGGCATGCGCACCATGTACGAAGACGGCCTGCTCAAGGCCATGCAGGGGCTGACGACCATCGAGGAAGTCCTGCGCGTCACCCAGGAAGCCTGAGCCGATGCCGCTGTTCCGCTACAAGGCCCTGTCCACCGTCGGCGAAACGCTCGAAGGCCAGATGGAGGCCGTGAGCGCCGACGAAGTGATCGTGCGCCTGCAGGAACAGGGCCACCTGCCGGTCGAAGCCCGCCGCGCCGACGAAGACGGCGCCGGTGTCGGCTGGACACCCCCGTGGCGGCGAAAGGACTTCGACGAAGACCAGGTGCTGCAGTTCACCCAGCAGCTGGCCACGCTGCTCGGGGCCGGCCAGCCCCTGGACCGCGCCCTGGGCATCCTGCTCGAACTGCCCGAAACCGCCCAGGCCCGGCGCGTGGTCGAACGCATCCGCGAGGCCGTGCGCGGCGGCACGCCGCTGTCGACGGCGCTTGAACAGCAACACGGGGTGTTCTCGCGCCTGTACGTGAACCTGGTGCGCGCGGGCGAGGCCGGCGGCAACGTGCACGAATCCCTGGGCCGGCTGGCCGACTACCTCGAACGCAATGCCAAGCTGCGCGGCCGGGTGGTCAACGCCCTCATCTACCCGGTGATCCTGGTGGTGATGGTGTTCGCCTCGGTGGCCTTCCTGATGGCCGTGGTGGTGCCGCAGTTCCAGGAGCTGTTCGAAAGCATGAACGCCGACCTGCCCTGGTATTCCGAAGCCGTGCTGCACATGAGCCTGTTCATGCGGGCCTGGTGGTGGCTGGTGGCGATCGGGGTGGCGGGCGCCGGCCTGTGGCTGGCGGTGCGCCTGCGCGAGCCCGACGCCCGCCGCGCCATCGATGCGCGGCTGCTGCGCCTGCGCTATGTCGGCGACCTCGTGGCGCGCCTGGACACCGCCCGCCTGGCGCGCACCCTGGGCACCCTGGTGCGCAACGGCGTACCTTTGCTGAACGCGCTGAACCTGTCGCGCCCGGTGCTGTCGAACCGGGTGCTGGCCGACGCCGTCGAGGTGGCCGCCGAAGACGTCAAGACCGGCAACGGCCTGGGTTATGCCCTGGGCCGGCAGAAGTGTTTCCCCCGCCTGGCCGTTCAGATGATCCAGGTGGGTGAAGAGTCAGGTGAACTCGATACCATGCTGCTGAAGGTGGCCGACACCTTCGACCAGGAAACCAGCAACGCGCTCGACCGGCTGATGGCGGCGCTGGTGCCGGCCCTGACCATCCTGATGACGGTGGTGGTCGCGGTGATCATCCTCTCCGTGCTGCTGCCCATCTACGACCTCACCAACGCCATAGGCTGACCACCATGCAAGCAATGCCCCGCAAGTTCTCCGTCCCGCGCAGCCAGCGCGGCATGAGCCTGATCGAGATCATGATCGTGATCGTGCTGATCGGCGGCGTGCTGGCCCTGATCACCAGCCGCGTCATGGGCGGCCAGGACCGCGCCAACGTCAAGCTGACCGAAAGCCAGCTGATCACCCTGGCCCAGAAGGTCGACGCCTACCGGCAGGACACCGGCCGCCTGCCCGATTCGCTCGACCAGCTGGTCACCAGCGGTGGCCAGCCGAACTGGCTGGGCCCCTACGCCACGGCCGAGGAGCTCAAGGACCCCTGGCAGACGCCGATCGAGCTGCGCCGCCCCGGCACCAACGGCCCCTTCGAGCTGGTCAGCCTGGGCGCCGACCAGCAGCCGGGCGGCGAAAGCGTCAACGCGGACATCCGCAAGCCCTGACGGGCCGGCGACGCCGCCATGAATCGCGCGCGCGGCATGTCGCTGCTGGAACTGCTGATGGTGCTGGTGCTGGTCGCCACCCTGGCCGGCATCGGCGCGACGGTCATTGGCCGGCAGCTGCCGGGCCGCGAATTGCACGACGCCGCCCGCACCGTCGCCGGCGAACTGCGCTTCGCCCGCGCCCGCGCCATCGCCACCGGCCGGCCGCAGGTGTTCGTGATCGACGTGAACACGCGCAGCTGGCAGGGCGCCGACGACCGCAAGGGCACGCTGCCCGAAGGCCTGGACGTGGTCGCCACCACCGCCCGCGAAGAGCGCCCCGCGCGCGACCAGGCCGCGGTGCGTTTTTTCCCGGAAGGCGCCGCCACCGGCGGCCGCATCGTCATCAAGCGCGGTGAAGCCGCCTGGCGCGTCGACGTCGCCTGGCTCACCGGCGAAGTAACGCTGAGCCGTGGCGAGGGCCCGGCATGAAGCGCACGAGTGGATTCAGCCTGATCGAAGTCATGCTGGCCTTCGTTCTGATGGCGGTGTCGCTGGGCATCCTCATCGCCATCCTCGGCGGTGGCCTGGCCCAGGTCCGCACCTCCGGCGACGCGACCGAAGCCACCCTGCTGGCGCAAAGCCTGCTGGCCGAGCAGGGCGTGCTGTCGGCGATCGAGCCGGGCACGCAGCACGGAGAGTTCGCGCGCGGGCGCTACCGCTGGACCCTGGAGATCACCGAAGTGCCCGACCCGGCGCCGGCGGCGCCGGAGATCCCGGGCGCCGAACCGGTTGAAACCGCGGGCCGGGTGATGCCCAATGCGCCCGTGCTGTACCAGCTGCAGCTCGACGTGGGCTGGGGCGAAGACGACTACGCCCGCCAGCTGCGTTTCACCAGCCTGCGCGCACGTTATCCGGCCATGCTCGAAGGGGCGCTGCCGTGACCCGGTGCGCACGCGGCTTCAGCCTGATCGAGGTGATGATGGCCACGGCGCTGCTGGCGGCCGGCATGGCCCTGGCCTTCGCCGCGCTCAGCAATGCCACCCGCGCCACCACCGCGGCCGAAGTCGAGTCAGCGCGCAACGAACGCCTGCGCGCGGCCCAGGGTTTCCTGCGTCGCCAGCTCGAGGGTGCGCTGCTGCTGCCGATGGAAGTGCCCCGCGCCGGCGAGGAAGCGCCGGTGTTCGAAGCCAGCGCCGACCATCTGCGCCTGGTGGCGCCGATGCCCGGTTACCTTTCGCGCGGCGGCCCGCACGTGCAGGAATTCCGCCTGGTGCGCGGTGCCGGCGGCCTGCGCCTGGAGTTCCAGCACCAGCAGCTAAGCCCGGAAGGCCCGATCGAACACGAGCGCCCGCCGGAAGTGCTGCTCGAGGGCATCCGCGACGCCCGCTTCGCCGTGCGCACCCTGGACGAAACGGGCGAGGCCGGCGACTGGCAGGCCGACTGGGAAACGGTGGGGCGGATCCCCCGCCTGGTGCGGCTGGAGCTTGAATTCACCGAGCCGCGCGCGCGCTGGCCGGATTTCGTCGCCGCACCGCGGCTGGGGCAGTCGCTGCCGCCGGGTGCCGGCGCCGGCATGCTCTCCCCCGGCGACCCGGCGCCCCCGCCCGAAACCCCGGGGCCGGTGCGATGAGGGGCTCGCGCGGCGCCGCGCTGCTGCTGGTGATCTGGCTGCTGCTGTTGCTGGCCGGCGTGGTGGTGGTGTTCGCCTTCAGCGCCCGCATCGAGTCCATGCAGGGCAGCGCCCTGCGCACCCGCCTGGCCGGCCAGCTTGCGGCCGAGGCCGGCCTGGAGGTCGCGGCACTGCGCCTGGCCGACGCCGACCCGACCCGCCGCTGGTTTCCCGACGGCCGCGCCAACACCTTCGACTACGCGGGCCACAAGGTGCACGTGCGGGTGCTGGACGAGTCCGGGAAAGTGGACCTGAACGCGGCCGACGCAGCGCTGTTGGCCGAGCTGATGATCGCCCTGGGCGTGGAGGAGCTGCGGGCCCGGCAGTTGGCCGGCGCCATCCAGGACTGGCGCGACACCGACGACCTGCTGGCGATCGGTGGCGGCGCCGAAGATCCGGACTACGCCGCCGCCGGGCTCGACTACGGCGCCAAGGACCAGCCCTTCAACACCGTGTCCGAGCTGCAGCAGGTGCTGGGCATGGACGCCGACGTCTACGCGCGCCTGGTGCCCCACGTCACGGTGTTCACGGCGTCGCCAAGGCCGCTGCGCGATTTCGCCCAGATGCCGGTGCTGCTGGCCCTGGGCATGGGCCAGGCCGACGCCGAGGCCTGGATCCAGGCGCGTTCAGCCTGGCAGCCCGGCCTGCCGCTGCCGGTCTCGCCCGAAGGCGGCGCCCTCGCCGCGGCCGGGTCCGGCACGTATAGTGTCGCCAGCCGCGCCGTCCGTGCGGACGGCCTGGCGGTCGAAGTCACCAGCACCGTGCGAATCGGCGCGGCGGCGGGCTTCGGCCAGCTCTACGCACCGCTGGCCTGGCGGGTAGGGGAACCCGACTGATGCCTGCTGTCGATCGACTGACCACATCGCTTGAAACCTTGCGCCTGCGACTGGCACGCACGCCGCTGCCCGGCTGGGGCCGCGAAGCCGCGGCCGCCTGGCGCGCCGTGCTGCCGCCGGGCCTGCGCCCGCTGCTGCAGGGCGAAACCCACCGCCTGCTGCTCGATCGCGATGCCGACCTGCTGCAGGTGTCCGTGGCCGACGCCAGCGGCGAACGCCTGCTTGGCGACGTGTCGCTGGCCGACCTGGCGCTGCGCGAGGCCCTGGCCCGGCGGCTGGCCGATTCGCCGGCGCCCGTCTGGCTGATGCTGCCGGCCAGCGCCGTGCTTCGGCGCACGCTGACGCTTCCCGCCGCGGCCGAACCGCGCCTGCGCGACGTGCTGGCCCACGAAATCGACCGCCAGACGCCGTTCTCCGCCGACCAGGTGAGCTTCGAAGGCCGCGTCCTGGCCCGCGACGCCGCCGGCCTGTCCCTGCAGGTGGAACTGCTGGTGCTGCCGCGTGCCCGCCTCGAGCAGGAACTGCAGGCCATCACCCCCCTGGCCGCGTGCCTGGCCGGCGCCGACGTGCGCGACGCCGATGGCCGCGGCCTGGGCATCAACCTGCTTGCGCACACCCAGCGCGCCCGCCGCAGCGACCCGTCGCGCCGGCTCAACCTGGGCCTGGTGGCCGTGGCCGCGGTGGCGTTGCTGCTGGCCCTGGGCCTGGTGCGCTACAACCGCAGCCAAGCCCTGGCCGACCTGCGCGCGGACGTGGCCAATGCCACGCTCGAGGTCCGGCAAGCCCGCCTGGCGCGCAACCAGCTGGTGGCCAAGGTCGAGGCCGCGAACTTCCTGGCCACGCGCCGCGCCGCCCGGCCGACCATGCTCGAACTGCTCGACGAACTCACCCGCCGAATCCCCGACGACACCTCGGTGGACAAGCTCACCGTGGACGACGGCCGGCTGGTGATGGTCGGCCAGAGCCGGGCCGCGCCGGCGCTGGTGGGCCTGCTGCAGGCTTCCCCGCTGCTCGAGGAGCCCGCGCTCACCGGTGCGGTGCAGGCCGATCCGCGCACCGGCCGCGACCGGTTCACCCTGACCGCACGCGTGGTCGGCGCCACGCCGGAGGCTGCCAATGACGCCGGCCGCTGACCGCGCCCGCTGGCTGCTGGTGGGTGCGGCCATCGCCGCGCTTGCCTACTTCGTGCTGGTGCACTGGTGGTTCACCGCACCGATGCTGGCCATGGGTGACGACATCGGCCGGCTGCGCGACGAACACCTGATGCTGCGCATGGAAATCGCCCAGCGCCCGGCGCTGGAGGCCGAGCTCCAGCGCGTGCGCGCCTTCGAAGCCGGCAACACCGCCTACCTGCCTGAATCCAACCGGCAGCTGGCCACGGCCGCGCTGGTGCAGCGGCTCGAGTCGGTGGTGTCGCAGGCCAGCCCGCAGTCCTCGCGCTGCCAGATCACCGCCCGCACCCCCACCGAAAGCCGCAGCGACGAACCCTTCGTGCGCGCCACCGTGCAGGTGCGACTGCGCTGCGGCATGCCCGAGCTGGCGGCCGTCCTGCATGCGCTCGAAAGCGGCAGCCCGCAGCTGTTCGTGGACAACCTCGACCTGCTGTCGCGCGCCAGTTACCTCGGGTCCGCCCAGGAATCGGGGGCGGTGGACGTGAACTTCAATCTCTACGGCTACCTGCTGGACGTGCCGGGGGTGGCCCGTGATTGAGTCCCTGCGCCCGGTCAACGTGCTGCCGGCCGCCCTGGCGGCCTGGGCCCTGGCCCTGCTGCTGCTGGCCGTCGCCGGCCTGGGCGCCAACTTCGGACCGCACCCGGACAACGCCGCGCTGGCACCGCCCCTGCCGCAGGTGGAACTGGCCGACAGCAGCCCGCGCCTGGGCCCGCCCAGCCAGTACGCGGAGGTCGCCCAGCGCCCACTGCTTATTCCCAACCGCCGCCCGGTGGCGGTGTCCGAGTCGGGCAACCAGGACGCGCCGCTGGACTTCACCCTGACTGGCGTCCTGCTCGTCGGCGAGTTCCGCGCCGCGATGCTGCAGTCGCCCGACGGCCGCCGCGACGAGCGCGTGCGCGAGGGCGAACTGGTCGAAGGCACCGCCTGGCGACTGGTGTCGCTGGAGCCGCGGGCCGCGGTCTTCGAGGGCCCGGAAGGCCAGCGCCGGCTGGACCTGCGCCTCTACGACGGCAGCGGCGACCCGGTGCGACCGCGGGCCGCCGCCGGGCCAACCCCGGCCGCGGACGGCCGCCGCAGCCGCCGGGGTGACGAGCCGGCCCCGGAAGGCGCGCCGGCCGAGGCAACGGCCGACGCCCCGGCCAAGGAGGCCGAGGCCATGAGCGAAGAACAGCAAGTCGAAGCAATCCGCCGCCGCATCGAGGCCCGCCGCGCGCAAATGCGCGAGCAGTCCGCGCGGGAAGGCCAGAAGGTAGAGTAGCCAGATGAATTTCCGACTCCGTCCCGCCCCCCTCGTCGTGCTGGCCCTGCTGGTGTTCCTGGCCGGCTGCGCCACGCCGGCCTCGCCGGTGGTCCGCCGCGGCGCCGACCCGCTGGCCGGCGTGCCCGTGGTCAGCCGGGAAGCCACCTCGCCCGAAGCCGGCGCCGATCCGTCTGCCGGGACGGCGCCCGACCCTTATGCCGCGCAGCTCACGCCCGGCACCGGCCGGGTCATCAACGAGCAGGTGGCCTCGGCGCCGCCGCCGTCGCTGGACCTGCCCGGCGAGGCCACCTTCAACTTCGAAGGCGAGCCCGTGCACGCCGTGGTGAAGGTGATCCTGGGCGACCTGCTGCAGCAGAACTACGTCATCGCGCCGGGCGTGCAGGGCCAGGTGACGCTGGCGACGCCGCGTCCGGTCAATGCCGCCCAGGCCCTGGGCCTGCTGGAAATGGTGCTGGGCTGGAACAACGCCCGCCTGGTCTGGCTCGACGGCCGCTACAACGTGCTGCCGACCGAGCAGGCCATCGCCGGCAACCTGTCGCCGCGCACCGGCGGCGCCGGCAACGCGCGCGGCTACGAGGTGCGGGCGGTGCCGCTGCAGTTCATCTCGGCCAACGAGATGAAGAAGCTGCTCGAACCCTACGCGCGCCCCAATGCGGTGGTAAGCACCGACCCGGCCCGCAACATGATCGTGCTGGCCGGCACCCGCGCCGAACTGCAGAACTACCTGCGCACCGTCGAGATCTTCGACGTCGACTGGCTGTCGGGCATGTCGGTGGGCGTGTACCCGCTGCTGTCGGCCGAAGCCGACGACGTGGTCGGCGAACTCGAAGCCATCTTCGGCGCCGAGGGCAATACGCCGGTGTCGGGCATGTTCCGCTTCATGCCCCTGCAGGGCCAGAACGCGGTGCTGGTGATCACGCCGCAGCCGCGCTACCTCAATGAAGCCAAGAAGTGGATCGAACGCCTGGACGCCGGCGGCGGCGAAGGCGCGCGCCTGTACACCTACGAAGTGCTGTACATGAAGGCCACCGACCTGGCCGAACAGCTCAGCCAGGTCTTCGGTGGCGGTTATTCGGCGTCCGGCGGCGGTAATGCCGCCGGCCCGCCGTCGCTGATGCCCGGCCTGGAGCCGGTGCAGATCCGTTCGATCAACACCCCGGCACCCGACGCCGCCGACCCGGGCGCGCGCGCCAAGGCGGCCGAACAAGCGGCGGCCGCCGGCCGCGGCGGCGGCGACGGCATCGCCGTGGGTGCCTCGGACGACGTGTCGGTGAGCGCGGTCGAAGAATCCAACGCGCTGCTGGTGCGCGCGACGCCGGGCCAGTGGGAGTCCATCCGCCGCACCATCGAACGCCTGGACACGATGCCGCTGCAGGTGCATATCGAGGCGCAGGTGGTCGAGGTCGAACTCAGCGGCAAGCTCAGCTACGGCGTCAACTGGTTCTTCGAGCAGGCCGTGACCGAAAACGACCTGCCCAGCGCCCTGGGCCGCGACATCTGGGGCGACATCGCTGGCAGCATCACCGGCGCGAACGGCCTGGGTTGGACTTTCCTGGGCCGCAACGCGGCGGCGGTGATCTCGGCCCTGGACAACCAATCCAACGTGCGCGTGCTGTCCACGCCCTCGGTGGTGGTGCGCAACAACGCCGAGGCCAAACTCGACGTCGGCACCAAGATCCCGGTCAATTCGACCAGCTTCAACCCGATCGTCGGTGACGGCACCGGCGGCAACGGCACCTTCACCCAGGTCCAGTACCTCGATACCGGTGTCATCCTCACTGTCACCCCGCGTATCAGCCGCGACGGCACCGTGTTCATGGAGATCGACCAGGAAGTGAGTTCGCCGGGCGACACGCCGGACGACAACGGCAACCTGCCGATCAACAAGCGCAGCCTGGTCACCGAAGCGGCGATCCAGAGCGGCGAAACCGTCATGCTTGCCGGCCTCATCCGCGACAGCTCGCTCAAGGGCAGCGACGGCGTCCCGGGCCTGAGCCGTCTGCCGGTGGTGGGTGCGCTGTTCGGCCGCAAGACCGAAGACAACCTGCGCACCGAGGTGATCATCCTGGTCACCCCGCGCGTCATCCGCGATCCCAACGAAGC
Source organism: Arenimonas soli (assembly GCF_014643775.1). GTDB lineage: Bacteria > Pseudomonadota > Gammaproteobacteria > Xanthomonadales > Xanthomonadaceae > Arenimonas > Arenimonas soli. Next base: position 267,734 of record NZ_BMKC01000003.1, read on the forward strand.
CCGTCGCCTCACCGACGAATACGGCGAGCGTTTCCGCGCGCTGGATCCGCTGCGCGTGGAAGACGATTCGCGCTGACATGGGTCCGGCCGTCCGCGCGGTTTTCCGCGAGCTGCTACGACGCGAGCTCGAGGAACGCTACCGCGGCAGCCTGCTCGGCGCCGCCTGGCTGCTGCTGCTGCCGCTGCTGCAGCTGGCGGTGCTGGCCTGGGTGTTCGGTGCGCTGCTGCCGGCGCGCGCGATGGGCGGCGGCGAACTTCCCTACGCCGCCTTCCTGGCCCTGGGCCTGTGGCCCTGGAACCTGCTGGCCAATGCCGTCAACCGCGGCGTCACCGCGCTGACCGACAACGCCGCGCTGATCGGCAAGGTCACCGTGCCGCACGGCCTGTACGTGGACACCCGGGTCGCCGCCGCCACGCTGATCGAGCTGGCGGGTTTCGCGATCGTGCTGCTGGCGCTGTGGCTGTGGGGCGTGCCGATGGACTGGAAGGGCCTGCCGGCGCTGGCCGCGGGCCTGGGCGTGGTGGCGGTGCTGGCGCTGGCGCTGGCGCGCCTGCTGGCGGTGCTGCAGGTGTTCCTGCGCGACATCGCGGCGCTGACCAGCCAGCTGCTGGTGCTGGGCTTCTTCATGACGCCGGTGCTTTACGACCGCGCGCTGCTGCCGCCGGCGGTGTCGCCCTGGCTGGTCCTGAACCCGATGACGGTGCCGGTGGAAGCCATCCGTGCCGGACTGTCCGGCGCGCCGGTGGACTGGCAGGCCCTGGCCGTCTGCGCGGCCGTCGCGGGCCTGCTGCTGGTGCTGGCGCAGTGGCTGATGCGCCGCGGCCGCGCCCACCTCGAGGACTTCCTGTGAGCACGCCGCTGGTCGAAGTGCGCGCCCTGTGCAAGCGCTACCCGGTGCTGGGCCATCGCGGCGACCGCCTGGCGGCGCTGTGGGACGTGGTGCGTGGCCGGCCGGCGCGGCGCCACGCCAGCGTGCTCGAGGACATCGCCTTTAGCGTGCAGCCCGGCGAATCGTTGGCGATCATCGGTGAAAACGGCGCCGGCAAGTCCACCCTGCTGAAGCTGATCACCGGCGTGCTGACGCCAACCTCGGGCAGCGTACGCACCCGCGGCCGCATCGGCGCGCTGCTCGAGCTGGGCGCCGGTTTCCACCCCGAACTCAGCGGCCGCGACAACGTGCGCCTGGCCGCGGCCCTGCACGGGCTCGACGCCCGCGCGCTGGCGGAAAAGCTGCCGGAAATCGAAGCCTTCGCCGACATCGGCGCCTACCTCGACGAACCGGTGAAACACTATTCGTCGGGCATGGTGGTGCGCCTGGGTTTCGCCGTCATCGCCGCGGTGCGCCCGGCCCTGCTGGTCACCGACGAAGTGCTGGCGGTTGGCGACGAGGCCTTCCAGCGCAAGTGCATCCGCTGGCTGGACGACTACCTGGCCAGCGGCGGCACCCTGTTGCTGGTGTCGCATTCGCTCTACCACGTGCGCAAGCTGTGCCGGCGCGCGCTGTGGCTGCGCGACGGCAAGGTGCATGCCCTGGGCGACGTGTTCGAGGTCAGCCAGGCCTACGAAGCCGCCCAGGCGGAAAAATCAGCGGGCGAAGTCGCCAGTGAAACCGCCACCACGCCGCGTCTGCCTGGCGAGGTCAGCGTGCAGGTTTTCCGCCTGCAGGGCGACGACAGCGGCGACGCCCTGATGCTGGGGCAGGGCGCCGGCCTGGACTGCGAACTCGAACTTCACAGCCGCGACGGCCGCGCCCCGGTGGCCATGCTGGGCTGGCTGCACGCCGATGGCACGCCGGTGTATGGCGTGAGTTCGGAAATGGACGGCGCCGTGCCCGAATCCCTCGGGGATGGCCGCTTCGGCTTCCGGATACGCTTCGACGCGCTGCCGCTGCTGCCCGGCCGCTACCGCCTGCGCGCGGTGGCGCTGGACGCCGAAGGCCTGCGCCTGTTCGACCAGCGCGAGCGCGAAATCGTGGTGCGCGGCGAATCACGCGAGTTCGGCCTGGTGCGCCTGCCGCACCGATGGGGTGAGCCATGAGCCGCCTTCCCACCGTCATCGTGCCGATCCACAACGCGCTCGAAGCGCTGGACGCCTGCCTGGCCTCGCTCGACCGCACCCTGCCGGCCGGCACCACCGTGCTGCTGGCCGACGACGCCTCCACCGACCCGCGCGTCAATCCCATGGCACGCGGCTGGTGTTACCGCAGCGCCCTTGATGCCCACTACGTGCGCCGCGAGCTGAACCTGGGATTCCCGGCCAACTGCAATGCCGCCTTCGGGGAAACCGGCGACGCCGACCTGGTGCTGCTCAATTCCGACACCGTCACTACGCCCGGCTGGCTGCAGCAGATCGCCCGCTGCGCCGACCGCGACCCGCGCATCGCCACCATCACCCCCTGGTCCAACAACGCCGAGATATGCAGCTTCCCGCGTTTCTGCGAAGCCAATCCGGTGCCCGAAGACCCCGATTCCCTGGCCGAAGCCGCCGCGCTGACCGCCGACCCGGACCTGCCCGAACTGCCCACCGCTGTGGGCTTTTGCATGTACCTGCGCCGGGCCGCGCTGCGCCAGCTGGGGGGCTTCGACGCCGCCACCTTCGGCCCGGGCTACGGCGAGGAAAACGACTTCTGCCTGCGCGCGGCCGCCATGGGCTGGCGCAACGTGCTGTGTGAAACCGCCTACGTGGTGCACCTGGGCAATGCGTCCTTCGGCCCGCTGGACCTGGCACCCAACGGCGACAACCTGGCCCGCCTGCTGGCCCGCTGGCCCGACTACAACGAGCGCGTGGCCCGGTTCATCATGGCCGACCCGCTGCGCCCGCACCGCCAGCGCCTGCAGGAAAACCTTGAAAAACTGGCGCGTTCCGGCCCGCAGCGCGACCTGTTCGGCTAGCATCTGCCCATGTCCGAACACCCCGTCCTGCCGTTCACCGGCGAGCGCTACACACCCGAGCGCGACCGCGAGATCGCCTACGAGCACTGGCACCGCTACGCCCTGGCGCGGCCGCTGGCCACCGGCCGGCGCGTGCTCGACGCCGCCTGCGGCGAGGGTTACGGCAGCGCCCTGATCGCCCGCGCCGGTGGCCGGGTGCTGGGCCTGGACGCCGACGTCGAAACCATCGAACACGCCCGCACGCGTTATGCCCACATCCCGGGCCTGGTCTACGAACAGGCCGACGCCACGGCCCTGGACCACCTGCCCGACGCCAGCTTCGACCTGATCCTGAGCTTCGAAACCCTGGAACACGTGCAGGCCCAGGAACAACTGCTCGACGGCTTCGCCCGCCTGCTGGCGCCCGGCGGCCTGCTGCTGGTGTCCACGCCGGACAAGCGCGTCTACACCGACCTCACCGGCGAAGTGAACCCGCACCACGTGCGCGAGCTCTACCGCGACCAGTTCGAAGCCCTGCTGGCGGCGCGCTTCCCGGCCCGGCGCCTGTTCGGCCAGAAGCTGCTGTTCCAGTCGGTGCTGTGGGACCTGGCCGGCGGCGGCCTGGCCGAGGCCAGCACCGCCACGCCCGAAGGCCTGCAGCCCGGCCTGGTATACGCGCCGATGTACCTGCTGGCCGCCTGCGCCCGCGAACCGCAAACCCTGGCCGCGCTGCCGGCGCTGTCGCTGCACGGCGACCTGGCCGAAAGCGTCTATGCCGACTACCGCGATCAAGTGCGCCGCAACCGCGCCGCCGCCGCCCACATCGCCCACCTCGAGGCCACACTGGCCCGGCTCCGGGGCGAAGCGTGAGCCAGACCCCCGCACCCCAGGGCGCGCTGGACTTCGGCGCCCGCGACATCGGCGTGGTGGTGGTGACCTACGCCAGCGCCGCCACCATCGAACGCTGCCTGTCCGCGCTGCTGGCGGCCAGGCATGTGATGCGGGTGATGGTGGTCGACAACGCTTCCCGGGATGACACCTGCGCCATCGTCGAACGCCTGGCCCGGCGCGACCCGCGCATCGGCCTGGTGCGCAATCCCGACAACCGCGGGTTCGCCGCCGCCTGCAACCAGGGCGCCACGGCCATCGCCCAGCCGTGGATCGCCTTCGTCAATCCCGACGCCTTCGTCGAACGCGACACGCTGACCCGCCTGGCGGACGTGGCGATGGTGCGCGCCGGCGCCGGCCTGCTGGGCGTCGAACACCGCGACCCGGACGGCACGCCCGACCCGGCCTCGCGCCGCAGCGACCCGTCGCTGCGCGAGCAGCTGTTTTCCCTCGGCCGCCGCGACAACCTGTTCCTGGGCCGCGACCCGGCCCAGGCGGTGCAGCCGGTGGAGGCCGTGTCCGGCGCGCTGATGTTCCTGCCGGCGGTGCTGTTCGTGCGCCTGGGTGGCTTCGACGAAGGCTACCGCCTGCACGCCGAAGACCTGGACCTGTGCCGCCGCGTGCGCCAGGCCGGCTACGAGGTGCTGGTGGTCAACGACCTGGCCGTGACCCACCTGCGCGGCGTGTCCAGCCGCCGCCGCCCGGCCTGGGTGGAATGGCAGAAACACCGCGGCATGTGGCGCTACTTCCGCAAGTTCGAGGCGCAACACACGCCGATGTGGCTGCAGCCGCTGCTGTTCCTGGCGCTGTGGCTGCACCTGCCGCTGGCGCTGGCCCGTAAGCTATGGCGATGAACCGCGCGCCCGCCCGCAGCATCTACCTGGCCCACCTGGACATCGTGCACGGCTGCCAGCTGCGCTGCCTGGGCTGCCCGAACTCGATCCTGCAGCCCAAGATCAGCCAGGTGCCGGAAGCCGACTTCGCGGCGATCCTGGCCAACATCGACGTGGATCGGATCCACCTGCTGCGCCTGTTCAACTTCGGCGAACCGCTGCTGCACCGGAACCTCTCCGGGCTGCTGGCGCATATCCCCAGGCAGCGCTGGACGGTGGAGCAGGTCGAGCTTTCGACCAACGCGCAGAAGGTCTACTGGGACGACTTCGAGAAGGCGATCGCCGGCGGCGTGCTCAGCCGCATCATCGTCAGCTGCGACGGCGACGGCACGCCGGAAGAGTACGAACGGCTGCGCCCGCCGTCGCAGTGGTCGAAGCTGGAAGCGTTCCTGGAGCGCACCAAGGCGCTGTGCGACAAGCACGGCAGCGACATCGAGCTGCGCACGATGACCGTGTGCGAAGACGAAGCCGCGCGCGAACGCTGGAACGCCTTCCTGCTGCCGCGGGGCTGGACGCCGCGCTTCCGGCGCTGGATGTGGCTGCCCGAATCAAGCCAGAACCTGACCGGCCGCGACCCGCAGCCCGGCAAGGGGGTTTGCCTGTTCATGGCCGACCCGGCGGAGTTCACCGACCATCCCTGGGACGGGGAGGTGAACCAGCTGTACATGGACGCGGACGGCACCGTGGTGCCCTGCTGCGTGCACCCGCAGGCGGGCATCCTGGGCAACCTGCGCGAGCAGACCTACAACCAGGTGCTGGCGGGCGCCGCCCGGGCCGGCTTCGTCAGCGAACTGCGCGACAACCGCGCCGGCATGCGCATTTGCGGCGGCTGCGAAGTCGGCCCCGCCGGCGCCGCCGGCCCCCCGCAGGACGCGGCGCTCGACGGCGGCAACAACTAGCCGACCCCCTGCAGGCGGGCCCGCGAATATGAACGGCTCGTTAATATTCGGTTAAAGAATGCCCCCATATGAATGCGGGATAAATCCTGCTAGCTTCCGGTTACTTTGCGACGGGCAGCACAGTTCTGTCTCCGCCGCGTCCCTGTAACCGCTGGAGGATTTTAGTGAACAAGCTGACCCGTAATCTGCTTTGCACTGCCGTCGCACTCGCGTTTTCGGGCGCGGCCCTGGCTTCCCAGCCGGATGCCGATCGGTACATCGTCAAGTTCAAGGACGGTGCCCGCGGCAACGTCGAAAACGCCGTCCGCGCCTCCGGCGGCAGCATCAAGTTGCAGATCTCGGGCATGAACGCGATGGCCATTTCGGTTCCCGCGGCTGCCCTCAATGGCCTGAAGAACAATCCGAACATCGAGTACGTCGAGCAGGACCACCCGCGCTACCTGATGGCGCTGTACAACGACGACGCCGGTGACCCGACCACGACCCAGCTGACGCCCTACGCGATCTATCAGTCGCAGGCCAACCAGGTCGCCCTGAACCTGGCCAGCGCCAAGAAGGTCTGCGTCATCGATTCCGGCCTGGCCTATGCGGGCCAGGGCGAGACGGGCGGTCCGAACATGGACTTCTCGGACAGCAACATCACCGGCAGCAACGACAGCGGCACGGGCAACTGGTACCAGGACGGCGGCCCGCACGGCACCCACGTCGCCGGCACCGTCGCGGCGCTCGACAACGGCTTCGGCGTGGTCGGCATGGCGCCGGGCAATCCGCTGCACATCGTCAAGGTCTTCAACGACGCGGGCTGGGGTTACTCGTCCGACCTGGCCCATGCGGCGTCGAAGTGTTCGGAGGCCGGCGCGAAGATCATCTCCATGAGCCTGGGTGGTGGTGGCGCCAACAGCACCGAGCAGAATGCCTTCGACCAGTTCACCGCCAATGGCGGCCTGGTCATCGCCGCGGCGGGCAACGACGGCAACAGCGTGCGTTCCTACCCGGCCGGCTACAAGTCGGTGATGATGATCGGCGCCAACGACGCCAATAACCAGATCGCCAGCTTCTCGCAGTTCCCGTCCTGCACGGTCTCGACGGGTCGCGGCAAGAACGCCACCACCGAAACCCACGATGGCTACTGCGTGGAAGCGACGGCCGGCGGCGTGGACACGCTTTCCACCTATCCGGCCGGCGGCGCCACGCTTTCCACGCTCGAAGCCGACGGCAGCGGGTTTGCGTCGTCCGCCATGGAGAACGCGGGTTCCGCGTCCGGTTCCACCTTCTTCATGGGCACGGCCGAGTCGACGGCCGCCGGCGCGGCCGGAAGGGTCTGCGTGATCGATCGCGGCGTGATCTCCTTCCACGACAAGGTGAAGAACTGCCAGAACTCCGGCGGCATCGGCGCCATCATCATCAACAACGAAGCGGGCATGCTGTACGGAACGCTCGGCACCGCCAACACCACCTCGATCCCGGCGGTTGGCGCCGCGCTCGAGGACCGCAGCGCGCTGGTCGGTTCGTCTTCCGCCGCGATCAGCGTCGGCGCCGGCGACTACGGCTACATGAGCGGCACCTCGATGGCCACGCCGGGCGTGTCCGGCGTCGCGGCGCTGGTGTGGTCGAACCACCCGACCTGCACCGGCACCCAGATCCGTGAGGCCCTCAAGGCCACGGCCGAGGACGCCGGCGCCGCAGGCCCGGACGTCTACTTCGGCTACGGCATCGTCAAGGCCAAGGCGGCCAGCGACTACCTGACCGCGAGCGGCTGTGGCGGTGGCAGCGAGCCGCCGCCGCCGGCGGGCGCACCGGAGAACCTCAGCGGTTCGGTGAACAAGCGCGGCAAGAACTACAACTACAGCCTGTCCTGGAGCGGCGGTGGCGCGACGGTGGACATCTTCCGCAACGGCGGCAAGATCACCACGACCAGCAATTCCGGCGGCTTCAGCGAAAACCTGGGCGCCACCTCGGCGAGCTACCAGGTGTGCAATGCCGGCACCACCAGCTGCACGGCCACCGTCATCGTCACGTACTGAGTCGACACGGAAACCGGTTCCACAGAAGGCCCGCGCAAGCGGGCCTTCTGCATTCGTGGCCATGGCAAGAGGATTGGCCATTGGCCTGGCCAATGCCGCAGCTGGTCCGGTGTCGCCACCGCAGCGGGTTTTGGCACGTCCTGGGAGTTCAGCTGACTGGCCGCTCCTGGCCGATTGCCACCAAGGCCGGTACCGACCCGAAGCGGACGTCCGGCCGCGTAGCTGTCACGCCGGTGAATCCAAACGACCTCCACCCCGCATCCAAGCCTCCGAAGCGCTGAAATACGTCCGCGCACCCCGGAGCTTGGAAATGATGGCCATCGATGCAGTGCGACACACCTTGGCGGCCCTCGCCTTGGCGGCGGCAATGGGCTCGGCGGCCACCGCCGCGTCCGAACCGGAGTCCGGCGCCACCCCCGCTAGCACGTCGAGTGGCGTGCTGGAGGAACAGGCCGCGCACTTCTGGCACGCCGTGTCCGCCGGAGCCGATGAACGCCAGGCGCTTCTGGCGCGCCACTTCAGCCCCGGCCTGCGTGAGCGCAATGGCGATGCAGACCTGCTGGAAACCTTGGCCATGCTCTCCGAGGCTCTGGCGTCGGAGTTGGGGGCGCTGCCAGCGCCCAACGTGATCCAGGGCGAACAAGGCCCCACCGGCGAACTGCAGTACACCTTGCCGACCGGCCGGCGCCTGTCGTTGACGCTAGCGGTGATCGGAACCGATTCGCCCCGGATCGATCGTTTCGCCCTCAGGCCGCTGCCGCCGCAGGTGGCCTCGGTCGGGCAGGAGCAGTTGCCCGCGGTGATTCGCGACCGCGTCAAGGTCGAGTCCGAAGCCGGCCGGTTCTCCGGCGCCGTGCTGGTGGCCCGCGGCGACGACGTGATCTACGCCGACGCCGTCGGCCTGGCGGACCGCCAGTCCGGTCGCGCCAACACGCTCGATACGCCGATCAACCTGGGCTCGATCAACAAGATGTTCACGGGGATCGCCATCGCCCAGCTGCAGGCGGCCGGCAAGCTGGATTGGCAGGACACCGTCGGGCTGCATCTGCCGGACTTCCCGAACGCGACGATCCGTGACCACGTGACGATCCACCAGCTGCTCACCCACACGTCCGGCGTCGGCGACTACTGGAATGCCGCGCACGCCGCGCGCCGCCACGAGCTCGACACCCAGCAGGAATTCCTGGAAACCTTCGTGGACCAGCCGCTGCGGTTCGAGCCGGGCAAGGGGCTGGAATACAGCAATGGCGGCCCGGTCATCCTGGGCCTCATCATCGAAGCGGTCAGCGGCAGCGACTACTACCGGTACATCCGCGACCACATCTATCGGCCGGCCGGCATGGTGCATGCGGACCATTACCGCAGCGACGACGTAGCCGCCGGTTTTGCGCTGGGCTACCTCAAGACCGACACGGGCACGTGGCAGGACAACAGCGCCGAGCTGAGCCTGCGGGGATCCGCAGCCGGCGGCGGCTACGCTTCCGCCCGCGACCTGTTCGCCTTCTCGCGGGCCCTGGCCGCCGGGCGCCTGCTGACCCGCGCGCAGCTCGACGTCCTGTGGACACCCCACCAGCAGACCGGGCCCATGGCTTACGGCTATCTTTCCAGCATCGGCGGGACGCCCGAGCGGCGCTGGGTGGGGCATAACGGCGGCGCGCCCGGCATATCGGCCGAGTTCATCCACTACCCCGACGACGACCTGGTGATCATCGTGCTGGCCAACCAGGACCATGCCGCGGAAGGCATGCGCGAATGGCTGCACGCCCAGGTGGAAGCGTCCCTTTTTGAAACAAGCCAACCGTAACTGGAGCACACCCATGGAACTCCTTCCGATCCTGATTATCCCGGCAGCGATCATGTTGCCCCCGGTTCTGATCACCGCCCTGGTGTTGCGCTACCGCCGCGCCCGCGCCGAAATGCGCTACCGGTTCCTGCTGCAGCTGGCCGAATCGGGCGTCGCCTTGCCCAACACGCTGCCCGGCGAGGCGCCGCCGCAGGACTGCGACCGTCGCCGGGCGCTGGTACTGCTGGCCGGCGGCCTCGGGCTGGGCATCACGCTGCTGGCGCTCCCGCTCGACTTCCCGCGGGGCCACCCCGTGGCGGAACTCTGGGGCCTTGGCATCCTGCCGGTGGCGCTGGGCCTGGGCTACCTCGGCAACTGGTACCTATCCCGGCGCGGGGGCGGGCATGGATGATCGCGATGCGCAGGCGCGCATCGATGCGGCCCTGGTCGACAGTGCCTTGCGGGACGACGGCGCCCGCGCCTTTGAACAGCTGGTTCGCCGGCACCAGGGGCTGGTCCGTGCCCAATTGCGCCGGCTGCTCGGCGACGACCCCGCGCTGGCCGACGACCTCGCGCAGGAAACCTTCGTCCTGGCCTGGCGCAAGCTGGCTCAGTTCCGCGGCGAATCGCGCTTCGGCACCTGGCTTTACCGGATCGCCTACGCCTGCTTTCTGCGACACCTGCGTAGCCACGGCGGGCGGACGCACCAGGACATGGCCTTGGACGCAGACGACGCGTTGGGCACGGACGGGCCCGGGCCTGAATGGGGTCTCGACCTGGACGCAGCCCTGCGCCGCCTGTCCATCAACCAGCGTGCGGCACTGCTGTACTGCGTGCAGCTCGAATTCACCCACGAGGAGGCGGCCGTGGTGCTGGACATGCCGCTGGGCAGCGTGAAAACGCATGTGGCGCGTGGCAAGGCCAAGCTTCGGCTTCTACTCAAGGACTGGGCACCCGGAGACCAAGGCAATGACTGAACACAAAGACGCATCCGATCCGCAACTCGATGACCTCCTGCGCCGAAACTTCCCCGGCGCCGTCGCGGATGACGGATTCTCAGCGCGTGTGATGCGCCGCCTGCCACCGCGTCGCGGGCCGCGACCCTGGTTGCTGCCGGGCGCAGCCGTGACCGGCAGCCTGGTGGCATGGCTGGCCTTGATGTCGTCGCCGGTTTGGCAACAAGTAGCGCAAGAGTGGCTTGCGGACGACTTCGGCGCCGCATCCGCCGGCATCGGCGTTTTGTTGCTTGGAGTCACGTTGGTCAGCTGCGCATGGGCGCTGGAAGAGGGTTAGCCGGCGCGGGCGTCGATTTCATCTCAGCGGACGCCGCTGGGTGACGCGACCTGGCCCAGGTGTGTGATCCGACTAGGCAACGTCCGCTTCTGGCCGGGAGCGGAGCTACGCCTTCTGTCGGTGAACGGCGATCACTACTTGCGCGCGTCTCGCGCCTGAAGGCGCTCCTACGGAGGGGCGAGAGAAAACGGCGCCAACTGGCGCCGTTTTCCGGAAGTGCGATTCGGGACTGAAGTCCCTCCCACGGAAGCTTACTTGAGGGCCTTGAAGCGCAGTCGGTGCGGGCCGGCGGCTTCCTCGCCGAGGCGGCGCTTCTTGTCTTCTTCGTATTCGCGGTAGTTGCCCTGGTAGAACTCCACGTGCGAATCGCCTTCGAAGGCCAGGATGTGCGTCGCGATGCGGTCAAGGAACCAGCGGTCATGCGAAATGACCAGCGCGCAGCCCGGGAATTCCAGCAGCGCGTCTTCCAGCGCACGCAGGGTTTCGATGTCCAGGTCGTTCGACGGTTCGTCGAGCAGCAGCACGTTGCCGCCCTGCAGCAGGGTGGACGCCATGTGCAGGCGGCCGCGTTCACCGCCCGACAGCGTGCCCACCAGCTTCTGCTGGTCCTGGCCCTTGAAGTTGAAGCGGCCGATGTAGGCGCGCGACTGGATCTCGACGCCGTTGATCGTGAGGATGTCCGAGCCGCCCGACACCGCCTGCCAGACGTTCTTGTCGGCATCGAGTGAATCGCGCGACTGGTCCACGTAGGCCAGCTTCACCGTCGGGCCGATGTTGACCTCGCCCTTGTCCGGCTTTTCCTGGCCGGCAAGCATGCGGAACAGCGTCGACTTGCCGGCGCCGTTGGGGCCGATGATGCCGATGATCGCGCCATTGGGCACCGTGAAGTTCAGGTCTTCGAACAGCAGCCGGTCGCCGTAGCTCTTGGAGACGTTCTTGAACTCGATCACGTTGTTGCCCAGGCGCTCGCCCGGCGGGATGAAGATCTCGTTGGTTTCGTTGCGCTTCTGGTACTCGACCGACTGAAGGTCCTCGAGCCGCTGCAGGCGCGCCTTGCCCTTGCTGCGGCCGCCCTTGGCGTTCTGGCGCGACCATTCAAGCTCGCGCTGCAGCGCCTTCTGCCGGGCCTTCTCCTGCGACTCTTCCTGCTTGAGGCGGTCGGACTTCTGCTGCAGCCATTCGCTGTAGTTGCCCTTCCAGGGAATGCCGCGGCCGCGGTCGAGTTCCAGGATCCACTCGGCGGCGTTGTCCAGGAAGTAGCGGTCATGGGTGACCGCCACCACGGTGCCCGGGTAGCGGGCCAGGAACTGTTCGAGCCATTCCACCGACTCGGCGTCGAGGTGGTTGGTGGGTTCGTCGAGCAGCAGCATGTCGGGCTTGGACAGCAGCAGGCGGCACAGCGCCACGCGGCGCTTCTCGCCACCCGACAGCGGGCCGACGATCGCGTCCCAGGGCGGGATGCGCAGCGCGTCGGCGGCAACTTCCAGCTGCTGTTCCAGGGTGTGGGCGTCGCCCGAGGCCAGGATCGCCTCCAGGCGCTCCTGTTCCTTGGCCAGCTTGTCGAAGTCCGCGCCTTCTTCGGCATAGGCCGCGTAGACCTCGTCCAGGCGCTGCTGCGCCTGCAGGATGTCGCCCACGCCTTCTTCCACCGCCTGGCGCACGGTGTGTTCGGGGTTGAGCTTTGGTTCCTGTTCCAGGTAGCCGATCTTGATGCCCGGCTGCGGGCGCGCTTCGCCGGTGAAATCGGTGTCCACGCCGGCCATGATGCGCAGCACCGTGGTCTTGCCCGAGCCGTTCAGGCCCAGCAGGCCGATCTTGGCGCCCGGGAAGAAGGACAGCGAGATGTCCTTGATGATCTGCTTCTTCGGCGGCACGGTCTTGCTGACGCCGATCATGGTGTAGATGTATTGCGACATGGTGTTTCCCGGTTCAAGCGCGCCGGCGCGCAGGAGCGCGGGGCCGGGCGGGGGTGGGGCCGCGCCAGGGGGCGCAGCCGGTCCGTCAATCGGAGGGGCGGCCATTATCGCCGAAACGGCGCCCGGCCTGAACCGCCCGCGTTTCGCCATTTCGCTGCCGTTGTCCCGCCCGATTCGGCTGTTTGACTCTCCCTGGCCGCGCTTGGCGGCGATTTCGGGGATGGCGCCATGCGCATCGGATGGAAACTGGCCCTGGTCGGGCTTTTGCTGCTGCTGCTGCTGGTGCCGCTGATGATGCTCAGCGGCCTGGTCACCGAGCGCCAGCAGCGCGGGCAGGAGGTGGCGGCCGAGATCGCCCGGGCAACGGCCGGCGAACAGGCCCTGGTGGGCCCGCTGCTGCTGGTGGAGGCCGAACACCGCACCGAACACCGGCGGGTGGTGAACCGCGGTGGCCACATGAGCCAGGAAACCGAAGAAACGGTGCAGCCCTTCCACTACCTTGTGGCGCCCGAACAGCTGGCCGTAACCGGCAGCCTGCGCAGCGAACGCCGCGGGCGCAGCCTGTTCAGCGTGCCGGTCTTCCACGCCAGCCAGAAGCTGACGGGCCGGTTCAGGCACGTGCCGCCGCCGGTGGACGCGGGCCAGCTGCAGCCCAAACGCGCCTGGCTGGTGCTTGGCCTGGGCGACAACCGGGGCGTGCGCCGGATCAGCCTGGAACTGGCCGGCAAGGCCATCGCCGTCGAACCGGGCTCGCGGGTGGCCTGGCTGGGCGAGGGCCTGCATGCGGCGGTGCCGCTGGCCGCCCTGGACGGCGGACTGCCGTTTTCGGTCGACCTGGACCTGACCGGCACCGGTTCCCTGGCCTGGGTGCCGGTGGGCGGCGAAACCAGCGTCAGCCTGGCCGGCGACTGGCCGCACCCGGGATTCGAGGGCCACCACCTGCCGGACCAGCGCGAGGTCGGTGACTCGGGTTTCAGCGCCCGCTGGGCGGTGTCGCGGCTGTCGAGCCGGGTGTCCCAGGCCCTGGCGGCCTGCGCGCCGTCCGACGGGCGCTGCGAGGGCGTTTTCGAAGGCGCCTTCGGGCTGCGGCTGGTGGAGCCGGTGGACCGCTACCTGATGACCGAACGGGCGATCAAGTACGCGCTGCTGTTCCTGGGCCTGGTGTTCGGCGCGGTGTTCCTGGTCGAGGCGCTGGCGGCCCGGCCGGTGCATTTCGTGCAATACGGCCTCACCGGGCTGGCGATGGCGATGTTCTACCTGCTGCTGCTGTCGCTGTCCGAGCACATCGGCTTCGGGCCGGCCTATGCCGCGGCGGCGGTGGCCTGCAGCAGCCTGCTGGGCTTCTACCTGGCCGGGGTGCTGGGCGGGCGGGGACGGGGGCTGGGCTTCGGCCTGGGCCTGGCGGCCCTGTATGGCCTGCTGTACCTGCTGCTGCGCTCGGAAGACCATGCCCTGCTGGTGGGCAGCGGCGTGCTGTTCGCGGCCCTGGCGGCGGTGATGGCGCTGACCCGGCGGGTGGATTGGCACACGCTGGGCCGGACGTGAGGGGCGGGGCCGGCGCCGGGACCCTGGACGGCCCGGCGCTGGCCGCAAACCCCTGTCGGGGCTACAATTTCAGGCTTGCAAGCCATTCTAAGGAAGCGCGCCCCGATGTTTGCCAAGGACATGCAGATCGCTGGTTACGACGATGAACTGGCCCGGGCCATCGCCCAGGAAGCCCGCCGCCAGGAAGACCACGTTGAGCTGATCGCCTCGGAAAACTACGCCAGCCCCCGCGTGCTGGAGGCCCAGGGCAGCGTGCTGACCAACAAGTACGCCGAAGGGTATCCGGGCAAGCGTTATTACGGCGGCTGCGAATACGTGGACATCGCCGAGAAGCTGGCGATCGAGCGCGTCAAGCAGCTCTTCGGCGCCCACTACGCCAACGTGCAGCCGCATTCGGGTTCGCAGGCCAATGCCGCGGTGTACCTGGCGCTGCTGCAGCCCGGCGACACCATCCTGGGCATGTCGCTGGCGCACGGCGGCCACCTGACCCACGGCGCCAAGGTCAACTTCAGCGGCAAGCTGTTCAACGCCGTGCAGTACGGCGTGGACGAGCAGGGCATGATCGACTACGACGAAGTCCAGCGCCTGGCCACCGAACACCAGCCCAAGATGCTGGTGGCCGGCTTCAGCGCCTACTCGCAGGTGGTGGACTGGGCGCGCATGGCGGAAATCGCCAAGTCGGTGGGCGCTTACTTCTTCGTGGACATGGCGCATGTGGCTGGCCTGGTGGCCGCCGGCGTCTATCCGAATCCGCTGCCGTTTGCCGACGTCGTCACCTCGACCACGCACAAGACCCTGCGCGGTCCGCGCGGCGGCATCATCCTGGCCAAGGCCAACGAAGCGCTGGAGAAGAAGTTCCAGTCGCTGGTGTTCCCGGGCACCCAGGGCGGCCCGCTGATGCACGTGATCGCCGCCAAGGCGGTGGCCTTCAAGGAAGCGCTGGAGCCAGCGTTCACCGACTACCAGAAGCAGGTCGTCAAGAACGCCCAGGCCATGGCCAAGGCGATGATGGCGCGTGGCTACAAGATCGTCTCCGGCGGCACGGAAAACCACCTGATGCTGATCGACCTGATCGGCCGCGACGTCACCGGCAAGGACGCCGAGGCCGCGCTGGGCGCCGCCCACATCACGGTCAACAAGAACGCCGTGCCCGGCGACCCGCGTTCGCCCTTCGTCACCTCGGGCCTGCGCATCGGCACGCCGGCGGTCACCACCCGCGGCTACAAGGAACCGGAGTGCGTGGCGCTGGCGAACTGGATGTGCGACGTGCTCGACGCCCCGGCGGACGAAAACGTCATCGCCGGCGTGCGCGAGAACGTCACCAAGCAGTGCCGGGCCTTCCCGGTCTACGGCTGACCGCGCCCGGATGTTTTGCCCCTTCTGCCAGCACACCGACACCCGCGTGATCGATTCACGCGTGTCCGACGACGGCAGCACCATCCGCCGTCGCCGCGAGTGCGAGGCCTGCGGCGAACGTTTCAACACCTTCGAAAACGCCGAGCTCAAGCTGCCCGCCATCGTCAAGAGCGACGGCCGCCGCGAGGCCTTCGACGAACGCAAGCTGCGCATCAGCTTCGACCGTGCGCTGCAAAAGCGCCCGGTGTCGGCCGAGGACATCGACGTCGCCGTGCGCGGCGTCATCCACGCGCTTCGCCTCACCGGCGAACGTGAACTGCCTTCGCTGCGGGTGGGCGAGTTCGTGATGGCCGAGCTCAAGAAGCTCGACCAGGTGGCCTACGTGCGCTTCGCGTCCGTGTACCGCAAGTTCGAGGACGTTCAGGCCTTCCGCGAGGAAATCGAGCGCCTGGAACGCGACCTTCCCGGCCTCGAAGGCCTGCAGCTGCCCCTGCTCGACGCCGCCACGGACAAGGCCAAGAAGTGACCCGGGTTCATTCGGGGTCCCCCGGGAAATGATCCGGGTGGATATACGGCCCCTGGCGGATTGCCCGGGGCAGGCGGCGCGGCTGGCGGCGTGGCACGTCGAACACTGGGGTCATTTCTACGATCCGGCCGACTGGAACCTGGCCCTGGCCACCGCCGAACTTGAAGACCACGCCAGTCGGCGCGGCCGGCCGACCACGCTGGTGGCGATGCAGGACGAGGCCGCGGTGGGTTCGGTGAGCCTGGTGGACGAAGACGCGCCTGAATTCAGGGGCGTCGGCGACGCCTGGCTGGCCAGCCTGTTCGTGCTCGAGCAGGCGCGCGGCCGCGGCATCGGCGCCGCGCTGGTGCGCGCCTGCGTGGCGCTGGCGGCGCGGGAGCGGGTGCCCCGGTTGTGGCTGTTCACGCCCGAACACGTCGGCTTCTACGCATCGCTGGGCTGGCGCGACCAGGGCGCGGCGACGCTGCGCGGCCGGTCCGTGCACCTGATGGACATCATCCCGGCATGACCCCGTTTTCCGCCCACGACCACGCCCACATGGCCCGCGCGCTGCAGCTGGCCGAGCGCGGCTGTTTCACCACCAAACCCAATCCGGTGGTCGGCTGCGTCATCGCCGAAGGCGGCCGGGTGCTGGGCGAGGGCTGGCATGAGCGCGCCGGCGAACCCCATGCTGAAGTGATGGCGCTGCGCGCCGCCGGCGGCCGCGCGTCGGGGGCCACGGCCTACGTCACGCTCGAGCCCTGCGCCCACCACGGCCGCACGCCGCCCTGCGCCGACGCGCTGGTGGCGGCCGGCGTCACCCGGGTGGTGGCGGCCTGCCGCGATCCGTTCTACCAGGTGGCGGGGCAGGGCTTCGCCAAGCTGGCCGCGGCGGGCATCACGGTCGACCATGGCTTGATGGAAGCCGCGGCGCGGCACCAGAACCGCGGCTTCATCTCGCGCATCGAACGCGGCCGGCCCTGGGTGCGGGTGAAGCTGGGCATGAGCCTGGACGGGCGCACGGCGCTGGAAGACGGCGTGTCGAAGTGGATCACGTCCGAGGCCTCGCGCGCCGACGTGATGCGCTGGCGTGCCCGCTCGGGCGCGATCATGACCGGCATCGGCACCGTGCTCGCCGACGACCCGCGCCTGACGGTGCGTCTGGCCGGCGACGAGGCCTTCGTGCCGCCGCTGCGCGTGGTGCTGGACGAACGCGGGCGCCTGCCGGCCGGCGCCGCGCTTCTCATCGACGGCGCGGCGCCCACCCTGGCCGTGCACGGCGACGACGTGGTGCCCGACTACGGCGACAACGTGGACGCTTTCGCGGTGCGCCGCGCAGGTGCGGGCCTGGACCTGAACGCGGTGCTGTCGCAGCTGGCGCAGCGCGGCATCAACGAACTGCAGGTCGAAGCCGGCGCCACGCTTTCCGGCGCCCTGGTCGCCGCCGGCCTGGTGGACGAACTGCTGCTCTACGTCGCCCCCGTGCTGCTGGGCGAACGCGGCCGCCCCCTGCTGGCCGGCGTGACCCCCGCGTCAATGGCCGACCGCATCGGCCTGCGCCTGCTCGAAACCCGCCAGGTCGGCCCCGACCTCCGCCTCCTGCTCGCGCCCTGACCCCATTTTGAAGTCCGGTAGGGGACGGTTTGTTCCATTGGGTGGCGAAGCCTGTCGCGGTTGGCCCGCGTACAATGGCGGGCTCCCGGCGGTGGCCGGATGACGGGTGACGGCATGTTCACGGGATTGATCCAATCGGTTGGCCGGCTGCTGGCGCGCGAGCCGCGCGGGGGCGACCAGCGCCTGCGATTTGGCTGGGGTGCCATGGCGCACGACGATGTCGCCCTGGGCGAGTCGATTGCGGTCAATGGTTGCTGCCTCACCGTGGTGGCCTTCGATGCCGAAGGCTGGGATGCCGATGTTTCCAACGAATCCCTGGCGCTGACCACGCTCGGCAGCCTGCCCATCGGCGCCGCCGTCAACCTCGAACGTTCGCTGCTGCCCACCGACCGCCTGGGCGGCCACCTGGTCTCGGGGCATGTCGATGCCGTCGGCCGCGTGGAAAAAATCTGGGACGACGGCCGCAGCCAGCGCTGGCGGTTTTCCGCGCCCGCATCGGTGCTGCGCTATGTGGCGGTGAAGGGCTCGATCGCCGTCGATGGCACCAGCCTCACCGTCAACGCCGTCGACGCCGCCGGCTTCGAAGTGAACCTGGTGCCGCACACCGTCGCCCACACCGCCTTCGGCGAAACCGTCGTCGGCGGCGCCGTCAATCTCGAGGTCGACACCGTCGCCCGCTACGTCGAACGGCTGCTTGCCGCGCGCGAGGAATCCGCATGAGTTTCGCCCCCGTCCCCGAACTGCTTGAAGAAATCCGCCAGGGCCGCATGGTCGTGGTGGTGGACGACGAGGACCGCGAAAACGAAGGCGACCTGATCATGGCCGCCGAGCTGGTGAAACCGGCCGACATCAATTTCATGGTCACCCACGCCCGTGGCCTGGTCTGCCTGTCGCTCACCCGCGAACGCTGCCGGCAGCTGGGCCTGGGCCCAATGGTGCGCGACAACAACTCGCCCTACCAGACCAACTTCACCGTCAGCATCGAAGCCGCCGAAGGCGTCACCACCGGCATCAGCGCCTACGACCGCGCCCACACCATCCGCACCGCCGTGCGCCCGGACGCCGCGGTCGACGACCTGACCCAGCCCGGCCACATCTTCCCGCTGATGGCCCAGCCCGGCGGCGTGCTCACGCGCAGCGGCCACACCGAGGCGGCCAGCGACCTGGCCCTGCTGGCCGGCCTCGAGCCCGCCGGCGTGCTGGTGGAAATCCTCAACCCCGACGGGTCGATGGCGCGCCGCCCCGAGCTGGAAAAGTTCGCCGCCGAACATGGCCTCAAGATCGGCTCGATCGAAGACCTCATCCGCTACCGCCTGGAAACCGAGCACACGGTCGAACGCGTGGACGAACGCGACATCCCGACCGCGCACGGCGACTTCCGCCTGGTGACCTACCGCGACCGGCTAAGCCGCGACCTGCATTTCGCCCTGGTCCTGGGCCAGCCGCGTGCCGACAGGCCCACCCTGGTGCGCGTGCACGTCAAGAACCCACTGTCGGACGCCCTGCACTGGCAGCGCGCCGACTTCGGCGTGGCCACCGGCGACGCGCTGGCGGCCGTCGCGGCGGCGGGCGAGGGCGTGGTGGTGGTGCTGTCCGAACCACTGTCGCCCGACGACCTGCTGGCCCGCATCACCGAATCCACCAGCCCCGACGCCCCGCGCGCCCGCGAGTGGCGCCGCAACGGCGCCGGCGCCCAGATCCTGCACGACCTGGGCCTGGGCAAGCTGCGCGTGCTCGGCACCCCGCGCCGCCAGGTCGGCCTGGCTGGCTACGGCCTGGAAGTGATCGAATACGTCTCGCCCTGAACGGGTAAACTGGCGTCCCCCATCCCGTCCCGGTCCCCATGACCCACTTCGAAGGCGACGTCCGCAGCCCCGCCGCGGCCCGTTTCGCGATCATCGCCAGCCGCTGGAACCCGCGCATCACCGATGCGCTGGTGGACGGCGCGCGCCGCGCGTTCGAAGGCAACGGCGTGGCTGCCGAGGCCGTGGACGTCATCCGCGTCCCCGGCGCCTGGGAACTCCCCGTGGCCACCGCCAATGCGCTCGACCGCGTGGGTTATGCCGGCGTGGTCGTGCTGGGCTGCGTGGTCCGCGGCGACACCCGCCATTTCGAACAGGTCGCCGACGAATGCGCCCGCGGCCTGATGCGCGTGGCCCTGGACACCGGCGTGCCGGTGGCCAACGGCGTGCTGGCGGTGGACGACTACGCGCACGCCGAAGCACGCGCCGACGGCACCCACGGCAACAAGGGTGAAGAAGCCGCGCTGGTGGTGATCGAAATGGCCAACCTGATTGGAAAACTGGCATGAAACATCCCCGACTCGACGGCGTTGATCCGCAGGCGCGTTCGCGCGCCCGCCGCCGCGCGCTGCAGGCGGTCTACGCCTGGCAGATGTCCGATACCGCCATCACCAAGGTGCTCGAACAGTTCCGCAACGAGCAGGACATGGAAATCGCCGACGTCGAATACTTCGAGGACCTGGTGCGCGGCGTGCACGCGAACCTGGCCGCGCTGGACGAGGCGCTGGCGGTGTTCCTCGACCGCGACATCGACCAGGTGGACCCGATCGAGCGCGCGGTGCTGCGCATCGCCGCCTACGAACTGCGGCACCGCATCGACGTGCCCTATCGCGTGATCATCAACGAGGCCATCGAAACCACGAAGCGGTTTGGTTCCGAGCACGGCCACACTTTCGTCAACGGCGTGCTCGACCACGCCGCGGCCGACTGGCGCACGGCCGAGGCCCAGGCGCCGCGCCGGTCCTGATGCCGGGCGAATTCGCCCTGATCGACCGCATCCGCGCCCGCGCGGCGCGACGCGACGACGTGGTCAGGGGCATCGGCGACGACGCCGCCGTGCTGGCCGTGCCCGACGGGCATGAACTGGTGGTCACCTGCGACACCCTGGTCGCCGGCGTGCATTTCCCCGACGGCACCGCGCCGTCCGATGTCGGCTACAAGGCCCTGGCCGTGAACCTGAGCGACCTGGCCGCCATGGCCGCCGCGCCGGCCTGGTGCACGCTGGCGCTGACCCTGCCCGACGGCGACGAAGCCTGGCTCGATGCTTTCCTCGACGGTTTCCTGGAGCTGGCCGACGAACACGGCGTGTCCCTGGTCGGCGGCGACACCACGCGCGGGCCGCTGGCGATGACGGTCACGGCCCACGGCCTGGTGCCGGCCGGCCAGGCCCTGCTGCGCAGCGGTGCCCGGGTGGGCGAGGACATCTGGGTCACCGGCACCCTGGGCGACGCCGCCGGCGGTTTGGCGCAGTGGCGCCAGCGCGGGCCGGCCTCGGCCAAGCTGCGCTACCGCCTGGACCGCCCGACCCCGCGCGTGCAGGCCGGCCTGGCACTGCGCGGCCTGGCCAGCGCCGCGGTCGACCTCAGCGACGGCCTGGCCGCCGACCTGGGCCACGTGCTGGCCGCCAGCGGCGTCGGCGCCCGCCTCGACCTGGGCCGGCTGCCGTGTTCGCGCACGCTGGCCGACCACTTCGACGAAAACCGCCGCTGGGAACTGCAGCTCACCGGTGGCGACGACTACGAACTGTGTTTCACCGCGCCCGCCGCCCGCGCCCTTGAGATCGAGCAGGCCCTGGCCGCGCTCGAGCTGCCGGCCACCGTGGTCGGCCAGGTCGAAGCCGAACCGGGCCTGCGCCTGCTGACCCCCGAGGGTGGCGCCTGGACCCCGCCGGCCACCGGCTACCAGCACTTCGAGGGTGGCCACGCATGAGCCAGCTGCCCGAGGGCACGCGCCGGCGGCTGATGAAACATCCGCTCGGCTGGATCGCGGCGGGATTCGGCGCCGGTTTTGCGCCCAAGGCCCCGGGCACCGTCGGCAGCGTCGCGGCGCTGCTGCCCTGGTGGTTCTTCATGAAGGACCTGCCGCTGCCGGCCTACCTGGCGGTGGTGGTCGCGGGCTTCGCGCTGGGCTGGTGGGCGGCGCACTGGGTCATCCACGATACGAAGATCGAAGACCCGGGCCTGGTGGTCTGGGACGAATACGTCGGCGTCTGGATCACGCTGCTGGCGGCACCGGCCGGCTGGCCCTGGATGCTGGCGGGGCTGGTGCTGTTCCGCATCTTCGACATCGCCAAACCCTGGCCGGTCAGCTGGGCCGACCGCAAGCTGCACGGCGGCTTCGGCGCCATGCTCGACGACGCCCTGGCGGGGCTATACGCGTTGGGGTCGCTGCAGTTGCTCGCACTGTTCTTCTAAGCCGGGTTTCCCATCACCGACGCAACACGCGAACGAAGCGCGGGCACGACCTCGGCGTCAAACCAGGGGTTGTGTTTGAACCAGCCGGTGTTGCGCGGGCTGGGGTGGGGCAGGGGGAAGATGCGCGGCGCGTAGTCGGGCCAGGCCTGCACGGTGTCGGTAAGCGTCTTGCGGCGGCGGTCGCCCAGGAAATACGCCTGCGCGTACTGGCCGATCGCCAGCACCAGTTCCACCTGCGGCAGCAGCGGCAGCAGCCGCGGGTGCCAGGTGGCGCGGCATTCGGGACGGGGCGGCAGGTCGCCCGAAGCGCCGCGGCCCGGGTAGCAAAACCCCATCGGCACGATCGCCACTTTCGATTCGTCGTAGAACACCGCTTTGTCCAGGCCCAGCCAGCCGCGCAGGCGCACGCCGCTGGCGTCGTCCCAGGGGATGCCGCTGCCGTGCACCAGGGTGCCGGGTGCCTGGCCGACGACCAGCAGCTTCGCGGTGTCGCTGGCGCGCAGTACCGGGCGGGGGCCCAGCGGCAGGCTGGCTTCGCAGAGGCGGCAGGCGCGGATTTCGCCGAGCAGCTGTTCGAGCTCGCTGCGCGGCCGGCTCATGCCTGGCCCTCGGCCGGCCCCGGCAGCACCTTGCCGGGATTGAGGATGCCGGCGGGGTCGAACTGCGACTTGATCGCCCGCATCAGTGACAGGGTTGCCTGGTCCAGCGAACGTGCCAGCAGCTCGCGCTTGACCAGGCCGATGCCGTGTTCGCCCGACACCAGCCCGCCGAGCGCGATGACCGCGTCGAATACGGCCTCGAGCGCCGCGGCGGCGCGTGCGCTTTCATCCGGGCTGGCCGGGTCGTAGAGGATGTTGACGTGCAGGTTGCCGTTGCCGGCATGGCCGAAGCACACGATGGCCAGCGACTGCGCGGCGGCGGCCTCGCGGACCGCAGCCACCAGGGCCGGGATGCGCGACACCGGCACCACCACGTCTTCATTGATTTTGCCCGGCGCCAGGGTGCGCAGCGCCGGGGAAAGCGCCTTGCGCGCGGCCCACAGGCGGGTGCGCGCGGCTTCGTCGGGCGCGGCTTCCACCGCCAGGCAGCCGGGGCCGTCGGCGGCGCGCGTCAGCGCGGCAACGGCGGCGTCCAGAACGGCCTCGTCGCCGTCCGCTTCGATCATCAGCAGCGCGCCGGCCTGCGCGGGCAGGTCGGCGCCGCCGACCTCGCGCGCCAGGCGCACGCAGTCGCCGTCCATGAACTCCAGCATCGAGGGCGTGACCGGCTGCGCCATCAATCGCGCGACCGCGGCCGCGGCCGATTCCACGTCGGCGTACAGCGCGCGCAGGGCGCGGCGGGACGGAGCCAGGGGCGTCAGTTTCAGCGTGGCTTCGACGATCAGCGCCAGCGTGCCTTCGGAACCAATCAGCAGGCGCGACAGGTCGTAGCCGCTCGCGCCCTTGGTGGTCGCGGCGCCGAACTCCACCAGGGCGCCGGTGCCGGTGACGGCCTTGAGCGCCAGCACGTTGTCGCGGGTGGCGCCGTATTTCACCGCACGCGGGCCGCCGGCGTTGCAGGCCAGGTTGCCGCCGATGGTGCTGAAGGCCGCACTGGTGGGATCGGGTGGCCAGAACAGGCCATGCGGCGCCAGCGCCGCCTGCAGGTCGCCGTTGAGCAGGCCCGGCTGCACCACCGCCACCCGGTCGCCGGGTCGGATGGCCAGCACCCGGTCCATGCGTTCGAAGGAAACCACCAGCGCGTCTTCGCCGGGCACCGTGGCCCCGGTGGTATTGGTGCCGCGCCCGCGCGCGACCACCGGCAGGCCGTGGTCGCGGCACAGGCCCACCAGGGCCTGCACCTGCGCCGCGTCGGTGGGCAGCGCGACGGCCAGCGGCAAGCCCTGCCGCCGGGAGTTGTCGTAGCCGTAGACTAGGCGTTCGGATTCATCGAGCAGCAGGCCGCCTGGACCCAGCAGGGTCCGCAGTTCGTCGGTCAGCGCGGCAGGCAAATCGGTCATGGCGCGAGTGTAGGCCAAACGCCGGATTTCATAGGTCGTCGAGCATGAACGCCGCGCGCTGCCAGTCAAGGCCAGCGGGCGACGCGGCGACGATGTCGAAGCGGCAAGGGGCGTCGGCCAGCGCGGGCTGGTGGGCGAGCCAGGCGCGGGCGGCAAGGACGATGCGGCGGCATTTGCGGCGATCGACCGAAGCCAGGCCGCCGCCGAAACGATCGTCATGCCGATAGCGCACTTCGACGAAAACGACGAATTCGCCGTGGCGCATCACCAGGTCGATTTCGCCGAACCGGTAGTTTACGTTGCGGGCCAGCGTGCGCAGGCCTTCGCCTTCCAGCAGGTGGCGCGCCGCGTCTTCGGCGGCGTCGCCGCGGGCGCGTCGGTCAGGGCGTGCCGGCATCCGACGCCGGCGCGCCGTTGTCCTGGTACAGCGCGCCGTCGGGCGCGGGGCGCGGGCGGCCGCCGCTGAACACGGCCCAGGCCGGTGCGCGCCGGACCTGGCCGGTGGCGTCGAGCGTGAGTTCGCCGGTGGCGCCGCGCACCAGGGCGCCCGGGTCGGACACCAGCTTGTCCAGGTACACCGCCAGCTTCCAGGCATCGAGGCCGAAGGCGAACAGGCGGGCGCCGCCGCCCTGGGCGCTGGGCAGGGTGCTGCCCAGGGTGTCCGGGTCGGGCAGGCCGCCGCGCAGGCCGATCAGCCAGGGCAGCTCGGGGTATTCGATGCCGTCGAGTTCGGTGTCCATGCGCAGGTTGGCGCCTGAAAGGATCAGCGAAGTCGCCACCCGGGGCACGCCGGCCAGGCCGGCCGGTTCGACCTGGCTGGCCAGCAGCCGGGCCTCGGCGGCCTTGAGGCTGAGGAACAGCGCCTCGGGGCGCAGGCCGCCCGCGGACTGAACCGCCCGCTGCAGGGCCGGCACGATTTCGGGGTTGCCGGACTGCATGCTGACCTCGCCGATGATTTCGCCGCCGCGCGCGCGCATGTGGTCGCGGAAAGCCGCCAGGCTGCGCTGGGCGGTTTCGTCGGCCTGGCTGACCACCAGCACGCGGCGCAGGCCGCGCTGGAGCAGGCGTTCGGCGGCCGCCACGCCTTCGTCCTCGGGTGCCAGCGCGTAGCTGGCGCTGCCCGGGGTCGGCGGATGGCTGCCGCGGTTGAGCGCCACGGTGGGCAGCGACAGTTCGGGCGAGGCGAACAGTTCGTTCACTTCGTCACGCGACAGCGGGCCGACCAGCATCTGGGCGCCGTCGCGGGTGGCATTCGCCAGGGCCGCGCGCAGGCCACCGGGCGCGCCGGTGTCGTAGAAGCGCAGGGCCGGTCGGCGGCGCGATTCGGCGTAATAACCGGCCAGCATGCCGTCGCGCACCGACTGGCCGGCCGCGGCCAGCGGACCGGTCAGCGGCAGCAGCGCGGCCAGGCGTTCGGGCGGGCGGTAGCCGTCGAATTCGGCCCGGGGCAGGGCGTCGAGTCCGGGCGTGCTGCCGCTGCGGTCGTAGGGGCGCGGCAGCGGCAGGCCACGCTGCGACAGCGCGCGCCCCGCATAGGCGTAAAGCGGGTGCCCGACCGGAAGCGCCGCGGCCTTGGCCGACAGCGCGGCATCGGATTCGGCCGAAAGCAGGCTGACGATTTCGCCGACGGTGGCGACGCGCTCCTCGCCAAGCTGGCGCACGGCCAGCCAGGCCAGGTCACCGGCGGCGTCGAAGCCGCGGCCCAGGCGCCGCAGCGCGTCGGCACGCAGTTGGTGCCAGCTGGTTGCATAGGCGTCGGGTACGGTTTCGCGGCGCTGGCCCAGCAGGGCCAGGGCCGCTTCGGCCTGGCCGGCTTCAAGGCGGAATCCGGCGTTGAGCAGGTCGTGCAGCAGTTCGTCCTGGCCCTCCAGGCGCCGGCGCGGCGCATTGGCGAAGGCGGCGCGCGCGGCCTCGGGCTGGTTGGCCAGCTGGTGCTGCCAGGCGGCGCGCAGCCAGGCCCGGGCGCGGGCGTCGCCGCGGGCCTGTTCGGCCTGGGCGGCGTAGGCGCGCGCCGCTTCGGCGTGGCGGCCTTCATCGGCCAGCTGCGACGCGGGTGAGGTCGGTGCGCTCGGCGCCGGCGTACCGGGGCCACGCTGCACGGACACGCTGGCGCAGCCGGCGAGCAGGGCAAGGGCCAACAACAGGGGGGCGGTTCGCAGCATGGTCGGGGTCCGGGTTCGTGGCGCGTAAGATGATACCCGGTGCACACGCAGGGCGCGGTCAATGACGAACACACAGGCAGGTGCGCTTCATGTGGTGGCGACACCCATCGGCAACCTCGGCGACCTGACGGCGCGCGCCCGCGAGGTGTTGGCCTCGGTGGACGCGATCTGCGCCGAAGACACCCGGCACACGCGCCAGCTGCTGGGCGCGCTGGGCATCGAGCGGCCGCTGCTGGCCCTGCATGAACACAACGAGGCCGACGTCGCCTGGAAACTGGTGGAGCGCCTGAAGGCCGGCGATTCGCTGGCCCTGGTGTCCGACGCCGGCACGCCGCTGGTCAGCGACCCGGGCTACCGGCTGGTGCGCGAAGTGCGCGCGGCCGGCCTGCGCGTGATCCCGCTGCCGGGCGCCTGCGCCGCCATCGCGGCGCTGTCGGTGGCCGGACTGCCCAGCGACCGCTTCTGCTTCGAAGGCTTCCTGCCGGCAAAGGGTTCGGCCCGGCGCGAACGCCTGACGGCGCTGGCGCGGGAACCTCGCACGCTGGTGTTCTACGAAAGCTCACACCGCATCGAAGAATGCCTGGCCGACCTGGTGGCGATTTTCGGACCCGAACGCGAGGCGGTGCTGGCGCGCGAGCTGACCAAATTGTTCGAAACCGTGCTCGGTGACACCCTGGCCGAACTGGCCGAACGCGTGGCCGCCGACGACAACCAGCGCAAGGGCGAATTCGTGCTGGTGGTGCGCGGCTGCGAAGACGACGGTCAAGCGCGGCTGATCGAAGGCCAGCGCATCTACGCCAAGCTCGCCGAACACCTCAAACCCTCGGTGGCTGCCAGGCTGGCGGCGGATCTGAGCGGTGCGCCGCGCAAGGCGCTTTATGGCGGTGGCGAATGAAGCGCTGCGGTTTGCTGCTGGCCTTCGTCCTGCTCGCGGGCTGCGGCGGCACCCGTAGCACGCAGGTGGGCGCCGAGATGATCCTTCCGCCGATGGCGCCGCAAATGAAGATGCAGTCGCAGGAGGCCTTCTTCATGGCCGAGCATCTCAATCCCGAACGGCTGCCGGACTATCCCGAAGCCTTGCTGGAAAACGGGCCCGAGCACGCCACCGTCTGCGCGGAAATCGTCGTCGATGCCGACGGCGCGGTCAGCTGGACCGCGCCCCTGCGCGCCGGGCCGCGTTGCCCGGCCGACGCCCGGCCGGCGCTGGCCTGGTTCGAACGCGCCGTCGACCAGACGGTGCGCCAGTGGCGCTTCCAGCCGGCCTCCATCTGCACCTTCCCGGCCGGCGTCGAGAAAAACTACGACTGCGTCGGCGAAGGCGTGGTCCGCAAGACCGTGCCCCTGCGCCTGGCCTTCGTCTTCGAGTTCAGCCGCAGCGAACGCCGCGGCCGCTTTTCCCGCGCTGCGGGACGCTGAGCCGCCGGGGGCCCGCTGTGCGACAATCCGCCCCGGCGGAGTCGGCCGAGGCAGTCGCGTCGCAGCAATGCGCCGAGGAAAGTCCGGGCTCCACAGAGCAGGGTGCCAGGTAACGCCTGGGCGGCGTGAGCCGACGGAAAGTGCAACAGAAAACAAACCGCCGAACGGCCCGCAAGGGTGCGTGGTAAGGGTGAAACGGTGGGGTAAGAGCCCACCGCCCGGGGGGACAACGCCCCGGGGCACGGCAAACCCCACCCGGAGCAAGACCAAATAGGGGTGCTATGGCATGGCTCGTGCCGCACCCGGGTTGGTTGCTTGAGGCCTGCGGTGACGCAGGTCCCAGAGGAATGACTGTCCACGACAGAACCCGGCTTAATGGCCGGCTCCGCCACTTCCTTCTGCCCCATTCGCGCAATTGCCCCGCCCCGGGTCCTCCGGGCGGCTGCCCCGGCCGCCGCGGGAGCGTTCTGCGATGTGTTTCACGTCTTTGGATCAATTCCATGTGAAACAACAGTTGCCGAATGGTTCTTAAACAAGACTCTCAAGTATCGCGCAAGGCGTTGATCCGCTTGGCGAAATTCCCTCCCAATTGTCCTTGACACCCCGTAGGGGCAGGACTAACGTGGACATCTGAGGGAATTCCGGGTTTTTTGTGGTTTTTGGTGGCGAAGGCGGATCCGAGACGATGTTCCAGGGCGAAACGGCGATCACGATCGATGACAAGGGGCGGCTGGCCATTCCCACGGCCTACCGCGACCAGGTCGCGCGCGCCTGCGCCAACCGCCTGGTGGTCACCTACAACCCCTACGAAGCCGGCTGCCTGTGGCTCTACCCGGAAGCGACCTGGGAAAAGGTCCGCGACCAGGTCAATGCCCTGCCCAACGCCAAGCGCGTGCACCGCAACCTGCAGCTCAAGCTGGTCGGTGCCGCCACCGTGGTCGAGCCCGACGGCAACGGCCGCGTGACCCTGCCGGCCAGCCATCGCAACGCCGCGGGCCTGGAAAAGAAGGCCGTGCTGCTGGGCATGGGCGGCAAGTTCGAATTGTGGAGCGAGCAGGCGCACCTCGCGCAGATCCGTCAAACCATCGGGGAAGACGAGATCAGCGAGGACATGCTCGACCTGAGGCTGTGACGGGCGTGGCCGGGATGCGTCCTGGAACGCAGCCCAGCCATCTCCCGGTGATGTGGGCGCAGGTCATGGACGGCCTGCAGGTGCGCAGGGATGGCAGGTATCTGGACGGCACGTTCGGGCGAGGGGGCCATGCGCGCGGCGTGCTTGACCGGCTGGGGCCGGATGGACGGCTGTTGGTGATGGACAAGGATCCCGAAGCGATCGCCACCGCGCACGCGCTTTTCGGCGCGGACGGGCGGGTCGTCGCCCGCCGCGGCTCCTTCGCCGGCATGGCCGAGTGGGACGAGGCCGCGGCCGGCCTGGACGGCGTGCTGCTGGACCTGGGCGTTTCCTCCCCGCAGCTCGACGTCGCCGAGCGGGGTTTCAGCTTCGGCAAGGACGGCCCGCTGGACATGCGCATGGATCCGGAATCGGGCGAAAGCGCGGCCAACTGGCTGGCGCGCGCCGACGAACGCGAGATCGCCGACGTGCTGTGGCAGTACGGCGAAGAAAAGCTCAGCCGCAAGATCGCCCGCACCATCGTCGCCCGCCGCGACGACGAGCCCCTGCTGCGCACCGGCCAGCTGGCCGACCTGATCGCCTCGGTGCTTGGCCGCGGCGACGGCAAGATCCATCCCGCCACGCGCAGCTTCCAGGCCATCCGCATCTACATCAACCGCGAACTCGAGGACCTGCAAGCCGGCCTCGACGCCGCGCTGAAGGTGCTCCGGCCCGGCGGCCGCCTGGCGGTGATCAGCTTCCATTCGCTCGAAGACCGCATCGTCAAGCAGTTCATCAACCGCCACGCCAAGGCGCCCCCGGGCAACCGCCGCATGCCGGTGGCCGCACCGTTCACGCCGGACCTGCGCGACCTCGGTGGCGCCCTGCGCGCGACGCCGCAGGAAGTGAAGGACAACCCGCGTGCGCGCAGCGCCGTGCTGCGGGTTGCGGAAAAACTCGACGTGCAGGGGGAGGCGGCATGAGCCTGCGCCACTTCGCCCTGTTCGTGCTGGCCCTGGCGGTGATCGCCAGCGCCCTGGGCGTGGTCTGGGCGCGGCACCTGCATCGCCAGGCCTACATCGCGCTGAGCACGCTGGAAGGCCAGCGCGACGAACTCAACATCGAGTTCGGCCGCCTGCAGCTTGAACAGGCCACCTGGTCGGAAGCCAACCGCATCGAACAGGTCGCCGGCACCCGCCTGGGCATGACCTTCCCGGCCGACACCGACATCGTGGTGCTGCAGCCATGAGCGGACGCAGCAACTACAGCCCGCGCAAGCGCCTGATGGTGGTCGGTGGCCTTCTCGGTGTCTGCTGCGCGGTGCTGGTGGCGCGCGCGGCGCACCTGCAGGTGGTCAGCGAAGAGTTCTACCAGCGCCAGGGCGACGCGCGTTTCCTGCGCGAGATCCCCATCGCCACCTCGCGCGGCATGATCACCGACCGCAACGGCGAACCGCTGGCGGTGTCCTCGCCGGTGGAATCGATCTGGGCGAATCCGCAGGAACTGCTGCTGCACCCGGACCGCCTGGGCGAGCTGGCCGAAGCGCTGTCGATCCCGCAGGACGTGCTGACCCGGCGCGTGTCCGAGCGCGCCGACAAGGAATTCGTCTACCTGCGCCGGCACCTGAATCCGGACGTCGCCGAAACCATCACCGGCCTGGGCATTCCCGGCGTCTATTCGCAGCGCGAATTCCGTCGCTTCTATCCCTACGGCGAAGTGATGGCCCACGTCCTGGGCTTCACCAACATCGACGACAAGGGCCAGGAAGGCCTGGAACTGGCCTTCAACCACCACCTGACCGGAAAGGAAGGCAAGCAGCGGGTCATCCGCGACCGCCGCGGCCGCATCGTCGAAAACGTCGACCTGGTCGAAGCCGCCGAAGCCGGCGGTGACCTCACGCTGTCGATCGACCGGCGCATCCAGTACCTGGCCTACCGCGAACTGAAGTCCGCCCTGGTCGAAACCGGCGCCAGCAGCGGCTCGGTGGTGGTGCTGGACGTGCCCACCGGCGAAGTGCTGGCGATGGTGAACCAGCCGTCCTACAACCCCAATTCGCGCGTCGGCGCCGATGCCGATTCACGCCGCAACCGCGCGGTCACCGACGTGGTCGAGCCCGGTTCGGTGATGAAGACCTTCACCCTGGCGGCCGCGCTGGAGGCGGGCAAGTTCACCCCGGCGTCGCTGATCGAAACCGCGCCCGGTTACACCACGCTGCCCGGTGGTTACACGATCAAGGATTTCCGCAATTACGGCACGCTCAGCCTGGCCGGCATCCTGACCAAGAGCTCGAACGTCGGTGCCATCCGGGTGTCGAACGAACTCAGCGCCGACCACCAGTACGACATGTATCGCCGTTTCGGCCTGGGCCAGCGCAGCGGCAGCGCCTTCCCGGGCGAACTGCAGGGCGTGCTGACCCCGGCGTCCACCTGGGGCCCGACCGAAAAGGCCAGCATTTCCTACGGATACGGCCTGTCGGTGACGCCGCTGCAGCTGGCGCGTGCTTATGCCGCCGTCGGCAACCAGGGCCGGCTGATGGAAACGACCTTCGTCAAGGGCGGCGCCGGCGAGGGCACCCAGGTCATCGACCCGGCCATCGCCCGCCAGCTGATGGACATGCTCGAAACCGTGATCGGTCCCGAGGGCACGGCCCGCCGCGCCGCGGTGCTGGGCTACCGCGTGGCGGGCAAGACCGGCACCGCGCGCAAGGCCAGCGGCGGCGGTTACGCCGCCAACCGCCATGCCGCGGTTTTCGTCGGCCTGGTGCCGGCCAGCAATCCGCGGTTTGCAATGGCGGTGGTCATCCACGAACCGCAAGGCCTGGAATACGGCGGCGGCGCGGTGGCGGCGCCGGTGTTCCACCGGGTCATGGAAGGCGCGCTGCGCCTGATGGACGTACCGCCCGACGACATCGAAGGCTGGTACGCCGCGCAGGCCGCGAAACAGGCCAAGCAGGCCAGGCAGGCGCGCCAGGCCAATGCCGCGCCTGCCGCATCGCGCGAGGTCGCCCCTTGACCCGCGCCATGCCCCTGCATCAACTGCTCGAAGGCCTGGCCCTGGCGCCGACCGGCCTGGACCCGCTGGTGTCCGGCCTGGGTGCCGACAGCCGCGACCTGCGCGCCGGCGACGCTTTCATCGCGCTGGCCGGTGAAAGCACCCACGGCCTTCGCCACCTGGACCAGGCACAGGCCGCCGGTGCCAGCGTCATCCTGTTCGAACCGCCGGCGCCGGAGGCGCTGAAGCTGCCGGCCAATGCCGTCGCCTTCCCGGGCCTGCGCGCGCGCCAGGGTGAACTGGCCAGCCGCTTCTACGGCGCGCCGTCGGAGGCCCTGCGCCTGGTCGGCGTCACCGGCACCAATGGCAAGACCTCGATCGTGCAGCTGATCACCCAGGCCCTGGCGCTTTCGGGCGTCACCGCCGGCAGCATCGGCACCCTGGGCGCCGGCCTGCACGGGCATCTGGTGGCGGGTGAGCGCACCACGCCCGACGTGGTCGCCGTGCACCGCCTGCTGGCCCGCATGCGCGACGAAGGCGCCAGCCATGTCGCGATGGAAGTGAGTTCGCACGCGCTGGCCCAGGGCCGCGTTGACGCCGTCGCCTTCCAGGTCGCCGTGTTCACCAACCTCACCCGCGACCATCTCGATTTCCACGGCAGCATGGACGCCTACGGCGACGCCAAGGCGCTGCTGTTCGGCTGGCCCACGCTCGAGGCGGTGGTGATCAATCTCGACGATCCTTTCGGTGTGCGGCTGGCCGCGAGCATCGCGCCCGGCGTGCGCCTCATCGGCACCAGCGCCCGCGGTGCCGGCAAGGCGAGCCTGCGCGCCGAAGGCGTCAGCCTGGTGCCCGAAGGCCTGCACTTCACCCTGGCCGAAGCCGGCGAAAGCCATCCGGTGGCGTCGCCGCTGCTGGGCCGCTTCAACGTCGAAAACCTGCTGGCCGTGGCCGGTACGCTGCGCGCCCTGGGCTGGTCGCTGGCCGACGTCGCGGCGATGTTGCCGCGGCTGTCGCCGGTGGGTGGCCGTATGAGCCGCGTCGGCGGCAGCAACGGCCGGCCGCTGGTGGTGGTGGACTACGCGCACACGCCCGACGCGCTGCAGCAGGCCCTGGCCGCCCTGCGTGAACACACCCCGGGCCGCCTGACCTGCGTCTTCGGCTGCGGCGGTGAACGCGACGCCGGCAAGCGCCCGCTGATGGCGGCGATCGCCGAAGCCGGCGCCGACCGCGTGATCGTCACCGACGACAATCCGCGCCGCGAAGACGGCGACGCCATCGTCGCCGGCATCCTGGCCGGCTTCACCCGCCGCGACGCGGTGCAGGTCGAACGCGATCGTCGCGCCGCCATCGCGCTGGCGCTGGCCGACGCCGCGGCAGGCGACATCGTGCTGGTCGCCGGCAAGGGCCACGAGCCGTACCAGGAAGTCGCCGGCGTGCGCCACGCCTTCGACGACCTGCAGGTCGCCGGCGAACTGCTGGAGGCGCAGGCATGAGGCCGCTGATGCTTTCGCAGGTGGCGCGCTGGGTCGAAGGCCGCCAGCTTGGCGCCGACGTCGAGATCCGGTCGGTGGCCACCGACACCCGCACCCTGGCGCCCGGTGCCCTGTTCGTCGCCCTGCGCGGCGAACGCCAGGACGGCCACGACCTGGCCGCGCAGGCCCTGGCCGCCGGTGCCGCGGCGCTGCTGGTGCAGCGCGAAGTGGACTGCGCGCTGCCGCAGGTGCTGTGCGCCGACACCCAGGACGCCCTGGGCGAACTGGCCGCCGGCGTGCAGCAGGGACGCCCCGCCGTGGTCGTGGGCCTGACCGGCAGCAACGGCAAGACCTCGGTGAAGGCGCTGGTGCTGGCGATCCTGTCCGAAGCCGGCAAGGCCTACGCCAACCCCGGCAACCGCAACAACGAAATCGGCCTGCCGCTGGCGGTGCTGGACGCGCCGGAAGACGCCCGTTTCGCCATCTATGAAATGGGCGCCGGCAAGCCAGGCGACATCGCCTACCTGGCCTCGATCGTGCCGCCGCAGGTGGCGCTGGTGAACAACGTCATGCCGGCCCACCTCGAGCGCATGGGCAGCCTGCTGGGCGTGGCCGAAACCAAGGGCGCGATCTACGAGGCGCTGCCCGACGACGGCATCGCGGTGGTCAACGCCGACGACGCCTTCGCACCCTGGTTCATGCAGCGCATCGGCGAACGCCGCTGCCTGCGCTTCGGCCTTGAAAACGACGCCGACGTGCGCGCCAGCGCGGTGCAGCTGGGTCCGGACGCCTCCCGCTTCCGCCTGCATACGCCCGGCGGCGACGCCGACGTGGCGCTGCCGCTGGCCGGCCGCCACAGCGTCATGAACGCGCTGGCCGCTGCCGCCCTGGCCCTGGCCGCCGGCGCCAGCCTGGACAACGTGGTCACCGGCCTGCAGTCGGCGCCCGCGGTGCCCGGCCGGCAGGTGCCGCACACGCTGCGCGGCGGCGCCGTGCTGGTGGACGACAGCTACAACGCCAACCCGGGGTCGGTCGCCGCCGCCATCGCCGCCCTGGCCGAAACCGGCACCGAGGCCTGGCTGGTGCTGGGCGACATGGGCGAACTGGGCGAGGGCGCCGAGGCCCTGCACGTCGAGGTCGGCGAGCGCGCCCGCCGCGCCGGCATCAAGCGGCTGTGGACCGTGGGCGAACTCAGCGCCGCCACCAGCCGCGCCTTCGGCGACGGTGGCCATCACTTCAACGACCAGGCCGGCCTGCTGGCCGCGCTGGGCCCGGCGCTTGCCGCGGCGCCCGCGGGGCTGCGCTGCCTGGTGAAAGGCTCGCGCTCGAGCGCGATGGACAAGGTGGTTGCCGCGCTGCTGGCCGCCGACAGGCAGGGAGACGCCGACCATGTTGCTTGAACTGGCCCGCTGGCTGAATGAAATGGGCTGGATGCCGCCGCTGTTCGGCTACATCACCTTCCGCGCGATCCTGGGCGCACTGACCGCGCTGCTGCTGTCGCTGTGGCTGGGCCCGTCGGTTATCGCGCGGCTGGCCCGGCTCAAGGGCGGCCAGCCGATCCGCACCGACGGCCCGCAGTCGCATTTTTCCAAGGCCGGCACGCCGACCATGGGCGGCGCGCTGATCCTGCTGACCATCGGCCTGTCGACCCTGCTCTGGGCCGACCTGCGCAATCGCTACGTCTGGGTGCTGCTGGCGGTGATGGTGGCCTTCGGCGCCATCGGCTGGCTGGACGACTGGATCAAGATCGTCAAGCGCGACCCGAACGGCCTGAAGTCCCGGCACAAGTACGCCCTGCAGTCGCTGTTCGGGCTGGCCGCGGCGCTGGCGCTGTTCTGGACCGCCGACCACCCCAGCAACACCACGCTGTTCCTGCCCCTGCTCAAGGACTTCGCCATCCCGCTCGGCGGCATGTTCGTGGTGCTGGCGTACTTCTGGATCGTCGGGTTCTCCAACGCCGTGAACCTGACCGATGGCCTCGACGGCCTGGCGATCATGCCGACCGTGCTGGTGGCCGCGGCGCTGGGCATCTTCGCCTACGCCTCGGGCAACGCGGTGTTCTCGGAATACCTGCAGATCCCGCCGATCCCGGGCGCGGGCGAGATCACCATCTTCTGCGCCGCCATCGCCGGCGCCGGCCTCGGCTTCCTGTGGTTCAACACCTATCCGGCCATGGTCTTCATGGGCGACATCGGCGCGCTGGCGCTGGGCGCGGTGCTGGGCACCATCGCCGTGATCGTGCGCCAGGAGGCGATCCTGGTGCTGATGGGCGGCATCTTCGTCGTCGAAACCCTGTCGGTGATGATCCAGGTCGCCAGCTTCAAGCTGACCGGGCGGCGGGTATTCCGCATGGCCCCCATCCACCACCACTTCGAGCTCAAGGGCTGGCCGGAGCCGCGCGTGATCGTGCGCTTCTGGATCATCTCGGTGATGCTCGTGCTGGTCGGCCTGGCCACGTTGAAGGTGCGCTGACATGAGCCTTCTCGACGAACGCGCCGGCCAGGCCACCAAGCTCGAGCAGATCGCCGGTCGCTACGACCCGGTACTGCTGGGGCTGGCGCTGCTGCTGGCGGGCTTTGGCGTGGTGATGGTCGGCTCGAGCTCGATCGCGATCGCCGAAGGCCTGGACGTCGGGCCGTTCCACTTCCTGGTGCGGCACGTGGTGTTCCTGGTGCTGGGCGGCGTGCTGGCCTTCGCGCTGATGCGCACCGAACTCAAGCTGATCGAACGCCACAACCACCTGCTGCTGTTCGGCTGCATCGTGCTGCTGGGCCTGGTGTTCATGCCCGGCATCGGCCACACCGTCAACGGCGCGCAGCGCTGGATCAACCTGGGCGTGTCCAAGTTCCAGGCGGTCGAGGCCGTGAAGCTGCTGCTGATCGTCTGGCTGGCCAGCTACGTCGTGCGCTACCGCGACGACATCGGCGAAAAGTGGTCGACCCTGCTCAAGCCGCTGGGCGTGGCGGGCTTCCTGGTCGCCCTGCTGCTGCTGCAGCCCGACTTCGGTTCGGCGGCGCTGATTCTTGCCATCACCGCCGGCATGGTCTGGCTGGGCGGCGCCCGCATCGCCCACCTGGCTGCGATCGGGGCGCTGGCGCTGCCGGTGCTGGGCGCCGTCGCGGTGGCCGCGCCCTACCGGGTCGCGCGCCTGAAGTCCTTCCTCGATCCCTGGCAGGACCCGTTCAACGACGGCTTCCAGCTGACCCAGGCGCTGATCGCGATCGGCCGCGGCGAATGGTTCGGCGTCGGCCTGGGCGGCAGCGTGCAGAAGCTGTTCTACCTGCCCGAGGCGCATACCGATTTCATCTTCTCGGTCAGCGCCGAAGAGCTGGGTTTCGTGGGCTCGGTGGCGATCATCGCGGCGTTCGCGATCTTCAGCTGGCG
Organism: Arenimonas soli; assembly: GCF_014643775.1. Lineage (GTDB taxonomy): Bacteria > Pseudomonadota > Gammaproteobacteria > Xanthomonadales > Xanthomonadaceae > Arenimonas > Arenimonas soli. The sequence goes on from NZ_BMKC01000003.1 coordinate 304,075, forward strand.
CACCTTCAGCATCGGCCTGCGCGCGGTGGAGATGCGCCGCTACTTCGCCGGCTTCTGCGCCTTCGGTGTCGGCCTGTGGATCAGCCTGCAGTCCTTCGTGTCCATCGGCGTGAACCTGGGCCTGCTGCCCACCAAGGGCCTGACCCTGCCGCTGGTGTCCTCGGGCGGCTCGAGCGTGCTGGTGACCTGCATGGCCATCGGCCTGCTGCTGCGCGTGAGCTACGAGCTCGACCGCGCCGAGCGCCAGGTGGCCCGCCTGCGCGGCGGCGTGTCCGACACCCTGCCGCGGGACACCGACGAACACGACCCGGCGGCGTCGCCCGCCGCGGTGGCGACGCCGGCGGGCGTGCGCGGGGGTCGTGGCCGCATCGAACCCAAGATCGGAGCCGTCGCATGACCGCCGCGACCGCACCCGTGCTGATCCTGGCCGGCGGCACCGGTGGCCACATTTTCCCGGGCCTGGCCGTTGCCCAGGCCCTGCGCGACCGCGCGGTGCCGGTGGTCTGGCTGGGCTCGGCCGGGGGCATGGAAACCCGGCTGGTGCCACCCGCCGGTTTCGCCATCGAAACCATTTCGGTCAAGGGCCTGCGTGGCAAGGGCAGGCTGGCGCTGGTGAAGGCGCCGTTCCTGTTGCTGCGTTCGCTGGCCCAGGCGCTGTCCATCCTGCGCCGCCTGCGCCCGCGCGCGGTGCTCAGCTTTGGCGGTTACGCCGCCGGCCCGGGTGGCCTGGGCGCCTGGCTGCTGCGCCGGCCGCTGCTGGTGCACGAACAGAACCGCGCCCCCGGCCTGACCAATCGTGTGCTCTCGCGCCTGGCGCGTCGCGTGCTGTGTGGTTTCCCCGGCAGCTTCCCCGAAGGCCGCGGCGAAGTCGTGGGCAATCCGGTGCGCCCGGCGATCGCGGCCCTGCCGGCGCCGGCCGATCGCCTGGCCGGTCGCCAGGGTCCGGTTCGCCTGCTGGTGCTGGGCGGCAGCCAGGGCGCCAGCGCCCTGAACACGGTCCTGCCGCAGGTGCTGGCCGGGCTGCCGGCCGGCGAGCGCCCGCAGGTGCGCCACCAGTGCGGCGAACGCCATGCCGACGCCACCCGCGCGGTGTATGCCGGTGCCGGCGTTGAAGCGGCCGTGGAACCTTTCATCGCCGACATGGCCGAAGCCTACGGCTGGGCCGACCTGGTGGTCTGCCGCGCCGGTGCGCTGACCCTGGCCGAACTGTGTGCCGCCGGCGTGGGCAGCGTGCTGGTGCCGTTCCCGGCCGCGGTGGACGACCACCAGACCCGCAACGCCGAATACCTCGTTGAGGCCGGCGCGGCCATGCTCGTGCCCGAAGGCGAAGGATTCCGCGACCGCCTGGCCGACGCCACCAACCGCTTGCTGCCGGCCGCCGGCGTGCGCCTGGCCATGGCCAGTGCGGCGCGTGGCATCGCCCACGCCGATGCCGCCGGGCGCGTGGCCGACATCGTGATCCAGGAGGCCCGCGCATGATCCGTCGTCGCCTGCAGGAAGCCGGTGACCTGGCCCGCGCCTTCCCGCGCGTGCACTTCATCGGCATCGGCGGCGTCGGCATGTCCGGCATCGCCGAAGTGCTGGTCACCCTGGGTTACCAGGTCTCGGGTTCGGACGCCAACGAATCGGTCGCCACGCGCCGCCTGACCACCCTGGGCGCCAGCGTGTTCCGCGGCCACGCCGCCGACAACATCGCCGGCGCCGACGTGGTGGTGGTGTCGAGCGCCATACGCGCCGACAACCCCGAACTGGTGGCCGCCCGCGAGCAGCGCATCCCGGTGGTGCCGCGCGCGGAAATGCTGGCCGAGCTGATGCGCTTCAAGCGCGGCATCGCCATCGCCGGTACGCACGGCAAGACCACCACCACGTCGCTGGTGGCCAGCGTGCTGAGCGAAGGCGGGCTGGACCCGACCTTCGTGATCGGCGGCCAGCTGCTTTCGGCCGGTGCCAACGCGCGCCTGGGTGGCGGCCAGTGGCTGGTGGCCGAAGCCGACGAAAGCGACGGCAGCTTCCTGCGCCTGAACCCGCTGGTGGCCGTGGTCACCAACATCGACGCCGACCACCTGGAAAACTACGGCGGCGACTTCGCCCGCGTGCAGGCGGCGTTCGACGAATTCCTGCACCGGCTTCCGTTCTACGGCCTGGCCGTGCTGTGCATTGATGACGCCGAAGTGGCCGAGCTGGCCGCGCGCACGCCGCGCCACCTGGTCACCTATGGCCTGGGCGAAGCCGCCGACGTGCGCGCCACCGGCGTGCGCCAGGACGGCGCCGCCATGCGTTTCACCCTGCACCTGCCCGAGGCCCCGGACCAGGCCGTCACCCTGAACCTGCCCGGCGAGCACAACGTGCTCAACGCCCTGGCCGCCGCCGCGATCGGCTGGCAGCTGGGCGTGACGCCGGCGCAGATCGCCAGCGCGCTGGAAAAGTTCGAGGGCATCGGCCGCCGTTTCAACCTCAAGGGCGAACTCGACTTCGGCCGCGGCAAGGCCCTGCTGGTGGACGACTATGGCCACCATCCGCGCGAGCTCGAGGCCGTGTTCGCCGCCGCCCGCGGCGGCTGGCCGCAGCGCCGGCTCGTGGTCGCATTCCAGCCGCATCGCTACAGCCGCACCCGCGACCTGTTCGACGACTTCACGGCGGTGCTCTCCAGCGCCGACGCCGTGGTGCTGGCCGACGTCTATCCCGCCGGCGAAGCGCCCATCGCCGGCGCCGACGCCAAGGCCCTGGCCCGCGCCATCCGCGCCCGCGGCCGCATCGACCCGGTGCTGGCCGGCCCGGTGCGCGAACTGCCGGCCGTGCTGGCCGACGTCCTGGAAGACGGCGACCTGCTGCTGGTGATGGGCGCGGGCGACATCGGCGCGGTGGTGGCCGACCTGGCCGCGCATGGCATCCACGGGGAGTCCCAGGCATGAGCACCGTGTTTCCCACCCCGCGCCTGACCAACCCCGCCGGCTTCGGCCGGGTGGCCGTGCTGATGGGCGGCACCAGCGCCGAGCGCGAAGTCTCGCTGGCCTCCGGCGGCAACGTGCTCGACGCCCTGCGCGCGCGCGGCGTTGATGCGCACGCGGTGGACGGCATCCCGGCCCTGGTGGCGGCGCTGGTGGAAAAGAAGTTCGACCGCGTCTTCAACATCCTGCACGGCAACAAGGGCGGCGGCGAAGACGGCGTGCTGCAGGGCCTGTGCGAAGCCCTGGGCGTGCCGGTCACCGGCTCGGGCGTGCTGGGTTCGGCGCTGGCGATGGACAAGATCCGCACCAAGCAGGTCTGGCTGGCCCTGGGCCTGCCGACGCCGCGCTACGTGCGCCTCGCCAAGGGCGCCAAGGTCCAGGACGCCGCGCGCGAACTGGGCCTGCCGGTCATCGTCAAACCCGCCTGCGAAGGCTCCAGCGTCGGCATCACCCGCGTCTTCGACGAGGCCGGCCTGGACGCCGCCGTCGAACTGGCCACGCGCTATCCCGGCGAATTGCTGGTCGAACAGCTGGTGACCGGCGGCGAATACACCGTCGGCGTACTGGGCGACGTGGCGCTGCCCTCGATCCGCATCGTGCCGGCCGGCGAGTACTACGACTACCACGCCAAATACCAGGCCGAAGACACGCAGTACCTGTGCCCCGGCCTGGCCGGCGACGACGAGGCCGCCATCCGCAGGCTGGCGCTGGCCGCCTTCCGCGCCGCCGGCTGCCGCGGCTGGGGCCGGGTGGACGTGATGCGCGACGCCGCCGGCAACAACTGGCTGCTCGAGGTCAACACCGCGCCGGGCATGACCAGCCATTCGCTGGTGCCCAAGGCCGCGCGCGAAATGGGCCTGTCCTTCGAAGACCTGTGCTGGCGCGTGCTCGAAACCAGCCTCGGTGACGGGGAGGGCGGCCACGCATGAGCGCCCTGATGCGCATCGCCGCCTGGACCCTGGCGATCGGCCTGGTGGCCCTGCCCCTGGTGGCGGTGCTCAACGGCTGGATCGCGGGCGAGCGCTGGCCGATGCGCCGGCTGGCGGTCACGGGCGCCTTCGAGCAGGTGGACGAAGCGGCCGTGCGCGACGCGGTGCTGCCGCACGTGCAGCGTGGCTTCTTCGCGGTGGACCTGGACGACGTGCGCGCCGACGTGGCGCAGCTGCCCTGGGTGAAGCAGGTGGAAGTGCGCAAGCGCTGGCCGGACCGGCTGGAAGTGAGCTTGTCCGAACACACCCCGGTCGCGCGCTGGAACGACGGCCGCATGCTCAGCGAGGAAGGCCTGCTGTTCGCCGCCCCGCCGGGCGCCGGCGCCGGGCTGCCGCTGTTCGACGGCCCCGAAGACCGCGCCGGCGAACTGATGTCCTTCCACAGCCTGGCCCGGCCGCTGTTCCTGCCGCTGGGCCTGCGCGTCGAGCAGGTGCGCCTGAGCGCCCGCGGCAGCTGGCAGCTGGTGCTCGACGACGGCACGCAGATCGAGGCCGGCCGCGGCGAGCCGCAGGCGCGGCTGGCGCGTTTCGCACGCATGTTGCCGCAGCTGCGCCAGGACCCGGCGCGCCGGGTGGCGCGTGCGGACCTTCGTTACACGAACGGGTTCGCGATCGTCTGGGAAGACGTCGCGGTCGAAGAGGAAAAAAACGCATGAATCGCAAGGGCGACAAGTCGCTGATCGTAGGCCTGGACATCGGCACGTCGAAGGTGACGGCGCTGGTGGGTGAGTACTCGCCGGGCCAGGAGATCGAGGTGATCGGCATCGGCTCGCACGAATCGCGCGGCATGAAGCGCGGCGTGGTGGTGGACATCGAGTCCACCGTGCAGTCGATCCAGCGCGCGGTGGAAGAGGCCGAGCTGATGGCCGGCTGCGAAATCCGGTCGGTGTACGCGTCCATCTCCGGCAGCCACACCCAGTGCCGCAACTCGCCGGGCATCGTGCCGGTGGCCGGCGGCGAGGTGACCTATGCCGACCTCGACCGCGTGCTCGAGGCCGCCAAGGCGGTCGCGGTGCCGGCCGACCAGAAGATCCTGCACGCCATCGCCCAGGAATACATCGTCGACAACTCGCAGGAAGGCATCCGCAACCCGGTGGGCATGTCCGGCGTCCGGCTCGAGGTGCGCGCGCACCTGGTCACCGGCGCCCAGTCGGCGGCCAGCAACGTCAGCAAGTGCGTGCAGCGCTGCGGCCTGCAGGTGGACGACCTGATCCTGAGCTCGCTGGCCTCCAGCACCGCCGTGCTGACCACCGACGAAAAGGAGCTGGGCGTGGTGCTGGTGGACATCGGCGCCGGCACCACCGACATCGCGGTGTTCGTGCAGGGGGCGATCCGCCATTCCGCCTCGCTGCCGATCGCGGGCGACCAGGTGACCAACGACATCGCCCACCTGCTGCGCACGCCCACGCCCGAGGCCGAGCAGATCAAGGTGCGCTACGCCTGCGCGCTGGCGCAGCTGGCCACCGCCGAAGAATCGATCCAGGTGCCCAGCGTCGGCGACCGGCCGCCGCGCCGGCTGGCCCGCCAGGCCTTGGCCGAAGCGGTGCAGAACCGCTACGAGGAAATCTTCGAGCTCGTCCAGGCCGAGCTGCGCCGTTCCGGCTTCGAGGAACTGGTGCGCGCCGGCCTGGTGCTCACCGGCGGCGCCTCGCGCATGGAAGGCGTGGTCGAGCTGGCCGAGGAAATGCTGCACATGCCGGTGCGGGTGGGGATTCCCCAGCACGTCTCCGGCCTGGGCGAAGTGGTCGGCAACCCGGTGCACGCCACCGGCGTCGGCCTGCTGCTCTGGGGCAGCCAGATTGAACACCCGCGCCGCCCGACGCTTTCGGCGGGCAAGGCCGGGACGATTTGGACGAAGTTCAAGAACTGGTACCGAGGTGAGTTCTGAGCGACGTCATGGAAGCACACGCGACACCAAAGCAAAAAAAACACAAGACAAACCCTGGATTCGAATCACGGAGGACGAGGACATGGCACATTTCGAACTGATCGAGAAGCTGGCACCCAACGCGGTCATCAAGGTGATCGGCGTGGGCGGCGGCGGTGGCAACGCCGTCGCGCACATGGTCAACGCGGGCGTGGAGGGCGTTGAGTTCATCACCGCCAACACCGACGCGCAGGCCATCAAGCAGTGCGGCGCGAAGATGCAGCTGCAGCTGGGCGGCAACGTCACCAAGGGCCTGGGCGCCGGCGCCAACCCGGAGGTCGGCCGCCAGGCCGCGCTCGAGGACCGCGAACGCATCGTCGAGGCGCTCGAAGGCGCCGACATGGTGTTCATCACCGCCGGCATGGGCGGCGGCACCGGCACCGGCGCGGCGCCGGTGGTGGCGCAGCTGGCCAAGGAGCTGGGCATCCTGACCGTGGCGGTCATCACCAAGCCGTTCCCGTTCGAGGGCCGCCGGCGCATGCAGGTTGCCCTGAAGGGCATCGAGGAGCTCAGCCACCACTGCGACTCCCTGATCACCATCCCCAACGAGAAGCTGATCACCGTGCTTGGCCGCCAGGCGACCATGGTGCAGGCCTTCCGTGCCGCCAACGATGTGCTGCTGGGCGCCGTGAAGGGCATCGCCGACCTGATCGTCAGCCCGGGCCTGATCAACGTCGACTTCGCCGACGTGCGCACCGTCATGTCCGAAATGGGCCTGGCGATGATGGGCACCGGCGTGGCCCGCGGCGACGACCGCGCCCAGGCCGCCGCCGAGGCCGCCATCTCCAACCCGCTGCTCGACGAGGTCAACCTCTCGGGCGCCAACGGCGTGCTGGTCAACATCACGGCCGGCCCGGACTTCACCATGGCCGAGTTCGACGAGATCGGCCGCACCATCGAGGAGTTCTCGTCCGAGGACGCCACCGTGGTCATCGGCACCTCGCTGGACCCGGACATGCAGGACGAGGTGCGGGTGACGGTGGTGGCCACCGGCCTCAACCGCGGCGTCGTGCGCCAGCCGGTCCGGACCCCGGAACGCGAGGTCCAGCGGGCCCCGGTGAAGCTGGTGCGCAACGCCACGACCGGCCTGGTCGACGACGTCGCCACCGCCCAGGCCAATGGCACCGCGATGCCGGGCGCCAACCACCTGGGCCTGCGCGCCTCGGGCCGGACTTCGGCCAGCGAGCCGGCCTCCGGCACGGCCACGGCCCTGGGCGAGCTGTCCAACGAGCACGCCTACCTGGACATCCCGGCCTTCCTGCGTCGCCAGGCCGACTAAGCGTGAAAGGGCCGCCCTGGAAGGGCGGCCTGGTGTGACCCGCGGGCCTGGCCCGCGGGGCGTGTCCCCAGGGGGAGATGGAATCTTAGGCCCGCCGGCCGGTCCGGCGGGCCCTTTTCCAGCCCCAAAAACCTGAACTGGGTTGCAGAATCAATACAATTGTTTGAATGTTAGGTTTTCGTTTGTTCCTTGGTGTGCTATCGTCCTCGACGGTTTTGCGCGCTCCTGCCCCGGAGAACGCCTCAAGATGATCAGACAACGCACTCTCAAGAATGTCATCCGCGCCACGGGTGTCGGTTTGCACAGCGGCGAAAAGGTCTACATGACCTTGCGACCGGCTGCGCCCGATACCGGCATCATTTTCCGGCGCGTGGACTTCGACCAGCCCGTGGAAATCCACGCCAAGGCCGAAAAGGTCGGCGACACCAGCCTGTGCACGGCGCTGGTGGAGGGCAACGTGCGGGTGATGACCATCGAGCACCTGCTGTCGGCCATGGCCGGCCTGGGCATCGACAACGCCTACGTGGACCTGTCCACGGCCGAGGTGCCGATCATGGACGGCTCGGCCGGTCCCTTCGTGTTCCTGCTGCAGTCGGCGGGCATCGAGGAACAGGACAAGGCCAAGCGCTTCATCCGCATCCTCAAGCCGATCAAGGTCGAGGACGACGACAAGTGGGCCCGCTTCGAACCCTTCGAGGGTTTCAAGGTCGGCTTCACCATCGACTTCGCCCACCCGATCTTCAACAAGGCGACCTCGAGCACCGAGATCGACTTCTCCACGACCTCCTTCGTCAAGGAAGTCAGCCGCGCCCGTACCTTCGGCTTCATGAAGGACATCGAGTTCCTGCGCGAGCGCAACCTGGCCCTGGGCGGTTCGATGGACAACGCCATCGTGCTCGACGACTACCGCGTGCTCAACGACGACGGCCTGCGCTACGAGGACGAGTTCGTGAAGCACAAGATCCTGGACGCCATCGGCGACCTGTACCTGCTGGGCCACAGCCTGATCGGCGCCTTCTACGGCTACAAGTCCGGCCACGCGCTCAACAACCAGCTGCTGCGCACCCTGCTGGCCGATACCTCGGCCTGGGAAGAGGTGACCTTCGAGGACCCGGCCCTGGCGCCGATCTCGTATGCCCATCCAGCGCAGGCGGTTTGAGACCTGCGTCACACTCTTTAACGATCGTTTAACCGCAGGTTAACGACACGCCCCGCCTGCCGGGGGCATCATGCCCCGTCGGTCTTGTCCCGGGGCGACTCAGCCAGCCGCAGAAGCTGGTCGCGCAGTCCCGGATCCGAAACCGACTGGGCGGTCGCCCGCAGTGAATCGCGGACGGCCTCGGAAAGTGGTCTCGGTGTTCCGGTCCCTGCGGGGATGGCGGGTTCCGGCGTTGCCACCTTCACCACCAGCGTCCTGGCCTTGAGCCCGGCCGCGGCCGCCGCGCCCAGCAGGGTGTCGGCATGCAGCCGCAGCTTGGCCTTCCAGACCGGGGCGCTGACCAGGAACACCAAGTTCTTGTCATCCACATTGGCCAGCTTGCATTGGCCGGCCAAGGTGGCGGGGAGACTCTGGCGTAACACGGGGTCGAGTTCGCCCAGCCAACGGGCGCGTTCGACCACGCTGGCAAGCCCGGTCCCGGACAGCGCCTCGAGGGCGCGCGGGGGCAGGCTGGTCGGTGGTGACGCGCCGCGGACGAAAGGTTTGAATGAATTCGACATGATGAATGTCATCATCGCAGCAAATTTCCTCCGGTCGCCAAAAAAACTGGCGTTCGACCGCCCGAAGGTCGCCGCCACCGCCCTTGGCAGCATCGCCATGGTGCTGGGACTGGCCTTCACGGCCGGTTTCCTCACCCGCGGCGCCGACGGCGCAGCCCGGGCCGAAATCGCCCGCCTGCAGGCCGAGTTCGACCAGCAGGCGCTGGAGCTGGCCCAGGCCCGCGACGAAGCCCAGCTTGAAGTGAACGCCATCGCCGCCCGCGTCGGCGAGCTCCAGGCCCAGGCCAATCGCCTCAACGCCCTGGGCGACCGCCTGACCCAGGTCGGCAAGCTCAAGGACGGCGAGTTCAATTTCTCCGACCTGCCCGGCCAGGGTGGTTCGGAATCGGCCGAAGACGTGCCGTCCATGGAGCTGCTGGGCAGCCTGGACGCCCTCGAGGCCCAGTTCGCCCATTCGGGCCGCCAGCTGTCGGTGCTCGAATCCATGCTGTTCAACCAGCAGGTGGAAAGCCAGGCCACCCCGCACCGCATGCCGGCGCCGGGCTACATCTCCTCCCGCTACGGCAGCCGCAACGACCCCTTCGGTCGCGGCCGCGCCCACCACGCGGGCATCGACATCGACGCCAATGCCGGCGACCCGGTCAGCGCCGCCGCCGAGGGCGTGGTCAGCTTCGCGGGCTGGCGCAATGGCTACGGCAACGTCGTCGAAATCGACCATGGCAACGGCTACAAAACCCGCTACGCCCACAACCAGGTGAACCTGGTGAAGGCCGGCGACGTCGTGCGCGCCGACCAGCAGATCGCGAAGGTCGGGTCCACGGGCCGTTCCACCGGCTCGCACCTGCATTTCGAGGTGACGCTCAACGGCCGCCAGGTGAACCCGCGCAACTATCTGGACCGGGCCCGCGGTTGAGGTCCCGGCGGGGGCTTGATACCCCCGCCCCCGTCCCCACGTTAGACTAGACGGCCGCGACGCCCCTCCCGGGCTGCCGCGGCCTTCTTTTTTCCGCGTGAGCGCCCCGCGCTCCCCAACCGGCTTTCCCAATGCTCAACAGCTTGCTCACCCGCATCTTCGGCAGCCGCAACGAGCGCCTGCTGCGCCAGTTCCAGAAGAACGTCGCCCGCATCAACGCCTACGAGCCCGAGCTCGAAAAGCTCGACGATGCCGCCCTGAAGGCCAAGACCGACGAGTTCAAGGCCCGGGTGGCCGACGGCGCCAGCCTCGACGAGCTGCTGCCCGAAGCCTTCGCCGTCTGCCGCGAGGCCTCCCGCCGCGTCCTGGGCCTGCGCCACTACGACGTGCAGCTGATCGGCGGCATGGTGCTGCATTCGGGCCGCATCGCCGAAATGCGCACCGGCGAGGGCAAGACCCTGGTGGCGACCCTGCCGACCTACCTCAACGCGCTGTCGGGAAAGGGCGTGCACGTGGTGACGGTGAACGACTACCTGGCCCGCCGCGACTCGGCCTGGATGGGCAAGCTGTACAACTTCCTGGGCATGTCGGTGGGCGTGGTCTACCCGGGCATGCCGCATGCGGACAAGAAGGGCGCCTACGGGTCGGACATCACCTACGGCACCAACAACGAATTCGGCTTCGACTACCTGCGCGACAACATGGCGCTGGCCAAGGACGACCGCTTCCAGCGGGGCCTGAACTTCGCCATCGTCGATGAAGTCGACTCGATCCTGATCGACGAAGCCCGCACCCCGCTGATCATCTCCGGCCCGGCCGACGAATCGCCCGAGCTGTACGTCAAGGTCAACCGGATCGTGCCCAAGCTGGTCAAGCAGGAGTCCGAGCAGGGCGACGGCGACTACTGGGTGGACGAAAAGGGCAAGCAGGCCCACCTGTCCGAACAGGGCATGGAACATGCCGAAGAACTGCTGCGCGGGGCCGGCATCATCGGCGAGGACGACGGCCTGTATTCGGGCAACAACCTGGCCGTGGTGCACCACCTGATGGCCGCCCTGCGTGCGCACGCCATCTACCAGCGCGACGTCGACTACATCGTGCGCGACGGCGAGGTCATCATCGTCGACGAATTCACCGGCCGCACCCTGGCCGGGCGCCGCTGGTCCGACGGCCTGCACCAGGCGGTCGAGGCCAAGGAAGGCGTGCCGATCCAGCGCGAGAACCAGACCCTGGCCTCGATCACCTTCCAGAACTACTTCCGCATGTACGGCAAGCTCGGCGGCATGACCGGCACGGCCGACACCGAAGCCTACGAGTTCCAGACCATCTATGGCCTGGAAGTCGCCGTCATCCCGACCCACCGGCCGATGGTGCGCAAGGACCATCCGGACCTGGTGTACCTGGCCCGTCCGGCCAAGTTCAACGCGGTCATCGAAGACATCAAGGACTGCTACGAACGCGGCCAGCCCGTGCTGGTCGGCACCACGTCCATCGAAACCTCGGAACTGCTGGCCAACCAGCTCAAGCAGTCGGGCATCCCGCACGAGGTGCTCAACGCCAAGCAGCACGAACGCGAGGCGCAGATCGTCGCCAACGCGGGCCGCCCGAAGGCCGTGACCATCGCCACCAACATGGCCGGCCGTGGCACCGACATCGTGCTGGGCGGTTCGCTCGACGCCGAACTGGCGGCGCTGGGCGAGGACGCCAGCGAGATGGACAAGGCCCGGGTGAAGTCGGAATGGCAAAAGCGCCACGACGAAGTGAAGTCCCTGGGCGGCCTGCACATCATCGGCACCGAACGCCACGAAAGCCGCCGCATCGACAACCAGCTGCGTGGCCGCTCCGGCCGCCAGGGTGACCCGGGTTCGTCCCGCTTCTACCTGTCGCTGGAAGACAACCTGATGCGCATCTTCGCCTCCGACTGGGTGCAAAAGGCGATGCGCGGCATGGGCATGAAGGAAGACGACGTCATCGAGTCGGGCCTGGTGAGCAAGCAGATCCAGAACGCGCAGCGAAAGGTCGAGGCCCACAACTTCGACATCCGAAAGAACCTGCTCGACTTCGACGACGTCGCCAACGACCAGCGCAAGGTGGTCTACCAGCAGCGCAACGAACTGCTGGAAGCCGACTCCGTGAACGACGCCATCAACGCCATCCGCGAGGACGTGCTGGCCGAGACCGTGCGCCGCTTCGTGCCGGCCGAGTCGGTGGACGAACAGTGGGACCTGCCGGGCCTGGAACGCAGCCTGGCCGACGAATTCGGCATCACCGTGGACCTTCAGGGCCCGGCGACCCGCGAAGAGGCGATCGACGACGAGCGCATCCTGGCGCTGGCGCTGGAAGCCGGCGAAAAGCTCTTCGCCGACAAGGAAGCCCAGCTTGGCGACGAGATGATGCGCCACCTGGAAAAGCACCTGATGCTCAACGTGCTCGACCAGAACTGGAAGGAGCACCTGGCGCGCATGGACTACCTGCGCCAGGGCATCCACCTGCGCGGTTATGCCCAGAAGCAGCCCAAGCAGGAGTACAAGCGCGAGAGCTTCGAGCTGTTCACCGAAATGCTGGACAAGGTGAAGCAGGAAGTCGTGTCGCTGCTGGCCCGCGTGCGCATCCGCAGCGAAGAGGAAGTCGCCGCGATGGAGGCCGCCGAGCGCCAGCGTGCCGCCGCCCAGGCCAACAAGATGCAGTTCCAGCACCCGGAAACCGGCGGCTACGGCACCGAGGACGAGGCCGAACAGGCCCAGGCGATGGCCGCCCAAGGCCATGGCGTACTGGCCCCGGCGACCCGCGAGGGCCCGAAGATCGGCCGCAACGATCCCTGCCCCTGCGGCAGCGGCAAGAAGTACAAGCAGTGCCACGGGAAGCTGGACTGACCCCGGCGCATGCCCGGCGACCGACCTAAACCCGTGCACGTGGTCGCGGCCGTCCTCCGGGACGCCCGCGGCCGCATCCTCCTGGCCCGGCGCACCGCCGGGCGCGACCTGGCCGGCGCCTGGGAATTCCCCGGCGGCAAGGTCGAGCCGGGCGAAAGCCCGCGCGAGGCCCTGGACCGCGAACTGCACGAAGAGCTGGGCATCCGGGTCCTGGACGCCGTGCCCCTGGTGGCCGTGCCCCAGGCCTACCCGGACAAGCGCATCGTGCTGGACGTCTACACGGTCGATTCCTACGACGGCACGCCGCGCGGTCGCGAACGCCAGGCCCTGGCCTGGTCGCCGCTGGACAAGCTGCGCGGCTACCCCATGCCTCCCGCCGACCGGCCGGTGGTGTCGGTGCTTACCCGGCCCCCGCGCTACCTGATCAGCCCCGAGTCCCTGCAGCCCGCCGCCTGGCTGGCCCAACTGGACAAGGCCCTGGCCGCCGGTGCCCGGCGCGTGCAATTGCGCGCGCGCGGCATGGGCGCCCAGGCCCTGGCCAACCTGGCCATGGACGCCCGCACCCGCTGCCACGCCGCCGGCGCCGAGCTGCTGGTGAACGGCGAGGCCGGCCTGGCCGCCGACCTGGGCCTTGGCCTGCACCTGCCGGCGCGCCAGCTGATGGCGCTGTCAGCCCGGCCGCTGCCGGAGGGCCAGACGGTGGCCGCTTCCTGCCATGACGCCGACGAACTGGCCCAGGCCGAGGTCCTGGGCCTGGATTTCGCGGTGCTGGGGCCGGTGCGCGCCACCGAAAGCCATCCCGGGGCCCCCGCCATGGGCTGGGAGCACTTCTCCCGCCTGCGTGAGGCGGTTTCGCTGCCGATCTATGCCTTGGGCGGCCTGCGCCCCGCCGACGTCGCCACGGCGCGCCGGCACGGCGGGCAGGGCGTGGCCGGCATCCGGGCGTTCTGGCCCAAGTAGGGGCGCGTCAGCCAGCCAGGCCCAGGTACCGGGCATGCAGCCGCCGCACCGCGGCTTCCAGGTCCGCCAGCGACCCGTCATTGACCACCACGTCGTCCGCCATCGCCAGCCGCTGCGCGCGTGTCGCCTGGGCGGCCACCATGCCTGCCGCCAGGGCGGCATCGACGCCGTCGCGGGCCTGCAGGCGGGCCAGTTGCACGGCTTCGGGCACGTTCACCACCAGGATGCGCTGCAGCCAGGGGTAGGCGGCCCGGCCGCCACCTTCGGCCAGCAGCGGGATCGCGACCACGGCGTAAGGCCCCGGCGCCGCCGCGCAGGCCTCGTGCAGCCAGGCGCGGATGGGCGGGTGCAGCAGGGCTTCGAGGTCGGCGCGGGCGGCGGGGTCGGCGAAGACCCGCCGGCGCATCGCGGCACGGTCCAGGCGACCGTCATTGCCGATGGCGTCCGGGCCGAAGCGCCGGACCACGGCCGCCAGGGCCGGCTGCCCGGGCTCGACCACGGCGCGCGCGGCGATGTCGGCATCCACCACGGGCACGCCCAGGGATTCAAAGGCATGGGTGGCGGCCGACTTGCCCGAGGCCACGCCGCCCGTCACCGCCACCAGGAAGCCGGCCATCGGCTCAGTTCAGGCCGCTGAAGTCGCGATAGGCCTGCAGCAGCTGCGGCCCCCACATCAGCTGCACCCAGCCGGCCGCGGCCAGGTAGGGGCCGAAGGGAATGGGTGTGGCGCGGTCGCTCCCGCGCAGGCCGATCCACAGGCTGCCGACGATGGCGCCGATGAAGGACGACATCAGCACGATCGGCAGGATGCCCGCCACGCCGCACCAGGCGCCCAGGGCGGCCAGCAGCTTGAAGTCGCCGTGGCCCATGCCTTCCTTGCCGGTCAGCAGCTTGAAGGCCCAGTACACGCTCCACAGGCTGAGGTAGCCCGCCAGGGCGCCGAAGATGGCCTGCACCGGCGATACGAACAGCGTCATCGTCGACAGGCCCAGGCCGATCCACAGCAGGGGGTAGGTCAGTTGGTCGGGCAGCAGCGTGGTGCGCAGGTCGATGCCCGACATCGCCACCAGCAGGCCGGTGAACACGAGCGCGGCCAGGCCTTCGGCGCCGACGCCGAAGCGCCAGATGCAGGCGGCGAACAGCAGGCCGGTGGCCAGTTCGACAAGGGGGTACTGCCAGGAAATCGGGCTGCCGCAGCCGCGGCACTTGCCGCGCAGCAGCAGGAAGCTGACGACCGGGATGTTTTCCCAGGGCGCCAGCTTGTGGCCGCACTTGGGGCAGGCCGAACGCTGCACCACGATGCCGGGCGGGGCCGGTTCGTACTGTTCGGGTTGTTCGAGGATCTCGCGGCTGTCCCTTCGCCACTGCCATTCCAGCCGGGGTGGCAGGCGCAGGATCACGACGTTCAGGAAGCTGCCCACCAGCATGCCGAAGGCAAGCGCGACGGCGGCCGAAAGGGCCGCCGAGGCCAGGAGCGCGTCGAACATCCGGGGCTCAGCCCGCCGTGGCGGCGAGCTTGAAGATCGGCAGGTACATGCCAACCACCATGCCACCGACCAGCACGCCGATGACCACCATGATGAAGGGCTCGATCAGGCTGGCCAGGGCGTCCACGGAGTTGTTGACTTCCTGTTCGTAGAATTCGGCCACCTTGAGCAGCATGGTGTCCAGGGCGCCGGCCTCTTCGCCGATGGCGGTCATCTGCACCACCATGTGCGGGAAGATGCCGACCTGCTTCATGGCCACGTTGAGCTGGTAGCCGACCGAAACGTCTTCGCGGATGCGCTTGACCGCGTCGTTGTAGACGATCGAGCCGGTGGCGCCGGCCACCGTTTCCAGCGCTTCGACCAGCGGCACGCCGGCCTTGAAGGTCAGGGCCAGGGTGCGGGCGTAGCGGGCGATGGCCGACTGGTGGAGGATCTGTCCGATGACGGGCAGCTTAAGCAGCAGCCGGTCCATGCCGCGCTGCATCGCTTCCGAGCGTTTGTACGCGAACAGGAAACCCACGATCGAGCCGACGGTGATCAGCAGGATGGCCCACCACCACTGGGTCATGAACCGCGAAGCGTTGACGATCATCTGGGTGAAGGCGGGCAGGTCGGCGCCAAAGCCCTGGAAGACCGCCTCGAACTGCGGCACCACGTAGATCAGCAGGATGGAGCTGACCAGGATGGCCACGGCCATGACCGCCGCCGGGTAGAACAGGGCCTTCTTGATCTTGCCCTTCAGGGCTTCGGTGCGTTCCTTGTACGTGGCCACGGTGTCGAGCACCGTGTCGAGCACGCCGGCGCTTTCGCCGGCCCGGGTGAGGTTGCGGAACAGCAGGTCGAACTGCACCGGATGCCGGGCCATCGCCTCGCTGAGCGAGCTGCCGCCGGCGATGTTGTCGCGGATGTCGGTGAGCATGTTGCTCATCCGCGGATTCTTCTGGCCGGTGGAAAGGATCTCGAAGCTCTGCACCATCGGCACGCCCGACTGCAGCATGGTGGCGATCTGGCGGCTGAACACCGCGATGTCCTGGGCCGAGATGGCCTTGCCCGATGCGCCGAACAGCGGCTTGGACTTGGTCTTCACCACCGTCGGGCTGATGCCCTGCTTCCTGAGCTCGGCGCGCAACAGGTTGGCATTCTTGGACGTGGTTTCGCCCTTCATCTTGACGCCGCGTTTGTCCGTTCCCTCCCAGACGAATTGCTGCATCTCGGAGGTACGCGTCGCGGGGGCTTTCGCTTTCGCAGCGGTGGTCGCCATGGCTTAGTCCTTGGTCACGCGGTTGACTTCAGCCAGGCTGGTGATGCCTTGCCTGGCCTTCATGAGGGCAGATTCCCTCAGATCGCGCACGCCCGCCTGCTTGGCGGCCTCGGCGATCTGCAGGGCATTGCCGCCCTCGAGGATGATCTTCTGGATACCTTCGGCCATCGGCATCACCTGGTAGATACCCAGGCGACCCTTGTAGCCGTCGTTGCAGTCGTCGCAGCCGGCCGGTTCGTAGAGGGTGATCCCCCCGGCGATTTCTTCCGGCGTGAAGCCTTCGGCGAGCAGCGCGTTCTCGGGCAGCTGCACCGGGGTCTTGCAGTCGTGCAGCCGGCGCGCGAGGCGCTGGGCGATGATGATGGTCACCGACGACGTGATGTTGTACGGCGCGATGCCCATGTTCATCAGGCGGCTGACCGTCTGCGGGGCGTCGTTGGTGTGCAGGGTGGAAAGCACGAGGTGGCCGGTCTGGGCGGCCTTGACCGCGATTTCGGCGGTTTCCAGGTCGCGGATTTCGCCGACCATGATCACGTCCGGGTCCTGGCGCAGGAAGCTGCGCAGCGCGGCCGCGAAGGTCATGCCCTTCTTGACGTTCATCTGCACCTGGTTGATGCCCGGGACGCGGATTTCGACCGGGTCCTCGGCGGTGGAGATGTTTCGCTCGTCGGTGTTGAGGATGTTCAGGCCGGTGTACAGCGACACCGTCTTGCCCGAGCCGGTGGGGCCGGTGACCAGGATCATGCCGTAGGGCTTGGCCAGGGCGTCGAGGTAGAGCTGCTTCTGGTCTTCTTCGTAGCCCAGCTTGTCGATGCCCAGCTTGGCCGCGCTGCCGTCGAGCAGGCGCAGCACCACCTTTTCGCCGAACAGGGTGGGGCAGGTGGACACGCGGAAGTCCATCTGTCGGGTCTTGGAGATGTTGAGCTTGATGCGACCATCCTGCGGCAGGCGGCGTTCGGCGATGTCCAGGGCCGCCATCACCTTCAGGCGGGCGGTGATGCGCGGATGCAGCTTGACCGGGGCCTTGGCGACGGTGCGCAGGATGCCGTCCATGCGCAGGCGCACGCGGTATTCGGTTTCGTAGGGCTCGAAGTGGATGTCCGAGGCGCCGCGCTTGATCGAGTCCAGCAGCACCTTGTTGACGAAGCGCACCACCGGGGTGTCGTCGCCGCCCTTGCTGTCGGCCAGGTTGTCGGCCGCATCGTCGTCGCCGGAGCTGGACTCGAGGTTTTCCAGCCCCTCGGCGTCGTCCATGCTGTCGCCCATCGAATCCGAGGCCGTCAGGGCCTGCTCGATGGTTTTGCGCAGCCGGTCCTCGTCGACCAGGATCGGTTCAACCGTCAGGTTGGTGGCGAACTTGATCTCGTCCAGTGCCCGGGTGTTGGTGGGGTCGGAAATGCCCACGAACAGCCGGTTCCCGCGCTTGTACAGCGGCAGGGCCTGGTGCTTGTTGATCAGCTCTTCGCTGACCAGTTTGGTGGCTGCCTGGTTAAGGTCCAGTGCCGCGGCATCGAACAGGGGCATGCCGAATTCGATCGCGTTCGCCCCCGCGATATGGGCCGCGGTGGCCAGCTTCTTGTCCAGCAGGTAGCGGTGCACCGGCTGTTTGGCCTTGGTGGCCTCGTCCAGCGCCTTGCGGGCGTCGGCCTCGGCCAGGTGGCCATCCAGCACCAGCCGCCGGGCAATGCCGGTTATCCCCACCAGGTTGGCAGTCGCGTTGGCGTTCACCCTTCCTCCCCGAGCCGCGCCATGGCGGCCACTCTAACCCAAAACAGCCATCCGGCCAGCCCCCTGCGGGGCCGTCCCGGCTGCCGGGCGTCCGTGTAAAGTACCCCAGAATCAGGTGGATCCGGGGAAATCATGAAAATCAGCATCATCCTTCCAGCCAAGAACGAGGCCGAGGGTCTGCGCCGGACACTGCCGGCCCTTTCCGCGGTCCTGCCGGGCGCCGAGATGATCGTGGTGGATGATGGTTCGACCGACGAAACCGCCGACATCGCGCGCGCAGCCGGGGCCCGGGTGCTGTCCTCGCCCTATTCAATGGGCAACGGCGCGGCGATCAAGCGGGGCGCCCGGGCGGCCGGTGGCGAGGTGCTGGTGTTCCTGGACGCCGATGGCCAGCACGACCCCGGGCAAATCCCGGCACTGCTGGCCAAGCTTGATGAGGGCTACGACATGGTGGTGGGCGCGCGCGACGGGTCCGGCCAGGCCAGCGTCGGCCGCGGTCTGGCCAATCGCCTCTACAACCGCCTGGCGAGCTGGATGACCGGCCACCGGGTGCTGGACCTGACGTCCGGTTTTCGCGTGGCGCGGGCGGACCGGTTCAAGGAGTTCCTGCACCTGCTGCCGAACGGTTTCAGCTACCCGACCACCAGCACCATGGCCTTCTTCCGCAGCGCCTATCCGGTGGCCTACCTGCCCATCCGGGTCGACCGCCGGGTGGGGACCTCCAGCCACATCCGGCCGCTGAAGGACGGCATCCGGTTCCTGTTGATCATCTTCAAGATCGCGACCCTGTATTCGCCGCTCAAGCTGTTCGCGCCGGTGGGGCTGGGCTTCTTCACCGTGGGGCTGGGCTACTACGCCTACACCTACGCCACCCTGCACCGGTTCACCAACATGAGCGCCCTGCTGCTGAGCGCGGCGGTTATCGTCTTCCTGATCGGGCTCGTGTCCGAGCAGATCACCAACCTGACCTATCGCCGCGACCCCTGATCGCGGGTTCAGCGCACCCGCCTGAGGTAGCCGCCCGGCGCGACGCTGATCAGCGTCTTGGCGTCGACATCCTGGTCCACTTCGAAGTCCGGGTTCTCCGCCACGTAGGCCGCCACGGCGGTCTTTGGGTTGTTCCCGACGTCCCAGGGCCGATCCGGGTAAAGGCCGGCGGGCAGGTCCTCCACCACGGTGTCGAACACCACGCAGTAGCTGCCGACACTGGTGAGCGGCGCGTAGGCGCGAAGCTCCTGGAGCACGTGGTCATGGCTGTGGTTGGAGTCGAGCACGACCAGGGTGCGGCGTCCGGCGGCGCGCCGGCCGACTTCGGCGACGATGCCGGGATCGATGCTCGAGCCTTCCAGCATGGCGATGCGCCGCGCCATGGGGTGCGCCTCGATGGCGGCCCGGTTGTGGGGCCTGATGTCGATGTCGATCCCGAGCACCTCGCCCTTGCCGATGAGTTCGAGCAGGGACGCGTAATACACGAGTGAACCGCCATGGGCGATGCCGGTCTCGACGATCAGGTCGGGCTGCACCCGCCACAGGATCTCCTGCATGGCGACCATGTCCTGCGGATACTGGATGATGGGCCGGCCCATCCAGCTGAAATTGTATGAATAGCGGTGCGGCAATGTCTTGAGCAGCCATTCCCGGGACAGCGCCTGCAGTTCCTGGTCCTGGCCGAGGCCGCGGATGTTGTCGGCGACTTCGCTGGCGAATCGGGCTTCGGGCGTTTCGTGGGCTTTGCTGCTCATGCGCTTGGACGTTCCTGAGGAAGGGGGCGCGCCGGGTTGCCCACGACGGTTTCGCCCGGGGCGACGTTGCGGGTTACCACGGCACCGGCACCCACCGTGGCCCCCGGGCCGACCTGGATGCGCGGAAGAATGACCGCACCCGTGCCGATGAAGGCATGGTCGCCGATTACGACCTCTCCGGCCAGCCGGGCGCCGGGGCCGACGTGGACGCCGTCGCCCAGGCGGCAGTCGTGGTCGACGGAGGCGTGCGTGTTGACGATCACGGCGTCGCCGAGCCAGGCGCCGGAGCAAACCGCGCTCATCGCCAGCAGCTGGCAGCCCCGTCCGATCCGGGCATCCCCGGCCTGGAACGAGCGCGGATGGAGCACGTCCAGGGGCGCGTGCCCCTTCGATTCCAGCCAGCGCTGGCGGGCAAGGCGGTCCTGGCCGCGACCGCCTCCGATGGCGACGCAGGCCCCGACCGCGGCGGCATCCCGGTACTGGCTGGCCCATCGCGCGTAACCAGCTTCACCGGTGTGGATCGGCACGCCGGCGAAAGGCGACGGCAGGTCGGCGAGGTCGAAAACGGCCACCACCTCGGCCACGCCATGCAGGGCCTCGCGAAGCACCCGGGCCTGGCCGGTGGCGCCCCAGAACAGCACGGGCTTCATGTCGCCGCCTCGAGCAGGCGGCGGACGTGGCCGGCGACGCGCGCGATCTCGGCGTCGCCCAGGTCATGGTAGCTGGGCAGGTTCACGCCGCGGGCCGATAGGCGATGGCTTACGGCATGCCCGGGGCGAGGTTCAAAGGGTGGAAGCGCGGAAAGCGGCCAGAAGAAGACCCGGCCGTCGATGTTGTCGGCCTTGAACCGTGCGAGCAGGTCCGCCCGGTCGAAGCGGATGCCGTCATCGACGACGATCGTGGGCATCCAGACACCGTTTACGGTGCCGGGCGGCTCGGGGTTCATGCGCAGCGGCAAGCCGTCCAGCGCCTCCCGGTAACCCGAGAAGATGCGACGCTTGGCCGCCACGAGTTCTTCCACGCGCTCGAGCTGGGCACAGCCGATGGCGGCCTGCACGTTCGACATCTTGTACTTGAAGCCAACACGCTCGGGCCAGAACTGCCGGGTCTCCCCGCGTGCGCGCCCGTGGTTGGAAAGGGTGAGGACGCGTTCATACAGCGTGTCGTCATTGGTGACGAACATGCCGCCCTCGCCGGTGGTCAGTGTCTTGGTCCCGTGGAAGGAAAAGGCGCCGAAGCGGCCCATGCTTCCAGCCTTGCGGCCTTTCCAGGCCGAACCGATGGCTTCGGCGGCATCCTCGAGCAAGGCCAGGCCATGGCGTTGCGCGATGGCGGCAAGCGAATCGATGTCGCACAGGTTTCCGTACAGGTGCACGGCCAGGATTGCCTTGGTCCGCGGCGTGATCGCGGCCTCGACGGCCGCCGGATCCAGGCACCAGCTGACCGGGTCGGCGTCCACCAGCACCGGCGTCGCGCCCAGGTGGATGATCGGCGCCGCCGACGCAATCCAGTTGCTGTCGCACAGGATCACTTCGTCGCCCGGCCCGATGTCCAGGCCGGCCATGCCCAGATGCAGGGCACCGGTGGCGCTGGACGTGGCGATGGCGTGCCTCGTGCCCAGGTAGGCGGCAAATTCGCGCTCGAAGCGGCCGATGTATTCGTAGCAGCGTTCGCCCCAGCCGGTGGTGGCTGCATCCGTGGCGTAGCCGACCTCCCGGTCGGTGATCGACGGCTTGGTGTAGAAGATCCGGGAGGAGGCGTTCGTGCTCATGACACCACCAGGGAGGGGACGGCGCGCACGAACCGGCCGCCCCAGTCGCGGACGCAGGCCATCTGGGTGCTGATCTCGTCGTAGAGGTTCCAGGGGAACACGACGACGAAGTCAGGCCGTTCGTCGATGAGCCGTTGCGGGGAAACCACCGGGATGCGGGAGCCGGGAAGGTAACGGCCCTGCTTGTGGGGCGATGCATCGGCGACGAACGCCACCAGGTCCGCGCGCACGCCGGCGAAGTTCATCAGCGTATTGCCCTTCGCGGCTGCGCCATAGCCGGCCACCTTCCTGCCGGCCCTTTTTTGTTCGAGCAGGAAGGCAAGGAAGTCATCCTTCACCGCCTCGGCCTGGCGCTGGAAGCCGTCGTACCAGGCGGGTTCGAGCATGCCTGCCGCCCGTTCCGTCGCGGCCATCGCCTCGACCGCCGCGCAATCGGCGTGGCTGGCCTGCTCCCGGCAGGCCCAGACGCGCAGCGAACCGCCGTGGGTGGGCAAGGATTCGACGTCCCAGACCCGCAGGCCGTGCGCGGCGAAGATGCGCCGCACCACGTGCAGGGAAAGATAGGAAAAGTGTTCGTGGTAGACGGTGTCGAACTGCCGCTTGCCGACCAGTTCCAGCAGGTGCGGAAATTCCAGCGTGGCCACGCCTTCGGGGCCGATCAGCGCGGCGATGCCCGCCACGAAGTCGTTGATGTCCGGCACGTGGGCCAGCACGTTGTTGCCGATCACCAGGTCGGCGCTGCCGCGTTCTTCGCGCAGCTGCCGGGCGAAGGTTTCGCCGAAGAATTCGGTGATGGTTTCGATGCCGCGCTCGCGCGCGACCCGTGCCGTGCTTTCGGTGGGTTCGATGCCGAGGCAGGGGATGCCCCGGGCCGCGACGTACTGGAGCAGGTAGCCGTCGTTGGACGCCAGTTCCACTACGCAATGCCGCGGCCCGAGCCCCAGCCGTGCGACCGCGGTGTCGACGTAGCGTTCGGCATGCTCGAGCCAGGACCTGGAATACGACGAGAAATAGGCGTATTCGGCGGAAAAGAGCAGGTCGTGGCGCTCGACCTCGTCCACCTGGACCAGCAGGCAGGCATCGCAGGTATGCAGCTTCAGCGGCAGCCAGCTCTCCGGGCGCGCCAGGTCGGCGGCCTGCAGGTAGGCGTTGGACGGGGGCGCGGTGCCCAGGTCCAGGAACACCCGTTCAAGGGGCTGCGAGCACGCACGGCATTTCATGGTTCGATTCCTGCGAAATCCGGCGTGAGCAAGGGGTGGCCGCGGTCGCGGTCGGACAGCGTCGCTACGGGGAGCGGCCAGCCAATGCCCAGCCGGGGGTCGTCATGGCGCAGGCCACCTTCGTGACCGGGGCTCCAGGGACTGCTGTGGAAGTAGAGCATTTCCGCCTCGTCCCCGAGCACCTGGAAGCCATGGGCGAATCCCGCCGGGATAAGCATGGCGAGGGAGTCGCCGCCGGCCAGTTCCGTGCCGAACCAGCGCAGGAAGGTCGGCGAACCCGCGCGCAGGTCCACGGCCACGTCGAAAACGCGGCCGCGCAGGCAGCGCACGAGTTTGGATTCCCCGGCGGGCGGATGCTGGAAGTGCAAGCCGCGCAGGGCGCCCCGGCCGCGGGTAAGCGAGACGTTGGCCTGCGATACCGGCAGCGCGTGCCCGGCCTCGGCCAGGGCCCCTGCGCAGTAAACGCGCTGGAACCGGCCACGCTCGTCGTCGTGGCTGGCGGACTGGGCCAGCATGAGCCCCGGCAGTGGCGTCGGATGCAGCTTCATCCGCCCGCCCAGGCAAGGCCCGCGACGCGTGCGTCGCGGACGTAGGCGGTGAGGTCGCCGACGCTGTCGCCGTGGCCATGGCGGAGGAAATCGCGATACCAGGCCGCGGTGCGGTCCATGGCCTGGCCGGCGTCCCAAACCGGGCGCCAGCCCAGGGCCGCGTCCGCCGCACGGCTGTCGAGCACGAGTTCGGGTGCTTCGTGCGGGTGGGGTCCGGCATCCGACTGGACCTGCAGGTCCGGCCAGTGCCGCCGCAGGCGCTGCACGACGTCGTGCACCGACAGCACGTCGCCCGTTGCCGGACCCAGGTTCCAGGCCTGCGCCACGGCCTCGCCGGCCAGCAGGCGCCGCCCGATTTCCAGGTATCCGGCCAGCGGTTCGAGCACGTGCTGCCATGGCCGGGTCGCGCCGGGATTGCGCAACGCCAGTGGCCGGTCGGCGGCGATGGCGCGGACAAGGTCGGGCACCAGCCGGTCTTCGGCCCAGTCGCCACCGCCGACGACATTGCCGGCGCGTGCGGTCGCCAATGCGACGCCGGTCGGGTTCGTGCCCGCCTGGAAGAAGCTGCGGCGGTAACTGGCGGACACGATTTCGGCGCAGGCCTTGGAGGCGCTGTAAGGGTCGTGGCCACCCAGGGCATGGGATTCGGCGTAACCCGTCGCCGGGCAGGGGGGTTCGTAGACCTTGTCGGTGGTGACGTTGAGCACGGCCCGGACGCTGGGGCAGGCCCGGACGGCTTCGAACAGGTTGACCAGGCCGCCAACATTGACCGCGAAGGTGCGGGACGGGTCGCGGTAGCTGCGCCGCACCAGCGGCTGGGCCGCGAGGTGCAGCACCAGTTCGGGCTGGAAACGCGCCAGTGCCGCCGTGATCGCGTCCCGGTCGACGAGGTCGGCCAGGGTTTCGTCCGCCAGGCCCAGGTCAAGGCCGAGCCAGTGCGAAGGGGCCGTGTCGGCGGGCAGCGCGAAGCCCGCGACCTTCGCCCCGAGCGCATGCAGCCACAGTGCCAGCCACGACCCCTTGAACCCGGTGTGCCCGGTCACCAGCACGCGGCGACCGGCATACGCGCCCTCGAACAGGCCGGTCAGTCCCAGCGTTTCCACGGCGCCTTCCCGGTCTTCCACAGGTCCTCGAGCTTCGTCCGGTCGCGGAGCGTGTCCATGGGCTGCCAGAAACCCCGGTGCGTGTATGCCGACAACTGGCCGTCGCGTGCGAGGTTCTCCATGGGCTCGCGCTCCCACACGGTGTCGTCGCCTTGTATGTAGTCGATGGCGCCGGGCTCGAGCAGGAAGAAACCGCCATTGATCCAGGAGCCGTCGCCAAGCGGTTTTTCGGTAAACCGGGTGATGCGGCTGCCGTCGATGTCGAGCGCGCCGAAGCGGCCCGGCGGCTGCACCGCGCACACCGTCGCCAGCGTGCCGCGCTCGCGGTGCAGGTCCAGCTGCGCGCTGATGTCCACGTCCGACACGCCGTCCCCGTAGGTGAAGCAGAACGTCTCCCCGTCCAGGTATTCGGCGGCGCGGCGCAACCTGCCGCCGGTCTGGGTGTGTTCGCCGGTGTCGACCAGGGTCACGCGCCAGGGTTCGGCATGCCGGTGGTGGACCTCCATGCGATTGCTGGCAAGGTCGAAGGTGACGTCGGAGGAGTGCAGGAAATAGTTGGCGAAGTACTCCTTCACCATGTAGCCCTTGTAGCCCAGGCAAATGACGAAGTCATTGACGCCGTGGCAGGCGTAGATCTTCAGGATGTGCCAGAGCACGGGTTTGCCGCCGATCTCGATCATCGGCTTGGGTCGCAGGACCGTCTCTTCACTGAGCCGGGTCCCGAGTCCGCCGGCGAGGATTACCGCTTTCATGGAATCTCCAGGTCTGGGCCGCCGGCCGCGTGCACAGGGCTCCGGCGATTAGAGCCTTTGCGGAAGAAACGTGTCAATTCGACGGCGTGCGCGACCAGACGCCGAACGCGCCCTTGGCCATGAGGTAGGCAAGCAGGTCCCCGGTCAGTGTCGCGGCCCGGAATCCGGCGACCATCACGGCGACCAGTGCGAAGGACAGCCGGCCGTCCAGCATCAGCGCGGCGACCGATTCGAACACGCCGATGCCCTGCGGCGCGAAGATCGCCGCGAAACCCGCGGACCATGCCAGCAGGTAGGTGCCCAGCAGCGAGGGCAGGTCGGCTTCGGCACGGGCGTCGGGAAAGGCGCTCCAGTAGCAGGCGAATGCGCCGGCGGCCACCATCCAGAACACGGCGCAGCTTCCGAGCACGCCCAGGTAGTGCCGAAGCCGGATCCGGCCGATGCCCGGCAGGGCGCGGTGCATCAGCCACGGCAAGCACAGCGCCAGCCCGCCTCCCGCGGCGAGCAGGGCGGGTGCAGGGACGGCCGTGGCGCCGGCGATCGCGAGCCACGCGCCGGCCAGCAACATTGCCACAGCCAGCGGCGCTGCATTCTCCAGCGCGACCAGCGCGGCGAGCTGTGACTTGCCCACGCCCATCGCGCGCAGGTCGGCCACGCGGCTCACGGTCTGCCAGATGCCGCCGGGCAGGTAGCGCGCGGGCAGGCGCCGGATATGGATGTGCAGCGCGGTGCGGTAGTCGATGGGCACGCCCAGGGCGGCCAGGGCCAGGCGCGTGGTCAGCGGCGTGAGCAGGTGCAGGCTGCACCAGGTGGCGACGGCGGCCAGCAGCAGGCGCACTTCCGCCCGGACGACAACTTCAGCCACGACATCACGGCTGGCCCAGGCGGCGAACGCAAAGAAGGCCAGGGCCAATGGAAGGAACAGGCGCCGCGCCCAGCGCAGGGTGGCTTGCACCAGGGACCTGGCCAGGGTCGTGGAACCCTCATGCACGGGGGGCACGGCGTCCAACCATCAGTCGCAGCAACAGCGAGGGAACCAGCGCGGCAAACATCACCAGGCGGTCGCCGAGCGGCTGCTTCGAGCGCAGCACCAGGCGGGACAGCGCCAGCGGCAGCGCCAGCAGCGGGAACATCCGGTCGAGCCTCGACTGGGTCACGCCTGACTCGCTCGAGGTGTAGCGCCGCAGCTTTTGCCGGTAGCTCTGTTCGATACGCTGGTCCCGGCGCGACCAGGTCGAACCCGGCGCATGCAGGAAGTCGCCACGCAGTGCCAGCGCGGACAGCAGCACCAGGTCACCGCCGACGATGCCCGGCAAGGGTCCGCAGGCGACAAGCCGGTCGCGCCGGATCAGGCCCATGACCGGATGCATGTTGCCCCACAGGACGCTGAAGAAGCGGCCGGCCGGGCCGAGGCCGCGGGTGTCGGTCCAGCCGGTCTCCCGCGGCAGCGGCTCGCCGTCGGGGCCCATCCAGCGGGAACTGGCGAAGGCCAGGCTGGCTTCGGGATGGGACTCGAGCAGGTGCACGCATTCGGACACCAGCCCCGGCGTCCACAGATCGTGGCCGGCGGCCCACATGAAATAGTCGCCCGTGCCCAGATCGACGGCCCTGCGGAAGTTCGCCGTCGCGCCCAGGTTGCTGCTTGCGGGTTCGATCCGGATGCGCGGATCTTCGGCGGCATGGGCGCGGCAGATGTCCAGGGTCGCGTCGGTGGACGCGTTGTCGCACACCACGATTTCCAGCCGCGGGTAGTCCTGGGCCCGCAGCGAACGCAGCGTCTGGTCGATGTAGGCGGACTCGTTGTAGATCGCGACGCCGATGCTGACCAGCGGGGTGGAGCGCTCGGTCACTGAGCTTCCTCCGCCGGGACGGTGGTCGCTTCGGGCAGCGGTGGCAGCGGTACGTCCACCAGGCCGATTTCGCGGGCGTAGCCGGCCACCATGCGTGCCGTCATGCCGTAGCCTTCGCGCTCGAGCGACTCGATCACGTCCCGGATGAACTCGGGCTCGTCCAGGCTCTTGTCCACGACCAGCTGCAGCAGGCCACTGGCAAGCTGTTCGTCGCCCAGGAACTTGAGTGCGTGTTCGGCGAAGGCGTAGTACTGGGTCGCGGGCATGTCGATGCGATTGACCAGCACCAGATAGGCGTCGGCGAAACGGGCATCGTCGAACTCGACGCCTTCGTGGCGCATGCGCAGCAGGTCGACGATCATGCCGATCTCCTGCGGGCCGATCGCGCGGGTCTTGAGCTTGTGCACCACCCGGTCCCACCAGGCCTGCTGGGTCGGCTGGCCGGCCAGGGCGGCGTAGACGATCAGCCCCTGCTCGGGCATCGGGGACGCGTCGGGGACCCGGGAGCCCCGTTCGAATTCCTGCACGCCCTTGGCGTAGAAGGGCGACGTGGGGTCGTTGCCCGCCAGTAGCATGTAGTGTTCGCCCAGGTCCATGCTGGCGCGCGAAGAGTCCGGATTCTTCTGCACCAGCGCCATGGACAGGTTCAGGCTGTTGCCCCAGGTCGCGCTGCGGATAAGGGTCAGGCCGGACAGGCCGACGATAAGGAGCACTACGGCGATCTGGCGCACGCGCGGCACGTCGCTCTCCGGGAGGCGGCGCACGAGCTCGGCGATGGCAAGCAGCACGCCGAGCAAGGCGAAGTGGTTGCGGTGTTCGTAAACCAGTTCAAGCGGGAAGACATTGCTGGTGAGCAGATGCGCGGCAAGGAACCAGAACAGGCCCAGGCTCACCATCGGCAGCCGTCGACGTAGCGCGAACGCGGCGGCGACCAGGGCGGTCATGAACAGTCCACCCACGAGCGTGGTCGCCGGGTCGAGCCAGCCTTTGGAGACCTGGTAGCTGTCGTAGTAGAAGACGTAGCTCGACGGCGTCGGCAGCACGATCCAGCCCAGGTACATCGGCAGGACCCGCAGCTGCGTCATCAGTCGCTCGGCCAGGCTGAAGTCGCGGATGTTGTAGGCCTCGGCGCTGGCGTATTTCGGGATGACCCAGAACACGAACAGCGCGACGGCCACCGCCACGCCCGTTGCGAAAGCCAAACGCAGCAGCCGGGTCGTGCGCGGTTGGCTGGCCCGGAACTGGAGCACCGTAAGCTCCAGGGCCAGGGCGTAGGCCGGGAACAGCACCGCCGTTTCCTTGGCGAACAGGCCAACCAGCGCCAGGGCCGCGCTGGCGGACAGCCAGAGCCAGCCCGATTGCCCGGCGATCTGGTTCCGGCGCCCGCGCAGGTAGGCCAGCAGGGCCAGCAGCACGAAGGTCAGCGACAGCATTTCCATGCGCTGCACCACGTACATGACCGTCGAAACCTGCAGCGGGTGGATGGCCCAGAACGTGGCGATGGCGAAGGCCGCCGCGGCGCCCCATCTTGCGGGTGCGTTCGAGAGCGGAAGCAGCCGGCGCAGCAGGGCGAACACCAGCAGCGCATTGAGCACGTGCAGGAACAGGTTGGTGAGCTTGAAGCCCCAGGGGTTGAGGCCCCACAGCGAGTAGTCAACGGCGAGCGACATGGTCGCGAGCGGACGCCCGGGTGGGCCCGGGTAGGCTTTCGCCGCCCGCTGCAGGGAATCGAGGTCTATCGTTTCGGCGTGCACCATCTCGTCGCGGACGATGTTCGAGAAGTCGTCGAACATGAAGCCGCCGGTGAGCCCGGGCCAGAAGGCCAGCAGCGTGAGCACCGCAAGTGCCAGGGGGAAAAGGGCGCTTGCGTAGGATTTCGGTGTCATCAGGGCGCGTTCATCTCGGGCGAAGGCCCCAGTGTACGGATTTCCGCCGCTACGGTTGCGGCCCGGGACCGGCGAATTGCCGGCGCCCGCGTATCAGGCGCAGGTGGGCGGTTTGTGGCGGTTCGACGTGCCCGCCGGTGCGACGCAACGCCAGGTGCCGGTCGAGTCCCGGGTCAGGCGCAGGGCGCCGCCGTTGATGGAGGGATGGCCCACCAGGACACACTCGATGAAGCCGGTCGGCGAGGCGTTGATGTTGATCGGGTTGCAGCGCGGGGTGCGGCTCGTCAGCCCGAGGTCGGACACGGTGAAGGTCGCGCTGCCGTCCGCCACCAGGCGGGATTCGAAGGTGACTCGGCCCGCGGTGATGTCAGCGAGGCCGCCGGTAAGCTGCGCCCGGATCACGTAATCGCGGTAGGTCGCGCCGGCAATGGCGGCGAGGATGGCGATGATCGCAACGACGATCATCAGTTCGATGAGGGTGAAGCCTTGGGAACGCTTGTGCATAACCCACCTGCGGTCTGGAGTTGAGACGGGGGCTGGGGGGCAGAGGCGGGGGGGGGCGGAGCAGGGGGCGGCGAATGCCGCCCCCTGTTTTGACGCGATGCAGCGGTATTACTGGCAGTTGCCCGGACGGTGCTTGGTCAGCGGGATGGAGCTGGAGCAGTTCCAGGCGCCGCTGGCGGACACGCGGGTCAGGGTGACGGCGAAGCCGTTCACGCTCGGGTTGCCACGGATGGTGCAGGCGATGCTGCCGTTGTTGCCGGCGGTGGTGGTGATGGCCGAGCAACGCGGGGTCGAGGAGCGCAGGCCAACGATGTTGTTGGTGACGGCGGCGCCGCTACCACGCTGGACGTACTCTTCGAACGCGGTCACGCCGCCACGGATGTCGGCCAGGCCGGCAGTCGCCTGCGAACGGGCGATGTAGTCCTGGTACAGCGGCAGGGCGATGGCGGCCAGGATCGCGATGATCGCAACCACGATCATCAGTTCGATCAGGGTGAAGCCTTTCTGGATGTTCTTCATGGGTAAATCCCCTAGGTGGATTGTGATTGTCACGTGTCCGGACGGTTGACCCCGTCCTTGGGCTGCCGCACCGAAGCACGTGCTTTGTTAGTGAAGCATCAACTGTGCCAGTCCCCGGAGGGTGCGGCACAGGCCGGAATATAGGCACAAGGTTCAACGCAAGGCCAGACAGAAACGGGACATTTCGCACGCTTTTCGCTGCAAGGGTCAGAATGTGACGCGGGGCGTCAGTTTCTGCCAATCGAGACTGTGACGGGCTTCACGCTTGGCCCTGGCCGCGCGTCACTCCATCCCCAGCTTCTTGAGCTTGTAGCGCAGCGCCCGGAACGTGATGCCCAGCTGCGCCGCCGTCTTGGTCTTGTTGTAGCGGTTCGCTTCCAGCGCCTTCTGGATGGTTTCGCGCTCCATCTGCTCGATGGCGTCGGGCAGAGCGGTGCCATCGGCCATGCCGGGCGGCACGGCGGGCGAGGGCGCGGCGGCGACGGGCCGCAGCGGCATGTCGTCCTCGGTACCGATCAGGCTGTCCACCTGCGGCAGGTAGAGGTCGGCCACTTCGATGCTCTGGCCGTCGCACAGGGCCACCGCGCGCTCGAGGATGTTCTCGAGCTCGCGCACGTTGCCTGGGAAGGGGTAGGCGGTCAGGGCCGCTTCGGCTTCTTCGCTCAGCGCCGGCAGGGTGTCGGCGGTTTCGCCGGCCAGGCGCTTGAGGATGGCTTCGGCCAGCTGCGGGATGTCCTCGCGGCGCTGGCGCAGCGGCGGCACGGCCAGTTCGATCACGTTGATGCGGTAGTACAGGTCCTGGCGGAAGCGGCCTTCTTCGACCAGCTTGGCCAGGTTCTTGTGCGTGGCCGAGAGGATGCGCACGTCCACGGGCAGCTCCGCCGGTGCTCCGACCGGGCGCACGCATTTTTCCTGGATAACGCGCAGCAGCTTCACCTGCATGTGCAGGGGCAGTTCGGCGACTTCGTCCAGGAACAGCGTGCCGCCCTGCGCCGCCTGGAACAGGCCCTCCTTGTCCACGTGGGCGCCGGTGAAGCTGCCCTTCTTGTGGCCGAAGAGCTCGCTTTCCATCAGGTCGGAAGGAATGGCGCCGCAGTTCACCGGCACGAAGGCGCCGCCGGCGCGCGAGCCTTGTTCGTGGATAAGCCGGGCGACCAGTTCCTTGCCGACGCCCGATTCGCCGCTGATGTACACCGGCGCCTGGCTGCGCGCGACGCGCCCGATGGTCTGGCGAAGTTGCTGCATGCGCGCCGAGTCGCCCAGCAGGCGGGCGCTGGCCGGCGCGGTCTTGCGCTGCTGGTTCAGGTCCAGCGCGTGCTGCACCAGGCGCCGCAGCACGGCAAGGTCCACCGGTTTGGTGACGAAGTCGAAGGCTCCGGCCTTCAGGGCCGTCACCGCGGCCTCGACGTTGCCGAAGGCGGTGATCATGGCCACGGGGATGTCGGCGTACTTCTGCGCGATGTGTTCGATCAGCTCCTGGCCCGAACCGTCGGGCAGGCGCATGTCGGTCAGGCACAGGTCGTAGCTTGCCTGGGCCAGCTGCGCACGGGCCGACGCCAGGTCCGCCGCGGTGTCCACCCGCAGGCCCATGCGGCCCAGGGTCAGGACAAGCAGTTCCCGGATGTCGCGCTCGTCATCTACTACCAGGGCGCTGCGGGCGGTGGCCATGCGGGTTCGGGGGGCTGGGGACACCCGTACATTAGCCGATGCCGGGTGTTTCAGGCCAGATTTAGCCGGTCCGGGCTGGTGTCGTGCTGCATCAGGGTCATGCCCGGCGGCAAGATGATGCGGAAGCAGCTGCCCCCGCCGGGCACCGGCTGGTAGCTCAGGCTGCACTGGTTGGCCTCGCACAATTGCTGGGCGATGTAGAGGCCCAGGCCGGTCCCGTGTTCGCTGGTCGTATAGAAAGGAGTGAAGATCTGCGCGGCCACCGGCGCCGGGATGCCCGGGCCGCGGTCGATCACGTTCAGTTCCGGCGGGGCCCCGGGCGGGGCGCTGCGCACCGATACGGTGACCTTGGCCGGCTCGCCGGGCAGGCGGCCATAGGTCAGGGCGTTCTGCACCAGGATCGTCAGCACCTGGTGCAGGTGGCGCGGGTCGGCCATGGCCAGCACGCTGCGCTCGCTGACGGCCTGCAGCACGTCGGTCTCCAGGGGGTGGCTGGCCCGGTACTCGTCCACGAAGCGCCGGGCGAACTGGCTGATGTCGATCGACTCGGGCTGGCTGCGCTCGCGCCGGGCCAGGCCCAGGATGTCCTGGACGATGCCGTTCATGCGCTGGCACTGGGTGTGGATGATTTCCAGCAGGCGCTGGTCGGCTTCGGGCAGCTGGGCGGTTTCCTCCAGCAACTGCACCGAATACATGATCGCCGCCAGGGGGTTGCGGATCTCGTGGGCGATCGAGGCCGACAGCCGGCCCAGGGTGGCCAGGGTCAGCTCTTCGGCCCGGTCCGAGTACAGCCGGCTGTCGTCGAGGAAGATCAGGAACAGGTTGTCGGTGAGGCTGAGCGAAACGAAGCGCGGCAGCACCTCGGGCGCGCCTTCGCCCAGGGTCATGGCCTTGGGGGTTTCGCCGCGGCCCTGGCGCCAGGCAAGCAGGGCCCGGTGCAGGCTCATGGCGATGTCGGCCAGTTGCCGGCGGTCCGGCGAAGGCTTGCCCAGCAGGCCCCAGGCGGCTTCGTTGCAGACCTTCACCCGGTGCTCGCCGTCCACCACCAGGATGCCGGTGCGCATGCGCCGGATCACCAGTTCGTTGATTTCGGCCTGGTTGGCCAGTTCTTCACCGCGTTGTTCGGCCAGGGCCTGCGATTCCAGCACCTGCCGGCTGAGCAGTTCGCACAGCACGGCCGTGGCCAGGTAGGTCACCGAGAACATCACCGATTCGGCCAGGGGCCGGGCATTGGCGATGTCCACCGTGCGCAGCCACAGGCTGTCGAGCAGCACCACCAGGCAGGCCGCCAGCGCGAAACCCAGGCCCAGGCGCTGGGACAGGATCAGGGCGCCGGCGCCGACGTTGAACAGCAGCAGCAGCGCCACGCCGCCCTGGCTGCCGGACGTGGTGCTGAACACCGCCGCGGCCACGGCGATGTCGATGCCCAGGCCGATCGCCGCCTGCCGCGAGGGCGGCAGCTCGCTCCGGTAGCCGGCCACCAGCAGGGTGATGGCCGCCACCGTGTAAAGCACCACCACCGACTGCAGCAGGGCCGGCTGGCGGATCTGCAGCAGGTATTCCCCGGCCGGGCTGAAGGCGACCAGGGCCAGCAGGGCCGCCTCCAGCATGCGATACAGGTTGAAAAAATAGAGCTCGCGGCGCTGGGGGCTGGGTCCGGGCGATTTGCGGGGGGCAGGGGCCATGGCGCCCAGTATGCCTCGCGGCCGGCCGCCTGGCGCAGGGGCTTTTGCGTTGGGTGGGCCGGGTCGGCGACAATACCGCCCCCGTTCGCGACCCCCTCCCCATACAGGTATCGGCATGAACTTCCACGAATACCAGGCCAAGCAGCTGTTCGGTGACTACGGCATCGCCGTCCCGGCCGGCCGCGTTGCGCGCACTTCCGACGAGGCCGTGGACGCGGCCAAGGCCATTGGCGGCGACTTCTGGGTCGTCAAGGCGCAGATCCACGCCGGTGGGCGCGGCAAGGCCGGCGGCGTCAAGCTGGCCAAGACCCTGGACGAGGTCCGCGCCTACGCCAAGGGCATGCTGGGCACGAAGATGTCCACCTACCAGACCGCCGGCGTCGAGCTGCCGGTCGACAGCGTGCTGGTGACCCAGGCCACCGACATCGACAAGGAACTGTACCTGTCGGTGCTGGTCGACCGGGCCACGCGGTCCATCACCTTCATCGCCTCCGCCGAGGGCGGCGTCGAGATCGAAAAGGTCGCCGAAACCAACCCGGACGCCATCAAGTCGCTCAACGTCAACTACGTGCAGGGCCTGCAGCCCTACCAGTGCCGCGAGCTGGGCTTCAGCCTGGGCCTGACCGCCAAGCAGGTGGGCCAGCTGACCAAGATCATGATGGGCCTGTACAAGCTGTTCAACGAAAAGGACCTGGCCCTGGTCGAACTCAACCCGCTGGCCATCCTGACCAACGGCGACCTGGCCGTGCTCGACGGCAAGATCAATTCCGACGACAACGCCGGCTACCGCCACGCCGACCTGCTGGCCATGCGCGACATCCGCCAGGAAGACGAAACCGAGGTGCTGGCCAGCCAGCACGACCTCAACTACGTCACCATGGACGGCAACATCGGCTGCATGGTCAACGGCGCCGGCCTGGCCATGGCCACGATGGACGTGATCAAGCTCAACGGCGGCGAGCCGGCGAACTTCCTCGACGTCGGCGGCGGCGCCAACAAGGAGCGCGTCACCGAGGCGTTCAAGCTGATCCTGCGCGACCCGGACGTCAAGGCCATCTTCGTCAACATCTTCGGCGGCATCGTGCGCTGCGACATGATCGCCGAGGGCATCATCGCCGCGGTCAAGGAAGTGGACGTCAAGGTGCCGGTCATCGTGCGCCTGGAAGGCACCAACGTGGACAAGGGCAAGGAGATCCTCAAGAACTCCGGCCTGGCCATCCAGCCCGCCGACGACATCAACGACGGCGCCAAGAAGGCCGTCGCGGCCGCCGCCTGATCCCCAAGGACAATCATTCCATGAGCGTTTTGATCGACAAGAACACCAAGGTCATCGTCCAGGGCTTCACCGGCCAGCAGGGCACCTTCCACGCCGAGCAGATGCTCGAGTACGGCACCAAGGTCGTTGGCGGCGTCACCCCGGGCAAGGGTGGCAGCACCCACATCGGCCTGCCGGTCTTCAACACCGTGTCCGAGGCCGTGGCCGAAACCGGCGCCGATGCTTCGGTCATCTACGTGCCGCCGCCGTTCGCGGCCGACGCCATCCTGGAAGCGGCCGATGCCGGCATCCGGGTCATCGTCTGCATCACCGAAGGCATCCCGGTGCTGGACATGCTGCGGGTCAAAAACACCCTGGCCGGCTACGACGACGTCGTGCTGGTCGGCCCGAACTGCCCCGGCGTCATCACCCCGGGCGAGTGCAAGATCGGCATCATGCCGGGCCACATCCACATGCCCGGCAAGATCGGCATCGTCTCGCGCTCGGGCACGCTTACCTATGAAGCCGTGAAGCAGACCACCGACGCCGGCCTGGGCCAGTCCACCTGCATCGGCATCGGCGGCGACCCGATCAACGGCACCAACTTCATCGACGCCCTGAAGCTGTTCCAGGACGACCCGCAGACCGAAGGCATCATCCTGGTCGGCGAAATCGGCGGCAGCGCCGAAGAGGAAGCGGCCGAGTTCATCGCCCAGTACGTGACCAAGCCCGTGGTCGGCTTCATCGCCGGCGCCTCGGCCCCGGCCGGCAAGCGCATGGGCCACGCCGGCGCCATCGCCTCCGGCGGCAAGGGCACCGCGGCCGGCAAGTTCGAGGCCCTGGAAAAGGCCGGCGTCACCACCGTCAAGTCGCCCGGTGACCTGGGCGCGGCGATCGCGGCGAAGCTGAAGAAGTAGGGCCGGCCATGCGGGGCCAGCCGGCGTCGCGTCGATCGTCCAGGGACCCGGGATGAGCGGGACCGCCTACCGCCCGGAAATCGATGGCCTGCGGGCCATCGCGGTAACGGCGGTGGTGCTTTACCACGCAAGCGCCGGGCTGCTGCCCGGCGGGTTCATCGGGGTTGACGTCTTTTTCGTCATCTCCGGTTACCTGATCACGTCGATCCTGGTCCAGGAATGGCGCGGCACCGGCCGGATCGACCTGCTGGCGTTTTATGCCCGGCGCGTGCGCCGCCTGCTCCCCGCCCTGGCGGTGGTGCTGGTGGCGACGGTGGCGGTTGCCGCCGTGTTGCTGCCACGGCTCGGTCGGTTCCAGGAGTTCGCCGAATCCGCGATCGCGTCCGTCCTGTTCATCGCCAACATCTACTTCGACCTTCGGGCCGGCGGGTATTTCGATCCCGCCATGGACAGCCAGCCGTTGCTGCATCTGTGGTCGCTGGCGGTCGAGGAGCAGTTCTACCTGGTCTATCCGCTGCTGCTGGCCGGCCTGTTTCGTCTGGTCCGGGTCCGGCCCCTGGTCGTCCTGGGCGTCCTGTCCCTGGTTTCCCTGTTCGTGGCCGAGTACTGGCTGGGCGTGTCGCCGGACACCGCCTTCTACCAGATGCCGGCCAGGTTCTGGGAGCTCGCCGTCGGCGGCATGATCGCGCTGGGCGCCAGCCAGACGCAGGGCGAGCGCAGGGCGACGATACAGGCCGGACTGGGTCTGGCCCTGATCGTGCTGTCGGCCTCGCTGCTGCAGCAGGGCTGGCGCTTCCCCGGGCTGGGGGCCCTGTCGTCGGTGGCGGGGGCCGGCCTGGTGCTCCACGCCGTGCATCATTCGCCGCGGCTGGGAATCGTCGGCCGCATGCTTTCCTTGCGGCCGATGGTGTTGCTGGGCCTGGTGTCCTACCCGCTCTACCTGTGGCACTGGCCGATCCTGACGCTTGACCAGGAAACCCGGCTGGCGCCGGCCGACACCGGTTGGAGGTTGATGTTGTGCCTCGTGGCGGTGTTGCTGGCCTGGCTGACCTACCGTTTCGTCGAAATGCCGGTCCGCCGCAGCAACTGGACCGCCGGAGCCGTGCTGCGGCGCGGAACGCTGGGTTCGACCGCCGTGCTGGTGGCCATACTCGGGCTGACGACGATCAATCTCGGGGCGGAAGGATCGGACCTTGTGACGCGGACGCGGCAGGATCGTCCCGCCGACATGGCCCGCTGCCACTTCGACCAAAGCGACACGATCACGCACCTGTCACCGGGGTCGTGCGGCTCGCAGCCCGGCCGGGACGCCCGGCTGGCCATCTGGGGAGATTCGCACGCCCTGGCCTGGAAGCCGCTGGCGTGGTTGCTTGCGCAACAGGCGGGCGTCGCCGCGGAGGCCCACACGATGGATGCCTGCCCGCCGGTGCCGGGTTACCGCGGACACCTTCCGGCGGCGCCCGGTTTCGGCGAAAACTGCGCGGCGTTCAACGCGCTCGTCCGCCAACGCATCGAGGCCCGGCAGTACGACACACTGATCCTCGCGGCCCGGTGGCCGGCCCACCTGGACATCGCCCTGTTCTCCGAACACGAGCTCGCGCGGCGGTCACGCACCGTGGCCGAATCACCGTCGCCGTCCGAAATCACGGTGGGCCTGCGCGATACCCTCGCGATGGCGTCAAGGCATGCGCGCCGGGTGCTGGTCATCGGTCCGACGCCGGTGCTGCGCTTCGACGCACCCGACTGCATCGGGACCTCGCGGCTTTCCGAGTGCACGCGTCCGCGCGATGAATACGAGCGCCTGGTCCTGCCGGCCCGGCAGGCGCTGTTGACGGCCGCGGCCGGACTGCCGAACGTGCAGGTAATCGACCCGACGGACTTCTTCTGCTCGGCGACCGAATGTCCCGCAGTGAAGGATGGTTACGGACTGTTCTGGGATGATGACCATGTGTCGTCCACGGCCGCGAAAGCGTTCGCGGCCGAACTGGCTGCGGAGCCGGCCCGCTTCGAACTCGGGGGCGTTCCCGTCCCTGCCAACAACGCCAAGTGAGGCATCCCATGTCCCAGCCCCGCCGATTGCGCATCGCCCTGGCCCAGTTCGACTTCCCCGTCGGCGACGTCGCCGGCAACGCGGCGCGCATGGCGGCCTGGGTGGCCGAGGCGCGCGACGTGCACGGCGCCGACCTGGTGCTGTTCCCGGAGCTGGCGCTCAGCGGCTATCCGCCCGAAGACCTGGTGCACCGGCCGGCCTTCCTGCAGGCCTGCGAGGAAGCCCTGGCCGGGCTTGCGAAGGCCTGCACCGGCATCGTCGCCGTGGTCGGCTGGCCGCAGGCGGCGGGGTCGATCGTCTACAACGCCGCCAGCGTGCTGCGCGACGGCAAGGTGGCGGCCACCTATCGCAAGCGCGAGCTGCCCAATTACGCGGTGTTCGACGAGCGCCGCTATTTCGACGTCGATCCCGACGGCGGCGCCTGCGTCTTCACCGTCAAGGGCGTGCCGGTCGGGCTGGTGATCTGCGAGGACCTGTGGTTCCCCGAGCCCCTGGCCGAAACCGTGGCGATGGGCGCGAAACTGGTGGTGGTGCCCAATGCCTCGCCCTTCGAGCGCGGCAAGACCGCCCGGCGCGACAGCCTGCTGGAGATGCGCGTGCAGGAAGCCGGCATCGGCCTGGCCTACCTCAACGTGGTCGGCGGCCAGGACGAACTGGTGTTCGACGGCGCCTCGGTGCTGGCCGATGCCGACGGCACCCTGCACGAGGCCGCCGAGGCCTTCGTGGACCACTGGCTGGTGGCCGACTTCGACGCCGGTGACGGCCAGTTCACCCGCGTGCACTGGGCCACCGAAGACGACGAGTCCTGGCAGTCCCAGGCCTGGCGCGCCATCGTGCGCGGAATCCGCGACTACTGCGGCAAGAACGGTTTCGACAAGGTCTGGCTGGGCCTGTCGGGCGGCATCGATTCAGGCCTGGTCGCGGCCCTGGCGGTGGACGCCCTGGGCGCCGGCAACGTCACGGCCGTGCGCTTGCCGTCGCGCTACACCTCCGACCTGAGCAACGACCTGGCCGACGAGCAGGCCAGGCTGCTGGGCATCCGCCTGGAGACCGTGGCCATCGAAGCCCCGTTCGAAGGCTTCCTGCAGGCGCTGGGGCCGATTTTCGAAGGCCAGGAGCCGGGAATCGCCGAAGAAAACCTGCAGTCGCGCTGCCGCGGTGCGCTGATGATGGCGCTGTCGAACAAGTTCGGTGGCCTGTTGCTGACCACCGGCAACAAGAGCGAATACGCCGTGGGTTACGCCACCATCTACGGCGACATGTGCGGCGGCTTCGCGCCCATCAAGGACCTGTACAAGACCGAGGTCGTGGCCCTGTGCCACTGGCGCAACGCCCGGTCGCGGGTGATCCCGGAAGAAGTGATCACGCGCCCGCCCTCGGCCGAGCTGCGCGAAAACCAGACCGACCAGGACTCGCTGCCGCCCTACGAGGTGCTCGACGGCATCCTGCTTCGCTACGTCGACCAGGACCGGTCGCCGGAAGAGATCGTCGCCGACGGCTTCGACGCCGGCACGGTCGAGCGGGTGCTGCGGCTTTTGCGGGTCAATGAATGGAAACGGCGCCAATCGGCGCCGGGTCCAAAGCTTTCGCATCGCGCCTTCGGGCGCGAACGCCGTTACCCGATCAGTTCGGGCTGGCGCGACTGATCATTGCCCCGAAAACGGGTTGAGCTTGCTGAAGAACCCCTGGCCATCGGGCCAGTCGCCGGTCAGGTAGGGGTGCTGCGGGTAGTTGGCTTCGAGCACCTTGCGGCTGTTGGCGGCCAGTTCGTCCTGGCCCAGTTCGGTGTAAGCCGAGGCCATCAGCGCCAGGGCGTCACCGTCGTGTTCGCTCTGCGGGTAGGTCTGCAGGATGTACTTGCCGCGGTTGGCGGCCGCCACGTAGGCGTCGCGGCGCAGGTAGTACAGGCCGACCTGGAGTTCGTGGCGCGCCATCAGGTTGCGCAGGTAGATCATGCGCTGGCGCGAATCGGGCGCGTAGCGGCTGTTGGGGTAGCGGCGCAGGACCTCGGCGAAGTCGTTCAGGGACTGCGTGGGCGCGCCCAGGTCGCGCTTGGCCATGTCCTGGTTGGCGATGCGCAGCAGCGTGGCGCGGCCCTGGTCGAAGTTGATCAGCGCCTTGAGGTAATAGGCGTAATCAATATGCCGGTGCGTCGGATAGGTGCGGATGAAGCGGTTGACCGCCGAGGTGGCTTCTTCGTTCTTGCTCTGCTTGTAGAGCACGTAGGCCACTTCCAGCTGCGCCTGTTCGCTGTAGGGGCCGTACGGGAAGCGGGCGACCAGGCGCTGGAAGTACAGCTCCGACCGGTTCCAGTTGTTCTTTTCCATCGCCGACTTGCCGACCCGGTACATCTCTTCGACCGGCAGCGATTCGGTGGGTTTTTCCTTGTCGCCGTCGAACCAGCCGCCGACGGTCTTGCAGCCGGCGAGGGCGAGGATCATCACCAGGAGGGCGGAAATACGGATCAGGCCGGTCGGTCGGGTCATCAGGGGAGCGGGTTCGGGCGCTGCGGGCAGCAAGTTCAGGGATAATACCGGAAAGCCCGCTGTCGCCTCCATGAACCCGGCGCGACCCCCTCCGCAGGCCCCAGGACCCCGCATGACCCCGACCCAGACCCCCGAAACCGACGAAAACGACCGCGAGCTGCTCGAAGCCAGCATTCCCCTGCAGGCGGCCGGCCGCCGGTTCGACCAGGTGCTGGCCGAACTTTTCCCCGATTTCTCCCGATCTCGCCTGTCCGAATGGATCAAGTCCGGCGACGCCCTGCTCGACGGGCGCCTGGTCAAGCCCAAGGAAGCCGTGCGCGGCGGCGAGCCGGTCACCGTTTCGGTGCGCATGGAAGTGGAAACCCACGCCCTGCCCGAAGCCATCGCCCTGGACCTGGTCTACCAGGATCAGGACGTGCTGGTGGTCAACAAGCCCGCCGGCCTGGTGGTGCACCCCGGCGCCGGCAACCCGCGCGGCACCCTGGTCAACGCGCTGCTGCATTTCGACGCGAGCCTGGCCGAGCTGCCGCGCGCCGGCATCGTGCACCGGCTCGACAAGGACACCTCCGGCCTGATGGTGGTCGCGCGCACACTGCGCGCCCACACCTCGCTGGTTGAACAGCTGTCCGGCCGCGAAGTGCACCGCCAGTACCTGGCCGTGGTGCAGGGCACCATGGTCGCCGGCAACACCATCAATGCCCCCATCGGCCGCCATCCCACCGACCGCGTGCGCATGGCGGTGGTGAAGGAAGGCGGCCGCGACGCCATCACCCATTACCGGCTGCGCGAGAAGTTCCGCGCCCACACCCTGGTCGAATGCCGGCTTGAAACCGGCCGCACCCACCAGATCCGCGTGCACATGGCCCACGTGCGCCACCAGATCGTCGGCGACCCGCTCTACGGCGGCGCCTTCCGCCTGCCCAAGGCCGCCACCGAGGCCCTGGTGGCCCGGCTGCACGGGTTCCGGCGGCAGGCCCTGCATGCCGAACAGCTGACCTTCGCGCACCCGTCCACCGGCGAACCCGTGGCCCACGAGGCGCCGATGCCCGAGGACATGCAGGCCCTGGTGCGCGACCTGCGCGAAGACACCGCGGCCTTCAAGGGCTGACGATGCCGGCGCCGGCCTGGCTGGACGCCGACTGGCCCGCGCCGCCCGGGGTGAGGGCGGTCACCAGCCTGCGCTGCGGCGACGGGGTGTCGGCGCCGCCTTTCGACCGGCTCAATTTCGGTTTGAACTGCGGTGACGACCCGGTGGCGGTGCTCGAGAACCGCCGGCTTTTTCGCCAGTGGCTGGCCTTGCCGTCGGAACCGGTCTGGCTCAAGCAGGTGCACGGGACCGGGGTGCTGCGGGTGGACGGTCCGCGTGGCGACGGCCCACCCGAGGCCGACGCCGCCGTAACCTCGCAAGCCGGCACCGTGCTGGCCATCCTCACCGCCGACTGCCTGCCGGTCGTCTTCGCGGCCAAGGACGGCAGCGAAGTCGGCGTAGCCCACGCCGGTTGGCGCGGGTTGGCCGCCGGCGTCCTGGAGGCCACGGTCGCGGCCATGCACACGCCGCCGGCGCGACTGCGCGCCTGGCTTGGTCCGGCCGCGGGCCCGGACCACTACGAAATCGACGCGCAAGTGCGCGACGCATTCGTCGGCGAAGACGAGGGTGCGGCGCTGGCCTTCCTGCCCTCCCGTCCCGGCCATTGGCGGGTTGATCTGTTCGCCCTCGCGCGACGGCGCCTGGCGGCCCTGGGCGTGGATGACCTGCACGGCGGCGGCCTGTGCACCATCGCCGACGCGGCTCGCTTTTATTCCCACCGCCGCGACGGCTCCAGCGGGCGCCTGCTTACCCTGGCCTGGCGCAGCGGGACCTGACTTCCGGCAGGCTGCGCACCGGCCACCGGGCATGCGAAGGTGCCCCCGCCGTCCCCCCCCAACCGGAGCCATGCCGATGTCCCGATCCTTCCTGCCGCTGCTGCTTGGTCTCGCCCTGGCGCTACCGGCGACCGCCACCGCCGGTACCGTGGACGAAGCCGAGGCCTTGCTCAAGGACCGCGACCCGCGCGCGGCCCAGGTGGTCGCCGCCCTGGCCAAGGCGCGGCCGCAGGACCGCGAGGTGCGCGTGCTGCAGCTTCGCGTGCTGCTCCAGGATCCGGACCGCACCGAACAGGCGTTGGACATGGCCGAGGACCTTGTCGATGACGAGCCCGATTACGCGCCTGCCCATCTTTGGCTGAGCAATGCCTACGCCAACCGCATCGGCCGGGTCGGCCGGTTCAGCCAGGCCACGATGGCGCCGAAGCTGCGCCGGGCGCTGGAGCGTGCGCTGGAACTGGACCCGGACCTGCACGAGGCGCGCAGTTCGCTGCTGGAGTACTACCTGCAGGCGCCGGGCATCGTCGGCGGCAGCGTCGAAAAGGCCAGGGCCCAGATCGCCGAACTCCAGCGCCGGGACCCGCCGCGCGGCCACTACGGCCAGGGCCGCCTTGCCCAGTACGAGGAGCGCCTGGACGACGCACGCCGCCATTACCTGGCGGCCTTCGCCGCGCGGCCGTCCAATGCGGTCTATCGCATGACCGCCGGCATCATCCACCAGGACGCCAAGGACTGGGACAAGGCCTTCGCGGTTTTCGACCAGTGGACCCACGAAGAGCCCAAGGCCGCCGGCGCCTGGTACCAGCTGGGCCGCACCGCGGTGCTGTCGGGCCAGCGCCTGGATGAGGGCGTGGCGGCGTTCAAACGTTTCCTGGCGCTGCCCGAGCAGCCCGGCCAGCCCGAGCACAAACACGCCTGGTACCGCATGGGCCAGGCCCTGGCGCTGGCCGGCGACAAGGCGGCGGCGCGGCAGGCACTGGAGAAGTCGCTGTCCCTGGACCCGGACCTGGCCGAAGCCAAGGCTGAACTGGCCAAGCTCTAGCGCTTGAA
This sequence comes from Arenimonas soli, assembly GCF_014643775.1. Classification (GTDB taxonomy): domain Bacteria; phylum Pseudomonadota; class Gammaproteobacteria; order Xanthomonadales; family Xanthomonadaceae; genus Arenimonas; species Arenimonas soli. The sequence goes on from NZ_BMKC01000003.1 coordinate 347,028, forward strand.
TTCCCCCGCCGGGGCGTCCATCTGGAAGGCATCGGGCGGCGCATCGCCGCCCCCTGCCTTGCAAGGACTTCCCCATGCGGATGGACAAACTGACCTCGCGCTTCCAGCAGGCCCTCAGCGACGCCCAGTCGCTGGCCGTCGGCCGCGACCACAACCTCATCGAGCCCGCCCACGTGCTGCTGGCGCTGCTGGACCAGTCCGGCGGCAGCACCCGGCCCACCCTGGCCCAGGCCGGCGTCAATGTCGCCGCCCTGCGCCAGCGCCTGGTCGAGGCCCTGGACAAGCTGCCCAAGGTCACCGGCCAGGAAGGCAACCTGTCGATCGGCAACGACCTCTCGCGCCTGCTCAACCTCAGCGACAAGCTGGCCCAGCAGCGCGGCGACGCCTTCATCGCCAGCGAGCTGTTCGTGCTGGCCTGCCTGGACGACAAGGGGGAAGCCGGCCAGGCGCTCAAGGCCGCCGGCGCGAAGAAGGACGCGCTGGAGAAAGCCATCGAAGGCCTGCGCGGCGGCGAAAAGGTGGACGACGCCAACGCCGAGGAAAACCGCCAGGCACTGGAGAAATACACCATCGACCTGACCGCGCGCGCCGAAGCCGGCAAACTCGACCCGGTGATCGGCCGCGATGAGGAAATCCGCCGCACCATCCAGGTGCTGCAGCGGCGCACCAAGAACAACCCGGTGCTGATCGGCGAGCCCGGCGTGGGCAAGACCGCCATCGTCGAGGGCCTGGCCCAGCGCATCATCAACGGCGAAGTGCCCGAGGGCCTGCGTGGCCGCCGCGTGCTGTCGCTGGACATGGGTTCGCTGATCGCCGGCGCCAAGTTCCGCGGCGAGTTCGAAGAACGCCTCAAGGGCGTGCTCAGCGACCTGTCCAAGCAGGAAGGGCAGGTGATCCTGTTCATCGACGAACTGCACACCATGGTCGGCGCCGGCAAGGCCGAGGGTTCGATGGACGCGGGCAACATGCTCAAGCCCGCGCTCGCCCGCGGAGAACTGCACTGCATCGGCGCCACCACGCTGGATGAGTACCGAAAGTACGTGGAAAAGGACGCCGCGCTCGAGCGCCGTTTCCAGAAGGTGTTCGTGGGCGAGCCGAGCGTCGAAGACACCATCGCCATCCTGCGCGGCCTGAAGGAGCGCTACGCGGTGCACCACGGCGTCGAGATCACCGACCCGGCGATCGTCGCCGCGGCGACGCTGTCGCACCGCTACATCGCCGACCGCCAGCTGCCCGACAAGGCCATCGACCTGATGGACGAGGCGGCCAGCCGCATCCGCATGGAAATCGACTCCAAGCCGGAGGAAATGGACCGCAAGGAGCGCCGCCTGATCCAGCTAAAGATCCAGCGCGAGGCGCTGAAGAAGGAGAAGGACAAGGAATCGAAGCAGCGCCTGGCCGACCTCGAGGACGAGATCGCCACGCTCGAGCGCGACTTCAACGACCTCGAGGAAATCTGGAAGGCCGAAAAGGCCACGCTGACCGGCGCCACGAAGCTCAAGGAACAGCTTGAACAGGCGCGCCAGGAACTCGACGCCGCGCACCGCCACCAGGACTTCGCCAAGGCCAGCGAAATCCAGTACGGGCGCATCCCGGCGCTGGAAAAGCAGCTCGCCGCCGCGCAGGAAGTCGAGACCAAGGGCTTCCAGCTGCTGCAGGACAAGGTCACCGCCGAGGAGATCGCCGAGGTCGTGTCGCGCTGGACCGGCATCCCGGTCAGCAAGATGCTCGAAGGCGAGCGCGAGAAGCTGCTCAAGATGGAGGACGCGCTGCACGGGCGCGTGGTCGGCCAGCACGAGGCCGTGAAGGCCGTGTCCGACGCCATCCGCCGCAGCCGCGCCGGCCTGTCCGACCCCAACCGTCCCAATGGCAGTTTCCTGTTCCTGGGCCCCACGGGCGTGGGCAAGACCGAGCTGTGCAAGGCGCTGGCCGGCTTCCTGTTCGACACCGAAGACGCGATGGTGCGCATCGACATGAGCGAGTTCATGGAAAAACATTCCGTGGCCCGCCTCATCGGCGCGCCCCCGGGTTACGTCGGCTACGAAGAGGGCGGCTACCTCACCGAAGCCGTGCGGCGCCGGCCCTACAGCGTGCTGCTGCTCGACGAGGTCGAGAAGGCGCATCCGGACGTGTTCAACATCCTGCTGCAGGTGCTCGACGACGGCCGCCTGACCGACGGCCAGGGCCGCACGGTGGATTTCCGCAACACCGTGATCGTGATGACCTCGAACCTGGGCAGCCAGCACATCCAGGAACTGAGCGGCGAAGGCGACGCGGCATACGTGCAGATGAAGGCCGCGGTGATGGGCGTGGTGCAGTCGCACTTCCGCCCGGAGTTCATCAACCGCCTCGACGAGATCGTGGTCTTCCACCCGCTGGGCCGCGACCAGATCCAGGCCATCGCCCGCATCCAGACCGCCTACCTGTCCAAGCGCCTGGCCGAACGGCAGATCGCCCTGGAAATCGACGAATCGGCGCTGGCCTTGCTGGGCAACGTCGGCTTCGACCCGGTCTACGGCGCCCGGCCGCTCAAGCGCGCGATCCAGCAACAGTTGGAAAACCCGCTGGCCCAGAAGATCCTGGCCGGTGGATTCGGCCAGGGCGACACGGTGCGCGTGGGTGCCGACGCCGGCACCCTTACCTTCACCAAGTCCTGAGCCAACACCGTGGGAGGGACTTCAGTCCCGATTTGCCCGAATCGGGACTGAAGTCCCTCCCACCGAAGACGGCTCAGGTCGCGCGGTGTTTGCGGAACGGCGGCGCGGACAGCGCCATCTCGGCCATGGAGTGCGCCAGCTCCTTTTCGGCCAGCACCGCGCCGTCGGCGCCGTGCTTGAGCAGGTGCTTGACCTCGCCGTCGCTGTGCGCGCGGGCCAGGATGGTCATGTCGGGTTTGATCGCGCGCAGCCGCGCCACGACCTCGCCGGCCTCCAGCGCCTGCGGGATGGCCAGCACCACCAGCGTGGCCTTCTGCGGCGCCGCTTCGTCGAGCACCTTGTGGTTGGCGGCGTTGCCCCGGATGGCGGGAAAGCCTTCGTCGCGGGCCTGCTGCACCAGGTCGGCGTCGTCGTCTATCACCACCAGCGGCACCGCGCGTTCGCGCAGCAGCTTGGCGATCTCGCTGCCGACGCGGCCGAAGCCGATCAGGATGGCGTGTTCGCCTTCCGGCATCGGGGGGCCAATCCAGCGCGGCTTGCGCGGCTCCGGCGCGGCGTCGGCGGCCTCTTGCGCACGGCGCGCCTGCCACAGATCCAGCCAGCCGAAGATCAGCGGGTTGGCGATGATCGAAAGCAGTGAGCCGGCCAGCACCAGGTCGCGGCCTTCTTCGGGCAGGATGCCGAGGGAAACACCCAGCGCGGCCAGGATGAAGGAGAACTCGCCGATCTGCGCCAGGCTGGCGGAAATCGTCAGCGCGGTATCGCTGGGGTGCCTGAAGGCGCGCACGATCAGGTAGGCGGCCGCGGACTTGCCGACCACGATGATCAGGAAGGTCGCCACCACCGGGATCGGCTGCTCGACCAGGATCATCGGGTCGAACAGCATGCCGACGGCAACGAAAAACAGCACCGCGAACGCGTCGCGCAGCGGCAGGGAATCGGAGGCCGCCTTGTGGCTCAGGTCGCCGTTGAGCAGCATGCCGGCGAAAAACGCGCCCAGCGCGAACGACACGCCGAACAGCTTCGCCGACCCGAAGGCCACGCCCAGCGCGATCGCCAGCACCGACAGCGTGAACAGCTCGCGCGAGCCAAAGCCCGCGACCTTCTCCAGCATCCACGGGATGGCGCGTTTGCCCACCAGCATCATCACCGCCACGAAGGCGCTGACCTTCAGGAAGGTCCAGCCCAGCGAGCCCATGATCGATCCCGTGCCCGCCCCGTCGCCGTCCCCCGCGCCCATTGCGTCGGCCAGGGCCGGCAGCAGCACCAGGGCGGCGACCATGACCAGGTCTTCCACGATCAGCCAGCCCACCGCGATCCTGCCGCGCCGGGTTTCCAGCAGGCGCCGGTCTTCCATCGCGCGCAGCAGCACCACGGTGCTGGCCACCGACAGCGCCAGGCCGAACACCAGGCCATGCAGGGTGGGCCAGCCCATGAACCAGGCCAGGCCCCAGCCCAGCACCGTGGCCACCGAGATCTGCGCGATCGCGCCGGGAATGGCGATGGCCTTCACTTCCAGCAGGTCTTCGACCGAGAAGTGCAGGCCGACGCCGAACATCAGCAGGATCACGCCGATTTCCGACAGCTCGACCGCCAGGGACGGATCGGCCACGAAGCCCGGGGTGAACGGCCCGACCAGGATGCCGGCGACCAGGTAGCCGACGATCGGCGACAGCTTCAGGCGGTGGGCCAGGGTGCCCAGCACGAAAGCCAGCACCAGTCCCATGGCCAGCAGGGCAATCAGCGGCGTGTCATGGGGCATGCGCAGTCCTCGCCGGGGGGACTGATAGACTACCCGACCTTTCAAGCAGCGCCCGTCATGATCGCCTTCCGCAATTTCGCCCTGCGCCGCGGGGAACACCTGCTCCTGTCGCAGGTCGACCTGGCCCTGCACGCCGGCTGGCGGGTTGGCGTGATCGGCCGCAATGGCTGCGGCAAGTCCAGCCTGTTCGCCGCGGTCCTGGGCGAAGTGGAAGCCGACAAGGGCGACATCGACCTGCCCGGCAAGGTGCGCATCGCCTGGGTCGCGCAGGAAACCCCGTCGCTGCCCGACCCGGCCATCGACTACGTGCTGGCCGGCGACACCGAGGTGCACGCGGTGCTGCAGGCCGAAGCGGCCGCCACCGAAGCCGAGGACTGGGACGCGGTGGCCGAAGCGCACCAGCGCCTGGCCGAAATCAACGGCTACGACGCCACCGCCCGCGCCGGCCGCCTGCTGCACGGCCTGGGCTTTCCGCCGGAAACCCACGGCAAGCCGGTGTCCGACTTCTCGGGCGGCTGGCGCGTGCGCCTGAACCTGGCCCGGGCGCTGATGATGCCGTCCGACCTGCTGCTGCTCGACGAGCCCACCAACCACCTCGACCTCGACGCCGTGCTGTGGCTCGAGCAATGGCTGCTCAAGTACCCGGGCACGCTGCTGATGATCTCGCACGACCGCGAGTTCCTCGACGGCCTGAGCACCCACACCCTGCACCTGCACGAAGGCCGGGCCAAGCTCTACGTCGGTGACTACACCAGCTTCGAGCGCCAGCGCGCCGAACACCTGCGCCAGCAGCAGATCGCCCACGACAAGGAACAGGTCGAACGCGCCCACCTGCAAAGCTTCATCGACCGATTCAAGGCCAAGGCCAGCAAGGCCAAGCAGGCGCAGAGCCGGATGAAGCGCCTGGCCAAGCTGGCCGGCACCGAAGCCGTGCGCGCCGAACGCGCCTTCAACATCACCTTCGCCGAGCCGGCGCGGCTGCCGCATTCGATCATCCGCATCAACCACGGCGAGGCCGGTTATGGCGCCGACGCGGTGATCCTGCACGACGTCGGCTTCGGCCTGGAGGCCGGCGACCGCGTTGGCCTGCTCGGCCCCAACGGCGCCGGCAAATCCACGCTGGTCAAGACCCTGGTCGGTGAACTGCCGCTGCTGGGCGGCGAACGCGTGGCCCACCCCGACATGCGCATCGGCTACTTCGCCCAGCACACGGTCGAAAGCCTGCACGAAGGCCAGAGTCCGCTGTGGCACCTGAAGGAAATCGCCCCCAACGCCGGCGAACAGCAGCTGCGCAACTTCCTGGGCCGCTGGAACTTCGTCGGCGACCGCGCCTTCGAGAACGTGGACGGTTTTTCCGGCGGCGAACGCGCGCGCCTGGCGCTGGCCATGATCGCCTACCGCGAACCGAACGTGCTGCTGCTCGACGAACCCACCAACCACCTCGACCTGGACATGCGCGAAGCGCTGGCCGAGGCCCTGTCCGACTTCCCCGGCGCGATCGTGCTGGTGTCGCACGACCGGCACCTGATCGGCCTGGTCTGCGAAACTTTCTGGCGCGTCGCCGACGGCCACGTCGAAGAATTCAACGGCGACCTGGACGAATACGCCGCCTGGCTGCGCTCACGCGGCAACGAACCCAAGGCGCCCAAGGCCGCGCCGGCCGCGCCGGCCAAGCCGGCCAAGGTCGTGCGCAGCAAGCACGAACAGGACACGGCCGCGCGCCGCGCCCGCCAGCTAGAAACCCGCGTCGCCGAACTGGCCGGGCAGCTGGCGCAGGTCGAAGCGCAGCTCGCCGACCCGGCGATCTACGGCAACGACGGTGGTTCCGAGGTCGGCCAGCTGACCCAGCGCCAGCAAAAGCTGGCCGCCGAGAAGGATGCGCTGGAAGCCGAGTGGCTGGCCCAGCTGGAGATCGCCGAGGCCTAGCCGCGGGCCGCCGCCCGGGTGGGTCCGGTCATGCGCGGCAACGCCACCTCGAAGCGGCTGCCGCGGTTTTCCCCGAAGCTGCGGGCGCTGATCCTGCCGCCGTGGGCCTCCACCAGTTCGCGCGCCACCGCCAGGCCGATGCCAAGTCCGCCCTTGTGCACGGCCATGGCCTCGGGACCGCGCGCGAACAGGTCGAAGATGCAGTCCAGGATGTCATCGGGCAGGCCCATGCCCGAGTCGGAAACCCGGATGACCGCCTCGTCGCCGACCTGGCATGCCAGCAGCCGGACGTGCCCGCCCTCCGGGGTGTAGCGATTGGCGTTGTCGAGCAGGTTGACCAGGACCTGGGCCAGGCGGTTGCCGTCCCCCAGGACCCAGAGCCCGGCTCCGGGCAGTCGCAGCGCCAGGGACTGGCGCTTGGCCGCGATCGCCGGCTGCCAGTCGTCGCATACCTGCCTGACGATGCCGGCAACGTCCACCGGCACCGACTCCATCCGGAACTTGCCGCTGCCGGCCCGGGTTTCGTCCAGCAGGTCGTCCACGAGCCGCGCCATGTGCGTCACCTGCTTCTCGATCACCTGGTGCATGCGTTCCAGGGCCGCCTCGTCACCCCTGGCCTGGCGCACCAGGTCGGCGGCGGTGCGGATGGGCGCCAGGGGGTGGCGAAGTTCGTGCGCCACCATCGCCAGGAAACGCACCCGCCGCGCGTGCATGGCGCCGGACTCGTCGTCCGGGGCCGGCGTTTGTTTGCCCAGCACCGACAGCACCAGGCGTTCGTTGGCCTGGCGCAGGTCCTGCGCCCGGTCGGCGCCCTTGCCACCGTCGCCCGCCGGGACGACCGGCGCCGCCAGGCCTCCGGTCGGATCCGAGCTGAACAGGTAGCTGCTGCCCTGCACCTTCTTGGCGCGATACATGGCGGCATCGGCGGATTCAAGCAGGTCCGGCACGGCGTCGCCATCGTCGGGAAACAGACTGATGCCGATGCTGGCGCGCACGCCGTTGAGGGCGTGCGGCAGGCTGTCCTCGGCGGCCAGCACGTCCAGGATCTTGGCGGCGATCACCCCGGCGTCGGACGCCTTGGCGATCTCCGGCAGCAGCACCACGAATTCGTCGCCGCCGAAGCGGCTGACCGTATCCGAATCGCGGACCACCGATTCAAGCCGGCGCGCCACCCGCTTGAGCACCTCGTCGCCGTGGGCGTGTCCCCATGAATCATTGACGTGCTTGAAGTGGTCAAGGTCCAGGAACATCACCGCCAACAGTGACGCCCGCCGGCGCGCCATCGTCAGCGCGCTGCCCATGCGGTCGAGCATGAGCGTCCGGTTGGGCGTGTCGGTCAGCGGGTCGCGCTGGGCGGCCTTGACCAGCTGGTCGAGGTTGCTCATCGCGGTTTCGGCGATCTGTGCGGCCTGCGCCGCCGCCAGGTTCAGGCGCTGGTAGGCCAGCTGGCGCTGGTCGTCGCTCATGCCGTTGTAGTCCTGCGGTACCTGTTCGAGGTCCCGCCGGAAGCGCACGAGTTCTTCGCGCAGGTCGTCGGCATCCGTCATGCTGGCCGGTCGGGATGCGAGCGCCGGGTCCGCGGCATGCGGATCGAGCGCGACGTGAATGGGTGGCATGGCGTGGTCCAAGGATGACGCGAGTGTCCTCGACTCTCGCAGCCGGGCAATGCACCCACCCTGAGGAGCATGGCCTTCGTTCAGCCGCGGTGCCGCATTGCCGGCGTCGGGCGCGGGTTGAGCCCCGTGCTTGATCCATGTTTCCCTGAAAACAGGCGTTGGTCTGACCAAGGGGGCGGCGGCGTGCTGGCAACGCTCGATTACGTGGTGCTGGGCATCTACCTGCTGGTGCTTGTCGCCGTCTGCGTGCGCGTCAGCCGGCGCAGCCCGGACAGCGACGAACTGTTCCTGGCCGGGCGCACGCTCGGTGCCGGCGTCGTCGGCCTGTCGCTGTTCGCGTCCAACATCTCGTCCACCACTCTTATCGGATTGCCCGGTGCCGCCTGGGGCAGCGGCATCGCGGTCGCCAACTACGAATGGATGGCGGCGCTGGTGCTGGTGTTCACGGCGGTGTTCGTGGCGCCGACGCTGCTGGGTAACCGCATCACCACGCTGCCCGAGTTCCTGGAGCGCCGATTCGACGCGCGCATGCGCAAGTACTTGTCGGGCGTGTCGGTGTTCCTTTCCATCGTGCTCGACACCGCCGGCAGCCTGTTCGCCGGGGCGCTGGTGCTGCAGGTGTTCTTCCCGGGCCTGCCGCTGGGCGGCACCATCGCCGCGCTGGCGGTGTTCGCCGGCCTCTACACCGCCGCCGGCGGCCTGCGCGCCGTGGTCTACACCGACGTGCTGCAGTCGGTCGTCCTGCTGGCGGGTTCGGCCATGTTGGCCTGGCTGGTGTTCGCCGAGTTCGATTTTTCCTGGGCGGCGGTGAAGGCGTCGATGCCGGCCGACCACCTGAGCCTGGTCCGCCCGATGGACGATCCGAACCTGCCCTGGTTGGGCACCTTGATCGGCCTGCCGGTGCTGGGCTTCTACTACTGGACGATGAACCAGTACGTCTCGCAGCGCCTGCTGGGCGCACGCGACATGAAGGCCGCCGGCGGCGGCGCCCTGCTGGCGGCGGGCTGAAGCTGCTGCCGCTGTTCCTGATGGTGCTGCCTGGCGCGATGGCGATTTCGCTGCTGCCCGACCTGCAGCGCGGCGACGAGGTGTTTCCGCGCCTGCTGGCCGAATACGCCCCGGCCGGCCTGGTCGGGCTGGTGCTGGCGGCGCTGCTGGCGGCGATCATGTCCAGCGTCGATTCGGCGCTGAACTCGGCGTCCACGCTGATCACGCTCGATTTCGTGCAGCCCCGGCGCCCCGGCCTCGACACCCGTGCGCTGGCGCGCCTGGGCCGCTGGATCACGCTGGGGCTGATGGCGTTGGCGGCGCTGTGGGCCCCGATGATCGACTCCTTCCCGGGCCTGTTTTCCTACCTGCAGCAGGCCTTCGCCTATGTGACGCCGCCGCTGGTGGCGGTGTTCGCGCTGGCCTTCCTGGACAAAGGGCTGGGCCCGCGCGCGGCGCTGTACGCCACCGCCAGCGGCCATGTCTTCAGCGCCGCCTGGTTCGTCGCCACCCAGCTGGGCTGGCTGGACCTGCACTTCACCCTCGTCGCCGGCCTGCTGTTCGCCGTGACCGTGCTGTTCGCGTTCGCCTGGCGGCGGGTCACCGGGGAAACCCCCGCGCCCGCCGCGCTGGCGGTGCTCGATCAGGCCGCGGCGTCGGCCTCGCCGGCCTGGTTGCGGCCGGCGGCCTTGGCCATGACGGTGGCGACCGCGGCCCTGGTGCTGGCCTTCTGGTGACCGCCCGGGCCGCGCACGGCGGCCAGGAAATCCTTGCCCCAGCGGTCCACGTCGTAGTTTTCGACGATGCCGTAGAGCTGGCGCAGCCGGCCTTCGGCTTCGTCCGAATCCATGGCCAGCGCCTGGCCCAGGGCTGCGCTCAGGTCCGCCGGGTCGTGCGGGTTGGTCAGCACCGCGCCCTTCATCTCGGCGGCGGCGCCGGCGAACTCCGACAGCACCAGCACGCCCTTGCCGCCCTCGATGCCCTGGGTGGCGACGAACTCCTTGGCCACCAGGTTCAGGCCGTCGCGCAGCGGCGTGATCCACATCACGTCCGAGGCGGCGTAGTGCGCCACCACTTCCTCGAAGGGCAGGCTGCGGGCGAAGAAGCGCACCGGCGTCCAGTCCAGGCGCGAATGTTTGCCGTTGATGCGGCCCACGGCCTGTTCGATCTGGGTCTGCAGCTTCTGGTAGATCGTCATCTCCTTGGCCGCCGGCACGCAGATCATCAGCAGCGTGACCTTGCCGGCCAGCTGCGGCTGCGCTTCGAGCAGGCGTTCGAAGGCGTTCAGCTTCTCCAGGATGCCCTTGGTGTAATCCAGGCGTTCGATCGACAGCACGAGCTTGCGCGGGCTGATCTCCCGGCGCAGCTTTTCCAGGGTGGCGCGGGTGCCGCGCTGCGCCAGCACGTCGCGTATCCGGCCCAGGTCGGTGCCGACCGGGTGCGCGCCCAGGCCAACCTCGCGGTCGCCCACGCGCATGCGCGTGACCATCGACTCCAGGCCCACCGCGCAGCCGTAGGTCAGGAAGCGCGGCGCGCAGCCTTCGCGTTCCAGCACTTCCACCGGCATCGCGCCGCGCACCACGTCGACGAAGTTCTCGACCTGGCGCGGGATGTGGAAGCCGATGTAGTCGCAGCTCAGCAGGCTGCCCAGGATCTCCCGCCGCCAGGGCACCACGTTGAAGATGTCGGCCGACGGGAAATAGGTGTGGTGGAAGAAGGCGATCTTCAGGTCCGGCCGCAGTTCGCGCAGGCGCGCCGGCACCATCCACAGGTTGTAGTCGTGCAGCCAGACGGTGGCGCCGGGCGCGGCCTCCGCGGCGGCGGCCTCGGCAAACTTGCGGTTCACCTTCAGGAACACCTTCCAGTCGTCCTCGCGGAAACGCGCACGCTCCCAGAAGGTGTGCAGCATCGGCCAGAACGCTTCCTTCGAAAAACGCTTGTAGAACGCATCCACTTCCGATTTGGCCAGCGGCACGCGCGCGGCCGTCAGGTTCGGGTAGCGGTCCGTGTCCACCGGGGTGCGCGCCTGGAAGCCCGGTCGCTTCGCGTCGTCGAGCGTCCAGGCCACCCATGAACCCGACTGCCCGCCGGCGAAGAAGCTCAGCAGGCTCGGGATGATGCCGTTCGGGGATGCATGGCGTTTCTGCACGCGCTTGCCGTCTTCCACCGACTCGTCGAAGGGCAGGCGGTGGTAGACCATCACCAGGTCGGACTTGCCCTGGCCGGTGCAGGCGGGCTTGTCGATGTAGGGGTCGTTCGCCGGCAGGAAGGCGAAGTGTTCGATGGCCTCGAGGATGCCGCCACAGCCGGCGTCGTCGGCGTGCAGCACGCGCTCGTGGCGCTCGGTGGCCTCGAGCAGGGCCGGCTCGGAGCGGCCCACGCACACGCCCTTGAAGCCGGCGTCGAACATCGACAGGTCGTTGAGCGTGTCGCCGGCGACCAGGATGCGGTCGCGGCCCATGTCCAGCTGCTCGGCCAGCGCGAGCAGGGTGCGGCCCTTGTCGGTGCGCGGCGGCAGGATGTCGAGGTAGCGGTCGGCGGAATAGAGCACGTCGCAGCCCAGTTCGCGGGCGACGGCTTCGATGTCGTCGCGGTGGCGCGCCAGCACGTCGGGGTCGCAGAAATAGGAACAGCGCCGCTCCTGCGGAACGTCCTGGCGCTGCAGGGCCGGGAACCGGCGCATGGCTTCGGCCACGACGTGTTCACCGGGCCAGCGTGCGTCGATGCCCGACTGCAGCGGCTGCAGCGGCTGCAGGGTGCGGCCGCAGGCGACCGTCGCGCCGACGTCGCAGACCAGGTAGTCCGGGCGGGGCAGCGAAGGGTCGGAAAGCAGGGGGATCACGGCCTCGAGGCTGCGGCCGGTGACCCAGACCAGGCGGATGCCCGGATGCTGGTCGACCAGGCGGTAGAGCCGCTGGCGGTGGCCGGGTTCGCCGGCCAGGAAGGTGCCGTCCAGGTCGGTGGCCAGCACCAGGGCGGGTGTTTGGGTGGGGGAGTTCATGGATTCGCCTTTCTGGTTGCTCAATGGGTTTCCTTGTTGCTCGACGCCAGGTTGGCTTCGGTCTGGGTTTCAGGCAGCAGCTCAAGCGCCGCCGGGGTGGTGCGCAGCATCGGGTGGAACGGGCTCGGGTGGGCGCGGCCACGGCGCGCGGCCAGGCGCAGCAGCAGGAATGCCGCCAGCGCCGCCAGCACCGCCGCGAAATAGGCGGGCAGGGCGCCCGGCCCGTACCGGCCCATCAGTTCGCCGGCGATCGCCGGGCCCAGGGCGGCGCCGATGCCGTGCACCAGCAGCAGGCTTGAACAGCCCGACAGCAGGTCTTCGGGCTCAAGGGTGTCCAGCATGTGCGCCACGCTCATCGGGTAGATGGAAAACGCCAGCCCGCCGAAGGCGAAAAACAGCGCATACACCGGCCACGGGCCCCAGCCGCCGGCGAACAGGGCCAGCACCGACACGCCGGCGGCCGCCAGGCAGGCCAGGGCCAGGCCGATGCGCCGGTCCACCCGGTCCGACAGCCGGCCCACCGGCCACTGCAGCAGGGCGCCGCCCAGGATGGTGGCGACCATGAAATGCGACACGCCGTCGCGGTCGAAGCCCAGCTGCCCGGCGTACACCGGCCCCAGGCCCCAGAACGCGCCCATCGCCAGTCCGGAAATGCCGGCGGCCAGCGTTGCCGCCGGCGCCATGGCGTAGAGCTTGCGCAGCCCCAGCCGGGCATTGGGCGGGATGCTGGGCTGGGCCAGGCGGGTCAGCGTGACCGGCAGTGCCGAGGCGCAAATGAGGATCGCGACCAGGCTGAACAGCATGAAGCCGCCGTCCACGCCCAGGCCCAGCAGCAGCTGGCCCGCGGCCAGGGCACCCAGGTTAACCGCCATGTACACGGTGAAGATGCGGCCGCGCAGGGCCGGGTCGGGCTGGGCGTTGAGCCAGCTTTCGATCACGGTGTACAGGCCGACCAGGGCGATGCCGGTGGCCAGGCGCAGGCCGAACCAGGCGAAGGGGTTGACGAAGATCGGGTGCATCAGCACCGCGATGGCGGCCAACCCGGTGAAGAAGGCGAAGGTGCGTACGTGGCCGATCCGGCGCACCAGGGGCGGCGCCAGGAAGGTGCCAATGAAGAACCCGGCGAAATAGCCCGACATCACCAGGCCCAGGGTCCGGTCGTCGAATCCCTCGATGCCACCGCGCACCGCCAGCAGGGTACCCAGCAGGCCGCTGCCGGCCAGCAGCAGCGCCACGCCCGCCAGCAGGGCGGCCAGCGGCAGGACGACGCGGATCATCGTTACTCCCGGTGCAAGCAAGTGTGCGATTGTAACACATTGATCTGAATGGGAAAAATGTCAGGCCTTGAATCCGGGCCGCGTCCCCCCACTAATGCCCGGTCCCCATCGTGCTTCCACGGAACCCGTCCATGCCCATCTACGCCTTCGAATGCAGCGCCTGCGGCCACGCCTTCGACCGGCTGCAGAAGCTGTCCGACGCCGACCCCACCGACTGCCCCGAATGCGGCCAGGCGCAGGTCCGCCGCCAGCTCACCGCGCCCAGCTTCCGGCTGGCCGGCAGCGGCTGGTACGAGACCGATTTCAAGAAGGACGGCGACAAGAAGCGCAACCTCGCCGACGGCGGCGACAAGCCGGCCAGCACGCCCGGGGCCAAGACCGAGTCGAAGCCCGAGGCCAAGCCCGCGCCGGCCAAGCCGGACGCCAAGCCCGCCGCCTGAGCCCTTGCCGGGTTTCCCGGTCGCGGGGTAGGGTCGCCGCATGAAGACCCAGACCGCGCTGCTGCTTTGTTCATTCGTGATGCTGGCCGCCTGCGCCGGCGAGCCCCAGGCCCCCGCCGCCCCGGCATCGTCGCCGGTCGCCGAAGCGGCGGCTTCCGCCCCGGAACCCCTTGCGCCGGCCGACGCCTTCCTGGCCCGCCTGGCCGAACACTGCGGCGAAGCCTTTGCCGGCCGCATCGTCACCGACCTGCCGCCGCCCGAGGGTGACGACCCCTTCGCCGGCAAGCCGCTGGTGATGCACGTGCGCGATTGCAGCGCAGGTGAGCTCAAGGTGCCCTTCCACGTGGGCGACGACCACTCGCGCACCTGGGTGATCACCCGTACCGACTCCGGCCTGCGCCTCAAGCACGACCACCGGCACGCCGACGGCAGCCCGGACGCCGTGACGATGTACGGCGGCGACACCGACGGCGAAGGCACCGCCGTACGCCAGAGCTTCCCGGTGGACGCCGACTCGGTGGCCATGTTCGGCCGCGAAGGCCTGAAGGCCTCGATCCAGAACACCTGGGCCATGGAAATCGAGCCCGGCAAGCGCTTCCTTTACGAACTCTCCCGCCCGGGCGGACGGCTGTTCCAGGTCGAGTTCGACCTGAGCCAGCCGGTCGAGCCGCCGCCGGCGCCCTGGGGGCACGACTAGCAGCGCCTGCTCCGCACTGGCCCGATTTGCCCGGCAATCCCCCAGGACCTACCATTACGGGCTTTTCCGGGGTCGGATTCCCGCCCCCGCGCCATGATTTCCGGAGCCAGCATGCGCAGCCATTTCTGCGGCCTCGTGGACGAGTCCATGATCGGCCAGACCGTCACCCTTTGCGGCTGGGCCGATGTCGCCCGCGACCTGGGCGGCGTCTGCTTCATCGACCTGCGTGACCACGAAGGCATCGTCCAGGTCGTGGCCGAACCGTCCGATACGCAGGGCAACGCAGCGGTGGTGAAGGCCGCCGCCGCGGTTGGCTACGAAGACTGCCTGCGCGTCAGCGGCACCGTGCGCGCCCGCCATTCGGTCAACGACCGCATCCGCACCGGCAAGGTCGAAGTGGTGGCCACCGCCATCGAAGTGCTGAACAAGGCCGAGCCGCTGCCCTTCCACGCGCATGAAAACGCCGGCGAGGACATCCGCCTCAAGTACCGCTACCTCGACCTGCGCCGCCCGGAAATGCAGAAGATGATGCGCACCCGCATCCGCCTGGTGCAGTCGCTGCGCCGCTGGCTGGACGCGCGCGGTTTCCAGGACATCGAAACGCCCATCCTCACCAAGGCCACGCCCGAGGGCGCGCGCGACTTCCTGGTGCCGGCACGTTTGCACGCGGGCGAGTTCTACGCGCTGCCGCAGTCGCCGCAGCTGTTCAAGCAGATCCTGATGGTGGCCGGCTTCGACCGTTACTACCAGATCGCCCGCTGCTTCCGCGACGAGGCCCTGCGCGCCGACCGCCAGCTTGAATTCACCCAGCTCGACATGGAGTTCGCCTGGGTGTCCGAACGCGACGTGCAGGACGCGGTGGAAGGCATGATCCGCGAAGTCTTCAAGGAAGTGATCGACGTTGAACTCGACGCCACGTTCCCGCGCCTCACCTGGGCCGAGGCCATGCGCCGCTTTGGTTCCGACAAGCCCGACCTGCGCAACCCGCTGGAACTGGTGGACGTGGCCGAACTGGTGAGGGACTGCGGCTTCAAGGTCTTCGCCGACGCCGCCGGCGAAGACGGCGGCCGCGTTGCCGCGCTGCGCATTCCCGGCGGCGCCACGCTCAGCCGCAAGCAGATCGACGAATACGCCGCCCACGCCGCCAAGTACGGCGCCAAGGGCCTGGCCTACGCCAAGCTCGACGAGGCCGGCGCGGTGAACTCGCCGATCGCCAAGTTCTTCGACGAAGCCGCCTTCACCGCGCTGCTGCAGGCCACCGGCGCCCGGGCGGGCGACATGGTCTTCTTTGGCGCGGGCGCCTACAACAAGGTCTGCGACTTCATGGGCGCGGTGCGCCTGAAGGCCGGCAAGGACTTCGGCCTGGTCCAGCATGCCTGGAAGCCGCTGTGGGTCACCGACTTCCCGATGTTCGAGTGGGACGAGGATCAAAGCCGTTACGTCGCGCTGCACCACCCGTTCACCGCGCCGGCCATCGACGACATCGCCGAGCTCAAGGCCAATGCCCGCATCGCGGTGTCGCGTGGTTACGACATGGTGCTCAACGGCAACGAAATCGGCGGCGGCTCGATCCGCATCCACCGTTCCGACATGCAAAGCGCGGTCTTCGACCTGCTGGGCATCGGTGCGGAGGAAGCCGAGGCCAAGTTCGGTTTCCTGCTCGACGCCCTGCGCTACGGCGCCCCGCCGCACGGTGGCATCGCGTTCGGCATCGACCGCATCGCCGCGCTCATGGCCGGCACCGAATCGATCCGCGACGTCATCGCCTTCCCCAAGACCACCACGGCCCAGTGCCTGATGACCGGCGCGCCGTCGCCGGTGCCCGAAGCGCAGCTGGCCGAAGTGCACGTGCGCGCCGTGCCCAAGGCCCCGGCCGCGAAGGACTAGGACCCTGGCGACCGCGGCCCCCACCGGCGACCGCGTCATCCTGCTCCACGGGGTGTGGATGCGCGGGCTGACGCTGTGGCCGCTGGCAAGGCGGCTGCGCCGCTTTGGCTACCGCGCCGAGGTTTTCGACTACGCCAGCCTGCTGCGCGGGCCGGCGCCCAGCGTCGACAAGCTGGCCAGTCGCCTGCAGGCGCTGGCCGACGGCCCGGTGCACCTGGTCGGCCACAGCCTGGGCGGCCTGGTGGCCCTGGAAACCGTGGCCAGCTATGCGGGCCTGCCGCCGGGGCGGGTGCTGTGCCTGGGCTCGCCGCTGGCGGGTTCCAGCGCCGCCCGCGGCCTGGCCCGCCACCACCTGGGTTTCTGGCTGGGCCGCAGCGGCACCCTGCTGCGCAGCGGCCTGCATGCCCTGCCCGAAGGCCGGGAAGTGGCTGTGATCGCCGGCAGCAAGGCCATGGGCCTGGGCAAGTACTTCGGCGACTTCGACGGCCTCAGCGACGGCACCGTGGCGGTGTGGGAAACCCGGCTGCCCGGCCTGGCCGACCACCGGGTGCTGCCCGACAGCCACACCGGCCTGCTGCTCGACCCGCGCGTGGGCGACCTGGCGGCGGGATTCCTTCGCGACGGCCGCTTCCCGGCCTGAAGACGGCTGCGGTCGGGGCCCGGCCGTATAATCACGGCTTCGCCACAGCACAAAGAGTCGGGTTCATGGGCAGATTGATGGCCATCGAAGGGCGCAAGAACGCCCAGGACGCCAAGCGCGGCAAGGTCTTCACCAAGGTCATCCGCGAGATTTCCACCGCTGCGCGCCTGGGCGGCGGCGACCCCAAGGCCAACCCGCGCCTGCGCGTGGCGGTGGACAAGGCGCTGGCGGTGAACATGACCCGCGACGTGATCGACCGCGCCATCAAGAAGGCCACCGGCGAACTCGAAGGCGTCAGCTACGAGGAAATCCGCTACGAGGGTTACGCGCCCGGCGGCGTCGCGGTCATCGTCGACTGCCTGACCGACAACAAGGTGCGCACCGTGGCCGACGTGCGCCACGCCTTCAACAAGTGCGGCGGCAACCTGGGCACCGACGGCTCGGTGGCCTTCATGTTCCGCAAGCTCGGCGTGCTCAGCTTCGGGCCCGAAAGCAGCGAAGACGCCATCACCGAAGCCGCCATCGAAGCCGGCGCCGACGATGTCGCCAGCTACCCCGACGACGGCGTCATCGAGGTGCTGACCGCGCCCGAGGCCTTCGAGGAAGTGAAGGCGGCCATGGCTGCGGCCGGCCACGTCGCCCTGGATGCGCAGGTGACGATGCGCGCGGAGAACGACAGCAAGGTCGAAGGCGAGGTCGCGCTGCAGGTCAAGAAGATGCTCGACATGCTCGAGGACCTGGACGACGTGCAGGACGTCTACCACAACGCCGACCTGGGCGACGCCGCCTGGACGTGACCCGCATCCTAGGCATCGACCCGGGCTCGCAGCGCACCGGCATCGGCCTGGTGGACGTGGATGCGTCGGGCAAGAGCACCTACGTGCACTGCCAGGCGCTGAACCTGCTGCTCGACACCGACGATTTCCCGGCGCGGCTGGGCAAGCTGGTGTTCGACCTCGAGGACATCCTGGCCGAGTGGAAGCCCACGGTGGTGGCGATCGAGTCGGTGTTCATGGCCAAGTCGGCCACCTCGGCGCTGAAGCTGGGCCACGCCCGCGGCGCGGCGATCGCGACGGTGGTTCGCCATGGCCTGCCGGTGCACGAATACGCGCCGCGGCAGATCAAACAATCGCTGGTGGGCACCGGCGCCGCCGACAAGGACCAGGTCCAGCACATGGTGCGGCTGCTGCTTTCGCTGCCGGAAAAAAAGCTGCAGGCCGACGCCGCCGACGCCCTGGCGGTGGCCCTGACCCACGCACATACCAGCGCCACGGCCGGCCGCACCGGCCTGGCCGCGGCCCTGCTAAGGAGACGCCGATGATCGGTCGCCTGAAAGGCATCCTGGTGTACAAGTCGCCGCCGCAGCTGATGGTGGACGTCAACGGCGTCGGCTACGAACTCTCGGCGCCGATGAGCACCTTCTACGACCTGCCGGAAGTGGGGCGCGAGGTCACGCTGTCCACGCACTACGCGGTGAAGGAAGACGGCGTGGCGCTTTACGGCTTCCTGACCGAAGCCGAACGCCGCCTGTTCCGCGAGGTGCAGAAGGTCACCGGCGTCGGCGCCAAGATCGCCCTGGCGGTGCTCTCGGGCGCCAGCGTCGACGACTTCGCGCGCCTGGTGCAGTCCGGCGACATCACCGCGCTGACCCGCATCCCGGGCATCGGCAAAAAGACCGCCGAACGCATGGTGGTCGAGCTGCGCGACCGCGCGGCCGACTTCGCCGGGGGCGGCGCGGTGCTCAGCGGCACCGGCGGCGCGGTCCCCGCCGACCCGGCCTCCGAGGCCTCGGTGGCCCTGCAGCAGCTGGGCTACAAGCCCGCCGAAGTCCAGCGCATGCTCAAGCAGGCCGAACCGGGCGACTCTGCCGAAGACATCATCCGCAAGGCCCTCAGGTCCGTTCTGAGGGGCTAGAGCCTGCATAATGGCTGCCCATGGAAGACACCCGCGTCATCGCCCCCGCCGCCACCCGTGAAGATGACCTCGCCGAGGCCAGCATCCGGCCCCGGCGGCTGGACGACTACCTTGGCCAGCAGCCGGTCCGGGAACAGCTCAAGATCGCCATCGAGGCCGCCAAGGGCCGGTCCGAGGCCATGGACCACGTGCTCATCTTCGGACCGCCGGGCCTGGGCAAGACCACGCTCAGCCACGTCATCGCCAACGAACTGGGCGTCAACCTGCGCCAGACCTCCGGCCCGGTGATCGAACGCGCCGGCGACCTGGCCGCGCTGCTGACCAACCTGCAGCCGCACGACGTGCTGTTCGTGGACGAAATCCATCGCCTGTCGCCGGTGGTCGAGGAAGTCCTTTACCCGGCCATGGAAGACTTCCAGATCGACATCATGATCGGCGAGGGGCCCGCGGCCCGTTCGATCAAGCTCGACCTGCCGCCCTTCACGCTGATCGGCGCCACCACGCGCGCCGGCCTGCTGACCGCGCCCCTGCGCGACCGCTTCGGCATCGTCCAGCGCCTGGAGTTCTACAGCGCCGAGGAACTGACCCGCATCGTGCGCCGCTCGGCCACCATCCTGGGCATCGAATGCGCCCCCGACGGCGCCGGCGAAATCGCCCGCCGCAGCCGCGGCACCCCGCGCATCGCCAACCGCCTGCTGCGGCGCGTGCGCGACTTCGCCCAGGTGCGCGCCGGCGGCGTCATCACCCGCCCGGTGGCCGACGAGGCCATGGCGATGCTCAAGATCGACGCCGAGGGCTTCGACCAGCTCGACCGGCGCATGCTGCAGATGATCATCGAAAACTTCGACGGCGGCCCGGTGGGCGTGGAATCCCTGGCCGCGGCCCTGAGCGAAGAGCGGGGCACGCTCGAGGACGTCATCGAGCCCTACCTGATCCAGCAGGGTTACCTGGTGCGTTCGGCCCGCGGCCGCATGGCCACCCACAAGGCGTATACCCACCTGGGGCTGAAGTCCCCCCGCAAGGCCCCGGCGCCCGACGACCTGTTCGAAGCCCCATGAAACCGGCGTTCAGCTTCCCGATAAGGGTTTATTGGGAGGATACCGATGCTGGCGGGGTGGTCTACCACGCCAGCTACGTCCGGTTCCTGGAGCGCGCCCGCACCGAGTGGCTGCGCGCCATGGGCCTGGGCCAGCAGGCACTGAAGGACCGTGAGGACCTGGTGCTGGTGATCCGCGACATGAGCCTGGATTTCCACAAACCGGCGCGCCTGGACGATGAACTGCAGGCCAGCGTCGAACTGCTTGAACGCCGGCGCGCCAGCCTGCTGTTCGCGCAGAAGATTACCCGAGGCAATCAGGTGCTGGTCGGCGCGAAAGTGCGCGCCGCCTGCCTGGTGGCCTCGAGCTTCAAACCCCGCGCGCTGCCCGAGTGGCTGCTCGCGGACACCCCCTGATCCGGAGTCCTGCCGATGTCGCTAGCCACCGCCCTGATCCTTGCCGCCGCCCCGGTGACCGAACTGCCCGTGGAGGCCGTGCCGGCCGCCACCGAGGCGGCGGCCGCCAGTTCCGGCGCCGGGCTGAGCTACCTGCAGCTGATGCTGCACGCCAGCCTGCCGGTGCAGCTGATCGTGCTGCTCCTGCTGCTGGGCTCGGTGCTGAGCTGGGTCATCATCTTCCGCAAGAACCGGGTGTACTCGAAGGCCACCGACGAAGCCGACGAGTTCGAATCGCGTTTCTGGTCGGGCGTCGACCTGACCCAGCTCTACCGCAGCGCCACCGACCGCAACCGGGTGGTGTCGGGCCTGGAGGCCATCTTCGAGGCCGGTTTCCGCGAATTCGCCCGCCTGCGCCAGAAGAAGGGCCTGGACGGCCGCACCCAGCTCGAGGGCGCCCAGCGCGCCATGCGGGCCACCTTTGCCCGCGAAGTCGACCGCCTGGAACACAACCTCGAGCTGCTGGCCAACATCGGTTCCACCGCGCCCTACGTCGGCCTGGTCGGCACGGTGTTCGGCATCATGGTCACGATGCACGGCCTGTCGACCGAACAAAGCGCCTCCATCGCGGCCGTCGCGCCGGGCATCTCCGAGGCCCTGTTCGCCACCGCCATCGGCCTGTTCGTGGCTATCCCGGCGGTCTGGGCCTACAACCGCTTCGCCACCCGGGTCGAGCGCCTGAGCGTGCGCTACGAATCCTTCGCCGAGGAGTTTTCCTCGATCCTGCAGCGACAGACCCACATCGAGGAATAAGCGGGCAACCCCGTTTCCCCCGGTCCCACGTTAGGTACTGACGCATGTCCGCCACCATCACCCGCCGCCACAAGCGCAAGCTCAAGGCCGACATCAACGTCGTGCCCTACATCGACGTCATGCTGGTGCTGCTGATCATCTTCATGGTCACCGCGCCGCTGCTGAGCCTGGGCGTGGACGTGGAGCTGCCGCAGGCGCAGGCCAAGCCGATCGAACAGCAGAAGGAGCCGGTGGTGGTCACCGTGGATGCGACCGGCGCCTATTCGCTGAAGCTCGAATCGGCCGATGCCGAGCCGATCGACGCCGCCACGCTGCAGGCCAAGCTGCGCGCCTTCGTGGCCCAGAACCCCGACGTGCCGGTGTTCGTCGCCGGCGCCCGCGACGCCGAATACGCGCTGGTGTTCGACACCATGGTGCTGCTGCAGCAGGCCGGCGTGCCACGCGTGGGCCTGATGGGCCAGCCGCCGGAACGTGATGCACGCTGAAGCCATTCCCCTTCGCGACCCCCGGGACGAAGGCCTGGGCGGGCCGCTTTTGATGGCGCTGGCCCTGCACGTGGGCGTGGCCCTGTTGCTGCTGGTCGGCGGCTGGCTACAGCGCCCGCCCGAAGCGGTGTCGGTGGCTGGCCCGGTGCTCGACGCCACGCTGATCATCTCCACGGCCGACATCAGCGCCGCCGAGCAGACCGCCGAAGCCGCCCCGAAACCGGCTCCGCGCGCCGAGCTGGAGATGGCCCCGCCGCCGCAGCCGGTGCCGGTGCCGCGCCCCCAGGACGCCCCCATCGAAACCCAGCCGGCGCCGCAGGCCCCGATCCCCAAGCCCGACACCCGCGAGCAGGAAGCCGTCGCCCGCCTGGCCCTGGAGCAGGAACAGGCCCGCGAGAAAGAGGAACAGGAGGCGCGCCGCATCCAGGAGCAGATCGACCTGACCGAACGCGAACGCCAGCAGGAAGTCGAGGAACGCCAGCGCCAGCGCCGCCAGCAGCTTGAAGCCCTGCGCGCCGAGCGCGAGGCCGCCGAGCGCCGTACCCGGCTCGAAGAGCAGCGCCTGCGCCAGCTGGCCGACCGCGAGGCCACGCCGGCCCCGCAGCCCCGCCCGACGCCGGCGCCGGCCCAGGCCAGCGGTGGCAACAATGGCACCGACACCGACCTCAAGGCCCGCTACGCCCTGGCCATGCTGCAGACCGCCCAGCAGAACTGGAACCGGGTTCTGGCGCCCGAACGCACCCGCTGTCAGGTGCGCTTCACCCAAATACCCGGCGGAGAGGTTATTGATGTGGCATTCCTGAGCTGTCCATTCGACGCCCAGGGCCGGGAATCGGTGGAACGCGCCCTGCGCCGTTCGCCGATGCCCTATGAAGAGTTCAAACCCGTGTTCGAGCGACAAGTTACCCTGACGTTCTGCTACCCCGAAGAGGCCTGCCGATGATGCGTTTCCTTACTTTCCTGGCGCTCGCGCTGCTGCTTCCCTTCGGCCAGGCCCGGGCCCAGGGCCTGGACATCGGCGTGGTCACCGGCAACGAAGCCGCGCTGCCGATCGCCGTCGTGCCGATGCCCTACCTGGGCACTTCGGTCGCACCCGATACCGACATCGCCGCGGTTATCCGCGCCGACCTCAACCGCTCGGGGCAGTTCCGCGCCCTGGCCGAGCAGGACGTGATCGAAAAGCCGCTGCGCGGCTCCGAGATCAAGTTCCCCACCTGGCGCGTGCTGCGCCAGGACTTCGTGGTGGTCGGCCGCGTGCTCGACAACCCCGACGGCGGCTACCGCGTCGAATACGAACTGTGGGACGTGGCCAAGCAGGAACGCCTGCTGGGCCTGGCCGTCGGTGGCCGCGCCCGCGGCATGCGCGACGTCGCCCACCAGATCGCCGACCAGATCTACGAAAAGATCCTGGGCGTGCGTGGCGCATTCTGGACCCGCATCGCCTATGTCACCGCCAACGGCGTCGGCGCGAACACCCAGTATTCGCTGATGATCGCCGACTCCGACGGCTTCAACCCGCAGACCGTGGTGCGCTCGCGCGAGCCGCTGCTGTCGGCGGCCTGGAGCCCGGACGGCCGCAAGCTGGCCTACGTCAGCTTCGAGCGCGGCAACTCCACCATCTACATCCAGGAAATCGCCACCGGCGCCCGCGAAGTGGTCGCCAGCTTCAAGGGCATCAACGGCGCGCCCTCGTTCTCGCCGGACGGTCGGCGCCTGGCCCTGACCCTCTCGCGCTCGGGCAATCCCGAGATCTACGTGATGGACCTGGCCAGCAAGAACCTCACCCAGGTGACCCGTCACTGGGGCATCGACACCGAGGCCGTGTGGACCGCCGACGGCCAGTCCCTGGTCTTCACCTCGGACCGCGCCGGCAAGCCGCAGCTCTACCAGGTGCCGGCCGGCGGCGGCGAGGCCACCCGCGTCAGCTTCCAGGGCGACTCCAATGCCAAGGCCAGTATTTCCTTTGACGGCAAGAAGATAGCTATGGCACAGGGCAATGGAAACGTTTATCGTATTGCCGTTCTTGACCGCAGCTTCGGCGGGTCGGGGCGCTGGCAGACCCTGTCGCCGGGCAACCTCGACGAGTCTCCCAGTTTTGCCCCCAACGCCAGCATGCTGCTGTATGCCACGAAGGAAGGGTCCCGTGGCGTGCTGTACGCCGTATCGGCGGACGGTCGGGTGAGGCAGCGTTTGGTTTTGGCCGATGGTGACGTCCGGGAGCCCGCCTGGTCACCGTACCGGCAGAGGTAAGAGAGAGTAGGACGGGCCCTTCCAAAAAATAAGCACCACCACTGCATCCGAGAACCCCAAGAGGCTTTGCCATGAATACCACCACCCGCGTGCTGCTCGCCGCTTCGATCTGTGTCGCCCTCGCCGCCTGCACCAAGAAGGTCAAGGAAGAAGATACGGCGCCGGTAGACACCACCCCGGCCACCACGGCGCCGGTTTCCGACGGTCGTTACACCCCGGCCGACCTGGACTCCGATTCCTGCCTGCGCCAGCGTACCGTCTACTTCGACTTCGACCAGGACACCCTGCGTCCGGAGTTCCAGGCCATCATGGCCTGCCACGCCAAGTACCTGAACGACCGTTCCCAGGCCCGCGTCACGCTCGAGGGCAATGCCGACGAGCGCGGCACCCGCGAATACAACCTGGGCCTGGGCGAGCGTCGCGGCAACGCCGTCTCCGGCGCCCTGCAGGGTGCGGGTGGTTCGGCCGGCCAGATCACCGTCGTTTCCTACGGTGAAGAGCGTCCGACCTGCAACACGTCCAACGAGTCCTGCTGGCAGCAGAACCGTCGCGTCGAAATCGTCTACACCGCCAAGTAAGTGATGGCCCGCCAGCACATTGTCTGCGTGCTGGCCGTGGTGGCCGCCCTCGTGGCGGCCACTTCGGCCACCCCGGCCCAGGCCCAGCGCCTTAGCCTGGCCGAACGCGTCACCCTGCTCGAGAACCAGGCCAATGCGGAGAACCGCAGCGCCGGCCAGGCCAACCTCGAGGCACAGAACCGCATCACCCAGCTGCAGGCCGAAGTGTCGGGCCTGCGCAACCAGATCGAGACGCTCACGCACGAAATCGAGCAGCTCAAGCAGCGCAACCGCGACCAGTACGTAGACCTCGACAGCCGCCTGCAGCGGCTCGAGGGCGGCGCGCCCGTGGCTGCCACCCCGAATTCCCCGGTTGCGGCCCCGGCGACGCCGGCCGCTCCGGCACAGGCCGATGCCGCGCCTGTCTCCGCATCGGCCAACGCCGGCGCGGACGCCAGCGCCCCGGCCGACCCGGCCGCCGAAGAGGCCGCCTACCAGGCCGCGCTCGACGCGCTGGTGGAACGCTTCGAAGCCGACCAGTCGGCGCGCCAGTTCGAGGCCTTCATCCGCGACTACCCGGCCAGCCCGCTGGTGCCCAATGCCTGGTACTGGCTGGGCGAAAGTTATTACGTCACCCAGAACTACGACCTGGCGCTGGAAGCCTTCCAGTCCCTGCTGGCCGGCTACCCGGGCTCGCGCAAGGAAGCCGATGCGCTGCTCAAGGTCGGCTATTGCCAGGTGGCACTGGGCCAGCGTGCCACCGGCGAAGACACCCTGCGCGACGTCTCGGTCCGTTTCCCGGGCTCGGAAGCCGCCGCCAAGGCACAAAGTCGCCTGCGCACGCTCGCGCTCGAAAACCGCTGATCCCGGCGCCAGGCCGGACACCGCCATGGACACCCCGGCCGCCGAACGCCTGCGCCTGACCGAAATCTTCCTCTCCGTGCAGGGCGAAGCGCGCTCGGTGGGCTGGCCGACGGTGTTCGTGCGCCTCACCGGCTGTCCGCTGCGTTGCCAGTACTGCGACACCGCCTACGCCTTCCACGGCGGCGAGTGGTGGGAAATCGAAACCATCCTGGCCGAAGTCGCCCGCCACGGCGCCCGCCACGTCTGCGTCACCGGCGGCGAGCCGCTGGCCCAGAAGCGCTGCCTGGTGCTGCTGGAAAAACTCTGCGACGCCGGCTACGAGGTTTCGCTGGAAACCTCGGGCGCCATGGACATCGCCGGCGTCGATCCGCGCGTCAGTCGCGTGCTGGACCTCAAGACGCCGGGTTCGAAGGAAATGCACCGCAACCTGCTCGACAACATCCCGCTGCTGACGCCGCACGACCAGGTCAAGTTCGTCATTTGCGACCGCGCCGACTACGACTGGGCCAGGGCCATGCTGGTCGAACACCAGCTGGCCGACCGCTGCGACGTGCTGTTCTCGCCCAGCCAGGGCCAGCAATCCCCGGCCGAACTGGCCGACTGGCTGCTCGCCGATAAACTCCCGGTCCGCTTCCAGCTCCAGCTGCACAAGGTCCTGTGGGGCGATGTCGCCGGCAAGTGAAATCGAGATTGGATCCGCGATGAACCAGAACAAGAAGCGTGCCGTCGTATTGGTGTCCGGGGGGATGGACTCGGCGGTGGTGCTGGCGATGGCGCGGGAACAGGGTTTTTACTGCCATGCGCTCAGCGTGTCCTACGGCCAGCGCCACACTTCGGAACTGGCCGCCGCGGCGGAGCTGGCGAAGGCCGTCGGTGCCGAGCACAAGGTGGTCACCGTGGACCTGCGCAGCATCGGTGGCTCGGCGCTCACCGCCGACATCGACGTGCCCGAACAGGGCGGGCAGGGCATCCCGGTCACCTACGTGCCGGCGCGCAACACCATCATGCTGTCGATCGCGCTGGGCTGGGCGGAGGTGCTGGGCGCCGACGACCTGTTCTGCGGCGTCAACGCCGTGGACTACAGCGGCTACCCGGATTGCCGCCCGGCCTTCATCGAAGCCTTCGAGCGCCTGGCCAACCTGGCCACCAAGGCCGGCGTCGAGGGCCATGCCCTGCGCGTGCATGCCCCCTTGATGCGCCTGTCCAAGGCCGACATCGCCCGCGAGGGCGGCCGTCTGGGCGTGGACTTCTCGCGCACGGTGTCGTGTTACCGGGCCGACGACCAGGGCCGCGCCTGCGCCCATTGTGATGCCTGCCGCCTGCGGGCCGAGGGTTTCGCCGCCGCCGGCCTGCCCGACCCCACGAGCTACGCGCCGCGCGCCTGATGCGGTAAACTGCGCGCCTTGTTTTTCCCGGTGGGCCGTTAGCTCAGTTGGTAGAGCAGAAGACTTT
This sequence comes from Arenimonas soli, assembly GCF_014643775.1. Lineage (GTDB taxonomy): Bacteria > Pseudomonadota > Gammaproteobacteria > Xanthomonadales > Xanthomonadaceae > Arenimonas > Arenimonas soli. The sequence goes on from NZ_BMKC01000003.1 coordinate 373,685, forward strand.
TAATCTTTTGGTCGAAGGTTCGAATCCTTCACGGCCCACATCAAATAGAAGGGGACAGGTGCCGCTGCGCCTGTCTCTTTTTTGTTTCAGAAGCGTCGGGCGAGGCTGAGGCTGCCGTACACCGGCGCCTCGCGCTGGCCGCTGAATTCGCGGCTGCGGCGATAGTGGCCACCGGCCAGGCGCCAGGGGCCGTGGGTCAGCACCACGCCCAGGCCCAGCTCCGCGAACGCGGCGCGCCGGTCCACGGCGTGGCTGTCGCGTGTGAGCGTGCCGTCCAGGGTGACCTCGTGCGCCACCGCGCGCGCCTCGAGGCTGGCGAAGAAGTGCCAATCCCAGCCGCTGCCGCCCGACGACCGCAGCACGGGCGAGCTGCCGTCGCCGGCAAGGCGCATGGGGTTGGAGCCGAAGTCGTCGGGCAGGTTCTTGCCGAAGCGGAACTCGACGCCGGCATTCGCATACGTCGACGGGCTGCCGATGGCGCCGCCCGCGAACCAGGTCCGGTCCCAGCCCAGGCCGTGGGTGCTGGCCTCGGGCTGGTGGCGCCAGGCGCGTTCGTGCGCCAGCTGCAGCAGGGGTTCGTCGCGCAGCTGGTTGTCCCAGCCCCGGAAGCGCGCCCGGCCGAAGAGGTGGTGGAAGCTGTCCTGCGCCGCTTCGCCCTGGGCCGAGGGCCCGACGATGCCCAGTCGCAGGTGGGTCGCCGCCATGCTGTCTTCATCGCGCACCTGCTGGCCGATGCCGACCACCAGGGTGCCGGCGTAGGGGCGGTCGTCCGTTATCAGGTCGGCGCGCGTACCGTCGGTGGGCGTGTAGATCGAGTGGTGCCAGGTCAGCACCAGGTTGCGGTGCGTGCCGGGGCCCCAGGCCAGCCAGCGCGTGGCGCGATCCAGGCCGGCCAGGCAGCCGGCGTCTTCACGGGCCACGGTGGGCGTGGTCCAGGCGAAGGCAAAGCCGGCGGAATAGCCCTGGTCCTGTCCGGCCTGCCCGTAGACATCGTTGTCCGAGCGCGCGGTGGCGGTGCCGCCGCAGGTAGCCTGGGCCAGCGAGGCGAAACAAAGCAGGGCGGTGGCGAGCAGGGTCTGGCGAAGCATGTGGGGAACCTGGAACGCGGGGCGTGCCAGTTTAACCGCCCTGCTGCCCTGGATAAGGGGCCGGTACCACTCCGCCGGGAAGGGAGCCCTTTCCCGGGCGTCAATCGACCCGCGCCTGAAGGCGGTGCTCCTGCGCGTCGTCGAGGACTTCGAGCACGCGCGGGCCGTAGCGTTCGAGCTTGGCGGCGCCGACGCCGCCGACGGTGCCCAGTTCGGCCAGCGAGCCCGGGCGGCGTTCGGCAATGGTGCGCAGGGTGGCGTCGTGGAAGATCACGTAGGCCGGCACCGCCTGTTCGCGCGCCAGGGCGGCGCGCAGTTCGCGCAGGGCCTCGAACACCGGCTGGTCGGCCGGCGCCAGCTGCACCGCCGCCGGGGCGGTCCGGGCCGAACGTTCACGCTCGCGCTTCCGCACCACTTCCTCGCGCAGGCTCACGGCCTGTTCGCCGCGCAGCACGGCGCGGCTGTCGGCGGTCAATCGCAGGCTGCCATGGCCCTCGATGTCCACGTCGAGCAGGCCCAGGGCCACCAGCTGCCGGAACACGCCCTTCCACTGCTGGGCACTGAGCTCGGTGCCGATGCCGTAGGTCGACAGCTGGTCGTGGCCCAGCTGGCGCATGCGCTCGGTGTCGGCGCCGCGCAGCACGTCCACCAGGTGGGTGACGCCAAAACGCTGGCCGGTGCGATAGACACAGGACAGGGCCTTCTGCGCCGCCACCGTGCCGTCCCAGGTCCTGGGCGGCTCCAGGCAGTTGTCGCAGTTGCCGCAGCCGCCGGGGTGGTCTTCGCCGAACGCCGCCAGCAGCGACTGGCGACGACAGCGGGTGGATTCGCAGTAGCCCAGCAGCAGGTCGAGCTTGCGGCGCTCGAGCCGCTGGCGCTCTTCGCCCGCGCCGGACTGGGCGATCATCTGGCCCAGGGTCACCACGTCGCCCATGCCGTAACACAGCCAGGCTTCGGCGGGGTCGCCGTCGCGGCCGGCGCGGCCGGTTTCCTGGTAATAGCCTTCCACCGACTTGGGCAGGTCCAGGTGGGCGACGAAGCGCACGTCGGGTTTGTCGATACCCATGCCGAACGCGATCGTGGCGACCATGACGATGCCTTCCTCGCGCAGGAATCGCCGCTGGTTGGCCGCGCGCACGCCGGCGTCGAGGCCGGCGTGGTAGGGCAGGGCCTGGATGCCGCGCGCGCACAGGAAGGCCGCGGTTTCTTCGACCTTGCGCCGCGACAGGCAATAGACGATGCCGGCCTGGCCGGGACGTGGCTGCAGGAAATCGAGCAGCTGCTGGCGGGCGTTGTCCTTGAGCACCACCCGGTAGCGGATGTTCGGCCGGTCGAAGGACGTGATGAAACACGGCGCGTCGGCCAGGTCCAGGCGTTCGGCGATTTCGCGCCGGGTCGGCGGGTCGGCGGTGGCCGTGAGCGCGATGCGCGGCACCTGCGGCCAGCGTTCGTGCAGCAGGTTCAGTTCGCGGTATTCGGGCCGGAAGTCGTGGCCCCACTGCGAAACGCAGTGCGCTTCGTCGATGGCGAACAGCGCCAGCCGGCTGCGGCCCAGCAGCGCCAGGAAACGTTCGGTCAGCAGCCGCTCCGGGGCCACGTACAGCAGGTCCAGCTCGCCGGCGACCAGCTGGGCCTCGACCCGGGCGGCCTGGTCGCCGGGCAGCGAGGAGTTGAGGCAGGCGGCCCGCACGCCGAGCTGTTCGAGCGCCTCCACCTGGTCCTGCATCAGCGCGATGAGCGGCGAGATGATGATTCCCGTGCCTTCGCGAAGTAATGCAGGTACTTGGTAACAAAGGGATTTTCCGGCGCCGGTGGGCATCAGCACCAGGCAGTCGCCGCCGTCGACCAGGTGCTCGACCACGGCGGCCTGCTGGCCGCGGAATTCGGCGTGGCCGAAGACGCGGCGCAGCAGATCGAGGGCGGGGGAGTTCATGCCGGCATTTTAGCCGGTGCCGGCGGGGTCCGGACCCACGTCTTCTTCACGTTGGTTAAACTCGGGACGCTATCGCTGCGTTCGACCAAGACCAAAACCACAAAGGAACGACATGAATACGATCCGGATCTCCCTTCTCGCCGCGGCCGTGCTGGCCCTCTCCGCCTGCGGCGGCAAGCAGCCCGGCGACACCATCATCGACATGCAGGCCGACGTCTGCGCCACGGGCGACCCGTCGGTGATGCAGAAGTACGTGTCCAAGAAGTCCCAGCCCGCGGTGGGCATGATCACGGCGGTGATGTCCGAGCCCGCCAAGGCCGAGCAGATGAAGGCCCAGATCAAGGAAGAATGCGAGACGGCCGGTGCGATCGAGATCCTCGAGACCAAGATCGAAGGCGACAAGGCCACCGTCCGCTACCGCAATCCCGAGGGCAAGGAAGAAACCGACACCCTGGTGAAGGAAGACGGCGAGTGGAAGCTGGACTTCAACATGGACAAATAAGGCCATGCGCCTGACCGGTCCCCTGGCCGCCGCCGTGCTGGCGGTGGCCCTGGCCGGGCCCGGCGCGGCGCGGCTGCCGGCGCCGCCGGCGCTGCCCGCCTTGCTCGACGTGGCCCCCCTGGCCGACTGGCAGGGCGGGCTGCGGCCGGGCGACCTTGTGTTCCGCCGCGGAAACGGCCTGTGGAGCGGCTATTTCGCGGGGGCTTCCGGCGACGACGGCTTCTTCAGCCACGTCGGCCTGCTGGTGCGCGACGGCGACGACTGGCGGGTCGTGCATACCGAAGCCGATGACCGCACCGGCGTCGGTGGCGTGCGCACCGACAGCCTGCGGCATTTCCTGGCCGATGCCCACGGCGTGGCGGTGGTCCGGCCCCGGCTGGAGCCGGCCCAGGCCGCGCGGGCGGTGGAGCTGGCCCACGACCCGGTTTGGCAAGCGATTCCCTTCGACGCCCGCTTCCGGCTCGACGACGGCGGCGAGGCCATGTATTGCACCGAATGGATCCAGGCCCTGGTGCTGGCCGCGACCGGCGAGGACATCGCCCGGCCGCGCAGCCGCTTCGGCCGCATCAAGATCATCAGCATCGACGACCTGCGGCTCAGCGCCCGGGTCGAGCCGGTGTTCGACCACCGGCTGGCGGCCCCGGGCCGCTGACGGGGCTCATTCGAGCAGCGAACGCAGCATCCAGGCGTATTTTTCGTGGACCTGCAGGCGCTGGGTGGCCAGGTCCACGGTCGGGTCGTCGCCGCCGGCTTCAGCGGTCTTGATGACCTTGCGGGCGGTCCGGCACACGGCCTCGTTGCCGCTGACCAGCTGGCGCACCATGCCCTGCCAGTCCAGGCCACCCGGCGACTGTTCTTCCTTGATCGACGAGAGTCTGACGAACTCGGCGTAGGAGCCCGGCGCGGTGAAACCCAGCGCGCGGATGCGTTCGGCGATTTCATCCAGCGCCGTCCACTGTTCGGTGTACTGGGTCATGAACATCGCGTGCAGGCTGTTGAACATCGGCCCGGTGACGTTCCAGTGGAAATTATGGGTCTTGAGGTACAGGGTGTAGCTGTCGGACAGGAACGCCGAAAGCCCCTGGGCCACCTTCCTCCGGTCCTTCTCGCTGATGCCGATGTCGATCCTGGGCGCGGAAGCGGCGGCGGCGGGCTTCTTCGATTTTGATGCCATGTCGGGACTCCTCGGTGAAGGCGATGCTCCAAGCCTACCCCGGTGAAGGTTGAAGTCGGATGAACCCCCGGCCCGACGTTAGAATGGCGTTATATGCCCGTCCGACCGGCCCCGCTTCCACCCCTTCCCGATGACGCCGTGCCCAGCCGCGAACGCGGCCGGCTGCTGCGCCTGCGCGGCGCCGCGCACAAGGCGCCGGGCGACGCCGGCAAGCGCGAGGCCTATGAAACCGCCCTGGCCGCCGCGAAAGCCACGTTCGCCGCCCGGCAGGCGAAGCGGCCGGTGCCGCGCTTCGACGACAGCCTGCCGGTGTCGCGGGCGGCCGACACCCTGGTCGAGCTGATCCGCAAGCACCCCGTGGTGGTGGTGGCCGGCGAAACCGGCTCGGGCAAGACCACCCAACTGCCGAAACTGTGCCTGGCCGCCGGCCGCGGCGCCGCCGGGCTGGTCGGCTGCACCCAGCCGCGGCGCATCGCCGCGCGCGCGGTCGCCCGGCGCGTGGCCGAGGAGCTGCAGGTGCCGATGGGCGGCGCAGTGGGCTACCAGGTGCGCTTCACCGACAACGTCGGCGAGGACACCTTCATCAAGTTCATGACCGACGGCATCCTGCTGGCGGAAATCCAGTCCGACCGCTGGCTGTCGAAGTACGACACGCTGATCATCGACGAGGCGCACGAGCGCAGCCTCAACATCGACTTCCTGCTCGGTTACCTCAGGCAACTAGTTGCCAAACGCCCGGACCTGAAGCTGGTCATCACCTCGGCCACCATCGACACCGACCGGTTTGCGAAGCACTTCGGCGACGCCCCCGTGGTCAATGTCGAAGGCCGTGGTTATCCGGTGGACGTGCGCTACTTCACGCCCGGACGCCAAGAAAAAAGGGGTCAGACCCCACTTCCCGGGGCAGCGGCGGGAAACCAGGCGTCGAAGGGTGAAACGGGGTCTGACCCCATTGATTTGCCGCTGGCGGAGGCCATCGTCGCCGCGGCGGACGACATCACCCGCCAGGACCCGCAGGGCGACATCCTGGTGTTCCTGCCGGGCGAGCGCGAGATCCGCGACGCGCATGCGGCGCTGAACCGGCGCAAGTACCGCTCGACCGAAGTGATTCCGCTGTACGCGCGGCTTTCGGTGCGCGACCAGGACAAGGTGTTCAACCCGGGGCCGGGCCGGCGCATCGTGCTGGCGACCAATGTCGCGGAAACCTCGCTGACGGTGCCCCGCATCCGCTACGTCATCGATCCCGGCCTGGCGCGGGTAAAGCGCTACAGCCCGCGCGGCAAGCTCGACCGCCTGCACATCGAACCGGTCAGCCAGGCCAGCGCCGACCAGCGCAAGGGCCGCTGCGGTCGCATCGCCGCCGGCGTCTGTTACCGGCTCTACAGCGAAGACGACTTCGCCGCGCGCCCGCGCTTCACCGACCCGGAAATCCTGCGCGCCTCCCTGGCCGGCGTGATCCTGCGCATGCTGACGCTGGGACTTGGCCGGGTCGAGGACTTCCCCTTCATCGACCCGCCCGACCCGCGGGCGATCGCCGATGGCTGGCAGACGCTGGGCGAACTGGGCGCCGTCGACGACCAGCGCCACCTGACCGGCATCGGTCGCGAAATGGCGCGGCTGCCGGTGGACCCCAAGCTCGCGCGCATGCTGGTCGCCGCGCGCGGCCACGGCGTGCTGCACGAACTGCTGGTCATCGCCAGCTTCCTGGGCATCCAGGACCCGCGTGAACGCCCGGCCGACGCGCGCGAGAAGGCCGACAACGCGCACGCGGAATTTGCCGACCCGAATTCGGAGTTCGTCGGAATCCTCAAGCTCTGGGAGTCCTACCGCGAGGCCCACGAAGACCTGACGCAGTCGAAGCTGCGCAGTTGGTGCGAAAAGCGGTTCCTGGCGTTCCTGCGCATGCGCGAGTGGCGCGAGCTGCACCGCCAGCTGCGCCTGGCCTGCGAGGAGCTCGGCTGGGACGTTCCGGCAAAGGGCCAGCTGTCGTTTTCCGCCGGGCCTGCGCCGACGGCCGGCCAGCGCGGACGCAAGAACGCCCCCGACCCCGCCTACCGCCAGCTGCACCGCGCCCTGATCGCCGGCCTGCCCACGCAGATCGGCCACCGCACCGAAAAAGGCCTCTACGACGCGCCGCGCCAGCGCAAGTTCCAGCTATTTCCCGGTTCGTCGCTGGCCAAGTTGCCTCCGGCGTGGGTATTGGTGGCCACCCTGCTCGACACCCAGAAGGTCTGGGGCCTGATGGCCGCGAAGATCGAGCCCGACTGGGTCATCGCCGAACTGCCGCACCTGCTGGCGCGCAAACATTTCGACCCGCACTGGTCGCGCAGCCAGGGCCGGGTGCTGGGCAGCGAGCAGGTCAGCCTGTTCGGCCTGGTGCTTGCACCAAAAAAACCGGTGCACTACGGCGGCCTGTATCCGGCCGAGGCACGCGACCTGTTCGTGCGCCAGGGCCTGGTGCCCGGCGAGGTGGACTGCCGCGCGCCTTTCCTCAAGCGCAACCTGGCCACGCTGGAAAAGGCCCGCGAGGAAGAAGCCAAGCTTCGCCGCGCCGGCCTGGTGGCCGACGAGGACTGGCAGGCGCGCTGGTACCTCGACCGCCTGCCGCCCGAGCTCAACTCGGTCGCCGGCCTCGACGCCTGGTACGGCAAGCTCGCGCCGGAGCAGAAGAAGATCCTGGAGTGGCCGCTGGCTGAACTGCTTCCGGGCGAGGGCAGCGAAGCCGAGCGCTTTCCGAAATATTTCCCGATCGGCGACACCCGCCTGGCGCTGCACTATCGCTTCGAGCCCGGGCACGCCGAGGACGGCGTCACCCTCGACGTGCCGCTGCACCTGCTGATGGCGCTCGACGCCACGCGCCTGGGCTGGCTGGTGCCGGGCCTGGTCGAAGAAAAGGCCACTGCGCTCATCCGCGGCCTGCCCAAGGCCCAACGCCGCAACTACGTGCCGGCGCCGGACTTCGCACGTGCCTTTGCCCAGGCCTATCCAAAACCCGAAGCCGACAGCCTGCCCGGCACCCTGGCGCGTTTCCTGAGCAAGGCCACCGGTGCGCCGGTGACGGCATTGGACTTCGACGAACCGGCACTGGAACCGCACCTGCGCATGAACCTGCGCCTGGCCGAACGCGACGGACCGGTGCTGGCGCTTTCCCGCGACCTCGATGCCTTGAAGGCACGCTTCGGCGACCGCGCCGAGCAGGCTTTCGCCGAACGCGCCGGTGAGGACCTGGCGCAGGAAGGCCTGACCCGTTTCCCGGACGCGCCGATCCCGGTGCAGGTGCCTGGCGCCGCGGGGGTGCCGGCGTTCCCGGCGCTGGTGGACGAAGGCGGCACCGTGTCGCTGAGCGTTTTCGCCGACCGCGACGAAGCCGCGCGCGAACACGCCGCCGGCGTGCACCGCCTGCTGCGCCTGGCGCTGGCCGACAGGCTGCGGCAGGCGCGCAAGCAGCTGCCGGTCAGCCCGAAACTGGCGCTGCTGTACGCCACCATCGAAGGCTTCCAGCAGGCCCCCGGGCAGGGCCCGGCCCACGAACACCTGCGCAGCGATCTCGCCGACGCGGCGCTGCTGGCGGTGACCGACGGCGACCTGGGGGCGGTGCGCGACCCGGCGGCCTTCAACGCGCAGCTGCTCGAAGCGGGCAAACGCCTGTTTCCGGAAGCGATGGGGCGGCTGCAGCTGGCCGAACAGATCCTGGGCCTGGTGGCCGACATCAAGCCGCGGCTTGAATCGCCGCTGCTGGGCTGGGCCAAGGGCAATCTCGACGACCTAAAGGCGCAGCTGGCGGGGCTGGTGCCGCCCGGCTTCCTGCGTGAAACGCCCGCCGATGCGCTGGCGGAGTACCCGCGCTACCTCAAGGCGCTGTCGCTGCGCGCCGAACGCGCGCTGCGCGACCCGGTGCGCGACCAGGCCCGCATGCTTGAACTCAAGCCCTTCGCCGATGCACTCGAGCGCGCCCGCGCCACCGGCGAGGCGTCGCTGCCGGCCTGGCAGTCCCTGCGTTGGGACCTGGAAGAACTGCGCGTGTCGCTGTTCGCCCAGGAGCTGGGCACCCGCCGCCAGGTCTCCGCCAAGAAACTCGCCCGCACCCTGCAGAACCTGTAGGCGCGGGCAAGCCTGGGCTTATTTGATCCGCTTGACGCCCGCGCGCGAGTTATAGCCCTCGACCTTCAGGAACCAGGCCCCGAACGCGCCCGGCTCGATGGTCACCTTCGGGTCGGTCAGCCGGACCCGCAGGCGGGCCGTGGAATCGGTGACTTCCCAGACCTGGCCGTTGTCGAGCTTCACCCGCGTGCCCTTGTCCCAGCCGCGGAATTCGCCGCTGATCGACGAGAAGATCGCGCCGTCGGGTCCGGTCTGGGTGTGGAAGCCGCGGTTGTCCACCGCCGGCGTTGCGGCCGGCAGCGTGGACGCGACCTTGCCCGTCTCGGCGGCAATGAACGCGTTGAGCCGGGCCAGTTCTTCCGGCGTCAGTTTGTCCAGGCCCGCGGCCTTGAACTCGGCCTCGGTCATGCGCTCCTCCACCGAGGAGAACGACTGGGCCAGGGCGCTGCCGGCCATCACGGCGGACAGGACGAGGGACACAAGCAACATTCGGCGCATGAGTTTTGATCCGTACTGGTTGAACTGCCAGCAATCGCGGGGCAGTCTAACTCCCCGGCCAATGCAGGCGCCACTTGAACACCGCCACCCCCCCACACGCGCGTTTGCAGCAAGCCCTGGCCAGTGTCGAGGCCGGCGCCGCCTGGTGGCCGGCCCTGGTGGAAACGGCAGCCCGGCTGCCTGCCGATGCCGACCAGAACCGCGCCCTGGCCGTGTTCGAGACCCTGCGCCCCCTGCGCGCCGACCCCGAGGTGCTGGCCGCCGCCTGCCTGCACCAGTGGCCGGCCCTGCGCGCCGCGCTGCCGGACCCGGTGCTCGCCCAGGCGCCGCGCCTCAAGCGCCTGCTCGAAGGCCTGGTCGCCGCCGGCCAGGTCGACGACCTGCACCAGCACCGGCCCGGGCAGGGCAGTGCCGAAGGCCTGCGCCGGCTGCTGCTGGCCCTGGTGCGCGACCTGCGCGCGGTGCTGGTGCTGCTGGCCGTGCAGCTGGTGCGCCTGCGTGACGCCGCCGCCCTGCCCGAGGACGAGCGCCGCGCCCTGGCCGAACTCGCCCGCGACATCCACGCGCCGCTGGCCAACCGGCTGGGCATCTGGCAGCTCAAGTGGGAGCTCGAGGACCTGGCCTTCCGCTGGCTGCAGCCGGAGACCTACCAGCGCATCGCCCGCCTGCTGGATGAAAAGCGCGGCGACCGCGAACGTTTCATCGACGACGCCATGGCCCGCATCCGCGGCGCCCTCGCCGAGGCCGGCGTGCGCAACGCCGACGTCGCCGGCCGGCCCAAGCACATCTACAGCATCTTCCGGAAAATGCAGCGCAAGGGCGTGCCCTTCAGCGAGCTCTACGACATCCGCGCGGTGCGCGTGCTGGTGGACGACATCCCCAGCTGCTACGCCGTGCTGGGCGTGGTGCACCAGCTGTGGCCCTCCATTCCGTCCGAGTTCGACGATTACATCGCCCACCCCAAGGGCAACGACTACCGGTCGCTGCACACCGCGGTCATCGGCCCCGGCGGACGCACGCTGGAAGTGCAGATCCGCACCCACCAGATGCACGAACATGCCGAACTGGGCGTGGCCGCGCACTGGCGCTACAAGGAAGGCGGCGGCGCCGACGCCAGCTTCGAACGCAAGGTCGCCTGGATGCGCCAGCTGCTCGAGGCCCGCGACGACCGCGACGAAACCCTGGTGCAGGGTTTTTCCACCGAACTGGTCGAAGATCGGGTTTACGCCATCACCCCGCGCGGCGAGGTGGTCGACCTGCCGCGCGGCGCCACCGTGCTGGATTTCGCCTACGCGGTGCACACCGAGGTCGGCCATCGCTGCCGCGGCGCCAAGGTAAACGGCCGCATCGTGCCGCTCGACCACCAGCCCGCCACCGGCGACCAGGTCGAGATCCTCACCGGCAAGACCGCCGAACCGCGCCGGGACTGGCTGCTGGCCAGCAACGGCTTCCTGGCCACCGGCCGCGCCCGCGACAAGGTGCGCGCCTGGTTCCACCGCATCGACCGCGCCCGCAACCTGCACGCCGGCAAGGACCTGCTGGAAAAGGAGCTGCGGCGCATGGCGCTGACCCAGGCCGACCTGGCGCCGGTGCTGGCGAAGTTCAAGCTCGAATCCATCGAAGACCTGCACCTGGCGCTGGCCCTGGGCGACCTGGGCCCGAGCCAGGTCACGCGCTGCCTGCACGACCACGCGCAGGCCGAGAAGGAACCGGCCGAACCGGCGCCGCTGACCCGGCGCAGCGCGCCGCCGCCGCCGAACGCGCCGTTCACGGTCGAAGGCGTCGGCAACCTACTCAGCCAGATCGCACGCTGCTGCCAGCCGGTGCCGGGTGATCCGATCGTCGGTTACCTCACCCGCGGCCGCGGCGTCAGCATCCATCGCGCCGGCTGCCCGGCCCTGCAACGGCTCGAAGCACGCAACCCCGAACGCCTGCTGCCGGTCGAATGGGGCCGCGGCAGCCGCGGCAGCTACGACGTGGATATCCAGGTTCACGCCTTCGACCGCAAGTGGCTGCTCAAGGACCTCACCAACACCATCGCCCAGCAGGGCGTGAACATCCTGGGCCTGCAGTCGCGGGTGGACGACGACAAGGGCCTGGCAGAACTGCGGCTGGCAGTTCGCGTGGCCGACTTCGGCCAGCTCAGCGACCTGCTGGGGCGCCTGAGCGCGGTGCCGGGCGTGCGCGAGGCGCACCGCCTGGGCTGAGCCTGGCCGGGGTCCGTTCACCTTGCGCTGCTATTCTGCCGCGCATGGACAAGGGCAAGGCATGAACCATCGCAAGGACCCCGGTGCGACCCCGTCGCTGGGCGCGCTGGACCAACTCGACCTGGACCGCCCGCGCAGCCGCGCAGGGTCCGACGACCCGCCGCCGCCGGGCCCGCCGCCGCGTGCGCGCCCGCCCCGGCCCTCGTTCTGGGCCTGGGTCATCCTGGCCACGTTCGTCGCGGCGGTGTGCCTGCTGCTGGCCCTGGGCACCTGGCGCGACAGCCTGAGCCAGGCGCTGATTCCTTCGTCCGAACTCAACCGCGAAATAGAAGCCGCGCAGCTGGCCCTGGCCCGCGGCGAGCTCAGCCGCGCCGACGGCCAGGGCGCACGCGAACGTTTCCAGGCCGTGCTGGCCCGCGATCCGGACCATCCGGCCGCGCGCAGCGGCCTGGTCGCCGTGCGCGAAGCCGCGCTGGTGCATGCGCGCGCCGCGCTTGCCGGCGGCGATTTCGACGCCGCCCGCCAGCACCTCGCACTGGCGCGTGCGATGGCGGCACCGGCGGACGCCCTGGCGGGCATCGAAGCCGAGCTCGTCGCGCGCCAGTCCGCCGACGCCGACATCGCGCAACGCCTGCAGGCGGCGCGTGATGCGCAAGCCCAGGGCCGCATCGAACAGCAGGGCGACGGTGCGCTGGCGCTTTACGAGGACATCCTGCGCCTGCAGCCCGACAACGCCATCGCGCTCGAAGGCCGGCGCAGCCTGCTGGCCGGCCTGCTGCGCGACGCCGAGCGGGCGCTGGCCGACGGTGACCTGCGCACGGCCGGGGCCCTGGTCGATCGCGTGGTGAAAGCCGATCCAAGCCACCTTGGCCTGCCCGCGGTGCAGGCGCGCCTGGGCGAAGCCCGCGCCGAAGGCGAAAGCGCCCGCGAAAGCGCGCTCAAGGCGGCCCAGGCCGAGCTGCGCGCGGGCCGCATCGAAGCCGCCGCGCTGGGCTTCCAGGCGCTGCTGGCGGAACGGCCCGACGACGTCGAGGCGCGCCAGGGCATGGACGATGCCGCGGCGATGCTGGCCGCGCGCGCCAGCCGCCTGGCCGCCGATTTCGAATTCGACGCTGCCGCCGAGGCCATCAACCGCGCCCGCGAATGGGCGCCCGGCTCGCCGGCCCTGGCCGCCGCCGAACGGCGCCTTGAACAGGCGCGCGAGGCGCGCGACGAAGTGCCGGGGCAGGCCCTGGATCCGGATGAGTTCGATTCCCTGCTCGACGAAGCCGCGGCCGCGATGCGTGCCGGCGACCTGGTCGACCCGCCCGGCGCCAGCGCCTGGGACCTGCTGCGCCGCGCACAGGCGATAGCGCCGGACAACGGCGCCGTGCGCCGTGCCTTCGTGGAGTACAGCCGTCGCGCTCGCGCATGCTTCGAAGACGAACTGGCCGGCAACCGCCTCGGCGCCGCCCAGGCCTGCCTGGACGCACTGGTCGTGCAGGACCGCGGCGGCGACGAACTGGCGGATGATCGCCGGCGCCTGGCCGACCGCTGGCTGGCCTTCGGCGAAGAGCGGCTCGGGGCCGGCGAGTTCGCGCTGGCGCGCCGTGCGCTGGCGGCGGCACGCGACGTGGACCCGTCCAATCCGCGCCTGGAAACCTTCGCCGAGCGCCTGCAGCGCGCCGGCGGCTGAACGCGCCTCAGCGGCCCGGCAGTTCGTCCAGCAGGCGACGCAGCGGCGCCCGCACCACGTCCGGGGAGAAGTGCCGGCGGGTGTTTTCCAGGCCGCCCTCCGACAGGCGCGACCATAGCGTGGCGTCGTCGTGCAGGCGCAGGACGGCGTCGGCGAACGCTTCGGCGTCATCGGCCACCAGCACGTCCTGGCCGTCCACCAGGTGCATGCCCTCGACCGCGCAGGTCGTGGCCACCACCGGCAGGCCGTGCGCCAGCGCCTGGTTCACCTTGCCCTTGACCCCGGCGCCATAGCGCAGCGGCGCCACCGACACGCGCACTTCGCGCAGCAGCGGCCCAAGGTCGGGCACGTAACCGTGGAAGTGGATGCCGGCGCGCTGGCCCAGCGCCTTCACGGCCGGCGAGGAGTCGCCGCCGACCAGGTGCAGGGGCAGGCCCGGATGCCGGGCGTGGATGCGCGGCAGGATGTCCTCGGCCAGCCACAGCGCCGCATCCACGTTCGGCGGGTGCCTGAAACCCCCGACGAAGAGCAGGCCTTCGCGGCCGGCGAAGCCCGGGCCCGGTTCGGCGATGTCATGGATGTTTGACACCACGTCCACGCGTGCGCCCGGCGCTTCGCTGGCAAGCAGCACGCGTTCGGCTTCGCTAACGACCCAGGTCAGGTCGGCCTGGGCCACCAGGGCCAGTTCGGCCTTGCGGGTGCGCGCGGCCGTGCGCAGGCCGGCGGCGTCGCCGGCAAGTTCGGCCTCGCGCTGTTCGCGCAGGAAGTGCAGGTCCACGGTGTCGAACACCACGCGCGCGCGCGGTGCCTGCAAGCGCAGCAGCGGCAGCACCGGCCCCAGCACGTAGTGCCGGCTGCCGATGACCAGGTCGAAACGGTCACCGTGCTGGGCCAGCCAGCGCGGGACGTCGGCCAGCCAGGGATGCCACCAGGCTTCGACCCCCAGCTGTTGCAGGGCTTCGGTGTAGGCGCCGTCATGGGCACGGTTCTCGGGGAAGAACACCACCGAGCAGCCTTCCTCGCGCAGCAGCCGGAGCAGGGCGGTCATACGCAGCGACCCGGAGTCGCGATCCGGGGTCGGCGTGCAGGCATCGAGCACCAGCACGCGGCGGTTGCGGCCCCGCTCGCTGGCGACCTCGGCACCCGCCGAAGGTGGCCGGTGGTCGCGTGCCAGCACCTCGCGCCAGCGCTCGACGAACTTGATCTGGTTGGCGACCTGGTAGGCCTTCACGCCGCTGCCGGTGTCGGTGCCCGAGGTCGCGCCCTCGTGGTGCACCACGACGGACGCCGGCTGGTAGCGCACCTTCAGGCCCTGGCGACGCACGCGCATGGCCAGGTCGGTGTCTTCGTAGTAGGCGGGCGAATAAAGCCCGTCGAAACCGTCCAGGTCCTCGAACAGGTCGCGCCGGATCGCGATCGAAGCCCCCGAGCAATAGTCCACCTCGCGCACGAAGTTGCAGCGTGGGTGCGCGGGGTCCTCGAAGCGCCCGTAGTTCCAGCACGAGCCGTCGGCGAAGATGATGCCGCCGGCTTCCTGCAGGCGACCGTCCGGATACACCAGCTTGCTGCCGGCCAGGCCAGTGTCCGGGTAGCGTTCGAAGGTGGCCAGCAGCGCATCGAGCCAGCCCGGCTGCACCGTGGTGTCGTTGTTGAGGAAGACCAGGAACTCACCGCGCGCCTTCGTGGCCCCGGCGTTGCAGGCACCGATGAAACCCAGGTTCTTCGGATTTCGGTGGAAGACCAGGCCCGGGATCGTCGGCAGGAGTTCGGCCGTGGCGTCCGACGAACCGTCGTCCACCACGATGACCTCGAAAGCCGTGGCGTCGCCGGAATCGGCCAGCGCACGCAGGCAGGCCAGGGTCATGTGCAGCTGGTTGTAGACCGGCACGACGATGCTTGCGCGCGGCGCCACGGGGCGCGGCAGGCGCAGTGCGGCACCGCTGGCCGAGGCTGAGGGCGGCGGCACCAGCCGGCTTTCGCCGGAAGGGGCGGCGCGGCGCTGGCGCCAGCGTTCCAGGGTGCCGGTCCAGCCGCGCACGCGCAGGCTGGTGATGCCGCGACTGCCGAGCGAACGCAGCTGGCGCAGCCGGAAGGCCAGGCCCTGCAGGCCGGCGCGCAGCGCATCGAGCGCCTGCTGGGGACGCCGGGCCAGGCGCCAGGCGAACGAGGACTGCAGGCGCGCATGCGCCTTGTGCAGTTCGTCGCGCTGGGCCAGGGCGACGTCGCGTTGGCGGGCCAGGTCGCCGCAGTCGCGCTGGTAGTAGCCGTGCGCGTCGGCGAGCTGCTGCTCAAGGCGGGCGATCTGTTCGACATGGCCTGCGGCTTCTTCGACGGCGCGGCTGTTGCGTTCGACCGTGGCGCGCAGTTGCGCGATCGAATCGAGCTGCCTTTCGCCGAGCCGGCGTGCTGCTTCGAGCTCGGCGCGTTCGTTCTGCAGTTCGGTCGTGATCCTGGCCAGCTCACGGTCCGCGCCGGCCTTGCCGGAGGTCAGGCGCGCAAGCTGGGCCTTGAGGTCGAACGCCCAGTCGGCTCGGCGTGCCAGTTCTTCGTGTTGCCGTGCCATCGATTCCTGTTTTTCCCGCAGTGCTTGGTCGCGCATGGCGAGGCTTTCGGCCAGGGCCAGCCGCGCGATGCCGTCAGGGTCGGCGGCCGGCAGCAGCAGGGTTTCGGGCTGGCTTGGCAGCGCCCGCGCCCAGGCGGCGGCCATGGGCGCGAGCCCTTCGTCCTGGGCGGGGATGCGCGCGCGCGCGGCTTCGATGCGATCCCGGTCCGCGTCCAGTTCGGACAGGGCCCGGGCGAATGCCGCGGCGCCGCCGGCGATGCACCAGCCGGCCCCCGTGTCCGCGAGGCGTTCGGCCAGGGCGCCGGCGTCGGCGCACAGCACCGGCAGGCCAAGCGCCCACATTTCCGACAGCGTATAGGACCAGGTTTCCGGCACCGTGGAAGGCAGCAGGGCCAGGTCCGGGGACAGCGACGCCAGCCAGCGCGGGAGGTCTTCGCGCCGGTACTCCTTCCTGACGTGGATGCCCGGACGACCCAGGTAACGGTGGCCCTGCGGCCCGGTTCCCAGCAGGACCAGTTCGACGCCGGGCGGCAGCACCTTGACCAGTTCGTCGAGCAGCGCGCTGCCCTTGGCGCCATGCACGCGACCAGGCACCAGCACCCGCAGCGCCGCGCCGGGCCGGGGTTTCGACCGGGCCGGCCTGTCCGCGAATGGCGCCAGCCCGTGGTTGATGACCGTCCACGGGCGTGCCGACAGGGCGGGCGCCAGGGCCCGGAAGCGGTCGCGGGCAAAGGTGCTGGGCGCGACCAGCACCACGTCGTGCTGCCCGATGCTTGCGAACAGCTCCGAGCGCAGCGCCCACCAGCGAGAGGCCTCCCGCTCGGAAAAAAGGAAGCCCGGCCCGGCTTCCGCGATCCTGCGCGCCAGCGTGGCCTCGTCGAAGGCATCCACGGCCGGATCGCGCGTTTCGTGCAGCAGCGGCCACGCCGGGAACAGGTCATGCGCGCAAAGCGCCGTCGGCAGGCCCGTGCGCAGCACGTCGAGGGAATGGCCGATCAGCGACGACACCAGCACGGCGCCGACGTTCCAGCGGGAAACCAGCAGCGCCAGCACGGCCTCGACCTCCGTCGACCTGGCGCTGCAGTCGGCGATGGGCGCGGCCAGCGTCCAGGTCTGCAGGGGCGGCGCGTCCAGGTCAGCGTGCAGGCACAGTTCGCGGCCGAACGGCGGCCGGTCGTCGGCGCCGCGGGCCACCAGCACCAGGTGTTCGCGCGACCCATCGGCCTGCATCAGGTCGCGCACGAATCGTTCCGCGCCGCCGCCCCAGGCATGCAGTACGTGCAGCACGGCCGGGCGCCCGGGGCGGACCCGGCGGCCGGGCGCCTTGCTCCGCGCCAGCAGGGCGCGCACGGGCAGGGGCGGGGGTTCGGACGTCGGCTCGGCCCGTCCCACCTGCGCGCAGGGCAGCAGGCCGCAACGACCGGTCACGCCGGCTTCGAAGTCTTCGGGGCGGGTCGCGGCACCCGCGCGCCACAGCGAACATTCCGCAGACCAGCCATTCCAGGCGAACGCAGCGTGTTCGCCGAAGGTCCAGGCCAGCGTGTCGCCGTCGTCGCCCAGGGGCCAGCGCCCGTCCAGGGGCGAGAGCACGTCCCAGTCCGCCTCGCGCCACGCGGCCAGCAAACGCTCGAGCGCCGGCGCGTCCGGCTCGATCCCTTCGCGCAGCAACAGCACGTCCCGGCCGGGGTGCTCGGCGCGGGCGCGTTGCAGCGCCTTGGCCGGCGAATCGGCCCAGCGGCACGTGACCGGTCGGGAAGTGGCATCCATGCGGAGTGTTCAGTCTCGGGTGGGGGCGGGGCGACGGCGGCCTGCTAGACTCGCCGCACCCCGGGATTATCCATGTCCGTGCCCCGAAACGCTTCCCCCAAATCCTCAGGCCCTCCTTCCGCCCGTTCCCGCTGGCGCACCTGGCTCTTCCGCGGCGCACTGCTTGCGCTGGGCCTGGTCGTGGGCGTGGGGGTGCCGCTGTTCTACGTGCTCGACAAGCGGGTGCGCGCGGAATTCGAGGCGCTGGTCTGGCAGGTGCCCACCCGCGTTTACGCCCGGCCACAGGCCCTGGCGCCGGGAACCCGCCTGGATGCCGACACCCTGATGCTGGAACTGGCCGCGGCCGGTTATCGCGAAGACGGCGGCGACCTGTCCGGCACCTGGGCCCGCGAGGGCAAGCGGTTTGACATCGCCACCCGCGCCTTCTTCGGCCTTGAAGGTCCGGTGCCGGCGCGCCGGCTGTCGGTGGTGATCGACGGCGGTCGCGTGGCCACGGTCACCGATCGCGCGTCCGGCAAGCCGGTCCAGGACGCCCGCCTGGACCCGGCGCGCATCGCCACCCTGTATGGCGACGTCACCGAAGAGCGCCGGCTGGTGCAGCTCAAGGACGTGCCTTCACTGCTGGTCACCGGCCTGCAGGCGGTGGAGGACCGCAACTTCAAGCACCACCACGGCATCGACCCCTGGGGCATCCTGCGCGCCGCCTGGGTGAACACCCGCGAGGGCGAGATCGAGCAGGGCGCCAGCACGCTGACCCAGCAGTTGGTGCGGAACCTGTTCCTCAGCCGCGAAGTGGCCTGGACCCGAAAGATCAAGGAGGCCAGCTACTCGATCATCATCGAGGCGCGCTACGACAAGCAGCGCATCCTCGAGGCCTACTTCAACGAGGTTTACCTCGGCCAGCACGGCAACCAGGCCATCCACGGCATCGGCGCGGGTGCCGAGTTCTGGTTCGGACGCGACCTTTCGGCGCTGCGCACCCAGGACATGGCCCTGCTGGTGGGCATGATCCAGGGGCCGTCGGTGTACGACCCGCGGCGCCGGCCGGAAGCGGCGCTCAAGCGCCGCAACCTGGTGCTGGCGGTCTGGCGCGACACCGGCCTGATCACCGCCGCCGACGCGGAAAAGGCCATGGCGTCCCCGCTGGGCGTCAGCGCGCGTCCGGGCGTGGCTTCGAACCGCAATCCGGCCTTCATGGACCTGGTGCGCCGCCAGCTGGCGCGCGACTACCCGGCCGACGCGCTGCGTGGCGCCGGGCTGGTGGTGGTCACGACGCTGTCGCCTTCGGCGCAGCTGCGCGCCGAACAGGCCGTCACCGGCACGCTCGACCAGGTGCAGCGCAAGGAGGGGCCGGCCCTGCAGGCGGGATTGGTGCTTACCGACACGCAAAGCGGCGAAGTGCTGGCCATGGTCGGCAACCGCGACACCGACCAGCCGGGCTTCAACCGCGCGCTCGAAGCGCAGCGGCCGGTGGGCTCCCTGCTCAAGCCCATGGTCTACCTGCTGGCGCTGGCCCAGCCCGACCGCTGGTCGCTGGCGACGCCGGTGGACGATGCGCCGGTGAACCTCGTGCTGCCCAACGGCAAACGCTGGAACCCGGAAAACTCCGACGGCCGCAGCCATGGCCGGGTCAGCCTGGCCGACGCGCTGGTGCATTCGTACAACCAGGCGACGGTGCGCGTGGGCATGGACGTTGGCCCCGAGCGGCTGGCCGAACTGCTCAAGGTGCTCGCCGGCCTGCGCGCCGAACCCAACCCGTCGCTGATCCTGGGGTCGGTCGACCTGAGCCCGTTTTCGATGGCGCAGGTTTACCAGTTCCTGGCCTCGGGCGGCGAAATCCAGCCGCTGCGTGCGGTGCGCGGCGTCATCGACGCCAAGGGCGAGGCGATCAGCGAGTACGACTTCAAGGCGGCGCCGGCGCAGGAAGGCGATGCGATCGCCGCGCGCCTGGTCACGCTGGCGTTGCAGGACACGGTCACCCGCGGCACCGCCAGCCAGCTGGTGCGCGATGGCCTGGGGCATCTGAAGCCCGCCGGCAAGACCGGCACCAGCAACGACAGCCGCGACAGCTGGTTCGCCGGCTATACCGGTAGTCACCTGGCGGTGGTGTGGGTCGGCAACGACCGCAATGAACCCACCGGGCTTTACGGATCCACCGGTGCGATGCGCGTGTGGTCCTCGCTTTTCAAGGGCCTGCCCACCGCGCCGCTGGACGTCGGCGCGCAGGGCCTGGAGTGGGGCTGGGTGGACGCCGAGGTGTTCGCCACCACCGAACAGGACTGCGAAGGCGCCCGGCGCTATGCGTTCGTTGGTGGCTACCTGCCGACCGAACATGTC
Organism: Arenimonas soli; assembly: GCF_014643775.1. Taxonomy (GTDB): domain Bacteria; phylum Pseudomonadota; class Gammaproteobacteria; order Xanthomonadales; family Xanthomonadaceae; genus Arenimonas; species Arenimonas soli. Next base: position 393,530 of record NZ_BMKC01000003.1, read on the forward strand.
AGCTGCCGCAAGAACAGCTGGCTGGACTGGTTCCGCCGCGGCGACGACGATCGCCGCGACCGCCGTGACGACCGTGACAGAAGGACCGACTGACATGTTTTCCCGCCTTGCCGCCGTCGCCCTGGCCCTGCTGCTGGCCGCCTGTGCTTCCACGCCAGTGGGTCCGGTGGCACCTGCACGCACCGCTGCTGCGGAGGCCTCGCCGGCCGAACTGGTGGCGCAGGTGCGCGCCCTTGGCGAACACGGCCACGAACTCGAGGTGCAGCCGCTGCGCGACCCCCAGGTCGAGGACCTGCGCACGCAAGCCCAGGCCCAGGAAGCGGCCGGCGAGCCCAAGGCCGCGTTCGACACCCTGGCCCGGGCACTGGTCATCAGCCCCGGTGATCCTGACCTGCTGCAGTGGCAGGCCGAACTGGCGCTGCTGCGCCGCGCCTGGAAGCAGGCCGAAACCCTGGCCGCGCAGTCCTTCGAGCTGGGTCCGAAGCTGGGCGGACTGTGCCGCCGCAACTGGGCCACCATCGGCCACGCCCGCGCCATGCGCGGCGCGCACGAGGCGGCCGGTGTCGCCCACCGCCAGGGCGAGTCCTGCACGGTGTCGCCGCCGGTCCGCATGTAAGTGGGCGACCTGGCCGAACGCACGCTGGCCGCGCTGGCGCCGGACGGGCCGCTGGCGACCGGTCTGGAGGGCTTCGTGCCGCGGTCGGCGCAGAACCAGCTGGCCCAGTCGGTCGCCGACGCCATTGACGACCGCGCCACCCTGGTCGCCGAGGCGGGCACCGGCACCGGCAAGACCTACGCCTACCTGGTGCCGGCGCTGCTGTCGGGCCAGCGCGTGATCCTGTCCACCGGCACGCGGGCGCTGCAGGACCAGCTCTACCACCGCGACCTGCCGCGCGTGCGCCAGGCCCTGGGCGCCGGCATCAAGACCGCGCTGCTCAAGGGCCGGGCCAACTACCTGTGCCTGTACCGGCTTGAACAGGCCAAGGGGGAAAAATTCCAGTCGCGCGAAGTGGTCGGTCATTTCCAGCGCGTGGTCGCCTGGGCCGGCCGAACGATGCGCGGCGACCTGGCCGAACTGGCCGACCTGCCCGAGGATTCGCCGCTGTGGCCGCAGGTCACCTCCACGGCCGACAACTGCCTGGGCAGCGAGTGCCCGTTCTGGGACGAGTGTTTCGTGGCCAAGGCCCGCCAGCAGGCGCAGGCCGCCGACCTGGTGGTGGTCAACCACCACCTGCTGCTCGCCGACCTGGCGATCAAGCAGGAAGGGTTCGGCGAAATCCTGCCCGGCGCGTCGGCCTTCGTCCTGGACGAAGCGCACCAGCTGCCGGAACTGGCCGCGCAGTTTTTCGGCGAAGGCATTTCGGCGCGGCAGCTGCTGGACCTGGCCCGCGATTGCCTGGCCGAGTGCAAGAACGTCACCGCGTCCCTGGCCACGGTGATGGGCCCGGCGCGCGCGCTGGAACAGGCCATGCGCGACCTGCGCCTGGCCCTGGACAAGCTGCCCCAGCGCGGCCCGCAGGCGCGGCTGCTGGCCGTGGCCGGCGCGCCGGCGGCGCTACAGCACCTGCAACACACCCTGGCCGAACTGCAGCGCGTGCTCGGCCCGCTGTCGGATGCCGCCCCGGGATTCGCGGCCTGCTGCGACCGGGCGGTCGAACTTCGCCGCCGCCTCGCCGCATGGCTCGGCGAGAAGCCGGCGGAAAAACCGGGGTCAGAGTCGACTTTCCCCGACGTTGAATCGGCGACCGACGATGCCCCGGGAAAAGGCGACTCTGACCCCGGTTCTTCTGACCCCGGTCTTGCCGACAACTTCTCGGTGAAGTGGTACGAACTCACCCAGCGTGGCTTCACCCTGCAGCGCACGCCGCTGGATGTGTCGGGCCCGCTGCGCGAGTACCGCGAAAGAAGTCGCGCCGCCTGGATCTTCACGTCGGCAACGATGGCGGTGGACGGCCACTTCGCCCACCTGGGCCGGCGCCTGGGCCTGGACGAGCCGCGCGAGCTGCTCCAGCCCAGCCCCTTCGACTGGCCCAACCAGGCCCTGTGTTACCTGCCGCGTGGCATGCCCGAGCCCAACAGCCGCGAGTACGTCGGCGCCGTGCTCGACGTCGCCTGGCCGGTGCTGGAAGCCTCCAAGGGACGCGCCTTCCTGCTGTTCACCTCGCACCGCGCCCTGCGCGAGGCCGCCGAAGAACTGCGCGACGCACCCTGGCCGCTGTTCGTGCAGGGCACCGCGCCGCGCAGCGTGCTGCTGGAACGTTTCCGCGCTTCGGGCAACGGCGTGCTGCTGGGCGCCGCCAGTTTCTGGGAAGGCGTGGACGTCGCCGGCGAGGCGCTCAGCGTGGTGGTCATCGACCGCCTGCCCTTCGCCGCGCCCGACGACCCCGTGCTCGAAGCCCGGCTCGAGGCCGTGCGCCGCCGCGGCGGCAACCCCTTCCGCGACGAACAGCTGCCGCAGGCGGTGATCGCGCTCAAGCAGGGCGTCGGCCGGCTGATCCGCAGCGACCACGACCGCGGCGTGCTGGTGCTGTGCGACCCGCGCCTGCTCGGCAAACCCTATGGCCGCAGCTTCCTGGCCAGCCTGCCGCCGTTCCCGCGCACCCGCGACATCGAAGACGTGCAGCGCTTTTTCGCCGCTGCCGACGCGGATCCGGGCGCCAGCGCGAACGCCGCATCGCTTGCGGCACAATCCACGCCATGAAGCTCCTGGCCATCGAAACCAGCACCGAAGCCTGCTCCGTCGCCGTGTACGCCGACGGCCAGGTGTTCGCGCGCCACGAACTGGCGCCGCGCCGGCATACCCAGCTGGTGCTGCCCTGGGCCGATGAACTGCTGGCCGAAGCCGGCCTGGCCAAGTCGCAGCTCGACGCGATCGCCGTCGGCCGCGGCCCCGGTGCCTTCACCGGCGTGCGCCTGGCCATCGCGCTGGTGCAGGGCCTGGCGCTGGCGCTCGACCGGCCGGTGCTGCCGGTGTCCACGCTGGCGGTGCTGGCGATGCAGGGGCAGGGCGAAAACATCCTTGCCGCCATCGACGCGCGCATGGGCGAGATCTACCTGGGTGCGTTCGTGCGCGATGCCGACGGCCTGGTCAGCGCCGCCGGCCCGGAAACCCTGTGCGCCCCTTCCGAAGCGCCGCCTCCCGGCACGTCGCTGCAGGGCGTCGGCTCCGGCTTCGCGGCCGGCGACGCTGCGCTGGTCGCCCGCCTGGGCGACCGGCTTTCCGGTTTCGATGCCGGCGCGCTGCCGCACGCGCGCGATCTCGCCCGCCTGGCCGTGCGCGCCTGGCAGCGCGGCGAGGCCATCGCCGCCGACGCGCTGGAACCCGCCTACCTGCGCGACAAGGTCGCGCTGACCCTGGCCGAGCAAGGCAAGCCGGTTCCGCGCTGAGACTCAATCGTCCTTGCGGTCGCCGCGCGCGCTGGGCTGCGACACCACCAGGAAGTCCACGGCCTCGTCGAACGGGTTGCTGAACTGGTGCGGCAACCCCGGCGGCACCTCCAGGCCCTGGCCCGCGGCGAGCGCCACCTCGCGCCCCGCCAGTTCGATCATCGCGCGGCCGGAAAGGATGTAGAAGAACTGCCGCGCCTGCCCGTGGCGGTGCCGGTGTTCGCGGCCGCCGGGCGGCACGTGTTCGGCGATCACCGACAGGTCGTGGCGCTGCAGCAGGTGCCAGCCGTCGTTGTTGCCACCCCAGAGGTAGTGCCGGTCGGCTTCGCGCACCGCCGGTTTCCACAGCGAGGCCAGCATCGGCAGGATCTGCCAGCGCGACAGCGGCGCGATCCTGCGATCGCCCGGTGCCGCCGGGTCCACCCAGGCCAGTTCCTGGATCTCGGCGCCGGCCGCGGGCGTGCCGTCGGCGCTGGCCAGGAAAACCTCCGCCTGCACGCGGGTGCCCGGTTCGTTCACCGCGACGTCCTCGAATTCGCCCAGGCGAACGGCGCCCGGCCGCAGGGCCACGCCGATTTCCTCGGCCAGTTCGCGCGCCAGGGTCTGCAGCGCGTCCTCGCCCGGTTCGCGCTTGCCACCGGGCTGGATGAAGGTGTCGGTGCCTGTCTTGCGCACCAGCAGCACCTGGCCCTGGTCATTGCACAGCACGGCCGCGACGGTGCGGATAAGCGCCATGGCCTAAAGCAGGACCAGCGTCGCCAGGCCCAGGAAGGAGAAAAAGCCCATCACGTCGGTGACCGTGGTCAGCACCACGCCGCCGGCCAGGGCCGGATCAATGCGCAGTCGCCGCAGCAGCAGCGGCACGCCGACGCCGGCCAGGGCCGCGGTGACCAGGTTGATCACCATCGCCGCGGCGATGACGCCGCCCAGCGGCCAGTCGCCGAACCAAAGCGCCGCCACCACGCCCACGACCATCGCCCAGGCCAGGCCATTGAGCAGGCCGACCATCACTTCCTTGTTGAGCAGGGCGCCGACGTTGCCCATGCCGACCTGGCCCAGGGCCATGCCGCGAACCATCAGGGTGAGCGTCTGGGTGCCGGCGACGCCGCCCATGCTGGCGACAATGGGCATCAGCACGGCCAGCGCCACCAGGCGTTCGATGGTGCCTTCGAAGCGGCCGATGACCCAGGAGGCCAGGAAGGCGGTAAGCAGGTTGATGCCCAGCCAAAGCGCCCGCCGCCGCGCCGCGCGCGCGACCGGGCTGAACATGTCCTCGTCCTCGTCCAGGCCGGCGGCGCTGAGCGCCTGGTGCGCGGCGTGGTCGCGGATGATGTCCACCACGTCGTCGATGGTGATGCGGCCGAGCAGGATGTTGTTGTGGTCCACCACCGGCGCGGAAACCCAGTCGTGGTCCGAGAACTGGCTGGCGACGTCGTGCGCCGGCGTGTCGACCGGGATGGCCGGCTGTTCGTCGTCGAAGAGTTCGTTGATCGGCGTGCTGGCGTCGTGGGTCAGCAGCGACGCCACGGACACGCGGCCCAGGTACTGGTGCCGCCGGCTGACCACGAACAGGTGGTCGGTGTGTTCGGGGATTTCGCCGCGCAGGCGCAGGTAGCGCAGCACCACGTCCACGGTGACGTCCGTGCGCACCGTGATCACGTCCGGGTTCATCAGGCGGCCGGCGCTGTCCTCTTCGTAGGACAGCACCTGCTCGAGCCGTTCCCGGTTCTCCCGGTCCATCGACTTGAGCACTTCCTCGATGACCGTGTCGGGCAGGTCTTCGGCCAGTTCGGCCAGGTCGTCGATGTCCAGGTCTTCGACGGCCGCGACGATTTCGTCGGTGTCCATCTCGGCCAGCAGGCTTTCGCGGACGTCATCGCCGACGTGCACCAGCACTTCGCCGTCGTCCTCGGGATCGACCAGGCCCCAGACGATGTTGCGCTTGGCCGGCGGCAGCGATTCGAGCAGGTTGCCGATTTCGGCCGGCGACAGCGAATTCACCAGCCGCCGCACCGGCCCCAGCCGGCCAGAGTCGAGCGCGTCCGACAGCAGCCGAAGCTGCCGGGCGGTCTTGTCGTGGTGCGCGGCGTCGGCCATCGGCGGGCTCCGGAACAGGCCCCGGCATTATGACGGCAACCGCCGTCTTGTTGGAGCGCTTCCAGGCGCGAATCTTCTGCCCTTGGCCTTCCGGCCAAGCAATGCGTCGCCCCCGCAGGTGTCGCGGGTGGAGGCAGCGTGCATCTGCCCTGACCGCGACCGTGAACGCATTGCAGGGGGCTTCTCGTCGACATCCATGTCTCTGAGAGTCGGCCAGGGCAGACGCACGCTACCTCCTGGAAGGAACGTCGGGGCCGCCGGGAGATCAAGAGCGCAACGTGTGCTCGCGCCGTCAGCTCTGGCTATCGCCCCGAGTTGCCGGGAAGCCGCTTTCCCATCGGCCACCACGTGGCGTTGAGGAGGTGTCGCGCCTTCGCCCCGGTCGACCATCGGAGACATGGATGTCGACGATGAGCCTACATGGACGTACTTGCGGCGTGTCGGCCGGGGCGAAGGCGCGGCGCCTCCACCCGCGGTTGCTGCAACTACGGCGCTGTGCTTGGCCGGAAGGCCAAGGGCAAAAGATTCGCGCCGGGAGGTGCTCCTACAGGAGGGTCAGCAGCGTTGCAGCCAGCGGTCGATGGCGGCGCGGTCGTGGCAGCGCAGCAGGGTGGTGGCGCGCCGGCGCAGGCTGCCGAGGTCGGCCTCGCGCACGGCCTTGCGCACTTCCAGCAGGGTCGAGGGATGCAGGCTGAAGTCGCGCAGGCCCAGGGCCAGCAGCAGCGGCACGTTGGCCGCTTCGCTGGCCATTTCCCCGCAGACCGCCACCGGGATGCCGTTGCGGCGGCCGAAGGCGAAGACTTCGGACAGCAGGCGCAGCACCGACGGGTGCCGCGGCGAATACAGTTCCGCCAGGGCTTCGTGGTTGCGGTCGGTGGCCAGCAGGTACTGCACCAGGTCGTTGGTGCCGACCGAAACGAAGTCCACCAGGTCGACGATGTCGCCCAGGCCCAGGGCGGCCGCCGGCACTTCGATCATGGCGCCCAGCTCGGCCACCGGGCCGACCTGGCGGCCCTCGTCCTGCAGCGAGGTCCGGGCGCGATCGAGCAGGTCGCACACCTGCTGCATTTCTTCACGGCCGCTGACCATCGGCACCAGGATGCGCACCGGCCCGTAGGCGCTGGCGCGCAGGATCGCCCGCAGCTGGGTCAGGAACAGGTCCGGATGCGCCAGCGACAGCCGCACGCCGCGCAGGCCCAGCGCCGGGTTGGGTTCGCTGCGCAGCGCCAGTCCGGTGCGGTCGGCCTTGTCGGCGCCCAGGTCCAGGGTGCGGATGGTCGCCACCCGGCCGGCCAGTCCCAGCACCAGGTCGCGGTAGGCCAGGAACTGTTCTTCTTCGGTCGGCAGCTCGTTGCGCTTGAGGAACAGGAACTCGGTGCGATACAGGCCGACGCCGTCGGCGCCCAGGGCGTGCGCTTCGGCGACGTCCTCGCGCGACTCGGCGTTGGCGTAAAGGCGGATGTCCACGCCGTCCTTGGTGCGCGTGGGCTGGCGGCGCAGCCGGGCCAGCTGGGCGCGCTCGCGGCCGATCTGGGCCTGGCGGGCGTGGTAGTGGGCCAGGTCGCCGGGCCCGGGTTCGAGCACCAGCTCGCCGTGGCTGGCGTCGATCATCAGCGCGTCGCCGTCGTTGGCGTGCGCCAGCAGGTCGGACACGTTCACCAGCAGCGGCAGGTGCAGGCTGCGGGCCAGGATGGCGCTGTGCGAAAGCGGGCTGCCGGTGGTCGTGGCCACCGCGACCACGCCGCGGGCCTGCCAGGCGGCAAGTTCCGCCGGCGCCACGGTTTCACAGACCAGGATTTCGCCGGCCAGGCCTTCCACCGCGTCGTCGCCGCGGCGGTGCAGGGCGGCGTGTATGCGGCCGACCACGTGGTCGAGGTCCTCGAGGCGACTGCGGAAGTAGTCGTCGTCCATGCCCTCGAACACCGCCGCCAGCCGATCGCGCTGCAGCTTCAGGGCATAGTCGGCGCCGTAGCGGCCGGTGCGCACCAGGTCGTCCAGGCCCTGCAGCAGCTCCGGGTCGTCCAGGATCATGGCGTGCAGGTCAATGAACTCACCCACTTCCTGGGCCAGGGCGCCGTGCAGGCGGTCGCGCAGGGCGCGCAGCTCGCCGCGGGTGGCGTCCAGGGCCGCGTGCAGGCGGGCCAGCTCGGCCTCGACCTGGTCGGCGCTGATCCGCGTTTCTTCCACCACCAGCGCCTGCGGATGCAGCACGCGGGCGCGACCCAGGGCCAGGCCACGCGAGGCAGTGACGCCACGCAGCTGGCGGCGCATCAGCCTTGCTCGTCGAATCCGCGCTCGAACAGCGCGGCGGCGGCGGCCAGGGCTTCGGCCTCGTCCTCGCCCTCCACCCGCATGAGCAGGGTGGCTCCGGGCGCCGCGGCCAGCAGCAGCACGCCCATGATGGACTTGGCGTTCACTTCCCGGCCGCGGCCGAGCAGGGTGGCCTGGCACCGGTAGCCCGAAAGCAGCTGCACCAGCTTGGCCGCCGCGCGCGCGTGCAGGCCGAGTTTGTTGGTCACCTGCAGTTCGCGCTCAAGCATCGTCCACCACCACTCCGTTGCGGGCGCCGGCGGCCGCCGTGCGCGTCAGTTCTTCCAGGTCGTGCTCGGGGTAATTCTGCACCCGCAGCAGCATGGGCAGGCCCAGGCCGCTCACCCGCCGGGCGGGCGTGCCCAGGTGCACCAGTCTTTCGGCCAGCCTGGCCGGGCTGGCGCCGTACAGGTCGGTCAGCAGCAGCACGCCGTCGCCGGCGTCGACCTTGCGCATCGCGCGGCTGGCGGCGGCCAGCAGTTGCTCGGGTTCGGCTTCCCATGGCACTTCGAAGGCTTCGGTGGCCAGCGGCAGGCTGCCCAGCAGCCCGCGCGCCGCCGACAGCACGGCGCTGCCGACCCCGGGATGGCTCAGCAGCAGCACGCCAACCGACATCAGTCGAGCTCGCGATGGAAGGTGAGCACGCCGTCCCGGCCTTTTTCGCGGCAATGCGCGGCCAGGCGTTCGGCCAGGTAGACCGACCGGTGCCGGCCGCCGGTGCAGCCGAAGGCGATGGTGAGGTAGCTGCGGGTGCCGGCCTCGAAGCGTGGCACCCAGGTGTCGAGGAAAGCTTCGACCTGGGCCACGAATTCCTGCACCTGGGGATCGACTTCGAGGTACTCGCGCACCGAGGCGTCGCGGCCCGACAGCGGGCGCAGGCGGGCATCCCAGTGCGGATTGGGCAGGGCGCGGGCATCGAACACGAAGTCCGCGTCCGCAGGCAGGCCCCGCTTGTAGGCGAAGGATTCGAACAGCAGCGACATGTCCTGGTGGGTGCCCACGCCCAGCGCGGTGATCACCTCGCGGCGCATCTGGTGCACGTTCATGTCCGAGGTGTCCATCACCAGGTCGGCGATGGCCTTGAGCGGGCGCAGGCGCACGCGCTCGAGTTCGATGGCGTCGGCCAGGGCCAGGCCGTCGTGGCTGAGCGGGTGCTTGCGGCGCGTATCGGAATAGCGCTTGAGCAGGGTGTCGTCACGGGTTTCGAAAAACACCAGCTGGTGGTCGATGCCCATTTCGCCCAGCGCCGACAGCCACTCCGGGATGCGAGCCAGGTCCGAGGCATTGCGCACGTCGATGCCCACCGCCAGCCGGCTGGCGCCACCTTCGCCGCCCGTCACCGAGCGCACGAATTGCGGCAGCAGTTCCACCGGCAGGTTGTCGGTGCAGTGGACGTCCAGGTCTTCAAGCGTCTTGAGCGCGACCGACTTGCCCGAACCCGACAGGCCGGTGATGACGTAAAGCAACGGACGCGACGGGTCGGCGCTCATTGTTTTTCCCCCTGCTGCAGGAAGGCGCTGTGGCGTGCCAGGAAGGCCGCCGCCGGGTCCATGCCCTTGCTGCGCAGCAGGTGCAGGCGCACGGCGGCTTCGGTCAGCACCGCCAGGTTGCGGCCGGCGGCCACGGGCAGTTCGACCACGGGCACGTCCAGGTCCAGCACCTTGCGGCTGCCGGATTCGCCGGTGATGCGGGCCATGGCTTCGTCGCTCTGCTGCGGGGTCTGTTCCAGGTGCACGACCAGGCGCAGGTACTTGTTCCGCTTCACGGCGGTGTCGCCGAACATTTCCCGGATGTTGAGCACGCCCAGTCCGCGTACTTCCAGCAGGTCCTGCAGGAGTTCGGGGCAGGTGCCGTCGAGCACGTCGGGCGCGATCTGGGTGAATTCGGGGGCATCGTCGGCGACCAGGCGGTGGCCGCGGCTGATCAGTTCCAGCGCCAGTTCGCTCTTGCCGGCGCCGGAGTCGCCGGTGACCAGCACGCCGATCGAATAGATCTCCATGAACACGCCGTGCAGCGTGATCCGCGGCGCCAGCGAACGGGCCAGGTGGTACTGCAGCAGGTTGAGCAGTTCGTAGCCGCGCCGGGGCGACACCCACAGCGGGGTCTCGCTTTCTTCGGCGGCGTCGCGCAGGTCGGCGGGGCAGGACTGGTTCTGGGTGATCACCATCGCCAGCGGCCGCGATTCCATGATCTTGAGCAGCACTTCCCAGCGCGTGCGTGCGTCCAGGCCGTCGAGCCAGGCCAGTTCGGCCGAGCCGATGATCTGCACCTTGTTCGGGTGGATGACGTTGAGATAGCCGGCCAGCGACGGTCGCCGCGAGAGGTGTTCGCCGCGTTCGATGAGCCGTTCGCCGCCGCGCTGGCCGGAAAGCCAGCGCATCTCGAGCCGGTCGCCCAGTTCGTCGAAAAGTTCGCGGGCGCTCAGGCGGTCGGTCATGGGCTCAGCCGGCCTCGGGGTGGCTGGCCTGCCAGTCCGCCAGCAGGCCATGCAGGACGGCGGCGTCGCGGGCGGCGCGCAGCTGGTCGCGGAAATCGGCGTCGCCGAACATTTCGGCCAGCTGCGAAAGCAGCATCAGGTGCTGCGAGGAAAAATGCTCGGGCACGACCAGGGCGAACACCAGGTCCACCGGCATGCCGTCGGGGGAGCCGAAATCCACCGGTTCGGCGAGGCGCAGGAAGCAGCCGACGGCGGTGGCGACCTTGGCGCTGCGGCCATGCGGGATGGCGACGCCATGGCCCAGGCCGGTGCTGCCCAGGCGTTCGCGGCCGACCAGGCTGTCGAATACGGCGCGCTCGAGATCCGCATTGCCCTCGGCGAGCAGGCCGGATGCCTTCTCGAGCAGTCGCTTCTTGCCGGGGATCGGGCCCGGGGCGACGACGCGCCCCGGGCTTAGCAGGTCGAGCAGATGCACGGCCTAGCCGAAGCTGTCCGAACGGGCGGCGGATTCGCCGCGGTGGTGGTCGGTCATCTTTTCCTTCTGCTTGAGCAGCAGGCGGTCGAGCTTGTCGGCGAGCATGTCGATGGCGGCGTACATGTCGGGGGCCACGGCGTCGGCATGCACGGTCTTGCCGGCGGTGCCCACGGTGGCTTCGGCCCGCTGGTCGAGCTTGTCGACCGAGAGGATGACCCGGGCCTCGGCGTGGTGGTCGTAGTGGCGGTTGACGCGCGCGAACTTGTCGTTGACGTAGTCGCGAAGGGCCGGGGTGACGTCCATCTGGTGGCCGCTGATGTCGATCCGCATGGTCACGATCCTCCTTGGTGGGTACAACTACAGGTAATCACGCCCGGTGATAACGAGGCGTGACCGAGGTCAAGTCTTGGGGGAGTCTGCGCATCTGCGCGCCGGGGCTGGCATGGGCCATTGGTTTGCCCTCAGGCCAGCCGCTGCCGCTCGTTGGAGGCGGGGATGTTCATGGATTCACGGTATTTTGCCACGGTTCGCCGGGCCACGGGGATGCCTTCGGCCTTAAGGCTTTCGGCCAGTTTCTGGTCCGAAAGCGGCGAGCGCGGGCTTTCGCCCTCGATCAGCTTGCGGATCATGGCCTGGATGGCCGTGGACGAGGCCGAGCCGCCATGGTCGGTGGCGATGCCCGAGCCGAAGAAGTGCTTGAATTCAAAGGTGCCACGCGGCGTGCGCAGGTACTTGCGGGTGGTCGCCCGCGACACGGTGGACTCGTGCAGGCCCAGTTCTTCGGCCACTTCGCGCAGGGTCAGCGGGCGCATGGCCTCGTTGCCATGGTCCAGGAAGGCCGACTGCTGGCGAACGATCGCCCGGGCCACCCGTTCGACGGTGTCGGCGCGGGTTTCCAGGCTCTTAATGAGCCACCGGGCCTCCTGCAGCTGGCCGCGCAGGTAGCTGTCGTCCTCGCGGCTGGCCTTGCCGATCAGGCTTTCATAGTGGCGATTGATCGCCAGCCGGGGCCGGCTGCCGGCGGCCAGCCGGACCTTCCAGACGCCGTTCTGGCGATAGGCGATGGCGTCGGGGGCGATATATTCGGGTTCGCTGCCGCCGATCTGGGCGCCGGGCTTGGGGTCGAGCGTGCGCAGCAGGGCCACGGCCGTGGCCATGTCCTCGGCGGACTCGCCCAGCTGCCCGCCCAGGCGGTCGGCGCCCAGGCGGGCCAGGGCATCGAGGTGGTCCTTGCTGAGCCGGGTGGCCAGGTCCAGGCCCGGGGTGTCGTCGCTTAGCAGGCTCAGCTGGACGCACAGGCATTCGGACAGGCAGCGGGCGCCCGCGCCGACCGGGTCGAAATGCTGGACGATGTGCAGCACGGTTTCGATCTCGGCGTCGGAGACGTCGAGCTCGGGCTGCAGGGCGGCCTGGATGTCGGCCAGCGGGCCTTCGAGGTAGCCGTCGTCATTGATGGCTTCAATCACGGCCTGGCCGATCGCCAGGTCGCGCGGGCCCAGGTGGCTCAGCTGCAGCTGCCAGACCAGGTGGGCGTGGAGGTCGATCGGCGCGGCGGCGCTGAGTTCGTCGGGTTCGCCGCCGTCGCTGTGGCGGCGGTCACCGGCGGGGGCCTCGTACCACTCGTCGACCTCCGCGCGCTCGAATTCGTCGGGCTCCGGGGCATCGCCGGGGGTGTCTTCCTGGCTCGGCTCCTCGGGCTTTTCGCCCTCGGGGCGGTCGTCGCCCTGGTCTTCGTCGCCGCGTTCGAGCAGCGGGTTCGACTCCAGGGCCTGGTTGAGCTCGGTTTCCAGTTCCAGCGCCGACAGCTGCAGCAGCCGGATCGCCTGGCGCAGCTGGGGCGTCAGGGACAGCTGCTGGCCAAGTCGGGTCTGGAGGGATGGTTTCATGGCGGTCCGCTGGGGGGGCGGCGGGGCCGCGGCTACAGGCGGAAGGAATCGCCGAGGTAGACGCGACGCACGTCGGGATTGGCCAGCACCTCGTCGGGCGTTCCCCGGGCGAGCACGCTGCCGGCATTGAGGATATACGCGTGGTCGCAAATGCCCAAGGTTTCGCGGACATTGTGGTCGGTGATCAGCACGCCGATGCCCCGGGCCTTGAGGTGGCGCACGATCTTCTGGATGTCGCCGACCGAAATCGGGTCGACGCCGGCGAAGGGTTCGTCGAGCAGCATGAAGCGTGGCCGGGCGGCCAGGGCGCGGGCGATCTCGACCCGGCGGCGTTCGCCGCCCGACAGGCTGGCACCCGGCTGTTCGGCCACGTGGCCGACCTGCAGTTCCTCCATCAGCGCCGCCAGTTCGTCGGCGCGGCCGGTGGCATCGAGGTCCTTGCGCAGTTCCAGCACGGCGTGGATGTTGTCGGCGACGCTGAGCTTGCGGAACACCGAGGCTTCCTGCGGCAGGTAGCCCAGGCCCAGGCGGGCGCGTTCGTGCATGGGCAGGGCGGTGATGTCCCTGCCGTCGAGCGTGATGCGGCCCGCGTCGGGGCCGACCAGGCCGACGATCATGTAGAAGCAGGTGGTCTTGCCGGCGCCGTTGGGGCCCAGCAGGCCGACCACCTCGCCGGGCCGCACCTCCATGGCGAAGTCCTGCACCACCTGGCGCGAGCGGTAGCGCTTGGCCAGGCCCGTGGCGGTGAGCATCAGTCGGCCGCGGCGGACTTGGGCAGGATGCGCATGGACACCCGGGCGCCGTCGCCACCGCCGTCGATGCGGCCGGTGTTGATGTCGTACTTGACCGTTTCGCCGCGCAGGTTGCCGCGTGGCTGGGTGATGACGACGTTGCCGGTGAGCATCATGGATTCGTCGCCCAGCAGGTAGACCACGCGATTGGCCCGCGCGTCCATCGGTTCGCCGGCGTCGGACACCTGGCGCAGGCGCGCCGGGCTGCCGGTCAGCACGATCCGGTTGATGTCGCCCGCGGCGCGATGCACTTCGGCGCGTTCGGCGTCCACCTCCAGCGTGCCCTGGCGGATGCGCACGTTGCCTTCGAGCGTGGACACGCTGTCGTCGCCGAGCAGGGCATCGGTGCGGTCGGCGCTGATGTCCATCGGCTGGTTGCGGTCGCCGGACTTGGCCAGCGCGGGCGGCGCCAGCACGAGGGCGGCGAGGAAGATGAGTCCGATAGGCAGTTCACTGGCGTGGCGCATAGTGTCCCTTGACGTCGTTGAGCAACTGGAAACGCTTGGCGGCCAGGTCCACCCGCAGGCCGATGCCGGCGACGGCGGAGTCGCCCTGGGTGATGTTAACCCGGTCGTCCGTGCTGGCGCGCTGGTCGTTGGGGAAGATCGACAGGGTGTCGGTGCCAAACCGCGTCCGCAGCCCCGACGGTTCGGTCGGGCCGACCATGTTGACGCCGCCAAGCAGCTGCACTTCGTTGGCCTTGGGGCTGACCCAGGCCGTGTCCGAGCGGACCTGCCAGCGGCCGGAATCGCTGGGGAACGTGAAGCGCGGCCGGCGGATGGTCAGGCTTTTGCCATCCCGATCACGTTCCAGGTAGGGCGAACGCAGGGTGAACGACTCGCCGCCGTTGTCGTCGAGCGCCGTCAGCTCGAATTCCCGCAACACGTAGTCCGAGCGCTGGGTGGGCTCCGGCGGCGGCACGCGGTTGCGCTGCCACTGCCAGGCGGCGTAGCCGCCCAGGCCGATGGCGAACACGAACAGCAGCACGTTGAGCGCCTGGCGGCTCATGCCACGCCGAACCGGTCCAGCACGGCTTGTCGCAGACCCTTGGCGTCCAGGATCAGGTCGCACAGTTCCCGGACGGCGCCTTCGCCACCGCGGGCGCGCGACTGCCAGTGCACGCGCTCGGCCACCCAGGGATGGGCGTTGGCCGGCGCGGCGGCCAGGCCGACCTGCAGCAGGGCGGGCAGGTCGGGCAGGTCGTCGCCCATGTGGGTGGCTTGCGCGGGCGTCAGCTCCAGCGTTTCGCACAGCTGCAGCAGCACCGCGCCCTTGTCCTTCACCCCGGCGAACACATGCTGCAGGCCCAGGTCGCGGGCGCGCGCCTGCACCGCGGCATTGCGGCGGGCGGTGACCAGCGCGACGGTGACGCCGTTTTCCTCGAGCAGTTTGATGCCCTGGCCGTCGAGCACGTGGAAGGCCTTGGATTCCCGGCCTTCGCCGTCATAGATGAGGCGGCCATCGGTGAGCGTGCCATCCACGTCGAAACAGGCGAGGCGGATGCGGCCGGCGCGGTCGCGGAGGTCGGATTCGGAAAGGATCATCGTCGGGATCACACCACGCGTGCGCGCAACAGGTCATGAATGTTCAGGGCGCCGATCACCCGCCGCTGGGCGTCCAGCACGACCAGCGCGCTGATCTTGTGCTCCTCCATGAGGTGCGCCGCCTCGACCGCCAGGGCGTCGGCGCCGATGGCCTTGGGCGAGCGGCCCATCAGCTGGCTGACCGGCGTGGCCTTGAGGTCGGTGTCCTCGTCGTCCAGGCAGCGGCGCAGGTCGCCGTCGGTGAACACGCCCTGCAGCACGCCGTCGGCGTCCACGACGGCGGTCATGCCCAGGCGCTTGCGGGTCATTTCCAGCAGCGCCTCGGAGGTACTGGCGTGCACGTGCACCACCGGGACGTCGTCGCCGGTGTGCATGACGTCGCGAATGCGCAGCAGCAGGCGGCGGCCCAGCGCACCGGCCGGGTGCGAGCGGGCGAAGTCCTCGGCGGTGAACCCGCGGGCCTCCAGCAGGGCCACCGCCAGCGCGTCGCCCAGGGCCAGGGCGGCGGTGGTGGACGAGGTCGGCGCCAGGCCCAGCGGGCAGGCCTCGGCCGGCACGCTGGCGTCCAGGTGCACCTCGGCCAGGCGGGCCAGGCTGGAGGCGGGTCGGCCGGTCATCGAGATCAGCACGTTGCCCTGGCGCTTGAGCGAGGGGACGATGGACAGGATTTCGTCGCTTTCGCCGGAATTGGACAGCGCCAGCACCACGTCGGCGTCGGTCACCATGCCCAGGTCGCCGTGGTTGGCTTCGCCCGGGTGCATGAAGAACGCCGGCGTGCCGGTGGAAGCCAGGGTGGCGGCGATCTTGGTGGCGATATGGCCGGACTTGCCCATGCCGGTGCAGACCACCCGGCCGGTGCAGGCCAGGATATGCCGGCAGGCGGCGGCGAAGTCGGCGCCCAGGCCGCCTTTCACGGCTTCCAGGGCCTGTGCCTCGATGTCGATGACGGCGCGGCCACTGGCGATCAGGGCCTCGTCGGTGACTGCCAGGGCGGCTGGGGGGGCATTCATGGGCGGGCGCAGGGAGTATGATGCGGGGCCGCATTGTAAGGCCTGCGCGCCCGCCGCGCCCCGCTCGCCCATGAATCCCCAGATCATCCAGGAACTCATCGAAACCGGCCTGCCCGGCGCCAGTGCCCAGGTGCGCGGCGACGACGGGGTGCATTTCGAGGCCACCGTGGTGTCCGATGCCTTCGCCGGCAAGATGCCGCTGGCGCGCCACCGCATGGTCTATGCCACGCTGGGCGAAAAGATGGGCGGCGAGATCCACGCCCTGGCCCTGCGCACCCTGACTCCCGAAGAAGCCGACAAGGCCGCCCAGGCCTGAGACCCCAGACCACATGGCAAAGATCGTAATCACCGGCGGCGAGCCGCTAAACGGGGACGTGCAGATTTCCGGCGCCAAGAACGCCGTGCTGCCCATCCTGGCCGCCACCCTGCTGGCCGACGGCCCGATCTCGATCGGCAACGTGCCGCACCTGCACGACGTCACCACCACCATGGAACTGCTGGGCGCGATGGGCGTGCAGCTGATGGTGGATGAAAAGCTCACCATCACCGCCGACCCGCGCTTCATCACCTCCACCGTGGCGCCCTACGAGCTGGTGAAGACCATGCGCGCCTCGATCCTGGTGCTGGGTCCGCTGCTGGCCCGCTTCGGCCACGCCGAAGTGTCGCTGCCCGGTGGCTGCGCGATCGGTTCGCGCCCGGTCGAACAGCACATCCGCGGCCTGCAGGCGCTGGGCGCCGAGGTCAGCGTGGAGAACGGCTTCATCAAGGCCCGCGCCGAACGCCTGCGCGGCGGCCGCTACGTATTCGACATGATCACCGTCACCGGCACCGAGAACGTGCTGATGGCCGCGGCCCTGGCCAAGGGCACCACCGTGCTGGAGAACTGCGCGATGGAGCCGGAAGTCGTCGACCTGGCCAACTGCCTGATCGCCATGGGCGCCGACATCGAAGGCGCCGGCACCAACCGGATTGTCGTTCATGGCGTGGATCGCCTGGCCGGCATCCACTACGACGTGCTGCCCGACCGCATCGAAGCCGGCACCTTCCTGGTGGCCGGCGCCATGACCGGCGGCCGGGTCACCGCCCGCCGCACCCGCGCCGACACCATGGACGCGGTGCTGGTGAAGCTCGAAGAAGCCGGCGCCCACCTCACGGTGACCGCCGATTCGATCACCGTCGACATGCGCGGCAAGCGGCCCAGGTCGGTGAACCTGACCACGGCGCCGTACCCGGCCTTCCCGACCGACATGCAGGCGCAGTTCGCGGCCCTGAACACCATCGCCGACGGCGTCGGCGTGATCACGGAAACGATCTTCGAAAACCGGTTCATGCACCTCAACGAACTGCAGCGCCTGGGCGCCGACATCCGCATCGAGGGCAACACCGCCATCATCCGCGGCGTCGCCCAGATGACCGGCGCGCCGATGATGGCCACCGACCTGCGCGCCTCGGCGTCGCTGGTGCTCGCCGGCCTGGTCGCCAAGGGCGAAACCGTGGTCGACCGGATCTACCACATCGACCGCGGCTACGAGAACATCGAAGAAAAGCTCGGCACCCTGGGCGCCAAGATCCGGCGCCTGCCGAGCTAACGGATCGCGGTGATCCGCAGGTCCAGGGTTTCGCCGTCGGTTTCGTATTGTTTGATGCGCAGCGGCAGCCAGCCGTGGTTGCGGGCGAACCAGAGTTTGGTGATGCGGCCATTGTCGGCGCTTCGCTGGCGTTCCACCCGAAGCGCGCGCTGCGTGCCGATGGCGGTGCGCAGGCGCACCGCGGCGGCGACGCGGTAGGTCTGGGTTTCAACGCCACGGCGGCCGGCGACCGGGAACACCATCGAGCCGCGTTCACCCGCCGCCAGCGCCGCCATGATCGCCGCGGTGGTGCCGTGTGCGTCAAGCAGGCCGGCCGGGGCCGCGTAGGTCGCCGACTGGTCCTTCCAGCGGCTGTTCACCTGGCCGGTGGCGCGGTCCACCGAAAGCTGCTCCTCGCGGTTCTTCCAGCCGGCCTGCTGCTGCATGCGGTAGGCCACCAGCTCCAGGCCATTGCCGGTCCAGCGAAGCCGCGAACGCTCTTCGCGCTCAATGCCGGCCAGTGCCGCGAGGCCCTCGGTGGCCTGGCTGCGTGTCACCAGTTCGTAGACATCGTCGCCCACGCGCTGCAGCGACACCTGGCCGGTGCCGATGCGCTGGTCGTTGCGGCGCACTTCGTAGTCGGCGCTGAAAGGCTTGGGAGGCGACACGGCGCTGGCCAGCAGCGGCAGGGCCAGGGCGCAGACGGCGAATGCGCCGCGCAGGAACTTACGCATGCGCCGTCTCCCGCTGCAGCTGGTCGAGGGCATCCAGCCGCAGGGGCTGGTCGAGCGCCTGGCCGTCAAACAGCCAGCGGCCACCGGCCAGCCGGGCGCGGCCGCCGGCAATCGCGGTCGTGCAGGCCACCAGCAGGGCATGTTCACGCGGCGACAGGCGGTCGGCCAGCGATTCGGGTGTGTCGCCGACGCCCACGTCCAGGCGCACCTGCGCCAGTACCGGGCCGGCGTCCAGCGCCGGGATGACGGCGTGCACGCTGGCCCCGTGCTCGGCTTCCCCGGCGGCCAGGACGCGGGCGTGGGTGTCCAGGCCCGGATGGCGGGGCAGCAGGGATGGGTGCAGGTTGATCATGCGGTCCTCGAATCGGCGCACCGTGGTGTCGGTGATGATGCGTAGGTATCCCGCACATACGATGAGGTCGGGCTGAACATCCCCCACGGCGCTGAACAGCGCTTCATCGTGGGCGGCCCTGTCGGCGTAGTCGCGTGGCCTCAGGGCGACGGCGTGCAGGCCGCGTTCGCGGGCGATGGCGATGGCGCCGCAGCCGGGTTTGTCCGAAAACACGCCGACGATGCTGGCGGGCAGGCGGCCGTCGCCGATCGCGCGCAGCAGCGCGGCCAGGTTGCTGCCGCGGCCCGAGGCCAGTACCGCGATCCGGAATCCGGGCATCGTCAGCCGATGCGCACGCGCTCGGCGCCGGCCTTCACCACCTTGCCGATGGCGCGGTGCGCCAGGCCATGGCGCTGCAGGTCCGCCGACACGGCGGCGACGTCGCCCGGCGACAGCACCAGCACGAAGCCGATGCCGCAGTTGAAGGTGCGCCACATTTCCTCGCGCGCCACCGCGCCTTCGCGCTGCAGCCAGTCGAACACCGGCGGCAGTTCGATCGCCGAAGCCTCGATGTCCAGGCCCAGTCCGTCGGGGATGACGCGGATGATGTTTTCGGTGAGGCCGCCGCCGGTGATGTGGGCCATGGCGTGCAGCGCGTGCTTGCCCAGCAGGTCCAGCACCGGCTTCACGTACAGGGTGGTGGGTGCCATCAGCGCGTCCACCAGTTTGACGCCGCCGACGTCGAGGTCGGCCGGGCGACCGGCGCGGTCGTAGATGCGGCGGATCAGCGAGTAGCCGTTCGAGTGCGGGCCGGACGAGGCGATGCCCAGCAGTACGTCGCCTTCGCGCACCTTCGCGCCGTCGAGCAGCTGCGACTTTTCCACAGCGCCGACGGTGAAGCCGGCCAGGTCGTATTCGCCCGGGCCGTACATGTCGGGCATTTCCGCGGTTTCGCCGCCGATCAGGGCGCAGCCGGCGAGTTCGCAGCCCTTGGCGATGCCCGAAACGACGGCGACCGTGGTGTCGACGTCGAGTTTGCCGGTGGCGAAATAGTCCAGGAAGAACAGCGGCTCGGCGCCCTGCACCAGCACGTCGTTCACGCACATGCCGACCAGGTCGATGCCGATGCTGTCGTGGCGGCCCAGCTGCTGGGCCAGCTTGAGCTTGGTGCCGACGCCGTCGGTGCCCGACACCAGCACGGGTTCGCGGTACTTGCCGGCCAGGTCGAACAGGGCGCCGAAACCGCCCAGCCCGCCCATCACTTCCGGCCGGAAAGTGCGCTTGACCAGGGGTTTGATGCGCTCGACGAGTTCATTGCCGGCGTCGATATCAACACCCGCGTCGCGGTAGGTGAGGGGAGTGGGCGTGGTCACGGCAGGTCCGGCGCTGGGAAAGGCGGGCATTCTACCAGCCGGCCATGGCGCGGCCGACATGGACGCGCCGACGCCTATCCGGCACCATTCCAGCCTGCCCCGCACGCCCCGAGTCCATGCGCCCACGCCCCCACGCCCGTTTGTTCGTCGCCCTGATTGTCCTGCTGGCCGTGCCGTTCGCGGTCGTCCGGGCGCAGGTTCCCGAGCTGCCGCTGCCCGAAGAGTCCGCCGCCGGGGCCCCTGCCAGCGCGGCCGACCTGCTGGCCGACACCCAAGCCCCGCGCGACATGGCGCTGTACACCGGTGAAAGCGAGCTGCTGGGCCAGTCGGCCGGTGAACGCCGGGCCGCCACCGCCCGGGCCCTGGCCCAGGTGCTGGTGAAGGTGACCGGCAACCCGCTGGCCGCCGCCAACCCGGTGGTGCGCCGCGCCCTGCCCAAGGCCGCCAGCTTCGTGCGCGAGGAACGCACCTCCGAAGGCGCGTCCGACCAGCAGGGCAATACCGCCATCGGCGGCGCCCCGGTCTACAAGACCACGCTGCAGGTGCAGTTCGACCCCAACCGGGTGGACGCGCTGGTCGTGGGCGCCGGCCTTCCCTTCTGGGGGTCGGACCGCCCCAGCCCGATCCTGTGGCTGGCGATCGACGACGGCCGCGGCGCCCGGCTGGTCAATGCCAGCCAGATCAACGTGGTCAAGCCGCTGGCGACCCGCGGCACCGAACGCGGCCTGAGCTTCGGCCTGCCCGCGGGCAGCGCGGTCGAACAGGCCGCCGTGGACACCATCTGGGCCCGCAATCCCGGCCCGATGATGGCCCTGACCGAACGCTACGGCCACCAGACCCAACTGCTGGGCCGCCTGTTCCGCGAAGGCCAGGGCTGGACCGCCGATTGGGTGCTGACCCGTGGCGACACCGAGCTGTCCCGCTGGTCGTTTTCCGACCCCAGCGCCCAGCGCGCCCTGGCCTCGGGCGCGGACGGCGCCGCCGACGCCATCGCCCGCCGCGATGCCACCCGCGCCGACGTCGGTGAACCGGCCGTGCACCACGTGCTGATCACCGGCATGCGCCTGGCCGACGACTTCACCCGCGCCATGGGCTACCTGCAGACCCTGCCGGTGGTCCGCAACCTGAACGTCGAGGAAGCCACGCCCGACAGCCTGCGCCTGCGCCTGGACCTGGCGGTCGGGGTGCCGGCCTTCGAGGCCTTCCTGGCCGCGGGCGACGTGCTCGAGTCCGAAGGCCAGGCCGCCGCGCCCGTGCCCGGCATGGCTGAGCCGGCCGTGGCCCGCTACCGCCTGCGCCCATGACGCTCAGGCACCTGCCCAACGCCATCACCGGCCTGCGCCTGGCGATGGCGCCGGTGCTGCTGTGGCTGCTGTGGGCCGGGTACTTCCGGGAGGCCCTATGGGTGGCGGTGGTGGCCGGCGCCAGTGACGCGATTGACGGCCTGCTGGCCAAACGATTCGGCTGGCAAAGCCGGCTGGGCAGCCTGCTCGACCCGGTGGCCGACAAGCTGCTGCTTGGCTGTGCCTTCGTCGGCCTCTGGCTGGCCGGGGTCCTGCCGGCGTGGCTGGTCGCCCTGGTGCTGGCCCGCGACCTGGTGATCCTTGCCGGCGCCGTGGTCTGGTGGCGCCTGGCCGGTCCCTACGACGGCGAACCCAGCTGGCTGGGCAAGGCCACCACCGTGGCGCAAATCGTCCTTGTGCTGGTGTGCCTGGTCGACCGCGCCATCGGGGCGGTGCCGCTGAACCGGCTGATGGACGTGACGCTGGCCGTGGCCTTCCTTACTTTCCTCAGTGGCGTGGATTATGTTGTCCGCTATGGTGTGAAGGCCTGGCAGCACCGAGGAAAGCCCGCCGAATGAACACGACCCGTTTGCCCGACCCCTTCAGCGACCGCCGCCGCTGGCAGTGGCTGGCCCTGGCCGTGGTGGTGGGCGTGCTGGTGTGGCTGCTCAGCCCGATCCTCACCCCCTTCGTCATTTCGGCCCTGCTGGCCTGGCTGGGCGAGCCGCTGGTGCGCAGGATCGAACGCACCGGCCGGTCGCGCACCGCCGCGGTGTTGCTGGTGTTCACCCTGATGACCCTGGTGCTGGTGCTGGCGGTGCTGCTGCTGGTGCCGCTGATCGAAAGCCAGGTTTCGAAGTTCATCGACTGGCTGCCGCGCTTTGGCCAGTGGCTTACCGGTACCGCCGTGCCCTGGGCGGAGGGCCGCTTCAACGTCGAGCTGGCGGGATACATCGATCCGAGCCAGCTGATCGAACTGTTCAAGGAACACTGGCGCCAGGCCGGCGGCATCGCCGCCACGGTGATGGGCGAACTGTCCAAGTCGGGCATGGCCCTGGTCAGCTGGCTGGTGAACCTGGCGCTTATCCCGGTGGTGACCTTCTACTTCATGCGCGACGGCTCGGCGATGCTGGCCCGCGTGCAGGAGCTGCTGCCGCGCCCGGTGGAGCCCACCGTGACCAAGCTGGCGCACGAATCGGACCAGGTGCTGGGTGGCTTCATCCGCGGCCAGCTGAGCGTGATGATCGCGCTGGGCACCATCTATGCGATCGGCCTGACCGCCGTGGGCGTCGACCTGGGCATCCTGATCGGCCTGGTCGCCGGCCTGGTCAGCTTCGTGCCCTACCTGGGCGCCATCGTCGGCCTGGGCGCGGCGGTCATCGCCACCCTGGTCCAGCACGGCGACCTGATGCACCTGGCGCTGGTGCTGGGCGTGTTCGGCCTGGGCCAGCTGCTGGAAAGCTTCTGGCTGACGCCGTGGCTGGTGGGCGACAAGATCGGCCTGCATCCGGTGGCGGTGATTTTCGCGATCATGGCCGGTGGCCAGTTGTTCGGCTTCCTGGGCGTGCTGCTGGCGCTGCCGGTGGCGGCGGTGGCGGTGGTGGTCGGCCGTTACCTGCACGAGCGTTACACGCACAGCAAGCTTTACGGTGCCGACGACTCGCCCGTGGTCGTCGTGGGCGCGACCTCGGTCCCGACGGACGCCGGGACTGAAGTCCCTCCCACCCAAGACAAATGAATACCCCGCAGTTGCCGCTGGGCCTGCGTGCGCCGCCGGACCAGCGCCTCGACGCCTTCTTGGGCAACGCCGCCGCACGCGCGGCCATGCACGCCGCTGCGACCGGGGCGTCGCAGGAATGGCTGTACCTGGCCGGACCCGCCGGCAGCGGCAAGAGCCACCTGCTGCTGGCCGCCTGCGCCGAGGCCGTGGCCGCCGGCCGCCGCGCCGCCTACCTGCCCATGGCGGCCTTCGCCGGCCGCCTGGCCGCCGGCCTGGCCCAGCAGGAAAACGCCGACCTGCTGTGCCTGGACGGACTGGAGGCGATCGCGGGCCACGCCGAAGACGAAGAGGCCTTGTTCCATTTCCACAACCGCGCCCGTGCCGATGCCGGCGCGGTGGTTTATGCCGCGCGCGCCAACCCGGGCGACATCGGCCTCGAGCTGCGCGACCTGCAAACGCGCCTGGGCCAGTGCGCGCGCATCACCCTGGACGCCCTGGACGAAGCCGGCCGTCGTGACCTGTTGCGCCAGCGCGCCGCCCGCCGCGGCCTGGAGCTCGACGACGCCGTGCTGGACTACCTGCTTCGGCGCGTCGACCGCGACATCGCCAGCCTTACCCGCCTGCTCGACCAGCTCGACCGCGCCAGCCTCGCCGCCCAGCGCCGCATCACCATCCCCTTCCTCCGCCAACACCTGGAACGCGCATGAGCCTGCCTGATCGCAGTGAGTTGCGGCTGCAGTGGACCCGCCAGGCGCTGGCGGATCCGGACGCGCCGCTGGAGCGCGCCTCCAATGACGCGAGTTTCCGCAGCTACTGGCGGACGCAGTCGGCGGGGCGCGCCTGGATCGTGATGGATGCGCCGCCGGACAAGGAAGACATCAAGCCGTGGCTGGAAGTCGCCCAGCGCCTGGCGCGCGCCGGCCTGCACGTGCCCGACGTCCAGGCCGCCGACCCGCAGCGTGGTTTCGTGCTGATGGAAGACCTCGGCGACCGCATCGTGCTGCCCGAACTCAACCCCACCACGGTGGACCGCCTCTACGGCGAGGCCATGGACGCGCTGCTGGCCATGCAGCAGAAGGCGGACACCGCAGGGCTGCCCGACTACGACGAGGCGCGCCTGGTGGCCGAGATGGAGCTGATGCCGGAATGGTTCCTCAAGCGCCACCTGGGCTTCGTGGCGGAGTGCGAACAGTGGGACATCATTGAGTCCGCCTTCCGCGCGCTGGTGACCAGCGCCCAGGCGCAGCCACAGGTGTTCGTGCACCGCGACTACCACTCGCGCAACCTGTTGGTCACCGAAGACCACTCGCCGGGCGTCATCGATTTCCAGGACGCCGTGCGCGGCCCGATCACCTACGACCTTGTCTCGCTGCTGCGCGACAGCTACGTCGAATGGCCCAACGATCGCGTCGAACGCTGGGCCGGCGAGTACCGCGAAAGACTCGCCGCGGCCGGCGTGCAGGTGCCCGACGCAAAAACCTTCCAACGCGCCTTCGACCTGATGGGCCTTCAGCGCCACATCAAGGTGCTGGGCATCTTCTGCCGGCTCTGGTACCGCGACGGCAAGGCCGGATACCTGCAGGACCTGCCGCTGGTGTGGAAATACACCCGCGAGGTCGGCCTGCGCCATCCCGAAACCGCCCCGCTGGTGGCGCTGATAGAAAGCGCCATCGGCGATCGCGACATCACCCAACCCGCATGAAGGCCCTGGTCTTCGCCGCCGGCAAGGGCGAGCGCATGCGCCCGCTGACCGACACCACGCCAAAGCCGCTGCTGCCCGTGCGCGGCAAACCGCTGATCGCGTGGCACCTGGAAAAACTCGCAGCGCTGGGCGTGCACGACGTGGTCGTCAACACCTCGTGGCTGGCCGAGGCCTTCGAGCCGGCGCTGGGGCAGGGCGAGCGCTGGGGACTGCGCCTGCACTATTCGCACGAAGGCCCCGAGCCGCTGGAAACCGGCGGTGGCATGCTGCACGCCCTGCCGCGCCTGGGCAGCGAACCTTTCCTGGCGGTGAACGCCGACATCTGGTGCGACTACGATTTCGCGCGCCTGCCACGCGAACCCGCCGGCCTGGCCCACCTGGTCCTGGTGGACAACCCCGCGCACAACCCCGAGGGCGACTTCGCCCTGCTCGACGATGGCAGCATGCAGCCCGCGGGCCACCAGCGGCTCACCTTCTCGGGCATTGGCCTGTACCGGCCGGCGCTGTTCGCCAACTGGCGCAGCGTCATCGGTGCCGCAGCCGGGGCCGAGCTCGAGCCCCCGCGATTCCGCCTGGCCCCCCTGCTTCGCGCCGCGATGCGTGCGGGCCAGGTCACCGGCGAGCACCACCGCGGCACCTGGACCGACGTCGGCACCCCCGAGCGGCTGGCTGCCCTGGGCTAGGCCAGCGCCGATCCGCGCAGCCGGTCACGAACCGGCACGTGCACCGGGCCTGGTTTAGCGCCGGGTCAGGCTGGCCGGCCTTCCTGTGACTTGTTTCCTTGAACCGGTCCGCGAAATCGCCGCTAATGCAAAGGATGCTCAAGACCACCGCCCGCTCCGCGCAGCTGATGCTCTGCCACGTCCTCGAGGGCGACCTGGCGGGTTTGCCCGCGCACGAGCGGCGCGAACAGTACCGCCGCCAGATCCAGATGCTGCACGGGGCAATGAGCAAGCTGCTGCTGGCCATGGCTGTCCTGGCGGCCCTGGTCCTGGCCTACGAAGCCTTCGTGCTGCCGTCGCTGCCGTCGCGGCTTGTGCTGCAGGCGGGCGGCGTGGCGCTGCTGGTGGCCATGGCGGTGCGTTATCGCACGGTGGTGTCCATCCGCCGCCGCCGCGCGCTGGGCCTTGTTTTCCTCGCGCTGCTGCTGGCCTGCCTGGCCATGGCTGCCTTGGAGTGGACCGGGCCCTCGCTCCTGCCCATGGCGGTATTCCTGCTGCTGCCGGTCACCTGGCTGCCGCTGCTGGTGAAGCCGCCCATCACCTTCGGTGGCCTGGCGCTGTGCACCGCGGTGGTGGTCGCCCTGCTGCTGGAATCCTCGGCACCGGGGGGCGAAGTGCGGCTGTTCGGGTTCTATTACCTGCTCAGCACCGGCGCCGGCCTGGTGCTGCGCCGCGCACGCAGCAACCTGGCCGCCCGCCTGGACAGGCAGGTTGAATCCCTGTGGCAGCGCGCCGTCAGCGACCCACTGACCGGCCTGCTCAACCGCCAGGGCTGGCTGAACCTCGCCGGCACCGCCATGGCCGAAGCCCTGGGCGAAGGCAAGCAGCCGGCGGTGCTTTTCATCGACGTCGACCACTTCAAGCGCACCAACGACGAACACGGCCACCTGGCCGGAGACGACCTGCTGCGTGCCCTGGGCCAGATCATCGACGCCCGCATCGGCCCGGGCGAATACTGCGCCCGGCTGGGCGGCGAAGAGTTCGCCTGCCTGCTGCCCGACTCGTCGGTGGAAGACGCCCGGCGCTTCGCCGAACGCCTGGCCGGCGACTACCGCCTGCGGGCCCGCGACTACAATTCCACCCTGAGCATCGGCATCGCCACCCACGAAGATGGCGACGTGCTCAACGACCTGCTGGCCCGCGCCGACGCGGCGCTTTACCAGGCCAAACGTTGCGGCCGCGACCAGGTGGTCTTCGGCCGCTGAGTGCCTGTCCCAGGCGACCGTGGCAAGATGTCGGCCATGACCGAACTTGTCCCCGTCCTGCTTTCCGGCGGCTCCGGCACCCGACTGTGGCCGCTGTCGCGCGAAACCCATCCCAAGCAGTTCCAGCCGCTGGTGGGTGAAAAGTCGCTGCTGCAGGCCACCTGGGAACGCCTCGAGGGCCTGGACGGGCTGGCCGCGCCCATCGTGGTGGCGAACGAAGAACACCGCTTCATGGTGGCCGAACAGCTGCGCCAGGCCGGCGCGGTGCCTTCGGCCATCGTGCTCGAACCGGTGGGCCGCAACACCGCCCCGGCGATTGCCGTTGCCGCGCTGCAGGCCCGAGCCGGCGGTGCCGATCCGCTGCTGCTGGTGCTGCCTTCGGACCATGTCATCGCCGACCAAGCCGGTTTCCGCGCCGCCGTGCAGGCCGCGTGTGCGGCGGCGGGCGAGGGCGCGCTGGTCACGTTCGGCATCGTGCCCACCGGCCCGGAAACCGGCTACGGCTACATCAAGGCCGGCTCCGCGGGGTCGAACGTGCAGAAGGTCGAAGCCTTCGTCGAAAAACCCGACAAGGCCACCGCGGAAACCTACGTCGCCAGCGGGGACTATTTCTGGAACTCCGGCATGTTCCTTTTCCGCGCCTCGAGCTACCTGGCCGAACTGGAAAAACACGCGCCGGCCATGGTCGCCGCCGCCAGCGAATCGCTTGAAAAGGCGAAGCGCGACGTCGATTTCCTGCGCCTGGACCGCGACGCGTTCGAGGCCTGTCCGGCCGATTCCATCGACTACGCCGTGATGGAAAAGACCGACAAGGCCGCCGTGCTGCCCATCAGCGTGGGCTGGAACGACGTGGGCAGCTGGAAGGCCCTGTGGGAAATCGCCGACCAGGATGCCGACGGCAATGCCCACCACGGCGACGTGATCGCGCTTGATTGCCGCAACACCCTGGCCTGGGGCGGCCGCAGGCTGGTCAGCCTGCTCGGGCTGGACGACGTGATCGTGGTGGACACCGACGACGCGCTGCTGGTGGCGGCGCGCGACCAGGTGCAGGAAGTGAAGGCGATCGTCGCCCGCCTGAAGGACGAGGGCAGGCCCCAGGCCAGCATCCACCGCAAGGTCTACCGGCCCTGGGGCAGCTACGACGGCATTGATGGCGGCGAACGTTTCCAGGTCAAGCGCATCGTGGTCAAGCCCGGCGCGGCGCTCAGCCTGCAGATGCACCACCACCGCGCCGAACACTGGATCGTGGTCAGCGGCTCCGCCCGCGTCACCTGCGGCGACGAAGTCTTCCTGCTGTCCGAGAACCAGAGCACCTACATTCCGCTGGGCAGCAAGCACCGGCTGGAAAACCCCGGGAAAGTACCGCTGGAACTGATCGAGGTGCAGTCGGGCAGCTACCTGGGTGAAGACGACATCGTGCGTTTCGAGGACGTGTACGGGCGATGACAAGTCTTTGGAAACAGGGTCCGCGGCAGGCCCGGGTTGCGATGGCGGGCCTGGGTTGCATCGGTCGCGCCAGGGTAAGCCCATGACCATTGTTGTCAGCGGAACGGCGGGTTTCATCGGCTTCCACGTTGCCAAGGCCCTGCTGGGCCGGGGCGCGCAGGTGGTCGGCGTCGACAACCTCAACGACTATTACGACCCCTCGCTCAAGCGCGCGCGCCTCGCCCGGCTCGAGGGGCTGCCGGGTTATGCACATGTCACCGCCGACCTGGCCGACAGGACCGCGATCGAGGACCTGTTCGCGAAGGCGCGGCCCAGCCGCGTGGTGCACCTGGCCGCGCAGGCGGGAGTGCGCTATGCCGCCACCAACCCGCATGCCTACGTCTCGAGCAATGTCGTGGGCTTCCTCCATGTTCTCGAGGCGTGCCGCAGCCACCAGGTCCAACACCTGGTCTATGCATCCACCAGTTCGGTGTACGGCGCCAACAGCACGCTGCCGTTCTCCGAACACGACTCCACCGAGCACCCGCTCACCCTGTACGCGGCCACCAAGAAGGCCAACGAGCAGATGGCGCACAGTTATGCCCACCTGTACGGCATCCCGTGCACGGGGCTGCGCTTTTTCACCGTCTACGGGCCCTGGGGCCGGCCGGACATGGCGCCCATCCTTTTTGCCAGGGCGATCTCGGAAGGCCGGCCGATCAAGGTGTTCAACCACGGCCAGCATTCGCGCAGCTTCACCTTCATCGACGACATCGTCGAAGGGGTCGTGCGCACCCTGGATGTCCCGCCCGGCCGGAACGCCGGGTGGAGCAGCCGCGACCCCGACCCCGCGACAAGTGGCGTCGCGCCCTATCGGATCTACAACATCGGCCACGAACAGCCGGTGCAGCTGCTTCATTTCATTGAACTGCTCGAACGCAACCTGGGCCGCAAGGCGGTGATGGAGATGCTGCCCCTGCAGGCGGGCGACGTTCCCGACACCGAGGCCGACGTGTCCGACCTGATTGCCGACATCGGCTACCGGCCGGTCGTGTCGGTCGAGGAGGGCGTGGCCAGGTTCGTGGCGTGGTACCGGGAGTACTACGGCAGCTGAAACGCGGGCAGCGGGCCTGGCGCCGTGTCCCGCGGTTGCCCGAAGCTGCGTTGTATGAGGCATGGACGGAAATGAGCGGGACCACGGCAGCGCCGTGGAGGAGGTCGCGCTGGTGGTGTTGTCGCACTCGCGGCTGCGCGACAAGCCGGCGCATACGCTGGAATCGCTGCGCATCTTCCTGCGCGGGCAAGCCGCGCAGGTTTATGCCGAACTACGTGCCGGGCGCCCGGTGGTGGTGCGTTCCGGTCCGCGGCTAAAAGTGGAGCCGCTGGCCAGTTCTATGGCCGACCAGGGCTTCGGCGTGCAGGTGCGGCGGGTGAGGCTGGCAGCGTCAGCGTAAAGCTGGCGCCTTCATTGGGCCGTCCTTCCGCGCGCAGGCTGCCGCCCAGGCCCTGGGCCAGGCGCTGGCTGGTGGCCAGGCCCAGGCCGGCGCCGGGGTATTTGTGTTTGTCGTGCAGGCGCATGAAGGGTTCGAACAAGCGGCTTGCATGCTCGGGAGCGAAGCCGGTGCCGTTGTCGCGTACGCGCAGCCACCAGGTCGGGACGTCGGCAGGCTCGAGCCTGCCGCCTTCGATGTGCAACTCGGGCACCACGCCGTCGCGGCGATACTTGATGGCGTTGCCCAGCAGGTTCTGCAGCACCTGGCCGACGGCGGTGGCGTCCACGTCCACTTCCGGCAGCTCGCCCAGGATCACTTCGGCCGCCGCCGCGGCGATGTGGCGGTCGAAGTCGGCCAGCACCTGTTCGACGACCCGGGCCAGCGGCTTGCGCGGGCCGTCTTCGTGGGCCTGGCCGGTGCGGGCCAGCTGCAGCAGGCCGTCGATCATGCCCTGCATGCGCTCGGCCGCGGCCAGCATGCGCGCCACGTAGTCACGGTCGCTCGGGTGCAGCTGGCTGCGCTGGCTGTGCAGCAGGCGGTCGCCGAAGGCGCGCACCTTGCGGGTGGGCTCGGAAAGATCGTGCGCGGCACTGGCGGCGAAGCGGTCCAGGTCGGCATTGGCGCGCTCGAGGTGGCTGCGGGCATGTTC
The DNA here is from genome assembly GCF_014643775.1 of Arenimonas soli. Taxonomy (GTDB): domain Bacteria; phylum Pseudomonadota; class Gammaproteobacteria; order Xanthomonadales; family Xanthomonadaceae; genus Arenimonas; species Arenimonas soli. The sequence continues at coordinate 423,672 of NZ_BMKC01000003.1, forward strand.
GGCTTCGCGGCGGGCGCGCTGCAGTTCGCGTTCGTGGTCGGTGCGGCGCGGCGCCGGCAGGATGGCGCAGCGCACGATGGCGTCGGCGCCCTGGCCCTCGCGGCGGGCGGAAATAAGCACGGGCAGTTCACTGCCGTCGACATGCTGCAGGTCCAGCGCGATTTCATCGGCCTGGCCGTGGCCCATCAGCAGCGGCAGCACATAGGTGCGCAGGAACATCGCGCTGCCGGCGGTCAGCAGGGTTTCCACGCGACCGCCCATTACCTGGCGGCGGTTCCGGCCCACCAGCGCCAGCAGGCGGGCATTGCTCGCGCACACGCGCCCGGAGGCGTCGAAGCACAGCAGCGCGCAGGGCAGGGTGTCGAGCACGTCCTCGGTGGGGCGGTCGAGGGCGCGGTTCATGCGGCAAGGCTCTCGCGCAGGGCGCGCGTATCGTGGTGGCGAGGGCGGGCCTGGAAGTCGGCGGCGCGGTACGGGTCGTCGGGTTGTGCGTGCTCGAGATGGACGTCGAACAGCACCATGCGGTGGCGGGCCAGGAAGTCTTGGGCGGGGGTCAGGGCCAGGGTCATCGCGGTCCGGAGGCAAGGCGACGGGCCGCGGACACAGGGTGCGCGGGCTGACCGGGATGCTACGTGGAAGGCGCGTGAAGGCCGAGGAACTGGATCACAGATCGAGCTCGATCAGAGATCTTGCTCGTAGCGGATGTACGGGACGCGGGTCGACTCTTCGTCGTCGTCCGTGGTGTTGCTGAAGGGGTTCTGGCCCCGGCTGACGACGCTGGCGGCGCCGACGCTGAGGCGGGCCTGCCACGGGGCACGCCAGGTGACGCCGATGCCGACGTCGCTGTAGGTGGTGGGGCTGCCCGGGAGTTCGATGATGCGGCCGACGATCTCGCCGCCGAAGTCGCCAAAGCCGGCTTCCAGGCGCAGCGTGCCGGTGTTCCACTCGGGGCGCACGCCGCCGGGGAGCTGGTTCGCGCCAACGATGCGCGCGCGGGCCAGGGTGCCGCCGATGCTGACCCAGCCGGTCTGGCCGACCTGCATTTCGCCCAGCAGGCCGATGTCGGTTTCTTCGACGTTGGCGCCGGCGAGGCTGAGGATGAGGTCGCTCTGGGCACCGCCGAAACGAGCGCCCGGCAGCAGCAGCGGCGCCTGGGTGTCGAACTGGTTCAGGCCGATGCTGGCGGTGAGGCGGCTGCGGTTGCCTTCCAGCGTGGCGTTGGCGCGCAGCCCGGGGCGCGAAAGCGCCAGCGGGATGGCGGTGCCGCTGTTGGCCAGGTTGGCGGCCAGGCAGTGCTGCGCCAGCTGGCCGACGCTGCGCGCGACGGCGCTGTTGTCGCAAAGCAGGCCCAGCGTGGGATTGGCTTCAAGCTGCAGGCTGGCGCCCACGCGGCGCCCGTTGTCCATCGGCAGCACCACGCCGGCACCGGCAGCGGGCGCGGCATTTCGGCCCAGCAGGCGGTCCAGCGAGGTGTTGTTGCCGGTGCCCCGGTCGATGAGAAGGAAGCCTTCCAGCTGCCCGCTGACGTTGTTCAGGATGGGCAGCGCGGTGGTGTTGGCGGCTTCGTCTGCTTCCTGCGCGTTGGCCTGCGGGATATACAGCGGCGGCGGCGTCTGCGCGAACGCCGAAGCCGCCGCGAGGGCAAGCATGAATCCGGCGATGGGGCGCAGCAGCGGCGACATGGGGGGCGTCCTTGTTGACCCTGCTTAGGGCAGGCTCCGGCGGGAAAGTTCCCGGACGGTTAGCGGCGAATTTACCACTTTTTAACAGGGTGGCAAAGGGGGCGGCCGCTATTGCAGGCGGGTGGGGCCCGGGGCCGTGGGCTTCGGGCTGAACAAGGCTTCAATCTGTTCAGGTTCAAACCGGTAGCCCTGGCCGCAGAAATCGCAGTGCACCTCGGCCACGCCGTCCTGCAGGGCGGCCCGGGCCTCGTCGGCGCCCAGCCCGCGCAGCATGTCGGCCACCCGCTCGCGCGAACAGCTGCAGGCGAAAGCCAGGGGCCGGGTATCGAGCACCCGCACCTGTTCTTCATGGAACAGGCGCCAGAGCAGGGTTTCGACCGGGGTCTGCGCCAGTTCGGGGCCGGCCAGGGTCTCGAACAGGGCCTGTACGCGCGCCCAGCCATCGGGGTCGCCGTGACCACCGGGCAGCTGCTGCAGCATCAGGCCGGCGGCGCGGCCGTCGCCGGTGGCCAGCAGGACGCGGGTGGGCAGCTGTTCGGACTGCTCGAAATAGCCCTCGAAGGCGCCGGCCAGGCTGTCGGCGTCCAGGCCCACCAGGCCCTGGTAGCGGGTGGGCTCGCGGCTGCCGGGCGGGGTGGATTCGATGGTGATGGCCAGCACCGAGCCCTCGCCGAAGGCGCGCGGGGTCAGCGGCTCGGGCACGGGTTCTTCGAAGTGGGCGATGCCGCGTACGGTGTCCTGGGCGGTGCACTCGGCGAACAGCGTGCGCAGGGCGCCGGTGCCGCGCAGCTGCACGCTGAGCCGGCCATTGATCTTGGCGTGGCCGGTGAACAGCGCCGCGGCGGCGCAGGTTTCGCCCAGGCGGGCGGCCACTTGCGCCGGGTAGTGGGCGCGGCCGGCGATCTGCTGCCAGGCCTCGTCCAGGTGCACGACGATGCCGCGCACGCCGGAGCGTTCGAGCACGAAGCGGGTCAGGGTGTCGGCGTCGGGGTGATTGTCCATGCCTGCTATTTTAACTGTCCGAGGAGTCAAAACATGGTCCAGGCGGGAAAACGAAAACGGCGTTGGCCAAGGCGGCTGCTGTGGCTGCCGGTCTGGCTGGCCACGTTCATGCTGCTGCAGGTGGCGCCCCTGCGCTGGCTGGACCCGCCGACGTCCATGTTCATGCTGATCCGGCAGGTCGAGGGCCTGGGCGAACCGGGTTTCACTCTGCGCCAGGAATGGCGCGACGCCGGCGCGATCGCCAGCTGCCTGCCGATTTCGGTGGTCGCGGCCGAGGACCAGACTTTTCCGCAACACGCGGGTTTCGACCTGCGCGCCATCGAAAAGGCGCTCGATTCCAATGCCGAAGGCGGCCGGGTGCGCGGCGCCAGCACGATCAGCCAGCAGGTCGCCAAGAACCTGTACCTGTGGGGTGGCGGCGGCTACCTGCGCAAGGGCATCGAGGCGGTGTACACGGTGCTGATAGAAGCGTTCTGGTCCAAGCAGCGCATCCTCGAGGTGTACGTGAACATCGCCGAGTTCGGTGACGGCATCTACGGGGCCGAAGCAGCTGCCCAGGCCTTCTTCGGCAAGCCCGCCAGCGCCTTGTCCTCGTCCGAATGCGCCCTGCTGGCGGCGGTGCTGCCCAATCCAAAGCGCTACAGCGCGGCCCGGCCGGGACCCTACGTGCAGCGGCGGGCCGCCTGGATCCAGCGGCAGGTGCGACAGCTCGGCGGTCCGGCCTATCTCGCCCCTGATCGTTAGTGGCTTGGGTAAACTGGGCCGATGCCATCCCGCCAAACCCTGACCATCGTCATCGCCGCCTTCAACGAGGAGGCGTCCCTGCCTGAAATGCACCGGCGCCTGCGTGCCGTGCTGGACGGGCTCGATGCCGACACGTCGGTGCTGTACGTCGACGACGGCAGCCGCGACGGCACCTGGCAGGTGCTGCAGTCCCTGGCCAGCGACGACCCGCGCGTGCAGCTGCTGCGGCTTGCCCGTAATTTCGGCAAGGAGCTGGCCCTGACCGCCGGCCTGGACCACGTCGACGCCGATGCCGCGCTGGTGATCGACGCCGACGGCCAGGATCCGCCCGAACTCATCCCGCAGTTCGTGGCCAGGTGGCGCGAAGGTTTCGACGTGGTCTACGGCACGCGCACCCAACGCGACGGCGAAAGCTGGCTCAAGCGCTTCACCGCCGCCGCCTTCTACCGGGTGATGTCACGGCTGTCGCATACGCCCATCCCGCCCGACACCGGTGATTTCCGGCTGATGTCCAGGCCGGTGCTCGACGCGCTTCGCCAGCTGCGCGAGCGCCAGCGTTTCATGAAGGGCCTGTTCACCTGGGTGGGTTTCCGCCAGGTGTCGCTGCCCTACCAACGCGCGCCGCGCCTGGCCGGCGGCAGCAAGTTCAATTATTGGCGGCTGTGGAACCTGGCGCTGGAAGGCATCACCAGTTTCTCCACGGTGCCGCTGCGCCTGGCCACCTATGTCGGGCTGCTGACGGCGCTGGGTGCGTTCGGCTGGGGCCTGTGGATTGTCGCGCGCACGGTGCTGTGGGGCGACCCGGTGGAAGGCTGGCCGTCGCTGATGACGGTGGTGCTGTTCCTGGGGGGCATCCAGCTGGTGGCGCTGGGCATCGTCGGCGAGTACCTGGGGCGGCTCTACCTCGAGGTTAAGCAGCGGCCCCTGTACCTGGTTTCGGAAGCCAAGCTGCCCCGCTGAGGGGTATAGTCGGCCCAGGGAATCACGGAGGGCCGGTGCATGCGCAACGTCAACCAGATCCTGGCCGGCAAGGCCGACCGCCTGATCACCGTGCCCCGGGAGGCGCCGGTGCTCGAGGTCATCCGGCTCATGGCCGAAAACCATATCGGTTCGGTGCTGGTGATGCAGGGCGACGAACTTGTCGGCATCGCCACCGAGCGTGATTACGCCCGCAAGGTCATCCTGCAGGGCCGTTCATCGGCGCAGACGCCGGTCGGCGAAATCATGTCGCATCCGGTGGTGACCGTCGGGCCCACCGACACCGCCCAGACCTGCATGGCCGTCATGACCGATCGCCGCATCCGCCACCTGCCGGTGATCGACGGCGAGAGGGTGGTCGGCATGGTGTCCATCGGCGACTTGGTCAAGGCCGTCATCGAGGACCAGCGCCTCGAGATCGAACAGCTGCAGCAATACATCGCCAGTTAGGCGCGTGCCCGGCTAGCCGGGCACGACGTGCTGGGTGACCGCGACGAAGTGGCAGGCACTGCCGCCCAAGACGAAGCCATGCCAGATCGCATGCGCGAACGGGATGCGCTTGTGCATGTAGAAGTACGTGCCGGCGGTGTAGGACAGGCCGCCGGCCAGCAGCCACAGGATGGTTTCCATGGGCACCTGGCGCAGGAAGGGACCCAGTGCGGTGACCAGCATCCAGCCCATGCCCAGGTAGATGGCGGTTGAAAGCCCCTTGAACCGGCCGGTGAAGAACAGCTTGAACACCACCCCGGCAATGGCCAGTGTCCAGATGGCCGCGAACAGCCACCAGCCGCCGTCCTGGCGCAGGCCGACCAGGGTGAAGGGCGTATAGGTGCCGGCGATCAGGATGAAGATCGCGCAGTGGTCGAACACCTTCAGCCGGCCGCGCCATTCCAGGTTGCTGGTCATGTGGTACAGCGTGGACGCCAGGTACAGCACGAACAGCGAGGCGCTGAACACGATCGCCCCGGCCAGCTGCCAGCCATTGCCGAAGGACGCCGAAAGCGTGACCAGTACCGAACCGCCGGCGAGCGCCGCCAGCGCGCCCAGCCCGTGGCTGATGGCGTTGGCGAGTTCCTCGCGCGGGGATTCGTGGTCTTTTTCGTATTCGGTCATGGCTCGAGCATGCGCCTGCAGTCTGGAGCTGGCGCTCCAATTTCGTGGGGCGGCCTCAGTCGACGGCCAGGGCCTGCGCATGCTCGCGCGTGGCGGCGAACTCGAAGTCGGGCCAGCGTTCCTGGGTCAGCTGCAGGTTCACGCGGGAAGGCGCCAGGTAGACCAGCTGGCCGGCGGCATCCACGGCCAGGTGGCTGGCGTTTTTCTCGCGGAACTCTTCGAGCTTCTTCGGCGTGCCGCCCTTCACCCAGCGCGCGGTGGCGACCGACACCGGCTCGAAGCTGGCATCGACGCTGTATTCGTCCTTCAGGCGGTAGGCCACCACGTCGAACTGCAGCATGCCCACCGCGCCCAGGATGAGGTCGTTGGACATCAGCGGCCGGAAGAACTGGGTGGCGCCTTCTTCGGAAAGCTGGGCCAGGCCCTTCTGCAGCTGCTTGAGCTTGAGCGGGTCGCGCAGGCGGGCGCGGCGGAACAGTTCGGGCGCGAAGTTGGGGATGCCGGTGAAGCCCATCGATTCGCCGGTGCTGAAGGTGTCGCCGATCGAGATCGTGCCGTGGTTGTGCAGGCCGATCACGTCGCCCGGGTAGGCGGTTTCCGCGATCTCGCGGTCGCTGGCCATGAAGGTCAGTGCGTTGGCCAGCTTGTGGTCCTTGCCGCTGCGAACGTGGAAGGCCTTCATGCCGCTGACGTAGCGGCCCGAACACACGCGCAGGAAGGCCACGCGGTCGCGGTGCTGCGGGTCCATGTTGGCCTGGATCTTGAACACGAACCCGCTGAAGGTTTCTTCCTCGGGCATTACCTCGCGCGTGGTGGTGCCGCGCGGCCGCGGTGACGGCGCGTGTTCGACGAAGAAGTCGAGCAGCGGCTGCACGCCGAAGTTGTTGACCGCCGAGCCGAAGAACACCGGCGTCTGCCTGCCTTCCAGATAGGCCTGCTTGTCGAACGGATGGGACGCGCCCTGCACCAGCTCGAGTTCGTCGCGCAGGTCGGCCAGCATCTTCCCGCCGATGCGTTCGGCCAGGCCGGGTGCGTCGATGGAGGGGAAGATGGTGCTGTCCTGGCGCGTGAAGTTGCGGCCCTGTTCGTACAGGTGCACTTCGCCGCTGATCAGGTGCACCACGCCCTTGAGGCGCTGGCCCATGCCGATCGGCCAGGTGATGGGCGCGCACTGGATGCCCAGCACGCTTTCGACTTCGTCGAGCAATTCGATCGGTTCCTTGCCTTCCCGGTCGAGCTTGTTGATGAAGCTCATGATCGGCGTGTCGCGCAGCCGGCAGACCTCCATCAGCTTGATCGTGCGGTCCTCGACGCCCTTGGCGACGTCGATCACCATCAGCGCGCTGTCCACCGCGGTGAGCACGCGGTAGGTGTCTTCGCCGAAGTCGGCGTGGCCGGGGGTGTCGAGCAGGTTGACGATGCGGCCCTCGTAGGGGAACTGCATCACCGAGCTGGTGACCGAGATGCCACGCTCCTTTTCCAGCGCCATCCAGTCGGACGTGGCGTGGCGGGCGGCCTTGCGGCCCTTCACCGAGCCGGCCATCTGGATGGCGCCACCGAACAGCAGCAGCTTTTCGGTCAGCGTGGTCTTGCCGGCGTCGGGGTGCGAAATGATCGCAAACGTGCGGCGGCGGCGGGTTTCAGTCAGATGGTCGGACATAAGCCCGACATTATAGCTACTCGCAGCTTCGGCGGATTGAAAGCACCCGGGCGATGTCCTGCCAGTCGAACGCGGCGATGCCGGCGTCGTCATGGGCGGCATAGAGCGCGCCGTAGGGGAAACGCCGGGTCGCGGAGGCATGCAGCCAGATGCCGTCGGTCATGGCGGTGTTTTCGCCGGTGAAACTGCCCAGGTAGCCCAGTTCGCGGCGGTCGAAGACGTGGAACACCGTCAGGTCGCGGGCCTGGTCGGTGGCGATCCAGTAGCCGCTGCCGTCGGAACAGGCCCACAGGGCCACGCCTTCGGCCTGTGCCCGGAAGCGTTCGCGGGGCAGGTTGGTGCCGGCGTAGTTGCCCGACAGGTCGTAGACGCGCAGCGTCGTGCCCACGCGGAGGTCTTCCTCGGCAATCAGCAGGCGGTCGTGCAGGGGGTCGCCGGCGATCGATTCGACCATGCGCAGCGCACCGGCCTCGGTGGTGTCGCCGAAATGGCCCTGGTACTCGCTTTCCAGCCCGCCCATCGGCGGCATGCGCAGCCGGAAGCGTTTCACGCGCTGGTCCAGCTCGTGCATCGGCGGCAGGGTTTCGGTGCGGTAATCGGCCATGAAGCTGTCGGTCACCAGCAGCTGAAGCTCGCCCGGCGCGGTTTCGTTCAACCACAGTCCGTAGGGGCTGCGCAGTACGTCCTGGCCGACCATGGCAACGGGGTCGAAGTCGGGCAGCCGCAGGACCTGGACCCGGTGGTTGTCGCGCTCGACCACGAACACCAGGTCGCCGAATACCGCGATGCCGTTGGGCCGGTTGAATTGCCCGGGGCGGTCGCCGCGTTCGCCGAAGGCCAGGCGGTACTCGCCGTCGTCACCGTCGAAAACCACCAGCTGGTGGCTCTCCTTGCCGGTGGCGATCAGCCAGGTATGGCCCTCGGGCGTGGTCCAGCTGGCCACCGAGTCGATCTCGTGCTCGGGCATTTCCGGGCTGAGGAAAGCCTCGGGCACCGGCACCGAATCGGCGCCGAAGACATCGGGCATCGGCTTGGACGACGGATCCGGCTGTGGCGGGGCGGGCACGCTGGCGCAGCCGGCCAGCAGCAGGGCGAAGGCGAGGGGGGCGAGGAGGGTGCGCATAGCCCCAAAGTATGCGTCGAAAATGGGGTCAGAGAACATTGGCGTTTGAATCTGTGGTTTTAAGTGCTGATGTTCTCTGACCCCGTTTCAGGGGGACTCCATTCCAGGCATCGCTTCATCGGCATGAAGCGATTGACAAGTCCTGACGGTCCGGGCAAAGTCGGCCTCGCAATCCCATCGAGACCGGCTGAGGGGTAGGCCCAATGACGCCGGGGCAACCCATGCGCGAGCAATCACGCATGAAGGTGCCAATTCCTGCGGGGGCGTCCGGATGGTCCGGTGCTCGCCGAAAGATGGGTCGTGTTTCCCCCGCGAAGGGGGCTGCCCGACTTCTTTCACCGCCGGACTCCCTGGGTTTGCCCCAAGGAGCCCGCCATGTCCCTCAGTTCCCCCCAGGTCCACGTCGAAGCCGCGCCCCTGGCCGCGGCGTTTTCCCTTTCGCCGCCATCCGCGCGGCGGTTCCTGCTGGAACTGGACCTGCCGATGCGACATGCCGGCCTGCGCCGCGTGCGCGTCCGGGGTGAGTGGCGAGGTCCGGCGGACGCGCCCTGGGTCGTGGTGGCGGGCGGCATTTCCGCCGGCTGCAAGCTGGCCAGCGACGAACGCGGCGAAGGCTGGTGGCCGGCCCAGGTGGGGCCGGGCCGCGCCGTCGACACCGCCCGCCGGCGCGTGCTGGCCATCGACTGGATCGGCGCCGACGGCTGCCTGGACCAGCCCATCGACCCCGCGGACCAGGCCGACGCACTGGCCGTCGTGCTGGATCGTCTCGAAGCCGGCCGCGTCGCGGCCTTCGTCGGCGCCAGCTACGGGGCCATGGTCGGGCTGCAGTTCGCCGCCCGCCATGGCGACCGGCTTGATCGCCTGGTGGCGATTTCCGGGGCGCACCGCCCGCACCCCTACGCCAGTGCGTGGCGCGCGCTGCAGCGGCAGGTCGTTGCCCTGGGCCGGGAGGAAGGGCAGGTGTCGCGGGCCCTGTCGCTGGCGCGCCAGTGGGCGATGCTTAGCTACCGCACCCCGGAAGAGTTCGCCGCCCGCTTCGACAGCCCGGCGGTGCTTGATGGCCAACGCGCCCGCGTCGCCGCCGAGGACTACCTGACCCACTGCGGCCAGCGCTATGCGGCACGCTGGTGCAGCACCGCCTTCCTGCGGCTGTCCGAATCGATCGACCTGCAGCAGCTCGACCCCGGTGCCATCACCGTACCCACCACCGTCGTCGCCGTCGCCGAAGACCGGCTGGTGCCGCTTTCCGACCTGCAGGCCCTGGTGGAAGCCCTGGGCGGACCGGCCCGCCTGCGCGTACTGCGTTCGCCCTTTGGCCACGACGCATTCCTGAAGGAGGGCCCCGCCATCACCCGGATCCTGCGCGACAGCCTGGAGGTGCCGGCATGAGCGCCTGTTGCCCCGCCACCACGGCCGTGCGCGCCGGCATCGACGCCGACACCGCCTTCGGCGCCGTCACGCCGCCGCTGGTGCTGTCGAGCAATTTCAGCTTCGCCGGCTTCGACGCCAAGCGCCGCTACGATTACACCCGCAGCGGCAATCCCACCCGTGACCTGCTGGCCGGTGCCCTGGCCGAGCTCGAAGGCGGCGCCGGCGCCGTGGTCACGGCCACCGGCATGGCGGCGGTGGCGCTGGTCGCCGAAGCGCTGCTGCAGCCGGGGGACCGCCTGGTGGTGACGCGCGACTGCTACGGCGGCAGCTGGCGCTTGTTCGATGCATTGGCGCGCAAGGGCCGCTTCGAACTGGAGCTGGTGGACCTGGGTGACCCCGTGGCGCTCGCCGAGGCGCTTTCACGTCCGGCGCGGCTGGTCTGGGTGGAAACGCCCTCGAACCCGCTGCTGCGCATCACCGACCTGCGTGCGGCGGCGCTGGCGGCGCACGCCAACGGCGCGCTGCTGCTGGTGGACAACACCTTCCTGTCGCCGGCCCTGCAGCGTCCCTTCGATTTCGGTGCCGACCTGGTGCTGCACTCGACCACCAAATACATCAACGGCCACAGCGACGTCGTCGGCGGCGCCGTGGTCGCCCGCGACCCGGCGCTGCTCGATACGCTGGCCTGGTGGGCGAACGCCTTGGGCGTCACCGGCTCTCCCTTCGACAGTTTCCTGACGCTGCGCGGCCTGCGCACCCTCGACGCCCGCCTGCGCGTGCACCAGGAAAACGCCGCGGCGCTGGCCGAACGTTTCGCAGGCCATCCGGCGGTACGCGCCACGCACTATCCCGGCCTGGCCGGCCATCCCGGCCACCGGCTGGCGACGCGCCAGCAGCGCGGCTTCGGCGCGATGCTGTCGTTCGAGCTGCACGGCGGCGTGCAGGCCGTGCGCGCCTTCCTGGGTCCGCTGCGCAACGTCACCCTGGCCGAATCCCTGGGCGGCGTCGAAAGCCTGGTCGCGCACCCGGCGACCATGACCCATGCGGCCATGTCGGCCGAGGCCCGTCGCGCGGCCGGCATCGGCGACGGCTTGCTGCGCCTGTCGGTCGGTATCGAAGCGCTCGATGACCTGGAGGCCGACCTGCTGCGCGCGCTCGATGCCGCCGGTCGCACGGCCGAAGCCGCGGTCGCCGGAGACCTGGCATGAGCGCGTTCCTGGATCTGCTGCCGGACCGCCCGCGCCGGCTGGCCGTGCTTGGCGCCGGCACCGTCGGCAGGGCGCTGCTGCCGCGGCTGGCCGCGCTTGAACCGACGCTGTCCTTGTGCCTGCTGGCCACGTCACGCTGGCGCTGTGCCGATCCCGAGGGATTGCCGGCCGGCGCTGCGCTTGCCGCCATCGCCCTTGCGCAGGCCGGGCCGGACGCCGCGCCCGATACCGTCCAGGCCCACGACGGCAGCGGCGACCTGCCTGCCTGGTTCGGCCCCGGCGACGTGCTGGTGGACGCCACGGCCAGCGAAGCGCTCGCGGCCCGGCACGCACGCTGGCTGCAGCGCGGCCTGCGCGTGGTGACGGCGAACAAGCTCGGTGTCGGTGGGCCGCTGATCCGCCACCAGCAGGTGCGTCGCCAGGTCGAAAACGGTGCCTGGTACGGCGACGCCGCCACCGTCGGTGCCGGCCTGCCCTTGCTGCGTTGCGTCCGCGACCTGCGTGCCGGAGGCGACCGGGTAAGCGCGCTGGCCGGGGTGCTGTCGGGCACGCTGGCCTGGTTGTTCGATGGCTACGATGGCAGCACGCCGTTCTCCGCGCGCGTGCGCGAAGCGGTGGCCCTGGGCTACGCCGAACCCGACCCGCGCGTGGACCTTTCCGGCGAGGACGTGCGGCGCAAGCTGCTGATCCTGGCGCGGGCCGCGGGCCAGCCGCTGGACGCCGGTGATGTACAGGTCGAGTCGCTGCTTACGCCGGCGCTGCTCGGGGCGCGGGACGCCGCGTCCACGGACGCCGCGCTGGTGTCACTGGACCACGCGCTGTCAGTCCGTGCCCGCGATGCGGCTGCCAGGGGAAACGTGCTGCGCTACGTCGCCAGGCTCGACGGTGCGCACGCGCGCATCGGCCTCGAATCCCTGCCGCTGGGCCACGCCCTGGCCCAGGGCGGTGCCTGCGACAACCGCGTGGCGATCTGGAGCTGTCGCTACGATCAACGCCCGTTGGTGATCCAGGGGCCAGGCGCCGGCGCCGGGGTCACCGCGGCGGCGCTGCTCGACGACATCCGCCGCGCAACCACCTGACGCTCGCAGGCGCGGTCAGCCCAGGGCGACGCCGCGGATCATGAAGAAGATGCCCGCGGCCATCAGCGCAGACGCCGGCACGGTGACGATCCAGGCGGCGACCACCTTGAGCATGATCGAGCGCTTGACCAGGGCCTGCTTGTGGTAGCGCCGCAGGCTCTTGCGTTCCTGCTTGGAGATCGGGGTGAGGCCGGCTTTGACCTCGCGCTTGAGCTTCTTGATCATTTCCGATTTTTCGGCGCGCGACGCGGCTTCGAACCGGGCGAAGAAGGCTTCCACCTCGTGCCGTTCGGTCTCGTGGGCGGCGTGGTGGGCTTCGATCTCGGCGATGATGCGCTGGTAGTTGGCCTTGAGGTATTCACGCAGGAAGCCGACGCCGAACACCGCGCCGATGGTGACGTGGGTGGTGGAGATCGGCAGGCCCAGCTGCGAAGCCACGATCACCGTCAGCGTCGCCGCCATGGCGATGCAGTAGGCGCGCATCGGGTCGATTTCGGTGATTTCGTCGCCGACCGTCTTGATCAGGCGCGGCCCGTAAAGCGCCAGGCCCACCGACAGGCCGATGGCGCCCAGCAGCATCACCCACAGCGGCACCGCGACCTTGCCGTGCACGCCTTGGCTGATCAGCGCATCGTGGATGGCCGCCAGCGGGCCGATGGCATTGGCCACGTCGTTGGAACCATGGGCGAAGCTGAGCAGGGCCGCCGCGGCCATCAGCGGCAGGGTGAACAGCCGGTTGACCGAGTCGCGGTGGTTTTGCATCGACGCCGCGCGCCTGGAGATGGCCGACTTCACCCAGACGTAGGCCACCGCGCCGGCGACGGCGCCGATGGCCAGGGCCGGAAGGATGTCCAGCTTGACCAGGGCGCCCAGGCCCTTCACGCAAAGATAGGTCACGAAGGACCAGGCCATAAGCGCCAGCAGCACGGGAACCGTCTGCCCGGACGCCGCCACCAGGTCGGTGCGGTAGGTGATGCGGCGCTTGATCAGGTACAGCAGGCCGGCGGCGATCAGGCCGCCCAGCACCGGCGAAACCACCCAGCTGGCGACGATGCTGACCATCGTGCCCCAGTTGGCGACGCCCCAGCCGGCCGCGGCGATGCCGCCGCCGAGCACGCCGCCGACGATGGAATGGGTCGTTGAAACCGGCGCGCCGATGGCGGTGGCCAGGTTCAGCCACAGCGCGGCCGCCAGCAAGGCCGACATCATCAGCCAGACGAAGGCGCCGGCGTCGGCGATGTTCGCCGGGTCGATGATGCCGCCCTTGATGGTGCCGACCACTTCGCCACCGGCGATGATCGCGCCGGCCGCCTCGAAGACCGCGGCGATCGCGATGGCCGTCGCCAGGCTCATCGCCCGGGCGCCGACCGCCGGGCCGACGTTGTTGGCGACGTCGTTGGCGCCGATGTTCATCGCCATGTAGGCGCCGAACGCCGCCGCCACCACCAGGGTCAGGCTGATGTGGCCGAACTGCCACCAGACATAGGCGGTGCTGAGCACCACGAACAGGATGGCCAGGGCCAGCCGGACGGTGCTGATGCGTGAGGAGGCGGGGGCGTTGTCGGGGTTCATGCGGGCGGCAAGTGTAAAAAAAGGTTCACACAGGATGCCAGAATCCCGGAGCCGGAGTCAGAGTCGACCTTTCCCGCGCCCGCCCGATTTGCCGCCGCCGCCGGGGAAAAGTCGACCCTGACCCCGGTTTTTGTCAGGTGCCGCAGGCCACCCGCAGGTCCAGGGCCGCGGCCACGTCGCGCCAGTCGAACGCGGCCACGCCCATGTCGTCGTGCACGGCGTAGAAGACGCCGGCCGGGAAGCGGGCGGTCGGGGCCTGGTGCAGCCAGACACCGTCGGTGTTGGCGGTCTTTTCGCCGGCGAAGGCGCCCCGGTAGGCCAGGTCCAGGCGATCGAACACGTGGAACAGGCTGCGGTCCTTGAACTGGTCGGTGGCGATCCAGTAGCCGCTGCCGTCGGCGCAGGCCCACAGCGCGATGCCTTCGGCCTGGGCGCCGAACAGGCCCAGCCCGTGGCTGCTCCCCTGGAACCGCCCGTCGAGGCTGTATTCGCGCAGGGCGGTGCCGGTGTGCTCGTCCTCTTCGGCCACCAGCAGGCGGTCATTGGCCACGTCGCCCCAAAGCGATTCGGGGATGCGGATGGCGCCGGCCTCGCTGGTGTCGCCGATGGCGCCTTCGTGGCGCGCGGTCACGGCGCCGGCATTGGTGGTGACGATGAAGCGCCGGATGCGCCGGTCGAGTTCGACCACGGGCGGCACGATGTCTTCGCCCATGGCGTCTTCACCAGCCATGTAGGCGTCGGTCACCAGCACTTCCAGGGTGTTGTCCGGCAGCGGTCGCAGCCACAGCCCGTAGGGTTTTTCCAGCACGGCCTCGCCGAAGCTGCCCAGGGCCTCGAAGCCGGGCAGGGCCAGCACCTGCACGCGCTGGTTGTCGCGCTCGACCACGAACAGGTAGTCGCCGTGCACGAAGATGCCGTTCGGGCGCCTGAACTGGCCCAGGTCACCGCCCACGGTGCCGACGCCGCGCAGGCGTTCGCCGGTTTCGCCGTCGTAGACCACCAGGCCGTGGTCGCCTTCCTTGGCGGTGGCGATCAGCCAGGTCGTGCCGTCGCCGGCCACCCAGCTGGCCAGCGAATCGACGTTGTCCTCGGGCACGTCGACGCTGCTGAAAGCCTCGGCCACCACCTGGTGCGGCGTGCCGGCTTCGGCCAGCAGCGCGTCCTTGTCCAGTTCATCCGGCTCGCGTTCGTGGGAAGGCCTGGCATCGGTATCCGCCGCGACCGGGTCTTGCGACGAGGGTGCGCCGGGCTGGCAAGCCGCCAGGGCCAGGCAGGCGGCAAGCAGGGGAAAGGCGAGGCGAGGCGACGTCATGCGGGTTCTCCCGGCGCAGGCAACAAGCCGTGGAGTCTGCAGCCCAAGAATGACGCACCCATGACACCCGAAAAACGGGCTCAGAGTGCATCTCTACCGTTTCAGCGGGAGGTAGCCGTTGGGGCCGATCATGCGGAAGGGCACCGACACCAGGCGCATGCCGCCGTTCACCTGGATGGCGAAGTGCAGGTGCGGACCGCTGGAAAAGCCGGTGCTGCCGGCATACCCCAGCACCTGGCCCAGGTGCACGCGGTCGCCGGTGCGAACGTTGACGCCGCTTTCCTGCAGGTGGGCGTAGAGCGCCATCGAACCGTCGTCGTGCAGCACGCGTACGAAGTTGGCCTGGGCGGCGAGCGAGCGGTCGGCACCGCCCTCGGCGTGGCCCGCCATCGTCGCCACCACCGTGCCGTCGCGGGCGGCCAGCACCGGCGTGCCTTCGGCGACGATCAGGTCGACGGCGTAGCGGTTGGCTTCGTCGCCGTGGCTCCAGCCGCCGTGGAAACCCTGGCCAAGTTCGAAATCCGATTCTTCCACCGGCAGCGAATAAACCACGTCGCGCGCCTGGGCATGCGGCGGGCCCGGCACCGCCAGCAGCCGCAGTTCGTGCCGGCCGCCTTCGGCCACGGGCCAAAGGCGCGCCATGGTGGCCTGTTCGCCCGGCCCGAGCACGCGCCGGTACGGAAGGCCCGGTTCGCTGGCCATGCCCTGCCATTGGTCGGCCAGCAGTTCGACTTCAATCGGGCCGGCGCTCCGGTTGACGGCCACGGCGACCTGTTCGCCGCCCTGGCGGTGCACGGACAGCTGCGCCAGTTCGGCCGCGCCGACGGGCAGGGAAAGCAGGGCGAGCAGGGCCAGGGCGGGTTTCATCGGCCGCCAGTTTCCGCCAAACCGAAATATTCGTCGATGGGCGTGGGCGCGTCGAAGGTGAAGCCCTGGCCGAAATCCACGCCCAGCGCCTGCAGTGCCTGCCGCTGGGCTTCGGTTTCGGTGTGTTCGGCGATGGACTTCTTGTCCAGCACGTGGGCGATTTCGTTGATCGACCGCACCACCGCCTCGGCCATCGGCGAATGGTGCATGTCGCGCACGAAGCTGCCGTCGATCTTGAAGTAGTCCACGTCCAGCGCGCGCAGGTAGTTGAAGGAACAAAAGCCCGTGCCGAAATCATCCAGGGCGAACCGGCAGCCCAGTTCGCGCAGCTGGTTGATGAACCGCTGGGCCCGGGCCAGGTCGCGCACGGCGCTGGTTTCGGTCAGTTCGAAGCACAGGTGCCTGGCGGGGAAACTGCTGCGGCGCAGCCGTTCGGCCACGAAGCCGATGAAGCCCTCGTCAATCACCGCTTCGCCGGACAGGTTGATGCAGCACGACTCGACCGTGGCGGCGGCCTCGGGGTGGGATTCCAGCCAGGCCAGGGTCTGGCTGATCACTTCGCGGTCGATGCGCGTGCCCAGGCGGAATCGTTCGGCCGCGGGCATGAACTGGGCGGGCTCCAGGCGTTCGCCGGTGCGGGGGTCGTGCAGGCGCAGCAGGACCTCGAAATGCCGGCCCGAGCCGGCACCCGGCTGCAGCGGCACGATGGACTGGCAGTACAGGGCCAGGGTGTTCTTCTCCAGCGCTTCACGGATGCGCACCACCCAGCGCATGGCCGCGGTGCGGTCCAGCAGTTCGCCGGCGTCCAGGCTGGCCAGGCAGACCCGGTTGCCCCCCTGTTCCTTGGCGGTGAAGCAGGCCGCGTCGGCCTGCGAAAGCAGCTGCGCATAGTCGGCCTGGCCGGGCAGGAAGGTGACGATGCCGACGCTGGCCGTGGTGCCCAGCATCTGGCCGTTCCACCCACAGCGGTAACCTTCGATGGCGCGCAGCAGGGCACGCATGCGGTCTTCGGCCACCATCGGCGTGCAGTTGCGCAGCAGCAGCGCGAACTCGTCGCCGCCGGTGCGCGCGACCCGGTCCTCGGATCGCATGTGCGCCGAAATCACGCCGGCGACGCCGCGGATGAGCTGGTCGCCGGCGGCGTGGCTGGCGGTGTCGTTGATCAGTTTGAGGTGGTCCAGGTCGAGGTAGGCCAGCGCCATCGGTACGGTTGAGGTTTCGGCCAGCACCGGCCGCATGCCTTCCTCGAAGGCGTTGCGGTTTTCCAGGCCGGTCAGCGGGTCGATGTTGGCGCGGTGCTTGAGCACGCTGGCCGCGACCCGCTGCTGGTGCATGGCGAAGGCCAGCATCAGCGGCAGCGCCGCCACCTCGACCAGGAACACCAGCAGGTAGAGGCTGTCGAGCGGGTCGGTGGCGCGCGGGTAGCCGGCGGTGCCGAAGCCCGCGAGTCCGGCGATGAGCAGCATGGTCAGGGCGCTGGCGATGGCAGTGAAACGAGGCGGCAGGCGCACCGCGCTCCAGACCATGACGCCCAGCGGCAGCGCCACCAGGCCCAGGGCGTAGTTGCCGCCGTAGCTGCCGCCCCAGGCCATCAGCAGGTAGCTGGCCATCAGGGCGATGTTCCAGCCCAGCCGTTCGGCTTCCGAGGCGTATTCGCTGTCGGCGAAACGCCGGCGCTGGCCGGCGCGGCCCGGCAGCAGCAGCATCACGGCCGGCGCGATGCTGGTGGCGCCCAGCAGGTCGCCCAGCAGCCAGCGCCCGGCCGAGGCGGGCAGTTGTTCGGTGACGATCATGCCGGCATGCAACATGCCGGTGGTTCCGATGATTGCGCTGACCGTCGCCATCACCAGCGACCCGCCCAGGGCATGCAGGCCGAAGCGCACCGTCAGCAGGTCGTCCATGGGCTGCCGGCGCATCAGCCAGGCCCCGGCCATAACGCCCAGGAAGTTCGAGGCCATGGACCAGGGCACGAAGCTGCGCGGCACCGGTTCGAACAGGACGTGCACCAGCAAGGTGCCCAGCGGCACGAACCAGGCCACCCGCAGCCCGTAGCGCAGGACGCCGGCCAGGCCGATACCGGCCGCGGGCCAGAACAGGGCTACTTCGTCGGGCCCGCCGCGCAACAGGCTGGAATAGGCGCCGCCGGCGACGTAAAGCGCCAGCAGGACCAGTAAGATGGTTATCCGGCGCAGCGAAGCGGGCATGTCCGGGAGCATAGGCCGGCTGCCCGCCCGGGACTAGTGGCCGGGGCCGCCCGGAGGCGGCGTGAGCTTGTCCGAAGTCAGCAGGGCCAGCCGGCCGGCTTCGAGCAGGACGTCGGGGTCGCCGCGCAGCGCTTCCTGCAGGTGCGCCAGGTCGGTGTCTTCACGGGCACGATAGGCAGCCCAGCCGTTGCGGCCGTGTGCCTTGACGTAATACAGGGCCCGGTCGGCCATCTCGATCATCTGTTCCCAGCCCAGGCCACCGCGGGCGTCGCGGAACAGCGGACATTCGATGAAGCCCACCGAGCAGGTGATGCGCAGGGGCTCGGTGCCGCCGATGTCGAAGCGGTGTTCGGACACGCAGGCGCAGATGCGGTCGCCCAGCATCGGCAGGTGCCGGTTGGGCATGGGCCGGAACACGATGAGGAACTCTTCGCCGCCCCAGCGCGCGATGTAGTCGCCGGTGCGCACCATCTGGCCCAGCACCTGCGCCACCTGCTGCAGCACCCGGTCGCCGGCCTGGTGGCCGTGGGTGTCGTTGACGTCCTTGAAGTGGTCGATGTCGATCAGCGCGAAGACCATCACTTCGTCGGCCGAGCCGCGACGCACCGTTTCGCGGTCGTAGTAGGCGATGTCGGCGGGGATCTGGTTGGCCAGGTAGCGCCGGTTGCGCAGGCCGGTGAGCGGATCGGTCTGGCTGGCTTCCTCCAGGCGGTGGTTGGCCACCTCCAGTGCTTCGGTGCGCTGGCTCACCAGCAGTTCCAGCGCCTCGCGCTGGCGGCGGTGCTTGCCCAGCTGCCGCCGGTAGCCGGCATAGACGATGCTTGCGCCCAGTCCCGCCAGCAGCCAGTAGAACAGCGGCGTCTCGTGGAACTTGGGCTGGATCCGGAAGCCCACCTGGGCCGGTGCCGGGCTCCAGGTGTCGGCATTGTTGGACCCTTCGGCCTCGAACACGTAGGCGCCGGGCGGCAGGTTCGTGTAGTTGACGTTGCGCCGGGTCGGGTCGTCGAGCGTGCGCCAGTCGGCGTCGTAGCCGACCAGCCGGTAGCGCAGTTCGACGCTCTTGGGGTCCTGCAGGCTGAGCACGGTGAACTCGAAGGCCAGGTCGCGCTGGTTGGGCGCGAGTTGCCAATCGGCGCTGGCGTCGGCCGGGCGCCACTCGCCGCCGACCTGGATGCGCTCGATCACCGTGCGCGGCGCCGTGGCGTTCTTGACGATGCCGCGGGTGGCCATGGCGACGACGCCGTCGCGGGTGGGCAGCCACAGTTCGCCGCGTTCGATGAAACCCTTGGCGTTGCCGGCGCCGTTGCAGCAAAAGCCCTTCTGGCCCCCGCGACGGTCGCCGCGTTCATTGAGCAGCATCTCGCCGCGCACGTCCTCGCGGTTGCCGGCGGCGACGTCGGTCATGTCCTGCAGCAGCACGCGGTGCACGCCGCGGATGCCGGCCACCCACAGGTAACCGTCCTGGCCGTGGGTGATGAAGAACGGCGAGTTCACCGGCATGCCCAGGCCGGCGTCGAACGCATGCCAGCGGCCATCCTGCTCCAGGAAGATTTCCTCGGACAAGGCGCCGATGACCAGGCGTCCATCGGGCAACTCGTGGATGGCCGTCACGTCCAGGTCGCTGCGCAGGCCGGCCTCGAGGCCAAGCGGTTCAAGCTTGTTGCCCTGCAGCTCGTACAGGCCCGACTGGGTACCCACCAGCAGGCGGCCGTCGCGGGTTTCGTGCAGCACCCGGGTACGCGGGTCGCGCAGGCCCTGGGCCGCGCCGAAACCGGTCAGGCCGTCGCGGGTCAGCCGGAACAGGCCGGCGGTGCTGGCAAACCACAGCGCACCGCGCTGGTCACGCAGGATGCCGTTGACCTGGGCGCTGCGCATCGGCGCCAGCACGGCCGGAAGCTCCAGGTCCGCGCCGTTGCGCAGCACGGCGACGCCGCGCCGGGTGCCGATCCAGATGGCGTCGCGTTCGGGCAGCAGGGTGTAGGCGTTGGGGTGGGGCAGGTCGGCACCGGCGATCACTTCCCGGAAGTCGCCGTCCTGCATCACGCTCAGGCCGCTGTTGGTGCCGACCCACAGCTCGCCTTCCTGGCCACGCGCCACCGACCACACGATCTGGTCCTGCAGGCCCTCGAAGCTGCTGTAGCGACGGGTCCAGCCATTCCAGACCCGGGTGATGCCCTCCCACTGCGACCCCAGCCACAGGTTGCCTTCGCGGTCCTCGAACATAGCGCGCACGGCCGAGCCCATGGGGTCGTTGCGGACCACTTCGGTGACCCGGCCGGCGCGCAGCCGCGCCAGGTCGTCGACCATGCCGATCCACAGGTTGCCGTCGCGGTCCTCGTACATCGATTCGATCGGGGTGTTGGCCAGGCGCGGGTCGCCTTCGTAGCGGAGCCACTGGTCGCCTTCCCGGAAGAACAGGCCGTTGCTGGTCGCCGCCCACAGCCGCCCGTGGGCGTCGAGCAGCTGGGTCACCACGGTGTCGTCGTCGCCGTCGGGCATCGGCAGCAGCTGGGTGTCCCCTTCGGAGATGCGGTAAACCCGGCCGCGGCTGCCGACCCACAGGTCAGCGCCGCGCGCGAGCAGGGCGGTGGCCGGGCGCGGCAGCGGGTGCAGCAGCGCCAGTTCCTTGCCGGTGGCGCGATAGACGCCATCGGGCGCGGCGACCATCAGGTCGCCGGAGGGCATGGCCTCGATGTCGGTGGTGTCGAGCGCGCGGCCGGGTTCGTCGCCGGCCACGGGGACCGCCCGGAACTGGCCGTCTTCGTAGACACTCAGGCCCCGGTAGGTGGCGATCCAGATCCGGTTGGCCGGATCGACGTGCAGGTCGTGGATCCAGATGCCGCGCAGGCCCGGGGTGGTTTCGGGATTGAACGCCTGGAAGCGGATGCCATCGAACCGGGCCAGGCCGGCCTGGGTGCCCACCCACAGGTAGCCGGTGCGGTCCTGGGTGATGGCCAGGGCGCTGATCTGCGGCAGCCCTTCCTCGATGCTCCAGTTGTTGCGGACGTAGTGGTGGAAGGACTTGTCGGGGTCCAGGGCCAGCACATTGCCCGCCAGCAGCAAGAGCGCGAGCAGGGCGGTCAGCTTCGGGACACGGCGCATGGAGGGCACGGCGGGGTCCGGGGCGGGCATGGACCGACTATTACGCCCCGGGCATGGGCAGGGCAAGCGTTCATTGCCACTTTCGTGACCTCTCTCCCCTTGCGGGGCCGCTTTCAGGCACCGTCAGCACTCGATGACGTTGACCGCCAGGCCGCCGCGCGAGGTTTCCTTGTACTTGTCCTGCATGTCGCGGCCGGTGTCGCGCATGGTCTTGATGACCTTGTCCAGCGACACCTTGTGCTTGCCGTCGCCGCGCAGGGCCATGCGCGAGGCATTGATGGCCTTCACGGCGCCCATGGCATTGCGTTCGATGCAGGGAATCTGCACCAGGCCGCCGATCGGGTCGCAGGTCAGGCCCAGGTTGTGTTCCATGCCGATCTCCGCGGCGTTCTCGACCTGGCCCGGGCTGCCGCCCAGGGCCGCGACCAAGCCACCGGCGGCCATCGAGCACGCCACGCCGACCTCGCCCTGGCAGCCAACCTCGGCGCCCGATATGGAGGCGTTTTCCTTGTACAGGATGCCGATCGCCGCGGCGGTGAGCAGGAAATCGAAGATGCCCTTCTCGTTCGAGCCGGGGCAGAAGCGATCGTAGTAGTGCAGCACGGCCGGGATGATGCCGGCGGCGCCGTTGGTGGGCGCGGTGACGACCCGGCCGCCGGCGGCGTTCTCTTCGTTCACGGCCAGGGCGTAGAGGTTCACCCAGTCGAGCACGGTCAGCGGGTCGCGCATGCCGGCTTCGGGCTTGGACGACAGCTCGGCGTGCAGGCTGGGTGCGCGCCGGGCCACGTGCAGGCCGCCGGGCAGGGTGCCCTTTTCGCGAATGCCGCGCGCCGTGCAGTCCTGCATGGCCTGCCACAGTTCGCGCAGGCCCTGCAGCACCTCGGCCTCGGGGCGCCAGGCGGTTTCGTTGGCCAGCATCAGCGCGGCGATGCCCAGGCCACTTTCCTCGCAGCGGCGCAGCAGTTCATCGCCGGAGTGGAAGGGGTACGCAAG
Organism: Arenimonas soli; assembly: GCF_014643775.1. GTDB lineage: Bacteria > Pseudomonadota > Gammaproteobacteria > Xanthomonadales > Xanthomonadaceae > Arenimonas > Arenimonas soli. The sequence goes on from NZ_BMKC01000003.1 coordinate 445,682, forward strand.
CGCGGTGGTGTCGGCGACGATGCGGTCTTCGGCGGCCTCTTCCGGATTGACCACGAAGCCGCCGCCCACCGAGTAGTAGTCGCGGCTGGCGAGTTCGGCACCGTCGGCGTCGTAGGCGGTGAAGCGCATGCCGTTGGTGTGGAAGGGCAGCTTCTGGCGCTTGTTCAGGACCAGGTCCTGCTTTTCGTCGAAGCGGATCTCGTGTTTGCCCAGCAGGTTGATCTTCTTTTGCTTGCGGATGCGTTCGAGTGCCGCCGGGATGACGTCGGGGTCGATCTGGTTGGGCCAGTGCCCTTCCAGGCCCATCAGCACCGCCTTGTCGGTGCCGTGGCCGCGGCCGGTCAGCGCCAGCGAGCCGAAGACCTCGGCGCGCACGCGCGCGGTGCGTTCGAGCACGCCCTTTTCTTCCAGCCAATGGCTGGTGAAGCGCGCAGCCGCGCGCATGGGCCCGACCGTGTGCGAGGACGAGGGGCCGATGCCGATCTTGAAGAGGTCGAAGACGCTGACTGCCATGTCGGGTCGGGTTCCGTTTCGGTGGGGGGCGCGTGCAGGCCGTATTCTATGCGCCTTGCCCGTCGGGCGACTGTACGGCTCCGAATTGATGCCCCCGTCCCTCACCCTCATCCAGCGCGACGACTGCCACCTGTGCGACCAGGCCTGGGACGTGATGGCCGCCGCCGGCGTGCCCGATTTCGACCCGCTGTGGATCGACGACGACCTGGGCCTGCAGGCCCGCTACGGGGAACGCATCCCCGTACTTCGGCGCGAGGACAGCGGCGCCGAGCTCGACTGGCCCTTCGACGTGGACCGCCTGCGCGCCTTCCTGGCCTAGCCGCCGGGCTGGAGCGCGAGGCGGGTGAACACCTCGACTTCGTCGGGCAGCAGGTCGGTGTCGGCCCAGTCGCCTTCACCGACGCCGAAATCAAGCCGCTTCAGGGTGGCCCGGCCTTCGAGCACGGCGGGCGCGCCCGCCGTCCAGGTGAAGTCCAGGACCACCGGCCGGCTGTCGCCGTTGAGCGTCAGCGTGCCCTCGGCCCGGAACCGGTTGCCACCCAGCGCGGTGAACCGGCTGGCCTGGTAACGCGCCTCGGGCTGCGCACCGGCGTTGAAGAAGTCCGGACCCACCAGCATTTCGTCGCGTTCCTGGTTGTCGGTGCTGGCGCTGGCCAGGTCGATGCGCACGTCGAACCGGCTGCCGGCCAGGTCGGCGGGGTCGAAGCGGATGGCCGGCGTGAACCGCGCGAAGCGGCCCTCGAAGGTGTCGCCCATGTAAACGGCCTTGAAGCCCAGCGTCGAGTCTTCCCCGGCGCGGTAGTCGGTGGCGTTGGCGGTGGTGCCGGCCAGCGCGGCCAGCAGCAGGATCAGGAACTTCATCAGGTGTCCTTGGTGTCGGGCGGGGGCAGGCCGGGCAACATGCGCGACAGGGTGGCGTCGCGGTCGAAGTAGTGGTGCTTGAGCGCCGCCGCCGCGTGCACCGTGACGATGACCGCCAGCGCGATGAACAGCCATTCGTGCATGGCCAGGGCGAAGGCCTTCACATCGGGGTCGTAGCCGCTGAGCTTGGGCAGGCCGAACAGGCCGAACCACTTGAGCGGAAAGCCCGAGGCCGAGTTGTACAGCCAGCCGCTGAGCGGCATCGCCAGCAGGATGACGTAAAGCGCGGCATGCGAAGCCTGCGCCGCGAGCTGCTGCCAGCGAGGCACGCCGGCCGCCGCCGCCGGGGTGCCTGCGAACAGGCGCCAGAGCAGGCGCAGCACGGTCAGGGCAAACACGGTCAGGCCGAAACTCTTGTGCAGCGCGTACACCTCGATCTTGGTGGGCGAATTGGCCAGCTCCTGCATCACCAGGCCTACCACGACCAGCGAAAGCACCATCAGAACGGTCAGCCAGTGGATGGAAATGCTTACCCAGCCCCAGCGTTCAGTCGTGTTGCGGATCGGCATCGTCGTTCTCCTGGTCGGGGGACGGGGTGTGGCGCACGGCTTCGGCCTGGATTTCGAGCTGCACCTGCCGGCCAACCACGTTGGGCCATTCCGCCATGCCGAAATCGCGGCGGTCGAGCACCGCGGTGGCGCTGAAGCCGGCGGTGCGCTTGAAGGTGAGCGGGTTGCGGGCCAGCTTGTTCAGGCGCACGTCGAGCGTCACGTCATGGCTTGCACCCTTGAGCGTGAGCTTCCCGAAAACCCGGCCATGGTCCGTGCCGGTGGCCTCGACCCGGGTGGAGCGGAAGCGCGCGACGGGCTGCTCCTGCGCGTGCAGCCAGGTGGACGAGAGCAGTTTGTCGCGCCAGTTGGTGTCGCCGATCTCGAGCTTTGCCAGCTCGATGTCGACGGCCAGGCGGGCGCTGGTCCAGTCGTCCGGGTCGAAGTAAAGCTCGCCCTGTACGTCGGGGAAGATGCCCAGGGCCTGCGAGAAGCCCGCGTGTTCGACCCGGAACAGCACGCGCGTGTGCACCGGGTCCAGTCGCCAGGCCTCGACCTCGGCGACAGCGGGGGCGGCGCCGCTTAGCAGGAGTAGACAGACCAGCGTTTTCCGAACTCGATTCATCCGTTTTCGGACCTCTGTGCGTCGGGCAGGTGTTTAGTCTAGGCCGCATCCACTCCCGGAGGGGCGATGCGGCCGTCTTCACCACTGCAACATTGCGTGGCCCTCACGGTGGCCCTGCTGGCGGGGCTGTGGCTGCCTGGCCTTGCCCGGGCAGGGATCCCGGGCCTGGCGGGGGCGGCTGGCGGACTGCATGGTGCCGCGCCCTCGGCGCCGGCGATCGAAACGGCGCAGCTCCGGGGCGGCCCCCGGCTGAACCTGCCGACAAGCGGCGCGCTGGTTCGCCTGCGCCCGGACGACCGCGAACTGCGCCTGGGCGTACGGCTGGCGGCGACCGGCGATCCGTCCACGCAGCGATTCCGCTTCCTGCTCGAAGGCCACGACCCGGGCTGGGTCGAACTGGGCGCGGACGGCATCCGTGTTCTTCCGAGCCTGGCGCCCGGGAACTACGTATTGCACGTCAGCGGGGCAGCGGCACCCGGCGAATGGTCCGAGGCACGCCGCCTCACCGTGCTGGTCGACCCGCCCTGGTGGGCCACGCGCGGCGCGCTGGCAGGCTTTGGCGTGGCCCTGATGCTGGCGCTGTCGGTGCTGGCCCTGGTCCATCGCGCCCGCGTGCGCCGCCGGGAAGCCTGGCGGCTTGCGCGCGCCCGCCAGCAGCTGGCGGAGCAGCATTCAGAGGCCAAGACCCGCTTCCTGGCTGCGCTGGGCCATGAGATCCGCACGCCGATGACCGGCGTGCTGGGCATGGCCGAACTCCTGCAGGGCAGCGCCCTGGACGCCGAGCAGCGTGCGCGCGTGGACGCCATCCAGGGTGCCGGCCGGCATCTGCTCCGGCTGGTCAACGACACCCTGGACCTGGCGCGCATCGAGGCCGGCAAGCTGGTGCTCGACGCCGCGCCTTTCGCGCTGCGCCGCCTGCTCGACGAACTTGCCGGACTGCTGCGGCCGCTGGCCGAGGCCAAGGGACTGGCCTTCCACCTGCACTGCGACGACGACGTGCCGCCGGGCTTGCGCGGCGACGCCACCCGCGTGCGCCAGATCCTGCTCAACCTGGCCAGCAATGCCATCAAGTTCTGCGAGCAAGGCGAACTGGTCATCCACTGCAGCCGGCGCGATCCCGTCGGCGTGGTGATCCTCGTGCGCGACACCGGCCCGGGCCTGGCGGCCGACCAGCAGGCGCGGCTGTTCCGGCGCTTCGAACAGGGCACGGATGCGGCCAGCGGCAGCCGCTATGGCGGCAGCGGCCTGGGCCTGGCGATCAGCCAGGAACTGGCGGCGGCGATGGGGGGCTCGATTTCGGTGCGCAGCGAGCCGGGCCGCGGCGCCAGCTTCCGCGTCGAGCTGCCCTTGCCGGCCGCGGCCGCGGCCGCACCGGCGGATGTGGCACCGGTGCTGGTGCTGCCCGGCCGGCGGGTCCTGCTGGTGGAAGACGACCCGGTGGTGGCGGCGGTGGTGCAGGACCTGCTGCGCCAGCAGGGGCACGCGGTGGTGCACGCCGCGCATGGCCTGGCGGCTATGGCCGCGCTGGCGGCCGGCCGCTTCGACCTGGCCCTGCTGGACCTCGACCTGCCGGGCCTGGATGGATTCGAGCTGGCGCGCCTGCTTCGCTCGCGGGGCGAGAAGCTGCCGCTACTGGCGCTGACCGCGCGTGCCGACGGCGAGGCCGAGCGCCAGGCGCTGGCCGCCGGCATGGACGGGTTCCTGCGCAAGCCGGTGACCGGTGCGATGTTGGCCGAGGCGTTGGCGGCAGCGCCGGTGCCGGTGGCCTAGCCGCGGCGGCTGTGCTGGTGCACGGCGTCCACCAGCACGCGCACGTGCTCGGGATCCATGTCCGGGGACATGCCGTGGCCGAGGTTGAACACATGGCCTTCGCGGGAACCGCCATTGGCGGCGGCGTAGTCATCCAGCGCACGCGCGGCTTCGGCGCGAATCACCTCCGGCGACGCGTAAAGCGTCGCCGGGTCGAGGTTGCCCTGCAGCGCCACCTGCTTGCCGATCCGCCGGCGGGCTTCGCCCAGGCCCACGGTCCAGTCCACGCCCAGTCCTTCGGTGCCGCTGGCGGCCAGTTCTTCAAGATAGGGCGCGTTGCCCTTGCCGAACAGGATCAGCGGCGCGCGCGACTTGCCTTCGCCGCGCGGCAGTTCGGCGGCGATGCGCTGCAGGTAGCGCAGCGAAAATTCGCGGTAAAGATGCGGCGCCATCACGCCGCCCCAGGTGTCGAACACCTGCAGGGCCTGCGCACCGGCTGCATGCTGGGCGGCCAGGTAGGCGATGACCGCATCGGTGGTGACTTCCAACAGCCGGTGCAGCGCCGCCGGGTTGTTGAGCGCCAGCGACTTGATGCGCGCGAAGTCCTTGCTGCCGCCGCCTTCGACCATGTAGCAGGCCAGCGTCCAGGGGCTGCCGGAAAAACCGATCAGCGGCACCGAGCCGTCCAGTTCGCGGCGGATCAGCGCCACCGCGTCCATCACGTAGCGCAGCTCGCTGCCCATGTCGGGCACGGCCAGCTTGGCGATGTCGGCTTCGCTGCGCACCGGGTCCTTGAACTTCGGGCCCTCGCCTTCGACGAAGTACAGGCCCAGGCCCATGGCGTCGGGCACGGTGAGGATGTCCGAAAACAGGATCGCCGCGTCCAGCGCATAGCGCCGCAGCGGCTGCAGCGTGACTTCGCAGGCCAGTTCGGGATTGGTGGCCAGGCCCATGAAACTACCGGCCTGCTGGCGGGTGGCACGGTACTCGGGCAGGTAGCGCCCGGCCTGGCGCATCAGCCACACCGGGGTGCAGTCAACGGGTTCGGATCGAAGCGCGCGCAGGAAACGGTCGTTTTTGAGGCTCACGGGATCATCCATCAGCGGGGCGCGCAGGCGCCCGTCATTACCTGGGCGCATGGGCACCCTGGGCGAACATCACCTGGAAACCCTTGCGCACTTGCGTATCGCGGGCCTTCTCGAAGGCCGACACGGCGGCATCGCGTTCCAGGAACTGTTCGCGGCGGAGCTGCGTCTTGCCGCCGATCTGGCCGGCTTCGCGCAGCAGGGTCCAGCCGCCCAGCAAGTCCTGCTGCAGGGTCAGCTGCACGAACTTGGGCGCTTCGCCCGCATTGGGTTTTTGCTGTAGCAACAGGCGCATAAGACCGCAATTGTAGCCGCTCCCACGCGCCGCGGGTCAGGCGTCGAGCACGGCCAGGATGGCCTCGTCGGTGACGCCGTCCACCACCTCGGCCTGGCCGATGCCCCGCCACAGCACCAGCCGCAGCGCGCCTGACACGGCCTTCTTGTCCAGGCGCATGCGGTCCAGCAGGGCGTCCGGGGCCAGTCCCGGCGGAAGGGCGACCGGCAGGCCCAGGCGTTCGAGCAGGGCCGCCAGGCGCGCGGCGTCGGGCCAGGGCGCCCGGCCCAGTTCGGCCGACAGCCGCGCCGCCAGCACCATGCCCACGGCCACGGCCTCGCCGTGCAGCAGGCCGCCGTAGCCCTGTTCGGTTTCGATCGCATGGCCGAAGGTATGGCCCAGGTTGAGCAGCATGCGCTCGCCCTGTTCGGTTTCGTCACGGGCCACGATCGCCGCCTTGTGCGCACAGCAGCGGGCGATGGCTTCGGCCAGCGCCGCCGGCTCACGTGCCAGCAGGGCCTCGGCCTGGTCTTCGAGCCAGGCGAAGAAGCCGGCATCGCCGAGCGCGCCGTATTTCACGACTTCGGCCAGGCCGGCGCGCAGTTCGCGGTCGGGCAGGGTGTCGAGCGTGGCCACGTCGGCCAGCACCGCCGACGGCTGGTGGAAGGCGCCGACCAGGTTCTTGCCCTGCGGCAGGTCTACCGCGGTCTTGCCGCCGACCGCGCTGTCCACCATCGCCAGCAGGGTGGTCGGCAGTTGCACGAAACGCACGCCGCGCATCCAGCAGGCGGCGGCGAACCCGGCCAGGTCGCCGACCACGCCACCGCCCAGGGCCAGCACGGTGGTGTCGCGGCTGGCGCCCATGCCGGCCAGCACGGCCATCACTTCGGCGAAGCGCGCCAGGGTCTTTTCCTGTTCGCCCGGCGGCAGCACGCAGGTTTGCACCTGCTTGCCGCGCAGGGCCGCCTGAACGGGGGCCAGGTAGTGCGGGGCGACGTTGACGTCGGTCAGCACCAGGGCGTGCCGGCCGGTGACCAGGGCCGCCAGTGCCCCGGGCTGGTCGAGCAGGCCACGTCCGATGCGGATCGGGTAACGCCGGTCCCCCAGCGCGACCTCGAGTTCATGCTGCGTGTTCATGCGGCCTCCGGGCGGCGCCACTGGCTGCCCACCTCGGTGAAAAGACGTTCGGCCGCCGTGGCCACGGCCAGGCCGTCGGCATTGAAGGGCAAGTCGGCCATGCCGGCGTAGATCGGTCCGCGCTGCGCGGCCAGGGCCTCGAGCCGTTCACGCCGGTCGGGCACCGCGAGCAGCGGCCGGCTGCGATCACGCGCCAGGCGTTCGAGCTGTTGCTGCACGCTCGCCTGCAGGTAGACGACGAAGCCGCGTTCGCACAGCCTGCGGCGATTGCCCGGGTCGAGCACCGCGCCGCCGCCGGTGGCCACGACCTGGTCCTTGCCCTGCATCACCTCGGCGATAAGCGCCGCCTCGCGTGCGCGAAAGCCTGGTTCGCCCTCGAGTTCGAAGATCACCGGAACGGTGGCGCCCGTGCGTGCTTCGAGGGCGTGGTCGCAGTCGACGAAAACCAGTCCAAGCCGTTCGGCCAGCTTCCTTCCGATCGAGGTCTTGCCCGCGCCCATGGGGCCGACGAGCACGAGGTTTGGCGCAGGGTTCATGGGACGCGATGCTAGCATCCGGCGCAGTGGCGGCCGCGGGTCGCCCGGTGCGCAAGGAGCGGTGATGGCGGGTGTCGGGCAGGCGGGTCCGGTGGTGGTGGCGGGCGCCGGCGACGTCGGCGGGCGCCTGGCCGCGCGGCTTGCCGGCGAGGGCACCGAAGTGCTGGCGCTGCGTCGCCGCCTGCCCGGGCAGGTGCCCGACGGCGTGCGCGCGATGGCGGTGGACCTGGTATCCGGCCAGGGCCTGGCGGCCCTGCCGCGCCAGGCCGCGGCGCTGGTGTTCTGCGCCGCGCCCGACCAGCGCGACGAAACGGCCTACCGGGCGCTGTACGTCGACGGCCTGGCCCGGCTGATGGCGGCCTGCGAGGCGCCGCGCATCCTGTTCGTGTCCTCAACCGCCGTATACGCCCAACACCGCGGCGAGTGGGTGGACGAACGGACGCCGGCCAGCCCGGTGGCCTTCAATGGCCGGGTGCTGCGCCAGGCTGAACGCCTGCTCGATGGGCGCGCCGGCGCCAGCACGCTCCGCTTGTCCGGGCTGTACGGCCCGGGCCGCACGTCCCTGATACGGCGCGCGCTGACCGGCGATCCCGGCAGCCGGCGCTGGGGCAACCGCATCCACGTTGAAGACGCCGCCGGCGCCCTGGCCCACCTGCTGGCCCTGGAAACCCCCGCGCCGCTGTACCTGGGCAGCGACGATCTGCCTGCGCTGGACACCGAAGTACTGGCCTGGCTGCGGGAAACGGCAGGGCAATTGCCGGTCGAGGCGCCCGCCGAAGGGCCCATCCAGGGCCGCCGCGTACGCAATGCGGCGCTGCGCGCCACGGGTTGGCAGCCGGCGTACCCGGACTATCGGTCGGGTTACCGGCCGTTACTCGGGCCGGGGGTATAGTCGGCCGGGCCTGATGAGGGCGTTTCACTCATGTAAGAGGAGAAGCACCATGGGTACCGTAACCAAAGTGATCGAAGTCTCGTCGTCTTCCGGCAAGAGCGTCGAGGATGCCGTGCAGCTGGGCCTCAAGAAGGTCGCCAGCACCGTCAAGGGCATCAAGGGTGCCTGGGTGAACGAGGTCAAGGTCATCACCAGCGACGATGGCAGCATCACCGAGTGGCGCGTGAACATGCGCGTGAGTTTCGTTGTCAGCTGACCAGGCGACGCGCGGCGTCGAGCGTGAATAGCTCGTCCGCGATGGCCGGCAGCGTGCGTAGCGCCTGACGGCTGACCCGTTCGAAAAACAGCACGAACCGTTCGACCTGGGCCCGTGTCATCGCGCGGCGTCCCGGGTTGGCGGCCTGCAGCGTGCATTCCTGCTGCCAGCGCCATTCCGGCACCACCTCGAAACCAGGTCCGCGCAGCCAGGCCAGGTGGTCGATGCGTTCCCAGACGGGACCGTAAGCGGCCAGCGCCTGGTTGCAGTAGCGCCGCCAGCTGCCGTCGGGGTCTTCATCGCGCTCGAGCGCATTGATCGGTTCCGCCAGCGCCGCCTCGACTTCGGCCGGCACCTTGTGGAACCAGCCTTCGAACACCACCAGCCTTGCACCCGCCGGCGCCCGCGGCCAGCGCGATGGCGGCAGGCGGCGGTCGGCGATCTTGTCAAAGCGCGGCAGCGCGACCCGCCGGCCAGCGCGCAGGCCGTCCAGGGTTTCCACCAGCAGGGCCAGGTCGTGGCTGCCCGGCGGGCCGCGCGTGGCCAGCAGCGGGTGCACCTGGCGGGCCAGGCGCTGGCGTTCGCGCCGGCCCAGGTAGAAGTCGTCGATCGACAGCACCACCACGGGCAGGCCGCGCCGGCGCGCCATCGCAGCCATGTCGGCGGCCAGGGTGGACTTGCCCGTGCCCTGCAGGCCGGTCAGGCCATAAACGGGAATGCGCGCGGGCAGGGCGAGGCCATCGGCCAGGCGCGCCGCGATGAAGTCGGGGTGATGGTGGCCGGCGATGGGCTGGGAAGGAGGACTCATCGGCGCGACAATACGCCAAGCCCGAGGAACCCACGATGACCGACGCGACCCAGACCGCCACCGATCCGCTGCTGGCCGAGGCGATGGCCACCTTCACCACGCTGCTGGCCGAAGCCACCGAGGCCGGCGACCCCGAGCCGACAGCCATGACCCTGGCCACCGCCGATGCCGAAGGCAGGCCGTCGGCGCGCACGGTCCTGCTGAAGGCATTCGACGGGCGTGGCTTCGTCTTCTACACCAACTTCGACAGCCGCAAGGGCCAGCAGCTTACGCACAACCCGAACGCGGCCCTGCTGTTGCTGTGGAAGACCCTGCGCGACCAGGTCCAGGTGAAGGTCGAAGGAACGGTGGAACCGGTGTCCCTGGCCGAGGCCGACGCTTATTTCGCCAGCCGGCCGCGACCCAGCCAGATTGGTGCCTGGGCGTCGCTGCAGTCGCAGACCATGCCGTCCCGGGAAACCTTCGAAGCACGGGTGGCGGCCTTCGAAAAGAAGTTCGAGGGCGGCGACGTGCCGCGTCCCCCGCACTGGTCGGGCTTCCGCGTGGTGCCCGAGCGCATCGAGTTCTGGTACGGCGCGCGCTACCGCCTGCACGAACGCCACCACTACGAACGCATCGGCGAGGCCTGGACCAAGCGGCTGCTGTATCCATGAGCACCGGTCCGCGCCGCATCGTCTGCCTCACCGAGGAGCCCACCGAAGTCCTGTACGCCCTGGGCGAACAGGACCGCATCGTCGGCATCAGCGGTTTCACGGTGCGGCCGGCGCGGGCGCGCAAGGAAAAACCGAAGGTCAGCGCCTTCACCAGCGCCAAGGTCGGCGAAATCCTGAAGCTGCACCCGGACCTGGTGATCGGGTTTTCCGACATCCAGGCCGACATCGCCGCCGAGCTGATCCGCCAGGGCGTCGAGGTCTGGATAAGCAACCACCGCAGCGTCGCAGGCATCGTCGACTACGTGCGCCGCCTGGGCGCGATGGTCGGCGCGGCCGACATGGCGGTGGCCTACGCCGACCGGCTGCAGGCCGGCATTGATGCCGTCGCGGCGCAGGCGGCGACGCTGCCGCGCCGGCCGAAGGTGTATTTCGAGGAGTGGGACGAGCCGCGCATCAGCGGCATCCGCTGGGTGGCCGAACTGGTGCGCATCGCCGGTGGCGACGACATCTTCCCGGAGCTGGCCGCGCAGTCGCTGGCCAAACACCGCATCCTTGCCGACGACGCGCAGATCATCGCGCGCGCCCCCGACATCGTCTTCGGTTCCTGGTGCGGCAAGAAATTCCAGCCCCGCAAGGTGGCCGAGCGTCCCGGCTGGGAAAACGTGCCGGCGGTACGCGACGGCCAGCTGCACGAAATCAAGTCGCCCATCATCCTCCAGCCCGGCCCGGCCGCCCTCACCGACGGCCTGAACGAAATGGCGCGCCACATCCACGCCTGGGCGGGATCGAAAAACTAAGTCCGAAGCGCCTGCACGCCGAGTTTGGCCAGCAGGGCGGTCATCTGGCCGGCCTGGGCGGCTTGTTCGCTCGAGGCATTGCCTTGCTGGGCGCGCTTGGCGACACCCTGGGCAATGGCCGCGAGGCGGAAGAAGCTGAAGGCGAGCACGAAGGGCCAGTCGGCGGGCACCGGCTGGCCGCTCAGCTCACAATAGCGCGCCAGCAGCGCCGTTTCCTCCGGGATGCCCAGCGCAGTGCGGTCCATGCCGGCCAGGCCGGGCAGGGCGGGGTTGCGCGGCAGGCGCAGCGCCATGCAGAAATAACCCAGGTCCGCCAGCGGATGGCCCAGGGTGCTCAGCTCCCAGTCCACCACGGCCAGCAGGCGCGCTTCGCCGGGCGCGAACATCAGGTTGTCGATGCGGAAGTCGCCGTGCACCAGCGCAACCCGGCCGTCGTCGGCCGGGCAGCTCTGTTCAAGCGCCGCCATCAGCGCGTCCATGTCGGGGATCGGCTGGATTTCACTGGCGCGGTACTGTTCGGACCAGCGATGGATCTGGCGGCTGAAATAGTTTCCGGGCTTGCCGTAGTCGCCCAGGCCGATCGCCGCCGGGTCCAGGGCATGCAGGGCCGCCAGCGCGGCGATGATCGCTTCGTAGTGCGCCGCGCGCTGTTGCGGCGTCATTTCCGGCAGCGACGGATCCCAGTGCACCTGCCCGGGCACGAAGGCCATCAGGTAGAACACCGAACCGATGACCGATTCGTCGGTGCAAAGGTGCAGCGGCTCGGCCACCGGCACCGGTCCACCGTGCAGCGCCTGCAGCACGCGGAACTCGCGGTCCACCGCATGCGCCGACGGCAGCAGCTTTCCCGAGGGCTTGCGCCGCAGCACGTACTTCCCGCTGCCCGCTTCGATCAGATAGGTCGGATTCGACTGCCCGCCCTTGAACTTCGTCGCCACCACCGGCCCCCGGAAGCCGGCGACCGCCGATTCCAGGTAGGTGGCCAGCGCCTGTTCCGGAAAGCTCACGATTCGCCCTTCGGCGTGCGCAGCATTGATCGGGCGAGCGAGGCGATGTGCACTTCGTCGGGGCCGTCGGCCAGGCGCAGGCTGCGGGCGCCGGCGTAGGCCTGGGCGAGGAAATGGTCCTGGCACAGGCCGCCGCCGCCGTGGATCTGGATAGCGCGGTCGATCACCTGGCAGGCCATGCGCGGCGCGACGATCTTGATCATGCCGATCAGGTCCTTCGCACCCTTGTTGCCGTGCGCGTCCAGCGCCGCGGCCGCCTGCAGGGTGAGCAGGCGCGCCTGTTCGATCTCGCAGCGGCTCAGCGCGATGGCTTCCTGGGCCATGCCGTGGCCGCCCAGCGGCTTGCCGAAGGCCTCGCGCTGGCGCGCACGTTCGACCATGGCTTCCAGCGCGCGCTGGGCCAGGCCGATCAGCCGCATGCAGTGGTGGATGCGGCCCGGCCCCAGCCGTGCCTGCGCGATCTCGAAGCCGCTGCCTGGCGCGCCCAGGCGGTTGACCACCGGCACGCGCACCTTGTCGAAGGCCAGCTCGACGTGGCCGTGCGGCGCATCGTCGTAGCCGAATACCGTCAGCGGCCGCACGATGCGCACGCCCGGCGTATCCATCGGCACCAGCACCATGGACTGGCGCTTGTGCGCCGGCGCGTCGGGCTCGGTGACGCCCATGACGATGAGGATGGCGCAGCGTGGGTCGGCGGCGCCGGTGGTCCACCACTTGCGGCCGCTGATGACGTAGTGGTCGCCCTCGCGCACGATCGGCAGGGCGATGTTGGTGGCATCGGAACTGGCCACGTCCGGTTCGGTCATGGCGAAGGCCGAGCGGATCTCGCCCGCCAGCAGGCGCGGCAGCCAGGGTTCCTGCTGTTCCGGCGTGGCGAAGTGCATCAGCACTTCCATGTTGCCGGTGTCGGGCGCGCTGCAATTGAAGACTTCGGGCGCGTGCAGGGAACGGCCGGTGAGTTCGGCGATGGGGGCGTAGTCGAGGTTGCTCAGGCCAGCGCCGCGGTCGGCGTCGGGCAGGAACAGGTTCCACAGCCCCAGCGCCCGCGCGTCGGCCTTCAGGGCTTCGAGCTGCGGCGGGATCGACCAACGCGTGGCCGGGTCGGCGGCGTGGGCGGCGAAACCCGCTTCGGCCGGCAGGATGCGGTCGGCGACGAATCGCGCGACGTCCGCCTGCAGCTGCAGCGACCGGTCGGAAAACGTGAACAGCGACGACGTCTGCTTCATGCCGGCCTCAATAGTAGGTCCACAGTTCGCGCTGGCCGTGCAGGTGCGGCAGGGCGTTCCAGCTGCCCAGGCGCAAGCGCGGGCCATGCGGATGGAATTCGCTCACCGCGCTGTTGCGCAGCGACAGGTTCAGTTCGACCGCGCGTTCGACGGGCACGTCCAGCGCCATCTGCGCCAGGCGCGAAATCACACCACCCGAGCTGAGCACCAGCACCTCGCCGTCGCCGGCCAGCGCCTGCAGGCCCTGCCCCGCCCGGCGCACGCGGTCGCCAAAGGCCTGCCAGGTTTCCGGCATGCCCGGCAGTTCATCGCGGGCCCAGGCCAGCAGCGCCGCCTGCAGCATGGCGGCGACGTCGCGCGGCTGGCCGCTGCGGCTGGCCAGCACCACCGGGCTGCCGGCGTTGCGTTCGACGAAGGCGCCGAACACCGCCTGGTGGTCGAATTCGGCGAAGCCGGGGTCACTGACGGCTTCAGGCAGGGGCAGCCCACGTTCGGCGAAGGCGTCGATCACGCCTTGCGCGGTCTGGGCGTGCCGGCGCATGCCGCCCACCACCACCGCCTCGAAGCGGTGCCCGCCCTGGGCGAGCCAGTCGCCCAGGCGCCGCGACTGAACCTGCCCGCGTTCGGAGAGCTGGTCGTAGTCGGCGGCCCCGAAGCTCGCCTGTCCGTGGCGAACCAGCAGCAGGCTCACTGGGGGAAAAACTCCTGCCTGAAGGACGCCTTGATCGGCGCCTGGCCCTGGACGATGACCTCGATCTCGAACGTGAGCGTGTCCTGGCCATTGATGGGGACGTTGCCCAGGTAGTACAGGGCCTCGCCGTCACGCACCTCGCGCAACGACACGCCGTTGCGCTGGCCGGCCAGGTTGGTGGCCACGGCCAGCACCTTCGCCGGCACGGCGACGTCGGCACCCGGTTCGCCGCGGCGCACCGAGACGTTCAGCAAGGCGCGGTTGGCCGAACGGGTGATGCCGTACTGGCGCGCGACCTCGGGCGTCAGTTCGGTGGTGGGCAGGGCATTGAAGTACACGCGCAGGTCGCCCACGCGCTTCGAGTTGGCGGCGGCGGGCAGCGACAGCGTGAACAGGAGGGCAACGGCAAGCCAGGACCTCAGGCGCATGGTCGTGCTCCTTGCAGACGGGCCTGCATCATCGCGCTCCTATGAGCCTTCCGACAACTCGCGGCCGCGCCGGGCGGCCGCGGCGACGGCATCGTGCACCAGCCGGCGCAGGCCGTTGGCTTCGAAACTCTCGATGGCCGCCTGGGTGGTGCCGCCGGGCGAGGTGACCCGCTTGCGCAGGGTGGCCGCGTCCTCACCGGTTTCCACCAGCATGCGGGCCGCGCCAAGCAGGGTCTGGTTGGCCAGGTCGCGGGCGGTGTCCGCGTCCAGGCCCTGGGCCACGCCGGCGGCCTGCATGGCTTCGGCCAGCAGGAACACATAGGCCGGGCCGCTGCCCGACACGGCGGTGACGGCGTCCATCTGGGCTTCGTCCGGGATCCAGGCCGCCAGGCTAACCGCCGACATCAGCGAGCCGGCCAGTTCCCTGCCGGCGGCGGTGACGCGCGGGTTGGCGTACAGGCCGGTGGCGCCGGCGCCAAGCAACGACGGGGTATTGGGCATCGTGCGGACCACGGCCTGGCCGCCGCCCAGCCACTGGTCGATCCGGGCGGTGGTGACGCCGGCGGCGATGGACACCACCAGCGGTTTCGAACGGGCGGCCAGGGCGGCCAGCTCGGCGCAGACGCTGCGCATCACCTGCGGCTTGACCGAAAGCACCCAGGTGCCGGCGTCGCGTGCGGCGTCGCTGGCGGTGGCGTGCACCTGCACGCCGAAGTCCCCGGCCAGCGCCTGGCGAAGTGCTTCCTGCGGTTCGGCGACGTGGATGGATGCGGCCGGCCGGCCGCGGGCGACCAGGCCGCCGATGAGGCTGCGGGCCATGTTTCCGCCGCCGATGAAGGCCAGGGTGTCGTGGGTCATGGGGGCTCCTTGTCCTTGGATGGGGTCAGTCGTGGGCAGGCGTCGGGCGCGGCCCGAACAGCGCGGTGCCGATGCGCACCATGGTCGCGCCTTCGGCGATGGCGAGCTCGAAATCGTCGCTCATGCCCATCGACAGGGTATCGACGCCGGGGTGGTCGGCGGCAAGCTGGTCGAACAGGGCGCGCAGTCGCCGCAGCGTGGCGCGTCGCCGCGCCGGATCCGGATGCGGTTCCGGGATGGCCATCAGGCCGCGCAGGCGAAGGTTCGATGCGCCCGCCACCAGCCCGGCGAGGGCCCCGACGTCTTCGGGCGCGCAGCCGGACTTGCTGGCTTCGCCGTCCACGTTCACCTGCACCAGGACGTTCAGCGGCGGCCTGCCGGCGGGGCGGGCCCGGTCCAGGCCCGCCACCAGCTTGGGCCGGTCCAGCGACTGCACCCAGTCGAAGGCCCCGGCGGCCTCGCGGCACTTGTTCGACTGCAGGTGGCCGATCAGATGCCACTCCAGGCCCAGCGCGGCCAGTTCGGCGGCCTTGTCCGCGCCTTCACGCACGTAATTCTCGCCAAAGGCGCGCTGGCCGGCGGCGGCCAGGGCACGCACCTCGCCGGCGGTCCGGGTCTTGGAGACGGCCAGCAGCCGGACGGCCCGTGGCCGGCCCGCCAGCTTTGCCGCGTTTTCAATGGTTTGCAGGACACCGCGTAGGGTCTGTTCCGGCGTTTCCATGGGTGGCATTGCCTTCTGTGGTTGGCGCTATACTGCCCCGGGAACGTGCGGTCGCCCATCCGATCAAGCGCCAAGGGGACACAGTAATGGACATCGCCGAACTTCTGGCATTCTCGGTAAAGAACAAGGCCTCCGACCTGCACCTGTCGGCCGGCCTGCCGCCCATGATCCGCGTGGACGGCGACGTCCGCCGCATCAACATCCCGGCGCTGGACCACAAGCAGGTGCACGCGCTGGTCTACGACATCATGTCGGACAAGCAGCGGCGCGATTTCGAGGAATTCCTCGAGGTCGACTTCTCCTTCGAAATCCCCGGCCTGGCGCGCTTCCGCGTCAATGCCTTCAACCAGAACCGCGGCGCCGGCGCCGTGTTCCGCACCATCCCCAGCCAGATCCTCTCGCTCGAGGAGCTGGCCACGCCCAAGATCTTCACCGAGCTGATCAACCAGCCCCAGGGCCTGATCCTGGTGACCGGTCCGACCGGTTCGGGCAAGTCCACCACGCTGGCCGCGATGGTCGACCACATCAACAAGAACGAGTTCGGCCACATCCTCACCGTCGAGGACCCGATCGAATTCGTGCACACCTCGCAGAAGTGCCTGGTCAACCAGCGCGAAGTGCACCGCGACACCCACGGCTTCAACGAAGCCCTGCGTTCGGCGCTGCGCGAAGATCCCGACTACATCCTGGTCGGCGAAATGCGCGACCTGGAAACCATCCGCCTGGCGCTCACCGCGGCGGAAACCGGCCACCTGGTGTTCGGCACCCTGCACACCTCATCGGCGGCCAAGACCATCGACCGCATCATCGACGTCTTCCCCGCGGGCGAGAAGCCGATGGTGCGTTCCATGCTTTCCGAGTCGCTGCGCGCGGTCATCTCGCAGTCGCTGCTCAAGAAGGTGGGCGGCGGCCGCATGGCGGCGCACGAGATCATGGTGGCCACGCCGGCCATCCGAAACCTTATCCGCGAGGACAAGGTCGCGCAGATGTACTCGTCCATCCAGACCGGCCAGCAGTACGGCATGCAGACCCTCGACCAGTGCCTGCAGGACATCGTCAAGCGCGGCCTGGTCACCAAGATGCAGGCGCGCGACTACGCCAAGGAAAAGAAGCTTTTCGACTGACGTCCCCGCCGGAAGGGGGCTGGCAGGACGCCGCGTGACACGTTCCCCGGGCCAAGGCCCGGGGGCAATCAGGAGCTAGCATGAGCAGCATTGATTTCACCTCCTTCCTGAAACTGATGGCGCACAAGAAGGCGTCCGACCTGTTCATCACGGCGGGCGTGCCGCCGTCAATGAAGGTCAACGGCAAGCTTTCGCCCATCACCCAGAACCCGCTCACGCCGCAGCAGTCCCGCGACCTGGTGCTCAACGTGATGAACCCCTCGCAGCGCGAGGAGTTCGAAAAGACCCACGAGTGCAACTTCGCCATCGGCGTGTCCGGCGTCGGCCGCTTCCGCGTGTCGTGCTTCTACCAGCGCAACCAGGTCGGCATGGTCCTGCGCCGCATCGAAACGCGCATCCCGACGGTGGAAGAACTGTCGCTGCCGCCGGTCATCAAGACCCTGGCGATGACCAAGCGTGGCATCATCCTGTTCGTCGGCGCCACCGGCACCGGCAAGTCCACTTCGCTGGCGGCCATGATCGGCTACCGCAACATGAACTCCTCGGGCCACATCATCACCATCGAAGACCCGATCGAGTTCGTGCACAAGCACGAGGGCTGCATCATCACCCAGCGTGAAGTCGGCATCGACACCGACAGCTGGGAGGCCGCGCTCAAGAACACCCTGCGCCAGGCGCCCGACGTCATCATGATCGGTGAGGTACGCACCCGCGAAGGCATGGACCACGCCATCGCCTTCGCCGAAACCGGCCACCTGGTGCTGTGCACCCTGCACGCCAACAACGCCAACCAGGCGATGGACCGCATCATCAACTTCTTCCCGGAAGACCGCCGCAGCCAGCTGCTGATGGACCTTTCGATGAACCTCAAGGGCGTGGTCGCCCAGCAGCTCATTCCCACCCCCGATGGCAAGGCGCGCCGGGTCGCGATGGAAATCCTGCTTGGCACGCCGCTGGTCCAGGACTACATCCGCGACGGCGAGATCCACAAGATCAAGGACGTCATGAAGGAGTCGACCAACCTGGGCATGAAGACCTTCGACCAGGCGCTGTTCGAGCTCTACCAGGCCGGCGAGATCAGCTACGAAGACGCCCTGCGCTTCGCCGACTCGGCCAACGAAGTCCGCCTGAAGATCAAGCTGGCACAGGGTGGCGATGCCCGCACCCTCAGCCAGGGCCTGGACGGCGTGGAGCTGTCCGAAGTCAAATAGTCGTCTTGCCTGCCAGGACGGCGGTCCTTGCCCTCGCGCTGGCGGCGTCGGGTTCGTCCGGCGCCGCGACCCTGCGTCCGCTCGACGCATGGAGCCTGTCCCTGGGGGTCTTCGACACCCACACCGACACCACGCTGCGAGCGCGTGCCCAGAGCGGCGACTACAGCGCCGGCGGGCGCGTCAACCTCGAGCGCGACCTCGGCCTGGACAGGCGCCAGCCGGTCACCCAGGCACGGCTGGACCTGCTGGTGGGCGAGCACAGCGGGTTTGGCCTTGAATATTTCGGCTTCGAGCGCGGCAACCGCATGCGCCTGGCCCGGGAAATCCAGTACGACGGCCGCACCTACGCCGCCGCCGCCGAACTGAGCAGCCGCTTCGACTACGACTTCTCCAGCGCCACCTGGCGCTGGTGGCTGGGCGAGGGCGAAATGGTCTGGGGGCTTGGACTGGGCGTCGCGCACTACCGGGTGCGCACCCTCTTCGAGGGCGAAGCCAGCGTCGACGGAGTGATGGTGGACGGGCGGGTGGCCAGCGACGACCGAGCCTTCGCCCCGCTGCTGACCCTGGGCTGGCGGCACGCCGTGAACGACCGGCTGCGCCTGTACGCGGAGATTTCCGGGGTGGCCCGCAATGGCGGCCGGCTCAGCGGACACATCGTCGATACCTCGCTGGGCCTGGAATGGTTTCCCTTCGAGCGCCTGGGCCTGGCGCTGGAGTACGGCGGCACCCAGATCCGGCTCGATCGCCGCCGGGATGGCGAGGCGGGCCGGCTCGATGCCCGCCTCGACCTGAAGCTGCGCGGCCCGTCGCTGCTGCTGCGCCTGCGCTGAGCGCCGGCGGGCGCCGGCCGCACGTTAGAATGCGCGCATGTCCGCGCCCCGGTCCCTCGCCGAGCACTTCCTGATCGCCATGCCGGCGCTGGACGACCCGAATTTTTCCCGCTCGGTCACCCTGGTTTGCCAGCACGACCAGGACGGCGCCATGGGCCTGGTGGTGAACCTGCCCTCCGATTTCAGCCTGGGCGAGATGCTGGCGCAGATGCATCTGCCGACCGCCGACCTCGTGCTGGCCTCCCAGGATGTCCTGGCCGGCGGCCCGGTGCAGCCCGACCGCGGTTTCGTGCTGCACGACGACCCGCGCGACTGGCCCTCGACGCTGCGGCTGGCCAACGGCCTGGCGGTCACCACCTCGCGCGAGATCCTCGAGTCCACGGCCAGGGGAGAAGGGCCGGCGAACCTGCTGGTGGCCCTGGGTTACGCCGGCTGGGAAGCCGGCCAGCTGGAAGACGAACTGGCCGCCAACAGCTGGCTGACGGTGCCGGCGGAGAAGGCGGTGCTGTTCGGCACGCCGATGGCCGGGCGCTGGCACGCCGCCGCGCGCTGCCTGGGCGTGGACATCGACCGCCTTGCCGACTACGCCGGCCACGCATGACCGGCCCCGTGACCCTGCTGGCCTTCGACGTCGGCGCCCGCCGCATCGGCGTGGCGCTTGGCAATACCCTGTCGGGCACCGCGCGGGAGCTGGGCGTGCTGGACGTGCGCGAGGCGGGTCCGGACTGGGCCCGCCTGGACCAGTGGCTCAGGGAATGGCGCCCCGACGCCCTGGTGGTCGGCGACCCGGCCACGCTCGACGGCGGCGACCAGCCGGCCCGGCAGCGCGCCCGCGGATTCGCGCGCGAACTGGGCCGGCGATACGGCCTGCCGGTGCACCCGGTGGACGAGCGCAGCACGTCGAAGGAAGCCAGCCGTCGCTTCGCCGCGGGTCGCGCCGCCGGCACCCGCAAGCGCCACCAGGCCGAACAGATCGACGCCCTGGCCGCCGTGATCATCCTCGAACGCTGGCTGGCCGACCCCGGTTCCCACCTTCCCCCGATGCCTGAAGCCCACTCATGAACCACGATTTCCAGCTGACGTCCGATGGTCGCCTGCGCCACCTTCTGAGCCTCGACGGCCTGCCGGCGCCGCTGTTGCGCCAGCTGCTCGACCAGGCCGAACTCTTGCGCCCGCACGCGCACGCCGGCACCGGCGCACGCAGCCGGCACCCGGGACGGACCTGCTGCACGCTGTTCTTCGAGCCGTCCACCCGCACCCGCAGCAGCTTCCAGCTGGCCGCGACCCGGCTGGGCATGGACGTGCTGAACTTCGACGTGGCGACGTCGTCGACCAAGAAGGGCGAATCCGCGCTCGACACGCTCAAGACCATCGAGGCGATGGGCGTGGACCTGTTCGTGATCCGCCACGCCGACGACGGCGCGGTGGCCGCCCTGGCGGCCGGCGCCAATCCGGGCACCCGGGTCATCAACGCCGGCGACGGCCGGGCGGCGCACCCGACCCAGGGGCTGCTGGACATGCTGACCCTGCGGCAGCTCAAGGGCGACGACTTCAGCGCGCTGAAGGTGCTGGTGGCCGGCGACGTCAAACATTCGCGGGTGGCGCGCTCGGACCTGCACGCGCTGCGGGCGCTGGGCTGCGGCGAAATCCGGGTCTGCGGCCCGGCGAACCTGCTGCCGGGCGAGGCGGAACTGGCCGGCTGCCGGGTGCTGCACGACTTCGACGAGGCGGTGGCCGGGGTCGACGCGGTGATCATGCTGCGACTGCAGCGCGAGCGCATGGAACAGGGCCTGGTGCCGTCGCTGGAAGGCTATTACCGCGACTTCGGCCTGTCCCCGGACCGCCTGGCGCGCGCGGCCCCGGACGCGATCGTTATGCACCCGGGCCCGATGAACCGCGGCGTCGAAATCGACGGCGGCGTCGCCGACGGCCCGCAGTCGGTGATCCTCCAGCAGGTCGCCAACGGCGTCCCCGTCCGCATGGCCGCCATCGACCTCCTCCTCGGCGCCGACTCCCGCTAGATCTGCAGGACGGACTTCAGTCCGAGAGCACGTTGCCGTTCTGGAACTGCCAGGTGCGGGTGATGTGCAGCACGTCCACGCGTTCGCTGGTTTCGGGCAGGGGCGGGTAGGGTTCGGCCAGGCGCACGATGCGCATCGCCGCCTGGTCCAGGATGCCCAGGCCCGACGAACTGTTGAGCAGCACGTTTTCGATGCTGCCGTCGCGGCGCACCGCCACCGTCATCACCAGCCGGCCCGACAGCCCGCGGCTGCGGGCTTCTTCCGGGTAGTTGAGGTTGCCCACGCGTTCGACCCGGGCCACCCAGGCGCGCAGGTAGGCCGCGTATTCATATTCCCGGGTGCTGGCCGACACGAACTTGCGCTTCGGGCGCTTGGCCAGCAGCTGCTGCCGGCGCTCGATCTCGGCCGCCAGCCGGGCCATCTCCAGGCTTTGTTCCACCAGCTCCTGGCCGGTCGGCAGGGGCTCGGTGGGGGTTTCGCGCTGGTCTTCGGGCCGGGGCAGCACCTCGGTGCTGGGGCCGGTGGTGGTGAGCAGGCGCGGCACCGGCTCGGGCTCGGGCGGCGGCGCCTGGGCCACCAGGGGTTCCGGGGCCAGGCCCTGGTCGGGCTTGGGCACCGGGGCCAGTTGTTCCTCGCGCGGCCGCTCGGCCCGGTCGCTGTCGCCGCCGCCCTGGTTGTTGGCCTGGGCGATGAAGTCGGCGTCCCTGGGCGGCGTGTCGCTGCGCGTTTCGGTCAGGATGACGTCCAGGGTCGGTGCCACCGGCGCCGGTGGGTCCAGCGCGAAGCCCACGCCCAGGATGAGCACCCCGAACAGGATCGCCGACAGCGCCAGGGTGGCGCCAAGCCGGTCTCCGGGGCCGGTGCCGGGTCGGGCGGCCATCTCAGGCCCGGGCGGCGGCCCGGCGGGCCTCGATGGCGTCGAACAGCAGGCCGGCGATGTTCAGGCCGAACTGGGCGTCGATTTCCCGGATGCAGGTCGGGCTGGTGACGTTCACTTCGGTCAGGTAGTCGCCAATGACGTCCAGGCCCACGAAGATCATGCCCCGGCGCTTTAGCTCCGGGCCGACCTGGGCGGCGATCCAGCGGTCACGGTCGGTCAGCGGGCGGCCCTCGCCGCGGCCACCGGCGGCCAGGTTGCCGCGGAACTCGCCGCCTTGGGGGATGCGGGCCAGGCAGTAGGGCACCGGCTCGCCGTCCACCAGCAGGATGCGCTTGTCGCCGTCCTTGATTTCCGGGATGAAGCGCTGCGCCAGGGCCAGGTCGCGGCCGCCCTGGGTCAGGGTTTCCAGGATCACGTTCAGGTTCGGGTCGGCGGCCGAGGCCCGGAAAATCGAGCGGCCGCCCATGCCGTCCAGGGGCTTGAGCACCACCTGGTCGTGTTCGGTCACGAAGGACTTGAGCACCGCCGGGTCCCGGGCCACCCGGGTGGGCGGGCAGCACTGGGGGAAGAGCAGGGCGGCCAGTTTTTCGTTCAGGTCGCGCAGGCCGGCCGGGTCGTTGACCACCAGCACGCCCGCGGCCTGGGCCAGGGACAGCACCAGGGTGTCGTGCAGGTAATTGGCGTCCACGGGCGGATCGGTGCGCATCAGCACCACGTCCAGGGCCGCCAGGGGCCGCGAGACGGCCTCGCCGAGCCCGAACCAGTCCGCCGGGTCGTCCCGCACCTGCAACGGCGCCATGCGCGCCATGGGGCGCTCTGCGTCGAGCCACAGCCCGCCCGGCAGCACGTAATGCAGCCGGTGCCCGCGCCTGGCGGCTTCCAGCAGCATCGCGAAGGTCGAATCCTTGCCGATCTTGATCTTGCCGATCGGGTCCATCACCACGGCCACGTCCAGGGACATCGGCGCCTGCATCATTGTCGTCGGGGAGCTACTAGACTAGCAGGACGACGGCGTGATCCATGTCGCAATCCGCGGCCGGCTTGACACATTCGGCGCTGGCTGGGATATAAGCTGTCATTCTGCGGGCTTCCCGGAGGCCCGTATTGCCAGGGACAGCATCGTTATGGGGAGTGAGATGGACGACAACAGCCTGGCCGGCTTGCGGGTCATGGTCATCGACGATTCCAAGACCATCCGGCGCACCGCCGAGACCCTGCTCAAGAAGGAGGGCTGCGACGTCGTGACGGCAACAGACGGCTTCGAGGCCCTGGCCAAGATCGCCGACCACCAGCCCCAGATCGTCTTTGTGGACATCATGATGCCGCGCCTGGATGGCTACCAGACCTGCGCGCTGATCAAGAACAACCAGATGTTCAAGCAGACGCCGGTGATCATGCTGTCCTCGAAGGACGGCCTGTTCGACAAGGCGCGGGGCCGCATCGTCGGCTCCGAGCAATACCTCACCAAGCCCTTCACCCGCGATGAGCTGCTCTCGGCCATCCGCACCTACGTCCCGGGTGGCTGAGGCGGCCATGGCCAAGAACTCCTCCAACCAGAACAAGCGCCCCGGACCCTTCGAGGTCCTGCTCGACTACGAAGAGCGCTCGCTGGCCCACGAGGCAGGTCGCCCCGAAATGATCGAAGCGCCGGGGCACTGGCGCGGCGTCGGCTTCCGGCTCGGCAAGCGCCGGCTGGTCTCGTCCTTCGACGAAGTGGTCGAAATCCTGCCGCTGCCGCCGGTCACCCCGGTGCCGGGGGCGCAGAACTGGATGATGGGCGTTGCCAACGTACGCGGCAGCCTGCTGCCGGTCGTCGACCTGAAGATGTTCCTGGAAGGCGAGCGCACGGTCGTGCACGAGGGCCAGCGGGTGCTGGTCGTTCGCCAGGCCGGCGGCAACGTCGCGGTCACCATCGACGAACTCTTCGGCCAGCGCACCTTCAACGATTCGCACCGGGCCGAGGCGGCCGGCCACGTCGACGGCCGCTACGGCCACTTCGTTGGCCAGGCCTATCGCCTGGCCGACCAGACCTGGGGCGTGTTCAACATGTCGCTGCTGACGCGCACGCCCGAATTCCGCCAGGCCACCGCCTGACGCGGCCATACGAAACCAGATTGTTCTTGCAGTTTTTCAAATCAGGGGATGAGGTTCAGTCATGAGCACTAACTCGCGCTCGATCACCGACAAGTTCACCAACTTCGGCATTCGATTCTGGACCATCATCCTGATCATTTCGCTGGCCTTGTTCGGTGCCAACTTCATCTACGCCGGCTACCTCAACGAGCAGGAAAACAACGCGCGAGGCCTCACCGCCGACCTGCAGGTGCTTTCGCAGCAGCTTGCGAAGTACGCCCAGGAGGCCGTGGACGGCAACGCCGACGCCTTCGCCGAGTTCAAGGCCACCAAGGCCCGCGTCGACGAAATCGTCGCCGCCCTGCGCACCGGCTCGACCACCGAGGGCGTGCCGGGCTACGAAGGCGACCCCAACGCCCGCGGCGTCGCCAGTGCGCTCGAGAAGGTGACCGACACCTGGGAACCGATGTCCCAGGCGGCCGAGACCATCAACGCCTCCGAAGATCAGGTGCTCAACCTCACCGACACCGCCAACCAGTTCATTTCGCGCGTGCCGCGACTGGCCTTCCAGCTCGACGAGGTGGTGCGCTCGCTGTCGGACGCCAACGCATCGGCCTCGCAGATCTCCATCGCCAACCGCCAGATCGTGCTGGCCGACCGCATGTCGCGCCGCGTGACGGAAATCGTCGCCGGCGGCGAAGGCACGGTGTCCGCGGCCGACGCGCTGTCGCGCGACGCCACGGTGTTCTCCTCGGTGCTCGACGGTTTCCGCGAAGGCAACCCCGAGGCTGGCTACCTGCGCATCAACACCGACGCGGGCCGGGAAAACCTGCGCATCGCCGAAGAGCTCTGGGCCGAAGCCCAGACCGACCTGGACATCATCCTGGGCGCCTCGGCCGACCTGGCCGAAGTGCAGGGCGCGGCGACCCAGATCTCGGAAGAATCCAACGTGCTGCTCGAAAACAGCCAGGCGCTGTTCTCCAGCTTCGACAGCATCAACTACCAGCGCGTCTTCCCGAACAACTACTTCGCCATCGGCGGCGCCGCTGGCGTCATCGTTTCGCTGTTCTTCCTGCTGTTCACCATCTTCCGCAACCAGGGCCGCCGCGCCGCGGAGACGCAGGAACTGAACCAGCGCAACCAGGAAGCCATTCTGCGGCTGCTCGACGAAATGGGCGCGCTCGCGGAAGGCGACCTGACCGTGAAGGCGACCGTGACCGAGGACATCACGGGCGCGATCGCGGACTCGATCAACTTTACCGTCGACGAGCTGCGCCGACTGGTGGGTACGATCAACGAGACCGCCGTGCAGGTGGCCGCCTCGGCCCAGGAAACGCAGGCCACCGCCATGCACCTGGCCGAAGCCGCGGAACACCAGGCGCAACAGATCACGAGCGCCTCGGCCCAGATCAACGAAATCGCGGGCTCGATCGACGAGGTCTCCAAGAACTCCGCCGAATCGGCCGACGTGGCCCAGCGTTCCGTGCAGATCGCCGCCAAGGGCGCCGAAGTGGTGCGCCAGACGATCCAGGGCATGGACAACATCCGTGACCAGATCCAGGAAACCTCGAAGCGAATCAAGCGACTGGGTGAAAGCTCCCAGGAAATTGGTTCCATCGTCGAACTGATCAACGACATCTCCGAACAGACGAACATCCTGGCGCTCAACGCGGCCATCCAGGCGGCGTCCGCCGGTGAAGCGGGCCGCGGCTTCGCGGTCGTGGCCGACGAAGTGCAGCGACTCGCGGAGCGCGCCTCGAACGCCACGAAGCGAATCGAGGCCCTGGTCCAGACCATTCAGTCCGATACCAACGAGGCGGTCAGCTCGATGGAGCAGACGACTGCGGAAGTGGTCGCCGGTGCCCGACTCGCCGAAGACGCGGGCCTGGCCCTGGGCGAGATCGAAAAGGTGTCGAACGATCTCGCCGACCTCATCCAGAACATCTCCCAGGCGGCCCGCCAGCAGTCCACCGCGGCGACCAGCATCACGGCCACCATGAGCGTGATTCAGGAGATCACCACCCAGACCTCGCAGGGCGCGAACCAGACGGCCGAGTCGATCGGAAACCTGGCACAGCTGGCGGCGGACCTGCGTCGTTCGGTCGCCGACTTCAAGCTGCCGGGTTGATCATCCTTCCCGGCCCGCCCCTGGCCACACACCGGCATGGCCGTCCCCCCGGACGGTCCCGCCTAGACAGGACCTCGGCATGAGGCTGCATGAAAACATAGATTTCACGACGCTCACCTGGGTCAAGCCCGAGCTCGACGAGACGCTGCGCCAGGCGCGGCAGGCCCTGGAGGCCTACGTCGAAGAGGGCGAGGATCCGGGCCAGCTCAAGGCCTGCTCGTCGCTCCTGCACCAGGTGCAGGGCACCCTGCGCATGGTCGAACTCTACGGCGCCGCCATGGTGGCCGAAGAGATGGAGCAACTGGCCAAGGCGCTGCAGGAAGGCAAGGTCGCCGACCGCGACGTGGGCTACGCCGCGCTGATGCGCGGCATCGTGCAGTTGCCCGATTACCTCGAGCGCCTGCAGTCGGGCCATCGCGACATTCCGATCGTGCTGCTGCCGCTGCTCAACGAACTGCGCGAGCCGCGCGGCGAAAAGGGCCTCTCGGAGTCGGTGCTGTTCTCGCCCGACCTTTCCCGCCCGCTGCCGGTGTCGGCGGCAGGCCCGGCCGAACCGCTGGCCGAAGACGAACTGCGCCGCCGCGCCGACGGCATGCGCGGCCTGTTCCAGTCGGCGCTGCTGCGCTGGCTCAAGGACGACAACAGCGCCAACACCATCCGCGACCTGACCGACGTCTGCGAACAGCTGGTGCCGATCACCGACGCCGAACACGCCCGCCGCCTGTTCTGGGTCGCCGCGGGCACGCTCGACGCCCTGGCCAAGGGTGCGTTCGAAGCCAGCAAGCCGCTCAAGCAGGCGCTGGCCAAGGTCGAACAGGAAATCAAGCGCCTGGCCGAGGGCGGCGACGCCGCCTTCCGCAGCAATCCGCCGCTGGAGCTGACCCGCCAGCTGCTGTACTTCGTCGCCCATGCCCCCACCGAAGGTGGCCGCATCGGCGAGATCCGCGAAGTGTTCGGCCTGGGCCAGTACATGCCCAGCGAATCCGAGCTCGCGCATGCCCGGGGCAGCCTCAGCGGCCGCAACAAGGCGCTGCTGTCCACCGTCGCCGGCGCCATCAAGGAAGACCTGCTGCGGGTCAAGGACGCACTCGACCTGCACCTGCGCACGCCGGAGGCCACCCCGGCCGACCTCGGCGAACAGGCCGAGGCCCTGGACCGCGTCGCCGACACCCTGGGCATGTTGGGCCTGGGCGTGCCGCGCCGCGTGGTGCAGGACCAGCGCACCGCCATGAACGCCATCGCCAGCGGCCAGCGCGCCGCCGACGAATCGGCGCTGCTCGACATCGCCGGTGCCCTGCTTTACGTCGAAGCCTCGCTCGACGACCAGGTCGCCCGCCTCGGCGAGTCCGATGCCGAGGACGAACCGGCCAGCACCGAACGCACGCTGCCCGGCAGCGAAGCGCGGCAGGTGCTGGAAGTGCTGGTGAAGGAAGCGATCGCCAACTTCGCCCAGGCCCGCCAGTGTTTCGTGGCCTTCGTCGAAACGCACTGGGACCACGCCCAGCTGGCCGACGTGCCGCGCCTGGTCGAAGAAGTCGCCGGCGCGCTGCGCATCCTGGAAATCCAGGACGCGCCGCAGTACCTGGCCGCCGTGCGCAAGTTCACCGAAAACGAACTGCTGCGCCGCCGCCGCGTGCCCAATGGCCAGCAGATGGACCGCCTGGCCGACGCCCTGGCGAGCCTGGAGTATTACCTCGAAGCCCTGCGCGACCGGCGCCCCAAGCGCGAGCAGATCCTCGACGTCGCGCGCCAGAACCTCGAGTCCCTGGGTTATTGGCCGCTGCCGGCCGAAGACCTGGCGCCGCCGGCATCGGTGGTGCCGACGGCGTCCGTCGAAGCCGCGCCGCCGCCGGCCGAGCCGGAGGTCCCGCAGGCTGCCGAAGCGGAACCGGGCCCGGGCCCGGAAGCCGTGGCGCCCGAAGAGCACGCCTATCCCGACCTGGGCATCGACCTGGCGCTGCCGCCGGAGCTTTCCGCGCCCGAGGAGACCCCTGCGCCCGAGCCCGAGCCCGAGCCCGAGCCCGAGCCCGAGCCGGTCGTGGCCCAGGCCCCCGAACCCGTGGCCCCGGAACCGGCGCCCGAACCCGTACCCGAACCGCAAGCTGAAGTCGCCACCGCCAGCGCCGGCCTGCCCGTCATCGGTGGTTTCGACGGCGCCAGTGACGAGATCGACGACGAAATCCGCGAGGTTTTCCTGGAGGAATTCCAGGAGGAAATCGGCAACCTCGAACAGCTGCTGCCCACTTGGCGCAAGCAGCCGGACAACATGGAACAGCTGCGGCCCATCCGCCGCGTGTTCCATACCCTCAAGGGCAGTGGCCGCCTGGTCGGCGCCAAGACCCTGGGCGAGTTCAGCTGGAAGGTCGAGTCCATGCTCAACCGCGTGCTCGACGGCACGCGCGCCGCCAGCCCGGCGGTGGTCTCGCTGATCGAAAACGCCTTCAACACGCTGCCGCTGCTTCGTGCCGCCCTGCAGGGCGAAACCGTGCATGCCGACCTGGCCGGCATCGAGGCCGTGGCCGAACGCGTCGCGGCCGGCGAGGAAGCGTTCTACGAGCCCGTGTCCGCGGCCGGCGTCGAAGCGCCGGCGGCCGCCGTCGAGCCCGTGCTGCCCGAACCCGAGGTGGACCTGCCGGTCTTCGAGGCCGAGGCCGCCGTGCCAGGCGCCGACGCAGATACCGGCCCGCTGGTGCCGCCGACGCCGGACTCGGGATTTGCCATCGATCCAGTGCTGTTCGAGATCCTCAAGCCGGAAGTCGCCGGCCACCTGGAAACCATCGACACCTGGCTGGCCGCCTGCGCCGCCGGCGGGCCGCAGCCGGTCAGCGACCCGCTGTTGCGCTCCGTGCACACCATGAACGGTGCCTTCGCGATGACCGAAGTCACCGCGCTCACCAGCATCACCTCGCCGCTGGAAGGCTTCCTCAAGCGCTCGCTGGCGGCCCAGGTCGTCCCCGACCAGGGGGGCGTGGACACCGTGTCCCAGGTTGCCGCGGCCATCCGCGAGACCATCGAAGTGCTCGAGCGCCCCGGCGCGACGATGCCCGACTACTCCGAACTGGCTGCAAGGGTCGCCGCGCTGCGCGATGCGATGCCCGAGGCCATGGCGCCGCTGTCCCCGATGGGTCCGGACGACGCCCACACCACCGGCGAACTGCCGACGGCCGTTGCGCTCGAGGCGCCGGACCTGTCCGGCCTGCCCAGCTTCGACCTTCCCGTCGACGAGCACGATTCCGTCGCGACCGGGGACGAAACCCGCGAAGCGGCGGAAATGCCGGGCGAAACCCCGGAGTCCGAGCGCATTTCGCTCGAAGGCTTCCTGTCCGAAGCCGGCATGCCGGCCGACGAGGGCGGGGCGCCGATGCTTTCGATCAGCGAAGCCGACACCGGCGACGCGATCTCCGACGACGAGCTGCAGGCTGCCGAGGCCGCACTGAAGGCGGCCGCTGACGCCGAGGCCGCGGAATCCGCCGCCGCGGAGGCCGCCGCCGAAGCCGCAGCCGCCGAAGAGGCCGCCCGCGAAGCCGAAGCCGCCCAGGCCAGTGCGGCCGAAGAAGCCGCGGCCCAGGCCGCCGCCGAAGAAGCCCGTTTGGCTGCCGAAGCAGCGGCTGCCGAAGCGGCCGAAGCCGAAGCGCGCGCTGCCGAAGAAGCCCGCCTGGCCGAAGAGGCGCGTGCCGCCGAAGAGGCCCGTGTCGCTGAAGAAGCGCGCGCCGCCGAAGAGGCCCGTGCCGCCGAAGAAGCGCGCCAGGCAGAAGAAGCCCGGTTGGCGGAGGAGGCCGCTGCCGCCGAAGCTGCCGCCGCTGCCGAAGCCGCTGCCGCCGCCGAAGCCGCTGCCAGTGCATCGGCGGACGCCGCCGCGCCGGCCGATGATTTCTACGGGATGTCGCTCGAAGAGCTCGAGAAGCTGACGTCGCCCGAAGCGGCCGACGCAGACGCCGCCGCGCCCGAGGTGACTGAGCCCGAAGTCATCGAGCCCGAGGTGACCGAACCCGAAGTCATCGAACCCGAGGTCATCGAGCCCGAGGTCATCGAGCCCGAGGTCGTCGAGCCGGAAGCTGCCGAAGCCGAAGCCGAAGCGGAAGCCGCCGAAGCAATCGACACCAGCTCGCGCGCCCACGTGCCCCTGGCCGTGGACCCCGAAGACCCGGACGCCGCGCTCGACACCACCGACCTGGACGTCGAACTGCTGGACATCTTCCTGGAAGAGTCCGAAGACCTGCTCGACCATTCCGACGGCATGCTGGCCGACCTGCGCGAAAATCCCGCCGACCGCGAGCTGGTGGTGGGCCTGCAGCGCGACCTGCATACGCTCAAGGGCGGCGCCCGCATGGCCGGCATCTTCCCGGTCGGCGAACTGGGCCACGCCATGGAGTCGCTGCTCGAGGTCGTCGCGGAAGGCCGCCGCGAACTCGACCCGGCCGGCGTGGTCGTGCTCGAGCGCGCCTTCGACCGCCTGCATGTCATGGTCACCCGCGTCGGCGACCGCAAGGCCATCGCGCTGCCGGCCAACCTGATCGCGCAAATCGATGCCCTGGCCAAGGGCAAGCCGCTCGACGCCAGCGAACCGGCCGCCGAACAGGCGCCGGCCGCCGAACAGGCGCCGGCGGTGCCGCGCGAAACGGCGCTCGACCGCAAGGCGGCCGAAGCCGAGGAAGCGGCGATCAGCCGCGCCGCGCAGTTCTCCATCGGTCCGTCCGCGGACGGCCTGGCGCCGCTGTCGGCGCCCATCGAAGGCCTGGGCGAGGAAGACGACGGGTCGGGAGTGCGCGCCCCGCAGGAACAGGTCCGCATCCGCGCCGACCTGCTCGACCGCCTGGTGAACTACGCCGGCGAGGTCGCCATCTACCGCGCCCGCCTCGAGCAGCAGCTCGGCGCGTTCCGCAGCAACCTCGGCGAACTCGGCCAGACCACCACGCGACTGCGCGACCAGCTGCGAAAGCTCGACATCGAAACCGAAGCGCAGATCATCGCGCGCTACCAGCGCGAAGGCGACGTCTCCGAAGAAACCTTCGACCCGCTCGAGCTCGACCGCTTCACCACCCAGCAGCAGCTCTCGCGTTCGCTGGGCGAGTCCGCGGCCGACCTGACCAGCCTGCAGGGTTCGCTCGACGACCTCGTGCGCCAGTACGAAACCCTGCTGTTGCAGCAGTCGCGCGTCAGCTCGGACCTGCAGGAAGGCCTGATGCGCACGCGCATGGTGCCCTTCGACGCGCTGGTGCCGCGCCTGCGTCGCGTGCTGCGCCAGTCGGGCAGCGAAACCGGCAAGCAGGTCAACCTCAAGGTCGACGGCGCCAGCGGCGAAATGGACCGCAACGTGCTCGACCGCATGACCGCGCCGCTTGAACACATGCTGCGCAATGCCGTCGCCCATGGCCTGGAAACCCCGGCCGACCGCCGCAAGGCCAAGAAGCCCGAGGAAGGCACGGTCCGCGTGCAGGTGCTGCGCGAAGGTTCGGAAGTCGTGCTCAAGATCAGCGACGACGGCCGCGGCCTGGACAAGGAAGCGATCCGCAAGAAGGCCATCGAGCGTGGCCTGCTCAAGCCCGAGACCGAAGTCTCCGACCAGGCGCTGTACGGCTTCATCCTGGAAACCGGCTTTTCCACCGCCGCTTCGGTCAGCCGCCTGGCCGGCCGTGGCGTCGGCATGGACGTGGTGTACAGCGAAATCCGCCAGCTTGGCGGCACGCTCATCATCGACTCCGAACAGGGCAAGGGCAGCACCTTCACCATCCGCCTTCCCTTCACCCTGGCGGTCACCCAGGCGGTGTTCGTCAAGATCGGCGACACCAGCTACGCGGTGCCCATTGCATCGGTGCAGGGCGTGGGCCGCATCACCCGCGACGAGCTCGACAAGCAGCTCGCCAGCGGCGAACCCACCTTCAGCTACGCCGGCGAACCCTATGCCATCCACGACCTGGGCCGCCTGATCGGGCATGCCACGGCCAAGGCCCAGGACAGCCTGCAGATGCCGCTGCTGCTGGCCCGCTCGGGTGACCTGCGCGCCGCCATCTGCATCGACCAGGTGCTGGGCAGCAAGGAAATCGTGGTCAAGCCGGTCGGTCCGCAGGTCAACTCGATCCCGGGCATCTTCGGCGCCACCATCATGGGTGACGGCCGCGTGGTCGTGATCCTCGACGTCGCCCCGCTGGTGCGCCGCCAGTCCTCGATCGACCATGCCGCGGAGGCCGCCGCGGTCGCCGCCGCGCCGCCGGCCAAGGTCCACCGCGTGCCGGTGGTGATGGTGGTGGACGACTCGATCACCATGCGCAAGGTCACCGGCCGCGTGCTCGAGCGCCACAACTTTGAGGTCATGACCGCGAAGGACGGCGTCGATGCCATCGAGAAGATGGCCGAACGCATCCCCGACCTGATGCTGCTCGACATCGAGATGCCGCGCATGGACGGCTACGAGCTGGCGCAGAACATGCGTTCGGACGGCCGCATGAAGGACGTTCCGATCATCATGATCACCTCGCGCACCGGTGAAAAACATCGCCAGCGCGCCTTCGACATCGGCGTCAACCGCTACCTCGGCAAGCCCTACCAGGAAGTCGAGCTGATGCGGAACGTGCTCGAGATGCTGGGTATCGAACAGGAGCAGGTCAATGGCTGAGGCAGCGGTGCGCGTTGCGCTGCTCGCCCGGCCGGGTGATGCCCGCGACCAGTTGCGCCGGGCCCTGGCCGAACTGGGCGCCGAACTGGTCGCCGAGGGCGACCCGTCCGAACTCGACCCCGCCACCGTCGCCGGCCATTCGCCGCGCGTGGTGCTGGTGAGCCTGGAACCCGCCATCGAAGACGCCCTGGAGCGTTTCGACGACCTGCTTGCGCAACCCGGCGTGGAGGTGCTCTACGACGACGCCGAAGTCACCCGCCAGCTCGACGGCTGGGACCTGGCCCGCTGGGCGCGCCACCTGGCGGCCAAGCTGGTCGGTACCGACGTGCTGCCACCCGTGCCGGGCGATGCCGACCCGCTGCCGCAGATGGACCTTTCCCGCATGGAGCCGGGCGCGCCGCCCAAGCCGTCCGACGTGATGGCCGACGCGAAGCTCGAGGACTACGCCTCGGAGTCGCTGGACCTGTCCGAATGGGTGCCGACCCAGCCGAAGCTGTCGGACGAGCCCCGGGACGAGGACGCGCCGGACCCCGGTGCCGCGCAGGCGCCGGCCGAAGACCTCGACCTCGACCTTGATCTCAGCGGCCTGGAACAGGCCCTGGCCGGCGGCGGCTCCCCGGGCGACGGCGCCGCGCAGCCAGAACCGGAAGCCGGCCTCGGCGCGGCCGACCCGGGCGAAGAACCCCTGCTGGCCGACATGGAACTTGCCGACGGACCGGTCAGGTTCTCCAGTTTTTCCGACGACGACGTGCCGCCCGCCGACACGCTCGACGACGACGTCGCCGCGCTGGCCGCGCAGCTCGAGGCCTTCGAAGCCAGCGACCAGCGCCAGGAAGCCCGCGACCCCGAATACGACCTCGGCGTCGAACCGGCCCCCGAGCAAGCCGCTCCCGCGCCGGAATCACCCGCGCCCCCGCCGCCTGCCGCCGCTCCGCGGGTCGGTGGATTCGGCGGCTTCGGCAATCTCGAACTGGCGCCGATGGACGATGCGCCGCCCGAGGCCGCGGTGGACGTTGCGTTCGCCCCTTCTTCAGGCAGTGGCGGGCAGCCGGCCAGCCGCCTGAGCCTGGTCGATCACGACGCCCCGCCCAGCCAGGCGACCCATGCCGGTGCCCTGCTGGTGCTGGCCGGCCTGGGCGGCCCCGACGCGGTGCGCCAGCTGCTGGCCGCCTTGCCGGTGAACCTGCCGCTGCCGGTGCTGCTTTACCAGCACCTGGACACTGGCAAGCACGAGCGCCTCGTCGACCAGCTGGCCAAGGCCAGCCGGCTGCCGCTCGACCTGGCCCAGGAAGGCAAGCTGGCCTACCCCGGCCGCGTCGCGGTGCTGCCGCCGGGCATGGGCGCCTGCCTGGAAGGCAGCAACCTGGCCTTCACCGGCGGCGACCTGGCCGCGGTGCTGGCGGCGCTGCCGCCCGCCGACAGCGGCGTGCTGGTGCTCAGCGGCGCGGATGCGAGCCTGGTGCCGGCGGTTCTTGAAATCCACGCCGCCGGCGGCCTGGTCCTGGCCCAGGATCCGTCCGGCTGTTTCGACCCGGTCGCCGCCGAAGCGGTGGCCCAGGCCGGTGCCGCCTCGGGCGCGCCGGCCGATCTCGCCGCCCGCATCGTCGAGCGGTGGCATTAACGTGTTTCCCGGAGGAATGGCATGAACGCCCAGCGTGATATCCGCGGCGTGTTGATCTCGGTGACCGGTAGCCGGCTGCTGCTGCCCAACGCCAGCGTGGCCGAGGTGATCACCTATTCCGAGCCGGAGATCCTGGCCAACGCCCCGCAGTGGCTGCTTGGCCGCGTGCGCTGGCGTGGCTGGCGCCTGCCGCTGCTGTCGTTCTCGCGCCTGGCCGGCTGGTCGGAGGAAGACGGCCAGATGGGCGCCAAGGTCGCCGTGCTCAAGGCGCTGGGCGGCAACGCCAAGCTGCCGTTTTTCGCCGTGCTGTCCCAGGGCTTCCCGCGTCTGGTCACGGTTTCGGCCCAGGGCCTGAAGCAGTCGCACGACATCAAGGACCTGCCGCTGGGCGTGCAGGCCCGCGTCACGCTCAACGACGACCCGGCGGTGGTTCCCGACCTGCTCAGCGTCGAGCTGCTGATCCAGAAAGCCCTCGACCAGGCCCAGGCCGCCGCCTGACCCCGGCTTTAGGCCAGGTCGCCGTAAAGCGCCTGCAGGGCGGCGATCGCCGCCAGCCCCGCCGTTTCCGTGCGCAGGATGCGTGGGCCCAGGCGCAGTCCCCTGAAGCCGGTGGCGCGGGCGGCGGCGAGATCGCGTTCCGACAGACCACCTTCCGGGCCGACCAGCAGCGCGACTTCGGCCGCAGCCGGCAGCGCCAGGTCGTGCAGGCCCAGGTCGGCGTCCGGGTCGAGCGCCAGCTTCACAGGCGCGCTTTCGGCAACCGCATAGTTCGCCAGCGACACCGGTTCGCCCAGCCCGGGCAGGCGCGCCCGCCCGCTCTGTTCGCAGGCCGCGGCCAGGATGCCCTGCCAGTGCGCCAGGCGCTTGGCGGCGCGTTCGGCGTCGAGCTTCACCTCGGTGCGTTCGGTGCTGACCGGCACGAAGGCCGCCACGCCCAGCTCGGTGCCTTTTTGCAAGATCAGGTCCATCTTGTCGCCGCGGGCGATGCCCTGGGCCAGGGTGATGCGCAGCGGAGATTCGTTCGCCACCGGTCGCGCGTCGATCACTTCGGCCTGGGCGCCGCGTTTGCCCACCGACACCAGCCGGGCCACGAAGTCATGGCCGTCGCCGTTGAACAGCACCACCGTATCGCCCACGCCCAGGCGCAGCACGCGCACCAGGTGGCCGGTGGCGGTTTCCGACAGGGTGGCCAGGCCGCCGGGCGCCAGCGGCTGGTCGACGTGGCAGCGAATGGTCCTCATGGCCGGCAGGCCTCCTCGATGGCGGTCGTGGTGACGTCGGCCAGCAGCGCCAGTTCTTCTTCGCCGACGCAGTAGGGCGGCATCCAGTACAGGATGTCGCCCAGCGGGCGCAGCACCACGCCGCGCTCCAGCGCGTGCCGGTAGGCGCGCAGGCCGCGGCGGTCGGCGGCGGGGAAGGGCGCGCGG
This sequence comes from Arenimonas soli, assembly GCF_014643775.1. GTDB lineage: Bacteria > Pseudomonadota > Gammaproteobacteria > Xanthomonadales > Xanthomonadaceae > Arenimonas > Arenimonas soli. The sequence continues at coordinate 481,275 of NZ_BMKC01000003.1, forward strand.
GTGCGGCGGTCGGCCACCAGTTCGATCGCCAGGATCATCCCGGTCTGGCGCACCTGGGCAACGTTCGGGTGCGCGGCCAGGGGCGCGGCCAGCGTGGCCATGCGCGCGGCCGTGCCGCGGTTTCGCGCCAGCACGTCGTCGCTGTCGAAGATCGCCAGCGACGCCAGCGCCGCGGCGCAGCCCAGCGGGTTGCCGGTGTAGCTGTGCGAATGCAGGAAGGCGCGTTCGCGCGAATCATCCAGGAAGGCTTCGTAGACATGCGCCGTGGTCAGCACCGCCGACATCGGCAGGAAGCCGCCGGTCAGGCCCTTGGACAGGCACAGGAAGTCGGGCGTGATGCCGGCCTGTTCGCAGGCGAACAGCGTGCCGGTTCGACCGAAGCCGACGGCGATTTCGTCGGCGATCAGGTGAACGCCATGGGCGTCGCACAGTTCGCGGGCCCGGCGCAGGTAGGCCGGGTGGAACATGCGCATGCCGCCGGCGCACTGCACCAGGGGTTCGAGCACCAGGGCGCAGACGCTGCCGGCATTGGCCTCGAGCAGGGCGGCCAGTTGATCGGCGCGGCGCAGGGCGCAGGCCTCGGCGGATTCGCCGGGTTCGGCCTCGTAGGCATCGGGCGAAGGCGCGAACAGGGGTTCGAGCAGCAGCGGCGCGTACACCCGGCGGTACAGCGGGATGTCGCCCATCGACAGCGCGCCGATGGTTTCGCCGTGGTAGCCATTGGTGAGCGAAATGAAGCGGGTGCGCCGGCCGTCGCCCCGGTTGAGGTGGCTGTGGAAGCTCATCTTCAGCGCCACTTCGATCGCCGCCGAGCCGTTGTCGGCGTAGAACACCCGGGCCAGGCCCGGCGGCGCGCGCTCGAGCAGGGACTCGGCCAGGGCCAGGCCCGGGGCGTGGGAGAAGCCCGCGTAGATGACGTGCTCGAGCTCCAGCGCCTGCCTGCCGATGGCCTCGGCGATGCGCGTTTCGCCGTGCCCGAACAGGTTCGTCCACCAGCTGCTGCCGGCGTCGAGGTAACGTTTGCCGTCCACGCCCTCGAGCCAGGCGCCACGGCCACGGCGGATCGGCACCAGGGGCAGGGTGCCCGGGTGTTCCTTCATCTGGGTGCAGGGGTGCCAGACGATGTCCAGGTCGCGCTGGCGCCAGGCGGCTTCGTCCAGGCCGTGGATCCGGGCTTGTTTGTCCATGCGCGGATGATCCGGTGCCCGGCGCCGCCTGTCCAACCGCGGCGGGTTCGCCGGGACGCCGGCGGCGGCAGCGGCTAGAATCGCTGGATGCGTCCCTTGCCGACCATCCACGCCCGTGAAGAACAGCCGCTGGAAAGCGGCCGCCGGGAAATCCTGCACCTGGAGTTCAGCAACGGCGAGCGCCGCCGCTACGAACGACTGGTCAGCGGCGGGCACGGCTCGGTCATCATCGCCGCGGTGCCCGAGCCCGGCACCGTGCTGTTGATCCGCGAATACGCCGCCGGCACCCACCGCTACGAACTGGGCCTGCCCAAGGGCCGCATGGACGCCGGCGAAACCGTCGAGGAAGCGGCCAACCGCGAGCTCAAGGAAGAAGTGGGCATGGGCGCGCGCAAGCTCAGCCTGGTGCGCTCGATCACGCTGGCGCCCGGCTACATGAGCCACCAGATCCACCTGGTGCTGGCCGAAGACCTTTACCCCGAGCGCCTGCCCGGGGACGAACCCGAGGAACTGGAGGTCGTGCCCTGGAAGTTCGACCGCCTGGCCGACCTGATGTTGCGCGAGGACTGTTCGGAAGGCCGCTCGCTGGCCGCCCTGTTCATCGTGCGCGAACTGCTCAGGGAGCGAGAGTGAATCCAATGCGCGAGGCCTGCATCGGCCTGGCCCGCGAGGCCGGCGACGCCATCCTGTCCGTGTATGCGCGCGATTTCAGCGTGGAAACGAAGGACGACGACTCCCCGCTCACCCAGGCCGACCTGGCCTCGCATCGGATCATCGTCGACGGCCTGCGTCGCCTGGCCCCGGACATCCCCGTGCTGAGCGAAGAAGACGCGGACATCCCCTGGGACGTTCGCCGCCAATGGACGCGGCACTGGCTGGTGGACCCGCTCGACGGCACCCGCGAGTTCGTCAAGAGGAACGGCGAGTTCACCGTCAACATCGCGCTGGTCGAAAACGGCCGCCCGGTGCTGGGCGTGGTGTTCGCGCCGGTGCCCGACTACCTGCTGCATGCCGAGGCCGGCGTCGGCGCCTTCCTGCGCGAGCGCGGGCAGGACATCCCCCTGCAGACCCGGCGGCCGGCGTCGTCGCCGCTGCGGGTCGCCGCCAGCCGTTCGCACCTGGACGAACGCACCGCACGGGCGCTCGAACGCATGGGCGACACCGAACGCCACGGCCTGGGCTCGTCGCTCAAGTTCTGCCGCATCGCCGAGGGCAGCATCGACGTCTACCCGCGCTTCGGCCCCACCAGCGAGTGGGACACCGCCGCGGCGCAGTGCGTGCTGGAGGCGGCCGGTGGCGCCGTGCTGCGCCTGGACGGCACGCCGCTGGACTACAACCGCAAGGAAAACATCCTCAACCCGCACTTCATCGCGCTCGGTGATGTGTCGCTGCCCTGGCGCGATTGGCTGGACGAGGGCGTGGATGGCTGAAATCGACGAACTGCTGGCGATCATGGCCCGGCTGCGCGACCCCGAGCGTGGTTGCCCCTGGGACGTCGCCCAGGATTTTTCGACCGTCGCGCCGTACACCATCGAAGAAGCCTACGAAGTCGCCGATGCCATCGAGCGCGGCGACATGCACGACCTCAAGGACGAGTTGGGCGACCTGCTGCTGCAGGTGGTCTTCCACGCACGCATGGCCGAAGAGGCCGGGCACTTCGCGTTCGCCGACGTCGCCGCCGCCATCAACGACAAGATGGTCCGCCGGCACCCACATGTGTTCGGCGACGCCGCCTGCCAGGCGGACGCCGACGCGCAGCTGGCCAACTGGGAAGAGCTCAAGCGCCAGGAGCGCCAGGCCAGCGGCACGCAGGACACCAGCGTGCTGGCCGGCATCACCCGCGGCCTGCCGGAATGGCAGCGCGCCGTGAAGCTGCAGAAGCGCGCCGCCACGCTTGGCTTCGACTGGCCGGGCCCGACGCCGGTGATCGCCAAGCTGCACGAGGAAATCGAGGAGGTGCGGGTGGAGTTCGACGCCGTCGCCGCCGACCCGGCCGATGCCGCCGCCCGCGACCGGCTCGAGGACGAACTGGGCGACGTGCTGTTCGTGGTCGCCAACCTCACCCGCCACGCCAAGGTCGATTTCGGCGCCGCGCTGCGCCGGGCCAATGCCAAGTTCGAACGCCGGTTCCGGCGCATGGAGCAGCTGGCGGCCGGGGAGGGCGTGGATTTGTCGAGCCTGTCCCTCGAAGACCAGGACGCCTACTGGAACCGGGCCAAGGCCGAGGAGAAGCTTTCCACCGGAAAGCATCGGGACTAAAGTCCCTCCCACAGGAGAGGCGCGCCATGAGCGAATCCGGATTCCGCAGTTTCCGCGAGTTCTACCCCTTCTACCTGGGCGAACACGCCAACCCGACTTGCCGCCGCCTGCACTTCGCCGGCAGCTGCGTGGCGCTGGGCTTCATCGCCGCGGCGGTGGCCACGCTCAATCCCTGGTGGCTGCTGGCCGCCCTGGTCAGCGGGTATGCCTTCGCCTGGGTCGGCCACTTCTTCTTCGAACACAACCGCCCGGCGACCTTCAAGCACCCGTTTTATTCCTTTGCCGGCGACTGGGTCATGTTCAAGGACATGCTGACCGGAAAGATCCGCTTCTGAGCCCGCGTTGACGCCGCCTTGCCGGCGGCTTCACGCCCGAATCACCGGGGCCGGGGTCTAATCTTCACAAAGCTGAAGACACCCTCTTCACATCCCTGAAGGAGCACCCCATGCGACGCGATGACCCGGCCGGCCTGATCCTTGTGGTCGAAGACAACCGCAACCTGTCCGAGATGGTTGGCGAATACCTCGAATCCAAGGGGTTTGGCGTGGACTACGCCACCGACGGCCAGGACGGCTTCCGCCTGGCCGCCGACAACAGCTACGACGTGATCGTGCTGGACCTGATGCTGCCGCGCATGGACGGCCTGGAAGTCTGCCGCCGCCTGCGCAACGAGGCCAAGAAGTCCACGCCGGTGCTGATGCTGACCGCCCGGGACACCCTCAACGACAAGGTGGTGGGCCTGGAGGCCGGGGCCGACGACTACCTGGTCAAGCCCTTCGCGATCCAGGAACTCGAGGCCCGCGTGCGTGCCCTGATCCGCCGCGACCGCCGCCAGGTCAGCGCCGAGGTGCTGAAGGTGGCCGACCTGGTGCTCGACACCGCCAGCCTGCGGGTCACCCGCGCCGGCCAGGAAATCCAGCTCTCGCCCATCGGCCTGCGCCTGCTGACCATCCTGATGCGCGAATCGCCGCGCGTGGTCACCCGCCGCGACATCGAACGCGAGATCTGGGGCGACGGCCTGCCCGATTCCGACACCCTGCGCAGCCACCTCTACAACCTGCGCAAGGCCATCGACCGGCCGTTCGACCGCCCGCTGCTGCACACCGTGCAGACCGCCGGCTACCGCATCGCCGACCTCGATGCCCCCCCGGCCGGCTGACGCCATGCCGCATCGCAAGGGACTGCGGCGCAAGATCTGGACCGCCTTCATCCTGCAGGCCGCGGCGATCAGCTTCGCCGCGGTGCTGGGCGTCTACGGCGCCTCGGCCGTGCTCAAGCACGTGCTGATCCAGCAGGCCCTGCAGGAAGAGGCCGCGCACTACTGGCAGCGCATGCAGGCCAACCCGGGCGCGGAAGTGCCCGACACCTACAACATGACCGGCTACCTGCTTCCCGCCGGCGCCGACCCGAAGCGCGTGCCGGAAACCATCCGCAGCCTGGCGCCGGGTTTCCATGCCCTGCCGCGCGCGCAGGGCGGGTCGCTGGTGCTGGTCGACCAGGACCGCCACGGCCACCGCCTGTACCTGTTGTTCAAGCAAGAACAGGTGGACAGCCTGGCGTTCTGGTTCGGCATGGCGCCGCTGGCGATCGTGCTGGTGGTTATCTACGTGATCGCCTGGACGACCTACCGCGCCTCGCGGCGCGCGGTGTCGCCGGTGATCTGGCTGGCCTCGCAGGTCCAGCGCTGGGATCCCAAGCAGCCCGAGCCGGCCCTGCTGAGCCCTGAAAACCTGCCCACCGACGTCGAAGGCGAAACCCTGGTGCTGGCGCAGTCGCTGCACGAGTTCGCCAGCCGCATCGAAAACTTCGTGCAGCGCGAGCGCGACTTCACCCGCGATGCCTCGCACGAGCTGCGCACGCCGCTCACCGTCATCCGCGTGGCCGGCGACATGATGGCCGGCGACGACAGCCTGTCGCCCATGGCGCGCAAGTCCCTGGGCCGCATCCAGGGCGCCGGCCGCGACATGGAGGCGCTGATCGAAGCCTTCCTCATCCTGGCCCGCGAGGGCGACACCGGCCTGCCGGACGTGGATTTCGACGTCGCCGAGGTCGTGCAGGAAGAAGTCGAAAAGGCCCGGCTGCTGGTCGCCGCGAAGCCGGTCGAGGTCAGCTGCCGGGTCGAGCAGGGATTCCACCTGCAGGCGCCGGCCCGGGTGCTGTCGGTGATGCTGAGCAACCTGCTGCGCAACGCCTGCAATTACACCGACGCCGGCCGCGTCACGGTGACGGTGCGCCACGGCGAGATATCGGTGGCCGACACCGGCGTGGGCATGGACGAAACCGTGCTGGCGCGGGTGTTCGAGCCCTTCTATCGCGCCGCCAACCCGGGCAAGGAAGGCCAGGGCATCGGCCTGTCCATCGTGCAGCGCCTGTCGCATCGCTACGGCTGGCCGGTGCGGCTGGAAAGCCGGCCTGGCGAGGGCACCACCGCCACCCTGAGTTTCCCGCACGCCACCACCGCCGCTGGCTGAACCCCGCCCCGCGCCGCGGGCCCGGTGCGTCAACCGCGCACGCGGGCCCGCGTTAACCTCCTGATTGCCGACCCGCCCAAGAGTCCACGGAGCCACGATGCCGAGCCAACGCCGACGCCCCTTCCGCCTGTTCGCGGCCATCGCCGTGGTCGCGCTGGCCTTGCTGGCGGCCTGGTGGTTGTTCGGGCGCGGTGGCGAAGCCGCCGGCCAGTACCGTACCGCCCCGGTCGAACGCGGCGACGTGCGCGTGGTCATCTCGGCCACCGGCACGCTGCGCGCCACCACCACCGTGGACGTGGGCTCGCAGGTGTCGGGCCAGGTGCTCGAAGTACTGGTGGACTACAACGACCAGGTCAGCCGCGGCCAGGCCATCGCCCGCCTCGATCCCGCGCCGCTGGAAACCCGGCTCGAACAGGCCGAGGCCGACCTGGCCAGCGCCCGCGCGTCGGTGAACGAAGCCCGCGCCGGCGTGACCAATGCCGAGGCCGACTACAACCGCAAGCGCGACCTGGTGCAACGCCAGCTGATCGCGCGCAGCGAAGCCGACCTCGCCCTGGCCGCACGCGACCAGGCCCGGGCCCGCGTGGTGTCGGCCGAAGCCTCGGTGCGCCAGCGCCAGGCCGCGGTCGGCAATGCCCGCCTGGACGTGGACTACACCGTCATCCGCTCGCCGGTGGACGGCGTGGTGCTGCTGCGCGACATCGAGCCCGGCCAGACCGTGGCGGCCAGCTTCCAGACGCCGGTGCTGTTCCAGATCGCCGAGGACCTGGCGCAGATGCAGATCGACCTGAGCGTGGACGAAGCCGACGTTGGCCAGATCCGCGAGGGCCTGCCGGTGTCCTTCACCGTCGATGCCTACCCTGACCGGCAGTTCGACGGCGAGGTGCGGCAGGTGCGGCTGGCGGCGACGGCGACCTCGAACGTGATCACCTACCCGGTGGTGGTGCAGGTGCAGAACGCCGACCTGAGCCTGCTGCCGGGCATGACCGCCAGCGCCGAAATCGTGGTGGACCGGCGCGAGGGCGTGCTGCGCGTGCCCAATGCGGCATTGCGCTACACGCCGCCGGATGCACCGCCGGCGCGCGCCGGTGGGGAAGGCCGCCAGCGTGGCGCGCCGGGGGCCGCTGCGGGCGGCGCGGGTCGGCCCGGTGCCGGTCGCGGCGGTGCGCGCCGGACCCTGTGGGTGCTCGAAGGCAAGGCGCCCACCGCCGTGGCGGTCGAGGTCGGCGTTTCCGACGGCACGCTCACCGAAGTCACCGGCGTACAGGAAGGCCAGCAGGTGGTGATCGGCCAGGAGCGCCCGACCGAATGACGGCCCGCGCCCCGGTCATCGAGACAAGCGGATTGACCAAGGTCTATTCGCCCGGCACGCCCGCCGAAGTGGTGGCGCTGCGCGGCGTCGACCTGCGGGTGGAGCACGGCGAGTTCCTGGCGATCATGGGTGCCTCGGGTTCGGGCAAGTCGACGATGATGAACCTGATCGGCTGCCTGGACACGCCGACCGCGGGCAGTTACCTCTGCGACGGCATCGATGTCGCCAGCCTCGACGCGACCGGCCGCGCGCGCCTGCGGCTGGAGAAGATCGGCTTCGTCTTCCAGGGGTTCAACCTGCTGTCGCGGCAGACCGCGCTGGAAAACGTGATGATGCCGCTGGTCTATGCCGGCGTGCCGGTGGCCGAGCGCGAACCACGCGGGCGTGCGGCGCTGGACCAGGTGGGCCTGGCCGACCGCGCCGGCCACAAGCCCAGCGAACTCTCCGGCGGCCAGCAGCAGCGCGTGGCCATCGCCCGTGCCCTGATCAACCAGCCGCCGTTGCTGCTCGCCGACGAGCCCACCGGTGCGCTTGATTCGCGCACCAGCGAGGAAATCATGGCGCTGTTCGAACGCCTGCAGGCCGGCGGCCGCACCATCGTCATCATCACCCACGAACGGCCGGTGGCCGAACACGCGGACCGCATCGTGGTGATGCACGACGGCGAACTGCACGAAGAAGGCTGGCAGGCCCCGGGGATAGGCAAATGACGCTTACCGACGTGCTCCGTTCCGCGGTGTCCTCGCTGCGCGGCAACTGGCTGCGCAGCATTCTGACCGCGCTGGGCGTGATCATCGGCATCGCCGCGGTCATCGTCATGGTGTCGGTCGGGCAGGGCACGCAGTCCGAGCTCGACCAGATGATTTCGCGCCTGGGCTCGAACCGGCTGGAGGTTTTCGGCGGCGCCTCGCGCGGCCCCGCCCGCGGCGGCGCAGGCAGCCAGGCCAGCCTCACCGATTCGGACGCCGATGCGATCCGCAACGAAATCCCCGGCGTGCAGTACGTGGCCACCTCGGTGTCGGGTGGCGGCCAGGTGGTGTTCGCGGAGAACAACTGGTCGTCGCGCTGGGAAGGGGTGAACGCCGACTATTTCCCCGTAAACGACTGGCGGATCGCCTCGGGCGCCGAGTTTTCGCCGCGTGACTACAACACCGCCAACAAGGTGGTGATCCTGGGCGAAACCGTGCGCCGCGAACTGTTCGGCGACGGCGACCCGGTCGGGGCCACCATTCGTTTCGGCCGGGTGCCGCTGAAGGTGGTGGGCGTTCTTTCGGCCAAGGGCCAGGGCAACTGGGGCCAGGATTCGGACGACATCATGCTGGTGCCGCTGGAAACCGGCCGACGGCGCATGGCCGCGGCCGCGGCTCCCGAAGCCGCGCCCGCCGCTGGGGCGGTGGCGACGCCGCGCCGGGCCGACACCGTCAACCGCATTTCGGTGGGCGTCGGCCGGGCCGAAGACCTGGCTTTCGTCGAAGACGAGATCAATGCCCTGCTGCGCCAGCGCCATCGCATCGCGCCCGGCGCCGAGGACGATTTCCAGGTGCGCAACATCGCCGAGATCGTCGCCACCCGCACCCAGACCACGCGGCTGATGTCGCTGCTGCTGGGCGCGGTGGCCAGCATTTCGCTCATCGTCGGCGGCATCGGCATCATGAACATCATGCTGGTGTCGGTGACCGAACGCATCCGCGAGATCGGCCTGCGCATGGCGGTGGGCGCCGGGCCGCGCGAGATCCAGCTGCAGTTCCTGGCCGAAGCCATGCTGATTTCCCTGGGCGGCGGCGCCATCGGCATCGCCCTGGGCGTGGCCGGCGCGCTGCTGGCCAGCAAGTTCGGCGCACTGCCGGTGCAGCTGGACCTGCAGGTGGTGGCGATGGCGACCGCGTTTTCGGTCGCCACCGGCCTGTTCTTCGGCTTCTATCCGGCACGCAAGGCCGCGCGCCTGGATCCGATCGAAGCGCTGCGCCACCAGGGTTAGACTCGCCCCTGTCCGCCAACCGAGGTTCGCCATGTCCCGCTCCTTGCTGATTGCCCTCGCCATCGCCGCCGCGCCCGCCTGGGCCCAGGAGCGCCCGACCGCCCTGGTCATCCACGGGGGTGCCGGCGTGATCGAACGCAGCGCGCTGTCTGCGGAAGAAGAAAAAGCCGTGCGCGCCGACCTGGACCGTGCGCTCGACGCCGGCCACGCGGTGCTCGCCGACGGGGGCACGGCGCTCGACGCGGTCACGGCCGCGGTTCGCGTGCTGGAAGAATCCCCCTGGTTCAACGCCGGCAAGGGCGCGGTCTTCAACGCGGAAGGCGGGCACGAACTCGACGCCGCCGTCATGCAGGGCCACACCCGCCGCGCTGGCGCCGTTGCCGGCGTCAGCACCGTGCGCAGCCCGATCCTGCTCGCGCGCGCGGTGATGGAGCGTTCGCAGCACGTCATGCTGGCCGCCGCCGGTGCGGAAAAGTTCGCCGACGAACACCCCGACATCGAGCGCGTGGCGCCGGACTGGTTCGACACCGAGCGCCGCCGCGAACAGCTGGAAAAGGCCCGGCAGCGCGAGCAGGCCGGCCAGGCGACGCTGCCGGTCACCTACTTCGGCACGGTCGGCGCGGTGGCGCTGGACAAACACGGCCACATCGCCGCCGCCACTTCCACGGGCGGCATGACCAACAAACGCTGGGGCCGCATCGGCGACGCGCCGATCATCGGCTCGGGCACCTGGGCCGATGCCGGCTGCGGCGTTTCCGGCACCGGCTGGGGCGAGTTCTACATCCGTTCGGCGGCGGCGCACGACATCTGCGCCCGGGTCGCCTACCGCGGCGATTCGCTGGCGGCGGCCTCGGAAGAAGTCATCAACGGCATCGTGCCGAAGCTCGGCGGCGATGGCGGCGCGATCGCCCTGGACGCCAAGGGCAACATCGCCATGCCCTTCAACACCTCGGGCATGTACCGCGGCTGGGTCAGGCCCGACGGCAGCCGCGGCACCGCGATCTTCGCCGACGACTGATCAGTCGCGGAAGCTGGCGCGCACCTCGGCCCGGTTGATCACCACCAGCGTGAACACGCCCAGCACGGTGCCCAGGGGCACCTGCAGGCAGTTCAGTCCCGCGACCACGGCGCAAAACATCCAGTACCGGCGCGCGCGCAGAGCGCGCGCGGCGACAAGGTTCAGGACCAGTCCGGCCAGAAGCATCAGGCCCATCACGACGTAGATCCACACGAAGAAGTCGAAGAAACCTTCCGGCGGTGGATTGGCCTGGTTTTCCCAGTTGGCGCTGTCCATCATCTGGCTCATCAGCCCGTAGTGCAGGGCCAGGAAGCCCATGCCGAGCAGGGCGAAGCCGGCGAATATGTAGTGGAAGACCGACAGCAGACGCAGCTGGTCTTCGGACGGGGCGGGCAGGGGTGGGGTCGGGTCGTTCATGACCGAGGACTAGACCAGATGTGCGGCTGCATCGCCAGTCCCTGCCAGCTTCTGCCAGACTCGCGTCATGGACGTCGCCACCTACCGTTCCTTGTTGGCCCAGGCCCGGTGCCACTCGCGCCGCGCCGACGAGGCCCAGGACCTGGTGCAGCAGACCCTGCTGGCGGGCCTGGAGGCCGGTCGCGACGATCCGGCCTGGCTGGCGGGCACCCTGCGCAACCTGGCGGCACTGGCGGCGCGCAGCAACGCCCGCCGGAGACGCCGCGAGCACGCGGCCGGCGACGGCCCGGACGTCGGGCCGCCAAGCCCCGAACCGCCCCCGGCCCCGTCGTTGCCCCTGCTCGCGGCGCTGCCACCGGCCGCCCGGCGGGTCGCGGTGCTGGCCCTTCACGGATTGTCGGCCGACGAGATCCGATGGATCCTGGACATCCGGGACACCGCCTTCCGCCAGCGGCTGAGCCGCATCCGGAAGGCCCTGGGTGAACTCCCGCCCGCGCAGCGTGCCGAGGCTGCCGCCTTGGCTTATGTGCGCGACCCGGCGCGCTGCGCCGATCTTCAGTTCGGGCTCGTGCGCCGGGCATTGCTGGCGGTGGTCGGGCTGCGGCCGGGACTTGGCACCCACGACGTCGACGGGCACCTGCTGGTGGTCCACCGGCGTGCTCACAAAACGCCCCCCGGCGGCAACGGCCAGGTGGGATAGCCAAAAAGGAGGACTCCCATGCTCCAGGACTGCAAGGTCGGCGCCATCGTTTTTTTCGTCAGCCAGCTCGAGCGGGCGCTGGCTTTTTATCGCGACACCCTGGGACTGCCGGTGCAGGCCGTCGATGGCCATGACGGGCCCTTTGGCGTGGGCGAAGCGGGCGGACTGACGCTGGTGTTCATCGCCCGCCAGGTGCGCGCCGGCGAAAGCCCGGTGGTGGTCTTCAACCTCGATGGCGGCATCGACGACTACGCCGAGGCGCTGGCGGCGCGCGGCGTGGAAATAGTGGTGCCGGTCAGCGAAGCGCCCGATGGCGGTCTTTCGCTGGATTTTGTCGATCCGGATCGCAACGTGCTCAGCCTCTACCAGCCCGCTGAAGCACCCAGGCGACGCTGAAGATGCAGGCGTCCGGCGCTTGCTGCGCCGGACGCTTCGGTGGGCGGCTCAGAAGCCGCGGTCGCCCGAGATGATGCCGCCCAGGCCGCCCAGCACCGAGCCTTCGCCCTTGCTGCCGCCCTTCTGGTAGGCGGCCGACATCATGCGGCCGGCCAGGCGCGAGAACGGCAGGGACTGCAGCCAGACCTTGCCCGGGCCGGTCAGCGTGGCCAGGAACACGCCTTCGCCGCCGAACAGCATGGACTTCACGCCGCCGACCGGCTTGATGTCGAAGTTCACCGTGCTGGTCATCGCGACCACGCAGCCGGTGTCCACGTCCAGGCGTTCGCCGGGCTGAAGCTCGCGCTCCATGATGGTGCCGCCGGCATGCACGAAGACCAAGCCGTCGCCGGTGAGCTTTTGCATGATGAAACCTTCGCCGCCGAAGAGCGCCGTCATCACCTTCTTCTGGAAGTGCAGGCCGATCTGCACGCCGCGCGCGGCGCACAGGAAGCTGTCCTTCTGGGCGATGATCGTGCCGCCGTAGTTCGACAGCGTCATCGGCACGATGGTGCCGGGGTAGGGTGCGGCGAAGGCCACCCTGGCCTTGCCGCTGCCGCCGCCGTGGGTGAAGACCGTGGTGAACAGGCTTTCGCCGGTGATCAGGCGCTTGCCGGCGCCGACCAGCTTGTCCATGAAGCCGGTGCCGGCCGAGTGCGCCCCATCGCCGAACACGGTTTCCATGCTGACGGTGGCGTCCTTGTACATCAGCGAACCGGCCTCGGCGACCGCGCTTTCACCCGGGTCGAGTTCGACTTCGACGAACTGCATGTCCTCGCCGAAGATCCTGTAGTCGATGACGTCGGCGCGCTGGCCGTGGCTGGCCATCGACGTCGCCGGCGGCGGGGTCGGCGCCAGCTGGTTGCCCGGCGCCGATTCGGCGCGCAGTTCGGCGCAGGCGCTGATCGGGATCCATTCGGCGAAACCCTGGCGCCAGCAGTGACCACTGGCATCCTTGCCGGCCTGGGCGACCGCGGCGGCGTGGTCTAGCGGGCCCATCTGCCGGCCGTCGTAGCTGAGGTACCACTGGTGCATGCGAGATCTCCTTGCGGGGGGTCAGGCGTCCAGGCCCAGCCGATCGTGCAGTTCGCGGCGGGTGTCCTGGTTCAGGTCGAGGGCGGCGCCGAGGCGGTCGAGGAAGGCGCGCTCCTCCTGGGTGTCGGCGGTGATCGCCACCAGCGCGGCGGCGTAGGTTTCCTGGCGCAGCGCGACCGGCGTGCGCACCGCCAGCTGGTCGAGCGTGAACGGCGCGCGCATTTCGGCGTCGAGCATCTGCAGTTCATCAGTGTCCAGGCCGGCCGCGCGGGCCCGGTCGAGGATGGCGGCGCGTTCATCGGCGTCCATCAGGCCGTCGGCGTGGGCGGCGGTGATCATCGAGCGCAGCAGGTGCATGGCCTGCTCGGTGCGCAGGGCGGTGTCCGCGGCGGCGGGCGGGGCCGGCGGTGGCACGGCCCGGCCCGGCGGCGGGGGCGGCACCATGGCGCCCGGGCCGGCACCGGCCACCGGCAGGGCCGCCGGCGCGGCGGACTTCTGGCTGTAGTGTTCGTAGGCGGCCATGGCCACGCCCAGCACGCCCAGGCCCAGGGCCATCCGGCCGCCGCTGGGCAGGCCCAGGCCCCCGCGACGCTTCTTTCTCCGGCCCCCCAGCTGGCCTCCCATGGCCTGGCCCATCAGCTGGCCCAGCAGGCGTTCGGCGTTGAACATGCGGTGCTCCTGGCGATTTCCCGAGGCCTCGATGGTGCGGGCGCCCGCCCGGCCGCACAAGGCCGAAAGGCACGGATGTGGCAGAATCACGGCCTTTGCAGCTCCAAGAGTCCCGATGGCCGACAGCTACGACAGCCTGGTGCCCCGCAGCCCGTTCCGGGTCTGGCGGGCGTTCACCTGGTCCCTGAAGGGGCTGCGCGCCACGTGGATGCTCGAGTCCTCGTTCCGGCTCGAGGTTTACCTGTTCGTGCTGCTGGCGCCGCTGGCGCTGTGGCTGGGCGCGGACGGGGTCGAACGTTCGATCCTGGTCGGCTCGATGGTGCTCGTGCTGGTGGTCGAAGTGCTCAATTCGGCGGTCGAGGCGGTGGTCGACCGCTGGGGCGCCGAACACCACGAACTCGCCGGGCGCGCCAAGGACATGGGCTCGGCCGCCGTGTTCCTGGCCGACCTCAATGTTTTGGCCTGCTGGGGACTGATCCTCGGCCCACGTTATTTCTGACCGGGACCCTGGACGATGGATTGGATCTTCAGCACTGAAATCTGGATCGCGCTGCTTACGCTGGCGACGCTCGAGATCGTGCTCGGCATCGACAACCTGGTGTTCATCTCGATCGCGGTCAGCAAGCTGCCGCCCGAGCAGCGGCCGCGCGCGCGCCGGTTCGGCCTGGCCATGGCCTGCATCACCCGCATCATGCTGCTGCTGTCGCTGGCTTTCCTGGCGAGCATGCAGAACAACCTGTTCGCGCTGTTCGGCATGGACTTCTCGGTGCGCGACCTGGTGCTGATCGCCGGCGGCCTGTTCCTGCTGGTCAAGGGCACGATGGAAATCCACGACACGGTCGAAGGCGAGGCCGACGAAGAAGACATCGGCACCAAGCCTTCGGCGGTGTTTGGCTACGTCATCATGCAAATCGCCATCATCGACATCGTGTTCTCGCTCGACTCGGTCATTACCGCGGTGGGCATGGTCGACAACCGCTGGGTCATGGTCGCGGCCATCCTGATCGCCGTGGCGGTGATGCTGTTCGCCGCCAACCCGATCGGCGACTTCATCGACCGTCATCCGACGGTGAAGATGCTGGCGCTGAGTTTCATCATCCTGGTCGGCGTGGCCCTGGTGGCCGACGGCTTCGATTTCCACATCGACCGCAAGTTCCTCTACTTCGCCATGGCCTTTTCGGCCGGCGTCGAGGCGCTGAACATCCTGTCCAAGCGCAAGCGACCAAGGCCGGGCTGACATGACCATCCTCCACGACATCGATCCGCTGGCGCTGGAATTGCCGTTCTGGCCGCATGGCATCCACTGGTACGGGCTGATGTACGCCCTGGCCTTCTTCACGGCCTGGTGGCTGGGCCGCCGGCGGGTGCGGGCCGGGCGGCTGCCCGGGGTGAACGAGGATGGATTCGGCGACCTGCTGTTTTACGGGATGCTGGGCGTCATCCTGGGCGGGCGCGTCGGCTACGTGCTGTTTTATTCCTTCGACGCCTTCCTGGCCGACCCGCTGATGCTGTTCATGGTCAACGAGGGCGGCATGAGCTTCCACGGCGGCCTGCTGGGCGTGCTGGCGGCGGCCGCCTGGTGGACGCGGCGCCAGCGCCTGCATTTTTTCGACACCATGGATTTCGTGGCGCCGCTGGTGCCGGCCGGCCTGGGTTTTGGCCGCCTTGGCAACTACATCGGCGGCGAACTCTGGGGCAAACCCACCGGCGGCGACTGGGGCGTGGTGTTCCCGTCCAGCCTGCCGGCCGAATACGCGGCGCTGCCCGCCGAACAGCTTCGCGCGCTGCACGCCAGCGGCGCGCTCGACGCTTTCGCGCGGCACCCGTCGCAGCTCTACCAGGCGGCGCTCGAGGGCCTGGTGCTGGGGCTGGTGCTGTGGTTCTACTCGCGCCGGCCGCGGCCGCGCTACGCCGTGTCGGGCCTGTTCGCGCTGGGCTACGGCCTGTTCCGCTTCGCGGTGGAATTCGTGCGCGAACCCGATGCCCACCTGGGCTACCTGGCCTTCGGCTGGCTGACCATGGGCCAGCTGCTGTCGCTGCCGCTGATCGCGCTCGGCCTGTTCCTGCTGTGGCTCTCGCACCGCTCGCCGACGCTGGCGCCGGTGCCGCCGCCGGCGCAGGAGGCCTGATGCGCGCCTACCTCGACCTGCTGCGGCACGTGCTTGAAAAGGGCACGCTCAAGGACGACCGCACCGGCACCGGCACGCGTTCCGTGTTTGGCTGGCAGATGCGCTTCGACCTGGCCGAGGGCTTCCCGCTGGTCACCACCAAGAAGCTGCACCTGCGTTCGATCATCCATGAATTGCTGTGGTTCATCCGCGGCGAGACCAACATCGCCTACCTGCGCGAAAACAAGGTCAGCATCTGGGACGAGTGGGCCGATGAAAACGGCGAGCTCGGCCCGGTGTACGGCCGGCAGTGGCGCCACTGGACGGGCAGCGATGGCCGCGAAATCGACCAGCTGCGCGAGGTGGTCGAACAGATCCGGCGCAACCCCGATTCGCGCCGGCTCGTGGTCAGTGCCTGGAACGTGGCCGAGCTGCCGCAGATGGCGCTGATGCCCTGCCATACGATGTTCCAGTTCTACGTGGCCGACGGCAGGCTCAGCTGCCAGCTCTACCAGCGTTCAGGCGACATTTTCCTGGGCGTGCCCTTCAACATCGCCAGCTATGCGCTGCTCACGCACATGGTGGCGCGCCACTGCGGCCTGGAAGTGGGCGACTTCGTGCACACGCTGGGCGATGCCCACCTGTATTCGAACCACGTCGACCAGGCCCGCGAGCAGCTTTCGCGCGATCCGCGGCCGCTGCCGCGGCTGGTGCTGGCACCGGAAGCAACCGACCTGTTCGCGATGCGCTTCGAGGACATCGCCATCGAAGGTTACGACCCGCACCCGGCCATCAAGGCACCGGTGGCGGTGTGAGCGGCCGGCCCGAGCTGCGCCTGGTCGCGGCGCTCGACCGCGCCCGCGGCATCGGCCGCGACAACCAGCTGCCCTGGCGCTTGCCCGACGACCTCAGGCGCTTCAAGGCGCTCACCCTTGGCCGGCCGCTGCTGATGGGCCGCAAGACCGCCGAGTCGCTGGGCCGGGCGCTGCCGGGCCGGCGCAATCTGGTGCTGACCCGCTCGGGTCGCGTGCCCTTCGATGGCATGGAGCCGGTGGCGACGCTGGAAGACGCGATGGCGGGCTGCGCCGACGAGGCGCTGATGGTGATCGGCGGTGGCGAGGTGTATGCGCTGGCGTTGCCGCTGGCCAGCCAGCTGCACTTGACCCACGTGGACACCGTGGTGGACGGGGCCGACGCGTTCTTCCCGGCGTTCGACCCGGCCCAGTGGCGGCCGGTGTGGCGCGAAGCCCGCGCGGCCGACGACCGGCACGCGCTGGCATTCGAGTTCGTGGACTACCGGCGCGCGGGCGAAGCGCTCAGTTGAAGCGGTAGTCGGCGTCGTTGCCGTTCTCGAAGTGGCGCAGGGCGCGCAGGTCCTTTTCCAGCTGGATGTAGCGCACGGCCTTTTCCACCGGCAGGCCGGTCCGGCCCAGGCGGGCGAAGCTGGACTCGAGCAGGTCGGCTTCGTCGGCTTCCAGGGCCAGCATTTCCTCGGCCAGGTCCTCGATGTCGCCGTCGTCCACCTGGCCGTCAGCGAGTCGTTGCGCGTGCCGGGCCAACAGGCGCGAGCGGCGTTCGGCCAGGTCGGCCAGGCCGGCCTGGTGGGCGTCGTAGACCGGCCAGAACGCAGCATCGTCGGCGTTGGAAAGCTGAAGCTGGCGGGCCATGAAGATCTGCTTGCCGGGCGCGACGGCGGCCTTGAGCTGGTTCACGCGCGCCACGGCGTCGCCGCCGGTGTTCTGGGCCAGGACCGGCAGGGCGAGCGTGGCCAGCAGCAGGAATATGAGGGGACGGGTCATGGGAGTCTCCTTGTGTTTCAGTCGTCGCCGCGCGGCGCATTGTCGGGCGGGTTGCGCCCGGCCACCTGGTGCAGGCGCAGTTCGGGGCCAAGCTCCAGCGCGGTGAGCTTGCCGCCCCAGACCGCGCCGGTGTCGATGGCGTAGACGCCCAGGCCCATGAACAGGCCCAGCGTCGACCAGTGGCCGAACACCACCGGCATTTCGCGCTCGGCGTGGCCGGGCACTTCGAACCAGGGATAGACGCCGGGCCGCTGCGTGCCGGGCCGGCCCTTGTCCTCGAAGCCGATGCGGCCACCCGGCGTGCAATAACGCATGCGGGTGAAGACGTTGATGATCGCGCGGTAGCGGTCGGGGCCCATGAGTTTGGGCGACCAGGCCGGCTTGTCGCCGTACATGATCTTGACCAGCTTGTTGAAGCCGTCTCCGCGCAGCTTTTCCTCGACTTCGCGGGCGCGCGCCTCGGCCAGGGCGATCGTCCACTTGGGCGCCAGCCCGGCGTGCACCATCGCGAAGTTGAGCGTGCGGTCGACGTGGAAGAGTTTCTGCTGGCGCAGCCACTTCACCAGGACGTCGGCGTCTTCGGCGAACAGCACCCGCTGCAGGTCGGGGTTGACCTTGCGCTGGTCGGCTTCGCGGCGGGTCGAGATGGCCAGCAGCGACAGGTCGTGGTTGCCCAGCACGATGGTGCTGTGGATGGCCAGCGAGTGCACCAGGCGCAGGGTTTCAAGCGACTGGCCGCCGCGGTTGACCAGGTCGCCGCAGAACCACAGGCGGTCCACCGCCGGGTCGAACCTGATCTTTTCGAGCAGTCGCTGCAGCGCGTCGTAACAACCCTGGACGTCGCCGATGGCGTAGGTGGCCATCAGTGCAGGGTCCGCGGGATGGAAAGGGTGAAGGGCGAGATCTCGGCGTCGAACCGGGTGCCGTCGTCGGCGAGCATCTGGTAGCTGCCGTGCATGGTGCCCAGCGGCGTCTCGAGCACCGCGCCCGAGGTGTATTCGAAGCTTTCGCCCGGACGCAGCCAGGGCTGTTCGCCGACGACGCCTTCGCCGTGTACTTCCTGGACCTTTCCGTTGGCGTCGGTGATCACCCAGTGCCGGCTGATCAGGCGCGCGGGCACCTCGCCGGCGTTTTCGATGCGAATGGTGTAGGCGAAGACGTAGCGGTCATCCTCGGGAATCGACTGGTCTTCGAGGAATCGGGTGGCGACGACGACCTGGATGGCGTGCTGGGGCGTGTCCATGCCGCCATTCTACGCAGGACGGCGGTCCGGGGGCAGCGCCGACAGGTGATTGGCCAGGTGCTTGAATTCAGCCACGGCGATCTGTTCGGCGCGGGCGTCGGGACGCAGGCCGGCTTCTTCGATGTCGGCGCCGCTGCAAACCTGCGACAGCGCGTTGCGCAGGGTCTTGCGGCGCTGGCCGAAGGCGTCGCGCACGACCCGGGCGTACAGGGCGTGGTCGTGGATGCCCACCTCGGCGGCCGGCAGCGGCACCAGCCGCACCACCGCCGAGTCCACCTTCGGCGGTGGCCGGAAGGCCTCCGGCGGCACGTCGAACAGCGAAGTGACGGTGCAGTAGGCCTGCAGCATCACGCCCAGCCGTCCGTAGACCTTGCTGCCCGGGCCGCAGGCCATGCGGTCCACCACTTCCTTTTGCAGCATGAAGTGCATGTCGCGCACGGCGGCGGCATGTTCAAGCGCGTGGAAGAGGATGGGCGAGGAAATGTTGTAGGGCAGGTTGCCGACCAGGCGGATCTGGCCGGCGCCGTGGCCGTCGTCGGAGGCGAGCTTGCCGAAGTCGACCTGCAGCACGTCCTTGTGGATGACGGTGAGCCGGCCCAGGCCCTCGCTGGCTTCCATCAGCGGCGTGATCAGGTCGCGGTCGAACTCGATCACCGTCAGCTCGCCGTGCCGGCGCAGCAGCGGGAAGGTGATCGCGCCCTGGCCGGGGCCGATTTCCACCAGCCGGTCGCCGGGCTGCGGGTCCACCGCCAGCACGATCAGGTCGATGAACCGGCGGTCGGTGAGGAAGTGCTGGCCCAGGTTCTTCTTCGGCGGTGCCTTGAACGGGCTCATGCGGGAATCCTCCGGGCGGCGAGCTTGGCGCACAGGTCGGTGGCGGCGAACAGGCTGGACGGGTCGGCGCGGCCGCTGCCGGCCAGCTCGAGCGCGGTGCCATGGTCCACCGCCACCCGCGGGTAGGGCAGGCCCAGGGTGATGTTGACCGCCTGTTCGAAGCCGCCGTGCTTGAGCACCGGCAGCCCCTGGTCGTGGTACATGGCCATCACCGCGTCGAAGCCGGCCAGCTTGCCCGGCAGGAAGGCGGTGTCGGCCGGCAGCGGGCCGACCAGGTCCAGGCCTTCGGCGCGCAGCGCCTGCAGGCAGGGAATGATGACGTCGATTTCTTCGTGGCCCAGGTGGCCGTCTTCGCCGGCGTGCGGGTTCAGGCCCAGCACGGCGATGCGCGGCGCGGCGATGCCGAAGTCGCGCCGCAGGGCGGCGTGGGTGATGCGCAGGCAGCGCGCCAGGGATGCGTGGCTGATGGCATCGGGCACGGCGCGCAGGGGCAGGTGGGTGGTCGCCAGCGCCACGCGCAGCCCGGGCCGGGCCAGCATCATCACCACGTCCACGCCGGCCTGCCTGGCCAGCAGTTCGGTGGTGCCGGAGTAAGCGATGCCGCCCTGGTTGATGCTGGCCTTGTGCACCGGGCCGGTGACCAGGCCCTGGCAGTCGCCGGCCAGGCAGGCCGCCGCGCCCCGTTCAAGCGAGGCAATGACGGCGGCGGCGTTGGCCGGGTCGGGCTGGCCGAAGTGCACCGGGCGCGGCTGTGGCACCGGCTGCAGGGCCAGTTCGCCGTCGCCGCAGTCCTGGCCCGGCGAGCGCAGGCGCAGCGGCAGGCCAAGGGCCTGCGCCGCGGCGAGCAGGGTGTCGGGGTCGGCAAAGGCGACCAGTTCGGCCGTGCGTGGCCGCTGGGCAAGCCGGACGCAGAGTTCGGGACCGATGCCGGCCGGCTCACCCGGAACGAGAGCCAGCCGTGCTCGCATGGCTCAGTCCTTCGTCAGGCGGCTCTCGACGAAGGCTTCGGCGCGCATCTGGCGCAGGAAACGCTCGAATTCTTCCTCGGCCTTGCGCTGGGCGATGATTTCGCGCGCCTGGTTGCGACGGTTCTGTTCGGTGACGTCCTGTTCGCGGGTGCCCAGGCGCTTGATCACGTGCCAGCCCACTTCGCTCTGGAAGGGCTGGGAAATCTCGCCGTCGCGCAGCTGGGTGAGCTGCGCGCCGACCGAGGTGCCCCAGGCGTTGACCGGGAACCAGCCCATGTCGCCGCCGTCGTTGCGGCTCATGGTGTCTTCGGAATGTTCGCGGGCGATCGCGGCGAAATCCTCGCCGGCGACGATGCGGTCGCGAAGCGCCTGGGCCTTCTGGCGCGCGGTTTCCGACGGCACGGTCGGGGTGGCGCGGATCAGGATGCCCTGGGCGTTGTATTCGGTCATCGTCTGCGTGCCCTGCTCGCGGGTCTCCACCAGCTGGATCAGCTGGTAGCCGCCCGGGCCACGCACGGGCTCGGAGATCTCGCCGGGCTTGAGTTGCTGGATGAGGCCGACGAAGGCCGGCGGGATCGCGTCGAGTGCGCGCCAGCCGATGTTGCCGCCTTCGAGCGCATTGGGCGCGTCGGAGAAGCGGATGGCGGCGGCGGCGAAGTCGATTTCGCCGCGCTCGACCACGCTCTTGATGTCGCGCGCCTTCTTCTGGGCGGTGGCTATGTCTTCGGCCGTGGCCCCGTCGGGCAGGGCAACGATGATGTTGGCCAGGCGCACTTCCGGGCCGCCGATTTCGCGCACGGCCAGCAGCTGGTCGATCTCGGCCTCGCTGACCTGCACGCGGCTCTGCACGTAGCGCTGGCGCAGGCGCTCTAGAAGCAGTTCGTCGCGCAGGCTGTCGCGGAATTCTTCGTAGCTCAGGCCGTCCTGGACCAGGCGGGCGCGCAGCTGGTCCTGGGTCATGCGGTTGCGCGAGGCCACCGACTCGATGGCCTGGGCGAGTTCGCCGTCGCTGACGCGGATGCCTGACTCGCGGGCGCGCGCCAGCTGCAGGCGGGCGAGCACCAGGCGGTCGAGCACCTGGCGTTCGAGCACGTCGCGCGGCGGCAGCTGGCCGGGCTGGCTGGCGTACTGGGCGGTGATGTTGGCCACGGCGCGGTCGAGTTCGCTGCGCAGGATGACGTCCTCGTCCACCACGGCGGCGATCGAGTCGATCGGGGTGGTGGCCTGGGCCGCGGCGGGGCCGGGCACGAAGGCGGTGGACAGGGCCAGCAGGGCGGCCAGGACGGGGGCGAAAGCGTTGTTCATGCAGTCTGCGGCTCCGGCGCCACGGGTATCAACGGGAATAGTCAAGAATAGCATCATCAAGCAGGCGGCCCGTGTTGCGGCCGAAGCTGCCGACGCCGTTCAGTTCGATCTCAAGATAGATGCCGGTGCTCTGCTCGTCGCTGAATTCACGCAGGTAGCGGCGGCCCAGCACCCGGACCGCGACGCAGCAGCTCTTCCATTCGACGCCGGCCAGGGCCTCGAGGCTCTGGCGGTCGCGCAGCGAGTAGTTCCAGCGGCCCAGCAGCGTCCACTGGTCGTGGACCGGCAGCACGAAGGACAGGTCGGTCTGTTCGATGAGGTCGGCGCGGTAGCGGTAGGCGGCGTTCACCAGGCCGCGTTCGCCGAAGCGCCACTGGCCGCGCACGGCGGAAAGCTCGGTGCGCTTGCCGTCGGGGTCCCACTGGTGGGCCAGGCCCAGCGACCAGCGGCTGCTCGGGGACAGGCTGGCCTCGGCGACCCAGGAAGAACCGTCCTCCGGCGGCAGCGATCCCCGGCGGAAATCCACGCGCGGCGGCTCGAAATAATGGATGCGGCCCAGGCCGACGCTGAGCAGCTCACGGCCGTCGCCGGCATCGAGCACCCGGCTGGTGACCGCCACGGTGACCTGGTCGGCGTCGCCGACCCGGTCGGCGCCGGCGAAGCGGTTGTCGCGGAACAGGCCCGGCCAGGAGAAGGTGAGCGGGCGCGCGTCGAACAGCGGCAGGTCGTCCTGGTCGCGGTAAGGCACGTTCAGGTAGTACAGCCGGGGCTCGAGGGTCTGCAGGTAGTTGCCGTCGCCGAAAGTAAACTCGCGCTCGAAGAACGCGCCCATGTCCAGGCTCATCACCGGCAGGCTGCGGTCCGGGTTGTCGTCACCCCCCGGCGGAACCAGCGACCGGTCGAGCGAATACGCGGTGTAGCGCCAGGCCAGGCGTGGGGTCGCGAACCAGGCGGCGCCGCCGAAGGGCAGTTCCACCCAGGGCGTCAGGTCGAGGCGGTTGCCGCCATCCCGGAACTCGGAGTCAAAGCGCACCGCTTCGGCATCGACGCCGGCTTCGATCCATCGCGCGAAGGGCCGGGACCACTGCAGGCGCGCCTCGGGCAGGCGCCGGTAGGGCGTGGCGGAGTCGGGCAGCAGCGGATTGGCGATCTGCCAGCGCTGGACCTGGAGGCTCGCGTCCCAGCCGCGGCCGCGGCCGAACAGGCCCAGCGAGCTCTCGAGCAGGGTGATGGTCGAATTGGGCAGGGAATCACCGAAGTCGGTGAAGTAGTCGTCGTCGCTGACGTGGTTGATGTTGGCGCGCAGGCTCCAGTGCCGGCCCAGGCGGTCGAAGTGGCGCCAGTGCAGCACGCCGCGGTCGTTGCCGGTCAGGTCGTCGTCGGGCAGCCAGGTGCCTTCGAGCTCGCCGCGGGCGTCGCGCCGGCCCAGGTAGCGGAACTGCGCGCCCAGCATCAGGCCGCGGTCGGACAGCCAGCGCGGCGACAGGGTGGCGTCGTAGTTCGGCGCCAGGTTCAGGTAGATCGGCTGCTCGTACTCAAACCCGTTGCGGTCGTCGTGGCCGATGGTCGGGCTGAGCAGGCCGGTGCGGCGACGGTCGTCGATGGGGAAGCGCACCCAGGGCAGCCACAGCAGCGGCACGCCGCCGACCCGCAGGGTGGCGTTGCGTGCGGTGCCGATGCCTTCGGCCTGGTCCACGTCGATGCGGCTGGCGCGGAATTCCCACTGGCGCCGTGCCGGCGGGCAGGTGGAATAGCTGGCGCCCGTGAGCGTGCCTTCTTCGCCGCGCAGTTCGATGCTGTCGGCGCGACCGTTGCCGGCCTGGGTGTTGAACTGGTACTCGACGTCCTGCAGCTGCACCACGTCGCTGCGCTGGTCGCCCTGTACGCCGGCCGCACGCAGGCGCAGGCCGCGGTCCTGGTAGCGGGCCGGGCCTCCGGTGCGGAAGGTTTCCTTGCCGTGGTCGTAGGTCAGCTTCTCGGTGCCCAGCCACTGGTCGCCACGCTGCAGCTCGACCTCGCCGGTGAGCACCGTCACTTCCTGTTCGCTGACGTCCAGGTGCAGGGCGCTGACGTCGGTCGGCGGGTTGGCCGGTGCCTCGCCTTCGGCCGGCAGCGGGCGATACAGCGGCAGCGTGCCGGTGTCGGGACAGAACTCCCAGGCGGGCGGGGCGGGGTCCTGGGCGCGGGCGGCGCAGGCCATGGCCAGGCAGATCGGGAGCAGGCGAAGGGCTGGGCGGCGCACGGGGACTTCCGGGGAAAAGACGCGATAGCTTCGCCCATGCCGCCGGGCGGGGCAACACGGGCCGTGTTGCCGGGTTCAGGCGGCGTCGAGCAAGCCCTGCAGATGGGCCACGCTGCAGGCGCGCAGCGCCGACAGGCTGTAGCCGCCCTCGAGCAGCGACACCAGGCGTCCGCCGGCATGGCGGCCGGCCAGGGCGGCCAGTTCGGCCGACAGCCAGCGGTAGTCGTCGGCTTCCAGCGCCAGGTCGGCCAGCGGGTCGAGGCGGTGGCCGTCGAAACCGGCGGAAACCAGCAGCAGCTGCGGGCGGAAGTCCTCCAGGCGCGGCAGCAGCAGGTCCTGCCAGACGGCCCGGAAGGCCTTGCTGTCGGCGCCGGGCGCCAGGGTGGCGTTCGCGAGGTTGCCGACGCCGCGTTCGGCCGGGTCGCCCGTGTTGGGATAGAGCGGCGACTGGTGCGAGCTGAGGTACATCACCCGCGGGTCGCCGGCGAATATGTCCTGGCTGCCATTGCCGTGGTGCACGTCGAAGTCGGCAATGGCGACCCGGTGCAGGCCGTGCGCGTGCACGGCATGCGCGGCGGCCACCGCCACCGAGTTGAACAGGCAAAAGCCCATGGCGACCCCACGGGTGGCGTGGTGGCCCGGCGGGCGCACGGCGCAGAAGGCCTGCGGGCCTTCGCCGGCCATCACCGCGTCCACGGCGGCCACGCCGGCGCCGGCGGCGCGCAGGGCGGCTTCGGCCGAGCCGGCCGACATGGCGGTGTCCTCGTCCAGGCGGCGCGGGCCGGAGTTGTCGCCGTCCAGCACCTCGGCCAGCAGCGCCGGTGCGTGCACGCGACGCAGGGCGTCGCGGCTGGCGGGCGGTGCCTCGCGCCAGGGCAGGGCCGGGTAGGCGGCGCGCACGGCATGCAGCACGGCTTCGAGCCGCGCAGGGCATTCAGGGTGCCCGGCGCCGGGGTCGTGCGAAAGGCAGGCCGGATGGGTATAGAGCAGCACGCTCAGCCTTTGCGGCGCTCGTGGTTCCAGGTCGTCTCGCCGTGGCCGCTGGCGCGGGCCAGCACCCGGGCAAGCACGAAGAGCAGGTCCGAGAGCCGGTTGAGGTAGCGGATGGCCTGCGGCCGCACCGCGTCGTGGTGCGACAGCGTCACCGTTTCGCGCTCGGCGCGCCGGCAGATCGTGCGTGCCAGGTGGCAGTGCGCGGCCGGCAGGCCACCGCCGGGCAGGATGAAGTCCTTCAGCGGCGGCAGGTCGGCATTGAAGCCGTCGAGCTGCGCTTCGAGCCGGTCGATGTCGGCATCGTGGATGGCCGCGTGGCCCGGGATGCAAAGCTCGCCGCCCAGGTCGAACAGCTGGTGCTGGACCGACACCAGCACCTGGCGGATGTCGTCGGGGATGTCGCAGGCCAGCACGATGCCGATCGCCGAATTGGCCTCGTCGACGGTGCCGTAGGCGGTGACGCGGGCCGAATCCTTGGCCACGCGGGTGCCGTCGCCCAGGCCGGTGCTGCCGTCGTCGCCGGTGCGGGTGTAGATCTTTGACAGGCGGTTGCCCATGACCGGGTCAGTCGGCCAGCTTGCCGGCGCTGGCGGCGCCGGCACGGCGCAGCAGGCTTACCAGCGCATGCGCGACCACGGCCAGGCCCACGTACAGGGCGGTGGTGCCCAGGTAGGGCATGAACCAGT
Source organism: Arenimonas soli (assembly GCF_014643775.1). GTDB lineage: Bacteria > Pseudomonadota > Gammaproteobacteria > Xanthomonadales > Xanthomonadaceae > Arenimonas > Arenimonas soli. The sequence goes on from NZ_BMKC01000003.1 coordinate 506,934, forward strand.
CGGCATAGTTTTTCGCCCAGCCGGCGACGCTGGGGTTGGCCACGGCGTCGGACAGCCAGTAGAAACCGCCCTGCGCGAACAGGTGGCAAACCGCCACGCCCAGCAGCAGCGCCGGCGCCAGGCCGGCCAGCTGGCGCAGTGGCTTGTCCTGGCCGAAGCGGCGCAGGCCGGCGCCGGCCGCCCACAGCGCGAAGTGCGCCGGCAGCAGCATCCAGTAACCCGGGGACACGCAGTAATGGCTCCAGAAGCTGGCGCCGGTGCCGGTGATGACCACGTAGTCCACGGCCACGGCGAGCACCATCAGCGCCGGGAAGGCCCAGCGCACACTGCCGGCCAGGTAGAAGCCGCCCAGCGCGAACACCGCCCAGGACGCGTCGGGCACCATGCCGAAATGGTTCAGCCGCGTGGCGGCCATCAGCAGGGCGAGCGCGGTGAAGACGGCGAGGCGGGAGCGGGTGTTCGAGGTCATGGGCTAAGGATTCCGGAAGGCAACGGCCAGGCCGGCATTCTAGCGGAAGTGCCCGGCCATCGCCGGGCGCTTGTCCCGGGCGGGTATCATGCGCGGCATGTCATCCGACGACGGCTTCGACCACGACATCCTCATCCTCGGCGGCGGCCTGGTGGGGAGCGCGCTGGCCTGTGCGCTCGACGGCCGCGGCTGGCGTGTCGGCCAGGTCGAGGCCAGCGCCCCGGCGGCGGGCGCGCCCGGTTTCGACGAGCGCAAGCTGGCGCTGGCCGCGGCCAGCCTGAATGCATTGTCGGCGCTTGACGTGCTGCCGCGCCTGGCCACGCCGCCGGCGCTGATCCGGCGCGTGCACGTCAGTCGTGCCGGCGACTTCGGCGCCGTGCGCCTTGAAGCCGCCGAGATGGGCCACGAAGCCTTCGGCGGCGTGGTGCTCGCCCGCGAACTGGGCGAGGCGCTGGAATCGCGCCTGGCCACCGTGAAGGGACTGGAGCGTTATCGCCCCGCGACCGTACTTGAGGTGAAGCCCGATGCCGATGGCCCGCGCGTGCGGCTCGACCCGGCCTCCGGTGGCCGCGAGCTGCGCACGCGCCTGCTGGTCGCCGCCGACGGCAGCCGGTCGCTGGCGCGCACCGCCCTGGGTATCGCCGCCAGCGAACACGATTACGGACAAACCCTGGTGGTGTGCAGCCTGGCCACCGAGCGGGCGCCGGACGGCACCGCCTGGGAGCGATTCACCGACCAGGGGCCGGTGGCGCTGCTGCCGATGGCCGGCGGCCACTACGGCGCGATCTGCGCGGTCGCGCGCGACCAGTCAGACGCCGTGCTGGCGCTTTCCGACGCCGCCTACGCCGATTATTTCCAGCAGCGCTTCGGCTGGCGCGCCGGCCGTGTGCGCCGGGTCGGCAAACGCAGCGGCTACCCGCTGGCGCGCATCGTCGCCGACCGTCTGGTCGCGCCACGAGCGGTGCTGATGGGTAACGCCGCACAGTCGATCCACCCGATCGGCGCCCAGGGCTTCAACCTGGGGCTGCGCGATGCGCTGGCCCTGGCCCAGCGGCTCGACGGTGGCGACCCGGGCGACGCCGCGCGCCTGGCCGACTATGCGCAGGCGCGCTGCGAGGACCGCGAGCGCACCCTGGCCTTCAGCGACGGGCTGGCGCGCGCCACCGCCAACGACGGTTTCCCGATGCACGTGCTGCGTTCGCTGGGCCTGCTGGCCCTTGGCCACGTGCCGGGGCTGGCGGCGCCGCTGGCGGCCGGCGCGATGGGCTACCGCGGCCAGGTGCCGGCCCTGTCGAGGCCGACCGCATGAGCCGGCGCGATCCCTTCGACCTCATCGTGGTCGGTGCCGGCGTGGTTGGCGCGGCGGCCGCGCTGGCGGCGGCGCGCGACGGCCTGCGCGTGGCCCTGGTCGAAGCGCATGCGCCGCCGGCCTGGAGTGCCGACGCACCGGACCTGCGTGTTTATGCCTTCGCGCCGGACAATGCCGCGCTGCTGGCGGACCTGGGCGTCTGGGACGACATCCGCGCTAGCCGTGCGATGGCCTACCGGCGCATGCGCGTCTGGGACGCGGCCGGCGGCGGCGAGCTGTGCTTCGACGCCGACGCCTTCGGCCGTCCGGCGCTGGGCCACATCGTTGAACACGCGCTGCTGGTCGACCGCCTGTGGGCGGCCTGCGCCAGCGAAGCCGGCATCCACCGTTATTGCCCCGACAAGCTTGAGTCGATCGAACAGCAGGACGACCTGGCCGCGGTCTGGCTGGCCAGCGGCACCGTGCTGCACGCGCGGCTGGTGCTGGGCGCCGACGGCGCCGCCTCGAAAGTGCGCGCCTGCGCCGGCCTCGATGCCGATGCCCACGATTACGGGCAGCGTGGCCTGGTCGCCTACGTCGGCACCGAGCGTCCGCACGAGGACACGGCCTGGCAGCGGTTCCTGACGACCGGGACGCTGGCCTTCCTGCCGTGCGCGGACGGGCGCTGTTCGATCGTCTGGAGCCTGCCGGCGGCCGAGGCGCAGCGCCTGCTCGATGCCGATGAAGAATCCTTCCGCCGTGAACTCACGCGGGCTTTCGACGCGCGCCTGGGCGAAGTGACCTCGGTGTCGGCGCGCGCGGCTTTCCCGCTGCGCCGCCAGCTGGCCAGCGCGCAGGTGGCCGGGCGCGTCGCGCTGGCGGGCGACGCCGCGCACGTGGTGCATCCGCTGGCGGGGCAGGGCGTGAACCTGGGCCTGCGCGACGTCGCGGCCCTGCGCGCCTCGTGGCGGCAGGCACAGGCGCGCGGCAGCGACTTCGCCAGCCCGCACCGCCTGGCACGCTGGGCGCGCACGCGACGCAGCGAAAACACGCTGGCGGCCTACTCCTTCGAAACCATCAACCGCGCCTTCAGCAACGACGCGATGCTGCCGACCCTGCTGCGCGGCCACGTCCTGGGCCTCGCCGGCCGCATCCCGCCGCTGACCCAGCTGCTGTGGCGCCGGGCGGCGGGGATCTGAGCGCGGCGGATTTCGCCGCGCCCGGAGGAATCAGGCAGCGGCGGCCTGGGTCTTGCGCGGGCCCTTGAGCAGGGCGATGCGGATGTGGTCGATGACCAGGTCGACTTCTTCGCTGGTGACGCCGAAGTGCGGCGTGAAGCGCAGCGAGTTGGTGCCGCCGTGGATGACGCCGATGCCGCGCTCGCGCATGAATTCTTCGGTCGAACCGGCGCCGTAGCACTTGTACGACGGGTCGAGTTCGCAGGAGAACAGCAGGCCGGTGCCCTGGACCTTGGTGATCAGGCCATTGCCCAGTTCGTCGCGCAGCTTGGCCAGCTTGTCCAGGAATTCCTGGCCGCGTTCGCGGATGTTGGTGCGCAGCTCGGGCGTCAGGGCGTCGAGCATGGCCGCGGCGATGTCCAGCGCGCGCGAGTTGGCGGTCATGGTGTTGCCGTACACGCCCTTGCGGTACAGGCCGGCGGCGCGTTCGTTCACGGCCAGGACCGACAGCGGGTACTGGCCGCCGTTGAGCGCCTTGGAATAGGTTTCCATGTCCGGTGCCTCGAGTTTTTCGAAGCCCGGGTAGTCAACGATGGACAACACGCCGTGGGCGCGCAGGCCGGCCTGGATGGAATCGACCAGCAGCAGGGTGCCGTGGGCCTTGGTCAGTTCGCGCGCGGCGGCGTAGAACTCCGGCGGCACGGCGCGGCCCGGGTCGCCTTCGCCCATCACCGGCTCCAGGAACATCGCCTCGATGTACCAGCCGTTGGCGTCGGCGTCGGCGAAGACCTGCTTGAGGCCCTCGATGGAATAGGGTTCGACGATGAGCAGCTGGTCGTTGTGGTGCTGGTAGCTGGCCAGGTGCTGCAGGTAGGTCTTGCGGCTTGAATCGGAGTACAGCGCCGGCAGTTCGGTGCGGCCGTGGAAGGCGCCCTTCACCGCGACGCGCTTGACGCGCTTGCCGGCGTGGCGGCCACCGGCGTCGGTGTGCAGCTTGGCGTTGACGTCGGCGATGCGGCCGGCCAGCGACACCGATTCCGAACCCGAGTTCAGGCACAGGAACTTCGCGAACGGGCAGTCGCCGCGGGTGTGGCCGATTTCCTTGCGCAGGGCGCGCGCGGCGCGCAGCTGCGACAGCGACGGCGTCATGATGTTGGCCATGACCTGCGGCCGCGACATCGCCGCCAGCAGCGGCGCCGGCGTGTGGCCAAGGCCCAGCATGCCGTAGCCACCGGAGTCGTGGACCACCGCACCCTTGAGCGTGACCACCCAGGGGCCGCGCGCGGCGAGGGCGACGTAGGGGTTGATGGCGTCGTCGGGGTAGAAGTTGACGAAGTTGCCCTGCACGGCTTCCACCTGGGCCTGTTCGTCGAGGTCGAGCAGGTCGGCGAACTCCGCGGCGATCGCGTCGTGCGCTTCCACGGCGGCCTTCGCGGCTTCCACCAGCTCGGGGAAACGACCGGCGAGCCTGAGCAGGCTTTCGTCGTCGAGACCGGGGGTGCGGACGGTGCCGGCGTGCTTGCGCAGCGGGGCGAGGATTTCGATCACGTTCATGGCGTTCTCCGGACCCAAAACAAAACGCGAGGTGGGCCCTCGCGCGTCGGGTCTTGCGTTGAAAATCAAAGACTTGTGGCCGATATTACCACCGCGCCCGGGGCCGCGTAACCCCCGGGCGTTTGAATTTCCGGGTCGCGGATGACAGCTGTCACCCGGCCTGGCTGATGACCGCCACTGCTCCGGCCGGGGCCGGCGCCGGAGACTGCGGGCAGGCCACCAAGGAGCCCGCCATGTCCGTTTCCACCCTTCCCCGCCCCGTACTGGCCCGCCTCGCCGGTGCCCGGAAATCCTATGGCCCGGTGCAGGCCCTGGCCGGGGTCGACCTGGTCGTGCGTGCCGGCGAAGTGCTGGCCGTGCTGGGCGCGAACGGCGCCGGCAAGACCACGGCCCTGGGCCTGCTGACCGGCCGGATCGGCGCCGATGCCGGCACGGTCGAACTGTTCGGCCAGGACCCGCGTCGCCCGGAGGTGCGCCGGGGCATCGGCGTGATGCTGCAGGACGGCGACCTGCCCGACACCCTGCGCGTGGCCGAACACATCCGCCTGTACTCGAGCTACTACCCGGCGCCGCGGCACCTGGACGAAACCCTTGAACTGGCCGGGCTTACCGACCTGGCGCGCCGCCCTTATGGCGCTCTGTCGGGCGGGCAGAAGCGGCGCGTGCAGTTTGCGCTGGCGATCTGCGGCCGCGCGCCGCTGCTGTTCGTGGACGAACCGACGGTCGGCCTGGACGTCGAAGCGCGCCGCGGATTCTGGGCGGTCATCCGGCGCCTGCGCGACGAGGGCACGGCGATCGTGCTCACCACCCATTACCTGGAAGAAGCCGACGCCCTGGCCCAGCGCATCGTGTTGATGGCCGGCGGCCGGGTGCTGGCCGAAGGCAGCCCTGCGCAGATCAAGTCACGCGCCGAGGGCAAACGCATCAGCGCGCGCAGCCGCCTGGCCGCCGCCGACCTTCGCCAGTGGCCGGGCGTGGCCAGCGCACGTGAACACGAAGGCCGCGTGGAGCTGGTGAGCAATGACACCGAAGTCCTGCTGCGCCGCTGGCTGGCCGCCGACACCACGCTTGCCGACCTCGAGGTGCGGCCCCTGCCGCTCGAGGACGCCGTGCTTTCGCTTACCGCCGAGTCTTCGATGGAGGAAACCGCATGAACACGCTCGCCCACGCCGCGCCTTCGCTGTGGCGCATCCAGGCGCTGGAAGCCTGGTTCGAATTCCTGCGCGTGCTGCGCACCCCGGCCTTCGCGATCCCGTCGCTGGCCTTCCCGGTGGTGTTCTACGTGCTTTTCGCGATCCTGCTGCCGGGGCAGTGGGGCGACTACCAGAAGTCGGCCTACCTGCTGGCCACTTATGGCGCCTTCGGCGTGATCGGCCCGGCCCTGTTCGGCTTCGGCGTCGGCCTGGCGATCGAGCGAGAGAACGGCTGGCTCGAACTCAAGCGCGTGTCGCCGATGCCGGCCTTCGCCTATTTCCTGGCCAAGATATTCATGAGCCTGGTGTTCGGGCTGGCGGTGCTGTGCCTGCTGTCCATCGCCGCCATCGGTTTCGGCGGCGTGCGCGTCGACCCGGTGGTCTGGCTGAAGCTGGTGGCGGTGCTGCTGTTGGGCACGGCGCCGTTCTGCGCGCTGGGCCTGCTGATCGGCACCCTGGTCAAGGGCCAGGCGGCGGTGGCCATCGTCAACCTGGTCTACCTGCCGATGTCGGTGCTGTCGGGCCTGTGGATGCCGCTGTTCGCCTTCCCGGTGCTGGTACAGAAGCTGGCGGTGGTCTGGCCGGCCTGGCACCTGGCGCAGATGGCCCTGGGCGTGATCGGCCAGATTCAAGGCGTGAACTACGGCCTGCACGCGGTCGTGCTGGCCGGCATGACGGTGGCGCTGCTGGCGCTGGCGGCGTACCGCATGCGCCGGCTTTGAATCGGCTAAGGTCGCCCCTGATGGAACGCCTGGCCCACCACGAATCGGCGCCGCCGCCCAGTCGCAGCGACGACATCCACGACAGCCCCTGGGTCACCCTGGCCTACCTGCTGTTCGTGTTCGTGCCGCTGGCCTTCCTGCCGGACCCGATGCGCGCGCTGCTGGCCAGCGCACTGGCGATCGCGGTGTTCCTGCCGCTGCACTTTGGCTTCTACCACTCATCGTCCTCGGTCCGCCCCTGGCTGGTGCTGGCCGTGGCCCTGGTTGGCTACGGCCTGGTGCCCTACAACCCCGGCGGCAACACCTTCCTCATCTACGCCTGCGCCATGGCCGGCTGGTCGTTCCGCCCGCGCATCGCAGCGCTCGTGGCGGCGGCGCTGGTCGCGCTGCTGGCCGCGGAGTTCTGGTGGGTGATGCCGACGGTGCGGCTGGCCGTGGCCTGGGCCGGCATGGCCGCGGTGGTCGGCGGGCTGGTGCTGGCGGGCACCCTGTATTCGCGGGAAAGATCCCGGCGCAATTCCGAGCTTCGGCTCACCCAGCAGGAAGTCGCGCGCCTGGCCGCCATGGCCGAGCGCGAACGCATCGGCCGGGACCTGCACGACCTGCTGGGGCACACCCTGTCGCTGGTGGCGATCAAGAGCGAACTGGCCGGCCGCCTGGTCGATCGCAGCCCGCTGGAGGCAAAGGCCCAAATGGCGGAGGTCGAATCGGTGGCGCGCAAGGCGCTGGCGCAGGTGCGCGAGGCCGTGGCCGGCATCCGCGCCACCGGCCTGGAGGCCGAACTGGCGGCGGCGCGGCTGGCCCTGCTGTCGGCGGAAGTGCGGCTGGACCAGCGCATCGCGCCGGTGGCGCTATCGCCCGAGGCCGAGTCGGTGCTGGCCCTGGGACTGCGCGAGGCCGTGACCAACATCCTGCGCCACGCCCAGGCCCAACGGGTGGACGTCGAACTGAGCGCGGATGCCGGCGGCGTGCAGCTATTGATCAGCGACGACGGCCGCGGCGGTACCATCGAACCCAATACCGGCCTGGCCGGCATGCGCGAACGCCTGGTCGCCCTGGGCGGTGGCCTGCAGTACGACTCCACGCCAGGCTCCGGCACCCGCCTGGTGCTCAGCCTGCCGCGCCCGGCCCTGCAGGGGCCGAACCCGTGATCCGCCTGGTGCTGGCCGAGGACCAGGGCATGGTGCGCGGCGCGCTGGCCGCGCTGCTGGGCCTGGAGCCCGACCTGCAGGTCGTGGCCGAAGCCGGCGACGGCGACGCCGCCTGGCAGGCGGTGCAGGCGCACCAGCCCGACCTGCTGGTCACCGACATCGAAATGCCCGGCCTGACCGGCCTGGACCTGGCCCTGAAGCTGCAGGCCGCGCAGCTGCCGACCCGCGTGGTGATCCTCACGACGTTCGCCCGCGCCGGTTACCTGCGCAGGGCGCTGGAGGCCGGCGTGCGCGGTTACCTGCTGAAGGACGCGCCTTCGGCCCAACTGGCGCGCGCCCTGCGCGAAGTGCATGCCGGTGGCCGCGCCATCGACCCGCAGCTGGCGGTCGCCGCCTGGGGCGAGGACGACCCGCTGACCGAACGCGAACGCCAGGTGCTGCGCCTGGCCGGCGAGGGCGTGAAGACCGCCGACATCGCCGACCGCCTGCACCTGAGCCAGGGCACGGTGCGCAATTACCTGTCCGAAGCGATCGGCAAGCTCGGCGCCGAGAACCGCATCGAGGCCTACCGCAGCGCCCGCGCCAAAGGCTGGCTGTAGCTGCCGGGGCGGGGCCGCGCGCGCCAATTGGGCGATAATGCCGGCCCGCCACGCCCCGACGCCGCCTTGAAGAAGTCCGATTTCCATTTCGACCTGCCGCCCGAGCTGATCGCCCAGGCGCCGCTCGCCGAACGTTCCGCCAGCCGCCTGCTGGTGGTGCCGCCGGGGCAGGGCGCCTATGAAGATCGCCAGGTGCGCGACCTGCCGGACTACCTGCAGGCGGGCGACCTGCTGGTGTTCAACGACACGCGGGTGATCCCGGCCCGCCTGTTCGGCATCAAGGACAGCGGTGGCCGCGTGGAAATCCTGCTCGAGCGCTTGCTGGGCGGGCACGAGGTGCTGGCCCAGGTCGGCGCCAGCAAGTCGCCCAAGCCCGGTGGCCGCATCACGCTCGACGAAGGCACGGTGCTGGAGGTGATCGGCCGCGATGGCGAGTTCTACCGCCTGCGCTTCCTCACCGACGAGCCGCTGGAAAAACTGCTGCTGCGCGCCGGCCGCATGCCGCTGCCGCCCTACATCCAGCGCGAGGCCGGCCGCGAGGACCTCGAGCGCTACCAGACCCTGTTCGCCCGCCACACCGGCGCGGTGGCCGCGCCCACCGCCGGCCTGCACTTCGACCAGCCGCTGTTGGCGGCGCTGCAGGGCAAGGGCGTGAACTTCGGCCACGTCACCCTGCACGTGGGCGCGGGCACCTTCCAGCCGATGCGCGTGGAGTCGGTGCGCGAACACAAGATGCACAGCGAGTGGCTCAATGTTGGCGCCGAACTGTGCCAGCAGGTGGCGCGCACCCGCGCCGCCGGCGGCCGGGTGGTGGCGGTCGGCACGACGGTGGTGCGGGCGCTGGAAACCGCGGCCCGCGACGGCGGCCTCAGGCCCTACGCCGGCGACACCAACATCTTCATCTTCCCGGGCCACCGCATCACCACCGTGGATGCGCTGGTCACCAATTTCCACCTGCCGGAAAGCACGCTGATGATGCTGGTCTCCGCCTTCGCCGGGCGCGAGCGCGTGCTGGCCGCCTACGCCCACGCCGTGCGCGAGCGCTACCGCTTCTTCAGCTACGGCGACGCCATGCTGCTGTTCCCGGAGGGCGCGGAGTGAGCCGCATGCGCTTTCAACACCTCGGCGGCGACGGCCTGGCCCGCCGCGGCCGCCTGCATTTCCCGCGCGGCACGGTGGAAACGCCGGCCTTCATGCCGGTGGGCACCTACGGCACGGTCAAGGCGATGCTGCCCGAAACCCTGCGCGAGATCGGCGCCGAGATCATCCTGGGCAATACCTTCCACCTTTGGCTGCGGCCGGGCATGGAGGTGATCCAGGCGCATGGCGGCCTGCACGGTTTCTGCAAGTGGAACGGGCCGATCCTGACCGACAGCGGCGGTTTCCAGGTGTGGTCGCTGGCCAAGCGCCGCAAGATCAGCGAGGAAGGCGTGGCCTTCGCTTCGCCGACCGACGGTGCCAAGGTGTTCCTGTCGCCCGAGGTCAGCATGCAGGTGCAGCGCGCGCTGGACTCGGACATCGTGATGATCTTCGACGAATGCACGCCGTACCCGGCGACCGAGCCGGTGGCGCGCACGTCGATGGAGCTGAGCCTGCGCTGGGCCGAGCGCAGCAAGCGGGCGCACGAGGGCAACGACGCGGCGCTGTTCGGCATCGTGCAGGGAGGGACCTGGCCGGAGCTGCGGTCGCGCTCGGCGGCGGGGCTGGTGGACATCGGGTTCGATGGTTATGCGGTGGGCGGGCTGGCGGTGGGCGAGCCGCCCGAGGAGCGCGACGCGACGCTCGACGCGCTGTGCCCGCAGCTGCCGGCCGACAAGCCGCGTTACCTGATGGGCGTGGGCAAGCCCGAGGACATCGTGGAGGCGGTGGCGCGCGGCATCGACATGTTCGACTGCGTGATGCCGACCCGCAATGCGCGCAACGGCCACTATTTCGTACGCGGTGGCCAGGTGCGCATCCGCAACGCGCAGTACGAAAAGGACCTGCGCCCGATCGAGGAAGGCTGCAACTGCTATACCTGCCGCAGTGGTTATTCGCGCGCCTACCTGCGCCACCTGGAGCGCTGCAACGAAATCCTGGCCTCGATGCTGGCCACCATCCACAACCTGCACCACTACCAGCAGCTGATGCGCGACATCCGCGCCGCCATCGAAGCCGGCCGTTTCCAGGACTTCCGCGCCGCCTTCCACGCCGCCCGCGCCGCCCAGCCCGCCCCTCCCCTGTAGCAGCGCCTTCAGGCGCGAATCTTTAGCCTTAAGGGAGGGACTTCCGTCCCGAGGCCCTTGGTCTTGGCCTTCGGCCAAGCAAGGCGCCTTAGTCGCAGCTGCCGCGAGTGGAGGCGCCGCGTCTTCGCCCCGGCCGACACGCCGCAAGTACGTCCATGTAGGCTCTTCGTCGACATCCATGTCTCCGAAGGTCGGCCGGGGCGAAGACGCGACACCTCCTCAACGCCACGTGGAGGCCGATGGGAGAGCGGCTCCCCGGCAAATCGGGGCGATGCCCAGAGCTTGCGGCGCGGGCGCGCGTTGCGCTGTTGATCTCCTGGCGGCCCCGACGCTCATTCCAGGAGGTAGCGTGCAGTCGCCCTGGCCGACTCTCGGAGACATGGATGTCGACGAGAAGCCCCCATGGATGGGTTCACGGCGTGTCGGACAGGGCGACTGCACGCTGCCTCCACCCGCGAACCGAGCGGGGGCGACACTTGGCCGAAGGCCAAGACCAAGGGCCTCGGGACGGAAGTCCCTCCCGCGGGAGGTGGCTTGACTCCCAGGGCCCCAGGCCCCCGGGGCGCCTGTGGCATACTTGCCCGCTGGCCTTTTCCAACGGATACGCAAGTCCATGAACCTGCTCGATTTCCTGGTTTCACCCGCGGCCGCCCAGGCCGGCGGCGCCGCCCAAGGCAACCCCCTGATGAGCCTGCTGCCGCTCATCCTCCTGTTCGTCGTCTTCTGGTTCCTGCTGCTGCGCCCGCAGATGAAGAAGGCCAAGGAACACCGCGAACTGATCGCCAAGCTCCAGAAGGGCGACGAGGTCCTCACCAGCGGCGGCATGGCCGGCCGCATCGAAGACCTGGGCGAATCCTTCGTCACCGTCGAAGTCGCCGACAAGGTCAGCATCAAGGTCCAGCGGGGCGCCATCACCGCCGTCCTGCCCAAGGGCACGTTGAAGTCGGCCTGATTCGTCCCCATCCGATCCATCCACGGCCCTGACGGGGCCGCCAACGGTTGTCGCCCATGCTTCAGTACGCCACCTGGAAGTACGTCCTCGCCGCGATCCTGATCGCACTCTCGGCCTTTTACTCCCTGCCAAACCTGTACCCCCAGGACCCGGCGGTGCAGATCGCGGCCAACCGCGGCGGTGCCGTCGACGATGCCCTGGTCATCCGGGTCCGGGCGGCGCTGGACCAGCAAGGCCTGGCAGCCAAGTCCGTCGCCATCGAGGGCGAGCGCCTGGTCGTGCGCACCAACAGCACCGACGAGCAGACCGTCGCGGCCGACTCGCTTCGCGAGACACTGGGCAGCCAGTACACCGTGGCGCTGAACCTGGCCTCGACGGTGCCGGACTGGCTGGGGGCATTCGGCGCCAGGTCCATGTCCATGGGCCTGGACCTGCAGGGCGGCGTGCACTTCCTGCTGGAAGTCGACCAGCAGGCCGCCATCGAAAAGCGCAGCAACGGGTTCGCCGACGAGATTTCCGGCGTGTTGCGCGATGGCAAGTTCGCCTACACCAGCGTTTCGCGCACCGCCGACGGCATCCAGGTGCTGCTCAAGGATCCGGCCGACGTGCCGGCGGTGTACTCGGCCATCCAGCGCGAGGCGCCGGAGCTGCAGATCCAGGTGGACGACAGGCAGCCCGGCCGCCTGCTGGCCCGCCTGACGCCCACCCTGATCCAGACGATCATGGACGGCGCGATCGAACAGAACCGCACCACGCTCGACAACCGCATCAACAGCCTGGGCGTCGGCGAGCAGGTCATCCAGCGCCAGGGCGAAAGCCGCATCGTCGTGCAGCTGCCCGGCGTGCAGGACACCGCCGAGGCCCGCAAGCTGATCGGCGCCACCGCCACGCTTGAGTACCGTCACGTCATCGACTACGGCAACCAGGCCCAGCAGGCCGCCGCCACCGGCGTGGTGCCGCCCAACGCGCGCCTGTACATAAGCCGCGAACTCGACGCCGCCGGCAACCGCCGACCGATCCTGCTCTCGCGCCGGGTCATCGCCTCGGGCGACCAGCTGGTCAACGCCACCTCCAATCCCGACCCGCAGGGTGGCGGCCCGGCGGTGCAGATCGAACTCAACAGCTCGGGTGGCAACCGCATGCTGGCCCACACCCGTGAGAACGTCGGCCAGTACATGGCCGCGGTCTACATCGAGACCATCCCCGACGTGCGCATGGTGGACGGCAAGGAAGTGATCACCTCGCGGGTCAGCGAGGAAGTCATCAACGTCGCGGTCCTGCAGGGCGTGTTCGGCAAGAACTTCCAGACCACGGGCCTGGACAGCCAGCAGGAAGCCACCGACCTGGCCCGCCTGCTGCGCGCCGGTTCGCTGGCGGCGCCGATGGTGATCATCGAGGAACGCATCATCGGCCCGAGCCTGGGCGCCGAGAATGTCGCCGCGGGCACGCAGGCGGTGTTCTGGTCCTTCATGTTCGTGCTGGTGTTCTTCCTGATCTACTACAAGACCTTCGGCATCGTCACCAACATGGCCCTGCTGCTGAACCTGCTGATGGTGGTGGCCCTGATGTCGATCATCGGCGCCACGCTGACCCTGCCGGGCCTGGCGGGCATCGCGCTCACCGTCGGCCTGTCGGTGGATGCGAACGTGCTGATCAACGAGCGCATACGCGAGGAGTTGCGCAACGGCAACACGCCGCTCGCGTCGATCGCCAACGGCTACGACAAGGCCACAGGCACGATCACCGACGCCAACACCACGGCCCTGCTGGCCGGCTTGGCGATGGCGGTGTTCGGTTCCGGCCCCATCCGCGGCTTCGGCATCACCCTGATCCTGGGCATCAGCACCTCGATGTACACCGCGGTCTCGGTCTCGCGCGGCATCGCCACCCTGATCTATGGCAAGCGCAAGAAGCTTGCCAAGGTCTCGATCTAAACGACTTCCAGGAGAGACGGCGTGGAACTCTTCCCGTCCAATACCAAGATCAACTTCATGGGGACGCGGTACATCACGGTCGGCATCTTCGTCCTGATGATGCTCGTTTCCGTGGTCGCGCTTTCGACCAAGGGCTTCAACTACGCGCTCGACTTCACCGGCGGCACGCTGGTGGAGATCGAGTTCGAGAAGCCGGCCAACGTCGAGGAGATCCGTTCGCGTCTGGATGCCGCGGGCTACGACAGCCCGGTCGTGCAGACCTTCGGTTCGGGCAACGACATCGTCATCCGCCTGCAGCCGCCTGAGATGGAAGAGGGCGGCTCGCCGCAGGACGCCGACAACACCGCGCAGTCGGGCATGGCGATCCTCGAGGTCGCACAGACGCCGGACAATCCCGGCCAGGTGATCCGCAGCGACTTCGTCGGTCCGCAGATCGGCAACGAGCTGGCGCTCAACGGCGTCTACGCGACCATCTTCGTGGCGTTGGGCTTCCTGGCCTATATCGCCATCCGCTTCGAGTTCAAGTTCGCCATCGCCGCGGTGCTGGCCACCCTGGCTGACGTGCTGGTGGTCTGCGGCTGGTTCGCGATCACCCAGCACGAGTTCGACCTGACCGTGCTCGCCGGCATCCTGTCGGTGATGGGTTTCTCGATCAACGACACGATCGTCGTCTTCGACCGCGTCCGCGAGAACTTCCGCCTGCTCAACAAGCTCGAGCCCAAGGAAGTGCTGAACCGGTCGATCAACCAGACCCTGTCGCGCACGATCATCACTTCCTTCGTGGCCTTCTTGACCGTGCTGGCGCTGTACGTCTACGGCGGGCACTCGCTCAAGGGCATGGCCGAATCGCAGATGATCGGCGTGGTCATCGGCACGCTCAGCTCGATCCTGCTGGCTTGCCCGATCCTGCTGCTGCTGGGCGTCACCAAGCAGGACCTGATGCCCAAGGCCAAGGCCGACGTCGAAGCCGAACTCGCCCGACGTCCCTGAGCATCCGCTGTCGCGGCACCCGGAAAGGCCCGCCTCGCGCGGGCCTTTTTTCTTGGCTCAGCGCGCCAGTTTCCAGGCCAGCGGCAGGGCCAGCACCGCCCAGGCGATGTCCCAGGCGCTGGTGGTGTGGCGGAGCAATTCGCCGGCCAGCACCGGGCCCAGGCGCAGCGCCGACTCGACCGGCTGCAGGCCAAGCATCACGCCCATCGTGATCGCCGCATGGAACCAGTAGCCCAGCGCGATCGCCAGCGCCGTGCCGGCCACGGCCGCCCAGGCCCGCGCCGGGCCCGCCGGCATCGCCGCCAGCCGCAGCAGCAGGACCATGTCCAGCGCCGCCACCAGCGCCAGCCAGCCGCTGGGGCTGCGCAGGGCCAGGGATACCGCCGTCCACAGCGCCACCATGCCCAGCACGCCCGCCACCCAGGCCAGTGCCGGCAGCAGCCCGTCGACGACGATCGCCAGGGTGGAACGGGAACGCTGTGTCGGGCTCAAGGCGGTTTACCGGGGTCAGGGCGGGCTAAAATAGCCGCGATTCCCGCCAGGCGATACCCGAGTGAGTTATTCCCGAACCAGCGAGCCGGTCAAATTCGAGCGCGATTGCGCCGCCGTCATGGTGCCCCAGGGTGAAGAAGTCACCCTGCCGGCCGGCACCGCCGGGTACATCACCCAGGCCCTGGGCGGCTCGTTCACCGTCTTCGTCGACGGCAACCTGTTCCGGATCGCCGGCCCGGACGCCGACGCCATCGGCAAGGAGCGCCCCGAGCCGCTGGTGCTGCCCGAAGGCGCGGGCGACGCCGAGGTCGAAAAGCTGGTCTGGGACCAGCTGCGCACCTGCTTCGATCCCGAGATCCCGGTCAACATCGTCGAGCTCGGCCTGGTCTACGACTGCGACCTGGGCCGCAACGACGAGGGCGACCGCATCGTCAACATCCGCATGACCCTGACCGCGCCCGGCTGCGGCATGGGCGACATCCTGGTCCAGGACGTGCGCGACAAGGTCGAGCAGGTGCCGACGATCGCGGAAGCCGACGTCGAGCTGGTTTTCGACCCGCCCTGGAACCAGACCATGATGTCCGACGCCGCGCGCCTGGAAACCGGCATCTTCTGAGTTGGTCGTGACTTACGCGTCGCGACAGTGATCCTGTCCCCCTGCGGCGCCATGTAGGCATCCCCTAACCGATCGAAAACTGGCCGACGGACGGTCGGTTTTTCGTTGGGCGCCCGCTTGACCCGTGACTTTCGTCACGTTAGCGTCGGTTGGGTGTCATGAACCTGAGATGTTCATCACACATCCGGGTGGTAAGCACCCCCTCCAGCATTAATTCGAGGCCAAGCATGGCCCGGCGGGGGAGGGCGTTCCCAGGGGACCCGGGGCATGGATGCAAGCACGGCCGTCTTTTCGGCCTTCGTTGCCATCACCTTTTCGGGGATCCAAAAATCGTGAGCAATATCTCTCGCAAGCTCCGCCTGCGCGGAATCGTCGCGGCCACCTCGCTGGCCCTCGCCGGCTCCGCGTTCGCCGCCCAGGTCCAGACCGCCGGCCTCGAGCCGGGCAAGCAGTTCGACCGATTCGTGGTCAAGTTCAAGGAAGACGCGCCCGAGGCGCAGAATCCCGCGGCCCTGCGCCGTTCGCTGGAAGTCGCGTCGATCGGCGCCAACCAGCTGATCCAGGCCAGCCGCCTCCAGCGTGGCGACGCCCGCGCGCCCAAGCCGCTGGCAGCGCGCCACCTGCGCCGCATGTCCCTGGGTGCCGACGTCATCTCGACCTCCCAGAAGCTGAGCGCGGCCGATGCCGAGGCGCTGATGCGCCAGATCGCCGCCAACCCGAACGTCGAGTTCGTGCAGGTTGACCGCCTGATGCAGCACACCCTGACCCCCAACGACAGCAGCTACAGCCAGCAGTGGGGTTTCTTCGACGCCGACGCCGGCATCCGCGCCAACCAGGCCTGGGACGTCGCCAACGGCAGCGGCATCATCGTCGCCGTGCTCGACACCGGCCACGTCAGCCACTCCGACCTGAACGCGAACGTCTCGGGCGGCTACGACTTCATCAACGATGCCACGGTCGCCGGCGACGGCAACGGCCGTGACTCCGACCCGAGCGATCCGGGCGACTACTACGGTGGCAACCCGTCCAGCTGGCACGGCACCCACGTGGCCGGCACGGTCGCTGCGGTCACCAACAACGCCAAGGGCGTGGCCGGTACCGCCTGGGGCGCCACCGTCATGCCGGTGCGCGTGCTCGGCCGCGGTGGTGGTTACACCTCCGACATCGCCGACGCGATCATCTGGGCGTCGGGCGGCAGCGTCTCCGGCGTGCCGACCCTGAGCGCCTCGCAGGCCGCGGACGTCATCAACCTGTCCCTGGGCGGCAGCGGCAGCTGCGATTCGCTGACCCAGAACGCCATCAACAGCGCCGTCAGCCGCGGCACCACCGTCGTGGTGGCGGCCGGCAACAGCAATGCCAACGTCGCCAACTTCTCGCCGGCCAGCTGCAACAACGTGATCGCCGTTGCTTCGGTCACCAGCTCCAGCTCGCGTTCGAGCTTCTCGAACTACGGCACGCTGATCGACGTCTCGGCCCCGGGCTCGAACATCCTGTCCACGCTCAACAGCGGCAGCACCTCGCCGGGCAGCGAGTCCTACGCGTCCTACAACGGCACCTCGATGGCGGCCCCGCACGTGGCCGGCGCCGTCGCGCTGGCGCAGAGCCGCCGCCTGGCCCTGGGCCTGTCGCTGTGGACCCCGGCGGAAGTCGAGGCCCAGCTCAAGGCCACGGCCTACCCGCTGTCCGGTTCGTGCTCGGGTGGCTGCGGCGCCGGCATCATCGACGCCAACGCCCTCGTGGCCGCCGCCGGTGGCGGCACCCCGCCGCCGCCGCCGCCGCCGCCGACCGGTGGTTCGCTGACCAAGGGCGTGGCCGTGACCGGCCTGTCGGCCACCCAGGGCAACTCGCTGTACTACACCCTGTCCGTGCCCGCCGGCGCCAGCAACCTGGTCTTCAACATGTCCGGTGGCACCGGTGACGCCGACCTGTACGTGCAGTTCGGCAGCCAGCCGACCGACAGCTCGTACATCTGCCGCCCGTACCTCAACGGCAACACCGAGACCTGCACCATCGCGGCGCCGTCGGCCGGTACCTACCACGTGCGCGTGAAGGCCTACACCAGCTTCTCCGGCGTCAGCCTGGTCGGCGACTACACCGAAGGTGGTGGCAGCCAGCCGCAGACCTACAGCAACACCGCCGACTACCAGATCCGCGACAACTCCACCGTCGAGAGCCCGATTTCGGTCTCTGGCCGCAGCGGCAACGCCCCGAACAACACCTCGGTGGCCGTGGACATCCGCCACACCTGGAAGGGTGACCTGCGTGTCGACCTGGTGGCCCCGGATGGTTCGACCTACAACCTGCACAACCGCAGCGGCGGCAGTGCCGACAACGTGATCGGCACCTACACCGTCAACCTGTCCTCCGAGGCGCTCAACGGCACCTGGAAGCTGCGCGTCAACGACAATGCCCGCGGCGACACGGGCTACATCAACAGCTGGTCGATCACCTTCTGATCCAGCGCTTCAGGCAACACCCCTGGACCCCGGCCTTGCGCCGGGGTCTTTTTTTCCGGGGCCTGCTAGCCGCCGATCGCCTCGAAGCGATTGGCGGCGACGTTCTTGCGGACGGCCGCCGGGTCCCAGATGCGGCCGTTCATGGCGATGTAGACGCCCGGCGGCAGGGACTGCACCGCGCCGACGGCGGTGCCGACATTGAACTCGGCGTCCGAGCCGCGGAAGCGGGCCGGGTTCAGGGCACCGGTGAGGATGATCGTCTTGCCCGGGATCGCCGCCAGCACCTTGGCCGTATCCACCATCGTGTCGGTGCCGTGGGTCACCAGCACGTGCGTCGCCGGCTGGGCGGCGATGGTCGCGCGCAGCAGTTCGCGGTCCTGCGCGGTGATGTGCAGGCTGTCCTTGCGCAGGATCGGGATCACCGTGAAGCGGAAGGCCACGCCCAGCTCCTGCAGGATCCTGCCGATCTGCGGCTCGCCGATCTGGAAATCGGACTTGTCGTCGAAATACACCTTGTCGATGGTGCCGCCGGTGGTGACCACCAGAAGTTCTTGCATGGGATTCTCCTTCGCGGCGGGATTATACGGCCGGCTTGCCGGCGCGGCGGCCCGCGAAGCGGGCGCGCATGCCGTCCCAGCTGGCCGACAGCACCAGCACCGCCGACAGCAGCGTCTCGGCCAGCGCCAGCCCGCGCACTTCCGGCGCCGACCAGGCCAGCATCACGCCGTGGCAAAAATAGAGCAGGGCGGCCAGCGCGCCCCAGAATCCCGCACGCCGGTGCCGCAGCAGCACCAGCACCACCGCCGGCAGGATCGGCAGGCTGAAATAGAGCGCCATCATCCAGGGTGCGGCCTGGGTCGGCGGCGCCAGCCACAGGCGCCAGGCCAGCTGCAGCGCGAACAGCGCCAGGATCGACACGGCTGCCAGCTTGCCCGAACGGCTCATGCCTGCAGCTTCCGGGCGGTTTGTGCCAGGCGCCGGCCCAGGGCGCGCGCCAGCTGCTTTTCGTCGTCCGACAGGCCCGGGTCGTCTTCGGCGCCGGCCACGTGGCTGGCGCCGTAGGGCGTGCCGCCGGTACCGGTGGTGTTGAGCGCGGACTCGGTGAACGGGATGCCCAGCACCAGCATGCCGTGGTGCAGCAGCGGCAGCATCATGCTCAGCAGGGTCGATTCCTGGCCGCCGTGCTGGGTGGCGGTGGAGGTGAACACCGCGGCAGGCTTGCCGACCAGCGTGCCCGAGGCCCATTCGGCCCCGAGGCCGTCGATGAAGTGTTTCATCGGTGCGGCCATGTTGCCGAAGCGGGTGGGGCTGCCCATGGCCAGGGCCACGCATTCGTCCAGGTCGGCCCGGCGGGCATAGGGCGCGCCTTCGTCGGGCACGGGCGGCGCGGCGGATTCGGTGACCGGCGCCACCGGCGGCACCGTGCGCAGCCTGGCCTGCATGCCCGGCACTTCGCCGATGCCCCGGGCGACCTGGCGTGCAAGCGCGGCAACCGAGCCGCCGCGGCTGTAATAGAGGACCAGGATGTCGGGCATGCGTGTCCTGCCGGATTCAGGGGCCGCCATTATCGCGGATATTCCCCGCCCCGACCGGTTTGCTAGTCTTGGCCGATGCAGATATCCCAGGTCACCCACACGGTCCGGTTATGGTGGCACCGGCTGGGCCGTGAGCAGGTCCAGTCCTTTTTCCGCTTCCTCTGGAACCGGTTCCTGGACGACCGCTGCTTCGAAACGGCCGGCGCGCTGTCCTACACCACCCTGTTCGCCCTGGTGCCGCTGTCGATGGTGGTCTTCGGCATCCTGTCGGCGTTCCCGGTGTTCGAGGAATGGAGCGGGATGCTGACCAACTTCGTGTTCTCCAACTTCGTGCCCAGTTCGGCGCGGGTGGTGGAAAGCCACCTGCGTGATTTCGCCCAAAGCGCCCGGCAGCTCACCGCCACCGGCGTGGTGGCGCTGCTGATCTCGCTGCTGCTGACGATGTGGAGCATCGAATCGACCTTCAACCGCGTCTGGCGGGTGCCGACGCCGCGTTCGGGCCTGCTGCGTTTCCTCATCTACTGGACCCTGCTCACGCTCGGCACCCTGGGCGCCGTTGCCAGCCTTGCGGTCACGTCCTACCTGTTTTCGCTGCCGGTGTGGTCGGGCGAGGCCACCACCTGGGGCACGCGCTTGCTGGGCTACCTGCCCAACGTGGTCGAACTGGCGGTGTTCACTCTGGCCTATTGGCTTATCCCGCATCGCAGCGTGCCGCTGCGCTACGCATTGGCCGGCGGCCTGTTCGCGACGGTGCTGTTCGAACTGGCCAAACGAGGCTTCGCGGCCTACCTGCTGGGCGTACCGACCTACGAACAGCTCTACGGTGCGCTGGCCGTGGTGCCCATCTTCATGCTGTGGCTGTACCTGAGCTGGGTGGTGGTGCTGCTGGGCGCCAGCTTCGCGGCTTCGCTGTCGTCGTTCAAATACCAACCCAAGGCGCTGCAGCTGCCCGAAGGCATGGAAATGTATGCCTACCTTCGCCTGCTCGGGCGGCTGAACCAGGCGCGCCGCGAGGGGAAGGGCCTGCACATCGCCGAACTGCAGGCGTGCGAACCCATGTTCACCGACGACCTGCTCCAGCGCATGCTCGCCGGCCTGTCCGGCCTGAACATCCTGCGCCGCGCCGAGGACGGCGCCTGGCTGCTCGCCCGCGACCTGGACACCGTCAGCCTGGGCGAACTGCACGAGGGCCTGGCCCTGCGCGTGCCCGGGCCGATCCATGGCCTGCCGGGCTACGATGACCGCATCGGTCGCGATGCCGCGCGCGCGCTGGCCAACCTGCAGGAACCGCTGGCCGCTCCGCTGTCGCGCAGCGTCGGCAGTTTCTTCACCCCCAATCCGGACAATGCCAAGCCATGAAGACCCTTGTGCCCGCCCTGCTCGTGGCGACGCTGCTGGCCGCCTGCCAGCCAGCCGCCGATCCCGAACCCGCCGCGGCCGCCGCGCCCGGGCCCGCCGCCGCGCCTGCCCCGGAACCCGAGCCCGCGCCGGAGCCCGCAGAAGCCGGCATGCCCAGCCATCCGCAGCTGGTGGTGGAAACGCTCGACCACGGCCCCTTCGACCTGGCCCGGCAGCGCGGGCACTGGGTGGTGGTGAACTTCTGGGCGACCTGGTGCAAACCCTGCCTGAAGGAAATCCCGGACCTGACGGCTTTCGACGCCGCCCGCGACGACGTGCTGGTGATCGGCCTGGCCTACGAGGAAATCGAGCCGGCCGACATGCGCGCGTTCCTGGAAAAACACCCCGCGGGTTACCCGATCGCGCTGCTCGACGTCTACGACCCGCCGGCCGACTTCGATACGCCGCGTGGCCTGCCGATGACCTACCTGGTCGATCCGGAGGGCAAGGTCGCGAAGAAGTACCTGGGCCCGATCACGTCCCAGGAGCTGGCCGCCGACATCGCGGCCATCACTGGCGCCTGACCGGGGCTGCGACGAAGCGTTTTTTATCCGCGCCGGGCCGTGTGGCCAGGCGCGCCCGGCTTGGTAGCATGCCGGCGACCCCGCCCCGGACTGTCCCGTGCCGCCACTTGCCGACGATCTTCGCTCCCGCCGCCTGTTCTGGTGGCTGCAGGCCGGCGGCTGGCTGGGCTACGCCTGCCTGTCCTACCTGCAGGCGCTGGCCCATGGGAAGTCCCCCGACTACTGGCGGCTGAGCTTCGGCGTGGCGCTGGCCGGTTTCCTGGTCACGCTGGGCGTACGCCAGGTTCTGAAACGAAGCTGGGGCCTGCCGCCCCGCGTCTTCCTGCCGCTGGCGGGTGCCTGCGTGGTGCTGGCCACCGGCCTGATCGGGGTGGCCTACATCACCCTGGTGCTGGACTGGTGCGGCGAACAGTGCCGGCCGGCGTCGAGCCTGGGCTATCTTGCCTCGGGCACCGGCCAGCTGTACGTGGTGCTTAGCTGGGTCGGTTTGTACACGGGCATCAAGTACTACCGGCAGCTCCAGCAGCAGTCCCGCCAGATGCTCGCGGCCACCGCGATGGCACACCAGGCCCAGCTAAAGATGCTGCGCTACCAGCTCAATCCCCATTTCCTGTTCAACACCCTCAACGCGATCTCCACCCTGGTGCTGGATCGCCAGAACGACATCGCCAACCGGATGGTCCAGGGCCTGAGCGCCTTCCTCCGGCACTCGCTCGACAGCGACCCGATGCAGCGCGTGACCCTCAAGCAGGAGCTCGACGCGCTGAACCTGTACCTGGGCATCGAGAAGATACGCTTCGCCGAGCGGCTGGAGGTGGAAACCCGGGTCGAGCCGGCCTGCTATTCGGCGCTGCTGCCGAGCCTGCTGCTGCAGCCGCTGGTGGAAAACGCCATTAAACACGCCATCTCGCACCGGGTGTCCGGCGGGCGCCTGTGGGTGCGTGCGCGCCGCAAGGGCGAATCGCTGGTGCTGGGAATCGCCGACAACGGACCCGGCGACGTGTTTCGCGGCGGTCGCGAGAACAATGGCACGGGCGTCGGACTGGCGAATACCCGCGAGCGCCTGAGCGTTCTCTACGGCGACGCGCAGTCGGTGCGCGTGCATGCCTGCGACGAGGGCGGCCTGGAGGTCGAACTGACGCTGCCCTTCGAAACCGGCGGAGCCCCACGCGAATGAACCGTCCGATCCGTACGCTCATCGTCGACGACGAGCCGCTGGCCCGGCGGGGCCTGGAACTGCGCCTGGCCGAGCAGGCGGACGTCGAGATCGTGGGCCAGTGCGGCGACGGACTTTCGGCGATGAAGGCCGTGTCCGAACACTCGCCCGACCTGATGTTCCTGGACGTGCAGATGCCGGGGCTCGACGGCTTCGGCACGCTGCGCGCCATACCCGCGCCGCAGATGCCGCTGGTGGTGTTCGTCACCGCCTACGACCACTACGCGATCCGTGCCTTCGAATCGAGCGCCGTGGACTACCTGCTCAAGCCGGTGGAAGACAGCCGCCTGCACCAGGCCCTGTATCGCGTGCGCGAACAGCTGGGCCAGCGCGAGGCGCAGGGCCATTGCGCCCGGCTGCTCAAACTGCTCGGCGACCTCAGCGGCAAGCCGCAGATGGGGCTTGAAGAGGCGCTGCACGGCGCCGGCGAGCGGCGCCTGGGCGGCAAGGACCGGCTGGCGATCCGCGACGGCAACCGCACCCTGCGCATCGAACTGTCCAGCGTGCGCTGGATAGACGCGGCGGGCGATTACATGTGCATCCACACCGACGAAGAAACCTTCGTCCTGCGCGCCACCATGCGCGAACTCGAGAACCGGCTCGAACCGCGCGAATTCCCGCGCGTGCATCGTTCCACCCTGGTCAACGCCGCGCGCGT
Source organism: Arenimonas soli (assembly GCF_014643775.1). GTDB lineage: Bacteria > Pseudomonadota > Gammaproteobacteria > Xanthomonadales > Xanthomonadaceae > Arenimonas > Arenimonas soli. Next base: position 530,084 of record NZ_BMKC01000003.1, read on the forward strand.
GGTCGCGATGCGCCCGCATCTGAACGGCGAACAGTTCCTCACGCTCGATTGCGGGCATGAAATAAAGCTTTCGCGCAGCTATCGCGATCGCATCGTCGTACTGAAATAGGCCGTCGGCCAACGGTCCGGCGCGGCGCCAGCACGTTCCGGCGCGACTCGTGACCATCGTCATGTGGCCAGGCAACCGTGCCCGCGCAAAGTGGCGCCGTCGTCCCCCGTGCCTTCGCCATGAAACCCACCGAAGCTTCGCTCGCCAATCCCGCCGCCGTCGCCGTTGCCGTTGCGCTGGTCATGCTGTTCGGCCTGCTGGCCCTGCTCGACCTGCCGCTGCAGCTGTTCCCGGACATCGACCGCCCGCAGGCGTCGGTGACCACGCTCTGGCGCGCGGCATCACCGCAGGAAATGGAATCGGAAATCGTCGAGCCGATCGAAACCGTGCTTGAAGGCCTGCCGGGCCTGGAGCAAATGGATTCGACGGTCAACGCCGGTTTCAGCGCCATCAACCTGACGTTCGCCGTCGGCACCGACATGCAGGCCGCGCTGGTGGAAATACTCGCGCGGCTCAACCGACTGCAGCCGCTGCCGCGTGACGCGACGCCGCCGCGCCTGGCGCTGGGCTCGGACGACGCCAACCAGTCGCTGACGTATTTTTTCGTGCAGAAGCTGCCCGGCACGCCGGGTGACATCAACGACTACCGGCGTCTTATCGAAGACCGGGTGGTGCCGCGGCTGATGGCCGTGGACGGCGTTGCCGGCGTCGACATCAATGGCGCCGGCGCGGAGGAGCTGGTGATCGAGGTGGACCTCGACCGCGCCGCCGCGCTCGGCGTCACCCTGCCGCAGATCGCCGACGTCGCCGGTCGCGCCACCGACGTGTCGGGCGGTAGCTTCGATGCCGGCCGCCGGCAGTACACGCTGCGCTTTGCCGGACGCTACCCGCCCGAGCAGCTGGGCGAACTGATCCTGGCCTGGCGGGACGGCCGGCCGGTTCGGCTGGCCGACGTCGGCACGGTTGCCGTGAAGCGGCCCGAGCAGGTCTTTTTCGCCTACCAGAACGGCAACCCCGCCATCGGCCTGCGCATCCGTCGCGAAAGCGGCGCCAATGTGCTGGCCGTGCTGGGCGAAGTCAAACGCGCGGTTGCCGAAGTGCGCGAACGCGAACTGGCCCCGCGTGGCCTTGCCATTGAACAGAGCTTCGACGCTTCGGTGTTCATCAACCGCGCCATCGGCCTGCTCTCGGGCAGCCTGTTCGCCGGCGTGCTGCTGGCCGTCGCCTGCCTGTGGTGGTTCCTGCGCAATGCCCGCGCGACCCTGCTGGTGGCCAGCGCGATACCGATCTCGCTGCTGGCCACCTTCATCGTGCTGCAGCTGACGGGCCGCAGCCTGAACGTCATTTCCCTGGCCGGCCTGGCCTTCGCCGTCGGCATGGTGATGGACGCCGCGGTGGTGGTTGCCGAGAACATCCTGCGCCTGCGCGAGGCCGGAAAGCCCGCGCACGAAGCCGCGCTCGAGGGCACGCGCCAGGTTGGCGGGGCGCTGTTCGCCTCGACCCTGACCACGGTGGCGGTTTTCCTGCCGGTGATCTTCATGCGCGACGTCGAAGGCCAGTTGTTCGCCGACCTGGCGCTGACGATATCGATCGCGGTGGGCATTTCCCTCGTGCTGGCGCTGACGGTCCTGCCCGCGGCCGCCGGTGGTTGGCTGCGCGCCACCGGACGCGTGGCACAGCCGGCCGGCTACGCGCGGGCCACCGCCTGGCTGCTGCGGGCCACCCAGGGCCGTCGCCGGCAGCTTGCCTGGGTGCTGGGTGGCGTACTGGCGCCGGTGCTCGGCGCCCTGGTGCTGATGCCTAGCCTGGACTACCTGCCGCCGGTCAAGCGCGCGGCCATCGACGTCTGGTTCAACCTGCCGCCGGGCATGAGTCCGGCCGCCGTCGACCGCGAGATCCGACCGCTGCTGATGGAGCGCATGCGCCCCTACATGGACGGGGAAAAATCGCCCCAGCTGAGCAACTGGTATCTCAACCTGTGGCCCAACGGCGGCACCCTGGGCGCCCGAGTCGTGGACGAAAGCCAGATCGGCGCCCTCGAAAGCGCCATTCGCGACGAAGTAGTCACGGGCCTGCCCGACACCCGCGCCTTCACCGCCGAAGGCAACCTGTTCGGCGGCTTCGGCGGCTCCAGCCGCGCCATCGCCATCCACCTGCAGCACGGTGACGGCGAAGCCCTGGGCCGGGCGGCCCAAGCCGGCCGGGCGCTGCTGGCGGAACACTTCCCCGGGGCGAACGTCCAGGCCTGGCCCAATGCCGACGGCGCCGCGCCGGAGCTGCGCGTGCAGCCCGACGACCGCCGCCTTTCCGAAGTGGGCTGGCGCCGGCCCGAGCTGGGCACCGTGGTGCGGGTGCTGGGGCAGGGCGCCTGGCTGGGCGAACATTTCGATGGCGAACGGCGCCTGCCGATCGTGCTCCGGTCGCGGCGCGCGGACACGGACGACCTGGTGCAGGAATTCGCTGCCGCGCCGCTGGCCACGCCTTTCGGTGGCGTGCTCAGCCTGGGCGAGCTGGCGGCGGTCCAGACGACGCTGGCGCCCAACCAGCTGCGCCGCGTGGACGGCCGGCGCACCGTCAGCCTGACCGTCGATCCGCCGTCGACGCTGTCGCTGGAGGAGGCGCTGGCCATCGTCGACGAGAAGATCGTGCCGGCCCTGCGCGCCGCGCTGCCCGCCGATGCCGGCCTGCGCGTCTCCGGCAGCGCCGATCGCCTGGGCGAAGTCGTGCGGACCATGGCGGGCAACTTCGCGATGGCGCTGGTGGTGCTGTTCCTGCTGATGGCTGCCCTGTTCCGTTCGCTGCGCGACAGTGCGTTCGTCCTGGCGACGCTGCCGATGGCCGTGCTCGGCGGCGTGCTGGCCCTGCAGCTGGTTTCGCTGTTCACCACGCAGACGCTGGACCTGCTGTCGATGATCGGCTTCATCATGTTGTTGGGCATGGTGATCAACAACGCCATCTTGCTGGTGGCGCAGGCGCGTGCCGGCCAGGCGGATGGCCTGGACCTGGACCAGGCGCTGGCACAGGCCCTTTCGCAGCGCCTTCGGCCGATCCTCATCGCCACGCTCACCGGCGTCCTGGGCGCGCTGCCCATGGCCATCAACCCGGGCCCAGGAGCGGTGATTTATCGCGGACTGGCCGCGGTGGCGGTCGGCGGTGTGGCCTTGAGCCTGGTCTTCACCCTGGTTCTGGTGCCGGCCCTGATGCGCCTGTTCGACCGCCCGGCACGCGCCGCCATGCCGGCGCCGGCACCTGCTGGCACCGTCCCTGTCCATTCCGCCTGGAATACTGGAGTCCGCCCATGACCCGTCTGACCTCGATTTCCCGCCGCGCCTGGCTGCCCGGCCTGGTGCTTGCCGTCGTCGCGACCGGGTGGCTGCTGCCGGTCACCTCCGGGTCCCAGGAAGCCGCCGCCCCGGAGCCCCCGCCGGTGCCGGTGGACCTCGCCCTGGCCGTGAAAGCGGACTTCGCGCCGCTGCATTGGTCGCCGGCCAGTGTTGCCAGCCGCGAGGACGCGCGGGTCGCCGCCGAAACCGGGGGGCGCGTGGTCTCGGTCGCCGAGGTCGGCACCGTGCTGCGTCGCGGGGATACCCTGGCCCGCCTGGACGATTCGGCGCTGAAACTGGCCGAACGCAAGGCGTTGGCCGATCGCCAGCGCCTCGGCGCCCAGGTCGAGCTGGCGCGGCGGCAGGAAGAGCGTTACCAGGCCCTGGTCGCGGCCGCCGGCATTTCCGGCGCGCAGCTCGACCAGGTGGTCGCCGACCGCCGGATGCGCGAACAGGACCTGGCCTCGGCGGTCGTCGCGCTCGAACAGGCGCGCCTGGCGCTGCGGCGGTCGATCGTAAGGGCGCCCTTCGACGGCGTCGTCGTCGAGCGCTCGGTCGAACTCGGTGAATTCCTGGTGCCGGGTGCGCCGGTCGCGCGCCTGGTCAACACCCAGGCCCTGGAGATCCGGGCGCGTGCCCCGGTGACCCTGGTCTCGCACCTGCGCGAGGGCGTGCCGGTGAGCCTGCGCCACCAGGGCCAGGTGCGCACGCTGCCGCTGCAGACCCTGGTGCCGGTGGGTGACGAGGCTTCGCGCCAGCTCGAACTTCGGGTTGCGCTGGACCCGGGGCCCGCCGCCGAAGCCAGCCTGGTGGTCGGCAGCGCCGTGCAGTTGGGCGTACCCAGCGCGGCGCCGCGCGAGGTCCTGGCGGTGCCGGGCGACGCGGTGGTGATGCGTGCCGAAGGCAGCCACGTGATGCGGGTAGGTGACGGTGACCTGGCCGAACGCGTGCCCGTGGAGCTGGGCGCGAGCGAAGCGGGCCTGGTTGAAGTGCGTGGCGCGCTGCGCCCGGGCGACCGCCTGGTGGTGCGCGGCGCCGAGCGCCTGCAGCCCGGCCAACGGGTGGCGGTCCCGGACCGCAGGGAGTTGCCCGTGGCGGCGCTGGCGGGCGCGCCGGTTCAGTAGGCCATCGGGATCGGTTTCACCGGGCCGGTGTAGCGCTCCTTGCCCGGGCGCGACTTCAGCGGCGGCAGCGACATCCGCGAACGCGGCACGTCGTGGTCGGGGAGCTGGTCGAGCAGGTGCCGGATAAGGGTAAGGCGACCGCGCTTCTGGTCGTTGAAGTCCACTACCGTCCACGGTGCCTCGGGGCGGTGGGTGGCCTTGAACATGGCGTCGCGCGCCTTGCCGTACTCGGCGTACTTCTCGCGCGCCTTGACGTCGATGGGCGAAAGCTTCCAGCGCTTGAGCGGGTCCTTCGCACGTTCGGCGAAACGCTCCTCCTGCTGTTCCTGGTCCACCGCCAGCCAGTACTTCAAAAGCAGGATGCCGTCGTCCACCAGCATCTTCTCGAACACCGGCACCTGGCGCAGGAAGGCCTTTACCTGCTCGGGCGTGGCATAACCCATCACCTTCTCGACGCCGGCGCGGTTGTACCAGCTGCGGTCGAACAGGGTGATCTCGCCGGCCGCCGGCAGGTGCGGCACGTAACGCTGGAAGTACCACTGGCCCTGCTCGCGTTCGCTGGGCTTGGCCAGCGCGGCGATGTGGGTCTGGCGTGGGTTGAGCGTCTGCGCGATGGCGTTGATGGCGCCGCCCTTGCCGGCGGTGTCGCGGCCTTCGAAAAGCACCACCAGGCGCTTGCCGGTGTGTTCAAGCCAGCGCGCGACCTGGTTGAGTTCAACCTGCAGCGGCTCGAGTTCCTTTTCGTATTCCTTGCGCTTCATGGCTGTCAGGACTCCCGGAGGCGGGGACGCAGGCTGGCGAGGTTGCAGGGGCGGGTGCGGGCGTCGAGCTGGGCGCGGATAAGCCGTTCCCAGCCGGTGCGGCAGGCCGACGTGGAGCCGGGCAGGGCGAATACGAACGTGGCGTTGGCCAGGCCGGCGAAGGCGCGTGATTGCAGGGTGCTGGTGCCGATGTCGTCGAAGCTGAGCACGCGGAACATTTCGCCGAATCCCGGCATGGCCTTGTCCAGCAGCGGTGCGATGGCTTCGGGCGTGGAATCGCGGCCGGTGAAGCCGGTGCCACCCGTGACCAGGATGCCGTGCACGGCCTCGTCGGCGATCCAGCGCGACACCAGCGCACGCATCGCGTACTTGTCGTCGCGCACGATGGCGCGTTCGTGCAGTCGGTGGCCGGCCTCGGCCAGCGCCGCGCAAAGGTAGTCGCCGGACGTGTCCTCGGCCGGCCCGCGGGTGTCGGACACGGTCAGTACGCACAGCGACAGCGGGATGAAGGTTTCGCCGGCGCTCATGCGGCCTCCGTCAGCAGCTTGAGTTCGTCGGCCTGGTGTTCGCGGGTCAGGCGGTCGACCAGGTCGTCCAGGTCGCCGGCCATCACCTGTGGCAGCGCGTACAGGGTGAGGCCCTCGACGCGGTGGTCGGTGATGCGGCCCTGAGGGAAGTTGTAGGTGCGGATGCGCTGGCTGCGGTCGCCGCTGCCGACCTGCAGCCGGCGTGACTGCGCCTGCGCCGCGGCCTGCTTCGAACGTTCCTCGTCGAGCAGCCTGGCCTTGAGCAGCGACATCGCGCGGGCGCGGTTCTTGTGCTGGCTGCGTTCGTCCTGGCATTCGACCACGATGCCCGAGGCCAGGTGGGTGATGCGGATCGCCGAATCGGTCTTGTTCACGTGCTGGCCGCCGGCGCCGGAGGCGCGGAAGGTGTCGACGCGGATGTCACCGTCGCGCAGTTCGATCTCGTCCACTTCGTCCAGTTCGGGCAGGATCGCCACCGTCGCCGCCGAGGTGTGGATGCGCCCCTGGGACTCGGTCGCCGGCACGCGCTGAACGCGATGGGTGCCCGACTCGAACTTCAGCCGCGAATAGGCGCCGCGACCCTCGATGCGGGCGACGATCTCCTTGTAGCCGCCGTGTTCGCCTTCGCTGGCCGACACCACCTCCACGTTCCAGCGCTTGCTTTCTGCGTAGTGCGCGTACATGCGGAACAGGTCGCCGGCGAAGATCGCCGCTTCGTCGCCGCCGGTGCCGGCGCGGATTTCCAGGAACAGGTTGGCCTCGTCGCGCGGGTCGCGTGGCACCAGCAGCAGGGCCAGGGACTGATCGAGTTCGGCCAGGCGCTGGCGGGCGGCCGGGATTTCCTCGTCGGCCAGTTCGCGCAGCTCCGGGTCGTCGCGCATGCCCTCGGCAGCCTGGAGGTCGCGCTGGGCCTGGGCCCAGGCGGCCAGGCCGGCGGCGACCGGTTCGAGCTGCGCGTATTCCTTGGAGAGCGCGCGGAATCGGTTGTTGTCGGCCAGCACGCCGGGGTCGGCCAGCAGGCGGCCGACTTCTTCGTGGCGCTCGGCCAGGGCTTCGAGCTTACGGCGCAGGCCGGGTGTCATCGTCGTCCTTGTACAGGCGCTCGGCGGCGCGCAGCAGGTCCAGGTCGCCGTCCAGCGCGGCCTGGCGCAGCGCGCTGGACGGTCCGTGCAGCAGCTTGTTGGTCAGTTGGTGGGCCAGCCGGTCGAGCACTTCTTCGGGCGGGCGGCCAGCGGCGAGCTGTTCGCGGGCGCGGGCCAGGGCTTCGGTGCGGGCGGATTCGCCACGGCTGCGCAGGGCCTTGAGTGCGTCCTGCCGTCCCTGCGCGCGCCACCAGGCCATGTAGTGTTCGACCTGCAGGTCGATGATGGCCTGGGCCTGTTCGGCGGCTTCGCGGCGCGAGGCGCGATTTTCCTCGATCACCTGTTCCAGGTCGTCCACGGTGTACAGGTAGACGTCGGCCAGCGAAGCGACGCTGGCTTCGATGTCGCGCGGCACCGCCAGGTCGAGCATGAACACCGGGCGATGGCGGCGCGCCTTGAGCGCGGCCTGCACGGTGTCGCGGCGCAGCACCGGTTCGCGCGAGGCAGTGGCGGTGATGACGATGTCGGCTTCGGGCAGGTGTCGCGGCAATTCGGACAGCGGCAGGGCATAACCGCCGTAGCGGCTGGCCAGGGCCTGGGCGTGTTCGAGCGTGCGGTTGGCGACCAGCAGGCGCTTGGCCTTGGCATCGACCAGGTGGCGGGCGGCCAGTTCGATGGTGTCGCCGGCGCCCACCAGCAGCACCGTCGCGCGGTCGAGTTCGCTGAACACCTGGCGCGCCAGGCGCACGGCCGCATAGGCCACCGACACGGGGTGGGCGCCGATGCGCGTGTCGGTGCGCACGCGCTTGGCGACCCGGAAACTTTGCTGGAACAGGCGGTCGAGCGGCGTGCGCAGGCGCTGCTGGCCACGCGCGGCCTGCCAGGCGTCCTTCACCTGGCCCAGGATCTGCGGTTCGCCCAGCACCAGCGAGTCCAGCCCGGTCGCGACCCGGAACAGGTGGCGCACGGCGTCGTCGTCGCGATGCACGTACAGGTAGTCCGACAAGGTGGCGGGCGCCAGGCCGTGGTAGTTCGCGAGCCAGTCCGCCACGCCCGCTTCCGCGCCGTCTTCGACCTGGCAATAGATCTCGGTGCGGTTGCAGGTGGAAAGCAGGGCGGCTTCGGCGACCCCGGGCACCGCACCCAGGCCGTGCAGCGCGGCGGGCAGCTGGCCGGCGTCCAAGGCCACCCGTTCGCGCAGGGTCAGCGGCGCGGTCTGGTGGTTGAGGCCTAGGGCGAGCAGGGGCATGGCTGGCTTGGGTCGTTGGCGGCCCGCCATGCGCTAAGCTCTGACGGGCTGGGCTCTCGTGGATTCCGGCCCATAGTCTAGCCGGTGCCCGCCAAAACCCCATGATCTGGAGCAAATCCCGACCGATCGCCGTCCTCGCCCTGGCCCTTGCCGGGGCCATGCCGGCCGCCGCCCGCCCCGCGGACGTGCTTGAACCGGTGATGGCGGGTGAATTCGCCTTGCAGGCCGGCGACTTCGGCCAGGCCGCCGGCCACTACCTGCGGGCTGCCGAAGGCTCCCGGGATCCCGGCCTGTCCGAACGGGCGGCGCGCATCGCGCTGCTGGCCGGGCAGCCGGAGCCGGCGGCCGCGGCCATTGCCCGCTGGCGGGAACTGTCGCCCGACTCCCTGCCGGCGGCCGCGGCAGCCATCCAGCTGGCCCTGGACCTGGGCGATGCCGACCGGGCGGTCGCCGAAGCCGTTGCGCTGATGGACCCGGCCCGCCCCGCCGGCTTCCCGGTACTGCTTTCGGCCCTGGGCGATGCCCGCGACACACGCGCCGGCGTGGCCCGCAAGGTGCTGCGCGGACTGTACGAAAGCAACCACATGCCGGCCACCCTCGGCGGTTGGCTGGCGGTGGCCGGCCTGGCCCGTCGGCTCGAGGACCGCCCGTTGGCCGAACGACTGGTGGTGGAAGGGGTGGAGCGTTTCCCCGACGATCCGCGCGCCCTCCTGCTCGAAGCGGCCCGCCTGCGCGAGCTGGGCCGCGACGAGGCCGCCCGCGGGCAGTTGGCCGGGCTGGGTGACCCCGCCGCCCTGGCCCCGGAGCTGCGTCGCTCCGCCGCACGCCAGTACGCGCTGCTCGGCGACCGCCTGGCGGCCGCCGCCACCCTCGGCCACGGCCCGCAGGACGAAGACAGCCTTCGCCAGCGCGCCCGCTGGCTGATCGCCGACGGCGACCGCAAGGCGCTGGGCGAGCTGTACGCCGAAGTGGTGGGCCTGGCCGACACGCCCACGCCCGAGCGCCGCCTGCTGCTGGGGCTGCTGGCCGAAAGCCTGCTGCGCTGGCCTGAAGCCCGGGCCTGGTATGCCTCGGTGCCGCGCGGGCCGGGGCATGACCAGGCGATGCTGCGCCGCGCCGGCGCCGAGGGCCGGCTCGGCCGCCTGGACCAAGCGCTGGCCACCCTGCACGAACTGCAGGTCGACCAAGCCGCCGACGGTGAGTACATCCGCGACGCCTACCTGCTCGAGGCGGAACTGCTCGAGCGCCGTGGTCGCGGCGACGACGCGCTCGCCAGCCTGGGCCGGGCGCTGGACATCTTCGAAGGCGATCCGGCGCTGCTGTACGCGCGTGCCATGCAGCACGAACGGGCCGGACGCATCGATGCCTCCCTGGCCGACCTGCAGCGCATCCTCGACGAGCACCCCGACAGCCCCCAGGCGCTCAATGCCTACGGTTATGCCCTGGCGGTCCATCGGGAAGCCTGGGCGGAAGCCTTGCCCTACCTGGAACGGGCGCTCGAACTGGCGCCGGGTTCAGGCGCCATCCTCGACAGTGTCGGCTGGGTGCATTTCAAGCTCGGCCGCCGGGACAGTGCCCTGGCACTGCTGCGAAAGGCCTGGGCGGCCAGGCGTGACCCGGAAATCGCCGCCCACCTGGGCGAAGTGCTCTGGCAGGCCGGCGAACGCGCCGAAGCCCGCAAGGTCTGGCGTGCCGGCCTGCGGCTCGATCCCGACAATCCTTCCCTCAAGCACGCGCTGGAGTCCCACGCCCCATGAGTCCGACCCGTTTCCCGCGCTGCCTGGCGCTCGCTGGCCTGGTGCTTGCCCTGGCGGCCTGCGTACCGGCAACCGTGCGGACCGGTGCCGACGCCAGCCTGCTGGCAGGGCAGGCCGCCCACGAAGCGGCGCTGGCGGCCGAGCCCGACTGGCGCCTGCAGGGGCGCCTGGCGGTCAGCGCCGGCGGCGACGGTGGCAGTGGTCGCATCGACTGGGTCCAGCGCGGCGACAGCTACGACATCAAGCTTTCGGCACCGGTCACCCGTGCCAGCTGGCGCCTGCAGGGCGGTCCGGCCCAGGCGCGCCTGGACGGGCTCGACGGCGGCCCGCTGGCCGGCCCCGATGCCCGCCGCCTGCTGGCCGACGCCACCGGCTGGGACATTCCGGTACAGGCCCTGTCGCACTGGGTTCGCGGCGGCCGCGCGCCGGGCCAGGCCCATATCGAGTTCGGCCCCGACGGCCTGCCGGCGCTGATCGTGCAGCAGGGCTGGTCGGTGGAATACCGCGGTTGGACCGCCGGCCCGTCGCCGCGCCCAAAGCGGGTCTTCGCCACCCGCCAGGACGCCTCCGTGCGCCTGGCCGTCGACGCCTGGGAGGCCCCGTGACCGGGGCCGCGGTCGGCGACTGGACCCGCTGGCCGGCCCCGGCCAAGCTCAACCTGTTCCTGCGCATCGTCGGGCGCCGCCCCGACGGTTACCACCGGCTGCAGACCGTCTTCCAGCTTCTCGATTGGGGAGACACGGTGCAGTTGCGCCTGCGGGACGATGGCCGGGTCTGCCGCGAGGCTACCGAAGGGTATGCGGTGCCCGAAGTCGAGGATCTGACGGTCCGGGCGGCAAAACTCCTTAAATACGAGTCGAAAACACCGCTTGGTGTCGACATCGTCGTCGAAAAACGCATCCCGCTAGGCGGCGGGTTCGGCGGTGGGTCTTCCGACGCCGCCACCGTGCTGGTGGCGCTCAACCATCTCTGGGGCACCGGCCTGGGCCAGGACCAGCTGGCGGTGCTGGGCCTGGCGCTGGGTGCCGACGTGCCGGTGTTCGTGCGCGGCCGCAGCGCCTGGGCCGAAGGGGTGGGGGAGGTGCTGAGCCCGATCACCCTGCCGCCGGCCAGTTACCTGCTGGTCGATTCCGGGGAATCGGTGCCCACCGTGGAGTTGTTCCAAGCGTCTGATTTGACCCGGGATGCGCCGCCAGCGACAATATCCGACTTCGCTTCAGGCCCTTGCCTCGGGAATGCCTTCGAGCCGGTGCTGCGTCGTCGTTCGGAAGCCGTTGCCACGGTCCTGGACACCCTCGCGCAGTTCGGCACGGCGGCCCTCACCGGGACCGGCGGCGGCTGTTTCGTGCGTTTCGACGCACGCGCCGATGCCGAGGCCGCGCTGGCGCGCCTTCCCGACGGGATGCGTGCCTGGGTGGCCGATGGCGTGGACGTGTCGCCCCTGCACCGGGCGCTGTCCGCGGCCTAGGGCCGTGAAGCAAGAAAATCCAGCGGTGGGGCGTCGCCAAGTGGCCTAAGGCACCGGGTTTTGATCCCGGCATTTCGTAGGTTCGAATCCTACCGCCCCAGCCATCCGACGTTTCGCTCGTCATCCACCTCCAACGCGGAAGCCAGCCACCATGAGCAAGCAGAACCTGCTCGTCTTCACCGGCAACGCCAACCGGCCGCTCGCGCTGGCGGTGTGCCGACAGCTGGGCATTCCGCTTGGCAAGGCCCAGGTGGGGCAGTTTTCCGATGGCGAGGTGCAGGTCGAGATCGAAGAAAACGTGCGCCGGCAGGAAGTGTTCGTCATCCAGTCCACCAGTGCGCCGACCGCCGAGAACTTCATGGAGCTGCTGGTGCTGATCGACGCGCTCAAGCGCGCCTCGGTCGCCAGCGTCACCGCGGTGGTGCCGTATTTCGGCTACGCCCGCCAGGACCGCCGCATGCGCTCGGCGCGCGTGCCGATCACCGCCAAGGTGGCCGCCAAGATGTTCAGCGCCGTCGGCACCGACCGCGTGCTCACGGTGGACCTGCATGCCGACCAGATCCAGGGTTTCTTCGACATCCCGGTGGACAACGTCTATGCGTCGCCGCTGCTGCTGGCCGACATCTGGCGCAGCCATGGCACCGACGACCTGATCGTGGTCTCGCCCGACGTCGGCGGCGTGGTGCGCGCCCGCGCGATCGCCAAGCGCCTCGACGACGCCGACCTGGCCATCATCGACAAGCGCCGCCCGAAGGCCGGCGTGGCCACGGTGATGAACATCATCGGTGACGTCGAAGGCAAGACCTGCGTGCTGGTCGACGACATCGTCGACACCGCCGGTACCCTGTGCGCCGCCGCCGCCGCGCTCAAGGCCAACGGCGCCAAGAAGGTGCTGGCCTACTGCACCCACCCGGTGCTGTCGGGCGCGGCCATCGCCAACGTCACCAACTCGCAGCTCGACGAACTGGTGGTCACCGACACCATCCCGCTGTCGGAAGCCGCGCGGGCCTGCCCGCGCATCCGCCAGCTCAGCGTCGCCGAGCTGCTGGCCGAAACCATCCGCCGCATCGCCTTCGGCGAGTCGGTGAGTTCGCTGTACGTGGATTGACCCCGGGCGGGGCATCGGGCATCGGCGTGTCGCGCCGATGCCCGATTCCCGGAACGGGAACGACGCGGGGCCTGGTCGCGGGCATCGCGGTACGCGCTCAAGGGCGCATCACTTGAAGAAGGCAACACCAACATGGCTACCAATCACAATCTCACGGCCACCGGCCGCAAGGACGAGGGCAAGGGTGCGAGCCGCCGCCTCCGTCGCAGCGGTCACGTGCCGGCCATCGTTTATGGCGGTCACCAGGACCCCATGAGCATCCAGATCGAACACAACCACCTGTGGATCGCCAGCCAGAACGAATGGTTCTACTCGGCCATCGTCGACCTGGCCGTCGACGGCCAGGTCCAGAAGGTGCTGCTGCGTGACATGCAGCGCCATCCGTTCAAGCAGCAGATCCTGCACCTGGACTTCCTGCGCGTTTCCGAAAACGAAGCCCTGCGCGCCAAGGTGCCGCTGCACTTCGTGAACCAGGAAACCTCCCCGGCCGGCAAGTCCGCGGGCGTCGTGGTCACCCACGAGCTCAACGAAGTCGAAGTCAGCTGCCTGCCCAAGGACCTGCCGGAGTTCCTGGAAATCGACCTGGCCGACCTGGTCGTCGGCGACATCGTGCACCTCTCGCAGATCAAGCTGCCCAAGGGCGTCACGATCCCGGCCCTGGCCCACGGCGGCAAGGAACATGACCTGGCGATCGTCATCGCCCGCCATGCCCGCGTCGAAGTCGAGGAAGAGTCCGAAGCCGCGCCTGAGGCTTCGGCCGACGTGCCGGCCGCCAAGGTCGCCAAGCCCGAAGCCGGCGACGCGGCGAAGAAGAAGTAATCCCCTTTGCCGCCCCGGCTCGTGCCGGGGCGGCAAACGAGGACCGCATCCGTGTCATCGCTACGACTCATCGTCGGCCTGGGCAATCCCGGCGCCGAACACGCCCGGACCCGGCATAACGCCGGGTTCTGGTTTCTGGACGCCCTGGCCGCGCAGGCCGGGGCGCGATTGGGCCTGGAATCGAAGCTGCACGGCGAGACCGCCAAGGTCGAAATCGCCGGCCATAGCGTCTGGCTGCTGCGCCCGGCCACCTTCATGAACGCCTCCGGCCGGTCCGTCGCCGCGGCGCTGCGTTATTGGAAGATCGAACCCGAACAGGCCCTGCTGGCCCACGACGACCTGGACCTGGCCCCCGGCCTGGCCCGGCTGAAGTTCGACGGCGGCCACGGCGGGCAGAACGGCATCCGCGACACCATGCAGCACCTGGGCCACGGCAAGTTCCATCGCCTGCGCCTGGGTATCGGCCATCCCGGCCACAAGGACAAGGTCACCCCCTGGGTGCTGGGCAAGCCCGGCAAGGACGACGAGGCGAGCATCCTGCGCGCCATCGACGACGCCCTGGCGGTGATGCCGCTGGCGGTGGCGGGGGAGTTCCCCGAAGCCATGAAGCGCCTGCACACCCCAAAACCCTGAGGAAACACCCCCATCATGGGCATCAAATGCGGCATCGTCGGCCTGCCCAACGTCGGCAAGTCCACCCTGTTCAACGCGCTTACCAAGGCGGGCATCGCCGCGGCCAACTTCCCGTTCTGCACCATCGAGCCCAACACGGGCGTGGTGCCGGTGCCGGATCCGCGCCTGAACCAGCTGGCCGAGATCGTCAAGCCGCAAAAGGTGATCCCGACCTCGTTCGAGTTCGTGGACATCGCCGGCCTGGTCGCCGGCGCCAGCAAGGGCGAGGGCCTGGGCAACAAGTTCCTGGCCCACATCCGCGAGGTGGACGCCATCGCCCACGTGGTGCGCTGCTTCGAGCACACCGACATCGTGCACGTCGCCGGCAAGGTGGACCCGATCTCGGACATCGAGACCATCGACACCGAACTGGCCCTGGCCGACCTGGACTCCGTCGAAAAGGCGCTTAACCGCGCCGAACGTGAGGCCAAGACCGGTAATAAGGACGCTATCGCCCGGAAGGAGGTGCTTGCGCGCGTGCGCGCCGGCCTCGACCAGGGCCAGCCGGCCCGCGCCCTGGGCCTGTCGGCCGAGGACAAGGCGGTGGTGCGCGACCTGTTCCTGCTGACCCTCAAGCCGGTCATGTACGTGTGCAACGTGCTCGAGGACGGCTTCGAGAACAACCCGATGCTGGACCTGGTCCGGGCCCGGGCTGAAAAGGAGGGTGCCCAGGTGGTGCCGGTCAGCGCGGCCATCGAGGAAGAGATGTCCCAGCTCGAAGACGCCGACCGCGCCGAGTTCCTGGCCGAAATGGGCCTGGAGGAGCCTGGCCTGAACCGGGTCATCCGCGCCGGCTACGCCCTGCTGGGCATGCAGACCTACTTCACCGCGGGCGTGAAGGAAGTCCGGGCCTGGCAGGTGCACAAGGGCGCCACGGCGCCGCAGGCGGCCGCGGTGATCCACACCGACTTCGAAAAAGGCTTCATCCGGGCCGAAACCATCGCTTTCGACGACTTCATCAAGTACCGGGGCGAATCAGGGGCCCGCGACGCCGGGCGCCTGCGCCTGGAGGGCAAGGACTACGTGGTGCAGGAGGGGGACGTCCTGCATTTCCGCTTCAACGTGTAGGGATTCCGGGAAGAGTGTGCCAAGGGCGTTGACATTTAGGCGTCGCGCCCTGAAAATTACGGGCTCCCTGACGGAGGGATACCCAAGCGGCCAACGGGGGCAGACTGTAAATCTGCTGGCTTACGCCTTCGGTGGTTCGAATCCACCTCCCTCCACCACTCCGCAGGGCCGGTGCATCGGTTCCGCAGGGCGGGAGTAGTTCAATGGTAGAACCTCAGCCTTCCAAGCTGATCATGCGGGTTCGATTCCCGTCTCCCGCTCCATTGGATTGAAAGCTTCACCGTTCGACCCAAAATTCCGCTCATGTAGCTCAGTCGGTAGAGCACTTCCTTGGTAAGGAAGAGGTCGCTGGTTCGATTCCAGTCATGAGCACCAACACCCCTCCTTGAATCCACCGGGTACACGCTAATGTCCAAGGGTAAGTTTGAGCGCACCAAGCCCCACGTGAACGTGGGCACCATCGGTCACGTTGACCACGGCAAGACGACGCTGACGGCGGCGCTGACGAAGGT
>NZ_BMKC01000004.1 GCF_014643775.1 Arenimonas soli
GCCTTCCGGCCCGCCATCCCAGGGCATTTCGCTCAAGGGAGCCGCACATTATACGAGAGTTTCGAAGGACGTCAACATCTTTTCGACGCCCTTTTTTGCCCCCCGTCGCCGGACCGGCCGTCGAGGGCCGCGAACTATAGCGGCATGGATCAGGATTGGGAAGAGGGGGTGGAGACGAAGCCCGTCCTGTCTGGCCGGCGGCCGGCTTGACACCCCCACGGCCATCCCCGAACGTCCCTTTCCACCCCGCCGGAGCCACCCATGCGCCTTGCCAGCCTCGCCCTTTTCCTTGCCGCCCTGCTGCCTCTGGCCGGCTGCGCCACCGACGGCCAGGCCTGGGTGGAGCTCAATGGCCAGCGCTTCAAGGTGGAAGTGGCCGACGACGATGCCGAGCGCAATCGCGGGCTGATGTTCCGCGAATCCCTGGCCGAGGGCACCGGCATGCTGTTCGTGCACGACGCGGAGCGGCCGCTGGCCTACTGGATGAAGAACACGAAGATCCCGCTCGACATCTTCTACTTCGATGCCTCTCGCAGGCTCGTATCGGTGTCGCGCGGCGTTCCCCCGTGTTCGCTCGGCGACCGCTGCCCGCCCTATCCCAGCGCGGGCCCGGCGCTGTACGTGCTTGAACTCAACGCCGGCCAGGCCAACGTGCTTGGCACCAGGACCGGCGACACCATCACCTTCGGCCCGGGCATCCCCGCGCGCGGCGAGCCTTGATTCATGGCTCCGCCGGGGCCACATTGCCTGCATGGACGCCCCGAACACCCTGCCGGACTGGAATGCGCTGGCCGCGCTTGGCGATGACGAACTGCCGCTGCTCGACACGGCGCTGCTGATCGCCCGCGACGAATACCCCGACCTCGATCCCCGCGGCTACACCGCGCAGGTGGACACCTATGCTGATGCGCTGCGACCGCAGCTCGACGGCGACATCGACCTGCCCGCGCGCCTGACCGCGATCAACCGCTACCTGTTCGAGGAAGTGGGCTTCGCCGGAAACAACCTCGAGTACGACGACCCGCGCAACAGCTACCTCAACGACGTCGTCGACAGAAAACTGGGCATCCCGATTTCGCTCGCGGTGATCCAGATCGAAGTCACCCGGCGCCTGGGCATGCCGCTCGACGGCATCTCCTTCCCCGGCCATTTCCTGGTGCGGCTGCCGGTGGACGACGGCATCCTGGTGCTCGACCCTTTCAACAAGGGCCGGCCGGTAAGCGCCGACGAACTGCGCGAGCGGGCATCGCCGCACATGGGCGGGCACCCGCCGGACGACCAGCAGCTGATGCAGATCCTGGCGCCGGCCACGCACCGCGGCATCCTGATGCGCATGCTTCGCAACCTCAAGGGCCTTTATCTCGAGCAGCGTGACTGGGAACGCGTGGCGCGCACCGCCGACCGCCTGCTCAAGCTGTCGCCCGGCACCGCCGAAGCCGTGCGCGACCGCGGCCTGGCCTACCGGGAACTGGGCTACGCCAAGGGCGCGCGCGAAGACCTGGCGCGCTACCTGCAGATGCTTCCGGAAGCCGACGACGTCGACAGCGTGCGCGCCGCGCTGGTCGACCTGAGCGGCGTGCCGGCGCGACTGAACTGAAGCGCCGGCCTCAGGCCGGCACCATCTCGAAGTCGTCCTTGGTGACGCCGCAGTCCGGGCAGACCCAGGTATCGGGCACGTCTTCCCAGCGCGTACCGGGGGCGATGCCCTCTTCCGGCAGGCCGTCGGCCTCGCTGTAGATGAAGCCACAGACGACGCACATCCAGGTGCGGTAGGTGGTGGCGGCGGCGGTGGAGGTGTTCATTGCGGTTCCGTCAATGCGTTAACAGCTAACATTCTCGCATCTTGCCGGTCACGCCGAAATGAACCCCAGCCCATCCCCCAGTCGCCGCGGCGTCTACCTGATCACGCCCGATGAAGCCGACACCGGCCGGCTGCTGTCCCGGCTGCAGCCCCTGCTGGCACAAACGCCGGCGCTGCTGCAGTACCGCAACAAGGCCGCCGGGCCGGCCCTGCGCCGCCAGCAGGCCCTGGCCATGGCCGAAGCCTGTGCCCGGGCCGGCGTGCCGCTGGTGGTGAACGACGACTGGCGCCTGGCCCTGGACGTGGGCGCCCTGGGTGCGCACCTGGGTGAACACGACGGCGACCTGCGCCAGGCGCGGCGCGAAGCCCCCGGCCTGTGGCTGGGCGCGTCGTGTTACGACGAGCTTGAACGTGCCCGCCAGGCGGTAGCCGCCGGCGCCGACTACGTCGCTTTCGGCGCATTTTTCCCTTCGGGCACCAAACCCGGCGCGCGGCGCGCCGACCCCCGGTTGCTGGCCGAAAGCGCGACGCTGGGCTGCACCCGGGTGGCCATCGGCGGCATCACCCCGGACAATGCCGCCGGGCTGGTCGCCGCCGGCGCCGACCTGCTGGCCGTGATCGGCGGCGTTTTCGACGCCCCCGACCCGGTCGCGGCCCTGCAGTCCTTCCGCCTCGCCTTCGAACCAAACACCACCGAGACCACCCACCCATGAACACCGCCACCAGCCACGAACTCTTCACCCGCGCCCTGGACCTGATGCCGGGCGGCGTCAATTCGCCGGTGCGCGCCTTCAAGTCGGTCGGTGGCGAGCCGTTTTTCGCGGCCAGCGCCGAAGGCGCCTATCTGGTGGACGTCGACGGCAACCGCTACGTCGACTACATCGGCAGCTGGGGCCCGATGATCGCCGGCCATGCCCACCCCAAGGTGCTCGATGCGGTCGCCTCGACCATGCGCAAGGGCCTGAGCTTCGGCGTGCCCAATGCGCTGGAGGTGACCATGGCCGAAACCGTGCGCAAGCTGGTGCCGTCCATGCAGATGATGCGCATGGTCAATTCCGGCACCGAAGCCACGCTGTCGGCGATCCGCCTGGCGCGCGGCGCCACCGGCCGCACGCGCATCGTCAAGTTCGAGGGCTGCTACCACGGCCACGGCGACAGTTTCCTGGTCAAGGCCGGTTCCGGCGCGCTGACCTTCGGCCTGCCCAATTCGCCGGGCGTTCCCAAGGCCCTGGCCGACCTGACGCTGACCCTGCCCTACAACGATTTCGAAGCGGCGACGACGCTGTTCGCGGAAATGGGCGATCAAATCGCCGGCGTCATCGTCGAGCCCATCGTCGGCAACGCCAACTGCATCCTGCCGCGCGAGGGCTACCTGCAGCACCTGCGCGATCTGTGCACGCAGTCGGGCGCGATCCTGATCTTCGACGAAGTGATGACCGGCTTCCGCGTCGCGCTCGGCGGCGCCCAGGCGCGTTATGGCGTCACGCCCGACCTGAGCACCTTCGGCAAGATCATCGGCGGCGGCATGCCGGTCGGCGCCTACGGCGGTCGCGCCGACCTGATGCAGCAGATTGCGCCGGCCGGCCCGGTCTACCAGGCCGGCACCCTGAGCGGCAACCCGGTGGCGATGGCCGCCGGCCTGGCCACGCTGGGCATCATCCAGGGCCCGGGTTTTTATGAGCGCCTGGAATCGGCCACGCACGTGCTGTGCGACGGCCTGGAAGCCGCGGCCCATGACGCCGGCGTCCCGGTCACCACCACCCGCAGCTGCGCCATGTTCGGCCTGTTCTTCACCGACAGGCAGGTGGAAACCTTCGCCGATGCGGTGGCCTGCGACACCGCCGCCTTCAACCGCTTCTTCCACGCCATGCTGCGCCGCGGCGTCTATTTCGCGCCCTCGGCCTTCGAGGCGGGCTTCCTGTCCAGCGCCCACGGCGAGGAAGAGCTGGCGTTCACCCTCCAGGCCGCGCGCGAAGCGTTCAAAGAGGTCGCCGCCGGGTGAGGCGCCCCGCGCTGGTGCTGTTCGACCTCGACGGCGTGCTCGTTCACTACGAGCACGCCCCGCGGGTGCAGGTGCTGGCCGAACGCTGCGGCGCCCGCCCGGAGGCGGTGACGGCGGCGCTGTTTGATTCCGGCCTCGAACGCGAAGCCGACCTGGGCCGAACCGACACCGAGGGCCTGCTGGCCACGCTGTCCGCGGCCCTGGGCGTTCCGGTGGGCCTGGAAGACTGCCTCGCCGCCCGCGCCGCAGCCATGCAGCCGATGCCCGGGATACCGGATCTGCTCAATCACTTGTCTGCTTCGGCGCAGCTGGCCGTACTGACCAACAACGGCCTGATGCTGCGCGATCATTTCGCCGCCATCTGCCCGGCCCTGGCGCCGTTCTTCCAGGGCCGCGTGTTCTGCTCCGCGCAATTCAGGTTGGCCAAGCCCGACCCGGACATCTACCGGCGCTGCCTGGCGGAGTTGGGCGTGGCGCCGGCCGACGCGCTGTTCTTCGACGACAAGCCCGACAACGCCAAGGGCGCGCGGCGCGCCGGCCTGATGGCGCACACTTACCGCAGCCCGGCCGGCCTGCGCGCGCACCTGGCCGAACACCACCTGCTGGAGTCTCCCGCATGACCCGCATCGAAACCCTGGCCGTGCACGCCGGCGGCGAACCGGATGAAGGCACCGGCGCCGTCTCGCCGCCGATCCACATGGCCACGACCTTCCGGCATGGCCCGGCCGGCGAACGCCAGGCCGGCTTCGAGTACCAGCGCGAAAGCAATCCCACGCAGGACCGCCTGGAAACCGCGCTGTCGGCGATGGAAGGCGGCCAGGCCGCCCTGTGTTTTGGCTCGGGCATGGCGGCCATGGCGGCCGCGCTGGAATCCCTGCCCACGGGCGCCCACGTGCTGATCCCGACCGACTGTTACACCGGCCTGCGGGTCCTGGGCGCCGAGTTCCTGCCCCCGCGCGGCATCACCACCACGGCCGCTGACATGTCCGACCTGGATGCCGTGCGCGCCGCGCTGCGGCCCGAGACCCGGATGATCTGGGCGGAAACACCTTCCAACCCGCGCCTGTGCGTGGCCGACATCGCCGCGCTGGCCGACCTGGCGCACGGCAACGACGCGCTGCTGGCCTGCGACAACACCTTCGCCACGCCGGTGCTGCAGCGGCCGCTGGCGCTGGGCGCCGACCTGGTGATGCATTCGACCACCAAGTACATCGGCGGCCACAGCGACGTGATGGGCGGTGCGCTGGTGTTCGCCCGCCGCGATGCGTTCCACGACGCGGTGTTCCATCGCCGCCACCTCACCGGCGGCATCCTCGCGCCCTTCAGCGCCTGGCTGATCCTGCGCGGCTGCCGGTCGCTGCCGGCGCGCATGGCCTGGCACTGTCGCAACGCGATGGCGCTGGCGCGGTTCCTGGCCGGGCATGACGCGGTGGAGGCCGTGCACTACCCGGGCCTGCCCACGCACCCCGGCCACGACATCGCCGCCAGGCAGATGAGTGATTTCGGCGGCATGCTCAGCGTGCGCATCAAGGGTGGCCGCGACGCCGCCCTGCGCGTGGCCGGGGCGCTGGAACTGGCGATCAACGCCACTTCCCTGGGCGGCCCCGAGACCCTGGTCGAACACCGCGCCTCGATCGAAGGCGCGAATGCGATCAGCCCGGACAACCTGCTGCGCGTGTCCGTGGGCCTGGAACATCCCGATGACCTGCTGGCCGACTTCGGCCGCGCGCTCGGGGCGGCAACCGCATGAGCCAGCCGCGCATCATCGCCGGCAAGTTCGAAGCCGCAAGCACGCAAGGCTGGCGCGCCCGCTGGTTCGAGATAATCTTCCGGCACGACCCGGGGGCGCCGCGCCGCTTCGACCTGCTGTTGATCGCGGCGATCGTGATCAGCGTCATCGTGGTCATCCTCGACAGCGAAGCCGGGCTGCGCGAGCGCTGGGGCTATTGGTTCTACCTGGCCGAGTGGGGCTTCACCCTGCTGTTCACCGCCGAATACCTGGCCCGCCTGGCGGTGGTGCGTTATCCGTGGCGCTACGCCCGGAGTTTTTATGGCGTCATCGACCTGTTGTCGATCCTGCCCACCTACCTGTCGCTACTGCTGCCGGGCAGCCAGGCGCTCCTGGTCGTGCGCATTCTGCGAATCCTGCGCATCTTCCGCGTTCTGAAGCTGATGGAATACACCGAAGCCGGCGGCGTTCTGGTTGGCGCGCTATATCGCTCGCGGCGCAAGATCCTGGTGTTCCTGGTGGCGGTGCTGACCATCGCCGTGGTTTTCGGCGCCGCGTTGTATGTGATCGAAGGCCCCGAGAGCGGCTACACCAGCATCCCCATCGGCATGTACTGGGCCATCACCACCATGGCGACAGTCGGCTATGGCGACATCACGCCGGTGACACCCTTCGGTCGGTTTGTCACCACCATCCTGATGCTCATCGGTTACGGCATCATCGCCGTGCCTACCGGCATCTACACGGCCGAACTGGCCCTGGGGCTGCGCGAACGCCGCAAGGACGCCTGCCCGGACTGCAAGCTGGCAGAGCACGATGTCGATGCCAACTACTGCCGCCGCTGCGGGGGCAAGCTGCCCGACGCCTGAGGGCAACCAGTCGGGCAGGCCAGTCAGCGGGATCGCTATGTACGCCAACGTACATATAGGCAAAAGCGCGGATCCTATAGTGACCCCGGCCGGCGACTTGCTGGTGCCCAGGGATCCCCGCAATGGCCGCAAGTTTCCGACCGACGCGGAACCACCTTCTCGCTGCCTTCCCGCAGGACGTCAAGGATCGCATCTCCGCCGAGCTGCAGCTTGTCGAACTGCCGCTGGGCAAGGTGCTGTACGAGTCCGGCGATACGATGCGCCACGTCTATTTCCCGACCGATGCCATCGTTTCCCTGCTGTACGTGCTTGAAGACGGCGATTCGGCCGAAATTTCGGTCGTGGGCAACGAGGGCGTGGTCGGCGTCGCGCTGTTCATGGGCGGCGAAAGCACGCCCAGCCGCGCCATCGTGCAGAGTGCCGGCCATGCCTACCGGCTACCGGGCCAGCGCACTAAGGCCGAGTTCCACCGCGACAGCCAGACCCAGCAGCTGTTGCTTCGCTACACCCAGGCCCTGATCACCCAGATGGCTCAGACCGCGGTCTGCAACCGCCACCACTCGATCGACCAGCAGCTGTGCCGCTGGCTGCTGCTCTCGCTCGACCGGCTCGACGGCAACCTGCTGGTGATGACCCAGGAGCTGATCGCCAACATGCTGGGGGTCCGCCGCGAAGGTGTCACCGAGGCGGCCAGCAAGCTGCAGAAGCTGGGCGTCATCAACTACGTGCGCGGCCATATCACGGTGCTCGACCGACCGCGGCTCGAGACGCTGAGCTGCGAGTGCTATGCGGTGGTCAAGCGCGAAACCGATCGGCTGCTGCCCTACCTCGGCACGCCGGAAGAGTCGGCGGTAGTCGCCGCCGTCTGACCCCTCGCGCCGCGGTTCGTGCGCCAGCGCACGTTTGCCGCCCCATAAGTTGCCTGCCGCACAGACCCTCCCGCTGCCCGGGCGTAATCCTCCCTGACCTGGAAGCCGGGCCGGCCGTTGCCGGATCAGCCCTGCATAGCCGCGCACCAGCGGCGGGCGCCGCTGGCCTCCGGGACCAGACCCAACAAGGAAAGCACCCATGAACGCGATGACTCGATTCGATGGTTCCCCCGGATTCAGGTCCTGGCTGGCGATGGCCGTGCTGGGCACGCTGCTGGCAGGCTGCGGCGGCGGCGGCAGCGACGGCCGCGACCCCATCCTTGGCGGGCCCGGCGGCAACGTGGCGCTGGCGCCCACCGTCATCGCGGTAACCCCCCTCGACGGTGCCACGGCGGTGCCGATCAACAGCCCCATGATCACCGCCACCTTCAGCGAGCCGGTGCAATCGTTCGGCAGCGGCGCCACCTTCACCGTCACCTGCGCGGCCCCCTGCGTCAGCCCGAACGGCACGATCACCCTGGATTCCGCCGGTCGCGTGGCGTCCTACAACCTCGCCGATGGCACCGGGCTCACCCCCTCCACCCAGTACACGGCCACGGTGACCGGCGCCAGGAGCGTGGCCACCGGCCTGGTGATGGCCAGCCCCTACGTCTGGCGCTTCACCACCGGCGTCGCCCCCGACCTGACCCGCCCGCGGGTGATTTCGACCGAACCGGTCACCACGATCCCCGGCCCGACGCCCGGTGCGCCGACCAACACCGCGATCTCGGCGACCTTCAGCGAGGACATGGCACCGGACACCCTCAATGCCGCCAGCTTCACCGTGACCTGCGCCGCCCCCTGCGTTTCGCCGGCGGGCACGGTCAGCTACTCCAGCGGTTCGCGGACGGCGATCTTCCTGCCCGATGAAGCCCTGGACAACAGCACCACCTATACCGCCCGCATCACCCAGGCCGCCACCGATATCGCCGGCAATGCGCTGGCCGGCAACCAGGCCCCGCTGCCGGGCGCGAGTGACTACGTCTGGACCTTCACCACGGCGGCCGCCCCGCTGCCGCCGGCGAACGTCACGGTGCTGTCCACCACCCCGGCCGCCGTTGCGACCAACGTCTGCCCGGACGATTCGATCAACGCGACCTTCAACGTGCCGTCGGGTGCCCGGATGGATCCGGCCAGCCTCAGCAACGACACCTTCATCGTGACCGGCCCGGGCGCCACGTCGATCGGCGCCTCGTCGATCACGCTCGACGCGGGAACCGGCCAGATCGCCACCTTCGTGCCCTCCCAGCCCCTGGACGCGGGCGCCGAGTACACCGCGACGATCGTCGGCGGCGCCAGCGGCGTCATGGACCTTTCGGTGCCTGCGAACACGATGCTGGTGGACTACACCTGGAGCTTCACGGTCGATGCGGACGGCTGCCAGGTTCCGCCGCCGCCGCTGGGAGCAGCCGCTCCGTTCGGCGTGTTCGGCGGTTCCGCGGGCATGACCAACCAGGGCCTGCTGACCATCGTCAACGGCGACATCGGCACCACCGCGGTCTCGACCGCGGTGACCGGCTTCCATGACGCTGGTCCGGGCTGCACCTACACCGAAACCCCGCTCAACATCGGCACCGTCAACGGCCTGATCTACACCGCGCCGCCGTCGCCGACCCCGCTGTGCCCGACCGAAGGCACCGCCGCCACCCTGGCGGTTGCCCAGCAGGCCCGCGCCGATGCCCTGCTGCTCTACAACGAACTGGTCGCGCTTCCCCCTGGCCTGGATCCGGGCGCAGGCAACCTCGCCAACCTCGTACTGGCCCCGGGCACCTACACCGCGGCCGCGGGCAGCTTCATGATCCAGGGCGGCGACCTGACGCTGGACGCGGGCGGTGACCCGAACGCGGTCTGGGTGTTCCAGATGGCCACCTCGCTGACGGTGGGCGGCCCGGGCGTTGCGTTCCCGCAGAGCGTGCTGCTGGTCAATGGCGCGCAGGCCAACAACGTCTACTGGCAGGTCGGCAGCGCCGCGACCATCAACGCCGGCGGCGGCGGAACCATGGTCGGCACGGTGATCAGCCAGTCCGGCATCGCGGTTTCCACGCCCGGCAACGTCACCCTCGTGACCGTCGACGGCCGGCTGCTCTCGCTGGGCGCGTCGGTGACGCTGGTCAACACCATCATCAACGTGCCTGGCCCGTAAGGCCCAAGCGATGTGCCAACCTTCCTGGAGAATGACATGAAACTCGCAAACCCCTCGGGGCTCCTGGCCCTGGCCATCCTCGCGGCCCTTGCCAGCAGCAAGGCCACGGCCTACGACGACACCGGCTGGTACGTGGGCGGCAACTACGGCTGGACCGCGGCCACCATCGACGACGAACGCATCATCAGCAGCCTCGCCGAGCGTGGCTTCACGGTGAACGCGCTCGAAGAGTTCGACACCGACAACGGCTACAAGGTCTTCGCCGGCTGGCAGTTCAGTCCCAACTTCGCCCTCGAAGGCGGCTACGTGGACCTGGGCAGCTACGGCTACTTCCTCGACACCACGCCCCCCGGCACCCTTTCGGGCGACATCGACCTGCGCGGCATCTACCTCGACCTGGTCGGGCGGATGCCGATCAGCGAGCGCTTCTCCCTGTTCGCCCGCATCGGCGCCATCTACGCCGAAGCCGACACGCGCTTCTTCGGCACCGGGGCGGTCAACGTGCTCGACCCGAACCCGACCGCCGAGGAGGTGAACTACAAGTTCGGCGCCGGCATGGAGTACGCCTTCACCCGCGCCCTGTCCATGCGCATCGAGGCCGAGCGCTACCGGGTCGACGACGCCATCGGAAACACCGGCGACATCGACATGCTGTCGGCCGGCCTGGTCTATCGTTTCCTGCCGCCCATCGCAGCGGTCATCCCCCGGGAAGCACCGGTGGCGCGTGAAACCTGCGCGGACCTCGACGACGACGGCGACGGCATCGACAACTGCCGCGACCGTTGCCCGGATTCCGTCGCCGGACAGGCCATTGGCCCGGACGGTTGCCCGGTGCCGCTGACGATCGACCTGCGCGGCGTCAACTTCGACTTCGACCGCGACACCCTGCGTCCGGATGCGATCGTGATCCTGGACGAGGCCGTGGCCATCCTGGGCCGCTACCCGGACCTTCGCTTCGAACTGGCCGGGCATACCGACGAGTGCGGCAGCGACGGCTACAACCAGGACCTGTCACAGCGCCGCGCCCGCGTGGTGTACGACTACCTGGCCAACGCCGGCATCAACAGCTCGCGCATGACCGGCCCCAATGGCTACGGCGAAAGCCGCCCGCTGGAATCGCTGGGCGACGGCTTCCCGGCTTGCAAGAGCGAAACCAATCGTCGCACCGAGCTCAACGTGCAGAACTGAACCAAGTTTGGCGCCCCCGCCCTCCAGCCCGGCCGCAAGGCCGGGCTTTTTATTGCACGAGCTGGTTGATTTCCATGATCGGCAGCAGGATGGCCAGCACGATCATCAGCACCACGCCGCCCATGAGCAGGATCATCAGCGGCTCGAGCAGGGTCAGGAACACCGCCAGCCGCCGTTCCAGCGCACGGGTTTCGAGCTGGGCGGCGCGCTCGAGCATCTGTTCAAGGCGCCCGCTGGTTTCGCCGCTGGCCACCAGGTGCACCAGCAAGGCCGGGAACAGGCGGGTCTCGTCCAGCGCCCTGGCCAGGCTGGCGCCTTCGCGCACGCGGTCCATCGCGCGCGTGACCGCTTCGCGCATCACCACGTTGTCCATGACCCGCGCGCCCGACTCCATGGCCGCCAGCAGCGGCACGCCGCCGCGCACCAGGATCGCCAGGGTGCCGGCGAAACGCGCGGTGTTCACGCCGCGGGCCAGGGGGCCCAGCCAGGGCAGGCGCAGCAGCCAGGCACTCCAGCGCCGACGGGGGCCCGGGCGCCGCAGGATGGCGCGGGCGGCGAACGCGCCGCCCAGCCCAAGCACCAACAGGCCGGGCCAGGTCGCACGCAGGAAATCGCTGGACAGGATCAGCGCACGCGTCATCAAAGGCAGGTCCTGCCGCGACTGCTCGAACACCTGCACGACCTGCGGCACGACGTAAACCAGCAGCCCCAGCACCACCGTGAAGGCGACCCCGGTCACCAGCACCGGATACAGCAGGGCCAGGCCGGTCTTCTGGCGCAGGGCCTGGCGGGCATCGAGGTAGTCGGCCAGGTGCTGTAGAACCGTCGCCAGGGCGCCGGACTGTTCGCCGCCGTGCACGAGCGCCCGGTAGAAGTCCGGAAAGCTGTTCGCATAAACCGCCATCGCCGCCGACAGGGAATGGCCGGCGGTGACCTCGATCTTCAGTCCGGTCACCACTTCGCGCGTGGCGGGCCGCTCGGCCTGCTCGATCAGTGCGTCGAGCGACTGTTCCATGGTCAGGCCCGATTCGAGCAAGGTCGCCAGCTGCCGGGTCACCAGGCTCAGCTCGGAGAACGCCAGCCCGCGGGTCCAGCCGCGGCCCGCGCGGGCGCGGGCACCCACGGGTTCCAGGCGCGAGGGCAGCAAGCCCTGGGCGCGAAGCTGGGCGCGCGCCTGGCGCGCGGAATCGGCCTGCAGCACGCCCGAAACGGCGTGGCCTTCGGCATCAATGGCCTGGTAGCTGAAGGCATCCATGGATTAGTCGCGGGTCACGCGCACGACTTCCTCCAGGCTCACCAGGCCCTGGCCGGCCCAGCGCATGCCGTCGTCGCGCAGGGTGCGCATGCCACCGGCGAGCGCGTGTTCGCGCAGCACCTGTTCGGAGGCGCGGTCGTGGATGAGGCGGCGGAAGCTGTCGTCCACGGCCAGCAATTCGTAGATGCCGGTGCGGCCCCGGTAGCCCGAACTCGCGCAGGCGTCGCAGCCGCGGGCGGAATAAAGGCTGCCGCCGGTCGGCGTGAAACCCAGCGCCCGCAGCTGCGCGGCATCCGCCGGGAAGGGCACGCGGCATTCCAGGCACAGCCGGCGCACCAGCCGCTGGGCGCCGATGCCGATCAGGCTCGACGCCAGCAGGAAGGGTTCGATGCCCATGTCCACCAGGCGCGTCACCGCGCTGACCGCATCGTTGGTGTGCAGCGTGGCGAAGACCAGGTGGCCGGTCAGGCTGGCCTGGACGGCGATCTGCGCGGTTTCCAGGTCGCGGATTTCGCCGATCATCACCACGTCCGGGTCCTGGCGCAGGATGGTGCGCAGCGCCCGCGCGAAACCCATCTCGATGCGGGCGCTGACCTGGGTCTGGCTGATGCCGTCGAGGTCGTATTCGATCGGATCCTCCACCGTCATGATGTTCAGCGCGCCGGCGTCCAGGCGCGACAGCGCGGCGTAAAGCGTGGTGGTCTTGCCCGAACCGGTGGGGCCGGTGACCAGCACGATGCCGTGGGGCTGGCGGATCAGCCGGTCCATCGTCGCCAGCGTCTGTTCGTCCATGCCCAGGCGGCCCAGGTCCAGCCGCCCGGCCTGTTTGTCGAGCAGCCTGAGCACCACGCGTTCGCCGTGGCCGGTGGGAATGGTCGAAACACGCACGTCCACCGGCTTGCCGGCCAGGCGCAGGGTGATGCGCCCGTCCTGCGGCAGGCGTTTTTCGGCGATGTCGAGCTGGGCCATGATCTTCACCCGCGACACCAGCGCGCCGTGCAGCTTGCGCGGGGGCTCGACCATGTCGCGCAGCGTGCCGTCTATGCGCAGGCGCACCAGCAGGCGTGATTCGAAAGGTTCGATGTGGATGTCCGAGGCGCCTTCGCGAAGGGCCTGGGTGAACAGCGCATTGATCAGCCGGATCACCGGCGCGCTGTCCTGGCTTTCAAGCAGGTCCTCGACCCGCGGGATTTCCTGCAGCAGGCGCGAGAGGTCCATGTCCTGCGCCAGGTCCACCGCCAGCGCGGCGGCGCCGGCACCGTGGTAGGACGCCGCGACAAGCTCGTCGAAGCGTGCGGCATCCACCCGTCGGACCCGCAACGGCATGCCCAGCACCCGGCGCACCTCGGCCAGCGTGCTGGCGCGCGTGCCTTCGCGGATGCTCAGCTCCGCCGTGCCGCCGGACACCGATTCAAGCACCACGCCCTGCCCGGTGGCGAAGGCATAGGGCAGCGTGGCGGCGCGCCGGCTCATCGGCCGGGGCGCGCGATCTTCATCGGCACCGGCTCGGGCAGCGGCACCGCCATCCGCGGCGGCGGTCGCACGGGCAGGGAAGGTGGCTCGGGGTCGCCGAAGATGACGCTGGGCCGGGGCCGCGTCGCCTGCTGTTGGCCCAGGATGTAGTCGTAGCGTTCGCCCGTGTAGGCGTCGGCGCCGGCGCTGTCGCGGACCAGGGTGATGCGCAGGAAGATCATCAGGTTGGTCTTGCTGCGGCCGCGCTTCTTGCTGCGGAACAGGCCGCCGATGCCCGGGATCGAGCCCAGCACCGGCACCTTGCGCACGCCTTCGCTGGTGGCGTCCTGGATCAGGCCGCCGATGACCACGATCTGCCCGTCCTCGAC
Source organism: Arenimonas soli (assembly GCF_014643775.1). Lineage (GTDB taxonomy): Bacteria > Pseudomonadota > Gammaproteobacteria > Xanthomonadales > Xanthomonadaceae > Arenimonas > Arenimonas soli. The sequence goes on from NZ_BMKC01000004.1 coordinate 13,737, forward strand.
CAGCACCGTCGAGGACACCGCGCGCTTGTTGGTGATGACGCCGGCGGGATTGGAAATGTCGTTGATGCTCGACACCTCCTGGTAGAACTGCAGGCGAACGGTGCCGCCTTCGGATATCTGCGGCTTGACCTGCAGCGTCAGGCCGACGTCCTGGCGCTCGATGGTCTGGAACGGCGTCGGCGTGGTGGCGCCACCGCCGGTGGTGGCGTACTGGCCGGTGATGAAGGGCACGTTCTGGCCGATGATGATCGAGGCTTCTTCGTTGTCCAGGGTCAGCAGGGTGGGCGTCGAGAGGATGTTGGCGTTGGCGTCGGTCTCGAGTGCACGCACCAGCACGCCCAGGTTGAGGATTTCGCCGATGCCCGGCAGGTTCACGCGACCGTTGATGATGCCCAGGTTCAGCCCGGGGCCGGCGGAACCCGGGTTCTGCGACAGGCCGATGATGTTCTCCCCGGTGCCGCCGAAGTTGGTGCCCCCGAAGACCTGGCGGCCGCTTTCGTCCAGGCCGCCAAGGTTCTGCCACTGCACGCCGAACTCGGCCGCGCGATCGGAGGTGACTTCGGCGATCAGGGCTTCGACGTACACCTGGGCGCGGCGCACGTCGAGTTTTTCGATGACCGCGCGCAGGTTGTTGTAGGTCGCGTCCGGCGCCGTGATGATGATGGAATTGGTCGCCGCGTCGGCCTGGATGATGCCGGACGTCCGGCCGTGGGCCGTTTCGACCTCGGCCGGAACGGCCGCGCCCAGCATCGCTCCCGTGGGGCTGTCCATGTTGGCGCCGGCGTCGGCGCCGTGGATCGCACGCAGGGTTTCGGCCAGCTTCACCGCGTCGGCGTTGCGCAGGTAGACCACGTGGATGTTGCCGCCGGCGTTGCCCGGCGAATCGAGCATGGCCACGAAGCGGCGCAGCTGGCTCAGGCGCGACGGGTCGCTGGTGCGCGCCAGCAGGCTGTTGGAACGCATGTCGGCCACGACGGTGAACCGGGGCGGCGCGCCGGCCACGGCGGCCGCCGGGGCACTTTCGGCGAACAGGCGGTTGACCGTCACCGCCACGTCCAGCGCCGATGCGTGGTGCAGCGGAATGACCACCGGCTCGCTGCTGTCGGGCATGTCCATCGCCGCGATGATGCGCGCCAGTCGCGGCATGTTGTTGGCGTAGTCGGTGATGACCAGGCTGTTGTTGCCGGCGTGGGCGGTGATGGTGTTGTTGGGCGCGATCAGCGGCCGCAGGATCGGCAGCATCTGCTCGGCCGGCTGGTGCTTGAGGTGGAAGGCCTGGGTCTGGACCTGGTCGCCGCCGCCCGACGCGCGCACCCGCAGCCCGCTCGAGGCGCCGGGATAGAGCTTGGCGTCGGCCTCGGGAACGATCCGGACCACGCCGCCGGTTTCGATTGCCGCATAACCCTGCAGGCGCAGGGCCGAAAGGAAGACGTCGTAAACGACCTCCCGCGGCAGCGGCTTGGCGGAAACGATGCTGATGGTGCCCTTCACCCGCGGGTCGAGCACGAAGTTCTTGCCGGTGATCTCGCTGATCACCATCACCATGCCCTCGATCTCGGTGTTGACGAAGTTCAGGGTGACGTCGTCGGGACCGGACTGCGCCACCGCGCCGCCGGCCAGGGCGAACGCCAGCAGCCATCCTGCGAGGTACGGCAAGGTCGGGCGACGCCTGCGCGACGCGATCATGGCAGGCGGCCATCGAGGTGGCGGCGGGAATTCGGGCGGGACATCGGGGCCTCAGCGAACGGGTGTGGGAAGGGGCGTCGGCGGCCTGGGCAGCAGCAGTACTTCGCTGACGCCGGCGCGCTCAAGCACCACCTGGCGGGCATGCACCTCGGCCAGGCGCAGGCCCGGCGCCAGCGTAGTGCCCGCCTGTGCGGCCACGATCGGCTGGCCATCAACCTGCAGCAGCGCATAACCGGGGTAGCCGTCGGCCGCCGCGACCACGCCCAGCAGCCGGATGCCCGCGGCGCTGACGACGACCCCGGCCGGGGCGCTGCCGAACAGCTCGCCGGCGCCGGCGCCGCTGGCTGCCTGGCTGCTGCCGACGGAAGGTTCCGGCGCCGGCAGCACCCAGCGCCAGGTCCAGTACGCCAGCACCGCGGCCAGGCAGGCCAGGGCAAGGGTGTTGAGCAGCGACACGATCGTCGTCTGCAGCAGGGCCGGACTATCGAATGAAACCGCTCGCATGGCTGGCCATCGCTACGCCGTCCGTGTTCTTCCGCACAAACTAGGGTCTATCGCACCGTGCGTATGTGCGCTGGCGAACAGAGACCGCGCGCCGCCCTGTCGACAATGTTCTTCGCCGCGCTCCGTGCGCGTGCACGGGGCGATCCCGGCCGAATCACTGCAAGGGCAAAGCCATGAACAAGTCTTCCCGCTCGCGCGGTTTCACGCTGCTTGAGGTGATGGTGGTGGTGGTGATCCTGGGCATCCTGGCCATGGCGGTCGTGCCGCGCATCATCAGCCGCCCGGACGAAGCGCGCGTGGCCGCGGCGCGCCAGGACGTCGCCGCGGTGATGCAGGCGCTCAAGCTCTACCGCCTGGACAACCATCGTTACCCGACCACCGAACAGGGCCTGCAAGCGCTGGTTTCCGCCCCGACCACCGCACCGCTGCCGCCGAACTGGAACAGCCCCGGCTACCTGGACCGGCTGCCCAGGGACCCTTGGGGCAAGCCGCTGCTTTACCTCAGCCCGGGCCAGAACGCCGAAGTCGACGTCTTCAGCCTCGGTGCCGACGGCCAGCCGGGCGGCGAAGGCCACGATGCCGACATCGGCTCCTGGCAGCTGTAGCAGGGCTGCCCGATGCCACGGCCGAACAACACGCCGGCATGCCGCGGCTTCACCTTGCTCGAGGTGCTGGTCGTGCTGATGATCATGGGCCTGCTGGTGGGCCTGGTAAGCGCGGTGGCGCTGCCCGACGACCGTGCACGGCTCGGCCTCGAAAGTGAACGCCTGGCCCGCCTGCTGGCCCTGGCCCGGGAGGAGGCACGCTTCAGCGGCCGCGCCGTGGCCTGGACCGCCGAACCTCCCGGCTACCGCTTCTGGCAGCACGACCGGGAAGACGGATGGAGTGAAATCCGCGGGCGCGACCTGCTGCTGCCGCGAACCCTGCCCAGGGACATGGACCTGCTTGGCCTGCGCGTCGAAAACAGTCCGGTCACCGGCCCGCTGCGCCTGGAGTTCAGCAGCGACGGCGCGGCGTCGGCATTCACGCTTGAACTTGGCCTGGGCAAGGCCCGCGCCACCATCACCGGCTCGCCGGTGGGCCAGATCGCCGTCATTGGCGACGAGGGAGGGCAAGGTGCCATCCCGGCCGCGCACTGAGCGACGACACGAGCCCACGGGCTTCACCCTGCTTGAAGTCCTGGTGGCCGTGGCGATCATCTCCATCGCACTGCTTGCAGCGCTGCGCGCCGCGGGCATCGCCACGACCAGCCTGCAGGAACTGCGCGGCCGCCAGCTTGCCGTCTGGGTGGCGGACAACCGCCTGGCCGAACACCGCGCGCGCGGCGCCTGGCTGCCGCTTGGCACCACGCAAGGCCAGGAAGAACAGGGGGGCATCGGTTTCGCCTGGCGCGAGGAAGTCGCCAGCACGCCCAATCCGGCCTTCCGCCGCGTCGAAATCTTCGTGCATGCCAGCCAGTCACCCGAACACCGCCTGGCCCACGTCACCGGCTTCGTCGTCAACGCACCGGGGCCCTCGCCATGAACCGGCACCGCGGCTTCACGCTGGTCGAGCTGCTGGTCGCGCTGCTCATCCTTTCACTGTTGGCGCTGATGTCCTGGCGCGGCCTGGGCGCCGTGCTTGATACCCGCGAACACGTGCTGGCGGAAACGCGCAAGTGGCAGGCCGTGTCCGCGTTCTGCAGCCGCTTCGAGCGTGACCTGGCCATGGCGTCGCCGCGACCGGTGCGGTCGGCCGGCGGCGAATCACCGGCCTGGGTCGGCCGTGCACCCGGCCAGGCCGCGCCACGGCTGGAACTGAGTCGCTTCGCGTCGCCGGAAGGCATGGATTCGCCGCGACGCATCGCCTACCAGTTGAACGACAGCCGGCAAATCGAACTCTGGCTCTGGTCGGGCCTGGACGCGACGCCGGGAGAACGACCCGCGCGCTACCCGGTGCTCGACGACGTCGAGACGCTGGAACTGGACTACCTGGACCAGAACCTGACCTGGGTATCGACATGGCCGGCTTCGCCGGAGTCGCCGGCGATGCCGCGCGCGGTGCGCCTGCAGCTGGTGCTTGGCTCCGGCGAACGCATCCTCCGCCTGTTCGCGGTGGACGCATGAATTCCCGGCCCAAGGGCGCCGCGATCGTGATGGCCATGGCCGTGGTGGCCCTGGCGGCGCTGGCGGCGACCGCACTGCTGCTTTCGCAAAGCATCTGGACGCGGGGGGTCGAGCTAAACACCCGCCACGGCCAGGCCCAGCATGTCCTTGAGGCTGGCCTGGACTGGTCGCGCGCGCTGCTGCACGACGACCTGCGCGCCAGCCAGGTCGACCATGCCGGCGAACCCTGGGCGATGCAGATGCCGCCGATCCCGGTGGAAGGCGGCCAGCTGGCCGGCGCCATCGAAGACCAGCAGGCACGCTTGAACCTCAACAACCTCGTCAGCAACGGCAAGGTGGACGCCGAACAGCTGGCCGTCGTGCAGCGATTGCTGGTTTCGCTGGACCTGCCCGGTTCACTGGCCACCAGCCTGGGCGACTGGCTGGACGCCGACGGCATCGCCCAGGGCGGCGCGGAAGATGCCTACTACCTGGGCCTGGAATCGCCCTATCTCGCCGCCAACCGGCCGCTTGCCGACCTGGACGAACTGGCCCGCGTGCGCGGCTTCGACCCCGCGGTCCGCGCGCGGCTGCGCCCCTTCGTCACCGCCCTGCCCCGCAGCACGCCGGTCAACGTCAACACGGCCAGCCCGGAAGTGCTGGCGGCGCTGCTGCCCGGCCTCGACCTGGAGGCCGCCCGGGCCCTGGTTGTTTCCCGCGAACGGACGATCTTCCTTGACCGCACCGGCTTCCTCGCCCGGCTGCCGGAGGGCGTGCGCCTGGCCCCTGAACGGATATCGGTGAACAGCGACTATTTCCTCGTCAGCCTTTCGGTCGAACTGCACGGCGCGCAGGCACGGGGCAGTGCCCTGCTGGTGCGCGACAGCGCCGGCTGGCCCGGCGTGGCATGGAGGAAGTTCCCGTGAGCCTGCTTCGCCTGTACTGCTCGCTGCCCGACCCGCCACCGGCCTGCCGCTGGGCGCTGGTGAACGAGGGCCGCGAGACGGTGGTCGGCGAAGGCGACCTGGGCACGCTGCCGCGCCACGCCCGGCGCGTGCAGGTCGTGCTGCCGGCCTCGCAGGTGGTCTTCCTGCGCGTGAAGCTGCCGCCTTCAAGACGCCGGCCGTCTGGCCAGGCCCTGGCTTTCGCGGCCGAGGAGCAGACGGCCGGCGATCCTGCCCTGAACCAGGTGCGCTGGCTGGGCCAGGCCGGGGGTGACGACATCCTGGCGGTGTTCGACCAGGACGGCTTCGATGCCTGGAGCCGCGCGCTCGCGGCGGCCGGCGTTCGCGGCGTCGAGTGGCAGGCGGAAACGCTGCTGCTGCCCTGGCTGCCGGGCAGCTGGCAGATGCGCTGGAACGGCACCGAAGGTTACGTGCGCACGGGCGAATTCGAAGGCGTGGCAACCGACTGCGGCGACGCCACGACGCCGCCGGTTTCACTGCGCCTGCTGCTGGCGCAGGCACGCGCGGCCGGAACCGCGCCGGCGCGGATCGTGCTGCACCCGACGGCCATCGAGGCGGCGCCGGACGCCGCCGCCTGGTCGCAGTTGCTTGGCCTGGCCGTCGAGATCGAAGCCACCGGCGACGGCGGCGACTGGACCCTGGCGCCGCTGCTTGCCGGCGTGCCCCTGGTGGTCCAGGAACGTGGCTGGCGCGGGCTGTCGGACCTGGCGCCGCGGCTGCGCACCGCGGCCTGGGTGCTCGCCGTCGCCCTGGCCTTGCACGCCACGTTGCTGGTCGGTGAATGGGCATCGCTGGCAAGCCAGCGGCACAGCCTGCAGGCGCAGATGGAGCAGCGCTTTCGCAGCGCGTTCCCCGAGGCCGTGGCCGTCGCCAATGCGCCGCTGCAAATGCGCCGGCAGCTGGCGCAGGCCCGCCACGCCGCCGGCCAGGTCGACCCGGGAGATTTCCCGGCGCTGCTCGCCCATTTCGGCGACGCCAGCCGCGACCTCCCCGCGGGCAGCCTGCGCGCGCTTTCCTACCAATCTTCCGGCCTGGTCGCGGAGGTGGTGGGCGTGGATGCCGCCGGCCTGCAGCAGGTCGCGACGCGGCTGGTGCAGGCGGGCCTGCAGGTTGAAACGCAGCCGCCGGCAACGCCGGGGGGGGCGGCGCGCTTCACGGTGCAGGCGCCATGACCAGCCAGCTGCGCCAGCGCTGGCAGTCGCGCCCGACGCGCGAACGGCGGGCCGTGCTTGTCGGGCTGGGCCTGCTGGGAGCCGCCGCCTGCCTGGCCCTGGTGGTGGCGGCGCTGCAGGCGCGCGAGCCACTGCAGCGCGATGTCCAGGCCCTGCGTGCCAGCGCAGCCACGATGGACCAGCAGGCCCGCGAACTCGAGCGCCTGCGTCGCCTGCCCGCTGCGCCGCCTTCCGACGAACCCCTGCGCGCACGCGTGCAGGCCGCGCTGGACGCGAACCTGCCGCCGGCAGCAGCTACCCGCCTGGAATCGCCCGACCCGGGCCAGGTCGTGGTGGTGTTCGAAACCGTGGCCTTCGCAGCCTGGCTTCGCTGGACCGAAGACCTGGCGATCCGACAGGTGCGCCTGGAGTCGTGCCGCATCGACGCCCTGCCGGCGCCCGGCCAGGTCAGCGTCACCGCCACCCTGGTGCCATCGGGGCCGCCATGAAGCCCTGGGCCTGGCTGGCGGCGGGCACCTTCCTGTATGTGGTTTCGCTGATTGTTTTCGCGCCGGCGCAACTACTCGATGCGAAGCTCGACCAAGCCAGCAAGGGCCACCTGCGCCTGGTCTCGCCCGAAGGCACGCTGTGGTCGGGACGGGGCCGGGCCGAACTGCGCGACCAGGCCGGCAATCGCCGCTGGGCGGCACCGCTGGCCTGGCGATTGCGCCCGTCAGCGCTGCTGGCCGGGCGAATGGACTTCGAGCTGGCCACCGATCCGCCGGCCTCGCTGTCGGCGATGTCGCTTTCGCGCTCGCGCATCGCGCTTTCCGGCGTGGACATCCGTTTGCCGGCCGCCACGCTGGCCGCCGGCATCCCGGACATGGCCGCCTGGGGCGTCGCCGGCGAGATCCGGCTGGTCGCGGACAGTCTGGCGTTCGGACCTGGGCTGGCAGCCGGCAGCGCGACCGTGCACTGGCAGGCGGCGGGCTCGTCACTGTCGCCGGTGTCACCGCTGGGCGACTACGCGCTGGACGTGCAGGGCCTGGACGGGGGCTGGCGGGGCAGCCTGCGCACCACCGCCGGCCCGCTGCAGATCAGCGGCCAGGGCGCCTGGCAGCCCGGCGCCCATCCACGGTTTGAAGCAACCGCCGTGGTGCCAGCGGCGCGGCGCGCAGAGCTTGCCCCGTTCCTGCGTTTGCTTGCCGTGGAACGAAGCGACGGCCGCTTCGAGTGGCAATTGCGGTGAACCTGCAAGGCGCCTGTGTGTGGCACAGCGAACAGAGCGCCTGCGACGCCTGCAACAAACTGCGCGCACTGCCTGGCCGCGCGTGATTCCCGCGCCACGCCCCCCGGTCCACCAGGAGCACGCCTTGTCTGGGTCCACGCCCGATCCCCTTGCGAACTCGCTTGTCGCGGCGCTGCCGCGCGGCGAGCAGCGCAGGTTGCTGGCCGCCTGCGAACCGGCGGAACTGGCCTTCGGCGTGACCCTTTTCCGGCCCGGCGAAGCCCTGCGTGATGCGTTCTTCCCGCTCACGGCCTGCGTCTCCCTGGCCGCCTCGGTCGGCGGACACCCGCCGCTGGACATGGTGCTGGTGGGCAGCGAAGGCATGCTGGGACTGAGCCTGGCGCTGGGCAACGGCCATGACGTGCCGATGCTGGGCATCGTGAAGTGTCCGGGCAGCGCCCTGCGCTTGCCCGCCGCCTGGCTGCGGCAGGAACTTCCGAACCACCCCGGACTCTTGCGCGCGATGCATCGCCAGCTGTTCGACCTGCTGACCCAACTGGCGCGCACTGCGGCCTGCACCAGTTTCCACGAAGTCCAGGCGCGGCTGGCGCGCTGGCTGCTGATGACCCACGACCGGGCCCATGCCGACCACTTCCACCTCACCCACGAACTGCTGGCCGACATGCTGGGCGTGCAGCGAAGCGCGGTGACCATCGCCGCCGGCGTGATGCAGAAGGCCGGCGTCATTAGCTATTCGCGCGGCGAAATCCAGGTCCTGGACCGCACCGGCCTGGAGGCGATGTCCTGCGAGTGCTACCGCGCGTCGCTGTCGCCCGCGCCGCGGCTATAGGCGCTTACCAGGACCCGATGTTCGGCATCGACAGCCAGGGCTCGGCCTTCTCCAGCGCGCCGCCCTTTTGCAGCAGTTCGATCGATATCTGGTCGGGCGAACGCACGAAGGCCATGCGGCCGTCGCGCGGCGGGCGGTTGATCACCACGCCGTGGGCCTGCAGGCGTTCGCAGGCGGCGTAGATGTCGTCCACCTCGAAGGCCAGGTGGCCGAAGTTGCGGGCCCCGCCATAATCCTCGGCATCGTAGTTCCAGGTCAGTTCGACCTCGGACTCCGGGTTGGCCGGCGCAGCCAGGTAGACCAGGGTGAAGCGGCCCTCGGGATAGTCGCGGCGGCGGGTTTCCACCAGGCCCAGGGCATCGCGGTAGAAGGCAAGCGAAGCGTCCAGGTCGCGGACGCGCACCATGGCGTGCAGGTATTTCATTGGCGCAGGGCCTCCTCGAGTTCGGGGTCATCCAGGAACAGGTCCGGCAGCAGCGGCTGCGACGGATCGACCGCGTAGGGGCTGAAATCGGTGACGCCGCTTTCGCGCAGCACGGTTTCGTCGATCAGGAACTGGCCGCTGAAGCGCCAGGAGTCCCGCGACAGCACCGCGTGTACGGCATCGGCCATGATTTCGGGGGTGCGGCACTTCGCGGGTTCGGTGCCCGGGATCATCTTCAGCGCGTCGGTGGCGATGACCGTGCGCGGCCACAGCGCGTTGACCGCGACGCCGCGCGGGCCGAACTCGGCGGCCAGGCCCAGGGTGACGAAGCTCATGCCCATCTTGGCCAGGGTGTAGCCCGTGTGTGGGCCCCACCATTTCGGATCCAGGTTCGGCGGCGGCGCCAGGGTCAGGAGGTGCGGGTTGGCGGAGTCGAGCAGGTGCGGCAGGCAGGCCTGGCTGCACAGGAAGGTGCCGCGGGCGTTGACCTGCTGCATCAGGTCGAAGCGCTTCATCGGCGTCTGCAGCGCGCCCTGCAGCCAGATCGCGCTGGCGTTGTTGACCAGGATGTCGATGCCGCCGAAACGTTCAACCGTGGCCGCCACGGCCGCCTTCACCTGCTCCTCTTCGCGGATGTCGCACTGCAGCGCCAGGCCCTGGCCGCCCGCGGCGTCCACTGCGGCGGCGGCGCTGTGGATGGTGCCCGGCAGCTTGGGATTGGGCACCGCCGATTTGGCGGCGATGGCCACGTTCGCGCCGTCGCGGGCCGCGCGCAGGGCGATGGCCAGGCCGATGCCCCGGGAGGCGCCGGTGATGAAGAGGGTCTTGCCGCGAAGGTTCGACATGCATCACTCCTGAACTTTGGTCGCAGTGTAAACCGGTGGTCCCCGGAGGCAGCCTATAATCGCGCCCCATGGATTCAGCCCGCCTGGAGGCCCTCGTCACGTGGATCGGTGAAAACCCGACCCTGGCCGGCGTCGTCATCTTCCTCATCGCCTTCGGCGACGCCCTGGTCATCGTCGGCGTGGCCATCCCGGCCGTGCCCCTGCTGTTCGCGGTCGGCACCCTGGTGGGCCTGGGCCACGTGGACGGCGCCTATGCCCTGGCCTGCGCCACCCTGGGCGCCTTCGCCGGCGACGCCATCAGCTACTGGGTGGGCCACCGCTACGGCCCGCAGCTGCGCCAGCGCTGGCCCTTCCACAAGCATCCGCAGTGGCTCGAGCGCGGCGAGACCACCTTCCGCCGGCACGGCATGAAGTCGATCGTCATGGCCCGCTACGTCGGCGCCATCCGCCCCTTCGTGCCGGCCATCGCCGGCATGCTGAAGATGAAGCTGCGGCAATACGTGCCGGCCAGCGCCATCGCCGCGCTGCTCTGGTCGGCCACTTTCCTGGCGCCGGGCTGGCTGTTCGGCACCTCGCTCGACCTGGTGGCCGCGGTGGCCGGACGGCTGGCGATCGTGCTGGGGGTGGTGCTGGTGCTGGTGGCCGGCATCTGGGCCCTGGTCTTCTACCTGTGGCGCTGGCTGGGCGCACACACCACCGGCATGCTCGAACGGGCCCTGGCCTGGTCGCACCGACACCCGGTGCTGGGCCGCTATTCCGAAGCCCTGATCGACCCGAACCGGCCCGAATCGGCGTCCCTGCTGCTGTTGGCGGCGGTGCTGGGCGCCGCCGGCTGGGGCTTTTTCTCGATCCTGATTTCGGTCGGCGGCGGCAGTGCGCCGTCCGACCTGGACCTGACCGTGCACCACCTGATGTTCGGCCTGCGCAATCCGCTGGCCGACGTGCCGATGGCCTTCCTGGCCACCCTGGGCGACGCGGTGGTGCTGGCGCCGGCGGTGGTCGGGGTGTTCGCCTGGCTGCTGTGGCGGCGCCGGCACATCGCCGCCTGGCACTGGCTGGCGGCGCCGGGTTTCGCCCTGGTGCTGACCTGGTTCCTGGGCTACCTACTGCACATGCCCAAGCCCCCGGCCTCGACCGCGGTGCCGGGCTTCAGCTTCCCGTCGGCGACGGTGACGATGGCGACCGTGGTCTACGGTTTCTTCGCCGTGCTGATCGCGCGCGAACTGCCCGGCCGCAACCGCGCCTGGCCCTACGTGGTGGCGGCGCTGGCGGTGGGCCTGCTGGGCTTCTCGCGCCTGTACCTGGGCGCGCACTGGCTCAGCGACGTGCTGGCCGGCATCCTGCTGGGACTGCTGTGGATCGCCGCGCTGGGCATCGCCTACCGGCGCCGCGTGGTGCGCTCGTTCTGGGTGCGGCCGATCGCCACCGTCTTCTTCGTCGCGGTGCTGGGCGTGGCGGCCTGGCACGGCAGCCGCCAGGCCGACGACATCCTGGTGAAATTCGACCCGCCGCACGCGCCGGCTTCGCTGGCCGCCGACACCTGGTGGCGCGGCGACTGGCAGGCGGCCCTGCCCACCCGCCGCAACGAACTGCACGGCCGCGACGCCTGGCCGCTGAACGTGCAGGTGGCCGGCCCGCTGGACGTGCTGCGCACCCGGCTGCTGCTGGCCGGCTGGCAGGACTACAGCGTCGGCGGCTGGTACGGCCTGCTGCAGACCCTGGACAAGGACGCCACGCCGCTGGACCTGCCGGTGCTGCCGGCCACCCACAACGGCCGTGCGGAAGTGCTGGTGATGGTGCGCCGCGAGCACGCCGGCGGCCGCATGCAGGTGCTGCGCCTGTGGACCAGCCCGGTGGTGCTGCAGCCCGGCGACCAGCCGCTGTGGATCGGCACCGTGCACACGCTGGAATTCACCCGCCGACTGGATTTCTTCAGCTACTGGCGGGCGCTGCCGGGCGAAGAAAGCCTGCTTGGTCCGCTGCGCAAGGACGCCGGCGACATGCAGTCGGCCCTGGACGTGCGCCGCGACGACGGATTGCCGGTGCTGCGGCTGCGGCCACCCGCCAGGGACTGACCTATTCGGCCTGGAAGTCGGGCAGCCGTTCCACCAGCTGCTGCAGGCGTTCGTGCGGGTCGGCCAGCTGCAGCAGCGCCAGGCGCTCGGTAGCCTCCAGCGGCAGCCATTCGGCCAGGCGCCAGCCCACCCAGGCGGCGTCGGCCAGGTCGCCCTTGCCCGGGCCCTCGTGGTCGAGGCCGGCCTTGTCCATGATGCGCGCCAGCAGCACCGACAGCAGCGCATGTTCGTCGCGCAGGGTTTGCGGCGGCGGGTCTTCCAGCCACTGCACGTCGCCCAGCACCAGGCCGTCGTCGCGCACGCGGGTTCGTTCGACGTGGAAACGGCGCCGGCCTTCGACGGTCAGCCCGAGCAGGCCGTCGTCGGTCATCGAAAAGTCCACGATCACCGCCTCGGTGCCATGCGCGGCCGGCGTGGCGGCTTCGCCGACCTCGCGCCCGGCCAGGATCAGGCAGATGCCGAAGCCTTCGCCGCTGCGGCCGCAGCGTTTGACCAGGTCGAGGTAACGCGGCTCGAAGATGCGCAGCGACACCCGCCCGCCCGGCAGCAGCACGGTTGAAAGCGGGAACAGCGGCAGTTCGGACACCGCCACGTTCAGCCGCCCAATTGCGCCAGGAAGCGGCGCGGCGCGCCGTCGAAGCCGCCGTTGGACATGAACACCACGTGGTCGCCGGCGCGGCAGCGACGTCCCAGCGCCGCGAGCAGTGCTTCGACGTCGGCGACGGTCTCCCCCTCGCCGCGCAGCGCGGACACCACCTTGCCGCCGTCCCAGGCCAGCTCGGGCCGGTGCAGGAACACCACGGCGTCGGCGCCGTCGAGCGATGGCGCGATCTGGTCGGCGTGCGCCCCCAGGCGCATCGAATTGCTGCGCGGTTCCATCGCCACCACGATGCGCGCGCTGCCCACGCGCGCGCGCAGGCCTTCGAGCGTGGTGCGGATGGCGGTGGGATGGTGGGCGAAGTCATCGTAGACGGTGACGCCGCCGCGTTCGCCCAACACCTCCAGCCGGCGCTTGACCGACACGAAGTCGCGCAGCGCGGGGATGGCCTTGCCCAGGTCGGCGCCGACGGCGTGCGCGGCCGCTATCGCCGCCAGGCCGTTCATCACGTTGTGCCGGCCGACCAGCGACCACTCGACGGTGCCCACGACGACGCCACGGCGCAGCACGTCGAAGCGGGTGCCGTCGGCGGCGTGCAGGCGCGCGGTCCAGTCGAAGTCGCCGTCCAGGCCGAAGGTCTCCACCGGCGTCCAGCAGCCCATGGCCAGCACGTCGGCCAGCGCGGCTTCCTCGCCGTTGACGACCAGCCGGCCGCGGCGCGGCACGATGCGCACCAGGTGGTGGAACTGGCGCTGGATCGCGGCCAGGTCCGGGAAGATGTCGGCGTGGTCGAATTCGAGGTTGTTCAGCACCGCCACCACCGGCCGGTAGTGCACGAACTTGCTGCGCTTGTCGAAGAACGCCGTGTCGTATTCGTCGGCCTCGACCACGAACTCGCGGCCGCTGCCCAGGCGCGCGGAGACGCCGAAGTTCTCCGGCACGCCGCCGACCAGGAAACCCGGGTCGCGGCCGGCGGCTTCAAGCAGCCAGGCCAGGATGGAAGTCGTGGTGGTCTTGCCGTGGGTGCCGGCAACGGCCAGGGTTTCGCGGCCCGGCAGCACGCGTTCGCTCAGCCACTGCGCGCCCGAAATGTAGCGCTGGCCGGCGTCGAGCACGTGTTCGACCGACTCGTTGCCGCGCGACAGCGCATTGCCCACCACCACTTCGTCGGTGTCGGCGGCGATGTTGGCGGGGTCGTAACCCTTCGACAGGCGGATGCCCAGCTGTTCGAGCTGGGTGGACATGGGCGGGTAGACGTTCTGGTCGCTGCCGTCGACGGCGTGGCCGAGCTCGCGCGCCAGGGCCGCCACGCCACCCATGAAGGTGCCGCAGATGCCAAGGATGTGCAGTTTCACGGCATCACCGCGGCGACGCGATCAGCCGACTTCGGGCGTGGGCGCCAGGGTCTCCAGGATGCGCTGGAACACCTCGTCCACGCTGCCGACGCCGTTGACGCAGGCCAGCCGGCCGGTGGTGCGGTAGAAATCGACGACCGGCGCGGTGGCTTCGTTGTAGATCTTCAGCCGGTTGCGCACGGCTTCCGGGGTGTCGTCGGCGCGGCCTTCGACCTGCGCGCGGCCGGCGATGCGCTCGACCAGCAGCTCGGCGTCCACGTCCAGCTGCACGGCGATGTCCACCGGCTGCCCGAGCTTGCGCAGCAGCGCGTCCAGGGCGTTGGCCTGCACCAGGTTGCGCGGATAACCGTCGAGGATGAAACCGTTGCCGGTGTCGCCGGCGGTCAGGCGCTCTTCAAGCATGCCCAGCACGATTTCGTCCGAGACCAGCGCACCGGACTCCATCACCGCCTTGGCCTGCAGGCCCAGCGGGGTGCCCGCCTTGACCGCGGCGCGCAGCAGGTCGCCGGTGGAGACGTGCGGCACCTGCAGGTGTTCACGCAGACGCGAAGCCTGCGTGCCCTTGCCCGAGCCGGGCGCGCCGAGAAGTACCAGTCGCATCGTTTCAAACCCCTATAAACAAGGACGCACGACGCCGTCTTAACCCCTTTTCTCTTTAATGGGGCCGCCGACAGGCCGTGCGGACTTGGAAACGCTACTGGCCGGGCGGTCCCAAGTCAATGAAAACGCCCTGCCGCGCGGGCGGCCGCGGTGCCCGCGGCCGCCGCCAAGTCCTTGCCCTGCTTACAGATTCACCCGCAGGCCGAGCGCGTAGCTGCGGCCGTACTCCTCCCGCTGCAGGGTGCGCGAGGCGTTGCCCTGGTAGAGCTCCAGCGGCTCGTCGAGCAGGTTGGAGGCTTCGAAGTAGACGCTCCAGTTCCGGCTGACGTCGTAGCCAAGGCTCAGGTCGAGCTGGGTGTTCTGCGCCACGTAGATGTCGTAGTCCGGGCTGTCGCCGATCTCGTCGAGGTAGTCGCTGCGCTTGGCCAGGCTCAGGCGCGCACTCAGGCCCGCCCATTCGTAGCCCAGGTAGGCGCTGTAGATGTTTTCGGAGGCGCGCGGCAGGGTGAAGGTTTCGCCCGGCCGCTGCGGCAGGCTGAACTCGGTGTCGAGCCAGGTGGCGCCGACGCCGAACAGCAGGCCGCTCCAGGCCCCCGGCAGCTGGTCGAGCGACTGCTGCCAGTTCAGCTCGACGCCGAACACGGTGGCTTCGTCGCCATTGACCGGCCGGGTGACCTCGAAGCCGGGGAAGTCCGGGTCGGCATTGGTGGTGACTTCGGCGATGTAGCCGTCGATGTCCTTGTGGAACACGCCCACCGAGAACACGCCGGTGCTGCCCAGGTAGTGTTCGGCCGAGAAATCCAGGTTGGACGACTCGTAGGGATCGAGCTCGGGATTGCCGGCGTCGATTTCGCTGTCCTCGCGGTTGATCGTCTGGCGCGGCGACAGGTCGCCGAAGGACGGGCGGGCGATGGTGTTGGTCCAGGCGCCGCGGAAGACCCAGTCGTTGCTGCCGTCGTAGCGCAGGTGCAGGCCCGGCAGGAGGTTGCTGTAGCTGGCCGAGACCGCGCGCTCGGTCACCGGCAGCACCAGGTCGCCGTTGTCGTCGAGTTCCACCACGTTGCCGACCGCGTCGAAGTCGGTGCGCTCGAAGCGCGCGCCGGCGATCACCCGAAGGGCGTCGAAGTCGAAGGTGCCCATGGCGTAGGCGGCCAGGATGTCTTCGTCGGCGCGGTAGTCCTCGGCCAGGGACAGGATCAGGTTTTCGGCCACGTCCTGGGGACGCTCGCCGAACGCGCCGGCGTTGGCACGCAGGTAGTCCAGCATCTCGCGCGTGCTGATGCCGTCGCCCAGGTCGCCGAAGCGGTGTTCGGGCGAACCGGTGGTCCAGGCGCCCAGGCTCAGGTCGGGGGTGATGCGCAGCTCGGCTTCATCGACGTCGGCCGACCGGCTGCGCCAGCGACCCGAGACACCGGCCTTCCAGGTCACGGTGCCGGAGCCGAACTCGACGTTGAACTTGGCCTGGGTCTCTTCGTCATCGACGAACTTGGGGGCCAGCACCAGGCGGTCGAGCACGTAGTTGTCGTTGTCCAGCCAGGCGCCGTCGCCGCCCGGGTCGGTCAGCGCGAAGGTCGGCACCGGGCTGGACATGTCCACGATCGCCGACAGGTCGCCGACGCCGTCGTATTCAAAGCGCGACTCCACTTCGTCGGGCACGCGCTCGCGGGTGTCGGTGTAGCCGACCTGGTAATCGATCCTGGCCGCATCGAAGCGGTTCTCGCCGCCGGCGCTGATCGCCAGCGTGCTCTGGTCCTTGGTGCGGAAGCGCAGGCGACGGCGCAGCGCGTCGGGCGGGATGTCGGTGAATTCGCGGGTCTCCCCGCTGGCGCCGGTCAGTTCGCCGTCGTCGAACACATAGATGCTGCGCTGGCGGGTTTCGGCGTCGGTGAAGTCGCTGTAGAGCGTGCGCAGGTAGTAGCGGCCGCCACCCTCGGGGCGCCAGTCGAGATTGAGGTTCAGGCCGGTGCGTTCGCGGTTGACGAAGTACTTGCGGTACTGCAGCTCGACCGGGATCAGCAGGTCGTCGCCGAGATTGTCGTTGAAGTCGTATTCGACCTCGACGTTGTCCGATTCGAAGTCGCGCTCGGAGCGATTGACGCCGAAGGCCACGCCGAACTCGCCGTTGCCGGACACGTCGCTGTAATTGAAGGCCAGCTTGGAGTTGACGTCGCCGCTGAGCTGCGGGTAGCTCGCCTCGACGCGTCCGCGCAGGCTGCGGCCGTCGCGGTCGAAGGCCGAGGCCGATTCGATCTCGATGCTGCCGCCGATGGCGTCGCCGCTCATGTCGGGCGTCGGGGCCTTGACCACGGTCAGGCGCTCGGTGGAGTCGGAGGGAATCACGTCCAGCGTGGCCTGGCGGCTCGAATCCTCGGGCGTGCCGATCGGCATCCCGTTCACCGACACGCTGTTGAGCGAGGCGTCCAGGCCGCGCACCACCACGAAGCGGCCTTCGCCTTGGTCGCGGGTGATGCTGATGCCGGGCAGGCGCTGCAGCGACTCGGCGACGTTCTTGTCCGGGTAGACACCCAGCGAGTCGGACGAGACCACGCCGATGATCGCGTCCGCGTCGCGCTGCAGGTCCAGCGCACGCAGCTGCGATTCGAGCTGGGAACGAACCTCCACCGTGGCCAGGGTCGCGGTGTCTGCAGCTTTTTCCTCTCCCGGCTGGGCCGGGGCAGCCGTCTGCGCCATGGCCAGCGAGGGCAGCAGGGCCAGGCCCATGGCGCTGGCGAGCAGGGTGAACCGGGGGCGGGGGCCGTTGCGGCGGGGCATGGGCATGCGGAGTCGTCCTGTGGGCGAAAGGCGACAAACTGCGGCAGCCGGGTTTCATTGCCATGACGCCCCCGCGACGCCCGGATGACAGCCGCCCCTGGGCTACAATCGCGGCATGAACAAAGGCAAGCTGCTCTACGCACAATCCGGCGGCGTCACCGCCGTCATCAACGCCACCGCCGGCGCGGTCATCGAGGCCGCCCGGGCCAGGAAGATCAAGGTCCTCGCCGCCCGCAACGGCATCCTCGGCGCGCTGCGCGAAGACCTGGTGGACACCTCGAAGGAAACGGCCGCGAGCATCCGGGCGCTGGCCCATACCCCGGGCGGCGCTTTCGGCAGCTGTCGCTACAAGCTCAAGTCGCTCGAACAAGACGCAGCCAAGTACGAACGCCTGCTGGCCGTCATCAAGGCCCACGACGTGCGCTGGTTCCTCTACAACGGCGGCAACGATTCGGCCGACACCGCGCTCAAGCTCTCGAAGCTGGCCGAATCCTCGGGCTATCCGCTCACCTGCATCGGCGTGCCCAAGACCGTCGACAACGACCTGGTGGTGACCGACTGCTGCCCGGGGTTCGGTTCCGCCGCCAAGTACACCGCGGTGTCCGTGGCCGAAGCCGCGCTGGACGTCGCCGCCATGGCCGACACCTCCACCAAGGTCTTCGTTTACGAGGTGATGGGCCGGCACGCCGGCTGGCTGGCCGCCGCCGCCGGCCTGGCCGGCCAGGGCAAGGACGAGGCGCCGCACATCATCCTGTTCCCGGAAGTGGCTTACGACGAGGCGAAGTTCCTGGCCCGCGTGCAGGCCGTGGTCAAGCGCGTGGGCTACTGCGTGGTGGTGGTGTCCGAAGGCCTGCGCCACGCCGACGGCGGTTTCGTCGCCGACGCCGGCGCCGGCAAGGACGCCTTCGGCCACAGCCAGCTCGGTGGCGTCGGTCCCCTGCTGGCCGCCACGGTCAAGGACAAGCTGGGCCTGAAGGTGCACTGGACCGTGCCCGACTACCTGCAGCGTTCGGCCCGGCACCTGGCCTCGAAAACCGACCTGGCCCATGCCCAGGCGGTCGGGAAGAAAGCCGTGGAATACGCCCTGAAGGGCATGAACGGGGTGATGCCGGTGATCGTGCGCACGTCGGACAAGCCCTACCGATGGAAGATCGAGCCGGCGCCCCTTGCCGACATCGCCAACCACGAAAAAACCATGCCCAAGGCCTTCATCGACGCCTCGGGCTATGGCATCACCGCCGCCTGCCGGCGCTACCTCACGCCGCTGGTGAAGGGCGAGGCGCCGCCGCCCTATGGTCCGGACGGGCTGCCGAAATACGTTCGCCTCAAGTTGCACGCCGTGGCCAAGACGCTGCCGGCGTTCGACTGAGTCATCCCACAGGAGAACCCCATGAAAATCCGCAACCTGGCCACCCTCACTGCGCTTGCGCTGGGCCTGTCGTCCGGCGGCAGCGTGCTGGCCCAAGCCCAGGAAGGCAGCCTTTACCGGGTGACCACCCAGGTCGAGATGGTCGGCCTGCCGTTCAAGATGCCGGACCAGACCACCGAGGTCTGCGGCCCCAAGGACCACACCAGCGAAAAGATGGTGCCGCACGACGACAACTGCTCGATCACCGATTTCGAGGTCGAGGGCAAGACGGCGCGCTACACGCTCGTGTGCACCGGCGAGGCCGACCTCACCGCGAAGGGCGAGTTCGAGCAGCTCGACTCCGGCGGCTATCGCGGCAAGATGAACATGGTCGGCACCAGCCAGGGCCAGTCCATGGAAATGAACATGCGCTTCCAGGGCGAACGCATCGGCGCCTGCGAATACACGCCGCCGGCCGCGCCCGGCGACGCCGGCTAGCCCCTCTCCCGGGCCCGCCGGCCCGCCCGGCGGGCCTTGTGGCTTCACCCCCTGCCTTCGGCCATACTCGGACGGGGCGGCCAGTCGGCCGCTTACGTTTGTTCGCTGTTTGACTCTGGGGAGGGTTGGCATGTTTGAGCAGTACGGACTACACCTCGCGATCGCCTGTGCGGCGATTGCCATTCTCTACGGCATCTTCGTGGCGCGATGGATCGTCGCCCAGCCGGCCGGCAACGAAAAAATGCAGTCGATCGCCGCGGCCATCCAGGAAGGCGCCGGCGCCTACCTGAGCCGCCAGTACCGCACCATCGCCATCGTCGGCGTGGTGTTGTTCCTGGTGATCGGCTTCGTGCCGGTGCTCGGCTGGTCCACGGCGATCGGTTTCGCCATCGGCGCCATCCTGTCCGGCGCGGCCGGCTTCATCGGCATGTTCGTGTCGGTCCGCGCCAACGTCCGCACGGCGCAGGCGGCCACGGTCAGCCTCAACACCGCGCTCAACGTCAGCTTCAAGGGTGGCGCCATCACCGGCATGCTGGTGGTCGGCCTGGGCCTGCTGGGCGTGGCGGGCTACTTCTGGTACCTGCTCGGTGGCACCGGCGCGCAGGACGCCACCACCGTGAACGCGGCGATGCAGCCGATGATCGGCCTGGCGTTCGGGTCCTCGCTGATCTCGATCTTCGCGCGACTGGGCGGCGGCATCTTCACCAAGGGCGCCGACGTCGGCGCCGACCTGGTGGGCAAGGTCGAAGCCGGCATCCCCGAGGATGACCCGCGCAACCCGGCCGTGATCGCCGACAACGTCGGCGACAACGTCGGCGACTGCGCCGGCATGGCCGCCGACCTGTTCGAGACCTACGCGGTCACCGTGATCGCGGCGATGCTGATCGCCGGCATCTTCTTCACCACCTACGGCTGGGCCGGCGTGCTGTACCCGATGGTGCTGGGCGCGGCTTCGATCGTCGCCTCGATCATCGGCACCTTCTTCGTGAAGGTGAAAGACGGCGGCAAGATCATGAACGCGCTTTACCGCGGCCTGGCGGTCTCGGGCGTGCTCGCGGCGATCGCTTTCTACTTCATCACCGACAGCATGTTCGTCCCCGCCATCGGCATGCCGCTGTTCTATTGCGCCCTGGTCGGCCTGGGCCTGACCGCGGCGATGGTGGTGATCACCGAGTACTACACCGCCACCGAATACGCGCCGGTGCAGGACGTTGCCAAGGCCTCGGAAACCGGCCACGGCACCAACGTGATCGCCGGCCTGGCGGTCTCGATGAAGTCCACCGCCGCGCCGGTGCTGGCCGTGGTGGCCGCCATCTGGGGCTGCTACACGCTCGGCGGCCTGTTCGGCATCGCCATCGCGGCGACGGCCATGCTTTCGATGGCCGGCATGGTGGTGGCCCTGGACGCCTACGGTCCGATCACCGACAACGCAGGCGGCATCGCCGAGATGTCGGGCATGGACAAGGAAATCCGCAAGACCACGGACGCCCTGGACGCGGTGGGCAACACCACCAAGGCCGTGACCAAGGGTTATGCCATTGGTTCGGCCGGCCTGGCCGCGCTGGTGCTGTTCGCCGACTACGCCCACAAGCTGCAGGAAAGCGGGCAACAGGTGAACTTCTCGATCGACAATCCCTACGTGGTGATGGGCCTGCTGATCGGCGGCATGATCCCCTACCTCTTCGGCGCCCTGGCCATGCAGGCCGTGGGCCGCGCGGCCAGCGCCGTGGTCGAGGAAGTGCGGCGCCAGTTCCGCGAGATCCCCGGCATCATGGAAGGCACCGGCAAGCCGCAGTACGACAAGGCGGTGGACCTGCTGACCAAGTCGGCGATCCGGGAAATGATCATCCCGTCGATGCTGCCCCTGGTCATCCCGATCCTGGTCGGCCTGATCCTGGGTCCGGCCGCGCTCGGCGGCCTGCTGATCGGCACCATCGTCACCGGCCTGTTCCTCGCCATCTCGATGTGCACCGGCGGCGGCGCCTGGGACAACGCCAAGAAGTACATCGAAGAAGGCCACCACGGCGGCAAGGGCAGCGAAGCCCACAAGGCCGCGGTCACCGGCGACACCGTCGGCGACCCCTACAAGGACACCGCCGGCCCGGCCATCAACCCGCTGATCAAGATCATCAACATCGTGGCGCTGCTGCTGATCCCGATGTTGTAAGGGCGGCGGCGGCAAACGGAAAACCCCGGCTTCGGCCGGGGTTTTTCTTTTGAATCATGGGAAGCCTGGGCGAATAGCTCAAATCTGCGGGACTTCCTGCAAAAGCAGGATCAGCGCGTCGCGGGTGCGCCGGCGCAGTTCGACGAAGCGGGCGTTGGTGGCTTCGTCCATCAGTTCGTCGTTGGCCAGGTGTTCGAGCTCCTGGCAGACGGCCACCAGGTCGCTGGCACCCATGGCCAGGGCCGCCGAGCGCAGGTAGTGGGCCGCCTTGCCCAGGCCGTCGGCGTCGCCGGCCACCTGGGCGTGTTCCATCTTGCGCACCAGGTCCGGGGCCTCGTGCACGAACATGCGCACGAATTCGCTGAACGCGCCCGGCCGGTCGCGGTCGAGCATGCGCAGCAGTTCCAGCGCCTTGGGGTCGAGCAGGGACTGATGGGCCATCGAACGGGCTCCGGCGGGGGCGACCGCCCTATTCTGGCGGCTGGGCGCGCCGCTGCCTAGTCCGGCCGGCGTGGCGCGCCGCAGGGCGCCGGGTGCGGGCTCCAGCCCTTTCCCGTATCCTTGCGCCCCCCACGCATGCCCTTTCCGGGGCGGATTCAGGAGTGTTCCCCCATGGCCCTAGACCTGGTGCCCACCGGCCGCGACGTGCCGAATGAAATCAACGTCGTCATCGAAATCCCCAAGGACGCCGAGCCGGTCAAGTATGAGGTCGACAAGGAAACCGGCGCCATTTTCGTGGACCGCATCCTGTCCACGCCGATGCGCTACCCCTGCAACTACGGCTACGTGCCGCACACCCTGTGCGGCGACGGCGACCCGGTGGACGTGATGGTCATCCTGCCGCTGACCCTGATCCCGGGCTCGGTCATCCGCTGCCGCCCGGTCGGCATGCTCAAGATGAAGGACGAGGCCGGCGAAGACACCAAGCTGGTGGCGGTGCCGGTGGACAAGGTCTTTTCGGGTTACACCCACATCCAGGACATCGGCCAGGTCAGCCAGCACTGGCTCGACCGCATCGGCCACTTCTTCGAGCACTACAAGGACCTGGAAAAGGGCAAGTGGGTCAAGCTCGACGGCTGGGAAGGCGCCGAGGCCGCGCGCCAGGAAGTGCTGGACTCCGTGCAGCGTTTCGAAGCCAGCCCGGTCAAGCTCAACTACTGAAGCCGGCGCCGGCAGGTGAAACGGGCGTCCAGGGTCAGGCGCCCCTGCGCCGGATCATCGGAAAGCCGGACCGAAGCCGGAATGTCCGGCGCGTGCCAGCTGGCCCCGTCGAAGACCACCAGCCGGTTGTAGCGCGCTTCCACCCGGGGCGGTGGCTCGTCACCCGGGAACAATGAGGGCGGGAACACCATCCCGCCCAGCGCCGGGTCCTCGAACAGGCACAGGCTGATGACGGCCGTACCCTGCCCCGGACCGCTGTACGACGCCCGCGCCGGCGCGACCGGCGGTGCTGTGGCCAGCGACAGCCAGCCCTGCCCTTCGACCACGCGCCGGAAGCCCAGCGGTTCGCGGAAGGTTTCGGAAAAGAACACGTGAATGGCGGTCAGTACCGGCCCGGGCAGCGGCAGCCGGCGCACCGGGTAACCCGCCAGCGGGTCACCTGCGAACTGCGACGCATGTTTGGCCGCCAGCGCGCGCCAGCGCTCCGGTTCGGCGATGGCGTCGTCCACCACCAGGCACAGGCCGCCGCCCGGCAGCGTCATCGTCTGGACATGCCTATTGGGTTTGAACACGTCGGGTTCCCTAGTCCCGGCGATACACCTGCGCGCCCTGGGCCCGGAATTCGGCAGCCTTTTCGGCCATGCCTTCCTCCAGCGCCCGGGCTTCGTCGGCCACGCCCTTGCCCGCAGCATACTCGCGCACGTCCTGGGTGATCTTCATCGAACAAAAGTGCGGGCCACACATCGAACAGAAGTGGGCGACCTTGTGGGCGTCCTTGGGCAGGGTTTCGTCGTGGTATTCCCGCGCCCGCTCGGGGTCCAGGCCCAGGTTGAACTGGTCTTCCCAGCGGAATTCGAAGCGGGCCTTGGACAGGGCGTTGTCCCGGGCCTGGGCGGCCGGATGGCCCTTGGCCAGATCGGCGGCGTGGGCGGCGATGCGGTAGGCCATCAGGCCCTCGCGCACGTCGGCCTTGTTGGGCAGGCCCAGGTGTTCCTTGGGCGTGACGTAACAAAGCATGGCGGTGCCGAACCAGCCGATCATCGCGGCGCCGATGGCGCTGGTGATGTGGTCGTAACCCGGGGCGATGTCGGTGGTCAGCGGGCCCAGGGTGTAGAACGGCGCCTCGCCGCACTCGCGCAGCTGCTTGTCCATGTTTTCCTTGATCAGCTGCATCGGCACGTGGCCGGGGCCTTCGATCATGGTCTGCACGTCGTGTTTCCAGGCGATCTTGGTCAGTTCGCCCAGGGTTTCGAGCTCGCCGAACTGAGCGGCGTCGTTGGCGTCGGCGATGCAGCCCGGGCGCAGGCCGTCGCCCAGCGAGAAGCTGACGTCGTAGGCCTTCATGATTTCGCAGATTTCCTCGAAGTGCGTGTAGAGGAAATTTTCCTTGTGGTGGGCCAGGCACCACTTGGCCAGGATGGAGCCGCCGCGGCTGACGATGCCGGTGACGCGCTTGGCGGTGAGCGGCACGTAGCGCAGCAGCACGCCGGCGTGGATGGTGAAGTAGTCCACGCCCTGCTCGGCCTGTTCGATCAGCGTGTCGCGGAAGATGTCCCAGGTCAGGTCCTCGGCCTTGCCGTCGACCTTTTCCAGCGCCTGGTAGATCGGCACGGTGCCGATGGGCACCGGCGAATTGCGGATGATCCACTCGCGGGTTTCGTGGATGTGCTTGCCGGTGGACAGGTCCATCACCGTGTCGGCGCCCCAGCGGATGGCGTAGACCAGCTTCTCCACTTCCTCGGCGATGCCCGACGAAACGGCGCTGTTGCCGATGTTGGCGTTCACCTTGGTCAGGAAGTTGCGGCCGATGATCATCGGCTCGATTTCCGGGTGGTTGATGTTGGCCGGGATGATGGCGCGGCCGCGGGCGACTTCGTCGCGCACGAATTCCGGGGTGATCAGGCCGGGCAGGCTGGCGCCGAAGGATTCGCCCGGGTGGCGCTGCAGCAGGTGGGCTTCGGTGATGGCCTCGATGCGCTGGTTTTCGCGGATGGCGATGTATTCCATCTCCGGCGTGACGATGCCGCGGCGGGCGTAGTGCATCTGGCTGACGTTGCGGCCCGCCAGGGCACGGCGCGGCGGGCGCAGGGCCGGGAAACGCACGGCGTCGAGCTTGGCGTCGTCGGCGCGGGAACGGCCGAATTCGCTGCTCAGGCCTTCCAGCGGCGCACAGTCGCCGCGGTCGGCGATCCACTGCGCGCGCAGGGCCGACAGGCCCGCGGCCAGGTCGATGGTCGCGTCCGGGTCGGTGTAGGGACCCGAGGTGTCGTAGGTGCAGAACGGGGCGTTCGGCTCCTGGATGCCATACATCCGCGGCGTCGGCGACAGCGCGATCTCGCGCATCGGCACCTGCAGGTCGGGGCGCGAGCCTTCGACATGGATCTTGCGCGAGCCGGGAATCGGCCGGGTCACTTCTTCGGAAAGCTGCTGGGCCTGGCGCAGCAGTTCGGTGGGCAGGGCATTCATGCGTTCGTCCTTTGGTCGCGCTCCGCGGCAAGGAGGCCGGGGGCTGGAACGAAGCGGCGGCGCCGGGCGCGGGCACGGGGCCGGCACCACGAAGCTTCCCTACGCCGGTATCAACCGGATCAGGTTCGAAGGGTATGTCTCAGCCCGCATCCCGCCGGGCACCCCCGCTTCCGGGGGCCATTGAACCACTTTCGCGGGCTTCGTGGGAGGGGCGTTAATCCGCTTTGATCCGCGTACAAAAACGCAACTACACCCGGGCGGGATTCGGGACGCGGAACCAGGCCGCATACAGCGCCGGCAGGAACAGCAGGGTAAGGGCGGTCGCGACGATCAGGCCGCCCATGATGGCCACGGCCATCGGCCCGAAGAAGACGCTGCGCGAAAGCGGGATCATCGCCAGCACCGCCGCCAGGGCGGTCAGCACGATCGGGCGGAAGCGGCGCACGGTGGCGTCCACGACGGCGCGGGCCGGCGGGCTGCCGGCGGCGATGTCCTGTTCGATCTGGTCCACCAGGATGATCGAGTTGCGCATGATCATGCCGCTGAGCGCGATCGTGCCCAGCATCGCCACGAAGCCGAAGGGCACGCGGAACACCAGCAGGAACAGCACCACGCCGATCAGCCCCAGCGGCGCCGTCAGCACCACCATCAGCGTGCGCGGGAAGCTGCGCAGCTGGATCATCAGCAGGGTCACCACGACGCCGATGAACAACGGCACGCCGGCCGCGACCGAACGCGAACCGCGGCCGGAGTCCTCGACCGTGCCGCCGGTTTCGAGCAGGTAGCCCGGCGGCAGCGCGGCGCGGATGTCATCGAGCCGCGGCAGGATTTCGGCGGTGATCGACGGCGGCGTCACCTCGCCGTACACGTCGGCGCGCACGGTCACCGTCGGCAGGCGGTTGCGATGCCAGATGATGCCGTCCTCGAAGCCGTGTTCGAGCGTGGCGATCTGCGACAGCGGCACCGGCTGGCCGCCGTGCGACGGCACCGACAGGCTGCCCAGCAGCGACAGGCGTTCGCGTTCTTCGGCCGGGCCGCGCAGCAGGATCTCGATCTGTTCATTGCCTTCGCGGTAGGTGCTGACCGTGGTGCCCGACAGCGAGCCGCGCAGGAAGGCCGCCACCTGCGCCGAACTCACGCCCAGCACCCGCGCCCGCTCCTGGTCGATGACCAGGCGCACGACCTTGCTGGGCTCGTCCCAGTCCAGGTTGACGTTGGTGACGTGGGGGTTGGCCCGCACGCGGGTCGCGACCTCGCGCGCCAGTTCGCGCACCACGTCCACGTGTTCGCCGGAGACGCGGAACTGGATCGGGAAGCCCACCGGCGGCCCGTTCTCCAGCCGCGACACGCGCGCCTGCACGTCGGTGAAGTCCCGCTCGAACAGGCCGATAAGCCAGGCCCGGACGTCCTCGCGCGCCCCGATGTCGGGCACCAGGATGACGAACTGGGCGAAGTTGGCCTGCGGCAGCTTCTGGTCCAGCGGCAGGTAGAAACGCGGCGTGCCGCTGCCGACGTAGGCGACGTAGCTTTCGATGTCCTCGCGCGTGGCCAGGGCCTTTTCCAGCCGCCGGGCCACCGCTTCGGTGTGGCGCAGGGAGCTGCCCTCGGCCAGCTCCAGGTCCACCATCAGCTCCAGCCGCGTTGAATCCGGGAAAAACTGCTGCGGCACGAACCGGAACATCGCCAGCGACACCACGAAGGCCGCCACCGTCACCGTGATCACCAGCCAGCGGTGGTGCACGCACCAGATGACCCAGCTGCGGAAGCGCCGGTAGAAGCGCGTGTCGTAGGGGTCGTGGCCATGGCTGGCGTCGCCGGCCGCGACCGGCTTGGGCGTCGGCAGCAGCTTGTCGCCCAGGTAGGGGATGAACACCACCGCCGCGATCCACGACAGCAGCAGCGCGATCGTCACCACCTGGAAGATCGAGCGCGTGTATTCGCCGGTGCTCGAGGCCGCCGTGGCGATGGGCAGGAAACCCGCCGCCGTCACCAGGGTGCCGGTGAGCATCGGGAAGGCCGTTGATTTCCACATGAAGGCCGCCGCGCGCACGCGGTCGTAACCTTGTTCCATCTTCACCGCCATCATCTCGACCGCGATGATGGCGTCGTCAACCAGCAGGCCCAGCGCCAGCACCAGGGCGCCGAGCGAAATCTTGTGCAGGCCGATGTCGAAATAATTCATCGCCGCGAAGGTCATCGCCAGCACCAGCGGGATCGACAGCGCCACCACCAGGCCGGTGCGGAAGCCCAGCGAGAAGAAGCTCACCAGAAGCACGATCACAACGGCTTCGGTCAGCACGCGCACGAACTCGGACACGCCGCTGCGCACCGCCGCCGGCTGGTCGGACACCTTGCGCAGGGTCATGCCCACCGGCAGGGTTTCCTGCAGGCGCGCGAATTCGGCGTCCAGCACATCGCCCAGCTTCAGGATGTCGCCGCCGCTGCGCATGGACACGGCGATGCCGATGGCGTTTTCGCCCATGAAGCGCATGCGCGGCGCCGCCGGGTCGGCGAAACCGCGGCGCACCTCGGCCACGTCGCCCAGGCGGAAACTGCGGTCGCCGATGCGGATCGGGAAGTCGCGGATCTCGTGCACGCTGTCGAAGCGGCCCGATACCCGCAGTTGCACGCGGTCGGTGGGCGTTTCAAAGAAGCTCGCCGGCGCGACGGCGTTCTGTTCGTCGATGGCGCGCTGCACCTGGTCCAGCGGCAGGCCCAGGGTGGCGAGCTTGGTGTTGGACAGCTCGATCCAGATCTTTTCGTCCTGCAGGCCGACCAGCTCGATCTTGCCCACGTCCGGCAGCCGGTGCAGCACCAGCTCGATGCGCTCGGCGTAGTCCTTCATGGTGGCGTAGTCGAAGCCGTCGCCCGACAGCGCGTAGATGTTGCCGAAGGTGTCGCCGAACTCGTCGTTGAAATACGGGCCGATCACGCCCTGTGGCAGCGTGTGGCGCACGTCGCCCACCTTCTTGCGCACGTCGTACCACAGCGCCGGCAGCTCGCTCGAGCGCAGCGAATCCTTGGACATCAGCATCACCAGCGACTCACCGGCGCGCGAATACGAGCGCACGAATTCGTAGCGACCGGTCTCCATCACTTCCTTTTCGATCTTGTCGGTAACCTGCTGGGCCACCTCATCCGCGGTGGCGCCCGGCCAGAAGGTGCGCACCACCATGATCTTGAAGGTGAAGGGCGGGTCTTCGGACTGGCCCAGGCCCTGGTAGCTGGCCACGCCCAGGAAGGCCAGCACCAGCATCGAATACAGCACTAGGGCCCGGTTGTTCAGGGCCCACTGGGAAAGATTGAAGCGGCTGTCCATGCCCCGGCCTCAGCGCGCGTCGGCGTCGGGGGCCGGGGGCGCCACGTCCACGGGCCGGTTCTGGTCGTCGATCGGCGTGATGCGCTGGCCGTCCAGCAGCAGGTGCACGCCGGCGGCCACCACCCAGTCACCGGCCGCCAGGCCCTCGAGCACCGGCACGCGGTCCTCGCCGTAGGCGCCCAGCACCACCGGTCGCAGGTGCACGCTCGAATCGGCCGGGTCGACCACCCACAGGGCCGCGCCGCCGTCCTTTTCGTGCACCGCAGACAGCGGCACCGTCACCACCGGCTGGTCGCCGCCGTTGGCGTACACGCGGGCGCTCTGGCCCAGGTCCACCGGCGTGTCGCCGGGGTCGAAGCTGACCCGCGCCGCGAAGGTGCGCGCCTGCGGGTCGGCCGAGGGCGAGATTTCGCGCAGCGAACCGGGGAAACGTTCGCCGGGGCGCGACCACAGCTCCACCGCCAACGGCCGGCCGACGCTGAAATCGCGAGCGTCGCGTTCGGGCACGCTGATGGCGACTTCGCGTTCGCCATCCTCGGCCAGCACGAACACGGTCTGCCCGGCCGCCACCACCTGGCCAGCCTCGGCCAGGCGCTGGGCGATGACGCCCGACGCCGGCGCCCGCAGCACGGCGTAGCCGGCCTGGTTCACCGACACGTCCGCCTGGGCGCGGGCCTGGCGAACCCGCGCCTGCGCCGCTTCGTGCTGGGAGACGCGGGCGTCGTATAGCGAACGGCTGACCAGCTGCTGGTCCACGAGGTCGCGGTAGCGTTCAAGTTCCGAGGTGGCCAGGGCGAGGTCGGCTTCCGCCGACGACAGCAGCGCCTGCGCCGCGTCGCGCTGCAGGCCGACGTCGGAGGCGTCGAGCTCGGCCAGCGGCTGGCTCTTCTTCACCCGCGCGCCGACATCGACGAAACGCTTGCTGATCTTGCCGCCGATGCGGAAAGCCAGCGCCGGTTCGTGGCGCGCCCGCACTTCGCCGGCGTACGCCGTGGGCGCGGCGCCCTGGCTCGTGGCCTGCACCACCCAGGCCGGGCGGGCGGATTCCGGGGGCGCGGAATCGTCGCCGCAGCCGCCAAGCAGGACCAGCAGGCCGGCGGTCAAACCGAGGCGCAGGCCGGCCTTCCGGGGGAGACGTCGCAGGGTCGCAGCAGTCATGGCGGCTTCAGCAGATTGATTGAACTGGGGGCATAGTAGCTTTACCATACTCGCCAGTTCAATAATCCCCGGACGCCCCCCGAATGGTCGCTGCCCCCCGCCCCGCCTCGCCCGGCCGTCCCAAGGACCCGGGCAAGCGCGCCGCCATCCTCGAAGCCGCCAAGGGCCTGTTCCTGGCGCGCGGCTACGAGGGCACGGCCATGGACGCGGTCGCCCAGGTCGCCGGCGTGTCCAAGCTGACCGTCTACAGCCACTTCCAGGACAAGGAAAGCCTGTTCGTCGAGGCCGTGAAGGCCAGCTGCGAAGACCTGCTGCCGGCCGACCTGTTCGTGGCCCGCTTCGAAGGGCCGATGCGGGCCCAGCTGCTGCGCATCGCGCGGGCGCTGTTCCGGCTGATCACCTCGGACGAGGCGATCGCCGTGCACCGGATCATGTCCCAGCAACTGCCGGACAACTCGCCGCTGCCGCACCTGTTCTGGGAAGCCGGCCCCGAGCGCATCCAGGAAGCCTTCGCCGATTTCCTGCGCGCCGAGGTCGAAGCCGGCGAACTGCAGGTCCCCGACTGCACCCGGGCCGCATCGCAGTTTTTCGCCCTGCTCAAGGGCGAACACCACGCCCGCCTGGTCTGCAGTTGCCCCGCGCCGCTGGCCGGTCCGCAGCTTGAAAGCCACCTGGAAGCCACGGTGGACATGTTCCTGCGCGCCTACGGCCCCGGCCGCCGCTGAAGCGTGAACGGCGCCCCGGCCAGCGTGAAGTCCCGGTGACCAATGGCACTACAGGGGGCCACGCCGCGGCCAGCATCCTTGCTGCCATGGGGCTGCGTTCCCGCTGCCGGTGCGCCATCCGGTATTCACTTTCCCAGTTTCCCGACCGTGTTCCGCCTTCCGCGGCCCCCGGCCGGGGCGTAGAATCAGCACCCTTGTGATTCAAGGATTTAGCCGTAATGACGATTGACTTCCAGCAGGCCCGATTCGCCATGGTCGAACAGCAGGTTCGGCCCTGGGAGGTGCTCGACCCGCGCGTGCTCGAAACCCTGATGAGCGTGCGTCGCGAGGACTTCGTGCCGCCCCGCCACCGCAAGCTGGCCTTTGCCGACCTGCCGCTGCCGCTCGAACACGGCGAGGTCATGATGAAGCCGGTGGTCGAAGGCCGCATGCTGCAGGCCATGGCCATCACCCCGGGCGACGACGTGCTGGAAGTGGGCACCGGCTCGGGTTTCGTCACCGCCTGCCTGGCCGCGCTGTCGCGCGACGTCACCAGCATCGATCGCCACGCCGACTTCGTCGAACGCACCCGCGCCCGGCTCCTTGCCGAAAGCGTCACCAACGTACGGGTAGAAGTGGCGGACGTGTTCGCGTGGACCCCTGGCCGCCAGTTCGATGCCATCTGCATCACCGGCGCCGTGGCCACCGACCCCGACCGGTTCGGCGCCTGGCTCAAGCCCGGCGGCCGGCTCTTCGTCATCCATGGCCGGTCACCGGTGCAGGAAGCCCTGCTGATCACCCGCCACGGCGACAGTTTCCACCGCGAAAGCCTGTTCGAAACCGACGTGCCCTACCTGCACGGCGCCGAACCGGCCGCGCAGTTCACCCTTTGATACCAGGACCCTCCCCATGCGCCTGAGCCTTCGTCCCCTCGCTTCCGCCATCCTGCTTGCCGGCGCCGCCGGCAGTGTTTCGGCCGCGGATCTCATGGATGCCTTCCAGATGGCCCGCGAGTCCGACCCCGTGCTCGCCGCCGCCGAATCCCAGCGCCTGGCCACCGGCGAAAACGTCGTGCAGGCCCGCGCCCGCCTGCTGCCGCAGATCAGCGCCAGCGCCAGCCTCACCGACTCCCGCGTGCGCGGCCAGGACATGTACAGCCGCGACCGCAGCTACGGCGCCAGCCTCAGCCAGTCGCTGTACGACTACGGCAACTACACCTCGCTCAACGCCAGCAAGCTGCGCGACGAACAGGCCGCCTTCCAGCTGCGCGCCCAGGCCGACAACCTGATCGTCCGCGTCGCCGACGCCTACTTCAACGTGCTCACCGCCATCGAAACCCTGGTGTCCTCGCGCGCCGAGGAACGTTCGGTCAAGCGCCAGCTCGACCAGGCCGACAAGCGCCTGGAAGTGGGCCTGGCGCCGATCACCGACGTGCACGAGGCCCGCGCCCGCTACGACAGCGCCCGCGCCAACGCCATCGCCGCCGCCACCGCGCTCGAGGACGCCCACGAGGCCCTGGCCGAAATCACCGGCGTGCGCCTGGACAACATGCAGGGCCTGGAGCCCGGCTTCGTGCCCAAGAACACCATCGAGGGCGACGCGGCCGAATGGGTTTCCATCGCCACCGAATCCAACCCCAACCTGCTGGCCGCCGAGCTGGCCCTGGCGGCCGCCGAGCGTGACATCCGCACGGCCCGCTCCGGCCACCTGCCCACCCTGTCGGCCAGCGCCTCGATCGGCGACAACGCCGGCTGGCAGAACCAGTACCCGGGCGGCCCGAACACCTCCGGCGGCGGCAGCACGGTCGGCGTCACGCTCAGCGTGCCGCTGTACGCGGGCGGCGCCGTGCAGTCGGGCGTGCGCCAGGCCGTGCATGGCCGCGACATCGCCGCCGATCAGCTGGAACAGGAACGCCGTGCCGTCGTGCGCTTCACCCGCAACGCCCAGCGGTCGCTGGTGGCCGGCGAAGCCGAAGTCGAAGCCCGCCGCCTGTCGGTGGTGTCGGCCCAGGCCGCCTACGAGGCCAGCGAAGCCGGCCTCGAGGTCGGCACCCGCACCATCGTCGACGTGCTGATCGGCCAGCAGGCGCTGTTCCAGGCCCAGCGCGAATACGCCCGCGCCCGCCACGCCTTCCTGGTCAATACCCTGCGCCTGCGCCAGGCCGCCGGCACGATCACCGTCGAAGACCTGCAGGCCGTGAACAGCGTGCTGACCGCCGACGCCGAAGCCCCGCTGGTCATGCCGGCCAGCGAAGACGGGGAATAAGCTCCGCTAGTCCCCCGCGGTGCCGGCGCCGAATTGGCGCCGGCCCGCCAGGACCTGGTCGGCCAGGTCCAGCGTCCGACCCACTGCCCCGCCCAGCGCGCGCACTTCCGCGCGCGCCTTTGCACCCATCTCCCGGCACCGCGCCGGATCCCCGAGCATCTCGCCCAGGGTGCCGGCCAGCGCCGATGCGTCGCCCACCTGCAGCAGCCCCCCGGCCTGGCCCAGGCGCCGGGTGACTTCGGCGAAGTTGAAGGTGTGCGGCCCGACCACGCTGGGCACGCCCAGCGCCGCGGGTTCAAGCGCGTTGTGGCCGCCCACCGGGCACAGGCTGCCGCCCACGAAGGCCAGGTCGGCCGAGGCGAAGAACCACAGCAGCTCGCCGATCGTGTCGATGATGAACACCTGGGTCGTCGCCACCGGCAGGCGCTGGCCGCGACGCGTGCGCACGGCCAGCCCGGCTTCCCGGGCCAGGGCCGCGACCGGGCCGAACCGTTCGGGATGGCGCGGCGCCCACAGCAGCAGGGCATCGGGGTGCCGTTCAAGCACGGCCTGGTGCGCGGCCAGCACGTCGGCCTCTTCGGGACCGTGGGTGCTGGCGGCCATCCACACCGGCCGGCCTTCGCCCCAGCCGCGGCGCCACAGCAAGGCCTGTTCGTGCACGCCTTCGGGCGGCAGCAGGTCGTACTTGAGGTTGCCGGTGACGACGATGCGCTCGCGCCGGGCGCCGATCTGGGCCAGGCGCTCGGCGTCCTGGCGCGACTGCGCCGCCACCAGGTCCACCGACTGCATGGCCAGCCTCGCCATGGCGCGCACCGGCAGGTAGCCGCGCAGCGAACGCTCCGACAGCCGGGCGTTGACCATCATCAGCGGGATGCCGCGACGTTCGCACTCCACGTAGAGGTTCAGCCAGATCTCGGTTTCCACGATCACCGCCAGCGCCGGCCGCGCGTGGTCGAGGAAACGCCGCACCATCGCGCGCAGGTCGTAGGGCAGGTAGACGTGGTGCACGCGGTCGCCCCAGAGCGCGCGCACGCGCTCGGACCCGGTCGGCGTGATGGTGGTGACCAGCACCGGGCGGTCCGGGTGGCGCGCCAGCAGGCCGTCCACCAGCGGCCGCGCCGCGATCACCTCGCCCACCGACACTGCGTGCACCCAGATCGCGTCGTGCAGGTCGAGCTTGCCCTCGAGCCAGCCGTAACGCTCTGTCCACCGGCGCAGGTAGTCACGCTGGCGCATGCCGCGCCAGACCAGGTGGTAGAGCGTGATGGGGAACGCAAGGTGCAGGACCAGCGCGTAGAGGCCCAGCAGGACGCGCTGTCCGAAGGTGGGTTGCATGGCGCGCAGGATACCCCGGCTAGAATGTCCGCCGCATGGCCCCGCCCGACTTCCCGCCGCCGCCGCTGTCGCCCCGCACCTGGCCCACCTGGCTGGGCGTGGCCCTGGGCTGGACGGTGGCGCGCTGGCCCTGGTGGCTGCAGCGGCGGGTCGGGCCGCTGCTGGGAAGGGCGATGCTGCACCTGCTGCCTTCGCGGCGGCGCGTGGCCGCGACCAACCTGGCCCTGTGTTTCCCGGACATGGCGCCGACCGCGCGCGAGAAGCTGCTGCGCGAGAATTTTTCTTCCCTGGGCCTGGGCCTGTTCGAATTCCTGCGCGCCTGGTGGGGCCGGCTGGCGCCGGTGGACCGCGGCTACGAGCTGACCGGGATCGAGCACCTGCAGGCGGCCCAGGCCGGTGGCCGCGGCGTGATCCTGGTCTCGGCGCATTTCACCACGCTGGAAGTGTGCCTGCGGCTGCTATGCCAGCAGGTCGAGCTGGGCGCCATGTACCGCCCGCATGAACAGGCCGCGATGGAGTGGGCCGTCAAACGCGGCCGCCTGCGCCACGCGAAGGCGATGTTCGCCCGCGACGAGCTGCGGCCGGCGATCCGGCATCTCAAACAAGGGGGCGTGCTGTGGTTCGCGCCCGACCAGGAGACCCGGCGCGGCGACAGCGTGTTCGTGCCCTTCTTCGGGCAGCCGGCCTGGAGCCTCACCTCCACCCACCAGCTGGCGCGCCTGGGCGGCGCGGTGGTGCTGCCGCTTTTCCACGAGCGACTGGACGATGGTCGCTACCGCATTGAAATCCTGCCGGCGCTGGAAGACTTTCCCACCCGCGACGCCACCGCCGACACCGCCCGCATCATGGCCACGCTCGAGGGCCTGATCCGCCGGCGGCCCGAGCAGTATTTGTGGTTGCACCAGCGCTTCAAGCGCCAACCCGACGGCAGCCGGCGCCGGTATTGATCAGTACACCGGCGCTTCGCCCGGCGGCCGCGTCTTGAAGCGGCGATGCGCCCACAGGTATTGCTCCGGGCATTCGCGCACCACGGTTTCAAGCTCGCGCATGTAGCGCGCGGCGTCTTCGACCGGATCGTCGGACGGCCAGCCCGGCCAGCCGGCTTCAATGCGGATGCGGTAGCGGCCGTCGTCGCCGCGCCGGTACCAGAACGGCAGCAGCACCGCGCGGCCGCGCCGCACCAGCTCCGGCGTCGCCGTCAGCGTGGCGGCGGGCACGCCGAAGAAGGGCACGAAGGCGTTCTGGTAGGTGAAGTTCTGGTCGGCCGAATACACCACCGGCTCGCCCGCCTGCAGCGCGCGGATCAGGCCGCGCACGTCCTTCTTGCCGATGCTCGGCCCGTACACGGCCGCCCGAGAACGCTCGAACCAGCGCTCCAGGCAGGCGTCGTTGTGCCGGCGCACGACCACCCGCACCGGCCGGCCAAGGGCCTCGCCGAGCAAGCGCACGGCCAGTTCGGTATGGGTGAAATGGCCGCACATCAGCAGTACGCCCTGGCCACGCCCGAGCGCGGCGCGCAGGTGGTCCAGGCCTTCGATGTCGGCCAGGCCACGCAGGACGGCAGGCGGCGCATGCCAGGCGCGCAGAAGTTCCAGCGCGCCCACGACGGTGTTCACCACGCTGGCATCGGCCAGGCGGCGGCGCGCCGCGGCACCCAGCCCCGGGAAGCACAGGTCCACGTTGATGCGCGCGATGCGCCGGCGCGAACCCAGCGCCGGCCATAGCCCCCAGGCCAGGGCCCGGCCCAGCGCCAGCACCCCACGCTGCGGCAAGCGCCCCGCCAGCCACGCCACGGCCTGCAGCAGCGGCTGGAAGAAGCAGGGCATGGGCCCTCAGCCCCCGTCGGCGGCGTTGCCGCGCGGTTTGTCCGCCAGCAGGCTGCCGGCATACAGCGCCGCCAGCAGCAGCGTCAGTCCGCCCCAGAAGGTCGAATAAAACGCCAGGTGGGTATTGAGCGGGAACACCGTCACCGCCAGGGCCAGGCCGGGCGCCCGGGCGCGTCGCCGCGCCTGCGGCCCCGCGAACTGCCAGGCGCGCCAGGCCAGCGCGGCGCCGCCCAGCCAGAAGAAGGCACCGACCAGGCCGGTTTCGCTGAGCACCTCGAGCACGATCTGGTGCGCGTGGTAGCCGGCGCCATGGTCGGGGTCGTCGAGCCAGGGGTCGGCTTCGTCGGCATACAAGGGGTAGGCGTCGCGGAAACCGCGCACGCCGACGCCGTTCACCGGATGCGCGATGGCCATGTTGGCAGCGGTGCGCCAGATAGGCAGGCGCCCCGACAGCGCGTGGTCCACGCCTTCGGAGCTGCCGTCGAGCATGGCGCCGGTGCGCTGCACGCGCTCCTGCAGCTTGTCCGAAAACGCCGTCGCCAACACCAGCGTCACCGCCGTACCGGCCACCAGGACGAGGATGGCGCGGCGGTTGCGGAACTGCAGCCAGGCGCTGGCCAGCAGCACCAGGGCCAGGGTCAGCCAGGACGCACGCGCACCCGCCAGCAGCACCACCGCCACCAGGCCCATGGCGACCAGCAGCCAGCCGCCCAGGCCGAAGCGTTCGGCGGCGGCGATCAGCGGAAACGGGGCCAGGCTGGCCAGCACCAGTCCCAGCTTCAGGTTGCCGGCACCGAAGACGCCGCTCAGCCGGTCGGCGGTGGCCGGACCGCCCAGGCTCCAGCCGGTGGCCGCCTGCACCAGGGCGTCGACCAGCCAGAAGCCGCAAATGACCGCGATGCCGACGAAGGTGAGCCGGCGCCCGCGATCGTTGGCAACGGCGATGGCGACCAGCCAAAGGAAGGGCAGGTAGCGCAGGTCCAGCAAGGATTCGCGCACGGCGCGGCGGGCGTTGAGCGCGTCGGGCGAGGACAGCAGCTCGGGCAGCCAGTAGCTGAGGAACAGCACCGTCGTCAGCGCCCAGGCCTCGTGGCTGAGCAGGGCCATGCCGCCGCGGAAACGCTGTATCGCCAGCACCGCCAGCGCCGCCAGCGCACCCAGCGACAGCACGGCTTCCGCCGGCCCGGGC
Organism: Arenimonas soli; assembly: GCF_014643775.1. Classification (GTDB taxonomy): domain Bacteria; phylum Pseudomonadota; class Gammaproteobacteria; order Xanthomonadales; family Xanthomonadaceae; genus Arenimonas; species Arenimonas soli. The sequence continues at coordinate 50,310 of NZ_BMKC01000004.1, forward strand.
AGCGGCCACAGCGCCACCGACGCCAGCACCCACCAGGGCGCCCAGCGCAGTTGGCTTTCAGTCGTTGACGAGGCCTGCATATGTCTCCAGCGTGGCCGCCTGCATCGCGGCCAGGGTGTAGGGCATGGTAACCGGCATCGGCGGCGGCCCGGACAACATGGCGCGCGCGGCGTCGGCCAGCGCGGCGTGCTCGCCCCGGCGCACCGCGCCCAGCGGGTACAGTGCACGCAGCAGTTCGCCAACCCCGCCGTGGTCCCAGCCCAGCACCGGGCGGCCCACCGACAGCGCTTCGATGACGGTGCGGCCGAAGGCCTCGGGTTTGTTCGACAGCTGCAGCACCAGGTCGGCCGCGGCGTAGGCGTGCACGACGTCGTGGCGGGGCGGGCTGATGACCAGCTGCGCCAGCACGCCGCGTTCGCGGGCCAGGGCCTCGAGTTCGGCTACATAAGCCTCGCGGCCGGGTTCGCGGGTGCCCAGCAGCCACAGCCGGGCGTCTTCGCCGGCGCCGCGCAGGCGGGCCAGCAATTCGATGGCGTCGGCGTGGCCCTTCAGGCGCGTGCCGCGGCCGGGCATCAGCAGCAGGCGGCCGTCCTGCAGTGCCGGGTGTTCTGCGGCGAACGCGGTGCGCCAGTCTTCCGGTGCCTGGTGGCCACGCGGGAACTGCGCCGGGTCGATGCCGCGCGGGATCACCCGCAGGCGGGTGGGGTCGGTGTCGGGCCAGTGCGTGAGCACGTGCCCACGCACGGTGTCGGAAACGCAGATCACCCGTTCGCCGCGGCGCATGATGCCGCTGTAGCGGCCCGGCGAGTTCAGGCCGTGCACGGTGGTGACAAAACGCGGACGCGGCGCTGGCAGGCCGCGCAGGGCCCACCAGGCCAACCAGGCCGGCAGGCGCGAACGGGCGTGCACGATGTCGGGCTGGATGCGGGCCAGTTCGGCGCGCAGGCGGCGCATCGTGCCGGGCGCGGCCAGCAGGGATTTGCGGCCGACGGGCAGTTGAATGTGTTCGCTGCCGGTCGCCAGCAGGCGTTCGAGCAAGCGACCGCCGGCGGAAATGGCGACGCAGCGGTGCCCGGCCGCGACCAGGGCGGCGGCTATTTCGAGGGTGGAACGTTCAACGCCGCCGCTGTGCAGGGCCGGCAGCAGCTGGACGACGGTGAGGCGGCGCACGGCCGGGAAACCCGCCCGGGCCTCAGCCCTTGAGGACGAAGTGGGCGCCGCAGTACGGGCAGATGGCCTCGCCCGTGGCCTCGACCGGCAGGTAGACCCGCGGGTGCGAGTTCCACAGCGCCATGGCCGGCGTCGGGCAGGACAGCGGCAGGTCGGCCAGCTGAACCTCGTAACGGCGTTCGGCGTTGGCCTGTCCGCGGGCAGTGGCGGTGTCGGTACGCGACATGATGAAGGTCCTTCGGGGTCCGGGCGGCATTTTACATGCCCGGACCCCGGGGGCGGCTTATCCGGCCTTCTGGGCCTCGACGGTGATCTCGATGCGCACTTCGTCGCTGACGGCCGGGGCGTAGCCGCCGACGCCGAATTCGCTGCGCTTGATGTCGATGCTGGCGTCGAAGCCGGCCGCGGGCTTCTTGCTCATCGGGTGCTCGCCGACCTTGTTGATGGTGACGTCCATGACCACCGGTCGGGTGACGCCGTGGATGGTCAGGTCGCCGGCCACGGCTAGCTTGCCTTCGCCGGCGACGGTGACGCCGGTGCTGGTGAAGGTCGCGGTCGGGTAGGTTTCAGCGTCGAAAAAATCGGCGCTCAGCAGGTGCCCGTCGAGCTTTTCCACGCCGGTGCTGATGCTGTCCACCGGGATGGTGACGGTGACGCTGGACCGGGTCGGGTCGGCGGCGTCGAAGGCGAACTGCGATTCGACCTTGTCGAAACGGCCGGTGATGTTGGAGAAACCGAAGTGGCTGTAGGTGAACTCGACCTGGGTATGGGTGGGGTCAATGGTGTAGGTGTCGGCGGCCAGGGCCGGCAGGGTGGCCAGGGCGAACAGGCCGGCCAGGGCGAATTGCTTGAACTTCATGCGGGGTCTCCGGGGTTTGGCGAGGAGGCCCAGCTTATTGGCCATGCCATCGCAACGCAGCCCTGCCCAGTGAACGTATCGTTTCATTCAACGCCGATTCTGGCACCCCGCGCCCAACTTACTGCGTAAAGGCAAGCAGAGGCATGGGCGCCCCTGCGCCGGCCTCCCCGACGCCCCGCCGGGCGCCGGACACCCAAGGAGAATCCGCATGAAAGCCTGCCCCCTGTTCCTGGCCCTGGCCACCGCGCTGGCGACGGCCCCTGCCCTGGCCGACGACAGCTTCCGGTCCCCCGACGTGAAGAAGGCGCTGGCCGCAGGCCGCGCCGCCATCCTGGCCGAACGCGCCGGCCTGGCCCGGAAGGCCGCGCCCACCCCCGAAGAAGTCGGCGACGCCGACAGCTTCGGCCGCAACGTGAAGTGGCTGGGCCTGCTGTCGGGCTACATCTACCTGCTGCCCGACTGCAGCGTGCCCGGCGAACCGGCCGACCCGCGCTGCATCACCCTGAACCCGGCCGGCGCGCCTACCCCGTTCGCCGCGGAGGACGTCGCCGTCGTCACCCTGCCCGGCCGCAGCAGCCACTCGCTGATCTGCCACTGGCAGACGCCGATCGCCGGCGTGGCATTCGCCAACTACGGGGCGACCCGCGCGCCCTACCAGTTCCGGGTCTTCCCCACCTACCGGATCGAAAGCGAGGTGCTGGACGGACTGAGCGACCCCAATACCGGCACGCCCTACAACGGCGCCATCGAAGTGGGCGTCGGCGCGATCAACGTCTCGGGCTACCTCGAGCCCGGGGACTTCGTGCTCGAGCAGTTCACCCAGACCCGCACCTGCATCGGCGGCATCGTCAGCAAGCGTTCGCTCGTCAACGGCTACGGCCTGACCGAAGCCCAGGCGCGTCGCTTCTTCCGCGAGCCCATCACCATCCGCATGTCGCTGCAGGGCCAGGCCACCCTGGTCGATTCGGCCAACATCAACTTCGGCACCCGCCTCACCGGCGACTGAAGCGTCCGGCGGCACCGCGGCCTCGCGGTGCCGCCACCGTTCCGGCTAGGCTTGGCCGATGCTTGGCCTTCCCCTCACCTGCTGGACCCTGCACGACGGCGCCGCCGGCCATCGCCGGCAGGCGCTGGCGCTGGCGCAGGCGCTGGCGCCGGAAGGGCGCGAGCTTTGCCTTCAGACCGCCGCCCCCTGGAGCTGGCTGGCACCGCGGCGATTGCCCGGCGCGGAAAGGGCGTTCGGCCCCGCCTTCCTGGCCGCCCTGGAATCACCCCCGGCCCTGGCCATCGGCGCCGGGCGACGCGCCGCCCTGGCCACCCGGCTGCTGCGCGAACGCGGCGCGCGCGTCGTGCAGGTGCTGCATCCGCGTTTGCCGACGACGCACTGGGACCTGGTGGTTGCGCCCGAACACGACGGCCGCACCGGCGCCAACGTCATCACCCTGTGCGGCAGCCTCAACCCCGTGGACGATGCCTGGCTGGCGCAGGGCCGCCGCGATTTTCCCGCGCTGGGCCAGTTGCCCGGCCCGCGCACGGTGGTGCTGCTGGGCGGGCCCACGCCGGCGGTGCGCTTCGACCGCGGCGCCTTCGAAGTGATGGCCGCCAAGCTTGAACACTGGCTGGCCATGGACGGCGGCAGCCTGCTGGTGATCGGTTCGCGGCGAACACCGGCCAAACTGGCGGCGCTGGCGCGCACCTACTGGGCCGACGTGCCGGGACAACGCTGGTTCGACGCCGGCGACGGCGAAAACCCCTACGCCGGCGCCCTGGGCTGGGCCGACCGCATCGTGGTCAGCCCCGACTCGGTGAACATGGTGTCCGAAGCCTGCGCCACCGAATGCCCGGTCTACGTGCCCGAACCCCAGCGCGCCAGCGGCCGCGTCCGTCGCTACCTCGACGCGATGCTGGCGCGTGGCCGCATCCGGGTGCTGGGCAAGCTACCCGAAGACAGCCCTGCGCAGGCGCTGCGCGAAACCCCGCGCATCGCCGCGCTGGTGCATGACCGGTTTTCGCTGTAGAAACTCGGCTTTCTCTGGAGCCCGCGCGTGAACCATTCCGAAAAAGTCGAGGCGATGCAGCGCCACCTGGTGCCGCTGGGTTTTTCGCCCTACACGCTGGCGCCGCCCGCCTGGCGAATGATGTGGCAGGCCGGGCTGCAGACGCCGCCGCCGATCTTCATGGGCTTCCTGCCGCTGGCCTTCGGCACCGGCCTGTTCTTCGCGATCGGCTGGGGCCTGCTGATGTGGGTGTTCATGTGGTGGCGGGAAGGCATGACAGTGGCTGCCTCGGCGGGCGTCGCCCTGCTGGCCGGCCTGTTCTTCGGCCTGGCCATGGCCAGCTACTACCGCTACTACGCGAAAAAGCACCGCCTTCCCGACTGGCCCAACTACCGCGGCCCCTGACCCCATTTCAGAAGGGTAGCTGGCTGGCTTGGCAGGCGATTCGCACCTGCGCGCGGGCGGCATCGAGCGCGTCGTCCGGGGGGACCAGGCGCGGGCGCTGGTCGAGGGTGCAGTCCAGGCCCATGTCCACCATCAGCGCGTGGGCGTCGAGCAGGGGCTGCAGGCTGCCGGGGGGCAGCAACCCGGCGGCATCGACGGCGCGAAGCAGTCCCGGCGTGTCGCGCGGTTCGCACAGCGCCGGGTGTTCGCCGGCGTGCAGCAGCACCAGGGCCTGCAGCAGGAATTCCAGATCCACCAGGCCGCCCTCGCCCTGCTTGAGGTCGAAGCGGGCGGCGTTGCTGCGGTCGAGTTCGGCGCGCATGCGCCGGCGCATCTTCAGCACGTCGTCGCGCAGCGCATCGGGCTCGCGCGGTGTGCGCAGGGTGTCGCGGCGGATGCGGTCGAAGGCGTCGAGCACGGCCGGCGCACCTGCGATCGGCCGGGCGCGAACCAATGCCTGCCGCTCCCAGGTCCAGGCGCGCTGGCGCTGGTAGTCGGCGAAGCTGTCCAGGCTTGAAACCAGCATGCCCTGGGCGCCATCGGGCCGCAGGCGCACGTCCACTTCGTAGAGCTTGCCGGCGCCGGTGACCGTGCCCAGCAGGCTGACCAGGCGCTGTGCCAGCCGGCCGAAATAGCGATTGGCGTCGAGCGGACGGTCGCCGTCCGAGCTGGCGTCGGGCGGTGCGTCGTGCAGGAACACCAGGTCGAGGTCGGACCCGAAGCCCAGTTCGCGCCCGCCCAGGCTGCCGTAGCCCAGCACCGCCAGGCCGGCGCCGGGCACGCGGCCGTGCTGGCGCGCCAGGTCGTCTTCGGCCAGGCGCAGCAGCACCGCCAGCAGCGACTCGGCCAGCGTCGCCAGGCGCGACGCCGACTGCACCGGCGGCAGGCGCAGGCCCATGGTCGCCAGCGCCACGCGGAAACCGATGGCCTGGCGCATTTCGTTTAGCGCATTGAGCCCCGCCTCGATGTCCCCCGGCGGCAGGCGCGAAGCCGCCTCGGCCACGAGCTCGGTGATCTCGCCGTCGTCGGGGACCGGGCCGGCGGCGCGGGTATCGAGCAGTTCGTCGAGCAGCAGCGGATGCGCGGCCAGGCGTTCGGACAGCAGCGCGCTGCGCGCGGTGACGTCCACCAGGCGCGCCAGCGCGGCCGGCTGTTCGTCGAGCAGCGCCAGGTAGCTGGTACGGCGGGTCACGGCCTGCAGCAGGGCCAGGCCGCGCGGCAGGGCGGCGTCGGGCGCCTGCGAACGGGCGGCGGCGGCCAGCAGTTCCGGCAGCACGTTGTCCAAGCGCTGGCGACCGCGCGAGGACAGGGAGCGCACCGCCGGCGTGCGCGCGAAGTCGCGCAGGTGGGCGTCCTGGATTTCCGCGTTTTCGAAGCCGGCGTCGGCCAGCACCGCGGGGTCGCCGCCATCGGGCAGCGCGCGCCAGTACTGCACCAGCGAACTGACCGGCGCCTTGCGCCGGCGGCGCGCCTCCAGCAGGCCGGAGAATTCCTCGGCCACGACGGCGCGATGGCCATCGAGTTCGGCCAGCAGTTCGCCTTCGCCCGGATGGCCCAGGCCGCGGGCGATGCGATGGCGCAGCAGCGGGTCGTCGGGCAGGGCGTGCACCTGCTGGTCGGCCAGCATCTGCACGCGGTTCTCCAGCCGGCGCAGGTAGCGGTAGGCGGTGGCCAGGCGCTGTGCGGTGGCGGCCTTGACGTGGCCGGCATCGGCCAGCGCGGCCAGCACCGGCAGCAGGGACCGGCCGCGCAGTCCCGGTTCGCGGCCGGCGCGGATAAGCTGCAGCGCCTGCACCAGGAACTCGACTTCGCGGATGCCGCCGGGACCGAGCTTGAGGTCCTCGGCCAGTTCGCGGCGCTGCACTTCGGCGCTGATCAGTGCCTTCATCTCGCGCAGGCCGTCGAGCGCGCTGTAGTCGAGGTAGCGCCGGTAGACGAAGGGCCGCAGGGTGTCGAGCAGGCGCTGGCCGGCGGCGAGGTCGCCGGCCACCGGGCGGGCCTTGATCCAGGCGTAGCGCTCCCAGTCGCGACCTTCGCGCTGGTAGTACTGTTCCATCGCGCCGAAGCTCAGGGCCAGGCGCCCGCTGGCGCCGAACGGACGCAGGCGCAGGTCGACGCGGTGGCAGAAGCCGTCGCCGGTGACGTCGCCCAGCAACTGCGCCAGGCGCTGCCCGAGGCGGGTGAACCAGGCTTCGGCCTCCAGCGGGCGCGGGCCGTCGGACACGCCGTGTTCGGGAAAGGCGAAGACCAGGTCGACGTCGGAGCTGAAATTCAGTTCGTGGCCGCCCAGCTTGCCCAGGCCGAACACCACCAGCGACTGCACCTGCCCGTCCTGATTGCGCACCAGGCCATGGGCCTGTTCGAGCGGTCCGATCAGCGCCTGCACGCCGGCCTGCAGGGCCTGGTCGGCGATGCGGCTGGCGCCGGCAAGCGTGGCGTCGACGTCGTCGATGCCCATGACGTCGCGCCAGACCAGGCGCGTGGACTGCCGGGCGCGCCAGCGCCGCAGCAGCGACGGCCAGTCGGCCGCCGCGTCGGCGCCCAGGTCGGGCACGGTGACCAGCGGGTCGTCCAGCGTTTCAAGCAGGGCCGGCTGCCGCACCAGCGTATCGATCGCGAAGTCGCTGGCGATCGCCAGCTTTGCCAGCGCCGGGCGGCGCGACGGACTGGCCGCGGCCGGCGCGCGCTCGGCCAGGCGGGCCAGGGCGCGCTCCACCAGCGTGTCGACAGCGTGGTCCAGCGATTCGTTGTCCGGCATGCGCCGATTCTGTCACGGCTGGGACGGGATCCAGCCGGCCATCAACCTCAATTCCACATCGACGCGGGGTAGACCAGCTCGATGGCGCGATGTCCGGCCGGCACGGACTTGTCCAGGACGGGCTTGCATTTCTCGTCCTCATTGCGCCTCGCGCTTTCGATGATGCCGCGCATCAGCTGCTCCTGTTGCTGCTCTTCACCGGCCTGGGAATCGATGGTGATCGATGTCTGGTCGCAGCCCCCGGTATTGCGCACCTGGACGGCCGGCACGATCCGGGTCATCGCATGGTTGGCGAAGCGCTCGAAACTGTCGGCGGGCAGGGCGCCCGCCGCAGCGCTGACCCGGCCTTTGTAAAGGTGCAGGCCGCGATAGAACATGAAGGTAGCCGAATCGGTGGGGCGCCCGTCGCGCGTGAAGCGCAGCGGCAGCCGCCTGCCGAGCGTGGTGTCCATGCCAGGTTCGATTTCGGCGACCAAGGCCAGGAACCGTTCTTCGCTGCTTGCCGGCTTGTCCGTTTCCGGCACTTCCGGGGGGAGGTCCGGAACGACGGCTTGTCCGTCCTGCGCCACGGCGTCGAGGTCGAAGGCGGTTTCGTCGCCGTAGGCCACGTCGGCATAGTGGCCCTGGGCCGACAGCATCGCCAGCTCCCGGCGGAACTGCTCCATGCCCTGTTCGAGCGCCGTCTCCCGGTCCACGCGACCGACCGGATAGACGAACAGGCTGATGACCACGTCCGGAAAGTCAGGGTGGTTGAACTGCAGCGCGACACCCGCCTGGGGCTGGTCGGGAAAGTCGTCCATCCCGGCCAGGCGGAATTCGCCCAGCGACTCCGGGGCGACGACGAGGCTACGTTCGATGAAAGCCCGCTTGGGCGCCTCCGCGGTCGTGTCCGCGGCGCTTTGCCGGTCGGGCACCGTGGCGCAGCCAGCCAGGACGAATGCAGCCAGCGCGGCGGTCAATGGGCGATTCATGGCGACTCCTCGGCTTGCCTGGAAAGGGAAGCGGGGCGAGGCGGGCAAAAAAGAAAGCCCGCAGCGCTTGAGCAGCTGCGGGCTTTCAGCTCCCTCCCCCACGTCGGAAGCGCCTGCATCGTGGCGTGGGGGCGGAAATGTTGCACGTTGCAGTGCAACATCGGCGCCGGGATCAGATCACCAGCCAGGTCACCAGGGCCAGGAAAGAGCCCATGCTGACCACGTCGGTCAGGGTCGTGAGGAAGATGCTCGAGGCGGTGGCCGGGTCCGCGCCCATGCGCTTGAGCGCCAGCGGGATCGTCGACCCGGCCAGGCCCGCGACCATGCAGCTCAGGGACATCGCCGCCAGCGTGATCAAGCCCAGGGCCAGCGCGTTCTCGCCGCCGTCGCGGGCCACGACCCAATACATGGCCGCGCCGGCGATCGCGCCGGTCACCGCGCCGTTGATCAGGCCCAGCACGCCTTCCTTGGTGACGATGCCGGCGATGCGCGTGGCCTTGAGTTCGCCCAGGGTCATGCCGCGCAGCATCACCGCCATCGACTGCGCGCCCAGGTTTCCGCTCTGGCCACCGAGCACCGGCAGGAACACCGCCAGCACCACCACCTTGTTGATCGTGTCCTCGAAAAAGCCCACCACCGCCGCCGCCACGAACACCGTCAGCAGGTTCACCAGCAGCCAGGGATTCCGGAATTTGAAGGCGCGCCACAGCGGCGTCGCCAGGCGTTCTTCCTTTTCGACGCCGACCATGGAACCGGCCTGGGCCGAGATTTCGAAGGCCTGCTGTTCGAACAACACCTGCCCGCGCACCTGGCCCACCAGGTGGCCGTCGCCTTCGCAGACCGGGTAAACCGGGTAGTGGCGCGTCACCACTTCGCGCATGGCGTCCACCAGGTCCTGGCCCGGCCGCAGGCAGAACGGCGAGCGGATCATGATCTCGTCCAGCGGGCGGTCGCGATCGGCATAAAGCAGGTCGCGGAAGGCCACCACCCCGACCAGGCGCTGGTCGGCATCGACCACCCACAGGTAGGTGACCAGGCGCTTCCTGACCACGTCGCGCAGGGCGTCCACGGCCTGGCTGACCCGCGTGCCGGCCGGGAACACCGCCGGCGGGTCTTCGATGAGCCGGCCCACGGAGCCTTCCGGGTAGCGCTGGCTGTCGGCCCAGTCGGTGCCCGCGGGGGCCGCGGCCATCACCGCCGTGCGCTCGCCGACCGGCATCGCGGCCAGCAGGTCGTTGGCCCGCGCCGGCGGCAGGCTGGCCAGCAGCTGCGCCACGTCCGCCGCCGCGATGCCCTGCAGCCGCTTGATCGCCGATTCGGTGTCGAGCGCGGCGATGCGCTTGGCCAGCGCCTGGTCCGGTGCCGCAGTGTTTGGGCTCACGCACTTCTCCCGGGTGGAAACCTTCGAAAACGGCTTAAGCCTAGCCGAACGGACAGCCCGGCGGCCATGCGCGCCCGCTGTTGTTCTGGGACAATCGCGGTCTCGCACCCCCACGGCGAAAAACCAATGACGGCGTCTGACCTGCGAGCCCTGCTCGCGATTTCGTGCGGCCTGCTGCTTGCCGCCTGCGGTGCCGACCAGGCCGCTCCGCCTTCCACGCCTTCTTTGAGCGTCAGCGTCGCCGAGCCGGCCATGCAGACCCTGCCCCGGCGCATCGCCGCCTCGGGCTCGGTCGCCGCCTGGGAAGAGGTGGTGCTGGGCGTCGAACTCTCCGGCCAGCGGGTGGCCTCGGTGGACGTGGAAGTCGGCGACGAAGTGCGCGAGGGCCAGCCGCTGCTGCAGCTCGACACCCGCACCCTGGGCATGGAACTGCGCCAGGCCCAGGCCGCGCTGGCCCAGGCCGAGGCCAACCTCAGCGTCGCCAGCGCCAACGCCCGCCGCGGCGAAATGCTCAAGCGCGAACAACTGGTCGCCGCCAGCGAAGCCGACCAGCTGATCGCCGGCGAACTCACCGCCAGGGCCCAGCGCGACACCGCCCTTTCCCAGGTCGAAAACGCCCGCCTGCGCCTGGGTTTCGCCACGCTGCGCGCGCCGCACGACGGCGTCATTTCGGCGCGCAACGTGCAGCCCGGCCAGGTGATCACGGCCGGCGCCGAGCTGCTGCGGCTGATCCGCGACCAGCGCCTGGAATGGCGCGCCGAACTGCCCGAAGCCGCGCTGGTGCAGGTCGCCGAAGGCATGCCCGTGCGCCTGCAGGCGCCCGACGGCCAGCCGGTCGAAGGCAGCGTGCGCACGATTTCACCGGGCCTGGACAGCCGCAGCCGCACCGGCACCGTGTACGCCGACCTGCCCGACCCGGGCGGCCTGCGCGCCGGCATGTACGCGCCGGGCGAAATCCTGCTGGCCGAACGCGAGGTGCGCACCGTGCCCGCCGCCGCCATCGTCGAACGTGACGGCTACCGCTACCTGTTCGTGGTCGGCGAAGGGGATGTCGTCGCCCAGCGCCGCGTCGAACTGGGCGCGCGCAGCGGCGACGTGGTCGAAGTCACCGAAGGCCTGCAGGGCGACGAACGCGTGGTGGTCGAAGGCGCCGGTTTCCTCGCCGATGGTGACCTGGTGCGCGTGGTCGCGGCCAGCGGGGGCTGAGCGGCATGAACTTCTCCGCCTGGTCCATCAACCGGCCGCTGCCGGCGATCCTGTTGTTCATCCTGCTCACCCTGGTCGGCCTGTTCGGCTTCCAGCAGCTGGCGGTGTCGCGCTTCCCGGACGTTTCCTTTCCGGGCGTGACCGTCACCGTGGTGCTGCCGGGCGCCACGCCCAGCCAGCTGGAAACCGAGGTCACCCGCAAGGTCGAGGACTCGGTGGCCAGCCTGGCCGACATCAACAAGCTGGTGAGCACGGTCACCGAGGGCTCGTCGACGACTTTCGTCGAGTTCCGCATCGGCAAGGACATCTCCAATGCCCTCGATGAAGTACGCGACGCGGTGGCGCGCATCCGCGCCGACCTGCCCGGCGACATCGAAGACCCGGTGGTCGCCAGGATCGAGATCGTCGGCGGCACCCTGGTCACCTATGCCGTCGCCTCGGACAGCCTGGGCGAGGACGAGCTGAGCTGGTTCGTCGACAACGAAGTCACCAAGAAGCTGTTCTCGGTGCGCGGCGTCGGTACCGTGGTGCGCAGCGGCGGCATCGACCGCGAGGTGCAGGTGGACCTGCGCCCGGGCGTGCTGGCCGCCTACGGCATCACCGCCGGCGACGTCTCGGCCCAGCTGGCGCGTTCGCAGCTGGAACGTTCGGGCGGCCGCGCCACCCAGGGCAGCAGCGAACAGGCCATTCGCGCCGTGGGCACGGTGGACAGCGCGCAAATGCTGGAACAGTTCCCGATCGTGCTGCCCGACGGCAGCCAGCTGCCGCTGGTGGCGCTGGCCACGGTCACCGACGGCCACGCCGAGCGCCGGCAGCTGGCCCTGATCGACGGCCAGCCAGTGGTGAGCTTCGGCATCAGCCGCACGGTGGGCTCGAGCGAGGTCGATGTCGGCGAAGGCGTCGAGAAGGCCATCCGGGAACTGGAAGCCGAACACCCGCGCGTGCAGTTCAAGCTCGTCAGCACGGCCATCGACGAAGTTCGCGCCTCGTTCAAGTCATCCATGCACATGCTCTGGGAAGGCGCGGCGCTGGCGGTGCTGGTGGTGTGGTTCTTCCTGCGCGACTGGCGCGCGACCTGGATCTCGGCGCTGGCGCTGCCGCTGTCGATCATCCCCACCTTCGGCGTCATCTGGCTGCTGGGTTTCAGCCTGAACATGATCACGCTGCTGGCGCTGGCGGTGGTGGTGGGCATCCTGGTGGACGACGCCATCGTCGAAGTCGAGAACATCGACCGCCACCTGGCCATGGGCAAACCGCCCAAGCAGGCCGCCACCGAGGCCGCCGACGAAATCGGCCTGGCCGTCATCGCCACCTCGGCGACGCTGGCCGCGGTGTTCATCCCGGTGGCCTTCATGCCCGGCATCGCCGGCAAGTTCTTCCTTGAATTCGGCTGGACCGCGGCGACGGCGGTGATCTTCTCGCTGATGGTCGCGCGCCTGTTGACGCCGATGATGGCGGCCTACCAGCTCAAGGCCAAGCCGCACGTCGAAAAGGAATCGAAGCTGATGGCGCGTTACCTGCGCCTGGTGGAATGGGCGCTGGCCAACCGCTTCAAGACGCTGTTCCTGGCGCTGGTGATGTTCATCGGTTCGTTGGGGATCGCCTATTTCATCCCGGCCACCTTCATCCCGGGCTCGGACCTGGGCCGCAGCAACCTGAGCCTGGAACTTCCGCCCGGCGCCCGCCTGGAGCAGACCGCCGAAATGAGCGAGCGCGCCCGCGCCCTGATCAGCGACATCCCGGAACTGCGCCTGGCCTACGCCACCGTCGGCGGCGTGCTCGACCTCGGCGACCCGGCGGTGAGCGGCTTCGGCGAAGTGCGCAAGGTCACGATGGTGCTGGACTGGGGCCCCGAAGGCGACCGCGACCGGTCGCAGAAGGAGCTCGAGCGCGACGTGCGCGAGCGCCTGACCGCGCTACCCGGCGTGCGCCAGCGATTCCTCAGCAGCGAACCCGGCGAACAGCTGATGCTGGTGCTCAGCGGCGACGACCCCGAGCGCCTGTATCGCGCCGCGGGGGACTTCGAGCGCGACCTGCGGTCGCTGCCCGGCCTGGGCACCATCAGCTCCACCGCCTCGCTGCTGCGGCCCGAGCTGGTGATCGTTCCCGACGCCCGCCGCGCCGCCGACCTGGGCGTGTCCACCGCGGACATCGCCGAAGCCGCGCGCATCGCCACCAGCGGCGACTTCCGCCAGCGCCTGGCCAAGTTGAACCTGCCCGATCGCCAGGTGCCGATCCGCGTCCGCCTGGCCGAAGAAAACCTGTCCGACCAGGACCTGCTGACCCTGCTGCGCGTGCCCAGCGCCAAGGGCGGCACGGTGCCGCTGTCGGCCGTGGCCGACATCCGCCGTGGCAGCGGTCCTTCGCAGGTCAATCGCTACGGCCGCCAGCGCAACATCACCTTCACCGCCGAACTCAACGGCCGCCCGCTGGGCGAGGTGATGGCGGAAGTCGAACAATTGCCTTCACTGCAGCGCCTGCCGCCCGGCGTGCAGATCCAGAACACCGGCGACTCGGAAGTCTTCGTCGAACTGTTCGTCGGATTCGCCCTGGCCATGGGCGCCGGCCTGTTCTGCGTGTACGCGGTGCTGTTGCTGCTGTTCAACCACGCCAGCCACCCGCTGATCATCCTGATGGCGGTGCCGCTGTCGGCCGGCGGTGCCTTCGGCGCGATGCTGGTAACGGGAACGCTGCTGTCGCTGCCGGCCCTGATCGGCCTGCTGATGCTGATCGGCATCGCCACCAAGAACTCGATCCTGCTGGTGGACTACGCCGTCATCGCCGAGGACGAAAAGGGCATGAACATGCACGACGCCCTGGTGGACGCCTGCCGCAAGCGCGCGCGCCCGGTGATCATGACCACCATCGCCATGACCGCCGGCATGACGCCGATCGCGCTGGGCCTGGGCGCCGACGCCGCCTTCCGCCAGCCGATGGCGATCGCCGTCATCGGCGGCCTGGCCACCTCGACCCTGCTCAGCCTGGTGGTTATCCCGGCGGCCTTCGCGGCCATGGAGACCTTCACCCGGCGGTTCACGCGCAAGGCGAATACGGCCTGATCACTCCATCGAAGGATTGCGCAGGGGCGGCAAGTCACGCCATGACACCGCCGGGTCGGTGAGCTCGACCACGCGCGCTTCCAGCTGCGCCTGTATCAGGGGCTCGGGCGGGAGCGCGGATTGCCCAAGCGGCGTCGAATAGGCTGCCAGCGCGCCGGCGCGGTCGCCCAGTCGGAGTCGTGCGTTGCCCAGCTCGATGGCAGCGCCGACGTGGTAGGGCATGACGTCCAGGACCTCCTGCAGGCGTCGTGCGACGATCTCGTCTTCGCCGCCGCCCTCGACATACAGGTGCTGCATCACCAGGAAGTACATGTTCCCGGCGCGTGCCAGGGGACTTTCCTGGCGACCGCGGTAGATGATGGCGTTGCCGAGCCGCTTGACCGGCACCAGCCCGCGCAGCGCCTGTTCCGGATTCCAGCCGTACTCCGGCCACGGGAGGGTGTCGGGCATGTCGTAGATGAAGTAGCCCTCGTAGATGCCGGCCAGGTTCTCGTCCCGGATGTCTTCGACCTTTCGGCGGTAGTTGGCCTTCGCCGCGCGGGCCTGCGCTTCCATGAATCCATAAGAGGAATAGAACACCGCGCCCTCCGGGGCGATGGTCTCCTGGTAGAAGCGATGGATCTCCGGCCAGCGCTGGCCCAGGTCCAGGCCCTCGTTGCCAAAGTTCCGGTAGGCGTTGGCCGTGCCGCCGGCAAGTTCGTTGTGGTATTCCCACAGCCTTGGCTCCCTGGCCGTCATTGCCCCGGCCAGCAGCAGGGGCACGACCGCCGCCATTCGCAGCGCCGTCCGTCGGGACCAGGCGGCGGAAACCACGGCGCCCGCCGGCAGGGCGAGCAATACGACGATCGGCAGCGCATGGCGCACGCCGCCATAGGTGCCCTGGCCGGACATCAGGGCCGCCAGGTGCAGGGCGCCTGCGCCCAACGCCGCCAGCAGCGTCCAGCGTCCGGCGCGGCCCTGCCCGGCCCAGGGAAGCAGGGCGAGCCCCGCCAGCGCCATGGCCATCAAGGCCAGCGGCACCTTGGCCAGCAAGATGCTTGGCCAGGTGAACCAGGGAGGCGCGCCCTTGTGGTTGACGCCCCAGACGAAATGCGTGGCCTGGCCCCGGCCCTCGACACCCGCGCGCACGGTGTCCGCGAGGCCCCAGAGATAGGCGCGTGGCAAGAGTCGCCATTCGTCCGCGAAACCGATGCCTGCCCGCCAATGCGGGATATGCAGGTCGGCGACCTTGTCCGCCATTGCCCGGTTGAACCGGTCCTGCCCGTCCGGACCGGCGTGGAACTGGAAGCCGTACGTGGCCCACAGCACCGCCAGCGCCAGCGCGCCCGCCGCCGCGGCCTTGCCCAGACGACGCAGCACTTCCGGCCAGCGACCCTGCCGCCAGCCCGCGACCGCCCCGGCGGCCGCGACCAGGGCCAGGCCCGCCAGGCCGGCCAGCGCGGAGTGTTTGCTGGCCAGCACCAGGCCCAGGGCCAGCCCGGTCGCCAGCACCCAGCGCCATCGCCAGCCCTCTAGCATCAAGCCGACGGCCACGGCCGCCACGGCAAGGCCCAGGGCCAGCGGCAGGTCGGTCATCACCACGGGCAGGTGCGCGGCCACGCTGGGTTCGATGGCAAGAAAAGCCAGCGTTCCGCCTGCCCAGGCCAGGCCGAGCGCACGCCACAGCAGCAGGCCCAGAGCCAGGAGCAGCCCGCCATGGAAGGTCCACATGGCCAGGCGCGACCTCTGTTGTGCGGCAGCGGCGTCGTTGTGCTGGAAGGTCACGTCCTCGACCCATTCGCGCTCCTGCGACTTCTCGGCCAGCGGCGGCAGCGGCGGCAGCACGAAGTCGCGGTCCTGGGCCGCACCCGCCACCAGCTTCACCAGCGGCGGATGTTCGGGGTTGAGCCGGAAGTCCCCGGTACGGAGATAGGAAACACCTGCGACCACATGCCAGGGCTCGTCGATGGTGAAGCCGTCTTGCTGTGTCCCGACGTGGGAGCGCAGGACGGCGAGGCCAACCAGGGCCAGCAGCAAGGCAAGGCCCCAGGGGCGGAAGCGGGAGGACGGCGTGGGCATCGGTCGTGGCTTCCTGCGGTGCGCTTGAGCAATGACCGTAATGCAGGGCCGGAATCGGCCAATCCCTGGACGCCGGGCGCCCCCGTGGCTCCAGGAGCGTCCGGCGTGTCGGTCACGGTTTACTTGAACGTGATCTGGCGCATCGTGTACTCGCCGGTGATGTCGCGCATCGCCGGGTAGTTCTTCACCAGCTCGCGGGTCTTGGCTTCGTTGGCCTTGCCCCAGGCCTTCATGAAGGCGTCGTAGCGCTCCTTCGAGGGCTGCATGTCCGCGCCACTGGCATAGTCGACCGCCAGCACGATGTTGAAATCGCCGGAATTGGGCAGCTCGGTGACCCAGACGCTGTAGCCCTTGATGTGCCCCAATTCCTTGGCCAGCTTGTTCGAGGCCACCCAGGTTTCCCGGATGCCTTCCAGGTAATCGTCGATCATGTTGGCGTGCACCTTGATCGTCGTGATGTGCGTCACTTCCTGGCTCGGCTCGTAGTCGGTGTAGGGCTTGAGCTGGGCCCACGCGGACGCCGCGGACAGCAGCAGCGACAGGGCCAGCAGCTTGCAGATCGTCTTCATGGTGTTCCCCTGGATGGTTGGCGGGACGGGACTGTCCCGCAGCGGACGCTACGCCCGGTGGCAGGCCATTGGCCGGGAAAACTGACGGCGGGGAAGCAGTTTTGCGGCTTGGGCTGGGGTTTGGCCGACCCGTTCGCCTCAACTCGTTAGCTCTTTCGAATACCCCTGGAGCTGCGCGATGACTTCGGACCCCCGTCAGCTCCCGGCCAAGACCGGCACGATGTCCCGCCGCCAGCTGCTTCGCCTGATCGGTTTGGCCGGCGGCAGCGCGGTGATGTACCAGGCCATGACCAGCCTGGGCTTCGCCGCCGAAAGCGGCTTCACCGGTTTCCCGAAACTCGGCGCCGCCCCGCGCGGCGCGTCGGTGCTGGTGCTCGGTGCCGGCATCGCCGGCATGGTGGCCGCGCTCGAGCTGCGCAACGCCGGTTACCAAGTGCAGGTGCTGGAGTTCAACGACCGCCCCGGCGGCCGCGTGTGGACCCTGCGCGGCGGCGACCGCTACACCGAACTCGGCGGCGACACCCAGGACTGCGGCTTCGCGCCCGGCCAGTACATCAATCCCGGCCCCTGGCGCCTGCCGCACCACCACCACGGCATCCTGTCCTATTGCCGGCGGCTTGGCGTGGCGCTGGAGAACTTCGTTCAGGTGAACTACAACGCCCTGCTCCACGACCCCGTGGCCTTCGGCGGCAAGCCGCAGCGCCTGCGCACCATCAAGGCCGACTACCAGGGCCAGATTGCCGAACTGCTGGCCAAGGCGACCCGCGGCGGCGCCCTGGATGCGCCGGTGACCGCCGAGGACCAGGAGATGCTGCTCGCCTCGCTGCAGTGGTGGGGCGCACTGGACCGGAACTACGCCTATGCCGGCGGCCACGAAAGCAACGACCGCCGCGGCTACGCCAGGGACCCGGGCGGCGGGCCGTCGGGCGCGCCGGTCTATTCCCAGCCACTCAAGCCCGCGGACGTCCTGCAGTCCGGACTCTGGGGTTTCCTGCCGCTGGGCGAGCTCTACGACATGCAAAGCACGCTGATGCAGCCCGTCGGCGGCATGGACGCCATCGCCAAGGCGTTCGGACGCGAGCTCGGGGACGCCATCCGCTACCGCGCCAAGGTGGTCGACATCCGCCAGGACGAGCGGGGCGTCACCGCCACCTACGAAGACGCCGCGGCGCCGGGGAGCCCGCAGACTGCGCGCGCCGACTGGTGCGTGTGCACGATCCCGCTTTCGGTGCTGGGCCAGATTCCGATGAACGTCGGCCAGCCCATGGCCGATGCGATCGGCGCGATTCCGTATGCCGGCTCCACCAAGGTCGGCCTGCAGTTCAAGCGGCGCTTCTGGGAAGAAGACGAGCACATCTACGGCGGCATCAGCTACACGTCCCAGCCCATCGGCACCATCGGCTACCCCAGCCACGGTTACCAATCACCGGGCAAGGCGGTGCTGCTGGGCGCCTACGTGTGGGGACACGACGCCGACCGCTTCAACGCCATGACCCCGGCGCAACGCATCGACCAGGCGGTGCAGCAGGGCAGCCGCCTGCATCCGCAGTATCCGCAGGAGTTCGACAACGGCATGGCGGTGTCCTGGCATCGCGTGCCCAGCGCGATGGGCTGCTTCGCGCTGTGGACCGAAAGCCTGCGCGAACAGCACTACGCCAACCTGTGTGCCTTCGATGGCCGCATCGTGCTGGCGGGCGAACACGCCTCCTACCAGCCGGCGTGGCAGGAAGGCGCGGTCAACTCGGCGCTGAGCGCGATCACCCGGCTGCACGAACGCGCCGTGGATTCAGGAGCAAAGGCATGAAGACACGAATCTTCCGGAGTTGCCTGCTGGCGCTTGGCTTGGCGGCGCTGCCGGCCATGGGCCAGGACGCACCGGATCCAGAGGCGCTGTCGCAGCGCGCGTCCATGGACGGCAGGATCCAGGCCCGCGACGGCAAGGCCATTTACGAACAAGTCTGCCAGGGCTGCCACATGTCCGAAGGCCGCGGCGCCGTCGGCGCGGGCAACTATCCTGCGCTGGCCGGCAATCCCAAGGCGGCCTCGGCACCCTACCTGGCCGTGACCATCCTCAAGGGGCGGCGCAACATGCCGGCCTTCGGCAGCGACCGCAGCCAGGAACTGTTCGTGGGGCAGTCGTGGATGGATGACGAGCAGGTGGCCGCGGTGGTCAACTACCTGCGCACCAATCTTGGCAACCGCTACACCGACCCGATCAGCGCCGCCGACGTCGCGGCCCTGCGCGACCCCACCGGAGACCGTCGATGAATTCCCGCATCCCGCTGCTTGCCCTGCTTGTCCTGGCCCCGTCCTTTGCCGCCGGCGCCGATGTCGTGCGGCACAAGATTCCCAACAGCAACTTCCCCATCGCCGCGGCGGTGGAAGTGCCGGCCGGTCGCACCACGGTTTACCTCAGCGGCGCGGTGCCGCCCGTGGCGAACGCGGACGAACCCGCCGACAGCATCGCGGCCTACGGCAACACCGAAGCTCAGACGGTGGCGGTGCTCGGCCGCATCCAGGCCCAGCTCGAAGGCCTGGGCCTGACCATGGGCGACGTGGTGAAGATGCAGGTCTTCCTGGTCGGCGACCCCGACAAGGCGGGCCGGATGGACTTCAGCGGCTTCATGAAGGGCTACGTGCAGTTCTTCGGCACCGAGGAACAGCCGAACCTGCCGGCGCGTTCGACCATGCAGGTGGCGGCGTTGGCCAACCCCGGCTTCCTGGTGGAAATCGAGGTCACCGCGGTCCGGCCCTGAGGGGAGTCTCGGCGGGTCCGGTTGGGATTGTCGGCGTCGATACCGGCGTATGCTGGCGCCATGAGAACCGGTACGCGATCGCGTTACCGCCGACTGCTCGAGTGGCAGCGCGAACGGTTGTCTGATCCGCCCGGGGACGTTGCCGGGCTGGTTCATCGTTACTGCCGCTTCCTGCACGCTGAGGGACTGCCGGTGTTCCGCGCCAACCTGTCGTTGACCACCCTGCATCCGCAGATCAAGGGTCTTCGCTATGTCTGGCAGGCCGACCATGTCGAGCCTGGGCCATTCCCCTCGGCGGCACTGGTCCATCGCAGCTGCCAGCACCTCGACGGCTGCACGGTTGAGGAGGCGTTCCTGCATTACGGCGCCCGCGAGACCCCGCAGTTCGTGCGCAGCCCGTTTTACGCCCTGCGCGAATCCGGCGGTGACCGGCTGAGCCTGCGCATCGCCCCGACCGCCGGCAAGCGGTCGCGACGCTTCCCGGTGCTCGACGACCTGGCCGCGCAGGGTGCCACCCACTACGCCGCGTTCCAGCTGCGGCGGACCGACGGCATGATCAGCCTGGTCACCCGGCATTCCGGAGGTTTCGATCGTGTCGCGCTGGCCCGTATCGCGGACACGCTGGTCGTGCTGGAGTCGCTGCTGGACAGCGCCATCAAGGACGTGGTGCTGGACAGCGTCCTGCGCTGCTACGTGGGCGCCGGGCCGGCGACCGAAATCCGCCGCGGCAACCTCAGCCCCGGCAGCATGCTGACGATGGACGGCGCCATCTGGTTTTCGGACATCCGTCGCTATTCGAACTTGTCCCGGCAGCTGCCGCCGGACCAGCTGGTGTCGCTGCTCAACCGCTACTACGCAGTGCTGGTGGAGGCGATCCATGTCCACGGCGGAGACATCCTGAAGTTCATCGGCGACGCCATCCTGGCGATTTTCCCGGTCGCAGCCGGCGAACCCGGCGGCGATGCCTGCCGGCGCGCGCTCGCGGCGGTGGAAACGGCCAGCAGCGGGCTGGCTGAAGCCGACCTCGGCCTGCAGCACGGCGTCGGCCTGCATCTCGGGCGCTTCCAGTTTGGCAACATTGGCAACCATCGGCGGGTGGACTTCACCGTGATTGGCGATGCGGTCAACGTAGCAGCGCGCATCGAGGCCCAATGCAGCGTCCAGCAGCAGGCGCTGCTGATGAGTGAGGACTTCGCCAGGGCATCCGGCGTGCCGACACGGGTGGTCGCCGCCGTGCCGCTCAAGGGTCTGGACGGCACGCATGACCTGCACACGACCGGCGGCGGGGACTAGGAACCTGCGCGCAACAAAGCACGAAGCCCGGCACAAGGCCGGGCTCCGTGGTCATACCTGACGCGTTGGCGCGGGGACTTAGAAGTCCATGCCACCCATGCCGCCCATACCGCCCATGCCGCCGCCCATGCCACCGGCGGCGCCGCCTTCGTCCTTCTTCGGGGCTTCGGCGACCATGGCTTCGGTCGTGATCATCAGGCCGGCGATCGACGCGGCGTTCTGCAGCGCGGTGCGGGTGACCTTGGTCGGGTCCAGGATGCCGAACTCGATCATGTCGCCGTACTCGCCGTTGGCGGCGTTGTAACCGAACGCGCCCTTGCCCTCGACGACCTTGTTGAGGATGACGGACGGCTCGTCGCCGGCATTGGTGACGATTTCGCGCAGCGGCGCTTCCATCGCGCGCAGGGCGATGTTGATGCCGTGGCTCTGGTCGACGTTGGCGCCTTCCAGGCCCTTGATCGCGGCCTTGGCGCGCAGCAGCGCGACGCCGCCGCCCGGGACGATGCCTTCTTCAACGGCAGCGCGGGTGGCGTGCAGGGCGTCTTCGACGCGGGCCTTCTTTTCCTTCATCTCGATCTCGGTCGAAGCACCGACCTTGATGACGGCCACGCCGCCGGCGAGCTTGGCAACGCGCTCCTGCAGCTTCTCGCGGTCGTAATCCGAAGAGGTGTCTTCGATCTGCGCCTTGATCTGCTTGATGCGGGCCTGGATGCCGTCGGCAACACCGGCGCCATCAATGATGGTGGTGTTTTCCTTGGTGACCTGGATCTTCTTGGCGCGGCCGAGGTCCTTGATGGTGGCCTTCTCGAGCTGCAGGCCGACTTCTTCGGAAATCACGGTGCCGCCGGTCAGGATGGCCATGTCCTCGAGCATCGCCTTGCGACGGTCGCCGAAGCCCGGGGCCTTCACGGCGCAGACCTTGACGATGCCGCGGATGGTGTTCACCACCAGGGTCGCCAGGGCTTCGCCCTCGACTTCCTCGGCGACGATCAGCAGCGGCTTGCCGGCCTTGGCCACGCCCTCGAGCACGGGCAGCAGTTCGCGCACGTTCGAGATCTTCTTGTCGTAGAGCAGGATGAACGGGTCTTCGAGCTCGGCCGACATCGACTGCTGGTTGTTGATGAAGTACGGCGACAGGTAGCCGCGGTCGAACTGCATGCCCTCGACGACGTCGAGTTCGTTCTCCAGGCCCGAGCCTTCTTCAACGGTGATCACGCCTTCCTTGCCGACCTTGTCCATGGCCTTGGCGATCAGCTCGCCGATGTCGCCATCGGAGTTGGCCGAGATCGAACCGACCTGGGCGATTTCCTTGCTGGTCGAGCAGGGCTTGGACAGGGTCTTGAGCTCGGCGACGGCGGCGATGACGGCCTTGTCGATGCCGCGCTTGAGGTCCATCGGGTTCATGCCGGCGGCGACCGCCTTCATGCCCTCGCGGATCAGGGCCTGCGCCAGCACGGTGGCGGTGGTGGTGCCGTCACCGGCGATGTCGGAGGTCTTGGAAGCGACTTCCTTGACCATCTGGGCGCCCATGTTCTCGAACTTGTCGGCCAGCTCGATTTCCTTGGCGACGCTGACGCCGTCCTTGGTGATCGTGGGGGCGCCGAAGCTCTTGTCGAGCACGACGTTGCGGCCCTTCGGGCCCAGGGTGGCCTTGACGGCATTGGCGAGGGTGTTGACGCCCTTCACCATGCGCGCGCGGGCGTCTTCACCGAAACGAATTTCCTTGGCTGCCATTTCTGTATTACTCCGGAATGCTTTGAATTGAGGGGGATGACTGGTCGCGCGGAAGGCGCGTTATCAGCCGAGGATGGCGAGGATGTCGTCTTCCTTGACCACCAGGAACTCGGTGCCGTCGAGCTTGACTTCGGTGCCGGCGTACTTGCCGAACAGCACCTTGTCGCCGACCTTCACCGACGGGGTGCGGGTCGAGCCGTTGTCCAGCGCCTTGCCGGCGCCGACGGCGACCACTTCACCCTTGATCGGCTTTTCGGTGGCCGAGTCGGGGATGACGATGCCGCCAGCGGACATCTTTTCCTCTTCCATACGCTTGATGACCACGCGGTCGTAGAGCGGCTTGATGTTCATGAGTGTCCTCGTTAGTCCTTTAGTTTCAACAACATGGGCCTGTGCTGTTAGCACTCGGCCCCAGTGAGTGCCAATGATACGCGCGCACCGGTTGCACCGGAAGCGCCGCGGCCCCGGTTAGATGGGGCCCTGGCCCGGCCTTTCAAGCCCCCCGGCGCAGCCCCCGCCACAGCTGGACCGCCAAGCAGGCCGCCAGCGCGACCAGCAGCAGGGGCAGGACCAGGTCGCCCAGGCCGAAGCGGACCAAAGCGCTTCCACCCTGCCAGGCCAGGGTGTCGATCCGCCCCCCGAAGACCAGGCTTTCGGCCAGGTCCAGGCCGGTCCAGGCCACCGCCCCCAGGGCGGACAGCAGGCCGGCGTGGCAGAGCCTGTCGCGGGGCAGGTCGAACACGGCCTGGGCCAGCACGAAGGCCCCTGCCGCCAGCAGCGCCAGCGAAAACAGCACCGCGGTCGATGACAGGGCGCCCAGGCCGGTCAGGCGCAGCCCGGCACCCGGCTCGGAAACCAGCTGCAGGCCCGCCCAAAGCGGCACGCCCGGAACCGGCGGCGCCGCCAGGTGCCCCTGCCATCGCAGGGCAAGGTCCAGCCCCCAGGTCGCCGCCAGAACCGCGCACCACTTCTTCATCCATCCCCCCCGGGAAGTGTTGCTTTCCAGGCCGTGCTTGGACCTACAATCGGACGGTGCCCGACGACCCGGCCGGACACGCCAAAAGCCCCGCACAACAAGGGCTTCGGCGTGACTAGAGCATGGCGAAGGGGTCCGGGGTCAACGCCCGGGACGGTGCCAAAAGCACCCACATCGGCGGCGTCCTGCTAAGCAGGGCTTACCGGCCACCCGGAAACTCCGGTGCCTGCCCACTTGCCGAGGGGGTGGTTAGGGCAGATGCACCGGTTCCGGATAGTTGTGCTGACCTGGTTAGAAAAACCGGGCATCACGGATCCTTGCAGGGCATTTTTCGGGGAAACATCCATGACACATCTATTCAATCGAATCAGGCAGGCGCGCCGGGGCGCGTCCTTGTCGCAGTCGGAGCTGGCGTTCGCGGTCGGCGTGGCCCGCAGCGCGGTGGCGCAGTGGGAACGCAAGGACGGCGCCCGGCCCACCACCGACAACATGGCCAAGATCGCCATGGCTACCGTGGTCAGCTTCGAATGGCTGGCCACCGGCCGTGGCAGCCGCTGGGTTGGCGGCGGCAGCGAGGACGATTCGCAGGAAACGCCGGCGATGCTGCTCAACTTTTATGCCCAGTGCGGGCTGGAAGAACGCCTGCTGGTGGCTTTCCGTTCCTTGCGCAACCCGGAACAGCAGCCGTTGGTCGATTTTGTCGAGGCCATGACCGCCCGGGCCTGAGCGTTGCATGCGCGGCCTCGCCAGGGCCGCGAACTTCCGGGGATACTGGCGGTCCGACAGGGGCGGCGCCCAGGCGTCCGCCCCACCGCCCGAACGAGATCCCGCATGACCCGTTGGCTTCTGGCCTTGCTGGCCGCCCTGAGTTTCGCCCCCATGGCCCAGGCCGTGGACGAGGCCGACCTGCTGCCGATCGACGAGGCCTTCGCGCTGACCGCGACCGCCACCGAACGCGGCCGCATTCAGCTGCACTGGGAGATCGCCGACGGCTATTACCTCTACAAGCACCGCATGGGCGCCGAGGTGTTGTCCGCGGGCTTCAAGGTCAATCCGCTTGAACTGCCCGACGGCATTGCCTACACCGACGAGTTCTTCGGCGACGTCGAAACCTACCGCGACGCCGTCACCGGCGTCCTGACCGGCGCCGCGGCCGACGGCACCACCGTCGTCGAGCTCAAGGTGAAGTACCAGGGCTGCGCCGACCTGGGCGTGTGCTACCCGCCGCATGCCAAGACCCTGCGCGTGTCGCTGCCCGCCGCCGCGGCCCGGGCGGCACCGGCCGACGGCCTGGACCTGCTGGGCCCGCGCGGCAACGCCGTCTTCGGCGCCAGCACCGGCGGCACCGACGCCCTGCCGCTGCCCGAGGGAGAAGCCTTCCGCTTCGAAGCCATCGTCGACAGCGCCGACCAGCTGCTGCTGCGCTTCACGCCGGCGCCGGGCTATTACCTCTACCGCGACCGCAGCGGCGTCGAAGTGCGCGGCGACGGCGTGTCGGCCGGCCCGATCGGCTGGCCACCGGCCACCTCGCATTTCGACGAACACTTCGGCGACGTCCAGGTTTATTTCGACACCGTGGACGCGCCGCTGCCACTGCGTCGCGAACACGCCGACGCGGTGGTGGTCACCGTGGTCGCCACCTTCCAGGGCTGCCAGACCGACGGCATCTGCTACCCGCCGATGACCCGCGAAGTCACCCTGGACCTGCCCGCCGGCGGCCGCGTCGCGCTGGCGCCGGCGCCGGCCGGAACGGCCCCCGGCACCACGCCGGCCCTGTGGCTGGCCCTGCTGCTGGCCCTGGGCGGCGGCGTCATCCTCAATCTGATGCCCTGCGTGCTGCCGGTGCTGTCGCTCAAGGCGCTGTCGCTGGCCCAGGGCGGCGGCGACCGCCGCAAGGCCCGTTCGCAGGCGCTGTGGTACACGGCGGGCGTGCTGGCCAGCTTCGCCGCGGTCGGCGCCGCGGCGCTGGCGCTGCGCCAGGCCGGCCTGGCCCTGGGCTGGGGTTTCCAGCTGCAGCAGCCGGGCGTGATCACGGCGCTGGCGCTGGTGATGGTGGCCATCGGCCTGTCGCTGTCGGGCGTGGTGGCCTTCGGCGCCACCCTGGCCGGCACCGGCCAGTCGCTGGCGCAAAAGTCCGGCCCGGCCGGCGACTTCTTCACCGGCGTGCTGGCGGTGGTGGTCGCCAGCCCGTGCACGGCGCCCTTCATGGGCTCGGCGCTGGCGTTTGCCTTCGCGGCCTCGCCGGCCGTCGCCATCGGCGTGTTCCTGGCGCTGGGCCTGGGCCTGGCCCTGCCCTTCCTGCTTATCGGCTTCGTGCCGGCGCTGGCGGCGCGGCTGCCCAAGCCCGGCGCCTGGATGGAAACCTTCAAGCACCTGCTGGCCTTCCCGATGTACCTCACCGCCGTGTGGCTGCTGTGGGTGCTGGCCAAGCAGCGCGGCGCCGACGCCATCGGCCTGGCCCTGGTCGGCGTGGTCGGCCTGGGCCTGGGCCTGTGGCTGTGGGAAAAGGCGCGCTGGAAGGGCGTGGCCGCCAAGACCCTGGCCGCGCTGGTCATCGCCCTGTCGCTGTGGCCGGTGGTGGCGGTGCAGCGCATGCCGGTACCCGTTCGGGCCGAGGCGTCCACCGACGGCGCCGTCGAATATTCCGCGCAGCGCCTGGAACAGCTGCGCCGCGACGGCCGCGTGGTGTTCGTGAACATGACCGCCGACTGGTGCGTGAGCTGCAAGGCCAACGAACGCACCGTGCTGGGGCGGGACGCCTTCAAGGCCTCGCTTGAACGCGCCGGCGCGGTGTACATGAAGGGCGACTGGACCGACGTGGACCCGGAAATCACCGCCTTCCTGGAAACCCACAAGGCCGTCGGCGTGCCGCTGTACGTGGTCTATCCGCGCCAGGGCGAACCGCGCGTGCTGCCGACCATCCTGACCCAGGGCATCGTGGACGAGGCCCTGGCGGAGGCGGCGCGATGAAGCGCGAGGCCGTCTTCACCTGGGGCGCGATCATGGTGCTGGGCGGGCTTTCGGCCTGGCTGGGCTGGTGGCTGGGCCAGCGGGCGCTGTGGCCGGAGGAAAAGCCCGCGCCGCCGGGCATGGTCATCACCGAGGTCGGCCAGGTGGCGCCGCCGCTGACCCTGCCGGACCTGCGCAGCGGCGGCCCGGTGGCCGTCACCGGCCCGGGCCGGACCCGCCTGATCAACTACTGGGCCAGCTGGTGCGGCCCCTGCCGCAAGGAAATGCCGGTGCTGGACGCCTTCTCCCGGCAACAGGGCGGCAACGGCATCAAGGTGATGGGCATCGCCCTGGAAAGCCGCGACGAAGCCCTGGCCTTCATCGAGGACGTGCCCGTGGCGTTCCAGCTGCTGGTGGAAAACCCTGGACCCGGCGACAGCTCGGTGCAGCTGGGCAACCGGCGCGGCATCCTGCCCTACACGGTGCTTCTGGACGCCGAGGGCCGGCTGCTCAAGACCCACTACGGCGCCTTCCCCGACGCCGAATCGGTGCGCGAA
This sequence comes from Arenimonas soli, assembly GCF_014643775.1. GTDB lineage: Bacteria > Pseudomonadota > Gammaproteobacteria > Xanthomonadales > Xanthomonadaceae > Arenimonas > Arenimonas soli. Next base: position 77,047 of record NZ_BMKC01000004.1, read on the forward strand.
TGGGCGCGGGACTAGGCGGGCCGGCCAGGCGCCGCCGCCTGGGCCAACGGAATTCAAACGCCCGTTAACATCCGCGAAGTCGCGGCGATCGTCTGGACAACCGCCCCGCCCTGCCCCCAGACTGTGCGTCCCCCGGGGGAAGGCGAGACGTGGCGAACATCCTGGTACTGCATGGTCCCAACCTGAACCTGCTCGGCGAACGCGAGCCGGGCATCTATGGCCATGCGCGCCTGGACGACATCAATGCCCGCCTGGCCGCCCGCGCCGGCGAAGCCGGCCACCGGCTCGAGGCCTTCCAGTCCAACGCCGAACACGCGCTGGTGGACCGGGTGCAGGCCGCCCGCAACGACGGCACCGCCTTCGTGCTGGTCAACCCGGCCGCCTTCACCCACACCTCGGTGGCCCTGCGCGACGCCCTGGCGGCGGCCGCCCTGCCCTTCATCGAGGTGCACCTGTCGAACCCGCATGCGCGCGAACCGTTCCGCCACACCAGCTATTTCACCGACCTGGCGGTCGGGCTGGTCAGCGGATTCGGCGCCGACAGCTACGCCTACGCGCTTGAAGCCGCCATCGCGCGGCTCTGAGCCCACTCCCATCCACATCACCAACAAGACGAGGCCGTCATGGACCTTCGCAAGATCAAGAAGCTGATCGACCTGCTCGAGGAATCCAACCTCTCCGAGATCGAAATCAAGGAGGGCGAGGAATCGGTGCGCCTGGCACGTGCACCTGCGGGCGGCTACACCGTGATGTCGGCGCCCGCGCCGGCAGCCCACCACGCCGAGGCCCCGCGCCCGGCCGCCCCGGCCACGCTGTCGGCCGAAGCCGTAGGCAAGTCCACCAAGGACATCCCCGACGGCCATACGGTGCGCTCGCCCATGGTCGGCACCTATTACGAATCGCCCGCGCCCGACAAGCCGGCCTTCGTGAAGGTCGGCCAGCAGGTCAAGGCCGGCGAGACGCTGGGCATCATCGAAGCCATGAAGATGTTCAACCCGATCGAGGCCGACGTCTCGGGCACGGTGCGCGCGATCCTGGTCGAAAACGGCCAGCCGATCGAATTCGACGAGCCCATGTTCGTCATCAGCTGAGGACCCGGCCCATGCTGGAAAAAATCGTCATCGCCAACCGCGGCGAGATCGCGCTGCGCATCCTGCGCGCCTGCCATGCCCTGGGCATCAAGACGGTGGCGGTGCACTCCACGGTGGACCGCAACCTCAAGCACGTGGCCATGGCCGACGAGTCGGTCTGCATCGGCCCGGCGCCTTCGTCCGAGAGTTACCTCAACATCCCGGCGATCATCGCCGCGGCCGAGGTCACCGACGCCCAGGGCATCCACCCGGGTTACGGCTTCCTGAGCGAAAACGCCGACTTCGCCGAACGCGTTGAAAAATCGGGCTTCGTGTTCATAGGCCCGACCGCCAACGTGATCCGCATGATGGGCGACAAGGTCGAGGCCATCCGCGCCATGAAGGACGCGGGCGTGCCCTGCGTGCCCGGCTCCAACGGCCCGCTGCCCGAAGACGACGCCGAGTGCCTGTCGCACGGCCGCGAAATCGGCTACCCGGTGATCATCAAGGCCGCCGGCGGCGGCGGCGGCCGCGGCATGCGCGTGGTGCACACCGAAGGTGCGCTGCTGACGGCCATCGCCGCCACGCGCCAGGAAGCCAAGGCCGCGTTCTCCAACGACATGGTCTACATGGAAAAATTCCTGGAAAACCCGCGCCACGTGGAAATCCAGGTGCTTTCCGACGGCCAGGGCAATGCCGTGCACCTGGGCGAACGCGACTGCTCGATGCAGCGCCGGCACCAGAAGGTCGTCGAAGAAGCGCCCGCGCCGGGCATCACCGACGAGCAGCGCGCCGAAATCGGCCGCATCTGCACCGAAGCCTGCGTGCGCATCGGCTACCGCGGCGCCGGCACCTTCGAGTTCCTGTACGAAAACGGCCGCTTCTACTTCATCGAAATGAACACCCGCATCCAGGTCGAACACCCGGTGACGGAGATGATCACCGGCATTGACCTGGTGAAGGAGCAACTGCTGATCGCCAGCGGCGAAAAACTTTCGATCCGCCAGGAAGACATCCGCATCAATGGCCACGCCATCGAGTGCCGCATCAACGCCGAGGACCCGGAATCGTTCCTGCCCAGCCCCGGCCTGATCCGGCACTTCCACGCCCCGGGCGGCCCCGGCGTTCGCGTGGACAGCCACATCTACGAAGGCTACAAGGTGCCGCCGAACTACGATTCGATGATCGGCAAGCTGATCGTGCACGGCCCCGACCGCGCCACCGCGATTGCGCGCATGAAGGTGGCGCTTAGCGAAATGGTCGTCGACGGCATCAAGACCAACGTGCCGCTGCAGCAGCGCATCATGGCTGACATCGGTTTCCAGCAGGGCGGCACCAACATCCACTACCTGGAAAAGCGGCTGGCCGAGCGCAAGGAAAAAGCGATCGGCCTGGGCTGATCCCGGCCGCCATGCCCTTCCTCGAACTCGCCCTGACCGTCCGCGCCGAGGACGAAGCCCGCGCCGAGAACGCGCTGTCGGACATCGGCGCGCTGTCGGTCACCCTGCTCGACGCCGATGCCAGCACGCCCAACGAACGCGCGGTGCTCGAACCCGGCGTCGGCGAACAGCCCCTGTGGCCGCAGATCACCCTGCTGGCGCTGTTTCCCGGCGACACCGTGCCGGAACTGGTGCTGCACGCACTGGACGCCTTCGACAGCGGGCTCGACCTGGCCGGCGCACAGTTTCGCGAGGTCGCCGACCAGGACTGGGAACGCGCCTGGATGGACCAGTACGAACCGCTGGCCTTCGGCCGCCGCACCTGGATCGTGCCCTGGAACATGGATGCGCCGGCGGAATCGGAAGGCGGCGCCATCGTGCGCCTCGACCCCGGCCTGGCCTTCGGTTCGGGCACGCACCCGACCACCGCCCTGTGCCTGGCCTGGCTCGATTCGCTCGACCTGGCCGGCAAGACGGTGCTCGATTTCGGCTGCGGCAGCGGCATCCTGGCCCTGGCTGCGCTGAAGCTGGGCGCCGACCGCGCCGTCGGCGTGGACAACGACCCGCAGGCCCTTTCCGCCACCGCCGACAACGCCGAACGCAACGGCGTCGGCGATCGGCTGGCCGTGTACGCGCCCGAAGACGAACCACCGGCGACGTATCCGGTGGTCGTCGCCAATATCCTGGCGGTGGCGCTCGACGCCCTGGCCGACACGCTGGCTGCCCGCGTGCAGCCCGACGGCGTGATCGCGCTGTCCGGCATCCTGCAGGGGCAGGAGACGGCGCTGCTGGAACGCTACGCCACCTGGTTCGACGACCTGCAAGCCGTGCAGGAAGGCGACTGGATGCGCATCACCGGCCGCCGCCGCGCCGGCTGAGCCGGTATCCTTCGCACCATGCCGCCCCGCCCCCCGCGTTTCGCCGTCCCCGAGGCCCCCGCACCCCGTACGCCGCGCCCGTGGGGATGGTGGGCGCTGGCCGTCGCGCTGGCGGCCGGACTGACCCTGCAGCTGATGCTGGCCGACCGCGCCCGCCTGGCCACCGACCCGGGCTGGCGGCCCCGGCTGGAAAGTTTGTGCGGCCTGCTTGGCTGCGACCTGCCGGCCTGGCACGAGCCCGGCGCCTTCCGCGTGACCAGCCGCGAAGTCCGCCGGCATCCGCAGGACAACCGCGCCCTGCTCATCAGCACCAGCTTCCGCAACGACGCCCGCTGGGCCCAGCCCTGGCCGGTGATGGAAGTCGCACTGCACGACATCGATGGCAATGCACTGGGCCTGCGCCGCTTCCAGCCGCACGAATACCTGGGCAGCCCACCGGCGACCGGACTGATCGCGCCGGGCCAGTCGGCCAGCGCCACGTTGGAAATACTCGACCCCGGCCAGCGGGCCGTGGCCTTTACGTTCGACTTCCACTGACGTCGTACTAAAAGGCAGTCGCGACGTCAGCAGGTTTGACGTAGACTCCTCTCCCCCGTCGCCCGGCCGGCGGGTTCCGCACGGAAGCGGACAAGAACAGTGGAGCGCACCCGAAGTGAATGTCCCGACCGCCGCCAGAGCGGAAACCAACCAGACGACGCCCAGCGGCCATACGCCCCTGCGCGAGCACGTTTCCCGCTCGGTGCGCCGCTACCTGCACGACTTCAATGGCTGCGACCCCGACGACCTCTACGAAGTCGTTCTGCGCGAGATCGAACTGCCGCTGTTCGCCGAAGTGATGCGCCACTGCGAAGGCAACCAGAGCCGCGCCGCCGCCTGCCTGGGCATCAACCGCGCCACCCTGCGCAAGAAGCTCAAGGCCTACGGCCTGGCCTGAGGCCGGTATAATCGCGGCCCTCCCCATGAGGTGCCCGATGACTGCCGACCGCCAACCCGTCCGCCGCGCGCTGCTTTCCGTTTCCGACAAGACCGGCGTGGTCGAACTGGCCCGCGGCCTGCATGCGCTGGGCGTCGACCTGCTGTCCACCGGCGGCACCGCCAAGGCGCTGCGCGACGCCGGCCTGCCCGTAAGGGACGTCAGCGAGGTCACCGGCTTCCCGGAAATCATGGACGGCCGGGTCAAGACCCTGCACCCGAAGATCCACGGCGGCCTGCTGGGCCGCGAAGGCGTGGACGACGCGGTGATGGCCGAACACGGCATCGCCCCGATCGACCTGCTGGTGGTCAACCTCTACCCCTTCGTGCAGACGGTGTCGAAGCCGGGCTGCACGTATGACGACGCCATCGAGAACATCGACATCGGCGGCCCGGCCATGCTGCGCGCCACCGCCAAGAACCACGCCCGCACCAGCGTCGTGGTCGACCCGTCCGAATACGGCGCCCTGCTCGAAGCGCTGCAGGCCGGCGGCACCACGCCCGCCATGCGCCGCGCCTGGGCGGCCAAGGCCTATGCGCACACGGCCGCCTACGACGGCCAGATCGCCCAATGGCTGTCGCCGCGCGCCGAAAACCCCGATGAACCCGAAGCCTGGCCCAGGACCTTCCACGCCTCGCTGCAGCTGGCCTCGGCCCTGCGCTACGGCGAAAACCCGCACCAGCGCGGCGCGCTTTACCTCGAAGCCGGCGCCGGCGAAGGCATCGTCGCCACCGCGCGTTTCCTGCAGGGCAAGGAGCTGAGCTACAACAACCTGGCCGACGCCGATGCCGCGCTCGAATGCGTCAAGGCCTTCGACGCGCCGGCCTGCGTGATCGTCAAGCACGCCAATCCCTGCGGCGTCGCCGTCGCGGAAAACCTGATGGACGCTTACGACCGCGCCTTCGCCGTCGACCCGACCTCGGCCTTCGGCGGCATCATCGCCTTCAACCGCGAGCTCGACGCCGCCACCGCCGCGGAAATCCTCAAGCGCCAGTTCGTCGAAGTGGTGATCGCGCCGTCCATCGCCGCCGACGCGCTGCCGGCTTTTGCGAAGAAACCCAATGTGCGCGTGCTTGCCTGCGGCGAGCTGCGCACGGCCGGCGGCCTGGAATACAAGCGCATCGCCGGCGGCCTGCTGGTGCAGGACGCCGACACCGACGCACTGGGCGCCGCCGACCTGAAGATCGTGTCGAAAGTCGCGCCCTCGCAAGGCCAGCTGCGCGACCTGCTGTTCGCCTGGAAGGTGGCGATGTACGTCAAGTCCAACGCCATCGTGTACGCGAAGGACCTGCAGACCGTCGGCATCGGCGCCGGCCAGATGAGCCGCGTGGTCAGCGCGAAGATCGCCGGCATCAAGGCCGAAGAAGCCGGCCTGGTGGTCCCGGGTTCGGTGATGGCTTCCGATGCCTTCTTCCCCTTCCGCGACGGCATCGATGCCGCCGCCCAGGCCGGCATCGCCGCGGTCATCCAGCCGGGCGGCTCGATGCGCGACGCCGAAGTCATCGCCGCCGCCGACGAACATGGCATGGCCATGGTCTTCACCGGCCGCCGGCACTTCCGCCACTGATGCCGGGCAAGGCCAGCCAGCGCTGGATGGTGGCGCTTGCCGTCGTGGCGGGCCTGGCCCTCCTCGCCGCCAGCTGGTGGCGGGTCGACCAGCGCATCCGGGCCGAGCGCCGCGACAGCGAAGGCGTGCGCGAGGTGCAGGCGGTGCTGGAACAGTTCCGCCGCGGCCTGCCGCAGGAATACGCGCCCGGCCTGATGCTCGAGGAGGTCGGCTTCGAGGGCCAGAACCTGGTCATGACCATCCGCAGCCTCAAGCGCCGCGCCAACCCGGACGACCCGCTGATCGCGCAGGTGGCGCAGGCGGAAAAGGCCCTGATGCTGCCGCTGTGCGACCAGCCCGACGTGCTGTACCTGCTGGCGCGCGGCGTGGTCATCACGCGGCGTTTCATCGACGCCGAAAACCGGCGTTTTTTCGAGATCACGCTCACCTCGGCCGACTGCGCGCGCTGAGTCCGGGCCCACACTTCAGCTTCGGGGAAAACACATGAAAGTCCTGGTGATCGGTTCCGGCGGTCGCGAACATGCCCTGGCCTGGAAGCTGGCGCAGTCGCCGCGCGTGCAGGAAGTGCTGGTCGCACCCGGCAATGCAGGCACCGCCACCGAAGCCAAGTGCCGCAACGTGGACGTGCGCGCCACCGACCTCGACGGCCTGCTCAACCTGGCCGAAACCGAAGGCGTCGGCCTGACGGTCGTGGGCCCCGAGGCGCCGCTGGTGCTGGGCGTCGTCGACCGGTTCCGCGACGCCGGCCAGCCCGTCTTCGGTCCCACCGCCGCGGCCGCGCAGCTCGAGGGCAGCAAGGCCTACGCCAAGGATTTCCTGGCCCGCCACGGCATCCCGACGGCGTATTACGCCGTGTTCGAGGATGCCTCGCTGGCCCTGCAGCACGTGCGCGACCACGGCGCGCCCATCGTCATCAAGGCCGACGGCCTGGCTGCCGGCAAGGGCGTGGTGGTGGCGATGACGGTCGAAGAGGCCGAAGCCGCCATCACCGACATGCTCGAGGGCGACGCCTTCGGCGAGGCCGGCGCGCGCGTGGTGATCGAAGAATTCCTGGACGGCGAAGAAGCCAGCTTCATCTCGCTGGTGGACGGCGCGACCGCGCTGCCCATGGCCACCAGCCAGGACCACAAGCGCGTGGGCGACGGCGACACCGGCCCTAACACAGGCGGCATGGGCGCGTATTCGCCGGCGCCGGTGGTCACGCCGCAGGTGCATGCGCGGATCATGCGCGAAGTGGTCGAACCCACCGTGCGCGGCATGGCCGCCGACGGCGTGCCCTTCACGGGCTTCCTGTACGCCGGGCTGATGATTTCACCCGACGGTGCGCCGAAGGTGATCGAATTCAACGTGCGCTTCGGCGACCCGGAAACCCAGCCGGTGATGCTGCGCCTGCGCAGCGACCTGCTGGACCTGGTCGAAGCCGCCGTCGAAGGCCGGCTCGACCAGGTGCAGGCCGACTGGGACCCGCGCCCGAGCCTGGGCGTGGTGATGGCCGCGGAAAACTACCCCGGCACGCCGCGCACCGGCGACGCCATCGCCGGCCTGGGCACCGACCCCGGCGCGGACGCCAAGGTCTTCCACGCCGGCACCGCGATCAGGAACGGCCAGGTGGTCACCGCCGGCGGCCGCGTGCTCTGCGCCTGCGCCCTGGGCAACGACATCGCCGACGCCCAGCGCCGCGCCTACGCCGCGGCCGACAACATCCACTGGGATGGCGTCTTCTACCGCAGTGACATCGGCTGGCGCGCCCTGCAGCGCTGAACAAATGGGGACCCGGGAGGGGTGATGGGGCATAACCAGTTCGAACTGCTCGGCCAGCGGCGCTTCCTGCCGTTTTTCCTCGTCCAGTCGCTGGGCGCCTTCAACGACAACGTCTACCGGCAGTCGATCATCGCGCTGCTGTTCTTCCTTGGCGTCTCGGCGCAGGAGCGCACGCTCTACACCAACCTGGCACCTGCGCTGTTCATCCTGCCGTACTTCCTGTTTTCCGGGCTGGCCGGGCAGATCGCCGAAAAGCTGGAGAAGCAGCGGCTCATCCGCATCACCACCGCGATGGAGATCGGCATCATGTCGGTCGCCGCCATCGGCTTCCTGACCAGCAACATGCCGCTGCTGCTGGTGGCCTTGTTCGGCACCGGGCTGCAATCCACGCTGTTCGGGCCGGTGAAGTATTCGATCCTGCCCAGCGTGCTCAAGCCCGAAGAACTGACCGGCGGCAATGGCCTGGTCGAGATGGGCACTTCGATGTCCATCCTGCTGGGCATGATCTTCGGCGGCTTGATCTTCGTGGTCGCCGGCCAGTACGGGCCGGAGGCGGCGGCGGCGTCGATCGTGGCCCTGGCGATCATCGGCAACCTGATCAGCCGCCTGGTGCCACGCGTCGAGGCTTCGGCGCCGGACCTGAAGATCAACTGGAACCCCTTCCCCGAAGCCCTCAAGGCCCTGCGCCTGGCGCGCAAGCAGCTGGCGGTGCGCAACGCCATCCTGGGCATTTCCTGGTTCTGGTTCGTCGGCACGGTGCTTACCGCGCAGCTGCCGACCTATGCCGAAACCTACCTGGGCGGCGGCAGCACGCTGTACCTTTTTTGTTTCGTGCTGTTTTCGGTGGGCACCGGCGTGGGTTCGCTGCTGTGCGAAAAGCTCAGCCGGCGCACCATCGAAATCGGCCTGGTGCCGCTGGGCGCGATCGGCATGACGGTCTTCTGCGCCGACCTGTTTTTCGCCCGGCCCGACCTGGCGACCGCCAGCGGCCTGACGGTGCGGGAGTTCGTGGCCGCCGGCAATTGGCGCATCATCGCCGACCTCACCCTGATCGGCCTGTTCGCCGGCCTGTTCATCGTGCCGCTGTTCGCGCTGGTGCAAAGCCGCACGCCGCGCGAAGAACTGTCGCGCGTCATCGCCGGGCTCAACATCCAGAATGCCGGCTTCATCGTGCTGGCGGCGATGCTGGGCGTGCTGCTGCAGCGCGAATCGCTGGCCATCGGCGGCATCGTGCTGCCGCTGCCGGGCCTCACCATCCCGGAACTGTTCCTGGCGCTGGCCATCGCCAACGCCGGCGTGTCGATCCTGATCTTCACCCTGGTGCCGGAATTCTTCCTGCGCTTCCTGGCCTGGATCTACGTATCGGTGTTCTACCGCGTCACCATCACCGGCGTGGAAGAACACGTGCCCGACGAAGGCCCGGCCCTGCTGGTGTGCAACCACGTCAGCTACATGGACCCGCTGGTGATCAGCGCCGCGGTGCCGCGGCCGATCCGCTTCGTCATGTACTACAAGATCTTCCGCATCCCGGGCATGAACTGGGTGTTCCGCGCCCACCGCGCCATCCCCATCGCCGGCGCCCGCGAAGACCCGGCCGTGATGGACGCCGCCTTCGCCGAAGTGAAGGCGGCGCTGGAAGCGGGCGAGCTGGTCTGCATCTTCCCCGAGGGCGCGCTGACCAAGGACGGCGAGATCGCCAAGTTCAAGGGTGGCGTCGAACGCATCCTCGAACAGACGCCGGTACCGGTGGTACCGATGGCCCTGACCGGCCTGTGGGACAGCATGTGGTCGCGCCGCGACAGCCGCCTGGGCCGCCTGCGCGTGCCCCGGCGCCTGCGCGCCGCCGTGGGCCTGGTGGCCGACGCGCCGGTGCCCGGCGAGAGCGCCAGCGCGGCGTCGCTGGAGGCGCGCGTGCGCCAGCTGCGCGGTGACCGCCCCTGAAAGGTTTGACGGGACGCGCGCGCAACCGCTAGTTTCCCCTTCGTGGTGCCCTTGCATGCACCGCCACCACTTTCCAGGGGAACACCATGATCTGCACCAACTGCGGCCACCAGAACACGGCCGGCGCCAGCGCCTGCGAACAATGCGGGGCCGCGCTGCCCACCACCCCGCCGGTCCCGCCGATGTCGGCCGGCCCGAGCACCCCGCCGCCCCAGGCCACCGCGCCGGCCATGAACGCCCCGCGCGCTCCGATTGCCAACAACCTGGTGTGGGCGATCCTGGTGACGCTGTTCTGCTGCCTGCCGGGTGGCATCGTCGCCATCGTCTACGCCGCCCAGGTCGACGGCAAGGCCGCCGCGGGCGACTACGCCGGCGCGCAGCAGTCGGCCGACAACGCCAAGCTGTGGTGCTGGATTTCGCTGGGCGTCGGCCTGTTCGCCATCGTCGCCTGGTTCGGCCTGGTGATGCTGGGCGCCCTCGCGGATGCCGGCAACTACTGATCCCCTGCCGGGATATCGGCGCCACCCGGTTGGCCTGGCCCTGTTGGGCCTGGCCGCCGCGGCCGGCGCCGTCGTGCTGTGGCACGTGGACCCGCGCCAGGCCGGCAGCCCGCTGCCGCCGTGTCCGTCGGAATGGCTGACCGGGCTGTTTTGCCCCGGCTGCGGCACCACCCGCGCCCTGCACGCCCTGCTGCACCTGGACATCGCCGGCGCGCTGGCGATGAACCCGCTGCTGGTGCTTTCGCTACCCTTGGTCGCGCTGCTGCTGGCCAACCAGCTGTTCGCGCTGCCGGCCGGCGGGCGCAGCCTGGCCCGCCGCATCGGCGACGCCCGGCCCTGGGCCGTCGTGCTGATCAGCTACGCCGTATTGCGCAACCTGCCCTGGGAACCCTTCACCTGGCTCGCGCCGGGCTGAAGCCTGCCGGCCCCAAGACTTCCGGAGAAACACCATGGCCTCGATGGCCCCGATTCCCAACCACCTGGTGTGGGCCATCCTGGCCACGCTGTTCTGCTGCCTGCCGGGCGGCATCGTCGCCATCGTCTATGCGTCGCGCGTGGATTCGCTGGTGGCCGCCGGGCTGTACGACGCGGCGCGCGAGGCTTCGGACAAGGCGCGCTTCTGGAGCCTGCTGTCCCTGTTCACCCCGGTCATCGGCATCGTGGCCTACCTGCTGCTGCTGGCCATGGGCCTGGGCCTGGGCGCCCTGACGGGCGGCTACTGAAGGGCTAGGTCGCCCAGCCGGCCAGCACCAGCAGGGCCAGCACGCCCAGCCACAGCAACAGGATGCGCCAGACCAGGCTCATCGCGTCGCGTAGCTCAAGCAGGTCGGACGCCTGTGCGGGGCCATCGACGGCATAAGCTTCTTCTTCGGCCAGTTCGCTGGCCACCGAGGCGCGTGCGGCGGCGCCCAGGAAACCCACGTCCAGGCGCAGGCCACCGGCCGCGTGCCAATCGCGCCAGGCGCCCACCACGCGATCAAAGTCGGCCGCCAGCGCCATGGCGAAGGTCATCAGCTGCGCCACCGGCCAGTCCAGCACCGCCAGCGCCGTGCGGGCGACGCCGCGCTGTCCGGCCGGCAGGCTGCGTCGGGCCTCGCCCTGGGCGCACAGCGACACCAGGCGGTAGCCGATGGCCCCCACCGCGCCGCCGACCAGGAACCAGAACAGCACCCCGAACCAGCGCCACAGCGCGCACCGGAACACCGCCTCGACCAGGGCCGGGCCTTCGCAGACCGGCTCGCCGCCGGTGTGGAACAGCGACCGCGCGGCTTCGCAGCGGGCATCGGGTGTGCGCGCTTCGATGATGGCCTCGACGTCCAGGTCGAGGTCGCGCGGGCCCCAGGTGTAAAGCAGCGCCAGCAGCGCGAACACGAAGGCCGGCAGCCCGTAGAACAGGTCGTCGATGGCGAACTGCACGGCGCCGATCGCCAGCAGCGGCAAACCCACGGCCAGCAGCAGGCCCATCTTGTTGGGCCAGTCGCCGCCGGCCTGCCGGCCCAGCCAGTGCAGCCAGCCGATGAACCAGTCGTAGCGGCGCAGCAGCGGCAGCGAGGGGAAGACATGCCCCAGCAGAAGTGCGACGACGACGGCGATGAGGGCGGCGGACATGGGGGGATTCTAGCCCTGTTGGGCCAGCCATTCCTCGATCAGCGTGCGCGCGATCGAAAGCCGGGGCGAAAGCTTGAGTTCGCCGCGGGCGACCGCGGCCTGGATGTCGGCCTTTGAGAACCAGCGCACCTGCTCGAGTTCGTCGCTGACCTGGGGTTCGACCGCCTCGCCCACCGCGTGGAAACCCACCATCAGCGAGCCCGGGAAGGGCCAGGGCTGCGAGCCGGAATAGCAGCTCGAATGCACCGGCACCGAGGCTTCTTCCATGACTTCGCGGGCGATGGCCTGTTCCAGCGATTCGCCCGGTTCGACGAATCCCGCCAGCACCGACCAGCGCCCCGGCGGCCAGCTGGCCTGGCGGCCCAGCAGCAGGCGCGGGCCGTCGCTGACCGCGACGATGATCGCCGGGTCGGTGCGCGGGTAGTGTTCCAGCCCGCAGCCCGGGCAGCGGGCGCCGTAGCCGGCCTTGCCGAAGACCACGGCTTCGCCGCAGGCGCCGCAGTGGCGGTTGCGCTGCTGCCAGTGCACCAGCGCGCGGGCCTGGGCCAGGGCCGAGGCCGGCAGCGCCGGCCAGGTGGCAGCCGCCTCGCGCACGCCCAGGCGGCCCGGCAGGGGCTCGTCGAGGGCTTCGTGCGGCAGCACGAACCAAGCGGTGTCGCCGTCCAGGCCCAGCAGGCTGGCCGTGGCCGGCCGTACGGCGGCCAGGCGGGCGCCGGTGCAGATGACGTCCTCGGGCGAGGCTTCGGCGCCGGTGGCCGGCGCGGTTTCCTTGGACGGGCGGTGGAAGCGGGCCTGGCCCTCGGCATCGACCACCAGCACGCGGGCGTTGGGCCAGCGGGCGTTGAGTTCTTCGGGGTTTTCCCGCAGCAGCTCGGCGCGGTCCAGGCCCGGGCCGCGGAAGGCGAAACCGGGGGGCACGGCGCTCACCGGCCGATCAGGCCGAGAAGCTGCTGCCGCAGCCGCAGGTGGTCTTGGCGTTGGGGTTGCGGATGACGAACTGCGCGCCCTGAAGGCTTTCGCGGTAATCGACCTCCGCGCCCATCAGGTACTGCAGGCTCAGCGGATCCACCAGCAGGGTGACGCCGTCGCGTTGCAGGGCCAGGTCGTCCTCGGCCTGCTGTTCATCAAACTCGAAGCCGTACTGGAAGCCCGAACAGCCGCCGCCGGTGATGTACACCCGCAGCTTCAGGCCCGGATTGCCCTCTTCGGCGATCAGGGACGCGACCTTGGCGGCCGCGGCGGGCGTGAACTCGAGCGGGGCGTCGAGCTGCTGGTAGCTGGGATGCATTTCCATGGCGGCAAGATGGGGCCTGCAGGCCCCGCTTTCAAGCTTCCTGGGCCTCGGCCTTGCTGGCCTTGCCGCGCAGGGGCACCGCCGCCGGCGCCGATTCAGCCGCCGGGCCGGTCAGCTGGGCCAGCGGCGCCTCGGCGTGGATCAGGCGGCCGGTGATCATGGCGCCCGCGGCCATTTCCACCACCTTGTAGTGGATATTGCCCTGCACGCGGGCGTTGGCGGCCAGTTCGACGCGTTCGCTGGCGTAGACGTCGCCGGTCATGGTGCCGCTGATCACCACCACCGGCGCGCGCACTTCGCCTTCGATGCGACCGTCCTCGGACAGGGTGAGCACGGCGGCCGAGCCGTCGTCGGCGACCACCTTGCCGTAGATGGTGCCTTCGACGTACAGGCCGCCGGAGAAATTGATGTCGCCGCGGATGACCGCGCGCGGACCGACCAGGGTTTCCACGGCGTTGCCGTGGCGGGGGGATTTTTTGTCACTGCCGAACATGTCTAGTCTCCTCGCGGCGCACGGGCTTCCCAGGGGAAGGCCTGTTCCACGGTACTGCCGCCCGAGCGCAACTGCACGCGGACGCGTTGGGGGGTAAAGCCCTCGGGCAGCATGACGCTGCCTTCGAGCTGCTGGAAATAGCGGAACGAGAACGGTTGTCCGGTTGCATCCGGCTTCTGGAGCAGCTCGGCCCAGCCCAGGTTGACCAGGCGGCCTTCGCTGACACCCTCGACCGACATCCGCGCTTCGCCCTTGCTGATGGCGCCACGGTTGAGGTTCTGGGTAAGGGTGACGGTGTACCGCCAGGTGCCGCCCGATTCACGGGCGAAAACGGCGTCGTGCACGCTCAGGCCACGGCGCTGGCCGGTGGCGCCGACCAGGCGTTCGTAGAAGGCGACGTCGGCGCGCAGGGCCGAGACTTCTTCCTCGCGCTCGGCCAGCGTGGCCTGCAGTTCGGTGTTGGCGGCGCGACTGATCTGGTCGCTGCGGCGCAGGGTGGCGACGTTCTGGCGCAGTTGCCGGGCGACGTCTTCCGACCGCGCGGCGCGCTCGCTGGTCAGTTTCAGTTCCTGGCGCAGCTGGTCGCGGCCCGGGGCGGCGCGTTCGGAAGCCAGCATCCACACGGCCACCAGGCTTGCCACCCACAGCGCCAGGCCGATCGCCAGCAGCACCCGCACATAGGGGCGATGGGGGACGATGACGAAGCGGTGCTTGTCGGGGGCGGGGGTATTCATGACCTTAGGGGGTCGCGTCGGGACGCGGAGCCGGCCAACTTAAGCGGGCGCACCCTGCCAGCGTCAAGGCGCAGGGCCACTATACTGTGAACCACGTCACGTTCCGGAGGCCGGCATGACCGAAGCGCATATCTTCGCACTGGGCCTGGCCCTGGCCTGCCTGGCCGGCGTGCGCGCCTATTTCACCGTTTTCGGCGTCGGCCTGGCCGGGCTGATGGGCTGGGTGGACCTGCCCAGCGCCCTGGAAGTCACCACGTCGCCCTGGGTGATGGGCACCGCCGGCGCGCTGGCGGTGGTGGAGTTCGCCGCCGACAAGATCCCGGGCGTGGACTCGGGCTGGGACCTGCTGCAGACGCTGGCGCGCATTCCGGCCGGCGCTTTCCTGGCGGCGGCCACGCTGTCCGACGACGGCCAGCTGTCGGGCGGCGCGCTGGCCGTGGGCGGTGGCGCGGCGCTGGGAACGCACCTGCTCAAGTCCGGCACCCGCGCCCTCATCAATGCTTCACCCGAGCCGGTATCGAATTGGACGGCCTCGGCCAGCGAGGACACCGCGGCGCTGGCGGCGATTTCGCTGGTCTTCGTCTATCCCTGGGCGGCATTGGCCCTGCTGCTTGGCGTACTGTTGGCCGGCGCGCTGTTCGTGGCCTGGCTGGCGAGGTGGGTCTGGCGCCTGTCCGGCAGGGCGGCTGCCGGCCGTTAACCTTCAGGGCATAATCCAAGGCCAAACAGGGGCCACGCGATGAATCCGCACGACGAGTCACGACTCGCCGCACACCGACCCGCCTTCCTGCGCCACCTTCCGCGGCGCGTGGAGAAGATCGGCCGCCGCCTGCACCACTTCCTGCAGGACGGCTGGGACATCAACGGCCTGGCCCTTCTCAACGAAGACGCGCTGAGCCTGGGCCACGCCTGCCGCCAGCATGGCCTGGACCAGGCCGGCCAGCATTTCCTGCACCTGCACGAACTGCTGCACGAGACGCTGCAGCAGCAGGCCCTGCCCGACCCGGAAACCGGCGAACGCCTGTGGACCCTGGTCGAGGAAATCGGCCAGGCGGTGCCGATGGGCGCCGAAGCCGGCGCCGACCCCAACGTGCCCCAGCGCGTGGTGCAGCAAAGCGGCCGCGCCGAAACCCCGCCCGCCAACTACTGGCGTCGCTGGGGCGAGGACGCACCCGACGCCACCGCCACCGCCATGGCCGAAGAACCGCCGCCGCCACCGGTACCCGCGCCCGCACCCCCGCCGAAACCGGCCCCCAAACCCGCCCCGAAGCAGGCCCCGCCAATCACCGCCACGCCGCGCCCGGCCGCGAAGCCGGCACCCGCGCCGCCGCCGGCACCCGAACCGGCCGAGGCCCCCGTGGACGTCACCGGCATCCGCGTCTACCACCTCACCGAACATGGCCCGCTGTCGCTCGAGCTCGACCAGCGCATGGAGGCCGCCGGCTACGAAGTGGAACTGCTGGAAAGCCCCGAGGAGCTGAGCGAACTGCTGGGCGCCCTGCCCGCGCGCCTGGCCCTGGTGGACGCCGGCTTCAGCAGCCAGCTCGACGAGATCGGCGCCACCGTGCGCGCCGCCCGCGAGCTGAGCAGCCAGCCCATCCAGCTGGTCGCCCTGAGCGAAGCCGACGACATCAACCTGCGCCTGAACGCCAAGCGCGCCGGCGTCGACCTGCTGCTGGTCGAACCCAATGCCGCCGAAGTGCTCAAGCGCCTGGGCCAGCTGGTCAGCCCCGGCGGCGGCGAACCCTTCCGCGTGCTCATCGTCGAAGACGACCGCAACCAGGCCCTGTTCGCCGAAGGCATCCTGCGCAACGCCGGCATGCAGACCGACGTGGTGCTCGACCCGCTGGACGTGCTGGAAGCCCTGATCCGGTTCAACCCGGACCTGATCCTGATGGACCTGCACATGCCGCACGCCAACGGCATCGAGCTGACGGTGCTCATCCGCGACCAGGACGCCTTCCTGCACACGCCCATCGTGTTCCTGTCGGGCGAAGCAGACACCGACCGCCAGTTCGAGACCCTGGAAGCCGGCGGCGACGACTTCATTTCCAAGCCGGTGCGGCCGAAACACCTCATCGCCGCGGTAAGCAACCGCGTCGCGCGCCACCGCGCCTCGTTGGCCCGGCAGACCCGGCGCACCGGCCGGCACCCGGAAACCGGCCTGATGCACCGCACCGAAGTGCGCGAACAGGTGGCCGACGCCCTGGCCGCCGCGCACGAAGACAGCACCGGCGGCGTGCTTTTCCTGGAAGTCGAAAGCGTGAACCTGCTGCGCGACCGCCTGGGCCTGACCGTGCTCGAACAGCTGCTGTCGGCCGTTGGCAAGCTGGTCGGCGAACAGGCCGGCCGGTGCCCGGCCACGCGCTTCGGCGACGGCAGTTTCGTGGTGCTCGACACCGAACGCGACGAAGCCGGCCTGGAAGCCTTCGCCACCCAGCTGCGCACCGTCATGGTGCAGCACCCGTTCACCGTGCAGGGCCGGCCGCTGCGCCTGCGCGTATCGGTGGGCGTGTGTGCTTTCAGGCACCGTTTCACCGACGTGTCCGAATTGCTGGACACCGCCGAACGCATGGCCCGCGAGTCGCGCACGCAGGACAAGGGCGTGCGCCGCTACCAGCCGGCCCAGCCGACCGAAGCCGCGCGCGAAGTCGCGCTGGTGAACGAAATCCGCGAAGCCATCGCCCGCAACAGCCTGGAACTGCTCTACCAGCCGGTGGTGGCCGTGGCCGGCAGCGACGACAGCCAGTACCAGGTGCTGCTGCGCCTGCGCGACGGCAACGGCAAGCTGCTGCCGGCCGCCGAAGTGGTGCCGCTGGCCGAACGCGGCGACTTCATCACCGACATCGACCGCTGGGTGATGCAGGCCGCGATGAAGCTGGTGGGCGACCGCCGCGCCCAGGGCAAGTCGCTGCGCCTGTTCGTCACCCAGTCACCGCTTACGCTGGCCGACCCGGGCCAGGCCACGTGGCTCAAGGCCGAACTGGCCGCCCACGACGTGCCGGGCACGTCGCTGGTGGTCGAACTGCGCATGGAGGACGCCGCCATCCACGCCGGCACCATCCGCACCTTCTGCGACGCCATGGTGGCCGACGGCCTGCAGTTCTGCCTTAGCCAGTTCGAAACCAGCAACGACACCGACCGCCTGTTCGACGAACTGCCCCTGGGCTTCGTCAAGCTGGCGCGCAAGTACACCTCCACCGCGCTGTCGCCGAACATGCGCGACGAGCTGAAGATGCTGATCGACCGCGCCCACCGCCGTGGGCTGGAAGTGATCGGCCACGGCGTCGAGGACGCGCAGGCCGCCGCCACGCTGTGGATGAGCGGCATTGATTTCATCCAGGGCAACCTGGTCCAGCAGGCCGACCGCGACATGGACTTCGACTTCCAACAGGCAGTGCTCTAGATGACGCCCAACCCGAACGACGCACTGATCGTCCGCTGGCTGGCGATCGCGGGCGCACTGGGAGCGGCGATCGCCGCCGCGATGGGGCATTTCAGTGAAAACTGGCTGTGGCAGTCGGCGGCGCTGATCGCCGCGCTGCTGGCCTTCGCCGGCGCCGCCGGCGTCTGGCGCGCCTACACCCTGCGCAGCCGCGCCCTGCACCAGGCGGCCCAGGCCACCGGCGAACAAACGCGCGAAGTCAACGCGCTGCAGGAAGAACTGGCCCTGCACCGCCGCCTGGAACGCGAACTGACCGAAGCCAAGCAGGCCGCCGAGTCGGCAATGATGGCCAAGGGCGAATTCCTGGCGACGATGAGCCACGAGATCCGCACGCCGCTCAACGGCATCATCCCGATGCTGGACCTGCTGATGAGCAGCCGCCTGCAGCCCGACCAGCAGGACATCGTGCGCACCGCCTACACGTCGGCGCGGCAGATGCAGCGTATCGTCGACGACATCCTGGATTATTCGAAGCTCGAGGCGAACAAGGTGACGCTGGAAACCACCAGCTTCAACCTGCGCGAGCTGCTGGATTCGGTGATCCGGCTGATGGAAAAACCCGCCGAATCCAAGGGCCTGCGCCTGAACCTGCAGATCGACGCGTCGGTGCGCCTGGCCGTGCGCGGCGACCCGGTGCGCCTGCGCCAGGTGCTGACCAACCTGCTGTCGAACGCAGTGAAATTCACCGAACGCGGCTCGGTCAGCCTGTCGGTGAGCCGCCGCGGCGAAACCCGCAGCCAGCACGAACTCCGCTTCGAGATCGTCGACACCGGCATCGGCATCGCCAAGGACGCACGCCTGTTCCGCGCCTTCAGCCAGGCCGACGCCAGCACCACGCGGCTTTACGGCGGCACCGGCCTGGGCCTGGTCATCTGCAAGCGCATCGTCGACCTGATGGGCGGCACCATCGGCGTGGAATCCGAGCCCGGCCGCGGCAGCACGTTCTGGTTCGAAGTGCCGCTGCTCAAGGCCGCCGGCGACGTCCAGGGCCAGCGCACCGACCTCAACGGCGCCCGCGTGCTGCTGCTGTCCACCGACGCGGCGCTGCGCCAGCGCATCGGCCAGGCCGCGCCCGACTGGGGCGCCAACCTCACCCAGGCCGAAACCACCCAGGACGCGCTTACCAAGCTGCGCAGCGCGCTGCAGCGCGGGGCCAACTGGAGCTTCGACCTGATGCTGGTGGACCTGCACAGCGTGCGCAGCACGGCGATCGCCCTGCACCGCAACCTGCGCCGCTCGCCCGAGCTCGAAGACCTGCGCGTGGCCTACCTGCACGGCGAAGAAGCGGTGGCCGCGGAACTGGTGCAGGGCCCGCATGCGCTGGTGCTGCCGCGCGCCATCGGCGGCGGCGAACTGCGCAACGCGCTGATGGGTTTCCTGTCGGCCGGGCCGGTGCAGCCCAGCCTCAGCGACGAAGCCCAGGCGCTGTCGGAACGCGAACTGGTGGTGCCCGGCGCCGTGCCCGACCCCGACCCGCCCAAGGGCCGCCTGCGCGGCCGCCTGCTGCTGGTCGAGGACAATCCGGTGAACCTGATGGTGGCCCAGCGCCTGGTGGGCCTGCTGGGCCTGCATTGCGAAACCGCCGACAACGGCGAAAAGGCGCTGGACCGGATGATGCAGGGCAACCTGGACATCGTGCTGATGGACTGCCAGATGCCGGTGAAGGACGGCTACACCGCCACCCGCGAATGGCGCCAGTTCGAAACCTCCAACAACCTGCCGCGCCTGCCGGTGATCGCCATGACCGCCAACGCCATGGCCGGCGACCGCCAGAAGTGCCTGGACGCCGGCATGGACGATTACCTGTCCAAGCCGGTGGACCGCCGCCTGCTGGAAGCCACGCTGGCGCGCTGGCTGGCGGCGCGGCCCGTTTCCAGCGACGAACTGCCGGCGCCGACGCCTTCGATGCCCCCGCCCGCGATGGCCGCACGCCCGCCGGCACCGGCGATCCCGCGGCCGTCTTCGCCCTTCCCGCCGCGGCCCACGGCCCCGGTCCCGCCGCCCGCCTCGCCGGCGCGCGTACCGGCCGCGGGTCCGGTAGCGCCACGCGCCCCGCAGCCGGTGGCGCCCCCGCCTTCGCGGGCCCCGGCGCCTGCCGCACCAGCGCCGCGG
The DNA here is from genome assembly GCF_014643775.1 of Arenimonas soli. GTDB lineage: Bacteria > Pseudomonadota > Gammaproteobacteria > Xanthomonadales > Xanthomonadaceae > Arenimonas > Arenimonas soli. The sequence goes on from NZ_BMKC01000004.1 coordinate 96,862, forward strand.
CCCGAGCCGATGTCGGCCCAGCTGCGCGGCGACACGCCGGTGACGCCGCCGCCGGTGCTGGCCAATGAAGTGGTGGACGAGCTGCGCGCGGTGATGGGCAGCGAATACCTGAGCCTGGTGCGGCTGTTCCTTGAAGACGCGCCCAAGCACGTCAGCACCCTGGAAGCGGCCGCCTCCGCCGGCGACATGCAGGCCATGGTGGCGCCGTCGCACACGCTCAAGTCGGCCAGCGCCAACCTGGGCGCCATGGCGCTTTCGGCCGCCGCCAAGCGCATCGAACTCGGCGCCCGCCAGGGCGTGCTGCCGCGGCCGGCGGTGGCCGTGGCGGTGCTGGAGAGCGAGTTCCGGCGCGCGGCGCTGGCCCTGAACGCCCTGCTGAAATAGAAAACCGGGGCCAGGGTCAGCTTTTCGCAGTTACCGAAAAGCTGACCCTGACCCCGGTTCTTTTCGTCAGACTCAGCTGCCCATCTTCGACTGCAGGTAGTTCTGCTCGCCGACGCGGCCCATCAGTTCAAGCTGGGTTTCCAGCCAGTCGATGTGTTCTTCCTCGGACTCGAGGATGTCGGCCAGGACCTTGCGCGAGATGTAGTCGGCCACCTGTTCGCAGTGGGCGATGCCGGCCTTGAGGTCGGGCACGGCGTCGTGCTCGAGCTTGAGGTCGCATTCCAGGGCTTCCTTCGGGGTCTGGCCGATGCGCAGCTTGCCCAGGTTCTGCAGGTTGGGCAGGCCTTCAAGGAACAGGATGCGTTCGATGAGCATGTCGGCATGCTTCATCTCGTCGATCGATTCCTTGTACTCGTGTTCGCCCAGCTCCTTCAGGCCCCAGTTGTTGAACATGCGGGCATGCAGGAAATACTGGTTGATCGCGATCAGTTCGTTGTAAAGCGCCTTGTTCAGGTGCTCAATGACCTTGGCGTCGCCTTTCATGGCTGGCCTCCTGTTCCGTGGGTGCAACAGGCAGCCTAACGCTTCGCGCCGGGCCATGCCGGAACGGGAATGCTTAGCGTTTTCAGTGCCGCTTAGGCGGCGGCCGCGAACACCGGCAGCGGGAACACCTGCGCCGGGCGGGCTTCACCCAGGATTTCGGCGGCGAGTTCGCCGCAGCTGCCGCAGCCACTGCCCAGGCCGGTGCGCATGGTCAGCTCGGACACGGACGAACACCCGGCTTCGGCAGCCCGGCGGATGTCGTGGTCGGTGACTCCATGGCAGAGGCAGACATACATGGCGTACGGTCCATGAATGGGAACTGTTCGCATTCAACCCCGAATGCGAATCATTGTCAACCGCTTTCCCCGGACGCCTTCGTGGGGCTTCAGCCCCGGTTTGCCTTAGCGGCACCTGCCCCCGGCCGCCGCCACCAGGGCCCGCACCGTCTCACCCGCCGGTGGGACAGCGCCCTCCCCCGCCACTTCCCGGGCATGCGGCGCCAGGTGCTCCAGCGCCCGCACGTAAACCTCGCGCTTGAAGCTGACCACATGCTCGGCCGGGTACCAGAAGTCCACCCAGCGCCAGGAGTCGAATTCCGGCTTCTCGGTAAGGTCCAGCCGCAGGTCGGCTTCCTGGCCCACCAGCTTCAGCAGGAACCACACCTGCTTCTGGCCAATGCACACCGGCCGGTTGCCCCGGCGGATGCAGCGCCTGGGCAGCCGGTAGCGCAGCCAGCCGGGCGTGGCGCCCAGGACTTCCACGTGTTCGGGGGCCAGGCCCACCTCTTCGCGCAGCTCGCGGTACATGGCCTCGAGCGGCGTCTCGTCGGTGTTCATGCCGCCCTGCGGGAATTGCCAACCGTCACGGTTGACCCGCCGGGCCCAGAACAGCCGGCCGTCGCCGTGCATAAGCACGATGCCCACGTTCGGGCGAAAACCGTCCGGATCGACCACGGGACGGACTCCAAAAAATCTACTGGGGCCAGACTGCCACAGCCCCGGAAGCCGCCACAAGCGCGGCGCGCAGCCCCTGGCGGGGCCGGATTGACACAGGGAGGTGCTGCCCGGACAATACGCGGCCCTATCCGCAACGGATAGCGGCCGATGGCTATGTAGCTCAGCCGGTTAGAGCACGTCACTCATAATGACGGGGTCGGTGGTTCGAGTCCACCCATAGCCACCATCACTAAACCCGCATTTTTGCGGGTTTTTTTGTGGCTTGCTGACTGCCGTTGCGTAGCAGTCGGATGGCCGCTCACTTGACGACACACCCGTCAAACCGCCCCTCCAACTGACGCTGCACCATTCGCCAATGTTCCAGGCAGAACTGGTCGCGCCCCATGCGAATCGCCGCAAGTTGCGTTTCGCCATTTGCGCTGATGTGGAAGTTCAGTTTTCCACGGAAGTCGTCAATCGCCGCCTGGAACTGGCGGCCAGTGTCCGGGTCGATCGAAGAGATGCACGGTGCCGCTTCGGCCTGCAGCTTCTCCAGCAACACGGCGCAATTCTTTCCCATGCCTTCGGCAGCAGCCTGCACCTGTCGGTTCGGTCCGGCCGAGTCGTCGAGGAAGCGGGTTTCGCCGCCCACCCAGGTATCCACGCCGCCCGGGTACTGCCGCACTTCGGTGAACTCCTGCTCGAAGGCGATGCGGTAGGGCTGGTACCAGTCCGAGGGCGGGCCTGCGTCCGGCAGGCAGTCGGCTTCGTGCCGCAGCATGGCGCGGCGGCCGCCCTGGCCACCCGCGCCGTCCGAATGGGGCGGCAGGGCTTCGGCGGGCGAGACGCTGACGATCGTGCATCCTTTATAAGGCGTGGCCAGCGAGGGCTCGGGCAAGGGCCCGGAAACGAACGGAAGGTCATCCGAACTACAGGACACCACGGCGACCAGGCTCAGCAGCCAGGCGTGTCGCCATGGCGCGGGGAAAGACTTCTCGTCCAACGGGTTCTCCATGGCTCGTTGCAAATGATGTCCGAACTATCTCCGAATCCCGCCGCGGCAGGAAGCCGACCACCGATGTCCGTCCCCCGCGGCGCCCGGCACGACCGTTCGTCGGCCCGGGTTTGCGCAGTTTGCCCCGGCGCCACCCCGGGGCGCCTTCGGGCCACCTTGCCGCCGCGCCGGCCGCCTACAAAAAACGGCTTGTTTTATGCGGTCAATTTTTGACCACCCCCCGGCCGGGGCCATCCCGCCCGGTTATGTGGCGTTGCCGCTTGACGGCAAAAAACCGTAAGGCTAGCGTCGGCGAAGTGTCATGCAGATGTGCTCTGCGTCACACGTCCGGGTGGCGTGCAACCTTCTGCTGACACGAGAAGCCTAAAGGCTCGCGTAAGGGGGATATGCACCCAGGGGACCCGGGGCAGGGATGCAAAACACGGCCGCTTTGCGGCAATCGCTGTTTTCCTTTTTCGGGGATCCACCAACGTGAGCAACAACACTCGCAAGCTTCGTTTGCGCGGTATCGTCGTGGCTACTTCCTTCGCCCTTGCAGCCCAGGCGGCCTTCGCCGCGGGCGCGCAGCCCGCACCGCGGGTTGACCTGAGCGCGATCGCATCGGACACGCAGTTCGACCGCTTCATCGTCAAGTACAAGGCGGGTACGCCGGAAGCGTCCAACCCGGCCGAACTCAGCCGCGCGCTGCAGGTCGCTTCGGTGAACGCCAACCAGCTGGTCCAGGCCGCCCGCCTGCAGAAGGCCGGCCGCGCCGCGCCGGGCAAGCCGCTGGCCGCCAGCCACGTGCGCCGCATGTCCCTGGGCGCCGACGTCGTGGCCAGCTCGCAGAAGCTCAACGCGGCCGAAGCCGAAACCCTGATGCGCCAGATCGCGGCCAATCCGAACGTCGAGTACGTTCAGATCGACCGCGTGATGAAGCACACCCTGACGCCCAACGACACCAACTACAGCCAGCAGTGGGGCTACACCGACGCCGACGCCGGCATCCGCGCCAACACCGCGTGGGACCTGGCCAACGGCTCGGGCATCATCGTGGCGGTGCTCGACACCGGCTACGTGGCGCATTCCGACCTGGCGGCCAACATCGTCGCCGGCTACGACTTTATCTCCAACACCACCACCGCCGGTGACGGCAACGGCCGTGATTCCGACGCCTCCGACCCGGGCGACTACTACGGCGGCGACCCGTCCAGCTGGCACGGCACGCACGTGGCCGGCACGGTGGCCGCGGTCACCAACAACGCCAAGGGCGTGGCTGGTACCGCCTGGGGCGCGAAGGTGATGCCGGTGCGCGTGCTCGGCCGCGGCGGCGGTTCCACGTCGGACATCGCCGACGCCATCATCTGGGCCTCGGGCGGCAGCGTCAGCGGCGTGCCGACCCTGTCAGCGGCCAACGCGGCCGACGTCATCAACCTGTCGCTCGGCGGCAGCGGGTCCTGCGACACCACCACCCAGAACGCCATCAACAGCGCCGTTGGCCGCGGCACCGTCGTGGTGGTGGCAGCGGGCAACAGCAATGCCAACGCCTCGGGCTTCACCCCGGCCAGCTGCAACAACGTGGTGAACGTGGCCTCGGTCACCAGCGCCAGCGCGCGTTCGAGCTTCTCGAACTACGGTACGTCCATCGACGTGTCGGCGCCGGGCTCGAACATCCTGTCCACGCTCAACAGCGGCACCCAGGGTCCGGGCACCGAAAACTACGTGTCCTACAACGGCACCTCGATGGCGGCCCCGCACGTGGCCGGCGCCGTGGCGCTGGCGCAGAGCCGCCGCCTGGCCCTGGGCCTGGCGCTGTGGACGCCGGCGCAGGTGGAAGCCAACCTCAAGTCGACCGCGTACCCGCTGTCGGGTGCGTGTTCGGGTGGCTGCGGTGCGGGCATCATCGACGCCCGGGCCCTGGTGGACCTGGCCGGTGGTGGCGGCACGCCGCCCCCGCCGCCGCCGACCGGGGGTTCGCTGACCAAGGGTGTTGCCGTCACCGGCCTGGCGGCCACCACGGGCAACTCGCTGTATTACACGCTGTCGGTGCCGGCCGGTTCCAGCAACCTGGTCTTCAACATGTCCGGCGGCACCGGCGACGCCGACCTGTACGTGCAGTTCGGCAGCCAGCCGACCGACACCGCGTACGTCTGCCGCCCGTACCTGAGCGGCAACACCGAAACCTGCACCATCGCGGCCCCGTCGGCCGGTACCTACCACGTGCGCGTGAAGGCCTACTCGGGCTTCTCGGGCGTCAGCCTGGTGGGCAACTACACCGCCGGTGGCGGCAGCTCGCCGCAGACCTACAGCAACACCGCCGACTACCAGATCCGCGACAACGCCACGGTCGAAAGCCCGATTTCGGTGTCCGGACGCAGCGGCAACGCCCCGTCGAACGCGTCGGTGGCGGTGAACATCGTGCACACCTACAAGGGTGACCTGAAGGTCGACCTGGTGGCGCCCGATGGTTCAACCTACAACCTGCACAACCGCAGCGGCGGCAGTGCCGACAACATCGTCGGCACCTACACGGTGAACCTGTCCTCGGAAGCGCTCAACGGCACCTGGAAGCTGCGGGTGAACGACAACGCCGGCGGCGACACGGGCTACATCAACAGCTGGTCGGTCACGTTCTGATCCACGGGTAGTACGCTGCAAACCAGGACCCCGGCCACGGCCGGGGTTCTTTTTTGGCTCAGGCCTGCGCGCGCACGACCACCGCATCGCCGCGGCGCACGACCCCGCGCGAGCGCGGAATCAGCAGCTGCCCGAAGGTCACGCCGTCCTCGCCGCGGCGATAGCGGGTTAGCGTGCGCAGGGGTTCGCCGCCCTCGTGGCGCTGGCCGGTGTCGGCGTCGATGGTCACCAGCACGCAGCGGGTGCAGGGTTTGGCAACGTCGAAGACCACGTCGCCGATGCTCACCTGCTTCCAGCCGTCTTCGGCGTGCGCGTCCACGCCGTCGACGACCAGGTTGGGCCGGAAGCGGTTCATCGGCACGGGCTGGTCCAGGCGCTGGTTCAGGGCGTCGAGCGCGGCGCGCGACACCAGCAGCAGCGGCATCGCGTCGGCGAAGCTGACTTCGTCGCCGGCCTGCCCGCGCGACGACGTCACCTGGCGCACCTCGCCCGGGCCCATGTGCACCAGGCGCACCGGCCGGCCCAGGTAGCGGGAAAACCAGGCGTCCGCGCCGGGCCCGGCGGCACGGGCCACCACGTGGCTTTTCCAGACCTGCACGGGCAGGGCTTCGGCCAGGTCGCCGGCACCCAGCTCCAGCGGCGGCATGCCGGGCGCCTGCAGGTGCAGGCCGTCGCCCGCGGGCACCGCTCGCACCTGCAGCAGCGGCGGCAGCTGGCGCGCGGTCAGGAACTTGCCGTCCGGGTCCACCAGCATCCAGCGGCGGTCGTGTTCCAGGCCGCGTGGCAGCACCCGGGCGCTTTCAAACGCCAGCCCGGCGCAGGATTTCACCGGGTAGACGTGGATTGCCGACAAGGTGGCCATGGGCGTCGGCCTGCGCTCAGGCCTGCAGCCGCCAGGCCAGCTCGGTGCCCGCGCGCAGCGGCACCAACGCCATGGTGCCCTCGCCCAGTTCCGCCGGCAGCATCCAAGCCTCACGCACCAGGGTGATGCGGCCGGTGTTGCGCGGCAGGCGGTAGAAGTCGGGGCCGTGGAAGCTGGCGAAGGCTTCGAGTTTGTCCAGCGCGCCTTCGACCTCGAAGACTTCCGCGTACAGCTCCAGCGCCGCGTGCGCGCTGTACATGCCGGCGCAGCCGCAGGCCGATTCCTTGGCGCCGCGGGTGTGCGGGGCGCTGTCGGTGCCCAGGAAGAACTTCGGGCTGCCGCCGGTGGCCGCGGCCACCAGCGCCAAGCGGTGTTCTTCGCGCTTTAGCACGGGCAGGCAGTAGTGGTGCGGGCGCAGGCCACCGGTGAACAGCGCATTGCGGTTCATCAGCAGGTGGTGCGGCGTGATGGTGGCGGCCACGTTGGCCGGCGCGGTGGCGATGAACTCCGCGGCCTGGCGGGTGGTGATGTGTTCCAGCACCACGCGCAGCTTCGGGAACCGCTGCAGCAGGGGCTTGAGCAGGTTCTCGATGAACACGGCCTCGCGGTCGAAGACGTCGACGCCGGGGTCGGTGACTTCGCCGTGCACCAGCAGCGGCAGGTCGTGGTCCTGCATGGCCTGCAGGGTGTCGGCGCAGCGTTCGATGTTCGACACGCCGGCATCGGAATTGGTGGTGGCGCCCGCCGGGTACCACTTCACCGCGTGCACGAAGCCGCTGGCCTTGGCCTCGGCGATGTCCTGCGGCGAAGTGCGCTCGGTCAGGTACAGCGTCATCAGTGGCTCGAACACCATGCCTGCCGGCAACGCGGCCAGGATGCGGTCGCGGTAGGCGCCGGCCAGGGCCACGGTGGTCACCGGCGGCGCCAGGTTGGGCATGACGATGGCGCGCGCGAACTGGCGGGCGGTGTCGGGCAGCACGCGCGCCAGCATGTCGCCGTCGCGCAGGTGCAGGTGCCAGTCGTCGGGGCGGATGAGGTTGATCTGGTTCGTGGCCATGGCTTGCGGGCTGCCGGAGGGGATGCCGGGCATTTTCCCTGATTCGGCGGCGCTTTGCCTTTGCGTCCGGTGGCCGGCGTGCGCGAGGATGGGGGTCCGCCTTCACCAGGACCGCCGATGGCCACCGATTACGACACCATCATCCTGGGCGCCGGCACCGCCGGCCTGGCCGCCCTGCGCGAGGTGCGCAAGCGCACCGACGACTTCCTGCTGGTCAACGACGGCCCCTACGGCACCACCTGCGCACGCGTGGGCTGCATGCCCTCGAAGGTGTTCATCGAGGCGGCCAATGCCTTCCACGCCCGCGGCAAGCTGGGCGAGTTCGGCGTCAGCGGGGCCGACCAGCTGGCCGTGGACATCCCGGCGGTGCTGGCGCGGGTGCGCAAGCTGCGGGATTACTACGTGTCTGGGGTGCTCAAGGCCACCGAAGGCCTGGGCGAACGCAACCTCGCCGGCCGCGGCCGTCTGCTGGGGCCCGACCGGGTGGCCGTGGGCGACCGGGAGTTTTCCGCCCGCCGCATCATCCTGGCCACCGGCTCGCGGCCCGTGCTGCCGGGGCCCTGGGCGGAACTCGGCGAGCGCGTGTTCACCACCGATTCGCTGTTCGAACGCCCCGACCTGCCTCGCCGCATCGCCATCATCGGCCTGGGCGCCATCGGCGTGGAAATGGCGCAGGCCATGGCACGGCTGGGCATCGAGGTCAGCGCCTTCAGCAGCAGCGACCGCCTGGCCGGGCTGCACGACAAGAAGGTGAACGCGACGCTGCGCGCATTGCTCGACCAGGAGTTCGCCGTGCACACCGGCCACGAGGTCGAGCTCGAAGCCGCCGGCGACGGCGTGCGCGTGCGCGCCGGCAAGGCCAGCGTCGAGGTGGACGCCGTGCTGGCCGCCATCGGCCGCCGCCCCAACCTCGACGACGTCGGCCTGGAAACCCTGGGCGTGGATCTGAATGAAAAGGGCCTGCCGCCCTTTGAACCCGGCCTGCTGCGCATCGGCGACACGCCGGTGTTCATCGCCGGCGACGTCAACACGCACGCACCGATCCTGCATGAAGCGGCGGACGAGGGTTTCATCGCCGGCCGCAATGCCATGGCCGACGAACCCATCTGCTACCAGCGGCGCACGCCCCTGGGCGTGGTGTTCTCCGACCCGGTGACCGCGCACGTGGGCCAGCGCCGGTCCGATCTGCCCGACGACACCGTGGTCGGCGAAGTGGACTTCAGCCGCCAGGGCCGTGCCCGCGCCGCGCAGAAGAACGACGGCCTGCTGCGCGTCTACGCCGCCCACGACACCGGCTGCATCCTTGGCGCCGAACTGTGCACGCCCGCGGGCGACCACCTGGCCCACCTGCTGGCCCTGGCCGTGGACCAGAAGCTCACCGTCTTCGACCTGCTGCGCATGCCCTTCTACCACCCGGTGCTGGAAGAAGGCCTGCGCACCGCCTTGCGCGATGCCGGCAAGCAGGTGGACGACAGCCCGGACCGCAGCGACCTGGCCAACTGCCCGGCGATGGGCAGCGAGGCGCTGGACTAGCGGTATTCGGGATTTGGGTGGTCGAAGCGGCAGCCCGCGTCCCAAGCCTTGCGCTGGTTGCCGTGCGCGGGGATGCCGCCGGCGTCTTTCAGCAGGCGGGCCAGGTGCATCAGGTTCCAGGCCATGAAGGTGGTGTTGCGCTGGGTGAAGTCGTTGTCGTAGCCGGCGCCGTTGTCGCCGTAGGAATCGCCGGGCCCGGCCTCGCCGATCCAGCCGGAGTCGGCCTGCGGCGGTATCACGTAGCCCAGGTGCTGCAGCGAATAAAGCAGGTTCATCGCACAGTGTTTGATGCCGTCCTCGTTGCCGGTCACCAGGCAGCCGCCAACGCGGCCGTAATACGCGTACTGGCCCTGTTCGTTGAGCTTTCCGGACTCCGCGTACAGGCGCTCGACCACCCGCCGGCATACGGAGCTGGGATCGCCCAGCCAGATGGGCGTGCACAGCACCAGGATGTCGGCGGCCATTACCTTCTTCGACAGCGCCGGCCAGTCGTCGCGGTCGGCGCCGTGTTCGGTCATGTCCGGCTGCACGCCGGGCGCCAGCACCAGGTCGACGGGGCGCAGCACCTCGACGTCCACCTGGTTGGCGCGCATCACGCCGGCGGCCACGTGGACCAGGCGTTCGGTGTGCGAATCCTGGCCCGTGGGCTTGAGCGTGCAGTTGAGGAACAGGGCGCGCAGGTCGTCGTAGCGCGCGGGCGGCGTTGGCTCCTTGCTGGCCATGGCGGCCTCCTGTCGGTGGGGTAGCTCAGGCCGGCTGCAGCAAGCGCAGCCCGAACCAGTCCTTCGGATCGTTCCAGCCCTGCACCACGGCAAGTCCGGCGCGGGCGGCCAGCGCGGAGAAACCTTCGTCGGTGTACTTGTGGCTGTACTCGACCTGCATGGCCTCGCCGGCGGCGAATTCGAACGCCTTGCCCTGCACGGTGACGGTTTGCGCACGCTGGCTATCGATGAAGGTTTCGATGCGGCCGGTTTCCGGCAGGTAGACCGCACGGTGGCGGAAGGCGTCAAGGTCGAAGTTGGCGCCCAGCTCGCGATTCAGGCGAACCAGGAGGTTCAAGGTAAAGGCGGCGGTGACGCCGGCGGCGTCGTTGTAGGCAGCTTCGATCAGCACCGGCGACTTCTGCAGGTCGATGCCGATAAGGGCGGCGCCCCTGGGGCCCATGGTTTCGCGCATGGCGGTGAGCAGGCGCACCGATTCGGTGTGGGTCAGGTTGCCCAGGGTCGAGCCGGGGAAAAACACCAGCACCCGGCGGGCCTCGCGCTCGGGTTCGGGCAAGGGCACGGGCTGGGTGAAATCGCCCAGCACCGGCAGCATCTGCACCGGGCCGAACTCGCGGTCCAGTCGCTCGACGCTGCCCACCAGCGCGCTGCGCGAAATCTCGACCGGCGTGTAGGCCACCGGGTCCTGCAGCGCGTCCAGCAGCAGGCGGGTCTTGCGGCCGCTGCCGCTGCCGTATTCCACGACATGCGCGCGCGGGCCGACGACGGCGGCGATGTGGGTGCACTCGGCTTCCAGCAGCGCCAGCTCGACGCGCGTCAGGTAGTACTCGGGCTGGCGGGTGATTTCCTCGAACAGCTCGGAGCCGCGCCGGTCGTAGAAATATTTGGAAGGCAGGCGCTTGGGCGTGCCCGACAGGCCGGCCAGCACGTCGCCCAGCAGGTCGTCGCGGCTGGGGTGCAGGTCGGTCAGTTCAACGGGATCGGCACTTACGGAGTTCATGGCAGGTCCTTGGCCAGGCGCAGTCCGGAAAACTGCCAGCGGGCGTGGGGCGGGAAGAAATTTCGGTAGGTGGCGCGGATGTGGCTGGCCGGCGTGGCGCAGCTGCCGCCGCGCAGGATGTTCTGGCCGCTCATGAATTTGCCGTTGTATTCACCCAGTGAACCGGGCAAGGGCCTGAAACCCGGGTAGGCAACGTAAGCCGAACTCGTCCACTCCCAGACATCGCCGAACAGCTGGTGCGGGCCCGGGCCTTCGCCGGTGCCTGCCTGCGGATGCAGGTGGTCGGCATCGAGCAGGTTGCCGGACACCGCCTGCCCGCCGGCCGTGTGTTCCCACTCGGCTTCGGTCGGCAGACGGGCGCCGGCCCAGCGCGCGAAGGCGTCGGCTTCGTAAAGGCTGATGTGGCAGACCGGCGCGTTCGGATCGCGTTCGCGCCAGCCGGCCAGGGTGAATTCGCGGGCGCCGTCTTCGTGCCAATAAAGCGGGCGCTGCCAATGTTCCGCCTGCACGCGGTCCCAGCCGTCGCTCAGCCACAGGCTGGGGTCTTCGTAACCGCCTTCGGCGACGAATTCAAGGAACTCGGCGTTGCTTACCGGGCGGCTTGCCAGCGCATGCGCCGGCAGCAGCACGCGGTGGCGCGGCGATTCGTTGTCGTAGGCGAATCGCCCGGCATCGGGCCAGGGCGCCGCGCCCATGCCCAGCTCCTGTTCTTCGGCGCCGTTCCAGTGCACCAGGCGGGGTTCGCCGGGCGTGGCGGCCAGGTCCTTGCGGTAGGCCGGGCCCAGCGGGTTGCACCACAAGGCGTGTTTGATGTCGGTGAGCAGCAGCTCCTGGTGCTGCTGTTCGTGGTGCGTGCCCAGCTCGAGCACCTGCAGCGTGGTGTCGCGTATGTCGCCCGCGTGGAGTTTTTCAAGCAGGCGGGCGTCCACTTCGCTGCGGTAGTCCAGCACCTCGGCCAGCGTCGGCCGCGACAGCAGGCCCCGCTGCGCACGCACGTGGAAGGGGCCGACGCTGTTGTAGTAGCTGTTGAACAGCAGATCCCAGCGCGGTTCGACCGGCACATAGGCGTCATCGGCGCCCAGCACGAACGTCTCGAAGAACCAGGTGGTGTGGGCCAGGTGCCACTTCGCCGGACTGGCGTCGGGCATGGACTGCAGCATCGCGTCTTCGGCCGACAGCGGCGCGGCCAGAGCCAGGCTGCAGGCGCGGACGTCCCGGTAGCGCGTGGCCAGCGCCTGTTCCGCGGGTGGGGGTTCCCGGTTTCCTGCGGCCTGGGACGAAATAACTCGCATTGGCACGAAGAATAGCGCCACCGTGTGAACGATGCATGATTCACGCCATCTGGCCGGCGCGGGACCGACGCGCCGCCCTGTCGTAAAGTGCCGGCATGGCCCACGCCGCAACACCCGCCGCGCCGCTGCCCCACACGGCCACCGTGCCGCTGGCGCGCGCGGCCGATGCCTTCGTGATGCAGGGTGACGCGCTGTACCTGGACTGCGCGGCGCAAGGCCCGCGCCTGCGTTCCGCCCATGCCGCCGGGCTGGCCGCCTTCGAAGCGGTGGCGCGGCCCTGGCAACACGTGTCGCCCACGCCGCCGGAACAGCGCGAGACATTGCGCAGGCTGCTGTCGCACCTGTTCGACGGCGACGCCGATGGCGTCGCGCTGGTGCCCTCCGCCGCCTTCGGCCTGGCCACCGCCGCCAACAGCCTGCCGCTGCACGCCGGCGACACGGTGCTGGTGCTCGAGGGCCAGTTCCCCTCGAACCTGCTGTGCTGGCAGCAGCGCTGCGCCGACACCGGCGCGACCTTGCGCGGCGTCTCGCGCGAACCCGGCCAGGACTGGACCGGAGCCGTGCTGGCCGCGATGGCCGAAGAACCGAACCTGCGCATCGCCGCCCTGCCCCAAGTGCGCTGGGACGACGGCGCCTTGCTCGAACTCGACCGCATCAGCGCCGCGCTTCAGGAACGCGGGGCCGCGCTGGTTCTCGACCTCAGCCAGAGCCTGGGCATCGTGGCGCCAGATGTCGAGCGCTGGCGACCCGACTTCATCGTGTCGGTGGGCTACAAGTGGCTGCTGGGCGCGCGCGGCCTGGCCTGCCTGTGGGCTTCGCCGCGCTGGCGCGAAGGCGGCCGGCCGATCGAACAGCACTGGATCGCGCACGACGGCGGGCCGGAATGGCGCTTCGCCGTTGAAGCCGCCGCGCCCTTCGCCGACGGTGCGCGCCGCTTCGATGCCGGCGGCCTGGACGACCCGGTGCGGCTGGCCGTTGCTATCGCAGGGCTGGAGCAGGTGCTTGCCTGGGGACCGGCGAAGATCGCCGCGGCCCTTGGCGAACGCACCGCCGCGCTCCACACCGCGCTCGATGCCGCCGGACTGTCGGCCTGGGCCAGCCCGGGCCACGCGCCGCACCTGATGGCGCTGACGCCGCCCACCGCGGTCATTGCCGCAGCGGACGCCGCCCTGCGCGAATCCAATATCACCTGCACCTGCCGCCACGGCCGTTTGCGCATCGCCCCGCACCTGCACGTCGCCAGCGGCGACATGGCGCGGGTGGCCGACGTACTTTCGAGGTTCGTATGAACGATGCCTACCCGGATCTGGTCCGCCAGGCCACGCTGGCCGCCTCCAGCCACAACACCCAGCCCTGGAAGTTCCGCCTGCTGGCCAACGGCATGGACATCCTTCCCGATTTTTCCCGGCGCCTGCCGGTGGTGGATCCCGACGACCACCACCTGTTCGCCAGCCTGGGCTGCGCCGCGGAAAACCTGCTGCACGCTTCGGCGGCCGTGGGCCTCCAGGGCTATTTCTCATGCAGCCCGGGCGAACCAGGCGCACATATCCACTTCGAAAGATCAGCCCCGTCGCAATCGCCGCTGTTCGAGGCCATCCCCCATCGCCAGTGCTGCCGCAGCGACTATGACGGGTCCGTCATGGCCGGTGACCAGCTGCGGCTGTTGGAAGACGCGGCGCAGGGTACGGGTGTTTCGCTGCTGTGGCTGACCGGAAGCAGCGCGCTGGAGGCCGTCGCCGAATACGTGGCCCAGGGCAACGACACCCAATTGTGCGATCCCGCCTGGCGGGAAGAGCTCAAGGACTGGGTGCGCTTCAGTGCCGCGGAGGCCCGGCGCACGGGCGACGGACTGTACGGGCCGGTGATGGGCAACCCCAGCGTGCCGCGCTGGCTTGGCTCGCTGGCCATGCGCCTGACGCTTTCCGCGCGAAGCCAGAACGACAAGGACAGCAAGCACATCCGGCATTCCTCCGCGGTCGCGGTGTTCTTTTCCGAAGCCGACGACTGGCAGCACTGGATCGAGGTCGGACGCAGCTACGAACGGTTCGCCCTGCAGGCGACGGCGCTGGGCCTGGTCACCGCCTTCATCAACCAGCCCGTGGAAGTGCCGGCGCTGCGTTCGCAGTTCGCCGCTTACCTGGGCATTAGCGGGCGCCGCCCGGACCTGGTGGTGCGGGTTGGCCGGGGCCCGGCGATGCCACGCTCGATGCGCCGGCCCGTGGAAGAGGTGATCGAAGCTGCCTTTCGTTGATTTCAGGGTCCGGGCGATTACACTTGGCCGATGATCCTGACCCTTCCCGACCTGATCACCCCCGAAGAACTGACGCTGATAAAGCAGCTGGTCGCCGGGGCCGGGTTCACCGAAGGCAAGAGCACGGCCGGGGAACTGCTGCACAAGGCCAAGAACAACCAGCAGATTCCCTGGGACCACCCGGTGATGAAGAAGATCGCCGGGCTGGTGATGCAGGCCCTGGGCCGCAACGACGCCTTCATGGGCGCCGCGCAGCCTCGGCGGCTGGCGGCGATGCTGGTCAGCCGCTACCAGCCCGGCATGGCCTACGGCATGCACGTGGACGCGCCGATCATGGCCGAACCCAACCACGTGCGCAGCGACGTTTCGTTCACCCTGTTCCTCAACGAGCCCGACAGCTACAAAGGCGGCGAACTGGCCTTCGAATCGGGCAGCGGTGAATCCGCCTTCAAGCTGCCGGCCCGCTCGGCCATCTGCTACGCCACCGGCCAGCTGCACCGCGTACGCCCGGTCGAATCGGGCGAACGCCTGGCGGTGGTCGGCTGGGTGCAAAGCCTGGTGCGCGACCCGGCCGTTCGCGAACTGCTTTACGACCTGTCCGAGGCGCGCGAACAGCTGGTCGGCAAACCAGACGCGCAGCGCGCCATGGACCTGATCAGCAAGACCTATTCCAACCTGCTGCGGCGCTACGCCGAACCCTGAGGCGTCCGTCGTGCCGGGTTATTCGGTGCGCAGCGAGGCGATCGGATCCAGCTCCGCCGCCTGCTTGGCCGGGTAAACGCCAAACGCCAGTCCGACGCCGGTACACAGCAGCACGGCCACGACGATGGGCACCGGCGCCCAGGCCACGCCCCAGCCGGCCAGCGCCGCGATGCCGTAGGCCAGCGCGATGCCGAAGGCCACGCCCAGCAGGGCGCCCGCCACGCAGATGACCGCCGCCTCGCGCAGGAACTGCGCCACCACGTCGGCCTTGCGCGCGCCCAGGGCCCGCAGCAAACCGACTTCGCGCCGGCGTTCAAGCACGTTCGCCAGCATGATGTTCATGATGCCGATGCCGCCCACCAGCAGGCTGACGCCGGCGATGGCGCTCATCACCACGCGGAAGATGCGCTGGGTCTGCTGGTGCTGGGCGAACAGCTGGGCCGGGATGACCAGGGTGTAGTCGTCGGCGCCGGCGTGGCGCTGTTCGAGCAGCGCGGCCAGCACCTGCGCGCCCTGGTCGATGCGTTCGGGCGCATCCACGCGCACCAGCAGGCGGTCGACTTCGTCTTCCATCGGCTGCAGGCGGAAACGCGCCAGGCCGCTGGCCATCGGCACGAACACGCGGTTGCTTTCCAGGCCCAGCGGCACGCCCTGGAAACGGTCGGCGCTGAGGTCGCGGTCGGCCAGCACGCCCACCACTTCCAGCCAGGCGTGGTTGACCTTCACGTACTGGCCGACGGCACCGCCCTGCGGGAACAGGCTGCGCGCGGCCTGGTGGCCAAGCACGGCGACGGCGGCCAGGGCGGCATCATCGTCGTCCGTCAGCGCCCGGCCTTCGCCGATGCGCAGGGAGCCGAGCTCGAAGAAGCTGGGCGAAATCGCGCTGGCCTGGGCGTCGGCGCTGGCGTGGTCGCTGGCCACCGAATCGGTGCGCAGGCGTTTTTCGGTGGCCATGGCGATGGCGCCGGGCACCACGTCGAGCGCGGCCTGGGCGTCGGCGCGGGTCAGGCCCAGGCTGCGCGTACGCTGTTCGCGCAGGGTGGTTTCGTCGAAGGTCTTGGCCTCCACCACCAGGTTGGTCAGGCCCAGGCCTTCGACCAGGCGCAGCGCTTCGCGGCGGCTGCCCTCGCCCACCGCCTGCATGGCGACGATGGAACCAACACCGAACACCAGGCCCAGCAGGGTCAGGCCGGTGCGCAGCTTGCGCCGGCTGAGTTCCTCGAAAGCCTCGCGCCAGGCCAGGCGGTCGTTGAGGTGGTGCCAGCGGATCATGGCGCGGCCCCGGTTCTTCCGGCGGCGTCGTCGGTGGTTTCGGACTCGTCGGCGTCCGGGTCCGGCAAGGCATCGGCCGTGGCCAGCAGCACGCGGTCGCCCACGGCCAGGCCTTCGACCACCTGCGTGCGCGAAGGGCCGCGCACGCCGACCACCACCGGGCGCGGCGTTGGTTCGCCGTCTTCAAGCACGTTTACTTCAGCCTGCCCGCCGTTGCCCGACAGCGCCACGTTGGGCACGGTGATCGCCGCGTCGGCGACGAGCAGGATGATGCGGCCGGTGAAGGCCTGGCCGGGCACCCAGGCGTATTGGCGGGCGGCGTCGGCCGGCACGCTGGCCTTGGCAGAGACGAACTTTGCCGGATTCTGGCGGCTGACCGCGCGCGGCGCGCTGGCGATCCAGGTGATCTCGCCGATGGTCTGCTGGGCCGGGTGGCCCAGCGGCGCCAGCTCCACTTTCTGGCCCAGCGCCAGGCCCTGGGCTTCCTGCTGCGGCAGGCGCAGTTCGACTTCCAGGGTTTCCACGTCCGGCAGGGTGGCGAATTCGCCGCTGGCCCAAAGCTGCTCGCCCACGCGCGGCGGTTCGCCGCTCCATCCTTGCACCAGCATGAAGATGCCGTCGTGGGCGGCGCGCAGTTCCAGCGCCGACAGGTCTTCGCGCTTGGTGTCCACGTCGGCCTGCAGGCTGCCGCGCTGCACGCCCAGCACGTTGAGCTCGGCTTCGCCGCGCTGGCTGGACTGGTCCTGGCGCCAGCGCAGCACGCCGGTTTTTTCGCCCAGGAACTGTTCGTCCTGCACGGCGTCGAGGATGGTGTTGCGGGCGATGGCCGCGAAATCGGCGCGGGCATAACGGCGGGCGATGGCCAGGGCCGATTCGGCCTGGGCCAGTTCGACGTCCACGCGGCCCAGGCCGACGTCGAGCTCGGACTCCTTGCCTGCGCGCGCCAGGGCGTTGCGCTGCAGGTCGATCAGGGCCTTGTCGAGCTGCAGCTTGGACTGCGGCGCCTCGAAGCGTGCGACCACGTCGCCGGCTTTCACCGGGCTGCCGTCGGGCAGCACCCAGACCAGCTGCCGGCGCGCCCAGTTGGTGCCGGGCACGCGCAGCGGCGTGGCCTTGGCGGCCTTGAGCTCGCCTTCGGCGCGCACCCAGAATTCGACCGGGGCCGCGGCCACGGTTTCGGTGGCCTGGCCGCCGGGCGCCGTGTCGCCGCAGGCGGCGAGCATCAGCATGGCCGCAGTGGCGGACAACAGGCGCTTCATGGCGCCACCCCGGTGCCGATGTCGGGCACGTCCACTTCAACCACCACCGGCATGCCGGCCTTGAGCTCGGAGGTATCGCCTTGCAGGTGCACCAGCACGTCGAGCACCGGAACCGGCGAGAGCCGCGACTTGCTGCGCACCGCACGACCCATTTCCGCCACCTTGCCCTGCAGGCGCTGGCCGGCGCCGCCCTGCAGGCGGATGCGCGCCGGCAGGCCTTCGGCCAGGCGCAGCATGTCGCGTTCGGCGACGGTGGCGCGCACGACCAGGGTGCCGGGGTCGGGCATTTCCGCCACCGACTGGCCCATAAAGACCTGGCTGCCGATTTCGTAGCGCTCGCCGCGCCAGTTCGACTTCACCACCACCACGCCGTCGCGCGGTGCCGGCACCGACAGCGAGGCCAGGGCGCGGGTGAGTTCGTCCACGTCGGACTGGGCGCGGGCGACGTCGGAGGCCACCAGCGCCCGTTCGGCGTCGCGCAGTCGGCGGGCCAGCACTTCCTTGCGCTGCATCAGCGCCTGCCGGCGCGCGGCCTGTTCGCGTTCGATCACCAGCTTGCGGTAGTCCACGGAGCGGATCAGGTCGGCGGGCTGTTCGGCCTTGCGCTCGGCCTTTTGCAGGTTGGCGTCCTGTTCGGCGGTGGCCAGGCGGTCGGTGCGCTCGCGTTCGGCCAGGTCGAGCAGCAGCTTGGCCTGTTCGCTTTGTTTTTGCTTGAGCTGGCCCTGCGCTTCGACCAGGCGACGCTGCAGTTCGTTGCCGTCGAAGGTGACCACCGGCTGGCCGGCCTTGAGCATGCTGCCGTCGGTGGCCAGCTGGGTGATCTGGAAGTTCCAGACGTTGCGCACCGTGGGCGGCGCGACGCTGGCGCTGTCGAGCGCGGCGATCTCGCCGTCGAGCTGCAGGGTTTCGGCCGCGGCCAGCGGCGAAAGCAGCAACAGCAGCAGGCAAGCGGCGCGCTTCATGGCGCGGCCTCCGTGGCCACCGGCGCCTGGCCGGGCACGGCCGAGACGCGCACGCTCATGCCCGGGCGCAGCGGCAGCGTGTGTTCTTCCGGCAGCGAAACATCGATGACGAAATAGCGCCCGCCGCCCCATTCGGCCTTGGCCTGGGGCGTGCCGCCGATGCTGATGATGTGCCCGGACAGCGACTTGCCGCGCACGGCGTCGAACTGCAGTTGCACCGGCTGGCCGACCTGCAGGCCGCGGCGGTCGGGTTCCAGCGCGTAGGCGCGCACGCCCAGCGCGCCGGGGCGCACCACTTCGCCGATGGCCTGGCCGGCATTGGTGGAACTGCCTTCTTCGTAGCGCTGGCCGGTCCAGGCGTTGAAATAGAAGGTGACCACGCCCGTGCCCTCGGCGCGCTGCTCGGCCATCGAAATCACCGCGCTGGCGTAGTCGAGGTCGGTCTGCAGCTTGGAGATTTCCAGGTCGCCGTCGCTGCGGCGGCGGGCGGCGGCGGTGCGGGCGGCCTCGAGTTCTTCCTTTTTCAGGACCAGTTCGCGGCGGGCGCGTTCTCGCTCGCCCTGGTAGCGGTCGGCGTCGATGCGGGCGATGTAGTCGGCCGGGATGGCGGCATCGACCTCGGCCTTGGCCAGGGCGGCCTCGGCGTCCACCAGGGCCAGCTCGGCGTCCACTTCGCGCACGGCCAGCTCGGCCAGCTCCTTGTCGATGCGGGCATGGGCCTGGGCGATCTGCGCCTTCAGCGATTCCTGCTGCGACAGCGCGCCACCCGGATCGATGCGCACCAGCGGGTCGCCGGGTTTTACTTCGGACCCATCCGGCGCCAGGTAGCGCAGGGTCACCGGGCTCGATTCGGACATGGGCGCGTAGATGATTTCCGCGTCCGGGGCGCGCACCTGGCCGGTGATGACCACCGTGCGCGGTTCGCTGGCCGGCGCCGCGGCGTCCCGGGCCAGCGCCGGGCCGGCCACCAGGGTCAGGGCCAGCAGCAGCTCAGCGCCCCGAGTCATGGTCCACCTTGCCGTCGCGCAGGCGCACGTGGCGCGGCGCGCGTTCGGCCACGTCGGGGTCGTGGGTCACCAGCACCAGGGTCTGGCCACCGCGGTGCAGTTCGTCGAACAGGCCCAGCACGTCGGCCGCCGACTTGGAATCGAGGTTGCCGGTGGGCTCGTCGGCCAGCAGCAGGGCCGGCTTGAGCAGCAGGGCCCGGGCCACGGCGGCGCGCTGCTGCTGGCCGCCGGAAAGCTGCTGCGGGCGGTGCGCCATGCGGTCGGCCAAGCCGACGCGGTCGAGCAGGTGGCGGGCGTGTTCTTCGACGCCGGGCACGGGTTCCAGGCAATAGCGCAGCGGCAGCAGCACGTTTTCCAGCACCGTGAGCCGCGGCAGCAGGTGGAAGGACTGGAAGACGAAGCCGATGCGGCGGTTGCGCAGCTCGCTCAGGGCGTCGTCGTCGAGCGCCGAGACGTCGGCGTCTTCAAGGCGGTAGCGGCCGGCGCTGGGCTGGTCCAGGCAGCCCAGGATATTGAGCAGGGTGGACTTGCCCGAGCCCGAGGCGCCGGTAATGGCCACGTGCTCGCCGCGGCCGATGTGCAGGTCCACGCCCGCCAGGGCCGGTATGTGCTGACCCTCCACCGAATAGGTGCGGGTGATGCCTTCGATGTGGATCATCCGGTGCCGGTGCCGACGTCGTCACTGTGACCGGTTCTTATGCGTGAACCGGCGCCATCGCGCAAGCCCGAAAATTCCTTGCCCGCTCAAGGACCGCCGTCCAGCCGGTACGCGACCGGATCCGGGCGGGCCACCGCGCGGGCGTATTCGGCGGTATAGCCCGGGAAGATCGCCACCACCTTGCCGTTGTCCATGCGGTACCAGCTGCGGCACTGGGCCCAGACCGAGCCGGACAGGCGGCGCTGGATGTCGGCGTTGTGGGCACGCATGACGTGCTCGCGCACTTCGATGGCGCGGTGGCCGCCGGCTTCAACGGCGCGCATGCAGGCGATGGCGTGGCGCACGGCGGGCTCGATGTAGAGCAGGGTCGAGGTGTGGCCGGTGGCGGTGTTGGGGCCCAGCAGCAGGAACAGGTTCGGAAAGCCGGCCACGCTGATGCCGTGCCAGGCCTCGGGGCCGTCGCGCCAGGCATGTTCCAGGGCCTGGCCGCCGCGTCCGGTGATGCGCACCGACTGCAGCAGGTGCACGGTTTCAAATCCGGTGGCGCAGACCAGCACGTCGAGTTCGCGCTCGCTGCCGTCGGTGCAGCGGATGCCGGTGGCGGTGATGCTTTCGATGCCCGCCGTCACCAGCTCGGCCTTGCCCTGCGCGAAGGTCGGGTAGTAGTCGTTGGCGTAGATAATGCGCTTGCAGCCCAGCGGGTAGTCCGGCACGAGTGCGGCGCGCAGGGCCGGGTCGGCCACCTGGCCCTGCAGGTGCCGGCGCGCCTGCCACAGCATCAGCCGGCGCATGAGGCTGCCTTCTTCGAAGCCGCGCCGGCCCAGTTCCAGGAAAGCCACCCAGAACCGCCGCACGCCGGCCGCCAGCGGTGGCACCCGCGCCAGCCAGCGGTCGAACCAGCGATAGCGCCGCTCGAGCCGCGGCAGCACCCAGTTCGCGGTGCGCTGGAATACGAACGTCCGCGCCGCCTGCGCCGCCACCGGCGGGATCAGCTGCACGGCGGTCGAGCCGGTGCCGATGACGCCCACGCGTTTGCCCTGCAGCGGCACGCCGGGGTCCCAGCGTGCGCTGTGCAGGCGGTGACCCTGGAAATCGTCCAGGCCCGGGATGTCCGGCCAGCGCGGTTGGCTCAGCGGGCCGGTGCTGCAGATGAAGTAGCGGGCTTCTATCCGTTCGCCGCGTTCGGTGCGGAAATGCCACATCCCGCTGTCTTCGTCGAAACCTGCCTCGGCCAGCCGCGTGCCCAGGCGCAGGCGCGCGGACAGGCCGTGCTTTTCCGCCAGGGCCTGCTGGTAGGCCTGGATCTCGGGCGCGTCGGCGAAACGCTGGCGCCAGCGTGGATTGGGCGCGAAGGAAAACGCATACGCCGGCGCCGGCACGTCCACCTGCGCGCCCGGGTAGCGGTTGTCCCACCAGGTGCCGCCGATGCCGTCGCTCTGTTCGAGCATCACGAAGTCGTGCAGGCCTTCTTTCTGAAGGTTGATGGCGGCGCACAGGCCCGACATGCCGGCGCCCAGGATAAGGGTGTGGTGGCGGCGCGGCGCCGGTTTCGACGGCAAGGCGTCCAGTTGTCGGGTGATGAACTGCGCCAGGCGCGCCACCGCCGCATTCGCACTCGGCAGCTGGCCGGCATGGAGCTGGAAGACGTGCCAGCGGCCCGGGTTGAAGTCGCGGCGTACGTCCACGCCGGCGGACTCGAGCGCCATAACCAGGCCTTCCGCCTGTGGGCACAGCCTGTCGTCGCCGCCGAACTGCACGAGCGTCGGCGGCAGGCCGCGCAGGTCGGCCAGCAGCGGCGATACCAGCGGGTTGGCGAGGTCGTTGCCGGCATAGTTGCGGGCATTGGCACGGGCCCAGGCCTCGCTGAGCAGCGCTTCGCCGGGCACTGGCGGCAACGGCGTGTCCGCCCGCAGGTCGACCAACGGTGCCAACAGCGCCAGCGCCGCGGGTGGCGGCTGGCCCAGGTCGCGCAGCTTCAGCGCCAGCGCCAGGGCGAGGCCGCCACCGGCGGAATCACCGGCCAGCACCACCGGCCCGCGCGCAGCGAGTTCGTCGTACGCGGCCAGCGCGTCATCCAGTGCGGCGGGGAACGGGTGCTCGGGCGCCAACCGGTAATCAAGCACGTGCACCGGCACGCCGCTGCCGTGCGCCAGCCACGCCGCCAGGCAGCGGTGCGTGCGCGAGGAACCGGTGGTGTAGCCGCCGCCGTGCAGGAACAGCACCGCGCCATCACGAACGGCCGCGGCGCGCGGGTCGTGCCAGGTGTCGCAAGGCACGCCGCCCAGGGTGCCCGGTGTGCTTGCCAGCCCGCGCGGCAAGCGCCCGATGCCCGACAGGGCGCCCATCCAGCGGCGCTGGAAGGCCGGGGAAAAGCGCGGGTTCAATACCGGCTTCACCAACAGCCGCAGCGTCGTCCTGAGCAGGGCTGCGCGCAGCGCGTCGGGGGAAGCCATCGGGTCGCCTTCGCAAGGGTGGTGAACAGCATAGGCAAGGTATGCCGGACAGCGACAGGGGTAAACTCGCCAACATGGACGCGCCGCGTTATCCGCCCCCCGCCGTGATGATGCAAAGTTTCGCCGACGCGGTATATCGCGTGCACGGCGACGGCGAGGTGATCGCGCTGCGCATCGGCCAGCCCAACCCGGCCATGGCCGCCCTGATGGCCCGGCACGGTGTCAGCCACGGGGGCCTGGTCACCGGCGAAAATCCCTTTGGCCAGCAAAAGCCCGACGCGGAAAACGCAGCGGCGAACGAGGCCCTGCGCGCGGCGATCGACGGCCTCGGCCTGGTGCGCGTGGCCTCGGACGGCGGCAGCGAGGACGGGGCCTGGAACGAGCCCGGATTCCTGGTGCTCGGCGGCGGCGACGACACCCTTGACCGGCTGTCGCGCCAGTTCCGCCAGGCCGCCTGGGTGCGCATCACGGCCGACGGCACCGCCCATCTCGCCGGCTGCCATTACCCCCTGGCCAGCAGCGGCGAAGTCCCATGCTGGCCGGCCGACGTGGTGCCGGGCCCCCGCGACTAGGCCGGGCCTTCAGAACCGCCAGCACGCGCCCGGCAGCGGGGCGGCAATCGGGCTCAGACCCGCCCGACCACCGGCACCAGTGCGCCGGTGATGGCGCTGGCCTTGTCCGACAAAAGGAAGACGATGGCGTCGGCCAGCTGCGCGGGCTGCACCCAGGCGCTGAAATCGGCGTCGGGCATGTCGGCGCGGTTGGCCGGCGTGTCGATGATGCTGGGCAGCAGTGCGTTGACGGTGATGCCGCGGCCCTTGAGTTCTTCGGCCAGGGCTTCGGTGAAACGCATCACGCCCGACTTCGACGCCGCGTAGGCGCCCATGCCGGCGCCGGCCTTCACCGCGCCGTTGGCACCGATGTTGACGATGCGGCCGCCGTCGGGAAGGTGGCGCAGCGCCGCCTGGCTGGCGGCCACGGCCGTGCGCACGTTCATCTGGTACATGCGGTCCCAGGTGTCGGTGGAACCGTCCTGCACCTTTTCCCAGGCGAAACCGCCGGCGATGTTGACCAGGCCGTGCAGGCCGCCGTGCTGGTTGGCGATGGCGTCGAAGGCCGCGCCGGTGGCCTTCGCGTCCGAAAGATCGACGCCGCCGTGCAGGTGCGCGGCGCCCAGGGCCTTGGGCTCGCGCGGCGCGTCGGCCAGGTCGATCGCGGCGACCGTGGCGCCCTGCTCCAGCAGCGCTTTCACGACGGCGGTGCCCAGGCTGCCGAAGGCGCCGGTGACGGCGATGGTTTTTCCGTTGAGGGACATTAGGTTCTCCTGCAATTCGTCCCGTCGATCTTAACCGACGCGCACGCTCAGCTTCCGGCGGCCTCGCGCATGATCTCCAGCTGCTGCTCGACCATCTTGTCCACTGCCTCGCCGATTTCCTTCTGCGCCTCGCCGGTGGCGAGGCCCCAGCCGAGCCTGGCGCGCTGGCAGTACGAGGATGCAATGTTCACTTCCGCGCCCTGCAACGGGCTGAGGTTGAAGTTGGCAACGTCGTCATCATTCAGGTAAAGGCAAACCGCAGACGCAGACAGGAAGTTGTCTTCGGCTTCCTTTTTCGCGCCGCCATCCAGGTGTAGCGAGGCTTGCTCGAGCTGGAATTCCGAAAGGCGCAGGTCGCCGCGGATGTCCATGCCGCCGCGCACGCCCGCCTCCACTTTCCGGCGCAGCCACTGCTCCGCGCGCTGGTATGCCGCCAGGGCCAGCGCACGTCGAGCCCCCGCCTGTCCGCCCGCATCCGCGGCACGCGATTGGTCCCGAAAGAATTCGCCTATGGCCGCCTCCAGCGTCTCGCTGCCGACAAAGGCCTGGTACACCAGCTCGGTCGCAGACTTGTTGCCCACCGCCTGGGCGCGCTGCGCGTAAACCGAGTCGGCGGCGGACCGCGCGGCGGACAGCAGGCCCTCGGCCTCGGCGGTGCGGCCGGCCGATGCCAGTGCCAGCACCATCTCCTGCTGCAAGCGCAGGTTTTCAATGACAGTGTGGAAGTGCTTGCCGCCCTCGTAATGCCCGACCATCGCCGCATACCCCGGCTCCAGGACCCGAAGGGCGGCCTCGACGTCCCCAGCTTCCCGTAGCTTCGACCCCCGGACCGCCACCACCTGCAGGCGGCGCCCGAACAGGGCATGGCGCACGGCGTCCGTGGCGTCCGGTGCATTCATGGCGCGCTCGTAGCCCGCCACCATCGCAGCGCAGGCATCATCCCTGCCTTGGCCGAAACATCCGAAACGATGGTCCTGGGCTGCCTTTAGCTCCTTCTCGTAAAGAGGCTCGGGCGCAGCTTGCGCAAAGACCGCCGAACTGGCCGCCAGCAGGATGGCGGCATGAAGCGACATCGAGGTGGACATTCCTGGTTTCCTTCTGGAGGGATCTGGAACGGGCGCCCAGTTTAACGGCCGGCCCGCGCCGAGGGGGTCAGGTGCCCGTACCCGGCGGTACTCGTACCTTTCCTTCCATCAGCACGCGCGCGCTGCGGCTCATGATGGCCTTGCGCACCTGCCACTGGCCGTCCACCTGCGTGGCTTCGGCGCCCACGCGCAGGGTGCCGCTGGGGTGGCCGAAGCGCACGGCCTGGCGGTCGCCGCCGCCGGCGGCTTCGTTCACCAGGGTGCCGGGAATCGCCGCGGCGGTGCCGATGGCGACCGCGCAGGTGCCCATCATGGCGTGGTGCAGCTTGCCCATCGACAGCGCGCGCACGCACAGGTCGATGTCGGCGGCGGCAATGGGTTTGCCGCTGCTGGCGACGTGGTCGGTGGGCGGGGCGACGAAGGCGATCTTGGGCGTGTGCTGGCGCTTCGGGGCCTCGGAAACGTCGCCGATGAGCCCCATGCGCACAGCGCCGTGGGCACGTATCGCTTCAAAACGCGCCAAGGCGGCCGGGTCGCCGTTGATGGCGTCCTGCAGCTCGGTGCCGATGTAGCCGATGTCTTTCGCACGCACGAAGATGGTCGGGATGCCGGAGTTGATCATCGTGGCGTCGAAGCTGCCGACACCTGGCACTTCGAGTGTGTCCACGAGGTTGCCGGTCGGGAACAGCGCGCCGCCCTCTTCGCCGTCATCGGCCGGATCCATGAATTCGAGCACGATCTCGGCGGCAGGGAAGGTGACGCCGTCCAGTTCAAAGTCGCCGGTTTCCTGCACTTCTCCATTCGTGATGGGCACGTGGCAGATGATGGTCTTGCCGATGTTGGCCTGCCAGACCTTGACCGGGAACACGCCGTTTTCAGGCATGCGCGCCTTGTCGATGAAGCCGTTGGCGATGGCGAACGGGCCGACCGCGGTGCTGAGGTTGCCGCAGTTGCCCGACCAGTCCACGAAGGCGGTGTCGATGGACACCTGGCCGTAGAGGTAATCGACGTCGTGGCCGGGCTGGCTGGCCTGGCTGATGATCACGCACTTGCTGGTGCTGCTGGTGGCGCCGCCCATGCCGTCGGTGTGCTTGCCATAAGGGTCGGGCGAACCGATGACGCGCATCAGCAAGGCGTCGCGCGCCGCGCCGGGCACGCGCGCGGCTTCGGGAAGGTCTTCGAGGCGGAAGAACACGCCTTTGGAGGTGCCGCCGCGCAGGTAGGTGGCCGGAATCTTCAGTTGGGGTGCGTGGGTCATGGCGTCAGGCGGCCTGGGTGGATTCGAGGAAGTCCTGGGCGAAGCGCTGCAGCACGCCACCAGCTTCGTAGATCGAAACCTCCTCGGCGGTGTCGAGGCGGCAGGTGACCGGCACCTCGACGCGGCTGCCGTCACGGCGGTTCACGACCAGGGTCAGCGTCGCGCCCGGGGTGCGGTCGCCGGTGACGTCGTAGGTTTCGGTGCCGTCCAGGCCGAGCGTCTTGCGGGTGGTGCCGGCTTCGAACTCCAGCGGCAGCACGCCCATGCCGATCAGGTTAGTGCGGTGGATGCGCTCGAAGCCTTCGGCGGCGATCGCCTCGACGCCGGCCAGGCGCACGCCCTTGGCGGCCCAGTCGCGGCTGGAGCCCTGGCCGTAGTCGGCGCCGGCCACGATGATCAGCGGCTGGCGGCGGTCCATGTAGGTTTCGATCGCTTCCCACATGCGCGTCACCTTGCCTTCCGGCTCCAGGCGCGCCAGCGAACCCTGCTTCACCTTGCCGTCCTCGAGCACCATTTCGTTGAACAGCTTCGGGTTGGCGAAGGTGGCGCGCTGCGCGGTCAGGTGGTCGCCGCGGTGCGTGGCGTAGGAATTGAAGTCTTCTTCCGGCAGGCCCATCTTCGCCAGGTATTCGCCGGCCGCGCTCGAGGCCATGATCGCGTTCGAGGGCGAGAGGTGGTCGGTGGTGATGTTGTCGCCCAGCAGCGCCAGCGGGCGCATGCCGGTGAGCGTGCGCGGCCGGGCCAGCGCGCCTTCCCAGTACGGCGGGCGCCGGATGTAGGTGCTCTGCGGGCGCCAATCGTACAGCGGCGCCACCTTTTCACCTGACTCCACCGCAATCCTGAACATCGGCTCGTAGACGCTGCGGAACTGCTCGGGCTTCACCGCCGATTTCACCAAAGCATCAATCTCGGCGTCGCTGGGCCACAGGTCCTTCAGGGTCACCGGCTTGCCGTCGGCGTCATGGCCCAGCGCATCCTTCTCGATGTCGAAGCGGATGGTGCCGGCGATGGCGTAGGCCACCACCAGCGCCGGCGAAGCCAGGAAGGCCTGCTTGGCGTAGGGATGGATGCGGCCATCGAAGTTGCGGTTGCCGCTGAGCACGGCCGTGGCATAGAGGTCGCGGTCGATGATTTCCTGCTGGATTTTCGGATCCAGCGCGCCGGACATGCCGTTGCAGGTGGTGCAGGCGAAGGCGACGATGCCAAAGCCGAGTTTTTCCAGCTCGTGCTTCAGGCCGGCCTCTTCCAGGTACAGCGCCACGGTCTTCGAACCCGGCGCCAGCGAACTCTTCACCCAGGGCTTGCGCACCAGGCCCAGCGCATTGGCCTTTTTCGCCAGCAGGCCGGCGGCGATGACGTTGCGCGGGTTCGAAGTATTCGTGCACGAGGTGATGGCGGCAATGATCACCGCGCCGTCGGGCATCAGGCCCTGGGCTTCCTGGGCACGCCCGGCCTCGAGGCTGCCGGAAATCCCCTTCGCCGCCAGTTCGCTGGTGGCGACGCGGGCATGCGGGTTGGACGGGCCGGCCATGGTGCGCACCACGCTGGAAAGATCGAACTGCAGCGATCGTTCGTAGCGCGCGCCAACCAGCGCATCGGCCCACAGGCCGGTGGTCTTCGCGTAGTTCTCGACCAGAGCCACCTGTTCATCAGTGCGGCCGGTCAGGCGCAGGTAGTCGAGCGTGTTGTCGTCAATGAAGAACATCGCCGCGGTGGCGCCGTACTCGGGCGCCATGTTGGAAATCGTGGCGCGGTCGCCCAGGGTCAGCGCCGCCGCGCCCTCGCCGTGGAACTCGAGCCAGGCACCCACGACCTTCTGCTGGCGCAGGAACTGGGTGAGCGACAGCACCACGTCGGTGGCGGTGATGCCCGGGCCCGGCTTGCCGGTGAGCTCGACGCCGATGATGTCGGGCAGGCGCATCCAGGACGCGCGGCCCAGCATCACGCTTTCCGCTTCCAGGCCACCGACGCCGATGGCGATCACGCCCAGCGCGTCCACGTGCGGCGTGTGGCTGTCGGTGCCGACGCAGGTGTCGGGATAGGCCACGCCATCGAGTACGCCGATCACCGGCGACATTTTCTCGAGGTTGATCTGGTGCATGATCCCGTTGCCCGGCGGGATCACGTCCACGTTCTTGAACGCCAGCTTGGTCCAGTCGATGAAATGGAAGCGGTCGGCGTTGCGGCGGTCCTCGATCGCGCGGTTCTTCGTGAACGCCTCGGGGTCGAAGCCCCCACATTCCACCGCCAGCGAGTGGTCGACGATCAGCTGCACCGGCACCACCGGGTTCACCTGCGCCGGGTCGCCGCCCTGGTCGGCGATGGCGTCGCGCAGCCCGGCCAGGTCCACCAGCGCGGTCTGGCCCAGGATGTCGTGGCAGACCACGCGTGCCGGGAACCAGGGGAAATCCAGGTCGCGCTTGCGCTCGATCAGCTGGCGCAACGAAGCATCCAGGCTCGCCGGCTCGCAGCGCCGCACCAGGTTTTCCGCCAGCACCCGCGACACGTAGGGCAGACCGTCCCAGGCGCCCGGCTGCAGGGCCTCGACGGCCTCGCGGGCGTCGAAATAATCAAGGGACGTGCCGGGCAGCGGCTTGCGGAAGCTGGAGTTCATGGCGGAAGGCTCGGGTGCGTGAAGCCGGCCATTATCCGGAATGTGGCGGGGCCAGGCACCCCTGGCCCGCGGCAGCGGCTAATATTGCCGCCGTCTCGCATCCGGAAGGCCCTGCCCATGCGCTTCGTGCTTGTCGTCCTGTTCGCCCTGATCCTGCCCTGCCCGCCGGCCCTGGCCGCCCCTGCGGTGCCGGCGCCGCTGCCGATCCGCGACTTCTTCCAGTCGCCCGAGTTCAGCGACATGGCGCTTTCACCCGACGGCAAGCACCTGCTGGCCACGGTGCGCCGGGACGAACAATGGTCGCTGGTGGTGCTACGGGTCGCCGACCTGGCGCCGGTGGTGAACCTGCAGCTGGGCGAGGACGACTACGTGTCCTCGCTGCGCTGGAAGGATGAAAACCAGTTCCTGTTCTCGGTCGACAAGCTCACCGGCAGCCTGCTCGACGACCTGCGCTTCGTCTTCCTGACCCGCTGGTATGTCGGCCAGGCCGACGGCAGCGACCCGACGCCGCTGATCGGCGGCTTCGGCGGCATCGTCGACCTGCTGCCCGATGACCCCGAGCGCATCCTGGTGTCCTACTACTCGGGGGATTCCACCTACGTGATGCGCATCCCGCTGCGCGGGCAGTGGCCGCGCAACCCGATGAAGGTCCTCACGCCGCTGCGCGTGGTGCAGGGCATCGTCTACGACAGCAAGAACAACCCGCGCTACATCTGGGGCGAACGCATCCACGGAAAGTCCGGCGCCTACGTGCGCCGCAAGGACCGCTGGGCGCCGCTGAAGATCTGGGACGAAGGCGAACCCGAGCGCATTCCGCTGGCCATCGATGAAGAACGCAACCTGGTTTTCCTGGCCGCCAGCGACCAGGGTGAACCGCACCGCATCGATGCGGTGCACATGGACAGTGGCGAAACCACGCCGGTGCTGCCCTCGCGGACAGTCGAACCCGAAGGCCTGCTGATGGGCGATGCCGGCCCGGTGGCTGCGGCCTACCAGGATGGCCGCCTGGACTACCGCTTCGTGGACAAGGACTCGACGGTGGCCAAGGTTTATGCCGGCCTGGTGGCGGCATTCCCGGGCCAGGCGCTCAGCTTCGAGGGCCGCAGCAAGGACGACCGCCTGTACCTGGTGCGCGTCTACGGCGACCGCAACCCGGGCGAATATTTCCTGTTCGACACCCAGACCGGCCGTGCCCGCTTCCTGCTGGCGCAACGTTCCTGGATCAAGCCCGACACCATGGCCGCGATGCAGCCGGTGTCGTTCAAGGCACGCGACGGACTGGAACTGCACGGTTACCTCACCCTTCCGCCGGGCCGCGAGGCCAAGGGCCTGCCGCTGGTGCTGATGCCGCACGGCGGTCCGCATGGCGTGCGCGATCGCTGGGGTTTCGACCCGGAAGCACAGCTGCTTGCCAGCCGCGGCTACGCGGTGCTGCAGCTCAACTTCCGCGGCTCGGACGGCTACGGCAGCCGCTTCCGGACCGCGGGCTACGGCCAGTGGGGCGATGCGATGGTGCGCGACCTGCTCGACGGCCTGGGCTGGGCGGTTGCCCAGGGCATCGCAGACCCGCGCCGGGTCTGCGCCTACGGCGCTTCCTATGGTGCGTTTTCGGCGCTGCAGGCGGCGGCGCTGGCGCCGGACGCGCTGCAGTGCACGGCCGGCTACGTCGGCGTTTACAGCATCCCGCTGATGTTCAAGTCCGGCGACACCAGCGAATCGGACCTGGGCCGCAAGTTCATGGCCCGCGTGATGCCCGAGGGCCCCGAAGCCCAGCGCATGCAGTCACCGGCCTACAACGCCGCGCGCATCAAGGTGCCGGTGCTGCTGGCCCACGGCAAGATGGACGTGCGCGCCCCGATCGACCAGTTCGAGTTCATGCGCGACCAACTGGCCGAAGCCGGCAATCCGCCGGAGGTGACCATCGTGGAAGAAAAGGAAGGCCACGGTTTCGTCGACCTCGACCGCAAGGTGGCCTACTACGAAAAGCTGCTGGCCTTCCTCGACAAGCACACCGCCGGCAACCGATAACTCCGAAGCTCCCCTCCCCTAGCGGGAGAGGGACTGGGGAGAGGGGACGGTCAGCTCGCGTGATGGAAGTGGCGGCGAAACCGCACGCCCCCCTCTTCCGGCTCGCCCAGCCCCTGTGCCAGTGCATGCCCCGCGTACACGGCGTGCGCGATCAGACCGGGCGCCTCGCAGTCGCCGATGCGATGCAGGGAAAACGCCCCCGCATCGCCCTGGGCGGCTTCGCGCCCGCCAAGCGCCTGGAACAGCGCGTCGTCGGGAATCCGCGCGGTGACCGACACCACGGCGTCCGCGGGCAGTTCCAGCACCTCGCCAGACCAGGTGTCCTCGACCCGCAGCGTGCGGCCTTCGTAGCTGGCAATCACCTTCGAGACATGCACCTGCACCCCCAGCGCCGCCAGGCGCTTGCGCACGTGCCGGTACTCCAGCGTGAACTGGCCCCAGGGCGCGACCACGTCCTCGGGCGTGACGAAGTGCACGCGCCGGCCAGACTTGGCCAGCAGTTCGGCAGCCACGGTGGCGTGGTAGCCGCCGTCGTCGTCGAACACCACGACCTCGCCTTCGGGCAGGCGGCCGTCCATCAGGTCGTCGGGCGTGAATACCTTCGGATTGCTTTCGAAGCCCGCGATGCCCAGCCCGTGGCTGCGGCCGAAGCCGTCGCGACGCCAGCGGGCGCCGGTGGCGATGACTACGTGCTCGGCGCCGAATTCGAGTACGTCGGCCGGCTCGAGACGCGAGTCGAGATAAGTCGCGACGTTCGGCAACTTGTTGATCTGGCCCAGCCGCCAATCGCGCACGCGGGCCCACTCGGCCAGGCCGGGCAGGCGAGCTTCGCGGCTGACGCGGCCGCCCAGTTCCTTCGAGGCCTCGGCCAGCGACACCCCGAATCCACGCTGCCCCAGCGCGCGCGCCGCTTCCAGGCCCGCCGGGCCGGCGCCGACCACCAGCACCTTCGCGGGTTTGCGCGCAGGCGCGATGCGTTCGGGATGCCAGCCCTTGCGCCACTCCTCGCCCATGCTGGGGTTCTGGGTGCAGCGGATCGGCGAAACGGTGTTGTCGCCCGACACGCAGACATTGCAGCCGATGCATTCGCGGATGTCCTCGGGCCGGCCTTCTTCGATCTTGCGCGGCAGGAAGGGGTCGGCGATGGACGGGCGCGCGGCGCCGATGATG
Organism: Arenimonas soli; assembly: GCF_014643775.1. Classification (GTDB taxonomy): domain Bacteria; phylum Pseudomonadota; class Gammaproteobacteria; order Xanthomonadales; family Xanthomonadaceae; genus Arenimonas; species Arenimonas soli. The sequence continues at coordinate 128,855 of NZ_BMKC01000004.1, forward strand.
TCGATCACGCCCCGGCGCAACTGCGACACCATGGTGTCGGGTGAAGTAAACCTGCCGACGCCGACCACCGGTTTGCTGGTGGTCTTCTTGACGAAATCGACGAAGGGTTCCTGCGCGCCTTCGCCGCCGAAGCGCGAAGGCAGCGAGTCGTTGTACCAGGCCGATACGTTCACGTCCCACAGGTCGGGCAGCTCGGCCAGCATCGCCACGATATCGCGCGCCTCGGCCAGTTCGACGCCGCCGGGGCCCAGCATTTCTTCGGTGGCGAAGCGCAGCGCCACGCCACAGCGGTGGCCGACGGCGTCGCGGGTGTCTTCAAGCAGCTCGTGCAGCAGGCGCACGCGGTTCTCGAGCGAACCGCCGTATTCGTCCGTGCGCTGGTTTCGGCGGCGCTGCAGGAAATGCATGGCCAGCGACAGGTCGTGCGCGGCGTACACGTACACGATGTCCATGCCGGCTTTCATGCCGCGCACGGCCGCTTCGCGGTGCCAGCGGCGGTAGTCGCGGATGTCGGCCTTGTCCATGGCCCGGGCCTGGTGCGGATAGCCGTATTTGGTGGGCTGGTGCGACGGCGCCAGCAGCACCTCGCGCGAGAACAGGTTCGAGGCCGCCGGGCCGTTGTGGGTCAGTTCCACCGCCGCCAGCGCACCAAAGGCATGCACCTTCTCGCACATCAGCGCCAGCGCCGGGATGTCGCGGTCGTCCCACAGCCGCGCCTCGACATAGGGCGTGAGGTCGGAGCTGGGGTGGATCTCGCATTCTTCTGTCGACACCACCGCCCAGCCGCCTTCGGCCTTCACTTCGCGCATGGCGGCGTGCGCCAGCGGCATGGCGTGGCCCATGCCGTTGCAGTGCGGTACCTGGAAGAAGCGGTTCTTCGCGGTCACCGGGCCAATCCGGATCGGTTCGAACAGCGGATCGTAGCGGGGGTCGCGCATCAGTCGGGCCCGTCGGCGGCATAGGCCGCACGCAGCTGGTTGTGGAAATGCCACAGCGCCGATTCGCGCTTCGGGCACAGCCGCCCCGCCTCGTAGCTGCCCGAATCCAGGCCGCGCTGCACCGCTTCGCAGATGGCGATGTCCTCGGCCTGCACCTCGTCGCTGAACTCACGGTCGGCCGCGGCCAGGGCCTCGCCGGCCGGACCCGGCGCGTAGTAGTAGTCGAACTCCACCCGGCAGCGCCCCGGCCCCCGCGCCAGCACGCGGTTGGTCTGCAGGCGGCCGGGCAGGATGTTGAGCATCACGTTCGGGTACACGAACCAGTAGAAGGCTTCGCCCTCGCCGTAGGCATTGGCGCCGCCGGCGTCGCGCAGGGGTGAGTGCTGCAGCGACTTCCAGGGCTGCAGCTGCGTGTCGTAGGCGCGGTAGTCCAGCACCTTCGACAGGCCCGGATGCACGTGCGGCAGGTGGTAGCCCTCGAGGAAGTTGTCCACGTACACCTTCCAGTCGCAGGCCAGGTCGTAGTGGTCGCGGCGGGCGAAACGCAGCGCGGCGAGATCAATCGGCGCGATGCGTTCGGCGATGCCGCCGTAGACATCCTGGAAGTCGGGGACGTCGTCACTGGCCGCCACGAAGACCAGGCTTTGCCACTCGGCGACGCGCAGCGCCGGAAGGCGGAGGTCGGCCACGTCGAAATCCGCGGCGCCCTGCATTTCCGGCGCCGAGCGCAGCTGGCCTTCCAGCGTGTAGGTCCAGCCGTGGTACTTGCAGTGCAGGGCCCGGGCGCCCTTGCCATTGCACAGGGCCAGCGGGCCGGCGCGGTGCCGGCAGACATTGGCGAAGCCGCGCAGCAGGCCATCGGCACCACGCACCACGATCACCGGCAGCCGGCCGACCTGGTCGACCACATGGTCTCCGGCGTCAGCCAGCTGGTCGGCATGCGCCACCAGCTGCCAGCTGCGCGGGAAGACCGCGCGCTGGTCGCGCAGGAAGGCCGCCTCGCCCGCGTAGTGGCGGGCGGGCAGCGCGGTGGCGGTTTCCAGCGGCGGCAGGTTCGCGTCCATGTCGGCAGTGTAAGCCGGCGCAACCCTTTCGCGGGACAGCTTCAGCCCAGGCGTTCCAGCCGCGCGGCCAAGCCGCCGGCGCGCCGCACCGCCCTTGCCAGCGCGGCGTCGAGGCTGGCCTGCGGCCCCCAGACTTCCACCGAACGTTTGGCCCGCGACAGACCGGTGTATAGCAACTGCCGCGACAGGATGCGGTGCTCGGGATCGGGCGGCAGCAGCACGGCGACGTGGCCGTATTCGCTGCCCTGGCTTTTGTGGATGGTGATGGCCCAGGCCGGGTCGTGGGCGGGCAGCGCGCCCGGGGCAAATGCCCTGGCACCGGCCTCGCTTTCAAACCAGACCTTAAGCCGGCCCCTGCCGTCGCGCAGGCACAGGCCCAGGTCGCCGTTGAAGAGGCCGGCGCCGTAATGGTTGCGGGTGATCATGACCACGCGCCCCGGATACCAGACAGTGTCCGCGGCCACCTGCCAGCGCAGGCGCAGGTGGCTTTCGATGGCGGCGTTGAGGGCGTCGGCACCATAGGGACCATCGCGCAGTGCGCACAGCAGCTGCCGATCGGCTAGTTGCCGCAGCGCGGCGCTGGCGTCGGTGGGCTCGTCCGCCCCCGCTGGCGGGCCGGCTTCGGCCAAACCGTCGGCCCAGCGCCGGGCTTCGCGGGCGACGGCGGCAGCGGTTTCAACGGTGCGCAGGTTGGCGCGATCGCCGGCCGAAGCCAGTGCCGCAGCGAAGGCCTCGCCATCGCCCTCGCGCACCGCGGCATTGACCGGCTGCAACATGGCGTCGGCACGGAAGCTGTGGCGCAGGCGCACGATGTCGACGGCGCCTTGCGCCTCCAGCACGGCGACCAGGTCCATCAGTACCGAACCGGCGCCGACCGGGTTCAGCTGGTCGGCGTCACCCACCAGCACCAGCACCGCGTCCTCGCGCAGCGCGCGCAGCAGGGCACGCAGCTGCGACAGGTCGAGCATGGAGGCTTCGTCGACCACGACGATGCCCGCCTCGATCGGCGATTCGGGCCCACGTCGGTACGCGTTGACGGCGGGCGACCAGCCGAGCAGGCGATGCACGGTCAGAGCCTCGGTGGTCGGCAGCGCGTCGAGCGCCGGCTGCCAGTCGGCCGACAGATGATCGCGCAGCCGCGCGGACTCCTGACGCAGCGACTGCACCAGGCGCTGCGCGGCCTTGCCGGTGGGTGCCGCCACCGCGATGCCCTCGCCCGCCACGCCGTCGCGCTGCAGGCGCAGCAGCATGCGCAGCACGGTGGTGGTCTTGCCGGTACCCGGGCCGCCGGTAAGCACGAAGAACCGGCGGCCACCGACGCCGCTCACCGCGGCGCGCTGCGCACCATCGAGCCCGGCATCCCCGCCGGGGAAGAGCGCCGACAGCAGCTCGTCCGCCAGGGGCAAGGGCGTGCCCGCTGCGCGGCGGGCAGCGATGGCCGCCGCCACGTCGCCTTCGTGCTGGTGGTTGCGCCACAGGAAGAACCGGCCGTCGGCATCGAGCACGAAGGACGACGGCGTACTGCCGTCGCCGACCAGCGGCTCGCGGCGCAGGGCTGCGCGAACGACCTGGTCCAGCGGCGCCAGTGCGGTGTCGCCGGCGAGTTCCGCCACTGCCGCGCGACCGGCCAGCACCGCCAGCTGTTCGCTGCCGCCATGGCCCAGCACCCAGCGGGCGAGCGCCCGCGCCAGGGCGCGTTCGTGCAACGGGCCCTCGCTGCCGACGATCGGCGGACGCGCTTCGTAGCGGGGCGCGGTCATGCGGTGGCTTCCTTGTCGGCTTCCGCGAACGCAGCGTCAACGTCGGCAACCAGGGCGTCGGGGAAACGCTCGGCATACACGCCGGCACCGGGACCCAGACCCGCGGCGCGCACGAACAGGTAGATGAACTCGCCAAGATGCGTCGCCGGCGCATAGTCCGGCAAACGCTGACGCAGGAAGCGGTGCAGCGCCAGCGTGTAGAGCAGGGCCTGGAGCCGGTAGTGGCTGTGGTCCATCGCCGCACGCAGTGGCGCACCGGTGTAGTCGGCCACGCGGTCGCCCAACCAGTTGCCCTTGTAGTCGAGCACGTGGAAACGACCCTCGTGTTCGAACACGAGGTCGATCTTGCCGGTCATCAGCCCGCGCAGGCGGTCGACCGCGAGCGGCGGCACCAGGCCCGGATCGCCATGCGCGGCGCAGGCGTCGCGCAGGCGCGACAGGCGGGCGGCGTCGAGACGGAAGTGGAAGGCCATTTCGGCGCGCTGGCGTTGCGGGGACACTGCTCCAAGGCTGAGGCCGGGCAGCAGCCCGGCCGCCAGGGCGTCGTCCATGCGCCGCGCCAGCGCCGGCACCAGGGTGTCGAAGGGGACTTCGTTCGGGCGCACGCCGTAGGCGTCGAGTTCGCGATGCAGCAGCGGCTGCTGTTCGAAAAGCGGTTCGCCCTGGCGGCGATGCTCGAAGGCGGCATGCAGGGCATTGCCGAAGGCCGGGCCGCGCACGCTGGCCAGCGCCAAAAGCTCGGGATGCGCGGCGTCGTCGCCCGCTTCGATGTTGGGTGCTTCGCTGGCAAGTGGCTCATCGTCGGCCGGGGCTTCTTCGGTGGGCGCGGCGCGATGCCCGCTCACCAGCGTCGAGAAGCTCAGGCGCTGGCGCAGCGGCGCGTCCGCCGGGGGGTCGGGCACCGTGCGCCGCGACACATCCACGGGCGTGGGCGGCAACGAAGCGTCGTCGCCCGACCAGTCGTCTTCGTGCCACGCCACCTGCGGCATCGACCCGGTGGCGCTGTCGTCGAGCACACGCGCCACCATGGCGTCGAGTGGCGCGCGGTCGGGATCGGCCCTGGGCGTCTTGCTGTTGGACGCCGTGCGTTCCGGATCCAGGGCGTAAACATGGCAGGCATGGATGGCCCGGGTCAGCGCGACGTACAGGGTGCGGAAGCGTTCGTCCTGTCCCTCCCACTTCGCGGCCAGCTTCGCGGCCTCGTCGAAGGCGGCGCGCCGGCCGCCCTCCGGCAGCGGCACCAGGTAAGGACGGTGCTGGACGCCGCCGCCCTGGGCCCACATCAGCGGCAGGAAGACCACGTTGAACTCCAGGCCCTTGCTGCGATGCAGGGTCATCAGCTGCACGCGCTTCGCATCCGACTCCAGCCGGGGTTGGCGCTCGTCGGCGCTGTCGGCATCGCCTTCGTCGCGGCGCTGGTCGCCCAGCCAGGCCAGCAGCTCGCGTGGACCACCGCCACGTTCGGCCCGTTGCTGCAGTAGCTCGCCCAGGTGGTGCAGGTCGGTGAGTTCGCGTTCGCCGCGGGGCGTCGCCAGCAATCGCGGGGCCGCTTCCTGCGCCAGCTGACGGGTGAGGCCGAGTACGCCCTCGCGCCGCCAGCGTTCGCGCAGCGCGGCCAGGCGCACCGAGATGGCGGGCCAAAGCGGCGAGTGGGCATCGAGCGTGGCCAGCATCGCCAGGTCGCCGCCCCACAGCCGGGTAAGCAGCGCGGCGCGCAGGGCCGGTTCGTTGTCGGCGTCGAGCACCGCGACCAGCAGCAGGTGCAGCTCGAACGCCATGTCGCCGGCGAAGACGCTGTCACGGGCGCCTCCGACGCAGGGCACGCGACGCGCCTGCAGCAGGGCGCGCAGGCTGGCGATGTCGCGGTTGGTGGGCACGAGCACGGCGATGTCGCCGGGCTGCAGCGGCTTGTCGCCAATGCGGTGTTCGCCCGATGCCAGCATCGCGGCGATCCGGTTGGCGCAGGCGACCAGCGCATCCCGGCGGCGCCTGGGCTGGCCGTCGGGTGCCGGGTCGCGGTAGTGCACCTGCAGCGGACAGGCCAGCGGCTCGCCGTTGATGCTGTACGGCGCCGCGTCGCGGCGATCGCTGGCGCTGACCTCCCGGTACTGCACGTCATCGCTGCCGGATCGGCCAAGCGTCTCGCTGCCGGCGGCGTACCATTGGTTCACTGCCTGCACATAATTCCGCGAACTGCGGTGGTTGGTACCCAGTTCCAGCAGGTGCTGGGCGTCACCGCGGGCCCGTCGGTAGGCGTGGATGTCGCCGCCGCGGAACCCGTAGATCGCCTGCTTGGGGTCACCGATCATCACCAGGCGGCCGCGCTGCATGCCGTCGGCGTCGCGATAGAGGCGGTCGAGGATGCCGTACTGCTGTGCGTCGGTGTCCTGGAACTCGTCCACCAGCGCCACCGGCCAGGCGTCGAACAGCGCGTCGGCCAGCGCCGGGTTGGCGACTATGGCGGCGTGGGCGCGCCGGATCATTTCGTCGAAGGTGACCTGGCCGCGTGCGGCCAGGCGTTCGTCACGCCACTGCCGGGTCTGTTCGGCCTGCTGCTGCCAGAAGCGAAGCGTTGGCGCCTCAAGCGCGGCCTCGATGGCCGGCAGGTGCTGTCGAAGTGCCTGTATCGCAGAATGCCCGTCGAAATCGGCGATCCGTTCGGGGATCACGAACTCTTCGAGCGCGATCTTGCGCAGGTAAGGCAGTGCGCTTGTTCGAAGCGACTCATCTTCACCGTCCAGGAATTGAGCCAGCTCGCGCATGGCCGCAGCAAGCGCGGTCTTCTTCGGGACGTAGGTCGCCTTGTCGTCCGCGAGTTCGCGCAGGCCTTGGGTGAAGTCCACCGGCAAGGCTGCGCGAACCTGCGCCAGTTCGATCACATCGATCCGTACGCCAGGCGCCATCAGCTGCCTGAGCTGTTTCGTGAACGTGGAGAGCTTGAGCGCATCAAGGTCGAAGCCTGCCGGCACCTTGCCGCCACCCTGGTGCAGCACGCGCCAGGCGTCGCGCGCCAGTTCTTCGGACAGCGCCTGCCCCGACGTGGGCTCGCCCACTTCGAAGCGGCTGCCGCTGTCGAACGGGTGCTCGACCAGGATGCGCTGGCACAGGCCGTGCAGCGTGCCGACCGGCGCGCGATCGAAATCGGCCAGCGCCAGGCGCAGGCGGCGGCGATCTTCGGCAAGGGACTCGCCGTCGGCCCAACGCTGCAGCAACCACGCTTCGCTGTCGTCCGGCGCTTCCGGCGCCGGGTTGCCGGCACGGGTGGCGTCGGCCAGCGCCAGCGCGTCGCGCAGCGCCTGGCGCAGGCGTTCACGCAGCTCCTGCGCGGCGGCGTCGGTGAAGGTGGTGACCACCAGCTGGTCGACGGTGAATGCCTTGGCCGGCTCCAGCAGCAGCCGCAGGTACAGCACCGCGATGGTCCAGGTCTTGCCGGTGCCTGCGCTGGCTTCCACCAGCGACCGGCCGGGCGCGTCCAGCGGCAGCTCCGACCAGTGGCGGACGCGGATCAGCCCACTCATTGAGCGCCCTCCCCGCCCGGCGTGATCAGCCGCATCAGGTCGTCGGCGCCAGCCTTGAGCCGTTCGAAGTGTGGCGTGCCTTCTTCGAAGTCCAGGCCCCGACCCAACAGGCGTGCGTAGCCCGGGGCGTAGCCGCGCTCGGCCTGCCAGGCCCCTTCGGCGGCATCGTCCTTCTGGCGGATGGCCAGCGCCGCGGCAGCGCGCGGGAAGTACCAGGCCGGATGCGTGGCCGGGTGCGCCCAGAGTTCCAGCAGTTCAAGCACGTTCGCTTCGAGATCTTCGAGGAACGGCGTCTTGTCGGGCGCGCGCAGGTAGTCGCTGTCCCAGCGCGCGATGCCCGCCTGCCAATTGCAGTCCCTGGACCTGCCGGCTTCCTTCTGCACCAGCGCGCAAAGATGCACCGCCCGCCCTGCGTTCTCCGGCGCCAGCCGCACCATCGCCCAGGCCAGGAACAGCGGCAGGCGTTCGCGCAGGTCCAGGGCGTTTTCCTTTTCCCGATTGGGGAAAACGTCGAGCACGTACAGCACATCGCCGCCGTCGTAACCAGTGCCCAGGTCACCGGTGACATGGAAGCGGCCAAAGTCGCGGCGCATCGGCAGCGGCGTCGGCGGCGGCAGGCCGGCGGCCAGCAGCGGCTTGAGTTCATCGCGTTCGCGCGCGGTGGCGTCCACGGCCAGCGCCGCGTCGAGCTCCTTCTGCCAGGCGGCCTCGCCCAGGCGACCGGCCGGCAGCAGCCCGGCCAGCTGCATCGCTTCCGGCGCCGACACGTCGCGCGATGCGTCGGGATGAGAGAGGAAATGCAGGCAGAGCGCACGCGCCGGCGAATCGAGCCGTTCCATGCGCGCTTCCAGCGGCTCGTCCTCGGTCAGGCCACCGTCGTCGAGCGCGTCCAGGCGCGCGCCCAGGCGATCGGCCAGCTGCACGCGGGCGGGGTCGCGGAAGTAGCGCCGCAGTTCGGCCATCGAGACTTCGCGGACGTCGGCATCCGGCGGTGGCGCGGCGTCCGACAGCAGGGTCATGGCGCCAGCCTCGTCACCGACCATGGCGGCAAAGCCGGCACTGAAGGAGAACAGGCGCGGATCGCTGTCGTTGAAATAGTCGGCGTGGAACGGCTGCAACTTGTGGTCGACGCGCCAGGTGGGTGCCCGCGGCTCGCCGGCTTCGTCCTTGTCGCCGGGCGGCAGTGCCGCCATCAGTTCGGCCAGCGGTGCCGCCGGGTTGCGCGCGCTGCCGCCGACCTGGTCGAAGGCGACGTAGCTCAGGTGCAGGGCGTCGCGCGCCGACATCAGGGTTTCCAGGAACAGATAGCGGTCGTCGCTGCGCACGTCACGGTCGCCCAGGCGACGCAGGCCGGGGCGGCCGATCGGGTCCAGGCCGGCGTCCGCATCGCTGCGCGGGTATTCGCCTTCGTTCAGGCCCAGCACGGCGACCACGCGGAAGGGAATGGCGCGCTGCGGCACCATGCCGCAAACGGTGATGCCGCCGGCCAGGAAACGCTGGCGTTCGGGCACGGACGAGAGGCGCTCTTCCAGCCACTGCTTCACCACCGGGAAGGCCAGCACCGGGTCGAGCCCGAGCTCGCCCGGCTCGCTGGCCAGCGAACGCAACAGCGCGCGCAGCTGGTCCATGGCCTCGGGACCGCGCGGGTCGTCGAAATCGGGCAGGAACAGGGCGTCCAGCCGGTCTTCCAGCCGGCGCGCCCATTCCGACGCCGTTCGTTCGGCCGCTACGTCCGCGCGCAGGCCGGCCAGCTGCTGCAGCAGGTGGTCGAGCGCGCCCAGCGCCGTGCTGGCGCTGCCGGCCACGCCGGATACCGGCACCAGCGCGTCGTTGTCGGGCAGGCGCAGTATGTCGTCGTCGGCCTCGTTGCCGTGGATGAAGCCGGCCACCAGGCGGTCCATGGCCCAGGCCAGTGTGTGCGGTTCGGTCGGCGGCACGCCCAGCGCCGCACGCGTGGCGCCGTCCAGGCCCCAGGCGGCGCGGGCCCGCGCCAGCCATTGCGTCAGCGTGTCGAGATCGCCTTCGTCCAGGCCCAGGCGCCGCAGCACCGGCGGCTGGGCCAGGAAATCCACCAGCTCGGGCGCGGTCAGGCGCGAGCTCGGCATCGCCAGCAGCTGCCGGAAGGCGGAGAACAGCGGCTGCGCCCGCGCCATCGGCACGTCGGCCAGGTGGTAGGGCAGCGGGCCTTCGGCGCGGCCGGGTTCGCCGAACACGGCCGGCAGCAGCGGCAGGTAAGCGCCGATGTCGGGCGCCATCACCACGATGTCGGCGGGCTCGAGCTTTTTGTTTTCGGCGCGCTCGCGCAGCAGGGCGTCGCGCAGGGCTTCGAGTTCGCGCAGGCGCGAATGGCAGGCGTGCACGCGCAGGCTGCGGTCCTGAAGTCGTTTTTCGCGCGAACGCCCGTCGCTGGCCATCAGCGCCGGGTCGAGCGTGCGCAGGCTTTGCTGGGTGCGGTCGAGCAGGCGGACCGGGCTGTCGTCGCCTTCGCGTTCGTCGCGAAAATGGCGGATGTCCAGCGAGGCTTCCAGCTGCTGGATGCTGAGCATGAAGTGCTGGCCCAGCCGCCCCCAGGCCGCCAGCAGCGGGTGGCCCTGGTCGAGGAAATAGGCCGTGGCGTCCTCGCCATGCGGATCGGCGGCGAGCTCGAGCAGCCGCGCGCGTTCGCTGCGCAGGCCCGCCCAGTACTCGCGACAGGGATCGGGCAGGTAGAACACCACCGGCCGGTGCACGGCCAGCGCCTGCAGCACCGCCAGCTCAGCGGGGGCCATGTGGCTCAGGCCGAATACGTGCAGCGGGTCGGTGGCGCCCACCTCGACGCCGCCGGCACGAAGCCTGGCGCCAAGCTCCATCAGGCGTTCACCGCGATGGGGCTCCTTGAGCGCCTGGCGCAGCTGCCGCCACAGGCCGGGATGGAAGCCGGCCCCGTCGAAGGTGTCCCGCGAGTAACCCCAGTCGTCGAGCCAGTCCGGCCGGTAGGCCATGTACTGGATGTAGATGCGCGCCAGCCGGTCGGCCAGCTGGAACCGGCGCAGAGCGCGGTCAGGACCGGTGAGATAGGCCTGCAGGGCGGGATCGGACGGCGATTCGAGCAGTTCATGCACCCGCCAGCGCAGCCATTCGCGGCGCCAGCCGCGCGGCGACACGGCGTTCTCGCCCAGCACCTGGCGGGCCAGCCCGTCCAGGAAGGTCGTGGGCAGCACGATGTCGAGGTTGGCGACGATGCTGCCCAGGTCGCGTTCGCCAGCCAGCGCCCCGGCCAGCCACTGGCGCATGCCCGGGTGCGCGGCCACCACCGTCTGCGGCGCCAGCGGCGAGGCCGGCGCCTGGGTGCTCAGCAGGTAATCCAGGGGTTCGAGCAGCGCCTCGAGCCGGCTGGCCCGGAACACCGTGATCCCCTCGCTGGCGCGTTGTTTCCAGTCCCCTTGCATCCGCACAGCCTAGCCGATTGCCCTGGCCAGACTGCCCGGCCGGCGTCGCAGGACGCGAGACCGCGCCGCCCTTGCATTTCGCAAGGCCGTGAAGGGCGATTTGCCCGTCAGGGCATCCCGCCCCGAAAGACTGTCACGTCGAATCAATAACTTGCGTTTACTGGAGTGCTTGGCACGAATGCTGCTGTCTTTCCTACCTGCCCCTCACTGGAACCTGGCCATGACCTTGCTGATCCGTGAAGACCTGACCGAAGCCGACCTGGTCTGGGCCGCCCAAGCGTTCGCCCGCCGCCCCGCGGCCGTGGCCGCGGTCGCCGCGGTGCCCGCCCCCGCGCGTGGCCAGGTGCCGCCCCCGATCGGTCTGGGCAAGCTGGCGGCCGCCGCCGGGCTGGCGCTGGTGCTGGCGGGCCATGCCGGCGCGGCTTCCACCACCCGCGCGCCGGATTCCCCGCTCGCCGGCGGCGCTGCGCGGGCAACGGTGACGCCGGGCTGGACCGTGCAGGCGTCGGTGCAGGAACAGCTGCGCGCCGACCTGGCCGGCACCAAGGTGGCGTTTTCTCTGGTCTCGGCCCAGGCCACCCGGCTGGACCGGGGCGGTCGGCGCTTCGAAGGTTCCGGCCTGGCCCAGCTCGATGGCCGGGAAACCCGCTTCGTCTCCTTCAGCCTGTCGGTGGACCTGGACGGCCGCGTCAGCGCCTTCGACTACGGCATGGCCACCAGCGGTGAAACCGACGACGTACTCGCGGTCCGCTGAGTCCGCGGTGGCCGGGGCTACAATGCCGGCCATGGACATCTTCAAGAGCTTCACCCTCGAAGCCGCGCACCGGCTGCCCAACGTGCCGGCCGGCCACAAGTGCGCGCGCGTGCACGGCCACAGCTTCCGGGTCGAACTGCATGTGTCTGGCGAGGTCGGCGCCGACACCGGCTGGGTGATGGACTTCGGCGACATCAAGGCGGCGTTCAAGCCGCTCTACGACCAGCTCGACCACCATTACCTCAACGACGTCGCCGGCCTGGAGAACCCCACCAGCGAAAACCTCGCCATCTGGATCTGGGACAAGCTGCAGCCGGCCCTGCCCGGCCTGTCGGCCGTGGTGGTGCACGAAACCTGCACCTCGGGGTGCAGGTATACCGGGCCGGGCTGAATCAGTCGGCCGGCACCCCGGTCAGTTCGGCGCTGAGCGCCAGCAGCTTCGCCTGCGCCTCGGGATCCTGGCCCTGCGGGTCCATGGTGTCGCGCGGCTCGCCCCCTTCCAGGTAGAAGGCCCCGGCCTCAAGCGTCGGTGCCCGGGCCAGCCCCATCACATGGTCCACGCCTTCCTGCACCGTGGTGCGCGGCGGGATGCCGATGCCCTTGACCATGGTCGTATTCATCAACGTGGCCGGGTGCAGCGAGATCATGGTGATGCCGTCGGCCAGGAAGGCCGGCGCCAGTGCCTTGGTCATGGTCGCCTGGGCCTGCTTGCTTTGCCCGTAGCCGCGGGCGGCGGCGCCTTCGGTTTCGAGCATCACGTCGTCGAAATCGATCGGCGCCGAACTCCCTGACGACACATTGATGATGCGCGAGGGCGCGGCGGCCTTCAGCGCCGGCCGCAGCTCGTGCACCAGCACCCAGCCGGCCAGGTAGTTCACGGCGAACTGCAGTTCGTGGCCGTCCTGGCTGGTGCGGCGCTGGCCATCGTTGAAGGCGACGCCGGCGTTGTTGACCAGAAGGTCGAGTTTCGGCGTCGACACGGCGACGGCGTCGGCGAACTCACGCACCGCCTGCATCGAGGAAAAATCACCGGCGATGAAACGGGCTGAACCTTTTCCGGAAGCAGTGATTTCGTCCACCAGCGCCTGGCCACGATCGGCATTGCGGCCGTGCACGATGACGTGGGCGCCTTCGGCGGCAAAGCTGCGCGCCAGTTCGCGGCCCAGGCCGTCGGTGGAACCGGTGACCAGCACGGTCTTGCCGGCGTAGGAAACGGGCTCCTGGGCGACCGCACCCAGCGGGAGCAGCACAACAAGGGCAGCGGACAACAGGCCGATCAGCGAACAACGCATGGCGCGGGCTCCTGCGGGTGGTCGGAAGCCAGAGTAGGCCTGGCCGGGCCGGCGGGCAAGCGGGCGGGCCGGCCCTACAGGCACAGGGCGGTGATCGCTTCCTGCAGGCTGTGGCGCAATACGTCGCGGTCCTGCTGCGGGTCGCGCACGTAACAAAGGATCAGGCCGTCCACCAGGCACCGCATCACCACGGTGCGGCGGCGCACCGCGTCGGCCTCCAGCGGCTTGCCGGCGGCGATGGCGCTGCGCCGGACCAGGTCTTCGAAATCGATCCAGATCTGCGGCTCCTGGGCCGTGACCACCGCGGCGATGTCGGCGTCGCGCGTGGCTTCGGCCGAGACTTCAAGGAACAGCGCGGCATCGAAGGCGCCTTCGATGCTGGCGCCCGGGCCGCTTTCCCGCCAGGCATCGATCTTCTCGAGCAGCTTGTCCACCAGCTCCGAACAGGTGGCGATGCCGGCCAGTGCCTCGCGGCGCTCCTCGCGCTGCTCGTCGGTGATGGCGCGGATGATCGCCGCCTTGTTGGTGAAATAGCGGTAGATCAGGCCCTGGCTCATGCCGGCCGCGCGCGCGATCGCCGCCATGCCGGTGCCGTGGAAGCCGCCCTCGGAAAAACAGGTGCGGGCCGCTTCCAGGATGCGCTCGCGCTGCGCTTCCTGGCGCGCCTTGGCCTTGGCGCCGCCGCCGGCCGGCATCGGGCTCATCGCCTGGCTTCCTTGCGGTAGAACACGCGCCGCACCATCACGAAGAACAGGGGAATGAAGAAGATGCCCAGGAAGGTTCCGCTGAGCATGCCGCCGATGACGCCGGTGCCGATCGCGCGCTGCGCGCCCGAACCGGCGCCGCTGGCGATGGCCAGGGGCAGCACGCCGAAGCCGAAGGCGATGGAGGTCATCAGGATCGGGCGCAGGCGGTCGCGGATCGCGGCCAGCGTGCCTTCGACCAGGTCCATGCCCTTCTCGACGTTGGCCTTGGCGAACTCGATGATCAGCACGGCGTTCTTGCTCGACAGGCCCACCGTGGTGAGCATGCCGACCTGGAAGTAGACGTCGCGTTCAAGCCCGCGCATCCAGGTGAACAGCACCGTGCCCAGGATGCCCAGCGGCACCACCAGCAGCACCGAGGTCGGGATGGTCCAGCTTTCGTACAGCGCCGCCAGGCACAGGAAGACGATCAGCAGCGACAGCGCGTACAGCAGCGGCACCTGCGCATCGGCCACGCGCTCCTGGTAGGACGCGCCCGACCACTCAAGGGCAAAACCCTGCGGCAGCTCTTGGGCCAGGCGCTCCATCTCGGCCATGGCGTCGCCCGAGCTCACGCCCTGGCCGGCCATGCCGGTGACGTTCACCGCCGGCACGCCGTTGTAGCGCTCAAGTCGCGGCGAGCCGTATTCCCAGTGCCAGGTGGCGAACGAGGAGAACGGCACCATCTCGCCCTGCTTGTTGCGCACGTACCAGAGGTTGAAGTCCTCGGGCACCATGCGATACGGCGCGTCGGCCTGCAGGTACACGCGCTTGACCCGGCCGCGGTCGATGAAGTCGTCGATGTAGCGACCCCCCCAGGCCACCGACAGCGTGCTGTTGATCTCGGCCACCGACACGCCCAGCGCCGCGGCCTTGTCGTTGTCCACGTCCAGGCGGAACTGCGGCGAGTCTTCCTGGCCGTTCGGGCGCACCTGGGTCAGCAGCGCACTTTGCGAGGCCAGGCCCAGCAGCTGGTTGCGCGCGGCCATCAGCGCCTCGTGGCCCTGGTTCTGGTTGTCCTTGAGATACAGGTTGAAGCCACCCGTGGTGCCCAGCTCGGTCACCGGCGGCGGCGCCAGCGCGAACACCATGGCGTCCTTGATCTGGCTGAAGGCGCCCATGGCGCGGCCCACCATCGCGGTGACGCTGGCTTCGTCGCTGGTTCGTTCGTCCCAGTCCTTGAGCTTCACGAACACCATGCCGTTGTTCTGGCCGCTGCCGGCGAAGCTGAAGCCCTGCACGGCGAAGGTGGATTCGATGATGTCGGCTTCGTTTTCAAGGTAATGCTTCTCGACCTGCTCCATCACCTTCTGGGTGCGCTGCTGGGTGGCGCCCACCGGCGTCTGCACGATGGTGAAGGCCACGCCCTGGTCTTCGTCGGGCAGGAAGGACGAGGGCACGCGCGCGAACACGAACAGCATCGCCAGCGCCAGCAGCGCATAGAGGGCCAGGAAGCGGCCGCCGCGGCGCAGCATGGTGCCGACGAAACCCTGGTAGCGCTTGTTGCCGGCATCGAAGCGGTTGTTGAACCACTTGAAGAAACCCCTTTCGCCGTGGTGTTCGCCCTTCCTGAGCGGCTTGAGCAGCGTTGCGCACAGCGCCGGCGTCAGGATGATCGCCACCAGCACCGACAGGCCCATGGCGGACACGATCGTGGCCGTGAACTGGCGATAGATCACGCCCGTGGAGCCGGTGAGGAAAGCCATGGGGACGAACACGGCCGCCAGCACCAGGCCTATGCCGACCAGGGCGCCGGTGATCTGGTCCATGGACTTGCGCGTGGCTTCGACCGGGGACAGGCCTTCTTCGCTCATCACGCGCTCGACGTTTTCGACCACCACGATGGCGTCGTCGACCAGCAGCCCGATCGCCAGCACCATCGCGAACATGGTCAGCATGTTTATCGAGAAGCCCAGCGCCAGCAGGATCGCCAGCGTGCCCAGCAACACCACCGGGATGGCGATGGTGGGGATCAGGGTGGCGCGGAAGTTCTGCAGGAACAGGAAGATCACCAGGAACACGAGCACGAAGGCCTCGAGCAGGATCTTGACCACTTCGGTGATGGACGCGCGCACGAAAGGCGTGGTGTCGAAGGGAATGACCACCCTCAGGCCCGGCGGGAAGCTGGGCTTCATCTGCTCGATCAGCGCGGCGACGCCGTCGGCGGTGGACAGGGCGTTGGCATTGGTCGCCAGCGAAATCGCGATGCCCGAGGCCGGCTTGCCGTTGTAGCGGCTGATCACCGAATAACTTTCCGAACCGATTTCGACCCGGGCGATGTCGCCAAGGCGCAGCACCGAGCCGTCGGTATTGGCGCGCACGACGATGGCGCGGAACTGTTCCGGCGTCTGCAGGCGGTCCTGGGCGGTGATGGTGGCATTGATCTGCTGGCCATCGATGGCCGGCGTGCCGCCGAGCTGGCCGACGGCCACCTGGGCGTTCTGCGCCTGGATGGCCGACACCACGTCGCTGGGCGCCAGCTGGTAGCTGTTGAGCTTGCCCGGGTCGAGCCAGATGCGCATGGCGTACTTGCCGCCGAACACCTGCACGCTGCCCACGCCCGGCACGCGGCTGAGCGGATCGACGATGCTGGCCGACACGTAGTCGGAGATGTCGTTGCGGTCCATCGAACCGTCTTCGGAAACAAACCCCAGCACCTGCAGGAAGCCGCTGGAGGCCTTGTTCACCGAAATGCCCTGCTGCTGCACGATGCCCGGCAGCAGCGAAGTGGCCAGCTGCAGCTTGTTCTGCACCTGCACCTGGGCGATGTCCGGGTCGGTGCCGGTTTCGAAGGTCAGGGTCACCGACACCGAGCCGTTGGAATCACTGGTCGAGGAAAGGTAGTCCAGGCCGTCGAGGCCGGTCATGGCCTGTTCGATGATCTGGGTGACCGAGTTTTCCGCGGCCTGCGCCGACGCGCCCGGGTAGCTGGCGTTGATGGTGATCGTCGGCGGCGCGATCGTTGGATAGCGCGAGATCGGCAGCTGGGTCAGCGCCAGGCCGCCGGCGAGCATGATGATGATGGCGATCACCCAGGCGAAGATCGGGCGATCGATGAAGAACCTTGCCATGGTCGGGACCTCGGCTTATTCGGCCGGCGCGGGCGGGGCCGCGTCGTCGGGAGTGGCGGCGGCGCCGGCTTCGACGGCCGTGGCCTCGCCGCCCGGCCGGACCTTCTGCAGGCCCTCGATGATCACGCGGTCGCCGGCCTGCAGGCCGTCGTCGACCAGCCACTGGTCGCCGACCGTGCGGCGGGTGCTGACCACGCGCGGTTCGACCTTGCCTTCGGCGGTGACCACCAGCGCGGTGGCATTGCCCTTGGCGTCGCGGCTGATGCCCTGCTGTGGCGCCAGGATGCCGTCCGGGCGGGTGCCCAGCTCGACCACGGCGCGCACGTACATGCCCGGCAGCAGCAGGTTGTCGGGGTTGGGCACGCGCACGCGCAGCGAGTAGCTGCCGGTGCCCGGGTCAACGGTGACGTCGGTGAACTCCAGCACGCCGGCGTGGGCATAGGGCGTGCCGTCCTCGAGCAGGATCTTCGCTTCGACGGTGGTCTGTTGAATGCGGCCGGCCTCGACGTCCTGGCGCAGCTGCATCAGCTCCGACGCCGACTGCGACAGGTCCACGTAGATCGGATCGAGCTGTTGCACCGTCACCAGCGCGGTTTCCTGGTTGGCGGTGACCAGTGCGCCCTGGGTGACGCTGGACTTGCCGGCGCGGCCGGAGATCGGCGCGGTGATGCGGGTGTAGCCCAGGTTGACGTCCGCGGCCTGCAGCGCGGCCTGGTAGGCGGCGACGTCGGCGGCGGCTTCGGCGGCGGCGGCCAGGGTGCGCTCGTGGTCCTGCTGGGCCACCAGCTTCTGCGCCACCAGTTCGGTGGACCGGTTGGCCGCCAGGCGCGCCGAGTTGGCCGAGGCCCGGGCGCGGGCCAGGTTGGCGGCCGCGGCGGCGCGGGCGGCGCGATAGGTCGCATCGTCAAGCTGGTAGAGCACCTGGCCTTCCTTCACCAGGCTGCCTTCCTCGAACAGGCGCTGTTCGACGATGCCGGTGGCCTGCGGCCGCACTTCGGCGACCACGAAGGGCACGGTGCGGCCGGCCAGGTCGCGGGTCAGCGGCACGGGCTGGGCCTTGAGCGTGACCACGGTGACTTCGGGCGTGGGCATCTGCCTGGGGGCCGGCTCTTCGGAGCAGGCGGCCAGCAGCAGGCTGGCGACGGCGGCGACAAGCGCCAGGGGACGCCGGGAACGGGCGGACGCGGACATGGGATGCCTCGTGGAGAAGGAAAGCGGGGTCGGTCGCAGGCCGGGGAGCCGGCGCGAGCGGAAAAGAGTGAACGGTCATTCTAGGTTTGAATCGGCCGCTGTCAAGCCAACTGATGGCCTGGTTCCGGGGGTTTTGGCCTCTTTCCGGGAGGGCGGTTCAGCCCAGCGACAGCTTCGCGGCCAGTCCGGCCGGCGCCGACCCGGGCGCGTAGGGCAGCACGCCCAGGCAGGGGCCCGGCAGGGCGGCCCGCAGCAGGTCCAGGTAGGCCGCCGCATGCGGGCCCGGGGCCTCGACCTGGTTGCCGATCCATCCGGCCAGCCGGCAACCATCGGCCAGCACGGCCCGGGCCGTCAGCCGCGCATGGTTCAGACAACCCAGGCGCAGGCCCACCACCAGCACCACCGGCAGCTTGAGGGCCCGGGCCAGGTCGGCCTGCTCCAGGCCGTCGGCCAGCGGCGCCAGCCAGCCGCCCACGCCTTCCACCAGCACGCGGCCACCGGCCTGGGCCGACAGCGCCGTGTAGGCGGCCAGCAGGGTCGGCAGCTCGACCTGCACGCCGGCCATCGCGGCGGCGATCTGCGGCGCGGTCGGTTCGGGCAGGGCGTAGGGATTGACCAGCTGGTAGTCGGGCCTGGGCTCGCTGGCGGCCTGCAGCGCCAGGGCGTCTTCGTTGCGCCAGCCTTCGTGGCTGCGCTCGCAGCCGCTGGCGACCGGCTTCATGCCCACGGCCGGGCGGCCGTCACGGCGCATGGCGTGCAGCAGCACAGTGGACGCGAAGGTCTTGCCGGCGCCGGTGTCGGTGCCGGTGACGAAACAACCGTGGTCGAAGCCCTGCCCGCTCATCGCGCCACCGGGTGTGCGCCGCATTCAACGCTGCATAGCATGAGTGTCCTCCCGCGCGTGCCTGCGCGAGGCCATACAATAACGCCCCGACCCCGAACCATGGAGCGCCGATGTTCGCGCAGTCCAGCCTCACCGGCAGCAAGGCCGAACAGTACGCACAGCTGCTTGAACAAGCCCGCGGCCTGATGCACGGCGAGCCGGACCGGATCGCCAACGCCGCCAACCTGTCGGCCCTGGTCTACCACGCGCTGCCGCAGCTCAACTGGGTCGGGTTTTATTTCTACGACGGCAAGGAACTGGTGGTCGGCCCCTTCCAGGGCCACCCGGCCTGCGTGCGCATCGCCCTGGGCCGCGGTGTCTGCGGCACCGCCGCCCAGACCCGGCAGACCCAGCGCATCGCCGACGTCGAGGCCTTCCCGGGGCACATCCCCTGCGACGCCGCCTCGCGGTCGGAACTGGTGGTGCCGCTGTACCACGGCGACGCGCTGGTGGGCGTGTTCGACCTCGACAGCCCGGTGACCGATCGCTTCGACGCCGACGACCAGGCTGGCCTCGAATCGATCGCTGCTGCGTTCATCCAGACGTTGGGCCCCGCCTGACATCGCCGGGGACAGGACACAGGCATGAGTGGAACCAAACTGCGCAACATCGGCCCGAAGTCGGCCGCCTGGCTGCGCCAGACGGGCATCCGGAGCCAGGAAGACCTGGAATCGGTGGGTGCGCTGGCGGCTTTCGTGCGGGTCAAGCGCGCCGGCTTCAAGCCCAGCCTCAACCTGCTCTACGCGCTGGAAGGCGCGATCCTGGGCTGCCACTGGCAGGAAATCCCGGACGAACGCCGCAGCGAACTGGTGCTGGCCGCCGGTGACGAGGTCGCCAAGCTGCCGCTGCCCAAGAACAAGCGCATGCCGGCCGCCGCGCCGGTGAAAACCGTGCACCTGGACGGCGAAGACGAAGCCGACATGCCCGGCCCGGGTTACGGCTTCGACGACCCCTCGTCGTCGCGCGACGACTGATCGCCTAGCGCACCACCGCGTAGTCACGCGCGTCCTCGCGCCAGGCCGGCGTCGCCCGGATGGTCGGCAGCACGTCCTCGACCCGGTCCACCAGCGACCACATCGCCGCGTGTTCGGGGTTCATGAACCGCTCGGCGATCACCGATTCCATGAAGCCCTGCAGCGGCGCGTAGAAGCCGCGCACGTTGAGCAGCAGGATCGGGCTGAAGTAGATGCCCAGGCGCTTGAGCGTGATCGCCTCGAACAGCTCCTCGAGCGTGCCGCAGCCACCGGGCAACGCGACGACCGCATCGGATCCGGTGAGCAGCCTGTGCTTGCGCTCGCGCATGTCCTCCACCAGCTCCAGCTGGGTCAGGCCTGGGTGGCCCCATTCGAGGTCGGCCATGAACTTCGGCAGGATGCCAATCACCTCGCCGCCCTTCGACAGTGCGCCGTCGGCCAGCGAACCCATCAGGCCCTGCGAGCCGCCGCCATAAACGATGCTGCAGCCGTTGGCCGCGAGGGTTTCGCCAAGCTGGCGGGCGGCGGCGTGGAATTCGGGCGCCACGCGGGCGCTGGAGGCGGCGTAAACGCAGACGCGCATGGCGGGCATCCGGGACGGCTGGGGGCCGCTATTGTGCCACCGCAGGGCCGCCGGGCGGCGGCGGTGCGCGCGGGCCGCAGGCGAAAAAAAGCGGGGCGATAAAGATCGCCCCGCCGCTTGAAACACTCATTCAGTACGCGGAGCTGCCGTTGCCGCGGCCGGCACCTGCCTGGTCCACGCGGTCCCAGGCAGCACGGCTGGCCTGGCGGGCCTGGGCCCATTCGAGCGTGGACTGGCCACGCGTCGCGACGAAGTCGTTCTCGAGCTGGGTTTCGACGTCCTCGAAACGCTTGCCCGCGTACAGGCCACGGCCTTCGTAGCCCGTGCGATAGGCAGGCGCATAGTCGTCATAGCTGCGGCCCTTGTCATAGTAGGACTCGCTGGCGTACTGCGCGCGCCAATGCGCTTCTTCCTCGGTGGGGTTGAGGCCTTCGGCGACACCCTTGCCGGCGAGCCCGCCCACAACCGCGCCCACGGCGGCACCCGCCACCATGCCTACCGGCCCGGCCACGGCACCCACGGCGGCGCCCGAGGCACCGCCGGCGACAGCACCCACGCCCGTACCGACCGGATGCGAACCCGGCGCCTTGCTGATCGGGTCGAGATTGCGGTCCTTTGCGTCCTGCTTGTCCATCTTGTCGTTGTAGTTGTTCATGCGACATCTCCATTGGGGGGGAGGCACGCGTCGGAACGACGCGGCCCCGTTGGAAGCGCTGCAACTACCGTGCCACCCGGCCACCCGCTCCGGGGATGCGGAATCATGGGGAAAACCGCAGGACCCGGATGCCGACGTCCGCTTCGTGGCCGCGCGGTGCGTGCATAAGCCCCGGCCAACCCGCTTAATGCACGACCGCGACGACCGGGGGTGGCGGCATCGCCCGGTGGCGGCTAGCGTCATGGCTTTCCCGCCGCGAAGGTGACCCACCGATGCCACGACTGCTCCTGATCCTGCCCTTGCTGTTCCTTCTGGCCTGCCCGCTGCCGGCATCGGCCGCGGAGGTGGCGGCAACCGGCCGGCGACTGGCGATCAGCTTCGACGATGCGCCGCGCCCGGATGGCGCCTTCCTCACCGGCGAAGCACGAACCCGCCGGCTCATCGACGGGCTCGACGCCGCCGGGGTGCGGGGCGCCATGGTCTTCGCCACCACGCAGAGGCTGGAGGACACGCCCGGCGCCGGCGCACGGCTGCGGGCCTACGCCGACGCCGGCCACGTGCTGGCCAACCATTCGCACGGACACGGGTGGCTGCGCCGGATGTCGGCGGCTGACTACCTGGCCGACGCCGGGCGCGCCAACGTGGCGCTGGCCGGACTGGGCGAAGCGCCCCGCTTCTTCCGCTACCCCTTCCTCGACGAAGGCCACGACGCCGGTCAGCGCGACGCGGTGCGCGAAGGCCTGGCCGCGATGGGCCTGCGCAACGGCTACGTCACCATCGACAACTACGATTGGTACCTGGACGCGCTGGCCGCCGAAGCCCGGGCCGCCGACCCGGACTTCGACCTCGATGCCCTGCGGGACCTCTACGTCGAGACCCTGGTGGACGCCGCGCGCTTTTACGACGACATCGCGCGCGACAGCCTCGGCCGGTCACCGGCGCACGTCCTGCTGCTGCACGAAAACGACCTGGCGGCGCTGTTCATCACCGACCTGGTGGCCGCCCTGCGTGCCGATGGCTGGGACATCATCCCGGCCACCGAAGCCTATGCCGATCCGATCGCGGAACAGGTGCCTGAGACCCTGTTCAATGGCCAGGGCCGCGTGGCCGCGCTGGCGCATGTTTCCGGTCGTTCCCCGCGATCGCTCGTGCATCCGCTGGAAGACGAGGATGCGCTGCGGGCATTGTTCGTCTCGCGCGGCCTGCTCGCCGGCGCGACGCCAACGGGCGACTGGTTGCTGGTCAACGCCACGCTGCAGGCCGGCGACGGCCTGCCTTCGCGCGCCGGGATGGGGCTGAGGATCCGCGGCGGCCGCATCGTCGATGTCGCGCCCACCGACGCGTTGGCGCGCCAACCCGGCGACCGCGTCCTCGATCTGCAGGGCCGTTGGGTGCTGCCGGGCCTGGTCGGCGTCCACAACCACCTGCACCTGCCGGGGGCGCCCTTCCTGGGCGAGGCGGCGACACGGCTCTACCTCGCCGCCGGCGTCACCACCATCCAGACCGCAGGCAGCGCGGATGCGCGGGCCGAACTCGCCCTTGCCGAAGCCATCGAAGCGGGCGACGCCGTTGGCCCGCGCCTGCTGGCGTCGGCGCCCTACGTCACCGGGCCGGGCGGCAATGCCCCGATGGACAAGCCCGGCAATGCGGACGAGGCCCGCGCGTTCGTCAACCGCTGGGCCGACCTGGGCGTACACAGCTTCAAGCTCTACCGACACGTACAGCCCGGGATCGCCGCCGCCGTCGTCGAGGCGGCGCATGCGCGCCGGCGCAGCGTCTCCGCCCACCTGTGCTCGCTGACCTACGCCGAAGCGTCGAAGATCGGCGTGGATCGCATCGAACACGGCTTCCTGTCGAGCACCGACTTCCTTGCCGGCAAGGACCCGGGTGATTGCCGCTCGCCGCTGGCGTCCATCGCCGCGCTCGACCCCGACGATGCGCGCCTGGATACGCTGATCCGGACGCTGGTGGAAAACGGCACGAAGCTGACCTCGACGCTGGCGATCATCGAATCCCACTTTCCGCATCGCCCGCAGGGCGAAGCGCAGGCGCTGGCCTACCTGGCACCTCGCTTTCGCGAGGACTACCAGCGCCGGCAGGAACAGTTGGCCGCCGGCCAGGCCAATGCCGCCTACACACCCGCGCTGCTGGCCAAACTGATGGCCTTCGAACGGCGCTTCGTAGCCGCTGGCGGCATCCTGCTGGCGGGTCCGGACACCGGCCGCCATGTGCTGCCAGGCTTTGGCGACCAGCGAAATTTCGAGCTGCTGTCCGAAGCAGGCTTCGCGCTGCCGGACATCGTCCGCATCATGAGCGGCAACGGCGCCCGGGCGCTGGGCCTGGGCGCCAGCAAGGGCCAGCTCAAACCCGGGTTCGACGCCGACCTGCTGGTGCTCGACGGCGACCCGGCCGCCGATCCGGCCAACATCCGCCGGATGAAGTGGGTGTTCCGGGAAGGACACCGCCATGACCCGGCGGAACTGCGGCAGGGCCTGGAAGGCCGCCTCGGCGCACAGGAAGCGGACTGACTCAGTCCGCTTCCGGGTGCCGCGCCTTCCACTGCGCCAGCAGTTCCCGGTAGTGGTCCATGTCCTGAGCGTAGCTGTCGAACACGCAGACCGCGCAGCCGCCGTCGCAGCAGTCCACAGGCAGCGGCCGCTCGGGTTCGACCGGGCGCGGGTCATGCCTGGGCGGCGTGCTGTTCACCCGCCCGCGCTCATTCCACCGTTACCGACTTGGCCAGGTTGCGCGGCTGGTCGACGTCGGTGCCGCGCTGTACGGCCACGTGGTAGCTGAGCAGCTGCAGCGGGATGGTGGAGATGATGGGCGCGGCGATCTCGCCCGAGGCCGGCAGGATGACCACGCGCGCGGCGTCCAGGCCATGGGCCACGGTTTCGTCGACGAAGGCGTAGAGCACGCCGCCGCGGGCGCGCACTTCCTCGAGGTTGGACTTGAGCTTGTCGATCAGGCGGTCGTTGGGCGCCACCGCGATGACCGGCATGTCTTCGTCCACCAGGGCCAGCGGGCCGTGCTTGAGCTCGCCGGCGGCATAGGCCTCGGCGTGGATGTAGCTGATTTCCTTGAGCTTGAGCGCGCCTTCCATGGCCACCGGCCAGTGCGTGCCGCGGCCCAGGAACAGCGCGTGGTGCTTGCCGACGAACTGTTCGGCCAGGTCCTTGATTTCGGCGTCGAGCTTGAGCACCTCGGCGATGTGGCCGGGCAGGTGTTCGAGCTGGCGCACGCCGTCGAAATAACGCTCGTCGTCCAGGCCCTTGGCCCTGGCCAGGGCCAGGGAAAACAGCGCCAGCGCGACCAGTTGGGTGGTGAAGGCCTTGGTCGAGGCCACGCCGATTTCAGGGCCCGCGCGGGTCATCAGCACCAGGGCCGACTCGCGCACGATCGACGACTCGGGCACGTTGCACACGGCCATGCGGGTCAGGTAGGGGCGTTCCTTGGCCAGTTTGAGCGCGGCCAGGGTGTCGGCGGTTTCGCCGGATTGGGAGATGGTCAGGAACAGCGTGCCTTCGTGGACCACCGGGTCGCGGTAGCGGTATTCGCTGGCGATTTCCGTCGTGCACGGCACCCGCGCCAGCTGTTCGATCCAGTAACGCGCCACCAGGCCGGCGTGGTAGCTGGTGCCGCAGGCGATGATGTGCACGGCCCGGGTGTCGGCCAGCAGGCGCTCGGCGTCCACGCCGAAGATCTGGGTCAGGATCTTGCCGCCGGCGATGCGGCCCTCGAGCGTATCGGCCACGGCCACCGGCTGCTCGTGGATTTCCTTGAGCATGAAGTGGGCGTATTCGCCCCGCTCCACCGCGTCGGCGCTGAAGTGCGATTCCTTGACCTCGCGCCCGACCGGCTTGCCGTCGGCGTCGAAGAGACGGATGCCGTCGACGGTGACCTCGGCGACGTCGCCTTCCTCGAGGTACATGAAACGTTTGGTCAGCGGCAGCAGCGCGTGCACGTCGGAGGCCAGGTAGTGTTCGCCTTCGCCCAGGCCGACGATCAGCGGCGCACCGAACCGCGCGCCGACCACCGTGCCGGGCTCGCGCGCCGAGATCGCCGCGATCGCGTAGGCGCCATGCAGGCCCTTGACGACCTGCTGCACCGCCGCCAGCAGGGACAGGCCCTGGCGCTGCGCGCGCTCGACCAGGTGCGCCACCACTTCGGTGTCGGTCTGGGAGCTGAATTCAAAACCTTCGGCCTGCAGCTCGGCGCGCAGTTCGGCGTGGTTTTCGATGATGCCGTTGTGCACCAGGCTGACGTCGCCCGATACGTGCGGATGCGCGTTGTCTTCGCTGGGCACGCCGTGGGTGGCCCAGCGGGTGTGGGCGATGCCGCAGTATCCGTCCAGGCCGGTCTGTGCCTGCAGGGCGACCAGGTCGCGCACCTTGCCCTTGGCGCGCAGGCGGGAAATGCCGTCGCCGGTGAGCAGGGACACGCCGGCCGAGTCATAGCCGCGGTATTCAAGCGCGGCAAGCCCGGCGATCAGGTGCTGGACGATGGGCCGGTTGGCGCTGATGCCGACGATTCCACACATGGGCTATCCATTCCTTGGTGACAGACCCGCAAGTTTAAGTGAAGCAAGTGGCTTTCCGCGGGCGACGGATTCGCAGGTCCGGGGCCGGTGTCCGCCGGGCGTCCGGCCAGGGGCCGAACGGACGCCGCGGACAGCCGACAATATCTTTACAATCAATTGCTTACTGATTGGCACGGTGGTTGCATCATCCAAGGCAGACCTGAACCAACGGGATTTTGCCGATGATCCGCGACACCTCCGCCCAGGACCGCAGCCTTTCCCAGGCCCAGGCGCCCCGCTCCCGCCGCCCGCTCTACCTCGCCGGCGCCGCGGTGGCGGCGGTGCTGCTGGTGGGCTGGCTGCTCAGCGACTGGCTGGGCAGCGCCGGCGCGGTATCCGCCGACCGGCTGCGTATCGCCGAAGTCCAGCGTGGCCTGCTGGTGCGCGATGCCACGGCCAACGGCCGCGTCGTGGCCGCCGTCAGCCCCACCCTCTATGCCCCGGCCGGTGGCACCGTGACCCTGAAGATCCTGGCCGGCGATACCGTGGCCCGGGGCGACGTGATGGCGGTTATCGATTCACCAGAACTGCAGAACGAACTCCAGCGCGAGCAGGCCACCCTGGCCCAGCTCGAAGCGGAAGTCGCGCGCCAGCGCATCCTGGCCCGCAAGGCCAGCCTGCTGGCCAAGCGCGAGGCCGACGATGCCGAAGTGACCCGGCTGGCCGCCCTGCGCGACCTGCAGCGGGCCCAGCGCGGCTTCGAACTGGGCGCCATCGCCGAAGTCGAATACCTGCGCGCCAAGGACGCCATGGCCAGCGCCGACATCCGCAGCCAGCACGCCGGCACCGCCGCCCAGCTCGAAGGCCAGGACGTCAGCCTGGGACTCAAGACCCAGGAGCAGCTGCTCGAACGCCAGCGCCTGCTTACCGTGAACCTCGAACGCCGCGTGGACGAACTCAATGTGCGCTCCCCGGTGGACGGCGTCATCGGCACGCTCAGCGTGAACGACCGCGCCGTGGTGGTGGCCAACACGCCGCTGATGACCGTCGTCGACCTGAGCCGCCTGGAAGTCGAGCTGGAGATGCCCGAGTCCTACGCCGAGGACCTGGGCCTGGGCATGACCGCACAGGTGCGCATCGGCGCCACCGCGGCCACCGGCACCATCTCGGCGATCTCGCCCGAGGTCGTCAACAACCAGGTGCTGGCGCGCGTGCGCTTCGACGGCGAACAGCCGCCCGGCCTGCGCCAAAACCAGCGCGTCAGCGCCCGCGTGCTGTTCGAGGAAAAACCCGACGTCATCAAGGTCGCCCGCGGCCCCTTCGTCGAAGCCCTGGGTGGCCGCACCGCCTACGTGGTGGAAAACGGCATCGCCGTGCGCCGCCCGATCGTGCTGGGCGCCACCAGCGTGGGCGAAGTCGAGATCCTCGAGGGCGTGCAGCCCGGCGAGCGCATCGTGATTTCCGGCACCGACACCTTCGAAGACGCCGAGCGCGTCGCCATCAACGACTGACCCTTCCAACGAACCTGCGACCGAGGAACCCGCCATGCTGCGCATGAACAACCTGAGCAAGGTCTACCGAACCCACATGATCGAAACCCATGCCCTGCGTGGATTCGACATCCACGTCAAGGAAGGCGAGTTCGTCGCCGTCACCGGCCCCTCGGGTTCGGGCAAGACCACCTTCCTCAACATCGCCGGCCTGCTCGAGGAGTTCACCGGCGGCGAGTTCTTCCTCGACGGCGTCGACGTGCGCGGGCTGGACGACGGCCAGCGCTCGAAGCTGCGCAACGAGAAGCTGGGCTTCATCTTCCAGGGCTTCAACCTGATCCCGGACCTGAACCTGTTCGACAACGTCGACGTGCCGCTGCGCTACCGCGGTTTCGGCGCCGCCGAGCGCCGCAAACGCATCGAGGAAGCCCTGGCCCAGGTCGGCCTGGCCTCGCGCATGAAGCACTACCCGGCCGAACTTTCCGGCGGCCAGCAGCAGCGCGTGGCCATCGCCCGCGCCCTGGCCGGCTCGCCGCGGCTGCTGCTCGCCGACGAACCCACCGGCAACCTCGACTCCCAGATGGCGCGCGGCGTGATGGAACTGCTCGAGGAGATCAACGCCAGCGGCACCACCATCCTGATGGTCACCCACGACCCGGAACTGGCGGCCCGCGCGCACCGCAACGTGCACATCATCGACGGCCAGGTCAGCGACCTGACCCACGAAACCGCGCGCAGCCTGGCCAGCGCCACCGCCGTCCACGCCACGACCGTCTGAGGAGCCCGCCATGTTCGGCTACTACCTTGCCCTGGGCTTCCGCAGCCTGCGCCGCAACCCGGTGCTGACCACGCTGATGGTGCTGACCCTGTCGGTGGGCGTGGCGGCGTCGATGACGACGCTGACCCTGCTGCGCGGCATGTCCGGCGACCCGATCCCGCACAAGTCCGACCGCCTGTTCGTGCCCCTGCTCGACAACGGGCCCTCCGGCAACGGCGCGGCCCCCGACACCGGCCGCGAGCCGCCCTCCCAGCTGACCATGCGCGACGCGCTGGCGCTGTGGGAGGCGGGCGAAGCCGTGCGCCAGACCCCGATCTACGGCGTCAGCCCGCCGATCGACTCCGGCCGCCCCGACCTGCCGCCCTTCTTCAGCGACGGCCTGGCCGTGGGCCGCGACTTCTTCGCGATGTTCGACGTGCCCTTCGTGCACGGCCAGCCCTGGTCGACCGACGACGACCAGCGCGGCACCCAGGTGGCGGTGATCAGCCGCAGCCTGGCCGAACGCGTCTACGGCGAAGGCGTCAATCCCGTCGGACAGACGATCCGCGCCAGCGACAGCGAATACCAGGTCGTCGGCGTCATCGACACCTGGGACCCGCTGCCGAAGTTCTACCGCCTGATCGGCAGCCAGAGCTTCGACACCAGCGAGGACATCTACCTGCCGCTGCGCACCGCGATCGCCCGCGAACTGCAGGTCAACGGCAGCATCAGCTGCAACTCCACCCCGCCCGCGCCCGGCTTCCGCGGCCTGGTCGAGGGCGAGTGCAACTGGGTGCAGATGTGGGTGGAACTGGAATCGGCCGGCGACCGCGACCGCTACGCCGACTACCTGGTGGCCTACGTCAACGAACAGAAGGCCCTCAACCGCTTCGAGCTGCCGGTGAACAACCGCCTGTTCAACGTGCGCGAATGGCTGGACGAGCGCGAGGTGGTCAGCGACGACACCCGCACCTCGACCTGGCTGGCCTTCGGCTTCCTGCTGGTGTGCCTGGTGAACACCGTCGGCCTGCTGCTGGCCAAGTTCAGCGCCCGCCCGGGCGAGATCGGCGTGCGCCGGGCGCTGGGCGCCTCGCGTGGCGAAGTCTTCCGGCAGTACCTGACCGAAGCCGCCGTGATCGGCCTGGTCGGCGCCGGCACCGGCATCGCGCTGACGCTGGGCGCGCTGGCCTTCATCCGCGACTTCAACCCGGGCATCGCCCAGCTCACCCACCTGGACGTGCCGATGCTCGCCATCGCCGTGCTGGTGTCCGTGGTCGCGGCCATCGTCGCCGGCCTGTTGCCCACCTGGCGCGCCTGCCAGGTGGTGCCCGCCCTCCAGCTCAAGAGCCAGTAAGGACCCGCCGCCATGGAAATCCGTCCCATCCTTTCGGCCATGCTGCGCAACAAGACCGCGCCGCTGCTGATCGCCGCCCAGGTCGCGCTGACCCTGGCCATCGTCTGCAACGCGCTGTACATCATCCAGGACCGCCTGGCCACGGCCGCGCGACCCAGCGGCGCTGACGAAGCCAACGTTTCCGAGCTGCGCTTCTACCCGCACCGGGCCATCAGCGACGTGCGCGGCATGCAGCTGCGCGACATGGAGGCCATCCGCGCCGTGCCGGGCGTGGTGTCGGCAGCCTGGACCAACCAGGTGCCGCTGGGCCAGTCGGGCTGGAACGTCGGCCCCATCGTCACGTCCACCGACCAGCAGGATTCGCCGGTGTCGTCGGCGGCGCAGTACTTCACGCCCGAGTCGATCATCGACACCTTCGGCCTGACCCTGGTGGAAGGCCGCGACTTCGAAGCCGGCGACTACATCGAGTCCGATCCCCAGGTCGACCGCAACCTGCCCAGCGTGGTTATCGTCACCCGGCAGATGGCGAAGGCCCTGTGGCCCGACGCCACTTCGGTGTTGGGCAAGCCCATCTACATGGGCGGCCCGGACAATCCGCCGGTGCAGGTCATCGGCGTGGTGGAGAAGCTGCAGACGCCGTGGGCCAGCGTGGGAGACGCGGCCGAGTACAGCCTGATCATGCCCATGCGCTACCTCGACCCCTTCACCCGCTATTCGGTGCGCACCGAGGCCGGCCGCCACGACCAGGTGATGGCCGAGGTCGAGAAGGTGCTGCTGGGCCTGAGCAACGACCGCGTCCTGCTCAGCCGCCGCACGCTGTCGGAATCGCGCGAACGCCGCTACGCCGGCGAACGCCTGATGGCCGGGCTGCTGATCGCGGTCACCTTCTTCCTGCTGCTGATCACCGCCTCGGGCATCGTCGGCATGGCCAGCCTGTGGGTGAACCAGCGACGCAAGCAGATCGGCGTACGGCGCGCGATCGGCGCCCGCAAGGCGGACATCCTGCGCTACTTCCTGGTCGAGAACCTGATGATCACCACCGCCGGCATCGCCGCCGGCATCGCCCTGGCGATCGGCCTGAACAACTTCCTTGTCTCGGAGCTGGACCTGCCGCGCCTGCCGGTGGCCTACCTGGGCCTGACCATGGCCGGCATGTGGGTCCTGGGACTGCTGGCGGTGCTGGGCCCGGCCTGGCGCGCGGCGGCGGTGCCGCCGGCCATCGCCACCCGCACGGCCTGAAGGTAGATTAGGCCCATGCCGCCATCCGCCCACGCCACCCTGCTGGTCATCGACGACAACCCGTCGGTGGCTGCCGCGCTGGAAGTGCTGTTTTCCCTGCACGACTACCGCACCCTGCGCGCCTCCTCGCCCGAAGAAGGCCTGGCGCTGCTGGCCAGCGAACCCGTGGACCTGGTGATCCAGGACATGAACTTCACCCAGGACACCACCTCGGGCGAAGAAGGCGAGGCGCTGTTCAAGGCCATCCGTGCGGCCCACCCGGACCTTCCGGTGATCCTGCTCACCGCCTGGACCCACCTCGAGGCCGCGGTGGACCTGGTCAAGGCCGGCGCCGCCGATTACCTGGCCAAGCCCTGGGACGACCGCAAGCTGCTGGCGACCGTGGGCAACCTGCTCGAACTGGGGCAGGCCTCGCGCGCCATGGCCGAATGCGCCCGCCGCGACCACCGCCAGCGCCGCGAACTCGAACGCGACCACGACCTGCGTGGCCTGGTCTGGGCCGACCCGGCGATGGAACGCGTGCTGTGCCTGGCCACCCAGGTCGCCCGCGCCGACGTGCCGGTGCTGGTGACCGGCCCGAACGGGTCGGGCAAGGAAAAGATCGCCGAGATCCTGCAGGCCAATTCTTCGGTGAAGTCCGGCCCCTTCGTCACGCTCAACTGCGGCGCGCTGCCGTCGGAGCTGATCGAAGCCGAACTGTTCGGCGCCGATGCCGGTGCCTATACCGGCGCCGGCAAGGCCCGCGAGGGCAAGTTCGAGGCGGCCGACGGCGGCACCCTGTTCCTGGACGAAATCGGCAACCTGCCGCCCGAAGGCCAGATGAAGCTTCTGCGCGTGCTCGAGACCGGCCGGTTCACCCGGCTGGGCTCGAACCGCGAAAAGCAGGTCAAGGTGCGGGTGATCAGCGCCACCAATGCCGACCTGCCGGCGATGATCCGCGACGGCCGCTTCCGCGAAGACCTGTACTACCGGCTCAACGTCATCGAGATCCGCATCCCGCCACTGGCCGAGCGCCCGCGCGACATCCTGCCGCTGGCGCAGGCCTTCCTGGCCGCCGGCAAGTCGCTGTCCGACGGTGCGGTGCACGCCCTGCTGCGCCACGCCTGGCCCGGCCACGTGCGCGAACTCAAGAACGTGATGCAGCGTGCCTGCCTGCTCAGCGCCGGCCCGGTCATCCAGGCCGGCGACCTTGGCCTGCCCGTGGCGGCTGCGCCCGCGGCTGCTTCCCAGGGCAACGACGCCGACCTCGACCGCGGCAGCATCGAACAGGCGCTGGCCCGCGCCGGGGGCGTGGTCGCGCAGGCCGCAAGTGAGCTCGGACTCAGCCGCCAGGCCCTGTACCGCCGCATGGAGCGCCTGGGCATCGCCCGGCCCTGACCCGCATGCGCGCACGCCGATCGATTGCCGGCATCCTGGCCCTGGTCGGCGCCGGGGTGGCGACGGTGTCGGTGGCGTTGGCGCTGGTGCTGGCGCCGCTGCTGGGCAGCCCGCTGCTGGCCGGCCTGGTCGCCGTGGCCGCGGGCCTGCTGCTCTCGATGTGGGCGATGCGTCGCGCGGTGCGGCCGGTGCTGTCGCTGTTCCGCGCGCTGGCCGGCACGACGCTCAGCTACCGCGACGGCGACTTCAGCTTCGGACTGCGCTGGCCGCATCGCGACGAACTCGGCGACCTGGTCGCGGCCCACAACGAACTGGGCGGCGTGCTGCGCGAACAGCGCCTGGCCCTGGTGCAGCGCGAACTGCTGCTCGACACCATGGTGCAGAACACGCCGGTGGCCATGCTGCTGGTCGCCGACGGCGGCCATGTGGTCTACGCCAATCTGGCGGCGCGCCGCCTGCTCAACGACGGACGCAAGATCGAAGGCCTGGCCCTGGAAGCGCTGGTGCAGGCGGCGCCATCGGCCCTTGCCGAGGCGCTGGCCCGCGGCGGTGACGGCCTGTTTTCGGTCGGCGAAGGCGAAGAGGAAGACGTCTACCACCTGGCCCGCCGCGGCTTCCGGCTCAACGGCCGCCCGCACGAACTGCTGCTGCTGCGCCAGCTCACCACCGAACTGCGCCGCCAGGAAGTGCAGACCTGGAAGAAGGTGATCCGGGTGATCAGCCACGAGCTCAACAACTCGCTGGCGCCGGTCGCATCGCTGGCGCATTCAGGCGCCGAACTGACCCGCCGCGGGCAAACCGAAAAGCTCGAGGCGATCTTCGCCATGATCGAAGAGCGCGCGCGCCACCTCGAGGGTTTCATCCGCGGCTACGCGCGTTTCGCCAAGCTGCCCACGCCCCGGCTCGAGGCCACGCCCTGGACGGTGCTGGTGGACCGCCTGCGCAGCCAGATCAGTTTCGGGCTCGACGGCGAACTGCCGCCGGGCTCGGTGCGCGTCGATGTGCCGCAGATGGAGCAGGCCCTGCTGAACCTGCTCAAGAATGCCCACGAATCGGGCTCGACGGCCGAAGACGTGCAGCTGCGCGTGCGTCGCGGCGGCGGCGTGCTGCGCATCGAGGTGCTCGACCGCGGCACCGGCATGGGCGAGGCGGTGCTGGCCAACGCCCTGGTGCCGTTTTATTCCACCAAACGCAGCGGCACCGGCCTGGGCCTGGCGCTGGCGCGCGAGATCGCCGAAGCCCACGGCGGCCGCATCGGGCTTTCCAACCGCGACGGCGGCGGCCTGCAGGTGTCGCTGGTCTTGCCCGTCGCCGACGACTAGCGCTTGCGGGGGCGCTGCCAGCCGTCGATGGTGGCCTGGCGGCCGCGGCCGACGGT
Source organism: Arenimonas soli (assembly GCF_014643775.1). Lineage (GTDB taxonomy): Bacteria > Pseudomonadota > Gammaproteobacteria > Xanthomonadales > Xanthomonadaceae > Arenimonas > Arenimonas soli. The sequence continues at coordinate 161,823 of NZ_BMKC01000004.1, forward strand.
CAGCTTGCCGGCCGGGGCGGTCTTGGTGATGACGCTGCCGGCACCGATGGTCGCGCCCTCGCCGATTTCCACCGGCGCCACCAGCGAACTGTTGGAGCCGACGAAGGCGCCATCGCCGATGGTGGTGGTGGCCTTGTTGACGCCGTCGTAGTTGCAGGTGATGGTGCCGGCGCCGATGTTCACCTTCGCGCCGACCAGGGCGTCGCCCAGGTAGCTCAGGTGGTTGGCCTTGCTGCCGTTGCCCAGGCTGGTCTTCTTGGTTTCGACGAAGTTGCCGATGTTCACGCCCTCGCCCAGCTCGGTGCCGGGGCGCAGGCGCGCAAACGGACCCAGGGTGCAGCCGGCGGCGGCGACCACGCCTTCGAGGTCGCAGTGGGCCCGGACCACGCTGCCCGGCCCCAGCTCGACGTCACGCAGCCGGCAGAAGGGACCGATGCGCACGCCCTCGCCCAGCACCACGCGGCCCTCGAGCACCACGTCCACGTCGATCTCGACGTCGGCGCCGGTTTCGACGGTTCCGCGCTGGTCGAAGCGGGCCGGGTCGGCCAGGCGCACGCCCTCGCGCATCAGCGCCTCGGCGGCGCGACGCTGGAAGGCACGCTCGAGCCGCGCCAGCTGCACCGGGTCGTTGGCGCCCTCGGCTTCGCCGGGGATGCGGCAGTGGGTGTGCGCGGCGGCGCGGCCGTCGGCGCGGGCCATGGCGAAGATGTCGGTCAGGTAGTACTCGCCCTGGGCGTTGTCGTTGCCCAGGCGCGACAGCCAGCGGCGCAGGTCGGAGGCTGGCGCGGCGATCACGCCGGTGTTCACCAGCTTCACGGCGCGTTGGGCCTCATCGGCGTCCTTGTGTTCGACGATGGCCTGCACGTTGCCATTGCCGTCGAGCAGCACGCGGCCGTAGCCACTGGGGTCGGCCAGGGTTTCGCACAGCACGGCGGCCTGTTCGCGGGCGGCGTCGAGTAGTTCGCGCAGGGTCTGCACCGTGATCAGCGGCACGTCGGCATAAAGCACCAGCACGCGCGCGCTTTCGGGCACGCCGGGCATGGCCTGCTGGACGGCATGGCCGGTGCCCAGCTGCTGCGCCTGTTCAGCCCAGTGCAGGTCGTCGTCCGCCGCGAAGGCGGCGCGCACCCGGTCGCCACCGTGGCCGTAGACCACGTGGATGCCGGCGGCGCCCAGGGCGCGGGCCGTGTCCACCACGTGGCCCAGCATCGGCCGGCCGGCGATGGGCTGCAGGACCTTCGGGGTGCGCGACTTCATGCGCTTGCCCTCGCCGGCGGCGAGGATGATCACGTGCAGGGACTGGCTCATGGTTTCCTCCGTGGGCCTAGTATCGGCCGCGCCCGCGCGGGCCGCCAGCCGGGAATTTTTCGTCACCGGAAACGACGGCGCCGGCACGAGGCCGGCGCGGTCGCGGGTCGGGTCCGGCGGGGCCGGAACCGCCGGGTCAGTGCTTGAGGTTCTTGCGCAGGCGCTCGAGCGCCTGCAGCTGGGCCATCGCCTCGGCCAGCTTGGTCTGGGCTTCGGCCAGGTCCATGGCTTCGCTGCGGTTGGCCAGCATGCGCTCGGCCTCGTCCTTGGCCGCCTTGGCCTGGGCCTCGTCGAGGTCCGCGGCGCGGATGGCGGTGTCGGTGAGGATGGTCACCACCTGCGGCTGCACCTCGAGGATGCCGCCCGAGACATAGAAGAACTGCTCGGCGCCGTCGGCCAGCGTCAGGCGGACCTGGCCGGGCTTGAGGCGGGTGATCAGGGGCGCATGGCGCGGCGCGATGCCGAGCTCGCCCATCTCGCCGGTGGCCACGACCAGCTGCACGTCACCCTGGAAGATTTCTTCCTCGGCGCTGACGATGTCGCAACGGATGGTGCTCATGGATAGATTCCTTTAGGCCGCCGCCGCCATCTTCTTGGCCTTCTCGAAGGCTTCGTCGATGCCGCCGACCATGTAGAACGCCTGCTCGGGCAGCGAATCGCACTCGCCGTCCACGATCATCTTGAAGCCGCGGATGGTTTCCTTGAGCGTGACGTACTTGCCCGGCGAACCGGTGAAGACTTCGGCCACGTGGAAGGGCTGGGAGAAGAAGCGCTCGATCTTGCGGGCGCGGGACACGGCCTGCTTGTCTTCTTCGGACAGCTCGTCCATGCCCAGGATCGCGATGATGTCCTTGAGCTCCTTGTACTTCTGCAAGGTGGCCTGCACGCGGCGCGCGGTGTCGTAGTGTTCGTTGCCGATCACGTTCGGGTCCAGCTGGCGCGAGGTCGAGTCCAGCGGGTCCACGGCCGGGTAGATACCCAGCGAGGCGATGTTTCGCGACAGCACGACGGTGGCGTCGAGGTGGGCGAAGGTGGTGGCCGGCGACGGGTCGGTCAGGTCATCGGCGGGCACGTACACGGCCTGGATCGAGGTGATCGAGCCGGTCTTGGTCGAGGTGATGCGCTCCTGTAGCACGCCCATTTCCTCGGCCAGCGTCGGCTGGTAACCCACGGCGGACGGCATGCGGCCCAGCAGCGCCGAAACCTCGGTGCCGGCCAGGGTGTAGCGGTAGATGTTGTCCACGAAGAACAGGATGTCGCGACCCTTGCCGGTGGCCGGGTCGATGTCGTCGCGGAAGTACTCGGCCATGGTCAGGCCGGTCAGCGCGACGCGCAGGCGGTTGCCCGGCGGCTCGTTCATCTGGCCGTACACCATCGCGACCTTGTCCAGGACGTTGGAGTCCTTCATCTCGTGGTAGAAGTCGTTGCCTTCGCGGGTGCGCTCACCCACGCCGGCGAACACCGACAGGCCGGCGTGCTGCTTGGCGATGTTGTTGATCAGCTCCATCATGTTGACGGTCTTGCCGACGCCGGCGCCGCCGAACAGGCCGACCTTGCCGCCCTTGGCGAACGGGCACATCAGGTCGATGACCTTGATGCCGGTTTCCAGCAGTTCGTTGCCCGAGGACTGGTCCTCGTAGCTCGGCGCGGCGCGGTGGATTTCCCACTTGTCCTTGGTGTCGACCGGACCGGCTTCGTCGATCGGGCGACCCAGCACGTCCATGATGCGGCCCAGGGTTTCCTTGCCGACCGGCACGGAGATGGCCTTGCCGGTGTTGATGGCAACCAGGTTGCGCTTGAGGCCGTCGGTGGAACCGAGCGCAATGGTGCGCACGATGCCGTCGCCCAGCTGCTGCTGGACTTCGAGGGTGATGTCGGTGCCTTCGACCTTGAGTGCGTCGTAGACCTTCGGCACATCCACGCGCGGGAACTCGACGTCCACGACCGCGCCGATGATCTGCACAATCTTGCCCTGGCTCATTGCTGTTTCCTCGGTTCTGATACTGGGTTGGGGCGTCGCGTCAAACTGCAGCGGCGCCGCCGACGATTTCGGAGATTTCCTGGGTGATCGCAGCCTGGCGCGCCTTGTTGTAGACGAGCTGCAGGTCGCCGATCAGCTTGTTGGCGTTGTCGGAGGCCGACTTCATGGCCACCATGCGCGCCGCATGTTCGGAAGCAAGGTTTTCCAGCACGGCCTGGTAGACCAGCGATTCGACGTAGCGCGTCAGCACGTGTTCGAGCACCGCCTGGGCGTCCGGCTCGTACAGGTAGTCCCAGTCGTGACGGGTCTCGAGCGATTCCGACGGCGGCAGCGGCAGCAGCTGGTCCTGGCGCGGCTTCTGCGCCATGGTGTTGATGAAGTCGTTGTAGCTCAGGAAGACCCGGTCGAGCCTGCCTTCGGTGTAACCGTCGAGCATCACCTTGATGACGCCGACCAGCTTGGCCAGTTCGGGCTTTTCGCCCAGGTGGGTGACCGAGCCGATCAGGTTCACCTTCAGGCGGCGGAAGAACACCGTGGCCTTCTGGCCGATGCACACGACGTCGATCTCGACGCCCTTTTCCTGCCACTCGCGCATGTCGGCCAGGATGCGGCGGAACATCTGCGAGTTCAGGCCGCCGCACAGGCCGCGGTCGGTGGACACGACGATGTAACCGACGCGCTTGACGTCCTGGCGCTCGACCATGAACGGGTGCACGTACTCGGTGTTGGCCTTGGCGATGTGGCCGATCACCTGGCGCATCAGTCGCGCGTAGGGCCGGGACTGCTTCATGCGGTCCTGCGCCTTGCGGATCTTCGACGCCGAGACCATCTCGAGCGCGCGCGTCACCTTGCGGGTGTTCTGCACGCTCTTGATCTTGGTCTTGATTTCCCTGCCGCCTGCCATGTTTCTTCCTTAGCTGCGTTGTGCCTGGTTCGACTGGCTTACCAGCTGCCGGTGGCCTTGAACTCGGAGATAAGGGTCTTGAACGACGCCTCGATGTCCTTGTCCCAGGCGCCGGACTCGACGATCTTCTTCTCCAGGTCGCCCTGGGTGTTGGTCATGTGCGCGTGCAGGCCTTCTTCGAACGCCAGCACCTTATTCAGCGGCACGTCGTCCAGGTAGCCCTCGTTGACGGCGTAGATCGACAGCGCCATCTGCGCGATCGACATCGGCGCGTACTGCTTCTGCTTCATCAGCTCGGTGACGCGCTGGCCGCGCTCGAGCTGCTTGCGGGTGGCTTCGTCGAGGTCCGAGGCGAACTGGGCGAACGCGGCCAGCTCGCGGTACTGCGCCAGCGAGATGCGGATACCGCCCGAGAGCTTCTTCATGATCGTGGTCTGGGCCGCGCCACCGACGCGCGACACCGAGATGCCGGCGTTCACGGCCGGGCGGATGCCGGCGTTGAACAGGTCGGTTTCCAGGAAGATCTGGCCGTCGGTGATCGAGATCACGTTGGTCGGCACGAACGCCGAAACGTCACCGGCCTGGGTTTCGATGATCGGCAGCGCGGTCAGCGAGCCGGTCTTGCCCTTGACGGCGCCGTTGGTGAACTTCTCGACGTAGTCCTCGTTCACGCGGGCCGCGCGCTCGAGCAGGCGGGAGTGGAGATAGAACACGTCACCCGGGTAGGCTTCGCGGCCCGGCGGGCGGCGCAGCAGCAGGGAGATCTGGCGGTAGGCCACGGCCTGCTTGGACAGGTCGTCGTAAACGATCAGCGCGTCTTCGCCGCGGTCGCGGAAGTATTCGCCCATGGTGCAGCCCGAGTAGGCCGAGATGTACTGCATGGCGGCCGATTCGGACGCCGTAGCGGCGACGACGATGGTGTGCGCCAGGGCGCCGTTTTCTTCCAGGCGGCGCACGATGTTGGCGATCGTGGAGGCCTTCTGGCCGATGGCCACGTAGACGCACTTGATGCCGGTGCCCTTCTGGTTGATCACGGCGTCGATGGCCAGGGCGGTCTTGCCGGTCTGGCGGTCGCCGATGACCAGCTCGCGCTGGCCGCGGCCGATCGGGATCATGGCGTCGACCGACTTGTAGCCGGTCTGCACCGGCTGCGACACCGACTGGCGCTCGATCACGCCGGGCGCGACCTTTTCCACCGGCGCGGTCAGCGACGAGGCGATCGGGCCCTTGCCGTCGATCGGCTCACCCAGGGCGTTGACGACGCGGCCCAGCAGCTCGGGGCCGATCGGCACTTCCAGGATGCGGCCGGTGGTCTTGGCCACGTCACCCTCGCGCAGGTGCTCGTAGTCACCCAGGACGACGGCGCCGACCGAGTCGCGCTCGAGGTTCAGGGCCAGCGCGTAGGTGCTGTTCGGCAGCTCGATCATTTCGCCCTGCATCGCATCGGCCAGGCCGTGGATGCGCACGATGCCGTCGGACACCGAGGTGACGGTGCCTTCGTTGCGGGCTTCGGCGGTCAGCTTGACCTTCTCGATGCGGGACTTGATCAGTTCGCTGATTTCGGACGGGTTGAGCGTCTGCATGGGGGTATCCCTGGGTCGTCCGGCCTGGGCCGGCACTTGGTTCAAAGGAAAATCGTGTTCAGTTCGCCAGCGCCGCGCCGAGGCGCGCCAGCTTGGTGCGGAGCGAGCCGTCGATAACGACCTCGCCGGTATCGATGACCGCGCCGCCGATGAGCCCGGCGTCCACCGCCGTCGCCAGCTCGACCTCGCGACCGAAGCGCTTGCGCAGCGAGCTGCGCAGCATCTCCAGTTCAGCGGCGTCCAGCGGCTGGGCGGAGGTGACGGTGGCCTTGACCACCCGCTCGGCGTCGGCGCGCAGCTGGTCGAACAGGCCCGCGATTTCCGGCAGCAGGGCCAGGCGGCGGTTGTCCGCCAGCACGGCCAGGAACTGGCGGAAGTTCGGGTCGCTGTCGCCCGGGGGCAGCAGCAGTTCGACCAGGTCGTCGGCCTTGGCCAGCGGGTGCACGACGGCGTCGTGCGCCTCCGGCACGGCGGCGGCCTGCGCGGCAAAGCCGATCAGGGCCGACCACTGGGGCAGGCGGCCCGCGTCCTGGGCCAGCGAAAAGGCGGCACGGGCGTACGGGCGGGCGAGGGTGAGGGCTTGGCTCATGGGGGGCTGGACCTCAGATCTCGGCGGCGAGCTCGTCGAGCAGCGCCTTGTGGGCGTTGCCGTCGATCTCCTTGCGGATCAGCTTCTCGGCACCGGCGACCGCGAGCGCGGAAACCTGGCGACGCAGGTCTTCCTTGGCGCGGTTGGCGGCCGAGTCGATTTCCGACAGGGCGAGCGCCTTCTGGCGACCGGCCTCGGCGATGGCTTCGACCTTGGCGGCATCGATGATCTGGTTCGCGCGGCCGTGGGCCTGCTCGATGATCTCGTTGGCCTTGGTACGGGCTTCGCGCAGGGCCTCGGCGACCTTCTCTTCCGCCTGGGCCAGGTCCTTCTTGCTGCGGTCGGCCGCGGCCAGGCCTTCGGCGATCTTCTGCTGGCGCTCTTCGATGGCGCCCATCATCGGCGGCCAGACGAACTTGTACGAGAACCAGATCAGGATCGCGAACGCGAGGGCCTGTCCGATAAAGGTGGCGTTGATTTCCATTGCGACTACTCCGCGATGACGAGGCAAGTGACGCCGCGGCACATGGCCGGCGGCGTCACCATGGCGACCCGACTGATCAGGCCAGCTGGGCCAGCAGCGGGTTCGCGAACGCGAAGAACAGCGCGATGGCCAGGCCGATGATGAACGCGGCGTCGATCAGGCCGGCCAGCAGGAACATGCGGCCGGACAGCATCGGAACCAGCTCGGGCTGGCGGGCGGCGCTCTCGAGGAACTTCGAGCCCATGATGCCGATGCCGATGCAGGCGCCGAGCGCGCCCAGGCCGATGATGATGCCGATGGCAAGGGCGGTCGAGCTCTGGATGGCGGCGACGAGAGACATGTCCATGGTGCAATCCTTTTTTACAAGTCGGTTGGGGTTAGGACGAAAACAAAAACTAAGGGGTGGAACTGGATCAGTGCGCTTCCGTGGACATCGACAGATAGACCACGGTGAGGATCATGAAGATGAAGGCCTGGAGCGTGATGACCAGGATGTGGAAGATCGACCAGCCCGCACCCGCCAGCACCGCGCCCAGGAAGGCCAGGATGCCGCCGGAGGTGCCGCCGAAGCCGCCCACGTCCATGATGAAGTGGCCGCCGGCCGCGCCCAGCAGGGCGATCAGCAGGAAGACCAGCTCGCCGGCGTACATGTTGCCGAACAGTCGCATGGCCAGGCTGACCGGCTTGGACAGCAGCTCGATGATGTTCAGGCCGATGTTCGCCGGGGCCAGCACGATCTTCATGAACATGCCGTCGGCGTGGAAGGGCGCGGTGAACAGCTCCTTGGTGAAACCGAACGCACCCTTGGCCTTGACCGAGAAGACGATCATCAGCAGCAGCACCGACAGGGACATGCCGATCGTGATGTTGAGGTCGGTCGTCGGCACGGCGCGGAAGTATTCGGCGCCGAAGAGCTTGGCGATGCCCGGCGCGAGGTCGACCGGGATCATCTTCACGGAGTTCATCAGGAAGATCCACACGAAGATCGTCAGCGCCAGCGGGGCGACGAACCTGCGGTTGCCGTGGAACACGTCGCGGACCTGCGTGTCGACGAACTCGACGGCCAGTTCAAGGAAGGCCTGCAGCTTGCCCGGCACGCCGGCGGTGGCGCGGCGGCCGACGAACCAGAACAGGCCCAGGCCCAGCACGCCGATGGCCAGCGACATGATCAGGCTGTCGACGTTCAGGTTCCAAAAGATGCCCTCGCCAATGGACACCCGCCAATGCTGGAGATGGTGCGTGACGTATTCGCTGGGACTGTCACCGGCGACTTGCATGAGTCGGTTCATCGAAGCAACCAAGGCAGACTGAAAATTTGGGCGAGGGCGGCGAGTGACGCGCCCCCGAGGACATGGGCGGGAGGGAGGCCCTGGGTCATGGCCAGCACGAGACCCGCGCCGACCACCAACCACTTGAGCACCGTTCCCAGGAGCAACCGGCTGAACATCCGGACTGCCGGAGCCGAGCGCGACCTCAGCTCCGTTCGCCAGCTGAAGACCCACTGTGCCGCCGCGATCACCGCCGCACCCGCCAGCCAGGCCAGGGCGGCTTCCCTGCCCGCCCAGACCGCCGCGATGCCGGCGGCGGCGCACCCGAGGGCCAGCTGGAAGACCGGCAACCGATGGGCGTGGGGCGAAACGGGAGGGGACGCGCGGTTCAAGTAGGACTCAGTAGCGTTCCCTGAAGCCGCAAAAGTATAGCAGCCGCCCTTTGGAGGGGACAAGTCGCAAACGACCCGCCCGCCCGGGGGCGGGGGCTCGTGTTTTGCGATGGCCGGGGCGCTTCAGCCCGGCCGTCCGGCCGGGCCTTCCGGGGCCATCTAGGGCACAGCGCAGCCCTGGGTGGTGCCCGGGCCGCCCAGGGGCTGGACCAGGTCGTTTCCGGTCCAGGTGCCCGGCACGCCGCCGCCGTAGATGGCGTCGAGCTGCATCTGCACCAGGCCGGTGGCGTCGAAGCGACGGCGCAGGGTGCCGATATCGGTGCGCGCCGGCGCGCCGTTGCGTTCGCACAGGGGGCAGAAACCGGCGAGCTGCTCCAGCGGCATGGTCGCGTCCGCGCCCAGGAAGCTCGGCGCTTCGGAAGTAAGGAAGCGCGGCACGCCGCGGCCGTCGTACACGAAGGCGGCGTAGAATTCGTAGTCCGGGAACATCTGCACGCTGTAGCCGGTGCCGGCCCGCGCCGGATCGAACCAGTGCGAACTGGCATCGAGCTCATTGCCCGCCAGCGTCGGGCAACCCTGGCCCAGCGGCTGGAACGCCTCGGAGCCGGTTTCCCCGTCCAGGCGATAGCTGAAGATGAGTCCGCCCTCGGTCAGGGTCGCGCTGGCGTGGCCGACCACGGTGAGCTCGTTGCTGCTGCCGTTCCAGGCCGCGCGATACAGCGGCGACCGCCACTGCCCCGTGGTGCCCGGCCCGGTGCCCTGCAGGTAGTACCAGGTCGGCGTGCCGTCCTGGAAATAGGTGTACCAGAGCCCGGCGACCGAGCTGCCGGCCGGATACAGGAACAGGCCGTGCCCGGACCGGTCCGGGTTGAAGAAGCTGCCCCGCGGCATCTCCGCCGCCTGCGCCTGGTGGGTTGCCGACACGTCGACCTGGCGCGTTTCCCCGGACGTATTGACCAGGGTCACGTACCAGCGGCCGGGGGCAAGGTCGGCTTCGCCCAGGTTGATCGTGTCGAAGGCGACGCCGGGGAAGACATGCCGCGCCTGACCGCGGGCGGGCGCCGGGGCGATGAGGGCACTGCCGTTGTCCGGCGCGGCCTGCGCCAGGTAAACGTCCACGGGCCCGCCCTGGATCGACAGCTGCAGGCTGCTGACGCCTTGCGGCAGGTCGATGAACAGCTGTTCGTCGGCCATGCCCGCACCGATCGCCCGGGAACTGGCGCGGCCATCGAGCAGGACCAGGCCGGGGCCCGGTTGGTCCTGCGTACGGTCAATGCGCACCGGGAAGTAAGCCAGGGCGCCCGTGCCGCGGTCTTCCAGGGCCACCAGGCCGATCGTGGCCTGCCCTTCGACCATGCCCGGAAGGTTCCACGAAACCCGCGACGCGAACGCCTCGCCGGCCGGCACCACGCCGGGGCCGGTCGCGACGAAACCATCGTCCTGGGCAAAGGGCCGGGCCTGGATGACGGTCGCGCGGTGCAGCACGGCCTCCACCGGCGCCGCGCCGCGGTTGTGCACCAGCACCCAGGCACCCACGTCGTCGTTGAGCTCAACGCGAACCCCCTGTTCGCAGCGTTCCAGCGAATCACCCATCGCCGCGGTGCAGCGGGTTTCCTCCGGGTCGGGGCGGCCGTTGCCGTTGTCGTCCAGGCCCATGTAGACGTCGACGTCCGCGCCCTGCAGGCCCTGCACCTGGGCGAAGTCGCGATGGTCCCGGAAGAACGGATCGCCGGAACCCGGGAAGGACGGGTAGGAAATCAGGTAGTTGAACGCCTGGGTGCCCTGCCCGTCCCACGGGGTTTCCGGGGTCGGGTCGGCTTCCAGCGCAACCAGCTCGCCCATGGCCGCCACGAAACCGCGGCCTTCGATGCGAAGGTTCGGCCAGGCGCGCAGCCCCGCCAGGGGCACGTCGATGAAGCCGGTGCCGGTTTCGGAATCAACCTGCACGTCCAGCGCGGGCCGCACCAGCACCTGCACCAGGCCTTCGCTGCAGCGACCGCCCGCCTCGCACAGGCGATAGGCCAGCATGTCTTCGACGAAAGCGTTCGCCGGCGGCGTGTAGACCAGGCTGTCGTCGGCCACGGTACCCGAGGTGCCGTTGGTATCGACCTGCACGCTGCCATGGACGGGCTGTTCCACGATCGCCAGGCTGCCGCCCTGCAGCGCCGCGGCGGCGAAGACGTCGTTGGCCAGTACTTCGATGGTGGTCGCCGCGGCATTCTCGAGCAGCACCACGCGGTCATCGCGGGCCACCAGGGGCGAGGTCTGCGCGCTGCCGTCGTCGTCGAGCAGGGTCACCAGCGCGGCGTCGGCCGACGGCGTGGCGCCGACCACGTTGCCCAGGCGAAGCAGTAGGGTTTCATCGGCTTCGTCCAGGGTGTCGCCATTAACCAGCAGCGGCACCTGCACTTCAAGCTGGCCGGCCGGTATTTCCAGGCCGGACAGTCCGGCTGCGTCGAAGTCGACGCCGGCGGTGGCGGTCACGCCCTGGGCCAGCAGCGAGAACCCGACGTCCTGGTCGGCGGCGGCGTCCAGGAAAACCCGCACGTTCGCCGGCTGCAGCCCGAGGTTGCCTTCGACCACCGACAGCGATTCGACCGACAGCAGCGGGCGCGCCGGTTCGCTGGCCGAATCATCGTCGAGGATCGTCACCCAGACGATGGAGTCGTCCACCCGTGCGCCGGTCAGCCCACCCAGGGCGACGTAGAAGGACTCGTCGCCCTCGTCGATGGAATCGCCGATCACCGTCACGCTGAACTGCATCGAGGTGGCGCCGGCCGGGATCTCCAGGCCCTGAAAGCTCGCGTAGACGAAATCCTGGGACGCCGACGCGGAGCTCGACCCGGTTTCCGCGTCGAAGCGCACCGGCTGGTTGGAGGGGTGCGACAGCGTGGCGGTAAGCACCGCCTCGCGGATGCCGTCGTCGCCTTCTTCGATCGAGAAGTCCGGGATCGAAAGCGTGGGCACCGGGTCGTCGCTCAGGATCGTGGCCACGCCCTGGCCCTTGGCGATGCCGGCACCCGAGGCCGACAGGATGTTGAGCGCGAATACTTCGTCCGGCTCGACCAGGGTGTCGCCGCGCACGCCGACATCGAGTGGGACGGCAGTCTGCCCCGCAGGGATCAGGATGCTGAAGCTGCGCGGCACGTAATCGGTATGGGTCGCCGATGCCGAGGCCGTGGCCAGGGACACCGACACCGGGCCGGCGGCCGCGGCACTGAGCTGCAGCGTGAAGCGGGCGGTGCGTTGGCCGCTGTTGCCTTCGGTCACCAGGATGTCGTCCAGGCTCAGGGTCGGCAGGGCGCCGGCCGTGGCCTCGGGCATCAGCCCGGCCACCAGGGCCGCGGTTTCGGCGATGCCGCGGCCGTTGTCGGCTTCGTCGGCGATGCCGCAGGGCTGGCCCAGGCAGTCGCTCAGGTCCGGCGTGGAAAACAGGCCGAGGCGATTCTGCGGGCCGGTGCTGTAGGCCATGATGGTTGCGAAGCCGGTGTTGTCCGGCAGCGTCTGGCGGTAACCTCGCGAATATTCGAAGGCGCCGTAGTCGCCGGCGGCGGTGTCGAAGTCGTGGTGGGCGCCCTGGTTGTGGCCCAGTTCGTGCGAGAAGGTCCACTCGCCGCAGCCGTCGGTGCCAAAGCCCTTGTCGGCGGTGACGCTGAAACCGTAACGCAGTACGAACGGGTTGCCGTGGTAGCCGCCCAGCCAGCCCACGCCGCAGCTGGTCTGGTTGACGCGGTCGAAGTTGCGCATCAGCTTGACCAGGTCGGCGCCGTACTGCACCCGCACCCGGTCGATTTCCTCCTTGATCGCCAGGCTCGAGTCGTTGGTGATGGCGTAGAGCGCATCGCTGTTGTCGGCATCCGCCGGGAAATCGACGAGATGGGTGGCGACCACGCGGATCTCCAGGTCCATGCCGGTGTCGACATAGGCCTGGTTGGTGATCGACTCGAGGTAGGCAATACGCGTCTGAACCGCCACGACGCTGCCCCAGACCTCCACCAGCGACGCCTGGTAGGCCACCAGCACGTCCAGCCGCGGCGTGCCTTCGGCCTTCGTGGCTTCCTGGCGCTTGCGCAGGTCGCGCTCGGCCGGGGTCGGCTCCGGCGGCAGCAGCACGTCGGGACCGGTCGGCCGCGCGATTTCCTCGTCCTCGAGGATGCGCGAGGTGCCGTGGCGGGTTTCGAGCCGGAGCGCGGGACCCTTGGCCTGCGGGATCCAGCCGAACGCATGCCCGTCCTTCACGACCAGGGTGGCCGTCTGTTCGCCGGCGCCGGTCTGCACGGCGGCGGTCCACACCAGCGTGCCGTCGTCGCGATGCCGCACCTGCCGGACCGTCGCCGGGACGGCCCGGTCCGCGCTGCCCGGCAGCCAGACGACATCACCCTGCCTGGCGGCAGCCAACTGGGCCTGGTCCACGTGAACAGGGGTGCCGGCGGCGGCGCCCGGAGCGGCCGTCTTTTCAATCGCGGGCTGGATGGGGCCCTGTTCGAAAACCACGGCCGCGGCAGCCAGCGGCGACGTGGCGATCAGGGCAAGGCACAAAAGGGCGAGGCGCACGGTCCCATCTCCATCCGGATTCAGACCCCCCTTTTACCAAGCGTCAGGGCACGGCGCACCCTTGCGTCGTGCCCGGCCCACCCAGCGGCTGCACGGCGTCGTCGCCCGTCCATGCCCCCGGCACGCCACCGGTATAGATGGCGTCGAGCTCCATCTGCACCAGGCCGCCGGCGTCGAAACGCCGGCGCAGCGTGCCGATGTCGGCCCGCGTGGGCGCGCCGCCGCGGGTGCACAACGGACAGAAGCCCGTGAGCTGTTCCAGCGCCATCGTCGCGTCCGCGCCGAGGAAGGTCGGGGCTTCGGACGTGAGGAAGCGCGGCACGCCCTGGCCGTCGTAAACAAACGCGGCAAAAAATTCGTAGTCCGGGAACAGCTGCACGCTGTAGCCCGTGCCCGCCCGCGCCGGGTCGAACCAGTGCGAACTGGCGTCAAGCGGCTGGCCTGCGAGGCTGGGGCAACCGCGGCCCAGGGCGGTCAACAGTTCGGAGCCGGTTTCTCCGTCGAGTTCGTAGGTGAACTGCAACGCGTCTGCGCCCATCGGCGTAACCGACACCTGGCCGACGCGCGTGAGCCGGCGGCTTGAACCATTCCACGCAGCACGATGCAGGCCAGCCAGCCATATCCCGCTTTCACCCGGCGCCTCACCCTGCAGGTAGTACCAGGTAGGCGTCCGGTCCTGCAGGTAGGTGTACCAGAGTCCCGCCCATTGATTCCCCGCGGGATACAGGAACAGCCCATGGCCCGACCGATCGGGATTGAAGTAGCTGCCCGGAAGCGCGGCCGGCGTGCTTGCTTCGATGCGGGTGGCGAGCGTGACGGTCTGGCTGGCCTGCCCGCGGTTGACCACGGTGGCATACCAGCGACCTGGCGTCAGCGCGTTACCTTCGATCACCAGGTCGTTGCTGCCGATGCGACCCAGCAACGACGCCTGCGCGGAGGACACGGGCGGTGCCGCTGCGATTTCCGGCGACGACGGGGCATCGGCCCGGGCCAGGTGCAGGTCGGCGGGCAGTTCGCTGCCCAGGCGGATCGTCAGTCTTGTTGCACCGGCGGGAACATCGATGAAGAACCGGTCGTGGCTGGCTCCGGCCTCCAGCGTCTGTTCCAGGCCGACGGCCGTCGAGAGGGGCCTGGGTCCGGCATCGGGGTCGGTCCATGCGAGCGACCGGGGCGCCGGCGTGAAGGCGGTCCGGTGCAGCCGCACTGGCACCAGGCCGACCTCTGCCCCGGGCCCCGCCCTGAGCTTTAGCAAGGCAGCGCGGCGCGCACCTGAAGGCAGGCCCGGCACCTGCCAGGCCAGGCGCAAGGGAAAGGCCGTGCCTGCCGGCAGGCGGCCCGGGCCCGTGGCGCGCAGCTCGACCGTGCTGTCCCAGTCGTCCGCGGCCGTGATCGCGTATGCCTGCACCTCGACGGACCGGGTGGTCGTGTCGCGCAGATGGGCCATCACCCAGACATCCAGGCGCTGGCCGTCCTGCGCCCAGAGTTCGCAAGTTTCGGTGCCGGCCCCTGTCGCCGAGGTGCAGTGCAGTTCCGAAGGGTCGGCGCGACCATCGCGGTTGGCATCCAGGCCCAGGTAAAGATCCACGTCGCCGCCGCCCAGTGCGTGGGCGTCGGCCAGCACGCGCGTGCGGACGAAGGCCTCGCCCATGGGGAATACCCAGGTCCGGGTGCCGGCACCATTGAGGTCCCAGGGATATTCCGGCGTTGGGTCAGGCGACAGGACCGCGTCGCCGGACATGGGTGCAACCAGCGCGGTCGTGCTGAACATGGCACCGGGCAACGCCCGCAGGCCTTCGAAGGGCACATCCCGGAAACCGCTGCCGTCCTGGGTGGAAACATGGATGTCCGGGGCTGGCTGGACCTGGATGTTGACCAATGCCTCCGTGCAGCGACCGCCCGGTTCACAGGCGCGATAGACGAAAACGTCCTCGCCGGTGCTGTCCGGGGCTGGCATGTAACGAACCAGGTCGTCGCCCGCCGTGTTCGGCGTACCGCAGGTGTCGATGCTGGCTGATCCGCGGACAGGTCCGTCCACGACCTGCAGTTGTCCGCCTGCGAGTCGCTCGCGGGTCAGCGCATCGTTGGCCAGGACATCGAGTTCGGCGGGATCGGCGTTCTCCAGGACGACAAAACGATCGTCGCGGGCGATCATCGGCGGGGCCGGCATCGACCCGTCGTCATTGACGATGCGGCCCTCGGCCACCAGGTCGCCGGCCCGGGCGCCGGACACGTTCACCAGTTCCACGCGGAAGGTTTCGTCGGCCTCGGGCAGGGTGTCGCCCCGGACGTGGACCGAGACCAACGCAGCCGCCTGTCCGCGCGGTATCTGCCGACCGGTCTGGTGCAGCCGGATGTAGTCACTGCCCGCCTGCGCCGTGCCATCGTGGGTGATGACCCCGAACACCAAGGGCGCCGGCGCCGCGGTCGACAGGCTGACCATGAAATCAAGGGATCGCTGGCCATCGTCCCCTTCCGCGATGCTGGCGTCATGGATGCTGATTTCGGGCAACACCACGCCACCATCGTCGTCGCGGATGCGCGCCAATGCCTGGTTGTCGGCAAGTACGGCGCCTTGCACGTTTCCTACCGACAGGTAGAAAACCTCGTCACCCTCGGGCACGGTGTCGCCCACCACCGACACGGAGAAATGCAGGCGGTCCTGCCCCGGTTCGATGCGCAACCCGCGCCGGTCCACGGCCAGGTAGTCCAGGCCGGCGACGGCATTGCCTGGGTGGTTGCCGTAGTCGAAGGTGCGCACGTCGAAGGTGACGGGCGACGTGGCGACCTGGTCCAGGCTTGCGGTGAACGTGGCCGGCACCAGTCCGGCATCACCTTCCGCCAGGAAGACGTTGGCGACGGCGAGCCTCGGCAAGGGATCGTCGTTGATGATCGTCGCCAAACCCTGGCCCTTGCCAACCCTTGCCCCGGACACGGACACCACGTCGAGGGAAAACACTTCATCGACTTCCCCTTGCACGTCCCCCGATACGGACACATCGAAATGCGCCGAAACCTGGCCCGGTGCCAGCACCACGGTACCCGCGCGGAACGTGTAGTCATGTTCGCGCGCACTGCCATGCGAAGTCGCGAGCTCAATACTGACCGGCGAACCGGCAGCCTGGGACAGGCTGATTGGAAAACGCGCGACCACGGTGCCGCTGTCGCCTTCCAGGACCTCGACATCGCCTATGGACACGGCCGGGCCACTGGCCGCCATCGACGGCACGAGCGCTGCCAGGGCCGGCCCCACCTGCCCGAAGCCCCGCGCGTTGTCGGCCTCGGCCGCGTCGCCGCAGGGCGAACCAAAGCAACTGTTTTGCCGCGGGTTCGAGAAACGCCCCAGCTCCGTCGCCGATGCAAGGGGATAGGCCATGATCGTATAAAAGCCCTCGCCTGTTTCCAGCATCCGCCGGTATCCACGCGAATACGGGTAGACCCCATGCGCGCCCTGGCTGGTTTCGATGTCGTGGTGGGCACCCATGTTGTGGCCCAGTTCGTGCGCGAAAACGTAATCCCCGCAGTCGCCACCGCCGATTCCCAGGTCGACGGAGACCGAATAGGAATACTCCAGCCGGAACGCACTGCCGCTGAAACCACCCATCCAGGCAATGCCGCAGTTGGTCTGGATGCCCGGATCGTAGTCGCGCAGCATGGCCACCAGGTCCGCGCCATGCTGTTCGCGCAGTCGGTGAACGGCCGCCCGCACCGGGAGGTCCGATTCAGTGCTCATGTCGACCAGGGCCTGGCCGTTGTCATTGCGCGCAACGTAGTCGACCAGTTGCGCTGCAACCACGCGGATGCGCAGTTCGGCCTGGCTGTCCGCGTACGCCTGGTTGGTGGCCTCCTCCAGGAAGGCGATGCGTGCGCGCACCGCGTCGGCGGACCCCCAGGACTGCAGCAAGGCCGGTGTGTAGAGCACGCCTACGTCCACCAGCGGCGTGCCCGTGGACGTCATCGCGTCCTGCTGCTTGCGCAGGGCCACGTCGTCGGCGCCAGGTGGCGGCGGCAGTCGGAAGTCCGGGCTGTGCTCGCGTCGCGGCGCTGGCCCCTCAACCAGCCAGGCCAGCCCTTGCCGGGTCTGGAGGCGCAGCTGGCTGCCGTCGGCCTGGGGAATGCGACCGTGCACCAGGTCGTCACCGATTACGAGCAGGGCGGTTCCTTCGCCCCGTGCGGTTGCAACCCGTGCCGTCCACACCTGCAAGCCGTCCTCGCGCGTTCGTACCTGCGCCCGGTCGGCGATGACGGGCGAACCCGTCACGCCCGGGAGCAACAGGCGGCCCGTGCGGGCGCCGGCCTTGAGTGACGGGAAGTCGACCTGCACGGGATGCAGTCGCTCGCCTTCAACCACTTCCACGGAACGTGATGGATCCGCCGCGAAGTGGGGTCCGACTTCCATTGCCTGGGCCGCCGCCGGCAGCCCGGCTATCACCAGGAGCGCAAACGCTGGCCGTTTGCGTCTAGTTGGCATCGCACCCTTGCGTCGTGCCCGGCCCACCCAGCGGCTGCACGGCGTCGTCGCCCGTCCACGTCCCCGGCACGCCACCGGTATAGATGGCGTCGAGCTCCATCTGCACCAGGCCGCCGGCGTCGAAACGCCGGCGCAGCGTGCCGATGTCGGCCCGCGTGGGCGCGCCGCCGCGGGTGCACAGCGGGCAGAAGCCCGTGAGCTGTTCCAGCGCCATCGTCGCGTCCGCGCCGAGGAAGGTCGGGGCTTCGGAGGTGAGGAAGCGCGGCACGCCCTGGCCGTCGTATACAAACGCGGCGAAAAATTCGTAGTCCGGGAACAGCTGCACGCTGTAGCCCGTGCCCGCCCGCGCCGGGTCGAACCAGTGCGAACTGGCGTCCAGCGGCTGGCCTGCGAGGCTGGGGCAACCGCGGCCCAGGGCGACCAGGGGTTCCGAACCCGTCTGGCCGTCGAGTTCGTAGCTGAAGAGGAAGGCATCGGGGCCCGTCGGCGTGACGATGCCGCGGCCGATGGCGGTCAGGTGGTTGGAACTGCCGTTCCAGGCGGCGCGGTAGAGCTCGCCGGCCCAGACGCCGGTGGTTCCCGGGGCCGGGCCCTGCAGGTAGTACCAGGTGCTGCTGCCGTCCTGCAGGTAGGTGTACCAGAGCCCGGCCCACTGGTTCCCCGCCGGGTAAAGGAAGACGCCGTGGCCCGAACGGTCGGGATTGAAATAACTGCCCGGTCGCACGATCGGCGCGGCGCCCACCACCGTCGCGGTCAGGCTGAGGCTGGCATCGTCGTCCCCGGCGTTGACCGGCGTGACGTACCAGCGACCCGGGGACAGCGTCGAACCGCTGACCGACAGGGATTCGTTGCCGGTGGCGCCCACGGCCGAAGCGACCGCCTGCGTACGCGCGGGAGCGGGCGCGATGCCCGGCGACGACGGCGGCGCCGGGGCGGGCGCCAGGTAGAGGTCGACGTTCTGCCCGCTGCTGGTCTGCACGTCGAGCCGGCTTGCGCCCGCCGGCACGTCGATGAAAATCCTGTCCTGCGCCACGCCCGGCGCCAAACGCAGGGTCATCGCACGCCCGGAGTCGAGGGCGACCGCGGCGTTGACGGGATTGATGCGGTCCACGCGCACCGGGAAGCTGCCCACCGGCACCCCGGCGTTGCTGAGGTCCACGTAGCCCACGCGGGCTTCACCGGGCAGCAGGCCGTGGTCACGCCAGCCCAGTCGCAGCGCGAAGGCCTCGCCGGCGGCCAGGTGGCCCGGCCCGGTGGCCACCAGGCTGGCGTCGCCGGCCCCGGGCGGCACCAGGAAGACTTCGAGACGGGCCTGGTCCACGCGCGAACCACGGTTGTGCGCCATGAACCACACCGGCACGGCCGTGGCGCCGTCGGCTTCGACCTCCAGTTCGCAGCGCTCGGTGGCGGCACCCATCGCCGACACACAGGCCACTTCGCCGGCCGACGGCAGGCCGTCTGCGTTGGTGTCCCGGCCCAGGTAAAGGTCCAGCGTTCCGGCCACGGCGGAGCGCAGGTCGGCGACGACCCGCCAGGTGCCCGCCGGGCCGGCCGGCACGTCCAGGACGGTGAAGGCGGTGCCGTTGTTCTGGTCGTCCCAGGGCGAGCCGGGGCTGGTGTCGACAACGGTGTCGAGCACTTCCACGACCGGCGCCACCAGCGGACTTGCAGTCAATCGCAGCGAGGGCAGCGCACGCAGGCCCTCGCCCGCGACGTCCTGGTAGCCGGCGCCGGCGTCGGCCTCGAGCCGGGCGTCCACCAGCGGGCGCAGCACCAGCCGGACCCGGGCCTCGGCGCAGGTGCCCGGCGCGGCGCACACACGGTAGCGAAGGGTGTCGGTGCCGGAGGTGTTGGCCGTCGGCACATAGCGCACGGTGTCGTCCGCGGGCGTGCTGGTGCCGGCCGTGTCGATCGTGGCCGTGCCCCGCGTTGGCGCGTCCAGGATCCGGATTTCCCCGGTGCTGGAGAATCCGGAAGGCAGTGTGTCGTTGTCGAGCACGCCGAGCAGCGCCGGGCCGCTGTTTTCACGCAGCACGTAGCGGTCGTCGCGGACGGCGAACCCAAGGTCGGGCAGGTCGTCGTTGAGAATGTTGCCGAAAGCCTGGCTGCGCGTAACCCGGGCGCCGCTGACATTGCTGACCACCACCAGCATGTTTTCGTTGGCCTCGACCTCGGTGTCGCCGAACGTGGTGACGTCGTAGTACAGCAAGGTCTGGCCGGGCGCGATGACCAGGCCGGTGTCCTGCCGGGCCTGGTAATCGCTGCCGGCGAAGGCCGAGCGGTCGACGGTGCGCAGGTCGAAGCTCACCGGCGTGGCGCTGGCTTGCGTCAGCCGGACCGGGAACCGGAGCAGTCGCTGGCCGGCATTGCCTTCGCTGACCGAGGCATTGCCGATCGACAGGCGCGGCTGGTCCGTTGGACCGCCGTCGTCGTCGAGCAGGGTGGCCACGGCGCTGTCGTCGCCGACGTGGGCGCCGATGACATGGGACAGCGAAATGAAGAAGCTTTCGTTCTCCTCGGGCTGGGTGTCCCCCTTCGCGGGGATCGTGAACTGCGCCGAGGTCGCGCCGGCGGGAATGCTCAGCCCCTGCACCAGGACCGGGTCGAAATCCTCGCCTTCCGTGGCCGCGAAGGCGCCGGGAGCAAAACCGTGCGACTGGGCCTCGAAGGACACCAGGCCCGTGGAAGGCCGCGAAAGCACGACGGTGAAGGCGACATCGGTCGTGCCGGAATCGCCTTCCGGAACCTGGGTGTCGAGTACCGACAGGGTGGGCAGGTCTTCGTCGGTGGCGATGGTGCCCACGCCCTGTCCGTCCATCACCACCGCGCCGACCACGTCACGCAGGTTCAGCGCGAAATGTTCGTCGCGCTCGTTCACGCTGTCGCCGCGCACCTGCACCTGGACGTCCAGGCGGGTCTGGCCGGCCGGGATGACCAGGTCGTCCTGCGACATCGCCGTGTAGTCGCCATTGGCCACGGCGGTGCCGTTGCTGGTGAACACGCCGAAACTGACCGGGCCCGGCGCGGGCCGCGACAGGCTTACGGTGAACGTGGCCGGGCTGAATCCGAAGCTGCCTTCAACCACTCTTGCATCCGACACGGAGATGCCCGGCAGGGATTCATCGCGCGCCGGCCGGAAGCCGGCCAGGATCGGCGCGGACTGGCCGAATCCGCGGACGTTGTCGGCCTGGTTTTCTACGCCGCAGGACTGGCCCATGCAGGCGGCTATGCGCGGGTTCGACAGCAGGCCAAGCCGGACCTGCGGCGTTTCGGTGTAGGCCATGATGGTGGCGAAACCCTGCACCGGATCCAGCGTCCGGCGGTAGCCGCGCGAATAGGGGTAGGCGCCGTAGTCCCCTTCCGAAGTCTCGTCGTCATGGGTGGAGCCCATGTTGTGGCCCAGCTCATGGGTGAAGGTCCAGTCGCTGCAGGCTTCGCGACCAAAACCCCGGTCGCCGGTCACCGAAAAGCCCCGGGCCGGATCGTAGGCGCTGCCGTGGTAGCCCAGCAGCCAGGCGTTGCCGCAGCTGGTGTGCCGGGCGCGATCGAAGTGCCGCAGCATCGCGACCATGTCGGCGCCGTACTGCTCGCGCAGGCGATCAACCTCGAGTTTGATCGGCTTGCTGCTCGCGAACGTGATGTCGTCGAGCGCGTCCGGGTTGTCGTTGCGAAGCGCGTAGTCGACCAGGTGCATGCCGACGACGCGGACGCGCACGTTGGCCAGGCTGTCGATATAGGCCTGGTTGGACAGCGCCTCGAGCTGGGCGATGCGCGCACGCACGATCGAATCCCCGCCCCACAGGTCGAGCAGGTAGCCGGTGTAGACGACGACGAGGTCGATGACTGGTTCGCCACCGGCCTTGCGGGCCTCCTGCTGGCGCCGCCGCTCGCGCGAGGCCGCGTCAGGCTCGGGCGGCAAGCTTACGTCGGGACCAAAGGGCTCCACGACCAGGTCGCCGGCCTCGTCCAGGACCAGCCAGCTGCCGGTCGCATCGGTCAGGACCTGGGTCGCGCCGCCTTGCTTGCCGGGGATACGGCCGAACACGATGCCGTCGCCAATGGTGAAGACCACCGATTGCGGGCCCAGGTCGGTGTCGACCTGGCCGATCCAGGTCAGCAGCCCGTCCGGGCGGCGTTCGCTGCGCACGAAACGCAGCGGACGCTCGTCGCCCGGCACGCCCGGCTGCAGCACCTGGCCTGCCTTGGCGCTGCTGGCATCGAGCACGCGGCGGTCCAAGGTGACGGGCAGCAGCTGCACCCGCTCGGAACCGACAGTGCTTGCCTTGCGGTTCGTGTCGGTCAGCAGCAGCGACGGCGGTTTGGCGGCCACGTACGGCGCCTGCGCCAACAGCAGCAGCGGCAGCCAAAGGCGGAGGGCGGGATTCGGCATCGGCTGCGCGGCTCGCTATTCAGGGAACACCCCAAGCTGATACCGCCAGCCGGTCGGTGTGGCAAGTCCGCCCGGTCAGCCTGCAGTCAGGAAAGTGTTGGCCTGGCAACTTCGACGCAAAGAAAAACGCCACCCTTTTGGGGTGGCGTTTTAGGGGTAAAGCCCCTGGCGATGACCTACTCTTGCATGGCTTAGGCCACACTACCATTGGCGCAGCTGCGTTTCACTTCCGAGTTCGGGATGGGATCGGGTGGTTCC
>NZ_BMKC01000005.1 GCF_014643775.1 Arenimonas soli
ACCTTCGTCAGCGCCGCCGTCAGCGTCGTCTTGCCGTGGTCAACGTGACCGATGGTGCCCACGTTCACGTGGGGCTTGGTGCGCTCAAACTTACCCTTGGACATTTTCTGTCGCCTCTAATCTGGAAACTGGATACTGGATGCGGAGTGCTAGCTGGATCAGGACTTCTTGACGACCTGCTCGGCGATGTTGGCCGGAGCCTCGGCGTAGTGGTCGAATTCCATCGTGAAGGTGGCGCGACCCTGGGTCATGGAACGCATCGAGGTGGCGTAGCCGAACATTTCGCCCAGCGGCACCATCGCGTTGATGACCTTGCCCGACGGGGTGTCGTCCGAGCCCTGCAGGATGCCGCGACGACGACTCAGGTCGCCCATCACGTCGCCCATGTAGTCCTCGGGGGTGACGACCTCGACCTTCATGATCGGCTCGAGCAGCACCGGGTTGGCCTTCTGGAAGCCTTCCTTGAAGGCCATCGAGCCGGCGACCTTGAACGCCATTTCGTTGGAGTCGACGTCATGGAAGGAACCGTCCACGGCGCGGATCTTGATGTCCACCACCGGGAAGCCGGCCATGATGCCGTTCTTCATGGCTTCTTCGATGCCCTTGCCGGACGCGGTGACGTATTCCTTGGGAACCACGCCGCCGACGATGGCGTTCTCGAACGAGAAGCCGACGCCACGTTCCTGCGGCTCCATCTCGATGACGATGTGGCCGTACTGGCCGCGACCACCGGACTGGCGCACGAACTTGCCTTCCTGCTTGACCGCCTTGCGGATGGTCTCGCGGTAGGCGACCTGCGGCTTGCCGACGTTGGCTTCGACGTTGAACTCGCGCTTCATGCGGTCAACGATGATGTCCAGGTGCAGCTCGCCCATGCCCGAGATGATGGTCTGGCCGGACTCTTCGTCGGTGCGCACGCGGAAGGACGGATCCTCCTGCGCCAGGCGACCGAGCGCGATGCCCATCTTTTCCTGGTCGGACTTGGTCTTGGGTTCGACGGCCATCGAGATGACCGGCTCCGGGAAGGTCATGCGCTCGAGCACGATCGGGTTGTCCTGGGCGCACAGGGTGTCACCGGTGGTGACGTCCTTGAGGCCCACGGCCGCGGCGATGTCGCCCGCCAGCACTTCCTTGATTTCGTCGCGCTGGTTGGAGTGCATCTGCAGCAGGCGGCCGATGCGCTCCTTCTTGCCCTTGACCGAGTTGAACACCTGGTCGCCGGCGTTGAGCGTGCCGGAGTACACGCGGAAGAAGGTCAGCGAGCCCACGAACGGGTCGGTCATGATCTTGAACGCCAGCGCCGAGAACGGCGCCTTGTCGTTCGACTCGCGGGTCAGTTCCTTGGTCTCGTCGTCCACGTCCACGCCGCGCACCGACGGCACGTCGACCGGCGACGGCAGCAGCGCGATGACGCCGTCGAGCATGGCCTGCACGCCCTTGTTCTTGAAGGCGCTGCCGCAGTACATCGGGACGATCTCGGTGCTCAGGGTGCGCACGCGCAGGCCCTCGAGGATGTCGGCTTCGGACAGCTCGCCGCTCTCGAGGTACTTCTCCATCAGCTCTTCGCTGGCCTCGGCGGCCGACTCGACCATGTAGGCGCGCGATTCGTTGCACTTCTCGACCAGGTCGGCCGGGATGTCGCGGTATTCGAAGTTCAGGCCCTGGCTGGCGACGTCCCAGTGGATCGCCTTCATCTTGACCAGGTCGACCACGCCCTCGAAGCCCTCTTCGGCGCCGATCGGCACCTGCATCGGCACCGGGGCGGCGCCCAGGCGGGCCTTGAGCTGGTCGCGGACCTTGAAGAAGTTGGCGCCGGTGCGGTCCATCTTGTTCACGAACGCGATGCGCGGCACGCGGTACTTGTTGGCCTGGCGCCAGACGGTCTCGGACTGCGGCTGCACGCCGCCCACGGCGCACAGCACGAAGACCGCGCCGTCGAGCACGCGCAGCGAACGTTCGACTTCGATGGTGAAGTCAACGTGCCCCGGGGTGTCGATGATGTTGAAGCGGTGTTCCGGGAAGGTCTTGTCCATGCCCTGCCAGAACGCGGTGGTCGCGGCCGACTGGATCGTGATGCCACGCTCCTGCTCCTGCTCCATCCAGTCCATCGTCGCGGCGCCGTCGTGGACTTCGCCGATCTTGTGGCTCTTGCCGGTGTAGAACAGGATGCGTTCGGACGTGGTGGTCTTGCCGGCATCGATGTGGGCCATGATGCCGAAGTTGCGGTAGCGCTCGATGGGAGTAGTGCGTGCCACGGGAATTCCTTAGTTGGATAGCCGCCCGGCGCATGGCGCCAGGGCGGCGTGGTCTCGGACCGGCAGGGGTTACCAGCGGTAGTGCGAGAAGGCCTTGTTGGCTTCGGCCATGCGGTGCGTTTCTTCGCGCTTCTTCACGGCGCCACCGCGGCTTTCACTGGCTTCGAGCAGTTCGGCGGCCAGCTTGCGCGGCATGGTGTTCTCGCCGCGCTTGCGCGCCGACTCGATCACCCAACGCATCGCCAGCGCCGTGCGGCGCGAGGTCCGCACTTCGACCGGCACCTGGTAGGTCGCACCACCGACGCGGCGGGACTTGACCTCGACCGCCGGGGCGACGTTGGCCAGGGCCTTCTCGACCAGGCCAAGGGCGTCGGAGTTCTTTTCGCCGATGACGTCCATGGCGCCGTAGACGATCTTCTCGGCGATCGACTTCTTGCCGGACTTCATGACCATGTTGATGAAGCGCGCGATGACTTCGCTTCCGTGCTTCGGATCCGGGAGGATCGAACGGGTACCGGGAGAACCTTTACGGGACATGATGCTTGCCTAATATTCTGGTGTTCGGGTGGCGAACGCTGCGGATGGACCGCGCGATCAGGACTTCGGACGCTTGGCGCCGTACTTCGAACGCGCCTGGCGACGCTTGGCGACACCGGCGGCGTCGAGCGAGCCGCGCACGGTGTGGTAGCGCACGCCGGGCAGGTCCTTGACGGCCTTCGCCGCCGATGTACGAAACACCTTGGCCACCTTGCGGAGGGCCGAGTTGGGCTTCTTCGGGGTCGTGGTGTACACGCGGGTGCACACGCCACGACGCTGCGGGCAGTTGGCCAGCGCCGGGGAGGCGCTCTTGTAGGTATTGGGCTGGCGCGGCTTGCGCACGAGCTGGTTGATCGTCGCCATTCGTTCGGGATCCTGGATGAAAAGCAAGGCGGGCCGGAAACCGGCCCACCGAGAAGCGGAAGTTTACTTCGCGTTAAACACGCCTGTCAACGAGCGACAGGTCGCGTCATTCGGGTTTCCATCGTCCTTGAACCGGACACGAGGGGACGTCCTGTCCCCTCTTTCCGGATGTGGGCGAGCCATCGGCGGGCTCGCCAGCGCACTAGGTCAGCCGTCTGAACCGGCTTCTTCGGTAGTCTCATTGGCCGGAGATACGGCCCGCAAGGTCTCCAGATCGGAATCGGACAATTCGGGGGTGGCGGCGAGGCGTCGCTTGTTGTGGTACGCCAGGCCGGTACCCGCCGGGATAAGGCGGCCGACGATAACGTTTTCCTTCAGGCCCCGCAAGCTGTCGCGGGTGCCGCGCACGGCCGCCTCGGTCAGCACGCGGGTGGTTTCCTGGAAGGACGCCGCCGAGATGAACGACTCGGTCGCCAGCGAGGCCTTGGTGATGCCCAGCAGGACCGGGTCGTAGCGCGCCGGCAGCTCGTTCTTGGTCAATGCCTTGGCATTGTCCTCGACGACCCGGATGCGCTCGGCCTGTTCGCCCGCCATGAAGCGGCTGTCGCCGGCGTCGGTGATCTCGACCTTGCGCAGCATCTGGCGAATGATCGTTTCGATGTGCTTGTCGTTGATCTTCACGCCCTGCAGCCGGTAGACGTCCTGGATTTCCTTGACCAGGTAGGCCGCCAGCGGCTCGACGCCGAGCAGGCGCAGGATGTCCTGCGGGTTCGGCTCGCCGTCCACCACGGTTTCGCCCTTGGCGATGTGCTCGCCTTCGTAGACGATGACCTGGCGGTACTTCGGGATGAGCTCTTCGTGCTCGTTGCCCTCGGCGTCCTTGATGATCAGGCGCTGCTTGCCCTTGGTGTCCTTGCCGAAGCTGATGATGCCGGACACTTCCGCCAGCACGGCCGGATCCTTGGGCTTGCGGGCCTCGAACAGGTCGGCCACGCGCGGCAGGCCACCGGTGATGTCGCGGGTCTTGGACGCTTCCTGCGGCACCTTGGTCACCACGTCACCCACGCCGACGGCGGCGCCGTCCTGCAGGTTGACGACCGAGCGCGGCGGCAGCAGGTACTGCGCCGGCAGGTCGGTGCCCGGGATGTTGAGGTCGTTGCCCTTGGCGTCGAGGATGCGCACGATCGGGCGCAGGTCCTTGCCGGCCGAGCCGCGGCGCTTGGGATCGGTGATCTCGCGCGAAGCCAGGCCGGTCAGGTCGTCGGTCTTCTCGATGACGGTGACGCCGTCGACGAAGTCCACGAAGCGCACGTAACCCGCCACTTCCGACACGATCGGGTGGTTATGCGGGTCCCAGTTGGCCACGGTCTTGCCAGCCTTGACCTCGTCGCCGTCCTTGACGTTGATGACCGAGCCGTACGGGAGCTTGTAGCGCTCGCGTTCGCGGCCGTGGTTGTCCAGGACCGACAGTTCGCCCGAGCGGGACACCGCGACCAGGTGGCCGTTGGCGTGCTGCACGTGCTTGAGGTTGTTGAACTTGATCGAACCGGTGGTCTTGACCGTGATGTTGTCCACGGCGGCCGCACGCGAAGCCGCGCCGCCGATGTGGAAGGTACGCATGGTCAGCTGGGTGCCGGGTTCGCCGATCGACTGGGCCGCGACGACGCCGACGGCCTCGCCGAGGTTGACGATGTGGCCACGGGCCAGGTCGCGGCCGTAGCAGTGGGCGCAGATGCCGAAGGTGCTGTCGCAGGTGATCGCGGAGCGCACCTTGATCGACTGCACGCCGGCGGCCTCCAGGCGGTCAACCCAGGCTTCGTCGAGCAGCGTGTTGCGGGTGACGATCGGATCCTCGTCGTTGCCCGGCAGGTACACGTCGTCGGCCACGATGCGGCCCAGCACGCGGTCGCGCAGCGGCTCGACCACGTCGCCGCCTTCGACGATCGGGGTCATGGTGAGGCCGTTGCTGGTGCCGCAATCGGGCTCGGTGACCACCACGTCCTGGGCCACGTCGACCAGGCGACGGGTCAGGTAACCGGAGTTGGCGGTCTTGAGCGCGGTATCGGCCAGGCCCTTGCGCGCGCCGTGGGTCGAGATGAAGTACTGAAGCACGTTCAGGCCTTCGCGGAAGTTCGCGGTGATCGGCGTCTCGATGATCGAGCCATCGGGACGGGCCATCAGGCCGCGCATGCCCGCCAGCTGGCGGATCTGCGCCTGCGAACCACGGGCGCCGGAGTCGGCCATGATGTAGACCGAGTTCATCGACTTCTGGTCGATGGTCTCGCCCTTGGCGTTGGTCACCTTCTCGGTGCCGATCGCTTCCATCATGGCCTTGGCCACGCGCTCGTTGGTGCGCGACCAGATGTCGACGACCTTGTTGTAGCGTTCGCCGGCGGTCACCAGGCCGCTCTGGTACTGCTCCTGGATCTCGAGGACCTCGGATTCGGCCTCGCCCAGGATGCCCTTCTTCTCGTCCGGGATGATCATGTCGTCGATGCCGATCGACACGCCCGCCTTGGTGGCGAAGGAGAAGCCGGTGTACATCAGCTTGTCGGCGAAGATCACCGTGTGCTTCAGGCCCAGCATGCGGTAGCACGAGTTGATCAGGCGGCTGATGGCCTTCTTGTTCAGCTCGGTGTTGGCCAGCGCGAACGGCAGGCCGTCGGGCAGGATCTCGGCCAGCAGGGCGCGGCCGATGGTGGTCTCGACGATGGACGACTTCATGGCGCGGTCGCCGTTTTCGTCGATCTCCTCGCGCTTGAGGCGCACCTTCACCTTGGCGTGCAGCTCGACGACGCGGTTGTCGTAGGCGCGCTTCACCTCGGCGACGTTGGCGAACACCATGCCCTCGCCCTTCTTGTTCTCCAGCGCGCGGGTCATGTAGTACAGGCCCAGGACGACGTCCTGGGTCGGCACGATGATCGGCTCGCCGTTGGCCGGGGAAAGGATGTTGTTCGACGACATCATCAGGGCGCGGGCTTCCAGCTGGGCCTCGAGGCTCAGCGGGACGTGCACGGCCATCTGGTCGCCGTCGAAGTCGGCGTTGAACGCGGTGCAGACCAGCGGGTGCAGCTGGATGGCCTTGCCCTCGATCAGCACCGGCTCGAACGCCTGGATGCCCAGGCGATGCAGGGTCGGGGCGCGGTTGAGCATGACCGGGTGTTCGCGGATCACCTCTTCCAGGATGTCCCAGACCTCGGCGGATTCGCGCTCGACCAACTTCTTGGCGGCCTTGATGGTCGTGGCCAGGCCACGACGCTGCAGCTTGGCGAAGATGAAGGGCTTGAACAGTTCAAGCGCCATCTTCTTGGGCAGGCCGCACTCGTGCAGGCGCAGGGTCGGGCCGACCACGATGACCGAACGGCCGGAGTAGTCGACGCGCTTGCCCAGCAGGTTCTGGCGGAAGCGGCCCTGCTTGCCCTTGATCATGTCGGCCAGCGACTTGAGCGGGCGCTTGTTGGTGCCGGTGATGGCGCGGCCGCGGCGGCCGTTGTCCATCAGGGCGTCAACCGATTCCTGCAGCATGCGCTTCTCGTTGCGCACGATGATGTCGGGTGCGTTGAGCTCGAGCAGGCGCTTGAGGCGGTTGTTGCGGTTGATGACGCGGCGGTAGAGGTCGTTGAGGTCGGAGGTCGCGAAGCGGCCACCGTCCAGCGGCACCAGCGGACGCAGGTCCGGCGGCAGCACCGGCAGCACCGTCATCACCATCCACTCGGGGCGGTTGCCCGACTCGAGGAAGGCTTCCATCAGCTTGATGCGCTTGGTGAGGCGCTTGAGCTTGGTTTCGGAATTGGTGGCGGCGATCTCTTCCTTCAGGCGCAGCAGCTCGGAGTTGAGGTCGATCGTGCGCAGCAGGTGGTACACGGCCTCGGCACCCATCAGGGCATCGAAGTCGTCACCGTGCTCCTGGCGCGCGGTCAGGAAGGCCTCTTCATTGAGCAGCTGGCCGCGCTCGAGCGTGGTCAGGCCCGGTTCGATGACCACGTAGGCCTCGAAGTACAGGATGCGCTCGATGTCACGCAGGGTCATGTCCAGCATCAGGCCGATGCGCGAGGGCAGCGACTTGAGGAACCAGATGTGCGCGGTCGGGCTGGCCAGCTCGATGTGGCCCATGCGCTCGCGACGGACTTTGGCCAGGGTGACCTCGGTGCCGCACTTTTCGCAGACCACGCCGCGGTGCTTCATGCGCTTGTACTTGCCGCACAGGCACTCGTAGTCCTTGATCGGACCGAAGATGGCGGCGCAGAACAGGCCGTCGCGTTCGGGCTTGAACGTGCGGTAGTTGATGGTTTCCGGCTTCTTGACCTCGCCGAAGGACCAGCTGCGGATCAGGTCCGGCGAAGCCAGGCCGATCTTGATGCCGTCGAAATCCAGCGACTGACGCTGCTGGTTGAACAGATTAAGTAGATCTTTCATTTGATTCTCCTGTTCCAGCGCCGGATCACTGTTCTTCCAGTTCAATGTTGATGGCGAGGGAGCGAATCTCCTTCACCAGCACATTGAACGATTCCGGCATGCCGGCCGTCATTTCATGCTCGCCATCGACGATGTTCTTGTACATCTGGTTGCGGCCCTGCACGTCGTCGGACTTCACCGTCAGCATTTCCTGCAGGGTGTAGGCCGCGCCGTAGGCTTCCAGCGCCCAGACTTCCATTTCACCGAAGCGCTGGCCGCCGAACTGCGCCTTGCCGCCCAGCGGCTGCTGGGTGACGAGCGAGTACGGGCCAGTCGAACGGGCGTGCATCTTGTCGTCGACCAGATGGTTGAGCTTGAGCATGTGCATGTAGCCGACGGTGACCGGGCGATCGAACGCCTCGCCGGTGCGGCCGTCGTGGAGGATGGTCTGGCCCGATTCGGGCAGGTCCGCCAGCGTCAGCATCGACTTGATCTCGGCTTCGGTCGCGCCGTCGAACACCGGGGTGGCCATCGGCACGCCGTCGACCAGGTTGCGGGCCATGCCCAGCAGTTCGGCGTCGCTGAACTGCGAGAGCTCGACGCGCTCGGCGGCGATCTTCTTGTCGTGGTTGTAGATCTGGTCGAGGAACTTGCGCAGGTCCGCGACCTTCTCCTGGGCCTCGAGCATGCGCTGGATCTTCTGGCCCAGGCCCTTGGCGGCCCAGCCCAGGTGGACTTCCAGCACCTGGCCGATGTTCATTCGGCTCGGCACGCCCAGCGGGTTGAGCACGATGTCCACGGTCTGGCCGTCGGCCATGTAGGGCATGTCCTGCACCGGCACGATGGTGGAAACGACGCCCTTGTTGCCGTGTCGGCCGGCCATCTTGTCGCCCGGCTGGATGCGGCGCTTCACGGCCAGGAAGACCTTGACCATCTTGAGCACGCCCGGCGCGAGGTCGTCGCCCTGGGTGATCTTGCCGCGCTTGTCCTGGAACC
Organism: Arenimonas soli; assembly: GCF_014643775.1. Classification (GTDB taxonomy): domain Bacteria; phylum Pseudomonadota; class Gammaproteobacteria; order Xanthomonadales; family Xanthomonadaceae; genus Arenimonas; species Arenimonas soli. Next base: position 8,547 of record NZ_BMKC01000005.1, read on the forward strand.
GCTTCTCGAATTCCTTCTCGTGTTCCTCGACCTGGCGCTGGGCGCGTTCGATCAGCTCGACCGCGTCCTCGTCCTTCATGCGGATCGCGAACCAGTCGTCCTTCTTCAGGCCGTCGAGGTACTCGCCGGTGATGGCGGTGCCTTTCTTGAGGCCGTCCGGGCCGCCGTTGGCGACCTTGCCGATCAGCTGCGCGCGCAGGCGGGCGTAGATGGCGCCCTCGAGGATGCGGAACTGGTCGTCGAAGTCCTTCTTGACGCGCTTGATCTCGGATTCCTCGATCTGGCGCGCACGCTTGTCCTTCTCGATGCCGTCGCGGGTGAAGACCTGCACGTCGATGACGGTGCCGTCCATGCCCGGGGGCACGCGCAGCGAGCTGTCCTTAACGTCGGAAGCCTTTTCGCCGAAGATCGCGCGAAGCAGCTTCTCTTCCGGGGTCAGCTGGCTTTCGCCCTTGGGCGTGACCTTGCCGACCATGATGTCGCCGGCGCGCACCTCGGCGCCGATGTACACCACGCCCGACTCGTCCAGGCGGCCCAGGGCCTGCTCGGACACGTTCGGGATGTCGGCGGTGATTTCCTCCGGCCCCAGCTTGGTGTCGCGGGCGACGCAGGTCAGCTCCTCGATGTGGATCGTGGTGTAACGATCCTCCTCGACCACGCGCTCGGAGAGCAGGATCGAGTCCTCGAAGTTGTAGCCGTTCCACGGCATGAACGCGACCAGCATGTTCTGGCCCAGGGCCAGTTCGCCGATGTCGGTGGACGGGCCGTCGGCCAGCACGTCGCCGCGCGCGACCCGGTCACCGACGTTCACCAGCGGACGCTGGTTGATGCAGGTGTTCTGGTTCGAGCGGGTGTACTTGACCAGCGTGTAGATGTCGACGCCGGCGTCGTTGCCCTGGATCTCGTCCTCGTTGGCGCGCACCACGATGCGGCCGGCATCGACCTGGTCGATGACGCCGCCGCGCACGGCGTTGACGGTGACGCCCGAGTCACGCGCCACGGCGCGTTCGATGCCCGTGCCGACAAGCGGCTTCTGGGCACGCAGGGTCGGGACGGCCTGGCGCTGCATGTTCGCACCCATCAGGGCGCGGTTGGCGTCGTCGTGCTCGATGAACGGAACCAGCGCGGCCGCGACCGACACCGACTGCATCGGCGAGACGTCCATGTACTGGATTTCACTCGGCGGCTTGAGCAGGGTCTCGGCCTGGAAGCGGCAGGGCACGAACGGGGCCTGGAAGCTGCCGTCCTTGTTCAGTTCGGCGTTGGCCTGGGCGATCGCGTACTCGTGCTCTTCGATGGCCGACAGGAATTCGACCTGGTCGGTCACCTTGCCGTCCACGACCTTGCGGTACGGGGTCTCGAGGAAGCCGTACTTGTTCGAACGCGCGTACACGGCCAGCGAGTTGATCAGGCCGATGTTCGGGCCTTCCGGGGTTTCGATGGTGCAGACGCGGCCGTAATGGGTCGGGTGCACGTCGCGCACTTCGAAGCCGGCGCGCTCGCGGGTCAGGCCGCCCGGGCCAAGGGCCGACACGCGGCGCTTGTGGGTGACTTCCGAGAGCGGGTTGTTCTGGTCCATGAACTGCGACAGCTGCGAGGAGCCGAAGAACTCCTTGATCGCGGCGGCCACCGGCTTGGCGTTGATCAGGTCCTGCGGCGTCAGGCCGTCGGACTCGGCCAGCGACAGGCGTTCCTTGACGGCGCGCTCGACGCGCACCAGGCCGACGCGGAAGACGTTCTCGGCCATTTCGCCGACCGAACGCACGCGGCGGTTGCCCAGGTGGTCGATGTCGTCGACGGTGCCGCGGCCGTTGCGGATCTCGGTGAGGGTCTTGATGACCTCGAGGATGTCCGACGTGCCGCCGAGCTCGGCGACCAGCGACTTGGCCATCTCGTCGTTGCGCTCGCCGAAGTACTTGGAGTCGTACAGCACCGAGGCGCCGGTGGTTTCCTTGCGGCCGACGCGGCGGTTGAACTTCATGCGGCCGACGCCGGAGAGGTCGTAGCGCTCGAAGGTGAAGAACAGGTTGTAGAACAGGTTCTGCGCTGCGTCCTTCGTGGGCGGCTCGCCCGGGCGCATCATGCGGTAGATCTCGACCAGGGCCTCGAGCTGGGTCTTGGTCGGGTCGATGCGCAGGGTGTTGGAGATGTACGGGCCGCGGTCGAGGTCGTTCACCCACAGGGTGCCGATGGTGTCGATGCCGGCCTTGCGCAGCTTCTCGACGTTGGCCTCGTTGAGCTCTTCGTTGGCCACGGCCAGCACTTCGCCCGACGTGGTGTCGATGACGTCGTGCGACAGGATGCGGCCGTAGAGGTATTCATCGGGCACGGCCAGGGTGTCGACCTTGGCCTGCTCGAGCTGCTTGACGTGGCGCGCGGTGATGCGCTTGCCGGCCTCGACGATAACCTTGCCGCCGACGATCAGGTCGAAGTTCAGGGTTTCGCCGCGCAGGCGTTCGGCGACCAGCTCCAGCTCCACGCCGTCCTTCTTGGCGATGTGGAAGGTGTTGATCTCGAAGAACTGCTCGAGCATTTCTTCGTTGTTGTAGCCCAGGGCGCGCAGCAGGATCGTGACCGGCAGCTTGCGGCGGCGGTCGATGCGGGTGAACACGGCGTCCTTGGGGTCGAACTCGAAGTCCAGCCAGGAGCCGCGGTAGGGAATGATGCGGGCCGAGTACAGCAGCTTGCCCGAGCTGTGGGTCTTGCCGCGGTCGTGGTCGAAGAACACGCCCGGCGAACGGTGCAGCTGCGAGACGATGACGCGCTCGGTGCCGTTGACGATGAAGGTGCCGTTGTCGGTCATCAGGGGCAGCTCGCCCATGTAGACCTCCTGCTCCTTGACGTACTTGATCGCCTTGGTCGAGGACTCGCGGTCATAGATGACCAGGCGCACGGTCACGCGCAGCGGGGCGCCGTAGGTCAGGCCGCGGTTGCGGCACTCGCGCTCGTCGAACGGGGGTTCGCCAAGCTTGTAGCTGACGTACTCCAGGGCGGCATTGCCGGAGTAGCTGCTGATCGGGAACACCGACTTGAGGGCGGCGTGCAGGCCGCGCTCCTCGCGCTTGTCGCCGCTGGCGCCCTCCTGGAGGAACTCGCGGTACGAGTCCATCTGGATGGCCAGCAGGTAAGGCACCTCAAGGACCTGCCGGCGCTTGCCGAAGTCCTTGCGGATTCGCTTCTTTTCGGTGAAGGAGTACGTCATGGTGTGCTACCGCCTCGGGTATCTGTGGCCTGCGCGTCCGCGGGCCGGGGGGAACTTCAAACTGACAGTGGGAAGTCGCTGGTATTGCCGGCACCAGCACGCCTTCTCCCGCTACTTCCGACTGTCAACTCGCGTTTTTTTCGCGGCCGTTCCAGGAACGGCCAAAGGCCGGGGGCTTTCGCCCCCAGCCTCAGGTGGTCGCCGATGTAGCGCGGCGACGCAATGAAGCGCTTACTTGAGCTCGACCGTGGCGCCGGCCGCCTCGAGGTCCTTCTTGAACTTCTCGGCTTCGTCCTTGGACGCGCCTTCCTTGACGACGCCAGTGGCCTCGACGAGGTCCTTGGCTTCCTTCAGGCCCAGGCCGGTGATGGCGCGGACGGCCTTGATGACCTCGACCTTCTTGTCGCCGGCGGCCTTCAGGATGACGTTGAACTCGGTCTGCTCTTCGGCAGCGGCGGCCGGGCCGGCCGCGGCAGCGACGGCAACCGGGGCGGCGGCGGAGACGCCGAACTTCTCTTCGATGGCCTTGACCAGCTCCATCACTTCCATCAGGGACTTGGCCGCGATGGCCTCGACGATCTGCTCGTTGGAAAGGGACATTGTGTTTACCTCTGGAAAATTGTTACTGGATGGTTTGGTTTGTCGACGAAAGGCGTCGCTCAGGCGGTTTCGGCCTGGGCCTCGGCCGGAGCCTCGGCGCCGCCGTCCTTCTCGCCCACGGCCTTGACGGCACGGGCAAACATGGACGCGGGCTCGGCCAGGACGCGGGCAAGCATGCCCAGGGCCTGTTCGAGCGTCGGCAGCGAAGCCAGGACTTCCACGTGGCTGGCCGGATACAGCTGGCCACCGACGGAAACGACCTTCGCCTGCAGCTTGTCGTTGCCCTTGGCGAACTCCTTGATCAGGCGGCCGGCAGCGCCGGGCTCCTCGGTCGAGAACGCGTAAAGCAGCGGGCCCACCAGCGCGTCCTTGACGCACTCGTAGTCCGTGCCTTCGACGGCGCGTGCAGCCAGCGTGTTCTTGACTACCTTGAGGTAGACGCCGGTTTCACGAGCCTTCTTGCGCATCTCGGTCATCTTCTCGACCGTGATGCCCGCGTACTCAGCCGCGATCAGGGAGTGCGCCTTGGCGGCGACTTCTGCAAGCTCGGCGACAACTACTTGCTTTTGGGACAGATTGAGAGCCATTGCACTCCTCCAATTGGACTCCACCCGCGGCTCCAGCCGCCGGTGGTCTTGGGCGGCGCCGTTCCTTCGGCGCCGGGGACGCGGGTGCGTCCCGGTGGTGGCCTTTCCAGATTTCTCCAGGAGGCGGCACCATCTACGCAGGCCCGGCTTCATTGGAAGCGCGGATTAAGCGGACCCGCTTGTGGCGACGGCGATTCCTTGCCTTTCGTGCATCCCTGCCCGACGTCGTCACGCGCTGACCGCACCTGCGGTCTTTGATGGCTCCGCCGCGAACGCGATCGCGGCGGTGCCTTCAAAACTTTCCGCCCGGGTCGCGACCCGGACGGCTTGAACCGGTTACTTGGCGACCGACAGGCTGGCCTGGTCGATGACCACGCCCACGCCCATCGTCGAGCTGAGCGAAACCTTCTGCAGGTACTGGCCCTTGGCGGCGGCCGGCTTGGCCTTCACCAGGTCGCCCAGCAGGGCGTTGAGGTTGGTCTTGAGCGCTTCGGCGTCAAAATCAGCCTTGCCGATGGTGCAGTGGATGATGCCGGCCTTGTCGGTGCGGTAACGCACCTGGCCCGCCTTGGCGTTGCGCACGGCGCCCGCGGCGTCCGGCGAAACGGTGCCGACCTTGGGGTTGGGCATCAGGCCGCGCGGGCCCAGCACCTGGCCGAGCTTGCCGACCACGCGCATGGCGTCCGGGGTCGCGATGACCACGTCGTAGTTGATGTCGCCGGCCAGCATCTTTTCGGCCAGGTCGTCCATGCCAACCACGTCGGCGCCCGCGGCCAGGGCCTCGTCGGCCTTGGCGCCGGGCGGGCAGAACACCGCCACGCGCACGGACTTGCCGGTGCCGGCCGGCAGCACGGTGGAACCGCGCACCTGCTGGTCGGACTTCTTGGCATCCACGCCGAGGCGCACGGACACGTCCACGGACTCGACGAACTTGGTCTTCGAGTTGGACTGGATGAGCTTGAGGGCTTCGTCGATCGAGTACGGCTTGCCGGCCACGACCTGGGACTGAAGAGCCTTGTAACGCTTGGAAATCTTAGCCATGTCTTAGCCCTCCACCACGAGACCCATGCTGCGGGCGCTACCGGCAATGGTGCGCACCGCGGCGTCGAGCGAAGCAGCCGTGAGATCGGCTTCCTTCGCCTTGACGATATCTTCGAGCTGCTTGCGCGTGACCTTGCCCACCTTTTCGGTGTTCGGGCGCTTGGAGCCCGAGGTCAGGCCGGCGGCCTTCTTGAGCAGCACGGTGGCCGGGGTGCTCTTGGTGATGAAGGTGAAGGTGCGGTCCGAGTACGCGGTGATGATCACCGGGGTCGGCAGGCCGGGCTCGAGCTTGGAGGTGGCGGCGTTGAACGCCTTGCAGAACTCCATGATGTTCAGGCCGCGCTGACCCAGCGCAGGACCGACGGGCGGCGAGGGGTTGGCCTGGCCGGCCTTCACCTGCAGCTTGATGTAACCAACTACTTTCTTAGCCATTGTCTTTTCTCCGGGTGCAAGCGCCTGTTGTCAGGCTCCCCATCGTGCCGGGTGGGGTTCGTGCCCCGGCTTCACGTTGTCGCGATTGCTTTAGCTTCTTGCGCGTCAGGCCTTTTCGACCTGGCCGAACTCCAGCTCCACCGGGGTGGACCGGCCGAAGATCGACACCGCCACGCGCAGGCGGCTCTTTTCGTAATTGACTTCCTCGACCACGCCGTTGAAGTCGTTGAACGGGCCTTCCGTGACCCGGACCATCTCGCCCGGCTCGAACAGCACCTTGGGCTTGGGCTTGTCGACGCCGTCTTGGACCCGGCGAAGGATGACGTCCGCCTCGTGGTCCTGGATCGGCAGCGGGCGCTCGGCGGTGCCGCCGATGAAACCCATGACCTTCGGGGTTTCCTTGATCAGGTGCCAGGACTCGTCGTCGATGCGCGGGATGCCGGCGTCGTCGGTGGTCTCGATCTGCACGAGCACGTAGCCCGGGAAGAACTTGCGCTCGGACTTGCGCTTCTGGCCGCCACGCATCTCGACCACTTCCTCGGTCGGGACCAGCACCTGGCCGAACTTGTCCTGCATTTCGGCGCGCGCGATGCGCGAATCAAGCGCGCGCTGCACCTGGTGCTCGAAGCCCGAATAGGCGTGGACGACATACCAACGCTTGGCCACGTATATAACTCCTTATTGACCCAGCAAAAGGCGGATCAGCCACGAAATCACCATATCGAAGCCCGAAAGAATGAGGGCAACGATGACAACCACCACCAAAACCATGCCGGTGGTGCGGGTGGTCTCCTGCCGCGTCGGCCAGACCACCTTGCGAAGCTCGAACATGGACTCGGAGATGAACTCCCGCGCCTCATGCCCCTTGGCCGTGAAGGCCATGATGGCAACCGCCCCCGCGACGCCGGCCGCGATCACCAGGCCGCGCAGCGGACCCGGCCACTGGCCGAAGTAATAGAAGGCGTAAAAACTGGCGACCAGGACTGCGGCGGCCAGGACGTACTTGGCGACGTCGGCGGGACTTGCCGCCTGCTGGGATTGTTCGACCTTCGTGTTCATTCGACTCTTGCCCGGCCGGAGCCGGTTGGTGGCGGTGGCCCCCGGGGGGACCGCTGCCTGCGGGTGGCGCGCCAGGTAGGACTCGAACCTACAACCTGCGGTTTTGGAGACCGCTGCTCTGCCAGTTGAGCTACTGACGCAATGGCATCTCTAAACGGGCGATGGCGGACCGCTTCCGGCCCGCCATTCCCGATACCCGACCGGCCAGAGCCGGCCGGGCAATGGGCTTACTTGATGATCTTTGCAACCACGCCGGCGCCGACGGTGCGGCCGCCTTCGCGGATGGCGAAACGCAGGCCTTCGTCCATCGCGATCGGGGCGATCAGGGTG
>NZ_BMKC01000006.1 GCF_014643775.1 Arenimonas soli
CCATGCTCCTTGGCGGCTTGGCCGTGCTATCCGGGCTTGGGCTAATCGATGTCGCGGCCTAACCATTCATTCAAGCCGACGCCTTCGGCGCGGCTTAACTCAAGGCGTTAGGCCATGTACTTCAGCACACGCCAATACCCAGAGTTTCGCGGCCTGAGCCGGCGCGAGCAGGGTGAGATCGCGTTGGCCGCCACACTACGCTTTGATTCGCGGCATGGGATCCGTTTTCTACTCGGTCTCGGCGTCAGTTGCCTTCTTGGGCTGGTGGTCGGCTACTTCACGAGCCCCATATGGCCCTCCGGCTACGCAGCTATCGCCGGCGGCCTGACTACTGGCTTCACTCTTTGGCTGTACTTGCTCTGGGAAATAAACGGAAACAGGCGCGCAGCCGTGGTGCGGCATTTTTCTGAGCGGCGCTAGTAATGCACTAGGCCCCGGGCGGCACGCGCGGAGGCCTAACCAATCATTCAAGCCGACGCCTTCGGCGCGGCTTAACTCAAAGTGTTAGGCCTCATGAAAGCACCCCTGCTCGCAGCCCTGGCACTGGCGTCGATATCTAGTGCGAGCGCACCACGCCAGCCGATTTTCGTGGAGTCTCCCTGCCGACCTTTGTACGAGTATCACTTTCTAAATCGGGCCGCTTCTGGTGGCGATTTCTATGGGGTAGAGCTGCTCTTGGGCCAAGGGGCCGACGTCAATGGCCTGGGCTACAGCGCGANGCCTCAGCTGAGACAATGACTCATCGTGTCCTATTCGTGTGCGCCAAGAACCGGCTGCGCAGCCCCACCGCGGAGCACGTCTTTTCCGATTGGGAGGGGGTCGAGACTTCATCAGCTGGGATCAACCGCGATGCGGATTCGCCGGTGACGCCTGAGCTCCTGGACTGGGCAGACACCATCCTCGTCATGGAGCCGTCCCATCGGGCCAAATTGGTCGCCCGATTCGGCTCACACCTTCGCGGCAAGCGCGTGGTGAGCCTCGGCATTCCGGATGACTATGAGTACATGGCCCCCGCCCTGGTCGAGCTGCTGCTGGCAAAGGTTCCCAGGCACTTGCCGCCCCGCAAGTAGCTGCCCTAGGCTGCGGCCTAACTGTTCATTCAAGCCGACGCCTTCGGCGCGGCTTAACTCAAGGTGTTAGGCGGCTCATGGTGCTGATCCCGCTACTCCTCATTGCCCTCGCCTCATCGCCACCTGCGGAGGCAAGTGAGGCCGGCTGCGAAGGAATCGACCCGCGCTTGATCCATTGTCCAGCGCCTATCGCCCCTCGCGCCCTTGGGCTCACCGATGGGAAAGTTGTCGTTCGGCTTGGCGTTCGCCCTGACGGCACCGTCGGTGAGGCTAAGATCGTTTCTTCGTCAGGCCATCGCGCCTGGGACAGGTCAGCCATCTTGGCGGTAACCTCATGGCGTTTCGGGGCTTCCTCCGATGGCTTCACCAAGGATTTGACGCTGCTACTAACGGTCGATGGCGGTACGCCGCCTAACTAATCATTCAAGCCGACGCCTTCGGCGCGGCTTAACTCAAGGTGTTAGGGCCCGCACGTGACATTACGGCAAGCGCATCCAACCGATATCGCGGCTATGCGGCGGGTTCGACTGTCCGTGCGAGAGAACGCGCTGTCCGACCCTTGCCGGATCACCGACTCTGACTACCTCGCTGCACTGGAAGAGCTGGGCCGGAGTTGGGTAGTCGAGGCTGACGGTGAGATTGTCGCCTTTGCCAGCGGGTACAAGAGCGGCAACATTTGGGCCTTGTTTGTCCATCCTGACCACGAGGGGCAAGGATACGGGACAGCGCTTCACTCTGTCGTGGTGGCCTGGCTTTGGGCGCAGGGTCACAAGCGCATCTGGCTGACCACCGGTCACGGCACTCGTGCGCAGCGTTTCTACCTCTCCCGCGGCTGGGAGCTCTGTGGCACAGTTCCCGGAGGGGATGTCCGGCTTGAGCTGGGCGGACCCTAACTGTTCATTCAAGCCGACGCCTTCGGCGCGGCTTAACTCAAGGTGTTAGGCCTGTAACGTTCTAGGGTTGCTTCGGCTCGTTCGCGGGCCGTTGTCGTTTCTGGGCTTCGGAGAGTTCGGTGGGGTCGTCCTCGCCGCCGGCGCTTTCAGTTCCTGGCGAGTGAGCGGCTGAGGCGGCCGGATCGGCCGCGCTCGTAAACCCATCATCCGGGCGGCCACCACCAGTTCTTCCGCAGTGGTTCGCGGCGCCGGCCCGGGCAAGCGGCTCCGTAGCAGCATGTGTCGTGCGCGTGGCCTCGAGGGGCGCGCCTTGGCCCGGCCTGGCGTCGGCACTCAGTGACGGTGCGCCAAAGCTTGCAGCTTGGCCGTCTCCGCCGTAACTTCCATGGCCTAACTAGGCGTTCAAGCCGACGCCGGGGTGTATATCAGGCTCATGTGGTTGCCGCGGCCGGCGCGGCTTAACTCAAGGTGTTAGGCCCCTATGACGGCTGACGAGAAATCCAGGCGCATGGCACTTCGGAGAGACGCAGGCAACCGCCAGCCTTCGTCGACGAAGCTGCCCGTAGGTGGCGGCCAGTATTTGGTCGCTCATGCCTGCTTCGCTTGCCGAAAGAGCTTCAAAATTGCCAACCGTCCGGAGCAAGCCACTTGCCCGAACTGCGGCGGCCCGATTCATTGGATGGGACGGTCATTCAAGGCCCCGGCGATGCGGGACCGAGAGCAATGGGCCAAAGTTCAGGCCTTGCATGAGGCGGGCTTTCGATTCTCCAGCTATCGTAGCCACGACTGTCCTCCGCTACCCTCGCGGCTGGCAGATGTTGAGGCGTTCATTCGAGACAACCCCAGGCATCCGTTCCGCGTGGGCGGGGCCTAACCAATCATTCAAGCTGACGCCGGACCGTCTATCCGGGTAAACCGACTGTCGCGGCCGGCGCAGCTTAACTCAAGGTGTTAGGTGCCAAGATGAAAATTCCCGCTCTGCTCGCGATTGGCCTGCTAGCAACCCCGACGCTCGCGCAAGCTTGCTCAGATCCCGTGGTCCGCACCTTCACGGAGAGCTTGGACAGTGCGGAACATGTTTTCGTTTTCCGCTTGAGCTCGCTGGAGCTCACGAACGATGAAGCTTGGCCCTCGAGTCTCAGGGGAAGAATCACATTAGTTCGTAGTCTCAAAGGCGGCGAACCAGCTGCGCGGAACATCGAGTTCGTCGCCGGTGCCTGTTGCAGTATCAAGCTAACGGTGGGGCGCTACTACCTTGCGGTCTCCAAGGTGAACTCGCAAACGTTGAGCCTCGTTCCTGGGGATCAGTCTGTAATCGACGTTACAGACGGCTTCACCGCCGGAGCGCGAAGCTCGCCGGAAGCACTTGGTCCCGTCGTGCGATTCCTGTCAGGCGAAGCTCTTCCTAAGGACTATCCGGGAGAGCATAGGCTAAGCTCAACACTTAGCTGCCCACTGCCCGCCGTTGGCACCTAACCCATCATTCAAGCCGACGCCTTCGGCGCGGCTTAACTCAAGGTGTTAGGCCGCTCAGGAGGCTTCGTTGCAGCCGAGCCAAGTACAAAATGAACCCGGCGTGGCACTCGGCATCGGCTTGATAGCAGTTCTAGTCGTACTGCTAGTGGCCACACTCGCCTCAGGGCTTGAGGCAGGTCCGATTGGTCCCGGCCCGAGCAGCACTTTTCTTGGCCTGTACCTCATGGCTTGGGGCGCAATGTTCCTGGCTAGCTACTACTTCAGCCACAAGACATTCTTCTTGCGTGGCCTCATCTGGGTCTGTGAACATTGGTCTAGCCCCAAGGGTCGAGGCATGGCTTTCTTCTACGCGGCACTTGCCATGCTCCTTGGCGGCTTGGCCGTGCTATCCGGGCTTGGGCTAATCGATGTCGCGGCCTAACCATTCATTCAAGCCGACGCCTTCGGCGCGGCTTAACTCAAGGTGTTAGGCCTTCATACTTGCCGCATCTTCGATTGATCCAGGAGCCGCTGTGAGCACAATCGCTAACGTCCGTTCCAAATCGCTCCGGAGGAGCGCTGGGTACTGGTTCTGGCTGTTTTGGGCTTGCCTCTTTCTAGTCGCATCGTGGATTGCTGCATTTCGCATCCCGGGTTCAGCCATATTCCTCTTCGCTTGCGTTCCGTTCGCCGTCGTCGCGGCTCAAGCCTCTGAGCAGGCCAAAATCAACCGAGCTCTCGTTGCGGAGATCGACGAAATGCGTGCTCTACTATCGACTATTCAGCACGCTTCCAGGGCGGAGCCTAACTAGTCATTCAAGCCGACGCCTTCGGCGCGGCTTAACTCAAGGTGTTAGGCCCACATGAACTGGCTAGATGCGATTGGCAAACACTTCGACGAAGTTGCGAAGTATCTCGGCAATGCCGCGTTGAGTCCGATCCTACCGGGGGACGCTGAGAACTACGGAATGAGCGCCGAGGCCCCCGATGGGACCTGGCAACTGAGCACGGGGCTGGACGGGCGTATCCGCTCCGTCTTCCTATTCCCGCATGCGGAGTTGCCACTTGGCATCTCTTGGACTATGTCGCGTCATGAGGCCCGGACACTTCTAGGCCCGCCTTCACGATCTCAGGAGGGCTCTACCGTCCCGATTCTCGGCGATTTCGGTCCCTTCGATAGATTTGACTCTACGTTCCACTGCATTCACCTAGAGTACGACGTTGATACGGACCGACTCAGGCAGGTAACGCTGATGCACCCTTCAGCCGCGCCCTGATACTTGCAGGCTGGTTAGCCTTATGGCCAAACCCATCTTGCAGAGCATTCGTCCATGGCTTAACGTCCGGCCTAACCAATCATTCAAGCCGACGCCTTCGGCGCGGCTTAATTCAAGGTGTTAGGCCTCATGAAAGCACCCCTGCTCGCAGCCCTGGCACTGGCGTCGATATCTAGTGCGAGCGCACCACGCCAGCCGATTTTCGTGGAGTCTCCCTGCCGACCTTTGTACGAGTATCACTTTCTAAATCGGGCCGCTTCTGGTGGCGATTTCTATGGGGTAGAGCTGCTCTTGGGCCAAGGGGCCGACGTCAATGGCCTGGGCTACAGCGCGACTCAGGAGTGCGGCTACAGCTTCGAGTTCAGCTCGCCCCTACGCGTCGCTGTGTCTACGAAGGACCTGAAGATGGTTGAACTTCTGCTTGATCGAGGGGCGGACCCGAATTTGGTGGAAGGGGTTGGCATCACCCCGACAGATATCGCGCGACGAGACGGGCCCAAGGAGATCCTTGATCTGCTCGTGAAACATGGCGGCCGATGAGGCCTAACTATTCATTCAAGCCGACGCCTTCGGCGCGGCTTAACTCAAGGCGTTAGACCTCATGAGTAGCACCAGTCGCACGATTGCCTCCTTCATTGCGGTTCCGGCCTGGCTCGCACTGTCGTTCCCATTGATGTTCCTGGCATACTTCGCGTCTGCGTTTATCCCTCGACTGTTGGGAAACTTCCTGTTCTTTTGGCCGCAGTACCTGTTCTCGTTTCGCTACGTGGTTGCCCCCGTCGCCGGCGGTTTTGAGCCGCTATTCAGTCCTGCGATTGCGCCAGTTGCCTGTGCTTTCTACTGGCTTGCAGTCTCGTTGGGCTATGGCATGCTGGCGCGGAACTGGCCAGCGCTACGCTCTCTTCTAGTTGGGTTTGCAGCCGTCGTGGCTGCGACGGCAATCCTTCATGCGGGCTTTGCGGCATTTGGTTACGGAGTGCAACTCGATGGGCCTTGAGCAAGAGGCCTAACTAGTCATTCAAGCCGACGTCGCTGCGCGACGCGGCTTAACTCAGGTGTTGGGCGCTATGGTCATACCTCCGCATCCGCCAGATATCGAAGCCGACATCACCTTCTTGAGTACCGAGCATGGTGGAAGATCAGATCCAGTGCGTTCCGGGTATCGGCCAAGCCATGATTTCGGGGTAGATGGCATGCTCAATGATGCGCAGCATGGGTACGTTGGCGTCGAGTCAGTCGCACCTGGCCAAGCTGCAAGAGCAGAACTTTGGCTACTGGCACCCGAGTATCAGACAGGGCGCTTTTTTCCAGGCTTCAAGTTCACGGTCCACGAGGGCGGGCAGCTGGTTGCTCGCGGCGTGATCGTAAAAGTGGTTAATCCGGCGCTCCGAGTTAGCGCCTAACCAATCATTCAAGCCGACGCCTTCGGCGCGGCTTAACTCAAGGTGTTAGGCCTCAGGGGTGCGATTTGCTGCAAGACCGCACTAAGTTCCTCGCTGCAGTTGCCGCACCGCTCGTGGCCGGCCTCTTCGGTGTCGCAGCGGGAGCGCTGATGGCTTGGATTGATCCCAGCGATGAGTTCAGTTGGGTCGGATTAGCGGCCTTACCGTTGTGGCTGCTTCTGGAGGCATACCTTGAGGGTGCAGCTGAGCTTTTCGGTCGCGGTTCCAAATGGTCTCGGATTGGGGCAGCATCTGCGGTGCTCGTCGGCTTCTACGGGGCATGGCTGGCGCTCCGCAGCTAGAGGCCTAACCAATCATTCAAGCCGACGCCTTCGGCGCGGCTTAACTCAAGGTGTTAGGCCTCTATGGCACCACGCAAGTCACTGACTCTGCTGTTCGTGGCGATCTACGCAACACTTTCGCTTTTCTGCGTGGTTGCACCTTCCGCCATTCCCGGCGTCTCATTTGTTTCGAGTGTGCTTGTGGGCCCTCCGCTGCTTCTCGTCTGGGGGGGCTCTGCCTGGCTGCTCTATGCTCTTCTCAGTCTCGTTCTGGCCGGGCTAGGGGGCGCGCTTCTTATGGTCCGATCGCCAGAGGTCAAGGTGATGGCGGGCTTCGGTATCGTGTGCACTTGGCTAGGGGCGGGGCTCTTCGCGACGGCACTTTCCGTCTGATACGGTAGGCCTAACTATTCATTCAAGCCGACGCCTTCGGCGCGGCTTAACTAAGGCGTTAGGCGCGGCGGCAGCATGTGGACTCTATCGCAAGTAATTTTTTGGTCGTCGCTTCTGCTCACTCTGGTCGGAAGCGCAACGCTTGCATCGCGTATCGCTTCTCCTTGGGCAAAGCTCATGCTGATTTCCGCCGCGTTCGCCGTTGTATCGCTGGCTGTCAATAACCTGCTTTTTGGCTATACCCAGTACCATCGGCACCTCAATCTAAGCTCAGATGCTTTCTACTTCCTACTGGAATATAGGTTCATGCCATCGAGCGCCGCTTTTCTTGTCGCGGCGCTCAGCTTTGTCATGGTTGCTCGCGGTACCGGGCGGCCTAACTAGTCATTCAAGCCGACGCCTTCGGCGCGGCTTAACTCAAGGTGTTAGGCACACGCAGATGCTTCGGACACTGTCTGTAATTGAGCTTCTTGCGGCGGCCGCGCTTCTGGCGGTGGCCGGCGTCCTAGCTGCAAACGCTAGGCTCTGCTGGTTCAATCAGGCATCGTGCGGAATGGTCGAGCCAATACTCGCAATGTTTGCGACTGCTGTCGCCTTTCCTCTGGCCGCTGCTGGACTACTTCATTGGCACCGCAAGCCGCTCGCCGGCACACTTGCGCTCGTTTTATCAGCAGCCGTTGTAGTCTTCCTCATCGGCAAGGCGCGACTGTGGTGGTAGCGCCTAACCAATCATTCAAGCCGACGCCTTCGGCGCGGCTTAACTCAAGGTGTTAGGCCGTGAAGATTGAAGGCGTCGAGTACAGGATGCAGATCGCTTCGGACATCAGTCGCGACGGAGTTGGCGTTGAGGTCTATCGCGTTGCCGAAACCGGCGAGGAGTTCATCCTGGAGATATTCCGGAGCGACAGCGACCAGACGTATGCTCTTTATCCAGGCCCCAATCCAATTCCTCTGGCTGTTCTAGAGCACGTCGTTCCCACCGCACGGAAAGAACTTGGGCCATTCGTGGCCTAACCAATCATTCAAGCCGACGCCTTCGGCGCGGCTTAACTCAAGGTGTTAGGCACATGAAACTGCGCTTCGCAATCTGCTTAGGCTTGTTGCTTCCCGGTGCCGCATACGC
>NZ_BMKC01000007.1 GCF_014643775.1 Arenimonas soli
GAGGCGACTTGGGGTTATATGGTCAAGCGAATAAGCGCACACGGTGGATGCCTTGGCGGTCAGAGGCGATGAAGGACGTGGCAGCCTGCGAAAAGCTCCGGTGAGTCGGCAACAGACATTGACCCGGAGATGTCCGAATGGGGAAACCCACTCCGCAAGGAGTATCGTACGGTGAATACATAGCCGTACGAGGCGAACCTGGTGAACTGAAATATCTAAGTAACCAGAGGAAAAGAAATCAACCGAGATTCCCCTAGTAGTGACGAGCGAACGGGGACCAGCCCTGAAGTCTGCATGGTTCTAGCAAAACGGCCTGGAAAGGCCGGCCATAGAAGGTGATAGCCCTGTATGTGAAAGGGCCACGCAGATGATGATGAGTAAGGCGGGGCACGTGAAACCCTGTCTGAACATGGGGGGACCATCCTCCAAGGCTAAATACTCCTGACCGACCGATAGTGAACCAGTACCGTGAGGGAAAGGCGAAAAGAACCCCGGAGAGGGGAGTGAAATAGAACCTGAAACCGTGTGCGTACAAGCAGTGGGAGCCGACTTGTTCGGTGACTGCGTACCTTTTGTATAATGGGTCAGCGACTTACTGTATGTGGCGAGCTTAACCGTATAGGGGAGGCGAAGGGAAACCGAGTCTGAATAGGGCGCATAGTCGCATGCAGTAGACCCGAAACCGGGTGATCTAGCCATGCCCAGGGTGAAGGTCGGGTAACACCGACTGGAGGCCCGAACCCACTCCTGTTGCAAAAGTAGGGGATGAGGTGTGGCTAGGAGTGAAAAGCTAATCGAACCCGGAGATAGCTGGTTCTCCTCGAAAGCTATTTAGGTAGCGCCTCGCACGAATCTTCTTGGGGGTAGAGCACTGTTATGGCTAGGGGGTCATTGCGACTTACCAAACCATGGCAAACTCCGAATACCAAGACAGACTATGCGGGAGACACACGGCGGGTGCTAACGTCCGTCGTGAAAAGGGAAACAACCCAGACCTACAGCTAAGGTCCCCAAATTACCGCTCAGTGGAAAACGATGTGGGAAGGCACAGACAGCCAGGAGGTTGGCTTAGAAGCAGCCATCCTTTAAAGAAAGCGTAATAGCTCACTGGTCGAGTCGGCCTGCGCGGAAGATTTAACGGGGCTAAGCGGTATACCGAAGCTTAGGGTGCACACCTTTGGTGTGCGCGGTAGAGGAGCGTTCCGTAAGCCTGCGAAGGCAGATTGAGAAGTCTGCTGGAGGTATCGGAAGTGCGAATGCTGACATGAGTAACGATAATGCGGGTGAAAAGCCCGCACGCCGAAAGCCCAAGGTTTCCTTGCACAACGTTAATCGGTGCAGGGTGAGTCGGCCCCTAAGGCGAGACCGAAAGGTGTAGTCGATGGGAAGCTGGTTAATATTCCAGCACCTCGCGTGACTGCGATGGGGGGACGGAGAAGGTTAGGTGTACCGGGCGTTGGTTGTCCCGGGGAAAGGAGGTAGGCATGAGGCGTAGGCAAATCCGCGTCTCTTTATGCCGAGCACCGAGACGAGTCCTATTGGACGAAGTCACTGATACCACGCTTCCAGGAAAAGCCTCTAAGCTTCAGGTCACGCAGACCGTACCGTAAACCGACACAGGTGGGCAGGATGAGAATTCTCAGGCGCTTGAGAGAACTTGGGTGAAGGAACTAGGCAACATGGCACCGTAACTTCGGGAGAAGGTGCGCCCTCCAGGGTGGCAATATGCATTGTCGAGCCCTAGAGGGCCGCAGTAACCAGGCCGCTGCGACTGTTTATCAAAAACACAGCACTCTGCAAACACGAAAGTGGACGTATAGGGTGTGACGCCTGCCCGGTGCCGGAAGGTTAATTGATGGGGTTAGCCGCAAGGCGAAGCTCTTGATCGAAGCCCCGGTAAACGGCGGCCGTAACTATAACGGTCCTAAGGTAGCGAAATTCCTTGTCGGGTAAGTTCCGACCTGCACGAATGGCGTAACGACAGCGGCGCTGTCTCCACCCAAGACTCAGTGAAATTGAAATCGCTGTGAAGATGCAGCGTTCCCGCGGCAAGACGGAAAGACCCCGTGAACCTTTACTATAGCTTTACATTGAACGTTGAGTTCGTCTGTGTAGGATAGGTGGGAGGCTTTGAAGTGTGGACGCTAGTTCGCATGGAGCCATCCTTGAAATACCACCCTGATGTGCTTGACGTTCTAACCTGGGCCCGTTATCCGGGTCGGGGACCATGTATGGTGGGTAGTTTGACTGGGGCGGTCTCCTCCCAAAGAGTAACGGAGGAGCACGAAGGTACGCTCAGCGCGGTCGGACATCGCGCACTGTGTGCAAAGGCATAAGCGTGCTTGACTGCGAGATCGACGGATCAAGCAGGTACGAAAGTAGGTCTTAGTGATCCGGTGGTTCTGTATGGAAGGGCCATCGCTCAACGGATAAAAGGTACTCCGGGGATAACAGGCTGATACCGCCCAAGAGTTCATATCGACGGCGGTGTTTGGCACCTCGATGTCGGCTCATCACATCCTGGGGCTGTAGTCGGTCCCAAGGGTATGGCTGTTCGCCATTTAAAGTGGTACGCGAGCTGGGTTCAGAACGTCGTGAGACAGTTCGGTCCCTATCTGTCGTGGGCGTTGGAGATTTGAGAGGGGCTGCTCCTAGTACGAGAGGACCGGAGTGGACGACCCCCTGGTGTTCCGGTTGTCATGCCAATGGCACTGCCGGGTAGCTATGGTCGGAAACGATAACCGCTGAAAGCATCTAAGCGGGAAGCGCGCCTCAAGATGAGATCTCCCGGGACACAAGTCCCCTAAAGGAACGATGAAGACCACGTCGTTGATAGGTCAGGTGTGTAAGCGCAGCAATGCGTTGAGCTAACTGATACTAATGATCCGTGAGGCTTGATCATATAACCTCAAGACGCCTTACCCTCGACAACACGTCGATCACGGTAACGCCAAAAAATGTTCGCTACTTCCCAACCAACGAGAGCGTGAGCGCGATAACTGCAATACACCGCAGCCAACGCGACCCTCCACCCTCTCCCTGGCGACCATAGCGCTGTGGAACCACCCGATCCCATCCCGAACTCGGAAGTGAAACGCAGCTGCGCCAATGGTAGTGTGGCCTAAGCCATGCAAGAGTAGGTCATCGCCAGGGGCTTTACCCC
>NZ_BMKC01000008.1 GCF_014643775.1 Arenimonas soli
ACAGTCGGATAAGAATGTACCGCTCGCCGAGCAGGGAGTGAGCGACCGCGAGAGCTACGGCCAGGGCTGCTGCGGTGTAGAGAAGTACTTCCATAGCCGCCTAACACCTTGAGTTAAGCCGCGCCGAAGGCGTCGGCTTGAATGAGCAGTTAGGCCGCTTGCCGAAAAAGCAGCAGCAACCATAAACCGTACAGGAACCCGGAGAGGCCGATAAAGGGTGCCGCGCGGGACGTGAGTGTTGACATTGCCTTCGGGCGGGAAGCGACAATCGCGACAACAAGAAAAGCTGCTGGAACTAGGGCATACAATCCAATATCGTTCCAGGACTGGGGGAAGTCATGTCGGTACCAAGCGAGCGCGGAGGCGATGATTCCTGTGACGGCACCGGACACTGCGGCTGTCGCGAAACCAGATCTACGCATCAATATCGTGTTGTGGCTCATAGGGCCTAACGCCTTGAGTTAAGCCGCGCCGAAGGCGTCGGCTTGAATGAATAGTTAGGACTCATAGCCACGAGCGTACCAGTGCATAGATGACCATTGATGCACCGACCAGCCAAAGTGTGAGCGAAACAAAGCGAACGGCCGGGCGCTTTGGCGAGGCGCTCGACTCGGAGCGAGGCCAGGCTGGGAATAGCCATGAGTGCGGGATAAGCAAAGCAAAGCCGATGGCGCGCACTAGCTCAAGTGCATCTCCCTTGCGGTACCAACCCAACAAGTGCAAGAGAGACAGGACTGCAAAGATCGCAACCCAGAACCATGGCCCGAACTTCTTGTTCGACGCGTCGTTCACTTCCACCTGAGTCCTAACACCTGAGTTAAGCCGCGTCGCGGAGCGACGTCGGCTTGAATGAATAGTTAGCCCCCAATCTGGTCGGGGAACAAGGGTTCCGTAGCGATTGGAGTATCGATCTTGATTGTCGGGACCTCAACAGCAGTCTGTGAGCCGACCTGTACACGAAGGTACGTTGACCGGTGGCTATGACTGTAAGCCGCTACAGCTACCTCCTGGAGAGCCCACTTGCAGATGTCGCCTCCAAAAAGCTTGCTGCCGGAATAGGTACGAAACGTCACTGGGAGCGAAAAGCGTCCCTCCTCGTCAGTAAGAGTCATCGCCGGCCCAACTTGTCCCCCGGTCTCCATCCACGAAGCACCTACCGAGACACCGCGGGCTGGCTCTCCATCAGTATCGACTACAGATCCAGTTACAAGCAGAAATCCATCCCCGCATTTCGCTCCAACAGGTGACGTGGCAACTAGGAGAGCAGCAAGTGCGAGAAGGCTTCTCATGAGGGCTAACGCCTTGAGTTAAGCCGCGCCGAAGGCGTCGGCTTGAATGATTAGTTAGGCCCCACCCGCGGGGCCATCGCAATAACAGGCTGGGCAATTTTGAACTGCTCGGCGGCATCAGGATGCCACGGGAATAGGCCGGACCGCGATGGCCAGATGATCTGATATAGGGGGAACTCGTTGCCCTGGTAGTACCAACGACTAAAGCCTACGTGGTCGCTGTACTCCGAGATGGGCACCTCGGCGAAGCAACAGGAATAGCCATTCAAGAGTGCATCTGATGTGGACGAGAGATCCAAAGGCGCGCCCCGCTTGGCCTCATGGGCCGCGATTGACAAGATCTGGTGCGCGACCTTTGCCGGCAGGCCGAAGATGATTAGCTCAGGGTGGCGGAAAGACTGAAAGAGCCCGACCGTAAATGAGTACTCGACATGCTCGCCCTCGGCGAGGATGTGGACGCAATGCCAACCGAACTCAGCAATATCGTCCAGTAGCTTCTGTTCGCTCTTGTCTTCACCAACGGTACGAACCATCTTGTGGGGCCTAACACCTTGAGTTAAGCCGCGCCGAAGGCGTCGGCTTGAATGATTAGTTAGGCGCCGCCCCCGTACTTGCGGCACCAGCGGTGAGCCTCCAGGGAGGCTGGCTCTCGCTCCCGCCACTCTACAACGCTTGGGCGAACTAGACCCAGCCAGAGCGGGTGCGGAACCAGCATATGGGACGCTTTACTCTCGGACGCAATCGGCAGAAGCCACGCCAGAAACGCCCGGCGCTGCGAGAAGGGTTGTTGGCAGAGGTCCGCAACGAAACCGCCCAAAGTGACGAGGGCTGGTTTACGTAGCCCCTTCTCAAGCTGGGTACAGTAGGAAGCGTACGCCTGCCACTCAGTCCGCTCAGCGGCAGCTGACGCGACAGCACGCAATTCTTCGAAGTACGAGTCTCGCCAAAACCACATGCGACGCCTAACACCTTGAGTTAAGCCGCGCCGAAGGCGTCGGCTTGAATGATTAGTTAGGCGGCGACTTGCCGGGCCGCGGTTCAATAAGTAACTGTCTAAGAGCCTCA
>NZ_BMKC01000009.1 GCF_014643775.1 Arenimonas soli
CGGGGGGCAAAAAAGGGCGTCGAAAAGATGTTGACGTCCTTCGAAACTCTCGTATAATGTGCGGCTCCCTTGAGCGAAATGCCCTGGGATGGCGGGCCGGAAGGCCGCCGGGTTTGAGGATCTTTGACAGTGTGCGCAGGAAATTTGTGCGGGCGCCTGCTGGGGATGGATGAGTCCATTTCTTGCAGACGTTCAGCCAAGAGCTTTAAGTCAATTGAGTTATCAAGCGATAAGAAGTCAAGGTCGAGCATCTGCAGACAAAGCTTTAAGCTTTAACTGAAGAGTTTGATCCTGGCTCAGAGTGAACGCTGGCGGCAGGCCTAACACATGCAAGTCGAGCGGCAGCACAGGAGAGCTTGCTCTCTGGGTGGCGAGCGGCGGACGGGTGAGGAACACATCGGAATCTACCCAGTTGTGGGGGATAACGTAGGGAAACTTACGCTAATACCGCATACGACCTACGGGTGAAAGCAGGGGACCTTCGGGCCTTGCGCGATTGGATGAGCCGATGTCGGATTAGCTAGTTGGTGAGGTAAAGGCTCACCAAGGCGACGATCCGTAGCTGGTCTGAGAGGATGATCAGCCACACTGGAACTGAGACACGGTCCAGACTCCTACGGGAGGCAGCAGTGGGGAATATTGGACAATGGGCGCAAGCCTGATCCAGCCATGCCGCGTGTGTGAAGAAGGCCTTCGGGTTGTAAAGCACTTTTGTACGGGAAGAAACCTTCCGGGTTAATACCCCGGGAGAATGACGGTACCGTAAGAATAAGCACCGGCTAACTTCGTGCCAGCAGCCGCGGTAATACGAAGGGTGCAAGCGTTACTCGGAATTACTGGGCGTAAAGCGTGCGTAGGTGGTTCGTTAAGTCTGCCGTGAAAGCCCCGGGCTCAACCTGGGAATTGCGGTGGATACTGGCGGACTAGAGTGCGGTAGAGGGTGGTGGAATTCCCGGTGTAGCAGTGAAATGCGTAGAGATCGGGAGGAACATCTGTGGCGAAGGCGGCCACCTGGACCAGCACTGACACTGAGGCACGAAAGCGTGGGGAGCAAACAGGATTA
Organism: Arenimonas soli; assembly: GCF_014643775.1. Classification (GTDB taxonomy): domain Bacteria; phylum Pseudomonadota; class Gammaproteobacteria; order Xanthomonadales; family Xanthomonadaceae; genus Arenimonas; species Arenimonas soli. Next base: position 1,064 of record NZ_BMKC01000009.1, read on the forward strand.
GATACCCTGGTAGTCCACGCCCTAAACGATGCGAACTGGACGTTGGGCTCAATTGAGAGTTCAGTGTCGAAGCTAACGCGTTAAGTTCGCCGCCTGGGGAGTACGGTCGCAAGACTGAAACTCAAAGGAATTGACGGGGGCCCGCACAAGCGGTGGAGTATGTGGTTTAATTCGATGCAACGCGAAGAACCTTACCTGGCCTTGACATCCACGGAACCCTTGAGAGATCGAGGGGTGCCTTCGGGAACCGTGAGACAGGTGCTGCATGGCTGTCGTCAGCTCGTGTCGTGAGATGTTGGGTTAAGTCCCGCAACGAGCGCAACCCTTGTCCTTAGTTGCCAGCGAGTAAAGTCGGGAACTCTAAGGAGACTGCCGGTGACAAACCGGAGGAAGGTGGGGATGACGTCAAGTCATCATGGCCCTTACGGCCAGGGCTACACACGTACTACAATGGTGGGGACAGAGGGTCGCGAAGCCGCGAGGTGGAGCCAATCCCAGAAACCCCATCCTAGTCCGGATCGGAGTCTGCAACTCGACTCCGTGAAGTCGGAATCGCTAGTAATCGCAGATCAGCATTGCTGCGGTGAATACGTTCCCGGGCCTTGTACACACCGCCCGTCACACCATGGGAGTGGGTTGCACCAGAAGCAGGTAGTCTAACCGCAAGGGGGACGCTTGCCACGGTGTGATTCATGACTGGGGTGAAGTCGTAACAAGGTAGCCGTATCGGAAGGTGCGGCTGGATCACCTCCTTTTGAGCAAAGACGAGTTTGTTCTCAGTGGGCGTCCGCACAAGTTTCCTGCATTCCACAACGTGATCCGGCCTGGGTCTGTAGCTCAGGTGGTTAGAGCGCACCCCTGATAAGGGTGAGGTCGGAGGTTCGAGTCCTCCTAGACCCACCACTCTAATCACGGGGCCATAGCTCAGCTGGGAGAGCACCTGCTTTGCAAGCAGGGGGTCGTCGGTTCGATCCCGACTGGCTCCACCAGGGGTTGGCCACGTGGAATGACAGCGCACACACAAGAATTCATACGATCTGGCTTTGCGGCCGGCATCGTGTTCTTTGAAAACATGGGAAGTAGCGAGCGTTTGAGACGAAACTGTCATCAAGACGTGTCGTAGAGGCTAAGGCGGGATCCAGTGATGGATCCTTATTGAAGTAATCGTTGTAACTATTTGCGAAAACGATGGCCC
>NZ_BMKC01000010.1 GCF_014643775.1 Arenimonas soli
AATGTCCAAGGGTAAGTTTGAGCGCACCAAGCCCCACGTGAACGTGGGCACCATCGGTCACGTTGACCACGGCAAGACGACGCTGACGGCGGCGCTGACGAAGGTGGGCGCCGAGCGCTTCGGCGGCGAATTCAAGGCCTACGACGCGATCGACGCGGCGCCGGAAGAGAAGGCGCGTGGCATCACGATCTCGACCGCGCACGTGGAATACGAGTCCCCGACCCGTCACTATGCGCACGTTGATTGCCCGGGCCATGCCGACTACGTGAAGAACATGATCACGGGTGCGGCGCAGATGGACGGCGCGATCCTGGTGTGCTCGGCGGCCGACGGCCCGATGCCGCAGACCCGCGAGCACATCCTGCTGGCCCGCCAGGTGGGCGTTCCCTACATCGTCGTGTTCATGAACAAGGCGGACATGGTGGACGACGCCGAGCTTCTGGAGCTGGTGGAGATGGAGATCCGCGAGCTGCTGAGCAAGTACAACTTCCCGGGCGACGACACCCCGATCATCAAGGGTTCGGCGCTCAAGGCGCTGGAAGGCGACCAGTCGGAGATCGGCGTTCCGGCGATCATCCAGCTGGTCGAGGCGCTTGACACCTACATCCCGGAGCCGCAGCGCGACGTGGACAAGCCGTTCCTGATGCCGGTCGAGGACGTGTTCTCGATTTCGGGTCGTGGCACGGTGGTCACGGGCCGCATCGAGCGCGGCATCATCAAGGTGGGCGACGAAATCGAAATCGTCGGCATCCGCCCGACCCAGAAGACCACGGTCACCGGCGTCGAGATGTTCCGCAAGCTGCTCGACCAGGGCCAGGCGGGCGACAACGCCGGCCTGCTGCTGCGCGGCACCAAGCGTGACGACGTGGAGCGCGGCCAGGTGCTGTGCAAGCCGGGCTCGATCGCCCCGCACACGGAGTTCGAGGCCGAGGTGTACGTTCTGTCGAAGGACGAGGGCGGCCGCCACACCCCGTTCTTCAAGGGCTACCGTCCGCAGTTCTACTTCCGCACGACCGACGTGACCGGCGCCTGCCAGCTGCCGGAAGGCGTGGAGATGGTGATGCCGGGCGACAACGTGAAGATGGTGGTCACCCTGATCGCCCCGATCGCGATGGACGAAGGCCTGCGTTTCGCCATCCGCGAAGGCGGCCGCACCGTCGGCGCCGGCGTGGTTGCAAAGATCATCAAGTAAGC
>NZ_BMKC01000011.1 GCF_014643775.1 Arenimonas soli
GTACGTTCTCTCTATCATCCCATCAGGCCCCCTCAAAGCCGAGATCGCGCAGAGACTTGAGGATGTTTTTGCAGGGAAGAACGCAGATCTCGAGGCTCTCATGGAGTGGATAAAGACAAGACCAATCCTGTCACCTCTGACTAAGGGGATTTTAGGGTTTGTGTTCACGCTCACCGTGCCCAGTGAGCGAGGACTGCAGCGTAGACGGTTTGTCCAAAACGCCCTAAATGGGAATGGGGACCCAAACAACATGGACAAGGCAGTTAAATTATACAAGAAACTGAAGAGGGAAATGACATTTCATGGAGCAAAGGAAGTTGCACTCAGTTACTCAACTGGTGCGCTTGCCAGCTGCATGGGTCTCATATACAACAGGATGGGGACAGTAACTGCAGAAGGGGCTCTTGGATTAGTATGTGCCACTTGTGAGCAGATTGCCGACGCACAACATCGGTCCCACAGGCAGATGGCAACTACTACCAACCCACTAATTAGGCATGAGAATAGAATGGTACTAGCCAGTACTACGGCTAAGGCTATGGAGCAGATGGCTGGATCAAGTGAACAGGCAGCGGAAGCCATGGAAGTCGCAAGCCAGGCTAGGCAAATGGTGCAGGCTATGAGGACAGTCGGGACTCACCCTAACTCCAGTACAGGTCTTAAGGATGATCTTATTGAAAATTTGCAGGCCTACCAGAATCGGATGGGAGTGCAACTGCAGCGGTTCAAGTGACCCACTCGTTGTTGCAGCTAACATTATTGGGATATTGCACCTGATATTGTGGATTCTTGATCGTCTTTTCTTCAAATGCATTTATCGTCGCTTTAAATACGGTTTGAAAAGAGGGCCTTCTACGGAAGGAGTA
>NZ_BMKC01000012.1 GCF_014643775.1 Arenimonas soli
TCATTCAAGCCGACGCCTTGTGTTAGGCACATGAAACTGCGCTTCGCAATCTGCTTAGGCTTGTTGCTTCCCGGTGCCGCATACGCGACGAAGGTTAGGCCGGTCGAACTGAGCGAGCTGACTGAAGCTTCAGAACTTGTCCTGTTCGGTCGGATCGAGATGGGGCAAGTAATTCCCGGCGATTGTGGGAATAGGTACATCGTTAAAGTTATGGAAGCCTACAAAGGTAGCTATGGAGAATCTGCATCCGTGCTCTTCTCCACCAAGGCGCCAATGACGATTGGGTCACATTATGTCCTCTTCCTAAGTAGGAACGAGACCTCGTTTACACCGCTCTATTCCACGAGTTCATTTGGTCCCGGCCCGGATCCTGAGCGCGTCCGAATCTGTGAAAAGAACAGGCCCCGCTACACCGTCAATATCTGGGGTGTGGGTGCCTTCAAAGTGACAGGGACTTACCAATCTTCAGAACGCGTCGCATTCTTCGACGACTACATGGTCCACATGCCGGAGCGGGTTGATACGATTAGACTGGATCCCTCAAAGCGTTACGACATCCCGCGCGACGAAGGCGCAATCGAGTTTGAGGCTCTTAGACAGTTACTTATTGAACCGCGGCCCGGCAAGTCGCCGCCTAACTAATCATTCAAGCCGACGCCTTGTGTTAGGC
>NZ_BMKC01000013.1 GCF_014643775.1 Arenimonas soli
AAATAAGATCCTTCATTACTCATGTCAAAGGAAGGCACGATCGGGTTCGTTGCCTTTTCGTCCGAGAGCTCGAAGACTCCCCGCCCCTGGAATGACACATCTTCTGGTCTTGCACTTTCCATCATTCTTATGATTTCAGTCCTCATGTCAGACGTTCTACCCTCAGTATTCCCTGTAAAAGCTGCCATTATGGTCGCTCTTTCGAAGGGGAGATTTCTCTGTACCGAGAAAGTGGGTTGAACGCTAATCTGTCCCGCAGATGCTCTCTGTTGGTTGGTGTTCCCTCCGCTTCTGGTTCTTATAGCCCAATATCTACTTCTCAGTTCAAGAGTGTTGGAGTCCATTGTTTCCATGTTCTCATTTGAAGCAATTTGAACCCCTCTGGTGGATAATTGTCCTCTTGGGACCATTCTTGTCCCTCTGATGAAACTTGAGACTCTAAGGTCCTCAAATGCTGCAGAGTGGCATGCCATCCACACTAGTTGACTCTTGTGTGCTGGATTCTCGTTTGGTCTTATTAGACTAAAAACCTGGCTGTTTTGAAGCAGACGGAAAGGGTCTATTCCAACCAGGGAGTACCCTTCTCTCTCAAAGTCATATCCACTGGCCACTGCAAGTCCGT